>NZ_ATUD01000006.1 GCF_000420025.1 Patulibacter americanus DSM 16676
GGCGACGATGGACACGTAGAGCCAGGCCTGGCGGGCGACGAACTCGTCCGTGCCCTCGGTGTCGCCGCCCTTGATGAGCGCGGCGCTCACCAGGATGCCGACGATCACGGCGATCATCGCGAAGAACTCCGTCGTCTTCGTGGCGTGCTTCGTCTCGGTCGTAAGACGCTGGGCGCGGGCCGGGGCGACGTCGGTGCTGCGGGTGTTCGTGGTGGCGTTGGTGGCCATGAGGGACTGCTCCTTGGGGAGGGAAGAGCGGAGAACAGGTGTGCACTCCGCTCGTCGTCCTTGCCCGCCGCTCGCCCTGGCAAACCCGGGGGCCCCGCGGCAGACTGCGATCTCGACGGCTGCCCGGCGGAACCGATGAGTTCTGCGGAGCACGGTCGTCTCCCTTCCAGATCGACCGAACGGCCCCGCTCCCGCGGCGGCCCCCCGAAGGAGTCCCCGATGCCCCGCATGATCTTCCCCAACCTCCCCGTGAAGGACGTCAAGGCGTCCCGCGCCTTCTACGAAGCCCTGGGCTTCCCGATCAACGAGGCGTTCTGCGACGACCAGACCGCGTGCGTCGTGATCGACGAGCACATCATGGTGATGCTGCTGGAGGAGGCGAAGTTCCAGAGCTTCATCAAGAACGAGATCGCCCCGCGGGACACGACGGAGTCGCTGCTCGCGCTCTCCTGCGCCGACAAGGCCGAGGTCGTCGAGCTCGCCGCGAAGGCCAAGGCCGCCGGCGCCGAGGCGTGGAACGACCCCATGGACATGGGCTTCATGTACGGCGAGAGCTTCCGCGACCTCGACGGCCACGTCTGGGAGCTGATGTGGATGGACCCCGCCGCCGCTGCCGGCGACATGGCGGGCGACGCGGAGACCGCCTCGGCCTGATGGACGTCAGACGGCCTTGCCGGGATTCATCGTCCCGGCGGGGTCCCACGCGTCCTTGATCGCCCGGCCCAGCGCGCGGGCCTCGCCGAGCTCCGCGTCGAGGAACGGGGTCTTCAGCGCGCCGACCCCGTGCTCGCCGGAGACGGTGCCGCCGAGGCGCAGCGCGAGCGCCACGATCGCGTCGAAGGCCCCGCGCGCCCGCCGCACGGCGTCCGCGTCGCGGTGGTCGTAGACCACGGTGGGGTGCATGTTGCCGTCGCCCGCGTGCCCGAACGTCCCGATGAGGACCCCGTGCTCCCGGGCGATCTCCTCCACGCCGGCCAGGAGCGCGGGGATCTGCGGCAGCGGCACGGCGACGTCGTCGAGCAGCGTGCTGCCCTTGCGCTCCAGCGCGGGGTAGGCGAGCTGGCGGGCGACGGTGATCATGCGGCCCTCCTCGAGGTCGTCCGAGGCGACGGTGAGCGTCGCGCCCGCGGCCTCGCACAGCACCTCCATCAGTGCGATCTCGCGCGGGCCGGCGTCCGGGCCGGCGTCGGAGCGGGCGAAGAGCACGGCGTGGACGTCGTCCTCGTAGCCCAGCGGCTCGAGCTCCTGCACGGCCTGCAGGGTCGTGCGGTCCATGAGCTCGAGCATCGACGGGCGGACCCGGCGCACGATCGCCGCGACGGCCTCGCCCGCGTCGACGAGCGACGAGAACGTCGCGGCCAGCGTGCTCGCCCGCGGCGGCGCCGGCAGGAGCTTGACGGTGACCTCGGTGATGATCCCGAGCGTGCCCTCGGACCCGCACACCAGGCCGGCGAGGTCGTAGCCCGCGACGCCCTTGCGGGTGCGGTGGCCGACGCGCACGGCGCGGCCGTCGGCGAGCACGACCTCGCAGGAGAGCAGCGCGTCGCGGGTGACCCCGTACTTCACGCAGCACAGGCCCCCGGCGTTCGTGGCGACATTGCCGCCGATCGTGGAGAACTCGCGGCTGGCGGGGTCGGGGGCGTACCAGAGGCCCTCCGCGGCGGCCGCCGCGCCGAGGGCCGCGTTGACCACGCCGGGCTCGACGGTGGCGGTCAGGCCCGCGGCGTCGAGCTCGACGATCCGGTCCATCCGCTCGAGGCTGATCACGAGCCCGCCGTCGATCGCGTTCGCGCCGCCGCTCAGGCCGGATCCGGCGCCGCGGGGGACGATGGGCACGCCGTGGGCGGCGGCCGCGTGCACGGCCGCCTGGACCTCGGCGGTCGACGTCGGGCGGACGACGGCCGCGGGGACGCCGGCCGGCAAGAGGCCCGGTGCCGCCTGGTCGTAGCGGTACGAGGCCAGCAGGTCGGGGTCGACGAGGACGTCGCCGGCGGCGGCCAGGTCGGCGAGCAGGGCGTCGACGGCGACCGCGCTCACGCCACGGCCTCCGGCGCCTGGTCGGCGGGGTCGGCCACGGGCCGCGGACCCGAGGGCGCGGGGTCGTCGATGACCGTCGTGCGCTCGTAGAGGGCGCGGATGTGGTCGCCCACCAGGCGGGCGGCGTCGTCCGCCTGACCCTCCCGCACGGCGGCGAGGATCGACGCGTGCTCGGCCCGCAGGCGGTCGAGCTCGTCCGCCACCTCGGGCAGCCTGTGCAGCGCGGTGCGCAGGTGCTCGGATATCGAGCTGCGGACGGCGAGCATCACGAGCCGCAGCGCGCTGTTGCCCGACGCCTCGACGAGGGCCAGGTGGAACTGCACGTCGGCGACCTCGAACGCGTCGACGTCCGTGCCCGCGGCGTCCATCGCCGCCAGCGCCGCGGTGGCGGCGGACAGGTCGGGCCGGGGCCGGCGGGCGGCCGTCGCCGCGAGCGCCGCACCCTCGAGCGCGCGGCGCAGCTCGATGAGGTCTCCGAGCGGGACGCCGCCGAGGCGCAGGAGCGCGGTGAACGCCTCGCCGACGGGCCCCTCGGAGAGCACGTCGACGGCGGTGACCCGCAGTGGCGCGGTCGGGCCGGCCGCGACCACGAGGCCCTGGGCCTGCAGGGCGCGCAGCGCCTCGCGCACGCTCGTGCGGCCGACGCCGAAGCGCAGGCAGAGCTCGCGCTCCGACGGCAGCTCGTGCCCGGGGCCGAGCTCGCCGTCGAGGATCGCGGCGCGCAGCTGGGCGGCGACCTGCTGGTACACCGGCCGGCGCTCGAGCGCTTCGTAGACCATGCCGCCACCCTACCCCCCGACGGGCTGGTCAGACAAGCTAGCCTGGCGGCACCATGACCCGTTCCCTGGTTCACACCTGCGTCCGCGTCCTCGACGTCGACGCGTCCCTCGTCTTCTACCGCCGCCTCGGCTTCGAGGAGCGCGGCCGCCTCAACTTCGAGAGCGCCTACAACGTCTACCTGGGGCTCCCCGGTGGCGGCGACGCGCTCGAGCTGACCGTCAACGTCGGGCAGGAGGAGCCCTACGCGCTCGGCACGGGCTACAACCACATCGCCGTGACCGTCGAAGATCTCCCCGCCCTCCTGGAGGAGCTCGCCGCCGCCGGCATCGAGCCGGAGAAGCCGGCGTTCCACCCGGGCGGCCGCGAGGACCTGCCCCTGATCGCGTTCGTGCAGGACCCGGACGGCTACCGCATCGAGCTCATCGACGGCGGGCGCTTCGACACGCCGCAGGACGGCCCTCACCCGTCGACGACGGCCTGATCGGCGCACCCGAGGCGGGGCGGCGGCTTTCCCACCCCGCCCCGCCGGGGGGCCTTTGCGTGTCCGCGGACACATTGGACTTGTCAGACCAGCAGTCAGGGGTCTAGGCTCGCGGCCATTCCGGGCCCTGACCCCGGCTGACGAGAGGAGAGGACCCGATGGCCACCACGCCGAGCACCCCGGTCGCGACGACCCTGACGTCGCCCGCGAGCCGTGAGCTGCTGAAGGACGTCGCCCGCGCGATGTTCCCCCACCCGTCGTTCCCCGATGCGCCGTACGAGCGCGCCGTGGGCACGATCCTCGAGGCCGCCGAGGCCGACGTCCGCCTGCGGGCCCAGCTCGAGCAGGGCCTGCGCGACGTCGACGTCGTCGGCGGCTCCCCGTTCGCCGAGCTCGACGACGCCGCGCGCCTCGCGGTGCTGCGCCGGATCGAGGGCACCGCGTTCTTCGAGCACGTCCGCACCCGCCTGGTCACCGGGCTCTACGACCAGAAGCCGGTGTGGGACCTGCTGGGCTACGAAGGCTCCTGTCCCGACGGGAACGGCTACCTCGGCCGCGGCTTCGACGACCTGGACTGGCTCCCCGAACCGCAGATCGTCGACCCGCACCGCGACGAGATCGTCCGATGAGCACCGTCCAGATCCGCGGGCGCTTCGACACCCCCACCTTCGCCGAGGACGACGAGGACGTCGTCGTCATCGTCGGCTCCGGTCCCGGCGGCGGCACGCTCGCCCACGAGCTCTGCGAGCGCGGCATCCGCTGCGTCGTCCTCGAGGCCGGGCCGCACCTGACCGCCGAGGACTACGTGCAGGACGAGTGGGAGGCCTTCAACCAGATGGCCTGGCTCGACCCGCGCACGACCTCGGGCTCCTTCCGCCTGGCGAAGGACTTCCCGAACCTGCCCGCCTGGACCGTGAAGGCCGTGGGCGGCACCGCGACGCACTGGGCCGGCGCGACGCCGAGGTTCAAGGCGCACGAGTTCCAGACGGCGACGCGCTACGGCGCGATCGACGGTGCGACGCTGCTCGACTGGCCGATCGGCCTGGAGGACCTTGAGCCGTACTACGACCGGGCGGAGGAGAAGATGGGGGTCACCCACGTCGGGGGCCGCCCGCCGCTGCCGGCGAACAACAACTTCAAGGTCATGGGCAACGGGGCGAAGGAGCTGGGCTACCGGCACATCGCCACGGGGCCCTACGCCACGAACTCCGCACCCTTCGACGGCCGCCCCGCCACGGTGCAGGACGGGTTCAACTTCCAGGGCGACAAGCAGGAGGCCAAGTGGTCGCCGCTGGTCTCCGAGCTCCCGAAGGCCGTGAGGACGGGCAACCTCGACCTGCGCGCCGGCTGCCACGTCGTGCAGATCACCCACGACGCCCGCGGCCGCGCCGACGGCGTGCTCTACCTCGACGAGGAGGGTGGCCTGCACAAGCAGCGCGGCCGGGCGGTCTGCGTGGCGGGCAACGCGATCGAGACCGCGCGCCTGCTGCTGCTCTCGGACTCCCCGCTGTTCCCTGACGGCCTGGCGAATTCGTCCGGCCAGGTCGGCCGCAACTACATGCGCCACCTGACGGCCTCCGTCTACGGCCGCTTCGACCGCGAGGTCAAGATGTGGCGCGGCGAGACGATGGCCGGCGTCGTGGCGGACGAGTCCCGGCACGACACCGACCGCGGGTTCGCCGGCGGCTACTACATGCAGCTGATCTCGCTCGGCGTGCCGTTCCTCGCAGCGTTCGTCGAGCCGGGCGGCTGGGGCCCGGACTTCACGGCCACGATGGACGCGTACTCGAGCACCGCGGGCATGTGGCTCGTCGGCGAGGACATGCCGCAGGCCGACAACCGCGTCACGCTGAACCAGGGGATGACGGACGCGCACGGCCTGCCTGTCCCGCACGTGCACTTCGACGACCACCCCAACGACGTGGCGATGCGCGAGCACGGGTGGACGCAGGGCACGAAGCTCTACGAGGCCGTAGGCGCGACGAACGTGCACCGTACTCCGCCCTACCCGTCGACCCACAACCTCGGCACGTGCCGGATGAGCGCGCGGCCCGAGGACGGCGTCGTGAACGAGTGGGGCCGCGCGCACGACGTGCCGAACCTCTTCGTCTCGGACGGCTCGCAGTTCACGACGGGCGCGGCGGCGAACCCGACGCTGACGATCGTCGCGCTCGGCATCCGCCAGGCCGAGCACATCGCGGCCGAGATCGGCCGCGGGGCGCTCTGAGGGAGACGCCCAGGGCCGTCCGGCGCCTCCCCGGTCACGGCGGGGAGGCGCCCCGTGACCAGGGAGACCCGTCGGCGGACGGCGGCGGATCCGGCACCGGCGTGGCGGGGAGCGCACGGGTGCCCCGGCGGGCCGCCCGTGTGAGCGGCGTGTGCGGGTGCTGTGAGCGGCCCCGCGGATGCTGCCGGCATGAGCACCACCACCGCCGCGCCACAGGCGCCCGCGCCGCCCACACCGGCGCCCACCTCGTCCCGCACGTACACGTCGCTCCGCGCCGCCTGGATCCCGCTGGCCGCCCTCTGCCTCGCGTTCTTCGTCGAGATGGTCGACAACACGCTGCTGTCGATCGCGCTGCCCACCATCGCCCGCGACCTCGGCACCGGCACCACCGGCCTGCAATGGGTCACCGGCGCGTACTCGCTGACCTTCGGCGGCCTGCTCCTCACCGCCGGGTCGATCGCCGATCGCTGGGGACGACGGCGGGTCCTCTCGATCGGGCTCGCCGTGTTCGGCGCGCTGAGCCTCTGCGTCGTCTTCGTGCAGTCCGCCGAGGAGCTGACCGCGCTGCGCGCCGGCCTCGGCGTCGCCGCCGCGGCGATGGCGCCGATCACGAACTCCCTCGTCTTCCGGCTCTTCGACGACGCGGCGCTGCGCATGCGCGCGATGACCCTGATGATCGTCGTCGGCATGTCCGGGTTCGTCCTGGGCCCGGTGCTGGGCGGCAGCGTCCTGACGCACGTGAGCTGGGAGTGGCTGCTCGTCGTCAACGCGCCGATCGCGCTGATCGCCTACATCGGCGTGCGGATGGGCGTCGCGGCCGACCGTCCGGAGGACCTGACCGCCGACCGGCTCGACCTGCCCGGCGCGGTCCTCAGCGTCGCCACCATCGGCCTGGCCTGCTACTCGCTCACGAGCGGCATCGAGCACGGCTGGGCGTCCATCAGCACGGTCGCGGCGGTCGTCGGCGCCCTCGCCGCCGGCCTCGGCTTCGTGTGGCACGAGCGCCGCGCCGCCGCACCGATGCTCGACCTGGGCCTGTTCAAGAACGGCACCGTCCGCGGCGCCGCGATCGCGCAGACCGGGACGTCGATCGCCATGGCCAGCGTGATGTTCGGCCTGATCCTGCACTTCCAGTACGCCTACGGCTGGAGCCCCATGAAGGCCGGGCTGGCGAACCTGCCGCTGATCGCGACGATGATCCTCGCGACCCCGATCTCCGAGGGCCTCGGGAAGCGCTTCGGGCACCGCGTCGCGTGCCTGGTCGGTGCCGCGCTGCTCGCCGGCGGGCTGGCCGGGCTGTCCTGGGGCGTCTCCCACGGGTACCTCGCCATCGCCCTCTCGATGGTCGTCATGACGATCGGCCTGCGGACGATCATGACCATCTGCGCGGTCGCCCTGGTCGACGCGATGCCCGCGAACCGCACGTCGATGGGCACGGCCCTGAACGACACGGCGCAGGAGGTCGGCACGAGCGTCGGCACCGCCGTCGTCGGCACGCTGATCGCCGTCCTCGTCACCACCGCGCTGCCCGCCGGGACGTGGAGCCCCGAGCTCGTGAGCTCGTTCTTCCACGGCGAGCGGATCACGTTCGGCATCCTCGCGGTCGTCGTCGGCCTGGTCGCCGGGTACGGCGCGCACACCCTCACCGACTCGCGGTCCGTCGAGGAGGATCACGGGGAGGAGCCGGCCGTCGCGGGCAGCGCACAGCCGGCCTGAGGCCCGCCGGGGCGCCGGTCAGCGGCCGAGCCGCGCCGGGTCGAGCAGGGCGAGGGCCGCGTCCCGGCCGCGCCCGCGGCCGGACCGGTACCCGGCCTCGAAAGCCTCGTCCCCGAGGGTCTCCCGCAGGTGCGCCGTCAGCCGCACGATCTCGGGGTCGGTGGCGTCCGCGGCGCCGCGCAGCCGGGCGGCGCCGCCGAGGGCCTCGGCGGCCGCCGTGGCCTCGCCGATGGCGCTCGCGAAGGCGGCGACCGCGACCCCGACCAGCGCGACGATCGGCCCGTCCTGGGTCCCGGACGCCGCCGGGTATGCGAGTCCCACGTGCTCCCGTGCGGCGTCGAGGTCGTGGTCCGCGACGGCGACCAGGGCCGCGGAAGCGTGGACGCCCGCCACGATGTGCCCGCGCTCCGGGCGGGTCGGGGCGACGCGCTCGAGCGTCCGGAGGGCCGCGGCGGTCAGCTCCCGGGCCTCCTCCTCGTCGCCGAGCTGCCAGCCGATGCGGGCCAGGAACGCCCCGGCGAACGCCGCCTCGATGCCGCCGACGTCGGTGGCGTCCCGCGAGCGGCGCGCGTAGTCGCGGGCGCCCTCGAGGTCGCCGCGGCGCCAGCGGACGCCGGCGATGTCGAGCAGCAGCCGCGCGTTGTCGCCGTCGGCACCGACCTCCTGGAGCAGCGCGCGCGCCTCCTCGAGCGCCGCGGCGGCGGCCTCGAGATCGTCCTCGAGCGTCAGCAGGCCGCCGAGCGCGGTCAGCGCCGCCGCGAGCCCCCAGCGCTCGCCGAGCGCGCGGAAGGCGACGAGGGCCTCGCCGACGTGACGCCGCATGCCCTCGACGTCCCCGTCGTTCTCCGCCGCGTGCGCGAGCGCGAGCGGGACGGTCGCGCGGACCCACGCGTCGTCGTTCTGCAGCGTGCGGGCGAAGAGGCGCTCGGCGCGGGCGGTCTGCCCGGAGAACCAGGCCATCACCGGCACGAAGGCCGCGGCGACCGGGCGCGACGAGAGGTCCAGCCCGTCGAGCTCGTCGAGCAACGCGGCGAGGTCGGTGCGGACGTCGGCGCCCGGCGCGTCGCCCTGCACCACGAGCAGGCTCTCCGCGACGAGGCGGTCCAGGGGGTCGGCGTCGCCGGGCACGGCCTGTGCGAGCCGGACGGTCGCGATCACGTCGTTCGGGCTGCCGGAGAGCACCCAGAACCACCCGAGGGACAGTGCGAGGCGCAGGGCGGCGCGGGCGTCGCCGTCGTCGGCGAGCCAGCGCAGGGCGGCGAGCAGGTTGTCGCGCTCGGCCTGGAGGAGGGCGAACCACGGCAGCTGCTGCGGGCCGCGCAGGTGGGCGTCGGCCTGCTCCGCCAGCGCGGCGAAGTAGTGGGCGTGCGCTGTCCGCGTGCCGGTGAGCTCGTCCCGCTTGCCGAGCTGCTCGACCCCGTACTCGCGGATGGTCTCGAGCATCCGGTACCGGGGCGCGTCGCGGTTCACGAGGACGAGCAGCGAGCGGTCGACGAGCGCCGCGAGCAGGTCGAGCACCGCGTCGGCGTCGAGGCCGTCGCCCGCGCACACGGCGGCCGCGCTCTCCGGGGTGACGCCGGCCGGGAAGACGGCGATGCGGCGGGCGACGAGGCGTTCGTCCTCGCTCAGCAGGTCCCAGCTCCAGTCGACGACGGCTCGGAGCGTCTGCTGCCGGGGCAGCGCGGCGCGGCTGCCGCCGGTGAGCAGGCGGAACCGGTCGTCGAGGCGGGCGGCGATCTGCGCCACCGGCAGCGACCGCAGGCGGGCGGCGGCGAGCTCGATCGCGAGGGGGAGCCCGTCGAGGCGCCGGCAGATCTCGACGACGCTGCCGACGCTCGCCGCGTCCACGACGAAGCCCGGCGAGACGGCGGCCGCGCGATCGGCGAACAGGCGCACGGCGGGGTGCTCGAGCGCGGTGGGCGCGTCCGCGTCGGCGGCGGGCAGGCCGAGCGGCCCGACGGTCTCCAACCGCTCCCCGGCGATGCCCAGCGGCTCGCGGCTCGTGGCGATGATCCGCAGCCGGGGGCAGTGGGCGAGCAGCCGGTCCGCGAGGACGGCGGCCGCCGTGATCACGTGCTCGCAGTTGTCGAGGACGAGCAGGCAGTCGCGCTCGGCGAGGACGTCGAGCAGGTGCGCGACCGGATCAGGGGCGGACGGCCCGCCGCCCGTCGTGGGCGCGACGCCGCCGGCGTGCTGCAGCAGCCGGGCCTCGCGCAGGCCGAGCGCCCCGAGGGCGGTCGCGCCGACGTCCGCCGGGTCGCCGATCGCCGCGAGCTCGACCATCCAGACGCCGTCGGCGGCCCGGTCCTGCCGGCGGCCCGCGACCTCGCCGGCCAGCCGCGTCTTGCCGGCCCCGCCGGGGCCGACCAGGGTGAGCAGGCGGTGCTCGTCCAGGAGCGCGTCGAGACGCTCCACCTCGTCGTCGCGACCGACGAAGCTCGTCACGGGGTGACGCAGGTTCGTGCGGCGGGGGGTCGCGGCGGCCGGGGCGCCGTTCGTCGCCCGGGCACCGGCGTCCGCGGTCGGCGCCCTCGCGCCGGCCGTCCCGTCGATCACGGCCTGGTGGGCGGCGCGGAGCTCCGCGGAGGGCACGGCGCCCAGCTCGGCGTCGAGGCGCCGGCGGATCCCCTCGTAGGCGTCGAGCGCCTCGGCGGCCCGGCCGGCGGCCGCCAACGCGCGCATCCGCTGCGCGACGAGCCGCTCGTGGAGCGGGTGGTCCACGGTCAGCCCGTCGAGCTCCGGGACGAGGTCGGCACCGCCGCCGAGCAGCAGGTCGGCCTCGACGCGGTCGACCGTCGCGGCGACGCGCAACGCCTCGAGCCGGTCGGCCGCCTCCGCGGCGAACCGCTGCTCGCCCGCGAGCTCCCCGAGCGCGGGACCGCGCCACGTGACGAGCGCGCGGCGGAGGACGTCGGCGGCGCCCGGCGCGTCGCCGGCCCGCAGCGCCGCCGACCCCGCCCGCGCGGCGGCCTCGAAGGCGAGGGCGTCGACGTCCGCGGCGGCGACCGCCAGGCGATATCCGGCGGCGCCCGAGACCACAGCGTCCGTCCCGAGCGCGCGCCGGAGCCGCGAGACCAGGGCCTGCAGCGCGTGGCCGGCGTCGCGCGGCGGCGTCTCCTCCCAGATCGCGTCGATCAGTGCGGGGCGCGAGACGTCGCGCCCGGCGTCGAGGGCCAGCCGGGCCAGGAGCGCGCGGACGCGGGCCCCCGCGACGGGCACGGGGCGCTCGTCGCGCCAGACCTCCAGACCGCCGAGGATGGCCACGCGCACGCGCCCACTCTTGCACGGGCTGGCGGCGGCCCCACCGACGGCTGCGCACGCGCCACCCGCGGGGGCAGGCGCGTCGTCCTCCCGACGCGGTGGACGCGCGCAACCCGCGTCCCCACGGGCCCCGGCGGGCGTCGCGCTACCTTCGGGGGAGGGGTCCGGGAGTCGCCCGGACCGCGTGCCCGGGGTGCTCCCGGGCCGGCTGGGAGGTCTTCATGGGGACGCGGTTGTCGGTACTGGATCTGGCCACGGCGGGCGGCGGCGTCTCGCCGCGGGACGCGCTGCTCGGCAGCGCCGAGCTCGCCAAGCGCGCCGAGGAGTGGGGCTACGGCCGCTACTGGTTCTCGGAGCACCACAACATGCCGAGCATCGTCTCGTCGACGCCGGCGGTGCTCGCGGGCTTCATCGCGTCGCACACGGACCGCATCCGGGTCGGCTCGGGCGGCGTGATGCTGCCGAACCACTCCCCGCTGATCATCGCGGAGCAGTACGGCACGCTGGCCACGCTCTACCCGGGCCGCGTCGACCTGGGTCTCGGCCGCGCGCCGGGTACCGACCTCGACACGGTGCGCGCGATGCGCCGCTCGCCCCAGGCGTCGGATCGCTTCCCGCAGGACGTCGTCGAGCTGCAGCGCCTGCTCGGCCCCTCCCAGCCCGGGCAGACGGTCCGCGCGATCCCGGGCGAGGGCACCGAGGTTCCCCTCTACATCCTGGGCTCCTCCCTGTTCGGCGCCCAGCTGGCCGCCCAGCTCGGGCTGCCCTACGCGTTCGCCTCGCACTTCGCGCCCGCCGAGCTCCTGAACGCCGCGCGCGTGTACCGCGAGGAGTTCCAGCCGTCGGAGAAGCTCGCCGAGCCCTACATGATCGCCTCGATGAACGTGTTCGCCGCCGACACGGACGACGAGGCCCGTCTGCTGCACGCGACGGCGCTCGAGAAGATGGCCCGCGCGCTCAGCGGCCGCGCGCCCGACGGGGACCGCGAGGAGACCGAGGCGATCCTCCGCTCCCCGGTCGGCCGCCACGCGATGCAGATGCTCCACTACTCCGCCGTGGGTGACGCCGACGGTGTGGGCGAGCAAGTCGCCGCCTTCGCGGACGGCTGCGGCGCCGACGAGGTCATGGTCGCGATGAACGTCGCCGACCTCCCCGCCCGCATGCGCTCGTACGAGCTGCTCGCGTCGCGGATCGTGCAGGACGCCGCGCAGACGGTCGCGGGCGGCTGAGGACCGGCGGGGCGGACGCCTCGCCGAGGGTCGGGGGACGCGGGTCTTCGCCCGATCCCTTGACCCTCACGCCACGTGAGGCCCCATAGTCCGACTCGTGGACGAGCACACGGTGGGAGAGGTCGCCCGGTTGTCGGGCGTGTCGGTGCGGACCCTGCACCACTACGACGCGATCGGGCTGCTGACGCCGAGCGGGCGCAGCGAGGCCGGCTACCGCCTGTACTCGGCCACGGATCTGGCGCGGCTGCGCCGGATCCTCGTCTACCGCGAGCTCGAGCTCGGCCTGGAGGGGATCCGCCAGATCCTCGCCGACCCCGACGCACGGGCCGCGGATCACCTGCGCCGGCAGCACCGCCTGCTCCGCGACCGTCGGTCGCGGATCGACGAGCTGCTCGGCGCGATCGAGCACGAGATGGAGGCACACGAGATGGGCATCGCACTGACCCCGGAGGAGCAGTTCGAGATCTTCGGCACCGACCGCCTGGAGGAGCACGCGGCGGAGGCGAAGGAGAAGTGGGGGGACGAGGACACGTGGCGGGAGTCCGCACGGCGCACGGCCGCCTACACGAAGGACGACTGGACCCGGATCAAGGCCGAGGCGGACGCGAACATCCAGGGGTTCGTCCGCGCGATCGAGGCGGGCCTGCCCGCCGACGGGCCCGAGGCGAGGGCGCTGGCCGAGGAGCACCGGCGGCACCTCGACCGCTGGTTCTACCCGTGCACCCTCCATGCGCACCGCGGGCTTGCCGCCCTCTACGTGTCGGACCCGCGGTACACGGCGCAGTGGGATGCCGCCGCTCCCGGGTTCTCCCGGTACGTCCACGACGCGATCCTGGCCAACGCGTCGGGCTCGGCGTAGGCCACGCGGTGGCGGGGGGGCTCGGGTCGTCCCACCCCCGGATCCGGGGGATCCGGGGCCCCGCGGAGCCCCTCCCGCGGCCCGGTGGGCGATCCTGTCCTGCGGCGCCCTCGGCACGACCGCCGACGCCGAGACAGGAACGACACCCATGGCCCTCGACTGCACCTACCGCCTGCACATCCCCCACCGCGTCGGGCAGCTCGCGAAGCTGACCACGCGGATCGCCGAGCACGGGGGCGTCATCGGCGACATCGTCACGGTGTCCGTCGCCCGCCACGAGGCGTTGCGCGAGATCACCGTCGAGGTGCGCGACAAGGCGCACGCCGACGAGCTGGCCCGCGCGCTGGGCGAGCTGGAGGACGTCTCCGTCTCCTGGTACCACGACCGCGCGTTCATCGCCCACGAGGGGGGCAAGCTGCGCACCTCCGGCAAGCCCGTGACCACGGTGCAGGAGGTGCGCGACGTCTACACCCCGGGCGTGGCGCGCGTGTCCCAGGCCATCGCGGAGCACCCCGAGCTGGCGGACCGGTTCACGATGATCGGCCGGTCGGTGGCGATCGTCACCAACGGCAGTCGCGTGCTCGGCCTGGGCGACATCGGCCCGGTCGCCGCGATGCCGGTGATGGAGGGCAAGGCGCTCTTCTACTCCCAGTTCGTCGGGTTGACGGCCGTGCCGATCCTCATCGATAGCCACGACGTGGACGAGATCGTCGAGACCGTCCTGCGGATCGCCCCGGGCTTCGGCGCGATCCACCTCGAGGACATCTCCGCCCCCGCCTGCTTCGAGATCGAGCGCCGGCTCGACGAGGCGCTGCCCAAGCCGGTGATGCACGACGACGTCCACGGCACCGCCGTCTCCACCTTCGCCGCCGCCCTGGCCGCCTGCCGCCACGTGGGCCTGCGGCTCGACAAGGCCGTCGTCGGGCAGATCGGCCTGGGCGCCGCCGGATCGGGCATCGCCAACCTGATCCACGACGCCGGCGTCGACCGGCTCGTCGCCACGGACCCGAACCCCGCCGCCCGCGAGCGCGCGGCGGCGAGTGGGCTCGAGGTCGTCGACGGGGTCGAGGCCGTCATGGCCCAGGCCGACGTCGTCATCGCCACGAGCGGCCAGCCCGGGCTGATCCGCCCGGAGTGGGTGCGCCCCGGCACCGTCGTCCTGGCGCTCACGAACCCGGCGCCCGAGATCGAGCCCGAGGCCGCGCTCGCCGCCGGGGCCGCGTTCGCCGCGGACGGCACGAGCGTGAACAACGTCCTGGGCTACCCGGGCATCTTCAAGGGCGCGCTCGAGGCCGGCGCCACCCGCATCAACGTCGAGATGAAGCGCGCCGCGGCCTGGGCGCTGGCCGGCCTGACGGTCGAGTCCGAGCTCGTCCCCGACGTGCTGGACCCCGCGGTCCACGCCGCCGTCGCCGAGGCGGTGCGCAAGGCCGCGATCGAGAGCGGGGCCGGCGCGGGGCGGGACGAGACGCCGCTGCGGTAGGGCGACGGAACGCCCGGTCCGGGACACTCCCGCACGTGTGGACCACGAGACGAGCCGGCGGCCGACGCCGGGCCGACGCCGCGTGGGCTCTCGCGGCGGCCCTGGCCGTGACGGCCCCCCTCGTGACCGGTTGTGGGTCCGGCCGGGACGAGCCAGCTGGATCCCCGGCGCTCCGCGAGTTCCGGCAGCAGTTCGCCGTGCTCCGGGCGGCTCCGGGCCAGGCCGACGAACCTCCGAAGGGCTCCGACCTGGCCGGCACGCCCGAGCTGCGTCGCGTCGGCCCGCGGGCGGTCATGGGCGCGAGCCTCTGGCTCGCGTTCGACGCCGAGACGTCCAAGCTCTGCCCGTGGCTCGAGGAGGATCCGCCCGGGACGCTCCAGAGGGCGTGCCTGACGCCGAGCGAGACCCGCGACGGCAGCGCCGGGCACGCCACCGCGGGAGGGCACGGACAGGACCGGGCGGTGACCTACGGCATCGTCCGTGACGGGCCGCGGTGCGCGGTGCTCCTTCGAGCCGACCGGACGAGGGTCGAGGTGCCGATCGTCCGGAACGGGTGGATGACCGAGACCCGCTTCAGCAACGCCCTGCAGAGCGTCGCCTACCGCGACGCCCCCTGCGACTGACGACACGCGACGCAGCCCCCGCCTCGCCGCCGTCCCCGGGAGCCGCGCTCGTCCGTGCGGCGGCCTCAAAAGGATTTTGCCCTCATTTCCTATATGACCGGCTACGCTGCCCGCCATGACATCTCCGGAGGGCAGCGCCGCGCGGCAGCTGAAGGACGCCGACACGATCGTCGTCGGCGGCGGGTCGGCCGGCTCGGTGGTTGCGCGGCGCTTGGTCGACGCGGGCCAGCGGGTGCTGCTGATCGAGGCGGGATCGGCGGCCGAGAACCCCGCCATCCACGACCCGGGCCGGGCTGGCGAGCTGTGGCTCTCGCCCCAGGACTGGGGCTACCACACGGTCCCGCAGCCGCACGCGGCCGGACGCCGCCTGCACCTGCCGCGCGGCAAGGTGCTCGGCGGCTCGCACGCCCTGAACGCGATGATCTGGGTGCGTGGGGCGCCGAGCGACTACGACGCCTGGGCCGCCGCCGGCTGCGACGGCTGGGCGTGGGACGACGTCCTCCCCGTCTTCCGCGCCATCGAGGACTACGACGGAGGGGCGTCCGAGCTGCGGGGCGCGGGCGGCCCGCTGACCGTCGCCGGCGACTACCCGCGCGCCCCGATCCACGAGGCGATCGTGGCGGCAGCGCAGGAGGCCGGCGTGCCGCTCAACCCCGACTACAACGGCGAGCGGCCCGACGGGGTCTCCTGGATGCAGCTGACGATCCGCGATCGCCGCCGCCTGACCACGGCGGGCGCGTACCTCGAGCCGCTCGCGGACGACCCGGGGCTGGCCGTGCGGACGGACGCGCCGGTCGAACGACTCCTGCTCGAGGACGGTCGCTGCGTCGGCGTCCGGGTGGTCGGTCCCGACGGGCCGGAAGACCTCCGCGCCGACGAGGTCGTGCTGTCCGCGGGGGCGATCGGCTCGCCGCTGATCCTGCTGCGGTCCGGCATCGGGCCGGCCGGGCACCTCGCCGAGGTCGGTGTCGAGACGGTCGTCGACCTGCCCGGCGTGGGGGAGAACCTGCACGACCACTACCTCTCGCCCGTCATCCTGGGCGCCGAGCGGCCGATCGACGCGCCCGTCGTCGGCGGGACGCCCGCCCAGACGCACCTCTTCTGGCGCTCGCGCGAGGGGCTGCCGGCCCCCGACGTCCAGCCGATCTTCTTCGCGGTACCGATGTACGAGGAGTGGATGGAGGGGCCGGCGAACGGCTTCTCGCTCATGGCCGGCATCGTCCGGCCCGAGAGCCGCGGCCGGCTGCGGCTGGGCGGTCCCGGCCTCGACGACGAGCCGCTCATCGACCTCGGCACGCTCGAGGCCGAGGCGGACGTGGACGCCCTCGTCGCCGCGGTCGAGCTGTGCCGCCGCATCGCCGGGCAGGACGCGCTGCGGGCGTGGGGGACGGCCGAGCTCTACCCCGGACCCGACATCGCGGACCGCGACGCGCTGCGCGACTACGTCCGCCGGACGGTCATCACCTACCACCACCAGGTCGGGACTTGCCGCATGGGCGTCGACGAGGGGGCCGTCGTCGACCCGCGCCTGCGGGTGCGAGGCGTCGCCGGGCTGCGCGTGGTCGACGCGTCGATCATGCCGGTCGTCCCGAGCGGCAACACGAACGCGCCCGCGGTGATGATCGGCGAGCGCGGCGCGGCCTTCCTGCTGCAGGACCGCGCCGGAGCCGTTGTAGGATAGGAAATCCTATAGGACACGGTCGCGGGCGATGCCCGCCGGAGGCAGCATGATCGAGGACACGACGCGGGAGCTCCCGCTGCGCACGCCGCCGCAGGCGCTCGTCGACGGGCGCTGGACGGCGCTGGGAGGCGCGACGTTCGCGGTGACGGACCCGTTCGACGGCGCGGAGCTGGTGCGGATCACCGACGCGGGGCCCGCCGACGCCGACGCCGCGATGGAGGGCGCCTGGGAGGGGTTCCTGGCCTGGCGGTCGACGCCCGCGCGGGAGCGCGCCACCGTCCTGCGTCGCGCGCACGACCTGCTGCTCGTGCGACAGGAGGAGCTGGCGACGCTGATCGCGACCGAGATGGGCAAGGCCCTGCCCGACGCGCGCGGCGAGGTGGCCTACGCCGCCGGGTTCCTCCTGGAGTACGCCGAGCGGGCACCGCGGATCGAGGGGCGCCACGCGCTGCACGAGCGGACCGGGGCGCGGATTCTCACCCAGCAGGACCCGGTCGGGCCGTGCGTCCTGGTGACGCCGTGGAACTTCCCACTGGCGATGGGCGCGCGCAAGATCGCCCCGGCGTTGGCGGTGGGCTGCTCCGTCGTGGTCAAGCCGCCGCAGCAGACGCCGCTGACGATGCTGGCGCTCGCCGGCATCCTGCTCGAGGCCGGGGTGCACCCCAAGGCGGTCTCCGTCGTGCCGACGACGGATTCGCGCGCGACGACGTCGGCGCTGATCGCGCACCCGCGGACCGCGAAGCTCTCCTTCACCGGATCGACGCCGGTCGGGCGCGACCTCGCGCGGCAGGGCGGCGAGGCGCTCCTGCGGATGTCGATGGAGCTGGGCGGCAACGCCCCCTTCCTCGTCTTCGAGGACGCCGACCTGGACGCGGCGCTCGAGGCCGCCCGGATCGCGAAGTTCCGCAACGGCGGCCAGGCGTGCACGTCGGCCAACCGGTTCCTCGTGCACGAGGCGGTGGCGCCCGCGTTCGTCGACGGCCTCGTGCGGATCGCCGACGCGTTCGTGCTCGGACGCGGGACGGATCCGGCGACGACGCTCGGGCCGATGATCGACGACCGGGCCGTCGGCAAGGTGCGGGAGCTCGTGGGGGACGCCGTCGCCCGGGGCGCCACGGTCCGGGCGGGCGGCGACGGCCGGGCCTCGGGGCGCCTCTACCCCGCCACGGTCCTGACGGACGTCCCCGCGGGCGCCCGGATCCTGCGGGAGGAGGTCTTCGGGCCGGTCGCCCCGGTCGTGACGTTCGGCAGCGAGGCCGAGGCCGTGCGGATGGCCAACGACACGGAGTACGGCCTGGTGGCCTACGCGTTCACCCGTGACGCCGCGCGCGCGGACCGGCTCTCGCGGGTCCTCGACGTCGGCATGGTCGGCCTGAACACGGGCCTCGTGTCGAACCCGGCCGCACCCTTCGGGGGCGTCAAGGCCTCGGGCTTCGGGCGCGAGGGCGGCCCGGAGGGGCTCGAGGAGTACCTGCAGACGCGGTACGTCGCCTCGCCGGCGCCGGGCGCCTGAGGTCGGCGGATCAGTCCGCGGCGGACGCGTCCGCGCCGGTCCCCTGGGTGGCGCCGACGCCGTCGCTCGCCTGCGCCCCTCGGCGCGCGTCCTCGAGCAGCCGCTGCAGACGGCGGACCGCGCTGTCGGTGTCGTCGGACCGGCCGTGGAGGAGCTGCTGCACGATGAGCCCGTCGAGGGCGGCGAAGACCACGCGGGCGAGCGCCTCGTCCTCCTCGTCGAACCCGGCGCGCACGAGCTCGCGGCGCGCCGCGGCGATGTACATGGCGTAGGTGTCGCGGATGGCCTCGCCGATCTCGGGCTGTCTGCGGCTGTCCAGCGCGAGCTCGAGCTCGAAGCGGAAGGGGGCGTCGTCTGCGGCGATGACGGAGCCCAGTTCGGAGGCGAACCCCGACAGGTCGCCGGTCTCGCGCTCCAGGCCGGTGCGCTCGGCGGAGCGCGCGGCCGAGGCCAGGACCGTCGCGCGCAGCAACGCGTCGCGCGAGCCGAAGTGGTGGGCCACGAGCCCGTGCGTGACGCCCGCCTCCTGCGCGACGGCGCGGTAGGTGAGGCCCCGCAGGCCCCGCTCGCCCACGACGCGGACCGCGGCGGCGATCAACGCCGCCCGCCCGCCGCCGTAGCCGGGGCGGCTCGACTTCTCCTGCGCGCTCACCCGCCGAGCATAGGCCGCAGGGTCGGGGCCGGCACCCACGGGACTGATCGAACGGCGGATGCGATGGGTGCTCCCTGGGGCCCGCTGCTCAGGCGTTCCACCGCACGTGGAGCTCCCGGGGCGCCCGGAAGGCCCACCCGCGGACGACGGCGGGCCGCTCCGGGTCCAGGTGGAGCCCGGGGAGCGCGGAGACGACCTCCTCCAGCACGATGCGCTCGAGCTGCCGGGAGAAGAAGTGGCCGGAGCAGAAGTGGGCGCCCTTCCCGAACGCCATGTGCGACCGGCGCTCGCGGTCGAGGTCGTAGCGGTCGCCCTGTTCGAACCGCCGCTCGTCGCGGTTGGCCGAGGCGACCGCCGCCAGCACGATGTCGCCCTCGCGGATCAGGGTGCCCTCGACCTCGACGTCCCGGGTGGCCTGGCGCTCGACCGTGCCGATCGGCGCGATCCAGCGCAGCCCCTCGGTGACGGCGTCCGGCGCGAGCGAGGGGTCCTGGACGACCCGGGCGTACTGCTCGGGACGACCGAGGAGCCCGAGCAGCGTCGAGCCCACGGCGTGGCCCGGCTCCTGCATGCCGCCGAGCAGGATGACCTTCAGCGACGGGTAGATGTGCGCACGGTCGCGCGGGTCGCCCTCCGGTCGGCCGCCGTGGAGCATGTGGGAGAGCATGCTGTCGTCGGGCCGGCGCTCGAGGCGGTCGAGCACGGGGTCGAGGCGCTCCTCGATCTCCCGCGTCACGGCGTCGGCACCGACGAACCCGGCGGGGGTCGCCTCGACGTTCGAGACCCCGACGTTCAGCTCGTGGAACCACCAGCGGAGCGTGTCGTCGTCGACGCCGAGCCCCAGGAGCTCCCCCAGCGCGTGGACGCTCACGGGCTCGAGCAGCTCGCCCATGAGCTCGGACGCCCCGCGCGGCGCGAGCTCGGCCAGGCGGGCACGGGCCAGCGGGCGCACCAGGTCGTCGATGTACCCGTTGACCTGCCGCGGGCGCAGCCGGGGGTCGACCGCCTGGCGCAGGTCCCGGTGCGCCGGGTCGATCGTCGTGAGCACGTTGGGCGTGCCGAACACCCGGTTCAGGGTCGGGTGGCGCTCCGCGCCGCGGAACGCGTCGGCGTCCGTCCCGACCTGCAGGCACGCGTCCCAGCGGGTCACGAACCAGACGCCGCCCCACGCCGCCCAGGCGACGGGCGCCTCGGCCCGCAGCTGCGCGTAGTGGGGATACGGGTCGAGGTCGAGCTCCTCGGGGGTGAAGTTCACCTGCGGTGTGGTGCCCATGCGGTGCCGCCCGGTCTGTCGTCGAGTGCGCGTTGACACACGGCTGTCCATCCGGATAGCGTGGTCAACGAAATCCTATACGACCTGCGGACAGCGTTGGAACGGAGTGGCGGCAGGATCGCTGTCCGGGTCTCGCCTCCGCGGTCCCGCCCCGCAACCGCCCACTCCGCAAGGACCAGACATGAGCAGCACACCCGAACAACGCGGTGCCCTCGCCAAGAACGCGCTGGGGCCGTCCGGCATCGTCTTCCTCGTCCTCGCGGCCGTCGCACCGCTGACCGCGATGGTCGTCATCGCGCCGCTCGGCATCGCGCTGGGCAGCGGTCACGGGATCCCGGGGTCGTTCCTCGTCGTCTCCGTGATCCTGCTGCTCTTCGCGATCGGGTACGCGCAGATGAGCCGGCACGTCGTCAACGCCGGCGCGTTCTACGCCTACGTCACCCAGGCGATCGGGCGGACCGCCGGCCTGGCCACCGCGTTCGTCGCGGTCCTCGGCTACAACACCTTCGTCATCGGCGCCGTCGCGACCAGCGGCTTCTTCACGGCCGGCGTGTTCAACGACGTCCTCGGCATCGACCTGCCGTGGCAGGTCTGGAGCGCCCTCTCCGTCGTGATCGTCACCGTCCTCGGGCGGCGCGGCGTCGACGTCAGCGCCCGCATCCTGGCCGTGGCGCTGATCGCGGAGAGCGCAATCCTCGTCGTCTTCGACATCTCCGTCCTGCTCGACGGCGGCTTCGACCTCGGCTCGTTCGCGCCGTCGGCGGTCTTCGGCGCCGGCGCCGGCATCGGGCTGCTCTTCGCCTTCACGTCGTTCCTGGGGTTCGAGGCGACCGCGATCTTCGCCGAGGAGGCGCGTGATCCCAAGCGCACGATCCCGAAGGCGACCTACGCGGCCATCCTCATCATGGGCACGTTCTACGTCCTCACCACGCTGGCGATCGTCTCCGCGCTCGGTGCGGCGCAGGCCGACGCGGTCGACCCCGCCGACGCGGGCGGGCTCGTGTTCGCCGTCGCCAACGAGCACCTCGGCGCGTTCCTGACCGACGTCATGCAGCTCCTGCTCGTCGTCAGCCTGTTCGCGGCCCTGCTCGCGCTCCACAACTCCGCCACCCGCTACCTCTTCGCCATGGGCCGCGCCCGGGTGTTCCCCCAGGTCCTGGCGCGGACGCACCGCACCATGGGGTCCCCGCACGTCGCCAGCGGCGTGCAGATGGGTCTCTCGGCGGTCGTCGTCGCGATCTTCGCGATCGCGGGCGCGGATCCGATCCTCGTGATCGTCCCCTCCATGACCGGGTTCGGGACGCTGTGCATCATCGCCCTGCAGGCGGCGGCCGCCGTCGCGGTGGTGGTCTTCTTCCGCAAGCGCGGTGACGGGCGGTACGCCTCGACGTTCGTCGCGCCCGCCCTGGGCGGGATCGGCCTGATCGGCGCCTTCGTCATGGCGACGGCGAACTTCCCGACGATCGCCGGGACGGACTCGCCCATCATCACGAAGCTCCCCTGGCTGCTGCTCGCCACCGTCGTCCTGGGCGTGGTCGTGGCCGAGCTCCTCAAGCGCCGCCGCCCCGACGTCTACGAGGGCCTCGGGGCGAGCTTCGTGGGTGACGCCGCACCCGCCGAGGCGGAGGCGGAGCCGCCCGTCGTCGCGGGTCGCTGATGCAGGCGGCCGGCCGGCGTCCGTCGCCGGCCGGCTCCGCGGGGCCGGCCATCGGAAAAGCTATCCGAAGGCATTGACGCCGACTATCCACTTGGATAGATTGACCGCATCGTGTGACGGGCGTCCGGTTCGGCGCCCGTCCACCCCGACCCGGAGCCAGCGAGTCCCATGAGCACCACCGCCCCCCGACAGGCCTCGGCCGTCGCCCATCCCCTGGACCCGCTCACCGCGGACGAGATCCGGTCGGCCGTCGCGATCGTCCGCGCCGAGCGCCCCGACCTGGGCCGCCCGACGTTCCCGCTCGTGGTGCTGCGCGAGCCGCCGAAGGCCGAGGTCGTCGCGTTCACGCCGGGCGACCCCATCGCCCGCCGGGCGGACGTCGTCGCCTACGAGCGCGACGGGGGGCTGACGCACGAGGTCCTGGTGGACCTCGCGGCCGACTCCGTGCTCGCCTGGGCGACGATCGACGAGGCCCGGCCGCCGATCCTGCCGGCCGACTTCGGGGAGGCGGCCGAGGCCCTGCGCAAGGACGCGCGGTTCGCGGCAGCCCTGCGCCGCCGCGGAATCGACGACCCGAGCCTGGTGCAGGTCGACCCGCTGAGCCCGGGGGCGTTCCCGCAGAACCCGCCCGGCCGACGCCTCACCTGGGCCACGCCGTACCTGCGGCCCCGGCCGGAGGACAACCCCTACGCGCGGCCGATCGAGAACCTGCGCGCGGCCGTGGACCTCGACACGCTCGAGGTCGTCGAGGTGCTCGACGGCGACGTCGTCCCCCTCTCGACCTCCGACGGCAACTTCATCGAGGAGCGCCCGGACGCCCCCTACCGCGACGACCTCAAGGCGCTCGAGATCGTCCAGCCCGACGGCGTGAGCTTCACGCTCGACGGCCACGTGCTCTCGTGGCAGCGCTGGCGCGTCCATGTCGCCCTGCACCCCGTCGACGGGCTCGTGCTCTCCGACGTGCGCTACCAGGACGGGGACCGGCTGCGGCGGATCATGCACCGCGCCGCGCTGGCGGAGATGGTCGTCCCCTACGGCGACCCGCACGACGGCTTCTACTGGCGCACGTACTTCGACGCCGGCGAGTACGGCATGGGGCGCTGCACGAACTCGCTGCAGCTCGGCTGCGACTGCCTGGGGGAGATCCGCTACATGGACGCCGTCGTGGCGGACCGCGCGGGCGAGCCCCAGCCGATCCACAACGCGATCTGCATCCACGAGGAGGACGACTCGCTCCTCGCCAAGCACCACGACCCGTTCACGGGCCACGACTACGTGCGGCGCTCGCGCAAGCTCGTGATCTCGTTCATCGCCACGATCGGCAACTACGACTACGGCTTCTACTGGTCGCTGCACCAGGACGGTCGGATCGAGATGCACGCGAAGGCGACGGGCATCGTGCTCACGCGCGGGGTGCACCCGGAGGACGAGCTCAAGCACGCCGAGCGGCTCGCGCCCGACCTCGCCGCGCCGCACCACCAGCACCTCTTCAACGTGCGCCTCGACATGGCGGTCGACGGCGACCGCAACACCGTCGTCGAGCGCGACCTGGTCGCCTCGGACGCGGGCCCCGACAACCCCTGGGGCCAGGCGATGGAGGTCCGGTCGACGCCCATCCGCCGCGAGGCCGAGGGCCGCCGCCGGATCGACCCGCTCGCCGCCCGCACCTGGCAGGTCCAGAACCCCGGGGTCACGAACGCGCTGGGCAACCCGGTCGCGTACGAGCTCGTCCCCGTGAACGGCCCGCTCATGCTGGCCAGCGCCGCCTCGAGCGTCGGCAAGCGCGCCGGGTTCGCCCGCGAGCACCTGTGGGTCACGCAGTTCGCCGAGGACGAGCGGCACGCCGCGGGCGAGCACCCCAACCAGCACCGCGGCGGCGCCGGCCTGCCGACGTGGATCGAGCAGGACCGCCCGCTCGAGAACGAGGACGTCGTGCTCTGGCACACGTTCGGGTTCTCCCACGCGGTCCGGCCCGAGGACTGGCCGATCATGCCCGTCGACCAGATCGGCTTCGCCCTGCGACCCGTCGGCTTCTTCGACCGGACCCCGGCCCTCGACGTCGCTCCCAGCCGCCCGGGCGCGAGCGGCCACGGCGCCGCCGGGGGCTGCTGCCATGACTGAGGCTCCGCGCGTCGCCCTCGTGACGGGCGGCGGGACCGGGATCGGGGCCGCCACGGCCCGCCGGCTCGCCAGCGACGGGTGGCGGGTGGCCGTCGCGGGCCGGCGCGAGGCGCCGCTGCAGGCCGTCGCCGCCGACACGGGCGCGGAGGTCGTCGTCGGCGACGTCTCCACGCCGGAGGGCGCGGTCGCCGCGGTCGCCGCCACCGTCGAGCGCCTCGGCGGCCTGCACGGCCTGGTCCTCAACGCGGGCGTCATGGTCCCCGGCACCGTCGAGACCCTCAGCGTGGAGGAGTGGGAGACGACGCTGCGCGTCAACCTGACCGCCCCGTTCCTGCTCTCCCGTGCCGCGCTGCCGCACCTGCGCGCGGTCGGCGGGGCCATCGTGACCGTGGGTTCCGTCGCGGCCCTGCGGGCCGGGCCCCAGGCCGCCGCCTACGCGGCGTCGAAGGCCGGGGTCACGATGCTCACCCAGGCGATGGCCATGGACCACGGTCCCGAGGGCGTGCGGGTCAACGCCGTCGCCCCCGGCTGGGTCCGCTCCGAGATGGCCGACGAGGAGATGGACGAGTTCGGCGGGCCGCGAGGGCTCGACCGCGAGGCCGCCTACGCGGCGGTCACCGCCACGGTCCCCGCCCGCCGCCCCGGCAGGCCGGACGAGATCGCGGACGCGATCGTCTGGCTGCTCTCCCCCGGTGCCTCCTACGCGCACGGCACCGTCCTCTCCGTCGACGGTGGCACCGCCGTCGTCGACGCCGGCACCACCGCCTTCATGACGGAGCCGTCCGGCGTCCCCTCCCTCCCCGAACCGACAGGAACCCCCCGATGAGCACCACCCAGGACTACCTCCCCAGCGACCAGTGGCCGTCGCTCAACGTGCTGGACGGCAATGGGTTCAACGACTTCGACCTGCCCGTCACGGACGCCCTCGAGGGGCAGAGCTTCGCGATCGCGTTCGACGGCGCGGGCCAGCTGGAGCTCGCCGTCGGCCCCGATGGCCGGGTCGAGTGGACCCGGACGACCGCGGACGGCACCGAGGAGCGCGGCACGGATCAGGCCCGCATCGCCGAGAACGGCGCGGGAATCTTCCTCCTGACGTGGATCCGCGGCGGCGCCAGCGAGCGCGCCGACGTCGTGGTGCTCGACACGAACGCGGGGCTGGCGACGGTCCTGCACAGCGTCGTCGAGGGCGAGGCGTCGCAGTCCACCCCGGTGACGGGCGACATCCTCCACGGCCGGATCGAGGGCGCGGACGGGAGCGCCGCCCTCCACGCGCGCTCCGCCGACCTCGTCGGCAAGCGCGTCCTCTACGTCTACGGGCCCGACAACGCCTACGAGCACGTCTACCTGCACGAGGGCGCCTACGCCTGGCAGTGCCTGGCCGGTGCGGAGAAGGGCCTGGCCGACGTGGACTGGAGCCGCGCGATCCGGATCACCGACGACGTCTTCTTCTTCGTCTGGCGCGAGAAGGTCGTGCCCTGCGAGGGCGCGGTCCTCATCAACCTCGCCGAGCACCGCTCCACGGGGCGCATCTACGGCTGGGACACCGAGGCCCGCGAGTACAACGCGGTCCAGATGGGCGCGCGGTCCAAGGTGCTCTCCGAGACGCACCCCGACCCCGCCGACTGGGCGTAGGGCGACCATGGACCTCGCCCTCTCCGGCCGCTCCGTGCTCGTCACGGGCGGCGGCTCGGGCATCGGCCGGGCCTGCGCCGAGCTGTTCGCGGCGGAGGGGGCGCGGGTCCTGACGCTCGACCTGCGCGGCGACGTCGACCTGCGGGCGGACGTGACGGACGAGGACGCCGTGCGCGCGGCCGTCGACCGGGCGGCCGCGCTGCACGGCGGGCTCGACGTGGTCGTGTGCTGCGCCGGGATCTCCGGCCCGGTCGGCACGCCGGTCACCCAGGTGTCGGTGACCGACTGGGACGCCGTCTTCGCCGTGAACGTGCGCGGCCCGTTCCTCGTGGCCAAGCACGCCGCCCCGCACCTGGCGGCGGCACCGGCCGCGGCGATCGTGATGCTGGCCTCGGACTCGGCCTTCGTGGCCGCCCCGGGCATGGCGCCCTACTGCGCCTCGAAGGGCGCACTGCTCATGCTGGCGCGCGCCCTCTCCGTCGACCTCGCGGACGACGGGATCCGCGTGAACTGCGTGTGCCCCTCCGTGGTCGACACCCCGATGTCGCGGGCGGACCTCGGCGTGGTGGAGGACGGCTTCGCGAGCGCCGCCTTCCCGGTGCAGACGGCGCAGGACGTCGCCCGGCAGGTCGCGTTCCTCGCCTCGCCGGCGTCCGCGCCGGTCAACGGCACGCACCTGCTCGCGGACTTCGGCACGACCGCGCGCTCGTCGCTGCCGGCGTGAGCCAGGGCCGCGGTGCTCACGCGAAAAAGCGCCGCTGGCAATAGGAAATTCTATAGGATCATCCGCACGGAATCGAACGAGGGCGAGCACCAGATGAGCACCACCACGAGCACCATCGCCGGGGTCCAGGTCCCCGCGGTCCCCACCCAGCTCTACATCGACGGCAACTGGCAGGACGCGGCGGAGGGCGGGACGTTCACCGTCATCGCGCCCACCACCGAGGAGCGCATCGTCGACGTCGCGGCCGCGACGGCCGCGGACGTCGACCACGCCGTCCGGGCCGCCCGGGCCCAGATCGACGGCGGGGCCTGGTCGCGCATGAGCGGCGCCGAGCGCGGCGTGCTCCTGCACCGGCTCGCCGATGCGATCGAGCGCGACGCCGAGACGTTCGTGACGCTCGAGGCGCTCGACATCGGGCGCCCGGCCTTCGAGCCGCGCGCCGTGGACATCCCCAACACGATCGACGTCTACCGCCACTTCGCGGGCTGGGCCGACAAGATCGACGGCCGCGCGCTCACCCCGCCGCCCGCGTTCGGCCGCGAGCGGTTCGCCTACACGCGCCGCGAGCCCGTCGGCGTCGTCGGCGCGATCGTCGCGTGGAACGCGCCGACGATGATCGCCTCGTGGAAGCTCGCCCCGGCCCTGGCCGCGGGCAACGCCGTGGTGCTCAAGCCGGCCGAGGACGCGTGCCTGACGGCGCTCTACCTCGCCCAGCTCGCCGACGAGGTCGGGTTCCCCGCCGGCGTCCTCAACGTCCTCCCCGGCCTGGGTGTCGACGCGGGCGCCCCGCTCGTCTCGCACCCCGGCGTCGACAAGATCAGCTTCACCGGCAGCCCGGAGGTCGGGCGCGGCATCGGCGTGCAGTGCGCCCAGGACATGCGCCGCGTGACGCTCGAGCTCGGCGGCAAGAGCCCGCAGGTGATCCTGCCGGGTGCTGACCTCTCCGCCGTGATCCCCGGCGTGGCGGGCGGGTTCCTCGCCAACCAGGGCGAGATCTGCGCGGCCGGCACCCGGATCTTCGCCGCGCGCGAGGTCTTCGACGACGTCGTCGCCGGGCTCGCCGAGGCCGCCAACGGCGTGACGCTCGGCGACCCGTTCGACGAGGGCACGACGATGGGTGCGCTCATCAACCGCAAGCAGTTCGACCGCGTCAACGGCTACATCGCGGCCGGCCAGGACGAGGGCGCCGAGCTGGCCGCCGGCGGTGGGGGCCTCGACCGCAACGGGTTCTTCGTCAAGCCCACGGTGTTCGCGGCCCGCGAGAGCGGCGGCAACGATCTGCGGATCGCGCGCGAGGAGATCTTCGGGCCCGTCGGGCTCGTGATCCCGTTCGACGACGTGGACGACGCCGTCCGCCAGGCCAACGACACGGCCTACGGCCTCGGCGCATACCTCTGGACGGGCGACCTCTCCGTCGCGCACCAGGTCGCCGCGCGCCTCCGCGCCGGCAGCGTGTGGATCAACGGCCCGGGCGCGCCGGACGCGCGGCTGCCGTGGGGCGGCATGAAGACCTCGGGGATCGGGCGCGAGCTCGGGTTCGCGGGCATCGAGGCGAACACCGAGGAGAAGACGGTGGTCATCTCCTTCTGACCTGGCAGGCGGTGCGGCGGGCCTCCCGCCGCACCCCCAGGGGGCAGCAAGGAAATCGTATATGATCATCGTGTCCGCACGTTCCGGAGGAACACCATGAGCCAGACGCAGCCCGCACCGCCCCTCGAGATCGCCCGCACGACCGAGCTCGGGCTCCAGCGGCACTTCATCGACGGGACGTTCCGGGAGAGCGTCGCGGGCGGGACCTTCGAGAGCCTCGACCCCGCCACGAACGCCGTGCTCGTGCAGGCCGCGGACGGTCAGGCGGCCGACGTCGACCTGGCCGTGGCCGCCGCCCGCCGGGCGTTCGACGAGGGCCCGTGGCCCCACATGAAGGCCGATGAACGTGCCGCCGTGCTGCGGCGCATCGCCAACGGCATCCGGGACCGCGCCGCCGAGTTCATCGAGCGCGAGGTCCGCGACATCGGCATGCCGGTGAAGCAGATGAAGGGCCTCGCCGCCCGGGCCGCCAAGAACTTCGACTACTACGCCGACGTCTTCCCCGAGCTGACCGGCAAGTCGTTCCAGGTCGGCGACGAGTTCGTGAACTACACGATCCGCAAGCCCGTGGGCGTGGCCGGGATGATCATGCCCTGGAACGCACCGCTCATGCTCTCGACGTGGCGGATCGCCCCGGCGCTGGCGGCGGGCAACACGATCGTCCTGAAGCCGGCGGAGTGGTCGCCGCTGACGGCGACGCTGCTGGCCGAGGTGCTGCACGACGCGGGGGTGCCCGAGGGCGTGTTCAACGTCGTCCACGGCTACGGCGAGACGGCCGGCGCGCCCCTGTCGAAGCACCCGGGCGTCAACCTCATCTGCTTCACGGGCGAGACGACGACGGGGTCGACGATCATCGCGGCCGGCGCGCCGACGCTCAAGCGCAGCTCCGTCGAGCTGGGCGGCAAGTCGCCCGTCGTCGTGTTCGCGGACGCCGACCCCGAGCAGGCCGTCGACGCCGCCCTCGCGCAGATCTTCACCCTCAACGGCCAGCGCTGCACCGCGGGTTCCAGGCTGCTGGTCCAGCGTCCGATCTACGAGCAGATCGTCACCGCGATCGCCGAGCGCGCGAAGAACATCCGCGTCGGCGATCCGTTCGACGAGGCCACCGAGCTCGGGCCGTTGATACGCCCGGAGCACCACGGCCGGGTGCTGGAGTACATCCAGTCCGCCCGCGACGAGGGCGCCCGCGTCCTGGCCGGCGGCGAGGTCCCGGAGGGCATGGACGAGGGCAACTGGCTGCAGGCCACCGTCATCGCCGACGTCACGGAGCGGTCCAAGGTCTTCCAGGAGGAGATCTTCGGGCCCGTCCTCGTCGCGATGCCGTTCGACGACGAGGACGAGGCCGTGCACCTGGCGAACGCCACGGAGTACGGGCTGGCCGCGTACGTGTGGACGAACGACATCCAGCGCGCGCACCGCGTGGCCCACCGGATCGACACGGGCATGTGCTGGATCAACTCCCAGAACGTCCGCGACCTGCGCACGCCCTTCGGCGGCGTGAAGGCGTCCGGCATCGGGCGCGAGGGCGGCGACTACGCCTTCGACTTCTACTGCGAGACCGAGATCGTCCACGTGGCGCTCGGCTCCCACCACATCCCCAAGCTCGGTCTCGGGGACCAGGACTAGGCGCCCCCGGGCGACCGCGAGGAGAACCATGAGCAACGTGAACGAGCTGCTGGCGACCGGGCCGAGCGAGACGCCCTTCGACATCATGCGCTGCGCCTACGGCGAGCTCGTGGTGACCGACCTCGACGCCTCGGTGCACTTCTACGGGGACCTGCTCGGCATGGTCCTGACGGAGCGCACCGAGGACGCCGCGTACTTCCGCGGCTGGGAGGAGCGCGGGCACCACTCGGTCGTGCTGCGCCAGGGTCCCGTCGCCGGCGTGGGCCGCCTCTCCTTCCGGGTGCGGCGCGACGCCGACCTCGAGCTGCTGCAGCAGGAGTTCGACCGCCGTGGTCTCGCGACGTCGTGGACCGACGGCGACCTGGCGGGCATGTCGCGGGCGCTGCGCGTGACCGACCCCTTCGGCTACCCGCTCGAGTTCTTCCACGCGATGGAGCAGGAGGAGGTCCTGCTGCAGCGCTTCGACATCCAGCGCGGCGCGCCGATCATGCGGTTCGACCACTTCAACCTGCACGTGCCGAACGTCGAGGAGGCGTTCCGGTTCTGGCAGGAGCTCGGGTTCCTCTGCTCGGAGTACATCTCCACGGACGACGCGGCGACGGAGACGGTCACCGGGGCGTGGCTGCGCCGCAAGCCCGGCGTGCACGACGTCGCGCTGACGGCCGGCCGCGGTCCGCGCCTGCACCACCTGGGGCTGTACGTGGGCGAGACCGGCGGCATCATGCGCGCCTGCGACCAGCTCGCCGCCGCCGGCTACGCGAAGGCGATCGAGCGCGGCCCGGGGCGCCACGGCGTGTCGAACGCGTTCTTCGTCTACCTGCGGGATCCGGACGGCCACCGCATCGAGCTCTACGCCTGCGACTACTACACGGGCGATCCGGACCACAAGCCGCTGCGGTGGTCCGTCAACGACGAGCGCTGCCGCTCCTTCTGGGGCACGAAGGCCCCGGACTCGTGGTACGACGAGTCGTCCCTGCTGCTGGACGCCCAAGGCGCCACGGTGGAGACCCGCGCGTCCGGGGTGGACGAGCGCGCGCAGCACTCCGAGGTCCTGGCCTAGCGGCCCCGCGCCCCGCGCGCGGGCGGTACGACGCCGTCGCGTCCCGCGCGCGGGGCGGCACGACGGCGTCGGGATCGCGGCAGAGGATCCCGACGCCGTTCCTATACGGTCGCGTGGGATGATGCGCGGGTGCCCCCCGTGAAGCCCGCGCGTCAGACGAAGCAGGAGCGCGTGTACGTCGCGGTCCGCGAGCGCATCGTCTCGGGGCAGTACGGCCCCGGGTTCCGGGTGGTCATCGACACGATCGCCGAGGAGTTCGGCGTCTCGGCCCTGCCGGTCCGCGAGGCGATCCGCCGGCTCGAGGCCGAGGGGCTCGTCGTCTACCGGCCCAACGCGGGCGCCCAGGTCGCCCCCGCCGAGCCGGCCGTCTTCGAGGAGGAGATGTCGGTCCTCGCCGTCCTCGAGGGCTACGCGACCGCGCTGGCGGCCCCGCTCCTGACCCAGGCCGACCTGACCCGGCTCGACGCGACGACGGACGAGATGGTCGAGGCGATGGAGGCGATGGACGCGCTGAGCTTCGGCCGCCTGAACCAGCAGTTCCACCAGGTCTTCCACGAGCGCTGCCCCAACCCGTCGCTGGTGCGGATGGTCCGCGACGTGAACGACCGCCTGGCCGTGATCCGCCAGACGGTCTTCGTCCAGATCCCGTACCGCGGCCGCGCGTCGGTCGAGGAGCACCGCGCGCTCGTCGCCCTGCTGCGCGACGGGGCGGACGCCACGGCGATCGAGACCGCGGCGCGCGAGCACAAACTCCACACCGTGGCGAGCTTCCACGACTGGAAGGCCCGCAACGGCGGGTAGTTCCCGGGGCGCCGCGGTCGCCCCGCGGACGTCGGGGCAGCGACCGGCGCGGCGCGTGAGGCGCCGCCGCCGGGCCGCACTGGCGGGTCAGACGTTGCCGGCCATGATCTCCTTCGAGAGGCTGCAGCAGCAGCCGCCGGCGTCGAGGCAGGCCTTCGCGTGCGCCCGGCTCGACGACGCGCTGAGCCGCGAGTTGGCGAGCGCCGCGCGGGCGCTCCCCCGGCGCTCGTGGACGACCTTGCCCGCGACGAGGGTCGTCGTCACGTCGATGTCGGTCACCTTGTCCGGGCGGGTGCGCAGCACGTCGTCGCCCAGGACGACGATGTCGGCGGCGTAGCCCGGCTGCAGCATGCCCTTCCACGACTCCGCCCGGTCCTGCCACGCCGGCGTGCTCGTGTAGGAGCGGATCGCCTCGCGCATCGTGATGCGCTCGTCCTTCCCGGCGACGCCGCCGAACTGCCCGCGGCGCAGGACCGCGCCCTCGATGCCCTGCCGCCAGTCCGGCGGCGTGACCGGGGCGTCGGAGGAGCTCGAGACCCGAACACCCGCGTCCAGCGCCGAGCGGTACGGCCACTGGTAGTCCGTGCGCTCGGGCCCGATCACGCCGTCGAGCGTGCGGCCCAGCAGGTACTTGACCGACGCGTTCATGTTCGCGCCGATGTCGTGCTTGGCCATCTGCTTCAGCGTGTCGCGCGGCGTCAGGTCCGCGTGGATCACGTAGTGCCGCGGGTCCTTGCGCTTGTGGGCGCGCATCGCCTTGAGGTAGCCGGCGACGACCGCGTCGATCGCGGCGTCGCCCGTGGCGTGCGCGCCGATCTGCATGCCCTTGCGGTGGGCCAGGCGGATGATCGCCTCCAGGGTCGCGAGCTGCTCGGCGGGCGTCGCGCCCGCGACCGTCAGGGACCCGTTCGTCCCGTCGAGGTAGGGCTTCTTCAGCCACGCGGTCTTCGCGGCCGTCGGGATGCCGTCGGCGAAGACCTTCATGCCCGCCACGCGCAGCAGCTGCTCGTCGTCGCCCTTGGACGGCCGGTAGCCCGAGAGGATCTCCTGGGCCGACGCCAGGGAGGCGCCGGCGCTGAGCAGCAGCGTCAGGCGCATCGGCAGCCGGCCGTCGCGCGACAACGCCCGCAGGCGCTTCAGGCTGCCCAGGTCGATGCCCGGATCCGTCAGGCTCGTGATGCCCAGCGCGTGCAGGAAGCCGAGGCCGTTGATCAGGGCCTTCTGGTTCTCCTCCTCGCTGAACGGCGGCACGATCCGGCGGACGAGGCCGGCCGCGCCCTCGCGCAGCACGCCCGTCGGCTCGCCGGCGGCGTCCTTCTCGATGACCGCTCCGGGGGGCGCGGGCGTGTCGCGGGTGACGCCCGCGAGCTGCAGCGCCTTCGAGTTCACGACCACCGCGTGGTAGTCGAACGAGGTCAGGATCACGGGGTGCTCGCCCGAGACCGCGTCGAGGTCCTGGCGGGTCGGGGCGCGGCCGATCCGGTTCTCGTTCCAGCCGCTGCCACGGATCCAGGAGTCGCCCGGGCCGGCCTCCGAGGCCGCGCTGCGCACCGCGGCGACGAGCTCGTCGATCGACGCGGTGTCGACGCCCAGCGTCAGCGGCGGCAGCGCCAGGCCGAAGCCGCTGAAGTGCAGGTGGGAGTCGTTGATGCCGGGCATGACCGTGCCGCCGCCGGCGTCGATGACCTTCGTCTTCCGCGTCGCCAGGCGCCGCAGGTCGCGGGTGCGGCCCGTGGCGAGCACGACGCCGTCGCGGACGGCGACCGCCTGGTCCACGCGGAACCGCCGGTCGAGCGTCAGGACGCTGCCGTTGACGATGAGCAGGTCGGCGGTGCGCAGCCGGGGCTTGCGCCGGCGCCCGGTGGCGGCTGTCGCCGATCCGGTCGACAGCAGGCCGCCGGTGGCGACGGCTGTCGCGCCGGCGACGAACCGGCGCCGATCCATGGTTGACCGCATGTGCCCTCCTCGGGCTCAGGTGATGGGATTTCCCAACCTCGCCGTTAGCGGATTAGCATGCAATCCCCTATATGAACCATTCACTCGCGGTGTCGATGCAGCAGGCCCGCGCCGTCGCGGCGGTCGCGACGGAGGCCGTGCGCCATGACGGCGGTCCGGGCCGGGTCCACCGGGCCCTCGACGCCGTGGCCGCCGTCACGGGGTGCGACGCCGTGGTCCTCGCCGCGTGGGATCCGGTGCGCCGCGAGCACCGCCCGGTCGAGCGGTGGGGCTACGTCGCCGACGACCTCGCGGACGGCAGCGGGGACATCGCCCGGGACGCCGGCTACCAGCTCGCGCGCCGCACCCGGGCGCCGTTGCGGCTCTCGGACGTCCGTCGCCGGCGCCCGGCGATGGACGGCGTCCTCGCCCTGGACCGGTTCCAGGAGGGGCTGACGCACTGCCTCTTCACGGCGGACGGCCGGTACACCGGCGTGCTGAGCCTCAACACCTTCGAGGGCGGCCCGTACGACGAGGCCCGGCTTGCGACGGTCGTGCTGGCCGGCCCGTTCCTGGCCGAGATCGTCGACGTCACGGCGTCCCTGCGGTCGGTGGCCGCGGCGCTGCCGCCGGCGATGCCCGCCGTGGTGCTGCACCGCGACGGGGAGATCACCGCGTTGGGTGACCGTCCGGTCTGTGAGCAGCTCGCGCCGGGGTCCGCGCTCCTGGCCCGCGCGCGTCTGCGCGCGCCGATCGGACCGGGGGTCGCGGGGTTCCTGGTCGACGACCCCGCGGGCCGGCTCGCCCAGGTCGTCGTCGTGCGACCGGGCGACCCGGGGGCGGACGGCGCCCTGCTCGTGGGCCTCGCGCCGGCCACGCCGACCCTGAGCCGGCGCGAGCTGCAGGTCGTCGCGTTGATCGCCGACGGCTTCACGAACCCCGAGATCGCCGAGCGGCTGCAGGTCAGCCGCCACACCGTCGCCACGCACCTCGGGAACATCCTGGAGCGCCTCGGCACCCCCACGCGCGGCGCGGCGGCGGCGCGCGCGGTGGCTGAGGGACTCCTGCTGGACGCGTGAGCGCGGGCCCGCTAGGGCAGGGTGACCGCGGTGCCCGCGAGCAGCTCGCGGACGCGGGCCTCGCCGTCGGCGCTCAGCGGCGAGAGCGGGATACGGGCGTGCGCCGAGGGAATCAGGCCCAGCTCGTGCATGACCCACTTGGCCGGCACGGGGTTCGTCTCGGCGAACGCGGCGTCGACGAGCGGGTGCAGGGCGTAGTGCAGCTCTTGCGCCCGGGCGTGGTCGCCGGCGACGAACGCGTCGTAGAGCTCCGCGCACGGCTCGGGCGCGAAGTTGCCCATGCAGCTCAGGTGACCGCGGCCACCGAGGCAGAGCATGGGGTAGTTCAACAGCTCGATGCCGGAGAGCGCGATGAAGTCCGTCCCGCAGAGGTTCAGGACGTAGGACACGTGCTCGAAGTCGCGCGTCGTCTCCTTGATGCCCACGATGTTGTCGTGCGCGCGCCGCAGCCGGGCGACGGTCTCGGGGGTGATGTCCACGGCCGCACGCACGGGCACGTTGTAGGCGATGATCGGCATCTCCGGGAACTCCTGCGCGATGCGGGAGTACCACCGGAACAGCCCCTCCTGCTGCGCCCGCCCGTAGTACGGGGTGACGACGAGGGCGGCCGCCGCGCCCAGGCGCTGCGCCTCAGCCGTCAGCTCGAGCGTCTCGTCCATGAGCGCCGTGCCGGTGCCCGGCAGGAAGGGTCCGCGGTCGCCGAGCGCCTCTGCGGCGGTGCGCATGACCTGGATCCGCTCCGCGACGGTCTGCGAGGTCGGCTCGCCGGTCGACCCGCCGACGGAGATGCCGTGGGTGCCGCGCTCCATCTGCCAGTCGATGAGCTTGGGGATCGAGTCGAGGTCGAGCGACCCGTCGTCGAGGAACGGCGTGACGAGCGGCGTGATGGAGCCGCGGACGGCGTCGGGGTTGCGGGCGTAGGTGCTCACGGGGTCCTCTCGGGTGGTGCTTGCGGGGGTGGGGGCGGATCAGTCGGCGCGGCCGCGGGCGGCGCGCCAGGCGTCGTACTCGGCGCGGCGGGCGTCGCCCAGCGGGTAGATCCCGCGGATCGACTCGCCGGCCTGGACCCGCTCGAGCGCGAAGGCCTCGCGCTGCTCCTGCTCCCACGCGTCGTGCGCGATCTCCTCCGCGAACGCGGCGGGCAGGACGATCACGCCCTCCGCGTCGCCCACGACGACGTCGCCCGGGATCACGAGCACGCCGGCGCAGGTGATCGGCGTGTCCACGTCGAGGGGGATGTGCTTGAGCCAGAGCGACTCGGCGTTGGGGAGCTGGAAGTACGTGGGCAGCTCGAGCTCGGCGACGCCGGGTGTGTCCCGCACGCCGCCGTCGGTGACGATGCCGGCGGCGCCGCGGGCGAGCGCGCGGGCGACGAGGATGTCGCCGATCGTGCCGGCGCCGCGCTCGCCGCGGGCCTCCATGATCAGCACGTCCTCGGGCGAGATCGACTCGACGGCCTGCTTCTGGGCGTCCTCCTTGCCCTTGCCGGCGTCGCGGATGTCCTGCCGAAACGCCACGTAGCGCAAGGTGTGGGCGTAGCCGACCATCCGCAGGTCGGGGCGGCTCGGGCGCAGCCCCGTCAGGAACGTGGCCTGCACGCCGCGCTTCGCGAGCTGCACGGTGAGGGTGGCCGTGGAGACCTCGCGCAGCTGCGCCTTCGCGTCGTCCGTGAGCGTCACGGGGCGGGGGGCGTTGATCCCGGTGGCGAACGCCCGCGCGGCCGCGGTCGTCTTCGGAAGGGCGCCGTAGGGCTTGAGCGGCTCGGGGGCCTCGACGACCGTGCTGGTGACGGAGCCGTGGCCGACGAGCTCGACCTCGACGACGTCTCCGGGCGAGACGACCCCCGTGCCGGTCGGCGTGCCCGTGAGGATGACGTCGCCCGGCTCGAGGGTGAAGAACCGCGAGAGGTCGGCGACGAGGTCGGCGAACGGGAAGAGCAGGTTCGCCGTGGTGTCGTCCTGGACGACCTCGCCGTTGACGCGCGTCACGAGCCGCAGGTCGGCGGGGTCGAGGCCCTCGGCGGCGACGACGGGTCCGAGCGGCGTGTAGCCGTCCTGGCCCTTCGAGAGCAGGTTCGACCCGCGGTCGGCCCAGCGCAGGTCGTGCACGCCGGCGTCGTTGGCGGCGGCGTACCACCCGATGTGGCCGAGGGCGTCCTCCGGGGCGACGTCCTTGGCCCGCGTGCCGATGATGACGGCGACCTCGCCCTCGAACGCGAGCAGCTCGGTGCCCTGGGGGCGGACGAGCGCGCCGTCGCCCGTCACGGACGACGGCGGCTTGAGGAAGTACGAGGGCTCCGCCGGCGTCCGGCCCCGCTGCTCCGCGCGGCTGCGGTAGTTCAGGTGGACGGCGAAGACCTTGGACGGTGCGGGCGGGGTCACATCGGAAATCCTATATGTCTCAGCCGCCCGAAGCCAGGACCGGGGCGAAGAACGCGGCGAGCTCGTCCGTCGCCTCCAGGGGCAGGACCGCCGCGACGTACTGGTCCGGGCGGACCACGACGATCACGCCCGCCCGGTCGACGCCGCGCGCCCCGAAGATGTCGTCCTCGGGGTCCGTCGCGTAGACCTTCTCGTAGTCCACGAGGGTGAACGGGCCGGTCCGCGGCAGGAACACCGCCGGGACGCGCTCGAGGGCGACGTCGGCGAACCCCTGCTGGAGGACGACCTTCACGTCGAACCACGCGTCGTCGTCGGCGTCCTGCGGCGTGGCCCGCAGCGGCGAGTCCGGCGCGTCCTGCAGCCATCCGGCGAGGGCGGTCAAGGCGGAGTCCTCGCCGGCCGCCGCGCCGTCGGCGAACGCGTAGATCCGCCAGCGGCCGTCGGCCCGCGCGTGGTGGCCGAGCTGGATCGGCACGCCGTCGCACACCCGCACGACCGGTGCCGACCGGAACCGCTTGCCGATCGGGAACCCGGTCGCCCGCTCCTGATGCTCGGTGCCGCCCGTGATGGGCGAGCGCTCGTACTGCGTCATGAAGCCGGCGGGGAACTCGAACGTCTTGACGTAGAACTCCTCGAGCGCCGTCGGGTCGGCGAGCGTCCCGGGCTTGGCGGCCATGAGCGTCGACCACTCCCGGTCGAAGTCGATGAGGTTCTTGGCGATGACCTGGCGCTCGGCGGAGTACGTCTGCAGCAGCGTCTCGGGGGCGCGCCCGTCGAGCACGTGCCCCAGCTTCCAGCCCAGGTTGAACCCGTCTTGCATCGAGACGTTCATCCCCTGCCCGGCCTTCGCGCTGTGGGTGTGGCACGCGTCGCCCGCGATGAACACGCGCGGGGTGCGCCGGCCGACCTCGGCGGCGTCGACGTCGTCGAAGCGGTCCGTCAGGCGGTGGCCGACCTCGTAGACGCTGCTCCAGGCGACGTGGCGCACGTCGAGCACGTAGGGGTGGAGGATCCGGTTGGCCTGCGCGACGATCTGCTCGATCGTCGTGCTGCGCACCCGCCCGGCGTCGTCCTCGTCGACCTCGCCCAGGTCGACGTACATGCGGAACAGGTGGCCGCCCTCGCGGGGGATGAGCAGGATGCTCCCGCCGTCGTGGGACTGGATCGCGCACTTCGTGCGGATGTCGGGGAAGTCCGTGACGGCGAGGACGTCCATCACTCCCCAGGCGTGCTTGGCCTGCTTGCCCTCGAGCCGGCGGCCGATGGCCTGGCGCACCGGGCTCCGCGCGCCGTCGGCACCGAGCACGTACCGGGCCCGGACCGTCCGCTCCTGGCCCGCGTGGCGGCCCAGCGTGTGGCGCACGGTCACGGCCACCGGGTGGTCCTCGCCGTCCTGCACCTCGAGGCCGACGAACTCGATCCCGTAGTCCGGCCGCATGCGCGCCGGGGCGTGCAGCATGGCCTCGAGGAAGTAGTCCTGCACCCGCGCCTGGTTGACGATGAGGTGCGGGAACTCGCTCACGCCGGCGGGGTCGTCGGCGCTGCGGGAGGCGCGGGCGATGCGCGTCGGGTCCTCCGGGTCGGGCTTCCAGAACGACATCGTCGTGATCCGGTAGGCCTCCTCCGTGATCCGGCCGGCGAAGCCGAACGCCTGGAACGTCTCGACGCTGCGGGCCTGGATGCCGTCGGCCTGACCGACCTCGAGGCGGCCCTCCCGCCGCTCGATGAGCCGCGTGGTGATGCCCGGGAACTGGGCGAGCTGGGCGGCGGCGATCAGCCCCGCGGGGCCGGCGCCCACGATGAGGACGTCGACCTCGTCGGGGAGCTCGTCGGGGCGCCCGGTGGCCGCCGAGTCGGCCGGCTGGACCCGCGGGTCCCCGGAGACGTATCCGTGATGGTGGAACTGCATGAGTCTCTCCTCGACGCCCTTCCCGCATGGCCGCATCGTTCTATTATCGAATGATGCGTTCTCATATAGGATCCGACCGTAGCGGAGCCGGCGGCACCCGGCAAGGCCTCGTGCGCGCCAGAATCACGACATGACCGAAGCGAAGCGGCCGACGGGCTCGCAGACCCTCTCGCGCGGCATCGAGGCGTTGAAGGTGCTCGGCGACGCGGAGGGTCCCGTGACGATCAGCGAGTTGACCGGCCGCCTCGGGCTGCACCGGTCGATCACCTACCGCATCGTCCGCACGCTCGAGGACCACGGGCTGGTCACCCGCGACGCGGGCGGCGGTCTCGCGCTCGGCCCCGGCTTCGCGGCCCTCGCGCGCAACGTCGCCGGCGGCCTGCAGGCCGCGGCGCTGCCGGAGCTGACGCTCGTGGCCAACGAGCTCGGCATGACGGCGTTCCTCGCCGTGCTCGACGGTGAGGACCAGGTCGTCACGCTCGCGAGCGTCGAGCCGCGCCACGGGGCGGCGACGGTCGTGCAGCGGCCCGGCAGCCGGCACTCGATCCACGCCGGCGCCCCGGGGCGGGCGATCCGTCGGCAGCTGCAGCCCGGGTCGTCCGAGGCCGCCTACGAGACGAGCCACGACGAGGTGATCGCCGGGCTCTCGTCCGTCGCCGTCCCCCTGGCCGTGCCCGGACAGCACCCCGTGGCGGTGGCGGTCGTCTACGTCGGTCGGCCGCTGGACGCGGCCGAGATCGGCCACCGGCTGGCGCGCGCCGCCGAGGCGATCGGCGCGGCGCTGCGGTAGAGCGCGGCTTCGCCCGCGCCCCTACCGCCCCACGAGCTCGTCGCCGAGCCGCGTGCGCGCGTGGAGCACCCGGCGGCGGTCGCGGCGCGAGGCGACGAGCCCGGCGTCCCGCAGGACGGCGAGGTGCTGCGAGGCGCTCGCGGGGCTGACGCCGAGGCGGGCGGCGACGTCCGTCGTGCACGTCGGTGTGCGGCAGGCAACGAGCACCCGGGCCCGCGTGGCCCCGAGGAGGGCGGCCAGCGCGGGCTCGCGATCGGTGGTCTCCTCGTCCCACAGTAGGCCGACGCCCCGGGCGGGGTAGATCAGGGTCGGCTGCCACGGCTTCCGCGTGATGACCCCGAGGCGCGTCGCGAACGCGGAGGGGACGAGGACCAGGCCACGGCCCTCGAGCCGCAGGTGCTCGTCGTGGCGGTGGTCGACGAGCAGCGTGCCGTCGCACCAGCGCACCGTGGGGTGGAGGTCGGCGAAGAGCGCCGCCGGCCCCTCCTCCGTGAGCCGGCGGGCGCGGTGGTGCAGATCGGCCTGCAGCAGGGCGACGATCTGCGGCCACCACGGGGCGACGGCCCGGGCGAAGTAGGCCCCGAGGGTGTCGACCAGCCCGTCGAGCGAGCGCACGCGCTGCGGCGGATCCATGTGGTTGAGCTCCCACGCGACCTGGGCGGCCGGCGTGGCGCGCATGCGCGCGAGGTCGTCGTCGATCGACGGCAGCGGCGAGTCCGGGGGCGGCGTGAGGAAGTCGGGCATGTAGGCGCGCGGCGGCGTGAGGGCCAGGGGCTCGCCCAGGTCGAGCCCCGATGTGCGCCTGCGTGCCTCCACGATCCACGGGAGGTGGAGCGCCGCATGTGCGGGGTCGCGCAGGGCCGTGAGGCTGGCGGCCAGCTCCCAGCCGGCCGAGATCGCGAACCGCGTGGCGGCGAGGTCCCGCAGCCCGAAGTCGATGCGTACGCCGATTCGGGTGAGGCTAAATCGTTGGCGTGCCGCTGTCCACGGGAGGAAGGTCGCAGCCATGGTCACCCCGTCGTCACCCCTCCTCCCCGCGGTCACGGCCCTCGACGACCTCGCCACGAGCTCCGGCGTCGCGCGCTTCCAGGGCGCCGTCGACGGCGGCGCGGCCAGGCCGGCCGCGAGCTTCTTCGTCGTCCGCACCGCGCCCGGCGGTGGCTCGGCGCTGCACATCCACCCGTACCCCGAGGTCTTCGTCCTGCTCGAGGGCACCGCCGAGCTGCGGGTGGGGGAGGTCTCCGTGGCGCTCGCGGCCGGGGGCGTCCTCACCGCTCCGGCGGGCGTCCCTCACCGGTACCGCAACACCGGCGACGCGCCGCTCCTGATGTTCAGCATCCACCCCGCCGAGGCCGTCGCCCAGACCCTCGTGCCGCCGACCTGACCACATCCCTCTCTTCCCGCGAATCCGGGACGACGCGTCGTCCCGTCGATCCGCACCCCGAACACCACCCACCCAACGAGGGCCGACCACCGGCCCGCACCCGCCGAGGAGGCACCATGCGCATGATCTTCCCCAACCTGCCCGTGAAGGACGTCGGGAAGGCCCGAGCCTTCTACGAGGCGCTCGGTTTCTCCATCAACGAGGCGTTCTGCGACGACCAGACCGCGTGCGTCGTGATCGACGAGCACATCATGGTGATGCTGCTGGAGGAGGCGAAGTTCCGCGGCTTCATCAAGAACGAGATCGCCCCGCGCGACACGACGGAGACCCTGCTGGCGCTCTCGTGCGCGAGCAAGGACGAGGTCGTGGACCTGGCCGCGAAGGCGAAGGCCGCCGGGGCGGAGCCGTGGAACGACCCGACCGACATGGGCTTCATGTACGGCGAGAGCTTCCGCGACCTCGACGGCCACGTCTGGGAGCTGATGTGGATGGACCCCGTGGCCGCGGCCGAGGGCATGGCCGCGGACGTCGAGCCGGCCTCCGCCTGACGCCGGCGGGTCCGGGCCGAGGCGCGTCGCGCGTCGGCCCGCACCCGTCCCGTGTCGGCCCGTACCCGTCGCGCGCCCCCGGGCGATCAACCCTGCGCCCGGGCGGTCCGCCGGTAGCCTGAGCCGCCGATGCGTCGACCCAGTGACGAACAGCCGGCACGCGAACCGCACGCCGATGCCGCCGCCGGGCCCTCCGAAGGACGCACGACCTACGACGACCCGATCGTCCCGGGCGACGTCGAGGACCTGCAGTCGTCGGTGAACTACCTCGCGATGTGGGCGGCCTCCGGCCGGCTGCGGCGCGACCTGATGGACGCGAGCGCCTTCCCGCTCCCCGATGACGTGCCTGCGTTCCTCGTCCTCAACCGGCTGGTCTACGGCGGAGCCACCCGGCCGACGGTGCTCGCCGACGCCCTGCAGACGGGACCGTCGAACGTCTCCAAGATCGTGCGCCGCCTCGAGGCGGCGGGTCTCACCGCCCGGGTGGCCGACCCGACGGACGAACGCGCCGTGCTGGTCACGATGACCGCGGCGGGGCGCGACGCGGCCGAGCGCATCGCCGCGGCCGGGCTGGGACTCGCGCACGACGAGCTCGGCCACCTCACCGCGGACGAGGTGGAGACGCTCCGCGTCCTGCTCGCGAAGGTCGCCCGCGGCCTCGTGCGGCGGTACCCGTTCGACCGCGTCTGACGGGGGCGCCGGGACGAACGGGGGTGCGTCGCCGTCGCCCGGGCGTTCCGGACGTCGTCGCACGCGGTCCGGTCGGAGGCGGCAGGCGCGTGGCGCCTACGAGCTGGCGAGGGTGATCGTGCACCGCGGTCCGGGGGCTGCGGCGAGTCGCGCATCGGCGGTGAGGAGCCTCCACGGCGAGGACTGCCCGTGCCTCGCCGTCGTTCAGGAGGGCAGCGGCGCGGCGGACGCGTCGACGACGATCACGCGGCGTCGCGGCGGCCGGACGCGACGTCGGCGACGAGATCCGTGGTGTCGACACGGAGGTCGGGCAACCCGCCCAACAGTGCGGGATTGTCGGCACTGCGCGAGACCTCGCCGAGCGCGCGCACGGCGAACGCGGAGACGGACATGGCGTCGCGGGCGGCGAGCCGCTCCAGGCGTTCGGCCACGTCGTCGGGAACGTTGCGCAGATGCAGCGTCCGCATGTTGCAGAATGCTAGTACCGACGGCAAGTGGTGGGCCGGGGCGGACCGAGCGTCCGTGCCCGTCGCCGCGCTGCGGCGCTCGGCCGTCCCGGTGGTGCCGTCCCCTCGACGGTTGGAGTTGTCCTGAGGACAGCATCACGGTACGGTGGGGCGCGATGGCGAACCCCCGCACCGACCTCCCGGGCCTTCCGCCCATCACCCGGCGCAAGGTGCGCATCGGCCTCGTCGCCGGCGGGCTCGGCACGTACTGGCCGCAGTTCCCGGGGCTCCTGCCGCAGCTGCAGGCGTCGGCGCGTCACGTGTCGGAGCGGTTCGCGGCGATGGACGCCGAGGTGACCGACGTCGGGTTCGTCTCCGACGCGCAGGAAGGTGCGGCCGCCGCCGAGGCGCTGCGCCGGGCGGACTGCGACCTCATCGTCCTGTTCCTCACGACCTACCTGACGAGCTCGATGGTGCTGCCGATCGCGCAGCGGGCGAACACGCCCGTGCTCGTGATCGACCTGCAGCCGACGGCGCGGATGGACCACGCGACGTTCGACACCGGCGACTGGCTCGCGTACTGCGGCCAGTGCGCGGTCCCCGAGGTCGGCAACGTCTTCCGCCGCGCCGGCGTCCCCTTCCGCTCCGTCTCCGGCCACCTGCACCACGAGGCCGCGTGGGCGCGGATCGAGCGGTGGATCGGGGCGGCGAAGGTCCGCGCTGCGCTCCGCCACGGCCGCCACGGGCTGATGGGGCACGTCTACCCCGGGATGCTCGACGTCTCGACCGACCTGACGCTCCTGCCCGCCACCTTCGGCAGCCACGTCGAGGTGCTCGAGTTCGACGACCTGCGCGTGCGCGTCGAGGCGGTCACCGACGCCGAGGTGTCCGCGCGGGTCGACCTCGCGCGTGAGATCTTCACGGTCGACGACAGCGTCCAGGACGACGACTTCGCGTGGGGTGCCCGCGTATCGGTCGGACTCGACCGGCTGGTCGAGGACTTCGCGCTCGACACCCTGGCCTACTACCACCGGGGGCTCGACGGCGAGCTCCACGAGCGGCTCGGCGCGGGGATGATCCTCGGCGCGTCGCTGCTGACCGCCCGCGGGCTGCCGGCCACCGGCGAGTACGAGCTGCGCACCTCGGTCGCGCAGCTCGTCACGCAGGTGCTCGGCGCGGGCGGGTCGTTCTGCGAGATCCAGTCCCTCAACTTCGACGACGGCGTCGTCGAGATGGGCCACGACGGCCCCGCCCACCTGGCCGTCGCCAGCCGCGACCCGCTGCTGCGCGGCCTCGGCGTGTTCCACGGCAAGCGCGGCTACGGCGTGTCCGTCGAGTTCGACGTGCAGCACGGCCCGGTCACCCTGGTCGGCCTGGGCCAGGACCGCGACGGCACGCTGGCGCTCATCGTCAGCGAGGGCACCGTCGTTCCGGGCCCGCTGCTGCAGATCGGCAACACCACCAGCCGCGTCGACTTCGGTCGCGACCCGGGCGAGTGGGTCGACCAGTGGTCCGCGACCGGCATCGGCCACCACTGGTCGCTCTCGCTCGGCCACCGCCGCGCGGAGCTCCGCGCCGCGGCGGACCTGCTCGGGGTGCCGTTCCGCGAGGTCTGAGGCCGAGGTCGCGGCCGGCCCGCCGCGACCGGCTGCGGTCGCGACCCCGGTGCCGCCGCGACCACCGCGGGGCGCTAGAGGTTGTAGCGCGTGATCTGGATCGTCCGGTACCAGCGACCCTCGTGGCGGATGGAGTACGAGCGGTTGATGCGGGTCTTGTCCGGGACCTGCATGGTCGCGGTGTACGACTCGCCGCGGGACCCGGAATCGCCCATGCCCCCCTCGTTCACCCACTTGCCGTCCACGCGCTTGTCGCTCGACATGCCGAACCCGTTGAACACCTTGCGGTCGCCGAACTGCACCTGGATGCAGTAGCGGTGACGGTCCGCCTTCGTGGCGGTGACCACGACGCGGCCGAAGTCCAGGGTCGAGCCCCCGTCCTTGAAGCGGTACACGGAGCGGCGTTCGGGGTTCAGCGCCTGCTCGCAGGCGTCCGGCGCCGTGGCGGCGCTTGCGGGAGCCGCGGCGGCGCCGGCCACCACCGGGACGGCGAGCGCGGCCAGGACGAGGGCGACGGGGGAGCGGGGGAAGGGACGCATCGCGGCCATGCTCTCATCCGCGCGGCGATCCCGGGGTGAGAACGCCGTGAGGGTCGCAGCCGGTCCGCTCGTGGCCGTTCACCGAACCGTGAAGATCCGGCTGGCCAGCGGGATGTACCCGCGAGGGGCGCCACTGGCGCGGGCAACGCCGTCCACGCGGGCGCGCGGGCCGCATCCCGCGTGCTCAAGGGGTTTCGCGAGCATGCTTGTAGCCTGCCGCCCATGTCCTCCCCAGCGTCAGCCGGCCCGCAACACAACCGCTGGGCGATCCTGGCGCTGATCGGGGTGGCGCAGCTCATGGTCGTCCTCGACGCGACGATCGTGAACATCGCGCTGCCGTCGGCGCAGGAGGACCTGGGATTCTCGAACGACAACCGTCAATGGGTCGTCACGGCCTACGCGCTGGCCTTCGGCAGCCTGCTGCTCATCGGCGGCAAGATCGGCGACCTGTTCGGGCGCAAGTGGACCTTCGTCGGCGGCCTGATCGGGTTCGCCGTCGCGTCGTTCCTCGGCGGTCTGGCGCCGTCCTTCGGCGTGCTCGTGCTCGCCCGCGCCCTGCAGGGCGTCTTCGGCGCGCTCCTCGCCCCGGCGGCGCTCGGGCTCCTGACCGTCACCTTCGCGGACTCCCCGGACCGCCCGAAGGCGTTCGGCATCTTCGCCGCGGTGGCGACCGCGGGCGCGTCCGTCGGCCTGCTGCTCGGCGGCGCGCTCACCGACACCCTGTCGTGGCGCTGGTGCCTGTACGTCAACCTCGTGATCGCGATCCCGCTGGCGGTCGTGGCGCTGCGCCTGATCGAGAACGAGCGTCCGGCGCACCGCCCACGGATCGACTGGACCGGGGGCGTCCTGGCCTTCACGGGCCTGTTCGCGCTCGTCTACGGCTTCTCCGAGGCCGAGCGCGATGCGTGGGGCGCGCCGACGACGATCGTCTCGCTGGCCGCGGCGGTCGTGCTGCTCGTCGCGTTCGTCCTGACGCAGCGCCGCGTCAAGAATCCGCTGCTGCCGCTGCACATCGTGTGGGACCGCGCCCGCGGCGGGGCCTACGCGTCGATCGTGGTCGCGGCGTCGGGGATGTTCGCCGTCTTCCTGTTCCTCACGTACTTCATGCAGCAGAACCTGGGCTACTCGCCGTTGAAGACCGGCGTCGGCTTCCTACCCATGACCGTGATGATCTTCATCACCGCGCCGACGATCCAGACGAAGGTGCTGCCCCGCGTCGGGGTCAAGCCGATCGTGATGACGGGCATGACGCTCGGGTTCCTGTCGATGCTCTTGTTCTTCACCCGGCTGGACCCGTCCTCCACCTACGCCGGGGGCGTGCTGCCGGGCCTCGTGATGCTCGGCATCGGCATGCCGTGCGTGTTCGCGCCGTCCTTCGCGACGGCGACGCTCGGCGTCGACCGCAGCGAGGCCGGCGTCGCGTCGGCCATGGTCAACACCTCCCAGCAGGTCGGCGGCGCGGTCGGCACCGCCGTCCTGTCGACGATCTTCACCCACTCCACGGCGGACTACATCGCCACCCACGCCCGCACCGCGACGCTCGCCAACGACGCCTCCGTCCACGGCTACGCGTCCGCGTTCACCTTCGCGATGGGGCTCTTCGCCGTCGGCCTGGTCATCGCGACCGTCGTGCTGCCGCGGCGGATCACGCCGCCGCGGCCGCCGGCGGCGGGGACCGCGGGGCGACCGGCGGAGGGCGCCGCCTGATCGGGGCCTGAGCCCCGAGGCTGCGGGCCCGTGGGGGCCGACCACGTGCGAGGATCGCGCCATGCGGCGTGTGCGTGGACCCGGACGAGGTGCGGCCGCGGCTGCCGGAACTCCGGATCGGCGGCGGGGGCCAGGCGCGCGCTCGGCCCGGACGGCGGCCGTTGTGGCCGCGGTGCTGACGGCCCTCCTCGGCGCCGCGCCCGCCGACGCGCGATCCATCCACGACCCGGACATCGGCTGGCCGACGGCGCTCCGCGAGGAGCTGGGCCTGCCGGTGCTGCGCAGCGCGCCGTGTCGCGCCCGAACGACCCGGGCCAAGATCCGCCTGCAGAACCGGGTGTCGCGCGCCGAGCCGCCGTTGCGCGGCATCCTCCGCTACGGCGAGGCCGACGTGTGGGGGTCCGCCTGGTACACGAACTGCGACGGCGGCCGGCTGCAGGTCGGGATCGCCAGCGGCGCGCCGGCACCCGCCACCCGCCGCATCGTGCGGACGCTGCGTCGGCGACTCGCGAAGCGCGGCCTGACGAACGACGTGCGGCTCGTCGCCGTCCGCTCGACCTACAAGCAGCTCGACGAGCAGGCCGAGCTCGTCGACACGGCGGTGGTCCCCGGTGCGCTCGAGGCCGGCCACATCTCGACGGGGATCCGCACGACCCGGAACGCCGTCTCCATCGACGTCTACAACACCATCCCGCCTGCCGACCTCGTCCGCCTGCGCGCGTTCGCCCGGGACGCTCCCGTCAACGTCGTCCTCGACGTCGAGCCGCCGGCCGACCCCGACGCACCCGTCGCCACCTACCCGGGAGCGATCGTGCTCGACCGCCGTGCGGTCCGCCGGGACCGGCGCGAGCTGCCGGTGGTCATCGACGACCAGAGCTGCTTCGGGGACGAGTCGTTCGACTCCGCTGCGCGCCTCGCCGCGGTGCGGGTCCGCCGGGGCCGCCACGCCTGGATTCTCACCGCCCGCTTCCGCGTGAACCCGGACTGGCCGCGGTTCTCGACGTGCGTCGGCTCCTCCGATCCACGCCTCCGCGTCCGGACGACGGTGCGGCTGCCGTCGCGGCTGGGGCACCGGGGGATCGTGGACGGCGGTGACGGCCGCGGCGGGTCCCGGCCCGTGCTCCTCGAGCCCCGCGGCGCGGTGGCGATCCGCTCCCTCGTCCCGCGGTTCGTCTACGCGGGCGACGCCTGTGACCGGCCCGCCGTCCGCCGCGCGTTCCGTGGCCGGCCGAAGAGCGGGTGGTGCTTCTTCTGAGCTGCCCGGCTGCCCGTGACGTGCGCCATCGGGTCGGCCCCCTATCTGAGACTGAGTCTCAGTCTTTGCTAGGGTCGCCGGCATGGGTTGGTGGCTACCGCGGCAGGCGTCGCACGGACGCTCGTGGTCGCGGCCGGTCGCGGCGCGGCCGGCCAGCCCGGCGGCGGCATGATCCGCCGGCTCGGGGGCATCCTCCTCGTGTCCGTGGTCGCCGCCGCGCTGCTCGCAGGGTGCGGCACCGGGGGCTCTGCCGGCGCCCGTGCCGGCGACGACCGGCTCCAGGTCGTCGCGACCACGGGCCTGCTGCGCGACCTGGTGCAGAACGTCGGCGGGGACCGCGTCGACGCGGTCAGCCTCGTGCCGGACGACGCCGATCCGCACGCGTTCGAGCCGACGCTGCGCGACGTGCGCGACGTCGTCTACGCCGACGTGGCGTTCAGCAACTACATGCTGCTCGAGCAGCAGAGCATCATCAAGACGCTCGACGCGAACCTGCGGCCCGGGGTGCCGAACGTGTCGCTGGCCGAGGACGCCGTGAAGTACGCGGCGGAGATCATCCCGCTGGTCGAGAGCGTCAACCTCGACACGATCTGGCTCGGGCTCCGTGCCCGCGGCGACGGGCGCCGGTACGGCGCGGACCGCTCCAGCGAGGTCCTGCTGTCGGCCACCGCGGCCTCGGGTCCGGGCGACGTCCACGGCTACCTGACGGGGACGTTCGGCGAACCCGACGTCTACTTCGACTCCTCGGACGGCTTCGACGCCGGGAACGGGTTCAAGGACGACACCGCACGGCTGCCCGCCGACGCGCACACGCACATGTCGTGGGTGTTCACCGCCCCCGGGATCTACCGCGTGCGGTTCGCCGCGAGCCTGCAGACGGAGCCGACCGCCCGGCCGATCCCGCTGGGGGAGCGGACGTTCACCTTCGCCGTCGGCGTCAAGCCTCCGGTCGCGGCAGGCGCCCGGACGACGGTCCTGAACCAGGGGCACGCCGACCTGACGGTAGACCTCGACCGCCGCGACATCCTCGCGCTGCACGACGGGGGTGGGGCAGGGCACCGGCAGGTCGAGCACGCCGCGGACGACCTGGTCATCGAAGTGCCGTCGAAGGCGATCGCGGAGGTGCCGGCCGGGCGGGAGTTCCGGTTCCTCGGGCGGCCGGGCGCGCAGATCTACCAGCTGCCGCAGGCCGTGCTCGGCAAGCACGTGCACGGCGAGATCGACCCGCACCTGTGGCAGGACGTGCGCAACGCGATCGCCTACACGAAGATCATCCGCGACACGCTCATGGAGCGTGACCCTGCGGGGGCGGCGGAGTACCGCCGCAACGCCGAGGCGTACCTGCAGCGTCTCGACGACCTCGACGCCCACGTCCGGCGCACGATCGCGGCGATCCCGCGCGACCGCCGGTACCTCGTGACGACGCACGACGCCTTCGCGTACCTCGCGCACGCCTACGGGGTCCAGATCGCCGGCTTCGTCACGCCGAACCCGGCCGTCGAGCCGTCGCTGGCCGAGCGGCGCAAGCTCACGCAGACGATCCGCAACCTCGCCGTCCCCGCCGTCTTCCTCGAGCCGAACCTCGCCGCACGCTCCTCCACGCTGACCGAGGTCGCCGAGGACGAGGGTGTCGAGGTGTGCCCGATCTACGGCGACACGTTCGACGACCGCGTCACCACGTACGTGGAGCTCATGACGTTCAACGCCGAGTCGCTGCGGCGGTGCCTGTCGTGACCGCGCGCCGTCGCTCCCCGACCGCCGGGTCGTCCCCCGAACCACGAAGGACTTCCATGCGTCCGACCGTTCTCCCGGTCCTCCTCGCCCTCCTCACCGCCGTGCTGCTGACGCTGGCCGGCGGATCCGCATCGGCATGGGCGCAGGCCCCGGGGGACGACGACCGGAACCTGGAGCAGCAGATCGCGAAGGGGCAGCGCGTGGCCCCGGGCCGCAGGACGCTCGACTCGGGGCACGTCGACGTGGGCCCGCGGTTCGTCGACGGGCGGTGGACGCTCATGGTCCACGACGACGGCGCGAAGGCCGCCGCGGGCGGGCGAAGCGTCTGGCGCCACCCGGACCGGACGGTGCTGCGCGTGACCGACGACGCGGTGCTGCAGGTGCCCGACGACCCGAAGTACGGCTTCCTCCCGGCGCCACCGGGGAGCGACGTCCACGTGGTTCCGCAGACCCAGAACCCGGACGTCGTGTGGCTGGGCTGGAACACCCAGGACCCCGACGTCATGGAGCGCATCGACCGTGGCGTGACCCTCACGCTCACCGACGTGCAGGGACCGGGTGACCTGGTCGTCTACCTGCAGTCGGGGGACTTCGCCGAGCCGAAGGTGCTGTGGAACTCGACGGGGGCACCGAAGCCGTTCTTCGTCGACGTCGACACCCACACCCACGCCAACTGGGTGTTCACGAAGCCCGGCGTCTACCTGGCCCAGGTCCGCGTCTCGGCCGACCTGATCGACGGCACGAAGGTGTCCGACACGCGGCAGCTGCGCTTCGCGGTGGGGTCGGGCACGAGCGTGGACGACGCGTACGCGGCGGAGTGGCGCGGGGCACCGGTCCGGGCCCAGGCTGACACGGGGGGCGGGTCGACCGGGACCGCCGGGACGGCTGCGGAGCCGGCCGACGACGGCGGGACGTCCGCTGTCGTGGTCGTGGGGATCGCCGTGGTGGCGGTGGCGGTGGCCGTCGGGCTGCTCCTGGTTCTGCTGCGGGGCCGCCGGGCGAAGCTGCGTGCCCGGTCCGGCCGGCTGCCGGCCGACGCCCCGGGCACGGACGGGCACCGATGAACACGGTGGTGGACGCCTCCGCGGTCCCGGGCGCACCGGTGCCCGACACCGCGTCGGCGGGTCCCGCCCTCGAGGTCTCTGGGGTCTCCGTCCGCCTCGGCGGGCGGTTCGCCCTGCGCGAGGCCGAGCTGCGCGTGGCCCGCGGCGAGCTCGTCGGGCTGATCGGGCCCAACGGGGCGGGCAAGACGACGCTCCTCCGCGCGGCCCTCGGGCTGCTGAAGCCGGCGAGCGGGCGGGTCCGCGTGGAGGGCCGCGACGTCCGTCCCGGCCGCGTGGCCATCGGGTACGTCCCTCAGCGCCACGAGTTCGCGTGGGACTTCCCGATCTCGGTCGAGAACGTCGTGATGACGGGACGGACCGGGCGGCTCGGGCTGTTCCGTCGCCCCGGGGTGGAGGACTGGCGGGCCGTGGACGACGCGCTCGAGCGCGTGCGCATGGCGGACCTGCGCACGCGGCCGGCCGGCGAGCTCTCCGGCGGCCAACGCCAACGCATGCTCGTGGCCCGGGCGCTGGCGCTGCAGCCCGCCGTACTCCTTCTCGACGAGCCGTTCACCGGCCTCGACATGCCCACGCAGGAGCTCCTGTCGGAGCTCTTCGTCTCGCTCGCCCGGGAGGGTCGCGCCGTGCTGATGACGACCCACGACCTGGCGGCAGCGCTCTACAGCTGCGACCGTTTGGTGCTCCTGAATCGCACGGTCGTGGCCGAGGGCACCCCGCGTGCCTTGTCGGAGGACGCGGGCGCGTGGATGGAGACGTTCGGCGTCGCCGCCGACAGTCCGCTGCTGCGGATCCTGAAGGCGGTGGCCTGATGTCTCCGGCCGAGTTCCTGACGGATCTCTTCAACCCCGATCTGGCGTTCCTGCCGAAGGCCCTCCTGATCGCGGTGATGTCGTCGATCGTCTGCGGCGTCGTCGGGTGCTACGTCGTCCTGCGTGGCATGGCGTTCATCGGCGACGCGGTCGCCCACGCCGTCTTCCCCGGGCTCGCCGTCGCGTTCGTGCTGAGCGGCAGCCTGGTCATCGGGGGCACCGTGGCGGGCGTCCTCACCGCCGTGCTCGTCGCCGTGTTCTCCCAGAACCGGCGCCTGAAGGAGGACTCGATCATCGGCGTCTTCTTCGTCGCGGCCTTCGCGCTGGGCATCGTGATCATCTCGCGCGCCCCCGGCTACGCCGGCTCGCTCCAGCAGTTCCTCTTCGGCTCCATCACGGGGATCCCCGACGAGGACCTGTTCATCGTCGCCGGCACCGGCCTGGTCGTGCTGGGCGTCGTCCTCGTGCTGCACAAGGAGCTCGTGACGATCTCGCTCGACCGCGAGACCGCCCGTGCGCTCGGCGTGCCCGTCTTCTGGCTCGACCTCGTGCTCTACGTGCTCGTGACCCTCGCGGTGGTCATCAGCGTGCAGACGATCGGCAACATCCTCGTGCTCGCCCTGCTCATCACGCCGGCCGCGACCGCCCGCCTGCTGACGGACCGGCTCGGGGTGATGATGGTGCTGGCCCCGCTGATCGGCGCGGTCTCGGCGCTCGTCGGCCTGTACGTCTCGTGGTCGTGGGACTTCCCGACGGGCGGGACGATCGTCCTGGTGCTGACGGCGGCGTTCCTCGCCGCGTGGTTCCTCGCGCCGCGGCAGGGGCTGCTCAGCAAGGCCCTGGCCACCCGCCGCGATGCCACCGGGACGCCGCCCGTCGCCGCCGCGGGTGGCCAGGGCGTCGACGGTCCGGTGTGACACCCGGTCGCGCGGGTGTCGCCCATGATGGCCGCCTGGGTCCGCTAAGCTGAGAATGAATCTCACTATTGTTTCATTGGGTCGCGTGCCCCGCCCCCGCTGTCCCCCGGGCACGGGCGTCGTACGACCCGGCGCCGCCACGTCCCTCCGCCTCCAGGTGACCCCATGACCGCTTCATCCTTCATCCCCCGCCGTCGCACGCCCGCGGCCATCGCCGCCGTCGGCGCCTCCGCCCTCGTCCTCTCCGCCGCGGGGCCGCTCGCGGCGACGCCCGCGTCCGCCGCGACGACGATCAGCTCCGGCCACGTCGACGCCGTGAGCGGCCGGATCGTCAAGGGGCGCCTGCGGATGTTCGTGAAGGACGGGTCCACGGGCTCCGGCCGCGTGCAGTGGCGCGATCCCTCCACGGTCGTCCTCCGCCTGAACGATCGCGCGAAGGTCAAGCTGCCCGGCGGCCTGTCCTTCGTCGGGCCCACGGGCTCGTCGGCGTGGCTGATCCCCCAGGTCCAGCGCTCGGGCGTCGTCTGGGCCGGGTGGAACACGGAGGAGCTGAGCACGAAGCAGCTCCGCGGGCCGCTGCGGTGGAGCCTGCGCAAGGTCACCGGGCCCGGCCGCGCCGTGATTTACCAGACCGGGTCGTTCGGCGATGCCTCCGTGCTCTTCAGCTCCGCCAAGCGCTTCCCGCAGTCCACGTCGGTTCCGCTCGGCGTGCACGTGCACGGCAACTGGGCCTTCACGAAGCGCGGGACGTACCGCATGAGCTTCGCGCTCCAGGGCACGTCCCGCGCCGGCCGCAGCCTGAAGGCGAACGGCACGCTGCGCGTCCGCGTCGGGTGATCCGCGGCTGATCCCGCACGCCCCTTCCCGAGCCCCGATGACCCCGAGGACCCCTTCCATGCCCCGTCCCGCCCCGTCCCGCACGCCCCGACGTGCCATCACGGTGCTCGCCGCCTCGGCGATCGCCGTGCTGACCCCGCTGTTCGGGACGGCGATCGCCGACGCCCGGCCGTACGTGCTGCACAAGGGGCACGTCGACGCCATCGCGCCCCTCGTCCAGGACGGGAGGTTCCAGCTCCAGGTCAACGACGACACGCTGCTCTACGGGCCCAAGGCGTACCGCGGCGTCGACGACGTGCTCTTCGCCGTCAGCGACGAGGCGAAGGCCATCTCTCCGGGAGGCGCCTACGCGCTCTTCGCGCCGGCCGGGGAGCCGCTGTGGCTCATCCCGCAGGGCCAGAACCCGGCAGCGGTGTGGGCGGGCTGGTCGACCGAGAACGACTCCCTCCGGAACGGGGCGTTCGCCGGCGGTGCGGCGGGGCTGTTCGACTTCGAGCTCGTCGACCACGACGGCCCCGGCGAGGTCTACGACTTCCAGACCGGCGGCTTCGGGCAGATCATGCCGGTCTGGACGAGCGACCGCGCCCTGCGGGCGGCCAATCCGGCGTGGAAGGACCGGTGGACCGTGCCCGCGGGCAGCCACGTCCACTCGAACTGGGTCTTCACGCGGCCGGGTGCGCACCACCTGACGTTCCGGGTCTCCGGCACGCGAAGCTCCGACGGGGCTCGCCTCTCGGCGACCGCCCGCTACCACTTCTTCGTCGGTGCGCTGCCGTCAGCGCCGCCGGCGACCGGGGGTGCCACGGACGGCGCCGGGGTGCCCGACCTCGAGGTCGACGGCCTCGACCAGGAGAACACCGCCGGCGCGACGGTCAGCCTCCGCGCCGCGCAGGACCCGGTGACGGACCGCTCCGACGTTCGGTGGTTCTCGCGGGCCGACGCCGAGGCCGAGTGGGCGCCCCTCGCCGGCGCCGCGGGAGCGACGACGACGGTCACGGCCACGGACGAGCTCGCGGGACGCCAGATCCAGGCGCGGCTGTACGACGCCCAGGACGTGCCGATCGCCCGGTCCGTGCCCCAGGCGCTGCGCGTGCAGGGCGCCGTCCCCGCGCCGGGTCCGACGCCGACCCCGGATGTCCCGGCCCCGACGCCCGACGCGCCGACGCCCGACCCGGTTCCGACCCCCGCACCCGCATCCGCACCAGCTCCCGCGCCGGTGCCGGCTCCGGCATCGGCCCCCGGGGCGGCCGTCGCCGGCGGTGCGTCGTCGGCCCCACCCATCAAGGGTGTGCGGATCGCCGCGTCGGCGGGGCTGCGCACGGTGGCGCGGTCCGGGGTGACGGTGCGGCTGGCCGCGCCCGTCCCCGGCTCGCGCGTCAGCGCCGAGCTGACGGCGACGGGCGCCGCCGCGCGCCGGCTCGGCCTCGCCGCGCCGGACGGACGCCGCACGGTCGCCCGGGCCAAGGTCCTGCGCACCGGTGCGGGCGACGAGGTCCGCCTCGTCGTCCGGCCGTCCGCGGCGGTCCGCGCACGCCTCGCACGCAGCCGGGCCACGGCGGTCTCCCTCCGTCTCTCGGTCGTCGTGACGTCCCCGCAGGGGCAGCGCAGCCGCGTCACGCGCACGCTCGTGGTCCGGGGCGCGGCACGATGACCCGCACCACGGTGCGGCATCGCCGCGGGGTCGTGCTGCTGACGCTCGTCGGCAGTCTCCTGGGTGCGGGTCCGGCGAGCGCCGCGGACCCGGTCACGTTGTCCGCGGGGCACGTCGACTACGGGGTCCGGGTCGTCGGCGGGGCCCTCCGCAGCCAGGTCAAGGACGGCACGGGGCCGACGGTCGTATGGCGCGAGCCCGGCGACGTGCGGTTCCGCCTGACCGCCGCCGCGCGGACGACCGTGCCGAGCTCGTCCTCCTTCGGGTTCCTCGGCACGGCGGGCGCCACGACGTGGCTCGTCCCGCAGAGCCAGAAGGCCGACGTCGTGTGGCTGGGGTGGAACACGGAGGAGCTGACCCCGGCGAGCGGTGCCACCGGAACGGTGACCTGAAGCCTCGACGAGGTCGCCGGGCCCGGGCGGGTCGGCGTGTTCACGACCGACGCGTTCGGCTCGCCGAGCATCATCTTCGACAGCGGCGACGGGCTGCCCGACCGGCACACCGTGCCGCTCGGCGTGCACGCGCACGGCAACTGGGGCTTCTCGGCCCCGGGCACCTACACCCTGCGCTTCACGCACCGCGCGACGGTCGGCGGCGCCGTCCAGGAGGACACCCGGACCACGACCGTCGTCGTCGACGACGTGACGCCGGGCGGCGGCAACCCCGGCGGCGGTGCGGGCAGCGGCCCGGCACCCGCGCCGGGCGGCGGATCCGGCGGGGGAGCCGGGAACGCCCCGGGCGCGGGACCGGCCCCGGGCGGGGGCGGCGGCACCCCCGGCGCCGGCGGCGCCGCTCCGGCCTCGTCGTCGGTCGCTGTCCGCTCCCGCACGGCGCGCATGACTTCGGGCCGCCGGGTGGCGCTGCGCGTGCGTTGCGTCGCGGCGAAGGGCACGTGCCGCGGCACCGTGACGCTCACGTCCGCCTCCCGCATCACGGTGGCCGGGAAGCGCCGCACCGTGCGCATCGGCCGGGCGTCCGTCGCCGTCCCGGCGGGGAAGACGCGGACGGTTCGCGTGCGGGTCGCCAGGCGGCTCGCGGGCGAGCTGCGCGGTCGCCGATCGCCGTCGCTGAAGGTCCGCGCCGCGGTCCGGGCGACCGTCGACGGTCGGCCGCGGACCAGGACGTCGCGGGTCGCCCTGCGGGTGCGGTGAACGTGGCCGGGACCCCTGCTGGGTCCGTCGTCGCGGCACCCGGTGCCGCCCGATCGACATCGCCGCTCCGTGCCGTGGCCGCCGGGTTCGCCCTGGTGCTCGGGGTGCTGACGGCCCTGCTCGGGGCCTCGGGTGCCGTCGCGGCCCCCGCCGTCGAGGTGACGGTCGGAGGGCGCCCGACGACGCTCACGGCCGACCGGATCGCCGCCGAGGCGGACGTCGCGGGCGACAACTGGGGTGGTCCGGGAGGAGGCGTCCCCGGAGGCGACGCGCTGTCGTTGCGCAAGGTGGTCGAGCTCGCCGGCGGCGATCCCGCACGGGTGCGGGGGCTCGTCCTCACCGGCACGGACGGCCGCGCCGTGGAGCTGGACGGGGGTGCGCTCGAGGAGCCGCCCCCGTTCGGCACCGGGCCGGCGATCCCGCCGCTCTTCTGGGCCGACGGCGACGGCGTGCACTTCGCGCGCTCCGCCGCCGACGGCACGCTGGAGGACCGCATCGACGTCGCCGGCGACGGGCGGTTGACCCTCGCGGTCGACGGCGGAGCGACCGTGGCGGTGACGGCCACGGCGGACCGCCGCAGCGCGCGGACGCGTCAGACGGTGCGCTTCGTGGCCGAGGCACCCGACGCCGGCGAGGGCGCGACGTTCCGGTGGCGGTTCGGCGACGGCACGACCGGGGAGGGCCGCGAGGTCCGACATCGATTCGACAAGACGGGGAGCTATGACGTGACGGTGACGGTGACGGACGGGGACCGGGAGGGCACCGCTGAGCCGGTGTCCGTGCGGGTCGGCCGCGGGAAGGCGAAACGGGCCGCGGACCCGGCGCGGTCCCCCGGCACGAAGCGGACGTCCACCGCGCCCAGGTCGGGCGTCGACCGTGCGCCCTCGTCGGCCGGCGGCGACGCCTCGAACCCGTCCTCGACCGGCCCGTCGGCACCGCCGTCCCGCCGCTCGCCCGGTCCTCGGGCGTCCGAGCGCAAGGCCGCGGCCGCCGACCGCCCCGCGCCGGCGGCGAAGCGGCCGTCCCCGCCGACGCTGCGCGGCGAGCTGCTCGACACGTCGGAGCCCGCGGCCACGGCCGCCGCCGCCCGCACCACCGCGCGTCCCGCGTCGGGCGAGGACGATGCGCTCGATCCCACCGTCATGAGCGCCGGCGGCGCCGTCGTCGTGCTGCTCTCGGGAGCCGGCGTCGAGGCCTGGCGCAGCCGTCGCCGGAGGATCCGATGAGTCCGCTCCTGCTGGCCGACATCGAGTCGGACGTGATCTTCCGCGTCGCCGACGCGCTCCGCGTGCCGGTCCTCGTGCTGACGCTGCTCGCGCTGCTGTGGCTCCTCTGGGAGTGCGGCGCGTTCGCCGTCGAGCTCGTCCGCCGCCGGCGCCGCGACTTCCGGCGACTCGACGCCGCCGCCGCGGGGGTCCGCGAGTCGCTCGTCGCCGGGCGCGACCGCGGCGTCGTGGCCTCGGAGGTCCAGGCGGTCGCGTGGAGCGGCGAGATGGGCCGCACCCTGGACTTCATGGTCCGGGAGGTCGGGACGCCGGGCGACGAACAGCGGCTCTCGAAGGCGCTGGCCGACTTCGACTTCGGCTCGCTCCGGCGGCTCGAACGCACGCGCCTGCTCGTCCGGGCCGGCCCCGCGCTGGGGCTGATGGGCACGCTCATCCCGCTCTCGCCCGCCCTCGCCGGCCTGGCCCGCGGCGACGTGCAGACGCTGACGGAGAACCTCCGCGTCGCCTTCAGCGTCACGGTCCTCGGCCTGCTGATCGGCGCCGTCGCGTTCGGGATCTCCCTCGTCCGCGACCGGCTCTACGGGCAGGACCTCTCCGACCTGGAGTACCTCGCGGCCGCCGTGACCCGCAAGGCGGACGGCGCGTGAGCATCGAGGTGCGGCGCAGCGCGAACAGCCGCGCGGACCGTGGGGGCGACCCGCTCGACGGCCTGGTGAACCTGTTCGACCTCGGCATCGTGCTGGCCGTCGCGTTCATGCTCGCGGCGCTGTCGTCGCTGAAGATCGCGGAGGACGGCTCGCGCGTGCAGCCGAAGGGCGCGGCGCGGGACGAGCGGACCGTCGTCGTCCGCCCCGACCAGGAGGTCGCGCCGGCGAAGACGGCCGGGGGCCGGGCGGTCGGGCGCGGCAAGGCCGTCGGCCGGGTCTACGAGCTCGCGGACGGCCGGACGATCGTGGTCCGCGACCGCTGAGGGCGCGGGACGGGGCCCGAGACGTGGCGCCCCGAGCCGACGCACGAGGCGCCGCCCCGGGAGCGCGGTGCCGCGGACCGACGCGGGAAGCGCCGGCCCGCGAGCGCGGTGCCACGGACCGACGCGCGAGGCGCCGGCCCGGGGCGGGATCACCCGCGGACGGTCGTCCGGCGGGTGCTGCGCACGACGGTGCCGTCCGCGGAGCGGACGGTCGCGGCCAGCGTGATCCGCAGCGCGCCGCGGACCTTGCCGAGGGCCCGGCGGTGCTTCGTCGCGAGCTTGATGCGCACGACGGCGCTGCCGGCCTTCGTCTTCGTCGTGGAGGCCGTGCCGAGCGTCACCGTGCGGGCGCCCTTGGGCACCCGCAGGCCGGCGCGGCGGGCGGCGGAGGCCGGGATCGTGGCCTTCACCGTCACGCGGCCGGCGCCGTTCAACCGCACCGTGGAGCGCAGCACGCCCTGACGACGCAGCGTGGCGAGGGAGCGGACGGCCGACGGCGTCACGGCGACGCTCGAGGCCGGCGCGACCACCGGAGCCGGGGCCGCGGCGGGAGCCGGGGTCGGCGCGGGCGCCGGGGCGGGCGTCGGGCCGGGCTCGGGGACCGCCGGGTCGACCGGGGCGGCGGCGTGGTCGCGGACCCGCAGCGTCACGGGCTCCGACTCGGCGACGACCTCGTGGTCGTGGCCGTAGAGCTTGGCCTGCACGAGGCAGCCCTCGTGACGCAGGTCGGCGGTCGCGGTCCACGTGTCGGTCGCGTTGCTCGGCTCGATGGTCCAGTCGCCGCCGGCGCAGCGGACGAACCAGTGCCAGTGATCCAGGCCCGTGGCCGGGTTCTGCTGCGCCTTGAGCGCGATCGGGTCACCCGGGTGGTAGTGGTCGCGCAGGCCGCCGACGGTCAGGGCCGTCTGGACGGGGGCGTGGTCCTCGACGTGGATCGTCACGGGCTCCGACGCGACGGAGAAGTGGCGGGCGAGCACCTGGCAACCGTCGAGGGCCGGGGTCGCGGCGACCGTCAGCGGCAGACCGGCCTTCGCGTCGGCGACGGGGCTCCAGGCGGTGTCGGTGCCGCAACGCTGGTACCAGCGGTACTGGGCGTTGAGCGTCGCGGGGGCCGGCGTGATGGTGGCGGCCAGGTCGAGGGGGTCGCCCGAGTGGTAGTGGGCCTTCGCGCCGGTGACGGCGACCGTCGGCATCGCCGGACCCGTTCCGTGGTCGTCGATGTCGATCGTCGCCGGGGCGGACTCGGCGACGACGGCGTGCGCCTCGCCGAACAGCCGGACGACGACCTTGCAGCCGTGCAGCGCCGGCGCGGCGGTGAGCTGCATCGTCTTCGACGCGCCGGGGACGACGGTCCAGTCCGTCGCCGTGCCGCACCGGTGGTACCAGTGGTAGTGGCTGTTGCCCGTGTCGGGCGTCTGGGTGACGGCGAGCGAGACGGTGCCGCCCGAGTGGTAGTGGCCGCTGAGGCCGGTGATCGCCAGCGCGGGCGCCGGGTCGGCGGCCTGCGCGGCGGCGGAGCTGGCGCCGACGCCGGCCGCCAGGACGGCGGCGACGGCGACGGCGGTGCGGGCGAGCCGTGAGGGCCGGGTCGCAGGGGGAAGGGGGGAAGTCATCGGACGTCCTAGGTCGAGAGACGAGGCGTGGCGCCGAACGGTTCGGCGCCACGGGCGATGACAATACTGAGAATCAATCCTATGTAGGACGCGTGTCGACCCGGCGGTGCGCGGCGGCAGGCGTGGCCGCCGCGCACCGCGACGCGCTCAGGCCTTCGGGCCCTGCAGCTGCGCGATCAGCGCCTCGGCGCCCGCGGCCGACGAGCCCGGGTTCTGGCCCGTGATGAGCAGCCCGTCCTGCACGACGTACGACGCCCAGTCGTCACCCTTGCTGTAGACGCCGCCCCGCTCCTTGAGCATGTCCTCGACGAGGAACGGCACGACGTCCGTGAGGCCGACGCCGTCCTCCTCGGTGTTCGTGAAGCCGGTGACCTTCTTGCCCTGGACCAGCGGCGTGCCGTCCTCGTTCTGCACGTCGCGCAGGACGCCCGGCGCGTGGCAGACGAGGGCGACGGGCTTGCCCGCGCGGATCGTGGTCTCGATGATCCGCGCCGAGTCGGCGCTGTCGGCCAGGTCCCACAGCGGGCCGTGGCCGCCGGGGTAGAAGACGGCGTCGAAGTCGGCCGGGTCGACCGCGTCGAGGCGGTGCGTGCTGTCGAGCAGCGCGTTCGCCTCGGTGTCGGCCTCGAAGCGGCGCGTGTCGTCGGTCTGGGCGTCGGGCTCGTTGCTCTTGGGGTCCAGCGGCGGGCGGCCGCCGGCGGGCGACGCCAGCACGAGCTCGGCACCCGCGTCCTTGAGCGCGTAGTACGGGGCGGCGAGCTCCTCGAGCCAGAAGCCGGTCTTCTTGCCCGTGTCGCCGAGCTGGTCGTGGGAGGTGAGGACGATGAGGATCTTCATGGCGGTTCCTTGATTAGACCGGTCGTCTAGCGACAGGTGGGTGCGAGGTTCGCAGGGTGGTACGGCGCGCGGGCCGCGGGTGAAGGTGGGAGGTGGGGGCGGAGGTGCGGCCGCTCAGAGGCCGAGGAGCTGCCGGGTCGCGGCCTCGGCATCGTCGAGCGGCGCGGTGCTGCGGTGGATCTTCGCGATGACGCTGGCGCCGAGCCACAGGTCGTAGAGCGCGGGGGCGAGTCGCCCGGGCTCCATGCCGACGACGAGGGAGCCGTCGGTGATGCCGGTGCGGATGGCCCGCTCCAGCCGGTCGACGATTCCGGCCGTGCCCCGCTTGAGCGCCAGGCGCATCGGCTCGGAGAGGTCGGCGACCTCGGCCCCGAGCTTCACCGCCAGGCACTTGCCCTGGCAGTCGTCGAAGCTCTGCGTCGCCCGCCAGTCGGCCCAGTACGCCATGAGGCGCCCGGCGGCGTCGCTGTCGGTGGCGGCGAACGTCGCGTCCATGCCGGCCAGGTACTCGGCGAAGTAGTGCTCCAGCACGGCCTCGCCACACGCGTCCTTCGATGCGAAGTAGTGGTAAAAGGAGCCCTTCGGGACGCCGGCGTCGGCCAGCACCTCGTTGAGTCCGACGCCCGAATAGCCCTTGTGGGCCATCGCCCGCTGCGCGCTGTCGAGGATCGCCTGGCGGGCGGGCTGCGTGGGGGTCGGGGCCGGCATGTCCGTTGACCGTAGCACGAATAGACCGGTCGTCTAGAGCCCGGGGGTCGCGTTGCGCCGGTGCTCCAGCCCTTCGCCCCGCCGCTATGGGGGCCCCGCCGCGCTACGTGCCGGGCACCACGAGCCCGACCTCGTAGGCGAAGACGACGAGCTGGGAGCGGTCGCGGGCTCCCAGCTTGAGCAGCACCCGCGAGACGTGCGTCTTGACCGTCAGCGGCGACAGCACCAGGTCGTCGGCGATCTCGTTGTTCGAGCGGCCGGCGGCGACGAGGAGCAGCACCTCGCGCTCGCGGGCGGTCAGCTCATCCAGTCCCGTCGCCTCGCGGAGCGTCCGCTCCGGCGTCCCGACGAAGGCCTCGATGAGTCGCCGGGTGATGCGGGGGGCCAGCAACGCCTCTCCGCCGGCGGCGATCCGGACGGTCTGCAGGAGGTCCTCCGGCTCGAGGTCCTTGAGCAGGAACCCGCTCGCGCCGGCGCGCAGCGCGCCGAAGACGTGCTCGTCGAGGTCGAAGGTCGTCAGCACGACGACGCGGGTCTCCGTGAGCGCGGGGTCGGCGGCGATGAGGCGGGTCGCCTCGATGCCGTCCATGACCGGCATGCGGACGTCCATGAGGACGACGTCGGGACGCAGCTCCCGGGCCAGCCGGACCGCGGCGGCACCGTCGCTGGCCTCGCCGCAGACGGCGAGGTCGGGCTCGGAGTCGATGAGCGCGGAGAAGCCGGCGCGGACCATGACCTGGTCGTCGACCACCAGCACGCGGATCGGGGGCTCCATGGCGCTCATCGCAGCGGAAGCGTCGCATGGACCCGCCAACCGCCCGGGACGGGTCCCGCCCGGAGCGCGCCGCCGACGAGCGCGGCCCGCTCGGCCATCCCGCGCAGACCGTTGCCGGACCCGTCCCCGTGCGTCGTGGTGGCCGACGCGTCCGCCCCGTCGTCCTCGACGAGCAGGTCGACCTCGGACCGGCCGATGCCGACGCGCACCGTGGCGTGCCGGGCTCCCGAGTGACGGACGACGTTGGTCGTCGCCTCCTGGACGATGCGGAAGATCGTCGCGCCGACCGACGACGGGACGGCTTCGGGCTCGCCCTCGACGTGCAGCGTGCAGTCGATCCCGGCGGCGCGCAACGTGGCCGCGAGCCGGGGCAGCGTGTCGAGGCCGTCGGTGGGGCTCGTGGAGGTCTGTGCGTCGTCGCGCAGGACGCCCAGGGCGCCGCGCAGGTCGCGGAGCGCACCGCCCGACGACCGTTTGATGTCGCGCAGCGCCGCCTGGGCGCGCTCGGGATCCCGGGCGGCGAGGTGCGCCGCCGTTCCCGCCTGGATGTTGATCTCCATGATCGCGTGGGCCACGACGTCGTGCACGTCCCGGGCGATCCGCAGCCGCTCCTCGGTCACGAGCTGCTGGGACCGGGCGTCCATCTCCCGCTCCCGCTCCCGCTCGCGCTCGCGGACCGACTCCCGGAACGCGCTCCGGGCCCGGGCCCCGTCGCCGCTGACCGCGGCGATGGCGATCAGGAGGCAGTTGAGCGCCAGGACGAGATGGGCGTTGGGCACGTCGCGGGCGAAGACGACGACGGCGGTCACGGTCACCAGCACGCCGACGATCCCTGCGGCGATCGCCCGCCTGCGGTCGGTCCGCTTCGTGAAGGCGTGGACCGCCACCATGGCGGGAAGCACGACCGTGTTGTGCGGGTCCAACGTGACGAGGCACAGGAAGCTCGCGGCCAGCACGACGAGCAGGACGCGCGAGGGCGCGCGGCTCCGCCAGAGCAGGGGGAGGACCGCCAGGGCGACCGCCGGCACCGACGCGGGGCCGATGCCGGTGTCTCCCGCCACGGCCCCGTCGACGTAGAGGACCGCGGCCAGCCCGGCCACGAGCAGGAGCTCCTTGGGGTCGACGGGCACGCTGCGCCGCTGCCGCTGCCGCAGAGCCCGGCCCGCCGCGCCGCGCGCACGCGCGGCCCAGCGGGGTGCCGCGGTCGTCGACGGCGCTGCCGCGCGGAGTCCGCGGGCGGTGTGGTCTGCGTCTCGGTCCGGTTCGGTCATGGCGGAGGTGCCCGGTCCCGCTCCGCCGCGCCGGGCCTCGCGAAAGGCCGGGCTCGCGACGTGCTCCCGTCGGACCATGATGACCGCTACGCGGCCGGCGCCGGCTCGGCCGGGGCGTCCGGCCCGCGGGCCGGGCCCTCCTCGCTGAGGCCGATGCGGTCGTGCAGCCTGCGCAGCGGTGCGGGCGACCACCAGCTCCAGCGACCGAGCCGGGTCATCAGCGCCGGGATCAGCAGCGACCGGACGACCAGGGCATCGAGCAGGACGCCGACGGCGGTGGCCATGCCGAGCTGCTGGAGGAAGCTGATGTTGGAGGTCATGAACGCGCCGATGGCGATGGCCAGCAGGATGGCGGCGGCGACGATGACGGTCCCGACGCTCTGGAGACCGAAGCTGACGGCCTCACGTGCGTGCTTGCCCTCCTCGTGGGCCTCGCGGATGCGGCCGAACAGGAAGATCCCGTAGTCGGTCGACACCGCGAAGATGATCGCGCCGGCGACGAGGAAGTTCGTGCCGTCGATGCCGCCGTTGGGGGTGTAGTCGAACACGCTGGTCAGGCGGCCCTCGCCGAAGACGAAGGTGATGATGCCGAGCGCCGCTCCGACGGTCAGGACGTTCATCGCCAGGGCCATGGCGGGCAGGACCACCGAGCCCGTCATGAGCCAGAGGATCGCGAAGGTCAGCACCGCCAGGAGCACCCCGCCGAGGAGCATGCGGGAGCTGATGCCGGCCTGCTGGTCGACGAACTCCGCCGCGGCCCCGCCGACGCGCACCTCGTCCCCGCTGCGGTCCCGGATCTGCCGCACGAGGTCCTGCGCCTGCGAGGAGGCGGCGTTCCCGGCGATGACGAGGTCGATCTGCCACGTGTCGGCGTTCAGGTTCTTCGGCGGGACCACGGTCTCGACGCCCGGCAGCCCCTCGAGCCCGGCGGCGTAGCGGGTCACGGCGGCCTTGTCCGATGCGGGCGCGGTGTAGGCGACGGTCATCGAGTCGGTGTCCTGGCCGGGGAACTTCGCCAGCTCCTCCGTGACGACCTTGGAGCTCGTGCCCGACGGGATGACGCTGCTGTCGACGGGCGTGAAGTTGGTGTTCAGCGACGGCGAGGCGACGGCGAGCATGACGATGACGGCGCCCGCGGCGACGATGCCGGGCCGCTTCGTCACGACCTGCGAGACCCGGTACCAGGCGCCGGCGTTCTCGCCCCGCGGCCGGCGCTTCTTCACGGCCAGCTTGGAGCCCCAGAGGCCCATGAAGGCCGGGGCGATCGTCAGGGCCGCGACCGCCGCGACCACGGCGACGGTGGCGCCGGCGATGCCCATGGACTTCAGGAAGCCGAGCGGGAACACGATGAGCGTGGCCATCGCGACGGCGACGGTGGCGGCGCTGAAGACCACGGTGCGACCGGCGCTCGACATCGTCGCGCGGATGGCGTCGACGCCGGGGCCGCGCTTCTCGAGCTCCTGGCGGTAGCGCGTGATGAGGAACAGGGAGTAGTCGATCGCCAGGCCGAGCCCCAGGCCGACGACGAGGTTCAGCGCGAAGATCCCGAGCCCGTACGCCTCGTTGATGAGGCGCATTACGACGAACGAGCCGAGGACGGTCATGACGCCGACCGCGAGGGGCAGGAGCGTGGCGCGACCGCGGAAGAAGATCAGCGAGAGCACGAGCAGGAACGGGAAGGCGAGCAGCTCCGCCGTGGCGAGGCCGGATCCGACGCCTTCGTCGATCTCGTAGTCGGCCACGACCTGGCCCCCGAGTTCGACGTCGCGCTCCCCGCCGAAGCGCTCGACGACGTCGGCGGCGACGTCCGCGTCGACCGCATCGGCCTTCAGGGTCGCGGCTATGAAGGTCTGCTTGCCGTCCTCCGTGACGAAGCCGTCGGCGCCGGTGCTGACGGACGAGACGGTCGAGTCGATGCCGGGCCTCGCGGCCAGGGCCTTCTCGAGCTCCGTGATCCGGGCCTGGGCGGCGGGGGCGTCCGCGCCGTCCGGGGTCTGGACGAGTGCGACGACGCCGGGGCCGTCCTGTGCGCCGGTGGCGGCTTCGATGCGCTCCGTGGCCTGTTCGGAGCCGGAGTTCGGCGGCTGGAAGCCGCCCTCGGCGTCGAGCACACCGGCGGTCGGCGCGCCGAGGACGGCGGAGACCAACAGGACGGCGAGGAGGAGGAGGAAGGAGCGACGAGGGCGCGCGGCGGCGCGCTCGCCGAGACGGCTGAGCATGGGGGCCTTTCTGCTGCGAGGAGAACGCCGCCGGCTGGCGACCACTCCAAGCTACGAAGCGGTCGGAGCGGTGTCGTCGGCCACGAGAGGTGATCGCGCCTACCTCCATTGGCGTAGTGGAGCGTCGGCGTGTCGTCGCCCACTGAGCCCCGACGAGGCGACCGGGGCTGCCGGTCGCCGTGCGTCGCGCACGCGCTCCGCGGTGTCCCGGACGACGCCGGTGCCCCGGGTCGAAGTGGGCGGGGAGCCGAGCGGCCGCGTGCGGCCGCTCGGCCCGCCCGAGCGGTCAGACCGCCTTGGCCGCTTCCTTCACGCAGCGCTTGACGACGCGGTTGTGCGGCGGGGTCTTGTCGCCCTTGGCGACGGCCTTGCCGTACTGGCCGAACTCCTTCAGGGTGAGCTCGCGCTGCAGGCACTTCAGCGACGCCTTGCAGAAGACGCGGGCCTCGCGGGCGGAGGCGCCCTCCTTCTTCGCGCCCTGCTTGCAGCCCTTGAGGTACTCGCTCTGGACCTTGTCGGGATAGCTGGCCGCGAACGCGGGAGCGGCGGTGATGCCGACGGGGACGGCGAAGGCGAAGGTGGCGCCCAGGAGGGCGAGGCGGCGGTGCATGGGAGTCCTTGTGCGACGGGATGGGATGCGCCCGGCGCGCCTTCCGGAGTCGCGTCCGGGGACGGCGGGCCGCGTGCGCCGTCCACCCTATGCGCTGCCGCCTGCGGGATCCAGTCGGGGCCTCAGGCCTTCGACGTGGCGATCGTTCCACCCAGGGCCATGAGCACCCCGCCGGTGACGCGATCCCAGACGCGGCGCACCGCCGGCCGGCGGAGCTGGCTCGCCAGCCGCACCCCGACCAGCACGAGCCCGGCCCACACGACGATCCCGAGCAGGACGTCGACCACGCCGAGGGCGAGGATCTGGAGCGTCGCCGAGCCCGACGGCTGCACGAACTGCGGGAGGACGCTGGCAAAGAACAGGATCGCCTTCGGGTTCAGGACGTTCGTCGTGAACGCCTGGACGAAGACGGCACGCAGGACGAGCGGCTCGTCGTCGGCCCGGGGGGTGGCCGCTTCCCGCTCGATCGGCCCTCCGTGTCGGGTCGACCACACCATGCGCGCGCCGAGCCAGCACAGGTAGGCCGCGCCGGCCAGTCGGATGACCGTGAGGGCGTCGGCGGAGCGCGCGAGGACGAGCGAGAGCCCCACGGTGGCGATGGCCACGTGCAGGCACAGGCCCGTCTGCGCCCCCAGCGCCGCCGCGATCCCCGGCCGGCGGCCGCGCGTGGCCGCCCGCAGGATGATCGCGAAGTCCGGCCCGGGGATCACGTACGCGCCGAGCACGACCCCGACGAACGTCAACCAGTCGATGCCCATCGCCGAATGCTCGCACGTGGACGGCGCACGCTGGGATGTGGGATGGCTGACCTCGGGTGGTGCGCCGCTCTGCCACTCGACACCCACCTGTAGGCGGTGCCGCGGTCCGATCGCTCCCCGCCGTCTACGGCGTACCGGGCATCCGTCCAGGGCTGGCCGATCGGCGGATGCAGCGCCGCGCGGCCCGTCCGATTACGGTGTCCATGACACAGCGTCCAACGCGCGGGATCTCGCGCCTCTCTCCTCTCGCGCTCGGCAGCATGGTCGCCTTCGCGCTCACGGTCCCCGCCGTTGCGGCGGCGGACACCCCCCTCCCCACCGACGCCGGCCGGATCTCGGTCAGCGACGGCGACTACAGCACCTACTCGGTGTGGCCCGACGGCACGCACAAGCAGGCCGAGTTCTTCGCGAACAGCCTCCCGTACACGCAGGTCGGCAGCTGGAACTCCGACGGCACGAAGGTCGCCGTCATCGACCCCGCCACGACCACCGACGCGTACGTCTTCGCCGACGGCAACCCGAGCCCGATCCAGACGCTCCCGCACACGGCGAACCAGGAGTTCATCTACGACGCCGCGCTGAGCCCCGACGGCACGAAGATCGCCACGTCCACGGACCAGGGCGTCATCATCCGCGGCAACGGCGTCGCCTCGACCATCTTCGCTGAGGACGCCGGCCGCATCGCCTGGTCCGGCGAGGGCGCCAACGGCACCATCGTGTGGGACGACAAGCCGTCCGCCGACGACGGGAACGGCATCCCCGGCGGCGACCTTCCGGGGGCTCCGTCCTCCGGCGACGTGGGCGACGGCGGCATCTGGGTCAGCGTGAACGGCGGCCAGCCGTACGCGGTCTCCACCGACCCGCTGGCCGACAGCCCGTCGATCTCGCAGGACGGCAGCATCATCGCCTTCTCGGCACCCGACGGGACGGGCCTGCACCGCGACATCTTCTACGTCGACATGACCGAGCAGAGCCCGACGCCGCACAAGCTGCTGTCGAGCACGCCCGGCAACGACGACATCACCGCCGTCTCGCCCGACGGCACCCGCATCGCGTTCGTCAGCAACGGCGGCGAGAAGATCGTCTCCACCGACCTCGCCGGGGGCAGCCTCCAGACGATCGAGACGCTCGGGCAGAACAGCCTGGTCAGCACCATGGCGTGGCAGCCGACCGTCAAGGCGGCGGCGGGTACGGTCTCGATCAACGGCACCGCCGAGGTGGGGCAGACCCTCTCGATCACCGGCGCCGCCGCCAGCGGCGCGCAGCCGCTGACCACCGCGTACCAGTGGCAGCGCTGCCCCGACACCCCCGGCGCCGTCTGCGTCGACATCCCCGGCGCGACCGCGTCGACGTACGGGCTCACCGCCGACGACAAGGGCCACACCGTCCGGGTCAAGCGCACCGCGACCAACGCCGGCGGCACGGACACCGTCACGTCCGGGATGACCGCCAAGGTCATCGCCCCCGGCGAGACCCCGGAGCCGGCCGACACCGCGAAGCCGGACCCCAGCACCTACACCGGCGTCCCGGCCCTGTCCGACCCGGACACCACCCCGACGTTCGCGTGGGAGGGCTCCGAGCCCGGCGGTACGTTCCAGTGCCAGATCGTCGGCGACCTGGCGGCGGCGCCGCTCGATCCCGACGCCCCGACCACCCCGTGGACGGACTGCACGTCGCCGTACACGACGCCGGAGCTGGCCCCGGGCCTGCACCTCTTCCGCGTCCGCCAGGTCGACGACGCGGGCAACATCGGCGACTACGACGAGTACGAGTGGACCGTCGCGGCGCCCGCCGACCCGGACCCGGACCCGCAGGACACCACCGGCCCGCTGCAGCCGACGCTCACCGCGTCGCCGAAGAAGCTCGGCAACGACCCGACGCCCACGTTCGCGTGGACCGGTGCCGAGGACGGCGGGACGTTCGAGTGCAAGCTGATCCAGGGCGCTACGGAGTCCGACGACGACAGCTGGGTCGCCTGCACCTCGCCGTACACGGTGCCGGTCACCCTGCCCGACGGCCCCTACACGATGTCCGTCCGCCAGGTTGACGCCGCGCAGAACCCGGGTCAGGTCCGCAGCTTCGAGTTCCAGGTCGACACGCACGCGCCGGACGAGGTCGTCCTGCTCGAGACGCCGATGCTGACCACGCCGCTCACCACGGCCACGTTCAAGTTCCGCGCGCCCGCCGCGGGCGGCACGATGGAGTGCCGTCTCGACGCGCCGGAAGACGACAACGCCGTCGGCGCGACGTGGCAGGAGTGCGGCTCCCCGGTCGAGCTGACGAACCTCGTCGTCGGCAAGCACACCTTCGAGGTGCGCGAGGTCGACAAGGCCGGCAACCCCAGCGCCCCGGGCGTCTGGAACTGGAAGGTCAGCGCCCCCGTCGTCGTCGAGGAGCCCAAGCCGGAGCCGCAGCCGCAGCCCGAGCCGAAGCCCGAGCCCAAGCCGGAGACTCCCGCCCCGGTCGAGCAGACGCCGGTCGTCGAGACCCCGGCGAAGCCCGCCGAGGCGCCGAAGGTCGTTGCGGTCCCGGCGGCCAAGCCGGCCGCGGCGAAGGCCCCGGCCCTCACCGCCACGATCGGCGGCACCAAGTCCGGCTCGGGCGGCCGCGGCACCTCCTCCGCCGCGACCATCGAGGTCGCCAAGGAGTCGGTCGGCGTCGGCTGCTCGATCACGGGCACCGTCCTGAAGTCCTGCAAGGTCGACCTGTACGCGCCGAAGGCGTCCGGCGCCAAGACGCGGGCCGTGGCGGTCGGGGCGAAGCCGCGGGCCGCGGCGGTCGAGCAGGTGCTCGTCGGCACCGGCACGTACGAGGCCAAGAACGGCTCGGCGAAGATGGACGTCCGGATCGAGCTCAACGCGACCGGCAAGGCGATGCTGCGGGCCAACCCGGCGGGCCTGAAGGTCACGGTCAAGATCAGCGGCAAGCCGGTCTCCGGCCCGGCCCTGAAGGCCACGGGCGTCGCGAAGCTCGTCACCGACCGCGCGTCGGCGACGGTCGGCGGCTTCGCCGTCAACTCGGCGCAGCTCACCCCGGCCGCCCAGCGCCAGCTCCGCACCCTGGCGAGGTTCGGCAAGGCTGCCTCGGTGCATTGCGTCGGCCACACGGACGGCTCGACCGACGACGCCGACTACCTGCAGCGCCTCGGCGAGCGCCGCGCGAAGGCTGTCTGCGGCTACCTCGTCAAGTTCGGCGTGAAGGCCGGCAAGCGGACCCTCGTGTCGAAGGCCGACACCGTCCCGGCGTCGACCAACACGACGAAGGCCGGCCGCGCGCAGAACCGCCGCGTGCAGGTGACGCTCGTCCGCTAGCGCGGAGGACCGCCCACCCCGGCCGGATCGACGGGCCGCCTCGAGGGGCGGCCCGTCGGGGTTCTCGGGTGCGCGATCGGTTCGTCGAGGCTCAGCGCCCGGGCGCGGGTGCACCGGCGTCCATGAGCGCGGCGATCCGCTCGGCGACCACGAGAACCGTCGGGTTGGTGGCGACGGAGGGGACCACGGGAATGACCGACGCGTCGGCCACGCGCAGGCGCTCGACGCCCTTGACCGCGCCGCCGGAGTCGACGACCGCCCACGGGTCCTCCGGGCCGCCCATCGGGGCCGTCGCGGTCGGGTGCGCGTACGAGGCGATGTTCTGGTCGATGAAGTGCTCGAGCTCGTCGGCCCCGGTGACCCCGTCGCCCGGCATCAGCTCGAGTTCGATGAACCGGCCGAGCTCGGCGCTGCGGCCCAGCCGGCGGCTCAGCGTCACGCCCTCGAGCATCCGGCGGCGGTCGCGGGGCGTCGCCAGGAAGTTGTTGTCGATCACCGGCTGGTCGTGGGGGTCCCGCGACTGCAGGCGGACCGTGCCGCGCGACTCCGGCTTGACGACGCCCGTCGCGAGCACGAGCGCACCGCCCGTCGGGCTGAACGACGGGTCCATCAGGTGCGTGGCGCTGATGTGCAGGTCGATCTCGCCGGGGAGGGCCTCGCTCGAGGCCCGCCAGAGCAAGGCGCCCGTCCGCGGTTCCATGTCGAGGGCGTCGGCCTTGAGGGCGTAGGCGTTGTAGAAGAACGGGTGGTCGTGGAGGTGCTCGCCCACGGGGAGGTCGGCGACGCGCGGGATGCCGAGCTCGTCCAGGGCGGCACCGGGGCCGACACCGGAGCGCAGCAGGATCGCCGGAGTGGCGTAGGCGCCCGCCGCCAGGACGACCTCCCCCGCCGCGAAGCGCACGCCGTCGGCGTCCACGACCCCGAAGGCGCGCGGCCCGTCGAACAGCACCCGGTCGACGAGGACGTCGCCGCGGATCGTGAGGTTCGGACGCGCCCGCACCTCCTCGGTCAGGTAGACCTGGGCGGTGCTCTGGCGTACGCCGTTCACCACGTTGACCGGGACGCCGCCTACGCCGCCGGCCCCGGGGCGGTTGAAGTCCTCGACGCGGGGCTCGCCGAGCGCCGCGCCCGCGTCGACGAAGCCCTTCAGCGAGGTGCTGAGGTGGGCGTAGTGCACCTGGCGGATCGGGAACGGCCCGGTGCGCCCGTGGTCCTCGTCGGCGCCGTCGGGGGTGTTCTCGAGGGCTTTCAGGCCGTCGAGCACGGACTCCGGCGTCCAGTCGACGCCGTGGCGCTGCCAGTCGGCGACGTCGGACGCCCGGGGCCACATGGCGACGGCGGCGTTGACCGCCGAGCTCCCCCCGAGGACCTTGCCGCGGGGGGCGGGGATCTCGGGGGACCCGGCGCTGCCGCGGGCGGTGAACGCCCACTCGTGCGTGGCCTCCCCGGGGACGTGGCCGGGATCCAGGAGGTCGGCGGGGAGCTGGCCGGTCGGGTAGACGTGCCCGGCCTCGAGCAGCAGGACCGACCGGGTGGGGTCCTCGCTCAGGCGCGCGGCGAGGACGCTGCCGGCCGAGCCGCCGCCGACGACGACGACGTCCGCGCTCGTGGTGGGGTGGGTTTCCGAGGTGCTCATGGTGGTTCTCCTTGGGCGGCCGAGCCGAATGCTCCGCCGGTTCGGAGCTTGCGCCGCCGCAGGGTGATCGGTCGTCGCCCGAACCGGGTGATCGGGCCTGCCGGAGGTCCGGCCCCCGGCGGCCAGCGGCGCCGGGGGAGGAGGAGGCGCCGCGGCCGCTCAGCGCGGAACGCGGCCGAGGAGCCCGAGCTCGCGGGCCCGTCGGACGGCCCCCGAGCGGTCGTGGGCGCCGAGCTTCGCGTAGACGCGGCGCACGTGGGTCTTCACGGTGTTGGCCGAGAGGAAGAGCTCCGCCGCGATCTCCGGCGTCGTCAGGTTGCTCGGGAGGTGGCCCAGGACGCGCAGTTCGCTCGGGCTCAGCGGTTCCTCGAGCGGTTCGGCCGCAGGTGCGTGGCCGGCCGCGCCGCCGTCGAGGACGTCGGTGACGAGCTGCGCGTGGGCGGTGGCGTGCCGCGGGTGCCGCCGCAGCAGCGCCTCGCCGCCGGCCATCACGAACGGGAGCACGAGGTGCTCGGCCTCGCAGAGGTCCAGCGCGCGCTCGAGGGCGGCCTCGGAGGCGGTGCGGTCGCCGAGCTCTGCCCACGCGCGGGCGGCGAGGACCTCGGCCAGGGCGGTGGTGGACGCCTGGAGCACCGGCGCCCGGCCGTCGAGGACCGGCGTGAGCACGGCGAGGGCCTCCCCGGGGGCGCCGTCGGCGAGGTGCACGTGGGCCACGGCGGTGAGCGACTCGCCCGCTCGGGCCTCGTCCGCGACGAGCGAGGTCACGGTCGCCCGCGCGCCGTCGAGGTCTCCCGTCCGGATCTGCGCGGCGACGCGGAACCCGTGGAGCTGCGCCGCGAGGGCGTGCTGGGTGACGAGGAGGCCCTGCGCCTGCTCGCCGGTCCGGAACTGCGCCAGCGCGTCGTCCCATCGGCCGCGGGAGGCGGACCACATGCCGCGGGTGAGGCGCACGAGCAGCGCTGTCGCCGGCTCGGCCTCCGCGGTCAGTGCGAGCTCCGCGGCGTCGAGGAGGGCCGCGGCTCGGGCGTGCTCCCCCGCGAAGACGAGCGCCCCGGCGTGGGCGGCCAGGGCGACCGTCACGGCCGGGTCGCGGCCCAGGCCGTGGCGTTCCGCCAGGGCGACGGCCTCGGCGGATCGGGCGCGGGCCTCTGCGAGGGAGACTCCGACGGCGGCGAACCCGAGCTGGGCGCGGGCGCTCACCTCGAGGTGCACGCGGCCGATGCGCCGCGCGACCTCGGCCGCCTCCTGCAGGTGCGCGCGGGCGTCGTCGAGGCGCATGGACCACATCTCGACGATGCCGAGGTGCAGGAGCGCGACCGCGCGCAGCTCGCCGCCCAGCGCGACCTCGGCGTACGAGCGGGCCGTCGCCGTGCGGGACAGGAGCTCGACCTGCTCGACGACGTCGCGGACGTCGCCGCGGCGCCGGGCCAGCGACAGGCGGGCGGCGGCGAGCGCGACGTCGAACGTCGGTCGTCGGTCGTCGGCGACGTCGTCCCGGCGGGCCGTGGCCAGTCCGAGGTAGGCGTCGGCGTCGCGGAGGGAGCCGCGGGCCAGCTGCGCCGACGCGGCGACGGTCAAGAGCTCCGGATCGGCCTCGAGGGCCGCGGGCGGGAACGTCCGCAGCAGCGCATCGACCGTCGCGTCCTCTCCGTCGAGGGTGAGCGACAGCGCGTGGTCTGCCAACAGGCGGGCGGCCCGGGCCCAGTCCTCGGCGGCCTGTGCGTGTCGGATCGCCTCGACCGGTAGGTCGTGCTCGGCGAACCACGTGGCCGCGCGGCGATGGAGGTCGACGACGTCGCCCGGGGCGGTCCGCCGGAGCTCGAGGCGCAGGAGGTCGCCGAAGAGCTGGTGGTACCGGAACCAGGTGCGGCCGGGATCGAGCGCGTGGACGAAGGCGTTGGCGTCCTCGAGGTCCTGCAGCGTCGCCTGGGAGCCCACGCCGTCCGTCAGCGCGTCCGCGAGCGCCCCCGAGACCCGGTCGACCAGCGACGTGCGCAGAAGCAGGCGGCGGACGTCCGGGGGTTGGCGCTCGAGCATCTCGGCGAGCAGGTACTCCGCCACGGTCCGGTCGCTGCCGGAGAACGCCGCCACGAAGTCCTCCGGTGCCGAGTGTCCGCGGAGGGCGATCGCCGCGAGCCGCACGCCGGCGGTCCAGCCCTCGGTGCGCTCGTGGAGCGCGCGCGTGGCGTCCGCGCCCAGCGTCACCCCGGTGGCGGCGACGAGCGCACGGGTCTCCTCGAGGTCCAGCGTGAGGTCCGCCGAGCGCAGCTCGGCGAGCTCGCCCTCGAGGCGGAGGTGGTGAAGGTGCAGTGGGGGGTCGCGCCGGCAGGCCAGGACGAACGTCGCCGTCGTCGGCAGCCGGTCGATCAGCGCCTCGAGCGCCTGGTGGGCTCGCGGAGCCTCGAGCTCGTGGAGGTCGTCGATCACGACGACGAGGGGCGCGTCGAGCGTCCGCGCGGCGTCGACGACGAGGCCGACGAGATCGCCGGCGTCGAGCCCGGGTGTCGGCGCCCGCCGCGGCGCCGCGGAGCGATCGAGGGCCGTCACGGCGCGGAGGAGGTCGAGCAGGACGTGTCGGGCGTCGCGCTCGGACCGGCGCACCGTCACCGCCGCGACGCGCCGCGGCGGCTCGACGCCCGTGGCCCACTGGCGCAGCAGGACGGACTTGCCGCTGCCGGGCGCCGCCGCCAGGACCGTCACGCGGGATGTCGAGGCGCGGTCGAGGGCCTCGACGAGCGCGCGCCGGGGGAGGAGGGTGCGGGTACCGCGGCCGGGTGCGGGGGGCCCCCCGATCATCGACGAGACGACGAGCCGCGCCGTCGCGGCGGGCCGGGGACGCGTGCACTCATCGCGTGAGCATCCCAGGCCGTGGGGCCATGCCTCCCGGCAGAGCCGAGACGACGTGATCGTCGTTCCGCGGTCTGCCCGTGGGTCCGAGTGCGGCTCAGGCGGCCGCGAAGACGAGGGCGACGACGACCCGCGCGCGTCCGCTGACGAGGAGCGGCGTGCGGAACGGCAGGCCTGCGGCGTGGTGGTCGATCTCCACGTCGGCGTCGACTCGGAGTCGTTCCCCGGAGGTCGCGAGGGTGACCGGCGAGTCGATCGGGACGGTCTTGTCCCGGAGCTCCAGGGTGCCCGTCACCCGCGGGCCCTCCGGCCCGTCGAGTCGAAGGGTGTCGAGCGTGAAGACCGCGGTGGGGTGCTCCTCCGTGTGGAAGAAGTCGCTGCGCCGCAGGTGCGCGTCGCGCCTCGCGATCCCCGTGTCGATCGTCTCGACGTCGACGTGCATCGCGCCCGAGGCGGGCCCGTCGGCGCCGACGTCGAGGGTTCCGTCGACGCGGCCGAAGTGACCCCGGACCTTCATCAGGCCGAACATGGCGCGGGTCGTGAAGGTCACCGTGCTGGCGGCCGGGTCGAGGCGGTACGAGCCCGCCGGGACGTCCGTGGTGGACGTCGTCCTGGGGGTGGCGTTCTGGGTGCTCATGAGGTCTCCGAGAGATGTGGACCGAGGTCCGTTTGGCGCAACCTAGCATAAGCGAACCGGAGTCTCGCTTTGTTCTGCGTATCGTGCTGCGGGTGCCTGCCGATCGACCAACGGGTTCCGCACTGCCCATCGCGGGGGAACGAACGGAACGGCGGGACGCGGCGGAGAACCGCCGCCGGATCCTCGATGCGGCGCGCGAGGTGCTTGCGCGACGCGGAGTCGCTGGTATGTCGATGGAGGACGTCGCCCGCGAGGCCGGGGTGGGGAAGGCGACGGTGTTCCGCCGCTTCGGGGACCGGGCCGGGCTCACGCAGGCGCTGATCGTGGACTACATGGGCGCGTTCCAGGACGCCTTCCTCTTCGGGCCGCCACCCCTCGGTCCGGGGGCCGCGGCCGCCGACCGCCTGGAGGCGTTCCTCGTCGAGCTCGTCCGCGTGCACCTCGCCCACCTGGATCTGGCGGTGGCGCACGACGTGACCCCCGGGGCGGCATCGGCGCCGGTCTACGCGACGCTGCTGCTCCACGCGGCGATCCTGCTGCGCGAGGTCGCCCCCGACGCCGACGAGCGCGTGCTCGCCGGCTACCTCATCAGCGCCGTCGCCCCGGGGGTGCTCCTCCGGATGCGCGAGCAGTTCGACGCCCGCCCCGGGGACCTCGAGGACGCGGCGCGCCGGCTGGTGCGAGGGCTGCGCTGACCGGCGTCCCGGAGGGCACCGCGTCGCCGCACACCCGGGCGCAACGACATCGACATCGACATCGTCCGGGCGAGCATCGCCAGCGCCTGAGGGGCGCCGGCGGTCGCGCGCGACACTGGAGCCATGGAGGACGAGACCGGCCACCGGGATCGCAGGGCCGCGGACGTCGTCGTCATCGGCGGCGGCCAGGCCGGCCTGTCGGCCGGTCACCACCTCAAGCGCCGGGGCCTGGCGGGCACCGCGGGCGCCGGCCTGCCGGACGGGACGTTCGTCGTCCTGGACGCCGAGGAGCGACCGGGCGGGGCGTGGCAGCACCGGTGGTCGTCGCTGCGGATGAGCACCGTCAACGGCATCTTCGATCTGCCCCGGTTCCCGAAGCCGCCGATCGATCCGGACGCGGCCAGCAACGTGGCGGTGCCCGCGTACTTCGCCGCGTTCGAGCGCGCGGAGGGCCTGCCGATCCGCCGCCCGGTGACCGTGACGGCCGTGCGGCGCGCCGACGCGAACCCCGCCGGTGACCTCCTCGTCGACACGACGGAGGGACGGTGGCGGACGCGGGCCATCATCAACGCCACGGGCACCTGGAACACCCCGGTCCTGCCCGTCTACCCGGGACAGGACGCGTTCCGCGGCCGCCAGCTGCACAGCCGGGACTACGGACGCGCGGAGGACTTCGCGGGGCAGCGCGTGGCCGTCATCGGCGGAGGCATCTCGGCGATCCAGCTGCTCGAGGAGCTCTCCCGGACCACCACCGTGCTCTGGTACACGCGGCGGGAGCCGCTGTTCCGTGAGGGGGAGTTCCGGCCCGAGGTCGAGGGCCGGATGGCCGTCGCACGGGTGGCGGCCGACGTCGAGGCGGGGAACGCGACGGGGAGCGTCGTGTCCTACACCGGCCTCGCCTGGACGCCCTACGCGGTGGCCGCCCGAGAGCGCGGCGTGCTGCAGCGCCGTCCCATGTTCGCGGCGATCGAGCCCGGCGGCGTCCGCGAGGCCGACGGATCGTTCACGCCGGTCGACGTGCTCCTCTGGGCCACGGGCTTCAAGCCCCACGTCGCCCACCTCGACCCCCTCGGGCTGCGCAACGACCGGGGCGGCATCGCGATGCGCGGCACGCAGGTCGCGGGCGAACCGCGCGTCCACCTCATCGGCTTCGGCCCGTCCCAGTCCACGGTCGGGGCCAACCGCGCGGGGCGCGACGCCGCGCGCGCGGTGTCCGTCTATCTCGGTGCCCGTGGTCCGACGGCAGGACCGCCGGCGTCCGGGTGACGACGGATCCGGCCGAGCTGCTGACCCGCGAGGGCGACCCCCGCGATCGTCATCGCCACGTGGCGTCGACCACCCCGGCGGGCGTCGAGCGCCCCCAGGCCCGGACGGCCGCGCAACGCGCCGTCGAACACCAGCTGCCGACGGTGCTGCCACCGGCGAGCCGACGTTCTCCGTCCCTAGGTGCCCCCAGCAGGATTCGAACCTGCGCACACGGTTTAGGAAACCGATGCTCTATCCCCTGAGCTATGGGGGCCGGGGCGACGGATGCTAGAGCGTCCGCCCCGGCTGCGGCACGGCGGCCGGGCCGCCGCGGACGGGCGTCTCGTCGAACGTCACAGGGGGTTCGCGAGCGCGTGCTCCCTGCGCTGTACGTTGCCGTCCATGCGGAGCGTGCGTGTGCCGAGTTGCGGACCAGCGACGCCTGCGTGGCGGCCACCGGGCCGTCGACGGGGCGGGCCCCGGGACGCCGCCGGCGGTGGCGCTCTGGCGGTCGCGCTCCTGTGCGCCCTCGTGGGCTGCGGCGACGCCGGCGGGGGCCGGGCCACCGAACGACCGCCGACGAAGCCCGCGGCGTGGCCGAGCCGCCCGTGCACGTCGCTCGGCCTCAACGGCGACAGTCCTCGTGTCGGGCGGTGCCTCCAGGGAGGCAAGCGCGTGGCCGTCGTCGAGCGCGGCACGCCCGTCAGGGCCGACGGGGTGACCGTCAAGCTCATCGAGGCGCAGCCGCGGACCACGGACGGCGTGTCGCGGGGTGCGTTCTTCGCGCAGTTCGAGGTGGCGAACGATGCGATCGGGTCGCGGACCTTCGCCGCCGACGCCGAGATCTCCGCGGGCGGGCGGGCAGTGCGATTCGACGCGGGCTACTCGTCGGAGGGCTTCGGGGACTCCCCGCCTCCCGCCGGGAAGCGGCAGCGCATCACCCCGGGCCTGCCCGTCACCTTCGAGGTGACGTTCGACGCGCGCGGGCTGGGCGACCGGGCCCCTGTCGTGCTCACGCAGAGCCTGCCCCGAGCGCGGGCGAACGAGCCGCAGCGCGTGGCGTTCCTGCTGCGCCCGCTCATTCCCACGCTGGCGCGCGAGACGCCGCGGCGGCTGCGGCGAGCGGCCGTCGACGCACCGGGCACGCCGGTCCGCGTGGCGTCGGGGCGCACGGTGATGCCGCCCGGGTGGGTGCGGGCCGACGAGGCATCTACGGCCCGCGCGTTCCCGGGGCGTCCACGCGGGTCGAGGGCGGCGCACTTCACCGCGTGGGTGCGTGCCGACCGGACGGGGGACGGGCCGGTCATCCTGCTCCAGGCGCTCCGGGAGTCCGGGATCGGACGCGTCCTCGACGAGAACCAGGGCTCGTTCTTCACCGAGATCAAGCGGTCCCTGAGCACCCTGGCGAGAAGCGGAGGTGCGGCGCCGGAGTACCGGCGCGGCACCGACCTCGGTGGCCGTCCCGCCGGTCTGCTGGTCGGGGCGGGGCAGGGGGGCGCGAAGGCCGTGACCGTGCGGATGCTCGCCACTGCCTGGCGGAACGAGGCCCACACCGTGGTGACGCTGGGCCCCGAGGCCGAGACGCCGGGACTCGAGGACGCCGTCGCCGCGATCCGCGCAGCCTGGTCGTGGCGGTAGCTCCCCCTCCTCAGCTCGCCGGGCGGTCCGGGTAGACGTCGTCGATCGTCGTCAGCGCGAGGTACGGGGCGCCGCACGCGGCCTGGATCCGCTCGCCGCCGCCGGCCAGGCGGTCGAGCACGGAGATGACGCCGACGATGTTGCGGTTCTCGGCCTGCAGCGCCTCGATGGCCTGCACGGTCGAGCCGCCGGTCGTGACGACGTCCTCCACGACGACGCAGCGGTCCTCGTCCGTGAGGAACGGGCCCTCGACGCGGCGCTGCAGGCCGTGGGCCTTGGCCTCCTTGCGCACGAAGAACGCGTTGGCGTTCGCGCCGCCGGCCAGGGCCGCGCACGCGACGGGGTCGGCGCCCATCGTCATCCCGCCGACGGCGGTGGCGCCCAGGCGACGGATCTCGTCGGCCAGCAGGATCCCGAGGGCCATGAAGCCGGCGGGCCGGAGGATCGCCCGCTTCGCGTCGACGTAGTAGCTCGCGGTCTTGCCGCTGGTCAGCGTCACGTCGCCGATCACCAGGGCGTGCTCGCGCAGCTGGGCGACCAGCCGGTCCTTCGGGGTCTCGGGCGTGCTCATGGGGCCCGATCCTACGAGGCCCGGCGGTGAGCGCACCGTCCAGGGGGCGGACGGCGGTTCGGCCCTTCGGCGCATCTTCGCCACGCCAGACGTGGCGAAGGTGCGCCGAACGGTGGTGGGCGCCCCGAACGGCTGCCGGTTCCTAGTACGTGTCGACGGGCATCCCCATCGAGATCCAGTCGTAGATGCTGGCCGCGTCCTCCATCGGCACGCGGAAGCAGCCGTGGCTGGCGCTGTAGCCCGCGGGGACGCTGGGGTAGCCGTGGATGGCGTAGCCGCGGATGAAGTAGACGGAGCGGTACATGCCCAGCTCGTTCGTGCCCGGGTCCTTGCGGTAGACCTTGTAGCTGCCGCGGATCGTCGGGGTCGCCGGCGCGCCGGGGGACGTGTGGTAAATCCGCACGGCCTTGCCCTTGTCGATCAGCGCCAGGACGCGGCGGTCGACGTCGCCCTCGACGTGGCGCCCGTGGCTGGGGAAGCGCACCTTGAACGTGCCCTTGCCGGCCTGCAACGCGCGGAAGACGGCGGAGTTCGCCTCGCTCGTGGCTGCCATGCCGGCGACCTTGCGGAACGCGAGGACGGCGCGCTGGGTGCGCGCGTCGTAGACGCCGTCGCGTCCGACGACGTAGGCCTTCCGGGCCAGCATGCTCTGCAGCATCCGGACCGCGCGGCCCTGCTCGCCGGCGGAGACGTTCGGGCTGACCTGGAAGACGATCCGCGCCTTCGTCCGGACGGGCGCGGCGGGCTGCCCCTTCGGGACGGCGGCGCGCACGACGACCCGCGAGCTGCCGCGCAGCTTGGACGGGACGACGACGCGAACGAAGCCCTCCTTGCTGCCCTTGCGGTCCTTGAGCGTGACGGTCCTCGTGGCCTTGCGGCCCTTCGCGGTGAAGCTCACGCGCAGCTTCGTGCCGTCGACGAACCGGTTCGTCACGACGAGCGCGCGCCAGCGGTCGCCCTTGAGCGCCTCGCCGCCCCGGGCCTTCTCCGTGACCAGGCTGACCTTCACCTTCACGGGGGCGGGGGCGGGGGCGGGCGCGGGCGCAGGCGCAGGCGCGGGGGCGGGCGCGGGGGCCGGAGCCTGCGCGGGTGTCGTCGCGGCGGCCGTCCTGTCGGCGGGCGCGGTGGTGGTGGTGCCGGCCGTCGTCGCGGGCGTCGCGGTGCTCGACTGCGCGTGGGCGAACGTCGGAGCGAGCAGGACGATCGCGGGCACGACCGCCAGTGATGCGGTTGATCGGAGCGCGCTTCGGGCCGTCATGCCGGGAGCCTAGCCGTACGACCGAAGTACGGGTGATGGACGGACGGACGGTCCGCCCGCCCGTCGGGGCGCCGTGGTGGCGGGGGGGGGCGAGGCGGATTGGCGTCGTCCGGCGACGGCGATCCGCCTCGACGCCGTTCGGAGTCCTCGCGAGGTGGAGGTCGAGGCGGATCGGCGTCGACCGATGGGCGCGATCCACCTCGACCGTTCTCCCGACGGCCCGTTCGCCTCGGCGCCCCGGTCCCGCCTCGGCGCCCCGGTCCCGCCCGGCGCCCCGACATCGGCGACCGGTCCGCCTCGGCGCCGCCCCCTACGCCGGCGCGGCGTCCGCCCGCGGGCCCGCGGCGTCCCGCCGGGCGTCGCGCCCGCGCTCGTAGGCGCGAGCGGCGAGCATCAGCAGCGTGAGGATCGTCAGGGCCGAGACCCACAGGGCGATGGCGCCCAGGACGCTCCAGTCCAGGGCGACCTTCATGGCGATCGTGTTGTTCGTGGCGTGCAGCAGGATCGATGCGTAGAGGCTGCCGCTGAACTGGTAGAGCAGGCAGAGGACGACGCCGAAGAGGGCCAGGATCGGCAGGAAGATCGCCTTGGAGCCGCCGAGGTGCAGCGCGCCGAAGATCAGGCCGTCGATGAGGGCCGCGGCGCCGATCGCCACGGGGGCGGGGGCGAACCGGGCGACGCTGTTGCGCAGGCCGGGGTAGACGATGCCGCGCAGCAGGGTCTCCTCGCCGATCGGCGCCAGCACCGTCACGGCCAGGCCGATCGCGATGCCGGCCAGCACGGAGGAGTCGGCGCCGAGCTTGCCCGGCAGGTCGTCCTGCTCGTCGCCGACGCCGAGCGCCGCGCCGAGCAGCGCGGACAGCACGATGTAGGCGACGAACGCGACGGCGACCATGCCGAGCACGCGCAGCGGCCGCGGCGGGACGCGCCAGCCGATGTCGCTGCGACGCAGCCCACCGATGCTCAGGCCGACGATGAGGATCGGCACGCCGACGAACACGAGGTTCTGCAGGAGGGACGACACGAGGGTGCCCACGACCTTCGCGGTGTTCGTGTCGTCGCCGATCGCGATCCCGGGGATCGACGTGAAGATCGTGGCGCCGAAGGTGGCGATCAGGGCCAGCAGGGCGACGCCCGCACCCCAGAGACGGTCGCCGCCGACCTCCCGGTCCGGGCCGACCTCGTGGTCCTCGACGGCCTCGTGGGACGGGGACGACGGGGACCCGGGCGACGCGGTGCTCACGGCCACGAGGCTACTGACGGCCCCGGGAGGCCGCCGCGCCCGCTCTCAGGCGACGAACGACCAGCGGGCCGTGAGCGCCGAGAAGACGGCGAGCAACCCGAGGCCCACGACGAGCAGGACGACCTGGCGCTCACGGCGGCGCGGGCCACGCGTGAGCCACCAGCCGGTCCACATCGCGAGCGGGAACAGCACGCCGAGGAACCGCGGGAGCGACATGAGCGGCTCGCCGCCGCCGACGGCCGGGGCGGAGAGGGGCAGGAGCAGCGCGCAACCCACGTAGGCGGCGTAGGCCGGGGGGAGTCGCCGGGCGGCGCCGACGAGCGCGGCGATCCCGAGGGCCAGGAAGACGAGCAGCAGCGGGTTCATCCACTCCGCGCCGGGGGTCGAGGCGCCCGTGCCGTCGCCCACGCCGAGCAGCTGGGCCAGGCCCTCGCCCGCGGCGGTGACGGCGCGCACCACCCCGGCGATCGGGCCGACGTTGTCGCGGCCCCATTCGCGTTGCTGGTCGAACGAGGCCGTCCACTCGTGGCCGGCGAGGACGAGCCCGACGACGAACGTGACGAGCCCGACCGGCACGGCCGCGGCGGCGGCCAGCGGCGCCCACCGGGGCGGCGCGGACGGGTCGGCGGGCGGCGGACCCTCGCGCGGGTCGCGCCGGCGCGCGGCGAGGAGGTCCTGCCGGTGAGCGTCCCAGGCCATCACGAGGATCGGGACGACGAGGACGACGCCGGCGCTGCGGGTCGCCGCCGCGAGCGCCCCGAGCACGCCGGCGATCGCCCAGCGCCGGTCGCGCGCGGCGAGCAGGCAGCCGGCCGAGAGCAGCAGGAAGAGGCCCTCGGAGTAGACGGCGGTCAGCCACAGGGAGCCCGGGAACGCGAGCAGCACCCAGACGGCGGCGCCCGCGGCAGGACGGCCGAGCTCGCGGTCCGTCAGCCGGTGCACGAGCATCGCGCCGACGAACGCGCAGGCCGTCGAGATCACCAGGCCGGCGATCAGCGGCGAGCGCAGGAGGAACCCGCCGACGTTCAGCAGCACGGGGTAGAGCGGGAAGAACGCGGTCCGCGGCGCGTAGCTCGTGGGGTAGCCGACGTGCGCGATGTCGAGGAACCAGACGGCGTCCCAGCGCGCGTAGGGCGCCACCAGCGTGTCGACGAGCCCGCCCAGGCCGACCGTCAGGCCCGCGGGGTCGTAGACCGCCTCGACGTCCTTGATCCCCCAGAGCAACACGGCCGCGACGCCGGCCACCAGGGTCACCAGGCGGGTCAGCAGGAAGGCGGGGAGGACGGCCCGGGCGGTCTCGCGCCAGGTCAGCTCGGGCGGCCGCGGGGCATCCTCGGGCGGGGGCTCGGGGGCCCGCAGGGGAGCGGCCCACGCGAGCTGGGACTCACGACCCATCCCGCCCCATGGTGGCGGATCGGGCGGGGCGCCGTGGCCCACCGGGATGCATCCGGGCGTGCAACCGGCAGGAACCGCGCTCCCGGCCCGGTACTGTGGACCGAGAGTTATGTCCCACGCAGCCCGCAAACGCCGCCAGCGGCGCTCCAAGGGGGGAGCGACGCGCATCGTCCTCGTGCTCCTCGTCCTCCTCGTCCTCGGCATCGGGGGCTCCGCCGCCGCCGGCGTGGGGTACGTCGTGTCCGTCGCCGACAGCGTCGACCTCGACGAGCTCGACCGCGTCGACCCGGGCGCCCCGTCCGTCGTCTACGCGAAGGACGGCACCCGCCTCGGCTATCTCCCCGGCCCGGTGCTGCGCGAGAAGGTCAAGACGACGCAGATGACCGACCTGGTGCGCAACGCCACGGTCGCCGTCGAGGACCGCCGGTTCTACGACCATGCGGGCGTCGACGTCGAGGGCGTGTTCCGCGCCGCGACCCGCAACCTGACCGCGGGCAGCAACGTCGAGGGCGCCTCGACGCTCGAGATGCAGCTGATCCGCAACCTCTACACGGAGGACCGCACGGGCAGCATCGAGCGGAAGATCCGCGAGGCGGCGCTCGCCCAGCAGCTCGAGGATCGTCACCCCGGCCGCGACGGCAAGACGTGGGTCCTGACGACCTACCTCAACACCGCCCCGTACGGCACGGTCGGCGGGCAGGACATCAAGGGCGTCCAGGCCGCCGCGCGCGTGTACTTCCGCACGACGGCGAAGAAGCTGACGCTCCCGCAGGCCGCGATGATCGCCGGCCTGCCGCAGGCGCCCACGCAGTACAACCCGTACAACAACCCCGAGGCCGCGCTCGCCCGCCGCAACGACGTCATCCGGCGCATGGCCGAGCAGGGCTACGTCACGCCGGAGGAGGCCGCCGAGGCCCAGGAGACGAAGCTCGGCGTGAAGGACGGCGGCACGTACTACACGACCCGTCGCGAGCGGTTCTTCCTCAACCACGTGCGTAACGTGCTGAAGGACAAGTACGGCCGCAAGCGCGTGGCCCAGGGCGGGCTGAAGGTCTACACGACCATCGACCTGAAGAAGCAGAAGCTCGCCCGCAAGGCGATGGGCGACAACCTGAACCCGTCGGCCGGCGACCCGTCCTCCGCGATCGTCACGCTCGACCCGGCGACGGGCAACATCGAGGCCGCCGCCTCGTCGCAGCCCTTCGGCTCCAACCAGTACGACCTGGCGCTTCAGGGCAGCCGTCAGCCGGGCTCGACCTACAAGACGATCGTGCTGACCACGGCGCTCGAGCAGGGCATCAGCCCGAGCACGAGCTACCCGGCCCCGGGGCGGTTCACCATCCCGCCGCCGTTCTGCACCGGGACGGACTGCAGCATCAAGAACTTCGCGGGCGAGGGCTCCAAGGGCGGCTCCATGGACCTGCGGACCGCAACGCTGAAGTCCGTCAACACCGTCTTCATGCAGCTCGGTCTCGACGTCGGCATGGAGAACGTGTCGAAGACCGCGCGCGCCATGGGCATCACGTCCAAGCTGAACTCGTACCCGTCCGAGTCGCTCGGCTCGGCGTCCGTCAGCCCGCTCGAGATCGCCCGCGTGTACGCCACGATCTCCAACGGCGGCATGCGGGTCACGCCCCGGGCCATCACGAAGGTCGTCTTCGCCGACGGCGACGTGAAGCGTCCGCAGCCCGTCCGCCGGACCCGGGCGATCCCGAAGGACGTCGCCTCCGAGGTCAACCGCATCCTCCAGGCCGACATGAAGGGCGGCACCGCGGCGGCCGCAGACATCGGGTGCCCCGCGGGCGCGAAGACGGGCACGACCGACGGCCCCACCGACGTGTGGCTGGCCGGCTACACGCCGAAGCTCTCGACGGCGGTCTGGGTCGGGTTCCCCACCGGGTCCAAGACGATCTACTCGACGACGACGGCCGGCGGCAACATCCAGGGCGCCTCGGTCTCCGCGCCGATCTGGAAGCAGTACATGCAGGGCGCGCACGGCGACTTCTGCGGCGACTTCAAGGGTCTCGTCCCGTTCTCGGGCACGAAGGGCACGGGCAAGTTCGCCTCGGGCGCCGGCACGAAGAGCAGCGACCCGAGCGACACGAGCGGCGAGAGCAGCCCGGGCGACGCGACGGACGGCACCACGGGCGGCGCGACGAACGGCGCCAGCGCCGGCGGCACGACCACGACGGCGTCGACCGGCGGCGCCGAGCCGTACCCGGCCGACTCGTACGAGTCGGCCCCCGCCGCCCCGGCGGAGTGACCGGCGCCTGATCCGGCACCCCTCAGGGGCCGGATCCTTCGTCCCTGCGGGCGATCGCGCGCGGAGGCGGTACGCAGCAGGGCGCCCAGCCTTGGTACCGTAGGTCGGATGGCCAAAGAAGACAAGGTGGAGTTCGAGGGCGAGGTCGTAGAGGCCCTCCCGAACGCCATGTTCAAGGTGCAGCTCGACAACGGCCACGAGGTCCTCGGGCACGTAGCAGGCAAGATGCGCCGATTCCGCATCCGCATCCTCCCGGGCGACCGGGTCCGCGTGGAGGTCTCGCCGTACGACCTCAGCCGCGCGCGCATCGTCTACCGCCACCGGTAGGCCCCGACCCGCCGGTCGGAGCGACCGCGTGGCTCCTCTCGGCGAGCGCGGGCTGATCCGTGCCTTCACCGCGGGCCTCGGCGCCCGCGACGACCGCCTCCTCATCGGCCCCGGTGACGACGCCGCCGTCGTGCGGCCCGCCGGCGCCCTCGCCGTCACGAGCACCGACACGACCGTCGTCGGCGTGCACCTGCCCGCGGGCGACGACCGGGCCACGCCCGCCGTCGTCGGACACCGCGCGCTCGCGACCGCCCTCTCCGACCTCGCCGCCATGGGCGTGCCCGGCGGTGAGGCCTACGTCGCCCTCACGGTCCCGCCGGCGTGGGGCGACGACGACGTGCTCGGCGCCGTCGCGGCCACGGAGGACCTGGCCCGGCGAACCGGCACGGTGATCGCCGGCGGCGACGTCTCGAGCGGGCCCGTCGCCGTCGTCACCGTCACCGTCGTGGGCTGGGCGGCCGGCCCCGAGGAGCTGCTGCGCCGCGACCGCGCCCGCCCCGGCGACCGCGTCGGCGTGACGGGTGCCCTCGGTGGCAGCGCGTGCGGTCTGGCGCTGCTGCGGGGTGCCGACGCCCTGACGGCCCCGGACGACGCCACGCGCCGCGACGGGCTCGTCGAGCGCTACCTGCGTCCGCTCCCCCGGCTGGACGACGGCGTCGCCTTGCTCGCCGCCGGGGTCCGCGTGGGCATCGACCTCTCCGACGGCATCGCCACGGACGCCGGCCACGTCGGTCGCGCGTCCGGCGTGCGGCTCGTCGTCGACCTGGAGCGCCTGCCCCTGCAGGGCGGCGTCGCCGAGGTGGCCGCGGCCCTCGGACGCGATCCCGCCGAGGTCGGCGCCACGGGCGGCGAGGACTTCGAGCTGCTGGTCACCGCGCCGCCGGCCGTGGCCGCGGGGCTGGCCGGCGTCACCTGGGTCGGCGACGTCGTCGCGGACCCGGAGGGCGGCGGCGTCGAGCTCCGGCGCGACGGGACCCCCGTGGCGCTGCAGGGCTTCGAGCACCTCGCGGGCTGAACCCCGCGGCCGTCAGCGCGTGCGGTCGGTCGCCGGCCGCGGCCGCGCGCCGTCCGGGCCGCGTCGCGGCCGGGGCGGCGCCGTGCGCTCGCGGCGGCGTCGTTCGCGCAGCGGGGGCGCCGGGGCGGGCAGGTCGCCGAGTAGGTCGTCCCCGTCGTCGAACAGGTCGTCCCGGTCGTCGAACCCGTCGTCCCGGTCGGCCCCGTCGTCGTCCGGATCGGCCGGCCCGCCCTTCGGGCCGTCGTCGGGCGGCGTCGCCTCGTCCGCCGCGCCGCGCCGCCGGGGCCACGGACGCCGGCCCGCGAACGGGTTGGGCAGCGGGGGCACGAGGGCCAGCGCCGTGGCGATGGCCGCACCGGCGATCAGGCTCGTGAGCAGCAGGTTCAGCGGCGCGATGTGGCCGCCGGCGACCAGCAGCACGAGCCACCACGGCATCTGGACCAGGGTGACGTCGAGCGTGGAGGCCACGGTCACGAGCGCCGCGAAGGGCAGCGCCGCGCCGAGCAGCCCCAGGCCCACGCGGTGCAGCGGCTGCACCCCGGGCAGGGGCGCCACCGACGCGGGCCACGCCACGAGGGCGGGCAGGAGCAGCACGGCGGCGAGCGGGTTGATCACCACGAGCACCAGGACGGGCAGGAGCACGATGAGGAAGACGCCGAACGCCACGGCGGGCCGTGTCGGCCGGTGGTGCCCCGTCGCCTCGCGGGTCAGGTAGGGGCGGGCGGCGGCGGTCGTGCCCGCGAGGATGGCCAGCAGGACCACGACGAGCACGGCGGCGCCGAACCCGGTGCGCACGGCTTCGCCGGCGAACGGGGCCGGCAGCGCCGGCCAGGCCAGGCCCACCCGCCCGGCGCCCACCGCGATCAGCCCCGCGATCAGCGGGCCCGCGGCGCACCCCACCGCCCACGTGGCGCCGGCGACGAGGTGGACCCCCTCGCGGTGCACCGCGAGGCCGAGCACGAGCGCGCCCACGGCCAGGGGCACGAGCAGCGTCAGCAGCAGGACCCGCAGCGCCCAGGAGGGCACCTCCTGCCCGGCCACGACGAGCCCGGTCTGCTGCGGCCCGACGCTCCGCCCGACCTCGTCCACGGCCAGCAGGCTGCGCAGCGCGCTGCGCCCGAAGGCCCGCAGGCGGCCCGGGTCGACGACGGCGTCGGCGGCCGGCGGGGTGGCGCCGCCCGCACCGAGCAGCACGGCCGGGATCCCGCCCTGGTTCAGCTCGGCCTGCTCGCCGACCGACGCGGGCAGCCCGCGCCGCACGAGCTGCTTCCACACGCCCTCGGAGTCGCGGGGGCGCAGGCCCTCCGCGCGCAGCGCCTCCTCGACCGTACGCGTCAGGCGCAGCGGCGCGGCGCGCGTGGCGTTGGACCACGGGACCACCATGGGCTGCCGGTCCGGCCCGCCGGAGAGGTCGCCGAGGACGATCGCCGCCGCGACCGGGGCCCGCAGCGTCCGCGCCAGGCGGGTGGCCCCGGACAGGCCGCCGCCCGAGGCGCCGTCCGTCGAGACGAAGCGGACGGTGTGCCGGAACCGGCTCTGCCCGGTGGCCCGTGCGAGGCCCACGAGGCCCGCGGTCGCGCTCGCCTCGGCCGCACTGCCGCGCCCGATCGCGTCGCGGTGGGCGATCACGAGCAGCTCGGGTCCGGGCTGCCCGGGGAGCACCGCCGTGACGTTGCGCAGCGTGCGGCGGCCGTCCGGGGTGTCGGCCTCGAACTCGTCCGTGGTGACCGCCGCGGTCGGGAGCGCGCGGCGCAGCTCGGCGGCGACGGCCACCGCGGCGGACGCGTCCCCCGGCGAGCCGGCGGTGCGCTCCGGGAAGTCCCGGGCGATGGCGCGCGCCATCGTCGTGGCGGCCACCCCGTCGAAGGCCTCGGCCGGCAGGTCGGCCTGCAGCGGGGTCGGGAGCCCGCGCAGCGAGAACGCCGCGACCAGTGCCGCCAGCAGCAGCACACCGATGCCGATCCGCATGGGCAAGGACCGCCAGCGTACCGGCGGACTACCCTGTGGATGCTCCGGTCCCCGCCGGGGCGACGCACCGTCGCCGGAATCACCCCCCGGGGTACCCACCGACCATGACCGCCGCCGCCTCCGCCCGCATCCTCGTCGTCGACGACGAGGAGTCGATCCGGACGCTCCTCGCCTTCCCGTTGCGCCGCGACGGCCACGAGGTCGTGACGGCCGCCGACGGCGCCGAGGCGCTCGAGCAGTTCGACCGCACGAAGCCCGACCTCGTGCTGCTCGACGTGATGCTGCCCGGCGTCGACGGCTTCGAGATCTGCCGCCAGCTCCGCGGGCGCTCGACGGTCCCGATCATCATGCTCTCCGCCCGCGGCGAGGAGGGGGACCGCGTCACCGGGCTCGAGGCCGGGGCCGACGACTACGTCACGAAGCCGTTCTCGGTCCGCGAGCTCCGCAGCCGCGTGAAGGCCGCGCTCCGCCGCGCCGCGATGCCGGCCGCCGTGACGGCTGAGACCCCGCCGGTCCAGATCGGCGAGATCGTCATCGACCCCGACCGCCGGCGCGTCACCGTGGGCGGTGACGAGGTCGAGCTGACGAACCTCGAGTTCGAGCTGCTGACGACCCTGGCCTACGCGCCCGGCCGGGTCTTCACCCGCGACATGCTGCTCGAGCGCGCCTGGGGCGGCTCGGCCTACCGCGAGCGCCGCACGGTCGACGTGCACGTGCTGCACCTGCGGGAGAAGATCGAGCGGGACCCGAAGAACCCGGAGTACGTGATCACCGTGCGCGGCCTGGGCTACCGCTTCCGCGACGCGGACGACTGACCCGATGCGGGGCCGGCTGCGGTGGTCCCTCCGGCGCCGGCTCGTCGCCGCGTTCGTCGCCGTGACGCTCGTGTCCATCGTCGCGATCGCGCTCGAGGTCGTGCCCACGCTGGAGTCGTCGCTCGCGCAGGGGCGGCTCGGGGCGCTGGCCCGCGACACGGGCGCCGCGGTCGACGCGGCTGACGCGCGGGGCGACCGCGGCCTGGTCGCCGCGGTGGCCGCCCGCACCGGCGCGGCGGCCACCCTGCTGGTGCCCGACGCCCGACGCGGCGGCGCGCTGGCGCCGCGACGCCCGGTGACCGACAGCGGCATGGCGCCCCCCGAGCTCGGCGCCGACGCCCGGCGTCTGGCCGACCTGGCGCGCTCCGCCCGCCGCACGACGCGGGCGACGGAGGGTGACGGGAGCGACCTGCGCGCAGTCGTCGCCGTCCCCGTGCCGCGCACGGGGGCCGCGGCGGGCCGGCGGGGCGTGGTCGTGGTGGAGGAGCGGCTGGACGACGTGGCGCGCACTGTCAGCCTCGTCCGCCGCCGGGTCGTGCTCGGCGGGCTGCTCGGGATCCTCGTGGCCGCGATCACCGGCACGGTCTTCGCCGTCGGCCTCTCCACGCGCCTGCGTCGGCTGGAGCAGGGCTCGCGCGACGTCGCCGCGGGCCGCTTCGCCACCCGGTTCGAGGTCGACGCCCGGGAGGACGAGCTGGGCTCGCTCGCCCGCTCCCTCGACACGATGCAGCGCCAGCTCCGCGAGCTGGACTCGAGCCGCAAGCGGTTCATCGCGACCGCCTCGCACGAGCTGCGCACCCCGCTGCAATCCCTCTCGGGGTTCGTCGAGCTGCTGCGCGACGAGGAGCTCGACGAGGAGGAGCGGGAGCAGTTCCTGGAGCAGCTCGCCGTCCAGGTCGAGCGGCTCACGCGGCTGACGTTCGACCTGCTCGACCTCTCGCGCCTCGAGGCCGGCGGCGTCGAGCTACGGCCGGAGGACACCGACCTGCAGGAGCTGGCGCAGCGCGTGGCGGCGGAGTTCCGCCCCGTCGTCGAGCGCCAGGGCCGGGCGCTGCGGGTGCGGCTCGTCGGCTCGTCCGTCCAGCAGTGGTGCGACCCCGACCGGGTGGCGCAGATCGTGCGCGTCCTGGTGGACAATGCGCTGAAGCACTCCAACTCGGACGACGCGGTGGAGATCCGCGTGGCCCGCAGCGGGGGAGCCGCACGGATCGCGGTCACCGACCACGGGCCGGGCATCGCCCCCGAGGAGCTGCCACACCTGTTCGAGCCCTTCCACGGCACCGGCGACGGGTCCGGGGCGGGACTGGGACTGGCGATCGCCCGCGAGCTCGCGCACCGGATGCGCGGGTCGCTCACGGTCGATGCACGGCCCGGTACGACCACGTTCACCCTGGAGCTCCCCGCATGACCCGCCTCCCCGCCCGCCTCGCGGCCCTCGCGCTGCTGAGCGCATCACCCCTCGCGCTCGCGGCCTGCGGCGGCGACGACGAGGCGCCCACGGCGACCACCCGGACGGCCGCCGGCACCGGCACCGGCTCCGTCGCGACGGTGGAGGACCTGCCGACGGACGACGGGCAGGCCACGAGCGGCCGCGGCGTCGCCATCGACGCGCGCCAGGTCTACGACCGCCTCGGCAACGGCGTGGTCACGGTGCTGGCGCGCGGCTCGTCCGGCGGCCAGGAGAGCGGCGGCCTGGGCTCGGGATTCGTCATCTCCGACCGCGGCGAGATCGTGACGAACGCCCACGTGGTGACCTCGGGCTCCCGCAGCAACCCGCAGCCCGCGAAGCAGGTCTTCATCCGCTTCGCCGACCGCAACCAGGTCGAGGCGAAGATCCTGGGCACCGACCGCTTCAACGACGTCGCGCTGCTGCAGGTGAAGCCGGAGGACCTCGACCTCGTGCCGCTGCGGTTCGCCGGCCCGACGGACGCGAAGGTCGGCGACCCCGTGATGGCGATCGGCTCGCCCTTCGGCGAGGAGCAGTCCGTCTCCATCGGCGTCGTCTCCGCGCTCGACCGGTCGATCCAGTCGCTCTCGGGCTTCGACACCGTCGACGCGATCCAGACCGACGCCGCGATCAACCGCGGCAACTCGGGCGGCCCGCTGCTCGACGCCCGCGGCCGCGTGCTCGGCATCAACTCGCAGATCGAGACGTCGACGGGCGACGGCTCCGGCGTCGGCTTCGCGGTCTCCTCCGACACGGTGCGCCGCGCCGTCGACCAGATCCGCAAGGTCGGCTCCGCGTCCTACCCGTACCTGGGCGTCTCGACCGTCGAGGTCTACCCGCAGCTCGCGAAGAAGTTCGATCTCGGCACGAACACGGGCGCGTGGATCCAGCTCGTGCCGGAGGACGGGCCCGCCGACGCGGCCGGCCTGCGCGGTCCGACGAGCCGGACGGACCGGCCGTTCCAGGTCGGCACGTACCGGACCGGGGGCGACGTGATCGTCGGCATCGACGACCAGCCCGTCCGCAGCTCGACCGACCTGGCCGAGGTCGCCCAGCGGTTCCGCCCCGGGCAGACCGTCACCGTCCGCGTCGTCCGGGACGGGAAGAAGCGCGACGTCCGCACGAAGCTCGGCCGTCGCCCGACCACCGCGCCGCGCGACTGAGCCCCGGCCGGCCACCCGACCGGGCCTTCGGACACGCCCTGGCTACCAGGACCCCGGGGGCCGCCGGTACTGTGCCGGGTGAGATGCCGGATCCCCCGCAGAAGCCGCTCGTCCTCGTCAGCAACCGCGGTCCGGTCACCTACGACCAGGACGGCACGATCAACCGCGGGACGGGCGGGCTCGTCACCGCGCTGACCGGCCTGGCGACCCACCGCGAGGTCACGTGGATCGCCAACGCCATGGGCCGCGGCGACGCCGACCGGGCGCGGAAGGCCGAGGGCAAGGCCTTCACCGTCCAATCGCCCGTCGGCGGCGACTACGACGTGCGGCTGGTGGTGTCGGACGAGCGGGCCTACGAGGGCTTCTACTCGATCATCTCCAACCCGATGCTGTGGTTCATCCAGCACAACCTGTGGGACCTGTCCAACGCGCCGGACATCCGCACCCACGAGGTCGAGGCGTACGACTACGGCTACAAGCTGGTCAACGAGGACCTGTCCCACGCGGTGGCGGAGGAGATCGACGGGATCGAGGACCCCGTCGTGATGATCCACGACTACCACCTGTACCTGCTGCCGGAGATGATCCGCAAGCGGCGGCCCGACGTCTTCCTGCACCACTTCGTCCACATCCCGTGGTCGCAGTCGGACTCCTGGCGCGTGCTGCCGGGCCGGATCCGCAACGAGATCTTCCGCGGCATCCTCGCCAACGACATCATCGGGTTCCACACCCGCAGCTACCGCCGGAACTTCCTGCAGTGCTGCGAGGACCTGCTCGAGCTCGAGGTCGACCACAAGCAGGGCGTCGTGCGCATCGACGACCGCGAGGTCTGGGTCCGCGCCTACCCGCTGCCGATCGACGCCGCCGCCACGCGCACCGTCTCGCGCCGCGTCCGCGTGCGCCAGTTCGAGGACGAGCTGCTGCGCCGCCGCCGCGACTTCATGATTCTGCGCGTCGACCGCGCGGACCTGTCGAAGAACGTTCTCCGCGGCTTCTCCGCGTTCGACCTCTTCCTGGAGCAGCACCCCGAGTTCAACGAGCGCGTCACGTTCGTGGCGCAGCTCATGCCGTCCCGGACCGACGTCCCGGAGTACCGCGAGTACCTCGAGCGGATCGAGGCCCTCGTCGCGGTCGTCAACCACCGCCACGGCACGCCGGACTGGATGCCGATCCAGCTCAAGCTGCGCGACGACCTGGAGGAGGCCATGGCCTCCTACCGCCACTACGACGTCCACATCGTCAACGCGATGTTCGACGGCATGAACCTGGTGGCGAAGGAGGGGCCGATCGTCAACGAGCGCGACGGCGTCTCCATCCTCTCCGAGAACACGGGCGCCCACGAGGAGCTCGGCGAGTTCGCGCTCACGGTCAACCCGTTCGACGTGCAGGAGCTGGCGAACATGATCCACCGCGCCCTCACGATGAGCGGCACGGAGCGCAAGCGCCGCGCGGACGGCCTGCGCGAGATCGTGACCCGCCGCAACCCGGGCGACTGGATCGACGACCAGCTCGCCGACATCCGCCGCAAGGCCGCGGGCGCCGCGGCGCACGACGAGGTCTAGCGGGCGCCCCTCCGGGGGCGTGGCCTCCCCGGGCGCAGTGGTCCCGGGCGTGGCCTCGCCGAGGCCCGCCCGCGGGGGCCGCGCCTCACGGGCCGAACTCGGCAGCGGCGCTGCCGCCCCCACCGCTCGGCCGGCGAGGGGCGGGGGCGGGACTCCCGCCGCCGGGCGTGGCCGCGGCGGCCGGGGCCGGCCGCGGCGCGGGAGCAGGCACGGGAGCCGGAGCCGGAGCGGGGGCGGGCGTCGGCCGCACGGTCGGCGCGGGGCGGCCGGCCGGGCGGGACGACGTCGGAGCCGCCTCCGGGGTCCTGCGCCGGACGGTGCGGCGGCGCGGGGCACGGCGCTCGCGGGCTCGGGCCTCACGGCGGCGGGCGGACCGGGCCCGAGCCCGCCGTGCCTCGGCGACTCGCGCCTTCCGCGCGGCGGCTCGCGTGTCCCGCGCCTTCCGCCCGGCGGCTCGGGCCTTCTGCTGGGCGGCTCGTCCCGCGGCGTCGACGTCGTCGGTCACGGGGGAGCGATCGGCCCCGGTCGTCACCCCCGCGGTCGCGTCCTCCGCGGTGGGGTCGACCCCACCGGCGGCGCCGTCCTCGGCACCGTCCCGCGTGCCGGGATCCGCCGGCGCCGCGCGCGCTGCGGATCCGTCCGGAGACACGGCCTGCACCGACCCGTCGGGCACCGCGGGCGGGGCGCCGCCGAGGCGCGGTCCGGCCGCCACGAGGACGACGGCGACGAGCACGGCGGCGAGCGTGCCGACGTTGCCCCACCGGACCCGGCGGAGGACGCTCGACGGAGAGGGGGCCTGGTGCGGCATGCTGTGGGGACCCGCCGCGGGGGCGCCGTTCGCCCCCCCGCGACCCGGCCCGGCACCGTCGCCCGACCTGCACATCGGTCGGACGACCCGCTGCACGGGCCCTCTGCTACTGTCGACCGTCGCTTCACAAGCGCAACTTTCTTATGGCCGCTCCCGCTCCTTCTTACGACCTCGTCCTCCTCCTCCACGCGACTGCCGACGAGCAGACGCGGCAGAAGGTCGGCGCTGATGTCGACAAGCTGATCCAGGACGACGGCACTCTCCTCGAGGCGCGTGAGTGGGGCGTTCGCCAGCTGGCGTACCCCATCAACGACGAGGCGACCGCCGAGTACCGCGTGTTCCGCTTCCAGGGCCCGGCGACGCTCCTCAACGAGATCGACCGCCAGCTCAAGATCAACGACACGGTGATGCGCCACCGCATCATCAAGCTTGAGCGCAACCCCGTCGACCTCCCGGACCTCCGCGAGATCGACGAGCAGGCCGCCGCCGCCGGGGCCGCCGTGGCCGCCGCCGAGGCGAGCTGAGCCTCCCCTCCTTCCCGCGCCGGCGACCGCCGGCGCAGCGCACGCGAGCCGCCCACCGGGCGGCTCGTTCGCGTTCTGGCCGCAATACGGCACCTTCGGGGGCGCGCCCCCGCGTCCGTCTTCCGCGCGTGGAATGCTGCGTCTCCCGCGGCACGCCGCCGGTCTGCGCCATGGCGGCGCCGATCCCGTGCCGAGACAGCGTCCGGGGCCGTGCGTGCCCAGCACGGCCGCTACGTTCGGCCGACGTACACCCCGAGAAAGAGAACCGCATGCCCATCAACCGCGTCACGATCGTCGGGAACCTGACCCGCGACCCCGAGCTGCGCGGCCTGCCGTCGGGCGGGTCGGTCTGCTCCCTCCGCGTCGCCGTCAACGAGCGCCGCAAGGACGCCTCCGGCCAGTGGTCGGACGCCCCGAACTTCTTCAACGTCACGATCTTCGGCAACTCGGCCGACAACGCGGCGAAGTTCCTGACGAAGGGTCGCCAGGTCGCCGTGGACGGCCGCCTGCGGTGGCGCGAGTACCAGGACCGCGACGGCAACAAGCGCGAGGCGATCGAGATCGTCGCGCAGGAGGTCCAGTTCATCGGCGGCCGCGAAGGCGGCGGCGGTGGCGGCCAGGGTGGCGGCTACGGCGGCCAGCAGGGCGGCGGAGGCGACGACTGGGGCGGCAACGGTGGCGGCGGCCAGCAGGGCGGCGGTGGCGGCGGGTTCAACGGCCCCGGCACGGCCTACCCCGTCGACCAGGGCGACTTCGGCGGCCCGAGCAGCCCGCCCCCGAACCAGGGCGGCGGCCAGCAGGGCGGCGGCGACAGCTGGGGCAATCAGCCCCCGCAGGGCGCGCCGACGCCGACGCCGGCGCCGGCTGACGACGACATCCCCTTCTAGCGGGTACCCCTGAGGCGCACGGGGGCGCGTCGCATCTCGGCACGCGCTTCGCGCGGCAGTACTCGCGTACAGCTCTCGCTCCGCCCGCACCGACCTGCTCGGCCCCCGTGCACCTCAGGAGCACCCGCACCGATGTCCACCACCGCGCCGCCCCGGCCTGCGGGGACGTGGCATCCTTTCCTGTCCTGCTGAGGGGCGTGGCGCCGTGCCACGCCCGGCACGACAGAATCGAATCTGATCCGCATGCCTGAAGCAATCCTTCTCGCCGACGTTCCGCAGCTCGGCTCCAAGGGCGCCGTGGTCGAGGTCTCCAAGGGGTACCTCCGCAACTACCTGCTGCCCCGCAAGCTCGCCGCGCCGGCCACCAAGGCCCTCCTCGAGGACGCCCAGCGCGTCGCCGCCGCGCACTCGCGCCAGCGCGCCGAGGCCGTCGGCCTGGCCCGCGAGCAGGCCGACACGCTGACGAACACGGTGCTGACCATCCAGCACCAGACGGGTGAGGACGGGCGCCTCTTCGGCTCCGTCACGAACCAGGACATCGCCGACGCCATCAAGGAGGCGCGCGGCATCGACGTCGACAAGCGCAACGTCCGCCTGGCCGAGCCGATCCGCTCCACCGGCACGTTCGTCGTCGACGTCGAGCTCACCGAGGGCGTCATCGCGAACGTCAAGACCATGGTGGTCACGGAGCGCTAGACCGCTCCCCCGGCGCCCCGCGCGCCGGACCCGCAGCACCCTCGACGGCGCCGGTCCCCCCGGCGCCGTCGTCGTTCCGGGACACCGGCGCGGCCCCCCAGCGAGCCGCGCATCCCGCGGGCTGGCCGACGTGCGCGGCGCGCTGCCGCCTGCGGCCCGGGCGCCCCGCCCCGTCAGGGCGCCGGGCAGACCGGGGCGTCGGCCCGCATCCGCGCCAGCACGTCCGCCAGGCGCGGGGACTTCGTCGGCAGGAAGTCGTCGGGCTGGTCGTCCGGCATCCGCCGGTCCGCCAGGAACGCGAAGTACGCCAGGCGGCCCGAGGGCGCGTCGGCGGGACAGGCGCGCAGCTGCGCGACCGTCGCCTGCACGGCCTCGTGGCTCAGGAGCTGGCCGTACGCGGGGGCCGTCCCGGGGCGGGTCCACGGGAACCGGTTGTGCGGGGGCAGCAGCACCGCGAGCGACTGGGCCACCACCAGGGCCGCGACGAGACCGATCGCCCCGCGGCGCAGCCACGGCGGCACGGTCCACGCGTCGCCGCGCCACACGGAGACCACACCGGCGAGGGCGAGCGGGATCAGTGCCGCCTCGAGGGGGACGAGCACGTAGAGGCTCGTCCCGACCTTGACCGACGTCACCCAGGTGCCCGCGGCGCCGACGGCCAGGGCGACGCTCGTGCGCAGCTGCGCCCGGTCCGCCGGCCACGCCGCCGGCCGCGCGAGCAGCGCCACCGCGCCGAGCCCGACGCCGAGCAGCGTCCACCCGGACTGCACGATCGTCCCCGGCAGCGCGCCCCAGGCGTGCAGGCCGCTCTGGCCCTGCGCGAGCACCGTCTGCTCCCACATGGCGACGCCGAAGAGGGCCGTGTAGACGACGGCCTGGGCGGCCACCGCGCCGACCAGCCAGCGGAGCGTGCGGCCCCGGTCCGCGGCCACGAGGGCCACGAGCAAGGCGGGCAGGGCGAAGGGGAACTTGACGAACACCGCGAGCGCCAGCAGCACGCCCGCCACCGGCGCGGTGCGGCCCCGCGCCGCGGCGACCGCGCCGCCGAGGAGGAACGGCAGGCCGACGAGCTCGGGCAGGTACACCCCGTGCTGGTTGACGGCCCACGGCAGCGTCACCGCGAGGACCGGCGCCAGCGCCGTCGCGACGGAGGAGCCGGTCAGGCGGCGCGCGGCGATCCCGGCACAGACGCCGCCGGCGACCTGCAGGAGGCCCATCCAGGTGTGGACCGCGTCGAGCGTGCTCGAGACGGCGAGCGCCGGCACACCGGCGTAGAGGGTGATCGGCGGCTGCGCCCCCACGAGCCGGCCGTAGAGGTCGTCCCCGTGGAGCAGGAGCTGCGCCGTCAGGGTGTAGACGCCGTCGCTCTGCCCCCAGAGCGCATCGCCCCGCAGCAGGGTCTGGCCCACGGAGAACAGGACGGCGACGGCCGCGCCGATCCAGAGCGCCGGGTCACGCAGCGCGGATCCTTCCGGCCGGGACGGCGGAACCTCGGGACGCGCACGCACGCGAGCTATCTTAGGTCGTGACGCCTGAGCGTCCGGATCCTCCGGGAGCGGACGCGAAGAACCCGCTCGGAGCGCACGACGCCGCCCGGGCGGCCGAGCCCCGCTGCTAGCGTCGTCCCTCGCCACATGGCCTCTCAAGACGACCACGACATCCCGCCGTTCGACGACGCCTCCTACGGCGCGGGCGACGACTCGTCGCACTACGGCCACGGCGACGGGGACCTGGGCTACGACGACGGCGACATGTCCGCCCCGATCGGCCCCGCCCACGTCCCGCCGCACGACCTGCACGCGGAGCAGGCCGTCCTCGGCGCGATGATGCTCTCCGAGCAAGCCCGCTACGGCCTGACGGTCGAGGACGGCCTGAAGGGCGAGGACTTCTACGCCCCGCAGCACCAGGTCACGTACGAGGCGATCCGGCAGCTCTACGCCGAGAACCACCCGATCGACTCGATCACGGTCGTCGAGCAGCTGCGGCGGTCCGGCACGCTCGACGAGGCCGGGGGCCGCGAGGCCGTCTGGCAGCTCACGGCGGCCGTCACCGAGGTCGCCGCGCTCCCGCGGCACGCGCAGATCGTCCAGGGCCTGGGCAAGCTCCGCCGGCTGCTGCAGGCGACCTACGAGATCCAGGGCGCCGTCCTCAAGGGCGACAACGACCCCGCGCTGATCGTCGAGCAGGCCCAGGGCCTGGTCTTCGACGTGTCGGAGGACGAGGACAACAAGGGCCTGCGCTCCGTCTCGTCCTTCATCGACGACGAGGTCAAGCGGCTCGAGGAGCTCGAGAAGGAGGGGCGCGACATCACGGGCCTCGAGACGGGCTTCCGCGACCTGGACAAGGAGACGGCCGGCCTGCAGCCGGGGGCGATGGTCGTGCTCGCCGCGCGTCCCGCCATGGGCAAGTCGGCGTTCGTCACGAACCTCGCCGAGAACGTGGCGCTGCAGAACAAGGGCGCCGTCGCCCTGTTCTCGCTCGAGATGCCCGAGCGCGAGCTGCTCCAGCGCGTGCTCGCCTCGCAGGCCGCGATCAAGGGCGACGATGTCCGCAAGGGCCGCATCGGCGACCGCTGGCCCGACGTCCTCGAGGTCGCCGACCGGCTCGCCCAGGCGCCGCTGTACATCGACGACAGCTCCGACATCGGGATCATGGAGATCCGCGCGAAGGCCCGCAGGCTCCACGCGAGCCACCCGCACGGCGTCTCGCTGGTGATCGTCGACTACCTGCAGCTCATGCGGGCGGACGGCCGGGCCGAGAACCGCGTGCAGCAGATCGGTGAGATGTCGCGAGGGCTGAAGATCCTGGCGCAGGAGCTGTCCTGCCCGGTCATCGCGCTCTCGCAGCTCTCGCGTGGCGTCGACGCGCGGCCGGACAAGCGGCCCCTGCTCTCCGACCTGCGTGAGTCGGGGAACATCGAGCAGGACGCCGACCTCGTGATGTTCCTCTACCGCGACGACTACTACAACAAGGAGACCGCGGAGCCCGGCGTCGCCGAGCTGATCATCGCCAAGAACCGCTCGGGCCGGACGGACACGATCCGCCTGCTGTTCCAGGGCGAGTTCCCGCGGTTCCTCACGATGGCGCAGCCGTCCGCGGGCATGGGTGGCCCGCCGGGCAACTTCTCCGGTCCCCCGATGTCCGCGCCGGCCCCCGGCGGCCCGCCCGTCGGCGTCGGCGGCGGACCTCCTCTGCCCGGTGGTGGCCCGCCGCTGCCGAGGACCTAGCCCGTGCGCTGCCCCTACGGCGTCTGCGACGGCTCCGGCTGGACCGTCGACGAGCGCACGCGCACCGCGACCCAGTGCCGCTGCATGCCCGAGCAGCGCGCCGCGCGCGTCGCGGGCAGCCTGCGCGCCCGCATTCCCCGGGAGTACCAGGACGCGTCCTTCGAGCACTCGAACGTCAGCGGCATGCCGCGCGACGCCGTCGCCCGGGTGCGCCGCTACGTCGACACGCTCGACGAGCGCCTCGCGGCCGGGGACGGCCTGTGGATCTCGGGCTCCATCGGCACGGGCAAGACGTGGCTGGCGATGCTCGTCGCCCGCTACGCGATCGAGCGCGGCCAGGCCGTCGCGGTCTACTCCGTCCCGCGGCTGCTGTCCGAGATCCGTCGCACGTACGACGGCGAGGGCACCACCACCCTCGACCTGCTCGACCAGCTCACCGAGGTGACGCTGCTCGTGCTGGACGACGTCGGCACGGAGCGCACGAACCCGTGGGTGCTCGAGCAGCTCTACACGATCATCAACGAGCGCTGGCAGGAGCGCCGGGCGATCGTCCTGACGACGAACCTCGACCCGATGCAGATGGAGGCCCAGATCGGCGAGCGCGCCGTCTCGCGCCTCGTCGGCATGTGCGAGACGGTGCTCGTCGACGGCGTGGACCACCGGCAGCCGACGCCCGGCGCCGATCGTCCTGCCGGGCCGGCGCACCACCAGCCCGTCGCGCCGCGCTTCGCGCCCGGCGTGGATCCGGCGAGCCTGCTCGGCCCGCCGCCGCCCTTCGACCCCCGCGACGCCGGGCCCGCGTGGGACGGCGGCGCCGGCACCGGCGCGCATGCCGCTCCTGCGTGGGACGGACGGCCGGTCGGCCAGGAGCCGGCCCCCGCGTCCGACCACCGGCCGGGTGGCGACGACGCCGGCGAGCTCCCCCCGTGGAACGCCCAGCAGGGGGCGACCGGGCCGTCGGCCCCCGCCACGTTCGGGGCGGACCCGCGCGACCTGCGGCGCCCCGAGCGGCGGGTCCACGGCGAGTCCGACGGCCGCCGCCGGCCCTAGGCGCACGGAGGGGCCCGGTGGGTGAGGGGCCCGGCCGGGTACCCTCTCCCGGTCATGCCAGGCATCGTGATCGTTGGCGCCCAATGGGGCGACGAGGGGAAGGGCAAGCTCGTCGACCTCCTCGCGGAGCGCTCGGACGTGGTCGTCCGCTTCCAGGGCGGCAACAACGCCGGCCACACGATCGTGCACGGCGACGTGAAGTACGCCTTCCACCTCGTGCCGTCCGGGATCCTCTACCCGGGCACGACGTGCGTGATCGGCAACGGCGTCGTCGTCGACCCCGAGGTGCTGCTGGGCGAGCTCGCGCAGCTGGGCACGCAGGGCGTCGACTCCTCCGGGCTGCGCATCAGCCCGAATGCGCACGTGATCATGCCGTACCACAAGTTCCTCGACGTGGCGGGCGAGACGCGGCTGGGCAAGAACCAGATCGGCACCACGAAGCGCGGCATCGGCCCCTGCTACGCCGACAAGGCGCTGCGCCTGGGCATCCGCATCCAGGACCTCCTCGACGAGGCGATCCTGAAGAAGAAGATCGTCGCCGCGATGGAGCCCAAGACCCGCTCGCTGCGCCCGTGGGAGCGCGACCCGGAGCTCGACCTCCAGGCGATGACGGAGAAGTACCTCGCCTTCGGTCACCGGCTCGAGCGGCACATCACCGACACGGCCGCGCTCCTGTGGGACGCGCTGGACGACGGCGGCAACGTGCTCTTCGAGGGCGCGCAGGCCGCGCTGCTCGACATCGACCACGGCACCTATCCCTTCGTCACCTCGTCCAACCCCGTCGCGGGCGCGGCGGCCGTCGGCTCCGGCGCGGGCCCGAAGGACCTCGACGAGATCTGGGGCGTCGTCAAGGCGTACTGCACGCGCGTCGGCGCCGGCCCGTTCCCGACGGAGCTCGACGGCCAGCTCGCCGACGACCTGCGCGAGAAGGGCGGCGAGCGCGGCACCACCACCGGGCGCGACCGCCGCATCGGCTGGCTCGACCTCGTCGCGCTGAAGTACGCCGCGCGCCTCTGCACGCTCGACCAGCTCTGCATCACCAAGCTCGACGTGCTGTCGGGCCAGGAGACCATCAAGGTCGCCACGCACTACCGCACGCAGGACGACGCACTGCTCGAGCGGTTCCCGTACCACCAGAGCGTGCTGCACCACGTGACCCCGGTGTACGACGAGCTCCCCGGCTGGCAGGAGGACATCTCGTCCTGCCGCACGCTCGAGGACCTTCCGCAGGCCGCCCGCGACTACCTCGACTACATCGAGGAGAAGAGCGGCGTGCCGATCGGCATGATCGGCGTGGGCCCGGGCAACGACGAGATCATCTGGACCGAGAAGGGCCGCGCGTCGGCCAGCGGCAAGCTCACCGTCTGAGCCGCGGGGGCGCCGCCGGGGTGGCGGCGGGTCCCGTCTCGCCGCACCGGGGCGGCCGCCGGGCCGTCCGGGGGCGCGCCGTTCAGCGCAGGCGGTCGGCGTCGGGCACCGGCCCCGCGTCGCGCGCCGGGACGCCCATGACGCGACGGCCCTCGGGGACGTCCTTCGTGACGACGGCGCCCGCGGCCACGAACGCGTCGGGGCCGACGGTGACGCCGGGGACGAGCGTCGCGCGGCCGCCGATCCGCGAGCCGCGGCGGATCGTGGCACCGGCCAGCGGAATGCCCGCCGGATCGGGGCTTCCGTCCTCGAGGAGGAGCGGCCGCCCCATGCGGTCGTCGTTCGTCGTCAGGACGCCGGGGCCGAGGAAGACGTCGTCCTCCACCACGCTGCGGGCGGTGACGTAGACGTCGGTCTGGATGCTCACCCGCGCCCCGACCGTGACGTCGCAGTCCACCGTGCTGCCGCGGCCGACGACGGTGCCGGGGCCGACGGCGGAGCGCTCGCGCACGAAGGTCTGGTCGCCGACGATCGCACCCGCGCCGATCGTGGCGCCGCGGGCGAGCACGGCGTGGGCGCCGATCGCGGCGCCCTCCTCGACCACGAGGCCGGGCAGCGGGTCGCCCGAGGCGGCGGCCGAGCCGGCGCGCAGACGCGGCGGCTTGCCGAGCACCGCGTGGTCGCCGACGACGACGCCCGCGCCGAGCGTGGTGCCGGGGTGGACGACGGCGTGGGCCCCGATCTGGGCGCCCGGGCCGAGCGTCACGTCGTGGTGCAGCACGGCGTGGGGGCCGACGATGGCGTCCTCGCCGATGACGCAGCGCGCGTCGATGACCGCGTAGGGGGCGATGCGGGCGCGGGCCTCGACGCGGGCCTCGGCGCCGATCATCGCCCCGGCGCCCGCGGAGGCCTCGGGATCGGCCTGGGCCGACGGGTGCATCGTGGCGCGGGGCGGGCGTCGGGACATGCGCCAGAGCGTACGCGGCGGCGACGGCTAGGCTCCGTGGGGTGAACGACGCCGTGCCATCCGACGCCACGTCCCTCCGGCCGCTCAGGGCCGCCGTGGTCGGCCTGGGGATGATGGGCCGCCACCACGCCCGGCTGCTCCAGACCGCCCCCGTCGTGTCCTTCGCCGGGGCCGTCGACCCGGGCGGCGACCGCCACGGCGCGGTGGGCGACCCCGCGCTCGTCTTCCCGACGGTCCACGCGCTCCTCGCGGACCCGGAGCGGCGGCCCGAGATCGCGATCGTCGCCGTGCCCACCGAGGAGCACGTCGCGGCGGTGCTCGAGCTCGCCGACGCCGGCGTCCACGTGCTGGTGGAGAAGCCGCTGGCGGAGTCGCCCGAGCGCGCCCGCGAGCTCATCGACGCGGTCCGCGCCGCCGGCGTCCACGGCGCCGTCGGCCACGTCGAGCGCTGCAACCCCGCGCTGCGCGAGCTGCGCCGCCGCGTGCTCGGGGGCCAGCTCGGCCAGGTGTTCCACATCGCGACGGAGCGGCTCGGTCCGTTCCCGGCGCGCATCCGCGACGTCGGCGTGGTCAAGGACCTGGCGACGCACGACCTCGACCTCGTCGGCTGGCTCGGCGGCGCGGGCGTCACCACGCTCTCCGCGCAGACGCAGCACCGCATGAACCGCACGCACGAGGACCTCGTCAACGTCGTCGGCCGGCTCGAGAACGGCACGACGTTCACCACCATGGTCGACTGGCTGTCGCCCACGAAGGTCCGCCAGACCCGGGTGCTCGGGGAGCGGGGGATGCTGGTGGCCGACACGCTGACCGCCGACCTGACCTTCTACGCCAACGGCGAGGTCTCGAGCGAGTGGGAGGCCGCGCGCACGCTGCGCGGCGTCTCGGAGGGCGACGTCACCCGCTACGCGCTGGCGCGCCGCGAGCCGCTGCTCGTCGAGCTCGAGGGCTTCTGCGCGCTCGTCCGCGGCGACGAGGACCCCGCCGCCGTCACCCTCGAGGAGGGCCTCGCGGCGGTCGACCTGGCCGACGCGGTGCTCCGCTCCGCCGCCGCGCAGGAGACGGTGCGGGTGCTGCCGCTGCGCTCCACCCACGCGGAGTCGCTGCTCGCGCCGGGGGTGGGCGGGGACCCCTTCGCCGGCCCTGACGGACACGCGCGGCGCGGGGCCGATGCCCTGCCGGCCGCAACCCGGACGGAGGACGTCGCATGAAGGTGGTCGTCGTCGCGCTCGGCAAGATCGGGCTGCCCCTCGCCGCGTTCGCGGCCCTGAAGGGCCACGAGGTGATCGGCTGCGACATCGACGAGGGCGTCGTGCGCCAGGTCACCGCGGCCCACGAGCCGTTCCCGGGCGAGACCGGGCTGGCGGAGACGCTGCGCAGCGTCGTCCCCTCCGGCCTGCTGCGCCCGACGACCGACACCACGGGCGCCGTGGCCGAGGGCGCGGACCTGATCCTGCTCGTGCCGCCGCTCGTCGTCGACGCCGACGCGAAGCCCGTGTGGACCGCCGTCGACGGGGCCCTGAAGGCCGTCGGCGAGGGCCTGCGCCGGTCCCGGGAGGAGCGCGGCACGACGGCCGGGCCCGAGGGGACGCCGCCCAGCGTGGTGGTCGAGACGACGCTGCCCGTCGGCAGCACGCGCGGACGGGTCGCCCGCCTGCTCCAGGAGGCCAGCGGCCTCACGGAGGGCGTCGACTTCCACGCCGCCCACAGCCCCGAGCGCGTCTACTCCGGCCGGATCTTCCGCGACCTCGAGACGTATCCGAAGCTCGTCGGCGGGCTCGACGCCCTGGGCGAGGCCCGCACGGCGGAGCGCTACCGGCGGCTGCTCAACGGCGAGGAGGACGCCGCCGACCCGCCCGTCGACGGCGTGCCCGCCCCGCGTCGCCCCGCGTCCGACGCGGTCGAGGTGCGCGAGCTCGGCGGTGCCGAGGCCGCGGAGCTGACGAAGCTCGCCGAGACGACCTACCGCGACCTGAACATCGCGTTCGCGAACGAGCTGGCGCAGCACGCCGACCGCATCGGCGTGGACGTCGACGGCGTGATCGCCGCCGCCAACTCGCAGCCGTTCAGCCACATCCACCGCCCCGGCGTCGCCGTGGGCGGGCACTGCATCCCGGTCTACCCGCGGTTCTACCTCGAGGGCGACCCGGGCGCGACGCTCCCGGCCGCCGCCCGCGTCGTGAACGAGTCCATGCCGGCCTACGCGGTCGGGCTGCTCGCGGACCTCGTCGGCGGCGCGCTCAAGGGCCGGCGCGTGCTGATCCTCGGCGCCGCCTACCGGGGCGACGTGAAGGAGACCGCCTTCTCCGGCGTCTTCGGGCTGCGTGACGCGCTGCACGACGCCGGCGCCACGCCCGTCGTCCAGGACCCGCTGTTCACGGACACCGAGCTCGGCGACCTGGGGTTGGACCCGTGGGACGGCGGCCCGATCGACGCCGCGATCGTCCAGGCCGACCACACGGACTACCGCGACCTCACGCCCGCCGACCTGCCGGGCGTCGACGCGGTGATCGACGGCCGCGACCTGCTCGACGTGGATTCCTGGCGGGCCGAGGGCGTGCGGATCCGCCGCATCGGCCGCGACGGCGTCCGCCGGGGCTAGGCGCTGGGCCCCCCGCAGCGCCGAGGGGGCCGTCGCCGTCTACCGTCTCGTGATCTCGTGAGCCGCGTCACGATCCTCATGCTCTCCGTGAACGAGGCGCCGCTGTTGCGGCACTCGCTGCCGGCCGCGTGCGCCCAGGGGGCCGACGAGGTCGTCGTCATCGACAACGCGTGCACGGACGCGACCCCGGAGCTGTGCGAGCGCTACGGCGCGCGGCGGCTGCGGCTGACCCGCCGGCGCGGCTACGCGGCGGCCATGAACGCCGGGATCGCGGCGTGCGGCGGCGACTGGATCCTCTGGTGCAACGCCGACTGCGTGCTCGAGCCGGGGTTCCTCGAGGCGCTGCGACCACACCTCTACAGCCCGACGCTCGGCGCGGTCGTCCCGCGGCTCATGCGCGCAACGGGCATGGAGCCGCAGGACCGCCTGGACGAGCTCGACGCCGCCGGGCTGACCATCGACCGCCGGCGCCGCAAGGGCCTGGTCGGCCACGGCCTGCCGCCCGAGCGGTTCTCGCGCACCGGCCCGGTGTTCGGCGGCGACGGGGCGTGCGTGCTCTACCGCCGGGAGTGCCTCGACGAGTGCGCCATCGGCCTGGAGGTGCTCGACGAGGACATGGGCCTGTGGGCGACCGACGCCGACCTGGCCTGGCGCGCCCAGCTGCTGGGGTGGGAGGCCCGCTACGAGCCGCGTGCCGTGGCGTGGCACAAGCGCTTCTCCAGCCCCTCGACGCGGGCGAGCGTCGACGCCGCGCACCTGCGCCTGCAGTTCCGCAACCGGCTCTTGATGATCGTCAAGAACGAGACCGCGGTCGGGTTCCTGCGGTCGTGGCCGTCGATCCTGGGCTCCGAGGTGCTGGCGTTGAGCTGGGCGGTGCTGCGCGAACGGTTCCTGCTGGGCGCGTACCTCGACGTGCTGCGGGGGCTGCCCGCGGCACGCCGGCGCCGGCGCTGGGTGCAGAGCCACCACCGCGCCGCCAAGCGGGGGCGCACCGTCGCCGCCCGACGGGGCCGCGGGGGCGAGGGTCGGCGTCGCGGCGGCCGCTCGACGGCGCCGCCCTTCGGGATGCTCCCGCCCGGCCCGCCGGCGCCGGTGAACGACCTGCCCGAGGCCGAGCCCGCGGCCGACCGGACCCAGCCCGCGGGCTGACCGCGCCGGTTGCTCCGTCCGCGCGCGTGGCGGCCGACCGCCGCGCGACGACCGCCGGCCCGCCGCCGCTGACCGACCGCCCGGCGACGGGGTACGGCGCACGCGCACCGGCCCGCGTGGTCTGATGTGCGCGCGTGCGTCCCGCCGTCCCGAGCCTGTGCGTCGCCGTGCCCCGGTGCGCTCACGGTCGTCCCGTCCCGCCCTGCCCCGTCCCGGGTGACCGCGGGAGCGACCGTCCATGACCCTCCCGGGACGATCGCCCCTGCCGCGCCCCGGCCGCCACATGGCGGCGCGCCTGCTGCTGAGCGGCCTGCTCGTCGTCGTGCTCAGCGCGTCCGCCGTCGCCGGGGCCATGACCTGGCTGGCGGGGGAGAGCACGAAGAAGCTGCGGACGTTCCGGCCGCACGAGGCGCCCGTGCTGGACAAGGAGCCGGCCGGCCGGCCGCAGACGATCCTGCTGACCGGCCTGGACCACCGCTACGGCCAGGGGAAGGGGATCCCCGACCGCTCCGACACCATGATCCTGCTGCGCCTGGACCCGGACGCGAAGGCCACGACGATCCTCTCCCTCCCGCGCGACCTGCGCGTCGCGATCCCGGGGCACGGCGACGCGCCGCAGAAGCTGAACGCCGCGTGGGCGCACGGCGGCGCCCGCGTCCTGACGCGGACGCTCCGCACGAGCCTGCTGGGCACCCGCGCGCGGCCGTTCCGGATCAACGAGGTCGTCTCGGTCCGGTTCGACGCCTTCGCCCAGGCCGTCAACCACTTCGGCTGCCTCTACACCGACGTCGACCGGCGCTACCTCGTCCCCTCGGGCGCCGGCTACGCCGAGATCGACCAGCTCGCGGGCTACCAGCTGCTGTGCGGGCAGGACGCGCTGGCCTACGTCCGCTCCCGGCACGCCGACAACTCCGTGGTCCGCGAGGCGCGCCAGTCCACCTACCTCTCCGAGGCCCGGGGGCAGATCGACGTCGGCGGCGAGCTGACCCGCAGCGGGGGACTGCTCGACGCGGTCGGCAAGTACGTCACGACGAACGTCAGCGGCGGCCGCGAGCTCCTCGGCATCGCGCGGCTCGCGGTCAACGTGACGGACAAGCCGACGAAGCAGGTGGTCCTGCGGACGACGCTGGCCACGGACGGCAGCGGCGACGTGCTGACCACGCCGGCCGCCCTGGCGCGGGCACGCCGCGAGTTCCTGCGTCCCAAGGCGGTCCGGCGGCCGAAGCCGCCGGCGGCCAAGCCGAAAGGGGCGCGGCGTGCGGGCGGGTCGAGCCGACGGCCGCGGCGTGGCACCCGCGCCGCCACCCCGCTGCCCGCGACGATGACCCGGGACGCCGCCGGCGCGAACGTCGCCGCCGCGGCGGTGCGCGCCCAGGCGGGACGCGTGCCGGTGCTCGTGCCGGCGGCCCGGCCGTCGCGCGGCGGCTGGGTCCCGGACATGTCGCGGGGCTACACCATCCTCTCCAAGGACCGCCGGCCCCGCTGGGCCGCCTACCGGATCGTCGGGAGCACCGACCGGATCGGCGAGTACTACGGCGTCGAGGGCACAGCGTGGAAGGACCCGCCGATCCTCAAGCTCGTCGACGATGCGGTCCGCCTGGCCGGCCGCACGTGGCGGGTGCAGTACGACGGCGCGAAGGTCCGCCGCCTGCTGTGGCGCGCGCCGACGGGCACCTACTGGATCACCAACACGCTGACGAACGACCTCTCCGCGCGCGAGATGTACGCGCTCGCCCGCACGTTCGGCCCGGCGACGGCGGCGGGCTAGACCGTCCTCCCGGCGCCCGGGCCTGGGCGCCGTCGCCCCTCGACCTGGACCTCCCCGCCCGTCGTGCTCGGCGTCCCCGCTCGTCGACCCGGCCGTCGCCGCCCGATGGACCTACGCGTCGCCGCCCGTCGACCGCGACGGCCCGAAGCGGATCGTCATGTCACGCAGCACGCTGGAGAACAGTGGCCGGCCGCGGCCGACGAACGCCAGGGGCGAGTCCGGCGGGAACGACCACTCCGCGCGGGCGAGGCGGACGCGGGCGAGCGCCTGGACCTCGGCGAACGTCGTCCGCCCGTCGAGCGTCTGGGCGGTCGGCATCGGCACGCGGCGCCAGCCCGGCAGCGGGGCGCCCTCGCGGGCCCGGACGCCGGCCAGGGTCGCGCCGTCGCGGGTGGCGGTCGCGGTGATCCGCCGACGCCCGGCGCCGTCCTCGCCCCAGGACTGCTCGAACTCGGCGAGGCCCTTCGGGATGCCCCACAGCGCCCGGCCGCCGGCGACGGAGGCGGGGCTGTCGACCCAGATGTGCGGGATCGTGGCGAACGGGACGACGCCGCGCCGACCCACCGCGGCCACGAGCAGCTCGTCGTAGGAGAGGACGCTGCCCGGTTCGTAGCGGACGAACGCGGTGAACAGCAGCCCGTGTCGCCCCCGCGCGACGAGGTCGACGTCCGCGGGCACGTACCGGTCGACCTCGCGGCGCAGGTCGCTGCCGTCCACGCGCCAGAGCGTCATGAGCATGCTGCCCCCGAGGTGCCAGGGCTCGGGCGGGTAGGCGGCGGGCACGTCGGGGCCGGGGGAGCTCACGCGGCGATCCTACCCCTGACTGGCCAGCCAGCCAAGGGACGCGTCCGAGTGCCGTTCTGCTGGCCGTTCGGGCGGAGGCCGCGCGGTGGGCTAGCCTGCGGCCGTGTCCGCGCCGCTCCTGCTGTTCGACCTGCCCTGGCTGCTCTACCGCGCGCACTTCGCGCTGCCGTCGAGCATCAAGGGCGCCGACGGGGAGCCGATCGGCGCGCTGCTCGGGGCGGTCCGCGCGATCCTCGCCGAGGTCGAGGAGCACGACCCGGCCGCCGTCTGCTGCGCGATCGGCGCGGAGGACGCGACGCACCGCACCGCGCTCCTGCCCGCCTACCACGCGCACCGCGACCCGATGCCCGACGCCCTGCGGCGCCGCTGGGACCAGGCCCCCGCGCTCTGCGAGGCGTTCGGGTGGGCGATCCGCGACGGCGGCGAGCTCGAGGCCGACGACGTCATGGCGACCCTGGCCCGCAGCCGCGCATCGCACGGCGGCCGGGCGATCATCGTCACGGGGGATCGCGACCTGCTGGCCTGCGTCGACGAGCACGTCGTGGTCCGCCGGCCCGCCGGCAAGGGCCCGGGGCTCGTGACGATCGACGAGGCCGGCGTGATGGAGCAGGTCGGCGTGCGGCCGGAGCAGGTGACCGACCTCATCGCCCTGCGCGGCGACCCGTCCGACGGCATCCCGGGCGTGCCCGGTGTCGGGGCGAAGACCGCCGGGCGGCTGCTCGCGAAGCACGGGGACCTCGAGGGCGTGCTGCGCGCCGCGGGCGCCGACGGTCCCGACGGCGAGCCCGGGGGTGACCCGCAGCTCGGCGACGGCTTGACGCCCCGCCTGGCCCGGGTGCTCCAGGAGCACGCCGACGACGCCCGCCGCGACCGTGCGGTGGCGCAGCTCATGACGATCGAGGTGGAGCCGGTGCCGGACGCCCGGACGGACCGCGAGGGCGGCGCGACCGCCGCCGAGGCGCTGGGCATGGACCGGCTGGCGAAAGACCTGCGGGCCGCCTGACGCCCGACGGCGACCCTCACGCCCCCGGCGGCGGACTGAGGCGGCCCGGACCCGCCCGGTCTCGCGGGGCCCGCCCGGGACGGGCGACCCTCACGCCCCCGGCGGCTCCGGGGCGGCCCGCTGCACCGGGGCGTCGGCGTCGCTCGCGGGGTCCGCGGCGGGGGCGGCCGGCGGGACGGGCGCGGTGTAGACGTCGTGCAGCCGCTGCGCGTAGGCCTCGACGTGCCACCGCTCGGCGGACGTGCGGCAGGCGTCGGTCATCAGCGGCCCGTTGCGCAGCGCCCAGATCACGCCGTGCGCGAGCGCCTGGGGATCGTGCGGCGGAATAAGCCGGCCGGTCACGCCGTCGCGGACGACCTCGACCAGGCCGTCGACGGCGGACGCGACCACGGGCACGCCGAGGGCGAGCGCCTCGGCGGCGACGGTGCCGAACGGCTCGCGCTCCGACGGCACGACGAGCACGTCGACGTGGCGCAGCAGCCCCGCGCCGCCGGGCTGCCGGCCCCAGCGCTCGACGCCCGTGGCCTCGGCTCGCCGGTCGACGAGCCGGGTGTAGTCGGCGTCCGCGTCGGGCGGGTCGTCGCCGATCACCACGACCCGTACGCGGGGCACGGCGATCCGCACGCCCTCGGCGGCCGAGACGAGGTCCAGGGGACCCTTCCGCCGCGCGATCGGCCCGAGGAACGCGACCACGGGCCGGCCGTCCGGGGTCCAGGGCGGGTCGACGGGCGCGGGGTCGGGATCGATCGGGCGGCCCGTCACCGTGACGTCGCGGCCCAGCGCGGCGGCCACGGGGGCGGCGCAGGCGGCGGAGTCGGCGAGCAGCGCGTCGGCCTGCGCCCAGGACGCGGGCACGCGGCCGATCACGTCGTGGACGTGCACGACGCTGCGCGCCCCGAGCGGTCCGGCGGGGCCGCGCTCGGCGTGGCGACGCAGCCGGCCGCCGCGCAGCGCCGCCGCGGCGACCAGGCCCGTGCCCCGCAGCGCGGGGAGCAGCCGTGCGGGGACGGCGCCGTCGAGGTGCACGACGTCGTGCCCGGCGGCGAGCGCGCGGAACGCCCCGTAGCCGGCGAGCGCGGCCGCGCCGCGGCCCCGGCCCGGGCCGCCGACGGGCTGCGCACGCCACACCACGCCGTCCGGCGCCTCGGCCGGCCGACGGCCCGTGGGGCCCGTCATGGTGATCCGCCAGCCCCGCCGGAGGAGCGCCGGCGCGGCCCGCAGGAGCGCGAGATCGGCGCCACCCGGCCCGTCCACCGCGTGCACCACCAGGAGCGAGGGCATGGGGGCCAAGGCTAGTCCTCCGGAGAGGGTCGCGTGCACGGTCGCGGAGCACCGGTAGGGTGCGGTGGCCGTGAAGGTCCTCCTCGACACGAGCTACGCCCTGCGCGGGAGCTCGGGAACGGCCGTCTACGTCGAGCGCCTGCAGGCCGCGCTCGGCGAGCTCAACGTCGCCGTGGTGCCCGTGGCCGACACCCGCCGGGGCGCACCCGTCGCCGGCGGCGGGTGGCGCAGCATCCGCAACCACGCCCGCGACCGCTGGTGGCTGCAGGTCGGCCTGCCGCGCCTGGCGGTCGAGCACGGCGCCGACGTCGTGCACCACCCGCTGCCCGCGACGTTCCGCCCGCGCGGGGCGGCCACGGGGATCGCCCAGGTCGTCACGGTCCACGACCTGGCGTTCGAGGTGCTCCCGGAGTGCTTCGACCCGCGCTGGGCCCGCTGGGCGTCGGCGCACCACCGCGCGGCCGCGCTGGCCGCCGACGCCGTCGTCGCCGTCTCCCGCAGCACGGCACGCGAGATGCGCGAGCGGTGGGACGTGCCGGCCGACCGGATCGTCGTCGCGCCCCACGGCCCCGGTCAGTGGCAGGCCCGCGAGATCCGGCACGGCGCGACCGTCCGCAGCCCCTCCGTCCCGCTCGCCCGCCCGTACCTGCTCTACGTCGGCGACGACGAGCCGCGCAAGGACCTGCCGACGCTGCGCGCCGCGCACGCCCGGCTGCGGGAGCGGATGGGCGAGGCCGCGCCCGACCTCGTCCTCGCGGGCCGCATCCGCGACCCCGAGCGCACCCCGCCGCCCGGCCCGGGCGAGCGGCGCGTCGAGGAGCCCGACCGCGACGCGCTCCTGGCCCTGATGGACGGCGCGCTGGCGCTCGTCCACCCCGCGCTGCACGAGGGCGTGGGCCTGACGCCGCTGGAGGCGATGGCGCGCGGCGTCCCGGTCGTCGTGGCGAAGTCGCCGGCGCTCGACGAGACCTGCCGCGACGCCGCGGAGTACTTCCCGCCGCGCGACGTCGACGCGCTCGCCGACGTGCTGCAGGCGCTGACGGCGGACCCGCGCCGCCGCGAGGCCCTCGCGCTGGCCGGACGCCGCGTGGCGGGCGACCGCTCGTGGACCCTGGCGGCCCGGCGGCACGTCGAGGCCTACACGCTCGCCCGCGGCCGGGCGAAGGCCCGCCAGGAGCAGGGCCCCACAGCCGCCACACCCCGGGCGGAGCGGGCACCCGCCGGGTCCTGAGCGCCGGGACCGGCGGCAACCCGACGCCCGCGGCACGAGCGCGCCGCCGGCCGCGTGCCTACCGCGTCGCGACCCGGAAGCTCACCGCACGGCTGTAGCGCCGCTTGCCGCCGTCCACGGAGGCCAGGCGCACGCCGCGGTCGCCCGTGCGGACGGTGACGGTGGTCGAGAGGAATCCGTGGGACGTCGTCCGCAGGGTGCGGCGCTTGCGGTAGCCGCCCTTCGCCGCGCGGATCTGCAGCTCGACCTGGCGCTTGCCCGTGCCGGGCCGGACGCGGGCCCACAGCGGCATGCGGCGCTGGCGGCTCACCGTGCGGTCCGGGACGAAGAGCGCGACGCGGTAGGCGTCGAGCGCCGGCTTGGCCTGGCCCTCCCGGCCCGAGCCGGGGCCGAACCGCAGCCCGGTCTGGAAGGAGGATGCCCACCGGCCGCTCTTCGTGGCGCCGCGGATCGGCGCGTCGTCGTAGAGGAGGAACTGCGAGAGGGCGCGCACCCGCGGGTTGCGCCACGCGATCCGCTCGACCTCGTTGAGGTACTCCGCCTGCTTGGCCGGCGAGACGCCGAAGCTGTCGGGCGGGTCCGTCTGGTACCCGAACTGCGTCAGGTAGAGCGGCAGCCGGCTCCGCTCCACGCCGTACCGGGCCATGATCCGGTCGAGCTGGTCCGTGAGCAGGGGCAGGTTGGCGGCCGTGACGTAGTCCTTCGGGCGGTCGGGGACCGTGGTCGGTGAGGCGGTCAGCTCGTAGGGGTGGTGCGCCCAGCCCGTCAGGGAGAACAGGGCGGGGTTCTGGGCGACGAACGCCGCCGGGTCCGGCGTGGCGGGGCAGCCGACGGCGGTGGCCTGCTCGCCCGTGAGCAGCTGCAGGTCGTCGCCGAGGCAGTAGAGGCGACGCGTGAAGACCATGGGCGCCATCGCGTTGGAGGTCGCCGTGACCTTGGCGGCGCCCTTCGGGGCGGTCTCGCCGACGAGGATCGTGTCGGTGGCCGGGGCGTGGCCCGTCGCCGCCAGGGCCGTCCAGGCGGCGCCGACGAGCGCCCGGTACTGCTGGGGCGAGGCTGGCACCGCGTCCTTGCCGACACCGCGCCACTGCGGGGCCAGCCAGGCGCCCTGGTTGGGCTCGTTCCAGATCGACCAGTGGTCGATGCGGGGCAGGGGCGCGGTGGCGCCCGCGGGTACGTAGGAGCCGCTGTAGCGCTTGCCGAGCGCGGTGACGAAGCCCGCGAACTCCTCCGGGGCGGGGTTCGTGACGCTGTTCAGGCGGTCCTCGAAGAACCCGGAGCCGGCCCACTTCGGTCCCGGCGCGGTCGGGTTGAGGCCGACCGTCATGCCGCGCTGCCGGATCGCGGCGATCACGCCGTCCAGGGTCCGCCAGCTCTCGGCGGGGTACGCCGCAGGGTCGGTGGGGTCGAAGCCCGCAGGACGGGCGTCGCCGCCCGCGTCCGGCGCGAACCGGTTCCAGAACGCCGTCACGCGGATCCGTCGGGCGCCGAGGGCCTTCGCCTCGTCGAGGGTCCGGTCCCGCACCTCCGTGTCGGCGGCGAGGATCCGTGGGTCGTCCTGGAACATCGACTCCAGGCGGCCGTCGGCTGACGCGCCCGCCGCGGGCAGGGCCAGCAGCAGCACGGCGGTCAGGGGAAGCAGGCGACGCATGCGGCCAGTCAAGCCGATCCCGGCCGCGGGTGTCGCGGTCCCGGAGGGCCTACGGCTTGGCGGCGCCGGCCGCCGGGGCGGGCGTGGTCGCGGCCGGGGCACCCGCGGCGGGGGCACCCGCGGCCGGAGCGCCTGCGGCGGGTGCGCCTGCGGCGGGCGCGGGCGCAGGGGCGGCCGCGCCGGGCTGGCCCGCCGCGGCGGCGGCGTTCGGGTCGACGCCCTCCTCGGCCAGCTTCTCCTGGGCCAGCTGCCGGGTGGCGCGGACGGCGATCTCGTTGGCGGTGCGCAGCGTCGGGGCCATCTTCAGCGCCACGCCGGCGGCGCGCAGGGCGCGTTCCGGGTCCTCGGCGACGCCGATCTCGAAGCTCGCCAGGAACTCCCACGAGGCGGGCGCGGCCGGCTCGATCGCGACGGCGTCCGTGTAGATGCGCCGCGCCGCCGGGATGTCGCCCTGGGCGATGCGGACGCTGGCCAGCGCGTAGCGGGCCTGCATCGAGAGGGGGTCGAGGTCGACGGCCTGCTCGGCCTGGCCGCGGGCGGTGCGCAGCAGCTCGGCCCGCTTCGGACCGGTCGCGAGGGTGGCGTCCGAGACGGTGGCGCGCGCGTCGTCGGCGGCCCGGTCCGCCCGCCACGGCTGCAGCAGCGAGAAGACGGCCACCGCGGTGACGACGAAGGCGACGGCGGCCGCGCCGGTGCGGGGGGTCAGCAGGCCGAGCCGGGGCCGCACGCCCACGCCCCCGCCGGCGAACGCCGCCTCGGCGCCGCGGCCGACGACCCAGCCGGCCAGCAGCATCGTCGGCAGCGCCACGCCGGGGACGAACCACGTCCAGTCGGCCATGGAGGTGACGGCGAAGGTCGCGACGACGGCGATCGCGGCGGCGATGCCGTCGCGCTCGGCGGTGCGCGTGCCGGTCTTGAGCGGTCCCCACAGGCCGACGGCGCGGGCGGCCGCCGCGATGAAGGCGAGCGCCAGGGCGAGCTGGGCCAGCATCCCCGTCCAGCCGAGGTCGCCGAGCGTCTGGGGGATCCAGCCGTGGGCGTGGCGGGCGACGGCGCCGTTCTCGCGCACGCGGGACTGCACGGCCCCGAACCCGCCGGCGCCGACGCCGTGCAGCGGCTGCGCCTGGTAGAGGTCCAGCCCCTGGCGCCAGTAGTTCGAGCGTTGCGACTCGACCGCGGTCAGGCGGGAGGGGTCGCCGGACGGCTGGGAGACCGTCGGGTCGGTGAGCTGCGTCCAGGCGTTCGAGACGCTGCCCGTGAGGCCGCGCTCGCTCGTGGCCAGCACGCCGACGCCCGCGAGCGGGATCAGCGAGACGGCCACCGCGACGGTCACGCCGAGGCGCCGGCGCTCGACGGGCAGCATGCCGGTGAAGACGGTCGCGAACTCGATCACGAGGCCGATCGCCAGCAGGAAGAGGAGGGCCGCGACGAGCAGCACGCCGAACTCCGCGCCCGCGACCTCGCGGGCGGCGATGACGACCTTGTCCGTCGAGAGGTCGGCCTTGGCGAACGCCCAGATGGCGACGAAGCCGCCGCCGAGGACGCCGACCACGAGGATCAGCAGGCTGTGCAGGCGGCGCGGCGCCAGGACGATCCAGACGACCGCGCCCAGCGCGGCGGCGGCGAGGCTGCCGCGCGAGTAGGAGAGCAGCAGCGTCAGGACGGCGATCGCGGCGACCGGGTAGGACAGCGCGTTCAGGGGCCGGTAGCCGTCGCGGCGGGTGCCGAGCCACAGGGAGAGCACGAGGCAGAACGCGGCGATGGCCCCCAGCGCGTTCCAGTAGCCGATGGGCGCCTGGAGCCGGGCGAAGACCTGGTCCGGCGGCAGGTCGGCGGGGAAGACCTTGGCGCCGAGGCCGAGGATGCAGACGATCGCGGTGCCGAGCAGCAGGCCGCCCAGCGGCGCCTGCCACCGGCTCGGGGCCAGCCGCGCGGCGGCCGCGCCGCCCGCCATGGCGGCGACGTAGGTCAGCGTGCGGTTGGTCTCGAACCACGAGGCGTCGGGCGAGACCGACCACGAGATCGAGAGGCCCGTGAGGGCGACGACGAGGGCGGCCAGGAGCAGCGTCCCGGCGCCCCACGGGCGCGAGTGCCGCGGGGACCACAGCGCCGAGGCCACGCACAGCAGCCCCGAGAGCACCGTGACCGCGAGCAGGGGCGGCGTGGTGACCGAGACGACGGAGCCGGTCTTCGCGCCGAGGACGACCCAGACGAACAGGGCCGCGACGAGCAGGACCCAGGGCGTGTCGCCCAGGAGCACGCCCGGTAGGCGTCGGCGACGTCCGGACGTCGCGGCGTCCGGATCCGCCGTCGTCCGCGGGAAGACCGGGCCCGGCGCGGCGGGCGCGGGCGAGACCTCAGCGGCCACGACGTCGGCGCAGGGCCTGGAATCCCGACGTGCCGCCGGCGATGCACGCCGCCGCGACGCAGGCGACGAGGGTCAGCAGGAGGGGGAGGGGCAGCGTGGTGTTCGCGGTGCCGAGCTCGAGGGCGGCGGCCGGGACGGCCGTGTCCTTGAGGTCCGCGGCGCGGGCGCCGGCCTCGCGCTCGGCGGCCTGCGTGGCGGCGAGGAGGGCGGCCTGCTTCTCCGCGGCGGCCGCGTTGCGGGCGTCCGTCGCGGGGACGGAGGCCTCCGGGTCCGTCGTGGCCGAGTCGCCGCCCGTGGCGCCGGTCGTCGAGCCCGCGGCACCGGTGGTGCCCGCGGTGCCGCCGGTGCTGCCGCCTGCGTTGGTGCCACCCGCGGTCGTGCCGCCGCCGGGCGTGCCGCTGCCGCCGCCACTGCCGCCGCCGGTCTTCGACGAGTCGCCCTTGGCGAGGTCCGCCTGGGCGCGGAAGATCGCGTCGGAGCACTCGGAGTAGTCGCCCGTGTTGGCCTCCTGGTTGTCCAGGGCCTGCTTGAGCTGCTTCGCCGTGTACTTCCCGTCGACGGTGCCGTCCGCGCAGTCCTTGTAGATGCTCTTGTAGTCCGCGCCGGCGGTGGCGGGGACGGACAGCCCCACGAGGAGGGTCAGGAGCAGGGGTAGGAGGCTGAGTCGGTTGCGCACGGTGGGTCCCTCGGGGTCCGCAGGGTGGCGGGCAGCACGCCGTGCACGCGAGGCGTGCAGGGTCAGCCCGGTCAACGCTACCAACCCGTACACGGGGGAAACGATGCGGTCGGGGGCCTGCAAGCGCGTGTGCGGACGGGGGCGCGGCGGGCCCCGGCGGCCCGGCGGCGGTCCCGCGCAGGCGTCCCGGCGCCGGGCGCGGCGACGCTCAGCGCGCGTGGCGCTCGGCGTCCTCGACGGCGGCGACGATGCCGGCCGCCCAGGCCGGGAAGGTGAACGGGGCGACGTCGCGGCGTCCGGCCTCGCCCAGCGCGCGCGCCGCGCCGGGACGCACCGCGAGGTCCGTCAGGGCACGTGCCAGCTCGACGGGGTGCGTCGCGGGGACGACCCGTCCGTTGCGTCCGTCGCGGATCAGACCGCCGGCCGCGGCGCCCACGGCGTCCGTGGCGACGACCGGCACGCCGCGGTGGAACGCCTCGTTGCAGACGAGGCCCCAGGGCTCGACGAACGACGAGGTGCGCTCGGACGGCATGCAGAGCACGTCGCTGCAGTCCAGCCACTCCCGGACCTCGTCGTGCGGGACGGGGCCGAGCGCCCGCACGCCGGGGAGTCCCGCGTCCGAGGCCGACTCGGGGCCCAGCAGCGTCAGCTCGGCACCTACCGCCTCGAAGAGGTTCGTCTGCCGCCACGCCACGAGCAGGATCTCGAGGCCCTTGCCCGGGGCGTCCCGGCCCACGTAGAGCACGCGGAACGGCGCGGCGGGGTCGCGCGGGGTGGCGATCGGGTCGATCCACACGGCGGGGTCGACAGCTTGGGGCGCGACGTGCACGCGACGCCCGCCGAGCGCGCGGACGTGGGCCGAGACGTGCGGCCCGTAGGTGGCGATCGCGTCGGCGTCGCGGACGATCCGGCGCAGCAGCGGCCGCGCGACGATGAACGCGGGCGTCGTGGGCTCGTGCCACATGGCGCTCCAGAGCACGAACGGCGTCCCGGCCATCCGCGCGGCACGCCAGGCGCCGGGGAGCGCGATCCGCCCCGCGGTGCCCGCCACGACGGCCCGCCAGTGGTCCTTGCGGGCCGCGAGCCGGGCGGCACCGCGCTGGCTGACCCGGTGGGTCGGGACCCCGGGGTCGTCGACGGACTCCGTGAAGTGGTGGTCGCGGCCCTCGAAGATGGCGACCTCGACCGGGGCGATCTCGGCCAGGGCCTGCAGCGCGCCGACCCGCTCGGGCGGCACCCGCGAGGTGACGAGGAGGATCGGGCGCTCGGAGCGGGAGACGGCCACGGGGAGATCATGTCACCCGCCCGGAGGGGCGCCGCTCCGGGCGCAGGCCGGCCGGCCTGCGCGGGCGCTCCCGGTCAGCGGCCGGAGGACGCCGCGGCGTCGCGCACGAGGTCGCTCTGCCCGCCGTGCACGACGCCGCTGTAGGCCCGCAGCGTCTGGCGTCCGCAGCGCTCCCACGTGAAGGACTCCGCCACCGTGCGCCGGGCCGCGAGGCCCAGGGAGCGCCGCCGGGTCGGGTCGGTGAGCAACCCGTCGATGGCCTGCGCGAGCGCGGAGACGTCGCCCGGGGGGACGAGCACGATGCCCTCGCCGGCGGCGGCGATGTCCTCGGGGCCCGGCTCGCCGAGGGCGGCGATCGCGGGAATCGCGGCGGCCATCGCCTCGACGTACGCCACGCCGAACGCCTCGTCGACGGACGGCATCACGAAGAGGTCGGCCTGCCGGGAGACGTCGAGCGCCTCGCCGTGCGGGAGCTGCCCGCGCCACTCCACGCGGTCATCGACGCCGAGCTCGGCCGCCAGCCGCTCGAGCGCCGGGCGCTCGGGGCCGTCGCCGATCACGCGGTAGCGCACCGCGGGGTGGCGGTCCCGCAGCACCCAGAGCGCGCGGATGACGTCCTCGTGGCGCTTGCGCGGCACGACGTGGGCGACGGTCACGAGCCGCGGCTCGGGCGCCTCGGACGCGACGGGGCGCAGGACGTGGCCGGAACCCCAGCGCCCGCGCGCCCGGCGCCCGGCGTCGGCGGCCGACGGCGGGGTGCGCCAGTCGCGCCCGGCGTGCCAGCGGTGCACCGCGTCGGCGTCGGGCAGGTCGGTGCCCAGGCGGACGACGCGGGTGCGCTCCGCGCCCAGCTCGACGCAGCGGTCGGCCGTGCCGGCCGAGTTGGCGAGCACGAGCGCCGAGGCCCCGAACGCGTCGCGGACGGCCCGCTCGCCCGCGGCGGAGCGGCGGGCGGTGTAGTAGACGTCGCCGCCGTGGACCGAGACGAGCAGGGGGACGCCCGCCGTCGCCCGGCCCGCGCGCCGCACCGCGTCGCCGGCCGGCACGGCGTTGTGGGCGTGGATGACGTCGAAGGGGAACGTGCGCCGCAGGCGGCGGAGCGCGCGGGCGAGCGGCAGGGCGGCCCAGCGACCCCACGACCCGTAGGAGCGCCCGCGCGGAGGCGAGTGGAACCGCACGTAGGTGACGGGGATGCCGTCGAGGACGGTCTCGCGCGGCTGGGCGCGCATCCGCCGCAGCGTGCGCACGACGTCCCCGGGCCGGGTGGCCTTGGGCGGGACGGGCCGGTGCAGCACGAGCACGTGCACCTCGCAGCCCGCGTCGCGGGCCGCGATCGCCTGCTTGTGGGCCCAGATCCCCAGCACCGGGTCGTCGGCGCGCGGGTAGAACTCGGCGACGACGCACACCCGCAGCGGGCGGCCGGGATCGCTCGGCGTCGGGGTGGCCGGTGGCGAGGGCACGACGGTGCAGCCTACGAGACCTCGACGCACGCGGTCCGGCGCGCGGGCCCGCCGCTAGCCTTCGGCGCGCTCAGCCCCGCCGACCGCCAGGCCGCCATGTCCCCGGACCTCGTCGTCCAGATCGTCAACTTCCGCACGCAGGACCACGTCGCCCGGCTGCTCCCGGGCCTGCTGGACGAGCTCGAGCGCGGCCCCGCGTCGTTCGAGGTCCACGTGCTCGAGAACGCGTCGGGCGACGACCTGGCGGCGATCCGCCGCGACTGGGCCGGCCGGGTGCACGTCCACGTGAGCGACCGCAACCGCGGGTTCGGGGGCGGGCACGACGAGCTGGCCGCCCGCACGGACTCGCGGACGATCCTCTGCGTCAACCCCGACGTGACGGTCGACCGGCCCGGCGTGGTGGCGGGTCTGCTCCGGCACCTGGAGGACCCGGCGGTCGCGGCGGCCGGCCCGCTGCTGCGCACGGAGGACGGCACGCCGCAGCGCTGGGACCACGGCGAGTCCAAGGGCGTGCGCGCACACGTGGCCAACGGCGCCGGGCACGCACACTGGCAGCCCCGCACCGCGCCGACGGACGTGGCCTGGGTGGCGGGCGCGTTCCTGCTCGTCCGACGCTCGGCGTTCGCGGCGGTCGGCGGGTTCGACGAGCGCTTCTTCCTCTTCAAGGAGGAGGAGGACCTCTGCCTGCAGCTGCGCCGCGCGGGCGGGCGCGTCGTCTACGACCCGACGGTCTCCGTCGCCCACGTCGGCGGCGTCGTCGCCGACCGCGACGTGCACATGCCCGACTCCGTGGCGGCGTACGTGGCCAAGAACCTGCGCCCCCGCCAGCGCCGGCTGTACGACGCGCTCTACACGCACGTCACCCGCCGGATCTAGGCGGGTCGCGCGGCCTCGATCGGCGGCCGCGGTCTAGGCGGTCCCCGCGACCTCGAGCGCGCGGCGCAGGCCCGACTCGACCTGCTCGCCCGTGCGCTCCCACGTCAGGGGGGCGACGGTCGCGAGCCCCGCGCGGGAGCGTCGCGCCCGCTCGTCGGGGTCGTCGAGCAGGCGGGCCAGCCCGTCCGCGAGGCCCGGGGGCGTCGGCGGGGCGAGCAGCACCGGGGTGTCGGGCCCGAACGCCGCGACGCTGCTCGTACTCGCCAGGTCGGCGCACGGCAGCCCGCAGGCCAGCATCTCGTGGGGGATCAGCGACGGGTTGGTCAGCGAGAGGACGAGCCCCGCGCCGGCGCGGGCGTAGCGGTCGGCGAGCTCCTCGCGGCCGAGCACCCCCAGGTGCTCGTGCGGGAACGGGGTGCGGATGCGCTGCGCCTCGCCGAAGAGCGCGATGCGGGTGCGGGGACGGCGGCGGTGGAGCTCCTCGAGTGCGGCCAGCCCGAGGGGCACGCCGCGTCGGGGCGTCGAGGCGCGGGCGTAGAAGAGCACGAGGTCGCCGTCGCGCTCGGCCTGCTGCGGGCGGTACGTGGCGTGGTCGACGCCGATGTCGAACGTCGTGCTCTCCGCGCCGTAGTCGCGGCGCAGCAGGTCGGCCAGCCACGGCGAGGCGACGATGGGGTGCAGGCCCTGGCGGTAGGTCCACGCCGCCCACTCGCGCTCGGCGGACGTGGCGTAGAACTCGGCCTCGTGGTCCTGCACGAAGTAGGCGCGGGCCTTGACGCCGGGCAGCAGCAGCGCCTGCGGGACCGTCTGCCAGGCGGTCGCCACCAGGACGTCGGCGCCGGTCCACCCTGCGAAGCCCGCGTGCACGGCCCCGCGGATCGCGCCGAACGTCCGACGGAACCGCTCGACGAGCGCCTCGTCGGAGCCGCCGCCGCTGCGGGCGTCGTCGTCGAGCAGCCAGATCGAGCAGCGCACGCCGCGGGCCTCGAGCGCGCGGACGGCCTGGCTGATCGTCGTGTGGCCGCCGCTGACCTGGCGGAACGACGGGACGACGAACGCCACGTCGAGCGAATCGCCGACGGGACCCGGGACAAGCGGGGCGGGCCCGTCGCGCTGCACCTCGAGCAGGCCGGACGGGATCCGGACGTCGAGCGGCGGCGACGGGAGACGGAGCAACGTGCGGAGCCGCGACATGGCCCCCATCATCGCGGGCCGTGGCGCTCAGCGCCCGTCGCCCCGCCGCTCGAGCGAGAGCACGCGGCGCACGGGCGCGGGCAGCCGCGCGGCCCGCGAGCCCAGCGGCGCGAACACCCGCCGGCTGGCGTGGTGGACGACCGCCCGGATGCCCCAGCGCCAGCGCGCGGCTCGCCCGTAGCCGTGCTCCCGCATCCAGGCGAGGTCCCGGCGGGTCAGGCGCAGCGTCGCGCCGAGCGCCGCCTTCGGGCGGAACGGCTCGACCCAACCCGTGGCGGTGCGCAGCCCGCGGTACTCGTCGAACCAGCGCCGCGCGAAGCCCACGGGCCCGTAGTCGTGGGCGTGCAGCACCCCGGCGTCCGGGGCGTAGGCCTTGTGCCAGCCCGCGGCCAGCAGGTCGGCCCCGAACGCTTGGTCCTCCGCGTAGGCGACGTCGCGGAACCGGACGGCCTGCCAGCACGCGCGGCGGTAGGCGGCGTTGACGTTCGAGAGGAACGGCGGGTCGCGCGGCCCCTGCACCGTCAGGCCGCCCGTGGGGGAGAAGCCGGCGAAGAACTCCTGCAGCTCGCGCGCCACCATCGGCGACGTGTCGGGGCGGGGCAGGTGCGGGCCGTAGACCGCGCCGATCCGCTCGTCGGCGGCGAAGGCCTGTAGCACGGCCTCGAGCCACCCCTCGACGGGCGTGGCGTCCTGGGTGAGGAAGCAGAGGATCTCGCCCGTCGCCGTCTCCGCCGCGAGGTTGCGGGTGCGGCCGTGGCCGAACGACGCGGGCGGGATCTCGACGACCCGCGCCCCGGCGGCGCGCGCGATCCCGACGGTGCCGTCGCGCGAGCCGGAGTCCACGACGAGCACCTCGTGCGCGGGGGCCTGCCGCGCGAGGGCGGCGAGCAGCTCGGGCAGGTACCGCGCGCCGTCCTTCGTGGGGACGACGACGGAGACGGAGGGCTGGGGTGCGGGGCCGGACACGACCCGTAGAACATAGGCGCACGCCCCGCGGCGGCCGGGCCCGCCCGCGAGGAGCACCCGGCGGCGGTCCGGACCTGCCCCGGCGACGGCGACCCGGCCTGCCCCGGCCCTTCCCCGGCGACCGCGGCCCGCCCCCGTCCGCGTACGCTCCGCGGGATGGCCGTGCCCACCCCCACGATCGCGGTGGACGATCCCCGCGCGTTCCTGCCCGGAACGTGGCAGATCGACCGCGAGGTTCACGACGCGCTGGCCGGCACTGACGGGCGCTACGTCGGCACGGCGACGTTCGCGCTCGACGGCGACGGGCTCTCGTGGGTCGAGCGCGGCACGCTCCAGCTCGGCGGGTTCGAGGGCACCGCCACGCGGACCATGGCCGTCGTGCCCGGGCCCGACGGCGCGGAGGGACGGTGGGAGGTCCGCTTCGACGACGGCCGGCCGTTTCACCCGCTCGACCTGCGCGCCGGCGCGTGCCCCGTCGACCACCCGTGCGGCGAAGACCACTACGCCGGCTGGGTGCGGGTCGAGGGGCCGGGGCTGCTGGTCGTCTCGTGGCGCGTGACGGGTCCCCGCAAGGACCACACGATCCTCACGCGGTACACCCGATGAGCGGGGCCGCCGGGGTGCGGGGTCACCACCGCAGCGGGCCCGCGGGCTCGCGGCCGGGCAGCGCGGCGGGTCGGCGCCGGGGCGGAGCGGTGCGGATGCGCGGGGCCGGGACGGCCGGGCTGCGCCGGGGCGGGGCGGCGGCGTGATCCTCCACCTGCACCACCGCTACCGCACGCTGGGTGGCGAGGAGGCCGCGATCGCCGGCCTGCGGCGCCTGACGGAGGAGCGGCTGGGCGAGGAGACGGCGCTGCTCGAGCGCGACTCGTCCGCCGTCGGCGCCCGCCGCGCCGCCGCGGGGCTGCTGCGCGGCGGGCTCGACCCGGACGAGGTGGCCCGCGAGGTCCGGCGCACCGGCGCTCGGATCGTCCACGCGCACAACCTGCACCCCACGTTCGGCGCCCGCGCGCTGCGGGCCGCCCGCGAGGCCGGCGCCCGCGTCGTCCTGCAGCTCCACAACTACCGGCTGGTCTGTTCCGTGGCCACCTGCGTCCGCGACGGGCACGACTGCACCGCCTGCCACGCGGGCGACACCCGCCCCGGCGTGCGCCACAACTGTCGGGGCGGCCTGGCGGAGAGCGTCGTCTACGCCGCCGGGCTGACCCTGCAGCGGCGGCCGCTGATCGCGGGGGCGGACGCGATCGCGGTACCCAGCACCGCGGCGCTCGAGCGCCTGGCCGCCCTGGGCGCCGGCCTGCCGGACGACCGCACCCACGTGCTGCCCCACCCCGTCGCGGCCGGCGCCCGGCTGACGCCCGACCCGGCCGGTCCCGCGGTCGTCGTGGGCCGCCTCGCGCCGGAGAAGGGCACGGCGGTGGCGATCGCGGCCTCGCGCCTGAACGGCCGGCCGCTGGTGATCGCGAACTCCGGCCCCCTGGAGGACGAGCTCCGGGCCTCGGCGGCCGACCTGCCGCAGGTCTCGTTCGCGGGGCGGCTGGACCGCGCCGGCCTCGACGCCCTGCGGGGTCGCGCGGCGCTCGAGCTCGTGCCGTCGCTCGCGCACGAGACGTTCGGCCTGGCGGCCGCCGAGGCGCTGCTGCGCGGCCTGCCCGTCGTGGCGTCCGACGTCGGCGCGCTGCGCGAGCTCGTGCCGGACGAGGCGCGGGTCGCCCCGGGCGATCCCGTGGCGCTGGCCGCGGCGTGGGACCGCCTGGGGGGCGACGCCGCGGCGGGCGAGCGTGGGCGCCTGCGGGCCCTGGCGCTGACGGAACCCGCCCGCGTCGCGGAGCGCCTGGGCGCCCTGTACGCGAGCGTCGACCCCGGCTGAGCCGTCCGGCTGCCGCACCGGCGGCCGAGGCGGCGCCCGGAGTCCTCATCGGCGGGCATTCGTGGACCTCACAGGCGGCGCCCAGGGACGCCGCCTAGACTCGGCGCCATGGCGTGGCTTCTCACCGGCGGTGCCGGCTACATCGGGTCCCACATCGTCGAGGCGTTCCGCGCGGCCGATCGCGAGGTGGTGGTGCTCGACGACCTGTCGTCCGGGTTCCGCGAGTTCGTCCCGGACGATGTCGTCGTGCACGAGGGGCGGATCGAGGACGCGGCCGCGGTGGCCGCCGCGTTCGAGGCGCAGCCCGTCGAAGGTGTGATCCACCTGGCGGGCCTGAAGTACGCGGGCGAGTCGGTCAACGCGCCGCTCGACTTCTACCGGGCCAACGTCGAGGGCACGCGGGTGCTGCTGCGGCAGATGGCGGAGCGTGACGTCGACCGGCTCGTCTTCTCCTCGAGCTCGGCGACCTACGGGACGATGGAGGGCGAGATCGTCACGGAGGACTCTCCGCAGCGCCCGGAGAGCCCGTACGGCGAGTCCAAGCTCATCGGCGAGTGGCTCATCCGCGACCAGGCCCGCGCGCGCCCGTCGCTGCGCCACACCTCGCTGCGGTACTTCAACGTCGTCGGCTCCGGCAGCGACCGGATCGTCGACCACAGCCCGTACAACCTGTTCCCGCTCGTCTTCCGTGCCCTCTCGCGCGGCGAGCGCCCGAAGGTCTTCGGCGACGACTACCCCACGCCCGACGGCTCGTGCGTGCGCGACTACGTCGACGTGGCCGACCTGGCCGAGGCGCACCTGCGCGCGGCCGTGCTACTCGACGAGGGCCGGGAGCTCGCCCCGAGCTACAACGTCGGTCGGGGCGAGGGCGTCTCGGTGCGCCAGATCGTCGAGACCATCCTCGCGGTCGTGGGCGAGGACGCGCTGGGCTACGACACCGCCCCGCGCCGCGGCGGCGACCCGGCCCGCATCGTCGGCTCGGCGCGGCGCATCGAGGAGGACTTCGGCTGGAAGCCCGGCACCGACCTGCGAGCGATGGTCGAGGGCGCCTGGGCGGCCTGGAACACCCCGGAGGCCCGGGAGCGCGAGGTACGGCAGGACGCCGCGCGGGCCTGAGCGCCGGCCGCTGCCGCGGCCGTTCGAGCACCGCCGGCCACGCGCCGTCGGACATCGGGCGTCGGTGCTCGACAGGACCGGGGCCGGCACCTATTTTGCGCGCATGCGTGTACACCTGTTCCGTCCGCCCTGGCCGAGCCCGCGTGAAGGTCGCCTCGTCCGGGCGCTCACCCTGCTCGGAACGTTGGCCGCCCTCGGCGCGGCGGCGGCTCCGGCAGCGGCCGCCCCGCCGGCGCCGGCCAACCTCGCCGTCAGCCCTGCCGAGAGCGCGACCTCCGCGGACACCGCCGTGGCGACCTGGACCGTTCCTGGCGGCGCGCCCGCTGGGACGGAAGCCGACTGGAAGGTGACGTTCAGCCCGGCAGGCGAGGACTACTTCCTCAACCTGTCGGGCACGAGCGACCAGGACGGGCGCGCGGAGATCCCGCTGGCACGCGAGGGCACCTACTCCGGGTTCAGCGTGGCGCTGCGGGATGCTCAGGGGCCGGGGCCGGAGGCGACGGTCCCCCATCGACTCCTCGTCGACCGCTCGGCGCCCGGCGCGCCGACCGTTTGGCACACCGGTGGTATGGCCAACTGGACCGACGCCCCCGACCGCGGCGCCCCGATCGCCCGGGCCCACTGGCGGTACTGTCGCGGCTGGTTCGGTTCGCCGATCGTGCCCGCACCGGTGTGCGTCGAGGGCGTCGCCACCACCAGCCCGTTCGCGCTGTCCGAGACCGCCCCGCCGCTCGGGCCAGCACCGGGAACGTGCAACGGGGTCGAGTCCGCCCTGTCCATCTGGCTGGAGGACGCGGCCGGAAACGGCTCGCCCGCGAATGCGGGGAAGTTCGGCACCGCTGTGACGCCGGCGTGTCCCGCGCCGCCGCGAGACACGCCGCCGGCCGTCGAGCCTCCGGCAGCCGGACCGGCGAGGAAGGCGACGACCCTGGCGGTCACCGGCCGCACGCTGGCGCGCCGTCGCGGGGCCTCCGGCCGCCGCGTTCGGCTCGTGGTCGCGCTTCCGCGCGACGCTGGCGGGCGCGTCCGGCTGCGGGTGAGCCGTCGGGCCGGCGGGCCGCGCTTCGTGCGAACCCGTTCGGTGCAGGTGCGGCGTGGCCACGCGGTGGCGACGTTCACCGTGCCGGCGGGCGTCCGGAAGCTGAGCGTCCGGGCCACCTACGCCGCGACTGCGACGCACGCGGCCGCATCGAAGAACACGACCGTGCGCGTCGGCCGCTAGCCCCACGCGCTGCACCACCGCCTAGCGGTGCTGCAGCGCGTCCCCGGCGCTCGTGACGGGCACGAGGTCGGCGGCCAGGTCGTGGTCGTAGATCAGCATCTCGATCCCCGGCGCGACGGTGTGGCGCGCCACGGGCGTCGGCGTGGCCGGCGCCTGCCCCACCCAGTCGCCGCCTCCGGGGTGACTGGTGTCGACGAGCAGGAACGAGCGGATCCCCGGCTGCGGCTCGTACGCACGGTCGACGTAGTGCAGGTACATCGGGCACAGCAGCTGGCCGTTCGAGGCAGGGCAGGTGCCGACGGGGTCGATCTGCAGGCGGAAGCCCGAGCGCACCGTCGTCGGGTAGGCCGTCCAGTACGAGGCGTAGCCGCGGGTCACCCGCTCCTGACGCGCGACGGCGAGGATCGGATCGAGCGTGGCGACCCGGGCCTCCGGGGTGCGCGGTGGCGCCTGACGGGCGATGCCCAGAGCGGCGACGAGCGCCAACGCCAGCGTCGGCACCAGGACGAGGGCAGGGCGCCCTCTCCGTCCGGCGAGCAGGGCGATCAGCGCGCCGGCCGCGAACGGGACGCCGTACAGGTAGCGCGCCACGGGCAGGCCGTTGACCATCGACGCCGGCGAGAACGCGAACGCCACCGTCCCGGCGACCGCTACCCCCGTCCAGAACGTGGCCCAGGCGACACGGGCTGCGTCCTTCGACGACGCGGCGGCTGCGGTCGACCCCGCCGCCGTCGCGTCCGCGTCCGATGCCGATTCGCCGGACCGGCTTGTTCCGCCGAGCAGGTACACGACCCCGGCCGCCACCGCGACGACGACGAGCAGCAGCCCGAGGTAGCCGCTCGTGGCCCCGGCGGCGCTGTTCAGCGGGCCGCGCCAGACCTCCTGGAGGCCGACGACGACGTTGCCCGCGCCGGCCTGGGCCTCGTCGAAGGGCGTCAGCGACACGGGGCTCGGGCGCTGGAAGTACCCCTGGTGTTCGGCGAGCGCCCGGAACGCGATGCTCGAGACGGCGACCCCGGCGGCGACGCCGAGCGCCACGGCGGCCTGACGCCACTGCCGGCGCAGGAGCGCGACGGCGGCCACGCCGGCCGCCGGGGCCACGACCGACGTCCACGCCAGCGCGTCGCCGGACAGGGCGGCGCCGCCCCAGAGGACGGCTGCTCCCGTGGCCAGCCAGAGCCGCTTGGAGGCCGGGGTGCCGACCCGGCCGGCGTGGGCGACGAGCACGAGCCCGACGGCGACCATCGCCCACCAGCTCGGGGCCCGACCGGACCAGGCGGCGTTCATGACCCAGGTGTTGGGACCGACCGCGAGGGCCACGGCGGGGACGGCGACGGCCGCCGTCGTCCCGAACAGCCTCCGCGCCTGGAGCGTCAGTGCGCCGACGGCGAGCATCGTGACCGCCAACGGCAGGTAGCTGGCCAGGAGCGTGTCGCCGGGCAGCGGCCGCAGCAGCTGGACCACCCACAGCCCGTTCCACCAGCCGTAGTTGCCGGTGACGGCCGCCGAGTTCGGGAGGTCGGCGAGCAGGTGCGCCATCGCCAGCGGCGCGGCGAGGTCGGCGTTGGAGTGCATCGCCCGCACGGTGTCCGGCAGGCGGAAGAGCACCGCGGCGAGCAGCACGGCCGCGCCGACCCACGCGGCGACGGCGGCGACGCGGGTCACCGTCCGGGCACGGGCCGCATCGCGGGGGCCGGCGGGCGGCGCCCCCGGGCGTGTCGGCGGGACCCCGATGGCGCTCAGACGGTCCGGAGCCAGGCGACCGTGTCCGCGATGCCCTTGTCCAGCGGAATCTGCGACTCCCAGTCCAGCAGGCGCTTGGCCTTCGACACGTCGGGCCAGCGACGCTGCACGTCGACGTCAAACGTCGGCAGGTGCTCGAAGACGAGCTCGTCCGTCCGGCCGCACTGCTCCCAGATGACGTGGCAGACGTCGGCGATGGTGCGCTCGTCGCCGGCGGAGATGTTGAAGTCCTCGTTCAGCGCCGCCTCGTGGCCCGTGGCGGTGACGATGCCGTCGGCGATGTCCTGCACGTGGGTCAGCGTGCGCGTCTGGTCGCCCTGGCCGAAGATCGGCAGCGGCGCGCCCTGGGGCAGGGCCAGGACCTTGCGGATGACGTCAGGGACCATGTGCGCGATGCCCGGCTCGTCCTCGGGCATCTCGCCCGGGCCGTAGGCGTTGAACGGGCGCACGATCGTGTAGGGCAGCCCGTGCTCCTGGTAGGCGGCCTTGATCTGGATCTCGCCCGTGAGCTTGGAGAACCCGTAGGCCGACGTCGGCGTGGGCACGCGGTCGACGTGCTCCTCCTTCGTGGGGAACTCCGTGGTGTTCTCGAACACCATCGAGCTCGACACGTAGGTGAAGCGCTCGACGCCGAGCTCGATCGCGGCGCCCATCACGCTGTTGTAGAGGGACGAGTTCACGTCGGTCAGCGTGTAGGGCAGCTTGTGGAAGTTGCCGATGCCGCCGACGATCGCCGCCAGGTGGATGACGTGGGTGCAGCCCGTCATGGCGCGCTTGGCCTCGTCGCGCTCGCGCAGGTCGCCCTGGTGGATCTCGCACCCCTCGCGCATCCAGTCCGGCGCGTCGCGCTGATCCGACACCCGCACCTCGAAGCGGGGGTCGCGAAGGAGACGGCGGACGACGGCGGCGCCGATGGTGCCGGCACCGCCCGTGACGAGAACGCGAGACATTGCGGCCAGCGTATCGGCCGACGCGGGCAGGACGCCCTGCTGCCGCGGCGCGGCGGAGGACACGGGCATGCAACGTGCATGGACAACCTCCAAAGTGCATGCAACCCTTATCTCCATGGCGACCGTTCAGATCCGAGACGTACCCGACGACGTTCACCGGGCACTCCGGGCACGGGCGGCGGCGGCCGGGGTCTCGCTCTCGGACTACGCCCGGGACGTGCTCGGCCGCGCGGCTTCGCGTCCGACGGCCGCCGAGCTGGCCGCCCGGGTCGCGGCGCGCGGGGTGGTACAGCCCTCCGAGCCGTCGGAGGACACGGTGCGCGCGCTGCGCGAGCACGGCGAGTGACCGTCTTCGACACGTCGGTGGTCGTGGACCTGCTGCTCGGGTCCGGGGCGGCACCCCAGGCCACCGCTCTGCTCGAAGCCGGTCCCGCCGCCGCACCCGACGTGCTCACGTTCGAGGTCGTCGCGGTGCTGCGGCGCCTGGCCCTGAGGGGTGACGCGTCGGAGGATCGCCTGGCCGGGGCCGTGGCCGACTTCGGCGACCTGGCGATCGATCACTATCCGTCGCTGCCGCTCCGGAGCCGCGCATGGAGCCTGCGCGAGAACGCGACCGTCGCGGACGCGTTGTTCGTCGCCCTGGCCGAGTCGTTGGGGGAGCCGTTGGCCACCAAGGACGAGGGCCTGGCGACCGTGGCCGAGCGGTTCGCCGGTGTCGAGGTCGTGCGCCTCGGCGCCGGGCGCGCCCGCTAGGACCTACACCTAGACGGTCGCGCCAGGCGCGTGCGCCGCGGCGCCGGCGTCGGCCAGCTCGCTCGCGACGCCGAACACCGTGTCCTGCCCGAAGCAGTTCCACGGGTCCGCGAGCACCGCGCCGGGGGCTGCGAGGTCCGCGATCCGGGCCAGGACGGCCGGGTCCTTCCACGCGGAGTGGTTCGTCGCCAGCACGATCGCGTCGGCGTCGGCGACGGACTCCGCGAGGGTGAGCGTCGAGGACGGGCTGTGCGGGTCGTGCGCGGCGACGAGGGCCAGCTCGCGTTCGAGCAGGCGCATGAGCTTGAAGCTCAGCGAGTCGCGCTCGTCGTCCGTGTCGCCCTTGAACGCCAGGCCGAGGACGGCGATCTTGCGCCCGCGGAGCGTGCCGTTGTCGAGACGGCGCTTCAGGCCGTCGACGAGGAACAGGGGGACGGACTCGTTCACCCGCGAGACGGCGAGCAGCATGCCGGGGGCGGGGGAGCGCTCCTCGGAGAACGTGAAGTCCTTGCGCAGGCACGTGCCGGCGGTCATGCCGGGGAGCTTCATCCCGCCGCGCGGGTAGTCCCGGTTGATGAGGTCGATGACCTCGAAGACGTTGGCGCCGTACTGCTCGCACTCCATCATCAGCCGGTTCGGCAGCGCGAACATCGTGTAGCGGAGGATGTTGGTCCAGATCTTGGCCAGCTCGGCCTCGATCGGGCTGGTCTGCACGATCGGGGCGCCGAGGGCGCGGAACGGCTCGGCGGCGACCTCGCCGGAGCCTTCGCCGTAGCCGCCGACGATGCACGGCAGGGTGCTGATCTCTGCGAAGAACCGCGAGGCGGCGATCCGCTCGGGCACGTGCGCCACGAAGAGGTCGCGTCCGACGGTGAACCCGCGGTGCATCTCGAGGTAGCCCGCGACGAACTCGGTCGTGCCCGGGGCGATCGTCGAGCGCAGGACGATGCAGTGCCCCTCGCGCAGGTGCGGGAGCAGGTCGTCGAGGACGCTGCGGATCTGGCCGACGTCGATCTCGATGTGGCTGAAGGACGGCGTGCCGAGCGTCAGGACGATGTGCTTGGCCCGGGCGGCCTCGGCGACGTCGCCGGTGACGCGGAACGACCCGTCGCCCTGGACGCGCTCGAGGATCTCCTCCGCCCCCGGCTCCTCGAACGGCATGCGGCCGTCCTGGACGGCGGAGACGATCTCCGCGTTGTTGTCCACGCCGACGGTGCGTAGGCCCTGGTTTGCGAAGGCAAGAGCGAGGGGGAGGCCCACCCGCCCGATGCCGACGACGGCGACGTCGAGATCCACGAGAGGGAGGCTAGCGCCCGGCGTGGGTGACCGAGCGCCCACGCAGGGTTCGCGGCGACCGCGGGGGCGGGCCGTCGAGCACCACGGGGGCGACGGGCTGGCCCGACGTCCGCTGGCGGAGCAGCTGCGTGCCGAAGCGCAGCACGAAGAGCGGGTTGTAGCGCGCGTAGCGCTTCCACAGGCGCCGGGGCTCCTGGACCAGGCGGAAGAGCCATTCCAGGCCGGCGCCCTGCAGCACGGCGGGGGCCTGTGGCACCAGGCCGGCGTGGAAGTCGAACGCCGCGCCGACGCCGATCAGCACCGGGGCGTCGAGGCGGGGCCGCATGGCGGCCATCCACTTCTCCTGCTTCGGCACGCCGATGCCGACCCACACGACGTCCGCGCCGGAGTCGTTGATCTCGTCGACGACGCCCTGCTCCTCCTGCTCCGTGAGCGGGCGGAACGGGGGCGACCAGCCGCCGACGATCTGCAGGCCCGGGAACCGGCGCCGGAGGTTGGCGGCGAGCGTGTCGAGCGCATCCCCGTCGCGGCCGCCGTAGAGGTAGATCCGCGTGCCGTGCTCCGCCGCGTGGGCGCAGTGGCGCTCCATCAGCGTGGGGCCGTAGACGCGGTTGGGCTGCTCGTGCCCGAGCAGGTTCATCGCCCAGACCAGCGGCTGGCCGTCCGGGACGGTGAGGGAGGAGCCGAGCACGGCGGCGCGCAGCTCGGGGTCCTCCTGGCAGGCCATGACGGTGTGCGTCGCGGCGACGCAGACGTAGCCCTGGCGGCGCGTGGCGATCATCGCGTCGATCCACGACACGGTGCGCTCGTAGGTCGTGAGGGCCATCGGGATCCCGACGACCTCGACCTGCGGAGGAGGTGTGGCGAGTGCGAGGAGGACGTCCTCGCGAGTGACCTGCTGATCGTGATCGTGCATGGTGGGGGTGAGGCGCTGCGGGATGGGACGATCCCGTCTCTACGGCTCAACGGGTACGAACCCGTGGCTCCTGCAGAAGTTGCGCCGTCCGCGAAATGCTACCGGGCGTCTCCGTCGCGACGTGTGGTGCACGTCCGGATGCAAGCCGGGCCCCGGGGGCGTTCGGTGCCGGGGGCAGGATCCACGCGCTTCGGCCCCACGCCCCGGCCGCGTCGTCGCGGGTCCGGATACCCTGCGCCGGGATGCTGCGCGAGCCGTCCCGGGACGTCCGATGACCCGCCGGGTCCTGATCACCGGCGTGACCGGCCAGGACGGCGGGTACCTGGCCGAGCACCTCCTCGCCGCCGGCGACGAGGTCGTCGGCACGGTGCGCGCCACGGACGGGGCGCTGGAGCGCGCCGGCCTGGGGCACCTGGCGGGCGACGTGCGGCTGCTGCCGCTCGACCTGCGCGACCCCGACGCCGTGCGCCGGACGGTCGCCACCGCCGACGCTGACGAGATCTACCACCTCGCCGCGCCGACGTTCGTGCCGGACTCGTGGGACGACCCGACCGAGGTGACGCAGGCCATCGTCACCGGCACGGCCGCGCTCCTGGCGGCGGCCGGCGCGCGCGAGGGCACCCGGGTGCTCGTCGCGAGCTCGAGCGAGATCTTCGGCGACGCCGGCGTCTCCCCCCAGGACGAGTCGGCGGCGACACGCCCCCGGAGCCCCTACGGCGTGGCGAAGCTCGCCGCGCACGGCCTGGTCCGCACGCTGCGCGAGCGCCACGACCGGCACCTCGTGTCCGCCGTCACCTTCAACCACGAGTCGCCCCGGCGGCCCGAGCGGTTCCTGCCCCGCAAGGTCACGGCCGGGGTGGCCGCGATCGCCACCGGGCGGGCGGACGAGATCACGCTGGGCGACCTGCGCGCCGTGCGCGACTGGTCGCACGCCAAGGACGTGGTGGCGGGCATGGTGCTCGCGCTGCGCCACGAGACGGCCGACGACTACGTGCTGGCCTCGGGCGTGCCCCACACCGTGGGCGACCTGGTCGACGCGGCGTTCCGCGCGGCCGGCGTCGAGCGCCACGTGACGACGGAGTCCGGGGAGCCCCGCGACCGGGTCGTCGTGAACCCGGCGTTCGTGCGCCCGCCCGAGCGCTGGGCGCCCGTGGGCGACCCGACCCGCGCCCGCGAGGTCCTGGGCTGGCGCCCCGCCTACACGTTCGACGCGCTCGTGGCCGAGATGGTCGCCGCCGACCTCGAGCGGCTCGGGTCCTGATCCCGTGCGCGTCGCGCTCAACCTGATCTACCTCGTTCCCGGCGAGACGGGCGGCATGGAGGTCTACGCCCGCGAGCTGCTGCCGCGCCTCGCCGCGCTCGACGGCGTGGAGCCCGTGGCGATCGTCAACCGCGTCGCCGCCGCGGACGAGGCTGCGCCCTGGAACGGGGTCGTGGAGTCCGTGGTCGCCCCCGTCGACGCCCGCGACCGCAAGCAGTGGATCTGGGGCGAGCAGCGCCACGTGCCCCGCCTGGCCACGCAGCTCGGCGCCGACCTGATCCACAGCCTCGCCTCGACCGGCCCGGGACGCCTGGCCGGCGGCCCGCCGAAGGTCACCACGGTCCACGACCTGCACTACGCGGTGGCGCCCGACGCGCACTTCGGCATGCGCGGCCTGGGCATGCGGGTGCTTGTGCCTGCCGCCGTCCACGCGTCGCGGCGGATCGTCGCCGACTCGCAGGCGACGAAGGACGACATGGTCCGCATCCTCGGCACGCCCGAGGACACGATCGACGTGGTGCACCTGGCCACCACGCTGCCGGGGGAAGGCTTCGTGCCCACGCCGGAGGACGACCTGCGCCGCCGGCTGGGGCTGGGCGATCGCCCCGTGATCCTGTCGATGGCGGCGAAGCGGCCGCACAAGAACGTCGAGGGCCTGATCGACGCGCTCGCGGGCATCCCGGTCGAGCGCCGGCCGCTGCTCGTCGTGCCGGGCTACGCCACGGAGCACGAGCCGTCGCTGCTCCTGCGCGCCGCGGCGCGCAACGTGGGGGACGACGTGCTGTTCCCCGGCTGGCTCTCGCGCGCCGACGTGGAGGGCCTGTGGCGCCTGTGCGTGGCGCACGTGTTCCCGTCGTTCTACGAGGGCTTCGGCCTGCCCGTGCTCGAGGCGATGGCGCGCGGGGTGGCGGGGGCGTGCGCCGACCGGGCGTCCATGCCCGAGGTCGCCGGCGGGGCGGCGCTGCTGTTCGACCCCGACGACACCGGGGCCATCCGCACGACGATCGAGCGCCTGACCGCCGACGAGGTGCTGCGCCGCGACCTCGGCGAGCGCGGCCTGCTCCGTGCCCGGGACTTCTCGTGGGAGCGCGCCGCGCGGCAGACAGCGGACGCCTACGGGCGGGCGCTGGCCGGCGCGTAGCCGGCGGACACGACGCTCAGCGACGCGTCCATGGAGAGGCGCGCGGCGTTCTCGGCGTACCACGCCCGGGTGGCGGCGCGGAGGCCCTCGCCGCCCGCGTGGCAGGCGACGATCGCGGCGCCGATGGCTTCGCCGGTGGGCTCGGCGGCGACGTGGCCGTTGCGGCCCTCGTCGACGAGCTCGACCGCGGCGTTGTCGGCGCCCTCGACCACCACGACGGGCACGCCGTGGGCGGAGGCTTCGACGACGACGAGCCCGTAGCCCTCGCGCGACGACGGCTGCACGAGGCACGTGGCGGTGCGCATGGCCTCGTCGAGCACGGCGTTGTCGACGAACCCGGGCATCTCGACGACGTCCTGCAGGCCCAGCTCGACGATGCGCGCGGCGACGCGCTCGGCCTCGGGCCCGGCCCCGAAGATCCGGCCCCGCAGCTCGGGGACACGCTCCCGGGCGGCCGCGATCGCGTCGACGACGAGCCAGGCCCGCTTCTCCGGGATCATCCGGCCGGCGTAGACCACCGTCGGCGGGTCGGCGGGCGGCGCGGGAGGGGCGGCCTCGAGCGTCCCCCCGTGCATGCCGGTGAGGAACGTGACGCCGCCGCGCAGGCCGAGCTCGCCGAGGCGGCGGGAGTAGAGGCGGCTGAAGGCGTAGGCTGTCTGCGGCATCCACGCGCAGAGCCGCTGCACCGTCCACCCGACGCGGCCACCGAGCCGGCCGAGGTACCCGCGCCAGTACTCCAGGCTCCAGACCTCGAACCAGTCGACGGTCACGCCGTAGCGGCCGATCGGCCGCGCGACCTCGGCGGCCAGGAGCGAGAAGTACGGGAACGACGAGGTGTGGACGACGTCGTAGTCCCGGCCGTGGCGCAACAGGTGCGCGAGCACGCCGGCGCCGAAGCGCAGCGGCGGGGCGATCCGGCGGTTGCCGTCGGCGTAGAGCTCCATCCGCGGGCCGACGGGGATGACGGCGACGCCGGGGATGTCGGGCTCGTCGCCCGGGTCCCACTGCGTGAGCGTCAGGTACGTGACGTCGTGGCCGTCGGCCACGAGCCGCTCCGCGAGGCCGCGGTACCACCGCTCCCCGCCCCCCACCGTCCAGGGGTAGAGGCAGTCGTAGACGAGGCAGATGCGCATGGCGTGCTGGCGCGGCTCGCTCCGCCCGGGCGGGGCGGGGGCCCGCCCCGGCCGAGCGGGCCGGGGGCGGGACCGCGCCGTGGCGTTACTTCGAGAGCAGCTCGAGGTCGGCGCGGGTCATGAGGCGGATGAGCTCCTCGAAGCTCGTCTCCGGGACCCAGCCGAGGTCCTTCTTCGCCTTTGCCGGGTCGCCGATGAGCAGGTCGACCTCGGCCGGGCGCACGAACTGCGGGTCGATCTCGACGTACTGCTCCCAGTCGCCCAGGCCGGCCTCGTCGAAGGCGACCTGCACGCACTCACGGACCGTGTTGGTCTGGCCGGTGGCGATGACGTAGTCCTCGGCCTTGTCCTGCTGCAGCATCAGCCACATCGCCTTGACGTAGTCCTTGGCGTAGCCCCAGTCGCGCTTGGCGTCGAGGTTGCCCAGCGCGAGCTTGTCGCGCTGGCCGAGCTTGATCGCGGCGGCGTGCCAGGTGATCTTGCGGGTGACGAACTCCAGGCCACGGCGCGGGGACTCGTGGTTGAAGAGGATCCCCGACGTGGCGTGCAGCCCGTAGGACTCGCGGTAGTTGACGGTGATGAAGTGGCCGTAGACCTTCGCCACGCCGTACGGCGAGCGCGGGTAGAGCGGCGTGTCCTCGTTCTGCGGGACCTCGCGGACCTTGCCGAACATCTCCGACGAGGACGCCTGGTAGAAGCGTGCCTCGGGCGCGGCCTCGCGCATCGCCTCGAGCACGCGGGTGACGCCGACGCCGGTGAAGTCGGCCGTCAGCGTGGGCTGCACCCAGGACAGGCCGACGAAGCTCATCGCGGCCAGGTTGTAGATCTCGTCCGGGTTCGCCGCGCGCATCGTGTCGACGAGCGAGCGCTGGTCGAGCAGGTCGCCCTGGTGCAGCGTGACCTTGTCGCGCAGGTGCTCGATGCGGTCGAACTTCTCCGTCGACGCTCGGCGGACCATGCCGTGGACCTCGTACCCCTGCTCGAGCAACAGCTCGGCGAGGTAGGAGCCGTCCTGGCCGGTGATCCCGGTGATGAGGGCGCGCTTCGGCATGACGGGCAGACTAGGGGACGAGGGCGAAACCCGGCGGCGTGGAACGCCAGGCGGCCCCCGGGCGCGGTGCTCCCGGGGCGGCCACTAGCCTGCCTGCCGTGAGATTCGTGATCGACGCACGCGCCGCAGCGGAGGTGCCGGCCGGACGTGGCCGGTACATCCGCGAGCTCCTGATCGCGATGGCCGCGCGCGACGACGACCACGAATACGAGCTGCTGGCGCGCGAGCCGTGGACCGCGCTGCAGCGTGACGCGCGTTTCGGCTGGCGAACGGTGGCCGGTCGCGATCCGGGCTGGGCCCTGGCCGCGGCCCGCTCCGCCCGGCATGGCGACGCCCTGCTCTCCACGGCGTCGTACCTCCTTGCCGCCGCCAGCCCGGTGCCGACGGTCGCGACGGTCTTCGACCTCGTGGCGTTCGATCCCGAGACCTCGCCGCCGCTCGGGGCGCTGGCGGAGCGGGCCACGCTGCCACTCGCCCTGCGCCGGAACACCACGTTCGCCTGCATCTCGGAGGCGACGAAGCACGAGCTCACAGCACGATTCCCGTCGGCGGCGGCCCGCGCGACCGTCACCCCGCTGGGCGTGGACCAGACCTTCGCCCGCCGTGCAGCGGCACGGACCGATGTCATCGCCCGACTGGGACTGCCCGACCGCTACGTGCTGTCGGTCGGGACCCGCGAGCCCCGCAAGAACCTCGTACGGGCGATCGACGCGTTCGTCGGGCTGCCCGAGGCCGTGCGCGACGGCCGGCGGCTCGTCGTCGCCGGCCACCGGGGCTGGCAGGACGAGGACATCGACCGGGCGATCGACGGCGCCGGCGAGCTCGTGCACGTCACCGGGTTCGTCGAGGACGACGACCTGCCTGCGGTCTACGCCGCCGCCGACGCCTTCGTCTACGCCTCGTTCCACGAGGGGTTCGGACTGCCGGTGCTGGAGGCCATGGCCGTCGGCACGCCGGTCATCACGTCGAACGTCTCGAGCCTGCCGGAGGTCGCCGGCGACGCGGCCGTGACGGTCGACCCGCGTTCCGTCGCGGCCATCCGCGACGGGTTGGCCGGGGTGCTCGCCGACCCGGACCGCGCCGCGGACTTCGGCCGGCGCGGCCGGGCCCGGGCGGCGGAGTTCACGTGGGCGCGCACGGCCGCGGTCACCCTCGCGATGCTCGTCGCCGCGGCGGAGGGTCACTGATGCGCGTCGCGCTCAACCTGCTGGCGTTCGGGCCGCAGGCCGGCGGCGTCGGTCGGTACGCCCGAGAGCTGGCCCCCGCGATGCTCCAGGAGCGCGAGGACCTCGAGCTCCACCTCGTCGCCTCCGCGGACGCTCCCGCGTGGGTGACCGCGCTGGCGGCCCACCCGCGGGTCGGCATCACCCGGCTGCGGACGACGAGCGCGCGTCCGCAGCTGCTCTATCCCGCCCAGCTCGGGGCGCTGGCCGACCTCGCGCGCCGCGCGGGGTGCGACGTCGTCCACGGGCCCGCCAACTTCGTGCCGCTCGTCGGCGGGACGCCGACCGTCGCCACGATCCACGACGTCATGTGGATCGAGCACGCGGCGCTCAGCGGGTTCAGCCCGGTGGCCGCCAACGTGTGGCGCAGCCTCACGTGGCTGTCGGCGCGGGCGGCCGACGTCGTGGTCGCCGACACGCAGGCGACGGCGGCCGACCTCGTGCGGCTGTTGGGGGTGGCGCCGGACAAGATCGACGTCGTGCTGCTCGGCGCGGGCATCGACGTGGGTGCCGATGCCACTCCGGCGGCCGAAGCTCGGGCCCGGTTCGGCATCAAGCGCGGTCGGGTGCTGCTCAGCGTGGGACAGAAGCGACCGCACAAGAACCTCGAGACGGTCATTCGTGCGCTCCCGTCGGTCCCCGACGACGTCGTCCTCGTGGCGCCAGGGGCCGACGGCGGGCACGGCCGCGAGCTCGAGGCGCTTGCGGCCGAGCTCGGCGTCGCCGACCGGGTCCGCCTGCCGTCCTGGGTCGACGACCGCGACCTCGAGGGCCTCTACGACCTGGCGGCGGTCGACGTCCAGATGTCGCGCCTCGAGGGGTTCGGGCTGCCGGCGCTCGAGGCGATGCAGCGGGGGGTGCCGACCGTCGTGTCGACCACCCCGGCGCTGCTCGAGGCGGTGGGCGACGCCGCCACGGTGGTGGACACGGAGGACCACGCGGGGGTCGCCGCCGCGGTCAACCGGATCCTGGACGACGACGCGTGGGCGGCCGACCTGCGGGAGCGGGGCCGAGCGCGGGTCGCAGAGCTGACGTGGCGTCGCACGGCGCAGGGCACGCTCGCCGCCTACGACCGGGCCCGCGCCGTGGCCGCGCGCTGACGGCGCGCTCGCTGCGCCTCAGCGCGTCGCGAGCACGCGGTCGTACGCCGCGGCGAGGCGGTCCGCCGCCGCCTGCACGGAGAACTCGCGCACGCGCTCGGGGTCGCGCACCCGGTGCGGGCTCGCACCGTCCTGAGCGAGCAGGCCCGTGCCCAGGGCGTCGGCCAGCCCGACCCAGTCGCCGGGCGCCACGTACGTGGCCTCGGGCCCCGCGACCTCGGGGATGGCGCCGGACGTGGTCGTGACGATGGGCAGCCCGGCCGCGTGCGCCTCGGCCAGCACCATGCCGAACTGCTCCTCCCACGACCAGATCGGCATGCTCCCGAGCCACAGTGCCGAGGCCGAGGAGTAGACCCCCGGCATCTCGTCGTACGGGACGAACGACCGGAGCGTGACGCGGTCGGCGATCCCCAGCTCGGCGGCGTAGCTCCGCAGCCGCTCGTCCTCGGGGCCCGAACCCACGATGACCACCCGCGGCAGCCGCGGGGCGCCGCGACGCTGCAGGAGCGCGACGGCGCGAAGCAGGTCCTGGTGCCCCTTCTCCCACACCAGGCGGCCGGCGGAGAGCACGACGGGGTCGCCGTCGCTCGTGGGGCCCGCGGGTCGGAACCGCGCCGTGTCGACGCCGGGGGCGCAGATCTCCAGCCGGTCGGGCGTCACGCCCTCGACGAGCAACGCGTCTCGCGCTCGGGCCGTGGCGGGCAGGAAGAGGTCGGTGTGGCGCAGCACCGCCCGTCGGTACGGGCGGGTGCGGATGTTGCGGTACGCGTCGGCGAACGGCAGCGTCTCCCACACGTTCGCGACCAGTCGGTACCCGAGCCGATCACGCAGCTTGGCGGCCTGCGCCGAGTACCAGTAGCCGAGCTCCTGGGTGTGCACGATGTCGGCGCCGCGGAGCGTCTCCTCGAGCCCGACGTAGCGGTCGCCCGGCAGCCGGGTCAGCAGGTCGCCGACGCGGCCACGGGGCATCACGTCGCGCAGGGTGCGGATCGGTGTGCGCTGCAACCCCAGGCCGTCCGTGGCGAAGCCGTCGCCGCGCAGCGGTTGCGGGACGACGACGTCGAAGCGGTCCTCCAAGAGGGTCCACGGACGGAGCTCCCAGGGGTTCGCCTGGTGCCCTCGGAGGATGACGACGCGAGCGCGAGGCGACACGCGGCGAAGCCTACGGCGTGGGTCGCCGGTGCGACCCCTCGCCGCACCGCCCTCAGCGGATGAGCGTGGCCTCGATGTTGGACGCCGGGAAGATGCGGCCGAAGGGAGAGCCCTCGAACCACCGCTGACGGGCGGGGGAGCGGTTCGCCCACGGCTCGACCGCGTAGTTCCACGGGAGGCCGCGGTAGCGGTGAAACACGAGCTTCGTGCTCTCCAGGCGCGCGAACTTGAACTCGAAGTAGTGCGGCCACGTGGTGAACGGGGTCTCGGTGCAGAAGAACCCCATCGTCTCGACGGAGAAGCCCGTGACGTGGGTGGGATCGACCCAGAGCGACGACGACGTGAAGTGCGGCGAGCTCATCCACAGCCGCGCCCCGGGCCGCATGACGCGGTGGAGCTCGCGCATGAGCGGGATCAGCTCGACGTGCTCGAGCACGTCCTTGGCCACGACCTCAGCGACGGAGCCGGTCTCGAACGGGAGCGGCATGACGTTCAGGTCGTGCACCACGTCGACGCCGGGCAGCGGAGCCGAGTCGACGTTGACGTACCCGGGGCGGATGTCGTTGCCGCAGCCGATGTTCAGGCGGATCTCGGTCATCGGCAGGGCACCGTGGCGCGAGGGCGGGGAGCGGTCATTGCCGGAAGCGTAGACGCGACGCCGCCGGCGCCGGGCCGTGCGCAGGCGGCGAGGCCGCGCCGGGTACCCTCGCTCGTCGTGTCCGACCCGCCCTCGACGCCCGACGCCACCGACGTGCTCGACGCCGGCGGCGGTGCGGGCGACCGCGTCATCTCCGGCGGCACCCTGCGCATCGCGTTCTACGCGCTCGGTTCGCTCCTCGCCGTGGCGTCCACCGCGTTCGTCTCCCGCCACCTCGGCATCGCGGCGTTCGACGGGTTCGCGACCGTCCTGTCGCTGACGGCGGTCGCGCTGCTGGTCACGGACTTCGGGCTCGCGGCCCTGGGCGTGCGCGAGTACGTGGCGCGGACGGGCGAGGACCGTGCGCACGTCATGGCCGTCCTCGTGGCCCTGCGGCTGCTGCTGATGGTGCTCGCCACCGTCGCGATGCTCGTCTTCGCCCTGCTCAGCGGGTTCTCGAGCACGCTCGTGGCCGGTACGGCCGTGGCCGGCGTCGGCCTGATCGTGCAGGCCGTCCCGGCGACCTACAGCCTGCCGCTGGCGGCCACGCTGCGGCTGGGCTGGGTCGGCGCGATCGACTTCATCCGCCAGGCGGTGCAGGCCGTCGGACTGATCGTGCTCGTGCTGCTCGGGGCGGGCACCGTGCCGCTCCTGGGATCGATGGTCCCCGCAGGCCTCGTGTCGTTGGCCGTCGCCGCCTGGGTCGCCCGGGGGCTAGCGCCCTTGTGGCCGCGCTGGGATTGGCGCGAGATGACGAGCCTGCTGAGGATGGCGATGAGCTACGCCATCGGCACGAGCATCGGGTCGATCTACGCCTACGTCGCCCAGATCGTCACCCACCTGTCGACGACGGAGCACGAGAGCGGGCTCTTCGCCCTGTCGTTCCGCGTCTTCTCCGTGATCGTGGCCGTGGCGATCATCGCCGTCGGCAGCGCCTACCCGATCCTCACGCGCGCGGCGGGCGACGACCCGGAGCGGTTCGGCTACGCGGGGACCCGGCTCTACGAGGGCATCGTGCTCATCGGGCTGCTGGCGGCCGTGGGAATCGGCGTCGGCGCGCCGGCGATCGTCGAGATCCTCGGCGGCCCGGAGTTCCGCGACGCGGTGGACGTCGCCCGGTTGCACGCGGCCGCCATCCCCGGGTCGTTCGCCGTCGCCGCCGGGTCGTTCCTGCTGCTGGCAACGCGGCAGCACCGCACGCTCTTGCGCATCAACGTGGGGGTGCTGACCGTGAGCATCGTCCTCACCGCCGCCATGGCATCGGCCTGGGGAGCCGATGGCGCCGCGGCCGCGATGGTGCTCACGGAGTACGGGCTCGCGGCGGCCTTCTTCGTCGCGCTCCGCCGGGGCGGCCACGGCGTGTCGTTCGGCCAGCGCCCGCTGGTGTCGCTGATCGTTGCGGCGGGGGCCTCGATCGCTGCGGCCGCCGCTCTCGCCACACTGGTCGGCGGCGTCGCGGTGACCGCCGTCTGGGCGGCGGTCGCCTGCGTCGTCTTCCTCGGCGTCGCGCTCGCCACAGGAGGCGTGCCCGCCGAGATCACCGCGGTGGTGCGGGCTCGGCTGGGACGCTAGACCAGCGGAGAGATGTCGGCACGCCGGTAGAGCAGGTCGAACGGGCTCAGCCGCCGGTCGACGACATACCGCTCCCCCAGCGCGGCGGTCACCGCCGCGACCGCTGCGTCGTCGCGGACCTCGACGACGGCCCACTTGGGAGCGTGCCTCTGCAGGTCGAGGCCCGCGAGCGCGGGGACCTCGTAGCCCTCGATGTCGAGCGACAGCAGGTCGAGCTCCGAGATCCCTGCGTCGTCGAGGACGGAGGAGAGCGTGCGCGCCGGGACGTCGACGTCGTAGGGCTCTTCGAGTCCCAAAGCCGACACCTGGGCGGACCAGGAGAGGTCGTCCTCATCCGCGATGTGCGTGCCCGCTACGACGGACATCAGGCCGCCGTAGCGCATGGAGATCGTGCCGCCGACATGGTCGGCGGGCACGAGCGCGGCTTCGAACACCTGCGCGTCGCGGTTGCGTCGGGCCTCGGCCGCCAGGTGGGGGATGGGCTCGACCAACACGCCCTTCCATCCGTGGAAGCGCTCGAGCAGGTACGTGTTGCTCTGCTCGAAGCCGTCGTTGCCGCCGGCCTCGAGGAACGTGCCGCCGTCCGGAAGCAACGCTGCGAGCGTCACGTCCATGTCGTAGAGCGCCGGACGGGAGAGGGCCTGGCTGCCCGTGCTCTCCTCCTTGATCCGCCGACGCCGCTTGGCCGCGCGGCGCTGGCGGATGTAGGTCTGGCGCCAGCTCGAAGGCAAGTGCTGCACGGCAGACGCCGCCACGCGCACGTGCACCGGCAACTCCGGCGACTGCGGTTCAGGGGTAGGCATCTTGCGGACCGTAACCCGTTCTGTGACGGGCGGGCTGCGCGGTGTGGCCAATACAGTGGCCGCATGGACGTGCGCGACACCACCTTGCCCGACGCCAAGCTGATCGTCCCCCGGGTGTTCCCCGACGACCGTGGCTTCTTCGCCGAGACGTTCCGCGAGAACGTCTTGGCTGACGCGGGCATCCACGACACCTGGGTGCAGGACAACCACTCGCGCTCCTCCTACGGCGTGGTCCGCGGCCTGCACTTCCAGATCGGCCGGGGCGCCGCCAAGCTCGTGCGCTGTGGTCGGGGCCACATCTGGGACGTCATCGTCGACCTGCGCAAGGGTTCGCCGACTTACGCCAAGTGGGAGGGCTTCGACCTGACCGACGAGAACATGCACGCGCTCTACGTGCCGGTGGGTTTCGCGCACGGGTTCTGCGTCATGAGCGACGTCGCTGACGTGCTGTACAAGCAGACGAACTACTACTCGGGCGAGGTCGAGCGGGGTATCGCGTACGACGACGCGGAGGTAGCCGTGCGCTGGCCCATCGAACAACCAAACATCGTGGTTTCCCAGCGCGACGCCGGGGGGCCGGCCCTTACCGATGTGGCGGGCGGCCTCGACTTCGTGTATTGAGCGCTCGTAAGACCGGAATCGGGGGGGCATCGAACCCCGGCCGCCGGGTAATTGAGAACATGATCACGCTTTGCTTGCCCGAGTCACTTAGCCGTCGCGCCATGAGGCGTGCGTTGGGCGCCATCGCGGCCGGTGCGGCGGCGAGCGCTTTCGCTGCAGATGCCCGCGCGGGGACGTATGACGTGTGGACGTGCCGAGCCCCCGACGGTGCGCCCGCAGCCACCGGTGACGCGGCTGGCGGTTGGGCGGCGGCTTCCTCAAATACCGCCGCCAGCGGGGGAAACACCTCCGAGGACAGCTGCGGAACGGGCGGAGCTCTGCGCTTGCGTCACGCTCACGCCGCACCTCAGCCGGCCAACTCGGCTATCGCTTGGCGGTTCGATGCGCCCGCGTCCACGCTAATTCGCGGCTATGCACTCGACCTCTCGGGCTTCGCTAGGCCTTCGATCCCCGGTGGAAGCCTGTTCGGCGAGATCGCCGTGCACACGTCTGACCAGCTCGACCCAAACTACGACGAGCGGTTCTATGGAAGTGGTTCGGTGGCGCGGCACACCCTGACTCGCACCGGGAAGTCCGCTCGATCACTTTCGGTACGCGCTGTCTGTTCAGATGCGGCGCTCAGCGGCGAGGTGTGCGCGCCCGGCGACTACGGCGCGGCAGTCCAAGTCGACATCCACCGGGCAACGGTCACGCTGGAAGACCGGGACGCCCCTACCGTGACGAGCACGGCCGGCGATGCGGTGGTAAGCCCGTCGTGGGCCGGGAGTGCTGGCATCTCCGTGGCGGCCACCGACCAAGGCGGCGGCGTGTATCGCATGGGTGTCGAGATCGACGGCGAGATCCGTGCCTGGGTGCCGCTCGCCGCCATGCCTTGTCGGTCGTCGCCAGCTACCGACCGGACGTTCGTGGCGCCGAAGCCCTGCCCGGCGACGGTCGGCGGCACCCAGACCATCTCCATGGCTGACTTGCCGGAGGGAATCCACTCCGTCCGCGTCGTGGTCGAGGACGCCGCGGGCAATCAGACCACCGCCTACGGGCCGGCGACAAAGACGATCACGCGCTCGAGCAGCCCGCCCGCGGGGGGGCCTACGCCGGATGACCTCGGCCCGCTCAACGGCGATCCGGCTGTCGCCACCGCGCGGTTGCGCGCATCGTGGTCCGGCACGGAGTCCACGACTCGGACTGTCCGGTTCAACAGCCGTCCGACGCTCCGAGGCCAACTCACGACGGTCGAGGGGCAGCCCATCAAGGGGGCCTTTGTGCGGGTGTCGATGACGCGGGCAGCGCGCAACTCGCCCGCGTTCGAGCGTGACTCGCTGCGGACGAGCTCGACGGGGCGGTTCAGCTGGAAGCTGCCCAAGGGCGTGTCGTCGCGGAGCATCCGCCTGAGCTACCACCAGCGCGTCCGTGAGCCGAAGGCCGCAGCCACGGCGAACCTGCGCCTCGTCGTCAAGGCGGGCCTCCGTCTGGGGCTGAATCGCCGCACGGTGCGCCGAGGTCAGTCCCTGACGCTCACCGGCACCGTGCTGGGGCGGCCGATGCCGAAGATCGGCAAGGTCGTGGAACTGCAGGCCCGGGACCGGGGCGGGAAGTGGATCACCTTCCGTACGGTTCGGACCAATCGGACGGGCCAGTTCAAGGCCCGCTACCGGTTCCGCAACCGTGGCCCCGCAACCTTCGAGATGCGCGCCCGAGCCCGGCGGTCGGGCGACTACCCGTACGCCACCGGTTCGTCGGCCATGCGGCGCGTGCGGGTCCGCTGAGCAGCGGCACAGACTGAGGGACCCGCGGGTCACCGTGCGGTCCCTCAGCTGCCGCTTTCCGCCATCCTGTCCCCGTGGACACCGACGTCGCCCCCGCGCCGCGCCGCGCGCAGTTCCTCCGCCGCCGCTTCCGCACCAGCCCAGAGCGCATGCTGCTCGCGGCCCGGCTGACCCTGATTGCCAACGTCGGGATCATGCTCACGGGCGCCCTGGTGCGGGTCACGGGCTCAGGCCTGGGCTGCTCGAACTGGCCGAAGTGCGAGACCCGGGTGCTGCCCACGGAGGCGCACGCGCCGACGTTCATCGAGTTCGGCAACCGGCTGCTCACCTTCGCCGACAGCGCGGCCGCGATCTTCGCGATCTTCTGCGCGCTCACGCTGGTGACGTACCGGCGCGAGCTGCTCTGGTACTCCGTCGGGATCCTCGGCGGCATCGCGCTGCAGGCGGTCATCGGCGGCCTCAGCGTGCTCTACAAGCTCGACTGGATCTGGATCAGCGCGCACTACATGGCCTCGGCCCTGCTGCTGCTCATCCCCGCTGCGATCTTGACGTGGAAGGCCGGGCAGGGGACGAAGGCGCCCCGCGACCACCAGGCCCCCGACGCCCTGACGGCCCGCGCCGTGTTCGCGCTGCTCCCCCTCGGCGCGCTCGCCCTCTGGGCCGGCACCCTCTCGACGGCCGCGGGCCCGCACGCCGGCGGATCCGCGACGGAGGACGTCGTCGACCGCTTCGACATCCACGGGACCGGCACGCTGGAGTGGGTCGTGCAGCGCCACGGGGCCATCGCGGCCCTCTTCGGCATCGGCATCATCGTCGCCTGGGCCATCGCCAAGCGTCAGGGCGCCGGGGAGCGCCTGACCCTCGTGCTCACGCTCGCCGGGATGCTGGTGGCGGTACAGGGCATGCTCGGGCTCATCCAGTACGGGCTCGAGCTGCCGGGTGGACTTGTGTGGATCCACGTGACCCTGGCCACCCTCACGTGGGTGACCGTCGTCTGGGCCTGGCTCGTGGCCGGGCGAGCGAAGCGCTTCGCGACCGGGGCCGCAAACCCCGGCGTCGCAACCGCGGGCTAGCGTCCCGCCGCGCCGCCGGCCTGCGGCGCGGCGGGCGCCGCCTGTCGCGGGCCACTTCGGGGCCGCTCCGTCCCCGCCGGACGTGCTCAGGCGCGCCCCCGCGATGGGGCGGTCCCCTTCTGAGCCGGCAGGCTGAACGCCGCGTCGATCGCCAGCACGACGGTCCACAGGCCGGCCATCGCGGTCAGCGCCTTCGTGCGATCGGCGTCGCCGACGAGGACCGTCGCGCCCATCAGCAGGCCGCAGCCGATGGCCCACGCCAGCGCGTGGCGCAGCCACGTCTGGCGCTCGGCACGCGTGCGCGCCGAGCCCGACGTGGGCTTCGGCGCGGGGGGCGGGCCGCCGGCCAAGCGATGGGCGACGCGCACGTCCGCCCAGGCGATGAATCGGCGGCCGAAGGCGACGCTGACCCCCAGGTAGACCGCCGCGAGTGCGTGACCCGTCGAGGCCGTGGCCCCGTCGCGCAGGTCGAGCGTCACGGCGGCGAGCAGCGCCAGGTCGACCAGCGGTGTCATGGCCAGCAGCAGCATCCCGAGGTCGCGCCGGCGGAGTGCGTAGCGGGTGAGCAGGCCGGCGGCGACGAGGACCCAGAAGCCGATCTCGGCGGCGGCGATGAAGGCGATCATGAATCTGTTCTAGCACGGTCGTGCGAGAAAGTGGCAGCACAGATGTGTCACCATGTGCCCAGTGCCGAAGCTCGTCGACCATGAGGCCCGCCGTCGCGACGTCGCGCACGCCGTGTGGCGCGTCGTCCGCCGGGAGGGGCTCGACGGGGCCTCCGTCCGGGCGGTCGCGGTCGAGGCCGGGTTGTCGACCGGCTCGATGCGCCACTACTTCGACGGCCAGGCCGACCTGCAACGGACGGCGATGGAGGAGCTCACGGCCCGCGTCGGGGCACGACTGGCCGGCCTGGATCCGAGCGGGCGGCCCCCCGAGGTGGCCCGGCGGATCGTCGCCGAGCTGCTGCCGCTCGACGATGAACGGCAGGCCGAGGCCGAGGCCTGGTTCGCGTTCGTCGCGCGGGCGCGGACCGACGAGGCGTTCCGCGAGCTGGCGAACCGGAGCTACGAGGGGTTGCGAGCGCTCGTCCGGCAGATCGTGGCGCTCGCGCAGGGGGTCGACCTCGAGATGACCCCGGACGCCGAACCGCCCGAGGTCGACGAGGTCGAGGTGGAGCGGCTCTTCGCGCTCCTGGACGGTCTGGTGCTGCACGCGGTGCAGCGCCCCGGGCTCGTCCCGGCCGAGACGCTGCTCGCCGTCGTCGACCGCCACCTGAAGGGGCTGATCGACGGCGGTTGAGTGGTCGCGAGGGCGCCGTCGGGCCCTGCCGCCGGCGCCTACCGCGGGCGGCCGGCTACTCGACCGTGACGCTCTTGGCCAGGTTGCGCGGCTTGTCGATGTCGCGGCCCAGGTGCAGGGCGGCGTGGTAGGCCAGCAGCTGCAGCGGGATGTTCAGGAGGATCGGGTCGAGCTCGGGCTCCGTCCGCGGCACGACGATGGTGCGCTCCGCGAGCTCCTTCGGCAGCTCCTGGTGCGAGATCGCGAGGATCGGGCCCTTGCGCGCCCGGATCTCGTGCAGCGTCGAGCGCTGCTTCTCGCCCAGCTCGTCGTCGGGGACGACCGCGACCACGGGCATGTTCTCGTCGATCAGGGCGAGCGGGCCGTGCTTGAGCTCGGCCGCCTGGTACGCCTCGGCGTGCATGTAGGCGACCTCCTTGATCTTCTGCGCGGCCTCGCGGGCGATGGGGTAGCCCCGCACGCGGCCGATGAACATCGCGTTGTCGAACTGCGAGAGCCACTTTGCGGCCTCGATGATCTTCTCCTCCTGCTCGAGGACCGCCGCGATCTTGGCGGGCAGCTCGCGCAGGGCCACGATCAGACGGTCGCCGTCGGCGGGGGAGAGGTCGCGGATGCGGCCCAGGTGCACGGCGAGCATCGCGAACGCCACGCACGTCGACGTGAAGCTCTTGCTCGACGCGACGGAGACCTCGGGGCCGGCGTGGATGTAGACGCCGCCGTTGTTCGCGCGGGCGATTGCCGAGCCGACCTGGTTGATGACGCCGAGGACGCGCGCACCCTTGCGGGTCAGCTCCTCGACCGCGGCCAGTGTGTCGGCGGTCTCGCCGGACTGGCTGACGGCGATGTAGAGGCCGTCGGGGTCGATGACGGGGTTGCGGTAGCGGAACTCCGACGCGGCCTCGGCGGTGGCGGGGATGCGCGCGAGCTCCTCGATGAGCTGGGCGCCAACCTCGCCGGAGTAGTAGGCGGAGCCGCAGCCGAGGATGTAGACGCGCTTGAACGAGCGCAGCTCGTTCGGATGCAGGTTCAGCCCACCGAGCTTGACGGTGGAGAAGCGCTCGTCCAGGCGGCCGGAGATGGCCCGCTCGACAGCCTCGGGCTGCTCGCCGATCTCCTTGCGGAGGAAGTGGTCGTGGTCGCCGAGGTCGAAGTCGTCCACGTCGAACTCGACGCGCTCCGAGACCTTCTGGACCGGGCGGGCGTCGAGGGTCGACGTCGTGAAGCCGTCGGGCTCGAGCACGGCCATCTCGCCGTCCTCGAGGTGCACGACCTGCTTCGTGTGGCGCACGATGGCGCCGACGTCCGAGGCGATGTACATCTCGTGCTCGCCCAGGCCGAGGACGATCGGGCTGCCCAGCCGGGCGACGATCACGCGGTCGGGGTGCTTCGCGTCGAGCACGGCGAGGCCGTAGGCGCCCTCGACCTTGCGCAGTGCCGCGCGCAGGGCGTCGGCCGGGTCGTCGTGGTCCTTCGCGGCCTGGCCGATCAGGTGCGCGACGAGCTCAGTGTCGGTCTCGGACTGCAGCTCGATGCCGTCGGCCTCGAGGGCCGCCTTGATGTGCGGGGCGTTCTCGATGATGCCGTTGTGGACGACGGCGAAGCGGCCGCTGAAGTCCACGTGCGGGTGGGCGTTCTCGTCCGTCGGTGCGCCGTGCGTGGCCCAGCGCGTGTGGCCGATGGTGGGGGAGCCCTTGAGCCGCTTGGGCAGGTCGATTTTGAGGTCCGCGATGCGGCCCTTGGCCTTGTGGGTCTTCAGGCCGCTCGGGCCCGCGACCGCGATGCCCGCGGAGTCGTAGCCGCGGTACTCGAGCCGCTGCAGACCTTCGAGGACGATGGGGACTCCGTCTCGGGAGCCGACGTAACCAACGATGCCGCACATGACTGGGGGATTCCTCCTACGTGTAGACGATCCTGCGCAGCTGCCGGAGCGACAGCGCAGGAGGGCTGAACAGGCGGCGACCCAACTCGGACGAGATGCGCGCGAACGCGTCGTCGTTGCGGATACCCCGCGATTGCAGTTCGGTGTGACGGCGCCGGACGAAGGCCTGCACGTCCTCGTCGAAGTACGCGAGCACCTCGGCGATGACGCGATCGGCCTCACCCGGGCTGAGCGACGTGGTGCGCGTGAGGTACGCCTGCAGCTCCCCGAAGTCGGCGCGGTCGGTCACGAGGGGCATCGTGGCACATGTGGACCCCTTTGCGGGGATCCTGCCCGAAATCGGGCAGAAATGAGTCGAACTGTGTCGGCTCTGTGCGCGATTGCGACGTGTTCGCGCCGGGCGCGCGCCGGTGCTGCGCAGGGTGCCGCGCGGACGGCCGTGGCAGGCACGCTCCTTTGGTGCCCGATCGACGGCTCCCCATCCCGCCCGTGCCCGGCTGGACCGTCCGCCCGGCCCGAGGGCCGTGGGGCCGCGCGCGCGGCCTGCTCGGCAGGCGACTGCTGCCGGAGCACGAGGGGCTGTGGCTCCCTGCGCGCTCCGTGCACACGGTGGGGATGCGCATGCGGCTCGACCTCGTGTGGCTCGACGAGCACGGGGCGCCGGTGCGGACGGACCGTGACGTCGGGCCGTGGCGGATCCGAACGTGCGTGCGGGCCCGCGGTGGCGTGGTCGAGGTGGGCGCGGGCCGCGGGCCGGCGCTCGCCGCGGCGCTCGGGCCCAAGCCCGGCTAGTCCTCGCGGTCCTGGCTGCGGCTGCGGGAGCCGCGGTAGACGAGCAGGCCGGCCATGCCCAGGACCACCGCCATGCAGACGCCGGTCACGAGGTCGGAGGACACGGAGGCGAAGACCATCGAACGATCGTACGCTCGTGCGGGCGCCACGCTACGCGCCCGTGGAGGACCGTGCACTAGGCTGTCCTAGGCCCGGAGGGCGTCCGAGTCGTGTCCGTCTCCCCGTCCCGCCCTCCAGCGTAGGCCCCCCTAGATGAGCGCCACGATCTCTCCTTCGACACCACATTCTCCCGCGACGGAGCCCGAGGACGCGTTCCTCGTCTCCGTGGTCATCCCGTGCCTGAACGAGGAGGAGAACATCGTCGCGGTGGTGACTCAGGCGCGCGAGGCGATCGCCGCCGCCGGGATCACCGGCGAGGTCGTCGTCGCCGACAACAACTCGACGGACCGGTCCGCCGAGCTCGGCGCCCAGGCCGGCGCCCGCGTGGTGCACGTGCCGACCCGGGGATACGGCGCGGCGTACATGGGCGGCTTCTCGGCCGCCAAGGGCAAGTACATCGTGATGGGCGACGCCGACCTCACGTACGACTTCCACGAGATCCCCAACTTCGTGCGCGAGCTCGACGGCGGCGCGGACCTCGTCATGGGCAACCGGATGAACAACATCCAGCCCGGCGCGATGCCGTGGCTGCACCAGTACGTGGGCAACCCGCTGCTCTCCGGGTTCCTGAACCTGCTCTTCCGCACCGGCGTGCGCGACGCCCACTGCGGCATGCGCGCCGTCCGCCGCAGCGCGTTGCCGGCGATGGACCTGCGCACCCCGGGCATGGAGTTCGCCTCGGAGATGGTCATCCGGGCCAGCAAAGCGAACCTCGACATCCGCGAGTTCGACATCCAGTACCACCCCCGCGGTGGCGAGTCGAAGCTCTCGACCTGGCGCGACGGCTGGCGCCACCTGCGCTTCCTGCTGGCGCACAGCCCGACGCACCTCTTCCTCATCCCCGGCCTGGTCATGCTGGCCATGGGGCTCGTGGTCATGGCGACCGTCGTCTCGGGGATCAACGTCTTCGGCCGCGACTGGAGCGTGCACACGCTGATGGGCGGGTCGCTCCTGACCATCATCGGCGTGCAGATCGTCTCGCTCGGCCTGTGCGCCCACGCCTACGGCATGTACTTCATGGGCGACGTGGATCCCTGGTTCGATCGCATGCGCAGCCGCTACCGGCTCGAGCACGGCCTGGCCATCGGTGGCGCCGTGATCCTCCTGGGCCTCATCGCCGTCGCGGTCATCCTCATCCGCTGGGTCGCCGACGACTTCGGGGCGCTCAGCCAGGTCAACCTGGCGATCTCCGCCGTGACGGCCATCGTCATCGGTGTCCAGATCTTCTTCTCGAGCTTCCTGCTCTCCATCATCGGGCTGCGGCGAGCCCAGTAGGTGTCGTCGGTCTCCGAGACCTCGGCACGCAAGCGTTCGCGGGGCATGAGCGTCCTGTTTCCCGGGTCGCGCATCGTCTGGCTTGCGGCACTTGTGGCCGTCGTCGTTGGCGGCTTGTTGACGGCCCGGGTCCTGAACGCGAAGGTGCTTCCCCTAACGGGGACCAACTCGGTCGACGTGGCCGCTGTGATCGCGACGGCCGAGCCGAAGCAGCAGGTCTGTGTCCGCGACCTCGTGATTCCGGCGGGCACCGGGCGACTACAGGTGTGGATGGGTTTCCCGACCGCCCGCGGCGCTGTCGTTGTCCGTGGGGAAGTCCGCGGGGGTGGACGCGTTGTCCCGTTCAGGCAGCGGTTCAAGTCCGGCGGGGGCGACTGGAAGACCGTCACCCTTCCTGGCGGTGGTTCGCCGGGGGCCATGCCGGATGCAGACGTCTGTTTCCGCACCCCCAACAGCGCGATCGATCTAGGCGGCGCCTCGGTTCAGCGACTGCCCGACGCGCCCGTCTCGACCGTAGGCCGTGAAGAGCTCGCCAGCGTCGATGTCGGTGTGCGGTTCCTGACGCCCGTGGGGCAGGAGCCCCGCGCGGTGTCACAGCTCGACGATGCTCTACGCCGCAGCGAGGTCTTCAAGGCGTTCCCGGGGGGCAGCCTGGTCTTGTGGCTGGTCCTGCTCGGGTTTCCTGCAGTCCTCTACGGCGCGGTGCGCGTAGCCGCGACGGTCGACGGGCGCAGTGCGCGTGGGCTCGCAGTGAGAGCCGGGGGGCTCGCTCTGTTCGCGGGCGTCGCTTGGGCGGTGATGATGCCGCCGTTCTTCGGTGCCGACGAGAGCGAACACGTCGCGTACGCACAGCACATCGCAGAGACGAACCGTCGTGCCGACGCCGCGCGCACGGCGCGCGCGCCCTATTCGTCGGAGGAGACCCTGCTTCTCGGTGCGTTGCACCACAACTCGTCCATCCTGAGTGGCGGCGGACGGCCGCGGTGGGACTCGTCCTGGGAGCGTCGCTTCGACGATCTCGACGACGATGTCCGGCAGGACGACGGCGGTGGTTTCACCGAGAGCGCGTCCGGGCACTCCCCGCTCTACTACGCGATCGCAAGCGTGCCGTACCGGGTCTTGGATGGGGCGATGAACCTGCCCCAGCTCAACGTCGCCATGCGGGTCTGGAACGCCCTGCTGGCCTCGGTCGTCGCCGTCTTGGCCGTGCTCGCTGCGGCGCTGGTGTTCCCGCGGGCCCGCGCCGCCTGGTGGGTCGCAGGCTGCACGGTCGCTCTGCAGCCCGTGGCGAGCTCGGTGGCCGGCACCGTCAACAACGACACGCTGGTCAACGTCCTGGCCGCGCTCGTGATCTACCTCCTCCTGCACGCCTGGCGTCATGGGCCGCGGTTGGGCTCGATGGTCGCGCTGGGCGTGGCTACGGTGCTTCTGCCGGTTGCGAAGGTGACGGGTTTCGCGCTCTGGCCCGTCGTCGTGGTCGGCATCGTCTGTGTAGCGGTGCGGCATCGTGGGGCCCGGCCGGCACTGTTGCGCCTCTTGGCCCTCCCCGCCGCGGCCGCTTTGGCGGTACTTCTCTGGATCGCCGTGGTCTCCCCGCTCCTGGGCGGGGGAACCGGAGCTCTCTACAACGCCCACCCGGCCGAGCCTGTGGTGGGCGGAGGAGCGGCGGTCGCGGGCATCTCCCGAATCCAGCAGGCCCAGTACCTTCTGCAAACGGTGCTGCCGGGGCCGGTCTTCGGGGCCGATCTCTTCGTCCAGCAGTGGCCGCTGTTCGGCATCTACGTCGAGCGCGGGTGGGGCAGCTTCGGGTGGCTCAACGCGAGTCTCAACGACAGGACCATCAAGGCGATCGGCCTGCTACTCGGGGTCGCGTGGCTGCTGGCAGCGGTCGCGGCGCTTCAACGGCGGTCCAACATTCGTCAGTGGTTTGGCAGCGCCCTGATCCTCGGAACCGCCGTCGCCAGTGTCGTCGCGTTCGTCGCGGTGGCGTATGCGACGACTGCGCCGCGACCCGTGTACGGCGAGCAAGGCCGCTACCTCTTCCCAGCTCTCGTAGCCCTCGGGGTGTTGGCCGGGGCCGGCGTTCTGGCGTTCCGTGATCGCGGACGCCAGATCGTGCTGGGGCTCGTGGCCGGGGGGATGCCGACGCTCGCGTTGCTGGCATGGATGACCGCGCTCACCACGTGGTTCGTGTGACCGACGCAACCACGGCACTCGAGTGATCGACGTGGTGATTGCGTGGGTGGCGACCTTCGCAGTCGTTGCCGCAGTGTCCGGGGCGTTCGGCCTGATGGTGGCGCGCGTGGCTGGCGCGGACCTTCCGGGCGAGCTCGTGGTGGCCATCGGATTCTGCGCCTTCATCGTCCTCGCAGACCTCTCGACGCTTGCCGGTACGCGGACGGGTCTGTTCAGCGCCGCAATCCTGCCGCTCGCTGCCGTGGCGGCCGTAGTCGAACGCCGCGGGTGGCGGCGGCCCGTCGACCGCCCGGTATGGGTCGGTGTCGGCGTCGGCGTGGGGGTGCTCACCCTCCCCTTCCTGCTGCACGGCTCTGCTGCCTTCGGCGGATACGGGGTGCTGGGTGACACCGCCGTACAAATGCTCGGCGCCGAAGTCCTTCCGCGCACTGGGCGAGCCTCGGTGCCTCTGCAGCCGTCGTCGGTCTCGGCGACGCTCCATGCGTACTTCGTGGGTGCGGGATACCCGGCTGGCCCCCAAGCGGCGCTCGGGATCCTCGACCGCACACTCGGTCTCGACGTCTTCAAGGGCTACGCCCCCTTCATCACGGCGACGGTCGCCATCGTCGGTCTGGCGGCTGGGTCCCTGCTGGACCGGTCGCGGTACTCGAGCATCGTTCGCAGCGCAGTCGCGCTCGTAGCGGTCGCGGCGCCGCTCCAGGCGGCCTATGTCTGGCAAGGGAGCCTCAAGGAGGCAACAACTGCTGCAGCGGTCGTCACGACGGCCGCCGCGGGATCATGGTGGTGGCGTCAGCGCCACGCTCCCCGGTTTGCCCGCGCGGGCGTTCTCGTCGCTGTCCCGGCCGTCGCCGCTATGAGTGCGTCGAGCGTCGGGGCCCTGCCGTGGATCGGGCTGCTTGCGCTCACCCTTCTCGTGGCGCTCGCGGTCGCCACGGAGCGCGAAGGTCTTGGGTGGCGGACGCTCGCCGCGGGGGCCGCCTCCGTCGCGGTGATCGTCATCGTCCTGGCCGCGCCCACGATTCTGGCCCTGCGGGAGCTCCTGGGTGTCGCTCCGACGGTGCTCACCGCCAAGGTGGAGCTGGGCAACCTAGTGCGTCCGTTGCCCGCGTGGCAGACCTTCGCCCCGTGGCCGATTGAAGACTTTCGGCTCGATCTGCACGGTGCGGCCAAGGCCGTGGGCTGGGTGGGCGGTGGGGCCATGCTGGTCGCCTGCGTCCTCGGCGTGTGGAGCGCCGTCACGCGGCGCTCGTGGGGGCTACTCGCCTGGCTCGGCGCGGCCCTGGGCGCGTGGCTCGTCGTGAGCGTTTCGGGCTCGCCGTGGGCGGAGGCGAAGGCGATGGTGCTCGCCGCGCCCCCTGCCTTCGCCATTGCGTGCCTGGCCGCCGCCGAAAGCCGTCGACGTTGGCTGCTTCTCGTGCCGGTAGGCGTCCTTGTCGCGACGGTGCCGTTCCACGCCGCAGGTGTGGCATTGGCCCCGATCGGGCGCCTCGAGCAGCTTCGTAGCCTCGATGCGCGCATCGACGGTCGCGGCCCCACGCTCGTTCTCGAGTTCGACGAGTTCGCCAAGGTCGCCCTGCGCCGCTCGTCGCCCACCGTGATCGGCGATCCATGGCAGGCCCGCCCGGTTCTGGGGCGCGAAGGACAACCGTTGGGTCGGCCTGCAGACTATGGCGGCCCGATCGCCCCGGGGCAGATCGCCGACAGGTCGCTCGGGCGTTATCGCTGGGCGATCGTGCCCAAGGCAGCCGGCACGACCGCCATCTCTGGATTCCGCAACGTCGGGGCCACGGCCGACTACGTCCTTCTGGCACGTGCGACCGCGCCCCCGGATTGATTTACCGGAGTGCGGCGCGAAGACCGTGCTCGACACGTTCGGCCGCCGTCTCCCACGTCTGCTCCGCTACGAACTCCAGGCCTGCACGTGAACGCTCGGCCCACTGGCCCCGGTCGTCGAGAAGCCGCTCCATGGCGTCCGCCAGGGCCGGCACGGTGGGCTGGGCCAGGTCGACCGGCGTCGCTCCGCCATAGGCGACTTCGCTGCTGAACCCAGCGACGTCGACGCACGGCAGGCCGCAGGCAAGCATCTCCTGTGGGACGAGCGAGTAGTTCGTCAGCGACAGCGTGAGTCCCACCGTCGACTCGCGGTAGAGACGGGCGAGGCCTTCGGGCGGCAGCACGCCAGCGTTCTGATATGCGAACGGCAGCTCGGGGGGCTGGGCCGAGCCAAACCCCACCACCCGTACGTCCCCCCGGCGCCGCAGCAGCTCGCTGAGCGCCATGACTGCCAAGGGACCTGCGCGTCGAGGCGTCGAGGTCCGGGCGTAGAAGGCCACGGTGTCGCGTCGTCGCTCGACGTCCTCGCTCGGACGGTAGATGCCATGGTCTACCCCGAGGTCGAAGAACGTGCTCGGGCCGCCGTGCTCTCGTTCGAGCAGATCGGAGAGCCATCGACTCGCGCAGATCGGGTGGAGCCCGTAGGAGTAGGTCCGATTGGCCCAAAGACGCTCCGCCGACGTGGCGAAGAACTCGGGCTCGTGGTCCTGGACCAGGTACGCGCGAGCGCCCGTGCGCGGCAGCCGGAGGGCCGCGTAGACCGTGTCCCATCCGGTAGCGAGCGCGACGCTGGTTCCGCGCCAGTCGCCGAAGCCGACATGGACCGTCGCCTCGAGGTGTCGGAAATGCCGACGGATGTCGGCTCGGACATCGTCGGCGGTCTGTCGGAGGTGCATGCCGAAGGGGTCATGCAGCCAGATCGAGCAGCGGTGTCCGAGGCGCTCGAGCTGTTCGATCAGCGTGAAGATCGTCGAATGACCGCCGCTACCGGGCCGGAACCCCGGGACGATGACTGCGATGTCGAGCGCGGGGGTCGAGGCGTCGAGGCGCCAGGCTGGATCCAGCGGGATGACGCCATGTGTCTCGACTTCCGCGACGACTGCGTACGGTGTCGAGAATGGAGCGGGGCCGACCCGGGTGGTCTCGACCGCGGACAACGGTAGGTCAGCCGGCGTCTTGGGCGGGGCCGGAGGGACGGCCTCGACGCTCGCGGCTCCGCCGCGGCGCTCGAGCGAGACGAGCCGGCGTACCGGGGCAGGTAGGGACTCGGACCGGCCGCCTGCGAGTCCGGCAATGCGGCGACCGCCGTGGTGTCTTGCCGAGCGGAGCATCCACCGGCGCCGGGTGCCGACGGGCACCCCGAGATCCTTCAGCCAGCCGGCGTCGGCGCGCGCCTCGGCGAGCGTGTCGCGGAGCATCCCCCGCGGGTAGAACGACATTCGGTATCCGGCCGTCTCGCGCAGTCCCCGGTACTCGTCGAAGTACCGGCGCATGAACGACACCCACGGGTAGTCGTGCGCGTGCAGCACCGCCGCTCGCGGCTGATACGCCTTCGCCCAGCCACCGGCGTAGGCGTCGCGCGCGAAGGCCTGATCCTCGGCGTAGCCGACATCGCGGAAGGGGATCTGGAGCAGCGCGGAGCGGCGGTACGCCGCGTTCGCGTTCGACAGGAACTCGGGGTGCCACCCGGGCTCGTCGTGCCGGTGGTGCACCTGCACCCGGCCGCTGGGGGAGAACGGGCCGAAGAAGTCGATGAGCTCCCGGGCGATCATCGGGCTCGTGTCGGGGCGGGGCAGGTGCGGGCCGAACGCCGCCGCGATCCGCTCGTCCTCGGCGAACGCATCGACGTAGGCCTGCAACCAGCCGACGACGGGCGTGGCGTCCTGCGTGAGGAAGCAGACGATGTCGGCGGAGACCTCCCCGACCGCCAGGTTGCGGGTGCGGCCGTGCCCGAACGTCGCCGGATCGATCTCGAGCACCGTGGCGCCCGCGGCGCGCGCTGCGGCGACCGTGCCGTCGGTCGAGCCGGAGTCCACCACGAGGAACTCGTCGGGGCGCTCGCGAGCGATGGCGGCGAAGACCTCGGCCACAAGCGGCATCCCGTTCTTGGTGGGCACGACGACGGCGGTGGTGGGGGTCGGGCGGGAGTCGGTCACTCCGCCACACGCTAGCGGTGCCCCCGGGAGGGTGAAGCCCGTCACGCGCCGGGGGACTACGCTGTGCGGTCGTGACTGAGTCCGCGCTCGTCGTCCAGGACCTCGAGAAGACGTTCCGGATTCCCAAGCAGCACGTGCATACGCTCAAGGAGCGGATGTTGCACCCGCTGCGCTCCACGGACTACCGGGAGTACCCCGTTCTGAAGGGGGTCTCGTTCGAGGTCCAGCGTGGGGAGTTTTTCGGCATCGTCGGCCGCAACGGCTCCGGGAAGAGCACGCTGCTCAAGTGCATGGCGGGCATCTACCGCCCGGAGCGCGGGCGCATCTCCGTGGCCGGTCGGCTCGCCCCGTTCATCGAGCTCGGCGTCGGCTTCAACCCCGACCTGACCGCCATGGACAACGTCGTGATCAACGGCGTGATGATGGGCCTCTCCCCGAAGGAGGCCCGCCGGCGCTTCGATGAGGTGATCGAGTTCGCCGAGCTCGAGGACTTCCTCGACATGAAGCTCAAGAACTACTCCTCGGGCATGCAGGTCCGGCTGGCGTTCTCCGTGATGGTCCAGGCGTCGGCCGACGTGCTCCTGATCGACGAGGTCCTCGCCGTCGGCGACGCCGCGTTCGCCCAGAAGTGCCTCGACGTCTTTTACCGCCTGCGCGACGAAGGGCGCACGATCATCCTCGTCACCCACGACATGAGCGCGGTCGAGCGCTTCTGCCATCGCGCGATGTTTCTGCACGACGGCGAGATCGAGCTGATCGGTGACCCCGCCGCGGTCGGGCGGGCCTACCTGGCCGCGAACTTCGCGACCCCCGAGCAGCCCGAGCCCGTGGGCGAGCTGCTCCCGGTCGAGGTCGAGGACGAGCCGGACGTCGAGGCCGAGCCCGAGGTTGAGCCGCCGTCCCGCACCACGGAGCGCGTCCTTGCCGAGCTCAGCGTGGAGGATGCGGCAGGAATGCCCGTCCGCAGCCTGCCGAGCGGCGAGCCCGTCCAGGTCCGCGTCGAGCTGCAGGCGCTTCAGCACATCGAGCACCCCGTGCTCGTCGTCCAGCTGCGCGACGCGGAGCACGCGGTCGTCACCGGGGCTCTCGTGTTGCTCTACGAGCACGGGCCACTCACCCCCGGCCAGCGCGTCCGGGCCAATGTCGAATGGGACGTCGTGCTCGCCGACGGGCACTACGACCTCGGCGTCCTGCTCACGCAGGGCACCGCCGAGGCAGACGTCGTGATCGACGCCCGCAACGCGGGCGAGCTCATCGTGCACTCGGCGACCCGCGAGACCGTCGGCGCGGTGACCGTGCCCACGCGCGTCGCGGTCTCGAACATCCAGACGGAAGGCGTCCGATGAGTCTCGAACTGGAGCCCGCCGCGTCGGTCGCCCCCGCCCCGCTCCGCGAGATCCGCGGCCCCGCCGCCCTGGGCGGCGGCTTTCGCCGATTCTGGTCGCTGACCTGGATGGTCGCGATCACCGAGTTCCGGCTCTCGTACTTCGGCTCGGTCCTGGGCTACCTGTGGACGCTGATGCGCCCGCTGATGATGTTCGGCGTCTACTACACCGTCTTCACGCAGATCGTGCCGCTCGGGAAGGACATCCCGAACTACCCGGCGCTGCTGCTGATGAACATCATGCTGTACCAGTTCTTCGCGGAGGCGACGTCGAACGCCGTCCAGTCCGTCGTGGTCCGCGAGAACATGGTCCGCAAGATGCAGTTCCCGCGGATGGTCATCCCGCTGTCGGTGGTCGTGACCGCCCTCATGAACCTGGCCGTCAACCTCGTCGCCGTCTTCGTCTTCGTGCTCGCCAACGGCGTGCCGATCCGCTGGACGTGGCTGCTCCTGCCGGTAGCCCTGATCCCGCTCATCGTGTTCACGACCGGCGTGGCGATGGTCGTCTCCGCCGCCTTCGTCCGTTACCGCGACGTGCTCCCGATCTGGGGGGTGTTCACGCAGGCGCTGTTCTACGCCTCGCCGGTGCTCTACACCGTCGAGAACACGAAGGAGCCGATCACCTCTGTCCTCCAGGTCAACCCGCTGACGGGGATCATGGAGGGCGTCCGCTACCTCGTCGTGGACGCGCGCGCGCCGGGAGCGATCACCTCGTGGGGCGGCTTCCCCCAGGCCCTGATCCCCATCGGGATCATCTGCTTCGTCTTCGTGTTCGGCCTCTGGTACTTCAACCGCCAGGCGGCCACCGCCGCCGAGCTGCTCTAGGGCGCGGAGCGGCCGGCCCGCCCGGAAGTAGCATGGCGCGGTGCCCATCACGTTCACCCTGGACCTCGAGGACCATCGGGTCGGGACGCCCGCCCCGGTGCGGTGCGCCCGGCCCACGCACGACGTGCTGCGCTGGCTCGATCAGCACGGCGCGCGGGGGACGTTCTTCGTCGTCGCCACGCTCGCTCACGAGGCGCCCGAGCTGATCCGGGCCGTCGCCGACGCCGGTCACGAGGTGGCGCTGCACGCCCTGCACCACGTGCCGATCGCCGAGACGGGCGAGGCGCGGTTCCTGCCGGAGCTGCGCGAGGGCAAGGCGATCCTCGAGGACCTGACCGGCCGGCCCGTCGTGGGCTACCGGGCCCCGATCTTCTCGCTCACCGCGCAGACGCCTTGGGCCCCCGCCGCGTTGACCGAGGCCGGGTTCACCTACTCCTCCAGCGTGCTGCCCGCCAACAACCCGCTGCACGGCCTCGCCGGTGCGCCCCGCACCCCGTTCCGTTGGGCCGACGGGCCGGTCGAACTGCCCTGCCCGGTGTTCGGGCGCGGCTCTGCGACCGTGCCGTTCCTCGGCGGGGTCTACCTGCGGTACCTCCCCATGCCGATCGTGGAGTTCGTCGCCCGCCGCGCCGGACGCACCCCGGCCGGCTGGGCGTACACGCACCCCTACGACTTCGACACCGAGGAGCCGTTCGAGGTCCTCCCGCACGCGGGGTACGTGACGAGTCGCATCGTCCACCACCGCCGGCGGGGGACGCTGAAGCGCGTCGACCGGGTGATTGCCGCCGGCGGTGGGTTCGGTCCGCCCCTCGCCGAGCTGGCGGCGTCGCTGCCGGTCGACCGCCTGCCCACGTACTCCATCGAGCCCGGGGCCCCTGCGGCCCCGCGATGACGGGCTTCGATACGTTCCTGCAGTGGTTCGACTGTCCCGAGAGCACCCGTGGCGGGCGCGTGTCGCCTCCATCGGGCGGTCGCCCTGGCTCCGCGTGGTCATCACCGTCGCCCTGCTCGCCGTGGTGGCGCGCCAGATCGACTGGTCCGCGATGCAGGACCGCGTCGAGAACGGGCATCCAGCTTGGGCCCTCGCGGCGGTCGCGCTCGTCATGGCGGCCCTGACCGTGGGTGCCCTGCGGTGGAAGCTGTTCCTGCGGGCGGCGGGGCTCGACCTGACCGTTCGCCAGATCGGCCGCGTCTATGCCGTCTCGACGTTCACGAGCACCTTCCTGCCGACCTCCGTCGGTGGCGACGTCGCACGAGCGCTCCTGGTCGCGCGCCGGGGCAGCGCCTTGGCCCGCGCCGGCCTCACGGTCGTGCTCGACCGCGCCGCCGCCTTCGCTGGCCTGCTGGCTGTCGCCTTGGCCGCACTGGTGCTCAACCGCGACGCGGTGCCGACCGTGCAGGTGCATTCGCTGGTCGTCGTGCTCGTCCTGTGCGCCGTCGTCGGCGCCCTGGCGTTGCTCCTGATCGTGCGTCCCCCCGCCTGGATGGCGCGGCGCCTGCCGCAGCGCGCGGTGTCCCCGCTCCGGGAGGTCCGACGGATCAGTCACGCCTCCATCGCCGTGCCGTCCGTCGCGGCCGGGGTGGCCGTGAGCAGCCTGCTCTTCCAGGTGCTGATCGTGCTGCAGATCTGCGCGATCGCCCGGGCGTTCTCCATTGACCTGACGTTCTCGGCCGCGGCGGTCGCCTTCACCCTGGTCACCCTCGCGATACTCATGCCCGTCTCGATCGGAGGCTTCGGCATCCGTGAGGGCAGCTACATCGTCCTGCTCGGGGCGTCCGGCGTGTCGTCCACCGACGCCACGCTGATCTCACTGGCAACGGTCGCCGTCCTCTTCGTGGCCAGCGTGCCCGGAGCCGTCCTCCTGGCCATGCACGGCATGCGCCCCGCTCTGGAGTCCGCATGAGCGCTCAGGCGGTACTCATCGCCCTCGGCGGCGCGCTGCTGCTCGCCTCCACCGTGGTGCTCGTCCGCCGGCAGCTGCTGACGATCCGCTACGGCCTCGGTTGGTCCGTCGCCGCGCTGTTCGCCATCGTCGGAGCCCCGGTCCTGGATGCCCTCGCGGACCACGTGGTGCGCGACTTCGGGTTCACGCCGACGGGCTTCTCCCTCGGCGTCTTCATCTCATGCCTCGCGGCCATCTGCGTGCAGCTCTCGATCTCGGTCTCCGGCATGCAGCGGGTCGCCCAGGACCTCGGCGAGTACAGCGCGCTGCTTGAGCAGCGGGTTCGTGCCCTCGAGGCGCAACGCGCGCCGACCGCTCTAAACGCCGACGCGGAGCGCACACCGTGACAAGGCGCGTGCTGATCTTGATCCCGGCACTGAACGAGGAAGCCACGGTCGGCGGCGTCATCGCACGCGTCCAGGGCGCCGGGTTCGACGCCTGCGTCATCGACGACGGCTGCACGGACCGCACGGCCCACGTGGCCCGGTCGGCCGGCGCTGCCGTGCTCAGCCTGCCGAGCAACCTCGGCGTCGGTGGCGCGCTCCGGTGCGGGTTCCGGTACGCCCTGCTCAACGGCTACGACACGGTCGTGCAGGTCGACGCCGACGATCAGCACGACCCCGCGGCGATCGACCGCCTCCTGGCCACGATGGACGAGACGGGGGCCGACATGGTCGTCGGCAGCCGCTTCCTCGACGGGCGGGGGAGCTTCGCGGTCAGCCGCACGCGTCGGGTGGCCATGCGGGTTCTCGCGTGGCGCGTACGTGCGGCCCTGGGGACACCGATCACCGATGCCAGCTCGGGCTTCCGGGCCATAGGTCCGCGGCTGCTCATGCGGTTCGCCTCGGACTACCCCACGGAGTACCTTGGCGACACGGTCGAGGCGCTCGTGATCGCGGGCCGCGAGGGCGCGACGGTTGTCGAGTGTGCGGTCGAGATGGCGCCGCGCACGGCCGGCGTGGCGAGCGCCGGCGTCGTCGCGAGCACGTGGTACGTGCTGCGCGTCCTGCTGGCCGTCGAACTGATGCCCCGCCGCGCGCGCGGCGGCTCGCACACAGCGCTGACCCCTCAAGGAGGATCGCGATGAGCGACGAACCGACCAGACTGCTCCTCCGCGAGGTGTTCCCCGACTCCGATGTCGCGGACGCCGGCTATCTGCGGTGGCTGTACCGCGACGCCCCGAACGGCCCCGTCGTCGAGACGAACGTCGACGACGACGCCGGGCGCGCCGCCCACTACGCCCTGGTGCCCTGCCGGTTCGCGACGCCCAAGGGCGAGATCGGCGTGGCACTTTCCCTCAACACCGCGGTCGCCGAGCGGGCGCGCGGGGGCGGCGTCTTCACGCGTCTGGCGGAGGCCACGATCGACCAGGCGCGTGAGCGCGGCATGGTGGCCGTCGTCGGCGTCGCGAACGCCAACTCGACCCCAGGCTTCCTGCGCCGCCTGGGCTTCACGCTGCTGGGGCCGCTGCCCGCGACGGTGCTCGTGCCCCGGCCCGGCCGCGGCGCGCGCATCGCCTCGGCGACGGCCGACGGGGTCGGTATCGCGGGAGACCCGGCGATCGGCGCGTTGCTTGCGGACGCGCCGCAGACGCGACGGGGCGTCGAGCCCGTCTGGACGCCCGAGACGCTCGCCTGGCGCCTGCGGTCCCCGCGACGGACGTACGCGGTGCACCGCGGGGACGGTCTCCTGGCGGTCTCGACGGTCGAGCGTCGGTCCGGGGTGAACGTCGGGGTGATCCTGGCCGTGTTGGCCGACCACGACGTGGCACGTGACGAGGCCGACGCCCTGGTGCGGGCCGTCTGCCGGCATCACTCGGCTCCTCTCGCCCTGCACGTCGGTCGGCACGCGGGACTCGAACTCTCCGGGATCCCGCTGCCGGCGCGCCTACGACCGTCGCCTCTCAACCTCATCTTCCGGTGGCTCGACGACGAGCAGCGGGCGGCCCCGCACGTCGGACGCTTCGAGTTGCTGGACTTCGATGCGTACTAACTGGTCCGCCGCACGCGGTGGCCGGCGAGAGGAGCCTGCACGATGAGCCTGGCCGCGGTGCTTGGGTGCGCGGCGCTCATCGTCGGTGCCTCCCTCCTCGTCGGTCAGCTGATCTGGAGGGTCTGCGGCGCGACGACGTGGCAGTGGTCCGCCGGCCCTGTGGGCCTGGCCGCGCTGCTCGTCGCCGGCCCCCCGTCGCTCCACATGCCGGGGCGTATGGCGTTCGTCGCCGTCCTCGTCCTGTTCCTGTCCGTGGCGGGGGCGGTGCTGCTCGTTCGCCGGCCCGCTATGCGCCCGCCACTGTGGGGCCTGCTGATCGCGGTGCCCACGCTGCTGCTGGTCCTCGTGCCGTTCGCGGCCAACAGCCGCGTCGGACTGCTCGGCGTGTCGTTCAACAACGACATGGCCGCCCACCTGCTGCTCGCCGATGCTCTGCGCTCGCAGGCGGTCGCCGACGTCTCGCCGCTGCTCGCCTGGTACCCGCTGGGCCCCCATGCGGTCGCGGCGTTCGTTGGCGCGGGGACGGGGGTGGACACCGACGTGGCGTTCACCGCCTTCACCGTCGCTCTGCCGGTCCTGACCGCCTTGGCGGCGCAGCACTTCGTGCGCGACCTCGCCTGGTGGGCCCGACCGATCGTCGTGACGCTCGCGGCCATGCCGTACCTCGTGGCGGCGTACTACGCCCAGGGTGCCTTCAAGGAAGTCGCCATGGGCACGCTGCTGGTCGGCACCGCGGTGGCGGCGACTGCGGCGCACCGCTCGGGCTCCGTCGCGCGGTTCGTGCCGGTCGGGGTGTTGCTTGCCGGGATCGTCTCGATGTACGGGTACGTCGGTCTCGCGTGGCCCGTCGCGGGCCTTGGGCTGCTCGCCCTCGCCTGGGCCGTCGGTGCGGTGCGCGCCGACGGATGGCGGCCCGCGGCCCGGTGGCTGCTTCCCTCCGCCCTGCTGGGCTCGCTCGCGATGCTCGCGCTGCTCGTGCCCCAGGCACCCCGCATCAAGCGGTTCTACGAGTGGAGCGCCAACGCCGGTATCCGTAAGGACGACATCGGCAACCTGGCCGGGCCGATCGACCCGGAGGAGGCGCTCGGGGTCTGGCTGCAGGCCGACTTCCGCTTCCCGGCCACCGGATGGGTGACCGAGGTCGGCGTGATCGTCGTGATCGCACTCCTGCTCCTCGGCCTCGTCCGCGCCGTCCGGCGCCGCGAGCTCGCCCTCGTCACGATGTTCGTCGCGGCGGTGCTGGTCTGGTTCCTGAGCCGCCCGGGGCAGTCGCCCTACACCGTCGCCAAGGCACTTGCCATCGCGGCGCCCTTCGTGTTCCTCATCGTGGGACGCGGGGCGTTCGCGGCATTCAGTGAGGCCCGTGTCGAAGGCCGGGTGCGTCTTGCGCTCGCCGCCCGCGGTGTCCTCGTCGTCGCGGGCGCGGCCGTGGCGACCGCGGCCGTATGGTCGAGCGTCGGCGCCCTCCGGTACGGCCAGGTGGGCGACCGGACGCACTACCGCGACCTGAGCGCACTGCGCCCGGTGGTGAAGGGCGGACCGACGCTGTATCTCGGCGTTGACGACTTCGTCGCCTGGGAGCTCCGGGGCGTGCGCGTCACGCAGCCGATGTTCGCCGGCCCGGACTTCGCCCTCCGGCCGGAGAAGGGCTGGGCCTACGGACAGAGCTACGACGCCGACACCATCGAGCCCGCGACGTTCGACCGGTTCACGTTCGTCGTCGCACCCAGGAACCCGGCGGCGAGCTCGATGCCGGCGAATTTCCGCGTCGTCGCCCGCCGGGGCGTTTATGACGTGTATCGCCGGACTGGCCCTACGCCGGACCGTCAGGTGCTGGAGGAGGGCCAGGCCGGCGCGACGGTCCTGGACTGCCGTGTCCCCGACGGTCGTCGGCTGAAACGCCGCGGCGGGACGGCGGCAGTCCGGCCGCCTGCCGTCTCGGTGCCGCTCACGCCGATGGTGCCGGGTGATCGGGTCGACACGGGTGTGCGCCTGACGAAGGGGACGTGGGACCTCGCCCTGCGGTACACGAGCCCCCGGGCCATCCGTCTGCAGATCGGCGATCTCGACACCCTGCTCCCGCCGGCGATGGAGCGGGTCGGTTCGGTCTGGCCGGCGGGGGCCGTTCGGGTCGCACGCACGGGTACGGTGCCGCTGCGGCTGACGGCGGACCGTACGCGCGTCGGCGGCGACAACGGCAGCGTCGCGCCGACCGAGCTCGTCCTGCAGCGGCGGGGGAAGACCCGGATGGTGCCGCTGGCCGACGCCTGCGGCAAGCCGGTCGATTGGTACCGGGGCGCACGCTGATGGCGGAGCCTTCCCGGGAGGACCCGCTGCAGCCGTCGCACGTCTGGATGGCCTACACGGGCATGCTCGGGCGCGAACCGTCGCCGCCCGAGATCGAGCACCAACTCGCCTCCCTGACGACGACGGGCGAGCTACTCGACGTCATCATGGGATCCGAGGAGTACGCGGCACGGGTGAAGGCCACGCCGGCTGCCGTGCCGACGTCTCCCCCGCCGTCGAGGATCAACTGGTGGCACCCCGACTCGGCCGCCCACACGCACGCCGTCGGGACGGTCTCCGAGGGCGGGATCGCCGTCGTCGGCCACCGCGGCTGGCTGTTCCTGTGCGGCGGCAGCAACAGCATCCTCGGACAGTTCGTCGGCGACGTCCCGATGGACGACGATTGGGCTCGCGGCTGGATAGGGCTCATGGAGCACCGGACACGGGAGATGGGCCGGGGCGGTCGGCTGACCGCGTCGATCGTGGTGCCCGACAAGCTGGCGGTCTACCAGGAGGACTACCCGACGGAGTTGAGGCCGCATCAGGCACGTCCCGTCGAGCGGCTGCTCAACGAGTTCTCGCTGCCGCTGATCTACCCAGCTGACGAACTGCGGGCGGCTCGTGGCGACGGCCCCGTGTACCTGCGGACCGATACGCACTTCTCCTACCGCGGCAATCACGTCCTCTACGCCGCCGTGATGGCCGAGCTTGGCCTGCAGCCGCTGCCGTTCTCATCCCTCGCGGCCACGGTGCCGCACGTCGTCAGCGGCGACCTCGGGTCGAAGTTCGGCCCTGCGATCGTCGAGGTCGTCGAGGCGCCGGGGACGATGGGCACGGCCACGGTGGTCGAGGACAACCGCGACGAGGTCGCCCGGACGGGCGGCCACATCGGTTCCCGGCGCGTCTACCGCAACGAAGCGGCGATCGACGACCGATGCGTCGTGCTCTACGGCGACTCGTACGGGTTCGGCTCCACGGCCTACCAGGGGCTCGGCTGGTTCATGGCCCAGCACTTTCGCGAGGTGCACTTCGTCTGGACGCCGTTCGGCTGGGACGGCGCGTACGCTGACCGGGTCGGCGCGCAGATCGTGGTGTCCGAGACGGCGGAGCGCTTCGTCCCGCGGGTTCCCGCCCGCGACGTGGACGTCGACGCCCTCGTTGTGGCCGCGGTTTCGCGCGCCGGTGGCGTCAGCCCCGACGCCGTCTTCACCGACCGCCCCCACCGGGGCTAGCGGCGCCCCGCCCGGCACCAATCCCACGCCCTGATCCCCAGGAGACCGTCCCTGTGAACATCTGCACGATCATCGCCAAGAACTACGTGGCCCACGCGCGGGTGTTGGCGTCGTCGTTCACGGCCCACCATCCCGGGTCCCGGTGCTTCGTGCTCTTCGTGGACGACGTCGAGGGGTACCTCGACCTGGCGGACGAGCCGTTCGAGGTCGTGCGAGCCGAGGACCTCGACATCGATCCGACGGATCTCGACGAGATGCGCGGGATCTACAACATCCTAGAGTTCTCGACGGCCGTGAAGCCGTGGCTGTTGCGGTACATGCTGGACCATCACGACGACGGGTCCGGCATCTGCTATTTCGACCCCGACATCCAGGTGCACAGCCGGATGACGGAGCTCGAGGCCGCGCTGCAGGAGAGCAGCGTCGTGCTCACCCCGCATCTCACCGCGCCCATGCCCCGCGACGGCAAGAAGCCGAGCGAGACGGACATCCTGATCGCGGGGGTCTACAACCTCGGCTTCATCGGGCTCTCCGCCAGCGACGAGACCGACCACCTCGTCGCGTGGTGGCAGGAGCGCCTGCGCACGGACTGTCGGGTCGACACGGAGAAGGGGTTCTTCGTCGACCAGCGGTGGATCGACTTCGTTCCCGGGATGGTCCGGAGCCTGCATCTGCTCGAGCTCCCGAGCTACAACATCGCGTACTGGAACCTGCCCACCCGCCCCCTGGGCAAGGCGGGAGAACAGGTCGAGGTGGACGGGCACCCGCTGCGGTTCTTCCACTTCAGCGGCTACTCGCCCGACCGCCGCGACCAGCTCAGCAAGCACCAGAACCGCGTCGTCCTGCGTGCGGACCCCGTCCTGCGCGAGCTCTGCGACGGGTACGGCGACGCGCTCGAGGCCGCCGGCTTCCAAGAGGTGCGGACGCTGCCCTACACGCACGACGTCCTGCCCAACGGGCTGCAGATCGACCACCTCTCCCGGGCCCTCTACCGAGCGGCCATCGAGGCAGGGGACTTCGAGGGCTCGATCTTCACCCCGATGGGCTCCAAGGACTTCCTCGCCTGGCTGCAGGAGCCCGCGCCCGGGTTCCCGGGTCTGACCCGCTACCTGCACGCCCTGTGGTCCATGCGCGTCGACCTGAGCGCCGCGTACCCAGACGTAGCGGCGTCGGACCTCGACGGCTTCATCGGCTGGGTGCGCGAGTACGGGCGCGAGCAAGTGCCGATCCCTGACGAGCTGCTGCCGCCGGCGGTGGCGTCGGGTGTGTCCGCCGAGCCTGCCGCACCGGCGCCGGCTGCGCCGGTCGAGCCCGTCGCCCCGTCGCCGGTGCCCTTCGGCGTCAACGTGGCCGGCTACCTGCGGTCCGAGCTCGGTATCGGCGAGGTGGCCCGGCAGCTGACGGGTGCGCTCGACACGACGCCCATCCCGTCCGTGCCCGTCGGTCTGGTCGCACCCGCGAGTCGCCAGGGACATGCGTACGTTGCCTCCGGTCACCGCGAGAACCCGTTCCCGGTCAACCTCGTGTTCGTCAACGCGGACGGACTGCCGGCCTTCGCGGACGACATCGGCGACGCGTTCTTCCGCGACCGTCACACCATTGGCTACTGGTGGTGGGAGCTCGGCCGGTTCCCGGAGCACCTCGTGCCCTCGTTCGACCTCGTCGACGAGGTGTGGGCGGGGAGCGCCTTCGTGGCCGAGACCCTCGCGGCGGTGTCGCCGGTGCCGGTGGTGAAGATGCCCGTACCGATCGAGTTCGCCGCACCCCCGGCGCTCGCCCCCGGCGAGGCCGGCTGGCCCGACGCGTTCACGTTCCTGTTCTCATGGGACTACAACAGCGTCTTCCGTCGGAAGAACCCGTTGGCGCTCGTACAGGCCTACACCCAGGCGTTCGGCCCGGACGACGGCGCCGCACTCGTCCTGAAGTGCATCAACCACGATCGCGACCCGGCGCACCACGCCGAGCTGCGCCGCGCGATCGACGGTCGGCCGGACATCCTCCTGTTCGACGACTACCTGTCCGTGCGGGACAAGAACCGCTTCATGGCGAGCTGCGACTGCTACGTCTCGCTGCACCGCTCGGAGGGGCTGGGACTGACCATGGCCGAGGCGATGTACCTCGGCAAGCCGGTCGTGGCTACGAACTACTCGGGCAACACCGAGTTCATGACCGCGGAGAACAGCTTCCCGGTCGACTACCGCCTGGTCCCGGTCGGCGACGACGCCGCGCCGTACCCCGCCGACGACGAGTGGGCCGAGCCCGATGTCGCGCACGCCGCCCGCCAGATGCGGCGGGTCTTCGACGACCCGCAGGAGCGACGCCGGCGGGCGGACCGAGCCGCGGCCGACATCCGGGAGCGGCACTCGCCGAAGGCGGTGGGCCTGCAGCTCGAACGCCGGCTGCGGCGCATCGAGGGCGCCCGGGCGGCTTCGGGCGCGCGGCTGGAGGCGGTGCCCCGCTCGGCCGAGGTCACCCGGGCCGCCGACGACCTCGCCCGGCTCGTCGAGCGCGGCACCGTACCCCGCCGGCCGTCGCGGTTCGGCCGCCCGGGCGCAGCGGTCCGCAAGGTCGCGCTGCGCGCGATGAAGCCGTACACGACGTACCAGCAGGACATCAACTACACCGTGATGGAAGCCGTGGCGAAGGCCCGTGACGAGGCGCTGAACGCCCTGGGGCGGACCGCGGCCCGCGAGGTCGAGGACCAGGCGACGGTCCTCGCCGAGCTGCGGCGCCAGGCGCAGCGGATCGACGTCCTCGGAGAGCGGCTGGCGGACGAGGTGATCCAGCGCGGTCGGCTGCAAACCGACGCTCAGCCGATCCTCCAGGACGCCCAGCGCCTGGTCCAGGAGGTCCGGTCGGTGCCGTACATGTCCTCGGACGTGTTCCGGGTGCGGGACGCCGGCCCGGCGGGACGGGTCCTCGGGTACGACCACGCCGGTGAGGACCGCAGCCCTGCCGAGGACTACCGGGCCTTCGAGGACCTGTTCCGCGGGGGCGAGGACTTCATCGCGGACCGCCAGCGCCGGTACCTCCCGATCATCGGCGACCGCGGTCCCGTGCTCGACCTCGGTTGTGGCCGCGGCGAGTTCCTGGACGTCCTGACGGACGCCGGCATCCCCGCCCGGGGCGTCGACAGCGACGCGGGCATGGTCGCTCGGTGCAAGGCGAAGGGCCACCAGGACGTCGAGTTGGGCGACGGGATCGAGTACCTCGAGAGCTGCGAGGACGGCAGTCTCGGCGTGATCTTCAGCGCGCAGGTGGTCGAGCACCTGCCGCCCGAGGCCCTGCGGCGCCTGCTCGCCGTCGCGCCGCGCAAGCTCAAGCCGGGTGGGCTGTTCATCGCCGAGACTGTCAATCCACACTCCGTGCCGGCGCTGAAGGCCTTCTGGGTGGACATCACCCACCAGCACCCGCTGTTCCCGGAGGCCATGCTCGCGTTCTGCCGGATCGCGGGCTTCGGGTCCGCGTACTTCTTCCATCCCAACGGCGAGGGTGACGTGGACCGCGATCGGTACACCACCGGCGAGTACGCCGTGGTGGCGACCGTCTGAGCGCCGACGGGCCAACCGGGTCGACCGCTCCGCACGAGGTCCGACCCTTGGACCCGCGGCAGGACACCGAGGCGGGCGACCGCTGACGCGGCCGGGGCCACCCGCGCCGTTGCCTAGTCGGCGGCCCGCCCTTGGCACCGGAAGGGGGCACGTTGAGGGACGTGCCGCTGCTCCGGTCAGGCCGAACGGGGCGCCATCTTCGTGGCAGCGAGCACCTCGCCCGTGTCCATGCTCCAGGCGCTCGCCTCGTCCACGGCGCGCTCTCCTGTGGGCGCCAGGTCGACGCGGCGCGCGGTGGCGCCACCACGGAACGCGTCCTGCCAGGTTGACTCAGGCTCGAAGCCGGCGCCCCGGAGCCACCCCTCGAGTGCGACCCTGCTTGGCGCCCACTGTGAGGTGAAGTCGTTGCCGAGCATGCGGCCCGGGAGGTACTGGACGAGCGGTAGTCCCGGTAGATGCGGGTTGAGGCTCGTGAGCTTGTGGAAGTTCCCCTCGTCGTCGACGAGGCCCTCGTCGAGCATGTGGGTCTCGACAAGGACCCGGGCCCCCGGGGCGCAGACGTCGTGGATCCGGTCGAGCGCAAGCAGGGGATGGCGCAGGTGGTAGATGACGCCCAGGAAGAGCACCACGTCGAACGAGCCGAAGCGCTCCGGTGTCAAGGCGTAGACGTTCTCCGTCACGTACGTCGCCTTCGACCCGAGCAGCTCCGCGGCAATGGAGAAGCCGGTGTGGTCCGGGGGTTCGTTGTCCAGTGCCACGACCTCGCCCGCGCCGCGGCGCTCGGCCTCGAAGGTGAAGAAGCCGTCGCGGGCCCCGATGTCGAGTACCCGCTTGCCCGTCAGGTCAGCCGGGAGCGACACCTGCTGCAGGAGGCGGGCCGTGTCCTGCATGCCCGGTGTGAAAACCCCGGGCGCGACCTCGATGGTGTGGTGCCACTTGTCCTGCCGGGCGATGGCCTCGCGTGCGTGTGCAGCTTCGTTGGTCATCTCGACACCCTACGGGTGACGTGTACTTCGTACGGGACGGATCTGATGCCGTACCTGCCCGCGGCGCACGTGGTCGCGCCGCGGCGCCACGCCCACCCGGCGGTGCACGTGCCCACGAACCGCTCGGTAGTGTCGCCGCCCATGCGGATCGATGTGCACGGGGGCTCGCTTCCTTCCTCGAGGGTGTCCCGAGACGAGAAGGCCTCGCAGGCGACGGCGGACGGTTCCGGCGACGGCGTCTCAGGGACAGGCCGATGAGCTCCTCGTCGCGAGGGACGCTCCGGGAGCCCTGCGGAACGTGCGGAGCGGAGGTGCAGCGCTGGAACGTGTCCTGGGTCGGCCGCTGCTCCGCCTGCGGGAGCTGGCGCTCCGAGCTCGAGCCGGAGATCGCATCGGATGAGCTCCAGCAGCTCATCGACACCGGCGCGCGCGCCAACGGCCTGCGCGAGATCCGCGACCGTAACAACGCGGAGATCCTCGAGCGGATCGGGCGGCTGGTGCCGTTGAAGGGCGCGCGGCTCCTCGATGTTGGGTCGGCCCACGGCTGGTTCCTCGAGGCGGCGGCGGCCCGCGAGGTGCACGCCGAGGGCGTCGAACCCGAACTTCGGCTGGCCGAGATCACGCGCTCCGAGGGCAAGACGGTCCGCGACGGGTACTTCCCGGACGTGATCGCCGACGATGAGCGGTTCGAAGCGATCACGTTCAACGACGTGCTCGAGCACGTGCCCGACGCGAGCGGCGCCGTCGCTGCCTGTGCGGACCTGCTCGCCGACGGCGGCGTGCTCAGCGTGAACATCCCGAGCGCCACGGGCCTCGGATACCGGGTGGCGACGCTCTTGGCTCGGGTCGGCGTCCTCGGTCCGTTCAAGCGCTTCTGGCAGTACGGGCTCCCGAGTCCGCACATGCATTACATGCAGCCCGAGGCGCTCCGCCGCCTGGTCGAGCGGCACGGTCTCGTGGTGCGGTCGGTCACCCCCTTGGCATCCATCCAGCGATCGGGTCTGTGGGCGCGTCTCCACACGATCCGGCGCCCTTCGCCGATCAGTGCGCTGGCGTTCGCGGCCCTATGGCTCGCGGCACCCATCCTGAACCGTCCGCGACAGAGCGACGTCGTGCTGCTCCTCGCGCAGCGACCCGCGCGCACGAGCTCCTGAGTCCCGGGCCAACGAGCCCGCGGATCTGTCGGCCCGCCGGGCCGGCAGATCCGCTGAGGGTCGGCCCCGTACCGGTGTCCGTACCGACGCGCGGCATCCGACATCCGTGTGCCCCGTCCGTGACGGCGCCCACATCAGCCCCCGCCGCGACCCCGTTACGGTCCACGGACGCCGTCTCGAACGGCGACGGAACCCCCGTCGCCGACACCGCTCGAGTCCCTCGACGACGAGCACGGCGTCGCTCTCCGGGAGTTGTGTGCCCGGGGCACCAGGAACGTGACGACGGTGCGCGCCGTCGGATCACGGGAGCGCATTTCGCACCCGACACCGTGAGGTGAAGAGCAGCATGCGCACGAATTCGAAGATCACGGCCGTCGCCTTCGCGACGGCTGCCCTGGCCGCCGGCGCTCCCGCCGCGGCCTCCGCCGCCCAGCCCTCGGGCGGCCTGACGAAGGCGTACGACACGGTCTACGACCGGGTCGTGGACGCCGGCGGACAGCCCGGCCGCAACATCGCCGAGGACGGCATCCGCAAGGGCGGGAAGGCCCGCGCGGCCACCCGGGCCGAGGTGCTGGAGTCGCTCGGAACGCTCCGCAGCATGCACCTGAGCCTGCGCGGAGGCACGCCGTCCGCCGCCAGCGCACCTGCGGCGGCTCCGTCGAGCGCCGGCCAGGCCGCGGCCCCCGCTACGTCCAGCGCCGGCGCCGGGTCCGGGCTCGAGTCCGTGGCCCAGTGCGAGTCGGGCGGCAACCCCGCGGCCGTCTCGCCCGACGGGCAGTACCGCGGCAAGTACCAGTTCGACCAGCAGACCTGGGAGTCCGTCGGTGGGTCCGGCGACCCCGCGGCGGCCCCCGAGGCCGTCCAGGACCAGAAGGCGGCACAGCTCCAGGCCCAGCGTGGCTCGAGCCCCTGGCCGGTCTGCGGCTGAGCGCCGCGACGACGCGGCTGACACGCCAGCCGTCTGCGGCTGAGCGGCGACACCACGGCCCTCTGCGGCCGAGCGCCGCGGCCGCCGCGTCCATCCGCGGTTGATCCCCTAAAGCCAGCCGCGCTCTCGCGCGACGCGCGCCGCCTCCACCCGCGTGGCGGCGCCCGTCTTGCCGATGGCCTGCGAGAGGTAGTTGCGGACGGTGCCCTCCGAGAGGTGCAGGGTGCGGGCGATCGCTCCGACGGTCCCGCCGTGCTCCGCCTGGACGAGCACCTCGCGCTCGCGCGGGGTCAGGGGGTCCTCGCCCGTCTGCAGGGCGGCGGCCGCCAGTTCGGGGTCGACGACCCGGCCGCCGGCGACGACGCGGCGGATGGCAGCCGCGAGGTCGTCGGCCGAGCCGTCCTTGACGAGGAAGCCCGACGCGCCGGCCTCCATCGCGCGGCGCAGATAGCCCGGGCGGCCGAACGTCGTGAGCATCACGATCCGGCAGGCCGGGAGCGCGTCGCGCAGCAGCGCGGCGGCGGCGATCCCGTCCAGCCCCGGCATCTCGATGTCGAGCAGGGCGACGTCGGGCCGCGCGGCCCGGGCGGCGTCGAGCACCTCGTCGCCGCGACCCACCTGGGCGACGACCTCGAGGTCGTCCTCCAGGGTCAGCAGCGCCGCGAGCGCGCCGCGGACCATGCCCTGGTCCTCCGCCAGCAGCACGCGGATCACGCGGCAGGCTCCCCCGAGCGCGTCGGGTCTTCGGCGCCCGGGACACGGGCGACGCCCGGCCGCTCCCGAGCACCGACCGGCCCGGCACCGACCGGCCCGGCACCGACCGTCGCGGCACCAACTGGCCCCGCCGTGACCGCCTCCGCACCGACCGGGATGCGCGCCTCGAGCGTTGTGCCGCCCGACGCGCCGCCCCGCAGCTCGACGCGCCCGCCCACGGTCGCGACGCGTTCCGCCAGACCCGCGAGCCCGTGGCCGTCGCCCGGCCGGCGGTCGTCGGGGCGGAGCACTCGCGGCCGGCCGGCGCCCGCGCCGTCGTCGCTGACCGTGGCCACGACGGCGTCCGGCTCGCGACGCACCGCGATCGTCGCCGTGCGCGCGCCGGCGTGGCGCAGGACGTTCGTCGCCCCCTCGCGCACGACGAACGCGACGACGTCCTCGGCGCGCTGCGGGATCGGCTGCTCGGGCAGCGCGGTGGTGACGGCTACGCCGCCCGCCTCGAGCGCCGCGCGGGCGGACGCGACCTCGGCCGCCAGGGGGCGCCGGCGGTAGCCGTCGACGACGTGGCGGACCTCGTGCAGGGCGTCCCGGGCGACGCCGCGGACGTCGCGGATCTCGGCCATCGCCTGCTCCGGCCGCTCGCGCTCCAGCAGGCGCTCGGCGAGCTGGGCCTTCACGGCGATGACGGAGAGGCTGTGGCCGAGCAGGTCGTGGAGGTCGCGGGCGATGCGGTTGCGCTCGTCGACGACCGCGAGGCGGGCGTTGCGCTCCTCGGCCCGCAGGAGCGCGCCCTCCAGCTCGCCCTGCCGGCGCGACGCGTAGGTCAGGAACCCCGCCAGGAGGATCGCGAAGCCGACCCAGAAGAACCCGGCGCCCCCGGTCTCGCCGAGCGCGAGCAGCATGAGCTCGGAGACGACGAGGACGGCGACGATCGCCCGCGGCACCCACCGGCGGTCGAGCGCGATCGCCATGACGGGCGTGACGTAGGCCATCGAGGCCATCCACTCCGTGCCGAACGCGACCGCACCGCCCAGCCCGAGCACGAGCAGTCCGGCCGTCCGCAGCGCCATCTCGCGGTCGCCGGCGGCGTCGGCCGGGCCGGCGTAGCCGTCCTGCCGGATGCTGCGGGCCCGGCGCGCGGGGACGGCGACGAAGAGGGTCGTCAGGTAGAGGGCGACGAACGCGGCGAGCGACCCGCCCGCGAGCACGCGCGTCAGCGGCGACCACCCGTCCTCCGTCACGACCTTCACGGCCGCGGGCACGAGGTAGACGAGCCACACCCCGCCGGCGACGACGCTCAGCCAGCGGTCGTCGAGGCGCCGGCCGGGGGTGGTGGACGTCGACGCCCTGCCGGTGTCGGGCGGAGCGCCGGCGTCCGTCGGCCCGGTGACCCACGGCTCCGGGACATCTCCGGGCGCGGGGTCGTGCGGGGCGGGCGTGGGCGGGGTCGACGTCACGGTGGGGAGTGCTCAGCGGACGCGGGTCCCGTGGCGCCAGGCGACGGTGGCGGCCGTGCCCAGGGCGAGGGCCCACGCCGCGATGATGCCGCAGTCCGCGAGCTCTACGCCGGTCCCGAGCGTGATCGCCCGCGCCACCTCGCCCACGTGGTACGTGGGGAGGACCTGGCCGACGTCCTGCAGCCACGACGGGAACTGGTCGGGCGGCACCCACAGACCGCCGACGGCGGAGAGGCCGATGTAGGAGAGCATCGAGACGCCCTGCGCGGTCTCGGGGGACCGGCACGCGGCGCCGATCAGCAGGCCGAGCGCGGTCGTGACCGTCGCGCAGAGGGCCAGGGCGACCGAGAGCTCGAGCCACTGCACCGTCGAGATGCCGGCCGGCCCGAAGCGCCCGACCGCGCCGACGACGAACGCCGAGATCAGCGCGAGCAGCAGCCCGGACGCGCCCTTGCCCACGATCGCCGCGTACGGCGACATCGGGGTGGCGCGCAGCTGCCGCAGCCAGCCGCTCGTGCGCTCGGCGGCCAGGCGCGGGCCGACGGCGAAGAGTCCGCCGCCGATCGCGCCGTAGGCCGCCATGCCGGCGAGCAGCCCGCGACGGCTGTCGTCGTCCATGTCGCCGCCGGAGAGCACGAGCAGGAGCAGGATCGGCACGAGCACGCTGAGCAGCACGGCGCGCGGGTTGCGGACGGTGCGGCTGACCTCGAGCCGCACGTACGCGGCGGCGGGGGCGACGGCCCGGCGCGGCCGCGGGGCGGAGCGCGCGGCGGCGGGGGCGGACGGGGCGGTCTGGGTGCTCATCGGGTCCATCCTTCGGCGGCCATGGTCAGGAACGCGTCCTCGAGGTCGGCCGGTCGGACCTCGAGGTCGTGGGCGTCGGGGTGCGCGGCCAGCAGCGCGCGCAGCGCCAGGTCGGAGTCGGAGCAGACGAGGGTCACGCGGCCGTCGTCCCCGTCCTTCGCGGAGCGCACGCCCGGCAGGACGCGCAGCTCGGCGGCGACGGCGTCGCCCACGCGGGCGCGGAGCACCGCCCCGCCGGCCCGGGCCGCGACCTCGGCGGGCGTGCCCTCGGCCACGGTGCGACCGCCTGCGAGGACGACGACGCGGTCGGCGACGGCCTGCGCCTCGTCGAGGTGGTGGGTGGCGAAGAGCAGGCCGCGGCGCCCGCCGGCCTGGCTGCGCAGCGCCGTCCAGAACCGGCGGCGGACCTCGGGGTCCATCGCGGCGGTCGGCTCGTCGAGCACGAGCAGGTCGGGATCGGCGACGAGCGCGAGCGCCAGCCGCACCCGCTGGGCCTGGCCGCCGGAGAGCGCGCCGGACGAGCGGTCGGCCAGGTCGGCGGCGTCGGCGAGCTGGAGGGCGCGCTCGGGCCGCATCGGCCGGGGGTAGAGCGCCGCGAAGAGCGAGACGAGCTGGCCGACCTTCGTGTTGTCGGGCAGCCCGGCGTCCTGGAGCATCGCCCCGACGCAGCCGGCGGCGACGGCGTCCTCCGGGGCGCGCCCGCACACGGTGGCGGTGCCGGCGGTCGGCCGGGCGAGCCCGAGCAGCACGGAGACGGCGGTGGACTTGCCGGCGCCGTTGGGGCCGAGCAGCGCGACGGTCTCACCGGGCGCGACGCGCAGGTCGACGCCGTGGAGGACCTCGCGGTCGCCGTAGCGCTGGTGCACGCCCTGGAGGTCGAGGAGGAGCGGGTGGTCGGTCATCGTGCCTCCACTCTGCGCTCCGGCGGCCGCCCCCGGTAGAGCCGGGCGTCACGTCCTCGGCATGACGTCTGTCACGGGCGGGGGCCCCAGAACGACGAAGGGCCCCGGTCTCCCGGGGCCCCTCTCCTCCTCGCGCCCGTCTGGGCACCACACCGTTCCGGGCGGGACCGGGTCACGGGGCCCGGGGCGGGGTCGCCTCCCAACGACCCGCGTCCCCACGACCCCGTGGCCGCGTCCCGCCAACCTGGGCGCGCGGCCGGTGCGGCCGGCGGGGCTGTTCGGCCCCCCGGCCGCACCGGTCCGTCCGGCGGGTCGAGGGGCCGGACGAGCCCCGCGACCGCCTCCGGCGTCCGGATCAGGCGGTGTGCGCCACCTCGGCGACCCGCGCCTCGAGTGCGACCTCGAGGACTTCGGTGACGCTCATGGAGGGGTGGAACGTCACGGCGTCCTTGACCTCGTCCGGCACGTCGTCCAGGTCGCCGCGGTTGCGCTCCGAGATGACGATGTCCGTCAGCCCGGCCGCGTGGGCGGCGATGGACTTCTGCTTCAGCCCGCCGATCGGGAGCACGCGGCCCTGCAGCGTGACCTCACCGGTCATGCCGACCGTGTGCTTGACCGGGCGGCCCGTCAGGAGGGAGACCAGCGCCGTCACCATCGTGATGCCGGCCGAGGGGCCGTCCTTCGGGATCGCGCCCGCCGGCACGTGGACGTGGAACTCCGCGTCCTCGAACTTCGCCGGGTCGATCCCGAGCTTCTCCGCGTTGGCGCGGGTCCACGAGAGGGCGATCCGGGCGGACTCCTTCATCACGTCGCCGAGCTGGCCGGTCAGGACGAGGCTGCCCTTCGAGCCGGGGACGGGGACGCGCGTGGCCTCGATGAAGAGGACGTCGCCGCCCGTGCCCGTGACCGCCAGGCCGGTCGCCACGCCCGGGACCGCCGTGCGGGCCGCGGACTCGTGGAACACCTTCTGCCGGCCGAGGGCGTCGCGCACCCGGTCGAGGTCGACCTTCACGGGCGTCTCGGTCTTGCCCGAGGCGATCTCCGTCGCCGTCTTGCGCAGCAGGGTGCCGACCTGGCGCTCGAGCTGACGGACGCCGGACTCCCGGGTGTACTCGTCGACGATGGTGTGCAGCAGGCCGTCGTCGATCGTCACCTCGTCGTCGTGCAGGCCGTTGTTGCGGCGCTGACGGGGGAAGAGGTGGTCACGGGCGATGGCCGTCTTCTCCGCGACGGTGTAGCCGTCGAAGGGGATGACCTCCATGCGGTCCAGCAGCGGCCCCGGGATCGTGTCGAGCGTGTTCGCCGTCGCCAGGAACAGCACCTGGGAGAGGTCGATCTCGATGTCGAGGTAGTGGTCGCGGAACGAGTGGTTCTGCGCGGGGTCGAGGACCTCGAGCAGCGCCGCCGACGGATCGCCGCGGTGGTCCGCACCGACCTTGTCGACCTCGTCCAGCAGGATCACCGGGTTCATCGTCCCCGCGTCGCGCAGGGCGCGCACCAGGCGGCCCGGGAGCGCGCCGATGTACGTGCGGCGGTGGCCGCGGATCTCGGCCTCGTCGCGCACGCCGCCCAAGGCGATGCGCACGAACTCGCGCCCCGTCGCCTTCGCGACGGACTCGCCGATCGAGGTCTTGCCGGTGCCGGGGGGCCCGACGAGGGTCAGGATCGACCCGCCGCCGCGGCGCCGCGTCTTCTCCTGCGAGCTCGCGGCGTCGTCGTCGTCGAGGCCGCGGTCGGCCCGCAGCTTCTTGACGGCGAGGAACTCGACGATGCGGTCCTTCACGTCCTCGAGGCCGAAGTGGTCGCTGTCGAGCGTCGCCCGCGCGTGGACCGGGTCGAGGTTCTCCTCGGAGCGCTCGCCCCACGGCACGCTCAGGAGCCAGTCGAGGTAGTTACGGATGGTCTGGGCCTCGCCGGACCCCTCGCCGCCCATGCGCTCGAAGCGGGCCAGCTCCTTGTCGGCCTGCTCGCGGACGGCCGCCGGCATGCCGGCGTTCTCGATCTTCTCGCGGTACTCCTCGACGACGGACGCGTCGTCCTCGCCGAGCTCGTGCCGGATGGAGTCCATCTGCTTGCGCAGGAGGTACTCGCGCTGCTGCTTCTGGGCGCCGGACTCCACGCCCTCGCGGATCTTCTGGCGCAGCTGCAGGTCGGAGAGGCGCTCCTGGATGAGCGCGATGGCCTTCTCGAGCCGCTCCGTGACGTCGAGGGTCGCGAGGATCTCGACCTTCTGCTCGACCGTCAGCTCGGGGTCGTAGCCGATGGAGTCGGCCAGCGCGCCCGGCTCCTTGATGGCCCGCAAGACGGCCTGGACCGAGCCGTCGTCGCCGCGGGCGGTGAGGATCTCGTCGATCGTCGCGCGCAGGGTGCGGGTCAGGTCGCGGGTGCGGCCGTCGACGGGCACGTCATCGGGGTGCTCCTCGACGGTGACGCGCAGCTCGCCGGTCGGGCCGGTCTGGGCGGCGCCGGCGACGCCGCGGGCGATGCCCTCGAACATGGCGCCCTTGCCGCCGCCGGGCAGGCGGACGTGGCGCTTGACGCGGGCGATGGTGCCGACCGCGGCAAACTCACCGTCGATGCGGGGGACCAGGAGCACGCGCTCCTCGTCGCCCGGATCGACCGGCAGGGTGACGTCCATCGTCGGGAAGACGACGACGTCGTCGAGCGGGATCAGGGGGAGGGTGGTGGACATGTGACGCGCGATCCTCAGGTTGTTGAGAACTTCAACGGTGTGGTTCGTGAACCGTAGCACGGTGCGAACCCGGCGTCCACATGATCTGAGTCGTGTGGACTGAGATAGTCGGATGACCATAGCGCAGGACCCCTGAGGTGCCGTCCATCAGGGCGGATGGGGACGGACGGACGGGAGCGGGCCGGACCGGGTCGGGCCGGGGCCGGGCGGAGCCGGGGGGGACACGGGCGAGCCGCGGGCGCCGGCGCGCCCGGGAACGACGAAGCCCCGACGCGCGGTGCGCGCCGGGGCCGGCGGATGCGGTGCGGGGCGGGCGCCGTCCGGCGCCCGCCCCGGCTAGTACTCGTCCCGCTGCACGCGCGCGATCGCCGCCGCGCTCAGCGCGACGAGCCACACGGCGAGCACTGCAAAGGCGGCGGCGAGCGAGAGCGCCAGGCCCTCCTCCTCGTCCGGCTTGATCAGCGCCGCGACCTGCTCGAAGACCGTCGGCAGGAGGTAGTTGGCCAGGGTCTCCGAGATGAACTCGGCGACGAGCGCGGTGATGAGCGCGCCGCCGAAGAACAGGACGACGCTGACCGCGATCGCGGAGCCGTTGGAGCGCATGAGCATGCCGACCGACGTCGAGACGATGCCCCAGGTCCAGAGGGTCGCCAGGACGGCCCAGGTGGACTCGCCGACGACCGTGCCCGACGGGCCGTCGCCGACACCCATGGAGGAGACGTACGCGATCACGAGGATCAGCAGCGCCATGGGGAGGACCGCGACCATCATGCCGACGATGCGGACGACCGCCAGCTGCCAGCGGGGCACGCCCGTGAGGACGAGGTAGCGCATGGTGCCGTTCGCGCTGTCGTAGGAGCCGGCCAGCGCGCCCATGACGACGACGCCGAGGAGCCCGGCGTAGCGGCCGGCGGTAGCGACGCGCTCCATCGCGGTCGCGCCGCTCTGGGCGTCGTCCACCGCGATCGTGATGCCCATGATGATCAGGGCGAAGAGGATGGAGCCGTAGAAGGAGCCACGGCGACCGGTGATGCGCCGCAGCTCGGCGCCGAGGAGGGGAAGCATCAGCGGCTCTCCGTGGTCGCGTCGGCGGGGGAGTCGGCGGCGGGCGGCGCCGCGAGGACGGACGCGCCGCCCAGCTCGCCGGCGGTCGTGCCGGTGAGCTCGAGGAAGCGCCGCTCGAGCGTCTCGCCCTTCTTCTGCAGCTCGAGGATGCCGATCCCGGCACCGAAGAGGTCCTGGCCCGTGCGCAGCAGCGCCGCGTCGTCGGCCTCCTCCACCTTGACCTCGAGCACGTCGCCCGCCACGCGCGAGACGCCGAGCGAGAACGGCAGCGCCCGCAGCAGCGGCTCCGCGCGGTCGGGGTCCGTGGTGCGGACGGAGATCGCGTGCGTGCCGCCGCGCATGAGGTCGGCGACGGAGCCGTTCGCGAGCATCTTGCCCTTCTCGATGATCGCGATGTCGTCGGCCATCTTCTCCACCTCGGAGAGGATGTGCGAGGAGATGAAGACGCTGCGGCCCTCGTCCACGAGCTCGCGGATCATGATGCGGAACTCGGCGAGGCCGGCGGGGTCCAGGCCGTTCGTCGGCTCGTCGAGGACGAGCAGCTCGGGGTCGTTCAGGAGCGCGCGGGCGACGCCGAGGCGCTGGCGCATCCCGAGCGAGTAGGTGCCGACCCGGTCGTTCGCGCGATCGGCGAGTCCGACGCGGTCGAGGGACGGGGCGATCGCCGCGTGGGCCTCGCGGCCCTGGTGGGCGGCCCAGACCTCGAGGTTCTTGCGGCCCGAGAGGTACGGGTAGAAGCGCGGCTCCTCCACGATGCCGCCGACGCGGGACAGCGCCTCGCGGGTGTGGCCGGGGACGGATAGCCCGCGCACCTTGATCTCGCCCGAGGACACCCGGGCGAGGCCGAGCATCATGCGGATGAGCGTCGTCTTGCCGCAGCCGTTCGGGCCGAGCCAGGCGTAGCAGCGGCCCTTCGGCACGTCGATCGTGACGCTGTCGACGGCGACGTGCTGGCCGAAGCGCTTCGTCACGTTGTTCAGGGAGATGACCGGTTCCATAGCGTTGCCAGCCGCGTTCGGGGACGGGCCGACGAGAGGTCCTCGTCGGGCCAGGCGGCTTGCGGGGCGGACCCTATACGCCACCACGCCCCCCGAAGGCCGGGGATTCCCCTAGTTCCACCCCGGGTCACCCCGACCCCCGACCCGGCGATGCGTGGCCCTGCCGGGGTGGCCCGGCCGTGCCGCCGAGGCGGCACGGCCGCGGGCGGGCGCGTCCGCCATGATCGGGCGATGGAGGCCACCCGGAAGCCCTGGACCGCGGAGGACGCCGCGCCGCTCGTCGCCGCCGCCGCGGCGCGCTGGGGACTCGCCGGCACGCCCGAGCTGCTGCGGCTGGGCACGAACGCCAGCCACCGCGTCGGCGACGCCGTCGTGCGCATCGCCCCCGTCGGGCGGGAGCGCGCGGCGGTGCAGCGCGAGCTCGACCTGGCGGCGTTCCTCGCGACCCGCGGGTTCCCCGCCGTGCGGCCGCTGGGGGTGGAGCAGCCCGTCGATGTCGACGGGCACTGGGCCACGGCGTGGGCGTGGGTGCCGCACGACCCGAAGGGTGTGACGGACGGAGAGGCGTTCGGGGCGCTCATCCGCGGGTTCCACGACGCCACCGTCGACTACGACGCGCCGCTCCCGGACTGGGGCGCGCTCGAGCTGATCGCCGCGCGGCTCGGGGGGTTGCGGGGCAACCCCCACTTCGCCCCCGACGAGGTGGCGCTGCTGGAGCGCACCCTGGCGGAGCTGCGCGCCGAGCTCGACGCCCTGGCGACCACGACGCCCGTCGGGGTCGTCCACGGCGACGCGCACCCCGGGAACGTCCTCACGCACGAGGTGACGGGGCAGGCGATCCTGGCCGACTTCGACCTCATCGGCCACGGCCCGCGCGCGTGGGACCTGGCGCCGGCCGCGCTGCACCCGCGCCGCTACGGCGCCGACCCGGCGTGGTGGCAGGCGGTGCGACGCGGCTACGGCCGCGCGGAGGACGCGTCGTGGGAGGTCTGCCTGCGCGTGCGCGAGCTGGCGTCGGCGGCCTGGCTGTTCGCGGCGGAGGATCCGACCGCGGGCGCGCGCTCGGCCGAGGCCGACGTGCGGATGCGCGCCTTCACGGGCGAGCCGGACCCGCCCGTCTGGGGCCGGCACTAGGCCGGGGACCCCTGCCGGGCCCGCCTCCGGGCGGAGGCCCGGGCCGGCCTGGGCGCGCCCGAGGGCCGCGGCCGCGCCCGGTAGCCTGGGAGGAAGTTCCGGGCGCAACGATTGCGTGCGCCCACCACGATCGGCGGGTAGAGGTCACGACGCGGCGCAGCACCACGGCCGCACGACCGCTCGCCACGAAGGAAGGTCCCCCCTATGACGCAGGTCCCCACCCTCACGCTCAACGACGGCGTCGAGATCCCGCAGCTCGGGTTCGGCACCTGGCAGATCCCGGCGGAGGACGCGCAGTCCGTCGTCGAGCATGCCATCTCCACGGGCTACCGCCACATCGACACCGCCGCGGCCTACAAGAACGAGGAGGGCGTCGGAGCCGCCCTCAAGGCCTCGGGCGTCGCCCGCGACGAGCTCTTCGTCACCACGAAGCTGTGGAACGCCGACCAGGGCTACGAGAGCACCCTGAAGGCGTTCGACGCGAGCATGGAGAAGCTCGGGATCGACGTGCTCGATCTGTACCTCATCCACTGGCCGACCCCGGCCCGCGAGCTCTACCTCGACACCTGGCGCGCGTTCGAGAAGCTCAAGGCCGACGGGCGCGTGCGCTCCATCGGCGTGTCGAACTTCCAGCCGGCGCACCTCGACGCGCTCGCCGCGAAGTCCGAGGTCGTGCCGTCGGTGAACCAGATCGAGCTGCACCCGTTCCTCACGCAGCAGGGGCTCCGGGACTACCACCGGGCGCACGGCATCCACACGGAGGCCTGGAGCCCGCTGGCCCAGGGCGGCGAGCTGCTCAAGCACGATGCGGTCGCCGAGATCGCCGGCCGCCACGGCAAGACGCCCGCCCAGGCGATCCTGCGCTGGCACCTGCAGATCGGGAACATCATCTTCCCGAAGTCCGTCACCGCCTCGCGCGTGGAGGAGAACTTCGACGTCTTCGACTTCGAGCTCTCGTCGGAGGACATCACGGTGCTCGAGGGCCTGAACAAGAACGAGCGCACGGGTCCCGACCCGGACGAGTTCAACCAGGCCTGAGTCCGGCCCGGGTCCGCGGCGCTACCCGCGAGTAGTGCCGACGGCCCACCGCGGTCCGGCGTCCGGCCGGGCCGCGGATGCGTGTCGGATGACACAGGAGCGCACGGACGGCCGGGGGGTGGCAGGATGCCTCCATGGCCGACCAGTCCAACGCGAATCTCGCGACGCTCCTCACCACCTCCGCGGCGAAGTTCCCCGAGCGGATCGCCATCCGCCTGGACGACGCCGCCGTCCCGTACGCCGCGCTCGAGGCGGGCAGCCAGCGCGTCGCCGGGATGCTCAAGAGCATGGGCGTTCAGCCCGGCGACCGGGTCGGCATCATGCTGCCGAACACGCCGCACTTCCCGCTGGCGTACTACGGCGCGCTCCGGCTCGGCGCGATCGTCGTGCCGATGAACCCGCTGCTCTCGAAGCGCGAGGTGGCGTTCTACCTCGAGAACTCCGGCGCCAAGCTGCTGCTCGCCTGGCACGGGTTCGCGGAGTCCGCGCAGGGCGGCGCCGAGCAGGTCGAGGGCGCCGAGGTGCTGCTGATCGAGCCGGAGGACATCGCCAAGCGCGTCGGCGCCGCCGAGCCGATCGTCGAGGTCGCCCACAAGGACGGCGACGACACCGCCGTCGTCCTCTACACCTCGGGCACCACGGGGCACCCGAAGGGCGCGGAGCTCACGCACCACTCCATCGGCTCCAACGTGGCGGCCTGCCTGCCCCTCTACAAGCCGACGGAGAACGACGTCCTCTTCGGCGGCCTGCCCTTCTTCCACGTCTTCGGCCAGACCTGCACGCTGAACGTCGCGGTCGCCGCCGGCGCCGAGGTCACGCTGCTGCCGCGGTTCGACCCGACCACCGCGCTCGAGATCATCCAGCGCGACAAGGTCACCGTCTTCATGGGCGTGCCGACGATGCACGGCGCCGTCCTGCACCACCCGAAGCGCGGCGACTACGACACGAGCTCGGTGCGCCTGTTCGTCTCGGGCGGCTCCGCGCTGCCCGTCGAGGTGCTGCGCGGCGTCGAGAAGGACTTCGGCGCCCCGATCCTCGAGGGCTACGGCCTCTCCGAGACCTCGCCGGTGGCGAGCTTCAGCCGCATGGAGCTCGAGAAGAAGGCCGGCTCGATCGGCGTCGCCATCGACGGCGTGCAGCTGCGGGTCGTCGACGACGCGGGGGAGGAGGTCGCGACGGGCGAGGTCGGCGAGCTCCAGGTCAAGGGCCCGAACGTCATGAAGGGCTACTGGAAGAACCCCGAGGCGACGAAGGCCGCGATCTCCGCCGACGGCTGGTTCTCCACCGGCGACATGGCGAAGAAGGACGAGGACGACTTCTACTTCATCGTCGACCGCAAGAAGGACCTGATCATCCGCGGCGGCTACAACGTCTACCCGCGCGAGGTCGAAGAGGTGCTCTACGAGCACCCGGCCGTCGCCGAGGCCGCCGTCATCGGCATCAAGCACGAGGAGCTCGGCGAGGAGGTCGCCGCGGCGGTCTCGCTCAAGAGCGGCGCGCAGGTCACCGCGGACGAGCTGCGGGACTTCGTCAAGGAGCAGGTCGCGGCCTACAAGTACCCGCGCCACGTGTGGATCGTCGACGAGCTCCCCAAGGGCCCGACGGGCAAGATCCTCAAGCGCGAGATCGACGCGCCCGCGGCCTGAGCCGCCCCGCGGGGGCGTTCGCCCCCGCACAGCCTTCCGTCCCTCACCGCCGCGTGGCCCTGCCCGCGGCGGTTTGGCGTTCCGGGGGCGGCGCGCTACAGTCGACGGAGTAGTTGCACGAGCAACCAAGACTGAGGACGCACCGTGAGCACCCCCGAGATCCCCGAGCTCGCCTTCCGTGAGCGCCCCGCCGACGGCACCGCCGACGGGCTGCTCGTGCTGCACCACGGGCGCGGGGCGGACGAGAACGACCTGATCGGCCTGGCCGACGTGCTCGACCCGGAACGCCGCCTGCACGTCGTCACACCCGGCGGGCCCCTGCGCGTGCCGGGCTGGCCGGGGCAGCACTGGTACGTCGTGCCGCAGGTCGGCTACCCCGACCCGGACACGTTCCGCACCTCGTACCTCGCCCTGGGCGCGTTCCACGACGCGCTCTGGGAGCGCACGGGCATCGCGCCCTCGCGCACGATCCTCGGCGGGTTCTCCATGGGATCCGTCATGAGCCACGCGACGGGCCTCGGCCCCGGGCGGCCCGTCGTCGCCGGCGTCCTGGGGCTCTCCGGGTTCGTGCCGACGGTCGAGGGCTGGCAGCCCGACCTGGCGCCGCGGACCGCCACCCGGGTGCTCAACGCGCACGGTCGCCGCGACCCCGTCATCGCCTACGAGTTCGCCGAGCGGGCCCGGGCGCTGGTGCGCGACGGCGGTCTCGACCTCACCGCCCTGGACTTCGACGGCGGCCACCAGATCGCCCCGGAGCACGTGCCGGCCATCGCGTCCTGGATCGCCGAGACGCTGCCGCCGCGCGGCTGAGCCCGGCCGCCCGTCGCTCAGCCGCCCCGGGCGGCGGCCAGGAGGGTGACGACCGGGCGCGCCGTGACGGCGTAGGCGGTGCCGCGCTGTCGCTCGGAGACCCCGAACAGCACGCCGACCAGCCGTCCCCGTCCGTCGACGACGGGCGCGCCGCTGTCCCCTGGGGCGGCCGACACCGCGAGCGCGAGGGCCGGTCGCCGACCCCCCGTGCCGCTGCCGGGCGCGTCGACCCGCGCGGTGATCCGCTGCCGCAGCGTGACCGCGCGGTCGACGACCCGGCCGTCGCGGCGCAGCAGCACGCGCCAGCCGCCGCCGTCCCCGTCGGCGGCCGGCCGGCTCGGGGCCCGGACCCAGTCGGTGGCCAAGCCGCGCGAGGCCCGGATGCCGCTCGTGCCCAGCACCGCGAGATCGGCCACGTCGTCGCGCGCCGCGAGCCGGGCCGGCAGGCCCGGGCTCCCGACGCGGCCGACCGTGGCGCGGCCCGGCCGGGCGTCGGGCGGCAGCGCGTGGGCGACGGTGAGGATCGCCCCTCCAACGCGGAAGCCCGTCGCCTCCTCCCCGCCCGGTCCCGCGGTCGTCCGCACCGCCACGACGTCGGCGGCCGTCACACGAGGGCCCGCGGGGCCATCAGGGGGCGTGGCGGGTCGCGCGCCGCAACCGGGGAGTCCGCACGCGGCCAGCGCCGCGACGGCCACCGCCCGTCGTGGTGGGGCTGCGGGCACGCCGGGGTCGCCGGTCAGTCCGCCGCGGCGCGCGCGGCGCCGGGGGCGGCGGTGGTGGAGCGCACGACGAGGGTGGGGTGCTCGATCCACACCACCCGCTCCGTGCGGCCGTCGATGCGCTCCAGCAGCAGCTCGAGCGAGCGCTGGCCCATCGCGCGGCGCGGCTGGTTGATCGTCGTGAGGGACACGTGGCGCAGGCCGGCGAGGAAGACGTCGTCGTAGCCCACGACGGAGAGGTCGCCGGGGACGGCCAGGCCGGCGCCGAGCAGGGCGTCCAGCGCGCCCGCGGCGGCCAGGTCGTTCGCGGCGAAGATCGCGGTGGGCAGGTCGCCGGCGGCGAGCAGGCGCTCCACGCCCCGCGCGCCGGCGTCCTCGGTGAAGTCGGCCGGGACCACCCGCGCGTGCTGCTCCAGGCCGAGCTCGCGCATCGCCCGCCCGTAGCCGGCGCGGCGCGGGGCCGCGCCGGCACCGGCGCCGCCGTCGAGGTGGACGATGTCGCGGTGGCCCAGGTCGGCCAGGTGCTCGACCGCCAGTCGGGAGCCGGCGACCTCGTCCGTCGTGACGCAGTCGATGTGCGCGTCGCGCAGCACCCGGCCGGCGACGACGGTCGGGACGCCGGCGGTGAGGGCGACGATCTCGCCGCTCGGGATGCGGGGGGAGACGAGGATCAGGCCGTCGGGGCGGTACTCGATGAGCGCCTCGATCAGCGCGCGCTCGCGGCGCTGCCGGCGCTCGCCCGTGATGATCAGCAGGCGGTAGCCGTGCTGCGAGGCGAGGTCCTCCATCCCCTGCGCGATCTCGGCGAAGAACGGGTTGTGCAGGTCGTTCAGCAGCACGCCCACGGTCTTCGTGCGGGTGCTCGCCAGGCTGCGGGCCATCGCGTTGGGGCGGTAGCCCAGATCGGCGGCGACCTCGAGCACGCGGCTGCGGCGCTCGTCGCTGACCTTCGGGCTCTCGCGCATCACGAGCGAGACCAGTGCCCGCGACACGCCGGCTTCGCGGGCGACGTCGTCCATCGTCACGTAGCCGCCGGAGCGTCGGGACCGCGTGCGGCGGTTCTCGGCACCGTCCGCGGCCGCCCCGGAGGTCCCGTCGCCGCCGGTCGCCGTCCTGTCGTTCCCGCTTGCGCCGGTCGCGGCCCCGTCGGGACTGGGGGTCGGGGAGCCGCTCACGAAATACATCCTTGCATTCCGCCGACGGCCGCGGATAGGTTTGGAGCGCTCCAACGGTTAGAGCGCTCTAACGACGAGTGTGACCGGGAGCGAAGCCGGAGAACAGGGGAGAGATGTCCGCAACACCGTCACGTGCCCAAGCGCCCGCCCTCGCAGGAGCCCCGATCTCGTGGGGCGTCTGCGAGGTGCCCGGCTGGGGCACCATGCTGCCCCCCGAGCGCGTGTTCGGCGAGATGGCTCAGCTCGGCCTGCAGGCCACCGAGCTCGGTCCTGTGGACGACTACCTCGCGCTGGACGCCGAGGCCATCCGCGACGCGCTCGAGCCCCACGGGCTGCGGCTCGTCGGCGGCTTCGTCCCGCTCGTCCTCCACGGCCCCGACATCACGGAGGCCCTGGAGCAGGCGCGGCGCATCGGCGGCGTCATGGCCGCCGCGGGCGCGGACACCTTCGTCCTGGCGATCATCGCCGACGCGGACTGGTCCGCGCCGCCGGCGCTGAACGCCGAGGACTGGGTCCGGATCGGGCGCCACGTCGACGAGGTCGCCGCCGCGGTGGCCGAGCTGGGCCTCACGTTGGCGGTCCACCCGCACCAGGGCACGCTGATCGAGGAAGCTTCCGACGTGCAGCGACTGCTCGAGACCTCCACCGCGGGGTGGTGCCTGGACCCGGGTCACCTCGTGATCGGGGGGTTCGATCCCGTCGACTTCGTCCGCCTGCACGGGGACCGGATCGTGCATGTCCACCTGAAGGACGTGGACCGTGCGATCGTCACACGTCTCCGGGCGGGGGAGCTGAGCCTCATGGAGGCGGTGCAGGCCGGGTTGTTCCGGCCCTTGGGCCGGGGAGACGGCCGCATCGCCGAAGTGCTGGAGCTGCTGCGCGAACAGGGGTACGGGCGCTGGATGGTGCTCGAGCAGGACACCGCGATCACCGGGCAGGAGCCTCCGGTGGGCAGCGGACCGATCAACAGCGTGCGCGAGAGCCTTGCGTTCCTCGACACGACGGCTCCGGAGAGAGAGGAAGTACGTCGATGAGTACTCAGAAGCAGCACCACGGTCGTCGCCTGTCACGGGTCGGCGCGACCATCGCCGCCGTCGGCTCAGCGCTCGCGCTCGCCGCGTGCGGGTCCAACGGGCCCGGCGCCGACACGGGGGGCAAGGCGTCCGACGACGTCAAGCTCACCGCCGGCTCCGGCCTGAAGGTCGCGATGGTCACCCACGGCGACTCCGGGGCCTACTGGTCCATCGTCAAGCGCGGGGCCGAGGCCGGGGCGAAGGACCTCGGCATCGAGCTCAACTACGCCGAGTCAGCCAACGACCCGCAGCGGCAGGCGCAGCTGATCGAGGCCGCGATCGGGCGCAAGCCCGACGGCATCGCGGTGTCCGCCCCGAACCCCGACGCCATCAAGGGCGCGGTCGCGCAGGCCACGAAGGCCGGCATCCCGGTCGTCGTCCTCAACTCCGGCGTCGAGAAGTTCGCCGAGATGGGCGCTATCGCCGGCGTCGGCCAGGACCCGACGATCGCCGGTGAGGCCGTCGGCAAGCGCCTGAAGGACGAGGGCGTCAAGAAGATCCTCTGCGTGAACCACGAGCAGAGCAACGTCGAGCTGCAGGCCCGCTGCGACGGTGTGAAGACCGGCCTCGGCGGCGACTTCGAGGCCACGAACGTCGCCGGCAACAAGGACGTCGCGACCTCGACGAACGAGATCAAGTCCAAGCTGCAGGCCGACGACGCCATCGACGCGGTCGTCACGCTCGACCCGGAGATGGCGCTGGCCACGAAGAGCGCGGTCTCCAGCTCGGGCAAGAAGGTCAAGATCGCGACCTTCGACCTCAGCGGTGACATCGCCAAGGCGATCCAGGACGGCTCCGTGGAGTTCGCGGTGGACCAGCAGCCCTACCTCCAGGGCTACCTGCCGATGACGCTGTTCCAGCTCTACAAGAGCACCGGCACCGTCGTCGGCGGCGGCCGCACGGTCCTCACCGGCCCGGGCATCGTCGACGCCAAGAACGCCGCCCAGGTCGAGAAGCTCGCGGGGGACGGCATCCGATGAGCACCGACCCGGTCACCGTGTCGCCGTCCCCGACGGGTGCTTCGGCCCCGTCCGGGGACGAGCGGGTCGGCCGCACGACTCCGTTCGCCCTGATCCTCCGGCGCCCCGAGGTGGGGGCGCTGGTGGCCAGCCTCGTCGTCGGGATCTTCTTCGCCCTCTACGCCCGCGGGTTCGGGGAGCTCTCGGGCATCGCGAACTGGACGGGCGTGGCGGCGACGTTGGGGATCCCGGCGGTCGCGGTCGCGCTGCTCATGATCGGCGGGGAGTTCGACCTCTCCGCCGGCGTCATGGTCGGCACGTCGGGCCTCGTGATGAGTCTGCTGGCCACGGAGGCCGGGTTGAACATCTGGCTCGCGATCGTCCTCACGCTGCTGTTCGCGGCGTGCGTGGGGGCGATCAACGGCTACCTCGTGATGCGGACGAAGCTGCCCAGCTTCATCGTCACGCTCGCGACCTTCTTCATCCTGCAGGGCGCCAACCTCGGCGTCACGAAGGCGATCACCGGCGCGGTCGCGGTCTCCGGCCTCGACCAGGCCTCGGGGTTCGACGCCGCCCGCGGCGTCTTCGGCGGCACCTTCTGGGCCCCGTACAACTTCCAGATCAGCGTGCTCTGGTGGATCGCCGTCACGCTCCTGGCCACCTGGGCGCTGACCCGCACGCGGTTCGGCAACTGGGTCTACGGCGTGGGCGGCGACCTCGAGGCCGCACGCAACGTCGGCGTGCCCGTCGTCCGCGTGAAGATCACCCTGTTCATGGGCACCGCGCTGGCGAGCGGCCTGACGGGGATCATCGTCGCGCTCCAGATCTCGTCCGCCCAGGCCAGCCAGGGCGTCGGGCAGGAGCTGCAGTTCATCGTCGCGGCCGTCGTCGGCGGCTGCCTGCTGACCGGGGGCTTCGGCTCCGCGATCGGCGCGGCGCTCGGCGCCCTCATCACCGGGATGGCCTTCATCGGCATCCAGTTCTCGGGCTGGAACACCGATTGGCGGTTCCTCTTCCTCGGAGTGGTCCTGCTGCTCGCGGTGATGCTCAACACCTGGATCCGCAAGCGCGCCTCGGAGGCCCGCCGATGAGCACGCAGGACAGCACCGCCACGACGACCACCACGGACGCCGGGGGCCTCCCGCCGCTCGAGCGCGGCGCGGTCGCCCTCGAGGTCCGCAACGTGTCGAAGCACTTCGGCAACGTCGTGGCCCTGAAGGACGTCTCCTGCGTCGTCGAGGCGGGGAAGGTCACCTGCGTCCTGGGCGACAACGGGGCCGGCAAGTCGACGTTCATCAAGATCCTCTCCGGCGTCCACCAGCAGGACGAGGGCGAGCTGCTCATCAACGGGCACGAGCACCGCCTGACGTCGCCGCGGGCGGCGCGCGAGCGGGGCGTCGCCACGGTCTTCCAGGACCTCGCGACGGTGCCGCTGATGTCGGTCTGGCGCAACTTCTTCCTCGGCAGCGAGCCGCAGAAGGGGGTCGGGCCGCTGCGGCGGCTGGACCGCGCCGCCGCGAAGCGGATCACCCGCGAGGAGCTCGCGAAGATGGGCATCGACGTCCGCGACCCGGAGCAGCCCATCGGCACGATGTCGGGCGGCGAGCGCCAGGCCGTGGCCATCGCCCGCGCCATGTACTTCGGCGCGCGCGTCCTGATCCTGGACGAGCCGACCTCGGCGCTCGGCGTCAAGCAGGCCGGGCGCGTGCTGCGCTACATCGCCGCCGCGCGCGACCGCGGGGTGGGGGTCATCTTCATCACCCACAACCCGCACCACGCGTTCCCGATCGGCGACCGCTTCGTGATCCTCAACCGCGGGCGCCTGAAGGGCTCGTGGCAGAAGGGCGAGATCACCCGCGACGAGCTCGTGCACCAGATGTCGGGCGGGGCCGAGCTCGAGCAGCTCGCCCACGAGCTGCAGAAGGGGGAGCCGGCATGAGCGGCGCCGGATTCGGTGCCCCCGAGGTCGACGAGCGCCCCGACCTGCGGGTCGCGGTGCTCGGCGTGGGGCGCATCGGGCGCTTCCACGCGGAGCTCCTGCACCGGCAGGTGCCGGGCGCCACGGTCGTCGGGGTCTTCGACGTTCACGCGCCCGCGGCGGAGGCGGTCGGCGAGCTGCTCGGCGTCCGCGTCGCGGCGACGGCGGAGGAGCTCCTGGAGTCCGACGACGTCGACGCCGTCGCGATCTGCACGAGCACCGACACGCACGCCGGGCTGATCGTCGCCGCCGCGCGCGCCGGCAAGGCGATCTTCTGCGAGAAGCCGATCTCGCTCGACCTGGCCGAGGTCGACCGGGCTCTGGCCGTGGTCCGCTCCTCCGGGGTGCCGTTCCAGATCGGCTTCAACCGCCGCTACGACCCGGCGCACGCCTCCGTGCGCGCCGCGGTGGTCGACGGGGTCGTCGGCGACGTCCACCTCGTCCGCATCAGCTCCCGGGACCCCGCCCCGCCGCCGCTGGAGTACGTCCGCCACTCCGGTGGGCTGTTCCTCGACATGACGGTCCACGACTTCGACATGGCGCGGTTCGTGACGGGTAGCGAGGTCGTCTCCGTGCACGCGGTCGGCGGGCTGCGGATCCGTCCCGAGTTCGCCGAGGCCGACGACGTCGACACGGCGCTCGTCACCCTCACGCACGAGGACGGCAGCTTCACCTCGATCGACAACAGCCGCCAGTCGCCCTACGGCTACGACCAGCGGGTCGAGGTGCACGGCTCGCTGGGCATGGCGGCGTCGGACAACCCGCTCCTGCACACCGGGGTCGTCCGGACGGCGGCGGGGACGAGCGCACCGGTGCTCCCGTCGTTCTTCGTCGACCGCTACGTGCCGGCCTACCTCGAGCAGTGGACGCGGTTCGTCGGCGACGTGCGCGCCGGCCGGACGCCCGAGGCCGGTGTCGACGCCGCCCGCGCCCCCCTGGTCATCGGTCTCGCCGCCTGGCGCTCGCTGCGCGAGGGCCGCACGGTGACGACCGCCGAGATCGACGCGGAGGCCGCCCCCGCGGCCGCCGCCCACGGAGACGCCCGATGAGCGACACGCCGCTGGACCTGCTGACGTTCGGACGCATCGGGGTGGACCTCTATCCCGAGCAGTCCGGCGTCGGCCTGGCGGACGTCACGAGCTTCGCCAAGTCGCTCGGTGGCAGCCCGTCCAACGTGGCGGTCGCCGCCGCACGGCTGGGCAACCACAGCGCGGTGGTGACGAAGGTCGGCGACGACCCGTTCGGCCCCTACGTGCGGCGCGCGCTGCGCGAGTTCGGGGTGGACGACCGCTTCGTCGGGACGGACCCGACGTTGCGCACGCCGATCACGTTCTGCGAGCTGCACCCGCCGGACCACTTCCCGCTGCTCTTCTACCGCGAGCCCAGCGCCCCGGACCTGCAGCTGCGCGAGGACGAGCTCGACCTCGACGCCGTGCACTCCAGCCGGATCCTGTGGTTCACGGGCACGGGGCTCTCCGTCGAGCCCAGCCGCGGCACGACGATCGCCGCGGCGCGCGCCCGCCACGAGCACGACCCGTCGGCGACCACGATCTTCGACCTCGACCACCGGCCGATGTTCTGGTCCGACCCGGCCGAGGCCGGCCGTTGGGCGCGCGAGGCGCTGCCCTACGCCACGATCGCCGTCGGCAACCGGGACGAGGTCGAGGTGGCCGTCGGCACCCGCGAGCCCGACGCCGCGGCCGACGCGCTGCTCGAGCTGGGCCTGCAGGCCGCGATCGTCAAGCGCGGGCCCGAGGGCGTGCTCGTCGCCACGCCGGAGGAGCGGTGGGACATCGCGCCCTACCCCGTCGACGTCGTCTGCGGCCTGGGTGCCGGGGACGCCTTCGGCGGTGCGCTCTGCCACGGCCTGCTGCACGGCTGGCCGATCGAGCGCGCGGTGCGGCTGGCCAACGCCGCCGGCGCCTACGTCTCGACGCAGCTGGCCTGCGCGGACGCGATGCCGACCCTCGACCAGCTGCGCGCCGTCGCCGGCGACGAGGTGGTCGCGTGAGCACCGTGCGGCTGACCGTCGCCCAGGCGCTCGTGCGGTTCCTCGCCGCCCAGCACGTGGAGCGCGACGGCGAGCGGCGCCCGTTCTTCGCCGGCTGCTTCGGGATCTTCGGCCACGGCAACGTCGCCGGGCTCGGCGAGGCGCTGCTGGCGGGCCAGGACCGCCTGCGCTACCACCCCGGGCGCAACGAGCAGGCCATGGTGCACGTGGCCTGCGGCTACGCCCGCCAGGCCAACCGGATGGGCGCCTTCGCCGTCACGACCTCCGTCGGCCCGGGCGCCACGAACCTCGTGACGGGCGCCGCGCTGGCCACGATCAACCGGCTGCCCGTCCTGCTGCTCCCCGGCGACACGTTCGCCGGCCGCGTGCCGCACCCCGTCCTGCAGGGCCTCGAATCCCCGCACGACGGAACTGCGTCGGTCAACGACTGCCTGCGCCCCGTCTCGCGCTACTTCGACCGCATCGTCCGGCCCGAGCAGCTGATCCCGGCCGCGCTCGAGGCGATGCGCGTGCTGACCGACCCCGCCGAGACGGGCGCGGTCACCCTCGCGCTCCCCGAGGACGTGCAGACGGAGCTCGTCGACGTCCCCGAGGCGTTCCTCGCCGAGCGCACGTGGCACGTGGACCGCCAGCCCGCCGCGCCCGAGGCTCTGGCCCGCGCGGCGGCCCTGATCCGCGGCGCAAAGCGGCCCCTGATCGTCGCCGGCGGCGGCGTGGTCTACAGCGGGGCCACCGCCGAGCTGGCCGCCTTCGCGACCGCCACGGGAATCCCCGTCGGCGAGACCTTCGCCGGCCGCGGGGCGCTCCTCAGCGACCACGAGCTCGCGCTCGGCGCCGTCGGGCACACGGGCACCACGGCGGCCAACCGCCTGGCGCGCGAGGCCGACGTCGTCATCGGCATCGGCACCCGCTGGGCCGACTTCACCACCGCGTCGAAGACGGCGTTCCAGGACCCCGACGTGCGGTTCGTGAACGTCAACGTCGCCGCGATGGACGCCCACAAGCACGCCGGCGTGGCACTGCAGGCCGACGCCCGCGTGGCGCTCGGGCAGCTCACGGAGGCGTTGGGGGACGTGCGCGCCCCCGCGGAGTGGCAGGAGCGCGCCGCGACCGAGCGCGGGGCGTGGGAGGAGGAGCGCCTGCGCCAGATCGCCGTCCCGCAGGACGGCACGCTGACCCAGGCGGCCACGATCGCCGCGGTCAACGACGCCGCGGGCGAGACCGGCGTCGTCGTCAACGCCGCCGGCTCCATGCCGGGCGACCTGCACAAGCTCTGGCGCGCGCGGGACCCGCACGGCAAGGGCTACCACGTGGAGTACGGCTACTCCTGCATGGGCTACGAGATCCCCGGCGGCATCGGCATCGGCCTCGCCGCGCCCGAGCGCCGCGTGTTCGTGCTGATCGGCGACGCGTCGTACCTCATGCTCCCGTCCGAGCTCGTGACGGCCGTGGCGGAGCGCACGCGGATGGTGCTCGTGATCGTGCAGAACCACGGCTACGCGTCGATCGGCGGGCTTGCGCGCTCCGTCGGGATCGCCGGCTTCGGCACGCACCACCGCCTGGCGCCGGACGACGCGCCGGTGCTGGACGCGCCCGACGGCGACGGCCTCGCCCCCCGCGGCGGCGCCGACCTGCGCGCCCCCGCCGAGCCGCAGGCGATCGACCTGGTCGGCAACGTCCGCAGCCTCGGCGTACCCGTCACGGAGGTCACGACGGACGCCGAGCTGCGCGCCGCGCTCGCCGCCGCCGAGGGCGCCGACGGCCCGGTCGCGATCCACGTCGAGGTCGACCGCTACGCGGGCGTCCCGAGTTACGAGGGGTGGTGGGACGTGCCCGTCGCCGCGCAGTCCGACCGCCCCGAGGTCCAGGCCGCGCGCCGGGCCTACGACGAGGCGCGCCAGAAGCAGCGCCACTACCTGGAGGTCACCCCGTGAGCCGGCTCCTCATCCGCCCGTCCGCCGTCGACCCGGACGGCGGCGGCTCGATCGTCTCGGTCACCCCGGAGTCCGCGGGCTGGACGTACGTGGGCTTCGAGGTCCTCGCGCTGCCCGCGGGGGAGACGTTCGAGCGCCCTGCCGTCGGCCGTGAGACCTGCATCGTGCTGCTCTCGGGCCACGTCCACGTGTCGTCGGAGCACGGGGAGTGGCGCGACGTCGGCGGCCGCGCGCGGCCCTTCGACGGTGCCCCCGTCGCGGCGTACCTGCCGCCGAGCACCGCCTTCCGGGTCGAGGCCGCCACCGGTGGAGCCGAGGTCGCCGTCTGCACCGCGCCGGCCGAGACCGGCACCGCCCCGCGGGTGCTCGACGCCGTGCCGACCGAGATCCGCGGCTACGGCACGCAGGAGCGCCACGTCCACAACGTCCTGATGGACGAGGGCAGCGCGGAGAGCCTGCTGGTCTGCGAGGTCCTGACCCCGTCGGGCCACTGGTCGAGCTACCCGCCGCACAAGCACGAGCGCGACGCGCTGCCGGAGGAGTCGCTGCTCGAGGAGACGTACTACCACCGGGTCCACCCGGCCGACGGCTTCGGGATCCAGCGCGTCTACACCGACGACCGCAGCCTGGACGAGACGATGGCCGTCTCCGACCGCGACGTCGTCCTCGTGCCCCGCGGGTACCACACCGTCGCCGCGCCCCCCGGGGTCGCGGTGCACTACCTCAACGTCATGGCAGGCCCCACGCGCAGCTGGGCGTTCGTCGACGACCCCTCCCTGGCCTGGACCCGCGCGCAGGGCGCGGTCACCGACGCCGCCGTCCCCGAGCGCCCCAGCCGATGACCCCCACGCACGACACCGCCCCCGCCGAGGCCCCCGTGGCCCGCGGCTACGACGAGGAGCTGTACTTCCTCGCGTTCGACCACCGGGGGGTGTTCGCGCGCTCCGTGCTCGACGTGGACGTGCCGAGCCCGGAGGACGAGGGCACGATCGCCGACTGCAAGGCGGTGATCCTCGAGGGTCTCCAGCGCGCGATCGCGCTGGGCGGCGTGCCCCGGGAGCGCCTGGGCGTGCTGGTGGACGAGCTCTACGGGGCGCAGGTCGCCCGCGACGCGAAGGCCGCCGGCGCCGTCGTCACGATGCCGGTGGAGGAGCCCGACCAGGACGTCTTCCGCCCCGCCTACGGCGCGGCGTTCGGGGACCACATCGAGGCGTTCGACCCGGACTTCGCCAAGGTCCTCGTGCGGTTCAACGCCGACGGTCCCGCGGACGACAACCGCGTGCAGCTCGAGCGGCTGCGCGAGCTGTCGGACTGGCTGACGGCCCACGGCCGGCGGTTCCTCTTCGAGCTCATCACGCCGCCGACCGCGGACCAGCTCGCGGCCGTCGACGGTGACGTCGAGCGGTTCGAGCGCGAGCTGCGCCCGGCACTCATCCGCCGCGCCATGGCCGCCGTGCAGGACGCCGGCGTCGAGGTCGACGTGTGGAAGCTCGAGGGCCTCGACGACCCCGCGGACGCTCGAGCGACGGTGGAGCAGGCCCGCAACGCGCCGCACCGCGCAGGCGTGGCGTGCATCGTCCTCGGCGCCGGGGCGTCGCAGGAGCGCGTCGACCACTGGCTGCGCGTGGCGGCCGCCACCGACGGGTTCGTCGGCTTCGCGATCGGCCGCTCCATCTGGCGCGCGCCGCTGCGCGCGATGCTCAGCGGTGAGAACGACCGCGCCGAGGCCGCGGAGCGGATCGCCCGCGGCTACCTCCGCTTCGTCGACGTCTACCGAGGAGGCGCCGATGTCGCCTGAGTCCCCCGCCGCACCCGCACCGTCCACCATCGGGCCCGAGCTCACCGCCGCGGACCCGGTCCGCATGAGCGTCATCGGCCTCGGGCGCCTGGGGCGCCTGCACGCCGAGAACGTGGCCGGCCGGGTGCCCGGCGCCCGGCTCGTCCGCGTGGTCGACGCCGTGGAGGACGTGGCGCGCGCCCAGGGCGAGCGGCTCGGCGTCCCGTGGTCGACGGACCCCGCCGACGCGCTCGGCGACGATGTCGAGGCGGTCGTGATCGTCGCCCCGACGCCGCTGCACCCCGAGCTGATCGCCCAGGCCGCCGCGGCGGGCAAGGCGATCATGTGCGAGAAGCCGATCGCGTCGGACCTGACCGCCGGCCGCCGGGCCGCGGACGCCGCCGAGGCGGCCGGGGTGCTGCTCCAGATCGGGTTCCACCGCCGCTTCGACCCCGCCTGGGCGCACGCCCGTGAGCGGGTCCGCGTCGGCGAGCTCGGCGAGGTCCAGCTCTTCCGCTCCCAGCTGTGGGACCAGCGGGCACCGGCGGCGTCGTTCCTCGCCGACTCCGGCGGGCTCTACCTCGACGTCACCGTCCACGACCTCGACTGCGCCCGCTGGATGGTCGGCGAGGTCGAGGAGGTCACCGCCCACGGCGCCGTCCTCGTCGACCAGGAGATCGCCGCCGTCGGCGACCTCGAGATCGGCGTCGTCACGCTCAAGTTCGCCTCGGGCGCGCTCGGGATCATCGACAACGGCCGCAGCGCCGTCTACGGCTACCAGGCCTCCGGCGAGGTGCTCGGCACCCAGGGGGCCGTGCGGATCGGCGACGACCACCGCATCCACGACCTGCAGTGGCGCACGCCGGAGGGCGCGCGCACGGACTGGCAGGGCGACTTCCAGACCCGCTTCGCCCCGGCGTACGTGGCCGAGCTCGAGGCGTTCGCGCGCGCCGTGCGCGGCGGCCCGGCGACGGGCGCCACGGGCGCCGACGCCCTCGCGGCGCAGCGGCTGGCCGCGGCCTGCGAGCGCTCGCGCGCCGAGCGGCGCACGGTCGTCGTCGCCGAGCTGGACGACGACGGCGCCTGAACCCGGGGCCCAGCCGCCGCCCGAGGGCACCCGCCGCTGCCCGAGGGCAGTCGGCGGCGCCTCGGTGTGGCGGCCGCGTGGCCGGCGGCGCCCGAGCGGCCCTGGCGCTACATCCGGAACTCTTCGCGCAGCGTGGCGGCGTCGGGCGGCGCGGCGCCCGTGTCCTTGAGCTCCGTGACCCGGAGGTTGTTGCCGAAGGGGTCGCGGACGCCGCAGTCGATCCCGTAGAAGTGCTCCGTCGGCTCCTGGACGAACTCCACGCCGGCGGCGCGCCACGCCTCGTAGGTCGCGCGGCAGTCGTCGACGGTGAGGATGAAGCCCAGGCCGAGTGCGCCCTTCGCCAGGAGCGCCCGGACCTCGCCCGCGGTGGCCTCGTCGTGCGCGGGCGGCCCCGGCACCTCGAGCAGGACCTCGCGGTCCGTGCCCGGCACGCGGACGGTCAGCCACCGCATCACGCCCAGGTCGACGTCGGCGGCCACCTCCATCCCGAGCTTGCCGACGTAGAAGGCCAGGGCCTCCTCCTGGTCGGTCACGTAGAGGGCGGAGTGGGTCAGGCCGGTGAGCATGGGGCGAACCTAGTCGGCCGCGACTGCCTCGGCTTCTCCGAAACTGCTCGGTCGCTCCCACCGCATCGCGAAGCACGGCGGCACCCACGGGGGCCGGCCCCGGCTGCGGAACGCCGTGGGCGACTCGCCGACGATCGCGCTGAACGTGCGGCTGAAGGTGCCGAGGCTCGTGAACCCCACGTCGAGGCAGACGTCGCTCACGCTGCGGTCCGTCTGTCGCAGGAGTGCCATCGCCCGCTCGATGCGGCGGCGCTGCAGGTAGCGGTGGGGCGTCTCGCCGAACGTCGCGCGGAACGTGCGGCTGAAGTGGGCGGGGGAGACGTGGGCGATCGCGGCGAGCGCGGGCACGTCGAGGGGCTCGGCGAAGCGGCGGTCCATCGCGTCGCGGGCGCGCAGGAGGCGGCGGTTCTGGTCCTCGACGGCCGCGCTCACGGGGCCATCGAACCACAGGGGACCCTGCGTGCGGAAGGGGCGGGCTCAGGCGGCGTCGGCGAAGCGGGCGGCCGGCACGACCTCGGCCGGGTGGGCGCCGCCGGCGAGCCGACGCGCCAGCGCGTCGCGCGGCAGGGCGGCGTCCGAGGCCAGCAGCAGGACGTTGCCCGCGTGCCGGCCGCGCATGACGTCGCGGCCGCCGAACGCCAGCGCGTGCCCGAAGGCGCCGAGCAGGAACCCCGCCTGCTCCGCCGCGAACGGCCACGGCGGCTGGTCCACGACGTTGAGGAGGTAGCGCCCGCCGGGGCGCAGCACGCGCGCCACCTCGGCCGCGAACGCCGCGGTCGCCATCGGGGCCGGCGTCTCCGTGCCGACGAACGCGTCGCCGAGGACCAGGTCGTAGGTGTCGTCGGGGGCTCCGGCGACGATCGCGGCGCCGTCGGCCTGCAGGACCCGCAGGCGCTCCGAGCGGCGTAGCCGGAGGTGTCGCTCGGCGAGCTTGACGACCGCGCCCGAGCGCTCGACGGCGGTCTGGCGTACGCCGGGCCGGGTGCTGGCGAGGAACCGGGGCAGGCTGAACGCGCCCCCGCCGAGGTGCAGGACGTCGGCCTCGGCCCCGCGCGGCACGAGCACCTCGAGGGCCGCGCCGATGCGGGCGACGTAGTCCAGCTCGAGGTGCGTCGGATCGTCCAGGTCGACGTAGCCGTGCGCCAGCCCGTCGATCAGCAGCAGGCGGCCACCGGGGCGGGCGCGGTCGGGGACGAGCTCGAGCACGCCCACGCCGGACTCGACGCGGACGGGCTCCGCGGCGCGGCCGCCGCGGCGGGAGGGACGGCGGGCCACCGGGTCAGTCCGCGTCGGACTCGGGGGCGACGGCCGCGGCCAGCGCCGACAACGCCCGCTCGTCCCCGGTCGCGGCGACGGCGCCGCCCAGGGTCAGGAGCACCTGCTCGACGAGCTCGTCGCGGGTCGGGGCGCCCAGGTCGAGGCGCACGAGCACGCAGCCGTCGACGAACAGCAGCCAGCCGTTCAGGGCCGCCCGCAGCGCCGGGGGCGCCTGCTCCACGTCGGGGTGGCCGAGCGCCTCGGCGATCTGCGCGACGGTGGCGGCACGGATGCCCAGCAGCGTGTCGCGCACGCCCGGCTCGGCGGCCGCGGCGGTCAGCAACCGCCGGAACGCGACCGGCCGCTCGTCGATCCAGTCGAAGTACGCCCCGAGACTGCGGCGTGCGGCCGTCCCGAGGGGCACGCCCGGCTCGGGCTGCACGCGGGCCGAGAGGTCCTCCGCGCCGCGCTGCAGGGTCGCCACGAAGAACGCCTGCTTCGTGGGGAAGTAGTGGTAGAGGAGCGGCTTCGACACCCCGGCGGCCCGCGCGATCTTCGCCATCGTCAGGTCGGCGTAGTCGTGCTCGGCGAACAGCTGCTCGCCCCGTTCGAGCAGCAGGCGGCGCCGCTCGTCGACGGTCATGCGCCGCGGGGCGCGGAGCGGTGCGGCGTCGCCGGAGGCGGCCTTGCGGGACAGGGGCACGTCCGCAGGATAGCGGTGTCGACCACAGGTCAGTAGTTGTCGACCCACGGTCAAGAAGTGTTGACCGCGGGTCAGCAGCGCTGCTACGGTCCGCTGACCGCGGGTCGACAAGACGCCCCGCCCGCCTTCCGGAGGTCGTCCGTGTCCCGTCCCGCCCCACCGCCCGCCCCCGACCGCCTCGACCTGCTCGAGCAGCGCGTCGCCGAGGTCGAGCGCCTGATCACCCGCGGCGCCGTGGCGTCCGGTGCGCCCTCGCGCCGCGCCGCGCCGGCCGTCGCCGCCCCGCGGCCGGCCGCCGCCGAGCCGGTGTGGCCGCGCCCCGCGGGCCACCTGGCGCCCCGGCCCGGCACGGTCCCCACCGAGAGGCCGCGGCGCGTGCCCTCCGAGTCCGCGTCCGGATCCCCGTCCGAGTTCGAGTTCGCGTTCGGGCCCTCGTTCGAGCCCGAGCGCTCCGCGTCCCGGCCCGAGCCCGCGACGGAGTCCCACTCCGAGTCGTGGTTGCGGCTCGACGAGGCGTTCGTCGGCGGCCGGCTCCTGGCCTGGGCGGGCGGCGCGGCACTGCTCGCGGCGCTGGCCACGCTGCTGTGGCTCGGCGTGCGCGACGGGTGGCTGGGGGAGGAGCTGCGCTGCGTGCTCGGCGCCGTCGCCTCGGCCGCGCTCCTGACGGCAGGCCTGCGCAACGCACGCTCCGGCCGGGCGGGCGAGGTCTCGTGGGTCATGGCCGGGACCGGGCTGGCCGGGCTCTACGCCACGACGGCCGTGGCGACGACGACCTACGGGCTCCTGCCCGACGCGGCCGGCATCGCGCTGCTGGCCGCCCTCGGCGTGGCCGCCGCCGGGCTCGCGTTGCGCTGGGACGCACCGCCGCTGGCCGGCGCCGGGCTGCTGGGCGCCCTCGCCGCCCCGGTGCTGGCCCCAGTCGACGGGCTCGTGCTGCCGATGGTGATCGGCACGATGGCGGCCACCGGCCTGCTGCTGCGCCACCGCCCGTGGACGTGGCTGGCGGCGGTCGCCACGGTGCTCGGCCTGCCGCAGGTCGCCTACCGCACGGGCGTGCTGCTCGACGGGATCGACGGCTCCGGCTCGGTGGACCCGTCGGCCCTCGCGGTCGCCGCGTCCGGCGTCGGGGTCGTCGCGGCGGCCGCCGCGGGGCTGCTGATGGTCGCCGGCTGGGAGATCGCCCGGCCCCGGGCCCACGAGCGCTGGTCCATGCCGCTGCTGCTCGTGGTCCACGCCGCCGTCGCCGCCGCCCTCGGAGCGGGGTACGCGGCCGCCGACCGGCCCTGGGAGGCCGCGGCCACGCTCGCCGGGGTCGCCGCCGTCTTCGTCCTCGGCGCGGTGCGCGTGCACCGCCGGGCCCGGTCGGGGTCCGTCGTCGAGGTCGTGCTCCTCGCCGCCGCCGTCCTCGTGGTCGACCTGGGGTTCGCGCTCGTCGCCTCCGGGTTCGGCCAGCTCGTGGGCTGGGCCGTCACCGGCCTGTGCTTCGCCGTGCTGGCGCGGCGGGCGGCGCGGGCCCGGGTCCCCGTCCTCATCGGCGGGCTCGGGCTGCACGCCGGCCTGGCCCTCGTCGAGACGGTCGGCGCGGCCGAGGTGGGCACGGGCACCGGGCTCTTCGCCTCCGCCGCCGTGCTCGCCGCGCTCTGCGCCGTCTCGGCGCGCGTCGTGGCCCCGCGCAGCCCGGGAGCCCGGATGGTGCTCGACGCCTCGGCGCTGACCGTGGCGCTCGGCTGGACGGCGATCGTCGCCGACCCCGAGGTCCTGGCCTGCGTCGCCGCGGCCGAGGCTGCGGCGCTGGCGCTGCTGGACCGGCGCGCGCCCGACGTGGTGGCACGGCTGGGCGCGCTCGTGCTGCTGGGCGTCGGCGCGACCGTCGCGACGCTGCACGCGGACGGGGCGGCGCTCGAGGCCGCCTGGGGCGTGGCCGCGACGGACGACCTGCTCCGCCTCGCCGGCGCTCCGCTGGCCGTGGCCCTCGCCGCCATGGTGGCGGTGGCCGCGTGGGGCCGCCCCGGGCCCCGGATGCCGACCGGCCCCGCGGCGGACGGGCCGCAGGTCGACGCGGTCTTCCGCGGCCTCGTGGTCGGCGGCGCGGGCAGCCTGGGCCTGCTCGCCGCCTCGATTGCCGTCGGGTGGCTGACCGTGCAGCTCGGCGGTGGCGACGACGCGATCGAGGTCGCGCGCGACGTGCTGTGGGGCTCGACGGGACTCGCCCTCGTGGCCGCGGGTCTCCTGCGCGACGCGGTGCTCGTCCGCTCGACCGGGCTGCTGCTGCTGGCCGGCGTGGGACTGAAGATCGCGCTGCTCGACCTCGCGGGCGTCGACACCGCCGGGCGCGTCGTGGCCTGGGCCGTGCTCGGCGCACTGCTGCTCGTCGGGGCCGCGCTCTACCGGCGGCTGCGGCCGGCGGTGTCGGGCGACTGAGGGTGCGCGGCGGCGATCCCACGGCCGCCGGGTCCGCGGGGTCCGCCGCTGGCGCCGCCGAGGCGTCAACGCCACGACCGCCCCGGCGCCGCGCCCGCCGCGCCCGCGGTCTGCGGCACCCGCCCCGGAACGACCGCGACCCGGCCGGGGCCGGGTCGCGGTCGCACGTCAGGACGTCGGTCCCGTCCGTCCCCACCGATCTGGCGGGGACGGACGGGACGGGGTCAGTCGGCCGGCGCGGCGTAGACGTCCTTGTCCATGCCGGGGAGCGGCTCGCCCTTGGGGTCCTTGTTCTTCACGAGGTGGCCCTCGAGGGACACGTTCGGGAGGATCCGGTCCAGCCACCCCGGCAGCCACCAGGCCTTGTCGCCCAGGAGCGTCACGACCGCCGGGGCGATCACGAGCCGGACGACGAGGACGTCGATGAGGATCGCGAGGCCGAGGCCCAGGCCGATCATCTTCGCCGTCACGTCGGGCTGCGAGACGAACGCGAGGAACACGGACGCCATGATCAGGCCGGCGAAGAGGATGACCTTGCCGATCCGCGAGACGCCGGTGATGACGCTCTGGCGCGGCCCCTCACCCTCGTTGTAGGCCTCGTGCACCCGGGAGAGCAGGAACACGTTGTAGTCCATGCTCAGCCCGAAGAGGATCGCGAAGATCATCACCGGGATGAACGACACGATCGGCACGCCGCTGTCGACCCCCAGCAGGCTCGCGCCCACCCCCTCCTGGAAGACCGCGACGACCACGCCGTAGGCGGCGCCGACGGACAGCAGGTTGAAGACGGCCGAGACCAGCGGGACCCAGAGCGAGCGGAAGGCGGCCATCAGCAGCAGCACCGAGAGGCCGATGACCAGCGCGATGAACAGCGGCAGGCGGGAGGCGACCTTGTCCGAGAAGTCCTCGAACCCGGCCGTGTTGCCGCCGACGTAGACCTTGCCCGCCAGGGGGGTGCCCTCCGTGGCCTGCGGGATGACGTCCTTCCGGAGCTTCTCCAGCGTGTCGCTGGTGCGGGCGTCCTGCGGCGCCGTGGTCGGCGTGCCGAAGATGATCGCGGCGCCACCGTCCGGCGTCGGCGCGGCCGGGCTCACGCTCTGCTTGACCATGCCGGGCGTCGAGGCGATGGCGGTCTGCAGCTTGGCGAGCTGCGCCTCGGTCGGCTTCTGCTTGCCGCCCGTGTCGATCGCCATGAGGAACGGGCCGTTGTAGCCCGGGCCGAAGCCCTTCGAGAGCTCGTCGTAGGCGACGCGCTGGGTCTTCGACGTCGGCTGGTTGCCGTCGTCGGGCTGGCCCAGGCGCATCTGCGTGACGGGCGCCGCGAAGATCAGCAGCACGACGACGCCGGCGGCGATGGAGACCCACGGGCGGGCCGTGACCCGCTCGGCCCAGCGGCCGAACGCGGGGGAGGCCGCGACGTGCGACGCCTTCTTCGGCGTGAGCCAGCGCTTGAACGCGCCGATCATGATCGGCAGCACCGTCAGCGCGGAGAGCACGACGGCGGCCACGCCGATCGCGGCACCGATGCCCATCTTGCCGATGAGCGGGATGCCGATGACCAGCAGGCCGGCGATCGCGACCATGACGATCAGGCCGGCGGCGACGACGGACGAGCCCGAGGTCGCGGCGGCCTTGGCCGACGCGTCCCGGACGCTGTCGCCCGCGGCGACCTGCTCCCGGTAGCGCCCGATGATGAGCAGCGCGTAGTCGATGCCGGCACCCAGGCCGAGCATCACGGCGATGATCGACGCGAACTCCGGCAGACCGAGCGGCTTGGCGAGCGCGGTCAGCAGCAGCTGGCCGACCATCACGCCCAGCAGTGCGCCGAAGATCGTGGCGCCCATGGCGGCGAACGAGCGGAAGAGGATCGTCAGGAGCACGATGGCGATCGCCACGCCGACGAGCTCACCGACCGGGGCCTCCTGCTCCGCAGCGATGTCGACCACGGTGCCGCGCATGGAGACGGCGACGCCGCCGCCCTCCTCGGCGGTCTTGGCGGCCTCCTCGAGCTTCTGGCCGTCCTCTGGTTCGAGGTCGGCCGGCTCGGTCGTGTACCGGACGTCGACGGCCGCGATCGACCCGTCGGGCGAGACGGTACCGCCCTCCGTGAACGGGTCGGAGACGGTGCCCTTCGCGCCGACGAGCGGCTTGATCTCCGCCAGGGCGGCGGTCACGGCCTCGCGGTTCTTGGCGTCCGTGATCTTGCCGTCCTTCGCGGAGAAGACGACGGTGGCCTCGGAGCCGGCGAGCGCCGGGGAGTGCGCCGTCAGCAGGTCGAGGGCCTGCTGGGTCTCCGTGCCGGGGGCCGAGAAGTCGTCGGGCGCGGGTGAGCTCTGCCCGGCGACGACGCCGAGCAGGACGATGATGGCGATGGCAGCGGCGAGGCTGCGCTTCCAATGATGGGTGAGCGCGCGGGCGATGCGTGCGAGCAGGGCGGACATGGTGCTCCTGACGGGGGCGGACCGGCACCGCCGGAGCGGCGCCGCCGGGGAACATAGCACCGTCACGGTAATTTCGCAGCTATTGCAGCTTTGCATCGACTGCTGGCTTGCATGCGCTGCAACTTCGGTAGGGTGCTTGTATGACGAAGGATGCGGGTCCCGCCGCCGAGGGCCTGAGGGAGCGCAAGAAGCAACAGACGCGCGAGCGCATAGCCCGCACCGCGCTCGAGCTGTTCGCCCGCGACGGGTTCCACGAGACCACCATCCCCGCGATCGCGGAGGCGGCCGACGTGTCGCCCCGCACGGTCTCCTCGTACTTCCCGGCGAAGGAGGACCTCGTGTTCCCCGAGGCGGCGGGCACGTTCGGCGAGCTCGGGGTGCGGCTCCGCGAGCGGGGCCCGGACGAGACCACCGCCGACGCGTTGCGGGCCTGGCTCGGCGAGCAGCTCCCCCAGTGGGCGGACCGCGAGGACGAGATCCGCGCGCAGCGACGCGTCGTCGATTCGGACCCCGGGCTGCAGGCCTACGAGCAGCGGTTCCGGTACGAGGCCGAGCACATGATCGCGGTGTCGATCGCGGACGACCTGGGCGCGTCGCCCGACGAGCTCGAGCCCCGCATGGCGGCCGCGGCGACGTTCGCCATCTTCGGCGTCTTCGGCGATCACAAGCACGCGGACGGCTCGGCGGTGGATCCTGCCGAGGAGGGCCTGCTGGTCCTGGACCGGGCGCTGCGCTTCGTCGACGCCGGCATCCGCGCCCTGCGCGACGGCCAGGACACGCCCTTCCTCCGCTGAGCGTCTGCGCGGGTGCTCGGCCCTCGGGTCGTGATCGCGATCGACCCCGCCGCGGTGCGCCGGGGTCGGTGCTCGGTGGCGGAGGCTCAGTCCTGAGCGGCGGCGGAGGCGGCCGCGGCGGCCGCCTTCGGGTCGTCGCCGCGCAGCACGCGGACGGCGAGCGGACGGCGGCGGTCCTCGATCCGGCGGTGCTGGTCCTCGGCGCGCCGGATGAGCTGCGCGAAGTCGATCGGCGCCAGCTTCGGGTGCTCGAGGTCGTGCAGGACGAGCCAGCCCGTGCGCTTGCCCTGGACGGCGATCGACAGGCCCTCGAGCTCGACCAGGCTGGAGAGGGGCGAGCGCTTGACGAGCCGGCCGTTGGCCTTCAGACGGCCGGCGCGCTCGGCGAGCGCGGCGACGATCCGCTTGAGCGGGTCCTTCGACGCCCCGAGCAGCTGCAGCGCCCGGAGCAGCTCGCGGCGATCCTCGGCGATCTCGCCCGTGAGCTCCACGAGGAACCGGTGGAGGTCCGGGTCCAGCGGCTCGTGCGCGTCGCGCGCCCGCTGGGCGAGCGAGAGGCCCCCCGTCGCGGCGGCGAGGTGGTCGTTGAGGTAGATCGCGAGCAGCTGGTCGTCCATCGGGCGTCTCCGTCGGGGTGCGGCGCCCGGACGGGGCCGCGCGGGGCGGTGGAGGCCGCCCGGCGAGGGCGTCTACCCGTGGCGGCCGCACGCATGCGCATCGCTGTCGTCCGGGGGGACGACGCGTCCCCTCGCGGCAGGCGCGCCGCCGTCCCCCGGACCGATGGAGGCACCCCGACCCGCGCGAGGCGCTTCGACGTACCCATGCGGAATGCTCGCCCCTCGGGCGGCGGCGCGCACTCCGCCGCCGCCGGAGGGCTCCGGATCAGGCGGGGCCGTGCGGCTGGAGGAGGGTCTTGATCATCCCGTCCTCCTTCTTCTGGAACGTCTCGTAGGCCTTCGGGCCGTCGTCCAGGGAGAGCTTGTGCGTGGCGAGGCGCTCGACGCCGAGCGGGTCGCTGTCGTCCTCGAGGAGCGGCATGAGGTCGTCGATCCAGCGCTTCACGTTCGCCTGGCCCATGCGCATGTTGATCTGCTTGTCGAACATCTGCATCATCGGCATCGGATCGGCCGCGCCGCCGTAGACGCCGGAGAGCGAGACGGTGCCGCCGCGGCGGACGACGTCGATCGCGCCGTGCAGGACGCTCAGGCGGTCGATGCCGGCGGTCTCCGTGACCTTCTGGGCGAGCGGGTCGGGGAGGAACCCGGCCATCCGCTGGGCGAACTTGCCCGTGGGCGCGCCGTGGGCCTCCATGCCGACGGCGTCGATGACGCTGTCGGGGCCGCGGCCGTCGGTCTGCTCGCGCAGGAACGCCGCGAGGTCGTCGACGTCGGTGACGTCGATCGGGATGGCGCCGTGGCGCTGGGCGACGCCGAGGCGCTCCGGGACGAGGTCGAGGCCGAAGACCTTCGACGCGCCGCGGTGCAGGGCGATACGCGCGGCCATCTGGCCGATGGGGCCGAGGCCGAAGACCGCGACCGTGCCGCCCTTCGGGATGTTCGCGTACTCCACGCCCTGCCAGGCGGTCGGGAGGACGTCGGACAGGTAGACGAAGCGGTCGTCCCGCGGGCCGTGCGGGACCTTGATCGGGCCGTACTGCGCCTGCGGCACGCGCAGGTACTCGGCCTGGCCGCCGGGAACCTGGCCGTAGAGCTTGGAGAACCCGAGCAGCGAGGCGCCGGTGCCGTACTCGTGGACCTGCGTCGTCTCGCACTGCGACTGCAGCCCGCCGTTGCACATGAAGCAGTGCCCGCACGAGATGTTGAACGGGATGACGACGCGGTCGCCCGGCTTGATGTGGGTGACCTCGGAGCCGACCTCCTCGACGATGCCCATCGGCTCGTGGCCGAGGATGTCGCCGGCGTCGAGGTAGGGCCCGAGGACCTCGTAGAGGTGCAGATCGGAGCCGCAGATGCCGCTCGACGTGACCTTGATGATCGCGTCCGTGGGGTGCTCGATCGTGGGATCGGGGACGGTGTCGATGCGCACGTCGTGCACACCGTGGTAGGCGAGGGCCTTCATGGGATCTCCGGAGGATCGGGGTGGCCGCGAGGGCCGCGTGCTCCCCGGCTACCCCGCCCCGGGGGGCGAGCATGCGGACCAGGGTCAAGATGGGACGTGTTCTCAGGTCCGCGGCGCCCGTCGGTGGGGCCGCCCTGCGGCCGGCCGCCACGCGGCGTTCACGGGTGCCGGGTGACGGTGGGCTACCGTCCCGCCGATGTCCGCCGCCGCACGCCCCGCACCGGGCCCCGACCCGGCCGCGGGGCCCGGCGGGACGGGGGAGCACGTCGCCCCCGGCCTCGGCCTGGTCCTGCGGGAGTGGGGGAGGATCGGCTGCCTGGGCTTCGGCGGCCCGCCCGTCCACATCGCGATGCTCCGGGAGCTGTGCGTGGAGCGCCGGCGGTGGATCTCGGAGGCCGAGTTCGAGGACGCGATCGCCGCCACGAACCTGCTGCCGGGACCCGCCTCGACCCAGCTCGCCGTCCTCACCGCCTGGCGGATGCGAGGCGCCGCGGGCGCGCTGGTCGGGGGACTCGCCTTCGTGCTCCCCGGCCTGGTGCTGATCATCGCCCTGGCGGCGCTGTTCCTCGCCGGCTCCCCGCCCTCGTGGGTGCGCGGCGCGGGCGCGGGGGCCGGCGCGGTGGTCGCCGCGGTGGCCGTGCACGCGGGGTGGGGCCTCGTCGGCCCGAGCGCCCGACGGGCGACGGAGGGGCTCCGACGGGCGCGGTGGCTCGTCTATGTCGGGCTGGGTGCACTGGCGACGGTCTTGGCGGGACCGTGGGTCGTCGTCGTGCTGCTGGGCTGCGGGGTCGTCGAGCTCGCCTGGCGTCGGCCGCGCGGGCCGCGCCGGGGAACGCGGGGCGCCGACGTCGACGACGACGGGGCGCGCGGCGCGGGCCCGGCTGGCGCACCGGCCGGCGGCCCGGCCGGCGGGCGGGTCGGCGTGCAGGCGTGGCCGGTCGCGATCCTGGCCGCGGCCGCGTCGACCGGCGGGCTCGGCGCGCTGGCGTGGACCGCGTTCAAGGTCGGCGGGCTCTCGTACGGCGGCGGGTTCGTGATCATCCCGCTCATGCGGGCCGACGCCGTCGACCGCCACGGGTGGCTGACGGACGCGCGGTTCCTCGACGCCGTCGCCCTCGGTCAGGTCACGCCGGGCCCGGTCGTGCACACCGTGGCGGCCGTGGGGTTCGCCGCGGCAGGGGTCGGTGGCGCGCTGCTCGCGGCCGTCGTCGCGTTCGCCCCTTCGTTCCTGGTGGTCCTGCTCTTCGCCGGGCGCTTCGACCGGCTGCGCGGGAACGAGCGGGTCCGGTCGTTCCTCGACGGCGCGGGCCCCGCGGCGGTCGGCGCGATCCTCGGCGCCTCGGTGCCGCTGGCCCTCGCGCTGACCGAGGTGTGGCAGGCCGTGCTGCTGGCCCTGGGGCTCGCGCTCGTCCTGTCCGGGCGCGCCGGGGTCGTCACGACGCTGCTCGCCGCGGGCGTCGTCGGCGCGGCGATCGGGCTCGCCGGCGGGCCGCTGCCGGGGTAGACCCGGCCGCGGCGGCCGGGCCTCCGCGTGCTGCCGGGGCCTCAGACCCCGGCGCGGTCGATGCGGCGGTGGAAGGCCTCGCCGGCCTTGCCGCCCAGCACCGCAGCGACGAGCGAGCCGATGAGGATCGCGGCGGCGGCGATGGCGCCACCCGTGGTGAGCTTCGTGTCGTCGAGCGGGATGCTCGGCAGGTTGAGCTTCTCGAACACGTTGTACTTCGAGCCCGCGATCGCACCGAGGACGCCGAGGATGATCGTGATGACGATGCCGATGAGCCAGGTGCCGAAGCCCTGGCGGGCCCCGTCGAAGCGCACCATGCGCCCGGCCACGTAGCCGCCGCAGTAGTAGGCGACGAGGAACACCAGCAGGAGCAGGACGCCCCCGACGATGCCGATCGTGTCGGCGTCGCTGCCGCTCACCTGGGTGTCCGAGCTCGTCAGGCCGATGGCGGCGCCGGCGGCGCTCAGGATCGCGGCGAGGATGACGGAGATGCCGATCGCCACGAGCCAGCCGAAGATGGCGGGCCCGAGGTGGAACCCGCCGAACTTCTCGCGCTGACGGGCCCGGACGTCGCGTGGCGACAGACCGTCGGACTCCCGCTCGTGCTCTGGGGCGTTCGTGATGTCGATGCGACGGGCGGCGACGGGGCGCTCGTCACCGGCGGTGGGGTGCTCAGCCATGGTGGTCGTCCTTCGAGGAGGGGGAGATGGAGCGCGCGAGGCGGCGCAGGCGGGTGCCGACGCCGGGCGTGCCGGAGGCGGGGGAGTCAGAGCCGGGGGAGCCGGCCGTGCCGCCGCGGGGCGCGTCACGGTCGGCCTCCGGCACGGGGTGGTCGGTCGGCAGACCCGCGGCCGGGCCGGACGGATCGCGCTCGGACGCGCGGCGCTCGCCCGCCGCGGCGTCGCGGCCGACGGCGTCGTCACGGCCGGGTCGCTCGTCGCGGGCCGGGGCGACGGAGAGGTCCTGCTGCGCCAGCTCGCGGTCGAGCACGGGCTCGTGCGCCGGCGGCGCGGTGGGGCGGGCGGCCAGGCGGTCGTGCTCGGCCTCCGCGGCGGCCAGGCGCTCGCGCTCGGCGCGGGCGAGGGCCTCCGTCGTGGCGTCGGCCTGCAGCGTCGGGGGGACGCCGGAGCCGCGGGCGTCGTCGCGGTCGCCGGCGCCCTGGTCCCGGGCACCGTCGTCCGGGGACCCGTGGTCGCGGCCGTCTTCGCCGTCGGCGCGGTGCGCGCCCCGGGCGGTCCCGGCGGCGGCCCCGGCCCCGGCCAGCCCGACGGCGGCGCCGCGACCCTCGGTGCGGTCGTCCCGGCCGTCGCCGTCCGCGTCGTGACGGGACTCGGCGCGGTCGTCGCGGCCGTCCCCGTCCCCGTCCGCGTCGTGGCGCGTGCGCTCGTCGTGGTGCGTGTAGCCGTGGGCCTCGCGGTCGGCGTCGTGCTCCGTGCGGTCGTCGCGGCCGTCGTGGTCCGCGTCGTGCTCCGTGCGGTCGTCGCGGCCGTCGTGGTCCGCGTCGACGGCCGGCGCGGCGGTGTGCGCGCCGGGGGCGTCGAGGTCGCCCTCGTCCATGCCGTAGTGGCGGTAGAGCGCGCGCTCGTCGTCGCGGCTGAGGTCGCCGTCGGCGTCGACGTTCGGGGCGCCCTTCACGAGCTGCCCCGCGACCGGGACGGCGACGCCGTCCTCGACCTCGCGCGCGTGCTCGATCGGGACGAAGTGGTGCCGGCGGCCGAAGAGGCCGGAGGAGACCGTCGCCCACGCGGGTCGGCCGGTGCGCTCGTCCGCGAAGACGTCCTCGATCTTGCCGACCTTGGATCCGTCGGCGTCGAACAGGGTCCGGCCGGGCCAGCCCACCACCTGCGATTCGTGCGGCATGTCGCTCCTCTACGTCTCGGCGGTCGCCCCGATGGACGACCGTGTCGGTTCACCTACCCCGGGAGGGGCGTTCCATGCGACGGGCGGGCCGCGGACGGCCCGTCCGGACCCGCCCGGGCGGACGGAGGCGCGGGGCCCCGGGGCGACGAACCGGGCGATGCCCGGCGCCGTTCCGACGCCGGGCACCGCATACGGACACCGCGGGGTACGCGTGGCGCGGCCGTCCCCGCGTACTCCCGGGGGGGTGCGTGCCCGTTCGGTGGCGTGCGGACACCCGGGCGGATCTCGTCGCCGCCGGCCCGCCCGCCGCGGGTGGCCCGCCGTCCCGCCCCGCGGGGCATGAAGGACCGTCGTCCGACTGCAGAGACGGGCCCGAGTCGCTGGTACAACCGGTCCCGCCGCGCCGGAGTCGTCCGCCGGCCGCTCGACCCATGCTCGGCCCCGACACCATCCTCGCCGCCGCCGGCGCGCTGGGGACCCCGGATCAGCCCGACATGCTGATCGCGCGCAACATGCAGGCGCTCTCGCTGGCGGTGCACATCCCGTTGGTGTGCTTCGGCATCGCCTGGCCCACCATCGTGCTCTTCACGGAGGCGCTGTACCTGCGGACCGGCGACCCGCTCTACAAGGCGCTGGCGAAGCGCTGGTCGAAGGTCATGCTGGTGCTGTTCGCCGTCGGCGTCGTGACGGGGACCATCCTCTCCTTCGAGTTCGGGCTGCTGTGGCCGAACTTCATGAGCACGTTCGGCGAGGTCTTCGGGCTGGGCTTCACGCTCGAGGGGATCTCGTTCTTCGTCGAGGGCATCTTCATCGCGATCTACGTCTACGGCTGGGACCGGCTGTCGAAGCGGGCGCACTTCCTCACCGGGATCCCGATCGCGATCGCCGGCGTCACCGGGTCCCTGATGGTCATCGCGGTCAACGCCTGGATGAACCATCCGGGCGGGTTCGAGTTCGCGAACGGCCGCGTCACGGAGGCCCGGCCCTGGGAGGCGCTCTTCGGCCGCGGCTTCGTGTGGCACGAACTGGTCCACATGTACCTGGCGGGCTACCTCGTGTGCGGGTTCGTCGTAGCCGGCGTCTACGCCCACGGGTGGCTCAAGGGGCGCCGGACCCGCTACCACCGCGCGGGGCTGATCATCCCGCTGACGATCGCGGCGCTCGCCGCCCCGGTCCAGGTCGTCGTGGGCGACTGGGCCGGTCGGGAGGTCGCCGAGAAGCAGCCCGTGAAGCTCGCGGCCATGGAGGGCCTCGGGCGGACGGAGGAGGGGGCGCCGTTCCACGCGCTCGGTGTCTACGACGCCGAGACGGGCCAGGTCCGGTACGGCATCGGGGTGCCGAAGCTCCTGTCGCTGCTCGCCAAGCACGACCCGAACGCCACGGTGCAGGGCCTCGACGCGGTGCCGCCCGACGAGCGGCCCGATGCGGTCAACGTCGTCCGCTATGCGTTCCAGACCATGATCGCCATCGGCACGGCGCTCGTTGCGCTTGGGCTGTGGTACCTCGTCCTGTGGTGGCGTCGGGGGCGGCTGCCGCGGTCGCCGTGGTTCTACCGCGCCGTCGTGGCCGCCGGGCCGTTCGCGATCGTCGCGTTGATCTCGGGGTGGATCACCACCGAGGTCGGGCGCCAGCCGTGGATCGTCTACGGCTACATGCGCTCGACGGAGGCCGTGACGGACGCGGGCGGTCTGCCGGTCGGGCTCGCGGTGCTGTGCGTGGTCTACGCGTCCCTGGGCGCGGGACTGCTGTGGCTGCTCCGCCGGCTCGCGCAGCGTCCCCCGGAGCAGGAGCTGCCCGAGCACCAACGGCCGTCCGACGGCGGGCGGGACGGCGCGACCGCGTCCGGGGCGGCGGACTGATGGCCGAGCTGTGCGCCGGGACGATCCTTCTGGGCCTCACGGCCTACGTCGTGCTCGCGGGTGCCGACTTCGGCGGTGGGTTCTGGGACCTGACGGCCGGCGGCGCCGAGCGGGGCGGGCCGATCCGGGGCCTGGTGCAGCGCTCCATGAGTCCGGTGTGGGAGGCCAACCACGTGTGGCTCATCCTCATCCTCACGGTCTTCTGGACGGGCTTCCCCGTCGCGTTCGGCTCCGTGATGTCGACGCTCTATGTGCCGCTGTCGGCGGCGGCCATCGGGATCATCTTCCGCGGCGCCGCGTTCGCGTTCCGGGGCGAGGCGGCGACGATCGCGGAGGCCCGGGTGCTCGGCGGGCTGTTCTCGAGCTCCTCCGTGCTGGTCCCCTTCGCGCTGGGCGCGACGGTCGGCGCCGTCGCCTCCGGGCGGGTGCCGGTGGGCAACGCCGCCGGGGACCCGGTCGGCGCCTGGCTGAACCCGACCGGCGTCCTCATCGGCGTGCTGTCCGTGGCGATCGGCGCGTACCTCGCGGCGGTCTTCCTCTGCGCCGACGCCGTCCGCGCGGAGCAGCCGCAGCTCGTGCGCGCGTTCCGTCGCCGCGCGGTGGGCGCCGGGATCGTGACCGGCGGGTTGGCGTTGGCCGGCCTCGTCGTCCTGCGCGGGGACGCGCGCCCGTTGTTCGACGGCCTGACCCACGGCTGGGCCCTCGTGCTCGCCGTGGCCTCCGCGGCGGCCGGGGTGGCCACGCTCGCGATCGTCGTCCGAACGGAGCGGTTCGGGCTCGCGCGCCTGACCGCCGCCGCGGCCGTCGTGTGCCTCGTCGGGGCGTGGGCGGTCGCCCAGCAGCCCGCGTTCCTGCCGGGCGCGTTGACGATCGAGCAGGCCGCCGCCGGCGACGCCACCCTGCAGGCGCTCCTGATCTCGACCGCGATCGCGGTGGTGGTGCTCACGCCCTCCCTGTGGTTGCTGTTCCGGCTCGTCCTGAACGGCACGCTGGACCAGCGCTACGAACCGCTCGACCAGCGCTTCCGCCCGCTCGACGCGGGCGACGGCGACGGACAGGGGCGCTCCCGGTGAGCCCGGCCCGCACCCGCTCCCTGCGCCGGCTCGTCCCCGCGCTGCTCGTGCTCGGCGTGCTGCTGATGGTCGCCTTCGACCACACGCTCACGCTGATGGCGGGCATCGCCTGCATGCTCGCGTTCGTCGTCGGCGGCTGGGTCCTCGTCGCGGACCCGGACGGGTTCCTCGACCACGACGCCCGTGCGGGGCGGACCGACCAGGGCGACTGACCGGCGGCTGGGCGCCGCACCGTCCCCCGTCGGCCGCGCGGCCTGCGGCACGGGTCCGCGCGGGCTCCCGGCCGAGCCCCCCGTGCCGCCCTTCGGTGCCCTCGGGTCCGTACCATGCCAGTGGGGTGTGCCGGGAAGACTGGTCGGCGACACTCGTCGTCGACCCCGAAAGTCCCCGTGAGCACCGAGCACTCGCCGCCCCGCGGCCCCGTCAACCGCACGCCCTGGACCGAGCGCAGCTCGCGCGGACTACGCGCGTTCCTCGCCACCGAGACCGGGTCCGCAGGCCTCCTGCTCTTCGCGACCGTCGTCGCGCTCGTGTGGGCCAACTCGCCCCTGGCGAGCTCGTACGAGGACCTGTGGGGCGCGCACCTCAAGATCGACCTCGCCGGCGCGCACATCGACGAGACCCTCGGTCACTGGGTCAACGACGGCCTGATGGCGTTCTTCTTCTACGTCGTCGGGCTCGAGATCCGGCGCGAGATGATCCTCGGCGAGCTGCGGGACCGTCGGGCCGCCGCCGTCCCCGCGATCGCCGCGCTCGCCGGGATGGTCGTCCCGGCGCTCCTCTACTTCGCGATCAACGCCGGCGGCCCCGGCGCGCACGGCTGGGGCATCGTCATGGCGACGGACATCGCGTTCGTCCTCGGCGCCCTCGCCATCCTGGGCGACCGCGTGCCCTCGGGCGTGCGGGTGTTCCTGCTCACCCTCGCGATCGTCGACGACATCGGCGCGATCATCGTCATCGCGATCTTCTACGCCGAGTCGATCAACCTCACGGCGCTGGCCGCCGCGGGCGGCATCCTCGTGGCGATCGTCGTGCTGCGCCGGTTCACGCCGCCGTGGCGTGGTCCCGCGTACCTCGTGGCCGGCATCTTCCTGTGGGTCGCCACGCTCGAGTCCGGTGTGCACCCGACCATCGCCGGCGTGGTGATGGGGCTGCTCACGGCGGTGCATCCGCCGCAGCGCGCCGACATCGAGCGCGCCGCGAGCGTCTCCCGCATCTTCCGCCAGACCCCGACGCCGGCCAGCGGCCGCGCCGCGGTGCTCGAGATCGGCGCGGCGGTCTCGCCGAACGAGCGCTTCACGGCCTCGATCCACCCCTGGACGAGCTACCTCGTCATCCCGCTCTTCGCGCTCGCCAACGCCGGCGTGCCCCTCGGCGGCGACGCGCTGCAAAACGCGCTGACGTCCCCGATCACGATCGGCGTCATCGTCGGCCTCGTCGCGGGCAAGGGGATCGGCATCGCGCTGAGCACCGCCATGGCGGTGCGCGTCGGCGTCGGCCCGCTGCCGCACGGCATGCACCGCGGGCACCTGCCCGGGGCCGCGGCCCTCGCGGGCATCGGCTTCACGGTCTCGCTGTTCGTCGCCGACCTGGCCTTCACGGAGCAGGCGCTCCGCGACGAGGCGAAGGTCGGCGTGCTCGTGGCGTCCGTCCTCGCGGCTGCGATCGGCCTGATCGGCCTGGCCCGTCGCGGCGCCGACCCCGAGCCGGCGAAGGTCCTCCCGCTCGACCCGCCGGTCGACCCCGCGCACGATCGCATCCTGGGGCCGATCGAGGCGCCCCACACCCTCGTCGTCTACGGCGACTACGAGTGCGGCGGCACCCGGGCGCTGGCCCCCGTGCTCGCCGAGCTGCGGGAGCGCGCCCACGACCGCGTGCGGTTCGTGGCGCGCCAGCTGCCGATCGAGGACGCGCACCCCGGGGCGACGCTGGCGGCCGAAGCCGCGCTCGCCGGTGCGGCGCAGGGGCGGTTCTGGCCCATGCACCGTCGCCTGCTGGCGCACCCGATCGGCGACGACCTGGGCCCGGCCGACCTGCTCGAGATCGGGCGCGAGGCCGGCCTGGACGCCGACCGGCTGGCCGACGACCTGCGCCACCACGTCCGGGGGCCCGCGGTCCAGGCCGACCTGGACAGCGCGGCGCGCTCCGGCGTGGTCGCCACGCCGACGCTCTTCCTCGACGGGGTCCGGCTCGACGACGGCTACGACCTCGAGTCGCTCCTGGCCCGCGTGCGGGAGCCCGCACCGGCGGAGTGAGGTGCGACCCCGGCGCGGACGGTCCGCGCCGGGTGATCGCCTGCACGTGGTCACCGGGGGTTCACCTCCGGGGCCCGGTCGGGCATCATCCTGCGACCTGTGCTGCTGCGCACGACGGAGCCCCGCGAGGTCGCCTCGCCCCTGACGCGCACGCTGCGCGTCCCGTTGGCCGACGGCGGCGTCACGACCGTCCACGTCGCCGAGCACGCCCGCCGCGACGTGCGGCTGCGGGTGCGCCGCCTCCCCGGCCTGACCCCGCTCGCCGCCTGGTGCGCCGCGGAGGGCGTCACCGAGGCGCTCGTCGGCGGCTTCTTCCTGCGCGACCCGGCCGTCGCGCCCGGGGTGGTGGGTGGCGGCCGGCCCCTCGGCGAGCTGCGCGCGGCCGGCGAGGCGCTGGACCACGTGCCGTTCCTCGCCCCGTGGGACGGCCTGCGCGCCTGCGTGCACGCCGACGGCACGGACGTCTCGGTGACGCGCCGCGGCGAGCTGCCCGCCGCGCCGGCCGGCGACCTGCTGCAGGCCGGCCCGCTGCTCGTGCGCGACGGCTGGCCCGTCGACATCGCCCCGGAGGGCTTCTCCGCCGGCGCCGCCCAGTTCGACTCCGACATCACGGACGGCCGCCACCCGCGCGCCGCGCTCGGCGTGGACCACGACCGCCTGATCGCCGTGGCGTGCGACGGCCGCGCCGACGACGAGGCCGGCCTGACGCTCGGCGAGCTCACCGCGGTGCTGCTGGGCCTCGGCGCCCGCGACGCGCTGAACCTCGATGGCGGCGGCTCGACGAGCCTCGTCTCCGGCGGCACCCTGCGCAACGTCCCGCGCCAGGCGCACGGTGTCCCGCTCCCGGGCGGCCGTGGGATCGCCACGGCGCTGGTCTTCGAAGGCGCCTGAAGCGCGCGCCTGCCACCCCGGGGCCGAGCCGCTCGACCCGCGGGCCGTAGCATCGAGGGGTGCGCGTCGTGAACGGTCTGTACTTCTTTCCGCGCGGCGGGTCGTCCCACGTGGCCCGCGCGCTGGCGGGTGGCCTACCGCGCGACGGCTGGGACGTGACGCTCCTCTCCGGGTCCCTGGGCGGCGGGTTCGGCGACGCCCGTGCCTTCTACGCGGGCCTCGACGTCCACGCGGTCGACTTCGCGGCGGGCGACGCCCCGATGCAGGGCTCGTTCGAGGACCGTCCCGGCGCGCCGGACCGGTGCTTCGCCCGCATCGACGAGGACGAGTACGAGCAGCACGTGGCGGCCTGGTCCCGGGCGCTGGAGGCCGTCGACGCGGCGGACGCGAGCGTGCTGCACCTGCACCACCTGACGCCGCTGAACGAGGCCGCCGCCCGCGTGGCCCCGGAGGTGCCGGTCGTCGGCCACCTGCACGGCACGGAGCTGCTGCTGCTCGAGCAGATCGCCGCGGGCGCGCCGGAGGAGTGGCCCCACGCGCAGGCATGGGCGGCCCGGATGCGCCGCTGGGCACGCACCTGCGCGCGCCTGCTGGTGCTCTCGCCCTCCCAGGTCGGGCGCGCCACGGAGCTGCTCGGCGTGCCCGCGTCGGCGTGCGTCGTCGTCCCCAACGGGTTCGAGCCGGACACCTTCCGCCCGGCGCCCGTCGACCGTGGCGCGTTCTGGCACGACCAGCTCGTGGCGCACCCGCGGGGCTGGGCTCCCGGCGAGGAGGCGGGGAGCGTCGCCTACACCGCCGAGCAGGTCGCGGAGCTCGAGGACGCCGTCGTCGTCCTCGCCGTCGGCCGCTACACCGCGGTCAAGCGGCTGGGGCTGCTCGTGCGGGCCTTCGCGCGGGCCCAGCGCCGCACGCGCCGGCCGGCAGCGCTCGTGATCGTCGGCGGCCACCCGGGGGAGTGGGAGGACGAGCATCCGCTGCAGGCGATCGAAGCCAGCGGGGCCGAGCGCGTGTTCCTCGCCGGCTGGCACGACCACGACGAGCTGCCCGCGTTCCTCAACGCCGCCGACCTGCAGGCGCTCGCGTCCGTCCGCGAGCAGTTCGGGCTCGTGCTGGTGGAGGGCATGGCCTGCGGACTGCCGGCGATCGCGGTCGACCGCTTCGGCCCGGCCGACATCGTCGACCCCCAGCGCACGGGTTGGCTCGTCGAGCCGGACGACGAGGCCGGCCTGGCCGACGCGATCGTCGTGGCCGTGGACGACGGCGAGGAGCGCGCGCGCCGCGGCATCGCCGCGCGCCGTGTCGCCCGCGAGACGTGGTCGTGGCCGGCGCTCGCGCACCGCGTCTCGGACGTGCTCGAGGAGGCCACGGGCGTGGGCGGCGCCGCGCGGACGGAGGCCCGGCGCGGCTGAGGACTGCGCCGGGCCGCCTCCCGCACGCGGTGCAGGGCCCGACCGGCGCCCCTTGGTCGCGGTCCTACGTCGGCGAGGAGGGCGTGATCGACGGTCCGCCACCGCGAGGGCGACCGGCCGCCCCGTCTCCCGCGGTCGGTGTCGGTCCCGGCGGATCGACCTCGTCCGGCCCCGCCCGCTCCCGCCGGAAGTGGGCCAGGATCAGCACGCTCATCACCGCGGCGTAGAGGCACCAGACCGAGGTGAACTCCTCCTCCTGCAGCGTCGCCGCGAAGGCCAGGCCGACGACGTTCACGATCCCGAACGTCCGCAGGTGGCGGCGGCTCGAGAGCAGCGCGGGCGCGCAGACCGCGAGCACGTAGGCCGTCGCACTGGGGATCGCGTAGGGGGTGTGGGTCGTGTAGGCGACGCAGTGGGCGCGCTCCTCGGCGAGGATCGGCCAGTGGGTGACCTGCCAGAGCAGGAAGAGGCCCGTGAGCACGCCGAGCACGACGAACGGCCACAGCCAGCGCCGCCGGCGGGCGTCGCGCTCGAGCAGCGCGAACCCGATCGGCACGAGCATCGGCAGGATCGCCTGCGCGTAGATCACGTAGGCGTCGCGGGCCGCGTCTCCGAGGGCGGGGGAGACCTGGCCGCGGAGGCCGAGCCAGACGAAGCCCTCCGTGATCTGGTGCAGCCCGAACCCCAGGGGCAGCGCCCCGATCACGAGGTCGCGCGGCCGCCGCACGGCCATCAGGGTGGCGACGCCCACGCCGGCGATCGCGGTGCCGGCGACGAAGTCGACCTCGGGCGAGAGACACATCCGGCGCACCACCTTACGCGGCGCGCCGCGAGGGCTACACCTCGGTGACGCGGTGCCCGATGTCGAGCGTGACCTGGAAGTGCTCGACGGTGCCGTCGGTGACGTGCCCGCGGACGGACGTGACGTCGAACCACTCGACGTGGTCGACGGACTTGCTCGTGGCGACGATCGCCTTGCGGATGGCGTCGTCGACGCCCTCCGTGGAGCTGCCGGTGACCTTGATGGTGCGGTAGACGTTGTCGGACATGGGGGTCCTCCAGGGTCGGGTGCGGACGGGGCGGCCGACGGCCGCCCCTGAGCGGCTCGTACCCGCGGGTTGGACGCGTCAACCCGGCGCAGGGCCGTGCGGCTAGGTTGAGGTGCATGAGCAGCGGCACCTTCTCGGCGGTCTTCGCGGACGCCCCTGAGGGGTGCCCCGTGCTGGAGGACGTGACGGGTCCCGTCGCCCGTCCCCTGGCGCGGTGGGAGGACGGCCGGGGTGTCGCGGCCCTCTGGCTCCGTCGGCCGCACGACGGCGTCCTGCGGTTCGGGGTCGCGGTCGGACTGCGCGACGCCGCGGGGACATCGTGGGTGGAGGAGGCCGACGACCCCTGGGAGGACGCCGGGGAAGAGCTCGACGCCATGGCCGGCGAGGCCCCGGCGCTCGCGCCGTTCGCGGTGTTCTCCGTGGAGCTCGGCGTCTCGGAGCACCGCGCGCGACCGCACGCCGTCGTCACGTGGGGGATGGCCCACCCGCTCGTCACGACGGTGACCGTCGCCGGCTCGGGATCGCCGGGTTCGACGGCGATCGCCGGCGGCGCCCGCGTCTTCGTCGCCGGGATCTGGGCGGGCGAGAGGGAGCAGAAGGCGCTCCTGCGGCGGGACGGGCTGCCCCTGCTCGGACTCGACGCCGCGGGTCGGGTGATCACCGAGCTGCGGACGGATCGAGCCGGGTGAGGGCGAGCGGGCCGTGCGGCCCGTCCGGGGAGTCCGCCGCTCAGCCCGCGACCGGCGCGAGCTCGTCCAGGCGGCGGTGCAGTTCGGCGAGCGTGTCCGTCGTGCGCGGCAGCCCCGGAAGCCGCGGCGGCTCCGGCAGGGAGCCGTCGGGGACGCGCCCCGCGGCCCGGGCGGCGTAGTCCTGGAGGGTGGCGTCTACGAGCCGCGGGTCGACGCTGCCGTCGGCCGTCTCCGGGGTCGCGGGCACCGTGAGGGCCAGGCGCGCGAGGCGGTCGACCGTCGACGTCAGCGGCCAGCGGGCGTCGTCGCGAGGGTCGCGGCGCAGAGCGTCGCCGACCGCGTCGGCCTCGGCGGCGCGCAGGCGGACGATCGCGTCGTGGACCCGCCGGCGGCCCGCGAGCAGTCCGCCGCGGGTGGCGCCCGGGGTCACCATCGGCACGAGCACCGCGGCGGCCGCGCGGATCGCCTCGGCCTGCGCGTCGGGCAGGTGGCCGGCCGACGCGCGTGGCCGTGTGAGCAGCACCAGCACGGCGGCGACGGCGCAGCCCACGAGCGTGTCGACGAGGCGCACGTCGAGCAGCCCCTCGACGGTCCGGCCGGCGCCCGAGACGCTGATGAGGAGCAGGACGAGCGGCGTGATCGCGGTGACCGCCAGCCCGTAGCTCGCGACGATCACCGCCTCGATCCCGAGCTGCAGCACGACGATGAGGGCGATCTTCACCGCGTCGGACGGGTCGAGCGCGAAGATGGCGCCCGCGACGACGACGCCCAGCGCCGTGCCGACCGCGCGGTGCGCCCCGCGCTGGCGCGCCACGGTCAGCGACGAGCCCTGCAGGACGGCCACGGCGCTCGCGGCGACCCAGGAGGGGTGGTCCAGGCCGAGAGCGTGCCCGACCGCCAGGCCCGCCAGGACGGCCAGCCCGATGCGCAGTGCGACGCGCCGGTGCGGGGAGCCGCGGCGCAGCGACCAGCCCAGCGGGGCGCGCCAGCGCGGGTCGAGCTCGGCGGGCTCGCCCGGGCGCGGCACCGGGTCGGACGCCCAGGCGTCGCGCGCGACGGCGGCGGCGTGCGCCAACCGCGGGCCCGCCGGCAGCGTCGGGGCGTCCGGGAACGGCCCCGGGGCGGTGCCGTCGGCCAGGGCGCGCAGACCGGCCGCCCAGCGCGCGTCGAGCGGCCCCGAGCCCTCGACCTCGAGCGCCAGCGCCGACTCGAGCAGCAGCTCGGCGGCGAGCACCCGGCGCGACCAGCACAGGCCGTCGGCGCTCGTGGCGCCGTCCGTGGTCTCGAGCGCGGCGCGCACCGCGACGATCGCGTCGTGCCCGGCGTCCTGCGCCCGCGGGGTGCCGACGGCGGCGAGCAGCCCGGCCACGGCCCCGTGGGCGCGACGGGTCGCGGCGCCCTCCGGGCCGGGTCGGCGCAGGGCCCAGGGCACCATCGCGACGAGCCACGCCAGCACGCCGCCACCCAGGACCAGCGCCGCGCGGGAGGGAGCCGCGGACGCGTCGACCGGGAGCGTCGTGGCCAGCAGGAACGTCAGGATCACGAAGTACTCCCGCGGCGGCCCGACCCGCAGCGCCAGGGCGCCGAGCGCCGAGACGATCGCGAGCACCGCTCCTACCGCGCAGGTCAGGACGACGCTGCCGGCGACGAGCGTGCCCAGGCCCATCGCGACGGTCAACGCCACGCCGACGAGGGCGAGCAGCCCGGCGCGCCGGCGGTAGGGCAGGTCGCCGCCGTAGACCGCGACGAAGCTGCCGAGCGCCGCTTGACCGCCCTCCGCCACGTGACCCGTCGCGAGCCCGAGGACGAGGGGCAGGCCGACGGCGACGGCCGCGCGCACCGCCACCCACCGTCGGGCGCCTGCCGCGGTCGCGAGCGCCCGTAGCGCCGCCGCGACCCGGCCGGCGGCGGGGCGGCGGTCGGCGGGGCGCGAGGCGGGCATCGCCCTCCATGGTGGCGGACGACGGGGCCCGCGCGCTGCTAGAACCCCGCCCCATGGCCGACCCCTCGGAACCCCGCCGGGTGTCGGACACCGTCCACGAGCGGCTGCGCGCCGAGATCCTCGACGGGCGCCTGGCCCCCGGCGACGCCGTGCCCTCCGAGCGGGCGCTGGCCGAGGACCTCGGGGTCAACCGCCACGCGGTCCGCGAGGCCCTGAAGCGGCTGGAGCAGGCGGGGCTCGTCCGCATCACCCAGGGGGGCGCGACGCGCGTGCAGGACTGGCGCGACCACGGCGGGATGGACCTGCTCCTCGACCTCGCTCGCGGCGGTGGTACGGCGGACGCGCCGCCCCACGAGGTCGTCGTCTCCGTGCTAGAGCTGCGCGCGCTGATCGGGGTGGACGCCGCCCGGCGGTTCGTGTCCCGGGCCGGCGACGGGGCCCGGGGCCGGGCCGCGGCGCTCGCCGAGGCCGTCGCCGCGGCGGTCGAGACCGACGACAGCGGCCTAGTGGAGCGCTACGAGGACCTCTGGCGGGCCATCGTCGCGGGGGCCGGCAACGTCGCCTACCGGCTCATGCTCAACTCGCTGACCGACACCGTGGCGGCCTACCCCGCGCTGGCCCGCGAGCTGGCGCCGTCGGACCCCGCGCCGCTGCGGGAGCTCGCCGCCGCGCTCCGGGCCGGCGACGAGGAGCGCGCGGTCGCGCTGCTGGCGGAACAGCTGCACGGCGACGTGCGGCGCGCGGCCTGAGTCGCCGGCTGGGGCCGCGCGGGCGGCGTGAGGCCTCCTGTCCGATCGGGCGGGGCGAGGTTGACACCGTCTCCGCGCACTGGTACAACCAGTAAAGTAACTGGTTGGACCAGTTGGCCGATCGGTCGCGCTGCCCGCGGCCGGGTCCCCGGACCGGAGCGCCCCATGGACGACCTCATCCTCGCCGCCATCCCGTTCTTCCTGCTCTTCCTCGTGCTCGAGGTGATCGCGCTGCGGCACGCCGCGCACGAGCACGCGGAAGACCCGTCCGGGCCCGTCGGCTACGCGGCTCGCGACACCGCGACGAGCCTGGCGATGGGGCTGGGCAGCCTGGGCTTCAAGGCGGTGCTCAAGCTCGGGGCGGTCGTCGTCTTCGCGGCGGTCTACGAGCTCGTCCCGTTCCACATGCCGATGGACCACGTCTGGCCGTGGCTCGTGCTGTTGTTCGCCGAGGATCTGGCCTACTACGCGTACCACCGCGGGCACCACCGCGTCCGGGTGCTCTGGGCCACGCACGTCGTCCACCACTCCTCGCAGCACTACAACCTGTCGACGGCGCTGCGGCAGGACTGGTCGCCCTTCACCGCGCCCGTCTTCTGGCTGCCGCTGGCGCTGATCGGGTTCCCGCCGTGGGCGATCCTGCTCGCGCAGAGCTGGAACCTGATCTACCAGTTCCTCCTGCACACCGAGGCGGTGGACAAGCTCCCCCGGCCCGTCGAGCTCGTGATGAACACCCCGAGCCACCACCGCGTCCACCACGGGGTGCAGGACCAGTACCTCGACCGGAACTACGCGGGCATCTTCATCGTCTGGGACCGCCTGTTCGGGACGTTCGAGCCCGAGGGCGAGCGCGTCCGCTACGGCCTGACGACGAACATCGAGACCCACAACCCGGTCAAGGTCGCGTACCACGAGTGGTACGCGCTGACGCGCGACGTCCGGCGTGCGCGGGGCTGGCGCGACCGGGTCTCCTACCTGCTGCGCGGACCGGGTTGGGCACCGGCCGGGGAGGCCGATCCCGCAGCGGACGCGGCGCCCCTGCGGACCGGGGGCACCTCTTCCGGGGCGGTCCCCGCGGGCTGACGGCGGGCACCCCGGGTGGCGCCGCGCGGCCCGGCCTGCCAGCCTGCCCGCATGGCCAAGGAGGAGACGACGATCGAGGTGGCCGGACACGACGTCCGGCTGTCCAACCCGAGCAAGGTCTTCTTCCCGTCCCGGGCGGACCGCGGGGACGGGCTGGGGCCGGAGAAGGCGATCACGAAGCTCGACCTCGTCGAGTACTACCTCGCGGTCGCGGGCGGACCCAGCGGCACGGAGCAGGCCGGCGGCGCCGTGCTGCACCTGCACGAGCGCCCCGGCGCGCTCAAGCGATTCACGGACGGCATCACGAAGGAGCCGTTCTTCCAGAAGCGCGTGCAGGACTCGGCTCCCGAGTGGCTGCAGACGGCCGTCGTCAGCTTCCCCAGCGGGCGCACCGCCCGCGAGCTCGTCGTGAACGACGCCGCGCACCTCGTCTGGGCCGTGCAGCTCGGGGTGATCGACTTCAACCCGTGGCCCGTGCGCCGCGCCGACCTCGACCACCCGGACGAGCTGCGGGTCGACCTGGACCCCTCGCCCGACGTCGGTTGGCGCGAGGTCCGCCTCGTCGCGATGGTGGTCAAGGACGTGCTCGAGGAGCACGGCCTGACCGGGTTCCCGAAGACCTCGGGCTCGCGCGGGATCCACATCAACGTGCGGGTGAAGCCCGAGCACGACTTCACGGGCGTGCGCCGCGCCGCGCTGGCCTTGGCCCGCGAGGTCGAACGCCGCGTGCCGGACCTGGCGACGTCGAAGTGGTGGAAGGAGGAGCGCGCGGGCGTCTTCCTCGACTACAACCAGAACGCCCGCGACCGCACGGTGGCGTCGGCGTGGTCCGTCCGCCCGACACCCGAGGCGCGCGTGTCGATGCCGCTCACGTGGGACCAGGTCCCGGACGCGGAGCTCGAGGACTTCCGGCTCGACACGGTGCCGGCGCTCTACGCGCAGCACGGCGATCCGCACGCGGCGATCGACGCCCACGCCGGAAGCCTGGAAGGGCTGCTCGACCTGGCCCGGCGGGACGAGGAGGGCGGCCTGGGCGACGCTCCGTGGCCGCCGCACTTCGCCAAGGGCGCGAGCGAGCCGAAGCGCGTGGCCCCGAGCCGCGCGAAGCCGTCGGAGTCGCGGGCGAAGAAGCGGCCCTCCGTCGCCGCGAAGAAGGCGGCGACGAAGAAGCCGGACCCGCGAAAGGATCCGGAGGCCCGGAAGAAGCGCGCGGAGGGCTGAGCGCGCCGGCGCTGCCGCGCGGCGCCGCCCAATCGGGCTGGGGTCGTCCGGAGGGTGCTGCGGCCGCGACTAGCGGCGGCGGCTGCGGAGCAGCGAGCGCAGCGCGCCCGCGCCCGCAGCGCCGGCGGCGCCCCGGCCGCCACGGCCGCGGCCCGCGCCGCGGCCGCCGCGCGCACCGCGCCCGGACGCCTGGGAGCCCGCGCTGAAGAGGGAGAAGAGCCGGCGGATGATGTTCATGCGTCCTCGGCTACCCGGGTGCGGTCCTGCCAAACGAGCGGTTGTACGCCAACGGATCGGGCGGCACCGGGGCGGATCCGGCGGCGAGGGGCGGGTCGCGCGATGCCGGGCGGGTCGCGCAGCGACGGGCGACCCCGTCGGGCGGCCGCGGTGGGTCAGCGCCCGATGGAGCAGCAGCGCCCGCGGCCGCGGGATGCGGTGGGACGTGCGTCGTCCGTCCGGGGGCCGGCGTCCGGCGAGGCCGCGCGCTCCGCCGGGCTCTCGCCGTCGCGCCGCGCCACCGCGGTGGCGACGGGCCGGGTGACGGAGCGCAGCGACACGACGGAGGGTGCCGGGGTCAGCGCGAGCGTGCCCGCGGCGGCCAGGCCGCGGCGCAGGAACGGGACGGGGGAGCGGCGGGGGGCCACGGCGATCGCCAGGCCCAGCAGCGTGACGGCGATTCCCGCGACCGCGTCGAAGAGGTAGTGGTTGCCCGTGGCGACGACCGTCAGGGCGATGATCGGCCCCCAGGCGAGGCCCAGCAGGCGGACGGGCCCGGAGCGGAAGGTCAGCGCGGCGGCGATCCCGACCGCGAAGGCGAACGCGACGTGGAGGCTGGGCACGGCGGCCAGCGGGTTGTAGAACGCGGTCGACAGCCCGGAGGTCAGGGCGCCCGAGCCGCTCGCGGTGATGGTGTCCGTGATCCCGATGTCGGCCAGCCGCGGCGGCGCGACGGCGAAGAAGGCGTTGACCGGGGTGGCGATGATCCAGGTGGCGACGAGCGTGTCGCGCAGGCGGCGGAACGCGGTGATCGACCGGGTGCGGACGAGGAACAGCACCGCCGGGACCACCAGGAACTGGGCCGCCATGTAGAGGTGGTTGAAGATCCAGATCGAGACGGACCCGTCGAGCGCCCGCTGGACGGGCCCCTCGACGTCCACGCCGAGGCCGCGCTCGAGCTCGACGACCCACAGCGCGTTGCTGCGGGCGACGCCGAGGTCGTCCGCGCCGACGAGCTTGGCCAGCGTGTAGCTGGCGTAGGCGATGACGAGGGCCAGCAGCGTCGTCCGCCACGTCCACGCGCGGCCGGACGACCAGGCGATGCGGCGAACGGACGGCCGGGCCACGGGGACGGCGGCGGAGCGCGGGGGCACCGTCGGTGACGGAGCGGCGGCGGGCTCTGCGCGGCGGCGTGCGGCGGGCGCCTCGATGGTGGACATGCGATCGACCTCACGCCGCGTGCTCGCGACGGCTCGGGGTGTTGGTCGGAGGCGGAGGATCCGTCGGCGGCCGGTGGTGAAACAGACGGTATCAGATATTTATCTGCGCAGGCAGCTAAATCGGTACTCTCGGGTCATGTCCGATGCCCCCCTCACCCAGCTGGAGCTCTCCGCCTGGAAGGGCTTCCTGCGCGCCCAGGCGTACCTGCGCAAGGAGCTCGAGGCCCGGCTGACCGAGGTCGGCGGCGGGCTCGGGATCGGGGAGTACGACGTGCTGATGGCGCTCTCGCAGGCGCCGCACCGCGCCTCGCGCATGAGCGACCTCGCCCAGCGCGTGGTGATGACGAGCGGCGGGTTCACGCGGCTCGTCGACCGGCTCGTCCGGGCGGGTCTCGTGGCGCGCAAGCGGTGCCCGGACGACGGTCGCGGCTCGCTCGCGGTGCTGACGGACGAGGGCGTCGCCCTGGTCGACCGCCTCGGCCCGGCGCGGGCCGAGCAGGTTCGCCGCCTGTTCCTCGACCACCTGGACGAGGAGGACCTGCGCCGCATGTCCGCGGCCTGGGAGCGCATGCTCGGCCCGGAGCCCGACGTCGCGTCCGACCCGTGCGGCGCGGCCATCGACGCATGCGCGGGCGAGGTCGAGGCCGGCCGCCTCACCCCGGCCCCCGTCTCTGCGCGAGGCTGAGCGCCCCTCACCCCTCCAGTTGGTCCACGGTGCAGGCGGCGGCCGGCTTGTCCTCCCGCCAGCGCTCGAGCTTCGCGCCGTGGCGGATGCGGCCGCCGGAGACCTGGTCGAAGCTCACCTCAACGACGAGCTCGGGCCGCAGCTCGACCCACTCGAGCTCCTTCTCGGACTTCCAGCGGCTCGGCTCGCCGGCCTGGACCCGGCCGGTGCCGTAGGGCTCGAGCTCCCCGACGAGCTCGCGCTTGCGCTTGGCGGAGAAGCTCGAGGTGTGGCCCACGGTGCGCAACTCGCCGTCCGGGGCGTAGAGGCCGAGGATGAGCGAGCCGACCGTGCCCTCCTCCTTGCCGTGGCGCCAGCCGACGACGACGCAGTCGATCGTGCGCTTGCGCTTGATCTTCACCATGCCCTTGCGCTCGCCCGGCAGGTAGGGCGCCCCGGTCTCCTTGGCCACGACGCCCTCCGTGTCCTGGAGCCAGCCCTCGGCCTCTGCGGCCGTCGTGACCGCGGGCGTGATGGAGACGCTGGAGTCGCCGAACTCCGGCTTGGCGAGGAACGTCTCGAGCGCGGTGCGGCGCTCGGAGAACGGGCGCTCGAGCAGCGCGAGGTCGTCCACGGCCAGCAGGTCGAAGGCGACGTAGCGCGCGGGCAGCTCGACCGAGAGCTTCTGGATCCGCGACGCCGCCGGGTGGATGCGCTGGGAGAGCGCGTCGAAGTCCTGGGCGGCGCTCGCCTCCGGGATGCCGGCGACGTCGGCACCGTCCGCGTCCGGATCGGGGTCGGCGGGCAGGTCGACGACGATCTCGCCGTCGAGCACGTAGCGGCCGGCGGGGAACCGCAGCTCGGGGAAGTACCGCTCGAGCGCCTTGCCACCGCGGGAGAGCAGCACGACGGACGGCTCGTCCCCCTCCTCGGGCACGTCGACGAAGGCGATCGCCCGGAACCCGTCCCACTTCGGCTCGTACGACCACCCTTCGCCCTCGGGCAGCGACGGCCGCGCCCGGGCGAGCTGGGGGGCGAACGGGGGCTGCAGGGGAAGGCTCACCGCGCGAGCGTAGACCGCGGACGGGCGGCGGAGAAGGGCAGGGCGCCGTCGCCCACGGTCCGGCGGACTACCGCGGGCGGAGCGTCACCACGGTCGCGAAGCGCTGGCGGTTGCCGGCGCCGTCGGTCGCGCGCAGCGTCAGGGCGTAGCGGCGGCCGGGGACGAGGCCGCGGAGGACGATGGTCCGGCGCCCCGCCGCCGAGGCGAGGCCGGAGTGGTCGCGGGCCCGACCCCGGGCGCACGGCCGTCCCGCCCGGCAGCGGCGGGCGAGGGTGCGCAGGCTCGCGCGCACGGTCAGCGGTCCGGCGGCCGCGGCGGGAGCCGTGACGCGGACCCGCACGGTGCAGCGGGTCCGCGTGCAGCTCCGCGCGTCGACCCGCAGGGCGGGGCGGAGGACGTCGCGGTCGGCCGGAGCCTCGCGCGTCGGCGCCGGGACGGGAGCGGGCAGACCGGCGGCGGTGCGCAGGAACGCGCCGACGTCCGGGTCGGCCACATGGGTGTAGAGGCCGGGACGCCCGGCCTGCGCGCAGCCGCTGCCCAGGCTGACGATGCCGACGAGGACGGGCGTGCCGCCGTCGTCCGCGGTCAGCGGCCCGCCGCTGTCGCCCTGGCACGCGTCGGCCCCGCCGGCGGGCTCGCCCGCGCAGAGCTGCCGGGCGTTCACGCGGATGCCGACGGCGGCGTACGTGGCCGTGCAGCCCGTGCGCGGCACCACGCGCACGTCGGCGACCTGCAGGTCCTGGGGATAGTCGTCGGCGCCCTGGCCGCCGGCCGTCTGCGGGGCGCGGTTGCCCCAGCCCGACACGCGGACGGGTGCCGTGCTCTCGACGCCGGCCACCGCGGGGAACGCGGTCGGGTCCGCCGGCGCGATCGGCGCGATCGCGGCGGTGCCGTCGGCGGCGGGCGTGCCCTCGTAGAGCGGCGCGTCGAGGGTGAGGACGGCGGCGTCGCCGTCGAGGTTCTGGAGCGTGAAGCCGGGCCGGGCGACCATGCGGAGCACCCCGACGTCGCGGGCCGTGGGCGCCTCGGGCTCGGTGCCGCCGCGCAGGCGTGCGGTGCCGGCGAGCACCCGGACGTCACCGACGGCCCGGGCCAGGCCGGTCTGCGGGTCGAAGAGGCAGTGCGCCGCGGTCACGACGTGGGTGGCGTTCAGGATCGCCCCGCCGCAGAACTGCCCCTGGTAGGGCGTGCGGGGCAGGTGCAGCGTGCCGCCGCGCGGGGCGTAGAGCGCCACCTGGAACGGACGGGCCGTGATCGGCGCGGCACTCCCGCCGACGACCCGCGGGGTGGCGCGAGCGGGGGACGCCGGGTCAGCGTGGCGCGGCGACGTTCCGGCGGCGTCCGCGCCGCTCGGAGCCGCCGCGGCCGAGCCGAGCGCCACGACGGCGGCCAGCACCGCGGCGACCACCGTCGCCCGTCGCCCGCCCGATGACCTCGTCCGCACCACGTCCACCCCGACCCCTTCGCTCCCGCCCCGCGGTGTCCTCCGTGACGACCGGCACGACCGGCGCCACCGGCACCGCGGCGGCCGAGGCGACCGTCGCCTCCTGAGCCGGGAGCGCTACCGCCGCACGATGACCCGCGCCGGGCGCACCTTGCCCGCCGAGACGCGCACGCTGAGCGTCGTCGCCGAGCGGCGGCGCAGGGCCTTGACGGTCGCGGGACGCAGGCGCACGCGGGTGGTCCAGGAGCGCTTGCCGCGGGCGACGCTCTTCGTCGCCACGACGCGGGAGCGCAGGCGCAGGCGCTTCGCCGTGGCCTTCGACACCGTGATCCGGACGCGCACGCGGCGGGCGTTCGGGCGGGTGCCGCGCAGCAGGACGCCCGAGCGGCGGACGGCGGCGAGGCGCAGGCGGCGCGTGGCGGGCCCGAGGCCGGCGGACGGTCGGGCGCCGGGCTTCGCGGTGCCCCCACCGGCGCCGGGTCCGGGGCCGGTGCCCGGTCGCGTGGCCGAGCCCGCCAGCACCGGGTCGGCCGGCGTGCCGGCCGGGTCGCCGACGGGCAGGGTGACCGTGGCGTCGGCGATGTCGACCGACCCCACGTTCGTCGTCAGGCCGTACACGTTCGTGCCGTCCGTGATCTGCAGGCGGTAGCGGCTCTTCGGCGTCAGGTGCATCGCGACCGCCTCGAGGCTGCGCTCCACCGTGTGCTCCTGGCCGTCGAGCGCGACGGGGATCGGCGTGGCCTGGTTGCCGACGACGACGCGCCGCTCCTCGTCGACGATCTGCGCGTAGACGTGGGCGTTCGTGAGGACCGCGTTGCCGCGGTAGCGGAACCGCAGCACCGGCTCGCCGACGACCTCGCGCTCCGCGGTCTGCGCCGGGATCGGCAGGTCGACCCCCGTCGCCGCGGGCCGCGCGGCGACGAGGATCCCGTTCAGCGTGGAGATCGGCGTGAGCGGCAGGGTGCCGGCGCCGCGGCCGGTGATCGTGCCGGCGTCCTTCAGCGGGAAGTCGTTCGCGGAGCGCACGACCCCGTCGTCGGCGACCCACTCGAAGCCGGGTCCGATGTCGGCGCCGGCGTCGTCGCGCAGCCAGCGGTCCATCCAGGCGAGGACGCGCGGCTCGATCTTCTCGCCCAGCGCGTTGCCGGTCTGGCACAGGCCGTGGCCGCCGCAGAACCAGAGCATCTTCGTCGGGGTGCCGGCCTTGCGCAGCAGCCGGCGCATGTCGACGGCCTGGCTCGGGGTGAAGAGCGTGTCGGCGGTGCCCTGCAGGATCAGCGAGGGCGCCTTGACGTTCGCGATCGCGTCCCCCGTCGAGCGGGCGGCGAAGAAGTCGTTCAGCCCCTGGTCAGCGCGGCCCGACACCGCCGCCCCCGCGGCGAGCGTCGTCAGCTCGAGCGGGAACCCGCCGAGTTCGAGGCCGTGGGGCGAGAGCGCGCCGAGCGCCGTGGCGGTCGGCAGTCCGAGGCCGATGAGGGGCAGGCCCCAGCCGAGCTTGAGCCGGCCCTCGCGGCCGAGCGCCTGCACGAGCGACGTCCACGAGATCGCAGGAGCGAGCGCGTCGATGCGCCGGTCGCGCGAGGCGGCGGCCCACTGCACGCCGCCGCCGTAGGACGCGCCGTGCATCCCCACCCGCGGATCGCCGGCGCCGTCGAGCTGCGCCTGCGGCCGGTTGGCCACCCAGTCGACGATCGCGGACGCGTCGCGCCCCTCGAACTGTGGCGCGTCGAGCTGGACCTCGCCGCCGGAGCGGCCGAAGCCGCGCGAGTCGAACGTGACGGTGTTGAAGCCGTGCTTGCGGAAGACGCCCGCGCCGACCTGGCCGAGGTCGCCCGAGGTCGTGTCGCCGTCCGCGGTCTCGCGCGTGGCTCCGAAGCCGTGGGTCAGCAGGATCGTCGGCGCCCGCTGCCCGGGCTTCAGGCCCGTCGCCGGTTGCCAGTCGGCGTCGATCTTCGTGCCGTCGAACGACGTGATAGCGACGTTCTCCGCCGACGCGACGGCCGGCGTGAGCGCCCCGAACGCGGCCACCAGGGCGACCGTTCCCCACCTGCGAGTGCCTGACATGGCGGCACCCTACTCCCGGTAGGGAGGGTCCGGGGGAGAACGTCGGGCGCGCACGAATCCGGGCCGGGCGGTCCTCCGCCGGGTGGCGGACGGGCCATGCCGGCCAAGAAGCCCGGGGGCCTGGAAGACCGGCCTGGACGACCTCGGCCTGGAGGACCGGCTCAGAGACCGGCCTAGAAGACCGTGACGTTCCAGGGCGCACGGGCGGTACGCGCGGCGTGGTCGAACGCGGCGGCCGCGCCGGGCGTGGCCTCCGTGACCATCCCCGCGTCGACGGCGCGCACGAGGGAGCCGCCGCCCAGGAACGCCGCGCCCAGCTCGGCGACCGGGAGGGCGAGGTCCGCGGGCTCGTCCGTCCTGGTGCAGCGGCCGCCGTCCGGGCCGAGGTCCAGCCGCCAGCGCCCCGCGTTCTGCGGCAGCAGGTCGTCCTCGAGCTCCACGGTCAGCCGCGCCGCTGCGGACCAGGTGCGACCCGCGATCGCGGCGGGGACGTCGAGCAGCCGCAGCCAGAGGGCGTCGTGCTCCGTCAACTCCGCTGTGCGCTGGTTGCGGAGCAGGGCGACCAGCGGGTCGTCGACGGGGAGCATCGGCACGTTCAGGCGACCGGCCAGATCGATCGACAGCAGGAACGCCCAGAGGTCGCATCGGGCCTGGGGTGTGAGGGCGACCAGCTCCTCGACGTCCACCACGCCGGACGCCTCCTCGGGTTGCGTGTCGTCGACGCGGACGCGGTAGAGCGCGTAGCCGTCCGCCGGCTCCCCGGCGGCCACGACGCGGAGCCGGCCGCCTCGGCGTTCGTCCTCCGGGTCCGCGAGCACCTCGTTCTCCCACCAGGCGGCGTCACGGCGCAGCACCCCCGCGCGCTCAGCCGCGAATCGCGCGTGGGCGCCGTCGAGCTCGGGACCGGCCGTCGCCGGGTCGAGCATCCGCACCGGCCGGGGGCGAAGCCCGTCGCGCAGCCCAGAGTCGCGGTCGCGGAGGCGGACCTTGGCGCTGTGGTTCGCCGTCGCGACGCCGAAGCCGAAGCGGCTGTAGATCGTCGCCTCGGCGGCCCACAGCACGGCCAGCGGCACGCCGCCTGCGGCCAGGCGACCCAGCTGGCCTTCCATCATGGCCCGCATCAGGCCGCGGCGACGGTGCGTCGGCGAGACGCCGACCCACGAGATCGCGCCGGACGGCAACGTTCCGCCCGGGACCGACAGCGACTGCGGGTAGACGACGGAGGACCCGACCAGCCGGTCCCCGTCGTAGGCGCAGAGCGTCTCCTCGTGCCGGATGACCGCGGCGTGCCGAGCCCGTCGCGCGGCCGGCCGCGGCTCGTGGAACGCCAGCTCGTCCAACTCGAACAGCTCCTCGAGCGTGTCGCCCACCGGGAGAGGTCGAAGCGCGATGCCGTCCATGGCGACGAGCCTATGCGCCCGGTCGGCGGGCCCGCGTCCGGCGGTGGACCACTGCGCAACGGCGGCGTCCGTCCGACGGCGGGAGGGACCTCTCGCCACCCCTCAGGCGTGCGCGGCGAGCAGCAGGTCGACCGTGCGGCGGTCGGCGATGCCGGTGCAGGGCAGGCCGCGGTGGCGCTGGAACGCGGCGACCGCGTCGGTGGTGCGGCGGTCCCAGTGGCCCGAGAGCGCGCGCGGGTCGAGCTCGCCGGCGCGGACGAGCAGCGGTTGCAGCTCGACGGCGCGCAGGGCCGGCACGACGTCGGCCGCGGCCTCGCCGGGGATCAGCGCGTCGACGAGGGCCCGCCACAGCGCGCGGCGCGGATCGCGGCCGCGGGGCATCCCGCCCGCCCAGTCCGGCAGGCCGGTGGGGGCGGGCACCGCGGAGCCCGTGGCGAGGACGCGCGCAACGCCGGGTCGGCGCTCGGGCCATCGGCGTCCCCGGAGGACCCGACGCCCGACCGAAGGAATGGCTCGCCGTTGCATGCCGGAGCTATCGGCCGCGGCCGGTGGAAGTCGCACGTCCATCGATCATCTGCGGAGCGCCGCCGCGGACGGCCGCACCGCCGGCGGTCCCACGCGTCACCGCCGGAGCCGCTCCCGCGCGACGACGCGCCCCGCAGCGTCGTACTCCGTGAGGACGAGGGGGCCCGCCCCCGGCCACGGCTCGGTGAACGCGAACACGCCCTGGTCGACCCGGAACCGGCGGGTCACGGCGCGCCGCAGGCGAGGGTCGGCGGCGCGCCGTGACCCGGGCGCGGGACGGACGACGACACGTACCGTGCGCGGGTCCGCGAGGCCCACGAATCGCTGCCTTCCGCGGGCGTGGCTCGACATCGCCACCCCGGTGGGCGTCTCGCCGCGAGGCGTGACCGAGATCCCAGTGCTCCCGACCCCGCCGGGACCCGTCGCCCGGCTGGGGAGGTCGGAGAGCCAGACGGTCTGCGCACCGGGAGCCGTGTCGCGTCGGTCGGCCAGCAGGACGAGGGCACGCGCCGTGACGGGGTCGTCGTCGCGCGCCCCCGCCCGGTGCTGGGCCCCCAGGAGGTGCTCGCGGCGCGCACGGGCGCACCCGGCTCGGTCCGGTGGGCCCCCGACGACGTCGGAGGTGCTCACGAACATCAGGATCCGGCCACCGTCGGGGAACCGCGCCACGCGCTCCGTTCCCCGGAGGACCGCCGATCCGACGCCGACCTGCAACCGCCGCGCGAACGCGAGCGCGCGGGCGGCCTCCCGGGCCCTGCCGCGCTCCCGAAGCCCCGGCGCGACCTCCGGTCGCGGCGCGAGGGCGGGCAACGCCCGGGCGATCTGCGGCAGGGGTGCGTCGTCGACCGGGGCCCGGTCCGGGATGTCGAGGGGCGCGCCGACGCGCCGGTCGGGGTCGCGGCACGCCGGATCCCGCCACGTCGCGGTGACGGCGGCCTGGACGAGCCGGGCTGCGGCTTCGTCCGTCCCCGGGCCGCCGACGAGCCCCGCGGCGCCCGCGGCCCCGGCGGCCAGCACCGCCGGGACGGCGAGCAGGCCGAACCACCGGCGTCGGGTGCGCCTCCGCGCTCCGTCGCCCGCCGCCTCAGATCCCGTCGCTCGCTCCCGGACGCTGCGCCGCAGCTGCCGCTCCAGGTCGTCGTACTCGGTCATGCGCGATCCTCCATCCGGGTGCGGAGTCGTCGCAGCCCGCGGTGCACGCGCTGGCGGACCACGGACGGCGAGCACTCCAGCTCGCGCGCGATCTCCTCGTACGGTCGTTCCTCCACGACCCGCGCCAGCACCGCATCGCGCTGCTCGTCCGGCAGGCCGTCCAACGCCTCGTGCAGCGCGGCCTCGTCGGCGCGGGACGCCTGCTCCTCCACCCGAGCGAACCCCGCGTCCTCGAGCTGCACCGGGTCGAGCCCGAGGTCGCGGCGGGCGCGATCCTCGACCTGGCCGCGGCGCAGGCTCTCGCGCAGCTTGTTGAGTGCGATCCCGTACAGCCAGGCCGTCGCGGGCCCGCGGTCGACGTCGAAGCTCGGCAGCCCGACGACGACCGCCGCGAAGGTCTCGGCCGTCAGGTCGAAGGCGAGCTCCGGCCGACCGGTCCGCCGCAGGTGGAACCGGGTGACCCCGGGGAGGTGCCGCCGGTAGAAGACCGCAAACGCGTCGTCGTCCCCGCCGGCCGCTGCGCGCAGGAGCGCCGCGTCGTCGGGGGACGGCGATCGCGGCGCGGCGGCGACGCTTCGGGACGGAACACGCATCACCTGGGTATTTGCGCGGCTCGCCCGGGTGTGACCGTTTCGGATGGTGAAGGCGCTTCGCCGCGAGCCTGCCGGACGGAGCACGGCCCGCCGACGACGCCGCTCTTCCCGTCGAGGCCGCTCGACGTCTCGGGCCGGGCTACTCGCTCACCTCGCGCGTCGCCCCTGCGTCGGTCGCGGCCCGTCCGCGGTCGCTCTCGGCCGCGGACCCCGCGGGCGGGGCGGCGGTCCAGCTCGCCAGCAGGGCGAGCGCCTCGGCGGAGCGCGAGCCCGGCGCCACGGTGTAGACGAAGAGGGTCTGCTCCGGGTCGCCCGCGACGGGGAAGGCCTCGTAGTCCACGGTGAGCTCGCCGACGACGGGGTGGCGGTAGACCTTGGTGCCGTAGCCGTGGCGGAGGACGTCGTGCTGGGCCCACCAGCGGGCGAAGTCCTCGTCCTTCACGGTGAGCTCGCCGATGAGCGCCGAGAGCTCGGGGTCGTCGGGATGGCGCCCCGCCTCCATCCGCAGGACCGCGACGTTGTCGCGGGCGACCGCCTCCCAGTCGGCGTAGAGCTCGCGCGATGCGGGGTCGAGGAAGACCCACCGCGCGTGGTTGCGCTGCGCCGGCGGCAGCGCGTCGAAGTCGCACAGGAGGGCGCGGGCCAGGTGGTTCGTGGCCAGCACGTCCAGCCGCCGCCCGGTGACGAACGCGGGGGTGGGCAGGCCCTCGACGAGCCGCCGCACGCCGGGCCGCACGCGTTGGGGGCGGGGGGCGGCGCGGCGACGGGCGGGCGCGGCCGGCTTGGCGAGGGTGAAGAGGTGGGCGCGCTCGTCGTCGTCGAGGCGCAGCGCGCGGGCGATCGCGTCGAGGACGGACGCGGAGACGCTCGTGCTACGGCCCTGCTCCAGGCGGATGTAGTAGTCGACGCTCACGCCGGCGAGCGCGGCGAGCTCCTCCCGGCGCAGGCCCGGCACGCGTCGCCCGCCCTCGCCGGGCGGCAGGCCGGCGTCCTCGGGCGTCAGCCGGCCGCGGCGCGTGCGCAGGAACTCGCGGAGCTCGACGTTCTGGGCCACGCACGGAGTATGCGTCGCGGCGGGCCCGTCGTGGGTGGTCAGGATGGACCTACGTTCGCGCCGACCCGGGGTCGATCCCGTCGCTGGTGGGGCCGCCCCGGCGCTGGTGTCCTGGCTCCATGACCCCCACCATTCCCCGCACCCTCGACGGCCGGATCGCCGTCGTCACCGGCGCGTCCAGCGGCATCGGCGAGGCCACGGCCCTGGCGCTCGCCGAGCGCGGCGCCGCCGTCGTCGTGACCGCCCGCCGGCAGGACCGCCTCGACGCCCTCGCCCGCCGGATCGCCGACGCCGGCGGCCGCGCCCTCGCGATCGCCCTCGACGTCACGGACGCCGACGCCGTGAACGCCGTCGCGTCCCGCATCGCCACGGAGCTCGGTCGCGTCGACCTCGTCTTCGCCAACGCCGGTGTGATGCTGCCCGAGCCGATCGAGCGTTTGACGCGGCAGCAGTGGGACCACCAGATCGACCTCAACCTGAAGGGCCTGCTCTACACGATCGAGGCGTTCGTGCCGTCGCTCGTGGACGCCGCCGCGGACGGCGCGACGGCCGACCTGGTGCTCACGGGCTCCATCGCCGGGCAGCACCTCTTCCCGGGTTTCGCGGTGTACTCCGCGACGAAGGCGTTCGTCTCCCACCTCGGCGACCACCTGCGGATGGAGCTCGGCCCGAAGATGGTCCGGACCTCCGTGCTCGAGCCCGGCATCGTGAAGACCGAGCTGAAGGACCACACGAACGCCGGGACGCAGGAGTGGCTCGCCGGCATGGACGAGCAGATCGAGCTGCTCCTGCCGCAGGACGTCGCCGACGTCGTGGCGTTCGTGGCGGAGCAGCCGCGGCGCGTCAACCTCTCCCACGTTCGGGTCATGCCCACGCAGGAAGAGGTCTGAGCCGCCGCCGGGCCGCGGGGCTGCGCAGCGCCCCGGTCGCCCGGCCTACAGTCCAGCGATGCACGTTCGCCGGTGGATCGCCGTCGCGGCGGTCGCCGTCGCGGCCGCCGGCACCACCGTCGTCCTGACCGGCGACGACGAGCCCGCACCCGCCCGCGCGGCGACCGTCCCCGGCGGGCCGCGGTTTCAGGCCGTGCGGCGGACGATCGAGCGCGTCGACCGGGCCGACGCGGTCCGCTACGACGTCAAGGACGACCGGGGGCGCAACCTGGAGGGCCTGAAGGTCGTCGCGACGGGCGAGGCCGGCGGGCGGCGCTACGTCGGCGTGTCGCACCACGCGCGCGGCGGCACGCTCGACGTCCAGGTCGTGACGAGCCGCGACCTGCTCACCTGGCGCGGCGGGCGGACCCTGCAGCGCGACGCGTCGCAGGCCACCGTCCGGCGGCTGGGCGACGGGTCGTACCTCGTCGCGTGGGAGCGCCACGCGCCGCGCAACCACGTGGCGCTGCGGCACTACGCCGACCTCGACGCGTTGCTGGCCGCGACCCCGGACGCGCGCTTCGACGCGCCGCTGACGCTGGCGCCGACGGCGGAGGGCACGCCCGACATCCGCGCGGTCGACCTGCGGGACGGCACGGGCGACTCGACGATCGAGCTGGGCCTGCACCACTACGCCGACGGCGACGTCGACCGGCAGGCGCTGGCCACGCTGGAGGACTTCACGCGCTGGAAGGCCCGTCGGCGGACGGCGCTGGACGCGGACCTCGACGCGCTCGGGCTGCGCGGCAACCACGGGGACCGCGACACGTTCGCGGTCGACGGCCGCGGCTACGAGGTGCTCGAGGCGCAACGCCGCAAGGACGACTGGTCCTCGTGGCGCACGTACCTGCGCGACGGGGCGACCGGCGCGCTGGCGCCGCTGCGCATGCGGTTCCGCTTCGGGCAGGCGTCCTACGGCAACCCGACGGCCTCGGTGCTGCCGGGCCCCGGCGGCGGGACGGTGCTGTTCACGAGCGTCTTCCTGTTCACGGAGGCGGCCCCGCGCGGCGCCGGCTCCGCGATCGCCTACACGCGGCTGCGCTAGTCGCCGCGGACCACGGCGTGCGCGACGGGCGCCGGACGCGCGCCGATCGCCGGCCGGCCCGTGGCGCGGAACGCCTCGAGCTCCAGCGCCTCGCGCCCGCGCGCCCGGACCGCGTCCTCGCGACGCCGGGCGGAAACCGTGTAGCCGACGCAGGCCGCGGCGCCCGCGGGCAGCACTGTCAGCGCGACGGCGGCCTGGGAGGCGAACGCCGAGGCGCCGCCGGCGACGAGCGCGACGACGAACCCCCAGCCCGCCAGCGCGTAGGCGGCGTGCGCGGCGGCCGATCCGCGCAGCACGCGGAACAGCACCCGGGTCGTGGTGGCCTGCACCGCGGTCTGCGCGGCGACGCCCGCGGCGGCCGCGACGGCGTGGGGGGCGGCGAGCAGCACCAGCGCGGTCCAGCCGACCACGACGCCGAGCGCGGCGCCGAGGAGCAGGGCGACGGAGAGGACGGCGGCGCGGGGAGAGGAGAGCGGCGAGGACATGACGAGGGGGTGGGCCGCGGCACACCGTACCCCGCGCACGGCCGGTCCCGGAAGGCCGAGATCCGTCCGGGGCCCGAGGCCGCCGGGCCCCGGGAGACGCCCGGACGTCCAGCGGGACCGAACCCGATCGGGCGCGGGGCGTCCAACCGCGCCGGACGCCCGGCCCGGTTCGCGGCGCCCGGCCGCGCCTGCCGGTCGAACCCTCGTCCGTTCCCGGAGCGCCGGGCGCCCGGCCGGTAGCGTCCCCGCCCGCGTGGTGTCCGTCGATCCCACCGCCCCGGTGTCGCCGGGCGGCCCCTGACCGTGCTGCGCCGGGCGCTCTCCGCCGGGGTCCTCGGGACCGCCGGCCTGGTGTGGATCGTGCTCGTGACGATCGCGCTCGGCGGCGTGTGGTCCTCGTTCGAGCGACCAGCGCGCCGGACGATCGCGACGCCGGCGCCGAGCCTCGCCGCGCTGGACCGGGCGATCGCGCTGGCCGAGCCGTTCATCGACGGGCTGTACGCCCCGCGCGCCGACGGCACCGCGGCGATGGCCGAGTACTACGGCCTCCCCGTCCGCGTGCGCCTCGACAACGGCCCCTGGCTCCTGCCCGGCGCGGGTGAGAACCGCGTGGTGCGCGTGTCCTCCGTGCGCGACCGCGACGTCTCCGACGTGACGTTCCGCGCGGGCGACGCCGTCCTCCGGGGCCGCCTGACCGTCGACTGGGCGCCCGCGCCGGCGCCCGCCCGGATCACGTTCGTGCCGCGGGCGCTGGACGGCGCGCGCCGCGCGACGCTCGCGCTGCAGGAGCGTCCGCTGGCCACCGTCACGCCGGGGGACGTCGGCCGGCGGCTCGTCGCGCTCGTCCCCGGCGACCGACGTGGGCTCTACCGCTCCTTCCGCTTCACCGTCCGCCACGCCACGAACGACGCCGAGCAGTACGCGTTGCTGCGCGGCGACCGCGACCGGGCCGCGCGCCTGGGGAGCACCGCGCGCGCCGGCGGATTCCCCGCGGGGCGCGACATCTACGCGGCGCTGTGGAACGCCTCGGGCGCGTGGGGCGACGACATGCCGGTGTCCGCCGCGGCCTACGCGGACTGCGACCACCGGCTGGCCCCGGACGACCGCTCCTACCTCTACCGCTCCAAGACCTGCTCGCTGCCGAGCCGCGCCTACCTGTGGCTGTCCACGTTCGACCCGCTCGTCGGGATGCTCCACGGCCTGCACGTGCTCCAGCGCCACCACGACCCGGGACGCCGCTACGGCGACCTCGACCGGCAGGGCATCAGCGTGGCGGACGAGATCGGCCGCTGGGAACGCCTGTTCCGCGCCCAGGACGGCATGCCCCGCTGCTCGCCCGCCGCGTGCGACCTGACCTGGAGCTCCGGGGTGCGGACGGCGGTCTTCGGCGCGCTGGAGACCGAGCTGGGCTACGGCCACGACGACCGCATCAGCCGCACGTACGCCGACCGCACCGCCGCCGTGATCCTCGCGACGCAGATCCGCCCGCCCGGCGTGATGGACACCGCCTACGGCACCCTCCAGCGCCCGCTGCAGGTCGGCGGCTTCGCGATCGCCTGGCGCCCCGGGGGCCGCCTTGGGTTCTCGCCCAAGCTGCTGGCCCGCAGCGTCGACCGGGCCGCGGACGCCCTGTCGATGCCGAAGGAGTACACGGGCTTCGTCGCCTCGAACGCCGAGTCGGCGCTGGCGGCCTACGCGTTCCTCGTCCGCTACCGCTGCCGCAAGTACGCCGTCGGGTGCCGCGGGCAGTTCGCGATGCCGCGGATGCGCGCAGCGCGGCGGTAGAGGCGGACGGCGCGGCGGTAGGGGCGGCACGGCGGCGCGGGCGGAGTACGGTCGTCCCATGAGCCGAGCCCTCGTCATCGTCGACATCCAGCGCGACTACTTCCCCGGCGGGAAGATGCCGCTCCACGAGCCCGAGGCGGCCGCCGCCAACGCGGGGAAGGTCCTCGAGGCCTTCCGCGCCGCCGGCGACCCCGTGTTCCACGTCCAGCACCTCAGCCCCGCGGGCGGCGGGTTCCTCGAGGAGGGCACGGACGGCGCCGACATCATGGCCCCCGTGACGCCAGCCGAGGGCGAGCCGGTCATCACGAAGCACGCCCCGAACTCGTTCCTCCGCACGGACCTCGAGGAGCGCCTCCGCGAGAAGGACGTCGACGAGGTCGTGGTCGTCGGGATGATGACCAGCATGTGCGTCGACGCCACGACGCGCGCGGGCGCCGACCTGGGCTTCTCCATGACCCTCGTCCCGGACGCCTGCGCGGCCCCGGGCCTCGAGTACGGCGGCCGGAAGGTCGACGCGCAGGACGTCCACGCCTCGTACGTCGCCGCGCTGGGCCAGTTCTACGCGACGGTCACGCCGGCGGACGAGCTGGCGTAGGGGCGTCGAACGCCGCCAGGACCCGCTTCGGGGCCCGGGTCCGCCAGGCGTCCTCCAGGTGCTCGGCCAGCTCCGCCCGCCCGACGGCGGCCAGGCGGAGGAGCACGTGCGGGTGACCGTCGTAGTGCGGGGTCGTGAAGCAGATCGGGGGCTCGGCGGCGAGGAGCAGCTCCTTCGTCTCGAGGTCGGCGCAGCGCAGGACGAGCACGCCGTCCTCGCCGTCCCACACGCGGGCGAAGAGCTTGCCGCGGACGTAGAACCCGGGCGTGCCGTAGCAGGGGCGCTCCGTCGTCTCGGGCAGCGCCAGCGCGGCGGCGCGGGCGTCGTCCTCGTTGCACCCGAGCGAGTCGTCGGCCATGGCGACATCCTCGTCGCCAGCGGTGGGGGCGTCCAACGGCCGGTCGGCGCCGGGCGGGTCGTCGGCCATGGCGGCATCCTCGCCGCCACCGGCGGCGGCGTCCAGCGTCGGGGCCCGACCGGCTCTCGGGGGTTCCTCAGGGTCGCCCCAGGTCTCTCCCGCAGGCCGGCTCCAGGCTTGCCCCATGAGCTCCCCGACCCTCCCCGCCGCGCGGTCCGTCGCCCTGGCCGCGCGTCGCCCGGACGACCGCCGGACGCCGGTCGTCGAGATCGTCGTCCCGGTCCACAACGAGCAGGCCGCGCTGCCGGGCTCGATCCGGCGCCTGCACGACCACCTCTCCGACGGCTTCCCGTTCGGCTGGCGAATCGTGGTGGCCAACAACGCGAGCACGGACGCGACGGCCGACGTCGCCCGGGCGCTGGCCGACGACCTCGACGGCGTCGCCCTGCTCGACCTGCCGGAGAAGGGGCGCGGACGCGCGCTGCGGGCCGCCTGGTCCCGCAGCGACGCCGACGTCCTCTGCTACATGGACGTGGACCTGTCGACGGACCTCGCCGCGCTGCTCCCGCTCGTCGCGCCGCTCGTATCGGGCCACTCCGACCTGGCGATCGGCACGCGGCTCGGGCGGGGCGCCAACGTCGTCCGCGGCCCGAAGCGCGAGTTCATCTCCCGCGCCTACAACCAGATCCTGCGGCTCTCCCTGCACGCGCGGTTCACCGACGCGCAGTGCGGGTTCAAGGCGATCCGCCGCGACGTCGCGGGGCGCCTCCTGCCGCAGGTGCAGGACCAGGCGTGGTTCTTCGACACCGAGCTGCTCGTGCTCGCCCAGCGCGACGGCCTGCGCATCCACGAGGTGCCGGTGGACTGGGTCGACGACCCCGACTCGCGCGTCGACATCGTGCGCACGGCGACGGACGACCTGAAGGGCGTCGCGCGGCTCCTGATGGGTGCGCCGATGGCGCGCTTCGTGGCGATCGGCGTCGTCTCGACGCTCGCCTACGCGCTGCTCTTCCTGCTCCTGCATCCGGGCCTGGGCGCCGCAGCGGCCAACGCCGTCGCGCTCGCCGTCACCGCGGTGGCCAACACCCAGGCCAACCGCCGGTTCTCCTTCCGCGTCCGCGGGCGCGAGGGCCTGGTCCGCCACCACGCGCAGGGTGCCGCGGTCTTCGTGCTCACGCTGCTGTTGACGAGCGGTGCACTCGCCGCCCTCCACGCCGTCGACCGGACCCCGGGGCACGTCGTCGAACTCGTCGTCCTCGTCGCCGCGAGCGTGCTGGCCACCGTCTCGCGCTACGTCGCGCTGCGGTTCTGGGTCTTCGCGCACCCGGCCGCCGAGCGGGCGTCGCTCGAGATCGGCGGTCCGGCCCCGGCGAGCGCCGCCTCCCCGGCGCTCGCCCCGGAGCGCCCCGGCCGCTGACCCGCACGCGGCGCCGGACCCAGCGCCGCACACCGTCCTCCCTCGACCACCACGGAGCACCCCATGGCCATCCAGACCCCGCCGCCCTCGCTGCGCCCTCGCGGCGCGCACGACCCCGCCCACGACCACCCCACCCGGGCCACGGACCCGCCCGGCGACGACGGCGCGTCGGCCCCGGTCCGCCGCGGTCGCGCCCGGAACGTCGCCGCCGCCCTGCGCGCCCGGCCGGAGCTGCCGGCCCTGCTGCTGCTCGCGGCCGTCCTGCACCTGTGGGGGCTCTCCGTCAACGGCACCGCGAACGACTACTACGCCGCCGCGGTGCGCTCCATGACGCAGAGCTGGCACGCGTTCCTCTACGGCTCGTTCGACGCCTCGGGCGTCATGACGGTCGACAAGCCGCCGTTGGCCCTGTGGATCCAGGCCCTGTCGGCGCGCGTCTTCGGCTTCTCGTCCTGGAGCCTGCTCGTCCCGCAGGCGTTGATGGGGGTCGCCACCGTCGGGCTGACGTACGACGTGGCGCGCCGCGTCTTCGGGCGCGTGGCCGGCGGCGCGGCGGGTCTGACCCTCGCGCTCACGCCGATCGCCGTCGCGATCTCGCGCCACAACAACCCCGACGCGCTGCTCGTCCTCTGCTCCGTCGCGGCCCTGTGGTCTCTCGTCCGCGGGCTCGAGGACGGCCGCACCCGCTGGCTGGCGCTCTCCGGGCTGATGATCGGCCTGGGGTTCGAGACGAAGATGGCGGCGGCGCTGACGATCGTCCCCGGCATCGTGCTCGCCTGGCTGTGGGTCGCCCCGCGCGGCCGGGTCGCCGCGGTGCGCGGGCTCGGCGTGTTCGGCGCCGTCGCCGCGGTCGTCGGGCTGGCCTGGCCCGTCCTGATGTGGCTCACGCCCGCGTCGAGTCGCCCGTGGATCTCGGGCACGAACGACAACTCGATCTGGTCGCTGATCCTCGGCTACAACGGCCTCGGCCGCCTGTTCGGGCAGAGCGGCGGGCCCGGCGGCACGGCCGCCGGCACGGGCGCGGCCGGCATCGGTGGCGGCGCACCGGCAGGCCTGGGCGGTGGCACGCCCGGCGGGATGGGCGGCGGAGGCGGCATGGGCGGGGTGTTCGGCGGCGACGCCGGACCGCTGCGGCTGCTGAACGCCTCGCTCGGCGGCCAGGCCGGCTGGCTCATCGGCGCGGCGCTCGTGGCAGGAGTCGGCCTCCTCGTCCTCACCCGCCTGCGGCGCTCCGACGTCCGCACGGGTTGGCTCATCGCCCTGGGCGGTGCGTTCCTCGTCACCGCGGTCGCCTTCAGCCGCGCGGCCGGCATCTTCCACCCCTACTACGTGTCCCTGCTGGCACCGTTCGTCGCCGCGCTCGTCGGCGCCGGCGTCGGCACCGTCGCCCACGGTGGCCTGCCGGGTCAGCGGCGGGCGCTCGTCACCCGGATCCTCGGCCCCGCGCTGATCACCGGCGGTGTGGCCACCGAGCTCGTGGTCCTGCACGGGTCGGCGACGGACCTCTCGTGGCTCGGACCGGTCCTGGTCGGCGGCGGGCTCGTCGCGGGGGCCGTCCTCGCCGTCGGCCGCGGCGGCGGACGGGTCCGGGGCGTGGTGCTCGCGGCCGCCGCGGCGCTGCTCCTGGCGGCCCCCGCGACGTGGGCCGTGCAGACGCTCGGCCACGCGACGAGCACGACGTTCCCGGCCGGCGGCCCCGAGTCCGCGGGCATGGGGGGCCCGGGCGGCGGCCGCGGTGGCGCCGGTGGTCCTGGCGGCGCGCGGAGGATGCGCGGCGGCCCGAACGCGGCCGGCGGCCTGCCCACGGTGCCGGGTGTGGCGGGCGGCACTGCCGCGACGCCGGGCGCCCGGAGCGGCGGGATGTTCGGCGGGAACACCCAGGAGCTCTCCGCGGCCGTGACCTACGCCGCGGCGAACGGCGGCGGCACGATCGCCGTCGCGAGCCAGAGCGGCGCGGCGACGTCGATCCTCTCGAGCGGCGGCACCGCCCCCGTGGTGGGCATCGGCGGGTTCTCCGGCAGCGAGAGCGCGGTGACGCTCGACTGGTTGGCCGACGAGGTCGAGGCCGGGCACATCCGGTGGGTCGTCACCGCGAGCTCCGGCCGGGGTGGGAGCGACGGCCGCGTGGGGGCCACCGCCGTCATGGCCGCGGTGCAGGCCGTCGGGAAGCCGGTCGCCAGCGTCGAGGGGCTCTACGACCTGCAGGGGCTGGCGGCCGCGCTGCGCGCGGCGGGCTGAGCGGCCACCGGCGGCACCGGGTCGGTGTCGCCGGCGGTCGACCTGCCCCAAAACCTGGACAGGACTGGGACACGGCATCCCATGTAGACCAATTTGAGACGAAACCGCTACGAAGGTGATACGGTCACCGGGCGTTGACCGCCGCTATGCGGCTCGACCTTGACCGACTCCCGAACGGGGTCGGGGATGGCGAGTCGCGACCCGGGTGCAAGCCCACGGCGGAAGGCGTGACAGACAGAAGTGGCCCGCCCCTGGACGCGTTGCGTCCGCTGGTGCCCGCTGGAACGTCACAGCCCTGTAGGAGACGCCCATGCTGCAGTCCGCAGCCAGGCGCGATCAGCTCGACCTCGAGTTGCTTCGCCGTTACCACGATCACCACGACGTCGCCGCCCGCGACGCGATGGTCGAGCGCGCCATGCCGCTCGTCCGCTCCCTCGCCCGCCGCTATCGCGACCGGGGCGAGGTCTTCGAGGACCTCGTGCAGGTCGGAGCCCTCGGCCTCGTGAAGGCCATCGACCGCTTCGACCCGTACGCCGGCAAGCGCTTCATCTCGTTCGCCGCGCCCACGATCACGGGGGAGATCAAGCGCCACTTCCGTGACCACTGCTGGGCGCTGCACGTGCCCCGCGCCACCCAGGAGCTCGCCGCCCGCCTGCAGACGGCCCGCAGCGAGATCGCCGACCGCACGGGGACCGAGCCCACCGCGGCGGAGCTCGCCGAGGTGCTGGAGGCCCCGGTGTCCGACGTCCAGAACGCCATCGCCGCGAGCCGCAGCTACCGGGCAGGGTCGCTCGAGCGGCCGGGGACCGACGGCGGGGCCGTCCAGGTCCTCGACTCGCACGGGTCCGTCGACGACGGGTACGGCCACGTCGAGGAGCGCGAGCTCGTCGAGCGCGCGGTCTCCGTGCTGGACGACCGGGCCCGCCGCATCGTGCGCGACCGCTTCGTCGAGGAGCGCCTGCAGCGCGAGATCGCGGAGGACGTCGGCGTCTCCCAGATGCAGATCTCGCGGATCGTCACGAAGTCGCTGGATCGCATGCGCGAGCACCTCGAGGAGCAGGGTCACCAGCCCGAGGCCCTCGCGGCCTAGGACCGGCTGCGTCACGGCCGCGCCGCCCGCGGGCGGCGCGGCGTCCGGTCGCCGCACTCGGTGCCCGCCGCCTTCCCAGCCGGCGCGCGGCCGCCGCACGGGTCGGGCGCCTCAGCTCGGCGGGCGCTGCCTGCGCCGGGCGCCGAGGTCCATCGTGAGGAAGAGGATCCCCATGATCACCCCGAAGCCGACGGAGGACGCGGCGTCGCCGCCGAAGAGGGCCCACACCAGTCCCGCGACGGCGCCCATGACCGCGCAGCCGATGAGGACCTGCAGCAGCGTGCGGGTGTCCTCCGGCTTCTGTCCGTCGGCGCCCATCCCGAGGTACCGGCGGACGCGATCGGAGCGGTTCGACACGCCGCCGGTTCTAGCAGCCGGCGGCAAACGGGAGGCGGCGGCTCCCGTCGCCGGTCGGTAACGGGGCCCTGGGGCGGCCGCCCCAGCTTCCTCCCAGGACGCTCACAGGCTCGGGGGCGATACTCGGTCCATGAGCACGGAGGAGACCGCGGGCCACCGCGTCCTGGTGGTGGACGACGAGCCGAACATCGTGGACGTCGTCTCCATGGCGCTGCGGTTCCAGGGCTTCGAGGTCGCCACGGCCGGGACGGGGGAGGAGGCGCTGGCGCAGGTCGACGCGTTCCGGCCCCAGATCATGGTCCTCGACGTGATGCTGCCCGACATGACGGGCTTCGACGTCGCCGACCGGCTCGGCGCCCAGCGCGGCCTCGTGCCGATCGTGTTCCTCACCGCCCGCGACGCCACGGAGGACAAGCTCCGCGGCCTCACCTCGGGCGGCGACGACTACGTCACCAAGCCGTTCTCGCTCGAGGAGCTCGTCGCCCGCATCCGCGTCATCCTGCGCCGCACCGGCCAGGCGACGGAGGACGCGTCCGTCCTGCGGTTCGAGGACCTCGAGCTGGACGAGGACACCCGCGAGGTCACGCGCGCCGGCCATTCGATCGAGCTCACCGACACGGAATACCGGCTGCTGCGCTACTTCCTGCGCAACCCGCGCCGGGTGCTGACCCGGGCGCAGATCCTCGACCACGTGTGGGACTACGACTTCGGCGGCGACGCGCGGGTGCTCGAGACGTACGTCTCGTACCTGCGCAAGAAGCTCGACGGCGTCACGACCCCCGCGGGGGAGCCCGTCGCGCCGCTCATCCACACCGCCCGCGGCGTCGGGTACGCGCTGCGCGCCCCGAGGCGCCCAGCATGACGCTGCGCGCCCGGCTGATCGCGACGCTGTTCGTGATCACCGCCCTGGGCATGCTCGCCCTCGCCGCGGTCACGTACACGAGCCAACGCGGCGCGCTGCTGGACCAGGTCGACGCGCGGATCGCGACGGCGCGCGCCGCGGCCCAGATCGGGCTGGCGGAGCAGAACGGGCTGAGGGCGACGGAGTGGCCCGGCCGGCGTGGCGGTCCCGCGGACCCGGGCCCCGGTCGGGGCGACGACGGTCCGCGGGGCGGCAACCTGCCTCCCGGCACCTACGCCGAGCTGCGGGCCGCATCAGGCACGACGGTCGGCGCCGTCGTCCGCATCCCCACCTCGTACTACGCCGCCGCGCTTGCCCCGCCCGAGCTGCCGAGGACGCTGAGGGCCGGCGCCACGTTCACCACCGACGCCGTGGGCGGCGGGGACCTGCGCTACCGGGTGCGCACGTACCCGAACCGCGGCGGACCCGGACCCGGACCCGGCGGACCGTTCGGACCCGGCGCGAGCGGACCGTCGGGCTCCGGTGCCGGCGCGGCGGGCGCCCCGACCACCACGGCGACGACCGGCTCCCCGAGGGCCGCGGCGCGGGTCGCCCTGAGGCGTGGGGTGACGGTCGTCGCCGTCCCGCTGACCGAGGTGGACGACACGCTCTCGCGGCTGATGCGGACCGAGGCGATCGTGATCGGCGTGGCCCTCGCGCTGCTCACGGCGGTGGCGTGGGCGATCGTCCGCGTCGGCCTACGGCCGCTGGACCGCATGGCATCGACGGCGGGGGAGATCGCCGCGGGGCGCCTGGACCAGCGCGTGGCCGACGACTCGCCGCGGACCGAGGTCGGGCGGCTCGGGCAGGCGCTGAACGGGATGCTCGGCCGGCTCGAGGGCGCGTTCGCCGAGCGCGAGGCCAGCGAGGGCCGGCTGCGACAGTTCCTCTCGGACGCCTCGCACGAGCTGCGCACGCCGCTGGCCTCGATCCGCGGGTACGCCGAGCTGTTCCGGGTCGGCGCGGTCCGCGAGCCCGACGACGTCGCCAGGGCGATGGGGCGCATCGAGGACGAGGCCGCGCGCATGGGCACCCTCGTCGAGGACCTGCTCGTGCTCGCCCGCCTGGACGAGGCGCCGGAGCACGCGCGGCAGCCCGTCGACGTGGCGCTGATCGCGGAGGACGCCGCCCACGACGCCCGCGCCACCGACCCGGAGCGGCCGCTGCGGGTCGACACGGACGGCGAGGCGATCGTCCTCGGCGACGACGGCCAGCTGCGCCAGGTCCTCGCCAACCTCGTCCGCAACGCGCTCGTCCACACCCCGCCGGGCACCGAGGTGGCGATCGCCTCGCGCCTCCGCGGCGACGTCGTCGAGCTCGAGGTCCGCGACCACGGCGCCGGCCTGCCGACGGACGACCCGGCGTCGCTCTTCGGGCGGTTCTGGCGCGCCGAGGGCGGCCGCGCGCGCGGCCGCAGCGGCGCGGGGCTCGGCCTGGCGATCGTGGCCGGCATCGTCGAGGCGCACGGGGGCGACGTGCGGGCCGCCGACGCCCCGGGCGGCGGGGCGTCCTTCGTCGTCACGCTCCCGCTCGCGCCGGGCGACGACGCCCCGGAAGGGCCGCGCCGCGCGTAGCCCGCGGGCCGGAGGACGACGCCGGCGTAGGCCGGGCCCGCGCGTGGCGCGCCCGCTCAGACGCGCCGGGCGTGCGGGTCGATCCGCGAGAGCTCGTCGAGCAGGCCGACGGCGAAGGACCCCGGCCCGCGGGCGCCGCTCGCCGCCCGCTCCGCGGCCACCGCGACGACCGCGTGCGCTGCGACCGCCGCCCGCAGCGGGTCCGGCGCGACGGCCAGGAACGCGGCGACGAGGGCGCCGAGCGCGCAGCCGGCGCCCGTCACGCGGGTCAGCAGCTCGTGGCCGCCGGGCACGCGGACGACGGAGCCGTCGGGCGAGACGAGGTGGTCGACCGGCCCCGAGACGGCGACGATCGCCCCGGTCTCGGCCGCGAGCCCACGGGCCGCGCCGAGGGCGGCCTCGGGCCCGGCGGTCGAGTCGACCCCGCGCGCCTCGCCGCCCGCGCCGACCTCGGCGATGCCGGCGGCGCGGGCGAGGGCGAGGGTCTCGGAGGCGTTCGCGCGCACGACCGCGGGGCGCTCCTGCACGAGCTCGCGGGCCAGGGCCGTGCGCATGGACAGCGGCCCGACGGCCACGGGGTCCAGCACCCACGGCACGCCGTGCTCGTTCGCGGTGCGGACGGCGATGCGCGCAGCCTCGCCCTGCTCCGCGGTCACCGTGCCGAGGTTGACGAGCAGCCCGCCGGCGACGGCGGCCAGGTCGGCGACCTCCTCCGGCGCGTGGACCATCGCGGGTGAGGCACCCGTCGCCAGCAGCACGTTGGCCGTGACGTTCGCGACGACGACGTTCGTGATGCAGTGCGTCAGGGGCGCCGCGCGCCGGAGCGCGCCGAGGTCCTCGGCGACCTCGGGCTGCGGCCAGTGGCGGGACGGCGTCGCGTCGGTCATGGCCGTCCACGCTAGCGCGGCGGCGACCCGCGCCTACCCGCGTTGCGTGACCGGCGTGGGCTCCGCCGGGCCCCGAGTGCGCTAGAACCAAGGGAGGCCGGGACTGTCCCCTCCGCCCGGCCGCGCGTGCGATCACCCATGTCCTCTCCCCACGGTCAGCCCACACGCGTCCAGCCGCCCGCTCCGGCGCCGCCCGCGCCGAAGGCGTCGAGCGAACTGGACCTCAAGACCCTCGTCATCACCGCGGTCGCGTCCGCACTCGCGGCGACCATCTGCTCGAAGGTGTGGGCCCCCGGCACGCTGGTTTCGGCGGCGTTCACGCCCGTCGTCGTCGCGCTCTGCCGCGAGGCGGTCCGGCGCCCGACCGAGGCGGTCGCGGCGGTCCTGCCCGTTCCCCGCCGCGGCGGCACGCAGGACCTCTCGGCGCTCCCGCGCGAGACCCCGCTGGCCTCGTCCGACCCCACGCGCGTGCACCGGGCCGGCGCCGCCGTGCCCGGCCCGCAGGAGGACCCGACGCGCGTGACGCCCGGTGCCGCACACCCGGAGCGCCCCGTCGGGGCCGAGCCGGTCACCGTCTACAGCGTGAGCAAGCCGCGGCGCCACCGCTGGCGCATCGCGGCGATCACGGGGCTGCTCGGCTTCGTCGTGGCGGCCGTCGTCGTGACCGTCCCCGAGCTCGTCGCGGGCAAGGAGCAGACGACGTTCTTCAACCCGCCCGCCAAGAAGGCGTCGAAGAAGGACGTCCCGCCGGCGACCACGACGACGAAGACGACGGAGACGGAGCCGACGGAGACCGTCACGACGACGAAGACCGAGACCGTCCCGGAGGAGTCCACGACGACGACCGCCCCGGGCACCGCGACCACGCCGGAGGGGACGGGCACGGCCACGACGACGACCACGACGCCGTCGACGCCCGCCACGCCCGCGACCCCGGAGACGCCGGGCGCGACGGACGGGTCCGGCGCCGCCGGTACCGCGGGCGGCGCGGGCGCGACCGGCTCCGGCACGTCCGGCGGCGCGACGCCCTAGTTGGCCGCCCCTAGACGGTCGCCCGCAGCGACCGCAGCGCCGCCTCGACGCGCACGAGCTCGTCGAGCATCGCGCCGGCCGAGCCCGTCAGGGTGTCGTCGGGGACGAACGTCCCGTCCTGCAGGTGCTGCCAGACGAACGGGATCGCCACGGCCGGCACGAGCGGGGTCATGCTCAGGGCGGTCAGGACCGGCTTGAGCTGCTGCGCCGCCCGGGTCCCGGCCGACACCCCGCCGTAACTGACGAGCCCGACGGGCTTGTGCGCCCACTCGCCGTAGAGGTAGTCCAGGGCGTTCTTCAGCGGCGCGGTGTAGGAGTGGTTGTACTCGGGGAACACCAGGACGAACGCGTCGGCGGCGTCGACGCGGGCGCTCCACGCCTGCGTATGGTCGTGCTCGTAGCGCCGCAGTCGCGGGTGGTGGGGCTCGTCCATCATCGGCAGCGCCAGCTCGGCCAGATCCGTCACCTCGACGTCGAAGCCGCCGTGGGCTCGAGCGGTCTCCTCGATCCAGCGGCCGACGGGGAGTCCGACCCGGCCGGGGCGCGTGCTGGCGATCACGATCTGCAGCGTGGGCATGCCGGGATGGTCGCAGGACCCCCCTCCCGGACCCTTCTCGGGCCCGTCGGAGTAGGGGGGGCTCAGAGGGGGTAGATGGACATGCGCCCCGTCCTTGGACCGTCTCCCGGGACCGGAACGACTCCCCCCATGCGCATCGTCCTCATCGCCCATCACGTCGCTCCGATCCGCGCCCCGTTCGTCGGTGGCGTGGAGTCGTTCACCTGGTACCTCGCGCGGTGGCTGGCGCGTCGCGGGCACGACGTGCTCATGTACGCGCCGGCCGGGTCGGCGGTCCCGGGCGTGCGGGTCCGTGAGCTCGACCTGCAGCCGCGGCTGAGCGATGCCGCCCGCAGCGACGTCGACATGCCGCCCGAGGCGTTCATGGCGGCGCACCACGCGTACCAGCGGGTGATGGTCGAGCTCGCGGCCGACCCCGACCCGTGCGACGTCGTGCACTCCAACACGCTGCACTACCTCCCGCTCCTGATGGCGCCGACCCTGACCGTGCCGCTGCTGACGACGTTGCACACGCCGCCGACCCCGTGGCTCGAGTCGGCGATGCGGTCCGTCGCCGGCCACACGGCGCTCGCCCTCTCGGCCGTCTCCCCGGCCACCCTCGACGCCTGGCGCGGCATCGCGCCCGTGCTGCCCGTGGTGGGCAACGGCGTGGACACGGACTCCTGGACGGCCGGCCCCGGCGGCCCGGGCGCCGCGTGGAGCGGGCGGATCGTGCCGGAGAAGGCGCCGCACCTCGCGATCGACGCGTGCCGCGCCGCCGGGCTGCCCCTGCGCCTGGCCGGGCCCGTCATCGACCGCGCGTACTTCGACGCGGAGGTCGCGCCGCGCCTGGGCGACGACGCCGTCCACGTCGGGCACCTCGACCACCGCGAGCTCCGGGACCTCATCGGCGAGAGCTCCGTCGCGCTGATGACGCCGGCGTGGGACGAGCCGTTCGGGCTCGCCGCGGCCGAGGCGATGGCGTGCGGCACCCCGGTGGCGGCGTTCGACCGCGGCGGCCTGCCCGCCCTCGTGGGCCGCGAGGGCGGGCGCATCGCCCGCGCCGGCGACGTCCCCGACCTGGCCCGCGCCGTGCGCGAAGCCGCCCGCATGGACCGGGCCGCCGTCCGGGCGCACGCGGTGCGCACCGCCGGCATCGACGCGATGGGCCACGGCTACGAGCGCCTCTACGGCCGCCTGGTCACGCCGCGTCCGGCGATCGTCCCGGCCGCGAGCACGACGACGCTGCGCCCGCGGCCGGCGCGCCGCTCGCGGGTGCTGCCGCGCGCCGAGGTCGGCGTGCGGCTCGGCACCTCGTGAGCGTCGGCTGGTACGTCCACCACCACGGCGCCGGGCACCTGCACCGGTTCCTGGCCGTCCGTCGCCTGCTCCCCGGGGTCGTCGGCCTGAGCTCCCTCCCGCGCCCGGAGGGCGTGCCGGAGGACGCCTGGGTCGCGCTGCCCGGCGACGTCCCCGCGTCCGAGCCGGACGACCCGACCGCCGGCGGCACGCTGCACTGGGCGCCGCGCGGCGTCGACGGCCTGCGTCGGCGGACCGCGGCCATCGCGGGCTGGGCGGCCGCGGCGGATCCCCGCGTGCTCGTCGTCGACGTCTCCGTCGAGGTGGCGCTGCTCGGCCGCCTGCTGTCACTGCCGGTCGTGGTCGTCGCCCAGCGCGGCCACCGCACGGACGGCCCGCACCTGCGCGCCTACGCCGCGGCCTCGGCCGTGCTGGCGCCGTGGACGGCGGCGGTCCACGCCGCGGGGGACGGCCCGCCGGAGGATCGCCTCGTGCTGACGGGCGCGGTGTCGCGCTTCGACGACGACGCCGCGGTCCCGGCCGGGGCGGCGGCGCCGGGCGACGTGCTCCTGCTCGTCGGCGGCGGCGGCCACGCGCTGCGCGCCCCCGACGTGGCCGCCGCGGCTGCGGCCACCGGTCGCACCTGGCACGTGGCCGGTGCGCTGCGCGTGCCCGATGCCCCCGGCGTGCGCGACCACGGCCCCCGCGCCGACGTCGCCGGGCTGCTGCGGGCGTGCGGGATCGTGGTCGCGACGGCCGGCGGCAACGCGGTCGCCGAGGTCGCGGCCGCCCGCCGGCCCCTGGTGCTGCTGCCGCAGGAGCGCCCGTTCGACGAGCAGCGGCGCCAGGCCGCGCTGCTGGCTGCGGCCGGGCTCGTCGACGCCCACGAGGCGTGGCCCGCTGCCGACGCGTGGCCCGCGATCCTGGCGACGGCCGCGCGCCGCGACCCCGCGCGCTGGAACGTGCTGCACGACGGCCGGGGCGCGGAGCGCTTCGCCGCCGCCGTGCGGGCGGTCGCCGCGGGTGAGGACCCGCGGGCGGCCGCGGCCGCCGTGGCGTGGGGAAGCGCGCGATCGCGGCCGGGGGCCCCCGCGGATCGAGCTCCGGCGGGTCCCGGTCCGACCGATCCTGCCCCGACGGTGCGGGGCGTGGCGTGCGCGTAGGCGTCGCCACGATCCGTCGCGGGCGGGAGCGGCACCTCGCCCGGCAGGCGCGCGGCGTGCGGGAGGGCACCCGCATGCCCGACGACTACGTCGTGGTGTCGATGGACCCGGACGAGCCCGAGGCGTCGCCGAGTGGCCCCCGGGTCGTCCGGATGCCGGTGCCCGACGGCGCGCCGCTGCCGCTGTCGGCCGCCCGCAACGCGGCGATCGCAGCGCTCGGCGACGTCGACCTAGCGGTGCTCCTCGACGTGGATTGCATCCCGGGACCCAGGCTCGTCGCCGGCTACGTCGACGCGTGGGCGGCGGATCCGGACGCCCAACGCCTGCTCGCCGGGCCCGTCGCCTATCTGCCCCCGGGGCGGCCGGCCGAGGGTGACGTGCTGTCGACGGACGACCGGCGGTCGGCCCGGGCGCCCGACGCCCGCCCCGTCCCGGCCGACGGCGAGATCCGCGACGAGCCGCGCCACGCGCTCTTCTGGTCGCTCTCCTTCGCCGTCACCCCGGCCGTCCACCGGCGGATCGGCGGCTTCGACGAGGGCTACGTCGGCTACGGCGGCGAGGACACGGACTACGCGTTCCGCGCCCGCGCCGCCGGGGTCCGTCTGGCCTGGGTCGGCGGGGCGTGGGCGTACCACCAGCACCACCCCGTCTCGCACCCGCCCCGCGAGCACGTCGCGTCCATCGTCCCGAACGCCCGGCGGTTCCGGGCGCTCTGGGGGCGCTGGCCGATGGAGGGCTGGCTGCGGGTGTTCGCGGCCGAGGGCCTCGTCCGGTGGGAGCCGGACGGGACCGTGCTAGAGCTGCGCTGAGCGGCGCTCGTCCGCGGGGCGGTCCGGCGCTCAGGCCACCCGCGCGAGGGCCAGCCCGAACAGCCCGTCGTCGTCCGTGAGCAGGTCCTCGAGCTCCAGGCCGGAGGCGGCCAGGTCGCCCGCGATCCGCTCCCGGGTGAACTTGCTCGAGATCTCCGTCCGCAGCTCCTCGCGGGCGGCGAAGGGGACCTCGAGCCCCAGTGCGGGGATGCGGACGACGTGGTCGCGCACGGCCCGCAGGCGGATGTCGATCCACTCGTGCCGGCGGTCGAAGAACGCCACGTGCTCGTACTCGTCGACGGGGAAGTCGGCGCCGAGCTCGCGGTTGAGCATCGTCAGGACGTTGCGGTTGAACGCGCTCGTCACGCCCGCCCCGTCGTTGTAGGCGGCCTCGATCACCGCGGGGTCCTTCACGAGGTCGATCCCGATCAACATGCGCCCCTCCTCGCCGAGCAGGCCCCGCAGGCGGCCGAGGAAGTGCCGGCGGCTGCCCGGCGGCAGGTTGCCGAGCGTGCCGCCGAGGATCGCCACGATCCGCGGGCCGATCGGCTCCGGGACGAGGTCGAGGTCGCGCTCGAAGTCGCCGACGATGCCGTGGACGGGAATGCCGTAAGCGGCGGAGATCTCCCCGCTGCACTGCCGGACCGTGGGTGCGGAGACGTCGAACGGCACGAACCGCCGCAGCGTTCCGCCGGCCTGCATCGCGTCCAGCAGCACGCGGGTCTTCGTGGCGAACCCGGCGCCGAGCTCGACGAGGTCGACGGCACCGGTGCGCTCCGCGAGCTCCGCGGAGCGCGCGACGAGGATGGACCGCTCGGTGCGCGTGGGGTAGTACTCCGGGAGCTCGCAGATCTGCGCGAACAGGTCGGATCCGTGGTCGTCGTAGAGGTGTTTCGGGGGGAGCTGCTTGAACGGCTGCGTCAGGCCGTCGTGCACGTCGTGGGCGAGCGTGCGCGGCGCGGGGTCGGCGTCGGCGATCGTCAGGGTGACGAGCTCGTCGGGGGTGGTGGTGCTCTGGGTGCTCATGCGCGGCCTCCGGCCGTGGGACGCCGGGACGCAGGGGCGCCCGACGGGTGGTCGGGGGCGTCGGCGGCGAGCCGCACCCCGGAGAAGATCTGGTGCCGCTCGGGCAGGTCCCAGTTGCGGAAGCTCGCGGTGGCGACGCGCGGGTGGCTGGCGAAGGAGCCGCCGCGGAGGACCCGGTACCCGCGGCCGAAGAACACGGCGGAGTACTCGGGGTAGGGGCGGGGAACGAACCCCGGGTAGCCCTCGAAGGGGCTGGCCGTCCACTCCCAGACGGCGCCGGCGTCATGGAGGAGCCCGGAGGCGCGGGCGTGCTCCCACTCGGCCTCGGTCGGCAGGCGCAGGCCGCACCACGCGGCGATCGCCTCGGCCTCGAAGAACGAGAGGTGGCACGCGGCCTCGTCCTCGCCGCGGGCCCCCGGGGGCGGCCCGGCGTACCCGCCGCCTCCCGTGCTGTCGCGCACGTCGGTCCCCGCGCCGCCCGCTCGCCAGGCCCAGCCGTCGTCGCTCCACAGCGCCCGGTCGTCGTAGCCGCCGTCGGCCGCGAACGCCCGCCAGGTCTCGACGGTGACGGGGCGCCGGGCGATCCGGAACGGCTCCAGGGGCCGCTCATGGCGCGGGCGCTCGTTGTCGTACGCGAAGCCCTCGGGGTCGGCGCCGACGCTCACGCGCCCGTCCGGCGCCGGCACGTCGATGAGGGCCGGCCGACGGACGCGGGCGAGGGCGCGAGCCGCGACGTCGTCGGACTGCTCCCGCGGGCGGGCGTCGGCCCCGGCCGGCCGCGCGTCGCCCGCGCCGCCCGGCAGCGCGTCGAGCCACGGCGCGAGCCCGCCGAGCCGCATCGCCTGGAGCATCGTCTCCGTGTGCTGGAGCTCGTGGCGGAGCACGAGCTCGTGCAGCTCGGGGTCGACCCCGCGCTCCGCCACCACCTCGTCGACGCGGCCGCGGACGTCGTCGAGGTACGCCCAGGCGGCGGGCACGTCGAGCAGCTCGAGGTCGCCGCGGACGGCCCGCGGGGTCTCGAACGCGTCGTACATCGCGGCGAGCTCCGGGTGCAGGAGCGGGCGGCCGCCGTGGCGGTGCACGAGCCACAGGTCCTCGTAGGCGGCGATGTGGGCGAGGTCCCACACCAGCGGGCTGAGCAGCGGGTCGAACTGGGTCTCGAGCTGCGCCCGGGTGAGTCCGGCGACGAGCGTGCGCGTGCGCTCCCGGACGGCGTGGAGCGCCTCGTGGGGGTCCTCCGGCAGCGGCGCGCGCAGCACCCCGGTCGGGTCGTGGGCGGTCGGGGCCTGTGCGGTGCTCACGGAGGGTCTCCGTTCGTCTCTGGGCGACCTCGGACGACCGACGCCACGCGGGGGCGCTTGACCGACCGGGATCCGGCACGCACAGTCTCGCGCGCCGGCCGGATGCTGTGGGATACGCACGTGCGGCGGCGCCGGATGCGAGGACGCCGTAGACGCGACCGCGCACCGGGGCTAGGGTAGAACCGATGCCGTGCCCCGTCACGCGATGCGAACTCGGCGACCAGCGGGGCGACGTCCTGCGAGCGCTCGACCGGGGTGAGCGCGTCGTCGTCACGCTCGAGGGTGAGGTGGTCGGGGAACTGACGCCCGTCGGCCACGGTCCGTTCGTGGACCGGGAGGCCGTGCTCCGGGTGTTCGCCGGGACCCCGGCCGTCGATGCGTGGACGTTCGCGGACGACGTGGATCAGGACCCGACGCCCACGGTCTGACCCGCACCTGGGGGCGGCGCCGGCGCCTCGGTCGTTGCGACCTTCGGCACCTCGACGCCTCGAGGTCGTCGAGGTGGCGCGGGTGCGCCGAGTCTCGGCGCCGGACTCCGTCAGCCCGTCGCGGCCCGGAACGACGCCTCGAGGTGGTCCACGAGCGCCTCGCGCTCGACCGACGGCTCCGCCACCCAGTCCAGGGCGAGCTGCTCGGCGAAGGCGAGCCATGCGCGCGCCGACTGGGTCCGCAGGAGCGCGAGCGGGCCGTCGGCCGGGGCGTCGCGCCCCGCGTCCGCCGCGGCCAGCAGCCCGTCGGCGATCGTGGCCCGCGCGTCGCGCAGGATCGCGGCGAGCTCCGGGTCGGCCGACCACGAGCCGCCGGCCATCTCCATCACCCGCCCGGGGCGACGCTCCACGAACGCGAGGTAGCCGTCGATGGCCCCGCGCAGCCGCTCGTCCGCCGGACGCTCGTCTGCCGGCCACATCGCGCGGTGCAGGCGGCGCAGCCCGGCCGCCGCGACCTCGCGGTGGAAGGCCTGCTTCGACGCGAAGTAGTGGAAGAGCAGGCCGCGCGAGATCCCCGCGCGGCGGGCGACCTCGTCGACGGTGATCGCGTCGAGCGGGCGCTCCCGCAGCAGGCCCAGGCCGATCCCGACGAGCTGCCGACGGCGCTCCTCCGGCGGCATGCGGCTGCGGGCGGGCGCGGGTGCGTCGTCCTCCGGCACGCTGTTGAGCATACGCTCAACAAGCGCTAGGGTCGACCGCGTACCCCGTTTCCGGAAGGCCCCGCATGGACTTCGCCCCGACGCCGCGCGCCCTCGAGCTCCTCGAGCGCGTCGACGCCTTCATCCACACCGAGATCGAGCCCCACGAGGAGGAGCACCTCCAGGGGACGCTCGCCCAGGCCGAGGGCGCGTTCTCCGTGCCCCCGCTCGTCGCCGAGCTCAAGCGCAAGGCGCAGGAGCAGGGGCTGTGGAACCTCTTCCTGCCCGAGCCCGCCGCCGTGCCGGGCGTGCCCGAGGCGCTGGCGGGACCGGGTCTGAAGAACGGGGAGTACGCGGTCCTGGCCGAGCGGATGGGCCGCTCACAGCTCGCCTCGGAGGTCATGAACTGCAACGCGCCGGACACGGGCAACATGGAGGTGCTGCTGCACTTCGGCTCCGGGGCGCAGCAGGAGCGCTGGCTCGCCCCGCTGCTGCGCGGCGAGATCCGCTCCGCGTTCTGCATGACGGAGCCCGACGTCGCCTCGTCCGACGCGACGAACATGCAGGCCACGGCGATCGTCGACGGGGACGAGATCGTCCTGAACGGGACGAAGTGGTGGTCGACGGGGATCGGGCACCCCGAGTGCGAGGTCCTCATCTTCATGGGGCTGACCGACCCCTCGGCACACCGCTACGCGCAGCACTCCATGGTCCTCGTCCCGCTCGACACCCCCGGGGTGCGGGTCGAGCGGATGCTGCCCGTGATGGGGTTCCTCGACGCCCCCTCGGGCCACGGCGAGGTGTCCTTCACCGACGTCCGCCTGCCCCTGGACGCGGTCATCGGCACCCCCGGCGGCGCGTTCGGCATCGCCCAGCAGCGGCTGGGGCCGGGGCGCGTGCACCACTGCATGCGCCTCATCGGCCTGGCCGAGCTGGCGCTCGAGTACGCGTGCCGCCGGGCGATGACCCGCACCGCGTTCGGCAAGCCGCTGGCCAACCTCGGCGGCAACCGCGAGCGGATCGCGAACGCCCGCATGAAGATCGACCAGGCCCGCCTGCTCGTCCTCCACGCCGCGTGGCTGCTCGACACCCAGGGCCTGCAGGGCGCGCTCGGCGCCGTCTCGCAGATCAAGGTCGTCGTGCCGAACATGGCCCAGGAGGTCGTCGACATGGCGATGCAGCTCCACGGGGGCGGCGGGCTCTCGAACGACTTCCCGCTCGCGGGCGCCTGGGCCGTCGCGCGCTCGCTGCGCCTGGCCGACGGCCCGGACGAGGTCCACCGCGGCGTGATCGCGCGCCTCGAGCTCTCCCCCTACAAGCCCGAACCGGCAGGATCGACCGCATGACCCCCGACCGCATCCTCATCACCGGCGCCGCGTCGGGCCTGGGCCTGGCGCTCGCCACGCGTTACGCCGCCGCGGGCCGCCGCGTGCTGCTGACCGACCTGGACCAGGAGGCGCTGGACCGCGCCGTCGCGACGCTGCCCGCCCCGGGCCGCGCCCGCGCCGCGACCCGGGTGCTCGACGTCCGCTCGGACGAGGACTGGGAGGACGCCCGTGCCTGGGTGCAGGAGCAGTGGGACGGCCTCGACGTGCTCGTCAACAACGCCGGCGTGGCCACCGGTGGCCGGTTCCCGCAGACGCCGATGGAGGACTGGGACTGGATCGTCTCGATCAACCTCATGGGCGTCGTCCGCGGCTGCCGCACCTTCGCCCCGCTCATGCAGGCGCAGGGATCCGGGGCGCTCGTCAACATCGCCTCGGCCGCCGGACTGCTGAACCCGCCGGTGATGGCGTCCTACAACGTGGTCAAGGCCGGCGTGGTCTCGCTCTCCGAGACCCTGCGCTACGAGCTCGAGCCCGACGGCATCACGACCTCGGTCGTCTGCCCGACGTTCTTCCGCACGGGCCTGGCGGGCACGTTCCGCACCCCGGACGAGGCGGTGCGCCGCACGATGGAGAAGCTCGTCACGAAGAGCTCGACCCCGGCCGACCGGATCGCGGGGAAGATCTTCGACGGCGTCGAGAAGGGCCGGTTCCTGATCCTCACCGACCGCGAGGGCGCCGTCGCCTACGCGGTCAAGCGGTTCGCGCCCCCGCTGTTCCAGCGCGAGGTCCGCAAGGGCGCCGCCCGCCTGCTGGGGTCGATCAAGCAGGCCGAGCGCGAGGCCGCCGCCGAGACCCCGCGCACGCCGGCATGAGCGGCGGCGCGCAGGAGGGGGCGGCCGGCGTCGGTGGGGCGGCCCGCCCGCCCGTCGACGAGCCGAGGGCCGTCCGCGACGAGGACGCGTTCGACCCCACGCCGCTGCACGCCTGGCTCCGCGGGCAGCTCGGTGACGAGGGCGCCGCGCTGGGCGACGCGCCGCCCGAGGTCCGCCAGTTCTCCGGCGGCGCGTCGAACCGCACGTACCTGCTGCGCTACCCGGGCCGCGACCTGATCCTGCGCCGGCCCCCGGCGGGCGAGCGCCACGGCACCGCCCACGACGTGCTGCGCGAGGCGCGGATCCAGCAGCGCCTGAAGTCGGCCTACCCCTACGTGCCGACCGTCATCGCGGCGGGCGAGGACGACGTCGCCCAGGCGCTCCTGGATGGCCCCTTCTACGTCATGGACCGCATCGAGGGGTCGATCCTGCGCGGCAACCTGCCGAAGGGCACGGCGCTCACCCCGGAGGAGGCGCGGCGCCTGAGCGAGGAGGCCATCGACCGGCTCGTCGAGCTGCACGCCGTCGACGTGCGTGCCGCCGGGCTCTCCGATCTGGGCCGCGGCGCGGGCTACGTCGGCCGGCAGGTCGAGGGCTGGTCCAAGCGCTACCGCGCCGCCCGCACGCCGCGCTCGCCGCGGTTCGAGAGGACGATGGCGTGGCTCGAGGAGCACCGCCCGCCCGACGTCGGCACCTGCGTCATCCACAACGACTGGCGCCTGGACAACCTCGTCCTCGATCCGGACGGCTCCGGGAGCGTCGTCGGCGTGCTCGACTGGGAGATGGCCACGCTCGGCGATCCGCTCATGGACCTCGGCGGCGCCATGGCCTACTGGGTGCAGGCCGACGACGACCGCTTCATGCAGCTCCTGCGTCGCCAGCCGACGCACCTGCCCGGGATGCTGACCCGTGAGGAGGTCGTCGACCGCTACTGCGCCCGCGCCGGCATCGACCGGCCCGACTGGGCGTTCTACGAGGTCTTCGGCCTGTTCCGCCTGGCGGTCATCGCTCAGCAGATCTACAAGCGCTACCACTCGGGCCAGGCGAAGAACCCGGCGTTCAAGCACCTGTGGGTCGGCGTGCGCTACCTCGACTGGCGCTGCCGGCGGATCATCCGCCGGAGCGGTCGCTGAGGAGCCCGCCGTGCCCGCGCTGCACCTCGTCCGCCACGGCCAGGCGTCCTTCGGCGCCGGGAACTACGACCGCTTGAGCGCGGTCGGCCACGAGCAGGCGCGGGCCGTCGGCGTGGCGCTCCGCGAGCGGGGCGTCGCGCCGGCCGTCGTCGTCCACGGGAGCCTGCGCCGACAGCGGCAATCGGCCGAGGCGATCGCCGCGGCCTGGGCCGACGCGCCCGGGGGCCCGCCGCCGCTGCGCGAGGACGCCCGCTGGGACGAGTACGACCACGAGCGGCTCCTCACGGCGCTGTCCGCCGATCCGGCCTACGCGGCCCGCCCGGGTGCCGACGCGGCGGCGTCCGATCCGGCCCGCGCGTTCCAGGCCGCGCTCGACGAGGCGCTCGAGCGCTGGACGGGCGGCGCGTTCGACGAGGAGTACGCCGAGACCTTCGGGGCGTTCGGCGAGCGCGTCGGCCTGGCGCTCGACGAGGCCGTCGCGCGGGCGGGGGAGGGCGACCGGTCCGGCACGACGGTCGTCGTCAGCTCGGCGGGCGCGATCGGAGCCGTCGTCTCCGCGCTCCTGCGGCTCGACCCCGAGGCGTGGGCGGCCCTGAACCGGGTGGCCGTCAACACGGGGATCACCACGGTGGTGGCGGGCGCCCGCGGGCGCAGCGTCGTGACCTTCAACGACCACGGCCATCTCGGCGGCCCCGGCCGGCCCGAGCGCACCACGCGCTGAGGGCCCCGCGCCGCACCCGCGATCCGCGCCCACGCGCCACGCACCCGCGACCCGCACCGACCGTCGACCGCCTTGACGCACCCCCACCCCCGAAGGAGCATGGGCCATGAGCGCCGCACCCGGAACCACCGCTGAACGCCCCCGGCGTCGTCCCCGCGACCCGCGGCGGCTGCTCGAGAGCCTCCTCACGGCGGCCCCGGAGACGATCGCCGACGGCGTCACGCTGCTGCGCGGCGGGCTGACGCGAACGATGAACGTCTACCTCCTCGACGACCCCGCCTCGGGCGGCGTCGTGGTCTACGACGCGGGGGAGAAGGGGATGGCCCCGGCGATCCTCGCCGCGGCCCGTGAGCGCGGAGGGATCACGAAGGTCGTGCTCGGCCACGGCGACACGGACCACCGCGGATCGGCACCCGCCCTGGCCGCCTCGGGCGACGTCCCGATCCTCTGTCACCCCGACGCGGTCGAGCAGGCCCAGGGGTCCGGCGGCCGCGACTACTGGCGTCCGGAGCAGCTGCCCCGGGCGGTCCGCGCGGTCCACGGCGTCATGCACCACGTCTGGGACGGCGGCCCCGTCACGATCACGGGGACCGTCCAGGCGGGCGACGACATCGCGGGCTTCGAGGTCGTCGAACTCCCCGGTCATGCCCCGGGACTCATCGGCCTGTGGCGCGAGCGCGACCGGTTGGCTCTCGTCTCCGACGCCTTCTACATGACCGACATGTGGGGCCGCCCGCAGGACCCGGCGTTGCCGCTCGACGCCTACAACCAGGACACGGAGCGCGCCCGCGAGAGCCTGCGGGCCCTCGCCGCGCTAGAGCCGCGGATCGTCGGCCCGGGGCACCTGGGGCCGCTGACCGGGCCGGACCTGCGGGCGGTCTTCGAGCGCGCGGCGAGCGCGCCGCTGGGCTGAGTCGCCCCCGAAGGAGTTGGGGCCCGGCGGCGCGAACGCCACCGGGCCCCGGAGGAGAGAGGGTGCACCGTCAGGCGCTCGACCCGTCACCCATGATGCGGGCCGGGCCTCCGGCGCACCTCGGACCGTGGGCCCGAACCGGCGGCCGGGGTCTTGGACACCGGGAGTGACGGACGTCCGCTCCCCCGGCGCGGACTCGTGCTGGTCGTCCGCCGCTACGATCGCCGGGTGCCGCGCCCCCACCCCACCTGGATCGTCGCCCCGCTGTCCCTGATCCTCGGGTTCGGGGTGGCCGACCTCACCGGCGTGCGGCCCCTCGGCGGCGTCGTGCTCTTCCTCGCCGCCCTCTGGTGCGGGCTGGAGTGGCGACGCGAGCGCGGCCTGCCCGTCGCGCTGCTGCTCGTGGCGGTCTACCTGCTCGCGTTCGGTCTCTCGCACCCCCTGGGCAAGCAGGTCGGAACGTGGCCGTCGGTCTTCGCGGTCAGCGCCATCGTCGGTGGCGTCATCTACGCCGTGATGAAGCGGCACCCGCGCACCGCGCTGTAGGCCTCGTCGCTCCGTGGCGGCGCATCCGCCCGCATGGCGCCGTCGTTCCTCGGGTAGCGGTTTCACGAGCAACCACCCCGAGAGGACCCGCATGCCTGTCGCATTCCGCAAGGCCACCACCGAGTGGCAGGGCACCGCCGCCGAGGGCGCCGGCACCACGACCTTCGTCTCCTCCGGCGCCGGAGGCCCGTTCCCCGTCAGCCTCACGAAGCGCACGGACCAGGAGGACAAGACGCAGACCAACCCGGAGGAGCTGCTCGCCGCGGCGCACTCCACGTGCTTCGCGATGGCGCTCTCCAACGTCCTGAGCCAGAACGACACGCCGCCGTCCAAGCTCGACGTCGCCGTGCGCGTCACCCTCGACAAGGTGGGCGAGGGGTTCGGGATCACGAAGTCCGAGCTGACGGTCACGGGCGACGTGCCGGGGCTCGACCAGGCGGAGTTCGAGCGCCTCGCCGGGGAGGCCGAGAAGGGCTGCCCGGTGTCGAACGTCATCCGCGGCAACGCCGAGATCACCCTGAAGGCCACGCTCTCCTGAGCGAGGCCCTTGACCTGGAGCGCGCTCCAAGTCGTACGGTCACCGAGATGGCCACCGCACCCCAGTCGCTCACGGGCACGTCCACGGTGGACGCGCCCGCGGCGCCGCCGTCCGTCGGCGCGTCCCACCCGGACGCGCCCCCGGCCGCCCCGCCCGCCGGTCGCGACGCAGCCGTTCCGACGGCGCTCACGATCGCCGCCGCGGCCCGCGAGACCGGGCTGACGCCGGACACGCTGCGCTACTACGAGCGTGAGGGGCTGATGCTGCAGCCCGTCGACCGCGTGTCGTCGAGCCACCGCCGCTACGGCGACGACGACCTCTACTGGATCCGGCTGCTGACGAAGCTGCGCGGCACGGGCATGCCGATCCGGGCCGTGCGGGAGTACGCCGCGCTCGTCCGGGCCGGCACCGGCAACGAGGCGGAGCGGCTCGCGCTGCTCGAGGACCACCGCACGGCGGTCCTCGCGCAGCTCGAGGCGACCCGGCAGAACCTCGAGGCCATCGACCACAAGATCGCCGTCTATCGCGAGCGCGCCGCCGAGCCCGCCGCAGGAAGGACCGTCACCCCGTGACCATCCCCACCGTTCCCCTGGGCACCCAGGGCCTCTCCGTCTCCCGCCTCGGCCTCGGCTGCATGGGCATGTCGGAGTTCTACGGCGACGCCGACGAGACCGAGTCGATCGCCACGATCCACCGGGCCCTCGAGCTCGGCGTCACGTTCCTCGACACCGCCGACATGTACGGCGTCGGGCGCAACGAGGAGCTCGTCGGCCGCGCGCTCTCCGACCGTCGCGACCAGGTCGTGCTCGCCACGAAGTTCGGCAACGTCCGCGACCCCGAGAACGAGGGCTTCCGCGGCATCGACGGCTCGCCCGAGTACGTGCGGTCCGCCTGCGACGCGTCCCTGAAGCGCCTGGGCGTCGACCACATCGACCTCTACTACCAGCACCGCGTCGACCCGAAGACGCCGATCGAGGAGACCGTCGGCGCGATGGCCGAGCTCGTCCAGGCGGGCAAGGTCCGCTACCTCGGGCTGTCCGAGGCCGCGCCGGACACGATCCGCCGCGCCCACGCGGTCCACCCGATCTCGGCCCTCCAGACGGAGTACTCCATCTGGGCGCGGGAGCCCGAGGTGGAGATCCTCGCGACCGTCCGCGAGCTCGGCATCGCCTTCGTGCCCTACAGCCCGCTGGGCCGCGGGTTCCTGACGGGCACGATCCGGACGCTCGACGACCTCGCCCAGGACGACTTCCGCCGCCACCAGCCGCGGCTGCAGGGCGAGAACCTCGAGAGCAACATCGCGATCGTCGAGGTCGTCGACCGCATCGCTGCGGACCGCGGTGCCACCGCCGCCCAGGTCGCCCTGGCCTGGGTCATGGCCCAGGGCGACGACGTCGTGCCGATCCCGGGTACGAAGCGCCGCGCGTACCTCGAGGACAACGCCGGCGCGGTCGACGTGACGCTCACGGAGCAGGACCTCCACGACCTGGGGGAGGCCGGGCAGGCGATCGGCGAGCGCTACCCGGACATGTCCTCCATCGACGAGTAGGACCGCGGCCGCCACCCACGGTCGGCCGGCCACCCGCGGCCGGCCGGGCGTGGCGTTCCCGCCTGGCCGGCCCGGTCCGGGCCGCCGGGCCGGATCTACCGCCCGTCCGTCCGCTCAGAGACCGGACGGGTGCGCCGGCGCCACCGCGGGCGGGGCCGGCTCGCCGTGGGCGCGACGCAGCGTGAAGTAGAGGACCGCGGTGGCCAGCGCGCTGATGGGTGAGACGAGCGCGCCGAGCAGCACCTGGACGAAGCGGCCGACGCCGTCGCCCGAGGCCTCCGTGAAGATCGCCGCGACGAACGCGACGCCGATGACGAGCAGCAGGACGAGCAGGAGCAGGCCGAGCACGCGCTTGCCGTTGCCCCGCACGAGCTCGCGGCTGCGCCCGAACGCCGCCCCGATCCCGAGGCGCTCCACGACGACCACCGGGGCCACGACGGCCCAGATCGTGAGGAGGATCAGACCGGGGACGATGAGGAAGATCATGCCGATGCCCGCGCCGACGCCGGCGAGGACGCTGACGATGAGCAGCCGCGGGAGCACCGGCGCGACCTCGGCGAAGAGCTCGCCGGCGCCGCGGTCCCCGGTGCCGCCGGTCTCCACGTCGCGCACCAGCCCGGCCACGATGCCCTGCAGGAACGTGGCCGCCACGAGGGAGATGCCGAGCCCGATGCCTGCGCCCCCGGTGCCCGCGTCCCGCAGCGCGTAGGTGGCGATCGCCTCGAAGAGGGCGATCACGAGCGCGAGCGGGAACAGCACCGCGAAGTGCTGACGGAAGAGCTGCAGCGCACGGTCCAGCACGGCGCCGGGGGAGATCGGTTCGGGCGTCATCCCGGCGGATCTTCGCCGACGTGGCGCGTCGCCGCGCCCCGGCGGCGTCCCAGGGTCCTCCCAGGCGGGCCTCGGACGGCTCCCACGCGCGGCCCCGGCGGATGCGTGCGGGTGGCGTGCTGGTCCCGCCATGACCGGGGCCCGGGAGTCGGTGATCGGCGACGATGGGGGCATGCGCTCCCGCCGCTCGTCCGCGACCCCGCGCTCCCTGTGCGTCGCGGTGCTCGTCGGGGTCACGACCGCGGGCGGCCTCGCCGGCTGCGGGGGCGACGCGTCGCCCGAGCCCGGGTTGGCGGCCGGCACGGCCACGTCGCCGCGGACGACGACCACCGATCGGCCGTCGGCCACGACGGGGACCGGTGCCGACGCGCCGACTCGCGCGGCCACGCGGCGCCCGCCCGCGCGCTGGACGGCGCGCTGCCCGACGAGGACGAAGAGCCCGCTGGGCTGCCGTGGCGTGCGCGCCAGGGTGCTGTCGATCCAGTCCGTGGACCCCGACGGCGACGGCGACCTCCACGTCGTGGCCGTCGGTGGCTCCGTGACCGGCCCCGGGCTGACGGTCTTCGACGTCCGCCCGGCGCTGCGGCCGAAGCGCGACCCGCGGCCGGGGGAGTGGGTCACGGGCGCCGGGCCGGTCTTCCGCGGCTCCTACCGCCAGCGGCAGATCCAGGTCGACGTCTTCCGGGTCTGGCGTCCGCGGGGCTGACGGCCGACGGCGGGCGCTCCGCCCCGCCGCGGGCCGCGGCGGGGGGCGAGGTCAGCCGCGGGGCGGGCGCCAACCCGACATGGCCCGCAGCACGCCGTCGCGATCGAGCGGCGGGACGGGCATGGGCGAGTGGGCGTGGCCCTCGGCGCGCAGGCCGTCGAGCACGACGGTGAGCAGGCGCCGCCAGACCTCGGGGTCGACGTCGCGGGTGTAGTCCGCGACGGCGCTGACCATGAGCTGGACGAGCGGGACGTCGTAGGGCGACGCGTCGGGCCGCAGCGCACCGGCGTCGTGGGCCCGCTCCACGAGCCGCACGACGAGCGGCTCGATGCGGTCGCGGCCGCGGGGGCCGCAGCCACCGGACTCGCTGATTCCCGCACCGAGCAGCAGCTCCTTCAGCCCGCGGTTGTGCGCCTGCTTCTCGAGCGCGACCCGGAAGAAGTGCTCCAGGCCCTCCCACGCGTCGTCGATCGCGAGCGCCTCCTCCGCGACCCCGGCGATCGTGTCGAGCTGGTCCTCGAACAGCGCGTCGATCAGCGTCTGCTTGTCCGGGAACCGCCGGTAGACCGTGCCGACGCCGACGTCGGCGTGGTGGGCGATCTCGTCGAGGCTGACGCCGAGCCCCTGCTCCGCGAAGAGCGTGCCGGCGGCGTCCAGGATGCGCCGGCGGTTGCGCTCCGCGTCCTTCCGGAGGGGCCGCCCCGTGGCCTCCTCGGGGATCGAATTCATAGGTACAGGCTAGCGGCATCCGTGTATGCGGAGGCTCACACTCCAATTGGAGGACAGCTCTCCGTTTGATTGCTACGGTGTTTGTCAGGACTGGGCAGCCCTGCGCTCCCGCGCCTCCTGCCCGTCGTCGTCACCACCTCCGAAGGACCCGCATGTCTTCCTCCCCGACCGCCGCGCCGGTCGACCCACACCACGAGCGCCGCTGGCTCATCCTCGGCATCCTCGGCATCGCGCAGCTCATGGTGATCCTGGACGCCACGATCGTGAACATCGCGCTGCCGTCCGCCCAGGGCGACCTCGGCTTCGACGACGAGAACCGCCAGTGGGTCATCACGGCCTACGCCCTCGCGTTCGGCTCGCTGCTGCTGCTCGGCGGCAAGATCGGCGACCTCGTCGGCCGCAAGCACATCTTCATCATCGGCCTGGTCGGCTTCGCCGTCGCCTCGGCCCTCGGCGGCGCGGCGGGCAGCTTCGGCGTCCTCGTCGTCGCCCGCGCCCTCCAGGGCGTCTTCGGTGCCCTGCTGGCGCCGGCCGCGCTGTCCCTCCTGACGACGACGTTCACGGACCCCGTCGAGCGCAACAAGGCCTTCGGCGTCTTCGGCGCGATCGCCGGCGTCGGCGGCGGCGTCGGGCTGCTGCTCGGCGGCGTGCTCACGGAGTACCTCTCCTGGCGCTGGTGCCTCTACGTGAACCTCTTCTTCGCGATCCCCGCCGCGATCGGCGCGTTCACCGTCCTGCACGGCGGCACGCAGCACGGTGCCGGCCAGCGCCCGAAGCTCGACATCCCGGGAACGGTCGCCGTCACCGGCGGCCTCTTCGCCCTCGTCTACGGCTTCTCGAACTCCGAGACGAACGGCTGGGGCGACTCCATCACGATCATCTCGCTGGCGCTCGCCGTGATCCTGCTGGTCGCCTTCGTGGTCATCGAGCAGCGCGTGAAGAACCCGCTCCTGCCGATGCGCGTCGTCCTCGACCGCAACCGCGGCGGGTCCTACCTCGCCTTCGGCATCGTCAGCACGGGGATGTTCGGCGTGTTCCTGTTCCTGACCTACTACCTGCAGCGCACGCTGGGCTACTCCCCGGTGGAGACCGGCCTCGCGTTCCTGGCGATGAACTTCGCGATCATGGCCTCGATCGGCGTCTGCAGCCAGGTGCTGCTGCCGCGGTTCGGCCCCCGCCCGCTCGTCTCGGGCGGCATGGCTCTCGCCGCGGTCGCGATGGCGATCTTCGCGCAGCTCGAGACGTCGTCGAACTACGTGACCGGCGTCCTCCCGGGCCTCATCGTCATGGGCCTCGGCATGGGCGGCGTCTTCTCCGCCGCGATGGCGTCGGCCACCCTCGGCGTCGACCCGAAGGACGCCGGCGTCGCCTCCGCCATGGTCAACACGACCCAGCAGGTCGGCGGCTCCATCGGCACCGCGCTGCTCTCGACGCTGTTCGCCAGCGCCGTCACGAGCTACGCGACGGACAACGCCGGCCGCCTCCAGGGTGCCCAGCTGGCCGGCGAGGCCGCGATGCACGGCTACGTCACGGCGTTCTGGATCGCCGCGGGCATCCTCGCCTTCGGCGCCCTCGTGACCGGACTGCTGCTGCGGCCGGGCGCCGTCCCGGTGGGCGACCCCGACGCCGCGCCGGTGATGGCGCACTGACCCGCGCCGCGCTCCGGCGCGGCGCCTGCAGGACCCGGAGGGCCGCGATGCGTCGCGGCCCTCCGTCGTTCCGTGGTGGGCCCGTTCGGCCGCGCCGACGTCCTCAGCGGGGGGTGCGGACGGTGAACGTGCTGCTGAGGACGGTGGCGGGCCGGCCCGTCCGGCGGATGACGATCCGGATGCGGTAGCGGCCGGTCGCCGCCGCGGCCTCCGGGAAGACCACGACACGCTGGGACCCGGTCCGGCGCAGTGTGCGCTGGCCCGTGGCGATCGTCCTGCCGCCCTGGGTGATCGTCACGGTCACGGTGCGCGTCGCGGTGCCCCGGACGAGCTCCACGACGCAGCGCGCGCGGCGTCGCCGGGTGGCGGGGGTGCAGCGGTAGACGGCGGCCTCGCCGTTTCGGCCGCGGGGGCCGATGAGGCCGACGTGTCCGGCAGGTCCGGGTCGGCCGGCAACGCCGCGGTGGCCGGGAGTGCCCTTCGCGCCGGCCGCTCCGGCGGCGCCGACCGGACCGGGAGCACCCTGCGCGCCCGTCGCACCGGACGGACCGGCCACCCCCGGTGCGCCCTGCGGCCCCGACGCGCCGTCCTGACCGTCACGGCCGGGACCACCGCCGGCGCCGGCAGGACCCTGCGGCGCCGCGCCGGCCTCACCGGTCAGCGACACGATGTCGCCGAACAGCCCGCCACCCGCGAGGACCTGCACCTGGGCGGTGCGCATCGGCCGCGCCGTGTCCAGCGCCGGGACGAACCGCACCCAGAAGGTGCACGTCCCGCCGACGGGCAACGTCTCGCGCGAGCAGTCGTCCGCGGTCAGGACGAAGTCCGACGCGTCCGGACCGGTCAGCCGCAGCCGCCGGACCTCCGCGGGCACCCCGGCCGTGTTGCGGACCGTCAGCCGCTGCGCCGGGCCCGCCGTCCCACCCGCCTGCACGCCGAACGGCGCCGGGGCGCCCGACGTCACCGTCGCCGCGCTGGTGTTGCGCAGCACCGTCACCGAGCGTGCAGTGAGGTTGGCGGTGGCGATGTCGGGGCGTCCGTCGCCGTCCAGGTCACCGATCGCCAGCGCGAGCGGGTTGGCGCCGGTGGTGCCGGCGGTCGTGGCGGTGTAGCCGTCGCCGGTCG
>NZ_ATUD01000007.1 GCF_000420025.1 Patulibacter americanus DSM 16676
ATCGCCGGGCAGACCAACCTGCTGGCGCTCAACGCGGCCATCGAGGCCGCCCGCGCCGGCGAGCAGGGCCGCGGCTTCGCGGTCGTCGCCGAGCAGGTCCGCAAGCTCGCCGAGGAGTCCCAGGACGCCGCGGGCTCGATCGCCGACCTGGTGCAGGAGATCCAGGGCGACACCCAGCGCACCAGCGCGACGATCGACCGGGCGAACGAGCAGATCGCCGTCTGCACGAGCACCTCGGCGCAGAGCACGGATGCCTTCGGGCGGATCACGGGCTCGGTCGCCGACGTCCACGGGCGCATCGAGCAGATCGCGATCGTCATGGACCAGATCACGACGAGCGCCGACCGCGTCCGCGACGACATCGCGGAGGTCGCGGCGATCGCCGAGGAGTCCTCGGCGTCGTCCGAGCAGGTCTCCGCGTCGACGGAGGAGACGAGCGCCTCGACGGAGCAGGTCGCCGCGTCGGCCCAGGAGCTCGCGCGCACGGCGGAGGAGCTCTCGGCCCTCTGCACGCGGTTCACCCTCGCGGTGGCCTGAGCGGCGGACCCACGATCACCCGCCCCCGGCGACCTGCCGGGAACGGGGACACCAGGACGAGAGGCTCCCGACTGCGTCGGGGGCCTCTCGTCGTTCCCGGACCCCTCCGGGACGGCGCCCCTGCCCGGGCACGACCGACGCCAGGACGGCGGCGGTCGGTGACCCGCGCAGGGGCGGTCAACCCCTGGCTCCCTCATCTTCGGCCGCCGGACGCCCTCGGATCCCGATCTGGACGGATGCACTAGGCCGATCGGGCGAGACGGTCCCACGCGGGCCCCGCGTGGGTCCGTCGGACGAGCCCGGGTCGGCGCCCCGCCCGGTCGTGCTTCCGGCCCCCGGGGCGGGCCCGGACCGGCCGTCCCCCCCGCGCGGCCCGACCCCGGCCGGGGGCCGCGACCCCGCGGCCCGTTCGTCCGTCGCGCTCAGGTGCCCGGCCCCCGGGCCGAACACCACGGGCAGCAGGGAAGCCATCCGCGCGCCCGCGCCAGGACCCATGACCCGCACACCGCACCGCACCACCCGGAGCACCCGCACCGCCGCCCCGGCGGCACCCGCCCTCATAGCGGCCGACCTCGCCCCTCAAGAAGGGGCGCGCTCGGCCGACGAACGGGACGAGCTCTGCGGCCGCTTCGTCCTCGCCGGCGCTCGCTGACCACGAAAGACCCACCGATGACCGACTCCCTCTCCATCCACTCCGCCGGCACCGCGCCCGACGGGCCGTCGACCACCCAGCTCGTGGTGCTGCGCCTCGGGCCCGAGGAGTACGCGCTGCCGATCGCGTGCGTGCAGGAGATCATCTTCTTCACGCCGCCCCGGCCCGTCTCGTCGGACGTCCCGTGGGTCAGCGGCGTCATCGCCCTCCGCGGCAAGATCCTCCCCGTCTTCGACCTCGCGATGCGCCTCGGCGTCTCCCGCGGGCCCGACGCCGACCACGACGCGCGGATCGTCATCGTGGAGAGCGGTGGCGAGCAGATCGGCATCGTCGTCGACGACGCCACCGAGGTCCTCACGGTCGAGGACCACGACCTCGAGCCCATGCCCGCCGGCGCGGACCACGACCTGCTGCGCGCGATCACGAAGGTCGACGACCGCCTGATCGTCATCCTCGACGTGGCGCCGCTGTCCCCGGGCAACGTCCCGATGGGCGCCGTCGCCGGCGACGTCCCGGCCGCCGCCCCGGTCGCCCCCGCGCCGCAGCCGGTGTCGGTGGCGTGAGCACCCGCGCCCCCTCCTCCCGGCCGGCCGTGCGCCGGCCGCGCGTGGTCGTCGCCGACGACTCGCGCCTGATGCGGCGGATCCTCGTCCGCGCCCTCGAGGAGGGCGGCATCGAGGTCGTCGGCGAGGCCGCCGACGGCGACGAGGCGCTGGCGCTCTGCGCCTCGCAGCGCCCCGACGCGATGACGCTGGACCTGCACATGCCCGGCACGGACGGCCTCGCCGTCCTGCGGGCGCTCGGCGACGGCCCCGGTGGCCGTCCGCGCGTGCCCTCCGTCGTCGTCTCCGCGTTCTCGCCGGCCCACGGCGCCCGTGCCGTCGACGCCCTCGCCGAGGGCGCGTTCGACCTGGCCGCCAAGCCGGCCGTCGGCGAGTCCGTCGCGGCGTTCTCCGAGGCGCTGTGCCAGAAGCTGCACGCCGCCGCGTCCACCCGCACCCGGCTCGCGCCGGCCCCGGTCGCGGTCCCGCGGCCCCGGGCCGCCCGCGTCGCCCCGGTGGCGCCCGCCGCCCCGGCCGCCCCGCGCGCCGTGCGCCGGCCGGCCGCCGGACCCTCCCTCGTCCTCATCGCCTGCTCCACCGGCGGCCCGAAGGCGCTGGCCGAGCTCATGCCCGGCCTGCCCTCGCCGCTCGGCGCCGGCGTCCTCATCGTGCAGCACATGCCGCCGGGCTTCACCGGCTCGCTCGCGGCGCGCCTGGACAACGCCTCCCCGCTGTCGATCCGCGAGGCCGTGGCCGGTGACACCGTCGCCCCCGGCACCGCGCTCGTGGCCCCGGGCGGCAGCCACCTGCGCCTGTCGGATCCCCGCAACCTGGGGCTCTCCGACGAGGCGGCCATCGGCGGGCTCCGCCCCCGAGCCGACCTCACCATCCTCGACGCGGCGCGCCTCTGGGGCCCCAAGCTCCTGCTCGTCGTCCTGACCGGCATGGGCCGCGACGGCCTGGACGGTGCCCGCGAGGTGCGCAAGCACGGCGGTCGCATCCTGGTCGAGGCCGAGGAGACCTGCACGATCTACGGCATGCCTCGTGCCGTCGCCGAGGCCGGGTTGGCCGACGGCGTCATTCCACTCAACAAGATGGCCGAAGCCATCGTGGCGGAGGCCAACGCATGAGCACCACCCTTCCGACCCCGCGCCGTCAAAGCACGACGGGCGACGTCTACGAGTCCTTCTGCGAAGGCATCCGCAGCCTGACCGGGATCGACCTCAGCCAGTACAAGCGCGCCCAGATGGAGCGTCGCATCAAGACGTTCGCCGAGCGTCGTGGCACGCCGGACCTGATGGCCTACCTCGCCGAGCTCAAGGGCTCGCCCGAGGAGCGCGAGGCGTTCCTGGACCGCGTGACGATCAACGTCTCCCAGCTCTGGCGCAACCCCGAGCAGTGGGCCGTCATCGCCGACAAGATCCTGCCCGAGCTCGCCGAGAACGGTCGCATCCGCGCCTGGAGCGCCGGCTGCTCGTACGGCGCCGAGGCCTACACGCTCGCTGCGCTCTGCGCGCGGCAGGCGGAGAAGACCCCGCGCCTGCGCGCCGAGATCGCCGGCACCGACATCGACCCGCGCATGGTCGACAAGGCCCGCGAGGGCCGGTTCAGCGCCGCCGACGCCCGGGACGCGAAGCGCCCGGACCTCGAGAAGGCGTTCATCCGCGAGGCCGACGGTGGCTGGCTCGCCAAGCCCGAGCTCAAGAAGATGACGCGGTTCTCCGCCGGCGACCTGCTGCGCATGCGGACCCAGAAGGACGCCTACGACCTCGTCCTCTGCCGCAACACGGTCATCTACTTCAACGAGGAGGTCCGCGACGCCCTGCACGCCCGCCTCGTCGAGTGCGTGCGACCCGGCGGCTACCTCGTCATCGGCTCCACCGAGCGCGTCGCGAACGCCGCGAGCCTCGGCCTGAAGAGCACGCACCCCTTCACCTACCGCAAGAACGAGGCCTAGGCATGGACCTGTCCGAATACCTGCCGTTGTTCCTCGCCGAGGCGACGGAGCACCTGCAGGAGCTGAACCTCGCCGTCGTGCGCCTCGAGGAGGCGCCGGGCGATCAGGCCACGCTCGACGCGATCTTCCGCATCGCGCACTCCTTCAAGGGCTCCAGCGCCACCATGGGGTTCCAGGGCATCGCCGCCCTGACGCACCGCATGGAGGACGTCCTCGAGCTGCTGCGCGGTCGTCCCGGCGGCCTCGGTCGCGAGGCGATCGACGTGCTGCTGGCGTGCCTCGACGCCCTGTCCGACGCGGTCGGCGCGATCGAGGAGAACGGCTCCGAGACTCTCGATCCGAGCGCGATCATCGCTCGCCTCGACGCGCTCGTCGCCGCCGACGGCACCGCGGAGGCCGCGGCCGCCGCGGTCGCTCCGGCCGCCGCCAAGCCCGACGCCGCCGGTCCCGCCCCCGTCGTCCCCACGCACCCCGAGGTCCTCGCGGCGCTCGAGGCCGGCACCCGCGTCGTGTCCGTCGAGGTCGAGCTGGACGACGAGGCCGTGATGCCCGCCGTCCGCGCCTACCAGGTGATCGCCGCCCTCGGCGACCACGGCCAGGTGCTCGACTCGTCCCCCACGAACGACGAGATCGACACCTTCACGGGCCAGGTCATCGTCGCGTGGCTCGCCACGGAGCACGAGGACGCCCTCGTGGTGTCCAAGGCCGAGCGCGTCTCCGACGTCCGCCGCGCCACCGTGCGCCAGGCGTCCGCCCGCGCCGCGCAGCCCGTCGCCGCCCCGGTCGCCGACGTCGTCGTCCCGGCCGCCCCGCCGGCCCCCGCGACGCCGGCCCCGGCCGCACCGGCCGCGCCGGCCGCCGGTGGCAAGAACCACCGCGCCGCGGCGAGCGTCCGCGTCGACGCGGACCGCCTCGACATGCTCATGCACACCATGGGCGAGCTCGTGGTGCACCGCACGGCGCTCGAGGCGCTCGTCACGGGCTCCTCCATGCCGGGCCTGGCCCAGGCCGTGCAGGACGTCACGCGCTCCTCGCAGGCCCTGCAGGCCATGGTCATGCAGGTCCGGATGATCGCCGTCGAGGCCGTCTTCCTGCGCTTCCCGCGCGTCGTCCGCGACCTCTCCTCGCGCCTCGACAAGAAGGTCGAGCTCAAGCTCGTCGGCCAGGACACGGAGCTGGACCGCACCGTCGTGGACGCCCTCGGCGACCCGATGGCCCACCTCGTGCGCAACTCGCTCGACCACGGCCTCGAGGGCCCGGACGAGCGGACCGCGGCCGGCAAGGAGCCGACGGGCATCCTCGAGATCTCGGCGCGCCACTCCGGCGCGAACGTGCTCATCACCGTCTCCGACGACGGCCGCGGCATCGACGCGGCCCGCGTCGCCCAGCGCGCCGCGGAGCGCGGCCTGATCTCGCCCGACGCGGTCGCGTCGATCGACATGGCCGCCGCCGTCGAGCTGCTCTTCGCCCCCGGGTTCTCCACCGCGGAGACCACGAGCGACATCTCGGGTCGCGGCATCGGCATGGACGCCGTCCGCACGACGATCCGCGAGCTCGGTGGCGAGGTCACGATGCAGTCGGAGCTCGGCAAGGGCACGACGTCGATCATCCGGATGCCGCTGACCCTCGCGATCATGCCGGCGCTCGTCGTCGGCGTGGACGACGACCCGGCCGGCTCGCGCTACGCGATCCCGATCGACCGCATCGAGCGGATCGTCGACCTGCGGGACGTCACCGTGCGCTCCATCGCAGGCCGCGACATGCTCCTGCTGCCGGAGGGCACCCTGCCCCTCTCGCGTGGGTCCATGGCGTTCGGTGAGGGCGGCGACGCCCGCCCGGCCCACGCCGTGATCGTCCGCGGCGCGGATCGTCGCGTCGCCGTCGGGGTCACCCGTCTGCACGGCCAGCGCGAGCTGGTCACCCGGCCCCTGCCGCCGGACCTCAACACCACGGCCGCCGTTTCCGGCGCCGCCGTCCTCGCCGAGGGCGGCATCGCCCTCATCGCCGACTGCGACGCACTGGCCGAGGCCGGGGCGCCCGTGACCGGCCAGTTCCACGACCAGGAGATCGGGATTCCCGCATGAGCACCTACACAGACCTGCAGCTCGACGCGCTGCGCGAGATGGCCAACATCGGCTCCGGCAACGCCGGGACCGCCCTGAGCTCCATGCTCGGTAAGAGCGTCGACCTGTCCGTTCCACACGTCTCGGCGCTGCCGCTGGCCGACGCCGTCGACGCCCTGGGCGACCCGGAGTCGATGGTCACCGCCGGCGTCCTGCCGATCTTCGGCGACATGGACGGCGTCGTCCTGCTGCTGTTCACGCAGGAGGCGGCCGACACGCTCTGCACGCTCCTGGGCGTCCCGCCCGGAAGCGAGTACGGCGCGTCCGCCCTGTGCGAGATCGGCAACATCCTCGGCTCGAGCTACGTCCAGGCGATCGGCTCCATGGTCGACCTGCACATGGAGCCGCGTCCGCCCGAGGTCGTCGTCGACCAGCTCGGCGCCGTCGTCTCCAGCGTGCTGGCGCACGTCGCCGGCGACCAGGACGTGGCGCTCGTGATGGACACGAACCTCGAGGTCGAGCAGGAGGCCTGCGCCCTCTCCTTCCTGCTGGTCCCCGAGGGCGACGGTGTCAACGAGCTGCTCTCACGGCTGGGCCTTCCGACGTGATCTCCACCGAGACCATGGTGCGGATGGGCGAGCTCGCCGTCTCGACGGGGTCGGGCGACGTCCTGACCTCGATCGGGCTGGGCTCGTGCATCGGCCTGGTGCTCGTGGACCGTGCGAAGGGCGTCGTGGGCCTGGCCCACGTCATGCTGCCTGAGCGGCCGGCGTCCGTCGCCCCGCAGCCCGGCAAGTTCGCCGACACGGCCGTGCCCGCGCTCATCGACGCCGTGGTGGCGAAGGGTGCGCGGCGCGTCCGCCTCGAGGCGTTCATGGTCGGCGGGGCGCAGATGTTCACGTTCGGCGGTGGCTCGATGGACGTCGGAGCCCGCAACGCGGCGGCCGTCAAGGCCGGCCTCGCTGCAGCCCGGCTGCCCGTCCGTGCCGCCGAGACCGGTGGTGACCGCGGGCGGACCGTCCGCGTCTACGCCGAGGACTGCCGCGTGACCGTCAAGGCCGCCGGCGGCCCCGAGACCCCCCTCCTGAGCGCTCCCAGCGCCGGGCGGATGGCGGCCTGATGGCCTCCCCCGCCCCCGCTCCCGCGACGATCGCCGTCCCCGGCGACGTCGGCCCGCGGAGCACCAACTCTTCCCTACGCGCCGTTGGATTGCGGCGCACTTCGTTCAATACCCCTACACCAAGGATGGTGATGACTCATGGCCCGCGTGCTCGTGGTCGATGATGCGCTCTTCATGCGCAAGATGGTGTCCGACACCCTGGCCAAGGGCGGGCATGAGGTGATCGGTGAAGCGGCGAACGGCGCGGAGGCGGTCGAGCAGTTCAAGACGCTCAACCCCGACCTCTGCACGCTCGACATCACGATGCCGGAGAAGGACGGACTCGAAGCCCTGCGCGACATCATGGTGATCGACCCGGCCGCCCGGGTCATCATGTGCTCCGCGCTCGGCCAGGACGCGAAGGTGATCGAGTCCATCAAGGCCGGCGCCCGCGACTTCGTCGTGAAGCCGTTCAAGGCCGAGCGTGTGCTCGAGGCCGTGGAAAAGGCGCTCGCCGCCTGATCGCGCCTCAGGTAGCGCGGTATGCCACGTGACCCGACGGTCCGGCGATTCTCGCCGGGCCGTCGCGGCGTGGTGGCATCCCGCGGCCACGGCGGGAGGTTCCGCCGGGACCCCGGGTGACGGGCACGTCACCCGGGTGCGGTCGGCGGCACGCCGGCCGGATCGGGTCGGCGGGCACGCCGGCCGGATCCGGATGGCGACACGCCGGCCGCGGCCGGCCCGAGGGACGATGAGCGCCCCCGCCGCAGCGGGGGCGCTCATCGTCGTGCCCGCACACGCGCTCGGGCTCGTGCCGGGGGACGCCGCGGCGGACGGCGTCGCCGCGGCCCGATCCGCTTACCCCCGCGGCGGCCACCAGCCCATGATCATCGACGACCACAGCGCGCCGTCCGGGCGGCGCCAGTGGTCGCGCAGGATGCCCTCGACCACGAAGCCCCGCGACACGTAGAGCGCGATCGCGCCCCCGTTGTGCGGCCAGACCTGGAGCTCGACCTTGTGGACGTCGGGGTCCGTCGCGGCGTGGTCGAGCAGGCCGTCGAGGAGCAGGCCTCCCCCGCCCCGCCGGCGCCAGTCCGCGGCGATCGACATGCCCACGCCGTGGGCGCCTCGCACGTGCTCGCGGGTCAGGCTCGCGAGGCCGACGACGTCGCCCCCGCCGCGCAGGACGAGGACGTGCGTCCCGGGGTCGGCGACGGTCGCCGCGAAGCGCTCCTCGAGCGCCGCGACGTCCGTGCCGGCGGGCGTGCCGATCCACCGGCCCTCGTCGGCGACACCCCGCATCACGCGGGCGATGCCCGGCACGTCGTCGGGGGTGGCGACCTCGACGGTCAGCTCCTCGGCCATGGCCGAGGTTCTAGCAACCGGCTCGTGCGTCGGTCCGCTGCCCGCCGCGGGACGACCGGAGGACGCGGGCAGGCGGGAGGGCGGCGGTGCCGATCACCACAGGGAGTCCTCCAGGGGCACCAGCTCGCCGTCGACCTCGACCCAGACGAGGGTGCCGTCGGGGGCCACGCTGACGCTCCCGCACGCCAGCGAGCGGTGGAGGCGGGGCAGCAGCGACCCGGGGAACGTCCGCGCCGGCCGGGGGCGCCACACCGTCGCCGTGACGTCGATGCAGTCGGGGGCGTACAGGTTGGCCCGCACCTCGACCTCGGCGTCCAGCCCCCCGACGTCGTGCCGCACGAGGCCGTGTCCGCGGTCGCGCAGTGCGGCGTACCCCTCCGTGACGAGCTCGTCCACGCGGGCCTCCGCCCACGCCTCGAGCGCCGACGTCGAGGACACGTCGTCGTCGGAGTCCCAGCCCGGCGCGGGGACGCGCCGCGGGGGTCCGCCGGCGCTCATCGTCCCGGTCCGTCGCACCGCGCGGCGTCGGGCCCCGCGGCCCGTCGGGGCGATGGCGCCGCGTGCCACGCGTGGACCCGGTGGGCGACCGCGGAGCGCCGCGGATCCGCCGGATCCGTCGAGAGCCCCATCTCGCTGCGCTCGATCTCGAGCAGGCGGCTCGCGACGTCGGCCACGGACGCGCCGGCGCGCAGCAGGCCCACGAGCCCGAGCAGGTAGGGGTCGTACTCGTCGGCGGCCGCCGGGTCCCCGGCCACCCCGATCGGATCCCACGACCGCATCAGGACGTCGCGGAGCTCGGCCTCGGCTCCCCCGCGCCACCACGCGGCGAACAGCAGGGGGTCGACGGGTGCGGCGGGATGCACGGGCCCAGGGTACGACCCGCGCCCCCACCGCACGAGCGCCCCGGACGGCCGTCGGGGGCGCTGCCCGTCGACGCGGGCACCGGGAACGACGAAGGCCGCCGGCCCCCGAAGGGGCCGACGGCCGGTCGTCTCCTGCCGCCGTTCCCCGAAGGGCCGGCCGGCTCCGCGCCCGCCGTTCCCCGAGAGGCCGGCGGCCGTACGCCTGCGGCGGCCCCGCGGGGCCGCCGGTCGGTCAGCGCCGGCGTCCCATCGGGACGACGGACTCGTCCAGGCCGACGGCGCGCAGGGCGTCGACCAGGAGGCCGCTCTTCCACTGCGCGATGCGCTGGCGGACGTCGATCGGACGCTCGACGATCGAGAGCTTCTCGCCCGACGTCAGGGTGACGATCGTGTCGGGGCGAGCCTCCACGGACTGGATGAGGTCCGGATTGAGGAGGAAGGGGCCGGACTCGCGTCCGAGGCGGTGCAACTCGATCATCGACGTCTTCTATCTCACGCGGTGGCTGATCAGCGCTTCATGTTGACGACGTCCTGCAGCATCTCGTCAGCAGCCGAGATGACACGGGAGTTCGCCTGGAAGCCGCGCTGTGCCGAGATCATCGTGGTGAACTCGGACGCCAGGTCCACGTTGGACATCTCGAGGGCGCCGGCGAACACGGTGCCGTTGCCGTTGACCGCGGCGGTGCCGAGGTTGGCGGCACCGGAGTTGGCGCTGGCCTGCCACGCGGAACCGCCGGCGCGCTCGAGGCCCGCCTGGTTGTTGAAGCGGGCGACGGCGAGGTAGCCCGCGACCTGACGGGTGCCCTTCGTCGGGCTGCCCGCGGCGTTGTCGATGAAGGACACGGCGCCGTTCGCGGCGATCGTGACGTCGGACGCGCCGTCGGGCACGGTGATGTAGCTCGGGGCGCCCGTCGTGTCCGGGCCGCCGGCGGCGGCGGCGGGGTAGCCGAGGACGTACTTGCCCTCGGCCGTCGTCAGCTGACCGGTCGTCGTGGTGTTGAAGTTGCCGGCCCGGGTGTACTGGAAGGTCTCCGGGTTCGGCGCGCCGCCGCCCGGGGTGCCCTGGCCGATCGTGAACCAGCCCTCGCCCTGGAGGGCGACGTCGAGCGGGTTGCCGGTCATCTGCGTGGAGCTCGCGCCGACGAGGTTGTCGACGGACGCGACCTTCACGCCCAGGCCGACCTGCACGCCGTTGGTGCCGGCCGTCTGGGCCGTGGCGCCGGACGCGCCGCGGACCTGCTGCGAGAGCGAGTCGGAGAACGTGGTGCGCGAGGCCTTGTAGCCGACGGTGTTGACGTTGGCCAGGTTGTTGGCCGTGACGTCGAGCATCGTCTGGTGGGCCTTGAGGCCGGAGATGGCGCTGTACATGCCGCGGATCATCTGACTACTCCGTAACGGTGGTGGGGGTGCCGGAACCGGAGTCCGGTGCGGCAGTGGACGGGGAGGGTGTGGAGGCGACGGGGCCGCCGTGGACGATGGAGACGGCGCCGGGCTGCACGCCCTTCGCACCGCCGATCGTGAGGGTCGCGGCGCCCTTGTCGAAGACGACGGCGTCGACGACGCCGGTCTTCGTGACGCCCTTGTCGTCGACGTACGAGACGGTCTTGCCGGTCAGCGCGAGCGCCTGTGAGGTCGCCTGCGCCGACAGCTGGGCCGCCGAGATGTCGCCGAGGTTCGTGATCTGCTCGAGCGTCGTGAACTGGGCCATCTGGGCGAGGAAGGCGGTGTCGTCCACCGGCTTCATCGGGTCCTGGCGCTTCAGCTGCGTCGTCATGAGCTTGAGGAAGGCGTCCTTGCCGAGCGCGTTCTTGGGGGCCGTGGCCCCGCTCGCGGTGCTCGAGGAGGTGCCGGACGCGGCCGAGGTGCCGGCAGCGCCGCTCGCGGCGGTGAACGCCCCGGGCGCGGTGGTCGTGGAGGGAATGGTGGTCATGGGTCCTCGTGGTCAGGCCAGCACGTCCACGAGCGCGCCGTCGGGCAGCGCCAGGGTGGTGGCGGTCGTGGTTGAGGGCAAGGTGGTGGCGTCGTCGCCGGTCTCGACGTCGACGCGGGTGCGGGAGGCGCCGCCGGTCCGGCCGTCGGAGCCGGGCGCCTGGCCGTCGCGACCGGCGGCGTCGCCGCCGCGGGCGTCGGCCGTCGTCGCGTCCGAGATCTCGAGGCGCAGCACGGTGACGCCCTGGCTCTCGAGCTGCCGGCGCAGGCCTTCGGCGGCGTGCGTGAGCGCACGGGCCGCCTCGGCACCGTCGGCCGACAGGCGGACGTCGAGGCCCTGCGCGGTCTGGCGCAGGTGCACGTCGACGCCCCCGAGGGCCTCGGGCTTGAGGTGCAGGCGTGCGGTGCTCGCACCGCGGCTGACGAGCAGGTCGAGCGCGACCGAGACGGTCGACACGACGCGGCCGGCGACCGTGTCGCCGGCGCCCGGCATGGCTGGGGCCACCGGGGCGACGGTCGGCAGGACCGGAGCGGGCGACGCGGCACCCGGGCTCGCGGGCACCGCGGCCGGGGCGGCGGCGGAAGCGGCGGCCGGGGTCGGCGCGGCCGGGGACGTGCCCTCGGCCGCGAGGCCGCGGGCGCCCACGGCGACCGGGGCGCCGGCGGGCACGGGCGCGCCGGCGACGGCCGTCGGCAGCGGCGCGGCCTGCGGGTCCCGCGGGGCGCCGTCGGAGCGGCCGCCCTGTGCGGCGCCGCCCTGCGCGCCGCCACCCTGGGCGTCGTCCGCGCCGGGGACGGCGGCGGTCGGCGCGCCGGGCACGGCGGGCTGGTCGGGATCGGTGGGCGTCGTCGTGGCCGCGGCCGGCGCGGCGGGGACCGAGGGATCCCCGGTCGCGGCGGCGGGCAGGCCCGGGGTGAGCGGGACTCCGGCGGAGCCGACGGGTCGCGTGTCCGTCTGGCCGACGGTCGAGTCCGCGACGACGAGGGGTGCGACCGGGACGGTGGCGACGGGCATGGCCGGAGCGGCCGGTGCGGGCAGGGTGCCCGGCGCGGGCGGCACGAGCGCCGTGGCCGCGCCGCCGGGCGTGGTGAGCGCGGAGGGCGAGACGGGCAGGCCGGCACCGGCCGGCATCGCGCCGACGGGGAGCGCGTCGGCGGGCAGCGCGGCGGCGGGGACGACGGGCGTCGCGACGCCGGGCACCGGGGTCGTCCCGGCGGGGCTCGCGGCGGCCGCGGCGCCGTCGACGGTCTGCGCGGCCGTCGCGGTGGCGGCGGTCGTCCCGTCGGCGTTCGCGGCGGCCTGGTCGGCGCGGTTGGTCGCCGCCTGGTCGGCGCGGTTCGACGCGGCCTGGTCGGCGCGGCTCGCCGCGGCGCGGCCACCACGGCTCGCCGCGGCGTCGGCCCGTGAGGCGTCGCCCCGCGAGCCGGAGCGCAGGTCGTTGGGGTTGCGGCCGTCGTCGCGACCGGCGGACGAGCCGTCCGCCGTGCCACGGCCGTCGGTGCCGGGCCGGGCGGCCTGCGGGCGCGGGCCGTCGGAGATGGCGCCGCCGAGGAGCGAGGCGAAGTCGGACGCGGGCGCGTCCGAGGACCGGCCGCCGCGCGGCGTGGACGCCTGTGGGGCCGGGGCGGGGGCGCTCGCGGCGCGGGTCAGAGCGCTCACGCGGCGGACCCGGTCGAGCCGAGAATGGTCTTCACGTAGTGCTGCGTCTCTGCGTAGGGGGGAACGCCGCCGTGCCGCTGGACGGCGCCGGGACCGGCGTTGTAGGCGGCGAGCGCCTTCGTGTAGTCGCCGCCGAAGGTGTCGAGCTGCTGGCGCAGGTACTTCGCGCCGCCCTCGAGCGCCTGGGCGGGGTCGAAGGGATCCGAGACGCCGAGGCCCTTGGCCGTGGCGGGCATGAGCTGCGTGAGCCCCTGGGCGCCCGCGTGGCTGCCGGCCTTCGGGTTGAACCCCGACTCCTGGCGCACGAGGTTCTCGAAGACCTGGGGATCGATGCCGTGGCGCTGCGCCGCGGCCTGGATCATCGGGCCGTACTGGCCCGGGTCGGAGCCGCCCGTGGGCACGCCGGCGGGCCCCGGGAACTTGATCGAGCCCGTCGCGGAGCTCGCGGAGGCCGGGGCGGTCGACCGCGTGGTCGCCTGTGCGTCGGCGAGGGTGGAGGCGAAGCTGCCGTCCTGCCCCGTGCCGCCGCTCGACGCGGTGGCCGCTGCGGGCGCCGCGGCGGGCGCGGCGGGGACGGGGCGTCCGATCGCGCTCTGCATGAGCGCCTGGATCTCGGCCATGCGGCTCTGGACCGCCTCGACGCTCATGCGCTCCTCCGGCGGTGCATGCCGAGGGCGATCTCGTCGAGCGACTCCTGCTCCTGGCGGGCCATGACGGCCATGTGCTCGGCGCGGCGACGGACCTGCAGGCGCTCGAGGACCTCGCGCTCGCGGGCGGCGTCCGAGAGCAGGCCGCGACGGGCGTCGGTCTCGGTCCGGCGGCGGTCGTGCTCGAGCATGGTGGCCTCGTGCTCGCCGGCGGTGCGGGCGATCCACGCCTCCTGGGCGCGGAGCTGGTCGCCGGTCAGCGGGGCGCCGGCGGAGAAGCGCTCGGCCATCCCGCGGATCGCGGAGTCGGTCAGGCCGCGGGCGGCCTCGACCTGGTCGCGGGCGGCGTTCTCGACGACCATGGCGGCGGCGAGGGCGGACTGCGCTTCGGTCTCACGACGCTCGGAGAGCGCACGGACCGGCTCGAGGCGGAAGCGGAAGGCGGACGGCACGTGCGGGTGATCGGCCCCACACCCGACCCGTGCAGGGCGGGTGGACGTTCGTCCGATGCTTCGTTGCGAAACCCGCCCGCAGGACGGGCGGGTGCGCGCACCCGGAGCGGCGTGGGACCGGACCCGCACGGAGCTCAGTGCGCCTTCCGGCTGACGGAGGCGATGGTCTCGCGCGTGCCGTCGAGCGCGTCGCCGAGGGACTGCGCGAGGCCGCCGAGCTGCTCCGCGGTGCGGGCGACCTGCTCCGACACGCTCGTGAGGTCGCGCGCGGACTGGGAGACGACGTCCACGCCCTCGGCGATCTCGCCGAGCGCCCCTGCGGTGGTGTTCACGGCACCGTCGAGCGCCCCGAACCCGTCGCGGGCGGCCGTGGCCTTCTGCTCGACGTCGGCGACGCCCTCGCTCGTGGCGACGACGGCCGCGCGGACGGCCTCGATGGCCGAGAGCGAGTTCGTGTTGAGCTCGGAGATGTCCGTGAGCGACTCGCGGGTGCGGCCCGCCAGCTTGCGAACCTCGTCGGCGACGACCGCGAAGCCGCGGCCCTGCTCGCCGGCGCGGGCGGCCTCGATGGCGGCGTTCAGCGCGAGCAGGTTCGTCTGCTCGGCGATCTCGCGGATCCCGTCGACCACGGTGGTGATCTCGGCGGAGCGCTCCGCGAGCGCGGCGAGGTGGGTGGCCGTCTCGTCGACGGACTCGCGCATGCGGGCGACCGCCTCCTGCGTGTCGAGCATGAGCTGGCGGCCGTCGGCGGCCAGGCCGACGCCGTCGCCCATCAGCGCGGTCGCGCCCGTGGTGCCCTCGGCGATCGTCGTCGACGTGCCGGAGAGCTCGGAGGCCGAGGCGTGGGACTCCTGGGCAGCGGCGGCGAGCGACTCGGAGACGGACGCGATCTCGCGCTGCTGGGCGGCGACCTCGTCGGCCTGCGATTCGAGCTGCGCGACGAGGTCGACGGTCTTGTCGCGCTCGTCGATGAACACCTGGGTGACCATCGAGACGTCGGCCGTCGAGATCTTGCGGTAGGCCATGAGCGCCTGCACCAGGGTCTCGGGCTCGTCGGCGTAGCGCGCGACGAGCCACGGGATCACGACCCGGTCGATGCGCAGCACCGCGCAGATGAAGGTCATGATCGGCAGGTCGATGCGGTCGTGGACCACGCCGATGCGCAGGACGTCGTCGAGGCGGGAGCGGTCGAACGTGCCGGTGAACTGCGACGCGAAGTAGCGGCGCAGCGTCTTGCCGAGCCGCTCGACGGAGCTGTGCCGCTCGATCAGGGCCTTGAGCTCGGGCTGCTCCAGGACGTGGTCGTAGAAGGACCGCTCGACCTCGTCGGCGAGCGCGACGATGTCGCCCGCCTCGGAGAGCAGCTCCAGGTCGCCCTCGTTGAGCAGGGCGAAGCGCATGAGCGCGTCCCAGCGCTCCTCGCCGAAGGCGACGACGGCGCCGGTGGTGTCGACGCGGACCGGCTCGGGGGGCGCCGGCGGAGCGGCGGTACGGGCGGTGGTGGTGCGGGTGAACATGGTGCTCCTCCCCCGGTCGGGGGCTCGGGACTCCCGGGTCGGTGCGGGGTCGGGCCCGCGGGGAGATCTGGTTCGAGGCGCGTGTCCCGCGCCTCCCCGGTAGTCGGCCCGAGCGGCCGTGCGTTGGGCCGTAGTTCTCCGTGGTCCCGCGGCTGTGGAGCTCCGAGGTCCGGCCGACCACGGGGCCCGGCGGATGGATCCTGGGGCCCGGGCCCCAGGGTCACTCAGGCCGGACCGGCCTGGGGCTCGGCGGCCGGGGCACCCGTGGCGGCGTCGGCGAGCGCCTTGAGCGCCACGTCGGCCTCCTCGTACGTCGAGCGCTCGTCCGGCGCCTGGCGCAGGAACGCCTCGATGCCGTCGCGGGCGGCGATCGCCGCGTCCGTCCGAGGGTCGGTGCCCGCCTGGTACGCGCCGATCGCGATGAGGTCCTCGCGGTCCTTGAAGTCGGCCATCAGGCTCCGGACCGTCGAGGCGGCGGCCCGTTCCTGGGGCCCCGTGATCTCGCCGACCAGGCGCGAGACGCTCTGGAGGACGTCGATGGCCGGATAGTGGTTGCGGTGCGCGAGTTCGCGCGAGAGCACGACGTGGCCGTCGAGGATCGACCGGACGGCGTCCGCGATCGGCTCGTTCATGTCGTCGCCGTCGACGAGCACGGTGTAGAGGCCCGTGATGGAGCCCGACGGCGCGGTGCCGGAGCGCTCGAGCAGCTTCGGCAGGGCCGCGAACACGCTCGGCGTGTAGCCGCGGGTCGCGGGCGGCTCGCCGATGGCCAGGCCGACCTCGCGCTGCGCCATCGCGAAGCGGGTGACGGAGTCCATCATCAGGACGACGTTCTTGCCCTGGTCGCGGAAGTGCTCGGCGATCGCCGTGGCGGTGTAGGCGGCGCGGATGCGCACGAGCGCCGGCTGGTCCGACGTGGCGCAGACGACGATGGAGCGCCCCAGGGCGCTGCCGAGGTCGCGCTCGACGAACTCCCGCACCTCGCGGCCACGCTCGCCGACGAGGGCGATGACGTTGACGTCGGCCGTCGTGGAGCGGGCGATCATGCCCAGCAGGGACGACTTGCCCACGCCGGAACCGGCGAAGATGCCGAGGCGCTGGCCGACGCCGCACGGGATCAGGGCGTCCATGGCGCGGACGCCCAGGCCGACGCGGTCGACGATGCGCGGGCGCGAGAGCGGGTCCGGCGGCGGGGCGACGGTCGCGCGCGGGGTGCCGCTCGGGGCGGCGAAGCCGTCGAGCGGGGCGCCGAGACCGTCGAGGACGCGGCCGAGCAGGTCGTCGCCCACGGGAACGCGGAAGGGGTGGCCGGTGCCGGAGACCGTGGTGCCCGGGCCGACGCCGCCGAGCTCGCCGAGCGGCATCAGCAGCGTGCGGCCGGAGCGGAAGCCCACGACCTCGGCGGGCACGGGGTCGCGCGTGCGGCCCGCGTGGATGTGGCAGAGCTCGCCGACCTCGGCGCGCAGACCCGTCGCCTCGACGACGAGGCCGATGACGTCGACGACGCGGCCGTTGCGGACCCCGAGGTCGGACTCGCGCAGGTTCGCCGCGCGGTCGGCCAGGCGGCTGCCGGAGTGCTCGAGGATGCTCACGCCGGGACCTCGCGCAGCAGCTCGCCGGCCCGCTCGAGCTTCGCCTCGAGGCGGACGTCGATCTCGCCCTCGCTCGTGCGCAGGAGCGCGCCGCCGCGGGCGACGCGGCGCTCGGCCTGCACCTCGCAGTGCTCCACGCCGCCGAGCTCGGCGACGACGGCGCCGATGCCTGCGCGGACGAGCGGGACGTCGTCGGGGTGCACGAGGATCGTCAGGCGGCTGCGCTCGACGATGCCGCGGAGCGTGCCGGTGATGACGTCCAGCACCCGCTCGGGGCGCTCGGCGACGGCACCGGCGACGACCTTCTCGGCCACCGCCATGGCGAGCTCGACGGCCTCGCGCTCCAGCGACGCCGCGAGGCGGTCACCCTGGATGACGGCCTCCTGCAGCGCCTCGGCCAGCGCGCGGCCGGCGGGTGCCAGGTTCTGCTGGGCGTCCTCGAAGCCCTGCGCGAGGCCGGCGGCGTAGCCCTCGGCCCGCGCCTCCTCGCGGATGCGCTCGGCCTCGGCCTTGGCCGCGTTGATCTCGTCCGACAGCTTGCGGACGGTCGGGCGGACGATCGGCTGCAGCGGCTCGAACGCGAACTCGGCGCCGAGCGACGTGGGCGAGCCGTGCATCAGACCACGTCCCCGCCGTCGCCGCGACCGATGACGAGCTGTCCGGACTCCTCGAGCTTGCGGACCGCAGCGACAATCCGGCCCTGGGACTCCTCGACGACGCGCTTGAGCTGGGGCGGCTGGAACTCCATCTCCTCGCGGATGTTCTGCGCACCGCGGGAGGAGAGGTTGGAGAGCAGGCGCTCCTGGACGCTCGTGTCGACGCCACGGAGGGCGAGGGCGAGGTCGCGCTGGTCGACGTCGCGCAGGACCATCTGGATCGAGCGGTCGTCGAGGCCGGCAAGGTCCTCGAACACGAACAGCAGGCGGCGGACCTCTTCCGCGATGGCGGCGTCGGACTCCGCCAGCGCGTCGAGCACGTTGCGCTCGGTCGGCCGGTCGGTGTGGTTGAGGATGTCGGCCAGCGACTGCACGCCGCCGGCGGCCTGCGGGTCGGCGGAGACGACGTTGGCGAGCTTGCCGCGGACGACCGCCTCGATCCGCTTGACGACCTCGGGGTTGGTCTCGTTCATCGTGGCGACGCGCAAGGCGATGTCCGCCTGCTCGTCCGGGTCGAGGATCGAGAGCACCTGGGCCGCGAGGCGGGTGTGGAGGTTGGCGATGACCAGCGCGCGGGTCTGGGGCGACTCGGCGCGGAGGAAGGCGACGACCTGCTCCGGCGGCGTGCGCCGCAGGAACTCGAAGGGCCGCTTCTCGATGACGGACGCGAGGCGCCCGATGATCTCGTCGGCGCGGTCCGAGCCGAGCGAGCGCTCGAGCACGTCGCGGGCGAAGTCGACGCCGCCCTCGGCGAAGGACTGCATCGCGACGGCCATCGCGTCGGCCTCCTCGAAGACGCCCTCGACGTGGTCGGCGGGGACCTGGCCGAGCTTGGCCATCTCGAGGGACAGCGTCTCGATCTCCTCGTCGCGCAGGTGGCGGAAGACGTCGGCGGCGCGGTCGGCGCCGAGCGAGACGAGGAGGATCGCGGCCTTGCGGCGGCCGGCGATCGTCAGCGGCGGGCGGGGCGGCGGCTCCTGCAGGCCGACGGGCTGGCCGTCGACGAGCTCGAAGTCGTCGAATCCGGGGGTGGTGTTCGTGGCGACGGCCATGATTAGTCCTCCGACATCCAGTGACGGACTTGCGATGCGACCTTGGCGGGATCCCGCTCCGCCAGGTCTTCCATGCGGCGGCGGGCCGGGGCCTCGATCACCGCGTGCGGCTGCACGGGCTGCTGGGCCGCCTGGGCGGCGAGGCGGGCCGCGGCCGCCTGACGCTCGGCCTCCAGGTCGCGCAGGGAGCGCGGGGACTGGATCTCGGTCAGCCACACCGGCGAGGCGAGCGACTCCTGCTCCTTCTTGCGCAGGTGGCGCGCGATCAGGATGAAGAAGACGAGCAGGCCGAGGGCGAGGACCGCCCACTTGAGGTTGGCCAGCAGGCCGGTGGGGATGGACGGGCCGGCCTCGGGCGCCGGGGCCTTGGCGAAGGCCATCTGCGAGACGGTCAGCTGGTCGCCGCGCTCGCGGTCGATGCCGGCCGCGGCGGCGATGGCGTTGCGGATCGCCGGGATCTGCGCGGCGGGGACCTCGTCCGAGACGAGGACGGCGACGCTCTGCTTCTCGACGCCGCCGGCGGCGACCATCGTCTTCGTGACGGTCTTGTCCACGCCGTACTCGCGGTCGCCCGTGGTCTTCTGGTAGTTCGAGTTGCCGCCGCCGTTGCCGCCGGCCGCGGCGTAGCCGGGCACGTTGCCCGCGGTGCCGGCCGTGCCGCCCGCGGCGCCTGCGGTGCCGCGCATCCGCTCGTTGTCCGTCTTCTCCTTGAGGGCGACGGAGTTCTTGCCGTAACGGAGCTGCTCCTGCTGGGCCTGGTTCGCGTCGATGTCGGCGGACACCCGCACGCGGGCCTTGTCGGCGCCGACGGTCTGGGCCAGGACGCTCGTGAGGCTGGCCTCGAGCGTGCGCTGGTACTTCTGCGCGGCGGTCTGCTTGGCCAGCGCGGCGCCACCGGCGCCCGCGGCGTCGTCGCCGTTCCCCTGCGGCCAGAGGAGGCGGCCGGCGCCGTCGGTGATGGTGACCTTGGAGGGCTTGAGCGACTTGACGCTCGAGGCGACGAGGCTGGCGATGCCCTTCACCGCGGCGGGCTCCGGATCGCCGGCGCCCGTGAGCAGCACGGCGGCCGTGGCCTCCGGGGCGTCGTCGGAGAGCAGCGCGTCGTTCTCCGTGGGGAGCACGAGCTGGACCGAGGCGCCCTGGACGCCGTCGATCTCGCCGATGGTGCGGGCGAGCTCGCCCTCCATGGCCCGCTGGTAGGTGACCTGCTGCTGCATCTGCGACGAGCCCATCTTCTGGGTGTCGAAGAGCTCGAAGCCGGGCTGCACCGCTCCCCCGGCCACGCCGCCGCTCTCGGCGAGCGCGATCCGGGCCGGACCGACGTCGGCCTTCTCGACGGCGAGCGCCGTGCCGTTGTTCTGCAGCTCGTACGCCACGCCCTTCTCGTCGAGGGCGGCCGTCATCTTGCCGGTGTCGGCCGGGTCGAGGCCCGACACGATCGTGGTGTAGCCCGGCGACGACGCGAAGCTGAACATCATGTAGCCGACGACGAGCACGGCGAGGATCGCCCCGCCGACGGCGAGCCGCCCGCGGGCGGTCATATTGGCCAGGACCTTGGGGAGCGGCACGGGCTAGATCTGGGTGTGGAGGATGTCGGACAGGGCTTCGACGCCCTTCGTGCGCAGCGTGGAGGCCATCTGCATCGCGAGCTTGGCCTTCTCGACGCCCATGACGACGGCCTCGGGGCTCGTCGCCGTGCCGGCGGCCAGGTCGGCGGCGCCCTTGGCGGCCTCCGTCTGGGTGGCCTCGAGGCCACCGATGGCCTTCGACAGCGCGCCGCCGAAGTTCGTCGCGCCCTCGGCTCCGCTGACCGCCGGGGCGGCCTGCTGGAGGGGCGCGATGCCGCCGATGGCGGCCTCGGAGCCGAGCACCATGCTCGGGTCGATCGGAAGGATCATCGGAGGAGGTCCAGGGTGCGGGTGAACATCTGCTTGGCGCTCTGCATCGCCGTCACGTTGGCCTCGTAGGCGCGGGACGCGGCGATCAGGTCGACCATCTCGGTGACGGAGTCGACGGCCGGCATGGCGACGTAGCCGTCGTCGTTGGCGTCGGGGTGGCCCGGGTCGAAGACCAGGCGCGGCGGGGCCTCGTGGGCCACGATCCCGGAGACCTCGACGCCCGCGGGCGCCATGCCGCCGCGGTCCATGGCGCCGGCGAGCACGTTGCCGAAGCGCGGTGCCGCGTCGGCGCTCTGGAGCACGACGGACTTGCGCTGGTACGGGCCGCCGTCGGCGGTGCGGGTGGTCTGCGCGTTGGCGAGGTTCTCCGCCGTCACGGTCATCTGGGTGCGGCTCGCGGTCAGCGCCGAGGCGGAGACGTCGAGCGAGCTCAGGATGTTGGTCATCAGCCCTGTCCGTTGATGGCGTTGATCAAGGTGGAGAGGCGGGCCTGGGCGACGGAGACCAGCGCCTGCTGGTCCAGTGCGTTCTTGGCCAGCTCGGCGGACTCGCGGTCCATGTCGACGCCGTTGCCGTCGGCGGAGATCACGCCGGGCTCGGTGGTGGCAGCGAAGCGCGCCTCCTGCGGCCGGCCCGTCTCCATCGCCTGCTGCAGCGCACCGTGGAAGTCCACGTCGCGGCGCTGGTAGCCGGGGGTGTTGACGTTCGCGAGGTTCCCCGCGAGCAGGTCGTGGCGCATGGAAGCGCCCTGGATGGCGCTGTTGAGCGCACTCTGGGTGGGGTCGATCAGGCTCACGTCAAGGGGTCCGTCTGTCGCTCGTCCATCCGTGGACTGCGGAACGTCCCCTCCGTGGGACGCCTCGATGATCGGCCCGTTCCGGCGCGACTTGAGGCCGTTTCGCATCGAGTTGCGAAACGGAGGGCCCAGAACGCGCTCCCGCCCCACCACGACGACGGGCCCCTGCGCATGCGCAGGGGCCCGTGGGACCGCGTGGGTGGTGGTGACGGAGCGGCCGCTAGGCGCGGTGCTCGGCGTGCATGCCGGAGGCGGCGACGGCGGCCGTACCGGCGCCGTAGCCGGACGCGGTGCGGCGGCCGGTGGCGGCACGGGCGAGCTCGCGGCCCACCTCGTCCCGCGCGCCGCGCAGCAGCACGCCGAGCTGGGCGTGCGCGGCCGCGGCGCGGGCCAGGGCGGGGCCGGCGTGGCCGGGAGGGGCGTCCGGCAGCTCCCGGGCGGCGGCGGACCAGTCGTCGAGCAGGCGGTCGAGCAGGTCGGCGTCGTTCGTGCCGGCGGCCATCAGGGCCCGCTCGGTGATCGCCGCCAGGAGCTCGTACCCCGCGATGTCGACGGCGACGGTCACGACTGGATCGCGGCGAACGCGCCCCGCAGCTCGGCGGCCTGGGCGACGACCTGCAGCAGCTTCGCCGGATCCTGCTCGAGGCGGGCGGCGTCGAGGTGCCGGCGCCAGAAGGAGTAGATGGCGTCGAGCCGCGGCGAGACGTCGCCCCCGCGCTCGTGGTCGAGCGTGACCTGCAGCTCGGAGATGATGGCCTCGGCGCGCTGCATCCGCGCGGACGCGGTCGACGGGTCGCCGTCGCGCATGGCGATGGAGGCCTGCCGGAGGAAGCGGCCGATGCCGTCGTAGAGGGCGACGACGAGGCCGGCCGGCGAAGCGGTCAGCACGGCGTTGTCGCGGTAGGCGTTGGGGGCGGCGTAAGTGCTCACGGTCTGGTGATCGGTCGGGGTCAGCGGGCCTTGAGGCCATCGAGCTGGCCGGAGAGCCAGGAGCGCTGATCGTTGAACTTGGAGATCGTCGCCTCGAGGCGGGAGAACTGCGCCTTCAGCGCCGCCTCCTTGGCCGTCAGGCGGGCGTCGAAGTCGTCCATGCGCCGACCGAGGTCGGCGATCGTCTTGTCGGACGCCGAGATCCGCTCCGTCAGGGATCCGCTCGCGCCCGTGTAGGTGCCGATGGTCGAGGCGAGCGTCTTCAGGACGCCGTCGGTGGCGCCGAGGACGCCGCGGACGGCGGCGGGGTCGGAGGTGACCGCGGCGCTGAGCACGTCGGCGTCGAACTTGAGCTTGCCCGCGATCGCGTCGGCGGAGTACGTCGCCGTGCCGGAGGCCTTGCCCGTGGAGATCCCGAGCTTCTCGAGGGGCAGCGTCGAGACGCCGCCCGTCACCGAGATCATCGCGCTGCGCAGCTGGTTCTGCATGGCGGTGAGCGTCGAGTCACCGCCGAGCTGGCCCTTCGACGAGGCGCTCACGGCGGTGAGCTTGCGCAGCAGGTCGTTCGACGCGTTGTACGCGTCGACGAACGCCTTGGCGGCGTCGCCGACGCCCTTCGTGTCCGCGCCCGGCGCGCCCACGTTGACGGTGGTGCCGACGCTGTCGAGGCCGCGGAGCTGCAGCTTGACGCCGGGAATAGCGCCCTCGAGCACGTTGGTCGCCGAGGTGTGGACCTGGCCGTCGATGCGCACGGAGGCGTCCAGGCCGGCCTTGAGCGCCTCGCCGGACAGGACGTCGGCGGCGGTGGCGGTGAAGCCGCTGGCCGCGCCGGTGGCCCGGCTGGCGAAGGAGAGCCGCTCGACGCCGTCGACGGTCGTGACGGACGCGACGACGTGCAGGGCCGGGTTGCCGTTGATGCGAGCCACCAGGTCGGAGGCCTTCTCGTCCGCCTTCATCGCGATGGAGTCGCTCCACCCGGTGCCGGCGAGCTCGATGGTGCCGTCCGCGGTCGGCGGCGTGTAGGCGTAGCTGGCCTGGGCGGAGCGCGCGAGGCGGTCGACCTGCAGGGAGTAGCCGCCCGTCGGCGCGCCGGAGACGAGCGTCGCCGTCGCGGTCGCGGCGTTGCCGATCTCAACGCTCTGCTTGTTCCCGAACAGCGTCGGGTCCGAGAGCGCCTGAGCCGCGGTCTGGAGCTTCTTGAGCTGATCGGCGACGCCCTGGAGCGCCGTCTTCATCGACTGCTCGCTCGTCCGCTGCGTCACGACGCGCGTGCGCGGCTGGCGCTCGAGGCTCATCAGGTTCGCGATCAGCTCGTCCGTCGGGAGGCCGGTCGCGAGGCCGCTGAGGTTGATGGCCATGGCTCAGGCCTTTCGGTCGAAGGTGAACGACTCGTCGGGCCCGTCCGGGCTCGACGGCGGAAGAACGGGACGCTCGCCGGCGGCGATCTCCATCGCCTCGGTCACCGGGATGCGCCGGCGGACCTCACCGTCCTCGCCGACGACCTCGATGCGCACGCGGTTGCCCTCGCTGACGTCGAAGCGCAGCGAGACGTGCTCGGCGCGCAGGGCGTCGAGCCGGTCGAACTGCGCCGCGACCTCGGCCATCACCTCGAGCGGCGGGGCGGCGGGGATGCCGTCGAACCCGTCGAGCTTCGTGACGTACGCGTCCGTCAGGGCGGGCGCGTCGTCGCGGCGCAGGTGGGCGGGGACGACCCGCGCGACGGTGGTCGAGGAGTCGAACGAGGGGATGGAGGTGATCTGGTGCGTCATCGGGGGACTCCGAGTTCTGTGGACCTGGGTGTGGTCACTGGGGCGGTGGGGGCGTCCGCCTGGTGGTATGGCCCCGTGATCGGCACGCGGCCGAGATCCTTGAGCCGGGGAACCCGCAGGAGTTGCGGGGAACTACGGACGGGCCCTCAAGGCGCCGTGGCCCCGGCCGATCACCTCGCGCATGGACCGAGGCCTCTACATCGCCGCAGCCGGCATGCGTGCCGAACAGACGCGGCAGGATCAGCTGTCGTCCGACCTCGCGAACGTCGCGACCGCCGGCTACAAGCGGGATCGCACGACGCAGGCGTCGTTCGGCGACATGCTGCTGCACAACACGCGCACGGGCGCCCAGGTCGGCCGGGTCGGGCTCGGCCCGTACGCCGACCAGTCGCACACCGACCTGACGTCCAACCCGTCGCGCGAGACGGGCGAGGCGCTGGACTTCGCGATCGAGGGCGACGGCTTCTTCGCGCTCCAGACCGACGCGGGCGTCCGCTACACGCGCGGCGGCCAGTTCCGCGTCTCCCCCGCGGGCACGCTCGCGGACGCACGCGGCAACCAGGTCCTCGGCCAGAACAACCAGCCGATCCAGGTCGGGGCCGACGGTCGCGTCGATCCCCAGGAGCTGGGCGTCGTGGCGCTGACGGATCCCGTCAAGCGCGGCGAGGGCCTCTTCGAGGGCACCGCCGCCGGGAACGCCGGGGTCGGGACCGTCCGGCAGGGCGCGCTCGAGACCTCGGGCGTCGATCCCACCCGCGCGATGGTCGACATGATCGCGTCGCTGCGCGCATTCGAGGCCGGCCAGAAGTCGATCACCACGATCGACGAGACCCTCGGCCGCGCCGCCTCGCAGGTCGGTGACGCCCGGCGCATGTAGCGCCGGCGCGACCTGCACCCCAACCCCTTCCCGTCCTCAAGTCCTCCGGCCCCGAGCCGATGACCGGGACACCGCCGCGCCCCCGCGGGGGCCGACCCCAAGGATCTCCCATGCTCCAAGGCCTGTATTCGGCCGCCGCCGGCATGTCGGCACAGCAGTACCGGATGGACGCCACGTCGAACGACCTGGCGAACGTCAACACGACGGGCTACAAGCACCAGCGCGTCGCCTTCCGCGATCTGCTGTACGTCCGCGACGGCGAGCCGGGCGTCCACATCGGCGCCGGCTCGGCCGCCGCCACCATCGGCCGCAGCGACGCCCAGGGCGCCCTGCAGCGCACGGACCGCCCGCTCGACGTGGCGATCCAGGGCCGCGGCTACCTCGAGGTCCGCACGCCCGACGGCGCCACGGCGCTGACCCGCGCCGGCGACCTGCAGGTCGACTCCCAGGGTCGGCTGGCCACGCCGAACGGCGCGCTGCTCACGGGCGTGCGTCCGGTGCCCAACGGCACCGACCTGTCGAAGGTCTCGATCGCCCAGGACGGCACCGTGTCCGCCCCGGGCGCCAACGGCACCCCGGTCGCCCTCGGCCGGCTGCGCGTCGTCGACGTGCAGTCCCAGGACGGTCTGCAGAGCATCGGCAACAACCTCTACGCCGTGACGGCCGACAGCGGCCAGCCCGCCGTCGTGAACGACGCGCGGCTCGAGCAGGGCGCCCTCGAGGCCTCCAACGTCGACACGGGTACGGCCATGACCGACCTCATCGAGTCGCAGCGGGCGTTTGCCATGGCCAGCCGTGCCGTGCAGACGCAGGATCAGATGATGGAGATCGCCAACGGGGTCAAGCGATGAGCATCCCCGCCGTCGCCCCCGTCGGCCCGGCCACCCCCGCCGAGCCCGCCGCCCCGCGCACGCCGGACGCCCGGACGGTGCACGCCGCCAAGGCGTTCGAGCGCGTCATGCTCGAGCAGCTCACGAAGGAGATGGCCGCCTCGGCCGCCCCGGAGGACTCCGGCGACGGGGCCTCCGCCGCGACGAACGCGTACCGCGACATGCTCCCGGCCGCGATGGCCGACGCGCTGTCGCAGTCCGGCGGCATCGGCATCGCCACCCAGCTGCAGGCCACGCTGGCCGCGGCGAACGCCCCGGTCCCGGCCGACGCGCCGGCCACCGCCGCGCCGTCCGCCGGCACCCCGTCCACCGACGTCCCGGCCGCCACGCCTGGCGTCGCCGCCCTCCCGACCGGGGTCGCCTTGTGAGCCTCGCCGCCAGCACCCCGCTCGGCCGGGAGCTCCTCGGCCACCTCGACGAGCACCTGCGCTCCGTCGGGCGCCTGCGCGACGCCGTGCTCGCGCTCGGTGCCGCCGTCCGCACCCGCGACGTGGGGGCGGTCGTCCGCCACACGGGCACCGTCGACGCCGAGACGACCTTCCGGGCCACGCTCGAGGAGCGCCGCACCGCGCTGCTCGTCCGCGCCGCCGGCCTGCTCGGCCTGCCGCCGTACGAGGTCACGGTCACCGCGCTCTGCGTGCTCGTCTCACCCGACGAGGCCAAGGTCGCCCAGGAGCGCAGCGCTGCGCTCATCGAGCTGACGGACGAGGTCGCCCGCGAGCACGCGTGCAACCGCGCCCTGATGCAGCAGGAGCTCGCGTTCCTCGACCACCTGCTCCGGCTCGGCGGCGCGCCGCCCGAGCCGACGTACGAGCCGCCCGCCGGCTCGCGGCCCGGGCGCCACGCCACGGCCATGCCCTCCGTGCCCCACCACGTCCTCGATCTGCGCGCCTGATGCCCATCTCCTCCTTCCACGGCGTCGAGACCGCGCTGCGCGGGCTGCTGGCCCAGCAGCGGGCGATCGACATCACCGGTCAGAACATCGCCAACGCGTCCACCCCGGGCTACAGCCGTCAGCGGGTCGAGACCTCCGCCTCGCACGCGCTGTCGATCAACGTCGCCGGCGGCAGGGCGCAGCTCGGCCAGGGCGTCGACGTCACGGGCATCGAGCGCATCCGCGACCGCTTCGCGGACGTCCAGTTCCGGGCGCAGAACGCGAAGCTCGGCGAGGCCCAGACGAAGGCGTCGCTGCTCGGCCAGGCGGAGCTCGCGTTCTCCGAGCCCGGCGACAAGGGCCTCTCCGCCCAGCTCAACCGCTTCTGGAGCTCCTGGTCCGACGTCGCGAACTCGCCGACGTCGATCTCGGGCCGCCAGGTGCTGCTCGACACCGCCAAGGGCCTGGCGACCTCGTTCGCCAACCTGGACGACCAGCTCGCCACGGTGCAGAAGCAGGCGCAGGCGGAGTTCGACAACATCACCGCCGCCGGCGGCCCGATCGACCTGGCGGTCCAGGAGATCGCCGAGCTCAACGAGGCCATCGGCACCGCGATCGGCCGCGGCGACGCCCCGAACGACCTGCTCGACCGGCGCGACCTGCTGCTCGACAAGCTCTCCGGGTTCGCCCAGGTGCGCACGGAGCCGACCCTCGACGGGAACGGCGCCCCGATCCCCGGGCAGCTCGACGTCTACCTCGGCACGGACGCGACGCCGCTCGTCTCCGGGGGCCAGTCCCGCTCGCCGTTCTCCCTGTCCTTCGCCGCCACGGGTCCCGGCTCCGGCTCGCTCGGCGCGCTCGCGGCCGTCGCGTCGCCGACCGGTCCGATCGCGGAGTACCGCGCGCAGCTGGCCCAGTCCGCGCAGGAGATCGCCGGCGCCGTCAACGGCGTCCACCAGGCCGCCGGCGGCCCGCCGATCTTCACCGTGCCCGCCGGCGCGCCCGTCAGCGGCGTGCCGCAGCGGCCCCTCGAGGTCGGCGCCGGCATCGATCCCGCCAAGGGCGGATCGCTCGACGCCATCGTCGCCGGATCCACGAGCGTCAACGACGTGGCCACCGCGATCGCCGCGCTGCGCGGCAAGACCGGCGACCAGCGCTACCGCGCCCTCGTCGGCAAGCTCGGCTCCGAGGTCGCGGAGGCCAACCGCGAGGAGGCGACGGCCCAGACGTTGGCCGGCGCCCTGCAGGACCGCCGCGACTCCGTCTCCGGCGTCTCGCCGGACGAGGAGATGGCCAACCTCGTCAAGTTCCAGCGCGGCTACCAGGCATCCGCGCGCGTGCTCTCGACGATGGACGAGATGCTCGACACGCTCATCAACCGCACCGGGCGGGTCGGCCTCTGAGCCCGCGGGCCACCGCCTCCCACCCCGACCGACCCCCTTCCGAAACCCCGCACCAGAGGCCCGACCGTGAGCTATCGCATCACCAGCGGCATGATGAACCGCACCGTCCTGCAGGACCTCCAGTCCTCGTCCGCGCGGCTGACCCGCACGTACGAGCGGATGTCCTCCGGCATGCAGATCACCCGCCCGTCCGACGACCCGTACGGCACGACCCGCGCGATGGACCTGCGTGCCGAGCTCTCCCAGATCGCCCAGGCGCAGCGCAACGTGCAGGACGCCCAGGGCTGGCAGCGCACGACGGACTCCGCCCTGCAGGGCATGACCGACATGGTCCAGCGCGCCCGCGTGCTGCTCGTCGGCGCCGGCAACGACGCCGGCGGCCAGGCCGCTCGCGAGGCCGCGGCGGCCGAGATCGACCAGCTCATCCGCTCCGTCAAGACCACGGCCAACTCGACGTACGCCGGCGTCCCGATCTTCGCGGGCTCGGCCACGGCCGGCCTGCCCTACGCCGTCGACGGCGCCGACACGTTCAACGGCAACGCCGGCACGATCGTCCGCACCGTCGGCGCGGGCGTCGACGTGCAGGTCAACGTCGACCTCGCCGGGCGCGTCACCGGCAACGGCGGAGGCGACGGCAAGCTGCTCGACGCCCTGCGCACGATCTCCTCCCACCTCAAGGGCGGGACCGCCGCGGACGCCAACGCCCTGCGCACGACCGACCTCAAGGCCCTCGACGCCCAGATCAACGCGCTCGGCGGCCTGCGGGCCGAGGTCGGCGCGGCCGGCAACCGCATCACGGCGGCCTCGGATCGCCTGCTGGAGCTCCAGGAGAACGCGGACGAGCAGCGCTCGAACGTGGAGGAGGCCGACGCGGCGTCTACGATGATCACGTACGCGACCCAGCAGGCCAGCTACCAGGCGGCGCTGAAGGCCGGTGCGGGCATCATGCAGAGCTCGCTGCTGGACTTCCTGCGCTAGCCGACCACTCCCCCCAACGGATCCGGACCCCCATGGCGATCACCCTCCAGTCGACCCGCTTCGGCGACCTCGAGCTCTCCGAGGACGACGCCCTCGAGTTCCCCGACGGGCTCGTCGGCCTGCCCGGCACGCGCTACGCGCTGCTGCTCCCGGAGGACCCCGACGGCGCCTTCGCGTGGCTGCAGTCGCTCGACGACGCGTCCCTCGCGCTGCCCGTCACCCGCCCGGGGCGGTTCTTCCCCGACTTCGACGTCGTCCTCGAGGAGGAGGACGTCGACCCGGCGCTGCGCGACACGGAGGCCGTCGAGACGTGGGTCGTCGTCCGCGCCGGCGAGCGGCTCGAGGACTTCTCCGCCAACCTCCGCGCCCCGCTGCTCATCGTGGGCCGCCGCGGTTGGCAGGTCATCAACCGCGCCGACGAGGCGCCGCTGCGCGCCCCGCTCGTGGCCGAGGCCGCCTGATGCTGATCATCACGCGCCGCGAGGGCGAGAAGCTGATGATCGGCGACGACGTCGTGATCACCGTCGTCGAGGTCAACGGCGCCACGATCCGGCTGGGCATCGAGGCCCCGCGGGCGCTCCCGGTGTACCGCGAGGAGCTGTGGGCCGCGGTCCGCGACGAGAACCGCGCGGCCGCCTCGGCCCCGGTCAAGCTCCCCGAGCTGCCGCCCAAGGACTAGGACGAACGTCCACCGCGGTCACCGTCCGGGACCGGGACGCGAACAGGGGATGATCCCGCCGACGGCCACCACCGTCGCCGGGCTCGGCGTCTGTTCCGCCCCCCGATTCGACGAAGGTGATGACTGTGGCCCGCGTGCTCGTGGTCGATGACGCGCCCTACATGCGCCAGATGGTGTCCGACGCCCTGCGCGTGGGCGGACACGAGGTGATCGGCGAGGCCTCCAACGGCACCGAGGCCGTGGAGCGCTTCCGCGACCTGCAGCCCGACATCTGCACGCTCGACGTCACGATGCCCGGCAAGGACGGCGTCGCCGCCCTGCGCGACATCATCGGCATGGACCCGAGCGCCCGCGTGATCATGTGCTCCGCCCCGGGGCAGGACGCCCGCGTCGTCGAGTCGATCGTCGCCGGCGCCCGCGACTTCGTCGTCAAGCCCCCGCGCACGCAGCGCATGCTGGACGCCGTCCAGAGCGCGATGGCCGCCTGAGGCGACCACCGCGCCGCGACGGCGCCTACGAGGTGCCGAGCGCGGTCTCGCCGGCCATCGTCGGGTAGTCCGTGTAGCCCTCCGGGCCGCTGGCGTAGTACAGCTCGGGCCGGCCCTCGTTCTCGGGCTGCCCGGCCGCCCAGCGCTCGAGCAGGTCGGGCGTCGAGATGAACGCGCGGCCCACGACGGACGCGTCGGCGTGGCCGTCGCGCACGAACGAGATGGCCTCCTCGCGCTCCGTCTTCTTGGCGAAGCCCGTGTTCAGGAGCAGCGGCGCGCCGAACGCCGTCCGCAGCTCCTGGAGCAGCGGGTCGCCCGGCTGGCGCATGACGTGGACGTAGGCGAGGCCCAGCGGCGCCAGCTCCTTCGCCAGCGCGCGGTAGGTGTCGCCGCCGTCGAACTCCGTCGCCTCGTGCGCGGCGGGCGCCGGCGACAGGCGGATGCCGGTGCGGTCGGCGCCGACGGCCGCGACGACGGCCTTCGTGACCTCGACGACGAAGCGGGCGCGGTTCTCGGGGCTGCCGCCGTACTCGTCCTCGCGGTGGTTCACGCCGTCCGCGAGGAACTGGTGCAGCAGGTAGCCGTTGGCGCCGTGGATCTCGACGCCGTCGAACCCGGCCTCGATCGCGCGGCGGGCGGCGTCGGCGAAGGTCTGCACCAGGCCCCGGATCTCGTCCGTCGTGAGCTCACGCGGCGTCGGCACGGGCGCCTCGGCCTCGTGCGGCGTGAAGATCGTCAGCTTCTCCACCGCGGTGGGGGACGCGCACACCGTGTCCTCCCCCGTCGTGTCGGGGTGCGCCACGCGGCCCCCGTGCCAGAGCTGCGCGACGATCAGGCCGCCGGCCTCGTGCACCGCGTCCGTCGTCAGGCGCCAGCCCTCGCGGTGGGCGTCGTTCGCGATCCCGGGGGTGCGCGGGTAGGGCTTGCCCTGCTGCGCGACCCACGTGGCCTCGGAGACGATGAGCGCGGCCGAGCCGGCGCGCTGGCCGTAGTACTCCGCCATGAGGGCGTTGGCGGTCCCGTCCTCGTCGGCGCGGTTGCGCGTCAGGGGCGCCATGACGAGGCGGTGGGGCAGGTCCAGCGCACCGAGCTTCAGGGGCTGGCGGAGGACGTCGAAGTCGTCGGTCATGACCACCGACGATGGCAAAGCGGACCGCGGACCGGTGTGCGACGGGGCTCATGGGCGGTGGCGCCGTACGATGGCGAGATGCAGGAGGACCTGGGACGGACCCTCGCGGGCCGGCTGATCGACGGGGATCTGACGGCCGCCCCCGCGGTCCTCAATCTCGTGGAGAACCGGACCCCGGTCGCGCGGACGCAGACGGCCGAGCTGCTTCAGCGCCTCTCCCCCGCCGCCCTGGGCCGCGAGCCGGCCGGGCACGTCGTCGGGGTGACGGGACCGCCCGGGGCGGGCAAGTCGACCCTGCTCTCCGAGCTCGTGCGGACGCTGCGCGCCGGCGGGCGCTCCGTGGCGGTCCTGGCCGTCGACCCCTCGAGCCGCCGGACGGGCGGCTCGCTGCTCGGCGACCGCGCCCGCATCCACGTGGACCCGAAGGACGCGGGCGTCTTCATCCGCTCCACGGCGGCCGCCGACCGCCTCGGCGGCCTCGCCTGGGCCACCCGCGCGGCCGCGCAGGCGCTCGCCGTGGCGTTCGACGTGGTGATCGTCGAGACGGTCGGCGTCGGGCAGTCCGAGACCGACGTGGCCGACGTCGCCGACACCGTCGTCGTGATCGTGCAGCCCGGATCGGGCGACGTCCTGCAGTTCCTGAAGAGCGGGATCATGGAGATCCCGGACGTCCTGGTGATCACGAAGGCCGACCTCGGACGCATCGCCCAGCGCGCCCGCGCCGACGTCCGCTCCGCGCTGCGCTCCGTCGGGGACCGCACCACGAAAGTCGTGGCGGTCTCGTCGCTCCCGCCCGCTCAGGGCTTCGACGAGCTCATCGCCACGCTGGAGGCGCACCGGGAGACGATCGACGTGCGGGCCGCCCGCCGTGACGCGCGCCGACGCACCGCGATCGACGACTTCCGCCTCGAGCACGGCGAGCGGGCCCTGCGCGAGCTGGGCGGCCGACCCGCCGCGCGACGCGTCCTCACCGCGACCGGCGATGATCTGGCCGTGCCGATCCTCATGCAGGAGCTCGAGCGGGCCGCCGGTCTGCGCGACGCCGAGCCGAACACGACCGGGGCGACGCGATGAGCGCGGCCCGCCGCAAGCCGTCCGGCGTCCGCCGTGCCCCGGGGACCGGTGCCGGTTCGGGGTCGCCGGCCGGGACGGACCAGGGCTCCCCGGCCTCCGACGGCGGCCCCTCCCCCGTGCGGCGCCTGACGGACGCCGACGCCCGGCGGTCCCCCGCGCGGCGGCTCACGGACGCCGACGTCGCGGCCCCGCGCTCCCGCCCCTTCGCCGAGAACCTGGCGATCGTCGCCGGCGCCTTCGTCGTCTCGACGCTGATCGCCGAACTCGCGGGCGCCGCGAACCTCGGCACCGCGCTGAGCTTCGGCCAGATCGGCTTCGCGATCGCCCTCGTCTGGGTGCTCGTCCGCCGCTAGGCCCCGGGCGCGCGCGGCGGTCGGCCCCGTGCGCCGGTAGGCCCGCGCGCCTCAGCCCCCGAGGGGTGCGTCCGCGGGCAGGGGGCGGCGCGACTCGAGCCACCACGCCGCGGCGAGCAGGACCGCCCCGAGGGCCCCGAAGAGCAGCGGCCAGGCGGCCCCGGAGTCCCGGACCCCGCTGCCCGCCGCCGCGAACCCCAGCAGCGGATCCGACGGCGCGGTCGGGAGGACATCCGCCCCCGCCCGGACAGCCGCGCCGACCAGCCCGGCGAAGAGCGCGGCCTGCACCCCGCCGAGCAGCACGCCGGCCGTGACGGCGACGGACGGCCTGCGCGCGACGCTCGCGGCCAGGAGCGCGAGGCCGAGCAGCAGTGCGACGACCAGCAGGACCGCCACGACCCGGTCGGCACCCTGCAGCAGCGCGGGCGACGAGCCGTCCGTCGGCCTGCCGATGCCCCCGTACCCGCCGAGCGTCGGCGCGGCGACCGCCGCCGCGTAGGCCAATCCGGCCCCGACGGCCTGGGCCTGCCGCAGCACGCGCGCGGGCCCGACGAGGGCGAGGGCCGCGGCGACGACGAGTCCCACGGTGGGCGCGCCCAGGCTCGCGAGCAGCACGAGCGTGAGGTCGAGACCCTCCCCGCGGCCGAGCACGATGAACAGCATGGTCCCGATCTGCCCCGCCACGACGACGGCCGCCAGCGCCAGGACCGCCGGCTCGCGGTGGCGCCGCAGCACGACCAGGACGGCGGCGAGGTGGACGACGGTCACCGCGACGACCACGGCGGTGTCGTACTCCTCGAAGCCCGAGCGCCACAGGGCGGCCACGGCCGCCAACGCGGGCTGCGTCAGGTGGATCGCGGCCAGGCCGGCGAGCGCCGCGACCACGCCCGGCGCTCCCGGCAGCAGCACGCAGAGGGCCAGGACGACGGCGGCGAGCGCCACGACGGCGAGCGCCGCGAGCGCCGGCGCGTCCGGGTTCAGCCCGCCGATCGTGCCGGCCAGCGTCACGCACGCCACCGCCAGGGCCGCGAGCGCGGCGTCGCGGGACAGCGCCGCCCCGCCGTCCCCGCCGTCGACGTCGGTGGCGTCGCCGCGCATCACGCGGCCCAGCAGCCGGCCGGCGCCGGTGCGCGCGGGCGCCGACGCGACCAGGAGGCCGGTCACGAGCAGGCCGGCGAGCGGCACGGCCCAGAGCGCCGTCGCCGCGTCGTCCCCGGAGCCGGCGGTGAGCAGCAGCGCGGACGCGAGCACCGCCCCGACGACGTACCGGCGACGGGCGGCCACGACGAGCAGCGCGGCGGCGACGAGCAGCACGAGCCCCGCGCGGACGCTCGCGAACGCCTCGGAGGCGCCGCTCTCGGCCGCTCCCGGCAGGAGGTTCCCCGTGACGATCCCGACGAGCTGCGTCGCCTCGCCGCCCACGCACGCGAGCAGCACCGCGGCGACCACCACGGCCACCCGCGGCCCGCCCGCGTCGGTGCGGGCCGTCGCCGCCGCACCGGTGGCCAAGGCGGCGGCCACGAGCACCACGACGGAGCGCTCCTCCTCGTCCAGGACGAGGGCCCCGGCGCCGAGCAGCGCGACGAACGCGACGGCCACGGAGACGCCGAGCAGCGACTCCGCGGCGCGCATCGTCGCCCGCCCACCCTCGGGCGCGCCGAGCAGCGCCACGGCGGTGGCCGCGAGGGCGAGCCAGAAGAGCACGGCGCCCCAGCCGCCGAGGCCGCCTTCGGACCCGTCGATCTCGACCGCCAGCGGGCCCGCCACGAGCCCGACGCCGAGCACGATCACGATCGCCCCGAGCGCGTCGGAGAGCCCCGGTCCCAGCCGGGCGCCGGTGACCGTGCCGTGCGTCCGCAGGAGCGCCAGGCCGAGGACGACCACGGCCACGCCGACGACGGCGCGCGCCCCACCGGGGAGGTGCCCCGCGGCGAGGAGCACGGCGGCACCGAGCGGCACCGCGGCGGCCGCCGTCAGCAGGCCGCCGGGGCGCGGTGGGCGGACGACGTCCTCGGGTTCGTGGCGGGGGAGCACGGCGTCCATGCCGGGCAGCCTACGACCGTCGCGGCCACCGGGGCCTGCGACCGTCGGGAGCCCACGGGCCGCGGGCGCCGACGCGCGCAGCCGCGTTCACTACCCCGCTCAGGGAACGCTCATGCGGCCCCGCTACGCTGCGCCTGTGCTCACCCCGCTCCTGGCCGAGATGACGGCCCCGCTCGCCCTGCTGCCCGACTGGCTGAGCCCGGAGCAGATCCTGAGCAAGTACGGGCTGGTCGCGATCCTCGTGATCATCTTCGCCGAGACCGGGCTGCTCGTCGGCTTCTTCCTGCCCGGCGACACGCTGCTCTTCAGCGCGGGGATCCTGACGGAGCTCGGCACGATCACCGAGCCCCTGTGGATGCTCGTGGTCCTCGTCCCGATCGCCGCGATCCTCGGCAACCTCGTCGGCTACGAGATCGGCCACCGCGCCGGACCGGCGCTGTTCGAACGGGAGAACTCCCGCCTGTTCCGCAAGGACCACCTCGAGCGCTCGCGCCTGTTCTTCGAGAAGTACGGCACGATCACGATCTTCCTCGCCCGGTTCGTCCCCATCGTGCGCACGTTCGTGGCGGTCGTCGCCGGGGCTGTCGGCATGAACCGCCGGCTCTTCCTCCTCTGGTCGATCATCGGCGCGATCGCGTGGACCTCGGGCCTGATCCTCCTGGGCTACGGCCTCGCCGCCGCCCTGCCGCGCAGCACGGTCGACTTCATCCAGGGGCACATCGACCTGCTGATCATCGGGGTCGTCGTCCTCACGATCGCCGGCATCGTCATCGAGCAGCTGCGCCACCGCCCGCCGGCGCGCAACGAGGTCTGAGCGTGACGGCGGGTGACGGCGTCGTCCGGGTCGGCGTCGAGATCGCCGCGCCCGTCGACCACGTGTGGGAGTGGCTCACGGAGCCGGCGCTCATCCCGCGCTGGTTCGGGTGGGAGCACGACGCGCTGGAGGGCGAGATCGACGCGCTGTTCGTCGACGGCGTCGCGAAGTCGCGCGGCCTGCTGCGCTTCGGCACGAACGGCGCCGGGGTGTTCCGGCTCGAGGAGCTCGGGGAGCTCACGCGCCTGACGCTCGCCCGGCGGGCCGACGAGCTCGACCCGGCGGCCCCCTTCGACGGGCTCGACGAGGGCTGGACGACATTCCTGCAGACGCTGCGCCTGGCGCTCGAGCGCCACCCGGACGAGCCCCGCCGCGTCCTGCAGTTCCAGGGCCCGCTGCGCACCGCGGCCGCCCCGCCCGTGCTCGAGGCGCTCGGGCTGGCCGGCCTCGCGGACCTGGCCCCCGGCGAGCGCTACGCCGCAGAGACCGCCGCGGGCGAGCGGCTCGAGGGCGAGCTGTGGTTCCGCTCGCCCCACCAGCTCGGCCTGACGGTCGACGCGTGGGGCGACGGGCTGCTCGTCGTGGTCGACCAGCCGGTCGACGACGCGCGACCCTTCGGCGGCGGGCAGCTGTTCCTCAGCTCCTACGGCCTGGACGACGCCGCGTTCGCCGGGCTCTTCGAGCGCTGGACGCGCTGGTCGAGCACGACCTTCGCCCGTTGAGGGCGGCCTCGTCGACCGGGACCGGCCGGCACCCGCGTCGACGCTGAGGGCAGCGCCGCCGACCGGCCGGCCGGCGCCGTCGCCCGCGCGCCGCGGTCGCCCCGGCGCCCGCGCCCGTCGCCGCTCAGTCGTCGGCGGTGACGACGCCGCGCTCGCGGGCGGCGCGGGCCTCGCGGCGGCGCGCCATGAGGACCTCGACGACGATCGGCAGCACGGAGACCGCGACGATCAGCAGCAGGATCGCCTCGATGTTGTTGTTGATGAAGTCCACGCCGCCCAGCGCGTAGCCCAGCGCCGTCACGCCGGCGCCCCAGACGATGCCGCCGAAGACGTTCCAGCGCAGGAAGTCCGTGTAGTTCCAGCCCGACGCCCCGGCGACGAGCGGCGCGGCCGTCCGCACGACCGGCACGAACCGCGCGAGGAAGATCGTGCGGCCGCCGTAGCGCTCGAAGAAGCGCTCCGCGCGGGCGAGGTGGTCCTGCTTGAGGAACCGCGAGTCCGGGCGGCTGAACAGCGCCGGCCCGGCCTTGCGCCCGATGAGGAACCCGACCTGGTCGCCGAGCACCGCCGCGATCGAGATCGTCAGGCAGAGCAGCCAGATCGGCTGCTCGATGAGGTAGATCGGGCTGTCGGGGTTCGCCATCACGCCCGTGGTGAACAGGAGCGAGTCGCCCGGCAGGAAGAAGGCCAGGAGACCGCACTCCGCGAAGACCACGGCGAGCACGGCGAGGAAGCCGAACCGACGCACGATGTACTCCGGATCGAGCCACTCCGGCATCAGCGCCAGGGGCGGAAGGGCGGCCATCAGGGTCGCGAGCACGCGCCGGAGGGTAGCGGCGGGACGAGCGCCAGCGCGCCACGGTCACTCGCCGCGGCGGCCCTGCTCGCGCAGCGCGCGGCGCTGCAGCGCCCGCAGGCGCCGGTCGCGACGGACCTCGGCGGCGGTCCGGTCCCCGCGGCGCTTGTCCTGGAGCGCCTCGTCGTCGGGCAGCCCCGACGGGTTCGGCGTCAGCGTCCCCGGGGCCGCCGGCGTGGGCGTCGTGACGACGGTCGGCGGCGGCGCCGCGCCGGTCGACGTGGCCGCCGCGTCCGCCGGCCCCTCCCCCTCCGGGACGACCGCCGGCCCGTCCGTGCCGCCGGCGTTCTCGTTCGCGAGCGCCGAGATCCGCCACTCGCCCTGCTGCCGCACGAGCGAGAGCACGTCCTCCGAGGCCGGCTGGCCCGCGGCCGCGGTCCGCACCGCCGCACGAGCCCGGTCCTCCACGACGACGACGTTCTCGACCGTCAGGCGGGGCTCGCGCACGCCGCCCAGGCCGGTCCGCAGCGCCTGGACGCACGGCAGGTCGACGGCCTGCAGCCGCTCGCGCAGGCCGTCGTCGAGCAGCCGGTCGCAGACCGTCGCGTAGTCCCGGTCCTCCACGGCCGCGGCGAAGCGCTCCACCGCCGCGCGTGCCCGGTCGGTCTCGTCCGTCGCCCACGAGCGCACCGCGAGCACCACCGTCACGATCGCGATGACGACCAGCAGGCCGGTGAGCAGGCGACGGCGCACGTGCGGCAGCGTAGCTCGGCGACCGCCCGACGGCCGCCGTCCGGCCCCGCACGCCCCCGGGGTCTACGATCACGGGATGTCCGACGTCGGGTCGCTGCCCTGGATGCGGTGCTACCGCTGCTGGTCGACGGCGCTGGAGCTCCACGTCCACTACGACGGGATCCACCGCATCGATCCCGCCACCGGCACGCCCGTGCAGGCGGTGGAGGAGCAGCAGGAGGCCGTGGTGCAGTGCCTGGACTGCATGCACGACCAGCCGCACCTGATCTTCACCGACGGGCGCCTGATCGCGGACGAGTCCCGCTGGGAGCGGCTCGTCATGGGCACGCCGTGGGTCGCGTCCTGCACGATCACCGTGCCCGCCGACGACGTCGAGGTCTGCTCGGGCCCCGAGGCCGGCGAGGCCCTGAGCTTCGCGGCGCTCGGCGACGCCGGCACGCAGGAGTTCTTCAGCCACGTGCGCTTCCACACGCACCAGGGCGATCAGATCGTCGCCCACCTGCTCGTGGAGCTCTACGCCCGCAACGGCGACGAGGCCGGCACGGTGCTCGACGACGCCGCCCGCGGCCCGCTCGTGATCACGTCGCTCGCCGAGGAGTCGCGGCCGCCGGCCGTCTCCTCCGGCGGGGGCCACGGATGAGCGGCGCCCCGGCCGCGGGGCCGGCGGGCACGGACCTGCGCGTCCGCGCGATCGAGCCACGCGACCACGACGCCGTCCTCGCCCTCAACGCGAAGGACGTCGACAAGCTCAGCCCGATGGACGCGGCGCGCCTGGAGTGGATCGTCGCGCGCAGCGCCGCGCCACTCGTGGTCGAGGACGAGCAGGGCGTGCTCGGGTTCTGCCTGGCGATTGCGTCGGGGACGGACTACGACGGCAGCCACTACGCCTGGTTCGCGGAGCGCTACGACCGCTTCCTGTACCTCGATCGGATCGCCGTGGCCGACCGCGCGCGACGCCGCGGGGCCGGCTCGGCGCTCTACACCGCCTGCGAGGAGCGCGCCCGGCCCTTCGGCCGCATGCTGTGCGAGGTCAACGTCGTGCCGATGAACGCCCCCTCCCTGGCGTTCCACACCGGCCGCGGCTACGTCGAGCTCGAGCGCCGCGCCGCGGACGAGGCCGGCGAGAAGGTCGTCACGATGCTCGCCAAGCAGCTGCCGGCGGCCTGAGGCCCGGCGGGCGCCTCAGTCCGTCCGGATCATCGCCTGCAGCTGGCGCACGGCCAGCAGGCACGCGGCGGAGGACGCCGCGGAGCGGCTCTCGTCGTCCGGGGAGAGCTCGCGGAGGAACCGCCGCAGCCGCAGGACGTCGTGGCCGCGGGGCCGCAGGAACGCGTCGATCGCGTCGTGCGGCCCGGCCTCGGGGGACTCGCGCAGCGCGCCCGCCACCACGTTGACCCGCGCGTCGAGCAGGTCGTCGCGGAGCGCCTGCACGGACCAGCGCGTCATGCGGTCCGGGATCGGCAGGGCCTCGACGGCCGCGTGCAGGGCGCCCAGCCCGAGCTCGTCGCCGAGGTGCAGCACCGCGGCGCCGACGTCGACGACGGGCCGGCCGACGGACTCGGCGGTCGCGACGACGTGCGGCGCAAGGATCAGCGCCGCGTCGCCCGTGGCCTCCTCCGCGAGGTCGCGGGGCACCCCGGTGCTGACGAACGCCTCGACCCGCTTGCGCCGGCGCTCGTCCGTGTCGAGCTCCCGCAGCCGCTCGCGGATGGCGGCGACACCGTCCCGGTGGCGCTCGACCGTCGGGCCGATCGGCGCGCCGACGGCGTGGGCGAGGAACCAGCGGCTCGTCACGCGCACGAGGTCGTCGACCTCGGAGCGCAGCGACCAGACGACCTCGGCCTCGACGTCCGTGAGCCGGTCGACCTGCGCCCACAGCTCGCGGGCGCCCGTCGCCCCGACCGCCATCCGCCACGCGCGGACCACGCTGGTGGCCGACGCGCCGAACTCCAGCGCGCGCCGGGCCGCGAACGTCGGGCCCATCGTGTCGACGACCTCGTTGGCGGCGAGCATCGCGGAGAGGTGCGTGTGCAGCGGGTGCTCGGGCACGAGCGCACCGAACCGCTCCATCACACGCGGCGGGAAGTACGCGAGGACGTCGTCGCCCAGGACCGGGTCGTCCAGCGCGTCCTCGTCCAGCAGCGCCCCGGTCAGCGCGCTCTTGGCCAGCGCGACGAGGACCGCGATCTCGGGGCGCGTCAGGCCCGCGGCGTTCGAGCGCCGCTCCGCCAGCTCGTCCGCACCGGGCAGCCCGTGGTCGGCCCGCACGAGCTCACCGGCCTCCTCCAGGGCCTCCATCAGCTCCTCGGCGGCCAGCGTGCGCTTGGCCGCACGCCGCTCCTCCTGGGTGATGACCCGCGCCTGGGCGTAGGAGTCGTCGAGCACGTGGGCCACCACGTCGTCCGTGACCTCGGCCAGCAGGGCGTCACGCTCGTCCTCGCCCAGCAGCTCGCGGCGGATCGCGACGTCGAGCAGGACCTTGAGGTTGACCTCGTGGTCCGAGCAGTCGACGCCGGCGGAGTTGTCGATGAAGTCGGCGTTGATCCGGCCCCCGGCGCGGGCGAACTCCACGCGGGCGCCACGGGTGAACCCGAGGTTGCCGCCCTCCCCCACGACCCGGCAGCGCAGGTCGCGGGCGTCGACGCGGATGGCGTCCGACGCGCGGTCCTCGGCCTCGGCGTCGTCCTCGTCCGAGGCCTTCACCACGGTGCCGATGCCGCCGTTCCACAGCAGGTCGACGGGCGCCTGCAGCACGGCCTGGATCAGCTCGGCGGGCGCGAGGCGCTTGTCCTCGATGCCCAGCGCCTCACGCATCTCCGGCGTGATCGCCACGGACTTCGCGTCGCGCGGGAAGACCCCGCCGCCCTTCGAGATCAGCGCGCGGTCGTAGTCGTCCCACGACGAGCGCTCGAGATCGAACAGCCGTCGGCGCTCCGCCCACGACGCCTCGGGGTCCTGCGGGTCGGGGTCGACGAAGACGTGCCGGTGGTCGTAGGCGGCCACCAGCCGCATGGACTTCGAGAGCAGCATCCCGTTGCCGAAGACGTCGCCGGACATGTCGCCGATGCCGACCACCGTGATCGGGTCGGTCTCGGGGTCGCCGCCCAGCTCGTCGAAGTGCCGGCGCACCGACACCCACGCGCCACGTGCCGTGATGCCCAGCGCCTTGTGGTCGTAGCCGACGGAGCCGCCGGACGCGAAGGCGTCGCCGAGCCAGTAGCCGCGGCGCAGCGAGATCTCGTTCGCCGTGTCGGAGAACGTCGCCGTGCCCTTGTCGGCCGCGACGACGAGGTACGTGTCGTCGCCGTCGAGGATCCGCACGCCGTCGGGGTGGACGACCTCGCCGTCGTGCAGGTCGTCCGCGACGTCGAGCAGCGCGGTGACGAACGCGACGTACCCCTCGCGGACGGCCTCCCGCAGGTCGGCGCCGGCCGCGGGCGGCTGGCGCAGCAGGAACCCGCCCTTGGCGCCCGTCGGCACGATCACCGCGTTCTTCACCATCTGGGCGCGCATGAGGCCCAGGACCTCGGTGCGGTAGTCCATCCGGTCGGACGAGCGCAGGCCGCCGCGGGCGATCATGCCGCCGCGCAGGTGCACGCCCTCCACCGTCAGCCCGTGCACGTACGTCTCCCACAGCGGCGCGGGCTGCGGCATCGCGGGCACCTCGGCGCTCTTGAGCTTGAGCGCCAGTGCCCCGCGGCCCTCCCGGTAGGCGTTCGTGCGGTACGTCGCCTCGATCGCCCCGAGCTGGTTGCGCAGGATGCGGTCGTGGTCGAGCGAGGTCACGCCGTCGAGCGCGTCGACGATCACGCCGCGCAGCGCCTGCTCCGCCTCCTCGTCGCGAGGGGCCTGGCCGTCCGGGGCGCCGAACCGCAGCTCGAACAGCTCCACGAGCCGCTCCGTGATCGCGGCGTGCTGGACGATGACGTCGTTCTGGTAGCCCTCCGTGAACCGCGAGCCGAGGCGCTGGCGATAGCGCCGGTACGCGCGCAGCGGCTCGAGCCGCTCGTGCCCCATCGACGTCAGCACCACGAGGCGGTTGAGCGAGTCGGACTCGACCTCGCCGGCCCAGACGGCGTCGATGCAGGCCGTCACCCGCGGGCCCACGGCCTCGAGGTCCAGCGGCCGGCCGTCGGGTCCGAGCACCCCGAAGTCCTGGATCCACGTCTCGTCGTCGCCGTGCAGGCGGGCGGAGCGCTCCTCCACGACGTGCAGGCCCAGGTCGCTGAGGATCGGCATGGCGGACGCCAGCTCCACGCGCGGCCCGCCGCGCGCCAGGACGATGCGGGTCATGCCCTCGGCCGAGGGCGACCCTGGTCCGGCCTCGTGCTTGGCGACGACGACCAGGCGGTCCTCGTCCTCGTCCAGCGCGTCGAGTGCGAGCACGTCGTGGGCGGCGGACTCCGGGGCCACCCCCGCGCGGTACGAGGTCGGCAGCCTCCCCGCCCAGCGCCCCGCGAGCGCGGCGCCCCGCCGCTTGCCGACCCGGGCGGCGAGCACCGCCTCGACGCGGTCCTCCCAGGCCTGGGTCAACTGATCGATCTCGCGTGCGTCCCTGGAGGCCATACGACCTCGACACTACTGCCGCGCCCGAGCGTCACGTGAACCGCGCGTGACGCTCCCGACGGGCTTCGGGGCGTACGTCGTCCTCCCCACGGGCCGGACCGGGCCTGGCGCGCCGCCGCTACAGTCCACCGCCGATGCGCGCGTTGACGGTCCTGGTGTTCGTGGTCGGCGCGGGCAGTCTGGGGGCGGAGATCGCCGCCGCCCGCCTGCTGGCCCCGTACTTCGGGGACTCCACGATCATCTGGGCCAACACGATCGGCGTCTGCCTGATCGCCCTGGCCATCGGCCACTGGCTCGGCGGCCGCTTCGCCGACCGCCACCCGCACCTCGAGGGCCTCAAGGTCCTCGTCCTGATCGCCGCCGCGCTGCTGGCGATCGTGCCCCTCGTCTCCGGGCCGTTCCTCGACCTCGCGATCACCGCGTTCGACAAGATCGAGGCCGGCGCGTTCGTGGGCTCGCTCGTGGGCATGCTCGTGCTGATCGCGCTACCGCTGATCCTCATCGGCGCCGCGACACCGTGGGCGACGAAGCTCGCGGTCACCGACCTCGCGCAGACCGGCGAGACGGTCGGCCGGCTCGGGGCGATCGGCACCGCCGGCAGCCTCGTCGGCACGTTCGCCGCCTCCCTCGTCCTGATCCCGTTCGTCGGCTCGCAGCGCACGTTCATCGTGCTCGCGCTCGTGATGGCGCTCGTGGCCGTCTTCCGCATGCCCCGCCGCACGTGGGCCGTCCCGCTCGCCGTCGCCCTGCTCCTGCTCCTGCCGCCGGGCACCACGAAGCCCGCCGGTGCCGACGACCGCGTGCTCGACGAGGCCGAGACGGTCTACCAGTACGCCCGCGTCATCGAGCACCCCGTGGACGACGGCGGCATCTCCCCCGCCGGCACGGTCGAGCGGCGCCTCGAGCTCAACGAGGGCCAGGCCATCCACTCCGTGTGGCGCGCCGACACCGTGCTGACGGGGAACTACTGGGACGCGTTCCAGGTGCTCCCCTTCGCCGTCGCCGACCCGACGAAGGCCCCCGGCACGCCGACCGCCCCGCCGCGGCGGATCGCGATGCTCGGCAACGCCGGCGGCACCGTCGCCCGCGCGTCCCTCGCGCTGTTCCCGCAGGTGCAGTTCGACGGCGTCGAGATCGACGGCACGGTCTCCGAGATGGGCCGGAAGTGGCTCGGGATGCCGCGCGACCCGCGGCTGACGATCCACACCGCCGACGCCCGCCCGTTCCTGCGCTCGGGCGGCCTCGACGACGGGAAGGGCCGCTACGACGTGATCGGCGTCGACGCGTACCGCCAGCCCTACATCCCCTTCTACCTCACGACCCGCGAGTTCTTCCGCCAGGTGCGCGACCGCCTGACCCCGCGCGGCGTGGTGATCGTCAACGTCGGACACCCCGAGGGCGACGACGCGCTCGAGAAGGCCCTGACGGCCACGATGCGCACGGACTTCCCCCACGCCGTCCGCTACGCGATGACGCCGACGAACTCGCTCGTCGTCGCCTCGAGCTCCCCGCTCTCCGCCGCCCAGCTGGCCCGCTCCGTGCCGACCCTCCCCGCCGAGCTGCGCGAGACGGCCGACCGCGCCGCGGACGAGCTCCAGACGGGCCTGAAGGGCGGCCCGGTCTACACGGACGACCGTGCCCCGGTGGAGTGGCTCATCGACGGCTCCATCGTCTCCTACGCGACGAAGTAGTCCCGCCGGCCCGGGGCCCTCCCGGGACGCCGTCCGCGCCACGCCGTGGCCGCCGCCGCGGCGGGGCGGAGGCGGCGGCCCGGGTGCCGACGGGCCGATCCGGGCACAGGCCCTCCATGGGCACCCCCGATCTCCACCGTCCCTGGACCGCCGACCCCGAGCGCTACGACGGGCGCATGCCGTACCGCCGGCTCGGGCGCTCCGGCCTGCAGCTGCCCGCGATCTCGCTCGGCCTGTGGCACAACTTCGGCGACCACGAGCCGATCGCGGACCAGCGGGCGATCCTGCGCCGCGCGTTCGACCTGGGCGTCACGCACTTCGACCTCGCCAACAACTACGGCCCGCCCTACGGGTCGGCCGAGACGAACTTCGGGCGGATCCTCAGGGAGGACCTGAAGCCGTACCGCAACGAGCTCGTGATCTCGACGAAGGCCGGCTGGGACATGTGGCCCGGCCCCTACGGGTTCCTCGGCTCCCGCAAGTACCTGCTCCAGTCGCTCGACGAGTCCCTGGAGCGCCTGGGCCTCGACCACGTCGACATCTTCTACTCGCACCGGTTCGACCCCGACACGCCGCTCGAGGAGACCTGCGGTGCGCTGCACTCCGCCGTCCAGCAGGGCAAGGCGCTCTACGTCGGCATCTCGTCCTACTCCTCCAAGCGCACGCAGGAGGCCGTCGCGATCCTGAACGAGCTCGGCACGCCGCTCCTGATCCACCAGCCCTCGTACTCCATGCTCAACCGCTGGATCGAGGACGGGCTGCTCGACACGCTCGACGAGGAGGGCGTGGGGTCCATCGTCTTCACCCCGCTGGCCCAGGGCCTCCTGACGAACAAGTACCTGAACGGCATCCCCGAGGGCTCGCGGGCCAGCCGCGACGAGGGGATCGCGTCGCAGCTCACGGACGACAACATCCGCCGGATCCAGGCGCTGAACGCGATCGCGGAGGGCCGCGGGCAGTCGCTCGCGCAGATGGCGATCGCCTGGACGCTGCGGGACCCGCGGGTGACGAGCTCGCTCATCGGCGCGAGCTCCGTGAAGCAGCTCGAGGACTCCGTCGGCGCGCTGCAGAACCTCGACTTCGACGACGACGAGCTGCGCGCGATCGACGAGCACGCGGTCGACGGCGGCGTCAACTGGTGGGCCGGCTCCGCCGAGCTGGAGTAGCCGCTTCGGGGGGCGCGGGCGGGTGACGGGCGCCCGCGGGATCGCTCGGGGTGACATCGTGGACGGGTACGGCCCGAGCCTGACACCCGTCGCGTCCTCGCCCCGTCCCGTTCGATCGGCACCGCTTGCCCAGCTCAGTCACCGCCACGGTGGTCGCCCCGGCGACCACCTCCGCCCCCGCCGAGCGCCTGTGCGCCGTCCCGCCCGCGTGGTCGGCGGAGCTCCCCCGCGACCGCGAGGCGCTGGCGTCCGCGCTCGCCGTGGCCGCGGCCTTCCCCACCCGCGTCGGCACGGTCACCGTGGCCGTCTCCGGTGACGTCGAGACCGGCCTGCGCGACGTGCACGAGGACCTCGCCGCCGGAGGCGTCGACGACGCCGACCTGGCCGCCGTCACCCTGACGCCGGCCCCCACGGCCGGCGACGAGCCGTCGATCGCCGGCTTCGCCGAGGCCGTCGCCCTGGCCGACGAGTTCTACCGCCGCCCGTACACGATCGAGGGCGAGCCCGCCGCGGTCTGGGAGGCGGCCCTGCTCGAGGTCGAGGCCCACGCGCCGCGGGCGATCGTCGTCATCACGGACGGCCTCGACGGCGCCGCGGCCGTCGCCGCGGTCACCCCGCTGACCGTCGTCTCGGCGGTCCCGAGCGTCCGCCGGCTCGCGTCCCGCCTGGAGGGCGTCGACACGATGCCGCGCCCGACGGGCTCGTTCGGCCTGCCCGAGGGCGCCGTTGTCGTCACAGGCCCCCGGGCCGACGACCTGCGCCTCGCCGCCGCGGGCGGACGCGAGCGCGTCGTCGTCGCGGGCGAGGTCTCCCCGTTGGTCCTGAGCGCGTTCGGCCTGCGCGCGGACTGACCCCGCCGCCGCCCGGTACCGTCGGCGCATGCAGATTCGCGCCGCGGTGTTGGAGCAGTTCGGCGAGCCGCTCGTCGTGCAGGACGTCGAGCTGCAGGAGCCGCAGGCGGGCGAGGTCCTCGTCCGCCTGCACGCCTGCGGCGTGTGCCACACCGACCTCTACACGGCCTCGGGCGCCGACCCGACGGGCTACGCCCCGTGCGTCCTCGGGCACGAGGGCGCGGGCGTCGTCGAGCAGCTCGGCGCGGGCGTGGACTCGTTGCAGGTCGGCGACCACGTCGTCACGCTCTTCGCCCCGGAGTGCGGCCAGTGCCTCCACTGCCGCTCCGGCCGCACGAACCGCTGCCTCGCCATCCGCGACCAGCAGGGCAAGGGCTACCTGCCCGACGGCACCACGCGCCTGTCCCGCGGCGGCGAGGAGCTGCGCCACTTCATGGGCACGTCGACCTTCGCCGAGTACACGGTGATGCCCGAGATCGCGTTGGCCAAGATCGACAAGGCCGCCCCGCTCGAGGGCGCCTCGATCTTCGCCTGCGGCCTCTCCACCGGCCTCGGCGCCGCGATCTACACGGCCGACGTGCAGCCCGGCTCGACCGTGGCGGTCTTCGGGTGCGGCCTCGTCGGCCTCGGCGCGATCGCCGGCGCCCGCATCGCCGGCGCGACCCGGATCATCGCCGTCGACCTCGCGGCGAACCGCCTCGAGATGGCCCGCCACCACGGCGCCACCGACCTCGTCGACCCCTCCGCCCTGCCGGAGGGCGAGGACGCGGTCTCGGTCATCAAGGGCATGACGGACGGCTTCGGTGCCGACTACACGTTCGAGGCCACGGGCAACGTGCGCGTGATGCAGCAGTCCGTCGAGGCTGCCCGCGAGGCCTGGGGCCTGGCCACGATGATCGGCGTCGCGGGCAAGGGCGAGACGCTCGACATCGTCCCGCGCCTGCTCATCACGGGCCGCCGCGTCACGGGCTCGTCCTTCGGCGGCGTCCGCGGCCGCACCCAGGTGCCGCTGCTCGTCGACCGCTGGCTGCGCGGCGACGTCGACGTGCCCGCGCTGCTCTCGCACCGCATCACGCTGGACGAGGTCAACCACGGGTTCGACCTCATGCACCACCAGGACGGCATCCGCTCGATCATCCAGTTCACCTGAGCGCCGCCCCGGACCCGCCGCGACCCGTGACCTCCTGCCGCTCCGCCGGCCGGGCCCTGCCCGCCCCGGCCGCCACCCGACCGTGAGCACACCCTCCCCCGCGCCGGAGCTCGACCTCGTCGCGCACGTCCCCGAGCCGTGGCGGCCGTACGTCGACCTCGCGGCGCTGCGGGGCGTCGAGGGGTTCCTCGCCGGCGAGGTCGCTGCGGGCCGGCGGATCCAGCCGTTGAAGGCGCACGTCTTCCGCGCGCTGGACCTCGTCGCCCCGGAGGACGTGCGCGTCGTCCTCTGCGGCCAGGATCCCTACCCGGGCCTCGGCGTGCCGATGGGCCTCGCGTTCTCCGTGCCCCCGGAGGCGCCCGTCCCCGGCTCCCTGAAGAACCTGTTCACCGAGCTGCACGACGACCTGGGCCTGCCCGCGCCGCCCACGGGCGATCTCACGCCGTGGGCGGCCCACGGGATGCTGCTGCTCAACGCCTCGCTGACCGTGCGGCCCGGCGAGCCGGGGTCCCACGGCAAGGCGGGCTGGCCGGCCGTGACGTTCGAGCTGCTCCGCCGCCTGGCGAGCGAGCGCCAGGGCATCGTCTTCCTGGCGCTCGGCCGGGCGGCGCAGGGCGTGGTGGCGAAGCTGCCCCTCGACGGCCACCGGGTCGTCGAGGCGGCACACCCCTCGCCGCTGTCCGTGCGGGCGTTCCGCGGCTCGCGGATCTTCAGCCGCACCGACGCGGCGCTGGCCGAGCTCGGCCGGCCGCCGTTCGACTGGCGCCTGGCCTGAGCGCGGGTGTCGACCGCAGCGCGGGGTCAGTCCGTCACGAACACGCCCGTGGCCAGCACGGGCCCGGCGTTGACGTCCGTCCCGCCCCCGGCGGCCACCCCGCGTCGCAGCTCGCAGGAGCGGACGACCTCGGCGAACGGCTTCGGGTCCTCGTACACGCCCTGGACGTCGAGGCTCGCGCCCCAGTCCTTCGACCGCTCGCGCCAGTACAGCGCGATGGTGCCGACAGTCCGCCCGTCGCGGGTGCGGCAGCGGCCCCCGAGCGGCTTGCCGGACGCCTCGGCGAGGAGCGCCCGCGGGGTGTCCTTCGTCGGGCGCACGTAGACGCTCGACTCCTGCACCTCGACCTCGAGCCCCTCGCGGTCGGTGACGGTGCGGATGATGATCGTCCCCGCGTCCGTGGTCACGACGCGCCGCTGCGCGGTGTCCGGGTCGTCGTCAGCGCCCCCGCCGGCGCAGCCCGTCAGGGCGATGGCGCCGGCCACGACCAGGGCGCGGCGCAGGGGCAGCGGTGGGCGACGACGGAGGAATGCCATGGCGGCACCCTAGCCCGCCCGGGAGCGACGAACGCCGCCGGAGGACCGGCGGCGTTCGCGACGTGGGCGGGCGGATCGCCCGACCGGCGGGCCGGCCGGGGCCGGCGGGCGCTCAGGCGCCGAGCGTCGCCTTCAGGGTGTCGAGCTGCGAGCGGATCTCGGCCGGCAGGTGGTCGCCGTAGGTCTCGAGGTAGGCCTCGATCTGCGGCAGCTCCGCCTTCACCGCGTCGGCGTCGACGGTCAGGAGCGTGCGGAGGTCCTCGTCGGGGAGGTCGAGGCCCTCCGTGTTGAGGTCCTCGGGCCGCGGCACCAGGCCGATGGGCGTCTCGACGGCGCCGGGGCGGGAGGCCTCGTCGCCCGTGCGGCGGAAGATCCACTCCAGGACGCGCGAGTTCTCACCGAATCCGGGCCAGATGAAGCGCCCCTCCTCGTCCTTGCGGAACCAGTTGACGTAGAAGATCTTCGGCAGCTTGGCGTCGTCGGCGTCCCGGCCGAGCTTCAGCCAGTGGGCCATGTAGTCGCCGAGGTTGTAGCCGGCGAAGGGCAGCTGGGCGAACGGGTCGAACCGGAGCTGGCCGACGGTGCCGAAGGCGGCGGCGGTCTGCTCCGAGCTCATCGTCGCGCCGAGGAACACGCCGTGCTCCCACGAGGTCGCCTCGCGCACCAGCGGCAGGACGGACGCCCGGCGCCCGCCGAAGAGGAAGGCGTCGATCGGCACGCCGGCCGGGTCCTCCCAGTTCGGGGCGATGGACGGCGCCTGCGCGGCGGAGACCGTGAAGCGCGAGTTCGGGTGCGCGGCCGGGGCGTCGGAGTCCGGCGTCCAGTCGTTGCCGTGCCAGTCGATGAGGTGGGCCGGGGCCTCCTTCGTGAGGCCCTCCCACCAGACGTCGCCGTCGTCGGTCAGCGCGGTGTTCGTGAAGAGCGTGTTCTCCTTGATCGCCGCGATCGCGTTGGGGTTCGTCTGCTCCCCCGTCCCCGGTGCGACGCCGAAGAAGCCGGCCTCCGGGTTGATCGCGTACAGCCGGCCGTCCTCGCCGAACTTCATCCACGCGATGTCGTCGCCGATCGTCTCGACCTTCCAGCCCGGGAGGGTCGGGATCAGCATCGCGAGGTTCGTCTTGCCGCACGCGGACGGGAAGGCGCCCGTCACGTACTTGACCTCGCCCTCGGGCGACGTGAGCTTGAGGATGAGCATGTGCTCGGCCATCCAGCCCTCGTCGCGTGCGAGGACCGAGGCGATCCGCAGCGCCATCGCCTTCTTGCCGAGCAGCGCGTTGCCGCCGTAGCCCGAGCCGTAGGACCAGATCTCACGGGTCTCGGGGTAGTGGACGATGTACTTCGTCTCGGCGTTCGTCGGCCACGTGGCGTCCTTCTGGCCCGGGGCCAGCGGCGCGCCGATGGAGTGCACGCAGGGGACGAACTCGCCGTGGGTGCCCAGGTCGGTCAGGGCGCCCTTGCCCATGCGGGTCATGATCCGCATCTGGACCACGACGTAGGGCGAGTCGGTCAGCTCGACGCCGATCTTGCTCTTGTCGGAGCCCAGGGGACCCATCGAGAACGGGACCACGTACATCGTGCGGCCCTTCATCGAGCCGCGGAAGAGCTCCGTGAGCTCCGCCCGCATCTCGCCCGGCGCGCGCCAGTTGTTGTTCGGGCCCGCGTCCTCCTCGCTCTCGGAGCAGATGAAGGTGCGATCCTCGACCCGCGCGACGTCGGACGGGTCCGACCACGCGAGGTAGCTGTTGGGCCGCTTCGCGTCGGACAGCCGGCGGAAGGTCCCTGCGTCGACGAGCTCCTGGCAGAGCCGGTCGTACTCCTCGGCCGAGCCGTCGCACCAGGCCACGTGGTCCGGCTGCGTGAGCTGGGCGATCTCGTCCACCCAGGCAAGGAGTTTTGCGTTCTCGGTCAGCACGGATGTGTCAGGCACGGGACTGGATCCTCCGGGGAGTCCAACAGGGAATTCGCGGGATATAACCGGAATGCGAGCCCCCCTGCGTCCACCGTTCGGGCACCCGTCACTGACAGCGTACGCGTAGCGCGCTCTATCGCTCAGGGCCGAACACAGTCGCGCAAAAGGCATCAGACACCCAGCGTCTCCGAACGGGCACGAGGGGCGGCGCCGGCGGCCCGTGAGCCCCGGATGGGACGATGTTCCGGTGCTCCGGCGCCGGCCACACCATCCCCTGTTCGAAACCGTGCTCGTCGAGGACGGGCGGATTCGGCTCTTCGACCGCCATCTGCTGCGCCTGCGGCGCTCCGGGGCGAGCCCGCGTCAGATCTCCACCGTCCGCGCGCTCGCCGGGACGTGGCGGCAGACGGCCACGCGGCCCGTCGTGGTGCGCTTCGACATCGCCGCCGGCACGCCGGTCGGCAGCCGCCCGCGCACGCCGGCGCCACCGGACCCGGTGCGGCTGGCGACCGTCCCGGGCTTCGACCCCACGGACGACGCGCGCGAGCACAAGCGGGCGGACCGCGCGTGGGCGGAGCGGGCCGAGGCCCGCGCGGTCGAGGCGGGAGCCGACGCTCCGCTGCTCGTCTCGCCCGACGGCCTCGTCGGCGAGACCAGCCGCGCCTCGTTCTTCGCGATCGACGCCGCGGGCCGCGTCTCCACGCCCCCGGTGGCGGGCATCCTACCCGGGGTCACCCGCGAGTGGGCCCGCGGCGCGATCCGGGCCGACGAGGTCGCCCTGCGCACGCACGACCTGGCCGCCGTCCGCGCCGCCTTCCTGACGACGGCCGGCCGCGGCATCGTGCCCGTCACCGCGATCGACGGCCGCCCGCTCGGGACGGACCCGCGGGTCGAGCAGCTCGCGGTCGCGTGGAGCCTGCTGCGCTAGCGCCCCCGGGCCACCACGCGCGCATCAGTGCGTGCGGCGACGGCCCGTGCGGCGACGGCGACGGCCGCGGCGCCGCGGTTACGCGACGTCGCGCGGCTCGGACACGCTCGAGAGGAACGCGCCGACGAGCCTGCCGAAGAGGTCGTGCGGGACCGCGTCGGGCTGGGCCAGCCGCTGGCGGGCGATGCCGTCGGCGAGGGCGTCGAGCCCGACGGCGACCTCCTCGACCGGCATCGTCAGCCGCAGGCCGAGCTCGTCGGCGCCGGCCACGAGCAGGCGACAGAGCGCGGCGCGGACCTCGGCGAATTGGGCGGCCACGCGCGGCCGCACCCGGGGGTCGCGCACGGCATAGGCCCAGAACTCCGTGTGCAGCAGCAGCATCTCGGGGGTGCGCTCCACGAGCTGCATCCAGTGCTCCGCCCCCACCCGCACGCGGGCGGCGACGGTCTCGCCGGGCGCCACCGCGGCCTCGAGCGAGGCGACGCTGCGGCGCAGGTGCTCGTCCACGACGGCGAGGAACAGCTCCTCCTTCGATCCGAACGCGGAGTACACCGCGCCGGTCGTGAAGCCCGCGGCCTCGGCCACGGCGTCGACGGAGGACGCGTGGTACCCGTGGCGCGCGAACACGTCCGCCGCCGCGTCCAGGAGCCGGCGGCGCGTGTCGGCGCGGCGCTCCTCGCGCGTCATCCGGGACGTCCCCATCGGCCCGATCCTGCCACACGGGACGGGGTGCCCGTCACGGGGCGCGACCGCAGCAGGGTGCCCGCGCGCGGCCCGCCGGGAGGCGCCTCGGCGGTGTACGAGGTTTTCCCGCGACCGTCCGTTATCCGGATAGCGTCCGTTATCGCAGCGCCCCGCCGCCCCGCGCCCCGCCCGTTCCGCGCCCCGCCCGTCGCCCCGGAGACCCATGGCCACCCGCACGCCGTCCCCCGCCCCGCGCATCCGCCCCACGGACCGGATCAGCTACGCCGACCTCTACGGCCGCTGGGAGAAGGGCCACTGGAGCGCGACTGCGATCGACTTCAGCCAGGACCGCGTCGACTGGCAGGAGCGCTTCACGCCGTACGAGCGCGAGGCCGCGCTCTTCAACTACGCCCTCTTCTTCTGGGGCGAGGACGCCGTCGCCGACACGCTCTCGCCGTACATCGACGCGGCGCCGCTGGAGGAGCAGAAGTACTTCCTCACCACCCAGCAGGTCGACGAGGCCCGCCACGCCGTCTTCTTCACCCGGTTCATGCACGAGGCGCTCGACGTCGGCCGCGGCGACGTCCGCTCCGGCCTCGACGAGATCCGGCCCCTTCTCTCCTGGGGCTTCAACCAGGTCTTCGACCGCCTGGACCGCATGGCCGACGAGCTGCGCGCCGACCGCTCGGTCCCGCAGCTCTGCCGGGCCGTCACGCTCTATCACCTGATCGTGGAGGCGACGATGGCCCAGCCGGGCCAGCACATGATCACCTCGTACCTGGCCGAGCGCGAGGTCCTACCCGGGTTCCGCGCGGGCATGGAGCGCGTGGCCGCCGACGAGCTGCGCCACATCGCCTTCGGGGTCAAGCTGCTCGCCGACCTGACGCCGGGGAACGACGAGGCGCGCGCCGCCGTCGCCGAGCTCCTGCGCGAGGTCTCGCCCTGGCTCGGCAGCGTCTTCCAGCCGCCGGGCTGGGACGAGGGATATCTCACGACGTTCGGCTGGTCCTACGACCGCATCGGCGTCGAGTCCGTGTCGTCGCTCGAGACGAAGCTCCGGTCCGCCGGCCTGGCGATGGAGACCCTGCCCGGCCCCGAGGTCCAGCCACTGGACCTGTCGCCCCTCGAGCGCACCCGCCTGGCGCAGACGCTCGCCCGCGGGAACATCACCGGCCCGGGCCTGCACCCGCCGGCGACGGACCCGGACACGATGGCCGCGTTCTTCGACGTCATCCGCCGCGCCGTCTCCCCCGACCACGGGCTGGACGCGCCGACGACGATCGAGTGGGACTTCATCGACGCCCCCGCGTGGCACCTGCGGATCGACGGCCCGACCCGCGAAGTCGTGGCCGGCCACGCACCGCACGCCGACCTGCGGCTGCGCGTCGCCTACCGCGACTGGGTCGATGTCGTGGGCCGCCGCACGGACGCCCGCCGGCTGCTGCTCACCCGCCGCATGCGTCCGTCGGGCTCGCTGCGCCTGCTCGCCCGGCTGCCGAGGATCTTCCCGGGGTAGGCGCCGCCAACGGGCCAGCAGCGGGCGGCGGACGAGCGGGCCGCTACTCGAGGTGCTCGCCGGGCGGGAGCGGCAGCCGGGCGAGCTCCATGTCGACGCGCGCCCCGCGCATCGGCACCCCCTCGGCGAGCAGCAGCGCGCGCTGCCGGTCGTCCTTCGGCAGGCTGCCCTCGGCACGGACGACGCGCTGCCACGGCACGTCCTCCTCCGTCGTCGCCAGCACCCGGCCGACGAGCCGCGGCGCCCCGGGCTCGAGGTCGCCGTAGGAGCGCACGTATCCCTCCGGGATGGCGCGCACCCCGGCGAGGATCCTGGCGTGCCGACCGCGGACGTCCACGGGCCGGATGGTGCCCTGCCCGCCGGACGACGCCGTCGCGGCTCGGCGCACCCGGGATGGTGCAACGATCTGTTGCGTGCGCGCGACCCTGCACCGCTGGCGGCGGAACTCCATCGTGTCGACGGTGCTGTCGGTCGTGCTGATCCTGGGCCTCGTCTTCACCGTCCAGGCCCTGGCGGTCAAGCCGTACGCGATCCCGAGCGAGTCGATGCTGCCGACGCTCAAGGTCGGCCAGCGCGTGATCGTCGAGCGCGTCGGCCACCGTCTGGGGGCGACGCCCTCCGTCGGCGACGTCATCGTCTTCCACCCCGCCGCGGGCGCCGACGACGAGGCGTGCGCCTCGGACGAACAGGGCGCGGGCACCCCGACGCCGTGCGCGATCCCGGCGACGGACCACGCGAAGGAGACCTTCATCAAGCGCGTGGTCGGCGTCCCCGGCGACCGCATCCGCCTGCGCCGCGGCCTCGTCATCCGCAACGGCAAGGCGACGTCCGAGCCGTTCATCCGCCGCTGCGCCGTCGGCGCGGAGTGCACCTTCGACCACACCATCACGGTGCCGCCCGGAACGGTCTACGTCCTGGGCGACAACCGCGGCGACTCGAAGGACAGCCGGTACTGGGGCCCGGTGCGCGTGGACTGGATCATTGGCCACGCCGTCGGCTCGTACTGGCCGCCGAAGCAGGTCGGCGGCCTGTAGCTCCTCAGGCGGCGAGCAGCTCGCCGCCCGCGGCGGGCGTCTCGAGCTCCTGGCGCATCTGCCGCAGCGCGTTGTCCAGGATCCGGGACACCTGCATCTGGGAGACGCCGATCCCTCCGGCGATCTCGCGCTGCAGGCGCTCGTCGTAGAACCGCTCCTCCACCACGCGGCGGGAGCGCGGGTCGAGCGCCCGCGTCGCCTGCTCGACGTAGTGGCGGTCCTCGACGGTGGAGAACCCCGGGTCCTCGCGACCGTGCAGCTCGTAGACCACGCCATCGCCGTCGGCGGCCGGGCGCTCGAGGGGCGCCGCGCGGTATGCGCGGCCCGCCGCGATCGCGTCGACGACCCGGTCGGCCGGCTCCCCCAGCTCCCGGCACAGCTCCTCGACGGTCGGCTCGCGCCCGACCGCGTCGGCCCACCGGCGCTGGACGATGTGGATCTTGGCCGCCAGCTCCTGCGCGGCGCGCGGCACGTGCACGGCCCACGAGTGGTCGCGGAAGTGCCGCTTGATCTCGCCGGACACGTTCGGCGCGGCGAACGAGATGAAGCGGTGGCCTGCGTGCGGGTCGAAGCGGTCGATCGCCTTGACGAGGCCGAGGCAGCCCACCTGCACGAGGTCGTCGAGCGGCTCGCCACGGTCGGCGTAGCGGCGAGCGATGGACCGCACGAGCGGCATGGCGCGGCGCACCATCTCGTCGCGGGCTCGCAGGTCGCCGCGGTCGTGGTACCGGCGCAGGAGGTCGAGATCGCGCCGGTCGCGGCGCAGGACGTCTTCGGACATGGAGGTGCTCCAGAGGGACGGATTCGATGCGTCTGGCGGGCCCGGCACGGACGCATCGCGCCCCTGCTGCTCCCCACCTGCGGTATCTGCGCCTCACCCCGGGGTTGCCCCATGCCCTCGACTCGCCACCCCTGGCCCCGGTCGGGAGCCAGTCAAGGTCGAGCCGCGTCACGTCGATCGGCGCAGTGGAAACTGTACCAGATCCGTCTCGGTACGGCGGCCTTTTGAGGCAATCGCCCGCCGGGAGGTCCGCCCGATCCGAGACGCCTTGTGCCCGATAGGCCTTGTGGCAGCCGGTTTCGTACGTCCGTGTCGCGTGTGACGGACCGCAGGGGCCCGGCCCACGCTGCCGCATCTGAGACTCCCGTCTCGATTCGCCGGGCCGACGGGTCGGGCCTGCCGACCGGGACGGACGTCCGAGGCGCGCGTCGGCCGACACGCGGGCAGCGGGCGGTAGCGTCGGCCGCATGCGTGTCCCGTCCCGGTCTCCCGTCCCTCCTCTCACCCCCGGGCGCACCCGTCGGCGCCTGGCCGTCGGCGGCGCCGTCGTCGCGGCGCTGACGCTGTCCCCCGCGGTGGCCTCAACGGTCGCCGACGAGACCCCGCCGCCTGCGCCCGCGCCTGCGCCTGCGGCGACGAAGGTCTACCGCGTGCCTTCCGGGGCGATGGAACCGACGATCTCGGTGGGGCGGAACATCCTCGTCTCGCTCTTCCCGTCCAGCGAGAGCCTGCGGCCCACCGTCGGCTCGATCGTGGTGCTCCACCCGCCGCGGGGGGCCGACCCGACCCGGAGCGGCGCCCGCGGCCACGAGTGCGCGGCGGCGGCGAACATCGAGCGCGGCATGCCGTGTCCCCGTTCCAGGGGCGGGCGCTGGGCGGACGAGGTGTACGTGAAGCGCATCGTCGCCGGGCCGGGCGACTCCGTCGCCATCCGCGACGGCCGGGTCATCCGCAACGGTCTGCCTGTCGACGAGCCGTTCGTCAAGCCGACGTGCGAGGGAACGGGGGATGTCGGGCCGTGCACCCTTCCGCGCGCCATCCGGCTGCCGCGCAACCGCTACTTCCTGATGGGCGACAACCGCGGCGAGTCGAACGACTCGCGGTTCTGGGGCCCGGTCCCTCGCGCCTGGATGGTCGGCGAGGTCACGCAGATCGGCGTGCCGGACCCCGGCCTGTTCCGTTGACGGAACGGGGCCGGGCCCGAGACGCTCGGGGTGGGCCCCGGCCCCTTTCCGGGTGCCCCGAGCCCCGCCGCAGTCCGACGCGGCCGGGCCCGAGACGCTCGGGGTGGGCCCCGGTCCTCTGCCTACTCGCCCGGGGTCTTCTTCGGGACCAGCACGCGGCGCTTGAACTCCGCCACGAGCAGCCCGTCCTGGTTGAAGACGCGCGTGTGGACGATCACGATGCCGCGGTCGGGCTTGGACTTCGAGGCGCGCTTCTCGAGCACCTCGGTCTCGACGAACAGCGTGTCGCCGTGGAAGACCGGGTTGGGGTGCGAGAGCTCGTCCGTGGCGAGGTTGGCGATCGCCAGGCCCGAGATGTCGGAGACGGAGATGCCGAGCGCCAGGGAGTAGACGTACGGGCCGACGACGACGTTCTTGCCCTGCTGCGAGCGCTTCGCGTAGACGTCGTTGAGGTGCAGCGGGTGGTGGTTCATCGTCAGGAGGCAGAAGAGGTGGTCGTCCCCCTCCGTGACGGTCTTGGCGGGCCAGTGCTTGTAGACGGCGCCCTCCTCGAACTCCTCGAAGTAGCGGCCGTACTGGTGCGCGCCGGAGGCGTGACGGACCTCGGGAAGGTCGTCGGTACCGGGGATGAAGGTCGACTCGTCAGACATTGCTACTCCAGGTCGGGTCAGGGGTGCGCTGCGTGCGGGAGTCTGCCTCATGCGGGCCGAAGGCGAGGTTTTGGTGATTGATAAAATCGAGTCATCGAGTCCACACTCCAGGCCGAACCACCGCAGAACGCGGCACCGTCCGGCCCGGCCCGTACACCGTCCGCGCTCGAGGCGGCACGCGCGAAGGGCCGCCTGCGCGGTCGCCTCGCCCTCCTGGGCCCCTCCTTTGTCGCCGCCGTCGCGTACGTCGACCCGGGCAACTTCGCCACGAACATCGAGGCCGGGTCGAAGTTCGGCTACCTGCTCGTCTGGGTCGTCGTCATGTCGAGCCTCATGGCGATGCTCGTGCAGTACCTGTCGGCGAAGACCGGGCTGGCGACGGGACACAACCTGCCCGAGCTGGCCCACCAGCGGTACGGGCGCAAGACGCGGTTCGGGCTGTGGCTGCAGGCCGAGGTCGTGGCGATCGCGACCGACCTCGCCGAGTTCGTGGGCGCCGCGATCGGCCTGAACCTGCTCTTCGGCATCCCGCTCTTCCCGGCCGGGCTGCTGACGGCCGTCGTGGCGTTCGCGATCCTCGCGCTCCAGCAGCGCGGGTACCGCCGGTTCGAGCTCGCCATCGCCGCGATGCTCGGCCTCGTCGCGCTCGGGTTCATCTACGACCTGCTGGTCGTCGGACATCAGGACGCCGGCGGCATCGCGTCCGGCCTCGTCCCCCGCCTGGACGGCTCCGCCTCGATCCTGCTGGTCGTCGGGATCATCGGCGCCACCGTCATGCCGCACGTGGTGTACCTGCACTCGGCGCTGACGCAACATCGGATGGCCCCGCGCGACGAGGGCGAGCGCCGCGAGCTCCTGAAGTGGCTGCGCATCGACGTCGGCCTGGGCCTCGGGGCCGCCGGGATCATCAACCTGACGATGATGCTCGTGGCCGCGGCGCTGTTCTTCCGCGTCGGCGCCACGGACGTCGACTCCATCGAGGCCGCGCACCGCGGGCTCGGCGAGCTCGTCGGCGGCGGGGCGGCGCTCGCGTTCGCCGTCGCCCTGCTCGCCTCGGGCCTGTCCTCCTCGAGCGTCGGCACCTACGCGGGGCAGATCGTCATGCAGGGGTTCATGGGCTGGCGGATCCCGCTGTTCCTGCGCCGCGCCGTGACGATGACCCCGGCGCTCGTCGTCCTCGCCCTGGGCCTGCCGACGACGGACACCCTGGTCGTCTCGCAGGTCGTCCTCTCCTTCGGCATCCCCTTCGCCCTGATCCCGTTGATCCTGATGAGCAGCAACCCCGAGGTGATGGGCGCGATGGTCAACCGCCGCCGCACGACGCTCGCGGCCAGCGTGGTGGCCGCGATCATCATCGCGCTGAACCTCTACCTGATCGTGGACACGGTCTTCGGCTGAGGGGTGTCGCCGACGGCGCGGTGCCGTCTCGCCGACCGGGGGTAGGATCGCGCCTCATGCGCAATCCCCGTGACTTCTTCAAGCCGCTCGCCGTCGGTGCGCCGGAGCCGGTCCGCGAGATCCCGGTCCCGCCCTCGCGGATGATCCACTTCTTCGACCCGAGCAACGAGAAGATGCGGTCGAAGCTGCCCGCGATCGCCGCGAAGGCCGACATCGTGCTCGGCAACCTCGAGGACGCGGTCTCCATCGACAACAAGGAGGCCGCGCGCGCCGGCCTCGTCGAGGTCGGCAAGACGGCCGACCTCGGTGGCACGCCGCTGTGGACCCGTGTGAACTCGCTCGAGAGCCCGTGGGTGCTCGACGACCTCACCACGCTCGTCACCGAGATCGGCGACCAGCTCGACGTCATCATGATCCCGAAGGTCGAGGGCGCACAGGACATCCACTACGTCGACCGCCTCGTCGCCCAGCTCGAGGCGAAGGCCGGCGTGAAGCGGCCGATCCTGCTGCACGCGATCCTCGAGACCGCGTCCGGCATGGCCAACGTCGAGGAGATCGCCGGCGCCTCCCCCCGCATGCAGGGCATCTCGCTCGGCCCCGCCGACCTCGCCGCCTCGCGCCGCATGAAGACGACCCGCGTCGGCGGCGGTCACCCCGGCTACGTGTCGATCTCGGACCCGACGAACCCGGACGACCTCGAGGCCGGCCGCGTCCGCGCCCAGCAGGACCCGTGGCACTACACCGTCGCCCGCATGGTCGACGCGTGCGTGGCCAACGGCATCCTGCCCTTCTACGGCCCGTTCGGCGACATCAAGGACGTCGTCGCGTGTGAGGCGCAGTTCCGCGCCGCGTTCATCCTCGGCTGCGTCGGCACGTGGTCGCTGCACCCCGTGCAGATCGACATCGCCAAGAAGGTCTTCTCCCCCGACCCCGACGAGGTCGCCTTCGCGAAGCGGATCATCGAGGCGATCCCCGACGGCAAGGGCGTCCACATGATCGACGGCAAGATGCAGGACGACGCCTCGTGGAAGCAGGCCAAGGTCCTCGTGGAGCTCGCGGAGCAGCTGGCGGAGAACGACGAGGAGCTGAAGGCGGCGTACGGCTTCTAGACTCGCCGGCGTGACCGGTGCTCGCGACGCGTTCGGCAGGATCGCGGGCACCGACCGGGAGGCGCGCGAGGGCACGTCCTCGACCGCCCCGGAGGCCGCCCCCGCAAGCTTCGGGCCCTCCGACCGTCGGAGGCTCCGCGGGGCCGGGACGCTCGGGCTGCTCCTGACGATGCTGGTGTGCGGCGCCGCCGTCTGGGGCACGCTCCGCGCAACCGTCGACGCCGCCGACGGCGACACGCGGGCGGTGGCGTTCGCGCTGGCGAAGGACCCCCTGGCCCCGCGGTCGCTGTTGCGGGCGGCCCCCCTGCGGTCCGCCATCGCGCGGGCCGGCCGCGAGCTGCGGGCGGGCGAGGCGTTCACCGACCTCACCGTCTCCCCCCTGCGCGTGACGCTGACCGCGGTGGACCGCCGCGAGCAGCGACGGTGGTTGATCGTCGGCGCTGACGGCGACGTTCGCACGATCACCATGCCGGCGACGTCGAACGCCCCACCGGTGGACGTGCAGGCGCTGGACCTGGAGGTCCCCGAGCGGGCCGTGGCCGCGCGCCTGCGCGCCCTGGCGCCCCACGCGCGCGAGCCGCGCTTCTCGCTCGTCACGGACGCCGCCACGGGCCGGCCGACCGGCTGGGCGCTGTCCTTCTCGAACGTCCGGCGGACCGAGTCGTCCTACGTCGTGGACCTGGGCGGGCGGCCCCGGTGACCGCCGCCGTCGCGGCGCGCCGTCCGTCCGTCCTGCGTGCCGTCGTGGGGGTGCTCGTCCTCGCGGTGGGCTGCGCGCTCCTGAGCCGCGGGGCGTTCTTCGTCGCACGGGCGCCCGCGGAGTGCGGTGGAGACGCGGGGCCCTGCCCCGACGGGTTGGGGGGCGCCCTCGTGGGCGGCGTCCTCGCGTTCATCTTCGTCGTGCCCGCGGGTGCGGCGCTGGCCGTGCGCCGCGTGCCGCTGGTCCCGGCGGCCGCGGCGGCCCTGGCCTCGGGGGCGATCGCGGCGGGCGTCTACACCGCGCGCTTCGTCGCCGACCCCGTCACGGACGCCACCGTCGTCACGTGGATCATCACCGCGCTGTTCGGCGGGGTCGCCGTGCTCGTGGGCCTCGGGGCGCTCCTGAGCGCCGGGGGGAAGGCCACCGCCGCCCGGGCCGCGGCAGGGAGCGCCGTCCGCGACCGGGCGTCCGCGGCCACGGCCGCGTCGTCCCCTCGTGCGGCGCCGTCCCCCCGTCCGGCGTCGCCTCCGCGCGCGGCCTCATCCCCGCGTCCCGCGCCGCCCGCGTCCCACGGGCCCCACGACGCGGCCGCGTCCCGTCCCGCCCGCCCCGCCGCAGCGGCTCCGCCCGGGCTCACCGCCGTCCACGACCTGCTCGCCCACGGCCTGGCCAGCGGGGCGCTCGCGCGCGACAGCGGGGCACCGCCGGCGTCAAGCGGACGGGACCGGGTCGTCGAGCTCCTCGACCTGCACCGCCGGGGCGTGCTCGGCGACGACGAGCTGCGGATCGCGCTCCGGGCGCTGCGGCCCGGCGGCTGACCGGCTCCGGGGCCCGCCCCAGCCCCGGGTCCCGTCCCGCCTCCGACCGTCCCGGCTCCCCCTCGGGCCGGCTCAGGCGCGCGCGTCGAACAAGTGCGCGGTGAGGCCCTGCAGGCCTGCGACGTCGTGCACGTCCTCGGCCAGCTGCGGCACGAGCAGGAGCGGGTCGTCTCCCGGGATCCGGGCGAGGTGCTCGGCGACGAGGCGCTCGTCGCGCGCCGCCTGGGAGCGCACGCCCTCGTGCATCGTCGCGGCGGCGTCGGCGGTGTCCTCGTCGTCCAGCTCGGCGCGGAAGGCGGCACGCACCGCGTCGTCGTCGGCGTCCAGCGCCGCGCGGGTCATGCGGTTGACGATCAGCCCGCCGTAGTGGATGTCGCGGCCGGCGAGGGTGCGGCGGAACTCCCCCGCCTCGGCCAGCGAGTCCGGTCGCGGGGAGGCGACGAGCAGGAACACCGTGCGCGACTCGGCCAGGAGCGCACCGACGGCCTTCGCGCGCTGGCTGAACCCGGCCGTCAGGCCACTGGCGGCGGAGAAGAACTCCGTCAGGTCCGAGAGCAGGTCCATGCCCGTGACGCGCTTGAGCAGGCCGGTGAACACGTTGGCGCCGCGGCCGATCAGGCCCAGGCTGCCGGCGGCCGGGCGCAGCAGCAGCTGGAGCGCGCGGGAGTCGAGGAACGCGTGCAGGCGCTGCGGGGCGTCGAGGAAGTCCAGCGCGTTGCGGGTCGGCGGGGTGTCGAGCAGCACGACGTCCCAGCGGTCGGCCGCGAGCAGCTCCTGCAGCTTCTCCACCGCCATGTACTCCTGCGTGCCGGCCACGGCGCTGGAGAACTCGCGGTAGACGCGGTTCTGCAACAGGCGCTCCGCGGCCTCCGGGGTCTCGGAGTGGCGGCGGATGAGACCGTCCCACGTCGACTTCGCGTCGAGCATCACGACCCACAGCTCGCCGTCATCCGGGTCGCGCCCGGGCGCGGCGGCCGGCGCGTCGCCGTCCCCGTCGACGGGCACGCCCGCGGCCTCGGCGGCGTCGGGGTCGACCGGCGGAAGCGGCACCTGGACGGGCTCGTCGGCGTGGCCCTCGAGCCCGAGCGCGTCGGCCAGGCGGCGGGCCGGGTCGATCGTCAGCACGCAGACGCGGCGGCCCGTGCGGGCGAGGCCCAGGCCGATCCCCGCGGCGGTCGTCGTCTTGCCCACCCCGCCGCCGCCGGCGAGCACGATCACCCGCGCGTCGGCGGTCGTCCCGGTCAGGTCGAGCGTCGAGGCGACGCGCTCCGCCCTCATCGGACGGCCTCCGCCAGCTCGGCCCCGAGGAGGTCGATCTCGTCGAGGTCGACCTCCTCGTCGCGGCGCGCGAGCGGGACCAGGGGCACCCCGTCGGCGAGCCCGGAACGCAGCCGCCCGAGCTGCCCGGCCTCGCGCTGCGCGCGGTCGTGCTCGACGGACACGGGGGCGGCGGCGCGGACGGCCAGCCCCGTCTGCCCGGCGGCCTCGCGGTCGCCACCGGCCAGCGCGTCGACCGCCGCGGCGCCCGCGTCGGTCAGCAGCGTCTCGCGGAGCTGGTTGACGACGACGAGGCCGAGACCCACGTCGAGGTCCCCGAGCTTGCCGGCCGTCTCGAGCGTCTCGTTCACCGGCGTCTCCTCCGGCAGCGCGCAGACGACGACGGCCGTGCGGGCGCGATCCGAGGCGTGGGCCGAGATCTCGTCCGCCCGCTTGCGGATCGGTCCCCCGCGCGCCAGGTCGCCGTACGTGGCGGGCGAGCGCAGCATCGCCATCGCGTGGCCGGTGGCGGCGACGTCGACGATCACGAGGTCGTAGACGGGCTGACGGCGGCCGCGCTTCTCGCGCGCCAGATCCCACATCGCGTCCATCGTGCAGACCTCGCGCAGGCCCGGCGCGGCGACGAGCGTCAGGTTGAAGAGCCGGTTCTGGAACATCACGCGGTGGACGGCCGCGCCGACCTGGCCGCGGAGGAAGTCGTGCGCCGCGTGGATCGGGTCGATCGACATGAGGGAGAGCCGGTCGTCGATCGGCGTCTCGTGGTGGCCGACGGGCCCGCGGCCGAAGAGGGCCGAGAGCCGCTCCCCGCCGATCTCGGCCAGCAGGACCCGGCGCCCGTCGGCGGCCGCACGGCGGGCCAGCGCGGCGGCGACCGTGGTCTTCCCGGTGCCGCCCTTCCCCGTGACGAGGAGCAGCCGGCGGTCGAAGAGCGACATCCCCGTCCAGCCTACGGGGCGCGCCGCTCGGGGCGCGTCGGCGCTCGTCCGTCACGCCCCGCCGCCGTCCCGGGTACCTTCCTCCGCGATGTCCGCCGACCCCCTCGCCCCGGTCCCCGCCGCCGTCCTGCCGGCGGAGCCTCCTGCGGCGCCCGCCCGCGGCCTCAAGGCGTTCCTGGGTCGTCATCAACGCGCGATCGTCGTCGTCGGCTCGATCCTCACCGCGGGCATCATCGTCGCCCTGCTCTGGGGTCGCCGCGACGAGTTCGCCACGGCGATCAGGGAGGTCTCGCTGCCGATCCTGCTCCTGACGACCGCGCTGCAGACGCTCGGGCTCGTCTCCCGCAGCGAGTCGTGGCACCACGCCGTGCGGGCCGCCGGCGCGACCGTCTCGCGGCGCATCCTCTTCCGCGCGTCGGCGATGCAGGTGCTCGGCAGCGTCATCAACGGGCAGCTCGGCGTCGCGATGCGGATCGCCGCCCTGCGCCGCTCGTCACCGGAGGTCACGCCGAAGATCCCGACGCTCGTCGCCGCGGAGTTCCCGATCGTCGCCGTCGAGCTCGCGTTCGCGGCCGTGGCGTCGTTCACGCTCGTCGGCCCGCTGGGGATCCCGTGGTGGACGCCGATCGTGGCGTTCGTGCTCGCCGGCGGGGTCGCCTACGGCATGCGGCACCTGTCCCGCCGCCCGGGCCGCGACTTCTGGGCGGGGCTGAAGGTGCTCGAGCACCCCCGCGACGCGACGCTGCTCACCCTCGCGCTGATGGTGGCGATCCTCTGCCAGATCCTGCGCAACTGGATGCTGCTGCACGCCGTCGGCGTCGACGCCTCCTTCTGGGACGCCACCGCGGTCCTGATCGCCGTCGCGACCCTGGCCCAGCTCCCCACGGGCCCGGCGGCCGGCGCGGCGGCCGCCCTGCTCATCCTGGGCGACCAGGGCGCCGCGGCCGCGGCGGCCGCCGGCGTGCTGATGACGGCGACCGGCGTGATGGGCGGCGCGATGTTCGCGGCCTGGTCGGGCACCGACCAGCTGCTCGCGTACCGGGCCGCGGGACGGGCCACGGCGGGTCGGCCGGCGACGCGCCGCAACCGGCGCGACGACTGACCCGGACGGCGCTCTCGCGGGTCGGGCCGGCGTGCTGCGGCGCTCAGGCCTGGTCAGGGGCCGTGCCGGTCGCTACGAGCCGGCAGCCGACCCGCTCTGGCCCGACCCGCGACCGCCTTATGCGTCCCAGAACTTCGTGTAGGTGATGCTGTCGCCGCCGCCGACCTTGGCGGGGTCGCCGGCCGGGGAGCCGAAGATGAGGAGGTCCATGCCGTCGGGGCCCGCCTCGAACTGGCGGATGACGTCGGGGGCGATGCGGATGGCGTCGAGGGTCTTGACGTCCATGAACTCGCGGTCGATCTTCACGCGGCCGGAGCCGGCGATCACCACGTGGATCTCCTCCTGCTCCTTCTGCTTGTGCCCGAAGGGCTGCTTCTGGCCGGGCTTGATGCGCTGGAACCCGAGCGCGCCCTCCTTGCTCTCGAGGGCTGCCCGCGCGAACCGCGTCTCGAGTTGATCGCCGAAGCCGCCGACCTTCGCCAGGTCCTTGAGGTCGTCGATCAGGTTGATCTTCGTGACGTTCGCCATGGGGTCATCGTCGCACGGACCGCCGGGCGGACCCCGTCCGCCCGGGTCCCCGCCGCGCGTCCGCTCCGGGCCCCGCCGTGCGTCGGGCGCCGGAGCGCGGCGCGCATCGCGCCGGCGGCCGGGCCGTCGCGACGGCCGCCCGGCCAGCGTGTCCTACCAGCGGTCGCGACAGGCGGCGACGTGGCACGATCCCGCGCATGAGCGCACGCTACGGATCCACCCCGGCCCGTCCTCTCCGGCCCCGCCGCACCTGCCACTCCGTTCCCGGCTCGAGCGAGAAGTTCCTCGCGAAGGCCCCGACGCTCGCCGCGGACCAGGTGTTCCTCGACCTCGAGGACTCGGTCGCGCAGAGCGAGAAGGACGCGGCGCGCGCCCGCATCATCGAGGCGCTCGGCACGCTCGAGTTCCCGGCCGACAAGACGGTCGTCTTCCGCGTGAACGGCACGGACACGCCGTTCTACTACCGCGACCTCATCGACGTGGTGGAGCGCGTCGGCGACAAGATCCACGCGGTGATGCTGCCCAAGGTCCAGACCCCGGGCGACATCGAGATGACGGACAAGCTGCTCACGCAGATCGAGCTGGCGAAGGGCTACGAGGTCGGCCGGATCGGCATCGAGGCGCAGATCGAGGACGCGAAGGGCCTCGTGAACGTCGAGGCGATCGCCACGGCGTCGCAGCGCATGGAGACGCTGATCTTCGGCCCCGGCGACTACTCCGCCGCCATCGGCATCCCGATCACCCAGATCGGCGGCACGCCCGAGGGCTACCCCGGCGACCACCTGAACTACCTCTACTCGCGGATCGTCGTCGCCGCCCGCGCCGCCGGCATCCAGGCCATCGACGGCCCGTACGCGGCGTTCAAGGACGAGGACGGCCTGCGCGAGCGCACCAAGCTCGTCCGGGCCCTGGGCCTCGACGGCAAGTGGACGATCCACCCCGCGCAGATCGACGTCATCAACGAGATCTTCACCCCCACGAAGGAGTCGTGGGAGAAGGCCGAGGCGATGCTCGCCGCCTACCGCGAGGCGACGGAGTCCGGCGCCGGAGCGGCGATCTTCGAGGGGGAGATGGTCGACGAGGCCAACCGCAAGATGGCCGAGCGCATCGCCGGCCAGGGCCGCGCCGCCGGCTACGGGGAGTGACCGCGATGGCTGCAGGGACCGCCGAGAACGGACCGGGCGTGGGCGGGGCGGACGCGTCGGGGACGGACGCCGTTGCGACCGACACCGGCGGGTCCGACGCACCGCTCCAGATCGCGCTGGCGACGATGTCCGGGGAGACGCACGGCGACGGCGAGTCGCTGCTCCTGATCGCCGCGCTCGCCGAGCGGGGCGTCCGTGCGGAACTCGTGCCGTGGGACGAGGACCGCGACTGGTCTCAGGTCCCCCTCGTCGTGTCGCGCTCGCCGTGGGACTACTTCGACCGCCACGACGAGTTCGTCGCGTGGGTCCGCGCGACCGGGGCGGCCACCCGGTTCGTCAACCACCCGGAGCTCCTCGTCTGGAACACCCACAAGGGCTATCTCGCCGAGCTCGAGGCCGCGGGCGTGCCCGTGGTCCCGACGACGATGGTCGCCCGCGGGGCCGGCGCGGACGAGCAGGCCGCGGCGCTCGCCGCCCACGACGGGCGGATCGTCATCAAGCCCGCCGTCTCCGGTGGCGCGCGCGGCACCGTGCTCGTGGCCGCGGACTCGGGCGAGGCGCGGGAGCACCTCGCGGGGTTGGTCGCCGAGGGCGAGGCGCTCGTGCAGCCGTACCTGCCGGAGGTGGAGCAGGGCGAGGTCTCGCTGCTCCTCTTCGCGGGCGAGCTGAGCCACGCGCTGCGCAAGGTCCCGGCCGGCGGCGACTTCCGCGTGCAGGAGATGCACGGCGGGCACATCGTCGACCACGCGCCGACGGACGCCGAGCGCGAGGTCGCCCGCCGCGTGCTGGAGGCCATCCCCCACCCCGCGACCTACGCGCGCATCGACCTCGTCACGACCGACGCGGGCCCGCTGCTGATGGAGGCCGAGCTCGTCGAGCCCGAGCTCTTCCTCGGCCGCGACGCCGAGGCGCCGGGGCGCTACGCCGACGTGCTGATCGCCGCGCTGCACGGCTGAGCGCCTGGCCGTCCCTCACCACGGCCCGCGGTCGTGCGGGCCCGCGCGTCGGTCGTCCGGCCCGCGGGCCGGCGCGTACTGCGGCCGGCTAGTAGCGGCCCTGCTGCTGCGGGCGGCGCGCGCCGCCGTGGTGGCTGACCGGCGCCGTGCCGTTCTGCTCCTCGAGCGCCTTCTGCTTCGCGGCGGTCTTCGAGACGACCTGGCCGATCAGGCGGATGTACTCCTCGACGCCCGACGCCCGGAACTTGCCGTGGTCCCACGCGCGAACCCACGCCTGCAGGTCGTTCAGGTCGTTCATCTCGTTCAGCAGGTCGCGCCGGATGGAGACGGTGACCCGCGCGTCGGGACTGACGGCCTTCGTGACCTTCGCCCCCGGCATCTGGATCCGGATGAGCTGGATGTCACGCCCGCCCTGCACCTCGGCCGCGGCGACGATCTTCATGCGCTTGAGGGCGGGGACGTGCTCCAGCAGCTGCTTGATGGCGGTCTCGACAGCGGTGCGGGAGTCAGCGTTCGACATTCTCGGACTCTATCGCCGTGTACAAGCGTGCAACGCACGGCGGCCTTCACGGCTCTGCGGGCGTCGCCCCGCGGCGTCTACGTCGCACGCACCCGGTCGTCGCGGCGCGCGCCCGGCCGCGTCACCCGTCAGTCGTAGTCCGTCGGCAGCGACGGGTCCGCGGCGTGCGCGAACATCCGCGCGATCTGCCCCGACGTCACCCGCGATCCGGACAACGGCGGCAGGTCGTCCGGCGCGAAGTACGCGGCGGCGTCCACCTCGTGCCCGTCCGGCTTCGGCACGCCTGCGCCCTCGCAGCGGAAGAACAGCTTGTAGACGCGGAACGGCAGCGGGGCGTGGGCGTGCTTCGCCCGGTCGGAGACCGCCAGCAGCTTCGTCGCCCGCACCTCGAGACCGGCCTCCTCGCGGACCTCCCGCTCCGTGGCCTCGCTCGGCGTGTCCGTGGTGTCGGCCCAGCCCCCGGGGAGCGTCCAACGGCCGTCGGAGACCTCGCGGACGAACAGCAGCCTGCCGTCGTCGGAGAAGACGACGCCGCGCACGTCGACCTTCGGGGTCGGGTAGCCCTCCTCGAACGCGAACGCGGACCGCACCTCCGCCAGCGGGACCGCGGCGACGTCGGCCAGAAGACGCTCCGCAAGATCCGAGACCTCCGCGAACCGCTCGAGGTCGAAGCGGTCACGGGAGTAGGCGGTCCCCGTCTGGCCGATCGCCCGCAGGCGCAGGGCGGCGGCGATCAGTCCGACGGTCGACGGGGCCTCGGGATCACGCACGCCCCCACGTTCGCAGCCGGGCGGGCGCCAACCATCCGTGCGGCGACCCGCCGAGCGCGAGTCGCCCCCGAGCACGCGTCGTCGCAGGCCGCCCCTCCTCTAGCCTGCCCCGCGTGCCTGAGCTGCCCGAGGTCGAAGCCGCCCGCGCCCTCGCCGAGCGCTGGACGGTCGGCCGCACGATCGTCGGCGTCGACGACGGCGACGAGTGGGTCAACCGCCCGCACCCGCCAGGCGAGATCGCCGCGGCGATCACGGGCCGCAAGGTGCTCGAGGTCGGCCGGATCGGCAAGTCGATGTGGATGGACCTCGACGGCCCCGACGCTCCGCGGCTGGGCCTGCACCTGGGGATGGCCGGCCGGCTCGTCGGCCTGGGCCCGGAGGGCGTCGGCGGCGCCACGGCCGTCGGCCCGGCGGACGGCCTGTACTTCAAGGGCATCGACGTGCTCGACGAGGACGACGGCCTGTTCGGCTCCGCTGGCGAGCCCCTCACCGCCGCCGAGCGCGCCGCGTGGTCCATGCCGGTGCGCTCCGGCCAGCGGCAGCTCCCGGGCGACGGCAGCTGGAGCCGGTTCGCGCTCGACCTCGACGACGGCGGGCGCCTCATCCTCTTCGACAAGCGCCGCCTCGGCCGCGTGCGCCTGAACCCCGACCTCTCCTCGCTCGGCCCCGACGCCCTGCTGATCACCGAGGACGAGTTCGTCGCGCGGGTCGGCAAGGGCGCCGCGCCGCTCAAGGCCCGGCTGATGGACCAGGCGACGATCGCCGGCGTCGGCAACCTCCTCTGCGACGAGCTCCTGTGGCAGGCCGCCCAACCGCCGCTGCGCCCCGCGAACGACCTCGCCGAGGACGAGCTGCGCGAGCTCCACGCCACGATGGTCGCCTCGACCCGCGAGGCCATCCACCGCGGCGGCGTGCACCTCGGCGACGTCATCGCCTACCGCAAGAAGGGCGAGCACTGCCCGCGCTGCGGGGCCGAGATGGTCAAGGCGGCCGTCGGCGGGCGCACCACGTGGTGGTGCTCGCGCGAGCAGGCCTGGCCGGAATCCGGTTGACCCCGGGGCGGGGCCAGCGCATCGTTCGATCCCGAGCGGGGTTCCCGTGGATACCCCGTCCCGTCCCCGGAGCCCCATGCGCCCAGCCGTCCCGTTCTTCCCCGCCGCGATCCTGGCGGCGGCCTTCGCCCCGGGCATCCCGGCCGCGTCCGCCGCACCGTGGACGCCGCCCAGCACCGTCGGCCCCGCCGCCATGGAGCTCTACCGCGCCGTGTCCGGCGTCTCGGGCGCGGCGCTCGCAGCGGGCTACGGGTCCCAGACGACCCTGGCGCCCGTCGCGGCCGACGGCTCGCCGGGACCGACCCGTGAGGGTCGCACCGTGGTCGACCTCGCCGCCTACGCCGACCGCGCCGTGTTCCTGCGCCGGTCGTCGAACCTCCGCCGCGTCGGGGTGTCGTTCGGCGACCTCGGCGCGCGCCGGCTGGGACGCGAACGGGTGCTCCACCGCGGGACGGCGGCCGACGCCGCACTCGCGGTCGGGCCTGGCGGGCAGACGCTCGTCGCCCTCAGCGTCGACGGCGACGACGAGGACGGTGACGAGCTCGACAACGCGCGGGTGCGGTTGACCTGGTCGGTGGACCGAGGGCATCGGCGGTGGCGCTCGCAGGCGCTCCCCGGGCGTACGGACGTCCTCGACATGGCGGTCGACGCCCACGGCACCGCGATCCTGCTGCTGCAGCGAGGACGCATCGACGGGGCTCCGGTGACGGCGCGTACCCTCGACCTGCGCCGCGGCCGGCTCGGCAAGGAGCGCACGCTGGACCGGCCGCGCGTCGACTGGCTCTGGGGCTCCATCGCCACGGACGGCGCCGGCCGCGCGGTGCTCACCTGGGGCGCCCAGGACGGCGGCGAGGAGGCCGACCGACGCATGGTCGTGAAGGCGGCGTTCCGCCGTCGCGGCACCGACCGGTTCGGCGCGACGCAGACCCTCGACCGGGGCGGTGCGGTCGACCGGACCTCCGGCGGGCCCTACGCGGCGATGGACGCCGCGGGCAACGCCACGGTCGCGTGGAGCCAGACGGTGGCCGCCCGGGGGACGAACGAGACGTACTCGGTGCCGCGGGCCGCGACAGCCGTCACCGACGGACGCCTCGGGTGCTTCCGCACGCTCCTCACGGATGGGGCGGTCTCCGACGCCGTCGCGGCCGGGGGCACCACCCTGGTGGCCGCGACGGGGAGCGCGCAGCCGTCCGAAGGCGCCGCCGGGGCGGCCGGCGTCAGCGGCGTGTTCGTGCGTGAGCGCGGATCGGGATTCGCTCCGCTCGAACCCGTCACGGGCGACGACCCCCGCGACGCCGAGCCGCTCGACCTCACCGCCGGCCCCGGCGGCTTCCGCGCGTTCTGGGTGCCGGGCGGCGACGACGACCGCCTGCGCTCCGCCTTCCGGCCGACCGGTTGACGCGCCCCCGCGGCCCTGCCTCCGCCGGTCGCCGCCCCTGGAGCTGCCGCTCCCTCTGGCGGCCCGCACCGCGAGGGCGGCGCGGCTCGTGTCTCACCCCCCGGCCAACCGCGCCGCCCAGCGCCCGCCGCTCCGCTCCACCGTCACGCCGAGCCCGAAGCACGCCGACACCGGCCCCGACGCGAGCACGTCGGCGGCCGGGCCCTGGGCCAGCACCCGCCCGCCGCGCAGCAGCAGCGCGTGGGTGGTGGTCGGCGGAATCTCCTCGAGGTGATGCGTGACGGTGATCGTCGGCAGCGTCGGCCAACGGTGGGCGCTGGCCACGAGCGCGCCGACGAGCCGCTCCCGCGAAGGCAGGTCCAGGCCGCTGGCGGGCTCGTCGAGCAGCAACAGCGCGGGCGTCGCCTCCCCCGCCATCAACGCCCGCGCCAGCAGCAGCCGCTGGCGCTCCCCCTGCGAGCAGTCGTCGAACCGGCGCACCGCCAGCGCCTCGGCCCCCGTCAGCGCCAGCAGCGCGTCGGCGCGGGCCTCGTGCTCCGGGCCGAGCCGTCGACCCTGCGGTGCCAGGCTGCCGAACGCGCCCGAGAGGACGACCCCACGGCCGTCGAGCCCGCGCTTCAGCCCGCGCGCCGTCGCCGCGTCGACGTGGCCGATCCGCTCCCGCAGCGCCCGCATGTCGACCCGCCCGATGCGGTGGCCGAGCACGTCGACGGTGCCCTGGGTGGGGTGCGTGACGCCGCCGGCAAGCTGCAGCATCGTGCTCTTGCCTGCGCCGTTGGGCCCCAGCACCGCCCAGTGCTCGCCCGGCTGCACGCGCCAGTCCACCCCGTCGAGCAGCACGAGCTCGCGGCCGTCGCGGTCGTGGCGGCGCACGGTCACGCCGGTCAGGGCCACCGCGGGGGTCGGCGGGTCGGCGGGCGCGGTCGCCGCCGGGGTGCTCGTCGCGTCCGTCATGGTCGGCGCCCCGGCGACGCGGCGTTCACGAGCGTCACGCAACGGTCCGTCAAACTCGGGCCATGACCGAGCGCATCGCCACCCCGGCCCCCGGCGGCACCGATCGGACGGCGGGGCTCTCCGACGAGGTCGGCCTGTACCACCGCACGTACACGACGCTGCTGCGTTCGACGGGCGAGACGCGGCTGCGGGTGCTCGAGCCCTCGCACGTGGCGATGGGGTCGAGCCTGCACCCGATGGCGGGCCGCGACGAGATCGACCTGGGCGCGTTCCTCTACGCCGTGCGGCGCCTGCCCGACGTGGTCGCCGAGGCGCGACTCATCGTGCTCGGCCAGGAGCAGGCGCAGTTCGACGACGCCGGCTTCGACATCGCCTCGTGGCCGGAGGCGGAGAGCCCGGCCCGCCGGCGGCTGTGGCGCGTCGGCGGCGACACGCTCGCCGTCCTCATGGCCAGCTCGTCCGACGTGGACGACCTCGTGCCGACGCTCGTCGCGTTCCAGATCGAGTGGAACAAGATCCGCCAGCGCCTGCGCGGCTCCGGCCACAACGAGGTCCCGACGGACCCGGCCGAGCTCGCCCGCGTGCTCGGCGGCGGCGAGGACGACTGGACGCGCCTGCAGGAGTCGTGGGGCGCCCAGTTCGAGGAGCGCCTGCGCGAGATGCCGCGTCGCCGCTGCGACCTGCGCCTGCGCTCGCTCGGCATGAACTACGTCGGCTACGGGCGGCTGACCCGCGACTGGTGGCGCCCCGTCCGCGACGCGCTCGTCGTGGAGGACCTGCACGAGCGCCCGATCTACTTCGTCTCCTCCAACACGCACGCGCTGACGAACCTCGTCACGGGCATCGCGCGGCGCAACGCCGACGGGCTGCTGCGCGAGGTCGAGCGCCACGGCCCCGACGACCTGCGCACGGAGCTCGGGCGGATCCGCGAAGGCCGCAGCGACGGCTCGATGGAGAACCTCCTCTACTTCGCCGCCCGCGGCGCGTTCGAGCGCCACCCCGACGAGCGGATCGCCGCCGAGGCCCGCGCCGGGGTGCTCGACCTCATGCCGACGGGCGCCCTGCGCGTCCCCGCCCAGGTCATGGCGCTCGACCGCCTGGACCCGGAGAACCTCGACCCGCGCCTGGGCGACGTCGACCCCGAGGCGCTCAAGCAGAGCGACGCGGTGGTCATCAACATCGACTACCCCCTGGGCTCCGCGGCGTACAACATCCTCCGCGAGGTCGCCGTCGACGTCACGCGCCTGAAGGGCGTCTACGTGCTCGGCAAGGCGGCGACGCTCAACGCCGACGTCGGCGACGTACTGATCTCGGGCGTCGTCCACGACGAGCACACCCGCACGACGTACTGGCTCGACAACGCGTTCACCGTCGAGGACCTCCAGGGCGACCTGCGCTACGGCACCGGGCTCGACAACCAGAAGGCCGTCACCGTCCGCTCGACATTCCTCCAGAACCGCGACCACCTCGACTTCTACTACCGCGAGGCGTACACCGTGGTCGAGATGGAGGCCGGCCCGTTCTGCGCCGCCGTCCACGAGCTCGCCGACGCCGACCGCCACCCCGTCGGTGACGCGGTCTCGCTGACCCGCCTGCCGCTGGACTTCGGCGTCATCCACTACGCCTCGGACACCCCCTACACCCAGGCCCGCACCCTCGGCGCGCGCGGCCTGAGCTTCTTCGGGATGGACTCGACCTACGCCGGCTCCCTCGCGATCATGCGGCGGATCCTGCGGCTCGAGGGCGCGCTCCCGCGGGCGTAGGGCGTCTCGGGCGCCGGCCCGGGCGGCGTGGGGCGCCAGGTCGGCGTGAGGCGCCAGGTCGGCGCCCCGCGCCGCAGACCTCACGCCCGCTGCGCGCGGTTCACCGCCGAGACGATCGCCTCGAGCGACGCCCGCACGATGTTCTCGTGGATCCCCACGCCCCAGACCTCGCGGCCGTCGATCTCGCAGCGCACGTAGGACGCAGCGCGGGCGTCCTCGCCCTTGCCGATGGCGTGCTCGACGTAGTCGTCCACGCGGACGGTGATGTCGAGCGTGCCCAGGGCGCGCACGAACGCGTCGATCGGGCCGTTGCCGGTGCCCTCCAGGCTCTGCGGTCGGCCGTCGACGTCGAGCTGCACGCCCAGCTCATCGGTGCCGTCGGCGCGCGAGCTCGTGCGGTGCTCCCACACGCGGTAGCGGCCCCAGGGCGTGGCGCCGCCGGCCAGATAGGCGTCGGAGAAGATGTCCCACAGGCGCTCGGGCGTGACCTCGCCGCCCTCGGCGTCCGTCCGCGCCTGCACGACGCGGGAGAACTCGACCTGCAGGCCGCGCGGCAGGTCCAGGCCGTGCTCCGTCTTCATGAGGTACGCCATGCCGCCCTTGCCGGACTGGCTGTTGACGCGGATGACGGCCTCGTACGTGCGGCCGACGTCGTGGGGGTCGATCGGCAGGTACGGGACCTCCCACGGCTGCTCCTCGACCGGAACGCCGGTCTCCTTCGCCGTCTGCTCGCGGCGGGCGAAGATCTTGTTGATCGCGTCCTGGTGCGAGCCGGAGAACGAGGTGAAGACGAGGTCGCCGCCGTAGGGCTGGCGCTCCCCCACCTTGAGCTGGTTGCAGTACTCCACGGTCTCGCGGACCGCGTCGATGTCGGAGAGGTCCAGCTCCGGGTCGACGCCCTGCGTGTGCATGTTCAGCGCCAGGGTGATCAGGTCGACGTTGCCCGTGCGCTCGCCGTTGCCGAACAGGCAGCCCTCGACGCGGTCGGCACCGGCCATCAGCGCCAGCTCGGTGGCGGCCACGCCGGTGCCGCGGTCGTTGTGCGGGTGGACGGAGACAATCACCGCGTCGCGCTTGGCGAGGTGGCGGTCCATCCACTCGATCTGATCCGCGAACACGTTCGGCGTCGACACCTCGACCGTCGAAGGCAGGTTCAGCACCATCGGCTGCTCCGGCGTCGGCTGCCAGATCGCGGAGACGGCGTCGGACGCTGCCAGCGCGATCTCGGGCTCCGTGAGCGAGAACGTCTCGGGCGAGAACTCCATCCGCACGTCCGTGCCCGGCAGCGACTCGGCGCCGCGCAGCACGTCCTCGGCGCCGGCGCGCACGAGCCGCAGCAGCCCGTCCGTGTCCTGACCCAGCACGTCCTCGCGCCACAAGCGGGAGGTCGCGGCGTAGAGGTGCACGAGCGCCCGGTCGAGCCCCTCGAGCGCCTCGAAGGTGCGCGCGATCAGCTCGGGCCGCGCGGGCGTGAGCACCATGATCCGCACGTCGTCGGGGATCGCGTCGTCCTCGACGAGCGAGCGGACGAAGTCGAAGTCCGTGGCGCCCGAGGCGGGGAACCCGACCTCGATCTCCTTCACGCCGATCTGGACGAGCAGGTCGAACATCCGCCGCTTGCGGTCGGTGTCCATCGGGTCGATGAGCGACTGGTTGCCGTCGCGCAGGTCGACGGCGGCCCAGATCGGCGCCCGCTCGATGCGCTTGGACGGCCACGTGCGGTCCGGCAGGTCGAACGGCACCCGCTGGTGGAACGGGAGGTAGCGCTGCGACGGCATGCCGCTGGGGCGCTGGGTGCTCCACGAGGGCGGGATCTGGGTGTTCATGCGCGGGTGCTCCGGGAGGGATCGGGCGGGGCCACGGCGGACGACGCGTCGCCCGAAGGGACGGCGCCGGCACGGACGGCCGGGGTGGAACGGGAAGCGGTGCCCGCCGCGGACCCGGTCGCGCGGAGCGACCGGCCGGTGACGGTGACGTTGGCGTGCGTGGCGGCGATCGCGGCGTCGGGATCGCCGGCGCGGATCGCGGCGGCCAGGGCGGCGTGGGCGTCGGCGGCGTCGACCTCGTCGATCACCACCTCCTGCACCACGGTGACCAGCGCCTCGCGCAGCACGCCGAGGAAGGACGAGAACATCTCGTCCAGCAGCACGTTGTGCGCGGCCGCGACGACGGCACCGTGGAAGGCGAGGTCGGCGTCGACGAACGGCTCGACGTCGCCGGTCGCCCGGGCTGCCTCGCGCTCGCGCAGGGTGCGGTCGATCTCGTCGAGGTCCTCGTGGGTGCGGCGCTGCGCGGCCAGACGGGCGGCCTGCACCTCGAGCGCCTCGCGCACCTCGTAGACGTCGAGCACCGCGGCGCGGCGCGCCCGCGGAACCCACTCGGCCGCCGGCTGCAGCGCGGTCACGAACGTGCCGGACCCCTGCCGCGTCTCGAGCTGCCCCGCGGCGACGAGCACGCGCACCGCCTCGCGGACCGTCGACCGCCCGACGCCGAGCTGCGTCGCCAGCACCGTCTCGGCCGGCAGCCGCGTGCCGACGGGCCAGGTGCCCGCGGCGAGCTGCTCGCGCAGCTGCTGGGCCGCGAGCTCCCCCAGGGAGCCGCGACCGAGGGAGGTCATCGCCATCACCGCGGACGATACGGAAGTCCTCAGATGTCTGTCGTCTGCGCGGGCGCGGTCGGATGCGCGGGTGCTTCTGTGCCGGCTTCGTGGCGCGCGCGAAGCGCACACCCATCAGGGCGATATGTCCTCAGATGCATAGTCCATGTCGCCGAGGACATACCGCCCAAGCGTGTGTGCGATCCCGGCGGGCCGCCGGCATCGCGCCTGCGGCATAGCGCCCAAGGCCCCGGCAGAGGCGGCGCGGTCACGGACCCGACACCCCCGCGACGGGGGCGCGCCACTAGGGTCGCCCGCATGCTCATCGTCACCACGAACGACGTCCCCGGCCACCAGATCGAGGAGGTCATCGGCCAGGTCTTCGGCCTCACCGTCCGCTCGCGCAACATCGGCTCGAACATCGGCGCCGGGTTCAAGTCGCTCGTCGGCGGCGAGCTCAAGGGCATCACGAACCTGCTGCACGACAGCCGCGCCGAGGCCCTGCAGCGGCTGACGGACGAGGCGCAGGCGAAGGGCGCGAACGCCGTGCTGGCGTTCCGCTTCGAGACCACCGAGTACGCCCAGACGGGCACCGAGGTCTGCGCCTACGGCACGGCCGTGCGGGTCCGCCCGGCCTGAGGGCGGTACTGGGCGGCGGCGCGCCTCCGTCGGCCGGTGCGCATCGCGCCTCCGCCCCGGGCCGCGGCCCGGGGTGGGCGATCCTAGGTGCCGAAGACGCGGTCGCCCGCGTCGCCGAGGCCCGGGCGGATGAAGCCGTTCTCGTCGAGCTGGCGGTCGAGCGTGGCGGCGATGATCGGCACCTCGGGGTGCGCCGCCTGCACGGCCGCGACGCCCTCGGGCGCGGCGACGAGGACGACGAGGGCGAGCTCGCGGGCGCCGGCCTCGCGCAACGCGTCGAGGGCGTGGACGGCGCTGCCGCCCGTCGCGAGCATCGGGTCGAGCACGAGGGTCCGCGCGACGGGGACCTCCTCGGGCAGGCGCTCGAAGTAGCGGCGCGGCTGGAGCGACACCTCGTCGCGCTCCAGGCCGATGTGGCCGACGCGCGCCTCGGGGACGACGTCGAGGAACGCGTCGAGCATGCCCAGGCCCGCGCGGAGTACCGGGACGAGCACGACGTCGCCGGCGATGCGGCGGGCCTCCGTCTCCTCCAGGGGCGTCTGCACGGTGCCGACCTCGACCGCGAGGTCCTTCGTGGCCTCGACCGCGAGGAGCACCGTCGCCGCACGCATGGCGCGGCGGAACCCGGAGCGGTCCGTGGACTCGTCGCGCAGCACGGCCACGCGGTCCGCGAGGAGGGGGTGGTCGACGACGCGGAGCTCCGGCACGCGCGCATCGTCCCACGCCGCCCGGATCCGTCGGGCGCCGGGTACACCCGCAGGCCCCGACTCCAGGTCGCGTGACACGACGGTCGCTACGCTGGGTGGGTGCTGCCCCGCGAGTACGACACCCAGGTCTGCTCCGTCGCGCGCGCCCTCGAGGTCGTCGGCGAGCGGTGGTCGCTGCTCGTCGTGCGCTCCGTGATGCTGGGCTGCCACCGCTTCGACGACCTGCAGGCGATCCTCGGTGTCACGCGCAGCGTGCTCTCGGCCCGGCTGAAGCGGCTCGAGGCCGAGGGCGTCATCGAACGGCGCCCGTACCAGGACCGCCCCGTCCGTCACGAGTACCACCTGACGGAGAAGGGGCGCGGCCTGTGGCCGGTCATCACGCACCTCATGCTCTGGGGCGACGAGCACTACCCCGAGCCCGGCGGCACGCCGTGGATCCTCGAGCACCGCGACTGCGGCGGCCAGCCCGACGCCGGCCTCGCCTGCGACCGCTGCGGCGAGCCCCTCGGCCCCCGCGACATCCGCGCCCGCCCGAACCCGGCGGTCGCCGCCGTCACCGGCGCCTAGCGGTTCACTCCCTGTCGGTTCGCTTCACGGGGAATCCCGCCTCGGTGATCGCCGCGAGCACCCGGTCCGCGTGATCGGGGCCGCGGGTCTCCAGGGTCATGCGTACGGCGGTGTCGCCCACGTGCAGGTCGACGCCCTCGCGGACGTGGGAGACCTCGGTGACGTTCCCTCCCGCCCCGGCCACGACGGCGACGAGGCGCGCGAGGGAGCCGGGGCGGTCCGGGATCATCGTCACGAGACCCAGGCGCCGGCCGACGAGCGTCTCGTGACGGCGCGCGAGCTGGGCGAGCAGGCCCGTGTCGACGTTGCCGCCCGAGAGCACGAGCACCGTCGACCCCTTGTCGGGCCGGGGCACGAGGTCGCGCAGCAGGGCGGAGAGCCCGACGGCGCCGGCGCCCTCGACCACGAGGTTCACGCGGTCCAGCAGCAGGACCATCGCCTCGGCGATGGAGTCCTCGTCCACGGCCACGAGCTCGTCGACCAGCTCCGAGACGAGCGGGCCGGTGAGGATCCCGGGCTTCTTCACGGCGATGCCGTCGGCGATCGTCGTCGTGGGCTCGGCGTCCGCGAGCCCGCCGAGGGACAGCGGGGAGCGACTCGACCGGGTGGCGATGACGGAGCCGCGTGCCGCGGCGCGCACGCCGACGATCCGCACGTCGGGCCGCTGCTCCCGGACCGCGACGGCGATCCCGGAGATCAGCCCGCCACCGCCGACGGGCACGACGATCTGGGCCATGTCGGGCACCTGCTCGAGGAGCTCGTCGCCGAGGGTGCTCTGGCCGGCGATGACGTCGAGGTCGTCGAAGGGGTGCAGGAACACCATGCCCGTCCGCGCGGCGTGGTCCGTCGCCGCCGCGAGGGCGTCCTCGAGCGGTCCCGCGACCAGCTCGACGTTGGCGCCGAGCTCGCGGCAGGCCTCGACCTTCGCGATCGGCGCGCCCTCCGGCATGAAGACGGCGGCGGGGACGCCGCGGATCTTCGCGGCCTGTGCCACGGCCCGCGCGTGGTTGCCGGCGCTGCCGGCGACGACGCCCGGGGCGGCCGCGTCGCCCAGGGCCGCGAGCTTCGCCAGCGCGCCGCGCAGCTTGAACGCCCCGGTCCGCTGCAGCGACTCGGCCTTGAGCACGACGGGCGCGCCGAACCGCTCCTCGAGCCCCTGCGAGGCGACCACCGGCGTCACGCGGATCTGCCCCTCGACGGCGGCCCGGGCCCGCGCGCGCCGTTCGGCGTCGGGGGCTCCGGGCGGCAGCGAGGCGTACATGGCCCGCACCGTAGCCGACGCCCGCGCGGCCGCCCGCCCCGGGCCACCGCGGTCCACCCGAGTGGGCGCCGTCGCCCCGCCCGCTACGGTGGCGCCATGACTCCCGTCCTCACCGGTGGCTGCGGCTGCGGCGCCGTGCGCTTCGAGATCTCGGAGCCGCTGGTCGCGGCGGCCTACTGCCACTGCACCCGCTGCCAGCACCGCACCGGCACGGCCGCCCAGGCGTCGGCGAAGACGGTCGACGGCTCGTTCCGCATCGTCGCCGGGGAGGACGCCGTGGGCCGCTGGACGCCCGGCGGCTTCGACAAGGCGTTCTGCACCCGCTGCGGCTCGGCGGTCTTCGCCCAGGACCCCGAGGACCACGCGCGCGTCATCGTCCGGATGGCGGCGATCGACGGCGACCCGGGCGTCCGCCCCCAGGCCCGCCAGTTCGTCGCCTACGCCGCCGAGTGGGAGCCGATCCCCGACGACGGCCTCCCGCGCTTCGACGAGCGCCTGCCGGCCTGAACGACGAAGGGCGCCTCGCGGCGCCCTCCGATCCGGATCCGGCTTCGCCTCAGATCGCGAAGCGCTTCAGCAGGCCCTTGGCAATCCCCATGCGCTGGATGTCGGAGGTCCCCTCGCCGATCAGCAGCAGCGGCGCGTCGCGGTAGATGCGCTCGATCTCGTACTCCTTCGAGAAGCCGAAGCCGCCGTGGATCCGCAGGGAGTCCTCGGCGTTCTTGTGGCCGGCCTCGGACGCGGCGAGCTTGGCCATCGCGGCCTCGGTGTCGGAGCGCTCGCCCTTGTCCTTCAGCTCGGCGGCGCGGTACGTCAGCAGGCGCGCGGCCTCGAGGCGCGTGTACATGTCGGCCAGCTTCTCCTGCACGAGCTGGTGCTGGGCGATCGGCTTGCCGAACGTCTCGCGCTCCTGGGCGTAGCGGATGGCCAGCTCGAAGGCGCGCTGCGCGACCCCGACGCCGCGGGCGGCGACGTTCACGCGGCCGACCTCGAGCGAGTCCATCATCTGCTTGAAGCCCTTGTTCAGGCCGCCCTCCTCGCCGCCCAGGATCTGGTCGGCGGAGAGCTTGTAGCCGTTGAAGACGAGTTCCGTGGACTCGACGCCCTTGTAGCCCATCTTCTTGATCTTCGGCGGGACCTCGAAGCCCTCGTACTCACCCGTGTTGACGCCGACGCCCGGCTCCTTCTCGCAGATGAAGCACGTCATGCCCTTGTACTTCGGGCTGGCCGTCGGGTCGGTCACGACGAGGACGAAGACCAGGCCGCTCATCAGGCCGTTGGTGACCCAGAGCTTCTGGCCGTTGATCTCGTAGCGGCCGTCGTCGAGCTTCTTCGCCGACGTCTTGATCGCCTGCACGTCGGAGCCGGCGTGCGGCTCGGAGAGCGAGAAGGCGGCGCGCAGCTCGCCCGTGGCCATCTGCGGCAGGTACTTCTGCTTCTGCTCGTCCGTGCCGAACTTCATCAGCAGGTACGCGCCGATGAAGTGCGTGTTGACGATGCCGGGGACGGAGATCCAGCCGCGGGCCAGCTCCTCCGCGATGCGGGCGTACGTCTGCAGGTCGAGGCCCAGGCCGCCGTACTCCTCCGGCAGCGTGACGCCGAACAGGCCGAGCTCCTTCAGGCCCTCGACGATCGGCTCCGGCCACGTGTCCGTCGCGTCGTAGTGCTCCGCGTTGGGGATGATCTGCTCGTCCGTGAACTGGCGGACCAGCGCGACGATCTCGTCCCGCGTCTCGGGATCCGTGGGCTCGGTGGTGAAGGCGGCGGTGGCCATGGGTGCTCCGGTGACGACGACGTGGTCCCGCTTTCGTACGCGACGGGCGTCCGGGCGCGGAGAGAGGCCGAGGATACTCCGAGTAGGGAAATCTTCGTCCTCTCGGGGTGTACGGGGCACGGAGCGCCCGCGGTTGCGGACCGGACGGCTCGCGTGCCCGTCGTGTCGCCCGGGACTTGACACCGTGTCAAACCTCCTGTCGAATCCCTCGGGACGACCCCGGAGCCCCCATGACCGAGCACGCCCCCGCCCCCTCCTCCGCCGCCGCGCGCGACGCCCCCAACCCCGTCGCCGACATCTCGGCCCAGGCGTTCTGGGCCCGGCCGCGGCCGGAACGCGAGGCCGCCTTCGCCCGCCTGCGGGCCGAGGATCCCGTCTCGTGGCAGCGCCAGCCCGAGGGGCTGCTCGTCGAGCTCGGGGTGGAGCTGACCGGCGGCTACTGGGCGCTCACGCGGTACGACGACATCCGGTCCGTGTCCCGCAACCCGCAGGACTTCCGCTCGGGCGACGGCGTGATGTTCGAGGACGCCCCGCAGGAGTTCCTCGACATGGCGATCTCGATCCTGGCGATGGACGACCCGCGCCACGCCGCCGTCCGCGGCCTGATCTCGAGCGCGTTCACCCCGAAGCAGGTCCGGGCGCTGGAGGACGGGGTCCGGCGCGACGCCCGGCAGGTGGTCGACGAGCTCGACCCCGCAGAGAGCGACGACTTCGTCACGGGCGTCGCGAAGCGCGTGCCGCTCATGACGATCATGCGGATGCTCGGGGTGCCGGAGCAGGACCGCGAGCGGCTCGTCTACTACTCCGACGCCATGGTCTCGGGCGCCGACCCGGACTACCTGCAGGGACGGGAGCCGCTGGCGGTGCTGGGCGAGGCGCTCTGGATCCTGCACCAGGCCTCCACGGACCTGGCCGAGCAGCGTCGGAAGCACCCCACGGACGACCTGCTCTCGGCCCTCGTCCACGCGCAGATCGACGGCGAGTCGCTGCGCACGGAGGAGATCGCGGCGTTCTTCGTGCTGCTCAGCGTGGCCGGCAACGACACGACCCGCCACACCAGCTCGCACGCGGCGATCGCCCTGGACCGCCACCCCGACCAGCGGGCGCTGCTGCTCGAGGACCCCGAGGGCCGCCTGCCCGTCGCGGTCGAGGAGTTCGTCCGCTGGGCCACGCCCGTGATGACGTTCCGCCGCACGGCGACCCGCGACACCGAGATCCGCGGCCGGGCGGTGGCGGCGGGCGAGAAGGTCGTGCTGCTCTACCCGTCGGGCAACCGCGACGAGGCCGCGTTCGAGCACCCCGACCGCTTCGACGTCTTGCGCACCCCGAACCGCCACCTCGGCTTCGGCGGCGGCGGGCCGCACTACTGCCTCGGCGCACCGCTGGCCAAGGTGCAGCTGCGGGCGGTGTTCGGCGAGCTGCTCGACCGCTACCCGCGGATGAGCGTCGGGGAGCCGCGGCTCGTGGTGGGCAACTTCGTCGACGGCATCAGCCGCCTGCCGATGGAGCTGGAGCCGGCGTAGGGGCGCCAGCCCACCCCCCTGCGGGTGCGCCGAGCCGTGCCGACGTCCGACACGGTCCGGCCCGAGACGCTCGGGGTGGGGCCCGCACCCCTTCCCCGGGGCACGCTACGGTCGCCGGATGGCGGCCGATGCCACCGACGCGGTCTTCTCGCCCGTCGTCGCCCCCACGACGTTCGAGGAGACCGTCGAGCGGCTGGGCACCGCGATCCGCTCCGGCGTCCTCTCCCCCGGGCGCCGCCTGCCCGCCGAGCGCGACCTGGCCGAGCAGCTGCGGATCTCGCGCAGCACCCTGCGCCAGGCGCTGACGGCCCTCGCCGAGTCCGGGCACCTCGTCGCCCAGCGCGGGCGGGGCGGCGGCACGTTCGTCGCCGAGCGCCCGCCGTTGGCCGCCGACCCCGAAGGCGGGTTGCCGGACGACTGGCGCGAGAGGATCGCGGTGCGCCGCGCGTTCGAGGTCGGCACGGCGTGCCTCGCCGCCGAGGCCGCGGCCGCCGACCCCGACGCCGCTGCGCCCGGGATCGCCGCGCTGCGCGAGCAGATCGTCGCGATGGAGGCGGCGGCGGAGTTCGACGCCTACCGGCGCGCGGACGTGGCGCTGCACGTCGGCCTCGCCGAGCTCACCGGCATCCGGCGGCTCGTCCTGCAGGCCACGGAGCACCAGGCGGCCGCGACGGAGCTGATCGCGCGGATCCCCCACCCGTGGGCGGTCCTGGCGCACTCCAACGCGGAGCACCGGCGGCTCGTGGCCGCGGTGGAGCGGGGCGACGTCGCCGCAGCCGTCCGCACCGTCCGCCGGCACCTCGCGGGGACGCAGCACGTGTTGGCCGGTCTGGCGCCCGGCCGGGCCGGCACGTAGGACAACGGGTGGTTGCGCCGTCTGGCCGACGGGGATAGGTTCGCCGGGCGGGTAAAGGTACGCCACTCACACCTTCGGGGAGCACCATCGTGGAACAGCAGGGCGGCAAGCACGGCACGGCAGGTCCATCCGGTACGGCGGAGGGCAAGGAGTACCTCGCCAAGCGCTCACTGAGCTCCGGCAACGCGGGCTGGCTGCTGCTGGCCGGGCTCGGCATCGGGTACGTCATCTCGGGCGACTACGCCGGGTGGAACAACGGCCTGGCGGAGGGCGGCTGGGGCGGTCTCATGATCGCCACCGTGCTCATGGGGGTCATGTACACGGCGATGATCTTCGGCCTCGCCGAGCTCTCGTCCGCGATCCCGGCCACGGGCGGCGGCTACGGCTTCGCCCGCCGGGCGCTCGGGCCCTTCGGCGGCTACCTGACCGGCACCGCGATCCTGCTCGAGTACGCCCTCGCCCCCGCGGCGATCGTCACCTTCATCGGGGCCTACGTCGAGGCGCTGGACATCGGGATACCCAACGCGTGGTGGGTGTACGTCCTCTTCTACGCGGTCTTCATCGGGATCCACCTGCTGGGCGTGGGCGAGGCCCTGCGCGTGATGTTCGTCATCACCGGCGTCGCGATCGTCGGCCTGGTGCTCTTCGTGATCGCCGCGATCCCGGAGTTCGACTCCTCGCGGCTCACCGACATCGCGCCGAACCCGGACCGCAGCGGCTCCTCGAGCTTCCTGCCGGAGGGCTGGCTGGGCATCTGGGCCGCGTTCCCGTTCGCGATCTGGTTCTTCCTCGCGGTCGAGGGCGTCCCGCTCGCGGCGGAGGAGACGAAGGACCCGCGGCGCGACCTGCCGCGCGGCATGATCGCCGCGATGGGCACGCTGCTCGTCTTCGCGGCGCTCATGCTCGTCCTCGTCCCGGGCGTCGGCGGCGCGGACGCGATGAAGGCGTCGGGCAACCCGCTGCCCGAGGCGCTGCGCGTCGCCAACGGCGGCAACTCGACCGCGGCCGACATCGTCAACTACGTCGGCCTCGCCGGACTGATCGCGTCCTTCTTCTCGATCATCTACGGCTACTCGCGGCAGCTCTTCGCCCTGTCCCGCGCCGGCTACCTGCCGCGCGCGCTCTCCGTCACCTCCGGGCGCCGCGTGCCGACCCTCGCGCTGCTGCTGCCGGGTCTCGTGGGGCTGCTCGTCGCGATCATCGCCGACGACGGCGCGACGATCCTCAACATGGCGGTCTTCGGTGCGACGATCTCCTACGCGCTCATGACGCTCAGCCACATCGTGCTGCGCCGCCGCGAGCCCGAGCTCGAGCGCCCGTACCGCACCCCCGGCGGCGTCGCCACCACCGGCGTCGCGTTCGTCCTCGCCTGCGCCGCCGTGATCGCCACGTTCGTGGTCGACACGAACGCCGCCCTGCTCATGCTCGGCGTCTACGCCCTGTTCGCCATCTACTTCCTCGTCTACAGCCGCCACCGCCTGGTGGCGAGCGCCCCCGAGGAGGAGTTCGCCGCCCTCGCCGCGGCCGAGAAGGAGCTCGATCGATGACCATCACCCTCGAAGACCTGCGCACCGAGGTCGAAGCCGGCCGGATCGACACGGTCCTGCTGGCCATCACCGACATGCAGGGCCGCCTGCAGGGCAAGCGCATGGTCGCCCAGCACTTCGTCGACGACATCGCGGAGGAGGGCGCCGAGGGCTGCAACTACCTCCTCGCCGTCGACGTCGAGATGAACACCGTGGAGGGCTACGACCTGGCGTCGTGGGCCGGCGGCTACGGCGACTTCCAGATGATCCCGGACCTCGACACGCTGCGGCTCGTGCCGTGGCAGCCGGGGACGGCGGTCTGCCTGGCCGACGTCCGCTGGGGCGACGGGACCGACGTGGCCCCCTCCCCGCGGCAGGTGCTGCGCAAGCAGCTCGACCGGCTGGCCGAGCGCGGCTGGACGTGCAACGCCGCCACCGAGCTCGAGTTCATGGTCTTCCGCACGGGCTACGAGGACGCGTGGAAGCAGGCCTACCGCGACCTCGTGCCGGCCAACCTCTACAACGTGGACTACTCCATCCTCGGCACCGCCCGGGTCGAGCCGCTGCTGCGCCGGATCCGCAACGAGATGCTCGCCGCCGGGATGCCGGTCGAGGACTCCAAGGGCGAGTGCAACCTCGGCCAGCACGAGATCAACATCCGCTACGGCCACGCGCTGACCAGCGCGGACCAGCACGTGATCTACAAGAACGGGTCGAAGGAGATCGCCGCGCAGGAGGACATGGCGATCACGTTCATGGCGAAGTTCGACCAGCGCGAGGGGAGCTCCTGCCACATCCACTGCTCACTCGCCGACGCGAAGACGGGCAAGAACGTCTTCGCCCAGGACGAGGCGCTCTTCCACGCGTTCGTGGCGGGCCAGCAGGCGCACCTCGAAGAGCTGACGATGCTCTTCGCGCCCAACGTGAACTCGTACAAGCGCTACGCCGCGGGGTCCTTCGCGCCGACGGCGATCGCGTGGGGCAACGACAACCGCTCCTGCGCGCTGCGCGTCGTCGGGCACGGCGAGGGCCTGCGGGTCGAGAACCGCGTGCCGGGGGCCGACGTCAACCCGTACCTCGCGCTCGCCGCCACGATCGCCGCGGGGCTCGACGGCATCGACCGCAAGCTGGAGCTCGGGCCGCCCATGACGGGCAACGCCTACGAGGCCGACGTGCCGCAGGTGCCCAAGAGCCTCTTCGCCGCCCGCGAGCTGTTCGTCGGCTCCGCGCTGGCGCAGGAGGCGTTCGGCGCGGAGGTCGTCGACCACTACGCCAACATGGCGCGCGTGGAGCTCGAGGCGTTCGGCGCCGCCGTCACGGACTGGGAGCGATTCCGCGGCTTCGAGCGCATGTAGGCCCCGCCCGCACCGCCCCTCCTCCCCGGAAGACCCGATGTCCTCCTCCCCCCACCCCGACGCCGCCGGCGTCGTCGTCACCACGCCCCGCCCCGTCGTCGGGATCACCTGCGCCCACGAGCCGATCCGCCACGGCGCGGCGTGGGAGCAGGCCGCGGACTTCGTGCCCGCCAGCTACGTCGCGGCCGTCCAGCGCGCCGGCGGCCGCGCCGTCCTGCTGCCCGTCGATCCGGTCGACACGGAGCGGCCCGACGAGGTCCTCGCGGGCCTGGACGGCCTGATCCTCACGGGCGGCGTCGACCTGGACCCGGCGACGTACGGGGCCGAGCGGCACCCCGCGACGGTCGGCGACACCCCGCAGCGGGACCGCTTCGAGGTGGCGCTGTCGACCGCCGCGATGGAGCTCGACCTGCCGCTGCTGGCGATCTGCCGCGGCATGCAGATCGTCAACGCCGCGGCGGGCGGCACGCTCCTGCAGCACCTGCCCGAGACGCTCGGCACGGACGAGCACCGCCGGGTCGCCGGGACGCTCGACGAGCGCAACGCCCACGGCGTCGAGCTCGAGCCCGGCTCGCTGGCCGCCCGCGCGTCGGGCGCGGAGACCGTCTCCGTCCGCTCCCACCATCACCAGGCGCTCGACCGGATCGCCCCGGGCTGGACCGTGACCGGCCACGCGGTCGGCGACCGCCTGACGGAGGCCATGGAGCGCCCCGACCTCACCTTCTGCCTCGCGGTCCAGTGGCACCCGGAGGGCGACCCGCGCTCCGCCGTGATCGCCGCGCTCGTCGACGCCGCCCGCACCCACGCAGGCGCCGGCGCACCCGCCGGGCAGAACCCCACCGAACAGGAGACGCGATGACCCTCACCGTCCTCGAGCCCGCGACCGCCCGGTCGATGGCCGAGATCCCCGAGGCCACGCCGGAGGACGTCGACCGCGCCGTCGAGCGCGCACGGGCGGCCTTCCCCGCGTGGAGCGCCGTCGCGCCGAGCGACCGCGCGCGGCTGCTGCTGCGCCTCGCCGACGCGATCGAGGCCGAGCTCGAGCCGCTCGCGCTGCTCGAGGCCCGCAACGCCGGCCACCCGCTGGCCTCGGCCCGGGGCGAGATCGGGATGGTCGCCGCCACCTTCCGCTACTACGCCGGCGGCGTGGAGCGCAACCTCGGCGACACGATCCCCGTCGCGGGCGGCGTGGCGATGACGTTCCGCGAGCCGCTCGGCGTCGTGGGGCTCATCACCCCGTGGAACTTCCCGCTGCCGATCGCGTCGTGGAAGCTCGCCCCGGCTCTGGCCGCGGGCAACTGCGCGATCCTCAAGCCCGCAGAGCTCACGCCGCTGACGGCCGTCGAGCTCGAGCGGATCGCGCTGCAGGCCGGGATCCCGGAGGGCGTCCTCCAGGTCCTCGTGGGCCCGGGCCGGACCGTCGGCCAGCGGATGGTCGAGCACCCCGGGATCGCGAAGATCGGCTTCACCGGCTCGACCGCCGTCGGCGCCGGCATCCAGCGCACCGCGGCGGACACGATCAAGCGCGTGACGCTCGAACTCGGGGGCAAGTCCGCCAACGTCGTCTTCGCCGACGCGGACCTCGAGGCCGCCGCGGCCTCGGCCCCGGGCGCCGTCTTCGACAACGCGGGCCAGGACTGCTGCGCCCGCTCGCGGATCCTCGTCCAGCGCTCCGCCGTGGACCGCTTCCTCGAGCTCCTCGAGCCGGCGGTGACGGGCTTTTCGGTCGGCGACCCGCTGCAGGACGGGATCGCGATGGGCCCGCTGATCTCGGCGTCGCACCGCGAGAAGGTCGCGTCCTTCGTCGACGACGACGCCCAGGTCGCGTTCCGGGGCAGCGCACCGGAGGGCGAGGGGTTCTGGTTCCCGCCGACCGTCCTCGCACCTGTCGACCCCTCCGCCCGCGCGGCGACGGAGGAGATCTTCGGGCCGGTCGTGGCCGTGATCCCGTTCGACGACGAGGCCGACGCGATCCGCCTGGCCAACGATTCGATCTACGGCCTCTCCGGGTCGGTCTGGACGGAGAACGGCGGCCGCGCGCTCCGGGTCGCCCGCGCGATCGAGACCGGCGTGATCTCGATCAACTCGAACAGCTCCGTCCGCGTGTCCACCCCGTTCGGCGGCTTCAAGCAGTCCGGGATCGGCCGCGAGCTCGGCCCGCACGCGCTCGAGGCGTACTCCGAGCTGAAGACCGTCTACTACGCGACGGGCGCATGAGCCGCACCCCGTCGCACCCCTTGGCCGGCGCCCGCCGGCCCGTCACCCAGCACGCCGAGGAGGCCGCATGAGCACGACCCCGAACACCCCTGAGACCGCGTCCTCCCACCACGGCCGCCTCGAGCGCAAGGTCGCCGTCATCACGGGCGCCGCGTCCGGGATCGGCGCCGAGACCGCGAAGGTCTTCCGCGAGCAGGGCGCGACCGTCGTCGGCTTCGACCTGACGGCCGACCAGCCCGAGGTCGACCTGGCGATCCAGGGCGACGTCACCTCGGGCACCGACGTCGCAGCGGCCTACCGACAAGTGCGCGACACCTACGGCACCGTCGACATCCTGTTCAACAACGCGGGCATCTCGCCGCCGGACGACGACTCGATCCTCGAGACGGAGGAGGACGCCTGGCAGCGCGTGCAGGACGTCAACCTGAAGTCCGTCTACCTCTGCTGCAAGCACGGGATCCCGCACCTGCTCGAGACGGGCGGCGGGTCCGTCATCAACACTGCCTCCTTCGTGGCGCTCATGGGCGCGGCGACATCGCAGATCGCCTACACCGCGTCGAAGGGCGGCGTGCTGTCCATGAGCCGCGAGCTCGGCGTGCAGTTCGCCCGCCAGGGCGTGCGCGTCAACGCGCTCTGCCCCGGACCGGTCGACACCCCGCTCCTGCGCGAGCTCTACGCCAACGACGCCGAGGCCGCCAACCGCCGCCTCGTCCACGTGCCGATGGGCCGGTTCGCCCAGGCCCGCGAGCTCGCCAACGCGGTGCTCTTCCTCGCCTCGGACGAGTCGAGCTTCATCACGGCCTCGACGTTCATGGTCGACGGCGGACTGACGGCGGCGTACGTCACGCCGATCTGAGGGGGCGGCCGGCGCCGGCCGCGTGGCCGGTCGGCGGGGTCGCGGATCGCCGGCGGTCCCTCGGCCCTACGGGTCGGTCGGCGCCGGAGCCGGAGTCGCGGCTGGGGCCCGCTCGGGCAACCGCGGAACCGCGTAGCGGTAGGGCAGGAAGGACGCGGGCGACGGGGTCGGGGGCTTGTGGAGGAACCCCGCCCCGTCGTCGGCCCCGGCGACACCCACCGGACAGCCGAGCGCCGCCACATCTGCGGCCTGCTCCGGACCGTTGGGGTTCTCCGCCCCACCGGACGGGTTCTTCGACCCGGCGATGATCGTCGCCGGCAGCGTCAGCCGCTGCCTCGTCCGCGGGAGGTTCACGCGGACCGCCACCGTCTTGCCGACCGCGTATCGCCGGTCCTTCGTGGGCAGGAAGACCTCCTTGACGTAACACGACGACGGCGCCGAGGTCACGGTCGCGGTGAACGGTCCGATGAAGTCGTCCCAGGCGTATCCGTCGTGGAAGATCGCCCTCCCGATGGTCACCGACGCCCGGACGTCGCCCGACCGCGGCGGGACGATCGGGTAGTTCGCCCGGTACACCACGCGGAAGAGCGTGATGCCCTTCACGCCTCGGGTCGCGGGCGAGTGCTCGAGGTATTTCCCGGAGTCGTCGATGCGGTGGAGCGCCACCCTGCCTCCGAGCAGCTTCACCCGTCGCGGCACGGGGTGCCGCTCCTCCGGCCGATCGAACTCCGGGTTCGACCGCCGCCCCTGAGCCGCGTCGGCCGGGGCAGTCATGCCCGCGCTCGAGACGACTGCCGCCAGGGCCACGGCGAGCGCCCGCCCCGCCGACGCCGGGCCCTGGCGACCCGCCGCTCGGGGTTCGACCCGTCCGGGCTCCTCCGGTCCGGCTGACCCGAGCCGCTCGTCGGACCCGGGTCGGTCGCGGCGCATCCCCGACGATGGGGATCGACGGAGGGCAACGCCACTGGGCGAACGGGGACCACGCACGACCGGGACTGTCGCAGCCGCGGGCTTGTACGACAACGGGCAAGTGGGCCCCGCGGCCCGGGTCCCGACGGTCGGTGCGACCGAGACGGGCCCTAGGACGCGAGCGCCACCACGGCCTCGACCTCGACCAGCGCGCCCTTCGGCAGCGCCGCGACGCCGAGCGCCAGGCGGGCCGGGGGCGAGTCCGGGAAGAAGCGGGCGTAGACCTCGTTGACGTCCGCGAAGGCGCTGATGTCGGTCATGTAGACGGTGCAGCGGACCGCGTCGGCCATCTTCGCGCCGGCGCCCTCGATGATCGTCTGCAGGTTCTTCAGGGCCTGCTCGGCCTGCTGCACCGGGGTCTCCCCCACGATCTCGCCGGTCTCGGGGTCCAGCGGGATCTGGCCGGAGCAGAACAGCAGGCCCGCGGCGGAGACGGCGTGGACGTAGGGGCCGATGGCGGCGGGGGCGCCATCGACGACGAAGGGCTGACGATCGGTGCTCATGCGGTGGTGGTCTCCAAGGAGGACGGGTGACGGACGATCGCCACGATACCCGCGGACGGCCTATACCCTCCGGCGCGTGCCGCGCCGCGTCCGTCCCCTCCTCGTCGCCGTGCTCGGCGCCCTCGCCCTGTGGCCCGCCGGCTCGGCCTCCGCCGCCGGCTACGCGTGCGGAGACCAGGGCGTCGGCCGCACGCGCTGCACCCGCGTCGCCGTCCCGGTCGACCGGACGGGCGTGGTCGAGGGCCGCGTCGGCCTGTCCGTCCGCACGATCCAGGCGGGTCAGCGGAGGAGGAAGACGCGCCGCGAGGCCGTGCTGTTCCTCGCGGGCGGCCCCGGGCAGGCCGCGACCTCCTTCGCCTCCGAGCTCGTCCCCGAGCTGCGGCCGCTGCTGCGCCGTCGCGACCTCGTCACGGTCGACACCCGCGGCACCGGCCGCTCGACCGACCTCATCGTCTGCCCCGAGCTCGAGACGGGCGCGTTCACCGGCATCTCGTCCCCGGAGTCGCTGCGCTCCTGCGCCCGCCGCCTCGGCCCCACGGCCGACCGCTACGGCACCACCGACGTCGTCGCGGACCTCGAGGCGGTGCGGGTCGCCGGCGGCTACGACCGCCTGCTGCTGGTCGGCGTCTCGTACGGCACCTACACCGCGCAGCGCTACGCGGCCGCGCACCCGGACCGCGTCTCGGGCCTCGTCCTCGACTCCGCCGTCGACGTGACGGGCGACGACCCCTACTCCCTGGCGACGTACCGGGCCATCCCGACGTCGCTCTCCGCCGTCTGCCGCCGCGGCGCCTGCCGCGGCGTGACCCGTACCCCGAGCGCCGACCTGACCCGCGTGCGCGCCCGCCTGCCGATCGCGGCCACCGTCGACGGCGGCGAGGGCAGGCGCGTGCCCACCACGGTCGACGCGACGGCGCTCCTGACGCTGATCCAGACCGGCGACATCGACCCGATCGTGCGCGGCGCCCTGCCCAGCGTGCTGCGCCGCGCCGCACAGGGCGACGCGGCCCCGCTGGCGCGCATGGCCCGCGAGACCGGCGTGCTGACCCTGCCCGGCGACGACGAGGACCCGGCCCAGGGCGTCGCGAACGCCGCGGCGATCAGCACGGGCAGCTACATCGCGACCCTCTGCCGCGACGTCCGCCTGCCGTGGACGACGGCGACGCCGGTGGGCGAGGCCCGGCGCCAGGCGGCGCTCGCCGCCCTGTCCGCCCGTTCCGACCGCGCCCGCGGCGGCTGGTCGGCCGCGTCCCTGCTCGACCTCACGCCCGGCGGCCTCTGCGCGGAGTGGCCGACCGGACCCGACAACGCCCCCGTCGGCCCCGCGCCCGACGTCCCGACGCTGGTCCTCAGCGGCCAGGACGACGTGCGGACCTCGCCGGAGGAGGCCCGCCGCGTCGCGCGCCGCCACCCGGGCGCGCAGCTGCTCTCGGTCCCCGCCCAGGGCCACTCCGTCCTCGGGGCCGGGCGCGGCTGCGTGCAGGGCGCCCTGAGGGCCTTCGCGAAGGGCCGGCCCGTCGGCCGCTGCCGCGTGCCGAGCGCCATCCCCTCCGTCGCGCCGCTGCCGCCCCGCTCCGCCGCCGAGCTGGGCCGCACCGGGGTCGACCGCGCCCGCGCCGTCGGCACCGCGACCGTCGTCGACGCGGTGCGCACCCTCGCGATGCGCGTCGCCTCGGAGGACGACGGTCTGACGATCAGCTTCGAGGAGCCCGAGCCGATCCGGGTCGCGGGGCTGCGCAGCGGCCACGCGATCCTCAGCGGCGAAGGCGACCTGTCCCTGGAGCGCATGGGGTTCGTCCCCGACACCGCCGTCACGACGCGCGGCGGGAACGGCAAGACGATCCGCGTGCGGGTCGACGGTCGCGGCCTGCGCCCGGGCGTCTATACCGTGCCCGACCCGCTGCGCAGCGGCGAGGCGCTGCTCGAGGCCCTCGGCCTGGACCCGTCGCTGCTCGAGGCGGCCCGGAGCGGTCTGCCCGGGAGCGGCCTCGCGCGCACCGTCGCGCGCCTGCTGCGCGACTGAGGCGGACCGCCGCGGGCCGGCCCGGCGCCCGGGCGGCCCGCGCCCCGTCGTCTGCCCGGCGCCGGGGCGGTGTGGGACGCTGGGGCGGATGCCGAACGCCCTGGCCCAGGAGACCTCCCCCTACCTGCTGCAGCACGCGGAGAACCCCGTGGACTGGCTGCCCTGGGGACCGGAGGCGCTGGCCCGGGCGCGCGACGAGGACAAGCCGCTGCTCGTCTCGATCGGCTACTCCGCGTGCCACTGGTGCCACGTGATGGCCCACGAGTCGTTCGAGGACCCGGCGATCGCCGCCGTCATGAACCAGCACTTCGTGTGCGTGAAGGTCGACCGCGAGGAGCGGCCGGACGTCGACGCGATCTGCATGGAGGCCGTGCAGGCGATGACGGGCCAGGGCGGCTGGCCGCTGAACATGTTCCTCACCCCGGAGCAGGCCCCGATCCACGGCGGCACGTACTTCCCGCCGCAGCCGCGCCAGGGGATGCCGTCCTGGCGGGTGGTCCTCGACGCCGTGGCCGAGGCGTGGCGGGAGCGCAAGGACGAGATCCGCCAGGAGCTGGCGACCGTCGGCGAGCGGCTCGCGGGCGCGGCGAACCTCACCCCCGCCGACGACGTCCCCGGCCCGTCCGTCCTCTCCGCGGCCGTCCGCGCGATGCGCGAGCGCTACGACGCGATCCAGGGCGGCTTCGGCGGGGCCCCGAAGTTCCCGCCCCATCCCGCGCTGCTGTTCCTGCTCGCCCGCGCGGCCGGCGACGGCCCGAGCACGGGCCGGGCGGGCGGCGGCGCGGCGATGCCCGGCGACGAGCGCTCCCTGGCCGGCGCGATGGCCCGCCAGACGCTGCGCTCCATGGCCTCCGGCGGCATCCACGACCAGCTCGGCGGCGGCTTCTCGCGCTACGCCGTCGACGCCACGTGGACCGTCCCGCACTTCGAGAAGATGCTCTACGACAACGCGCTCCTCGCCCGCGCGTACGTTCAGGGCTGGCTCCTGTGGCAGGACGGCGCGCTGCGCGACACCGCCGAGCGCACCCTGGCGTTCATGGCCACCGAGCTGCGGGGCCCGGAGGGCGGGTTCCTCGCCGCGCTCGACGCCGACTCCGAGGGCGTCGAGGGCAAGTTCTACGTATGGACGCCGGAGGAGATCCGCGCGGCGCTCGACCCCGCCGAGGCCCAAGCCGCGATCGAGTGGTTCGGCGTGACCGAGGAGGGCAACTTCGACGGCCGCAGCGTGCTCGAGGACCGCGGCACGTCCCCCGATCCCGTCACGCGCCAGCGGATCCGCGACGGCCTGCTCGCCGCCCGGTCCCAGCGGGTCCGTCCCGGCACGGACGACAAGCGCCTGGCGGGCTGGAACGGCCTGGCAATCCAGGCCTTCGCCGAGGCCGGCGCCGCCCTGAACCGCGAGGACCTGCTCGACGTCGCCCGGCAGGCCGCCGCCTTCCTGCGCTCCGAGCTCGTCGTGGACGGCCGCCTGCGGCGCTCCTGGTCGCACCGCGGTGCCGGCGGCCCGGGCGGCGGTGCGGCACCCCACCCGGCCGTCCTCGAGGACCACGCCTACCTGCTCGAGGCGGCCGTCGCGCTCTACGAGGCCGGCGGCGACCCCGAGCACCTCGCCTGGGCCCGCGAGCTGGCCGCCACGATCGAGGAGCGCTTCGGCGACCCGGAGCGCGGCGGCTTCTTCTCCACCGCCGACGACGCGGAGCAGCTGCTCGCCCGCCGCAAGGAGATCGACGACGCCCCCATCCCCGCCGGCGGCGCCTCGGCCGCCCGCGGCCTCCTGCGGCTCGCCGCGCTCACGGGCGAGCACGCCCACGCCGAGGCCGCCCAGGGCTGGCTGCGCCTCGTCGCCCCGCTGCTCGAGCGCCACCCCCAGGCCGTCGCCTACGCCCTGCTGGCCCTCGACGAGCACCACCGCCCGGCCCGGGAGGTCGCGATCGTGGGCCCCGAGGAGGAGCGCGAGGCCCTCGCCCGCGTCGTCCGCGAGCGCCTGCGCCCCGGCGTCGTCCTGGCCGTCGGCTCGGGCGAGGACGCCGGGACGACCACCGTCCCGCTGCTGCTCGGCCGCACCCCGGTCGACGGCCACGCCGCCGCCTACGTGTGCGAGGGGTTCACCTGCCGGGCGCCGGTGACGGACCCGGAGGCGCTGCGCGAGGCGCTGGGGTAGGGAAGGGGACCGGGCCCCGCCCGCCACGTCTCGGGCCCCGCCGCGTCGGACCTCGTCACGGCGGCGGGCACCCGGAGAAGCCGGCCCCGTCCGTCGCCTCGCGGATCGCCGCCGACGTACGTCGTCCGCATCGTCACAGGACAACCGCCCCGGGCCGGGTACCGTAGCCCCGACATGAGCCGGATCCTCGCGTTCGCCGCCCACCCACGCCGGCGCATCGTCGTCCTCGTCGCCTGGCTCGTCTTCGTCGTGCTGGCCGCCGGGCCGCTCGGCCTGATGACGAAGTTCTCCGACGCCGAGGACAACGAGAGCTCCTCGTTCCTCCCCGGCGACGCGGAGTCGACCGAGGCCCTGGAGCGGGCGGAGCGGCTGCAGGGCGGCGAGCTCGCCCCGGCGGTGATCGTCTACCACCGCGACGGACGCCTGACCACCGAGGACCGCCGCACGATCGCGGCCGATCGCGCCGAGCTCAACGCGCTGCGCGAGGGCCGCGGCCTGACGGCGGACGAGCGCGAGCGCGACGGCGACACGCCCTCGACCGCCGACGTCCTGCGCTCCCAGACCTCGCCCTTCGGCGAGCCCGTCCTGTCCGAGAACGGCACGACCGCCATCCTCACCGCGCAGGTCCGCGGCAACGGCGAGACCGAGACGCTGCTGGACCCCGTCGAGGCGTGGCGCGACCGCGTCTCGACCCCGAAGGACCGCACGGAGGCGCTGCAGGTGCAGGTCGGCGGCCCCGCGGGCAGCGCCGCGGACGCGGTCAAGGTGTTCAGCAGCATCAACGGCACCCTCATCGGCGCGGCGCTCACGCTCGTCGTGATCCTGCTGATCCTCATCTACCGCAGCCCGATCTTCTGGCTCGTCCCGATCGCGGCGGTGATCGGCGCCGAGGTCGCCTCGCGGTCCGCCGGCTACGGCCTGAGCGAGCTCGGCGCGACCGTCAACGGGCAGTCGTCCTCCATCCTCTCCGTGCTCGTGATCGGCGCGGGCACGGACTACGCGCTCCTGCTCGTCTCGCGCTACCGCGAGGAGCTGCACAGCTTCGACGACCGGCTCGAGGCGCTGCGCCATGCGCTGACGTCGTCGGGCCCCGCGATCGTCGCGTCCGGCGCCACCGTCGTCGCCGCGCTCCTGACGCTGACCCTCGCGAAGGTCAACGCGACCTCCGGGCTCGGCCCGATCGGCGCCATGGGCGTGCTCGTGGCCGTCGTCGCGATGCTCACCCTGCTCCCGGCCCTCCTGGCCGTCTGCGGGCGCCGGATCTTCTGGCCGTTCGTGCCCCGGACGGCGGCCCACCCCGTGAGCGACCTGCGGATGTCCGAGCGCGGCCGGCGGCTGTCGACCGGCTCGCGCGGCCGGGTGGCGTCGGTCGCGATCGGCCTGGGCATCCTCGTCCCGCTCGTGGCGATGATCGCGGTCGGCGGTGCCGTCGGCGCGGGCCTCGGTGCGCTGGGCCTCGGCGGCCTCGCGGTCCTGCTCGGCCTGGTCGCGGCGGTCGTGACCGTGGTGGTCGTCGTCCGCGCGCTGGCGCCGCACGTCCACAACCCCGTCGAGGTCCGCCTGGCCGACCGCGCGGCGAAGACGACCGAGACGGGTGCTTGGAACGGCCTGGGCGAGCGGATCGCCCGCGGTCCCCGGCGGATCTGGATCGGCGCCACCGTCGTGCTCCTCGTCTGCTGCCTCGGGCTGACGCAGCTGAACACGAACCTCACGCAGAACGACTCCTACCGCAGCGAGGTCGAGTCGCAGACGGCCGCGAAGCTGCTCGCGAAGGGCTTCCCCGCCGGCGGCGACGCCCCGACGGACGTCATCGTCCCCGACGCATCGAAGGTCGAGGCCGTCGTCGCCGCCGCCAAGCGCGTGCCCGGCGTCGCCGACGTGCGCCCCGCGGTCGGCAACGACGGGGAGCCGGTGGTCGGCACCGACGGCACGCTGCTCAGCCTGCAGCTCCGCGAGAACCCCTACAGCGTGGCCGCGCAGGACCGGATCCCCGCGATCCGCCGCGCGGTGCAGGAGGCAGGCGGCTCCGCCGTGCTGGTCGGCGGACAGACCGCGATCGCCTACGACCAGAAGGACGCGGCCGCGCGCGACACGATCCTGATCGTCCCCGTGGCGCTGCTCGTGGTGCTGCTGATCCTCATGCTGCTGCTGCGCGCGTTCGTGGCGCCGCTGCTCCTGATCCTCACCGTGGTCCTGTCCTTCGCCGCCGCGCTCGGCGTGAGCGTGCTCGTGTGGGAGCACGTCTTCGGGTTCTCCGGCACGGACCCGTCCATCCCGCTCTACGCCTTCGTGTTCCTCGTGGCGCTGGGCATCGACTACAACATCTTCCTCATGGCCCGGGTGCGCGAGGAGGCCATCCACCGCGGCACCCGCGCCGGGATGATCCGCGGCCTCGGCGCCACGGGCGGAGTCATCACCTCGGCGGGCATCGTGCTGGCGGGCACCTTCGCCGTGCTGGGCGTCCTGCCCCTGGTCTTCCTCACCGAGATCGGGTTCGCGGTCGCCTTCGGCGTCCTGCTGGACACCTTCGTCGTGCGCTCCATCCTCGTCCCCGCGCTCACCCTCGACGCCGGCCGGCGGGTGTGGTGGCCCTCGGCGCTCAGCCGCCACGACGCGCCGCACGGAGGCGGGGAGCGGCGCCCTCACGAATCTCTCAAGGATCCGGGGGACGCGACGCCGTAGAGTCCGGGCGGCGAGCGGCTCCCCCGGCCCCGCGCCGTCCCCTCCCCCCGAACCTGGAGCACCATGCCCCGTCCTCTCTCGCTGGCGACCATCCCGGCCGCCGCCATCCTCGGCCTCGCCGCGATCCCCGCCACCGGGTCCGCCGCGACCATCGCGCCGAGCGCCCCCTGCTACGCGACGTCGTACGACCAGAACCGGCCGTCGGGTGAGCGCCTGCAGTGGCAGCCGATGACGGGCACGATCTCCGGCGGCACGCCCGGCGGCCGCTTCCAGATCTACGGCGTCGGCGGCAAGGCCGGCAGCCAGGTCGGCACGTTCGACGCCGCCGGCAACGCTCCGTACACCATCACGAGCTACAGCAACCCGGGCATCTCCCCGAGCGCCGGCCGCACCGTGCGGCTCGAGGTCACGGAGTTCGTCAACGGCACCTCGCCGGTCACGGGCGCGGTCGACGTCAAGGTCACCACGCTCGCCGTCGACGTCGCCTCGCGCCCGAGCAGCCCGCTCCGCAAGCGCGTCGTCCGCGTCTCGGGCACCCCGTTCGCCGGCCAGCAGCTCTACGGGTTCGTCGTCCGCGGCCAGAAGGGCTCGCGGGTCCTCAAGCGCATCTCGCTCGGCCGCGCCAACGCCTGCGGCTACGCCCGTACGCGCGCCGTCGTCGCCCCGAGCCGCTACCGGACCGGCACCTACTCGCTGTACATCAACCCGGGCAAGAAGCTCAACAAGTCCACGGCGGTCGGGTACTCCTTCCGCATCACGCGCCGGTACTTCTAGTCCCCGCGCCCACCCGCTCCGGCGGTCGTCTCCGACGATCACCGGGGCGGCTTCGGACCGGGACCCGACCGTGCGCGGTGGCGACGCCGCCGCGCACACTAGGATCCCGGCCACGGAGCGCCCAGGCGCTCTCGTCCCCTTCCCTCTCCCCTCAGGAGCACCATGTCCCGCCGCTCAATCGCCGCGGTCGTTCCGGCCGTCGCTCTTCTCGGCCTCGCCGTCGCTCCCGCGATGAGCTCCGCCGCCACGATCACCCCGGACCGCGCGTGCTACAGCCGCGTGCCCACGCAGGGCTCGCAGCCGATCAACCTCTCCATCGCCGGCGGCGTCCCGAACGCCCGCTTCTTCGCCTTCGGCGTCGGCGGCAAGGCCAGCTCCAGCACGACGACGACGTTCGACGCGGCCGGCAACGGCGTCGCGCAGATCACGAACTTCTCGACGGGCGGCATCAACCCGAGCAAGGGCCGGTCGCTCTCCATCGGCCTGAACCAGTACGGCCCCGGCACGCCGAACGGCCAGACCGACACGGCGACCGTCAAGGTCACGAACGCCGCGCTCGACGTGAACATCAAGCGCCGCAGCCCGTACTCGCGTGCCACGTGGACCGTCTCGGGCCTCACCCCGCTGTTCGGCCAGGGCACCCTCTACGCGTCCTACACCAAGGGCACGAAGAGCCGCAAGGTCATCAAGCGCATCAAGCTCGGCACCCCGAAGAACGCCTGCGGCTACCTGCGCGTGAGCAAGGTCCCGCCGCCCGCCAAGCGCACCGGCACCTGGACGATCTGGGTCCACGTCGGCAAGAAGTTCGTCGAGAAGCAGTCGCTCGCGACGTCCATCCGCGTCTTCCGCCGCTACTTCTAGCCCGTCCGGGCGGCCGCGCGACGGCCGTCCGCCCCGAGCTCCCGCGCCCCGGGTGGGCGAGGACCACGGTCCTCCCCCGCCCGGCGGCCGGGACCGCCACGGCGCTCCGGCGCCGCGCGGCGGTCCCCCTGCCGGCCCCTAGAGGACCGGCAGGTAGCGGTCGAGCTCCCACTGCGTGACCTGCACGCGGTAGTCCTCCCACTCCTCGCGCTTGATCTCCACGAAGCGGTCGAGGGTGTGCTCCCCGAGCGCCTTGAGCACCAGCTCGGACTCGGCCGCCAGCTCGACGGCCTCGCCGAGCGTCTCGGGCAGCTGCTCGATGCCGAGGCGACGGCGGTCGTCCGGCGACAGGTGGTAGAGGTTGCGCTCCATCGGCTCGGGCAGCTCGTAGCCCTTCTCGATGCCGTCCAGCCCGGCGTGCAGCAGCAGCGCGAAGGTCAGGTACGGGTTGCAGCCCGGGTCGGGGCAGCGCAGCTCCATCCGCGTGGCCTGCTCCTGGCCCGGGTGGTAGTTCGGGACGCGCACGAGCGCGGAGCGGTTGCGGCGCGACCACGCCACGTAGACGGGGGCCTCGTAGCCGGGCGCCAGGCGCTTGTACGAGTTGACCCACTGCGCGTACACCGCGGACATCTCACGCGCATGGCGCAGCTGGCCGGCGATGAACGCCTTGCCGATGTCGGACAGGTAGTAGCGATCGTTCGGATCGTAGAACGCGTTGCGGCCGTCCTGGAACAGCGACAGGTGCGTGTGCATCCCCGAGCCGTTCTCGCCCGTGAGCGGCTTGGGCATGAAGGTCGCGTGCCAGCCGTGCTGCATCGCGATCTCCTTCACGGTCAACCGGTAGGTCATGCAGTCGTCGGCCATCTTGAGGGCGTCGGAGTACCGGATGTCGATCTCGTGCTGCGACGGACCGCCCTCGTGGTGGCTGTACTCCACCTTCATGCCGAGCGCCTCGAGCGCGAGCGACGTGTCGCGGCGTACGTCGGAGCCGGCGTCCAGCGCGGTCAGGTCGAAGTAGCCGCCCTCGTCGAGAACCTCGGTGTCCTTGCTGTCCTTGAACAGGTAGTACTCGAGCTCCGGGCCGACGTTGAAGGTGTCGAAGCCCATGCGCTCCATCCGCTGGATGGCGCGCTTGAGGATGTAGCGCGGGTCGCCCTCGTACGGCGTGCCCTCGGGGGTCTGCACGTCGCAGAAGATGCGGGCGACGCCCTCCTCCTTCGGCGCCCACGGCAGCACGGCGAAGGTGGCGGGGTCGGGCATCGCGATCATGTCCGACTCCTCCACGGCGTTGAAGCCGGTGATGGAGGAGCCGTCGAAGCCCATCCCGCCCTCGAACGCGTCGTCGAGCTCGGACGCGTTGACGGAGAACGACTTGAGCCGGCCGAGGATGTCCGTGAACCACATCCGCACGAAACGGATGTCCTGCTCGGCCACCAGGCGCTTGATGTCCTCGGGGGTCCGCGGGGTGTCGGGCACGGTCTGCTTCGCTCCTGCGTGGGTTCTGCCGGTCCGGAGGGACCGTTCGCGCGCGCGGGTGCGCGTGCGCCGGGTGAAGGCTAGCGGGAGGGGCCGTCGGCAGCGGGCGCGGCCGGCGCCCCGCCGGGCGACCCGGACGACGGGTCGTCGGCCCGGCCGGCGGGCCGCCCGCCCAGCCCGCCCATGAGGACGCCGTCCGCCACCTCGTCGCCCTCCGCCGCGGCCAGAGCGAGCAGCGCCCACGCCACGTCGGCGCTGCCCTGCTCGCCGCGCAGGTGGGTGGCCAGGTTCGTCGCCGCGTCGACGTGCCCGGACGCGACCGCCCGGCGGTACAGGAGCAGCGCCTCGGGGAGCGTCGCCTCGTCCTCGGCCAGGAGGTTGCCGAGGTCCATCATCGCCCCGGCGTGGCCGCGTTCCACCGCCGCACGCAGCACCTCGACGGCGTCCGCGCGGCGCCCCCGGGCGCCGAGCGCGGTGGCGAAGCAGACCGCTGCGTCCTCGACGTCCGCCTCGACGGCCGCGCGGTAGAGCGCCTCCGCCTCGCCCCAGCGATCCGCGTCCTCCAGCAGGAAGATCCGGGCGAGCACCGCTTCCTCGTGGCCCTCTTCGGCCGCGCGCTCGAACAGCCCGAAGGCCTCGTCGGTCCGGCCCGCGCGCGCCATCGCCCGCGCGAGCGAGTCCAGGACGTCGGGATCGTCGTCCTCGGCGACGGCGCGCTCCAGCAGCGCGATCGACTCCTCCAGCTCACCACGGCGCAGCCGCAGCAGCCCGAGCTGGTGCAGGGCGCCGGGCTCGCCGTCGACGACCGCGTCCTGGAGCAGCGTCGCGACCCGCGGGACGTCGCCGTCGCGGTGCGAGAGCTCCACCGCCAGGGCTACGCGGACGTCGCACTCCAGCGCCAGCGCGCCCTCGTAGGCCGCGATCACCGCGTCGGACGGAGCGTCGGCGCGCTCGAGCGCCGCGCCCAGGTCGGCGAACGCGGCGGCGTCGCCGAACGTCGCCGCGACCCGCAGCAGCGCCAGGCCCTCGTCCTCGCGGCCGGCGTCGAACGCGGCCTTCCCGAGCTCGTGCAGCCCCTCGCCGTCCCCCGCCTGCAGGAGGTCGTCGATCTGCGGGTCCACGACGTTCGTCATGCGGACGACCGTAGGTGGTCTCGGCGCGGAAGGCGGGGCGATCCCGTGAAGCCGGCCGCCGCGCCGGAGGCCTAGCTCGCGCTGGTCGACCGCGCGGCGTCAGCCTTCGGCGCGCCGTCGGCGCCGCACGACATCCAGCGCTGACCCCACGACTCCAGCGCCCGGACGACCGGCTGGAGCTCGACGCCTTTCGGCGTCAGCGCGTACTCCACGCGCAGCGGCGGGCCCGGGTGCACGGCGCGCTCCACGAGCTCCTCCGCCTCGAGTTCGCGGAGTCGCTGCGTCAGGACGCGGTCGGACAAGCCCGGCACCTCGCTCTTGAGCTCGCTGAACCGCAGCGGCCCGTCGGCCAGGAGGACGGCGACAATCGCCCCCGTCCAGCGTCGGCCGATGAGCTCCACCGCGAGGTGGTACTGCGGGCAGCAGCCCCCGGAGTGCGGATCCCCGCCCACGGGACTACGCCGCCCTGAGCTGGCGGGACTCCTCGGTCGAGCCGTCGACGGGCACGTCGCCCGCGATGTTGATGAGGGCCGAGAAGACCTCGACGGACGCGAAGGCGATCGACTCGAGGAGCTCCTCCTCGGTCCAGCCGAGCTCGAGGGCCTCCTCCTGCAGGGCCGCCGGCGGCTGCGAGCGCTTGCGCAGCAGGTGCCCGACGTAGCGCAGGAGGACGTCCTGCTTCTCGTCGGCCGAGGCGAAGTTGCGGGCGAGCTTGACCTCGTCGATCCCGATCCCGCGGGAGCGCGCGAGGCGCTGGTGCATCTTCACGCCCGGCGTCGAGCGGAAGTGCTCGGCGACGGCCAGGGAGAGCCGCTCCTTCGTCTCCACGTCGAGGATGCCGTGGCGCAGCTCGCCGGCGAAGCGGGCGTAGCCGCGCAGCGCCGCCGGGGAGCCGGCGAGCACGCCGACGAGGTTCGGCAGCTGGCCCGCGGAGGCCAGGGCGCCCTTGATGACGGGCAGCGAGCCCTCCGGCGCGGAGAGATCGTCGTGGATGGTGAAGCGGCTCATCGCTGTCGGCATAGCGGGGACCTTCCGGGGTGGAGACCTGGGTTGCTTCACCGAATGAAGCAACTAACAAGATGTAAGTTAGCTCGTCCGGGCGCCGGATGCAACGACCTTGGCGGGCTGGACCGAGACGCTCCGTCCCGGTCGTGCTGCACGGCACCTGTACCCATCACCGTGCCGGTCCCAACCGCGCCGCGCGTGCGTCGAACGACTGCCGGTCGCCGGGCATCCGCCGTCGGGCGGGGAGGTGCGCAGGCCGGATTGCGTCGTCGGGCCGTCTCGTGAAGGATGCCCCCGATGAGCACCCTCACCAGGAAGAAGACCGTCGCGGCGTCCATCGCCGACACCGAGGACCCAGAGAGCGGGCTCAAGCGCGAGATGGGCGCGCTGCAGCTGACGATCTTCGGTGTCGGCGTCATCGTCGGCACCGGCATCTTCGTGCTGACGGGCGTCGCCGCGGCGGAGAAGGCCGGCCCCGCCGCGCCCCTCTCCTTCGTCGTCGCCGCGATCGTCTGCGGCCTCGCGGCCCTCTGCTATGCCGAGTTCGCCTCGTCCGTCCCGGTCGCCGGCTCCGCGTACACGTACTCCTACACGTCGCTCGGCGAGATCTTCGCCTGGATCATCGGCTGGGACCTGATCCTCGAGTTCGCCTTCGGAGCCGCGACCGTGGCGAAGGGGTGGTCGGGCTACTTCTCCCGGCTGATGGAGGACCTGGGGATCAACCTGCCCGCGTCCGTCGTCGGACAGGAGGCGTCCTTCAACGTGCCCGCGGTCGTGATCGTCGCGATCGTCGCCGCCGTCCTGATCGTCGGGATCCGCGAGAGCTCGCGGATGAACATCGTCGTCGTCGCGATCAAGCTCTCCGTGATCCTGCTCGTGATCGCGCTCGGCTTCTTCTACGTGAAGTCCGGCAACTGGACGCCGTTCATCCCGGAGTCGCAGCCCGGCGCCGCCGGCCAGGGCTTCGACGAGACCCCGTTGATCCAGGAGATCCTCGGGCAGCCCACGAGCGCCTTCGGCGTCTCGGGCATCTTCTTCGGCGCGTCCCTGGTCTTCTTCGCCTTCATCGGGTTCGACATCGTCGCGACCGCGGCGGAGGAGACGAAGCGCCCGCAGCGCGATCTGCCGATCGGCATCTTCGCCTCGCTGATCATCTGCACGATCCTCTACGTGCTCGTCAGCCTCGTCGTGACCGGGATGGTCCCCTACAAGGAGCTCGGCAGCCCGGAGGCGATCGGTGCCCCGCTGGCCTACGCGTTCAAGGTCAACGGGGTCGACTGGGCCTCGACGGTGATCTCGATCGGCGCCCTCGCCGGCCTGACCTCGACCGTGCTGATCCTCATGTACGGCCAGTCGCGCGTGTTCTTCGCGATGGGCCGCGACGGTCTGCTCCCGCCGTGGCTCTCCAAGGTCCACCCGACCTACAAGACCCCGTACCGGATCACCATCATCACGGCGATCGCCGTCGCGCTCCTGGCCGCGTTCCTGCCCCTGAAGGTCCTGGGCGAGGCCACGAACATCGGCACCCTGTTCGCGTTCGTCCTCGTCGCGATCGCCGTCCCCGTCCTGCGCAAGTCGCAGCCGGACCTCGAGCGCCCGTTCCGCACCCCGCTCGTCCCGCTGATCCCGATCCTCGCCGTGCTGGCGTGCCTCTGGCTCATGCTCAACCTGCCCATCGGCACCTGGATCCGCCTGGCCATCTGGATGGCGATCGGCTTCGTCGTCTACTTCGGCTACGCCCGCAAGCACAGCCGCCTGAACCGCAGCGGCAGCGATGACGGCCCCGGCACGGGCGGTCCGGCGCCGACCGCCGGCGCGGCCGACTGAGGTCCGCGGCGGTCGGGGCGGCGTGCACGCGCGCCCGCCCCGGCCGCTGCGTCAGGTGTTGCCGGGGACGGCCATCGCCGCGGCAGCTGTTGCCGCCTGGCGGCGAGGCGTGGCGACCGGCGCGGTTCGCCGGCAAGGCCTGACGGACGGACGCGGCCGGAGGGGCGCGCCGACGCACGCGGAGGCGCGGAGCCTGGACCGGCAGGCGGGGACGTGCCGGCGCACGCGCGGGCACGAAGGCTGCGCCGCCAGCAGGGGTAGCGCGCCAGCGCCGGGCTAGCGGGCGAGGCTCGACGCGGCCTGGTGCACGACGGCCGCGTCGGAGTTGCTCGCCGCGGCCAGCACGAGGAACAGGCCGAGCAGCGCGATGTAGAGCAGCAGCTTCTCGGGGCGCGCGAGCAGGCCGGTGGTACGACGGCGCGAGACCCGGGACGACGGGCGGCGGGCGACCTCGCCACCGGGACGGCGGGAGCGCTCCGCGGCGCGACGCTGCCCCTCGGGCGTCGAGGGCCGCGGCCGGCTGCGGCCCCGGTCGATCGGCGCGAAGGGGGACTCGTCGACCCAGCCGAACTCCTCCGGCTCGGGACGACGCTGACGGGCGCGGCGCTCCTGGGCGGAGGCCCGGGCGGCCGCGGCACGGCGACGGCGCGCGGCGTTCGCCGCGTACTCGTCGGGGGACCGGGAGGGGACGTCGTCCAGGGTCGGCCGGCGTCGCGTCTCGCGATGCCGGTACTCCTGCGCGTCAGCCCACCACGGTTGGTCGCGTTCAGTCGACATGGTGTTCGGAAGGGTGCCTGCGGGAGGTTGCGGACCGGCCCCGCACGAACGCCACGACCCCTCGGCCCCGGCCCTCCACGCGAAATCGATCCCCCGCTTCCCGGACGCCGGCGGCATGGCGCTACCCGGGAATCAGCGTTACGAATCAGGATAGCAGCGTCGACGGCGCGCGCAACCGTGTCCGCCGACACACCCGTCGGCGAAACTGTTCCATTTTGCGGGGTCTTCTCCGCGGACTGCACGCCGACGCCCGCTCGCCGGGCCGCGGATGGGGCACGCGCCGGCCGACGCCCACGGGTCCCTGCAGCCGGCCCGTGCCGCACCCTTCCCGTCCTCGCGGTGGGCCCGGCCGGGGCCCACCGCGCTCGTCCCGCCAAGGGTGGCTCGGGGGGCGGTCTGTCCCGGTCCCCCCGCCTCAGCGACTCCTCCCCCGCCCGAAGTTCAGGGCGGACGGCGCGACCTCATGGAAGCTGCCCGGGTCGTCCTCGTGCTCCGGTCCCCCCTCGCCCTCTTCGAGGGGCCGCGGTCCGCCCGCCGGGTGCCGCGGCGCCCCAAGGCCGCCAGGCCCGACGGGCCCGCCACCCGGTCCACCCCGGCCACCCCCGGTCCCGCCGCGGCCGCCGCCGGTCCCACCCGAGCCGCCACCAGGCCCGACCGGGCTGAGGCGGCCCACTCCGCGTCCCGGACCCGAGGCGCCGCTCGAACCGGCCCAGCCCCCTGAACCCGAGCCGCCGCCGGAGCCGGTCCCGCCGCCGGCCGCGACGCTCAGGCCGTCGCGCCCACCGCCGGCGGGGACCGCCACGCCGCCGCCGACCGCGACGAGGCCCTGACTCGCCTGCTCCTGACGCCACCGCTCGAGCTCCTCCGGCGACAGGCGCTGCAGGCGCGTGACCTGGCGTGCGCCCTCCTGCGCGGCCTCGGGCATGACGTCGTCGAGGGCCCTGATGCGGCGGACGACGACGTTGATCTGGCCGCCCGCGGACGGGTGGCGCTCGAGGCGGCCCTCGGCCACCACGAGGGGCTCCGTGCGCACCGCGAGCCGCTCGCGGGTGTAGACCGCCGGCGGGATGACGAGGTTGACCGTGCCCAGTTCGTCCTCGAGCAGCAGGAAGACGACGCCCTTCGCGCTGCCCGGTCGCTGCCGCGCGAGCACGAGGCCACCGACCCGCACGGGCGTGCCGTGGCGGAGGCGCCCGAGCTCGCCGCTCGCCACGACGCCGCGGCCGGACAGGCGCTCCCGCAGCAGCGCCAGCGGGTGGATGCCCGTCGTCAGGGCGGTGGTGTCGTAGTCGGCGATCAGCCGCTCCCACGCGGACATCGGCGAGAGGCTCGGCTCCTCCACCGACTCCAGGCCGAGGGCGAGCTGCGTGCCGGCCGCGACGCGGCGCCCGGCGGAGACCGCACCCACCCGCCACAGCGCGGCCCGCCGGCGGCGGGCCGCGGGGATGCCCTCGTCCCCCGCCAGGCCGTCGCACGCGCCGGACCACGCGAGCCGCTCCAGGGAGGGCAGGCCGGAGCCGAGCCGCCCGGCCATGTCGGCCAGCGAGGCCCACGGCCCGTGCGCCTCGCGTTCGGCCACGAGGGCCGCGACGTCCTCCGCGCGCACGCCCTTGATGTAGCCGAGGCCCACGCGCACGGCGCCGTCGTCCTCCACCGTGCAGACGTCACGGCTCACGCGGACGTCGGGCGGGAGCACCGTGATGCCGCGGCGCTGGGCGTCGTGGATCAGGGCGTCGGGCGGATAGAAGCCCATGGGCTGCTCGTCGAGCAGGGAGCAGAGGAACTCCGGGCCGTAGTGCACCCGCAGCCACGTCGACTGGTAGGCGAGCAGGCCGAACGCCGCGCCGTGCGCCTTGGGGAAGCCGAAGCCGGAGAAGCCGCGGATCATCTCCCACACCCGCTGGGCGACCTCGGGCGTGACGTCGCCGTGGGTCTCCATCGCCCCCTGGACGAAGCGCTCGTAGTGCGCGTCGATCGCCTCCTGCGAGCGCTTGCGGCTCATGGCTCGCCGCAGGCCCTCGGCCTGGCCGGCCGTGAAGCCCGCGAACGCCATCGCGGCGTCGATGACCTGGTCCTGGAAGATGATCGTGCCGAGCGTCTCCTCCATCACCGGCTTGAGCGAGGGGTGCAGGTAGGGCGGCTCGTACGTCGGGTCCTGCCGCTGGCGCTGGCGTCGCTCGATGTAGGGGTTCACCGCGCCGCCCTGGATCGGGCCGGGGCGGACGATAGCCACCTGGATCGTCAGGTCCTCGAGCGTCTCGGGCCGCGTGCGCAGGAGCGAGCCCATCTGCGCGCGGCTCTCGATCTGGAAGACGCCCGTGGTCTCCGCCCGCTGGATCGTCCCGAACGTCTCGGGGTCGTCGAGCGGGATGCGCGAGAGGTCGACCTGCTCGCCGCGGCGGTCCGAGATCAGCTCGACGCAGCGCTCGACGCTCGAGAGCATCCCCAGGCCGAGCAGGTCGATCTTGAGGAACCCCGCGTCGGAGCAGGAGTCCTTGTCCCACATGACCATCTGCCGGCCCGCCATCGAGGCGGGGACGACGGGGCAGCAGGCGACGAGCGGGCGGGTCGCCACGACCATCCCGCCCGGATGCTGGGAGAGATGGCGCGGCAGGCCGTGCGCCAGGCTCGAGAGCTTGGCGAGCCACTCCCAGCGGTTGCGCGGCGGCCGGTCGAGCTGCACCGGCAGACCCTCCGGGGCGTCGCGGGTGTCGAGCACGCCGGGGCCGTCCGGCATGCCGCCGCCCACGACCATCGGCACGCCGCCGTCGCCCCAGGCCTCGCGCCCGCCCGCCCGCTCCTCGCGCCGGGAGGGGTGGCCCGGGTCGCCGGGGTGGGTCGTCGGGTAGGGCACGTCGTCGTCCGCTCGCGGGGTGTCGCCGAGCGCCATCGCGATGTCGTCCGCCACGCCGTGGCCGGACCAGCCCTCGGAGGAGCGCGCGACCCGCTCGAGCTCCGCGGCCGGCAGGCCCAGGGCCGCGCCGATCTCGCGGATCGCCCCGCGGGCGCGGTAGGTCGGGAACGCCGCGACGAGGGCCGCGCGGTCCGTCCCGTAGCGCTGGTGGACGCGCGGGATCAGCTCGGCGCGGACGTCGCGCGGGAAGTCGAGGTCGATGTCGGGGACACCCGAGACGTCGTCGTTGAGGAACCGGCCGAGGGACAGCCCCGACTCGATCGGGTCCACGTGCGAGAGGCCCGTGAGGTAGCAGACGACGGAGGACACGGACGAGCCGCGCCCGCGGCCCGGAGGGAGGACCGCGCGCGGCGAGGAGCCGTCCCGGCCGCGGACCTCGAAGGCGACCTCGCGCGCGAGCTCGAGGATCTCGTGGTGCAGGACGAAGAACCCGGGCAGGTCGAGCCGGCCGATCAGCGCGAGCTCCTCGTCCAGCCGCTCCCGCGCCTTGCGGCGGTGGCGGTGCCCGTGCGGGAAGCGCTCCTGGAACGCGGCGTCGCAGACCGCGGCGAGCCGCCGGCCCGCCTCCGCGTCCTCCGCGCCCGGGTAGTGGTAGCCCAGGTCCTGGGTGAGGTCGAAGCGCAGCCGCTCCGCCAGCCGGACGGTCTCCGCCACCGCCTCGGGATGGTCCTCGAGCCGGGCGACCATCGCGCGCGGCGTGGCCAGGACGTGGCTGTGGTTGCCGCGCCGCGCGGGCTCGGAGGCGTCGAGGGTGGTGTGCCGGCGGATCGCGACGAGCGCGTCCTGCAGGAGCGCCCGCTCCTTCGAATGCGCGTGGACGTCGCCGGTGGCCACGCAGCGCAGGCCGAGGCGGTGGGCCAGCCGCTCCCGCCGGCGCCCCCGCTCGCGATCGCCGCGCAGGTAGCGCCGCTGCAGCTCGACGTAGAGGTCCTCCGGGCCGAAGGCGTCGCGCAGCACCTTCAACGTCGGCTCCTCCTCCACCCCGTGGTCGGCGCAGCCGCTGAGGCAGACGAGGCCCTCGTGCAGCTCGCAGACGTCGGCGACGTGCACCCACGGGGCCGTGCGGACCCGCCGGGGGTGGTCGCGCGTGTGGGCGTGCGCGCGGGTGAGCAGCCGGCAGAGGTTCTCCCAGCCGCGAGCGTCCTTCACGAGCAGCGTGAGGTGCCGGCGGGTGGCCGGGTCGGGCTCCATGTCCGCCGGCGGCAGCAGCACGCCGGACGGGTCGACCCGCACCGTCACCTCGGCCCCGTGGATCGCCCGGATGCCGTGCGCCGCGGCCGCGTGGGCGAACTCCATCGCCCCGTAGACCCCGTCGTGGTCCGTGAGCGCGAGGGCGTCGTGGCCCTGGCGGGCGGCGGCGAGGACGAGCTCCTCCGGCAGGGACGCCCCGTCGAGGAACGAGTACGCCGAATGGCAGTGGAGCTCGACGTAGGGGGCACCGGGCACGAACGTATGTTCGCACCGCAGTCGGCGGATCCGCGAGGCCTGCAGAAGCCCCTGCAAGCGCCCATCATCGGGCCGCGAAGCAGTCCGTCCGGCCCTCCCAGAGCCCACCCGGCGGCCGGGTCCGGGCCCGCAGGAGCCGCTCCGTCGCACGGGTGTCCTGGTCCGTGATCCCGACCTTGATCCCGAGCGCGAGCTCCGTGTCGATGCCGTCGGTCTCCGACCCCGTGCGGTACTCCCGCTCGTCCACCCAGCCCTCGGCGGCGGCCCAGCGGCCGAGGGCCTTCGCCGCGTCGCGGGCCCGCCGACCGTCGCCGGCGGCCAGGGCGTCCAGCACACCGCGCAACCCCGCGCCGGCCGCGGGACGCGTCAGGTCCACCCGCAGCTGCACGTCGCGCCGGCGGTCCTCGCCGCGCGTGGACCGCCGGCCCAGGAGCCGCAGCTCGACGGGGCGCCCCGTGCGGTCGAGCACGACCGTCGCGCCCGCCTCGACCTCGAGCCCACCCCCGAGCGCCAGCCCCAACGGCCCCGCGAGGTCGCCCGCCACCGCCGTCGGCACGCCCAGGCTCAGGGTGATGCGCCCCGTGCGGCGGTCCCGCGCGCCCTCGCCCCGCAGCCCGCGGAAACCGCTGGCGGAGAGGTCGACCCCAAGCGCCCCGGAGGCCTCGCCCGTGACCGTCGCATCCGCCCCGACCCGCACGCGCTCGACGTCGGGCGGCGGGATGGGGTGCCCCGAGGCGTCGCCGCCGCCGAGCTTCGCCTTCGTCCGCGCCGCGTACCGCCGCACGAAGGCGTCCGCCGCCGGCCCGTCCCGGAACTCCCAGGTGCGCCCCCACCCGCCGCGCAGCCGCGCCTCCACCCCCGCGGAGACGTCGAAGCCCGGGGCGCCGTCGCCGACCCGGACGAGCCGGGTGTCGCCCTTCGCGTTGCGCCCGATCCCGAACCGGGCGCCGACGGACAGGCCGACCCCGCCCTCGACGTCCTCATAGGCCGTGACGGCCACCGTGCCGTCCGACCGGCGTTCGACCGCCAGGGCGGTGCTGCCCCCGATCCGCCAGATCCCGAGGCTCGCCCCCGACGTGTGCGTGTCCTCGTCGCGCGCCGTCGTGCACGGCGGCTGGACGTGGAAGGGGGCACACCCGTCGCCCCCGGCCACGCAGAGCGCCCGCCGGATCCCGGAGTGGACCGCGTTGACGATGCCGACCCCGGAGAAGCCGCCCGCGACGGCCACCGCCGCGGCCAGGACGATCGCCACGAGCGCCGCGACCGCCGCGTGCTCCACGGTGGCCTGCCCGTCCTCGCCCCGCGCCGTCCTGGTCATGGGGCGAGCGTCGCGCCCCGGGCAGGACCGGCTCCAGCCCCGATCCGTGCCGATCCCGTGCCGGACCGGCGACGCCCCTCAACGCGAGCGCCACCAGCGGCCGTCGACGAGGTCGCGGTGGACCACGATCGCCCGCCCCCGCACCGTCACGACCTCCCACATCCGGCGGCGCAGCGGAGAGTCCGTCCACCAGCGGTCCTCGAGCAGCCACGTCTCGACGATCCCCTCCACCCGCTCCCCGTCCACCCACAGGGGACGGCCGTCGGGACCCGCCCGGACCTCGGCGGGTCGCGGCTCGCCGAGCCGGCGCACCGCCCCCGCCCCCCGCTGGACCCCCTCGACACCCCGAGCCATACGAACGCATGTTCGCACCTCCAGCGGATGGCGAGCGGCCGTCGGCCTCGCGCGCGAGCCCGGAACGGGCGCCTGCGTCGGGCACGCGCGCCCCCGCGTGGACCCCGGCGCGCCGCGCTGCGCATTAACCCCGTGATTACATCGACCGGCCATGGCTCGCCTCACCAAGCTCTTCACCGGTCGCGACACGCGGTACTTCGAGCTGTTCGAGGAGTCGGCACAGAACGCCGTGCGCGCCGCGGACCTCCTGCGCACCTTCGTGCAGGAGCTGCCGGACCAGCCAGAGCTGGCGAAGGAGATCAGCGCGGTCGAGAGCGACACCGACCGCGTCACGCACGACATCATCAGCCACCTCAACCAGACGTTCGTCACGCCGATCGAGCGCGAGGACATCCTGGAGCTGGCGTCCGCGCAGGACGACATCGTCGACCTGATCGACGAGGCAGCCGACCTCATCCTGCTCTACCGCGTCGAGGCGCCGATGGAGCAGGCCCACGGGCTCTGCGCGATCCTCGTCGAGGCGACGAAGGCCGTCGCCGCCGCCGTGCCGCGCCTGCGCGACTTCGGCGACATCCGGCACTACACCGTCGAGGTCAACCGGCTCGAGAACGACGGCGACCGCCTCTCGCGCGCCGCGATCGCCGGGCTCTTCGACGGCGGCATCGACCCGATGTTCGTCATCCGCTGGAAGGACATCTTCGAGCGGCTGGAGGACGCGATCGACTCGTGCGAGCGGGTCGCGAACATCCTCGAAGGCATCGTCATCAAGAATCGATAGCCCCCCCCCTTCGGCTACCGGTTCCGGCCCATGTCCTCCGACATCCTCCTGGCGCTCGTCGTCGCCGCCGCGCTCACGTTCGACTTCACGAACGGGTTCCACGACACCGCCAACGTCGTCGCGACGTCGATCTCGACGCGCGCGCTCCCTCCACGCCTGGCGATCCTCATCGCCGCCGTCCTGAACTTCATCGGCGCGTTCCTCTCGCTCAAGGTCGCCGCCACGATCGCCTCGGGCATCGTCGACTCGGGGCAGGTCACGCTCCAGGTGGTCTTCGCGGGTCTGATCGGCGCGATCTTCTGGAACATGCTGACCTGGTGGTTCGGGCTGCCCTCGAGCTCCTCCCATGCCCTCATCGGCGGCGTGGTCGGCGCGATGCTCGCGGCCCACGGCTTCGGCGCGATCAACGGCGAGGGCCTGCTCGGCAAGGTCGTCATCCCGGCCCTCGTCGCGCCCGTCCTCGCGTTCGGCGTCGCCGGCGTGGCCATCCTCTTCATCTACCGCATCGTCGGACGCCTCCGGCCGGGCCCGGCGACCCGCGGGTTCCGGCTGGGCCAGATCGCGTCGGGCTCGCTGCTGGCCCTCGCGCACGGCACGAACGACGCCCAGAAGACCATGGGCATCATCACCCTCGCCCTCGTCGCCCACGGCTCGCTCAGCCCCGTCGACCCGCAGGTCCCCTTCTGGGTCGTGGTCTCCGCCGCCTCTGCGATCGCGCTGGGGACCTACTCCGGTGGCTGGCGGATCATCCGCACGATGGGCTCGAAGATCATCAAGATGGACGCCGCCCAGGGCTTCGCGGCCCAGGGCTCCGGGGCCGCCGTGATCCTCGCCGCCACGCACGTCGGGTTCCCGCTCTCGACCACCCACGTGATCTCCGGCGGCGTCGTCGGCGCCGGCGCCGCCAAGCGCGTCTCCGCCGTGAAATGGGGCGTGGCGGGCAACATGGCCATCGCCTGGGTGCTCACGATCCCCGCGGCAGGCCTGACGGGCGGGCTGGCCTACGGGATCTCCGCGCTCGCCGGCGGCGGTACCCAGGGCCCCGCGGCGGTCTGCGTCGTGATCGCGGTCGCCGTCGGCGCCCTGCTGCGCTCGCGACGCGTGCGGACCCCGCCCCCGATCGCCGAGGAGCCCGCGGTATGAGCCCCGTGTCCGTCCTCGCCGCGGAGTCGTCCGACCTGAGCGTCTGGGAGCAGCTGCTCGAGGTGATCGTCGTCGGCTCGATCGCCGGCATCGGGCTGAGCATCGCCTTCTCCCTGCTCGTGCGGGGGATCATCCAGGCCGGGAACGCCCGTCGCGGCGACGGCGGGAGCGCGCTGCTGCCGAACGTCGCCCTGGCCGCGGTCTCGGGTCTCATCTGCGTGGCCGCCGTGCTGTTCGCGGTCTACGAGATGGTGGACGGCTGAGGGCTCAGGCCTGGAACGGCGTGAGCGCCATCCGGCGCTCCGCCACCCGCGATTCCGGGTCGACCGCCACGACGCGCAGAGCGCCCTCGGGGCCCGCCACCTCGCGCACCTGCCGCACCGCCTCGTGCAGGCGCGCCTGGCGGATGACCCCATCCTCCTCCAGCAGCGGGCGGTCCGCCGGGACGGGCGCGCCGAACCCGTCGACCCGCAGCGTCAGCCGCTCCGCCGGGGACGGCAGCTCCTCGAGCCGCCGGCCGAGCGCCAGGCGGATCCGCGCGGCGTCGCTCATCGCCTCGCGCAGGACGACGCGCTCCTGCCACGTCCCCCGCTCGACGAGCGTGGCCTGCAGCAGCAGCGAGCGCAGCGGACGGTGACGGCGGGCCGGGTGGGCGAGGACCCGGTCGATCAGCAGGCCGAGCGCGTGGCCGAGCTGCTGGCCCGAGGCGGCCTCCGGCAGCAGCAGGTCGGCCTCCAGCCGGGTCGCGGGGTCGCGCGGGCGCAGTGGCGCCTCCTCCCCGCGCAGGAGCGCCTGGGCCCGCAGCCCGCGCCCGCCGAAGCGCTCCCCGACGGTGCCCGGGGGCAGCGCGACGAGCTCGCCGAGGGTGGCGATGCCGAGCCGCTCCAGCGACGGGACGAGCCGCTCGAGCTCGGGGTGCAGCGCCAGCACGGAGACGGGCTCCCCCGCCAGGATCCCGAGGGCGACGGCGCCGGGGCGCGCCGCGGTCGACGGCGCCCCCTCGAGCACCACGGGACGGCGCACCCGCGCACGGCCCGCGGCGACGCGGGAGAGGAACCGGGTCGGCGCGGCCCCGATCCGCACCGGCATCCCGAGCGCGCCGCGGACGGCGGCGACGATGCCGTCGAGCGAGCCGCCGTGCAGCCGCCGCACGTTCGAGGCGAGGAACCAGGCCGTGCCGGGCTCCCCCTGCACCGCGTCGCCGTTCGCCGATCGCGTGGTGCCGTCGGCGTCCTGCGCCGTCTCGACCGCTGCGCCGATCCCCTCCAGGCGCAGCACGAGCTCGTCCCACCGCGTCTGGACCGCGACGGGGTCCGGGGGGAGCAGCCGGAGGCGCGGGCAGCGGGCCAGGGCCTCACCCAAGGGCAGACCCCGACGCACCCCCGCGGCCTCCGCCGCCGGCGACACCTCGCCTATGACCGGCGTGCGTCCGGGCTCGGGCGCGAGCGCCACGGGCTCCGTGAGCAGCTCGCGCCGCCCGTCCGCCGCGACCACGAGCGCGAAGCGCGACAGGTGGACACAGATCACCGACGACACGAACACATGTTCGCACAGCCGGAGGACGGGAAGGCCCCGCGCGCTACGCTCGACGGGTGGACGCCGCCGCCCTGCAGACGACCCCCGAGGTGCGGATCCGCCCGTACGCCCCGGACGACGCCGACGCCCTGTGGGCCATCCTCCACGCCGTCTTCTCCACGGGCGAGACCTACGCCTACCCGACCGACGTCGGGCGGGACGAGGCGCTCACCGGGTGGACGACGCCGCCCGCCCGCGCCTGGGTCGCAGAGGCCGCGGGCACGGTCCTCGGCTCCTCGCGCGTCATGCCCAACCAGCCGGGCCAGGGCGCCCACGTGGCCAACGGCTCGTTCGTCGTCGCCCCCGAGGCCGCCGGCCGCGGCGTGGGCCGCGCGCTCGGCGCCCACGCGCTGCGGGCCGCCGCGGCGCTGGGCTACCGGGCGATGCAGTTCAACCTCGTCGTTAGCACGAACCATCGCGCGATCGCCCTCTGGGAGTCGCTCGGGTTCGCGACCGTGGGCCGCCTCCCCGGCGCCTTCCTGCTCCACGGCGAGGAGGTCGACGCGCTCGTCATGCACCGGCGCCTGGACCCGCCGGTCGGGGCGGACGTGGGGGCGCCGGCCGACGCCAACGACCCGGCCGGCGCGGGCGCGACGGAGAGCGGCCCCTCGTGAGCGAGCCCGTCGAGGTCGTCACGCCGCCGGTCCCGGCCGACCGCCGGCGGACCGTGCTCATGGACTTCGACGGCGTGATCGTGCGCGAGGACTCGCTCGGCCAGTTCCTGCGCCACCACCTCGCCCGCGAGCCGTGGAGGATCCCCGGGGTCACGGCCTCGCTGTACGCCGCGGCGCCGCTCATGGGCCCCGCGCCCCTGCGGCCCCACGGGCTGCGGCTGATCGTTCGCTCGCTGCTGGCGGGCTGGAGCATGCAGAGCTACGAGGAGCGGGCGACGACGTTCGGGGCGCGGCTGGCGGCCCGCGACGGCGCGCTGCTGCGGGGCGGCCTGGCCGCCGCCCGCGTGCATCTCGACCGCGGCGACCGGCTCGTCGTGGTGACGGGCAGCGAGGGCACGCTGGCCCGTGCGATCCTCGACGCCGCGGGCCTCGGCGACGCCGAGCTCGTGGCCTCGCGCGTCGGCCCGTGCCCCGGCGGCCTGGGGCTCGAGGTCCACAACTACGGCGCGGCCAAGGTCGTGCAGCTCGCGGCCCACGGCATCGACCCGCCGTGGGACGTCGCCTACAGCGACTCGCTCAGCGACCTGCCGATGCTCGGCGGCGCGCGCCGGCCCGTGCTCGTCGGCGGCGGTGCGCGCGCGCTGGCCCGCGCCCGCGCGGCGCTGGGGCCGGCCGTGGTCCAGGTGCACTGGAAGTAGCGGCGCGCGTCGCCGGCGGGCGGGGGCGGTCCGAGCCGTCGCCCGTCAGCGGCGGAAGAGGTCGCCCATGCGGACGGCGAGGGCCAGGTCGCCCTCGAGGTCCAGCCGGCCGTCGAGCACCGCGCCGCCGGCGTCGAGCCGGCCGCTGACGAGCCGCAGCAGGTCGTCGCGCGTCAGCCGCAGGGTCAGCGTCGGCTCGCGGGCCGGGCCTCGGCGGGCGAGCGCCCGCAGCGGGCCCGCCTCCACGGTCCACGGCGCGACCTGGCCGTCGGCCTCGACGAGCTCGAACTGCAGCTCGCCGCGGAACTCGCCCGAGCGCGCGGCGGGACGCAGCGCGCGCGCCATCCCGCCGAACACGACGCGCAGCGCGGGGTCGCTCGCCAGCGTGCGGCGCACGATCCCGGACGAGCCGCGGTCGAGGACGTTGCCGAGCGCCGCGCCCCCGCGGCGGCCGATCGCCGCGCGCACGCCCGCCGGACCGGCGCCGCCAGGTCCACGTCCGGCCCCACCGGGACCGCGTCCGCCGCCGGTCGCGTGCCCCGAGCCGCCTGCGGCGACGGCGCCACCCGGCCGCCCGGCGCCGTTCTCGCCCCCGGTCGGCGGCGCGCCGGAGCCGTCGCCCGGCGGGCCGGCCGTGCCACCGCCGACGGCGCCCGAGACGGTGCCGACGCCGATGGGCGGCGCGGGGACGTCGTCGAGCACGCCGTCCTGGCGGGGCAGCACCACGGTCTCCTGCTCCACCGGCACGGGCCGGCGGCGCCCGAGGGCGGCGCGCAGATCGGGATCCTCGGCCTCGACGACGTCGTCCTCGTCCTCGTCGTCGTCCAGTCCCGGCAGCACGCGCGCGCCCAGGAGCTCGAGCGAGCGCACGAGGATCGCCGGGTCGAGCAGGCCGAGGGGCGGCACGAGGACGACCTCGTCGACGCCCGCGTCGCGGTAGGCCGCCAGCAGCGCGGCGACCTGCTCGGGGTCCCCCACCGCGCCGCGCAGGCTGCCGCCGACCCGCAGGGCGAGCGGCCCGTCGGGGGCGGCGAGGATCGGCGCCGGGTCGAGGCCCGTCTCCGTCCGGCGCCGGGCGAACTCCTCCGCCGCGCGGGTGCGACCCGGCCGGTGGGCGCCGAAGCGCTCGTGGTGGTCGGTGAGGTGACGGTGCAGGTGGACGGCGTCGAGGCCCTCGGCCAGGGCCGTGGCGGCGTCGGCGGCCACGTGGACGGGCAACGCGATCGCCACGCCCGTCTCGATCGCCGCGCCGAGCGGCTGGCAGCGGGCGGAGCGCTGGACGGCCCGGTGCTCGGCGACCCACTCCGCGGCCTCGGCCGGCTCGAGCGGGGCGCGGACGAACGCGCCCAGGCCGGACTCGGCCGCCGCGCGCACGTCGTCCGGGCGGTCGCACGCCCGCCACAGCGCCGGGTGGGGCCGGGTCTGCGGGCGCGGGACGAGCTGGCGGACGGGCAGCCCCTCCCCCTCGCCGGAACGCTCGGCGTCCTCACCCGAGAACGGCTCCTCCGCGAGCAGGCGGGCGACGAGCTCGATCGTCCGGTCCGCGGCCGCGCGGGTGCCGGCGCGGGCGATCCGGAACGGCCCCAGCTCGATCGCGGCGCGCGGCTCGGCGAACGCCACCGCCGCCCGGCCCGCCGAGAGCGCGTCGAGCGCCGCGACGACCGCCGCCAGGCGCGCCGGATGTTGGATCCGCGGGTGGGCGCCGACGGGGCCGAGGCCGAGGCCGAGCCGCCGCGTCCGGGTCGCGATCGCGCCGAGGACGACCTCGGGCGGACCGGCGTGCTGCAGCTCCTCCTGGAAGTGCCGCTCCGGCACCCAGACGCGCGCGAACCCGAGGCCCTCGGCCCGGACGGCCACGTCGACGAGCTCGCGGAGCCGTCGCCCGTCACCGGTGGGGGCCCAGGGGCGCGGGTGGAGCGCCTCGAGCAGCAGCGCGAACCGCATCGCGGGCCACGCTAGTCCGTGCTGGGCGCGCGGACGTGACCGTCCGGTGACTTCGGGTCGCGGCGCCGTTTGACCTGCTCGGCGAACCGGCCCGCGGCCTCGACCACGAGCCCGAGCATCGCGTCGACCGCCGGGGACCGCCACGCGCGGCCGTCGACCGCCGCGACGACACGCCGGTGCGGCGGGTGCTCCAGGTCGCGCACCACGACGTCCTCGCGCAGCGTCACGAGGGACATGTCCGGCGCGAGCGCCACGCCGACACCGGCGGCGACGAAGCCCTGGATCGCCAGGTAGTCGTCGGACTCGAACGCCATCTGCGGCTCGAACCCGGCGGCGCGGCACGCGCGCTCGAAGATCGCCTCGTCGGGCACGTAGGCGCGGCGGCCGAGGATCCACGACTCGTCGCGCAGCTCGTTCAGGCGGATCCGGCGGCGCGACGCCAGCGGGTGCCCCGACGGCAGCATCACGTTCATCCGGTCGTCGAGCAGGTGCGTGCGGAGGAACGGGTCCTCCACGCCGTCGCGGGCCCCGGGACCGGAACCCGACCACGAGTCGTCGCGCCCCTCGTCGGGGTCCTCGACGAGCAGCGCCAGGTCGCACTCCCCCGCCTCGAGCGCCGCGCGCCCGTCGGGGACCTCGAGCGGGACGAGGGTGAGCTCCACGTCGGGGTGGCGCTTGCGGAACGCGGCGATCGCGGGAGGCAGCACCGTCGCGCCGGCGGTCGGGAACGCCACCATCCGCAGCGGGCCCGCGTTGCCGCCGCGCAGGGCGGCCAGCTCGGCCTCGGCGTCCCCCACGCGGGCGAGGATGCCGTCCGCGTGGCGCAGCAGCACCTCGCCCGCCCCCGTCGGCCGCACGCCGCGGTGGCGATCGAGCAGCGGCACGCCGACCTCGCGCTCTAGCGCGGCCACCTGCTGCGAGACGGCGGACTGGGTGTAGCCCATGGCCTCGGCCGCTGAAGAGAACGAGCCCCTCCGCGCGACCTCCCGCAGGATCCGGACTTTTCTCACATCCAGCATCAGCTCCACTTATAGCAGCGATGAAACAATCGCGTTGTACTACTGATGGCGCGTGCGCAACCATCTCTTCCGTGGTTCTCTCTCGTCGCCCAGCCCTCCGCCGTCCCTCCGTGTCGCTCGCCCTGATCCTGGCGGTCGCCACCGTCTGGATCGTCTGGGGTTCGACGTTCCTCGGCATCCGCGTGATGGTCGAGACCATCCCCGCGCTGCTCGGCTCGGGCGCGCGGTTCCTCGTCGGCGGCTCCCTGCTGGCGGCGTTCGTCGTGTGGCAGCACGGCCGCGGTGCGTTCCAGGTCACGGCCGAGGAGTGGCGCGGCAGCGCGGCCATGGGCCTGCTGCTGGTCGCCGGCGGCGTCGGCATGGTGGCGCTCGGCGAGGAGCGCGGCCTGCCGTCGTCCCTGGCGGCGTTGCTCGCCTCCTCCGAGGCGGCGATGGTCCTCGGCCTGCGCGTCGCGGCCGGGCGCGAGCGGATCTCCGCGGCCACGGCGGTCGGCGTCGGCGTCGGCGTGGTGGGCGTCGTGCTGCTGCTCATGCCGGGCAGCCGCCCCGAGGGCACGCCGATGACCGCCGTGCTGCTCGGCCTGGGCGGCGCGGTCACGTGGGCCGTGGGCACCTACACGGGCTCGCGCATCCGCACCGCGCCCAACCTGCTGGCCAACGTGGCGATCCAGATGCTCGTGGGCGGCATCATCCTGCTGCTCGTCGGCCTCATCGTCGGCGAGCACGTGGCGGCGGGTGCCGTGTCGTCGCGCTCCTTCGTCGCCCTGATCGCCCTGACGGCCGCGTCCGTCGCGGTCTACGCGGCCTACGCCTGGCTCCTGCGCAACGCCTCGCTGTCCCTCGTCACGACCCAGTCGTACGTGAACCCCGTCGTGGCGGTCATCCTCGGCGTCTTCGTGCTCGGCGAGACGGTCGGCGTGCTGACCGGCGTCGGCATGGTGATCACGCTGCTGGCCGTCGTCCTCGTCCTGCGCGCCGAGCGCCAGGGCACCCCGCCGGAGGGCCTCCCCACCGTTGGCGAGGACAGCCCGACGATGGAGTTCCCCGCCCCGCGCACGGCCGGCCCCGCCGGTCCGGCGCGGACCGCCTAGCGGCGGAGCGGGTCCGCCGCCGGGCGACCGCGCCGGGCCGGCGGAGCGGGTCGCCGCCGAGCGGTCGCGCTAGGCCCGGCGGCGCGCCTCGAGCCGCGCGTCGTGCATCGTCACGACGCCGTCGGGCCGCTCCACCGTCCGCGCCGGGGCGTCGGCGAGCACGACCTCCCACGCCTCCGGGTCGAGCAGGCCTGCGACCTCCTCGGCCGTGAAGCGCATGTGGTGCAGGTGCCGGTAGCCCTCGGGGGCCAGGTCGACGGGGTGGTGCCCGACGATCAGCAGCGTGCCGCCCGGCGCCACGCCGGCGGCCAGACGGGTGAAGAGCGCCGCCCGCGGCTCCGGCGGCAGGTGCATGAACTGCGCGGAGACGAGGTCGAAGGCGCCCGCGTCGGGCCCCCACTCGAGCACATCGGCCCGGGTCCACGTGATCCGCTCCGCGACCTCCGCCCCCACCGCGGCGGCGCGCTCGGCCCCCTTCCGCAGCGCGACGGGTGACACGTCGATCGCCGTGACCCGCCAGCCCCGCTCGGCGAGCCACAGCGCGTCGGCCCCCTCGCCGCTGCCGACGTCGACGGCCCTCCCCGGCGCCAGCCGCGCGACGCGGTCCACCAGGTGCGGGTTCGGGTTCCCGCTCCAGATCTGCGGGCTCGAGCCGTAGCGGTCATCCCAGAAGTCCTGGCGGAGCATGCGGAGGTCGTCGTCGGTCATGGACGGGAGCATGGGCCCCGAGCCTAGCGATGGCAAGGGAGCTTGCCCAACCGGCAATTCACGGGACGCCGCCCGCTCGCGGGACACCCCGGTCGCTGGTGTGGCCCGCTCGGCGAGGTCGCCCGGAAATAGCGAAGGCCCCGCCGGAGCGGGGCCTTCGCCGTAGCAGACCGGTAAGCCGGATTCTGTCGTTGCGCAGCCATCCATCTATTGCGACCTACCTGAACCTCGACGGGCCGCCTACTGACGGTTCTGCTCGGTCTTGCACCGGGTGGGGTTTACCTGGCCGCCGCGTCACCGCGACGCCGGTGCGCTCTTACCGCACCATTTCAACCTTGCCTGTGCGCCGGGGTAGAGGCCCCTGGCGCCATCGGCGGTGTATTTCTGTGGCACTGTCCCGCGGGTTTCCCCGGGTCGGCTCCCCGACCACCCTGCCCTGCGGTGTCCGGACTTTCCTCGAACGGGTCAAGCCCGTCCGCGGCTGCGTGGCCTGCCCCAGGGACGATACCCGGGGCGGGCCCGCCGACGCCGGGCCCTCGGGGCCACGCCGCGCGCCACGACGCGCCTCCCGCTCCGCGCGGTCACCGGCGGGACGGCCGGGCGCGCGGGGCGGGAGGGGTCAGCCGACCTTCCGCAGAACGCCCACGACCTTGCCGAGCACGCGCGCCTCCCGCGAGCGGATCGGCTCCATGTCTGGGTTCTCCGGCTGCAGCCGGATGTGGTCGCTCTCGCGGAAGTAGCGCTTGACGGTGGCGTCCTCGCCCACCAGGGCGACGACGATCTCGCCGTCGCGTGCGGTCTCCTGCGGCCGGACGACCACGAGGTCGCCCGCCAGGATGCCCGCGCCGATCATCGACTCGCCGCGGATCCGCAGGAGGTACTCGCCCTCCGCGCCGCCGGCCATGTCCGGGACGGGCACGTGCTCCTCGACGTGCTCCTCGGCGAGGATCGGCGGACCGGCCGCGACCTGGCCGAGCAGCGGCAGCCGGCGGGACTCGCCCACGGCGTTGCGCACGCCCTCCACGGCCTGCTCCACGCCGCGACCGAGCAGCTCGATCGCGCGGGGCTTCGAGGGGTCGCGGCGCAGGAGGCCGAGCTTCTCGAGGTTCGCCAGGTGCGCGTGGACCGTCGACGAGCTCGCGAGCCCGACCGCCTTCCCGATGTCGCGCACGGTCGGCGGGTAACCGAAGTCCGTGGTGTATCGACCGATGTAGTCGAAGATCTCTTGCTGGCGCTTGGTCAGGTCCATGGTGGGCCGGGTCGAATCGAACGTCTGTTCGCCACCCTACTGGGACCACCGGCGGCAGGCAACCCGGCCGACCGGGCGACACGATCCGGGCCCTTCGTGTACTTTTCTCCGTCCGCGCGCCAGTGGCGGAATTGGTAGACGCGCAAGGTTGAGGGCCTTGTGGGGGATAACCCCGTGGAGGTTCGAGTCCTCTCTGGCGCATGGAAACGACGGCCCCGTGATTCACGGGGCCGTTTGCGTTCCCGGGGGAGTCACGGCCCCCACAGCCGGGCAGACCCCGGCCATCGATGCCGACCGTAGCGTCGGACCAGATAGCCCGTCCTCAGTCGCCTGAGGGTTCCTCGGTGCCCCGGAGGTTCACCGCTTGGGAACCTGCCACCGCGGGAAGCGCGCGGTAGAAGTGCCGGTCTCGCAGGGCACTCGATACAGCAAGAAGATCCCAGGCGTCTCCCGACTCGCAAAGGTCCTCCCCGACTGGGTCAACATGGTGGGGGGCGGCCGCAGCTCCCGGCTCACAGGACTCTGAGTACGGGACGTTCGGATCAACTCGGTTGTCGGTCCCGGTTCGAGACCACATACTCGGGCCCGGGGCGAGCCGCAGCACCGAAGGAGCGAGGCGCACGGCCTCGAGATCGTTGCGGACGTCTTCATAGAGCGTGGTCAAGCCCAGGGCGGCGCACAGATCTAGGACCACCGCGGCGACCCGAGAGTCGCGTCGCTTGCTGATCTCAACGTGCTCGAACGGAGGCCCCAGCAGCTGATCAATCACTTCGGTTGCGTCAGCATCAACGTGCGCCAGACCAAAACAGTGCTTTTCGTAGGCGTCGCAGAGCCAGACCGTGACGTCGGTCAGGTAGCGTTCAACTGCACCGTTGCCCCGCAGGGCGAGCGTGAGTGCCGTCGGAACAAGGGCCACGGCGTACTCGTCCCCGATCGGGCGGGCCGCACCGGGCTGGGCGGCTACGAAGTCGGCGAGCCAGTCCGCAACCGCCACCCATTCGGGGTCGCCGGAGGAACGCATCCGCAAGGCCAGTAGGCCGAGAAGCTCAGCGAGGCGGGTGCAACGAGCGGGATACGTCACCCATCCGGAGACGCCGCTGAAGCCTGTGAGGGCCCGTCTGCCCAGCAGCCGGTTATCGCACTCGGCCCATAGCCGCCGTCCGTAGACCTCGAACAAGCGTGTCGCGGCCTCGACAGCTGGGCTAGTCTCACCAGCTACCGCGGACCGCGCTCCCCGGATGAGACAAAGGCCGAGATGACACGCGAGATCGAGGCGATCCGCGTGTTCAAGGCGGTCGCACAAGATCGCGGCTTCGACGACGCCGAGGCCCGTGAGCCGCGACTCGTCCCACGTCATCCACCGCTGGGAGAACGTCTCCAGGCTACGCATCGTGGTCCGTCGCTCCTCTATCGAGCCGAGCGCCGCGATGAGGTGACCGTCAGAAGAGCCTCGAAGGACGGCATCACGATTGCCGCTGAGATCGCCGAGCAGGGTGTCCTTGTCCCAGAGCTCGAGCAGAGGCTCGTCGCGTCGTCGTGCCCGGTCGTTGTAGTCCCTGAAGAGATCCGGGGCGTTGCCTGTCAATCGCCCGGTCGTTACGAGTACGGCTCGCCGCGGAAGGCTCGTGTCCAGCGCACCATGGCCGAGGTTCGTAAGCCTGAGCTCCCCCAACTGGTCCACGATCTTGCGCCATTCGGCCTGGTTGATGTCGCCGGCTTTGGATTGCCACACCCATTGCTCGCCGTCAAGCTTGGCCACTACGTCTTTCCCGAATTCCCGGGCACCGTGGGTCAGGTGCACGTCGCTGTACCCGCGACTCCGGATCAGTGCGAGCAGCGGCTCATCGAACTCGCGTTCTCCGACGGCATCAAGAAAGGCGGCGACGGCGTCGTCGAGCAAGGAGTTCCCGGTGCTTTCGGTCTTCGAGGTCTCGGATGGTTTGGAGCTGTTCGGCCGTACCCTGCGGGAACTTCTTCGCGGTATCGGGGTGCACCACCAGGCTGGGCTTGACTAGCTGGTCATCTTCGTCCAACGACCACTCGATCCGTTCGAGCATCTCGACGTACGACTCGAACGTAAGCCCGCCCTTCGACTTGATCGTGTTCCCGGTGAAATCGGTGACCTTGCCGATCGTGTCGACAAAGAGCTCGACGAGCCCCTTGCCGAGTTCCTCCGCGGCGCTATCCAGCTCAAGCGTGAGCTGCTCAAAGTTCGCAGTGCGTACGGCCTCGAGATCGAGCGTCATCGAAGCCCCGACGGGGGTTTCGGGGAGGCTCAGCTCCGCACCGTCGTGACCCGAGACGACCGACGAAACCGTACTCGCGGTCTGCATCTGTCCCATTCCTGCGAGGAGCGGACTCCGAGCTCTTGCAAGGGCGTACAGGGTGTCGTTGACGAAGTGCGTAAAAGCCGCGTCAAGCTCCCAGGTAGCGAACGGCATACCGCATCGTCGCCTCGTCCCCGGACGGATCGACTCGGCTGACCCGCGCCACGCGTGACCAACCGCGCCCCGCCTCGGTCCGCCGTGGGGCGAAGCGCCCCCTGTGGGCGGCTCTCGTACAGGCTGTCCATGGACACCCCAGACGGACGACAACACGAACCGGCTCAACGAGGCCGGCATACTCAGTCCTCCAGCGCCGGCGCCCCGAGGAGCTCCGCGTCCGTCCCCACCGCGGTGATGGTCCCGTCGTCCCCCGACGCCCACAGGCGTCCGTCCGTGCGTGTCATCCCGTAGCGGCACCGCGCGTCGAGGACGTCGGCCTGCGCCCGGGGTGCCCCCGTGCCGCCGTCGTCGACGAGGGTCCGGTCGATCCGCCCCGAGCGCAGGCCGCAGACGAACAGCGCGCGGCCGTCCGCCGACGAGGCCACGGCCACGGGCACGCGCCGGAACCCGCTGCGGACCACGGCGCCCCCGGGGCGGCCGGCGCGGCCGGTGCGCTCGGGCTCCCCCGCCCCGGCGCGGTCGGCGACCCACAGCTCGCCGCCGCGACCGCGGGCGAGCGCCACCGGGTCGTGCCAGCCGCGCGAGCGGCGTCGGGGCTCCTGCGACGCGGGGCGGTCGGGGTCGAGCGTCACGACGCGGCCCAGGACGCTGGCCGCCGTCGCCGCGCGCCCCGGGCGGGCCTGGTCGCCCACGCCCAGCGCCAGGCGACCGCCCGGGAGCGCCAGGAGGCCGCCGCCCACCCGCGCCCGGCCCGCGAGCGGCCCGCGCCAGACGATGCGCGGCCGGGGCCGCGAGATCTCGGCCACGACGAGACGTCGGCCCCGGGCACGTACGTAGGCGGCGAAGACGCGGCCGTCGCGGCCGACGGCGAGGCCCCGCACGGCGAAGCCCGGGCCGGGGGCCACGTCGAGGCGGGCGAGCACCTCGGCGGGGCCGACCGTGGAGCCGGCGAGCGGGGCGCGGCGCACGACGCCGGTGCCGCGCTCCGCCCAGAGCAGCCCGAGGCCGTCCGCCGAGGGGGTGAGCGCGACGGGTGGCGTTCGCGGGCGCTCGGCCGGCGGGGGCAGCCGCACGGTCCCCGGGGCGTCCGGCAGGGCCGCCACCGGTGCCGGCCGCGGAGCGAGGCGTGGATCGGGCTCCGTGGCCGCAAGCGCGAGCGCGCCGCCGGCGGCGGCGACCGCGGCGATCCAGGCGCCGACGGTCCGGCGTGTCGTGAGGCCGCCGCCCGGTCGCATCGCGCCCAAGGGTACGGGGCCGCGCGGGCGGGAGGTCCGACCCGGCCCGCGGCCCGCCCGTCGTCCGTCGCGGCCAGGGGCTAGCTTTGCGGGGGCGCGGCGCATCCCCGCCGCCGACGCCCCGCCCGAGGATCCGCATGAGCACCCCGCCGCCCGCCGACATCGCCTCTCGGGCCCTCGACGCCCTCGACGGCGACGGCTGGGTCTCCGTCGTCCACGACCGCTCCGCCACGGTCGCCCTTCCGCGCGGCGGGCAGCTGCGTACCGCGACCGTGGACCGCACCGAGGTGACGTTCACCGCCTGGCGCGACGGGCACGTCGGCACGGCCACGGTGGGCGGCACGGACGGCGCCGCGCTCGCCGCCGCCGCGCGCCGCGCCGTGCGCACGGCCGAGGCGGTCGCCGCGTCCTCCGACGGCCCCGGCGACGCGACGCCGCCGCCCGAGCCCGCGGCCGTGCCGGCACGCGACGACGCCGCCGACCCCGCCACGGCCGAGGCCGACCCCGAGGCGGGCCTGCGCGCGGTCGCCGCCGCCCGCGACGCCGCCCAGGGCGCCCCCGTCTCCGTCGCCTGGCATCACGGGGGCGTCGTCCGTGCGCTCGCCGCCTCGACGGGGCTTGCGCTCGTGGAGGGCACCACGGACGCCCACCTGCGGGTCCGCGCCGGCTCCGGCGGGGTGCGCGCCGCGGTGGCCGCCGCCAGCGCCCGCGCGGCGTCCGGCCTCGACGCCCGCGCCACGGCCCTGCGTGCGCTCTCGCGCGTCCCCGGTGGCGACTGGCACGACCCGACCCCCGGCGAGCAGACGATCGTGCTGGCCCCGGAGGCCGTCGCCGCGATCCTCGAGGTCGCCGCGGTGCTCGTCTTCGACGGCTTCGCTGCGGCCGACGGCCGCACCCGCGCCGCCGGGCGCCTGGGCAGCCGCCTGGGGTCCCTCCCCCTCGCGCTCTCCGACGACCCGGACCACACCGCGACGCTGCCCCGCTCCTTCGACGCGTCCGGCGCCCCCAAGGCGGCGCTCGAGCTCGTCGCGGACGGCGTGCTGCGCAGCCTGGTGCACGACGGCCGCTCCGAGGCCTCCACGGGCCACGCCACGGCGCCGGGCGGCGGGCCGCTGGGCCCGCGGGCGACGAACCTCGTGCTCGCCGGCGGCGACGCGGCCGACGTCGAGGCGCTCGTCGCGGGCGTCGACGTGGGCCTGCTGATCACCTCGATCGAGGACCTCCGCCCGATCAACGCCGAGCTCGGCCTCGCCTACGGCCTGGCCCCCGACGGCGCCGCCCGCATCCAGGACGGCCGCGTGGCCGGCGCCGCGGGCTCCGTCCCGCTGCTCGTCTCGCCGCTCGACGTCCTCGCGGACGCGGACGCCCTGACCGCCGAGCGGCTGCTCGTGGGCGGCCCGGCGTTCGAGGGCCGCCGCTTTGGCCACGCCGTCCTCGCCCCCGCGCTGCGGACGCACGGCGGCATCACCGTCACGGACTGAGCGCGTCCGCCGGGGGGCGCCCGCCGCTGCCGCTCCCTGCGTGCGGCGGGAGCGGATCGGGTGGCCCCCAAGGACCGTCCCCCGGTCCCACAGGCGCCGCCCGTTGCGGGCGCCGGCACCCCGGAACGACGAACGCCGCCCGACGGGCGGCGCGGAGGCCTGGCCGCCCCGAGGGCGGCGGAGGGTGCGCGCCGCAGCGGGCGCGCGGCGCTCAGGCGATGCGGATGAGGACGATCGTGTTCACGACGAACACGATGCAGAAGAAGATCGTCCAGCGGTTCAGGTTGCGCTCCGTGTTGGAGCCACCGCCGAGCGGACCGGTGCCGGAGCCGACGCCGAACGCGCCGGAAAGCCCCGCGTCCTTGCCGGAGTGCATCAGGATGAGGGCGATCACGAGGATCGACACGGCGATCTGCAGGATCGAGAGAACGGCCTCCATAGGGATCGCAGCCTACCGGGTCGCGGCGGCGTCGGCCGCGTCCGCGGACGGCGCGCGGCCCCCGGGGGTGCCGGCGGCAGGCTCGTCGCCCTGCGCCGCGTCCGTCGCGGCGCCCCCATCGGCCGTCTGCGGGTCCGCCGGGGCGACGGGCAGGTCGTCCGTGCGGGGCGCGCGCGTGTCGCCGCCGAGGCCGTCGAGCTCGTCGAGGATCCGCACCGCCTCGGCGCGCAGCCGCGCGTCGATCGGGCGCCAGTCCGCGTCGGAGAGCTTGCCCGTGGCGTGGTCGAGCTCCGTGTCGCGGATCTCGCGGTACTTCGCGATCTTCGCGGCCTCGAGGTCCGCGCGGCGCAGGTCGTCGCGCTCCGCGACCTTCTCCACGTGCCCCGGCCAGAACGGCTGGGACAGGAGGAACAACGCGGCGCCGAACGCGACGAGCACCAGGAGGGGGCCGGCGACGGTCACGAGCCCTGCTCGCCCGTGCGGGCCATCTCGGTGACGGTGGTGCCCCGGGTGCGGCCGAGATCGCGGGCCACCCGCGCCTTCTGCTTCGCGGTCACGCGCCGCGTGGCCAGGTCCGGGGCCGGCCACAGGGCCAGCAGGGCGCCGAGGCCCATGAGGATGCTGCCGATCCAGATCCAGGTGACCAGCGGCGAGACGATGACCTGGAACGTCACGGCCGACGGACGCTCGCGATAGAAGAGCGCGAACCGCAGGGCGAGCTCGCCGCCCTTCGCGAACGGGGCCTGCACGCCGGCGAGCTGCTTGTCCAGCGCGTCGAGCGACGTGGCGAGCGCGTCGCCGTCGGGCTGCATGGCGACCCAGAGGTCGCGGGTCAGGCCGGCGTCGAGGGCGACCTCCGTCGCCGACTCGCCCAGGAAGTAGCGGGAGACGGGTCCGGAGGACGTGTCGAGCGACGGGAAGTACTCGCGCGTCGGGTGGATCGTCCGGATGCGCTCCCCGTCGCGGTAGACGCCGACCGTGGCGCCGAAGATGATCTTCTGGACGCGCTCGTCCTGGAGCTTGAAGTCGCCGATGGCCCCCTCGTAGCGCAGCTCGTAGCCGCCGGAGCGGAAGCGGTCGCCGACGTTGGCGTGGATCCGCTTCGTCTCCTTGAACGCCGACGACGCGGCGACGGCGACGATGAGCACGGCGAAGCCGGCGTGGACGAGGTAGCCGCCGTAGCGCCGGCGGTTGCGGCCCACGAGCCGCGGCAGCGCGACCGCGGCCGACTCCCCCGTGGCCGTCCGCCGGGCGCGGACGCCGCGGACGAGCTCCTGGCCGACGGCCCCGAGGACGAACCCGGCGAGGGTCACGGCGATCGCGACCTCGAGGTGCGCCCCGGCGCCGAGGACGAGCGCCACGACGAGCGCGAGCACGCCGACCGCCAGGGGCGCGCGGACCTGCCGCCACGCGTGGGACCGCGTCGTGCGGCGCCACGCGGCGAGCGGGCCCGCGGCCATCAGCAACGTGAGGAGGAGAGCGAGGGGTCCGACGAAGCGGCCCCACCAGACGGTCTCGAGCGGGCGCTGCTGGCCCGTCAGCAGCTCGCCGATCAGCGGGAAGAACGTGCCCCACAGGATCACGACGACGAGCAGCACGAGGACGACGTTGCCCGCGAGGAAGATCGCCTCGCGCGAGAGCAGGGAGTCGATCCGGTGCTCCGAGCGCAGCATCCCGCGGCGCCAGGTGACCAGCCCGATCGAGGCCCCCGTCATCACGGCCAGCAGGAGGAGGAACTGCACGCCGACGGTGGAGGAGCCGAACGCGTGGATCGAGGAGAGGATCCCCGAGCGCACGATGAACGTTCCCAGCACGCACAGGATGCCTGTGGCCAGGATCAGCGAGACGTTCCACGTGCGGAGCATGCCCCGCTTCTCCTGGATCATCACGGAGTGGATGAAGGCGGTGCCGAGGATCCACGGCATCAGGGACGCGTTCTCGACGGCGTCCCAGCCCCAGTAGCCGCCCCAGCCCAGCTCGGCGTAGCTCCAGCGCGAGCCGAGCACGATGCCGATGCCCAGCAGCAGCCAGGCGCCGAGCGCGAAGCGGCGGGTGTGGCGGATCCAGTCCGACCCGACGTGCCCCGCGATGAGCGCCGCGATCGCGAACGCGAACGGGATCGTGAAGAGCGTGTACCCCGCGTACAGCATGGGCGGGTGGATCATCATGCTCGGGTACTGCAGGAGCGGGTTGAGCCCCTCGCCCTCGAACGGGACCGGCGACGCCAGCCGGAACGGCGAGCTGTAGAAGGTCAGCAGGAGGAGGAAGAAGACCGCCAGCGCCAGCAGCACGGCCTGCGCCCACGGCACGACGTCGGCCATCCTCCGCCCCGCCCGGCGCACAACGAGCGCGCTCCAGAGGGACAGGAACCAGACCCACAGCAGCAGCGAGCCCTCCTGCGAGCTCCACGGCGCGGCGATCCGGTAGCCCAGCGGCGTGGTCGCGGAGGAGTGGCTGCCGACGACGTCGAAGCGCAGGTCCGTCCGGATGAAGGCGATCTCGACGAGGACGAACGCCGCCGTCGTCAGGGCCGCGACGAGGTAGATCGCCCGGCGGCCCGAGGTCACCCAGGCGGTGCCGCTGGCCGAGACGAGGGGCTCGACGACGCCGTCGGGTCCCGCGGCGCCCGGGGCCCGCAGCCGGCGGGCGCCGACGATGCTGGCGACCGTCCCGTAGACGCCGATGGCCAGCGCCAGGACGAGCAGCCCGCGGCCGAGGAGGTCCATGCCGGACTACTCCCCGTCGACGACGCGGTCCTGGGAGTCGCGCCACTCCATCTTCTGCCCCGACCCCGACTTGCCGTCGTCGAACTTCGACGGGCACTTCGTGATCAGCGTGTCGGGCTTGCCCGTGAAGGACTCCCCCGTCTTCTCGACGGTCACGATGACCTCGCGGCCCTCGCGGAACGGGTCCGGCACCTGGCCGGTGTAGGAGACGGGCACCGAGGCGTTGCCCTTGCGGTCCTTGACCCGGAAGCGGATCGTCTCGTTCTCGCGGGAGAGCGAGCCCTTGACCACGACGCCCGTCAGCCGGTAGCTGCGACCCGCCTCGGCCGACAGCATCTGGCTGGGCTCCCGTGCCTCGGCCGACCCGGCGAAGCTCGTGTAGAGCAGCGCTCCCGCGAGCGCCACCGCAGCGACGATCGCGAAGGTGAGGCGCAACGTCCGCGTCATTCCACAGAGTATGGCCAGGTTGGGGGCCCGAACGCCCCATGACCCCCGGGTGTGCGCCGTCCATCGCGCCACGGCGCTCCCGACCACGAGTAGGATCCGCCTGTGAACGCGGCGCGCAAGCTCACCGGCGGCCTGATCCTGCTCGTGATGCTCGCCGGGGGGCTGTTCATGTGGGCCGGCAACCCGTACCTGTGGATCCGGGTCGTCGCCGCCCGCGCCGACACCCAGACCCTCTCCATGGGTCAGGCGGTCTTCATCCTCGCCGCGATCGCCATCACCGGGTTCGTGATGGTGAAGATCCTCGCCTGGCTCAACGCCGTCTACGCCCGGGCGATGGGCGGGTCGGACGACGTCACGATCCGCATGCCGTGGAACCAGTCCATGCGCGACGGCCGCACGACGGGCCGCACGACCTCGGCGCTCGACGTCGTGATGGTCGTCTCCGTGGTGGTCGCCCTCTTCGCCGCGACGATCTGGTTCTTCTTCTTCGCCTCCTACGGCTAGGCGGCCGTGCGGCGCCACGGCCCGGCGCCTCACCCGGCCTTTCGGGCCCCGCTGCCACCGGGTCCCGCAGTTGCTCGTTGAGTCATGCAACCGTCATCCGCCCCCGCGCGGTCGGATGACCGATGGAAGCCCCGGCCCCCGCTCCTAGGTTCGGACGCACCGCAGGGCCTCGATCCCCGAGGCCCCCGTCCGAAGGAGCATCACCGTGTCCCCGAAGTCCCCCCGCCGGCTCGCCCGTCGCCTGTCCCGTGCCGTCGCCGGCACCGCCCTCGTCGCCTCCCTCGCGGTCGTGCCGAGCGCCTCGGCCGCCGACGCACCCGCCCCGCGTCCCGCCGCCGCGGCGAAGAAGCCGACCATCGTCCTCGTGCACGGCGCGTTCGCCGACGCGTCGGGGTGGACGGGCACGATCACCCGCCTGCGCCGCCGGGGCTACACCGTCGTCGCGCCCGCCAACCCCCTGCGCTCCCTCGTCTCCGACGCGTCGTACCTGCGCGGCGTGCTCGGGACGATCGAGGGCCCCGTCGTCCTCGTCGGCCACTCCTACGGCGGCATGGTCATCACGCAGGCCGCGGCCGGCGACAAGGACGTCAAGGCGCTCGTGTACGTCGCCGCCTACATGCCCGACGTCGGCGAGAACGTCCTCGACATCAACGGCAAGTTCCCCGGCAGCCAGATCAACACGTCGCTGCTCGCCACGCCGTTCCCGGCCGCCGGCGGCCGCAAGGGCACGGAGTACCGTCTCGACCCGGCGAAGTTCCGCGCGCTCTTCACCGGCCCGGTGCCGAAGGACGAAGCCGCCGCGCTGGCGGCGGAGCAGCGGCCGATCGCCGACCTCTCCAACACGCAGAAGGCCACGGCCGCGGCGTGGAAGACGATCCCGTCCTGGGACCTCATCTCGGAGCACGACCAGCTCATCCCGCCGGCCGTGCAGCGGTTCATGGCGGCCCGCGCCCACGCCCACGTGACCGGCGTGCCGGCCTCGCACGCCGCGATGCTCCTGCACCCCGGCGCCACGGCGAAGGTCATCCTCAGCGCCGCGCGCAGCGTGAAGAAGTAGGCGGCCATGAGCACCGCGCCCTTCGACCCGGCCGACTTCGCGGTCGTCCCGGCCCGCACGTTCGAGGACCTGCGGGTCGGCGAGGTGTTCCGCGCGCCGAGCCGGACCCTCACCGACGCGCACGCCTCGGCGTTCCAGGCGGTCTCCGCCGACAACCACCCCGTCCACTACGACACCGAGTGGGCCCGGCGCCACGGGCACACGGCGCCCGTCGTCCACGGCCTGCAGGTCCTGGCGTTCACCGCGCCTGGGGCCACGCTGTTCCCGCACGTGATCGGCGAGGTCTTCGTGCGCTTCGTCGACGTCTCCGCCGCCTTCCTCGGCGAGGTGCACAGCGGCGACACCCTCTACCCCGCGCTCACGATCACGGCGCTGACGCCGAGCGAGGAGGGTGGGATCGTCACGACGGAGGCGACCGTGCACAACCAGCGCGGTGAGCTCGTCCTCTCCGGACAGCACCGCTACCTGCTGGAGCTGACGGCATGAGCACCGGGCGGCCCACGGGCTGGGCGCCGTTGCGCCACCCGGCGTTCCGAGCGATGTGGACCGCCCAGTTCGCCAGCAACGTCGGCGGCTGGATGCAGACCGTCGGCGCGCAGTGGCTCATGCTCTCGCTGAGCGGCTCGGCGGCGTACCTCGCGTTCATCCAGTCCGCGGCCAGCCTGCCCGTCCTGCTCTTCGCGATCCCCGCCGGTGCGCTCGGCGACGTGATCAGCCGCAAGCGCCTGCTGCTCGTCTCGCAGACCGCGATGGTGATCGCGTCCGTCGCCCTGGCGGTGCTCGCCGTCCTCGACGTCCTGACGCCGTGGCTGCTGCTCGCGCTGCTGTTCCTCGTGGGCGCCGGGCAGGCGTGGACGTCGCCGACCTGGCAGACGCTGCAGCCGGAGCTCGTGCCCGCGGAGGAGCGACCCCAGGCGATCGCGCTGGGCGCCGTGAACCAGAACCTCGCCCGCGCCGTCGGTCCGGCGATCGGCGGCGCGCTCGTCGCCGCCACCCAGCCCAGCGTCGCGTTCTTCGTCAACGCGGCCACGTTCCTCGTGGTCATCCTCGCGATCGTGCGCTGGCGCGAGACCCGGCGGGCGGTCGCCGCGACGCCGCCGGAACACCTCGGCTCCGCGATCCGGGCCAGCGGGCGGTACGTGCGCAACAGTCCGGCGCTGCGGGCCGTCCTGCTGCGCGCGGGCGCGTTCATCTTCTTCGCCAGCGCGCTCTGGGCGCTGCTGCCCGCCATCGCGCACGGGCCGCTGGGGATGGGCTCCGGCGGCTACGGCCTGCTGCTCGGCGCCGTGGGCGTCGGCGCGGTGGGCGGCGCGGCCCTGCTCCCGCGTCTGCGGGCCCGGCACTCCGCCGACCGGATCCTCGGCGCCGGCGCGGTCGCCGTGGCGGTGCCGACGGTCGTCCTCGCCCAGGTCCACGTGGCGGCCGTGGCCGGCGGCGCCCTCGTCGTCGCGGGCGTGGGCTGGATCCTGGCGCTGGCGACGCTCAACTCGTCCTACCAGGGGATGCTGCCCGGCTGGATCAAGGCGCGGGGGCTGGCGTTCTACCTCATCGTGTTCCAGGGCGGCATGGCGATCGGCAGCGCGGTCATCGGCGTGCTCGCCGGCCCGCTCGGGGTCGCGCCCGTCCTGACGGGCGCCGCCGTCGCGCTCGGCCTCACGCCGCTGCTCGCCCTGCGGTGGCCGGTCCCGCACATCGACCCGGACGACCTGCTCCCGGCCGGTGACGCCCCGGCTCCCCACCACCCGGGCCCTGCCGCCCAGCACGGTCCCGTGCGCGTGACGCTCCGGCGCCACGCCGTCCCGGGGCAGGAGGAGGCGCTCGCGGCGGCCGTGTTGGACCTGCGCCGGATGCGCCGCCGCACCGGAGCGAGCTCGTGGGCCGCATGGAGCGCCGCGGGGCAGCCCGGGGTCGTCGTCGAGGAGTTCGTGGTGTCGTCGTGGGACGACCATCTCCGCCAGCTCGGGCGCGTGACCGTGCGCGACCGGGACCGCATCGACCGCGCCGGAGCCCACACGGACCCGGCCCACCCGACGGTCGTGACGCACTGGGAGGCGCTGCCGGCCCCGGCCGGCGCCGAGCGCTGGGGCGTCGGGGCCGCGCCGGCGGAGACCTAGCCGACCGGCTCGGCCGGACGCGCCTGCGTCAGGGCGTCGCGCAGCTGCGCCCGGTTCGTCACGCCGAGCTTGGGGAAGACCCGGTAGAGGTGCGAACCGATCGTGCGGTGCGAGAGGTACAGGCGCTGGCCGATCTCGCGGTTCGACAGGCCCGAGGCCGCCATCTCCGCGATCTGCAGCTCCTGCGGCGTCAGCTCGTCGCGGCCCGGACCCACGACGACCACGGGCGTGCCGTCCCCGGCAGCGCGAAGCTCCTGACCCGCCCGGTCGGCCCAGTGCGCCGCGCCGATGGCGTCGAACGCAGCCCGCGCCGCCCGCAGCTCGCGACGGGCCTCGACGATCCGCCGGCGCCGCCGCAGCCACATGCCGTGAGCGAGCTGCAGGCGCGCGGTGGCCATGGGGCCGCGCGGGCCGGGAACGGCCAGGGCCGTGGCGTAGGCCTGGGCCTCGCCGTCGCCCGTCGTCGTGATCGCCCGGGCGAAGGCGACGGCGTGCGCGAGGCGCGGGGCACTGGGCACCCGCCTCGCATCCGCCTCGAGCCGCGCGACGTAGGGGCGCACCTCGTCGACCCGGCCCGCCCACACGGCCGCCTCGGCGAAGGCGTCGGCGACGAGCCACCGGCGTGTCCGCAGGGCGGCGGCGCCCGTGTCGTCCCAGAGCCGGGCGAACCAGTCGAACGCCTCGTCGTAGCGGCCGCGCGCGACGCAGATCGCGCCCCGGGCCATGTGGACGTCGGCCATGGCAGCGGGCCGGCCCAGGAGCACGCGCTCCGCCTCGCCCGCCCGCCGCTCCGCCCGGGCCGGATCGCCGTCGACCGCCTCGACCACGGCCTCGAGCGCACGGATCTCGCCGAGCAGGACGGTCTGCCCGGTCTCGTCCGCCAGCCGCGCCGCCTCCGCGATGTCCGCGCGGGCACGCGGGAGCCCGTCGGTGTTGAGGAGGGCCCAGCCGCGCTGGTGCAGCGCGTGCGGGAGCATGCCGAAGCGCCCCTCCATGCGCAGGAGGCCGGCCGTCGCGGACAGGAAGCCGACCGCGAGCTCGTCGTCCCCCAGCTCCACGGCGGCATGCCCGAGCAGCCGCCCCAGTCGCGGGTCCCCGGAGGCGTCCAGGGGCTGCGCCCGCAGGACGGCGAGCGCGCGCTCGCCCTGGTCGAGCGGCGCGGCGACCGCGGCCAACCCGGCCAGCATCGGGCGCTGCTCCATGCCGCCCAGCCGCTCGGCCGCGGCGAGCAGCTCGGGCACGGGCAGGACGTTGGCGGGGGTGACGCGAGCGCGTTCCCCGGCGTGGACCACCAGCGTCCGTACCGTGGGCAGCAGCCCGTCCGCGAGCGCCCGCTCGGCGCGCCGGACGTGGGCCACCGCGGTGCGGCCGTCGTCGGGGCGGCCGAGGTCGTAGAGGTTCTGGATCCACGCGACCTGCTCGTGGTGGTCCGGGGTGCGGGCCAGGGACGCCGCTTGCCGCACGAAGCGCGAGACGAAGTCGGGGCGTCCGATCTCGAACGACAGCTCCGCCGCCGCGAGCAGCCGCACGACGCAGGCGTCGTCGGACTGGCTGAACCGCACGGCCCGGTCCATCTTCGCCAGCGCCACGCGCAGCTCGCCTCGGTCCCGGGCGTCACGCGCGCCGGCCTCGAGCGCCGTGGCGAGCCGCTCGTCCGGCCGCAGCGAAGCGGCGGCCCGGTGCCACGCCGCACGGGCGGGTCGGTCCTGGAGGCCAACGGCCAGCGCGCCATGGATCGCATGCCGGCGGGGCAGGGAGGCGGTCCGGTAGACGGTCGAGCGCATGACCTCGGTGCGGAACCGCAGCGTGCTCCCGTCGCACTCGACGGCGCGGCGCGCGACGGCGCGGGAAGCCGCCTCGAGCACGTCCGTCTCGGCCGCGCCGGTGACGCGCACGACGGCCGCGACGGCGTCGCCGAGCGCCTCGCCGTCGTTCGCAGCCGCCGCGAGCAGCAGCTGAGCCTCGAGCTCGTCGACGTCGCGGAGTGGTGCGCTGAGCCGTTCGACCAGCGTCGTCGGCATCGGCAGCGCGACGGGCGCGCGAACGCAGTGGGTGCTCCACTGGGCGGAGGGCACCGTGGCGAGCTCGACGATGCCCAACGGGTTCCCGGCACACGCCTCGAGCACGCGGGCCCGGACGAACGCCGGCAGGTGTGCACCCGTCCGTGCGAGCAGCTCGGCGCTCGCGTCGGCGCCGAGGGGCCGGAGGGGCAGGACGTCGAGTCCCTGCCCGCGCAGGCGAGGGTCGCCCGAGTGCCCGGCCGCGAGCAGGACGACCGGCTCGCCGCGGAGCCGGCGGGCGGCGCCTGCGAGGACGTCCCAGCTGCCGTCGTCGACCGCTGCGAGGTCGTCGAGCATCAGGAGCGTGGGCTGCCGGCGGGCCGTTGCGGCCAGCAAGGCGGCGACGTGCGCCGCGGCGCCCCCGGGATCCCGCGGTCCGACGGCCGGCTCGTCGAGCTGCACGAGCAGCTCGGCGAGGACACCGAACGGCCGGACGGCCTCGGCCGGCGTCAGGGTGATGACGCGCAGCCGGCGCTCGTCCGCCATCCGCAGGGCGGTCCGCAGGAGGGCGGTGGTCCCGACGCCGGCCTCGCCGGCCAGGACGAGACCGGAACGCCCCGTCGGCTCGTCGAGCAGCTCCTCGATCGCCCGCGTCTCGGCGTCACGATCCAGGAGCTGGGGTACGGGAACGGCGCTCATACGGGCAGATTCGCACCCTCTCGCACGCGGTTCATCACACGGATGCGTGATAGACGCCGACCGGCGAGCCTGCGCCGCGCCGGTTCAGCGCAGGGCGGCGCGCAGGAACGCCGAGGCCTGGGCGATCGCGGCGCCCGCGCCGTTGGACTCGCGCAGCGCGTTGAGCATCATGAAGTCGTGGATCATCCCGCCGTAGCGGGTGGCCTCGACGTCGACGCCGGCCTCGCGGAGCTTGCGGGCGTACGCCTCGCCCTCGTCGCGGAGCACATCGGCCTCGCCCGTGATGACGAGCGCCTTCGGCAGGCTGGAGAGCTGCTCCTTCGTGGCGCGCAGCGGGCTGGCCGTGATCTGCGCGCGCTCGGCCTCGTCCGTCGTGTACTGGTCCCAGAACCACTGCATCGCCTGACGGCGGAGGAAGTACCCCTCGGCGAACTCGTGGTAGCTGCCGGTCTCGAACGTGGCGTCCGTCACGGGGTAGAACAGCGCCTGGGCGGCGAAGGTCACGTCGCCGCGCTCCTTGGCCATCAGCGTCAGGGCGGTGGCCATGTTGCCGCCGACGGAGTCGCCCGCGACGGCGACGTGCTTGGGGTCCAGGCGCAGGTCGGCGCCGTTGTCGCGGATCCACTGCGCGGTGAGGTACGCCTCCTCGATCGCGACGGGGTAGCGGACCTCGGGCGAGAGGTGGTAGTCCGGGAAGACGACGGCCGCGCCGGCGCCGACGGCGAGCTCGCGGACGAGACGGTCGTGCGTGTGGGCGTTGCCGAAGACCCAGCCGGCGCCGTGCACGTAGAGGATGACCGGCAGGACGCCGAAGGCGTTGGCCGGGCGGACGATGCGGACCTTGAAGTCGCCCGCGGTGCCGGAGAGCGTGACCCAGTCCTCGTCCACGGAGGGCTTGTAGACGTCGCCGGACTGGACCTCGTCGACGGTCTTGCGACCCTCGATCGGCCCCAGGTCGTTCAGGTAGGGCGGGTTGGCGGTGGCCTCGGCGAACGCCTGGGCGGCGGGCTCGAGGACGTGGACGGGGGTCGTGGAGTCGGACATGTGGATGCTCGTTTCGGGGAGGAGGAGTGCTGGTATGCAAGCTAGGGGCGCGCGCCGCGGTCTTCTTGCGTCAACCGACTCCTCCCCCGGGGCGTACGCCGCACGGCGCCATCGCCGGCCGTCACGCGGCGTGTGGCCGCGCTCAGCTGCGCTCGGCGACGATGCGCGCGAGCTCGACGCGCGACGAGATGCCGAGCTTCGCGAACGCGCGCCGCAGATGCGTGCCCACGGTGTGCGGCGAGAGGTGCACCACCAGGGCCACCTCACGGTTCGTGCGGCCCTCCGCGACAAGGCCGACGACCCGCAGCTCGGAGGGCGTGAGCGACTCCCACCCGGCCGGCGCGACGACGTCCCGGGCCCGGCGCCCGGCGCCGAGCGCGGCCAGCCGGCGGAGCACGCGCGCGGCCTCCCCCGCCGCGCCGGCGGTGCGGTGCAGCGCCAGCGCGGCGTCGAGGTGGACGACGGCCTCGGCGGGCTCGGCGTCGGCGAGCGCCACGGCGAGATCCTCGTGCGCCCAGGCCCGCGGCAGCGGCCGCCGGGTCCGACCCAGCACCTCGACCGCCGCGCGGAGCCCTCCGACGTCGGCGTCCAGCAGCCCCCGGGCGTGCAGCGCCGCCGCCTCGAGCACGGCGTACCCCGGCGCCCGCGTCGTCCACCGCTCGGCCATCGAGACCGCCGTCTCGGCGCGCTCCCGCAGGCCCGCGGCCAGGGTCATGCGCACGTAGGCGGGGACGTCGAGCGGATCGAACGGGGTCGCCAGCGCCGGATCGATGCCCCGGAACGCCTCGGCCGCCTCGGCGGTCAGCCGGCGGACCTCGTCGATGTCACGGGTCGCGTGGGCGATCAGCGCGCCGAGCCACGCGCCGGCACGGCGCACGAGCGGGGCCTCGTCCCGGCGGAGCCGCTCCGCGTGGACCCGGGCGGTGGCGACGGCGTCCGGGTCGCCCTCGAGCAGGGCGACGCGCCCGTAGGCGTAGGCGGCCGTGGCGTCCGTGAAGTTGGCGGAGCCGAGCTCCTCGACCATCGTGAGGGCGGCCTCCGCCTCGGTGCGGGCGTCCTCGAGGCGCCCCGCGTCGAAGAGCACGCGGCTGCGGGTCGCGCTCCACAGCTGCATCGCCGAGGCCTGCCCCCGGTGCTGCGCCACGCGGATCCCCGTCTCCGCCTCCGCCAGGGCGTCGTCGAGCCGCCCGCACGCGTTCCAGAGCAGGCAGCGCCACAACGACTCCGGGACCCACAGGGCGTGCGAGACCAGGCCGGCCCCCCGCGCCGTGGCGAGCGCCTGCTCGCACAGTGCCTGCGCGGCGTCCCAGTCCAGGCGGTAGTACGCGACGACCGACTGGACGGCGACGGCGGTCGCCTCGGCGTACTCGTCGCCGACGACCCGCGCGGCGTCGAGCGCCCGTACGACCGCCACGTCGGTGGCCTCGATGTCACCGACCATCGAGAGGTTGAGCGCCTCGGACGCCAGGAGTTTCGCGCGCAGCGCCGGCGAGATGCCCGGGAGCGCCGCGCCGGCGGCGCTCTGGCGCACGGCCTCCGCGAACGACTCGCCACTGGCCACGCGCGCCAGGCCCAGGCGGATCTCCCCTTCGACCTCCGGCTCAAGGCCGCCGCCCAGCGAGCCGCTCCACAGGGCCCGGGCCGCGCCCGACTCCCCCGCCTGCCACAGCAACGACGCCGTCTCCCCGACCAGCGCGCCACGTCCCGGGTCCGCAGCCGGCAGCAGCTGCAGCGCCCGGCGGCTCAGGGCCGCGGCCGACGACGGATCGGACGCGGCGAGCTCGCCGGCCGCCCGGCGCAGCAACGCGATCGCCTCGTGGTCCCCGGGACGCGCCGTGTGCACGAGCACCTCGGCGACCTCGACGTCCGATGCCCGGCGGCGCAGCAGCACGTCGACGGCGCGGCGACGGAGCTCCTGGTGCTCCGCGGGGGTCAGGGCGCCCCGCACCGCATCGCGGACGAGGTCGTGCCGGAACGCGAGCTCGTCGTCCCGGGCGACGAGGAGTCCGGCATCGAGCGCGTCCTGGACGGCGACCGCCACCCGCGGCGGAGACGCGTCGAGGAGCTCGGCGAGCCGGCCGACGGAGAACCGGTGCCCGAGCACGGAGGCCGCACGCACCACCTCGCGAGCCGGCTCGCGGAGCTGGTCGACACGGGTCCGGGTGGCGTCGACGAACCGCGCCGGCACGGGTCCCGCGTCCGCCCGGGCGACGCCGTCCTCCACCCGGACGCGCCCTTCCGCGACGAGCCCGCTGAGCAGCTCGAGCAGCGCGAACGGGCGGCCCTGGGCAGCGTCGACGTGGCGCATCAGCCCCTCGTCGGGCGGGGCGCCGACGACGTCGGTCACCACGTCGGCCACGGCCGCGGGGGTCAGGGGCTCCAGGGCGAGGCGGCGGGCACCGAGGTGTTCCAGGCGCTCGAGCGCGTCGCGCACCTCGCCGTCCTCGTCCGCGGGCCGGAACGCGAACAGCCACGCGACGGCGTGCGTCGACAGCCGCGCCGGCAGCGTCCGCAACGCGAGGAGCGTGGCGGCGTCGGCCCACTGGAGGTCGTCCACGACCACGAGCAGCGGGGCGCTCAGTGCGGCGTGCTCCAGCGCCTGCTGCAGCTCCTGCAGCACCCAGAAGACGCCCTCGGACGCAGGCGGCAGCGCGGCGAGCGCGTCGCTGGTGAGGACGGGCTGCGGCCCGGCCGTCAGGGCGTCGAGCACCGGCTGCAGAGGGCGCAGCCGCGACGCGGGATCGGCGCCACCCGCGGCCACCCGCACTCCGAGGGACGAGGCCGTCGTCACGGCGGCCTGCAGCAGACGGCTCTTGCCCAGGCCCGCAGCGCCCTCGACGAGGGTGACGGACCCCCGGCCGTCGCGCAGCCCATCCAGGGCGGCCTCGAGCTCGAGGAGGGGCGCGGTCCGGCCCCGTACGGGGCCCGCGGGCTGCTCCGAGCCGGGTCCGGAAGCGCCGTTCACGGGCACACGATGGATCGCACGGCACGGAAGGCGGCCGGGCGGCAGGCCTGGAGGCGGGGCGCGACAGGCACAGCGTCCGAGGCTACCTGGCGACGCCCCGATGCCCGACGGCGGACCGGACGCTCGTCCGGGGACGGGTTGCCGGCGCCGGTATCGTCGGCACCCATGCCATCGGCCCGACGACTCCCCCGCACGTCGCCGACCGCCACGCCGCCGTCACCGGCGACGGCCGTGCCGCGGGGGACGTGACGTGGACCGCAGGCTGCCGCTGAGGGGCCGCCGTCCGCAGCTCGAGGTCGTCCGGGGCCTCCTGGACGACGCGCGAGCCGGACGGGGCGGGGCCGCCACCCTCGTCGCCGAGGCCGGGAGCGGCAAGTCGCACCTGCTCCGCGCGGCGGCCCGGCTGGGGCGGGAGGCGGGGGCGACGGTCGCGACGGGTGGTGCCGCCCCGGGGGACCGCACGCTCCACATGGCGCTCCTGACCGAGGCCCTCGTCCCCGTGCTCGGGTCCGGCGCCGTCGCGCTGCCCGACCTCAGCGCACATCCCGACCGCGCCTCCTGGTTCCTGCAGGAGCTCGAGATGCTGCTCGAGGAGCGAGCGCGGGTCGCTCCCGTGCTCGTCTGCCTCGACGACCTGCAGTGGGCGGACCGCGGCAGCCTCGATGCCCTGCGGGCCGTCGTCCCCCGGCTCGCCTCCGTGCCGATCGCCTGGGTGCTGGCGTCGCGTCCCGCCCCCGGTCACGCTGCGCTCGACGCCCTGCTCGACCGGCTGCGCGGAGTCGGAGCGACGGAGCTGACGCTCGGCCCGCTGAGCCCGGACGACGCGTTGCGGGTGGCGCAGGACGTCATCGGTTCGCCCCCGGGCCCGCGGCTCCAGCAGGCCGTCGCCCGCGCCGACGGGCATCCGTACCTCGTCGTGGAGCTCGTCCGGGGCCTCGTGGACGACGAGCACCTCGACGCCGTGGGGCCCGCGCGCGAGCTGCCCGCCGAGCGCTTCGACGAGGCGCCGGCCCGGGTGCGCGAGGCGACCCGTGCGCTCCTGCGCGGCCTGTCGGCGTCGGCGCGCGAGGTCGTCGGCGTCGCGGCCGTCATCGGCCGGCGGTGCGGATGGGACGATCTCGCCGCGGCCGTCGAGGTCGCCCCGGAGGAGCTGGACCCGCCGCTGGAGGAGCTGGTGCGCGCGGGGGTCTTCGTCCGTGCCGACGGGGAGTACGCCTTCCGTCACGACCTCGTGCGGGAGGCCGTCCTCGCGGCCCTCGGCGTTCCGGTCCGCAACGCGCTGGAGCGACGGGTCGTCGATCTGCGTCTTGCCGCCGGTGCGCAGCCCGTCGAGGTCGCCGGCCAGCTGGCGCGTTCCGCGTCGGCCGGGGACGACACCGCGGCCGAGGTGCTGTTGGACGCGGCCAGGACCCTCGGGGCGTCCGACCCGTCGACCGCTGCGGACCTGGCCCGGCGGGGCTTCGAGGTGGCGCCGCCGTCGCACGCGGCGCGCGCCGCGCTCGCCGCCGAGACCGTCACGCTCCTGCACGCGGCGGGGCGGGCCGCGGAGGGACGCGCGTTCGCCGACGACATGCTGCCCCGCGTGCTCGACCCGACCGGCCAGGCCGAGGTGCTCCTGGCCGTCGCCTGGATGTTCTCCGCCGCGCCCGACGACGCCGTCCGTGCGGGGCGGACCGCCCTGGGCCTGCCCGGGGTGCCGGCGGCGTTGCGCGCCCGGCACCTCGGCAAGCTGCTTCACAGCCTCGGCATCGCCGGCCGGCCGGACGAGGCGGAGCGCCGACGGCCCGAGGCCGTACGGGCCGTGCGCGCAGCCGACGACGCCGATGCGACCTTCGCCCTCGTGGTCGGCGAGACGCTCCTGGACCTCACCGCCGGGCGGTATACGGCGGCCCTGCGCCGGATCGACGCGGACGATGCGGCGTGGCCGGAGCACCCGCTCCGCGGGATGATCTGGCCCCACTGGCGGGCCGACCTCGCGATCGGACGCGACGACCTCGACGAGGCCCTGGAAGCCTCGACCCGCGGTGCGAAGACCGCCCGCGCGGCGGGGCAGGCGTGGGAGGCCGAGCTGTGGGAGCAGCGCCGGGGCCTGGTGCTCCTGCAGCGCGGGCGGCCGGCCGACGCCGTCGCGGTGCTCGAGGGCCTGAGCGTCCTGGACGAACAGACCGTCGTCCGGACGGGCCCCGACGCCATGGCCCTGCTCGCGCTGGGCCGCGCGGCGATCCACACGGGCGACGCCCGCCTGACCCGCGTCACGGGCGCGGTCGCCGACCGGATGCTCACGGAGTCGGCGCCCGAGATCCGCCGGCACGGCGCGTGGCTGCTCGCCCTGCAGGCGATGGCGGCCGGCGACCCGCGGGGCGCGCGGGCGGCGTTGGGGCGGCTCGGCGACGACGCCGAGCCGACCGTGCTGCCGACGGTGATCGCCGACCCGCTCTACGCGCCGCAGCTCGTGCGCCTCGCCACGGCTGCCGGCGACCTCGACCTGGCCCGGCGCGCCGTCGTGGACGCCGACGCCGCGGTCGACCGCGAGCCCGGCATCCCGGTCGTCCGCGCCGCGGCCCTCCACGCCCGCGCGCTGCTCGAGCACGACGACGACCTGCTGGCCGACGCGGTCGCCGCGTTGCGCAGGACGGAGCGTCCCCTGGGGCTCGCCTCCGCGCTCGAGGACCGCGGCCGCCGGTGCGCCCAGCGCCGCGCCGGGGACGAGGCCGTCGCCCTGCTCCGCGAGGCGGCGGCGCTCTTCGACGCGGCCGAGGCGTCGTGGGACGCGGCCCGGGTCCGGGGCCGCTTGCGGGCCGCGGGCGTGCGCACCGGGCGTACGCGGGCACGGGCCCAGACGTCGGGGTGGGAGGGCCTGACGCGCGCGGAGCTCGCCGTCGTCGAGCTCGTCGCGCAGGGACTCTCGAACCGGCAGGTCGCCGACCGCCTGTTCCTCTCGCCCCACACCGTCAGCACCCACCTGCGCCACAGCTTCGGCAAGCTCGAGGTGCGCTCGCGCGTCGACCTCGCCCGCGTGGCGCTGGCGCAGGCGGGCGGCGGCTAGGCGACCGACGCGACGGCGGCCCGGACCACGTCGGCGACGGCCTTCGGCTGCGACAGGGCAACGGCGTGCGACGCGCCCTCGACCTCGACGACGGTCATCCCGGCGCGGTCGAAGCCGAAGCGGTGCACCTCGGGGTTGATCGTCGTGTCCGCCGTCGGGATCAGGCCCCACGAAGGGGTCGTCTTCCACGTGGCGGCCGGGGCGGCCTCGGCGAACGCCGACGCCGCCAGCGGGCGCTGCGCGATCGCGAGGAACGCGGTCACGTCGGTCGGCACGTCGTTGGCGAAGACGGACGGGAACGCCTCGGGGGCGACGGAGACGTCGGTGCCGTCGGGCTCACCCGCGATCGGGAACGGCGCGGTGCGGAGGTTCGCGGCCAGCGCGGAGTCGGCGAACCGGCCCTGCAGCTCACCGAGGCTCTCGCCCTCGTCGAGCGCGTAGGCGGCGACGAAGACCAGCGCCTTGACCTTGTCGTCGACGACGTTCGAGATCACGGCGCCACCGTAGGAGTGCCCGACGAGCACGACGGGACCATCGATCTGGTCGACGACGCTCTTGATGTAGGCCGCGTCGGAGGCCACGCCGCGCAGCGGCACGGGCGGGGCGACGATCGTGAGGCCGTCGTCCTTGAGCTCGCCGTAGACGGCGGACCAGCTCGACGCGTCGGCGAAGGCGCCGTGGACGAGGACGACGGTGGGGGTGGCGGACATGAGGACCTTCTCGGTTCGGATTGGGGGTGCGGTGCAGGGGTGGCCTGCGGACCGCAACTTGGCCCCCGCCTGAGGCCCGCTCTAGGGTCGAACGACCGTGGGCCGACGGCGGCGCCCGGCCGCGGCGTCGCGGTCGACGGCGGCCCCGGCGTGCCGATCCCCGGTGGGCACGGGCGACGCGTGCCCTCGGCCGCCCGGCCGTCGCGGCGGCTGGCGGCCTTGGGTCATCCGACGGTGATGGGCTGACAGGGCAGCTCCGGGGCGCCATAGTCGCGTCGAGATGTCGTCCTCCCCCGCCCCGTCGTCCCCTGATCCCGCGGCCGGCGGCCCGGTCCTCGTGCTCGGCGCGACGGGCACCCAGGGCGGGGCCGTCGCCCACGCGCTGCTCGGGGCCGGGGTCGGCGTGCGGGCGCTCGTGCGCGACCCCGCGTCGGCGCGCGCAGCGGCGCTGGCCGACGCCGGCGCCGAGCTCGTGCGCGGCGACCTGACGGACGAAGCGTCGCTCGAGCGCGCCTTCGCCGACGTCGGCCGCGTCTACGCGGTGACGACCCCGTTCGGCCCGGACGGCGCGGCGGCCGAGGTCGAGCAGGGCGCGGCGATCGTCCGCGCCGCCGAGGCCGTGGGCTTGGACTGGCTGCTCCTGGCCTCGGTCGCCTCGGCCGGCCGCGCGCCCGTGCCGCACTTCGAGAGCAAGGCGCGGATCGAGGCGGCGCTGCGGGCGTCGGACGTGCCGTGGACGGTGATCGCGCCGAGCTACTTCTACGAGAACGTCCTCGGCGCCGCCCGCGACGCCGCGGCGTCGGGCGAGCTCCCCCTGCCCCTCCCCTCCGACGTGCCGCTGCACCAGGTCGCCCTCGCCGACCTGGGCGGGGTCGTCGCCGCCGTCCTCGGCCGCCGCGACGAGCACCTCGGCCACCGGGTCGAGGTCGCCGGCGACGCGCCGACGCCGGCCGAGATGGCCGCAGCGTTCGGCGCGCACCACGTGTGGACCTCGCTCGACGAGGTCCGCGCCCGCAGCGCGGACCTGGGCGCGATGTACACGTTCCTCACCGACCCGGGCTACGGGATCGACGTGGCGGCGGTCCGGGCGCGGTACCCCGAGGTCGAGTGGACGCGCTTCGCGGACTGGGCCGCCGGGGTCGTCGGCGACGGCGGCGCTCCGGGCACCGGAGCGGGGACGACCGCATGAGCGCCCCCGAAGCCCTCCGGGCGCAGCGCCCAGGGGCCGCCGGCCGGAGCCGCCACCTCCGCGACCGGTCCGGCGGCCACGGCTCGGCCACGACGGTCGAGCTGTTCTTCGACCTCGTCTACGTCTTCGCGATCACCCAGCTCGCCCACCTGCTGATCGGCCACCTCGACGCGGAGGGTGCGGCTCGGACGCTGTTCCTGCTCGTCGTCGTCTGGTGGGCGTGGAACTACACGACGTGGATGGTCAACTGGTTCGACCCGGGTTCGCTGCCCGTTCGCCTCGTCCTGATCGGCGGGATGCTCGCCTCGCTCGTCATGGCCACGGCGATCCCGGTGGCGTTCACCACGGGCGGCATCGTCTTCGCCGCCGGGTACGTGGCCCTCCAGTGCGGACGCAACCTCGTCGGCATGCTGCTCCTGCCCCGCGGCGAACCGTTGCGGGGGACGTTCGAGCGCCTGCTGGCCTGGAGCGTCGCGTCCGGCGTCCTGTGGATCGCGGGCGGCCTGGCCGACGAGTCCGTCCGGCCGCTGCTGTGGATCGCGGCGCTGGCGATCGACCTCGCGGGGCCCTTCGCCCGCTACCGCACGCCGGGCCTCGGGCGGTCGGAGACGAGCGACTGGACGATCGACGGCACGCTCTTCGCCGAGCGCTTCCACCTCTTCATCATCATCGCGCTGGGCGAGTCCATCGTCATCACGGGCGCGACGAGCGCCGACGCCGGGCTGGGCGTCGAGACCATCGCGGCGCTCGCCGTCGCGTTCACGGGCACGGCCGCGCTCTGGTGGCTCTACTTCGAGACGGTGGCGGGCAGCTCGCAGCGCGACATCGCGCAGCACGAGGACCCCGGACGCATCGCCCGCGACGCGTACACCTACCTGCACGTCCCCATCGTTGCGGGCATCATCCTCGTCGCCGTCGGCGACGAGCTCCTGCTCCTGCACCCCCTGGACGAGCTCGACGGCGCCGGCATCGCCGTCACCCTCGGCGGCCCGGCCCTCTACTTGCTGGGCGAGCTGCTCGTGCGCCTGCGCATGGTCGGCCGCGTGAGCGTGCGCCGGTCGGTGGCGATCGCCGCGCTCGCGGTCCTCGTCGTGCCGGCGCTCGTGCTGCCGGCGATCGCCGTGGCCGGGCTGGCGACGGCCGTACTCGTGGCGCTGGCGGCGTGGGAGTACGAGGGGCGGCCCGCGGGCTGAGGGGCGCCGAGCGCGCCGGTGGCCGGACGCTGCGGGCGGCCCGACGGGACGCCGGAGGACACGCCCCGCAGACGACAGCGCCGCCGGACGGCGATCAGGTCGCCCACCAGTCCCGCCGGCCCTCGACGTCGGCGCGTGGGTCGTCGCCGAGGTGGGGCGCGCCGACGACGAGCAGCTCGAGGCCGTCGGGCCCGGCCTCGTAGCCGCGCCACGTGCCCGGGGCGACCCGCACGACGTCGAGACGCCCGACCTCGATGACGACCTCGTCGAGCTTCATGCGCCCGCTGCCGCCCACGACCACGTAGACCTCCTCCTGCTCCCGGTGCGTGTGCCCGTACGGGAACCGGTAGCCCGGTGGGACCCATTGGTAGCTCAAACCGGACCGTTCGAGCCCGAGCGCGGCGCTCGCGTGCCGGAACTCGAGCTCCGGCGGACCGTCGAAGTTCGACCCGACGTCGGGCACGTCGGCCCGCAGGTTCCGGTGCGTGAAGGGCATGGCCCGAATCTACGGGGCGCACCTCCCAGCGCGGCCGGGGTCGCGTCGGGCTCGCCGCCATCGGGCCGGACACCGCCACCACCGGCCGGGGTGGCATCCGGCCGGGGCCGTCGCACCCGAAACGCAGAAGGCCCCGCCGGGGCGGGGCCTTCGTTCAGGAGCGGCAGACGAGATTCGAACTCGCGACCCTCAGCTTGGGAAGCTGATGCTCTACCAACTGAGCTACTGCCGCACGCCCGGTCACGATACCGCGGACGGCCCGGCCGTGGCGCTCCGGCGGGCGCGAGGGACTACCGTTGAGGCTGATGCGCCGCTCCGCCGTGCCCCTGCTGCTCGGGTCCCTCGCCCTGGTGCTCGTGGCGGTGCTCGCCTACGCGCTCAGCCGGTCCGACCCGGGCGAGAGCCGGCAGCGGTCGCTGGACGCGAAGGTCGAGGCCGGCCAGCCCGTCCCCGCCCCCGGCTCGGACCGGACGCTGCTCCCCGTCACCGAGGGCGTGCGCAAGCGGCTGGCGGACTACCGCGGCCAGGTCGTCGTCCTGAACTTCTGGGGCTCGTGGTGCGACCCGTGCAAGAAGGAGGCCCCCCTCCTCGAGCGCTACCACCAGCGGCTGACGAAGGCCAAGGTTGGCACCGTCCTCGGGGTCACCTACAAGGACACCCCGGAGGACAGCCGCGAGTTCGAGCGCGAGTACGGCCTGACGTACCCGTCCTTCCGCGACCCGGGCTCGGACCTGGCCCAGGAGTACGGCGCGGCCGCCATGCCCGAGACGTTCATCCTCGACCGCGAGGGCCGCATCCACGCGATCGCGCGCACCGCGGTCAACCAGGAGTTCATGGACTCCGCCCTGGAGCGCGCCGGCGTCCCGAAGGGCACGCTCGCCCGATGAGCGCGACCCTCCCCCGCGCGGCCGGGCCGGCGGCCACGCCAGGCGCAACCCGGCTGACCGCCCCGGCCGTCTCCCGCTTCGCGCGACTCGCGGCCTCGGTCCTCGCCCTCGCGGCCCTGGTGCTCGTCCTGCTCGCCGCCGTCGCGCACGCCGCCACGCCCCGCACCACGCTGGAGGACGTCGAGCGCGAGCTCATGTGCGTCACCTGCGGCACGCCGCTGAACCAGTCCGACGCCGTGCAGGCCAACCGCGAGCGCGGCGAGATCGAGCGGCTCATCGCCCAGGGCAAGACGAAGGACCAGGTCATCGACGGCATGGTCGACGTCTACGGCCCGGAGGTGCTGCTCAACCCGCCGGAGGACGGGCTGCGCGCCGCGCGCTGGCTCTTCCCCGCCGCCGGCGCGCTCATCGGCCTCGCGATCCTGCTCGTGGTCGTCCGCCGCTGGCGCCGCCGGCCCGACGGACCCGACGACGACGACCCCGCGCCCGACGACGGGCCGGACCTCGAGTCCTCCTCCCCCGACCTCACCGCCGACGACCAGCGCCGGCTCGACGCCGACCTGCGCCGCTACGCGTGAGCCTGGCGCTCCCCCTCGCGTCGGCCAACCCGACGGTCTTCGCCGCGTTCGCCGCCGGGCTGCTCTCCTTCGCCTCGCCCTGCGTGCTCCCGCTCGTCCCCGGCTACCTCTCCGTCCTCACGGGTGGCGAGAGCGTCCGGCCCAAGAGCGACCGGCGAACGGGCGCGATCCTCGGGCCCGCGGCGGTCTTCTGCCTGAGCTTCATCCTCGTCTTCGTGGTCCTCGGGCTGTTCGCCCAGGGCCTGAGCGCCCCGCTGCGCGACCAGCGGGGCACGCTCGACGTGATCGCCGGCGTGCTGCTGATCGCTATGGGCGTCGTCTTCCTCGTCAGTCCGTTCGTCCCGCTGCTGAACCGGTCGATCCGCCCCGACGCGCTCATGCGCCGCGCGGGCACCGGCGGGCCGATGGTGGCCGGCATGGCCTTCGCGGTCGCGTGGACCCCGTGCGCCGGGCCGATCCTCGGCGCCATCCTCACCGCCGCGGCGACCCAGAGCGGCGTGGGCGGCGGGGCGTTCCTGCTGCTCGCCTACGGCCTGGGTCTGGCGGTGCCGTTCCTCGCCGCCGCGCTCGCGCTGGAGCGGGTGACGAACGCCGCGCGGATTATCCGCAACCACTACACCGTCATCACGGCGGTCGGCGGCGTGCTGCTCATCATCATCGGCTGGCTCGTCGCCAACCACGAGATGGCGCGCCTGGCCGCGAACGCCCGCGACGTGGTCGACGCGCTGGGCCTCGGCGGCCTGGTCCGCGCCCTCGAGCGCTGAGGGCGCCCCTCAGACGACCTGCGCGGCCGCGTACCCCGAGGCCCAGGCCCACTGGAAGTTGAACCCGCCCAGGTGGCCGGTGACGTCCAGCACCTCGCCGATGAAGTACAGGCCGGGGCTGCGGCGCGACTCCATCGTCTTCGACGAGATCTCGCGCGTGTCGACCCCGCCCAGGGTCACCTCGGCGGTGCGGTAGCCCTCGGTGCCGGCGGGGACGACCTGCCACGCGGAGAGCTTGTCGGCGACGTCGCGCAGCTCGGCCGCCGTGTACTGCTTCATCGGCTTCGACACGAACCAGCGGTCGCTCAGCAGGCCCGCGGTCTTCTTCGTGAAGATCTCGCTCAGCACCGTCTTCAGCTCGGCGTCGGGGCGCGCGGCGCGCTGGCCCTCGAGCCACTCCAAGGCGTCGCGGTCGGGCAGCAGGTTGATCTCGACGGCGTCACCGAGCTGCCAGAAGCTGGAGATCTGCAGGATCGACGGGCCGCTCAGCCCGCGGTGGGTGAAGAGGATGTTCTCGTGGAAGCTGTGGCCGTTGCAGCGCACGACGCTGTCCACCGACGTGCCGGAGAGCTCGTTGCAGAGGTCCTTCAGCGCGTCGGTGATGATGAACGGGACCAGGCCCGCGCGGGTCGGCAGCACCTCGTGGCCGAACTGCTTGGCGACCTCGTAGCCGAAGCCGGTGGCGCCGAGAGTCGGGATCGACAGGCCACCCGTGGCGATCACGAGCGACGCGCAGGCGACCTCGCCGATGTCGGTACGCAGCGCGTAGCCGTCGCCCTGCTTCTCGATCTTGCGCACCGCCGTGTTCAGGCGCACGTCGACGCCGACCTCGTCGCACTCCTTCAGGAGCATGTCGCGGATGTCGCGCGACTTGTGGTCGCAGAAGAGCTGCCCGAGCTTCTTCTCGTGGTACGGGATCGCGTGCTTGTCGACCAGGGCGATGAAGTCCCACGGGCTGTAGCGGGCCAGCGCCGAGTGGCAGAACTGCGGGTTCTGGGAGAAGTAGTTCTCCGGCTCGGCCCACATGTTCGTGAAGTTGCACCGGCCGCCGCCGGACATGAGGATCTTCTTGCCCGCCTTGTTGGCGTGGTCGAGCAGGAGCACCTGACGGCCGCGCGCGGCGGCCGTCATGGCGCACATCAGGCCGGCGGCGCCGGCGCCGATGACGACGACGTCGGTCGTGCGCACCGCTGCCCGCCCTACATCCGCTCGGGCGCGGTGACCCCGAGCACGCCGAGCGCGCCGGCCAGCACCTGGGCCGTCGCGCGGCACAGGTCGATGCGGCGGGCCCGGACGTCGTCCGGCAGGTCCGCCGCCAGCACGGGGCAGTCGCGGTAGAACGCGGAGTAGCCGCGGGCGAGGGACAGCGCGTAGGTCGCCAGGCGATGCGGGGCGCGGCGGTCGGCGGCCTCGGCGACCTCGTCCGGCCAGGCCAGAAGCGCCAGCAGCAGCTCGCGCTCCGACGACTGGATCGCGGTCTCCTTCACGGCGTCGTCCTCGCGGGCGGCGGTGGTCTCCCCCGCGTCGGCGCGCGCCAGGATCGACTTGATGCGGGCGTGCGCGTACTGCACGTAGTAGACGGGGTTCTCCGCCGACTGCTCGCGCGCCTCGGCCAGGTCGAGGTCGATCGTGGTGTCGTGCGAGCGCGCCAGCAGGTACCAGCGGGCCGCGTCGACGCCGATGTCCGCCACGAGGTCGTCGAGCGCCACGAACTCGCCGGCACGCTTGGACATCCGCGCCCGCTCGCCGTTTTCGAACAGGTTCACGAACTGCGTGATGAGCAGCTCGATCTGCTCCTTCGTGCCGCCCAGGGCCACGAACGCCGCCTCGATACGGGCGACGTAGCCGTGGTGGTCCGCGCCGAGCACGTTGATGATGCGGTCGTAGCCGCGCACGCGCTTGTCGTGGTGGTACGCCACGTCGGAGGAGAAGTACGTGGGGCGGCCGTCGGCGCGCACGATCACGCGGTCCTTGTCGTCCCCGGAGTCCGTGGTGCGCAGGAACAGCGCGCCGTCCTGCTCGTACGTGCGGCCCTGCTCGGCGAGCACCGCGAACGCCTCGTCGACCTTGCTCGGCTGCCCGTCGTGGGACTGGTGCAGCGAGCGCTCGGAGAACCACTGGTCGAACGTCGTGCGGAACGCCTCGAGGGAGGCCTTCTGGGCCGCGACCATGAGGGCGATGCCCTCCAGGGCGACCTCGTCGACCGGCCGCGTGGCGGCGTCGGTGATCCGCGAGGCGACCTCGGTGACGTACTCCCCCTGGTAGCCCTCCTCCGGCGGCTCCTCACCGCGCGCACGGGCCTGGAGCGAGGCGCCGAAGAGCGCGACCTGGTTGCCGTGGTCGTTCACGTAGTACTCGCGATGGACGCGGTGCCCGTGGAAGACCAGGAGGTTCGCGAGCGCCGAGCCGAACGCTGCGCCGCGCGCGCCGCCGATGTGCACGGGGCCCGTCGGGTTGTTCGAGACGAACTCCAGGTGGACGGACTCGGCCGTGCCCGCCTGCGTGGCCCCGGCGGCGCCGTAGTCGTCGCCCGCGGCGAGCACGTCGGCCAGCGCGGCGATCAGCCACGCGTCGGAGAGCCGCAGGTTCATGAAGCCGGGGCCGGCGACGTCGATGCCGAGGAGGTCGTCGCCGAGGTGCTCGGAGAGGGCCACCGACAGGCGCTCGGCGATCATCGGCGGCGCGGCGCCCACGATCTTCGGCAGCAGCATCGCCGCGTTCGTCGCGTAGTCGCCGTGCGCGGCCTGCTTCGGCCGCTCGAGCGTCGGCGCGGACTTCGGTCGCTCCCCCCCGGTCACGGCGAGCACGGCGTCGTCGAGGACGGTGCGTAGGCGCTGCAGCGGGGAGGGTGTCGCGGTCACCCTCCCAACTGTACGGCCACTAATGGTGGTAGGGCTCGTTCCTCAGGATCCGGTGCGCGCGGTAGAGCTGCTCGAGCACGATCACCCGCGCGAGCTGGTGCGGGAGGGTGATCGGCCCGAACGAGACCCGCTCGTCGGCGCGGGGCAGGTCCAGCCCGTCGGCGCCGCCGATGACGAAGCAGAGATCGCGGCCGCTGGCGCGCCGCTCCTCCAGCCACGTGGCCTGGGTGACGCTGTCGCGGGCCGGGCCCTCGATCGCCAGCAGGACGCAGTGGGCGCGGTCGGGGACGCGACGGGTGACCTGCTCGGCGTCGGCGTCGTCGCGCAGCTCGATCTGCTCGAGCTTCACGTACGGGCGCAGCAGCTTCTCGTAGTGCGCCAGGTCGTCGAGGTACGGCGCGCGGGCGCGGCCGACCGCGATCAGCGAGACCTTCACCGGACGGACCGCACGGCGGAGGACGCCGTCTGCCGGCGGACCGGGGTCGCGGGGCGGGCGGGACGGCCGGGCGCGGGGGTCGGGTAGGATCCCCGCTCGGCCTGCGGACCCCGCCCGCGCCCCTCCGGGCACGACGGGGCGCTCCGCCGCGCGGACCGGTGCCCCTCGCCCCTCGCGACGGGCGCTCCGACGCACCACCTGCGGTCCCGCACCAAGGCCATCGCCCGAGTATGCACGTCGCCGTCATCTCCGACATCCACGGCAACCGCCACGCGCTGGACGCCGTCCTGGCGGACGCCGACGACCGCGGTTGCGACGAGATCTGGTGCCTCGGCGACATCGTCGGCTACGGCGCCGACCCCAACGGCTGCTGCGCGACCGTCCGCCGCTTCTCCACCGTCACGCTCGCCGGCAACCACGACCTCGTGGCCACGGGCGCCCTCTCCCCCGAGTCCTTCAGCCCCGACGCGGCGACCGCGGCGACGTGGACCCGCGACGCGCTGACCACGGAGCACCGCACGTGGCTCGCGACGCTGCGGCCCGAGGGCACCGCCCAGTCCTTCCTGCTCGCGCACGGGAGCCCGCTGCACCCCGTCTGGGAGTACGTGCTCTCCGCGGAGCAGGCCGAGCGCTCGCTCGACGCGTTCGAGGAGCAGGTCGCGCTCATCGGCCACAGCCACATCCCCCTCTCGTTCTCCCGCGACGGTACGCAGCCCGTCGTCACGGAGCGTCGCCGCGACGGCGACGAGGCCACGATCGGCGCGCGGCGCTGGCTCCTGAACCCGGGGAGCGTCGGCCAGCCGCGCGACGAGGATCCACGCGCCTCGTGGATGGAGCTGCACCCCTACGACGGCCGCGTCGCGTGGCGCCGCGTGCGCTACGACGTGGACGGCGCCGCGAAGGCGATCCGCGACGCCGGTCTGCCCTCCTCGCTGGCGGACCGCCTCGCCTACGGCCGGTAGCCTTCCCCCATCGCCTCGTCCATGCGCCCCCGCACGTCCGTACCCCTCGCGCTGAGCTGCGCCGCCGTCGCCCTGACCGGCTGCGGCGGCTCCAACCTCCTCGACGGCAGCACCGCCCAGGACCTCCAGAAGAGCCTGACGAGCGTCTCCCAGGCCGTCGACGCCGGCGAGTGCTCCGACGCGCGCAAGGCCGCCCGCACCGGGCTGCAGCGCGTGCGGGACCTGCCCTCGAGCGTCGACGGCGAGCTGCGCTCCCGCCTGCGCACGGGCTTCGAGGAGCTGCAGGACCGCATCGCCGCGGACTGCACGCCCGAGACGACGACGGAGGAGACGACGACCACGGCGCCTCCCGAGACGACGGAGGAGACGACGCCGGCCGAGCCCGCCCCCGAGCCGACGGTCCCCGAGAACACCACTCCGGAGAACACCACCCCGGACCCGTCGACGACCCCGGACGACAGCAGCGGCAGCGGCAACGGCGGCTCCGGCGGCACGGACGGCGGCGGTGGCGACGACGACGGTGGGGATGTCGGCGGCGACGACTTCGGCGGGGTCGTGCCGGGCGTCGACGGCCCGGGCGCGGCCGAGCGCGGGGTGCAGCGGTTCGAGCAGCGCAGCAAGGAGCTGCGCAAGCGCGCCGAGAAGGCCCTGCGCGAGTGGCAGAAGCGTGCCGAGAAGAACATGCGGGGCGAGGGGTGAGCAACGACCTCCTCTCGGGCCGCTACGAGCTCGGCGAGCGCCTCGGCTCCGGCGGCATGTCCACCGTGCGGCTGGCGTTCGACCGCCGCCTCGAGCGCCACGTCGCCGTCAAGCTGCTCGCGGAGCACCTGGCGGACGACCGGCAGTTCGTCTCGCGGTTCCGGCGCGAGGCGCTGTCCGCCGCGCGCCTGGTTCACAACAACATCGTCCAGGTCTTCGACTTCGGCTTCGACGACGACTCGGGCCGCTACTTCATCGTCATGGAGGCCGTGCGCGGCCAGTCCGGCGCGCAGCTGCTGCACGAGCGCGGCTATCTCTCCGTCCCCGAGACGATCTCCATCGTCGGCCAGGCCGCGCGCGGGCTGGACTACGCCCACCGCAACGGCGTGATCCACCGCGACGTCAAGCCGGGCAACATCCTCCTGGCTGAGGACGGCACGGTGAAGATCGCCGACTTCGGCATCGCCAAGGCGATGTCGGAGGAGTCCTCCATCACGCAGATCGGCTCCGTCGTCGGCACCGCGAGCTACCTCGCCCCGGAGCAGGCCACCGGCGGCGATGTCGGCCCCGCCGCCGACATCTACGCCCTGGGCGTCGTCACCTACCAGATGCTCGCCGCGCGGCTGCCCTACGAGGCGGCCTCGCTCGCGGCGCTGGCGCTCAAGCAGCAGCGCGAGGCCCCGCCGCTGCTCGACCAGCTCAACGCCGAGGTCCCGCCGGAGATCGGCCTCGTCGTCGACCGAGCGCTCAGCCTCGAGCCCGAGATGCGCTACGGCAGCGCCGAGCTCTACGCCACGGCGCTCGACGACGGCGTGAAGGGTGTCGGCCCCGCCGAGGACCCCGACCGCACGCGCGTCCTCGGCACCACCGGCGCGTTCACGGGCGCCACGGCGATCGTCCCCCGCGGCGGCGCCGACGCCATCGCGCGCGACTTCGATCCGGACGAGGACGACGACCAGCGCACGATGATGCAGCCGGCCCCGGGCCGCCGCCCGGCGCCGACGGCCGACCGCCCGGCGGTCCCGGCCCGCACCGTCCGCGAGCCCCGTCGCGCCGCGCGCGACACGACGAGCTCCTGGGCGCCGGAGCCCGCCGCGGCACCGCGGCGTGCGGCCCCGGCCGCCGGCTGGGCGCCCGAGGCCCCCGCCGCCCCGAAGGCCCGCCGCGGTCCCGGCTGCCTGGGCCGGATGGTCCGCAACCTGGTCATCCTGCTCGTGCTGCTCGCCGTCGTCGGCGGCGGCATCTACTACGTGGCCATGCGCGAGGTCGCCCCGCGCCTGCGCGACGTCGCCGGCGACTCGGTGACGAACATCAAGAACGACCTGGACAAGCTGATCCAGGACAACACGAAGTAGCCCTCCCCCGCGCCCGGCCGGCGCGGGTGGTGGGAGCCTTGTGTTCCGCCCGCCGGGCAGCCCTCGGCCTCGGCTCCGGCGAGCGGTCGCGCCGCCCCTACGGCATGACGCCGCCGCGGATCGCGGCGGCCTCCTCGCGCAGGCGCCCCTCGAGGATGCCGTTCCGCAGCCGCTGCATCACGCGCGAGACGAACGCGAGGTTGTGCTGCGTCAGCAGGCGCATCCCCAGCAGCTCCTTGTGGTGCACGAGGTAGCGCAGGTAGCCGCGGGTGAAGCCGTGCGCGCACGCGGGGCAGTCGCAGCCCTCGCACAGCGGCTCCTGGCTGTCCTTCCACCGCGCCTGGTTCAGGTCGACGCGCCAGCGGTGCTCCGGGTCCGGGATGAGCGCCATGCCGTGGCGGCCCAGGCGCGTCGGCATCGCGCAGTCGAACGTGTCGATGCCCTGCTCCACGCCGCGGACGAGGTCGTCGATCTCGCCGATCCCCAGGAGGTGGCGTGGCTTGAGCTCGTGCGCGCCGCCCAGGCGGGCGGTCGCCCAGCCGACGACCTCGTTCATCTGGTCCTTGTGCTCGCCGAGCGAGCCGCCGATCGCCACCGCGTCGACCCGCGAGGCGGCCACGTGCTCCGTCGCCTCGACCCGCAGGTCCTCGTACACGCCGCCCTGCACGATGCCGTAGACGAGCTGCCAGCCCGGGGCGTGCTGCTCGTGCCAGGTCAGGCAGCGCTCGAGCCAGCGGTGCGTGCGCTCCGTGGAGCGCGCCGTGTACTCGCGGTCGACGTTGAAGGGCGTGCACTCGTCGAAGACGACGGCCAGGTCGGTGCCCAGCGCGGCCTGGACCTCCATCGACCGCTCGGGCGACAGCGCCTGCTTCGAGCCGTCGACGTAGGAGCGGAACCGCACGCCGGACTCCTCGATCGCGTCGATGCGCCCGTGCCCTCGCAGCCCCTTGCCGGCGGTGCGGCCCTTGATCTCGTCCGCCACGGTGCCGTGGCCCATCGAGAAGACCTGGAACCCGCCGGAGTCGGTGATGATCGGGCCGTCCCAGCCCATGAACTCGTGCAGCCCGCCCTGGCGACGGATCAGCTCGTGCCCGGGCGTGAGCATCAGGTGGAACGTGTTGCCCAGGACGATGTCGAAGCCCAGCTCCCGGACCTCGGACGGCAGCAGCCCGCGCACCGTCGCCTTCGTGGCGAGCGGGACGAACCCGGGCGTGCGGACCTCGCCGTGCGCGGTCGTGATGACGCCCGCGCGGGCGCGCAGGCCGTCGTCCTCCGCGCGTGCCTCGATGCGGAACACCTCGCGCGGGCGCTCCGCGGCGGGGCGCGGCGGAGCGTCGAGGGACGGGGAGGACGGGGCGGAAGACGGCTCGGCCATGAACGGTCATCGTAGGCCCCGCGGCCGGACGGCCGGGCCCCGGTCCCCGCACTCCTCGCGCCCCGGGCCGGGACGCACGTCGACCCGCCGGCAGCGGGTCGAACGGCGATCCCGCCGCCCTCGCGGACGGCGGGCCGGGTACTGCGGGACCGGGCCTACGCCGCGGTGGTCGCCGGCTCCGCGGCGGAGCCGGCGCCCTCGCCCGCGGACGAGGCGCCCTCGATCGTCCCGGGACGACGGCCGACCTCGATCGACACGCGGCGGGGCTTCGCCTGCTCCGGCTTCGGGATCGACACCTCGAGCACGCCGCGGTCGAACGACGCGGTGATGCGGTCGGCGTCGACGCCCTCCGGCAGCGTGAGCGTGCGACGGAACTGGCCGGCGGCGCGCTCGGCGCGGATCACGCCGTGCTCGCGACGGGTCTCGTCGTGCAGCGTGCGGGCGCCGCTGAGGGTGAGGGTGTCGCCCTCCACCTCGATGGCGATGTCGTCCTCCGCCATGCCGGGCAGATCGGCGACGAGGACGAAGCTGCCCTCACGCTCGATCAGGTCCACGGCGGGCGTCCAGCGCGGCGTGCTGCTCACCGCGGGATCGAAGAACGTCGAGAAGACACGGTTGACCTCCTGCTGCAGCGAGCCGAGCTCACGAGCGGGCTCCCAACGAACGATGGCCATGACGGCTGACCTCCTGGTCGACGGGTGATGACTACGCGAGGGAGTATGAAATCTCAGTCTCGGTGTGTCAAGTCCGCGACAGCCGCCGAGACATCGAACGTCCGTTGAACCCGGCGACCGACCTACGGCACGCAACCCATCCGCCCCGCCCGGGCGGTCGGCCACTCAGTCGGCGAACACCGGCGCGGTGTACCCGAGCGACGGCGTGCCCTGCGCGTCGGGCCCGACGGCCAGCACGCGCGACTGCGTCGCGTCGTAGGAGGCCGAGCCGAGCGAGCTGCCGAGCGGGTAGGCGAGCCTGACGGTCGACGCGGCGCCGCCGCCGATCGGGGCGCGCGTGACGACGAGCGTGTCGGAGGCCTCGGCCTCCTGCAGCGTCACGAGCGCCTGCCGGTCGCGCGTGAAGCCCAGCACGAACACCGGGCGGTAGCCGCCGGAGAGGATCTGCACGTACCCCGTGCGGCTCCAGGTGCCGCGCGGCGTTCCGAACGCGACGTCGACGTCCGTCCCGGTCTCGCCGTTCACGCGGACCCGCCGGGCCGTGGCGATGGCGACCCGGTTGCGGTCGGCCACCACGTCGCTCCAGACCTCGCCGCGCCGCGACGTCCGCAGCTTCGCAACGCGCCCGATCGAGGTGCCGGTGAGCGTGGCGCGCCACAGCCCCGAGGTGTTCCGCGCCCCCGGCGTCTTCGCGTGCAGCGTGTAGTAGTAGCGGCCGCGGTCCAGGCCGACGCCGCCGATGGCCTGGCCACTGCGGGTCGTCGAGACGGAGCGCACCTGGCCCGTGTCGAGACGCACGAGGCGCAGGTCGGTCGCCCGGTCGCGACGGGTCGAGGTGACGATCGCGACGGGCGCGCCCTGCGCGTCCGTCCCCACCTCGAGCGCGGAGATCCCGTCCGGGACGACGTCCAGGAACCGGGCGACCTGCACGGCGGCCCCGGCACGCATCGTCCAGAGCTCGGCGGGACGGTCCGCGTTCGGGTCGCCGCCCGCGATGGCCGGGCGGGTGATCCACGCGACGTGCCCGTCCCCCGTGGCGGTCACCTCCACGGGCGCCTCGGCGAGCGCGACCTGCAGGGGCTGCTCGACGACGCGCAGCGTGGGCGTGGCGGCCGAGGCGACGGAGGAGGCGCCGAGCGTGGCGACCAGGGCACCGGCCACGACGGCCGCCCGGCGTGCACCGGCACGGCCGGCCGCGCCGCCCCGGCCGGCACCCGCGCGGTCGGACGGCCGCGGCAGCCCTCCGGGACGCTCGCCGGCGGTGGTGGAGGGCGGAAAGGGGATGGCGGGCGGGACGGGCGTGGCGGTGGGGACGGGCGGGATGGTGGCGGTGCGGGACATGTCTCTGCAAACGCCGGCGAGCACCCGAAGTTGCGGGATGCCAGCAAGTCGTCCCGTCGGGCCGCCCCCTGCGACCGTCGCCCCGGCGCGCCCTCAGTCGAGGCCGAGCTCGGCCAGCAGGTGGTCGAGGTCCTCCGGGCTCGGACCCCCGACGAGGTGGTCCGCCCGCAGACTCCTCCGGACCTGGAAGTGCCCGGGGTACCGTACGGCCGTGCCCATACGGAGCCGTACGAACGTCGCAGCGCGCTGGCCACGGCGAGCCCGAGGCCTGCCTCCGGGGCAACGTCGCCTCGGGACCTTCCCGCGGTTCTCCGATCAGCCGCACCGCCGGCCGCCCCCGCCGCCCGCCCGGGTCGAGCTGCGTATCGGCGGCCCGGGGCTCGCGGACCGGATCGTCGCCCTCGACGAGCTGCTCGCCCTGCCGCAGCACGAGCGGCGCAGCGACTTCCACTGCGTCACGACCTGGTCGTTCCAGGGCCTCACGTGGGGCGGCGTGTCGTTGGCCGACGTGTGGCGAGCGATCGTCGAGCCCCACGCCGACACGGCGGCGGTTGCGCCCTTCGCCGTCGCGGCCGGCGCCGACGGCTACCGCGCCGTGCTCCACCGCGACGACCTGCTGAGCGGCGACGTGCTGATCGCCCACACGTTGGACGGCGCGCCGCTCGACGCCCGCCACGGCGCCCCGCTGCGGCTCGTCAGCCCGTCCCAGTACGGCTACAAGAACGTCAAGCACCTCGCCGCCCTCGAGCTGCACGCCACCCGACCGGCGAGCACCCTCAGGCCCAAGGAGCACCTCCGGGCACGCGTGGCCCTCGAGGAGCGGCACAGCCGGATCCCGGGACGGCTGCTGCGCCTGCCCTACCGCGCCGTGGTCCCCGTGACGATCGCGGTCGCCGAGCGCCACGCCGAGCCGCGGCCGGCGGCGGACCGGGACGACGGGCCGCCGACCGACGGCCCGCGGGGACCAGCCCGCCGAGGCGGGCCGACGGACTAGGGCTTCAGCCCCGGCTCGAGCCGGTCGAGCACGCGCGTCCACAGGTCGCCGAGCAGCTCCTGCTCCTCCGGCGTCATGAGGTCGTGGAACCGCTCGCGGACCTCGTCGAGGTACTCCGCGCGGGCGGCCGTGACGCGCTGCCGACCGTCGGCGGTGAGGACGGCGTAGTAGCCGCGGGCATCGGTCTCGCAACGCTCGCGGACGACCTGGCCCTCCTTCTCGAGCCGGTCGATCAGGCGCGTGAGCCCGCTGCGGCTGAGGACGGCGAGGTTCGCCAGGTCGGAGAGCCGCATGCGGCCATCCGGCGCGTCCGAGAGGTGCATGAGCACCTCGTAGGTGGAGTTCTGCAGCCCGTGGCGCTGCTCCAGGCCCTGCTCGAGGTCGCGCTGGAGATACGCGTAGGCCCGCAGCATGCCCCGCCAGGCGGCGAGCTCGCGCTGGTCCAGATGACGAACGGTGGTGTCGGTGTCCGGGGTCGCCATCCACACATTGTTGCACCTACAAATGCCTTTGTGAAATCGCTATGGTCGGCCGCGGGCAAGCCGCCCCACCCCCGTCTCCCCACCGTGGAGGACCTATGAGCACGAAGATCCTGGTCGCCTACTACTCGTCGACCGGCAACGTCCACCAGCTCGCGCAGGCCGTCGCCGCCGGCGCCGAGTCCACCGGTGCCGAGGTGCGCCTGCGCAAGGCGCACGAGCTCGCGCCGCAGGCCGCGATCGAGTCCAACCCCGCCTGGAAGGCGCACATCGACGCCACACAGGACGTCCCGGAGGCGACGGCGGACGACTTCGTGTGGGCCGACGGCTACGCGCTCGGCACCCCCACGCGCTTCGGCACGCCGTCGGCGCAGCTCAAGCAGCTGATCGACACGCTCGGCCCGCAGTGGGCCACGGGCCAGCTCGCGAACAAGGCGGCCACCGCCTTCGTCTCCGCCTCGAACGCCCACGGCGGCAACGAGTCGACGATCCTCACCCTGCACAACGTGTTCGCCCACTGGGGCGCCATCGTCGTGCCCACGGGCTACACGAGCGACGATCCCTACAGCGCCGGCGGCAACCCGTACGGCATCGGCTACCCGGCCGGGCAGTCCGCGGGCGAGCCGCTCCCGGACGACGTCCAGGCCGCGGCCCGCTACCAGGGCTCCCGCGTCGCCCGGGTGGCCGAGCTGCTGGGCCCGCTGCGCGGCTGAGCGCGGCCCAAGGCCACCTGCCGTCCGGCCACGCGCCGGACGGGCGGGGACGGCCGGCCCCCACGATCGGCCGCGACCCGACGGTCGGAGCCTCCGTGGTCCCGCGGCGCCCCTATGCCCCGCGGATCATCGACTCGCCCGTCATCGCCGCGGGCTGCTCGATGCCGAGCAGGTCCAGGACGGTCGGGGCGACGTCGGCGAGGATGCCCTCGTCGCGGAGCGTCAGGCCCTCGCGGGTGACGACGAAGGGCACCGGATTGAGCGAGTGCGCCGTGTTCGGCGACCCGTCCGGCTCGAGCATGTGGTCCGCGTTGCCGTGGTCGGCGGTGACGAGGCAGACCCCGCCGCTCTCCGTCACGGTGCGCACGACGTCGGCGAGGCAGCCGTCGACGAACTCGATCGCCTGGATCGCCGCGGGGATCGACCCCGTGTGCCCGACCATGTCGGGGTTGGCGAAGTTGATGATCCCGAACGTCGGGCTGCGCTCGCCCCAGAGCCGCACGAACGCGTCGGCCGCCGCCCGCGCCGACATCTCCGGCTTCTGGTCGTAGGTGGCGACGTCGCGCGGGCTGGGCACCACGTCGCGGTACTCCTCGCGGTGCTCGTTCTCGATCCCCCCGTTGAAGAAGTACGTGACGTGCGGGTACTTCTCCGTCTCGGCCACGTGGACCTGGGCGCCGCCGGTGCGCTCGATGACGTCGGCGAGCGTGATCTCGGGCAGCCGCGGCGGGAACGCGACGGGGTAGGGCCAGTCGGCCTTGTACGTCGTCATGCAGACGTAGTCGTCGACGGCCACCACGGGGGCGCCGTCCGGCGTGCCCCGGTCGACCTCGGCGAAGCCCGGCTCGGCGAGCGCGCGGGTGATCTCGCGGACGCGGTCGGGGCGGAAGTTCGTGACGATCACGGCGTCGCCGCGGCGGATCGTGGCCTCCTCCCCGACGGTCGTCGCGGCGACGAACTCGTCCGTCTCGTCGCGCGCGTAGGCGTCCTTCACGGCCTGGACGGCCGTCTCCGCGTGGTGCTGCCCCTTGCCGTGGACGAGCAGGTCGAACGCCTGCTGCACGCGGTCCCAGCGCTGGTCGCGGTCCATCGCGAAGTAGCGGCCGACGACCGAGCCGACGCGCACCGTCGTGGCGTCCGTCGACGCGTCCGCGGCCCACTCCTCGACCGTCCGCAGGTAGCCCTCGCCGCCGTGCGGCAGCGTGTCGCGACCGTCCGTGAACGCGTGGATCACGAGGTCGGAGACGCCCTGGTCGATGCCCGCGCGGATCAGCGCGTGCAGGTGCTCCATCGAGGAGTGCACGCCGCCGTCCGAGACGAGGCCGATGAGGTGCACGCGACGGCCGGCGCGCGGGTCGGTGGCCGAGGCGCGCTGCGGGACCTCGCCGGCGGAGCCCGTGGTGCTCGCGTCGCCCTGCTCCCCGCCTTCGCCGCCGAACGGATCGCCGCCCTGGCCCCCGTCGGCCGTGCCGTCGCCCGCGGGCGCGTCGCCCGTGAGCGCCAGGCGGATCGCCTCGGTCGCGGCGATCGTGCCGGTCCTCACGGCCTCGTCGATGCGGACGAGGTCCTGCTTGACGATCGAGCCGGCGCCGAGATTCAGGTGGCCGACCTCGGAGTTGCCCATCTGGCCCTCCGGCAGGCCGACCGCCGGGCCGCACGCGATGAGCTGCGCGTGCGGGTAGCGCTCCCACAGACCGTCGAACGTGGGGGTGTTCGCCAGGCTGACCGCGTTGCCCGGTCCGTCGGGGGCCAGCCCGAAGCCGTCCAGGATGATCAGCGCGACGGACGGGGCGGGGCTCATGCGCGCGCCGCCTGCACGATCGCCGCGAAGTTCTGCGGCTCGAGCGCCGCGCCGCCGACCAGCGCACCGTCGACGTCGGGAAGCGCCAGGAGCTCCTGGGCGTTGTCCGGCTTGACGGAGCCGCCGTACTGGATGCGGACGGCCTCGGCGGCCGCGGCGGAGCGGTCCGCGACGAGGGAGCGGATGAACGCGCAGGCGTCCTGCGCCTGCTGGGGCGAGGCGACCTTGCCCGTGCCGATGGCCCACACCGGCTCGTAGGCGATCGTGACCTTTGCGAGGTCCTCGTCCGCGACGTCGGCGAGGCCCTCGGTCACCTGGGTCCGCAGGACGGCCTCGGTCTCGTCGCCCTCGCGCTGCGCGTCCGTCTCGCCGACGCAGAAGATCGGGGTCAGGCCGGCGGCGAGCAGGGCGGGGACCTTCGCGCGCAGGTCGGCGTCGGTCTCGTTGAAGAGCTGACGGCGCTCGGAGTGCCCGACGACGACGCCGTGGACCTCGAGCTCGTCGAGCATCGCGATCGAGATCTCGCCCGTGTAGGCGCCCTTCTCGGCCGCGTGGACGTTCTGCGCGTAGACCTCGATGGACGAGCCGCGCGTCGAGTCGACGACGGCCTGGATCGCCGTGAAGGGCACGCAGACGCCGATCTGGACGTCGTCGATCGCGCCGGCGAGCGGCAGGAGCCCCGTGATGAACTCCTCGGCCTCGGCGATCGTCTTGTGCATCTTCCAGTTGCCGGCCACGAACGGGGTGCGGGACATCGCGAGAACCTCGGGGAGTTGGGGTGTGGGGTGATCGGGGTGCCGCCCCTCCCCCGCGTGTGCGCCGCGTGGAAGGGAGAGCGGCGGGGCCGGCGGGCGCGACGCGCCCGCCGGCTCAGGGGGCGCGGAGGACCTCGACGCCGGGGAGCGTCTTGCCCTCGATGAGCTCGAGCGACGCGCCGCCGCCCGTGGAGAGGTGGGTGACCTGGTCGCCCAGGCCGAACTGCTGCAGCGCCGCGGCGCTGTCGCCGCCGCCGACGACCGTGGTGGCGTTCGTCTCGGCGACCGCCTCCGCGACCGTGCGGGTGCCCGCGGCGAACGGCTCGAGCTCGAACGCGCCCATCGGGCCGTTCCAGAAAACGGAGCCGGCCGAGAGGATCTCCTCGCGGTACGCCTGCGCGGTCTTCGGGCCGATGTCGAGGCCCATCCAGCCGTCGGGCGTGTCGACGCCGTCGAGGTCGCGCTGCTCGGTGTCGGGCGAGAACTCGCGCCCGAGGGACAGATCGCTCGGGAGCAGCAGGCGGCAGCCCTTGAGCTCGGCGTCGCGCAGGGCGCGGGCGGCGGGCTCGACGCCCTCGTCCTCGCACAGCGAGCTGCCGATGTCGTGGCCCTGGGCCTTGAAGAACGGGAACGCCATGGCGCCGCCGATGAGGATCGTGTCGGCGCGGTCGAGGAACGCGTCGATGACGCCGATCTTGTCGGTCACCTTCGCGCCGCCGACGATCGCTACTAGCGGGCGGCCCGGGTCGGCCAGGATGCCCTCGAGCGTCTCGACCTCGCCCTGCAGCAGCAGCCCGGCGGCCTTGTGCTCGACCTGACGGGCGACGCCCTCGGTCGAGGCGTGGGCGCGGTGCGCCGCGCCGAACGCGTCGTTGACGAAGATGCCGTCGCAGAGCGCGGCGTAGGCCTTCGCCAGCGTCTCGTCGTTCTTCGTCTCGCCCGCCTCGTAGCGGACGTTCTCGAGCATCAGGATCCGGCGGTCCTTCGTGCCGGGCTCGAGCGCCGCGGCCGCGGCGGTGACCTCGTCCCCCACGACGGCCGGGGCCAGCGTCACCGACTCCTCGAGCAGCTGCATCAGCCGCGCGGCGACGGGTGCCAGGGAGAGGTCCGGGTCGACGCCCTTCGGCCGGCCGAGGTGGGCGGCGAGCACGAGGGCCGCGCCCTCGTCGAGCAGGCGGCGGAGCGTCGGGACGGCGGCGCGGATGCGCGTGTCGTCCGTGATCGCCTCGTGCGGGGCGTTCGAGTCGGCCGGCGGCTCCCCGGCGAGCGGGACGTTGAAGTCCACGCGCACGAAGACGCGCTTGCCGGCGACGGCCAGGCCGTCGAGGGTGGCGATCGGCGCCCGTCCTCCGGTGGTCGATGCGGAATCGGTGCTCATCGGAGGGCGGTCTCCTCGGGGTGTGGACGGGTCTTCGGTGCTGCGGGGGTGCTGCGGTGCCGCCGCCGTGGGGCAGCGCCTGCCTACGCCGCCGCCGGGCGGGCGGCGTCGCCCCGGTCTCGTCACCGCGGTGCGGCGACGGGACTGCGGGGCGCTGCGGGTCCTACAGGACGCGGCCGACGAGGTCGACGACGCGGTTGGAGTAGCCCCACTCGTTGTCGTACCAGGAGACGACCTTGACCATCGTGCCGTCGATGACCGACGTCAGCAGGCCGTCGACGATGGACGAGTGCGGGTCCGTGACGATGTCGGAGGAGACGATCGGGTCCTCCGTGTACTTCAGGATGCCGGCCATCGGGCCGTCGGCCGCGGCCTTGAGCGCGGCGTTGACCTCGTCGGCGGTCGTCTCGCGCTCGGCCTCGAACGTGAGGTCGACGACGGAGCCGGTCGGAGCGGGGTAGCGGATGGCGAAGCCGTTGAGCTTGCCCTTCAGCTCGGGCAGCACGAGGGACACGGCCTTGGCGGCGCCGGTCGACGTCGGCACGAGGTTCGTGGCGGCGGAGCGGGCGCGGCGCAGGTCGGCGTGCGGCGCGTCGAGCAGGCGCTGGTCGCCCGTGTAGGCGTGGATCGTCGTCATCAGGCCGTGCTTGATGCCGACGGTGTCGTTGACGACCTTGGCGAACGGCGCGAGGCAGTTCGTCGTGCAGGACGCGTTCGAGATGACGTGGTGCTGCGCCTTGTCGTACTGGTCGTCGTTGACGCCCAGGACCAGCGTGATGTCCTCGTTCTTCGCCGGGGCGGAGATGATGACCTTCGAGACGTCGCCCTTCAGGTGCGCCTTGGCCTTCTCTGCGTCCGTGAAGAAGCCGGTCGACTCGACGACGACCTGCGCGCCGACGGACGCCCAGTCGATGTTGCCGGGCTCGCGCTCGGCGAAGACCCTGATCTCGTTCCCGTCGACGATCAGGCCGTTCTCCGTGGCCTCGACGGTGCCCTGGTACGGCCCGAGGATCGAGTCGTACTTGATGAGGTGGGCGAGCGTCTTCGGGTCCGTGAGGTCGTTGACCGCCACGAACTCGATGTCGGCGCCCGACGCCTTCGCGGCGCGGAAGACGTTGCGGCCAATGCGGCCGAAGCCGTTGATGCCGACGCGTACGGTCATGGAGCCGTCCTTCAGATCGAGTCGAGGTGCGTTGCCCGGTGGCAGGCGCGGTTCCCGCCGTCGCAGCGGCGGGTTCCGGGAGCCCTGAGGCTATAGGAGCGCGCCGTGAGAGCGCCGTCACGCGGGCGCGCGCGGGACGACCGGCGGGGTGCGCCCGAAGCGGCCGGTGGCCAGCAGCTCGAACCCTCGCCCCCGTCCCCCGCTCAGGACCCGCCGCGGTGCAGCTGCCCGTAGATCTCGCGGGCCAGCTTGCCGGGGAGCCCGGGCGTCGCCTCGAGCTCGTCGCGGCTGGCGTTGACGACGCCCTCGGGCGAGCCGAAGTGCTGGATCAGCGCCTTTCGACGGGCCGGCCCGACCCCGGGCAGGTCGTCGAGGACCGAAGCCGTGAGCTTCTTGTCGCGCCGGCCGCGGTGGTGGGTGATGGCGAACCGGTGCGCCTCGTCGCGGGCGCGCTGGAGCATCTGCAGTCCCGGCGTGTCGTGCCCGAGGATCACGGGCTGGCTCTTCCCGGGCAGGAAGACCTCCTCGATCCGCTTGGCCAGCGAGACGACCGCCACCCCGCGCTCGACGAACCCCTCGAGCGCCCCGATGCCGGCGGACAGCTGGCCCTTGCCGCCGTCGATGACGATGAGATCGGGCAGCGCGGCGAACGAGGCGTCGCGGTTGGGCTCGTTCATCCCCTTCTCCTGCTGCCGGGTCCACTGCGCCATCCGGCGGCGGAGCACCTCGTTCATGCTGCGGAAGTCGTCCGGCGTGCCCTCGTCGAGGTCGCGGATGACGAACCGCCGGTACTGGTCCTTCGCGGGCATCCCACCCTCGAGCACCACCATCGACGCGACCGTCTCGCTGCCCATGAGGTGCGAGATGTCGTAGCACTCGACCCGCATCGGCAGGCGATCGAGCCCCAGCGCCGCCTGCAGGTCGTTCAGCGCGCCGGCGCGCTGCTCGCGGCTGCGCTCGGCCTTCAGGCGCTCCTGGCCCAGGGCGAGCTCGGCGTTGCGCATCGCCATGTCCAGGATGCGCCGCCGGTCGCCGCGCTGCGGGGTGGCGACGTCGACCCGCTTGCCGCGCACCTCGCCGAGCGCGTTCGAGAGCGCCTCGTGCTGGGTGACCGCGTCGGGCACGAGCACCACGGGTGGGACGACCGCCCCGGTGTAGTACCGCAGGAGGAACTGCTCGAGGACCTCGGCGATCACCGCGTCCTCGTCCACCCCGTCCTCTCCCCCGGCCGCCCGGCCGGCCGTCGCCTCGCCAGCCACGCCGGAGAGATAGAACGACTGGCGGTCGACCAGGGAGCCGTCGCGGACCTGGAACACCTGGGCGTTCGCGTCGTCACCGTCGACCGTCACGGCGATCGCGTCGAGCGAGCCGATGGAGTCGCCCGTGACGCGCTGGCGCTCGAGCAGCGAGCGCACGGACTGCAGCCGGTCCCGCTCGCGGGCGGCCCGCTCGTAGTCCTGCTCCTCGGCCGCCTCCTTCATCCGGGTCTCGATCGCGCCCTCGATCTCGCGGTAGCGGCCCGCGAGGAACGCCATCACGCCGTCGATCGAGTCCCGGTACTCCGCCTTCGAGACGAAGTCGACGCAGGGGGCCGTGCACCGTTCGATGTGGTAGTCGAGGCACGGCGAGCCGGAGCGCCGCCCGGGCTCGATCCCGCGGCAGGTGCGGTACTGGAACAGCCGGCCGAGCAGGTCGAGCGTGTTGCGCACGCGCTTGGCGTTGGAGTACGGCCCGAAGTAGCGGTAGCCCGGCCGGTGCTTCTCGCGCGTCGCGTAGACCCGCGGGTAGTCCTCGGAGAGCGTGACGCAGATGTACGGGTAGGACTTGTCGTCCCGCAGCCGGATGTTGAACTGCGGCTGGTACTGCTTGATGAACCCGTTCTCGACGAGCAGCGCCTCGGTCTCGCTCGACACGAGCACGAACTCGATGTCGTCGATCACGTCGACCATCTCCACCGCTCCGCGCGTGACGGAGTTCGCGAAGTGGTTGGCGACCCGCTTGCGGATCGAGATCGCCTTACCGACGTAGATGACCGTGCCGTTGCGGTCCCGGAAGAGGTAGACCCCGGGCCCGTCGGGCAGGGCGCGTCGCTGCACCTTGAGCCGCTCGACGCGCCCCGGGTCCGTGGGGCGTGCTGCCATTCCATCGAGGATACGACGCCCGGCCCCGCGGCCCGCCGCGCCCGGGTCGCCCCCGCGGACACCCGGCGACCGCGGCCGTGCGCGTACCCCGTCCCCGCCGTCGCGTCGGCGGCGCAGCGGCCCGGAACGCGCATCCCGGGAGCGGGGCGCTCCACGGCGTTCACCGGACCGCTCACGCGGTCAACCGGATGGCGAGCGCGTCGGCCAGCCCGCCCGAGGGGTCGTAGCCCTTCATGAGCGCGATGATCGTGGCGACGTAGTGACGGGTCTCGGGGTACGGCGGCACGCAGTTGCACGACCCCACCGCACCCGGTCCCGCGTTGTAGGCGGCAAGCGCCAGCGGCACCGAGCCGAACTGCCGCAGGTGCGCCGCCATCAGCTTCGCCTGCGCCGGGATCGCCTGGTCGGGGTCGAACGGGTTCGCCAGCCCGACGGACCGCGCGGTGGCCGGCATGAACTGCGCGATCCCCTGGGCGCCGGCGCCCGAGCGGGCGCCCGGGTCGAACCCCGACTCCTGCTTGAGCTGCGCGGAGAGCAGTGCGGCCGAGACCTTGAAGCGGATGCTCGCCGCCCGGATCGTGTCGCGGAACCGCTCGGGCACCCACGGCGGGATCGCCCCGGACTGCGCCGGCGCGTCGGGGTTGCGGTCCTGCTCCGCGACGTGGCTCGAGCCGGTGTCGCGGACGTAGCCGAAATGCCACGGCTCCCACGAGTACCGCTTCTTGAACCCGAAGCGCATGGAGTTCGCGGCAAGCCAGCCGTACGCCGCGGGTGGCCCCAGGTCGAGCTCGGTGCCCATCCGGTGCAGGCTCGTGCCGGGCCGGGCCACCCACTTCGGGTCCGGGTGGGCCGCAAACAGCTTGGCCTGCTCGGCGTTGGAGCGATAGCCGCTGGTCACGGTCAGGGGGTGCCCCGCCTTCGTGGCCGCGCGGTCCATCCGGTCGTAGGCGATGGCGACGTCCGGCCGCATCGGCTTGCCGTCCCGAACGGCGAAGGGCCCGCGGTACTCGTCGCCCGTAGGCGTGTCGTCGAGCGGCAGCGCCGGCGGGGAGAGCTCGGCCGTCGCGCGGACAGTCGTCCCCAGGGCGACGCCGGCGACCTGCACGCTCCCCTCCGCCTCGACCCGGACGGCGAGCGGCCCGGCCGCGTCCTCCTCCAGGTCCGGGAAGCTGACCGCGATCCCTTCCAGCCCGTTGGCCCGCGCGGCGCGTCGGGCGGCGGCCTCGGCGCGCCCCCGGTAGGCGTCGAGGCTCAAACCGGCCGGCGCTCCGGCACGCCGCGGCCAGTCCGTACGCATCCGGTCCGCCGCGGCCAGCGCTGCGACGTCGATCGCCCGCTGGCGCTCCTCGCGGCCACCCATCGCCGACGCGACGCCGCCGAGCACCACCGCCAGCATCAGGGCTACCGTCAAACCGAGCAGCACCACCATCAGCGCCTGACCCCTCTCCCCCGCGGCAGGCCCCTCCGAGGGAGGACGACCCGCGACGGTCGCGCGGCTCAGCCAGCCGGCGCGCAGCAGCGCCCGCGCCACGGGTCCCGTCGGCCGGGGCACCGCTGCGACGGCCACACCGTGCCGGGCCAGCGTCCGCTCGCAGGCTGCCACCGTGGCAGGCGCGCCATCGGCGTAGACGCGTCCCGCCCGCTCGATCGGCCTGAGGAACGGCGGCCCCCACGCGCCAGAGACCACGAGCACGACGGGCGCCAGGCCGGGCGCGGCCTCCAGGCGTTCGAGCGCCGCCACGGCCTCCACGTCGTCGGCCGGCAAGGTCACCCGGACGGTGCGCCCCACGGCGTGCGCGCGCACGCCGCAGGCCTCGGCGTCCGTGCCCCCGCGACGTGCCGCGGCGGTGCTCGACGCCTCCCCCTCCGTGCCCTCTGCGGCCTGCGGGTCCCAGGACGCCAGCACCGGCACGGCGCGGGGCGACCGCGGCAGAGCCGCGGCGACCGCCGCGGCGGCGAGCACCGCGCGGTCGGCCGGCGCCAGGACGATCGTGGCCGCCGACGTCGAAGCGGCGAGCGCCGCACGCGATCCGCCCGTCGAGCCGGCCTGCCGCCCGCGGCGCCCACGACCGGCTCGGGACTCGCGGCCGGTGCGCGGCTCGCGATCGGTGCGCAGCTCGCGGCGGGTGCGCGGCTCGCGATCACGCTCACTCCCGCGACGGTCGTCGTCGTCGAGCAGCCGGTCGCGTGCGCGATCACGACGCCGCCGCTCGCCGCCGAGCTGCCCCTTCGACCGCTCGAGCAGGCCGTCCTGCGCCTCCGCGGTCCCGCCGTCCGGCGGCTCGTCCACGTCCGCCTCCGGCCGCAGCAGCAGTCCCCACCGCCCCGAGCTCATCGGTCGTCCTCCCGCCGCGCGACGACGGTGCGCTCGGCGTCGAACGGCGCGACGAGGCTGCGCGGCCCGCTCGCCCGGACGCGTACGACGATCTGCGCGCCGTCGACGCGGATCCGCAGGCGCTCCCGGCCCACGTCGGGGACGGCGGCACGGGCCGCGTCCTCGACGTCGCGCCCCTGCATCGCCGCCAGGGCCGCCGCATGGCTGGCCAGGCCGGCGGCCTCGCCCGCCCGGTGCGCCTGGAGCGCGACGACCAGCGCGATCACGAGCGCACCGACGATCGGAGCCAGCGCGACCGTCTCGACCGACGCCTGGCCGCGCTCGCCGCCGCTCCACCCCCCGCCGCTCACCGCTGGGCCTCCAGGTGCGCGACGCCGCCGACCGTGCCGAGCGCGACCGCGGGCAGCACGGACGGGATCGGCAGGCGCACGCGGAGCGTGTCGCCGTCGCGCCGCAGGGTTGCCCGCGCCCCGCCGATCGGGGCGGCACGGCGCACCGCGGCCGCCGGATCCTTCCCGACCGCGGCCGCCCGGGCGCCCGCGCGCGCGGCGGTGCTCGCCGACCACGCGGCGTACCCGGCGAGCGTGGCCTGGAGCAGGCCGAGCAGCAGGATCGCGAGCAGCGGCAGGAGCGCCACGAGCTCGACGGACGCCTGGCCCGCAGACGGCGCGGCGGGCGGCGGAGCGGGTGGGGCGGACATGTCTCCACCCTCCCGGGGACGGCGTGACCGAACCAGACCCGGTCAGCGTCGCGGCCGTGGCGAGGCCGCTACGAAACTGTGCGCCCTACCGTCGCCGGGCCGACGACGGCCGCGAACCGCCCTCAGGCGTAGTCGCGGAACCGCTGCCAGACGGCCCACAGCATGAGCACGGGCATCGCCAGCAGGACCACGAAGAGCAGCGTGCCCGGGCCACTGCCGACGAGCTGCGGGCGGGCCGCGAGCGCGACCACGATGAGGCCGATCGCGCCGAACAGCATCAGCCGGTGGGCGTCACCCAGCAGGTCGATGCGGCCGCGCGTCTCGCGGTAGATGCGCACGCCGATGAGGACGAACGCAGCGAGGAAGACGACGCTGAGCGTGTTGCTCACCGCATCCGCGCCCTCGCCGCCGCTGGGCACGGCATACACGATCGCCGCGAGGGCGACGACGATCAGCGCGGTGCGCGCTCCCCTGGTCACCCCGTCAGGGTACCGCGCCGGGGGCTCGAGGCCGCCGGCACGGACGGACGTCAGCCCGTGACGCGCTCGGCGAAGGCGGCTTCGAGCTCGGCCTCGGACACGACGGAGCGGTCCTCGGCGAGGAGCTCCTCCGGCGTGCGGAGACGGCCGGCGGGACGCTCGGGCTCGGCGACGACGTCGGCGGGCTCGGGGGCGAACCGGTAGCCGACACCGAAGTGCGTGTGGATGTAGCGCCAGCCCGGCGAAGCCTTGTCGAGCTTCTGGCGCAGCTTGCGGACGAAGACGTCGACGGAGCGGTCGCCGCGGGCCATGGCGTAGCCCCAGACGCGCTGGTAGATCTCCTCGCGCTCCAGGACGCGGCCCTCGGCCGTGGCGAGCAGATCGATGAGCTCGAACTCGCGCTTCGTGAGCTCGGCGGAGCGGCCGGAGACGAAGGCCTGGAACTGGTCGCCGCGGATCTCGAGCTCGCCGGTGACGCGCGGGCCCTTCTCCTCCTGCGGCTCGACGCGACGGCGCCGGCGGGCGACGGCCTCGATGCGGGCCATCAGCTCGTCGGGGTGACAGGGCTTCGAGACCCAGTCGTCGGCGCCGAGACGCAGGCCGCGGACGCGCTGGGCGACGCTGGACTGGCCGGTGCAGACGATGATGCCGAGACCCGGCATGCGGGTCGCGACCTTCTCGAGGTACTCCCAGGCCTGCGGCCCGAGCACAGCGACGTCGACCACGAGCGCACTGAGGCGCATGGCGACGAGATCCTCGACGGGCACGGGGCTCGCGAGCACCCGCTGCTGCCAGCCGGCGCGCTCGAAGCGCTTGCCGAGGACGTGGAGAAAGCCGCTGTCGTTGTCGATCAGCGCGACGCGGAGCGTGCGCGCTGCCGACGATCCCGAAGCGGAGGCCGCGGCGCCATCTGGTGCCGGGGCGGACGTGAGCTCCTGCATCCCGAGGGAGTGTAGAGGGCGTTCGGACGGCCAACCGGCGTTCCTGCCGCCGGACACAACCTCTTCACAAGTCGTGACCCCCGGTAGGGAAGCCCCGGGACCCGCATTCCCAGTGGCCACCGAACCTCTACGCCGTATCGCCCTCGGCGGCCTGACCTGCCATCTGGCGGAGCCCCTGAGACAGCGCGTCTCGGCTCCGCGAACCCTACGCCGCGGGCTGGGGCGGGTCGTCCGACGGCCGGTTCGGGCCGCCACCCTCGCCCGTCGCATCGTCGCCCGGCGCCGCGGGACCATCGATCGGCCCCGGCGGGGGGCCGGGGGACGAGATCTCGGCGGCCTGCGCCTGGGCGCGGGCCAGCCGCGCCGTGCGGTCACCGAACTCGGGGAACGCCCCCTCGACCACGAACGCGACCTGCTCGCCGATGTCGACGGCGTTGTCGCCGATCCGCTCGAAGGCGCGGGCGACCATGGTCATGGTCATCAGCCACTCGCGGGTGTCGATGTCGTCGCCGAGCTGGATGGCCAGGCGGAAGACCTCGCGGTTGAGCTCGTTGAGCTCCTGGTCGCGGCGGACGATGTCGAGCGCCAGGTCGACGTCGCGCAGGCCGAGCGCCTGCCGGGCCTGGACGACCTCGTCGCGGGCGAGCACGCCCATCCGCAGGATCGGCTCGAGCACCTCGCGCCGGCGCGGCGGGTCGTTGCCCGTCAGCGGGATGAGCTTGGCGATGTTCACGCACTGGTCGCCCATGCGCTCGAAGTGCTTCGCCACGTGCAGCAGCGACGCCACGAGCCGCAGATCCCCCGCGACGGGCGCCTGGAGGGCGAAGAGCGAGAGGACGCCCTGGTTGACCTCGAGGTAGCGGCCGTCGACGCGGTCGTCGTCGGCGATGACGAAGGTGCCGAGCTCGACGTCCTGCTGCTCCAGGGCCTCCGTGACCCGCTCGACCTGCTGCACGATGAGGTCGAGCGCCCCGAGCGCGGTGCGCTCGAGGTTCTGCAGCTCGGCGCGGTATTGCGAGCGCGTGGTCACCTGGTCGTCCTCCGGATCACCGGATGACCCTACCCTCGTCCGTTCCGCCCGAACCCTAGGAGAACTTGCCCGACACGTACTCCTCCGTGCGGGAGTCCGAGGGGTTGGTGAAGATCTTGTTCGTCTCGTCGACCTCGACGAGGTCGCCCAGGTACATGAACGCGGTGCGGTCGCCGACGCGGGCCGCCTGCTGCATGTTGTGCGTGACGAGGACGATCGTGAACTCCTCCTTGAGCTCCTGGATCAGCTCCTCGACCTTCAGCGTCGCGATCGGGTCGAGCGCCGAGCAGGGCTCGTCCATGAGGATCACGTCGGGCTTGATCGCGATCGTGCGCGCGATGCAGAGCCGCTGCTGCTGACCGCCGGAGAGGCCGACGCCCGGGGCGTTCAGGCGGTCCTTGACCTCGTCCCACAGGCCCGCGCCGCGGAGCGCCCACTCGACGCGCTCGTCGTGGTTGACGTCCTTGATCTTGTTGAACTTGAGGCCGGCCGCGACGTTCTCGCGGATCGACATCGTCGGGAACGGGTTCGGCCGCTGGAAGATCATGCCGACCATGCGGCGGATCGCCACGACGTCGGTGTCGGCGGCGTTGATGTCGACGCCGTCCAGGAGGATCTCGCCCTCCACGCGGGCGCCCGGGATCTCCTCGTGCATGCGGTTGATGGAGCGCAGGAGCGTCGACTTGCCGCAGCCCGACGGCCCGATCATCGCGGTGACCTGGTTGGCGTGGAAGTCGAGGTCGACGCCCTTGACCGCCATGTTGTCGCCGTAGAACGACTTCACGCCGCGGAGGGCGACCTCGTGACCCTTGGCCTTGGTGGCGGGCGCCGGCGTGCCGGTGCCCCGCTCGCCGAGGTGCGCGTCCGGGTGCTGGGTCGGGGAGACGTCGCTCGGGGCGTCGGTGGAGTCGTACGTGCGGTTCGGGGCGTTCATGGGGTCACCTGCGGGGCTCTGCGAGGACACGGACGGTTGGCTGCTACGAGAGCCGGCTGCGGCGCTGCGCGAGGCGGGCCACGAGGCTGAGCAGGAGGATCAGGACGACGAGCGTGAGGGCGGCGCCCCACGCACGGTCGTGCTGGGCTGACGAGGACGCCGTGACGTCCGCGTAGATCTGGGCGGGAAGGGTGTTCAGCGGCCCGTTCGGGTCGCCGGCCAGCGCGGTGGCGACACCGGCCGTGAAGATGATCGGCGCGGTCTCGCCGGCGGCGCGGGCGATCGCCAGCAGCGCGCCGGTGACGAGGCCCGGGAGGGCCGTCGGCAGGACGATGCGCAGGATGACCTTCCAGCGCGGCACGCCGAGGGCGAGCGCGGCCTCGCGCAGCGACGCGGGGACGAGGCGCAGCACGGGGAGCGAGGAGTTGATGACGATCGGCAGCATCAGCAGGCCAAGGGCGACGGAGGCCTTCCAGCCGGCGAACGGCACCCCACCCACCTGGCTCACCACGAGCGAGATGTAGACGAAGAGGCCGAAGACGACGGACGGGACGCCCGTCATGACGTCCACGAGGTAGCGGACGAAGCTGCCGAACCAGGTGCCCTGACCGTACTCCACCAGGTACACCGCCACGGCGATACCGATCGGCACCACGACGGCGGCGGCGAGGCCGACCACCTCGAGGGTGCCGAGGATCGCCGAGCGGATGCCGCCGAGGTCGTTCGTCGCCGCGGGCGCGGCCTCCTCACCCAGGAAGCGGCTGGCGTTCGAGACCGCGCCGGCCGCGCCGGTCGGGTCCGTGGTGAAGAAGCTCCAGGAGATCGCGCCGCCACCCCGGATGATCAGGAAGGCGAGCAGCAGGGCGAGCGGGAGCAGGGCCAGCGCCGTGAGGGCGCCGACGGAGCCGCGGGCGAACTTGTCGACGCGCTTGCGGCCCTTGAGCGACGTGACGAGCTCGGGGCGCGGGATCCAGGAGAAGACGCCGCGGCGGCCCGTCTTGGGGAGGTCGCCCCGGCCCGCGGCCTCGGAGGCGCGGGCGGCGTCGCGCTGGGCGCGCTCGAGGCGGCTCTCCGACCGCGAGATGTAGGCACGGGCGATCGCGTTGATGAAGAGCGTGACCGCGAACAGCAGCAGGCCGGCGCCGATCAGGGCGGCGCGGTGCTCCGGGCTGGCCGTGGCCTCCTGGAACTCCAGGGCGATGACCGAGGCGAGCGTGGAGCCCTGCGAGAAGATGGAGTCGCCGACGCCGGCGGTCGCGCCACCGATGAGGATGGCGACCGCGATCGTCTCGCCGAGCGCGCGGCCCAGGCCCAGCATGGAGCCGCCGACGATGCCGGCGCGCGAGTACGGGAGGACGGCCGTGCGGATCATCTCCCAGCGCGTGGCGCCGAGGGCGAGGGCCGCCTCCTTCTGGTCGGCGGGCACCGTGGCCATGACCTCGCGGGAGATCGCGGAGACGATCGGGATGATCATGATCGCCAGGATCAGGCCGGTGATGAAGTAGTTCGCGGCCGAGACGTCGCCCCCGATGAAGGGGATGAACGAGAAGGTGTCGGCGACCCACTGCTCCGCACCCTTGATCCGCGGAGCGAGGAACAGGAAGCCCCAGAGGCCGTAGACGACGGACGGGACGGCGGCGAGCAGCTCGAGCGTGCCGGAGATCAGGCCGCGGAAGCGGGCCGGCGCGAGCTCGGTGACGAAGAGCGCGGTCGCGACGGCGATCGGCACGCCGATGATCAGCGCGATGGCCGACGTGATGGCCGTGCCGGCGACGAGGGCGCCGGCGCCGTAGGTGTCCTGCGACGGGAGCCAGTCGACCTTGGCGACGAAGTCCCAGAGCCCGTAGGCGCTGAAGACGGGCTCCGCCTCGAGACCCAGCTTGAAGAGGAAGTAGACGAGCAGGACGAAGATCAGACCCGCAAGCGCGGTCAGGCCGCCCTTGACCCACGGATCTAGCCAGCTGCCGGTCTTCGTCCGCGCGAGGTGGTCGCGCAGGCGGGCACCGGGATCGGCTGCTGCGGCGGGACTGGTTGCCATGGTGGTGTCTGGTCTCTGCTGTGGCGGATTCGGACGGGTCACTGCGCGTCCGGCCCCGGCGCGGGTGCGCCGGGGCCGGACGGTGCTACGAGCGGGTGCTCGTGGGCTCAGCGGGTGGCGGCGATCGGCGACCCGTTGCACTCGAGGGCCTCGACGGCGGCCTTCGACTTGGCGAGGATGCTCTCGGGGAGCGGCGCGTAGGCGAGCTGCTTCGCCTCCTCCTGGCCCGTGGTCAGGCCGTACATGAGGAAGTTCTTCACGTCCTTCGCGACGGTCTCGGACTTGCCGGCCTTGCAGAGGTCCTTCGGCACGACGATGAACGTCGCGGAGGCGTCCGGGTACGTCTGGGCGCCCGGGGCGTCACCGATGGAGAAGCGCAGGTCCTCGGGGACCTCGGCCGAGTCACCGGCGGCCGAGACGGACTCGAGCGTCGGCTCGACGTAGTTGCCTTCCTTGTTCTTCAGGGAGGCGTACGTGAAGTCGTTCTGCAGCGCGTAGGCCTGCTCGACGTAGCCGATGGAGCCGGCCGTCTGCTTGATCTGCGCGGCGACGCCGTCGTTGCCCTTGGCGCCGGTGCCGGTCGGCCACTTGACGGACTTGTCGACGCCCGGGCCCTCCTCCCACTCCTTGGAGTAGGCACCGAGGTACGACAGGAACGCCTTCGTCGTGCCGGACTCGTCCGAGCGGTGGACGACGGTGATCTTCTCGTCCGGGAGCTCGACGCCCTCGTTCTGCGAGGCGATCGACGGGTCGTTCCAGGTCTTGACCTTGCCCAGGAAGATGTTGGCGAGCGTCTCGCCGTCGAGCTTCAGGCCCGTCTCGACACCCTTGAGGTTGTAGGCGGCCGTGACGGCGCCGAAGAACGTCGGGACGTGGACGACGTCGCCGGCCTTGCCCTTCTTGGCGGCGGCGAGCTCCTCGTCGTCCATGGCGGAGTCGGTGCCGCCGAAGTCCAGCGTCCCGTCCGTCACGCCGGCGATGCCGGCGCCGGAGCCCGTGCCGGCGAAGTTGAAGGTGAGGCCCTTGTCCTTGAGCTTGGAGCCCCAGGTGTCGTAGACGGGCTTGGCGAACGTGGAGCCACCGGCGGTGATGCTGCCGGAGAACGACGCCGTGCTGCTCTCAGCAGCGGTGCTGCCGCTGGCGGCCGTCGTGGTGCTGTCGGTGTTGTCGTCGGAGCCGCAAGCTGCGACTCCCATGGCGAGGACGGCGGAAGCGCCGAACGCGGCGAACGTACGAGTGCGCACGTGGTCTCCTTGATTGCTCAGAACGTGGCGCAGGGCAGGCTGGCAGCGCGTGCTGCTCATCCTGTTACCTGGCTGTGGCTTCGGTGTGAACTGCGTGTGAAAGTCCGGTATCGATCGCGTGCAGGGCGCGTGATCAATGGGCTGGTTCAGGGGAGAACCGGTAGCCGAACCCGATATGCGTGTGGATGAAGTGCCACCCCGGCGAGGCCGCCTCGAGCTTCTGGCGGACCTTGTGGACGTAGACGTCGATCGACCGGTCGCCCCGGCGCAGCGGGCCGCCCCAGACGGAGGAGAACAGCTCCTCCCGGGCGACGACGTGGCCGGACCGCGAGGCGAGTGCGGAGAGCAGCTCGAACTCGCGGACCGAGAGCGGGACGGCGCGACCGGCCACGACGGCCAGTCCCTCCGTCGGCCGGATCTCGACCTGGGCGATGCGGATCGGGTCTTCCCCGGGCGTCGCCGACTGCGGGGCCTCGGTCGGGGTGCTCATCGATGGACGAGTCTGCTGTGCGGGCGGCCCGCGCTCGTTACCGAGCGGTGAACCGCCTGTGAAAGGCACGTGAACAACGGTGAATCCCCCGTCTGCACGGGGGTCCCAGGCGGTAGCTTGGACCGCGATGCCGGACTTCTTCCGCGCCGCCGCGACCGCGGACGGCCCGCTGCACGACCTCCTCGGCGAGTACGGCCGGACCATCCGCCGCTCGACGATCGTGCTGCGCGACCTCGTACGCGACTACCCCGACGACGCCGGGCTGCTGCGCGAGCTCGTCAGCTGCGAGCGCGAGGGCGACCGGATCGCCCACGACCTCATCCACCGGCTCAGCCGCGCCGTCGACGCGAAGGGCGCCCGCCCGTTCGACATCGACGACGGCTACCGGCTCGCCACGGCGCTGGACGACGTCGTCGACGACGCGGAGGCGGCCGGCGACATGATGGCCGTCTACCGGGTCGAGGCTCCGACGGACCAGGCCACGCAGCTGGCCGAGATCCTCGTGCTCGCCGGGGACCAGGTCGGCCTGGCGCTCGACGCGCTCTGCGCGGGCAAGGACCTCTCGCCCTACCTCGTCGAGATCCACCGGCTCGAGAACGACGGCGACCGCATCAGCCGCGACGCGATCGCGTCGCTGTTCGCGGAGGGCGTCGACCCGCTCTTCGTGATCCGCTGGAAGGACATCTACGGCGCGCTCGAGAACGCGATCGACTCCTGCGAGACGGTCGCCCACAACCTCGAGGGCATCGTCCTCAAGCGCGCCCGCTGAGGCGGGCGGTCGGCCGCGGGCCGGCCCATCGGGCACGGCGCGGGTGGCGGTCAGACCGCCGCGAGCTGCCCGCACGTCACGGCCCGACGGTGGGCGTGGCGACGCAGCACCGCCTGCGCTGCCGCGATGGAGCGCGGGTGGTCGACGTCGCCCGGCCGCAGCTCGAGCCGCACCGGCCCGCCGCCCGCGATGCGCGAGGCGGTCCGGACGAGGAACGGCGAGGCCGCACGGCGCATCGGGTCGGTCGCGCCCCGGCCGATGGCGTGGGAGCGCACGGGCCGCGGCGCGGAGGTGCGGTGCAGGCCCTCCGCCGTCGCCCACCAGGAGTAGCGCGAGCGCAGCGCCTCGTGCAGGGCCGGGGTGTACGCGAACCCGGGGGCCACGAATCCGTGGGCGACGATGCCCGCGTCGGCCAGGATCTTGCGTCCCGCGTCCAGCGCGCGTGCGGTCTCCGCCGGGTCCAGCCCGACGAACTCCGCGGCGTCGCGGAGCGTCCGTCCCGCGCCGTGGCGACGCGCGTGGCCCGGCCTCGTGCGGCGGTGCAGGAGCCCGTGCTGGGCGACCTCGTCGCCGTCGGCGATGCGCTCCTCGAGCCAGGCCTGCAGGTCGGGGCAGCGTCGGTCGAAGGGGTGCAGGTCGGGGGCGGGCACCACGAGCAGCGTCGCGCGGGCGACGCCGTGGTCGGCCAGCCATTCGCGCAGGAGCGCGCACCGCTCCCACGTAGCCGGCTCGATCTCGTGGATCGTCACGGCCAGGGTGCCGCGTGCCGTGGCCGCCGGCGGGGCGGGCAGGACGACGGTGGAGGGCACCGCCGGGCTCACGAGCGGCGTGCTCCCCCGGCACGGACCCGGGCGCAGAGCGCCGTGAGGTCGCGCTGCTCGGCGTCGAAGAGGACCGGCCAGGCGTGGGCGTCGGCCAGGCGCGCGGCGGCCCGCAGGTCGAGGGGCGCCCGCCGGGCCCGGCCGATGGCCTGGCCGAGCGCCACGGGGTCTCCGACCGGGAAGGTCTCCCCCAGCCCGCCGATCGCCGCGGCGGCGGGGGCGCCCGAGGTCGTCACGACGCGGGCGCCGGAGGCCGCGGCCTCGAGCCCGACCAGCCCGAAGGTCTCGTTGGGCCCCGGCATCACCACGCACGAGGCCGCGGCGTAGCGCCGTGCCAGCTCGGCGCGGTCGGCGACGTAGGGCAGCAGGCGGACGCGGTCCTGCAGTCCCAGTGCCGCGATCTCGCGCGGCAGGCCCTGCCGCCACGGGCCGTCGCCGACGATGTCCAGCCGCCACGGCTCGAGCGCGCGCCGGGCCGCCTCGAGCAGCTCGGGCAGGCCCTTCGCACGGGACAGCCGTCCGACGTAGAGGACGTGGTCGCCGCGACGCACGCCGGCCTGCGGGCGGAACGCCGGGTCGAGGCCCAGGCGCAGCGGCAGGTCGGCCGCGCGGCCACTGCACGGGCCGGGGTCGATGACGGACATCACGGCGTCGACGTCGCGGTAGGCGTGCGTCATCCAGGCCCGGAACCCGCGGGCCCAGGGGCCGTCCGGACCGGGCATGCCCGCTGCCGCCAGCGCCACGGAGCCGTGGTGGACCGCGACGACCGCGGCGCCGTGGACGTGCGCCTCGGCGATCGCGGCGCGCGGGGTCCAGTACGGGTCGTGCAGCAGCACGACGTCGGGGCGGATCCGCTCGAGCGCACGGCGCAGGCCCCGGCCGCCGGGCGGGATCCGGTAGTCGTTGCGGGTGACCTTGACGCCCCGGACGGTGTGGAGCCCGTCGCGCTCCGTCGTCTCGCGGCCGGGCACGACGACGTGGTGGTCGAACGCGCCGGTGAGCGCGACGTGGCGACGCTTCGCGTCGAGATAGGTCTTGATGCCACCGCTGCGCGCGCCGTACCAGAGGGTCACGTCGACGACCCGCAGGCCGCTCGGGCGGCCCGCGGCGGGCGTGCGGCTCCCGAGGGCGGGCTCGCCCCCGGGCGTCGGGCCCGCACCGGGCTCGCGCCCGGCCCGGGGACCGTCCCGTCCGGGGGCGAGCGTCGCGCCCTCAGGCGACACGCGCCGTCCCGGCGGGGCCCGCCGGGCGGACGGCCTCGCGGGCGGCCTCGGCCTCGGCGTCGCGGCGGGCGGCGCGGAGGGTGCCGGCGGACAGCGCGCGGCCGTAGCCCGTCGCGAGCCGGCCCATGGCCGCGTCCCAGGTGCGGTCCTGCACGCTCTCGAGCCCGCCCGCGGCGAGCCGGGCGCGGAGGGCCGGATCGGCCGCCAGCGCGACGACCGCGCCGGCCAGCGCGCCGGCGTCGGCGGGGCGCAGGAGGCCCGAGACGCCGTCGGCGATCAGCGAGCGCGGTCCGCCCTCGTCGACCGCGACCACGGGCAGCCCGGAGGCCTGGGCCTCGAGCAGCACCTGACCGAACGTGTCGGTGGAGCTGGCGAAGAGGAAGACGTCGGCGTTCGCGTAGGCGTCGGCCAGTGCGTCGCCGGAGAGCCAACCCAGGAAGGTGGCGTGCGTCCCGAGCCGCTCGCGCAGCAGCTCCTCCTCGGGTCCGCCGCCGGCGAGCACGAGGTGCAGGCGCGGGTCGCGCTCCCGTGCGGCGAGGAACGCGTCGGCCAGCAGCTCGACGCCCTTCTCCTGTGTCAGCCGGCCGGCGTAGAGCACGTGGATCCGGTCCTCGACGGCGGGACCGAAGAGGCGCGCGGCCGCCTCGGCGCTCCGGCGGGCGGGGCGGAAGCGCGAGATGTCGACGCCGCGGTCCCACCGGCCGATGCGGTCGGCGGGGATCCCGAGGGCGCCCAGTGCCTCGTCGCTCTGCGGGCTCGGCGTCAGGACGACGTCGGCCTGCCCGTAGAAGGTGGCGAGCACCATGCTCGCGTAGGTCTCGAGCCGCGAGTCCGTGGAACGCAGTCCCGTGTAGGTGGCCAGCTCCGTGTGGTAGCTGCCGAGCACCGGGATCCCGAGCATCTTCGCCAGGGCGGCCGCGACGATCCCCGCCGGACCCGGCGAGCAGAGGTGGACCACGTCGTAGCGGCCCTCCGCGATCTGCTCCACGAGCGCGGGGAGGCTCGGCACGCCGACCTGCAGGCCGTCGTAGAAGGGGATGTCGACCTCGCGCACCGCGGGGATCCGCCGGTCGACGTTCAGGTCGGTGCCGATGACCTCGACCTCGTAGCCCGGCACGCCGCGCTCGCGGATCGTGTTGAGCGTGTGGGTCACGCCGTGCATGCCGCCGATGCCGTCCGCGACGAGCGCGACGCGCGGCAGCTCGCCGTCGAGCCGGGTCTTGAGCTTGCGGCGCTCGCGGCCGAGGAACGCCGCCGCGGGCATGTAGGGGATCGCCGGCAGCAGGGCGTCGAGCAGGCGCCCGCCGATCGCGGCGAGGTCGGGGTCCTCCCCCGCGCCCATCTCGCCGGCGGCCACCAGGACCTCGTCGATGACCGCGCCGAGCTTGCGCTCGTGGGCGGCGCGGGCACGACGGAAGAGGTCGCGGTGGTCGAAGTCGTCCTCCTGGAACATCGCGAGCAGCTCGCGGGCGCTCGAGCGCTCGAGGCCGACGGCGTCGAGCCAGGCGCGCAGCAGCAGCCGGGCGTCGTCGGGCGACAGGTCGTCGTCCTCCGGGCCGCGACGGACGTCGCCGTCGCTCATGACGCTGCCGACGATCTTCACGATCGCCTCGGGCCGCGGGCGCTCGGCGGGGGCCTCGGGCTCGGCCTCGCCGCGCGGGTCGACGCCGAGGGAGCGGATCGCGATGCCCATCGCGGCGTGCGCCCACTTGGCGGCCCCGCCCTGGCTGCCCTTCGCGACGGCGCGGCCGGCGCGGATGTGGGCCAGGTACTCCGCCGGCGTGTAGGCCAGCGGCGTCTCGGTGAACGTGCGACCGATGTCGACGCCGGCGTGGTCGTCCGTCCCGCCGATGCCCGTGCCGCCGCTGACGTCGATGAACGTCGCGGCCGGGGCGTTGAGCTCGCGGGCGCGGGAGCCGTTGCGGACCTCCCAGATCGGGAACAGCTCGGCCAGCCGGCGGCGGTGCCGGGCCGTGAGCGGGGCCTCGACGGAGTAGAAGGGGTGCGCCAGAGCCGTCGTGATCTCGCGCTGGTGCATGTACTCGGCGCACAGCTCGACGTCGTAGTTGTGCGCCTGCAGCCAGTCGTGGTCGTCCTGGTTGATGCCCAGGCAGAGCACGTGGACGGCCTGCGGCTCGCCGCGGAACCAGGCCGTCAGCTCCTCGCCGACGAACACGTCCGGCCGGTCGGCGATCTGCAGCGCGCCGGCGATGGTGTCGTGGTCGGTGATCGTCACGAAGTCCATGCCGCGGCGCTTCGCGAGCTCGTAGACCTCCTCCGGCGGCGTGGCGCACTCCGGCATGCCGACGGAGCGCTGCACGCCGAGCTTGGAGAACTCGGACGCGGTCGAGTGGACATGGAGGTCGCACCGCGAGAGCGCGGGCGGGACGTCGACGGAGCTGCCTGGGTTGGTGCTCATACCTGTGCAGCGTGCGCTCCGACCGCGAGTCGGAAGTGACGGTGTGGTGTCCGAGCCGTGACGATGGTGTGAAGGGCGGGAGGAGTCCGGGTCCGCCGCCGAAGTGGCCCGTTTGCAGGCCCTTCGGCTGCGCGTCCGACCTTCACGGGACGTTCACGTGGCGGCGTCGCGAAGGCCCCAGCATGCCTCCGTGTCCTCGGTCGCCCCGCTCGCCTCGCTGCCGGTCCTGCTCGAGCGCGGACGGGTGCGCGTGGCGGTCGCCACCTCGCCCCTCCGGGTCGTGGTGCTGCGCGACGACCGGCCCATCGTGGCCGGCCTGGGGCTGTGGGCGTGCGACGGCACCGTCGACGACCGCTTCGTGCGCGTGACGGAGGGCGTGGTCGCGCGGGAGCACCGCGAGGCCGAGGATCCCGTCGTCGAGGTCCACCCCGTCGTGCTGCCGCCCACGCGCGCGCCGATCGGCCGCGAGGAGCGCGACGCGGAGCCCGCGGTGGCCCCCGACGGGGGACGGGCCGGCGGCCGGCCGGCGGACCCGAGCGCCACCTTCGCCGTGCGCTTCGGCTCCGGCCGCACGGGCACGCTGCGCGTGCTCCTTCCCGCCCCCGACGTCGTCACGCTCGAGTTCGCCGGCGACCCCGGCGACGGCGCGCAGCCGCACCTGCGCACGGGCTTCCGCTGGCCCGTCGCCGCCGGCACCCGCCTGGCGGGCCTGGGCGCGCGGCACCACCCCGCCGTGGACCACGCGGGCCGCGACATCCAGCTCGGGGCGGACCGCCGCTACCTCGGCCCGGGGTGCGCGCCCGAGATGGCGGCGCGCGGCGGGATCCCCCAGGGCGACTACGCGCCGATCCCGTTCCTCCAGTCCGGCGCGGGCTGGGCCGCGTGGCTCGACACCGCCGGCAACGGCACGCGGTTCGACCTGGCCGACGACGCGGTCGCCCCGAGCGTCCGCACCGTGGCCGGCCCCCTGCGCCTGCACCTGCTGCTGCAGCCCGGGCCCGCCGCCCGGCTCGGCGCGTTCGCCCGCGCCACGGGCCGGCCGGCGCTCCTGCCGGCCTGGGGCTACGGGTTCTGGAAGTCGCGCGACATCCACCGCCACCAGGACGAGGTCGAGGAGGACGTCCACGGCTGCCGGTGGCACGGGATCCCCGTCGACGCCGTCGTGCTCGACTCGCCGTGGGAGACGAACTACAACACCTGGCGCCCGAACCCCCACCAGTTCCCGGACTTCGCGGGCATGGTGGCGCGGCTGCGCGCCGACGGTGTGCGGACCGTCGTCTGGGTGACGCCGTGGGTGAACGTCGACTCCGCCGGCGGCCAGACCCCGCCGGACCCCGCGTCGATCCGGCTGCACCGCCGCCCGGCGGAGACCTACGCGGAGGGCGTGCGCGTCGGGGCGTTCGTCCGTCCCCCGGCGGGCGAGGAGGCCTACCACGCGGCGGCGGCCGCCCCGGCGTTCGCCACGGAGGCGGGCACCGCGGAGGCCGGCGCCCCGGAGGCGGGCGCCGGGCCGCGTGCCGGGGCCGGCGCCCGGGCCCGGCGGGGCAACGGTCCCGAGCCCGGCGCCGGTGTCGAACCGGCCCGGGAGGACGCCCCCTACGTCGCCCAGTGGTGGATGGGCCGCGGCTCACCCATCGACTTCACCGGGCCCGGCGAGCCGTGGTGGCGGGCGCAGGCGCACGAGACCCTGGCGCTGGGCGTGCAGGGCATCAAGGCCGACGACGGCGAGGGCTACTACCTGCCCGAGGACGTGCGGTTCGCCGACGGCAGCGACGGCGCGCGCCGCGCGTGGCGGTGGGGCGACGACTACCGCCGCTCCATGCGCCGGGCGCTGCAGGACGTCCACCCCGGCGACGGCGTCCTCTTCGGCCGCTCGGGCTGGACGGGTCAGCAGGCCACGGGGATGCTCTGGGCCGGCGACCAGGCGTCGGACTTCTGGTCGCTGAAGGTCATGCTCGCGGCGACGGTCTCCGCCGCGCACTCCGGCGTCTCGAACTGGTCGCACGACATCGGCGGCTACCTCGGCGACGCCGGCGTGCGGCGCGCGACGGGCGAGCTGCTCGTGCGCTGGGCGCAGCTCGGCTGCTTCACCCCGCTCATGCAGGCCCACGCGCGCCTGGAGCAGGAGCCCTGGACGTACGACCACGAGACGCTCGCGCACTTCCGCGGCGCCGTCCTGCTGCACGAGATGCTCGTCCCGTACGTGCGTGCCGCCGCCCGCACGGCCGCTCGCAGCGGGCTGCCGATCACCCGCCCGCTGAGCCTGCTGGACCCCGGCGACGACGAGGGCTGGGCGACGCCCGACGCCTTCGGCTACGGACCCTCGTTGCTCGTCGCGCCCGTGGTCGAGGAGAGTGCCGAGGAGCGCACCGTGCGCCTGCCCGCCGGCCACTGGATCGCTGCGTGGTCGGGCGAGCGCTTCGCCGGCCGGCAGACCGTCACGGTGCCGGCCCCGCTGGGACGCGTCCCGGTGTGGGTCCGCGAGGGCGCGATCGTCGTCTCGCATCCGGCCGAGCACGTGGCCCGCGGCCTCGGCTCGACGCCCGACGCGGAGGCCCCCTACGTGGCGACGCTGTGGGGCACGCCCCGCCACGGCCGCGCGCTGGCGCACCTGCCGGACGGGTCGCCGGTGCGCTGGGTGCGCGGGCGGTGGGAGCTGCCGGAGGGGCGCGACGTGACGACGGTCGAGCGGCGAGCGTAGTCCGGCAGGGGTGCCGCTACGGGACGACAACGAGTCCGAGCTCCAGGACCGCCTCGCGGACGATGGCCGCGGCCTCCGACGGCGTGAGCAGCACGTGACGGGTCGGGTCGTGCTCGAGCGCGTACCGCCCCTCGAACAGCGCGAAGCACTCCCCTCCGTCGACGTTCGACGCGTATCGCACCCCGTCGAGACCGTCGGCGTAGAACCTCCGCGTCAACGCGCGGGTGAACCGGTGGTCGCGCGTCGTGACGTCGGTGTCGTCGAGGTGGGCGACGCCGTGGGTCGCCAGCACGTCGGCGTAGCGTTCCGCGACCACCGTCCGGCCGCCTGCCGTCGAGACGTCGGCGAGCGCGCCGAAGCGCACGGTCGCGGAGGCCAGCCGGCGAGCGCGGTCGGTCTCGCCCAACGGCACGCGACGCGCGGCCTGCACCTCGCGCGACGCGGCACCGAACGCGTCGACCATCGCGGCGTCGGGGCGCAACGGCGCGAGGACCTCGCGGATGGCCGTCCGCGGATCGGACGCCACGTAGAGCGTGCTGAACGCGCGGTCGGGGTCGTCCCACCGTCCGGCCCAGCCGGCGTGCTCGTGCGGCGGCGGGGCCAGCGGGCCCCGCACGTGACCGAGCCGCCAGACCTCGACGGCGCCTGGCGCGGGCGGGGGGTCCGCGCTCAGGACGGGTCCCCGGCGACGAACGCGCGCACGGCGGGCATGACGAGATCGAAGTCCCCGGGCTTCGTGGCGTTCGCGAGCACCGTGGCGGGCGCCCGGTCACCGAGCGTGCGGTTGCTGCCGAAGAACCACGATCGCGCCGTGGTGTCGCCGAAGGCCTCGTGCAGCGTCCGCGCGGCCTCGTAGGTCGTCTGCATGCGGTGCAGCACGAGCGGACGCGGGGCCGCCTTGCCGGCGCTATAGCGGCCGATCATCTTCGGGTCGCGGAGGCCGACGGCGTACGCGGCGAGCTTCTGTCCCAGGTGCTCCTGGAGCCAGGCGGCGAGCTGCGGGGCCGGGAGCGTCAGGGCCTCGCGGTTCAGGGTGTCGGCGACGACGGTGGTGGCCACACCAGAGACTCTACCGCGTTTCACACCTACCGACGACGGGCGCGGACCCGCTGTGCGGCCCGACGGCCCGCTCTGGCCGGGCTCACTCCCCCGCCGCGACCGCCAGCAGCCGCGAGGCCTTCAGCTCCGTCTCGCGCCACTCGCCCTCGGGATCGCTGTCCCACGTGATCCCGCCGCCGGTGCCGAAGCGCAGGGTGTCCCGCGTGCGCCAGAACGTGCGGATGCCGACGGCGAGCGCGGCGGTGCCCGCGTCCGCGTCGACCCAGCCGATCGCGCCGCAGTAGGGGCCGCGCGGGGCGGGCTCGAGCTGGGCGATCACGTCGAGCGCCGCGAGCTTCGGGGCGCCGACGATCGAGCCCGCGGGGAACGTCGCCTCCAGCAGGGCCGGCCAGCCCGCGTCGGGGCGCAGTCGACCCTCCACGGTGGAGACCAGGTGCACGAGCCCCGGGTGCTCCTCCGTCGCCAGCAGCTCCGTCGCCCGGACCGTGCCCGGGACGCAGACGCGGCCCAGGTCGTTGCGGACGAGGTCGACGATCATCACGTTCTCCGCCGCGTCCTTCGGCAGCAGCTCGGCCGCGGTCGGCGCGGTGCCCTTGATGGGCCGCGAGACGACGAGGTCGCCGTGACGGGAGAGGAACAGCTCGGGCGACGCGCACGCCACGTCGACGTCGTGCTCCGGCAGGAACACGTGGGCGGCGTAGGGCGCGGCGTGGCGGGCGGCCAAGCGGTCGTGCAGGCCGTGCAGCGTCGTGCCGGCGGGGAGCTCCGCGGCGAGCACCCGGCACAGGTTGACCTGGTAGACGTCGCCGGCCGCGATCCGCTCCCGGATGACGCGGACGCCGGCGCGGTAGGCGTCGCCGTCGAGGCTCGACGACCACGCGGCGGCGGGAATTCCCGGCCACGCTGCGGCGGATGCCGGGGCTGCGCCCCCGTCGGGGCCTGCGTCCCCCGTCCGCTCCCAGTGCCCGAAGCGCGCCGCGGTCAGCCGGCCCTCGAAGTCCCGGGCGACCGCCCAGCGGCCGCCGGCGTCGAGTGCTGCCGGGTCGTGGGCGACCTCGAGCAGCTCCGTCGCCCTCCAGCCGCCGAGCGTCGCCCGTGGCGGCGACGCCATCAGACCGCGAGCTGCTCGAGCCGCTCGTAGAGCTCGGCGACCTTCGCCTTCGCCGCCTCGTGGCGGGCGGTGTTCTTCTCCGTGCTCTCCGGCGTCGCCCACGCACCGGGCGCCGCGAGCTCCTCCTCGAGCTTCGCGAGCTCCGTCTCGGCCTGCTCGATCCGGGACTCCGCCTTCTCGATCTCGCGGCGGCGGTTCTTCGACATCGGCGGGCCGGCGGGGAGCTTCGTGGCCTTCGGCGCCGCATTGCCGCCGCCGTTCTTCGCGCCGCCGTTCTGGCCGGCCTGCGCGCCGTTCTTCGCCGCGGCGCCGTTCTGGGCGCCCGCGCCGTTCTTCGCGCCGGACGCCCCGCCGTCCTTGGCCGCGCCGTTCTTCGCCGCCGCAGCCTTGGCCGGGGTGTCGCCGCGCCGGGCCGCGTCCTTCGCCGCGCGCTCGGCGGCGAGGCGGTCCTCGCGCACCTCGACGTACTCCTGCCAGCCGCCGAGGTACGAGATCAGCTTGCCGTCCTCGACCGCCACGGTGCGGGAGCCGATCGCCTCGAGCAGCGCGCGGTCGTGGCTGATCATGATCATGGAGCCCGGGTAGTCCTTCAGGGCGTCCTCGAGCGCCTCGCGCGACTCGATGTCGAGGTGGTTCGTGGGCTCGTCGAGCACCAGCACGTTCGCACCGGACGCCACGAGGACGGCGAGGCCCAGGCGCTTGTGCTCGCCGCCGGAGAGGCCGTCGAGCGACTTCTCGGCGTCCTGGCCGGTGAAGAGGAACTTGCCCAGCAGCGAGCGGGCCTCGCCCGGCTTGAGCCCCGTGGCCTTGATGCAGGCCTCGATGATGGTGCGCGCGCCGGGGAAGTGCAGCTCCTCCCCGTGCTGGGACAGGTAGCCGATCTGCACGTTGTGGCCCGTGCGGATGACGCCGTCGGCGAGGGGGCGGCGACCCGCGAGGGTCTCGATGAGCGTCGTCTTGCCCACGCCGTTGGGGCCGACGAGGTTGACGTGCTCGCCGCGCTCGAGCCAGAGGTCGGCGTCGCCGAGCAGCACCCGGGCGTTCGGGGCCGACGTCGTGATGACCTCACCGGTGCTGTGGTCCGTCGCCCTCGTGGGCGGCGGCACCTCGATCCGGCCGTGCTCGAGCTCGAAGATGACCTTGCCGGCGCGCTCGGGCTTCTTGAACTGGAAGCCCATGGTGCGGGTGTCCGTGGGGTCGCGCTCGATCCGCTCGATCTTGTCGAGCGCCTTCACGCGGGACTGCGCCTGCTTCGCCTTCGTGGCCTTCGCCGAGAACCGGCGGACGAAGTCCTCCATGCGGGCGATCTCCGCCTGCTGCTTCTCGATCGCCTTGCCCAGCGCCATCTCCCGCGCGGCCTGCTCGCGGCGCCACGCGTGCCAAGTGCCGGGGAAGAACTTCGCGCGGCCCGCCTCGATCTCCAGCACCGAGGTGCCGACGGCCTCGAGGAACCAGCGGTCGTGGGCGACGAGGATGATCGCCGACTCGTACGTGACGAGCGTCTTCTCGAGCCACTCGAGGGACTCGAGGTCGAGGTGGTTCGTCGGCTCGTCCAGCAGCAGGAGGTCGGGCTTGGCCGAAAGCGCGCGGGCGAGCGAGGCGCGGGTCAGCTGGCCGCCGGAGAACGTCTCGAGGTTGCGGTCGAGGTCGTCGTCCGTGAAGCCGAGGCCGCGGACGACGTCGGCGGCCTCGTCCCGCCAGCGGTAGCCGCCGAGCGACTCGAGCTGGGTCTGCGCGCGGGCGTACGCGTCGAAGACGTCGAGGTCGCCGTCGGCCATCTTCTGCTCGTAGGAGCGCAGCCGCACCTCGAGGTCGACGAGGTCCTGTCGGCCCGACGTGACGTACTCGCGCAGCGTCATCCCCTGCTCGCGCGGGGGCCGCTGGTCGTGCAGGATCACGCGGGCGTTCTTCTCGAACGCCAGCTCGCCGCCGTCCCGGTTGGTCTGCCCCGCCAGGATCCGCAGCAGGGTCGTCTTCCCCGCCCCGTTGCGCCCGGACAGGGTCATCCGGTCCTTGCGCTCGAGCTTGAACGACAGCCCCTTCCACAGCGGGTTGCCGTTGATGTCCTTCTTGAGGTCGGAGGCGATGAGAACGGCCATGTGCGACCCCCCAGTGTAGGCGGCCTACGCGGGGCTGGGTGTGCGCTCGGACGCAGCGTCCGGAGTCCGTCGCCACGGCGGACGGGCCCGGTTCGTCAGCCACCGCAGGGCCCACTCGAGCGGGCCGTAGGGATGGCGACGGAGCCACGCCGCGCTGAGGCGCAGCTGCAACGCGTAGAGCACGACGGCGACGCCGAGGACGGCGAGCGGCGGGACGTGCCCGACCAGCCCCAGGCCGTACCCGGTGAACAGCAGCGCGCAGACCAGCGACTGCAGGACGTAGTTCGAGAGGGCCATCCGCCCGGCGGGGGCCAGCGCGTCGCGCACCCGCGCCCCCGCGGGCGTGCCGAACGCGAGCAGCAGCGCGCAGACGTACCCCGTCGCGAGGACGGGCGAGGACAGCACGTCGATCGCGGCCCCGAACGTCGCACGCGGGGTTCCCGCCTGTCCGATCGTCGCCCAGGCGTACGCGACGCCGCCGGCGAGTCCGACCGGGAGCGCGACCCGCACCACCCGGACGAGCACCGGCCGCAGAGGCGTCACGTCCGCCAGGAGGCGACGCCTGCCGGCCGCGAGACCCACGAGGAACATCGCCAGCGCGGACGGTGCCTGGAGCACGATCAGGAGCTCCGCCGTCGACGGCATCTCGGCCAGCCGCTGGGCGACGACGTCGCCGAAGGAGCCACGCCAGTACGCGGTCGCGTCCGTGGCGCCCTGGATGCGGCGGGCGAGATCGGGCGTGGTGTCCCGAGCGAGCTCCTCGAGGCCGGCCAGGACGAACACCGACGCCGACAGGAGCAGGATGCCGCCGGCGATCCCCAGCGCCACCCGCGGGCGCAGGCCGCGGAGGAGCAGCAGCACGAGCCCGAGCACCGCGTAGGTCGTGAGGATGTCGCCCTGCCAGAGCAGGACGGCGTGGGCGGCGCCGATGACGAGGAGGCCGAGCAGCCGGCGCAGGAACCGAGGCCCGAACGCCGCGCCGCGCCGCCGGGCGGACTCGAGCTGCAGCGTGAAGCTGTAGCCGAAGAGGAACGAGAACAGGACGTAGAACTTCGACGTGAACAGCACGTCGACGATCCAGCTCGCCGCGTCCTCGGTCCAGCCGGCGTACGCGGGGTCGGCGATCTCGTAGATCGCGAACGCCGACGAGAAGAAGGTGATGTTGACGACGAGGATGCCCAGCAGGGCGAACCCGCGCAGGGCGTCGACGTCGGCGATGCGCGCGGGCGCAGCGGTGCTGCCGGGCGTCGGTGACGCCGGCGCGGTGGTGCCCACCACGGGGGGCGCCGTCGCCGCAGCGGCCGGGGACGGCGCGGTCATGCGCGCCGCCGGCGACGGCCCACGAGGGCGGTGTCCAGGTGCCGGTCGACGGCGGCGATCGCCTCGTCGGCCGTCGGTGCGTCGGCGCCCGCGAACAGCAGCTGCGTGGCGAGGCCGTCGGCGAGCGCCATCGCCGCCGTCGCAGCGGCCACCGGATCGGCGACCTTCGCCGCCGCGAAGCCCTCGGCGAGTCCCGCGCGCAACTCCCCCAGGTCCGAGGCCAGGACCTCGCCCAGCGCCGGCACCGTCATGGCGCGCGCCGCGAACGCGAGGCCCACGCGGAGCTCCGCCTCCCGGCGCTCGTCGAGCGGCAGCAGCTCGAGCAGGATTCCGCGGATCGCCGCGCGGGCCGTGAGGGCGCGACGGCCGATGCGCTCGGCGCGCTCCGTCAGGTCCGCACCCGTCTGCCGGAAGGCGGAGAGCAGCAGCTCGTCCTTCGTCCGGAAGTGGTGCTGCACGGCGCCGATCGACACGCCGGCGGCGTCCGCCAGGGCCCGGATCGTGGCGCCCTCCAGGCCGTGCTCGGCGACGAGGCGAAGGAGCACGCTGACGAGCTCGGCACGGCGCTCTGCGGGGTCGACCATGGGATCACAATACAGCTGTATGGTGTGCATCGGCGCTCACCATACAGACGTATGGTCCGGCGTGCACGAACCGCCCTCGAGGCACGACGACTACCCCTGGACGAGGGACCGACGGCGGCCGCCGCGCCGGCACAGGCGTCGCCTGCGGGTGGCTCCGGGCGCGTCGGGCCGGGGGGTCCCGGGCACACAGCCACCTGCCACCCTCTCCGGATGCCCTCCCCGTCGCACCACCTGCTCGCCGTCGCCCGGGGCGACGCGCGCCCGGACCTCGTGATCCGCGGCGCCCGCGTCTTCTCGAGCTTCACGAAGGAGTGGCTGCAGCTCGACGTGGCCATCGCCGACGGGCGCATCGCCGGGTTCGAGCCGCGGATCGACGACGAGACGCCCGTGATCGACGGGGCCGGGAAGTACCTCGTCCCGGGCTGGGTGGACGCCCACATGCACATCGAGTCGTCCAAGCTGCTGCCCGTCGAGCTGGCCCGCACGGTCGTCCCCCGGGGAACGACGACGATCGTGGTCGACCCGCACGAGATCGCCGGCGTGCTGGGCACGGAGGGCGTCCGCTGGATGCTCGACGCCTGCGACGGCCTGCCCCTGTCCGTCCACGCGATGCTGCCCTCGACGATCCCCGCCAGCGACCTCGAGTCGCCCCGCGGGCCGCTCGACGCCGACGCGCTGCGCGAGCTCCTCACGCATCCGCGGATGAACGGCGTCGGCGAGATGATGAACGCGCCCGGCGTCGCCCACGGCGACGCCCACGCGCTGGCGGTCCTCGAGCTCGTCGAAGGCGCCGCCCGCGTCGACGGCCACGCCCCCGGCGTCACGGGCGCGATGCTCGACGCCTACCTCGCCGCGGGCGTCGCCACGGACCACGAGGCGACCACGCTGGAGGAGGCGTACGAGAAGCGCCGCAAGGGCGCGTGGGTGCTGCTGCGCGAGGCCAGCAACGCGCGCAACCTCAAGGATCTGCTCCCCCTGGTGCGCGAGCACGGCCCGGAGCACTGCGCGTTCTGCACGGACGACCGCGAGCCCGGCGACCTGCTCGAGCAGGGCCACATCGACCTGATGGTCCGCACCGCGGTGGCGGAGGGCGTGAGCCCCGAGGACGCGATCCTGCTGGCGTCGCTGCACGGCGCGCGCTGCCACGGGCTGGACCGCGTCGGCGCGATCGCCCCGGGCTGGGCCGCCGACCTGCAGCTCGTCGACGACCTCGTCGACTTCGGCCCCTCCCTCGTGCTCCACGCCGGCCGCGTCGTCGCCCGCGACGGCCGCCCGGTCCGCGAGGCCGAGCACGTGTGGCCGCAGGAGCCCATGCCGGGCAACCCGAACCCGACCCCGGAGTGGGTGCGCGGCACCGTGCGGTTGGCGCCGACGAGCCTGGACACGTTCGCGCTCCGCGCGCCGGGCGGCCGGGTCCGGGTCATCCGCGCGATCCCGGACCAGCTCCTGACGGGCGAGGACGTCGTCGAGCCGCTCGTGCGGGACGGCCTCGTGGTCGCCGACCCGGACCGCGACCTCGCGAAGATCGCGGTCATCGAGCGCCACCACGCGACCGGCCGCACCGGCCTCGGCCTCGTCACGGGCTTCGGCCTGCGCTCCGGCGCGTTCGCCGGCACCGTCTCCCACGACGCCCACAACGTCATCGCCGTGGGCACGCGCGACGAGGACCTGCTCGCGTGCGTCGAGCGGCTGCGCGAGCTGGGCGGCGGGCTCGTCGTCTGCGACGAGGGAAAGGTCATTGCCGAGATGCCGCTGCCCGTCGCGGGCCTGCTCTCGGACCGCCCCGCGCGCGACGTGCACGTGGAGCAGGAGCGGCTGGACGAGGCGCTGAGCGCCCGCGGCGTCACCCTCCCCTCCCCCTTCATGGCCCTGAGCTTCCTGGGTCTCTCCGTGATCCCGGACCTGAAGATCACGGACCGCGGGCTCGTCGACGCGGCGAACCTCCAGCCCGTGAGCTTCGGCGTCGACGAATAGGCCACGCGCGGGGGTGCGGCCTGCGGCGCTCCGGCCGATAAGACGGCCATGACCGCGCCCGCCGCTCTCCTGCACCCGTCCGCGCCGGCGCCCGCCCGCAACGTCGTCATCGACGTCGCCCGCCCAGCCGTCCGCCGCCCCGCCCCGCTCTCGCGCGGCGTGGCGATCGCCGACCTCATGAGCCTCGGCGCGACGGGCGAGGCGCTCGTCGTGCGCGACTTCCGGCCGGGACGAGGCGCCTGAGGGACGGATCCGCTCGGCCCGCGCCGCAGCGCGGGCGGAGGCGCAGCGGGGTCTCTACCGCGCGCGCCGCAGCATCGTGAGCACCCGGGGGCTCTGGCCCGGCGCGGAGACGGTGACCCGCACGCGGTACGTCCCCCGCCCGATCATCCGGGGCAACCGGTGCACCACCGCGCCGCCCGCCCGCCGGGTCATCCGCACCGTCGCCACGCGGCGGTAGCGCGGCGACGCCCCCCTTCGGGCGCCTCCGCTGGACGCCCGCCGACGGGCGAGCTCGACCCGCAAGGTCGCCGGCGCGCTCAGGTCAAACCGCAGGTAGCGCTGCGTCAGTCGGACGTCGCTCACCGTCGCCGGGCTGGCGGGCGGCGCCTTCGGGAGCACGACCGCCGGGGTCCCTGCGGCGGGACCGGTCGCCGGGGCGTCCACGAGGGGCCCGGGGAGCGACGGACCCGGCGGGAGCACCGGCGGCGCAGGCAGGATCGTCACCTCGCTCGCCGTCGTTGCCGACGGGCCGCCGTTGCGCAGGACGCGCCCGGTGTAGAGCACGCTCGTAGAGGTGCCGACGGCGTCCGTCACGGTCAGCCGCACCGTGTGCGCGCCCGGGGCGTCGTAGACGTGCTGCGGTGTGGGGCCGGCGTTCTCCGCCCGTCGGCCGTCACCGAAGTCCCAGTCGTACCGGACGACCGTCCCGTCGGGGTCGGTCGATGCCGTGGCGTCGAACGTCGTCGGAGCGCCGGCGGGGGCGGTGGCCGCCCGGAAGGCGGCTACGGGCGCCTGGTCGGGGACGACCGCGACGGCCCCGAGCGAGGCCGTCGTACCGATGCCCGTGTCGACCGCCGGGCGCCGCTTCGACGGCAGGCCGTCGGGACCGAGGGCGTAGCTGAACAGGCGGCGGCTCGACCAGTCCGTGAAGTACAGCGAGCGGCCGTCCGGGCTGATCGCCATGGAGTTGTTCGCGTTGCCGGTCAGCTCGTCGGCGCGCCCGACGAACACGGGCACGCCGTCGGCGGCGAGCCGGAACGTGAACACGCCGAGGCTCGAGGCGGTGTAGAGGAACCGCCCGTCGGGGCTCAGCGCGAGGTCGTCCGCCGAGCCGTGCGTCCCGGCGTGGGGCGACGCCAGGTCGCGCACGGATCCGTCGGCGGCGATCGCGTAGGCGTTCAGGTCCTCGTAGCCCGCCACGCCGTAGAGGAACCGTCCGTCGGCGGAGATGGCGAGCCGCTCGGCCGAGCGGCCCCGCAGCTCGTGGCCCGTGTCGGACAACCGCCCGTCGGCGCCGATGGCGAAGGTCGTCAGCTGTTGGTCGCCCACCCCGCGCGACTGGCTCACGAACAGGAACCGCCCGTCGGGCGACACAACCATCGCGGCCGGTGTGGAGCGGCGCACGGAGTTGATCCGCGTCGCGACGCCGTCGTCACCGAGCCGGAGCGCGGTCACGCTCGAATCGTCCCAGTTCGACGTGAAGGCGAAGCGTCCGTCGGGGGAGTAGGCCTGCGCGCCCTCGAGGGCCGCCCCGGGCGGCGTCGCGTAGCCGTCGCCCGTCACCGAGAGGCGTCCGCCCGCGCCCACGTCGATCCGGCGCATCGGGTAGTTCGGCCCGCCGCTCACCCAGGCGTGGCGTCCGTCCGGGGCGGCCCATACCTCCTGGGTCGACGCCCGTCGGAAGTGCGCCGTCACGAGCGGGACGCGCGGGACCGGCGTGCCGTCGGGTGCCGTGGCGATCGAGGTGACCTGCCCCCAGTCGCCGTCCCCGGCCACGAGGACCGTCCCTCCGAGCGCCGCGGTCGGCGCGGCGAGCGCGAGCCCGAGCACCCCCGCAGCGATGGACCATGGCCGCCGGACACGCACACGCATGCGCGCATCCTAGGGGCGGCTGTCGGGCTGCGTGCGACCGTCTCGTGACCCTCGTGACGCCTCGGCCACGACGACCGGCTGCCTCGGCCCGCCGGCGCGGGCTCAGCGCAGCAGCGACGGCTGCGGGACCCCCGCGTAGCCGTCCTCGCCCGGCCAGGTCCCCGCGCCGTCGGGCACGAGCAGCTGCACGGCCTGGAACCCGCGGCGGCGATGCACCCACGAGGCGTAGGACAGCGGCCCCGCCTGGTGTTCGCGTGCGACGGCGACGAAGCGCACGGGCGCACCGTCCAGGATGCCCTCGGCCACGGCGCCGGGCAGGAATCGCTCGCCCTGCTGCACGCGCAGCGCGGTGGCGGCGAGGATCTCCTGCGCGTGGGCGAACTCGCCGACGAGCACGAGCTCGGGGTGGTTGGCCGTGAGCCACAGGCCGGCGGTGTACGCGAACGGGACGCCGGTCAGCGGGGCGGGGTGCTCCCCCGCCCGCACGTGCACGGCGTGCCAGCCGTGCTCGAGGACGTCGGCGGCGAGGCGCCGCTCGAACTCGTCCGTGGGTTCGGGGACCGGCGGGTCGGCTCCGGGCTGCATGGGGCGGAGTATCGGGCACGACGGCCGCGCCCGGCGGAGCGTCGGCACACGGCAGCCGCGTCGTTTCGCGCCGGGTCGGCGCGGGCACCGTCCTCCCATGGACGTGAACGACGTCGTCGAGCTGACGCTGGAGACCGACGATCCCGAGGGCCTCGAGCGCTTCTACTGCACCGCGTTCGGGCTCGAGGTGCTGGCGCGGGAGGACGATCGCACCTGGCTCAAGCTCGGGGAGCGAACGCGGCTCGGGCTGTGGACGCCGGGCAAGAAGGAGTTCGACGACCAGGGCGGGCGCCACGTGCACTTCGCGATGTCGGCCGGCCCGCAGCGCCTGGACGCGATCCTGGGCCGGCTCCGCGACGAGCTGGGCGTCGAGGTCGAGGGCCCCATCGAGCACGACGGCGGGGACCGCTCGATCTACGTGCGCGACCCGGCGGGCAACCTCGTCGAGGTCTGGGACTACTTCGAGCGCGGGAAGGGCGCGCAGGAGGGCGCGGACGGGCTGGCCGCGTAGGCGGTCGGCCTCGCCGGACCCGGCGGGGCGGTCCCGAGGCGAGGGCCCGCAGATCCACTCCCCCGGCGGACTCGGGTCCGCGGGGCGAAGGACCCTCAGATCCGCTCCCCTGGCGGACTCGGATCCGAGGGCTTCGCCCTCAGATCCGCTCCCGCCAGGCGACCGCCGCGCGGGCGACGTGCCAGAGCGCATCCCGCACCGCCGGAGTCCCACCGGAGCGCCGCGCCCGGGCGAGCCCGGCGATCGCCGCCCCCAGGGCCGCCGGGCCGGCCTCCCCGGTCGCGGCTCCCTCGCGGAGCGCCGCGACCTGCGCCGCGGACGGGCTGTCCGGCCGGTCCGCCGCGACGCGCTCCCGCAGCGACCGTTCCGCAACGGCCGCACGGCGCTCCGCCGCCGCGGTCGCCCGCCGAGCCGCCGCGACCTCGGCCCGCGCCTCGCGGAGCGCCGGCGCCGCGACACCGCCTCGGGAACCGGACTCGACCGGCGTGACGTCCGCGGCGTCGTCCGCCACGGTCCCCGCCGCCGGCCGGTCCGGCACGAGCTCGGCCAGCGCCTCGCCCTCCGCGATCGCCTCGTCCAGCCGCTCCCGCAGGTCGTCCCGGTCGGCGCGCAACGCGACCGAGGTCCGCTCCGCCGCCCCGAGCCGCAGCGCCATGGCCTCGACCTCGGCGCGAGCGTCCGCCGCCGCGCACGCCGTGACCGCCGCGTCCTCGCGGACACGGACGACCTCGCCGTCACGGCGCCGCAACGCGGCCTCCGCCCGGCGCAGCTCGGCCTCGACCGACGCACGGGCCCGCGCGTCCGCCCCCGCCGACCGGCGGCGCGCAGCGTCGCGCTCCGCGGCCAGGGCCGTGGTGCGCGCCGTAGCGCGGTCCAGTCGGGCGGCGAGGGCGTCGGCGCGCCGGTCCGCGTCGCGGGCGGCGGCCAGCGCGGCGTCGAGCACCACGCGGACGTCCGGCGTCATCTGCACCCGGGCGGCCTGCGCGGGCACGACCTCTCGACGGCGCGGACCCGGCCGGCCCGGCTCGAAGCCCGCGGCGCGCACGGCAGCACCGAGCGACCCGTCGAACGGGCGCTTCGCGGCGTTCAGGGACGGCCAGGCCGTGCCGTCGGCGCGGCCGGCGCGGTAGCGCTCGACGCGCCACGTCTGGCCGGACCACTTCGCCGAGGACGGGTTGAGGTCGGCCGCACGCGGCGGCTCGTCGTATGTGGCGACCCATTCACGGATCGCCTCGATGATGGAGTCGCGGTCCCACGTGACCCGGCCGGCGTCCTTGACGGACGTCGAGCACCGGATGGTGGCTCCCGCGACGGACGCGGGAGCCATGAGAGGACTCCCGCTAGAGGCGGCGCTGGAACGCGTCGACCGGTCGCACACCCTGCCACGACACCGCGGGCTGACGCACCGGGAACGCCTTGGGGGCGCCGGTGGAGCTGAACCGGGTCGGGACGGGCAGGGACATCGACGGTGACCGTAGCGCTCGGCCCCCGCTCCCGCAACCCTGCGATACCGGGGGTCGAAGGGTTCGAATCCTCGGCCGGTACGGACCTAGACTGCCCGCCATGCCCACCGGCGACCCCGACGGCCGAGCGCTGGACGCCCTCGATGCGGGCATGGCGCACCTCGCGCCGGTGCTCCTCCCCCACGGGTTCCGCCCGCGACCGCCGCACGGCGGCGCGAGCAGCGGCGGGGCGTTCGCCGCCGCCTCGTTCGTCCGTGCCGAGCGGCGGCTCGATCTCTCCATCCGCGGTGGGTCCCTCACCGTCGGCTACCACGTGGCCGGCGACGAGCTCGGTCATGCGGCCTATATGCGCGCGCTCCTCGGCCCGGCCGGCACCAACGCGTTCCCTGCCTACGCACACGACCTCGCCGGCGCCTTCGAGGCCCTGCGCCACGACCTCGAGCTCCATGCGACGGATTTCGTCTCCGGCGACGGCGCGGAGTTCCGACGGTGCTGCGTGGTCGCCCGGGCCGCCGAAGGGCGCAGCGGCTTCGCCCGGCTCGGCGACGCCGCCCGGGACCTCCGCGGCTCGTAGGCGGTGGTGGCGGGCGCACGGGCGGAGCCGCTCGCGAGCCACGGGCCGGACGTTCGTCGCCTCCGCAGGACTCGAACCCCGGGCAGACCCGCGGCCCCCGCCGAGGCCGCCGCCTGTGGCCGTCCGCCACCGGGCATGCTGGCCCCATGAGCGAGATCCCGATCACCGTCCGAGGGGGCGTCGACGACCGTGCCGTCGCCCAGCTCGAGCGCTGCGCTCGGGCCGGTGACGCGGTGGCGGGCGCCCTGTGCGCCGACGGCCACGTGGGCTACTCGCAGCCCATCGGCGGCGCGATCGCCTACCCCGACCACATCAGCCCCAGCGGCGTGGGGTACGACATCGGCTGCGGCAACAAGGCCGTGCGGACCGACATCCGCACGGACGAGCTGCGGGCCGACCTGCCGCGCGTGATGGACGAGATCTTCGACCGGATCTCGTTCGGCATGGGGCGCAAGAACGACGAGCCCGTCGAGCACCCGGTGCTCGACGCGATCGCCGACGCCGACTTCGCGCCGCAGCGGTCCCTGGCCAGCGGGGCGCGCAAGCAGCTCGGGACCGTCGGGGCGGGCAACCACTACGTCGACCTGTTCGCGGGCGACGACGGGTTCGCCTGGGTCGGCGTGCACTTCGGCTCGCGCGGGTTCGGGCACAAGACGGCCTCGGGGTTCCTCTCGCTGGCGGCGGGCGGCCGGTTCACCGACCGCGCGCCGAACGGCGAGATGGACGCCGACCCGATCCTGCTGGAGGCCGACTCCGAGCTCGGCGCGTCCTACATCGCGGCGATGGAGCTCGCCGGCGCGTACGCCTACGCCGGGCGCGACGTCGTCGTCGACAAGGTCCTCGAGATCCTCGGGGCCACGGCGACCTACGAGGTCCACAACCACCACAACTACGCGTGGCGGGAGCGGCACCTCGGGGTCGACGCCTGGGTCGTCCGCAAGGGCTGCACCCCGGCGTTCCCGGGCCAGGAGGGGTTCGTCGGCGCGACGATGGGCGAGCCGTCCGTGATCCTGCGGGGCCTCGACACGGCGGGCACGGCAGGCCTGCTCGGGTCGACCGTCCACGGCGCGGGACGCGTGATGTCGCGGAGCCAGGCGGCGGGCCGGATCGCCAACCGCATGGAGTGCAACGCCCGCGACTGCGACTTCTGGGCGCCGATGGCGGAATTCCGGGAGGCCCGGGAGCGTGCGGGTGCGGAGAACGGGCGCTTCACGCTCTGCCCGCGCCACCCCGACGGGAAGATGACGAAGCGCCGCGGCCGCGTCCGCGACGGCGTCATCGACTTCGGGGCGGTCCAGGCCGAGCTGCGGGGCGCGGGCGTCGAGCTGCGCGGCGGCGCGGCCGACGAGGCCCCGGCGGCGTACAAGCGACTCGACGCGGTCCTCGCGGCGCACGCCGACACCGTCGAGGTGCTGCACCGCCTGACCCCGATCGGCGTCGCGATGGCGCCGGCCGACACGGCCGATCCCTACAAGGACTGACCCCGTCCTCCCGCCGCGCCGCGGTGGGAGGGCCCGCGGGGCCGGCATCCGGCGGCGGACCACGGCGACCCGGCAGGCCCACGCCCGCCGCACGGGCGACGCCGACGGCGCCCGCCCCCGGCGCCTCCGGCGCCCCCTGTCCGTCGGCCGGAGAACCCCCGGCACCGTTTGCCGGCCTGCGGGCGGGGGCACGTCTTCCCCATGCCCCGCCACGCGCACGGACAGCGACCGCCCCGCACGACGACGTCCGCCGGTGGCGGCGTCTAGGGTCCTCGGCCATGGAGCACGCCTTCCGCGCGGCCCCCGGGCGCACGCCCTTCTCGATCGGTGTCGAGGAGGAACTCATGATCGTGGACCCGGAGGACGGCCACGACCTCGTCAACGCGATCGAGTCGCTGCTGGGCGACGCGCCCGTCGGCGAGGTGAAGGCCGAGCTCATGGAGTCCGTCCTCGAGATCGCCACGGAGCCCGTGAAGAACGCCGCGGAGGCCGGCGAGCAGCTGCGGCAGCTCCGCACGCACGTCCAGGACCGCGCCGGCGAGCACGACCTGGCGATCGCCTCCGCGGGCACGCACCCCTACGCCCGCTGGGAGGACCAGCGGATCGCGGCGCGGGACCGCTACCGCGACCTCGTGCGCGAGCTGCGCTTCGTCGCCCGGCAGGAGCTGCTCTTCGGGCTGCACGTGCACGTCGGCCTGGACGACCCCGACCAGGCGATCCACGTCGCCGACGGCATGCGCGTGCACCTGCCGATCCTGCTGGCCCTGTCGGCCAACTCGCCCTTCTGGCGCGGCGACCGCACGGGCCTGATGTCGACCCGCACCTCGATCTTCCGGGCGTTCCCGCGCGTCGGCGTGCCGACCGCGTACGGCTCGTGGGACCGCTACGAGCGCGAGATCGAGTTCATGATGCGTTCCGGCGTCATGAGCGACCCGACCTACGTGTGGCACGACGTGCGCCCGCACCCGACGTTCGGCACGGTCGAGATCCGCGTCTGCGACGGCCAGACCCGCGTGGAGCACACCCTCGCGCTGACCGCCCTGATCCAGGCGATGGTGCACGAGCTCGCGAGCCACTACGACGACGGCAAGCCGCTCGGCGACGTGCCGTGGCAGATCCTCGACGAGAACAAGTACCTCGCCGCGATCCACGGGCTCCACGGCGAGCTCGTCGACCTGCCGTCGAGCGAGCGGGTCCGCACCGTGGACCTGGCCAAGCGCCTGCTGGAGCGGCTGCGCCCCCACGCGCAGGAGCTCGGGTCGGAGAACGAGCTCGAGGGCATCGTCGACCTGCTCGAGCGCGGCACGGGCGGCGACCGCCAGGTCCTCGTCTACGACGCGAACAAGGACCTCCGCGAGGTCATGGCCGAGATGGCCGACCACACCACCTGCGGCTGAGGCCGGCGCGCGCCGGTTCGGGGCGCCGGGTCGGCACCGGGTCACCGCCGTCGAGATGGCGGGCCGACTCCCTGCCGGAGAGCCCCCGGCGGGTCCCCCGCCACCGCCTACCGATCCGGCGCGTGCGCCGTCCGGAGGGGCCTTGGGCCCCCAACCGTGGCGCCGCGCCGCTCGATGCGCCACCCTTGGTGCATGAGCACGAACCCCAGGACGGGACGCGGCAGGGCGCTGTTGGGCGGCGGGCAGCGCGAGAACGGCTTCCTGTTCGTCGGCGCGATGGTCGCGCTGATGTGGATCGTGGAGGTGATCGACTCCGTCGCGGACCACCGCCTGGACCAGTACGGGATCAAGCCGCGCGAGGTCGGCGGCCTCGACGGCGTGCTGTTCAGCCCGTTCCTGCACGGCAGCTTCGGCCACCTGCTGTCGAACACCGTGCCCTTCGTGGTGCTCGGCCTGGTCATCGCCTTCAACGGCGCCGTCCGTGTGCTGCTCGTGACCCTCATCGTCGGGCTCGTGGCCGGCCTGGGCACCTGGCTCATCGCGCCGGAGAACACGCTGACCGTCGGCGCCAGCGGGCTCGTCATGGGCTACGCGACCTACCTCATCGCGCGCGGCGTCTTCAGCCGCCGCATCGTCGAGCTCGTGCTCGGCGCGCTCGTCGCGGTCGTCTGGGGCGGCGCGCTGCTGTGGAGCCTCGTCCCCCGCGAGGGTGTCTCCTGGCAGGCGCACCTCTGCGGCGGCATCGGCGGCGTGATCGCCGCGTGGCTGCTCACGAAGGACCGTCGCGAGGAGCGCGACGTGCGCGCCCCGGGGCGCAGCCACGGCCCGCTCGACCTCGTCTGACCGATCCGCCCGTCGCCGCGCCCCGCGGGTGGCGCGGGGCGGCGGACGCACCGGATCGCCGCGGCTGCTGCGGTGCGACGACGGTACGCCGTCCTCGTCTAGCGTCCCCCTGGTGCACCCCGCGGCCGAACGCAGCGACCAGTGGTGGGCGGAGCTCACGATCGGTCACGCCGCCGGCGTGACCCGCGCCCGTGCGGCGAACGCCCGCCGCACGACCTTCGGCTGGATGCTGACGACGCCCGCCGCCCCGCGGGTGTGGGCGCTCAACCGCGCCCAGGTCGTCCCGGGCGCGGGCGGCCTCGACCCCGCCGACACGGTCACCGCCGTCGAGGCGGCCCACGACGCCGCCGGCCTGACGCACCGCGCCGTCGACGTGCGCTCGCGCGGCGACGCGCGGCGGCTCGGGGCGGTGCTGCGCGCCGCCGGGTTCACGGTCTTCGAGCTCGCCGTCCTGGCCGCCACGCCGGCCGAGGTCAAGGACCACACGGCCCCGCGCCCGGGGCGCACGTGGACCGTCGCCCCCTACGGCCCGCGGGCCGCGGAGCCGGTCCGCCGCGCGGCCGAGGAGCTCACTGACCGCGGCCCGGAGGAGCGCGAGCAGGTCGCCACGCAGTGGAGCCTGGCGCCGGCCGAGGCCGCCGCCCACCTCGTGGCCCGCAACGACGCCGGCGAGGCCGTCGGCTCCGCGGTCGTGCACCGCGCGAGCCTCCACGTCGAGCTCGACGACGTCCTCACGCACCCCGTGCACGAGCGCTCCGGCGTGGGCAGCGCCCTCCTCCGGACCACCGCCCGGATGGCCGACGACCTCGACGTCGCCCGGATCACGCTGCTCGCCGAGCCGAACTCGTACGCCGCGGGCTGGTACGGCCGGCTCGGCTTCCGCGAGATCGGCCGGACGACCCAGGCCCACCGCGACGCGGTGGTCTGAGGCCGCCCTCAGCGCCCGCGCATGCCCCCCTGCGGCAGCCCCTGCCCGTAGCGCTGCCAGTCGAGCAGGGTCACGTTCTCGCGCGCCGTGCGGCCGGCCAGGTCCTCGAGGTCCCGGAACATCGTCTTGAGCCGGCGCATCCCGTCCCCGGGGCGGGACGCGAGCTCCGTCGCCAACGCGATCGCGGCGGCCTCCGCCTCCTCCGTCGGCACGACGCGCTCGGCCAGGCCGATCCGCCCGGCCTCCTCCGCGCCCACCGGACGGCCGCTGTAGATGAGGTCCTTGGCGCGGGAGAGTCCGACGAGGGGGACGAGCCGGGCCGGGCCCACCGGCACGCCGAGCTTCGCCCCCGCCCACGCGAGCTTCACGTTCTCCCCCGCCACCCGCAGGTCGCAGGCGGCCGCGAGCTCGGCGCCGGCCCCCACGACGTTGCCGACGCAGACCGCGACCGTCGGCACGGGCAGGTCGGTGACGGCCTGGTACATCCGGGCGAACCGCTCCATCCGCGCGATGCCGCCCTCGCGGTCGAGCTCCTCCGCCACGTCGGCACCGGCGCAGAGGGCGCGGGTCGAGGTCGTGGAGAACACCACCGTCCGCAGGTCGGCGTCGGCCGCAAGCTCCTCCAGCGCCGCCAGCAGCTCGTCGAGGGTCTGGGTGTCCATGGCGTTGCGTCGCTCGGGGCGGTCGAGGCGCACGACCTCGACCCCGTCGGCGACCCGCTCGCGCTGCAGTCCGGTCATCGGCGGGGTTCTATACGATGGAGGCCCATGCGCCGTCTTCTCGTCCTCGCCGCGACCACGATCGCGACGCTCTCGGCCACCGTCGCCACCGCCTCGGCGAAGATCGACTCCGGTCAGGGCACCGTGGGCGAGAACAACGACCTCATGGTCACGCTCTTCGGCTTCGCGGTCCTCGTCGGCATCCCGGCCTTCGCCGCGCTCGCCAGCCTGCTCCAGGCCCGCCTGGACAAGCGCAAGTACGCGCGCCTCGCCGCCGCCCGCGCCCGCAAGGCGTCGAGCGACCGTCGCCTCGGCTGGTAGCGCCGCCTCCCCCTCCACGGGGCCGTCGGTGACGGCCCCGTCAACGTCTCCCGAGGCACCCGTCCGTCGGGTACGCTCGCGCCCATCGGGCGTGCGTCGCACGCCGCACGCCGAAGGGACGACGCATGGCCTACCTGGTCACGGGAGCAACGGGGTTCATCGGTCGCCATTTGGTGGCGACCCTGCTGGAGAAGCGCGAGGGAGAGATCTTCCTCGTCGTCCGCGACGCCTCCCAGCCGAAGGTCGACCGGCTGATCGAGGGCTGGCCCGAGGGCGCCGAGGAGCGCATTCGCGTGATCGTGGGCGACCTCGAGAGCCCCGCCATGGGCGTCGAGCCGGGCTGGATCGACGAGCACCGCGGCCAGATCGACCACGTCTTCCACCTCGCGGCGATCTACGACATGACCGCCGACGAGGCGCGCAACGAAGCGCTGAACGTCGAGGGCACCCGCCACGCCGTCGAGCTGGCCAACGTGCTCGAGGCCGGCCGCTTCCACCACGTCTCCTCCGTCGCGGTCGCCGGCGACTACGACGGCGTCTTCCGCGAGGACATGTTCGACGAGGGCCAGCCGCTGCCCTCGCCCTACCACCGCACGAAGTTCGCCTCGGAGCGGATCGCGCGCGGCGAGACCCTCATCCCGTGGCGGATCTACCGCCCGTCCATCGTCGTCGGGCACTCCGAGACGGGCGAGATGGACAAGGTCGACGGCCCGTACTACACGTTCGGCCTGATCAAGGCCATGCGCAAGCTCCCGGGCTTCATCCCGCTCATGGCCCCGGACATGGGCGCCACGAACATCGTCCCGGTCGACTACGTCGCGAACGCGCTGGACCACATCGGCCACGCCGAGGGGCTCGACCAGCAGGCGTTCCACCTGACGGCCCCGCGCCCGCAGCCGCTCGTCGAGGTCATCAACCTCGTCGCCCGCGCCGCCCGCGCCCCGCGCCTCTCGCTGCGCCCGCCGGGCATGCCGCCCGTCGACGTCCACAAGGGCGTCCTCGGCGCCGCCCTGCGGGCCCCGGCTCTCGCACCGCTGCGCCGGATCCTCCTCTCCCCCACCGGGATCCCGGACGAGGTCCTGCCGCACATGAGCTTCGTGCCGGTGTTCGACGCCCGCCGGGCCGAGCAGGCGCTGAACGGCTCCGGCGTGACCCTCCCCCGTCTGCGCGAGTACGCGGCCAACCTCTGGGACTTCTGGGAGCGCAACCTCGACCCGGCGCTGCACAACGACACGCGCCTGCGCGAGGCCGTCGTCGGCCGCACGGTGCTCATCACGGGCGCCTCCTCCGGCATCGGCGAGGCCACGGCGCTGAAGGTCGCCCTCGCCGGCGGCACGCCCCTGCTCGTGGCCCGCACGCGGTCCAAGCTCGAGGCGCTGAAGCGGCTGATCGAGGCGCACGGCGGGACGGCATACGTCTACCCCTGCGACCTCAACGACATGGAGGCGATCGACGAGCTGGCGAAGACCGTCACCCGCGAGCACCGCGTCGACGTCGTCATCAACAACGCCGGCCGGTCCATCCGCCGCTCGCTCAAGCTCAGCCTGAACCGCTTCCACGACTTCGAGCGGACGATGCAGCTGAACTACTTCGGCGCGATCCGGCTCGTGATGGGCGTCGTCCCGCACATGGTCGAGCACGGCGGCGGCCACATCGTGAACATCTCCTCCATCGGCGCGCAGACGTGGCCGCCGCGGTTCTCGGCCTACGTGGCGAGCAAGACCGCACTGGACGCGTGGACGCGCATCGTGGCGGCCGAGCTCCTGGGCGCGAACGTCACGTTCACGACGATCCACATGCCGCTCGTGCGGACGCCCATGATCGCACCGACGAAGCTCTACGACCGGATGCCGACGATCACCCCGGTCGAGGCGGCGGACATGGTCGCCGAGGCGATGATCAGCCACCCCAAGCAGATCAACACGCTGCTGGGCACCGCCGGCGAGGTCCTCTACGCCGTGGCGCCGCAGGTCAGCGACTTCATCCTGAACATGGGCTTCCGAGTCTTCCCGGACTCCGCGGCGGCCCGTGGCACGGAGAACCCCGACGAGCGCGCCGGGGTCGAGATGCGCGTGCTCGCCGCGCTGACGCGCGGCATGCACTGGTAGCCGGCGGCGCGGGAGGCCCGGCGTCCGGCCGGGCGTCCGCGCCGCTCAGGCGGCGCCGGGACTCAGGCGGTGACGCGGGCGCTCAGGCCCGCGGTGAGCATGCCGACGGCGTGCTTGAGGAAGTCCTCGGCCTGGTGGTCGCCGATCTCCTCCCGGGTGTTGCGCATGATCGGCGCGTCCTCGGGACCGCCGGCGGAGATCTGCTCGAGCGACTGCATGACCTCGGACCACTCGCCGTCGAGGCGGGCGGCGCCGCGGAGCATCCACACGAGGGCGGGCGTGAAGCCGACGCGCTGCTCGTACGGGATCCCCGCGTTGGTCAGCGGCGAGTTGATCGCCTCGAGCCAGCGGACGAGGCCCGGGCGGCTCAGCGCCCGGCCGTGGAGGTGCTCCGCCAGGCCGGGAACGCTGAGGAAGACGGCGTAGGACCGCTCGACGAGGAGCATGATCTGCTCCTCCCACGAGGCGTCCTCAGGCACGTCGAGGTCGATGGAGGCCACTGCGGCCTCCAGGACGTCGTCGACCAGCGTGTCCTTGCCGGCGACGTGGCGGTAGGCCGCCATCGTGGACACGCCGAGCTCCTCGGCGAGCCGTCGCATGGAGAGCGTATCCAGCCCGTCACGACGGGCGATGGTCATCGCCGCATCGATCACCAGCGCGCGGCTCAGGCGCTCGGCCTGAGGCGCACGCGGCGCAGAGGTGGTTGCCTGAGAAACCGGAACGTCGGGCACCGCAGGGATGGTACCGATGGTCAGCGTGAGCGCCGCCACTCGGTGTGACCAAAAAGGACGTTCGTTGTACGCCAGAAACACCGTGCCGGTCCGATGTCCGTCGCGTGTGTGCGAGGCGGCACGGACACCACCCAGGCTAGGAGCGCCCAACCGCCAGATAGCGATATCAGCGCCACGTCCCCGGACGGGTGACCGGGAGCGGGGAGCACATGTCTCGCCCGCGACGGACGAGTATGCGGCCCCGGACCCGGTCCGACGGCCCCTATTCCGTGTCCGCCTCGCGGGCGCGGCGCGCGTGCAGCTCCATCAGCTGGCGCTGCAGGCCCTTGGGGTTCTCGGGGTCGGCCGGCTGCACCCGCTCCCACGTGTCGTCCGGGCGGAGGACCCAGGAGCCCTCCTCGTCCTCGAACGCCCGGTCCAGCGCGTCGAGCAGCTCGTCGCGCGCGGCCTCGTCGTCGACGGGGACGACGAGCTCGACGCGGTTGTCGAGGTTGCGCTCCATGATGTCGGCCGAGCCCATGTAGACCGTGCGCTGGTCGCCGCGGTCGAAGGCGTAGATCCGCGAGTGCTCGAGGAACCGGCCGAGCACGGAGCGGACCTGGATGGTCTCGGAGAGGCCCGGGACGCCGACGCGCAGGCAGCAGATCCCGCGCACGTTGATCTCGATCGGCACCCCGGCCTGCGAGGCCCGGTAGAGCGCGTGGATCGACGCGCGGTCGACGATGGAGTTCATCTTGAGCCGGATTCGCGTGGGCAGCCCCTGGCGGTGGGCCTCGACGGTCCGCTCGATCTCCTCGATCAGCCCGTCGCGCAGGCCGTTCGGGGCCACGAGCGCCTTGCGGAAGCGCCCCGGCTTCGCGAAGCCGGTCAGCTGGTTGAAGAGGTCGGCGACGTCCTGGCCGAGCCGCTGGTCGCGCGTGAAGAGCCCGAAGTCCGTGTAGAGGTTCGCCGTCTTCGCGTGGTAGTTGCCCGTGCCGATGTGCAGGTAGTGGCGGACCTTCTCGCCCTCGCGGCGGACGACGAGGATGCACTTGGCGTGGGTCTTCAGCGCCGGATGGCCGTAGACGACGTGGACGCCGGTGTCCTCGAGGACCTGGGCCCACCGGATGTTGGCCTGCTCGTCGAAGCGGGCCTTCAGCTCCACGAGCGCCACGGTCTGCTTGCCCCGCTCCGATGCGCGCACCAGCGCCGGCAGCAGGGTGCTGTCGGCGTTCGTGCGGTACACGGTCATCTTGATCGCGAGGACGTCGCGGTCGACGGCGGCCTGCTCGAGGAACCGCTCCACCGAGGTGTGGAAGCTGTCGTAGGGGTGGTGGACGAGCACGTCGCCGCGGCGCATCGCGGCGAAGACGTCGGACTTCTCGTCGTCGCCCTCGCGCAGGCGCGGGTGCGTGACGGCGCGCCACGGGTCGTCGAGCAGCTCGTTGTGGCCCGGCGCCTTGACGAGCTGCCACAGGGCGGTGAGGTCGAGCAGGCCGTCGAGGTCGTAGACCTGGCGCTCCTCCACCCCCAACTGCTCGACGATCTCGGTGCGCAGGGCCTCGGAGACCTTGCCGTCGATCTCGACGCGCACGATCTCGCCGAACCGCCGGTTGCGCAGCTCGGCCTCGAGGGCCCGCTTGACGTCGTCGGCGTCGTCCGAGATCTCGAAGTCGGCGTCGCGGGTCACGCGGAACATGCCGCGGTCGAGGACCTCCATGCCCGGGAAGAGCGCGTCGAGGTGGGCCTCGACGATCTCCTCGAGCGGCACGAAGACCTGCTCCTTGGACTCCGCGTTCGGGTTCGCCGTGTTGTCGACGAGCTCGAGGCGGTCGACGACCTCCGTCGGCAGCTTGACGCGGGCGAACACCGTCTGACGGGTGTCGGGGTCGCGGACGAGCACGCCGAGGTTCAGCGAGAGGTTCGAGATGTACGGGAACGGGCGCCCGAGGCCGACGGCCAGCGGGGTGAGGACGGGGTAGATCCGGTTCTGGAACCGCGTCTTGATGAGCGCCTTCTGCTCGTCGTCGAGCTCCTCGTGGCGCGCGATGCGGATGCCGTGCTCGCGCAGCAGCGGCCGCAGGTCCTGCTCCACGACCCGCGCGTGCTCGTGCACGAGCGGCTCGAGCTTCGCGCGCAGCGCGTCGAGCGTCTGGTCCGCGGTGCGGCCGTCGGGGCCGCGGCGGCGGTTCTCCGCCCACACCTTCGCGTGCTGCCCGGCGACGCGGATCATGAAGAACTCGTCGAGGTTCGACGCGAAGATCGCGGCGAACTTCACGCGCTCGAGCAGCCGCGTGCGCTCGTCCTGGGCGAGCTCGAGGACCCGCTGGTCGAAGTCGACCCAGGAGAGCTCGCGGTTGACGAAGAACTCGGGCGCCGTCGGGTCGACCGCGGGGCCTTCGGCGTTCGTCGCGCCGGGCGTGGTGTGGTCGGAGGCGAGGGTCTCGTCGAGCATGAGGGACCCCGCAGCCTACGGCGCGTGCGGGACGCCGACGTTGCTGTCCGGTGAATCCGGCGTGAACGCCTGGGGGCGCTCCGCGAGGGCGAACTCCAGGCGGGCCCGGAAGCCCTCCCGGCCCAGCTGCTCCCAGAGCGCGAGGAATCGGCCGTAGAGCAGTCCGCGGCGGGCGACGAGGTACGCCTCGAGCGTCGCGAGGCCCCGGTGCTCCTCCGCGTGCGGCAGTCCGGCGGCGAGCCCCGGGTCGAGGTCGCGGGCGTCGGCGTCAGCGCGGTCCAGCAGCGCCTCGGCGTCGGCGGCGCGCCGGGCCTCGGCCGCCGCACGGACCCGCGGCAGCGCGACATCGCAGTCGTGGATGTCGCCGATGAGGTCCTGCAGGTCCCGCGTGCGCTTGGCGGCGGTGCGGGCGTAGGGACCGAAGCAGGGCTCCGCCGTCACCTCGAGCACATAGCGCAGCCGCTTGGCGGCGATCCGCATGTCGTGCAGCGCCTCGACCTCGGCCACGTCGAGGACCGCGGGGTGAAACGCGTAGAGCTCCTCGATCCGCAGCCGGACGATCCGCTCGGCGTTGTCGGCCAGCGGCGCCGTGACGTCGAGGCCGGGAACCCTCCCGGCCTTCATGCCGGCTCCCCCGCGACGTCGTCGGCCGGCGGGGCCTCCGGGTAGGACGCTCCGTGATCCGGCTCGTCCTCGGCCTCCGCCGCGGCGGCCCCGGGGGCCCCGGCGCGCTCCTCCGCGGAGGCCACCAGGGCGTCGACCCGGCGGCGCAGGCCGTCGCGGTCGAGCGCCGCCAGCGCCGCGGAGAGCGTCTCGTTGCCGGCGCGCTGCTCCGCGCGGATCTCGTCCATGAACGCCTGCAGCCCCGGCCCGTCCTCGGGGGTCAGGCTCGCGGAGAAGCGCTCGAGGCCCTCGAGCTGGACGTCCGGGTCGCGGCGGGCGCCGAGCGCGTCGGCGAGCCGCTTGACGTCGCGGAGCACCGCGCGGCCCTCGTCCTTCGGGAAGCACGGCGCGTAGATCTCGAGCACCGCGCGCAGGCGGCGCGTGGCGACTCGCATGCCGTGGACGCGCTCGATGCGCTCCGTGTCGAGCACGCCTTCGGCCTGGGCGAAGAGCTCGTCGGCGCGGACGCGGACCGTCGCCGCGGCGGCACGGGCGTAGGGCGTGTCGGCGCGGAGGCCGGGGATCGGCTGAGCCTTCGCCACGGGACCACCCTAGGTGGCCGTCCGGCGGCGGTTGCGACCGTCCCGTGAACGGCGCGGCGCGGTCATCGTCCGGCCCCCGCGCGGCGCGGTACGAATATGCACGGTCCGCTTGCCATATACGGACTGCGCGTGGCGGGCGGGCCCCGGGCGGGCGCGGCGCTACTCCCAGCGGAAGGTCGCCGCGGCGGCCGTCAGGGAGACGACCGCCCAGAGCCCGAGGACGATGAGGTCCTTGAAGGGCGCGACGTGGCCGTGCTGGAGGACCTCGCGCAGGCCCGTCGAGAGCGCTGCGCTCGGCAGCAGCTCGAAGGCGCCCGCGGCGGCGCCGAGCTCGGAGAGCGGGTAGACGATGCCACCGAAGACGAGCAGCACGAACCAGAGGATGTTCGCCAGCGCGAGCGTCGTCATCGCCCGCAGTGCGCCGGCGAGCAGGAACGCGAGGCCGCAGAACGCCGCGGTGCCGAAGGCGAGCAGCAGAAGCACGGAGAACGGGTCGCCCTCCGGGTTCCAGCCGAGCGCGACGCCGACCGTGACGAGCAGCACGAGCTGCAGGAGCTCGACGACGAGCACGGCGCCCGTCTTGCCCAGCAGCAGCACGGAACGGGGCAACGGCGTGGCGCCCAGGCGCTTGAGCACGCCGTACTGGCGGTCGAAGCCCGTGGCGATCGCCTGGCCCGTGAAGGCGGTCGACATGATCGCCAGCGCGAGGATGCCGGGGACGAAGAAGTCCGCGCGCTCGCCCTCGGCCGCGTCGACGGAGATGAAGGGGATGGTCGTGCAGACCACGAGCAGCCCGAGCGGGACGATCAGGGACAGCAGGACCTGCTCGCCGTTGCGGAGCATGAGCTTGAGCTCCATCCACACCTGGGCCAGGGCCATGCGGGCGATGGGCGCGCGGCCGGGGCGCGGGGCGAACTCCCCCACGTCGGCGGCCGAGACGGGCGTGACGCGGGTCATGCGCGCAGCTCCCTTCCGGTCAGCTCGAGGAAGACGTCCTCGAGGGTGCGCTGCTTGACCTGCAGGCCACCGAGCAGCACGTCGTGGGCGGCGCACCAGGCCGCGACGGCCGCGACCAGCGCGGGGCTGACCGGCCCGACGACGAGGTAGGTCCCGGGGGCCGGCTCGCTCACGCGGCAGTCCTCGGGCAGGCTTGCGCCGAGCGCGACGACGTCGAGGCCGGGGGGCGCCTGGAAGCGCACCTCGCGCTCCGCGGCGCCGCGGATCAGCTCGTCGGCGGTGCCCCGGGCGATGACCTGGCCGTGGTCGACGATGACGACGTCGTCGGCGAGGCGCTCGGCCTCCTCCATGTCGTGCGTCGTCAGCACGACGGAGACGCCGTCGCGGCGCAGGGCCTCGACGATCCGCCAGGTCTCGTGCCGGGCCTGCGGGTCGAGGCCGACGGTCGGCTCGTCGAGGAAGACCATCTCGGGCCGGCCGACGAGGGCCATCGCGAGCGAGAGCCGCTGCTGCTGGCCACCGGAGAGCCGCCGGTACGGCGTGTTGCGGACGGGCGTGAGGCCGAGGCGGTCGAGCAGCTCGTCCGGGTCGAGCGGGTCGGCGGCGTAGGCCGCGACGAGCCGCAGCATCTCGCCGCACCGGGCCGCCTGGTAGACGCCGCCGTTCTGCAGCATCACGCCGATGCGTGGACGCAGCGCGGCGTTGTCGTCGCGCGGGTCGAGTCCGAGGACGCGCACGGTGCCGGCGTCCGGGCGCCGGAAGCCGATGCACGTCTCGATCGTGGTCGTCTTGCCCGCGCCGTTCGGCCCGAGCAGCGCGAGGACCCGTGCGCGCTCGAGGCGCAGCGAGACGCCGCCGACCGCCGTGCGGTCGCCGTAGCGCTTCACGAGCCCGTCGATGACGAGGGCCGGGGCGGCGCCGGGGTCACCGGGGGTCGCGGGCGCCTCGGGGGGCATCGCGACGTCGGCGGCTCGGGGGGCGTGGAGCGTGGGGCGCAACCCGACCATGATGCCCGATCGCCCCGGGGGGACGGGTCGCGGGGCGGGCGGGCGCTCGCCTGGCGGCGGGCCGCCGTACGCGCCGGCCGCGCGACGCGAACGCCGGCGGCGCCGGACGTGGGCGTGCGTCTCAGAAGGCGTCGGCCACGAACGCCGCGGGCGGTTCGCCCTCGACGCTGATCGCGCCCTCGAACTCGGCGCGCAGGTCCGAGGTCTCCCATTCCTCGCGCAGCAGGCCGAAGATGTTGACGTCGAGGAAGGCGTCCCCGTGGCGGTGGTAGCCGCGAAGCACGCCCTCGTGGCGCAGCCCGACGCCCTGAAGCGCCCGCGTGGAGCGCTCGTTCTTCGGGTTGGAGTACGAGCCGAAGCGCTGCATGCCCAGGAGCTCGAAGGCGAGGTGCTGCAGCAGGGCCTTCGACTCGCGGTTGGCGCCCGTGCCCCAGAACGCGCGGCCGAACCACGTGCCGCAGACGCAGCGCCGGTCGCGCAGCGCGAACTCGTAGAGCCCGGTGATCCCCGCGGGCCCCTGCTCGTGGTGGACGGCGAGCAGGTCGAGCTTGATCCCCCGGCGGCGCTCCTCCGCCAGGCCCGAGAGGAACCGGCGCGGCTGGGCGATGTCGGTGTAGGGGCCCCAGGAGAACCAGCGGGTGACGTCCGGGTCGGACGCCAGCCCCAGGAGCGCCTCGGCGTCGTCCTCCGTCGGGATCCGCAGGGAGAGGGTCGGGCCGCGCAGCGCGAAGGACATCGGCGCCCGACCCTACCGGTGGGCCGCCGGTGCGGCTCGGGTCGCCGGAACGGCCGGGGTCGCAGCCGCGGTCCCGGTCCCCGATGTGGCCGCGCTCGCCGATACGGCCGCGGCCGCCGGCGCCCCCGGGCCCGCCCGCAGGACGAGCACCTCGCCCTCGACGTGGGCGAGGATCCACGCGACGTCGTCGGCGCCGAAGCCGCCCTCCCCCGCGTCGGACGCCGGGACGACGAGGCGATCGAAGCGCTCCTGCTCCACGAGCCGCCGGACGGCGTGGCGGCGCGTGCGGCCCTGCACGACGCGCCCGTCGACGAGGACCCCGGCGCGGGTGAGCCGCCGCTCCACCGCCTCGAGCAGGTCGAGCGCGGCCGAGCCGGCCTCCTGCAGCGGGCAGTCCAGCGGCAGGCCGTAGGGCGTCGGCAACAGCACCGCGGGGACGACCACGGCGCGGTCGGCGCGGCCCAGGCGGGCGGCCGCGTCGATCGCGGCGCACGGCAGCTCGTCGCCGGTGAGCGCCACGAGAATGCGCCCCGGCGGCGTGGCGTCGCGGGCGCGCCGGCGGGCCGCGCGGCCGAGCACGAGCGCGCCGCCGACGGCCACGCCCACCACGAGGGTCAGGAGGGTCAGCGCGACGTCGGCGGCGTGCGGGAGGGAGAAGACGGCGGGGCCGGGCACGAGGGCGGAGGGCGGCAGGAGGGCGGTCGGGACCACGGGCGGCTCAGCGCTCCGGGTGGTGGTCGGGGCGGTCGCGGCGGTCGCTCACCACGCGGACGTCGACGCCCGGCAGCCGGCGCCAGAGCCGGACGGGCAGCAGGTCGCGCCCGCGGCCGGGCAGCCGGTCGAGCCCGCGCGGCGGCTGGGGCACGCCGACGAAGAGGTACGTCGAGCCGCGCTCGCGGGCGACCCGGGCGGCGGCCACGTCGACCTCGTCGTCCTCGACCACGATCAGCTCGGCGCCGAGCAGCGCCGTCAGGCCGCGGAGCCCGTCCAGGCGCTCCTCCTGCAGGGCGGTGGGCGGCCGGCCGGGACGCCGCACGTGGAGCACGTCGATCTCGGCGCGCAGCCGGCGGGCCGAGCGCCAGGCGCGGCGCAGTACGCGCTGGCCGCTGGCGTTGGCGGAGACGAGGACGAGGATCCGCTCGCGCACGGCGTCGGCGACGTCCTCCCCCATGCGCGTGCCCTCGCCCCGGTGCGCGCTACGCCCGTCGGCCTGACGGGCCGGTGGCGGGTGGGTACCGCGCGCGGGCTTGGCGGAGAGCCGGCGGGCGCCGACCTCTTCCGCCGCCTGCAGGAGCGCCGTCTCGCGCAGCGCCGTCAGCTGCTCGATGCGGAAGAAGTTGTTCAGCGCCGCCGAGATGCGCTCGGCGGGGTAGATCTGGCCGTCGCGCAGGCGCTGCAGCAGCGCCTCGGGCGGGAGGTCGATCACGACGACGTCCTCCGCCGCCACGAGCACGCCGTCGGGCACGGTCTCGCGCACGCGGACCCCGGTGAGCTCGGCGACCCGGTCGTTCAGCGACTCGAGGTGCTGCACGTTGACCGTCGAGATCACGTCGATGCCCGCCGCCAGCGCGACGTCGACGTCCTGCCAGCGCTTCGCGCGGGCGCTGCCCGCGGCGTTCGTGTGGGCGAGCTCGTCGACGAGCGCGAGCAGCGGGCCCGTCCGGCCGGGCGGCGTCGCGGTGGCCCGGGCCAGCAGGCCGTCGAGGTCGAGCTCGCCCTGCACGATCCCGCGGTACTCCACGGAGCGCCGAGGCAGGACCTCGAGCCCCTCGACCTGGGCGGCGGTGTCGGCGCGGCCGTGGGTCTCGACGACCGCGACGACAGCGTCGCGGCCGGCGTCCCGTGCGCGGCGCAGGTCCTGGAGGGCGCGGAAGGTCTTCCCCACCCCCGGGGCCATGCCGAGCAGCACGGTGTGCCGGCCGCGGTCGCTCACGCGCCGAGCACCCCGTGGACGACGAGGTCGATGGCCTTGATGCCGACGAACGGGGCGACGATGCCGCCGAGGCCGTAGACCAGCATGTTGCGCCGCAGGAGCGCGTTGGCGCCGAGGGGCCGGTAGCGCACGCCGCGCAGCGCGATCGGGACCAGCAGCGGGATCACGATCGCGTTGAACACGATCGCCGAGATGATCGCCGACTCCGGGGTGCCGAGGTCCATGAGGTTGAGCCTGGCGAGCGGCCCCTCGGCGGCGCCAACGGCCGACGACGCCAGGGGGGCGGGGTCGGTGGGGTGGGTGGTGGACCAGGTCCCGGCGAAGATCGCCGGGAGGATCGCGAAGTACTTCGCGATGTCGTTGGCGATGGAGAACGTGGTCAGCGCGCCGCGGGTGATGAGCAGCTGCTTGCCGACCTCGACGATCTCGATGAGCTTCGTCGGGTCAGAGTCGAGGTCGACCATGTTCCCGGCCTCGCGGGCCGCCTGGGTGCCCGTGTTCATCGCCACGCCGACGTCGGCCTGCGCGAGCGCCGGGGCGTCGTTCGTGCCGTCCCCGGTCATCGCGACGAGCCGTCCTCCCTCCTGCTGCTCCTTGATGAGCGCGAGCTTGCGCTCCGGGGTCGCCTCGGCCAGCACGTCGTCGACGCCGGCCTCCTCGCCGATCTTCGCGGCCGTCAGGCGGTTGTCGCCCGTGACCATGATCGTGCGGATGCCCATGGCGCGCAGGCGGTCGAAGCGCTCCCGCATCCCCGGCTTGACGACGTCCTTGAGGTAGACGACGCCCAGCACCCGACCGCCGTCGGCGACGGCCAGCGGCGTGCCGCCCTCCCCCGCGACGTGGTCCAGCGCCGCGCGGAGGCCCTCGGGCACGCCCCCGGAGCCGGACTCCTCGACCCAGCGGATGACCGCGTCGCCCGCGCCCTTGCGGACGGAGCGCACGGCGCCCTGCAGGTCCTCGACGTCGACGCCGCTCATGCGGGTCTGCGCGGTGAACGGCACGAACTCGAGGTGTCCGCCGCGGGTCGCGTCGTCGGGATCGAACGCGAAGGACTCGCGGGCGAGCGTGACGATGGAGCGGCCCTCCGGCGTCTCGTCGGCGACGGAGGCCAGCGCCGCGACGTGCGCCAGCTCCTCCTCGCCCACGCCGGGCATCGGCAGGAACGCCGCCGCCTGGCGGTTGCCGAGGGTGATCGTGCCCGTCTTGTCGAGCAGGAGCACGTCGACGTCGCCCGAGGCCTCGACCGCGCGGCCGGAGAGCGCGAGGACGTTGCGGCGGACGAGCCGGTCCATGCCGGCGATGCCGATGGCGGAGAGCAGCGCGCCGATCGTCGTCGGGATGAGCGCGACGAGCAGCGCGATCAGGGTCGTGGTCGACACCGTCGAGCCGGCGAAGTCGACGAAGGGTCGCAGGGTGACGGTCACGACGAGGAAGACGATGGAGAGGCCGGCGAGCAGGATGCCGAGGGCCACCTCGTTCGGCGTCTTGCGCCGCGCGGCGCCCTCGACCAGGGCGATCATGCGGTCGAGGAACGAGCCGCCGGGCTCCTGCGTGATCTCCACGAGGATCCGGTCGGAGAGCACCCGCGTGCCGCCCGTGACCGCGCTGCGGTCGCCGCCGGCCTCGCGGATGACGGGCGCGGACTCGCCGGTGATCGCGGACTCGTCGACGGAGGCGATGCCCTCGACGACGGTGCCGTCGCCCGGGATGACCTCGCCCGCGTCGACGACCACCACGTCGCCGGGGCGCAGGTCGCCGGCGGCCTTCTCGCCGCCGTCCTTCAGCCGCGCGGTCGTCTCCGTCCGCATGGCCCGCAGCGCGTCGGCCTGCGCCTTGCCGCGGCCCTCGGCCAGCGCCTCGGCGACGTTGGCGAAGACGACGGTGAGCCAGAGCCACAGGGCGACGACGAAGGCGAACCAGGCGGGCTGACCTCCGTTCCCGCCTCCCGCCCCCAACGCCCCGTCGTTCGCGGACAGCCCGGTGGCCTGGGCGATCCAGATGCCCGTCGTGACGACGGCGCCGAGCTCGACGACGAACATCACGGGGTTGCGCACCTGCACGCGCGGGTCGAGCTTGACCAGGCTCTGCACGAGCGCGGGCCGCAGGATCTCCGGGTCCAGCAGGCGGGCCTCGCTGCGGCGGCGGCCCTCGGGCGCCGCGGTCGCGGTGTCGGGTCCTTCGGTCATCGTGCGCCGCCGGTGGTCGTCGTGGTGGAGGAGGTCGTGGGGCCCGTCGCGGCGGACGGGGCGGCCGCGGTGGGCCGGCCGGCGCTGAGCGCGTCGAGGGCGAGGTTGAGCCGCAGGACGTGCACGCCCGGCTCGCCGAGCACGCCCAGCGCGCGCCCGTCCGTGGCGTCGTCGACCGCGTCGAGCACGCGCGGGAGCGGCAGGCGCCGCAGCGCCGCGATCCGGCGCGCCTGGATCCGGGCGTTGGCGACGGAGACGTGCGGGTCGACGCCCGAGGCGGAGTCCGTCACCGCGTCGACGGGGACCCGCGCGGCGGTCAGCCCGGGGTCGTACGGGCGCTCGAGAGCGAGGTAGGCCCGCAGGTTCGCGGCGAGCGCGTCCCTCGTGTCGGTCGCGTTCGGGCCGCGGTTGGAGAAGGCCGTGGCGTTCGGGGCGTAGCCCGTGACGGACGGGCGGCTCTGCACGTACCGCGGGTCGGCCTCGAGGACCGGCTCGCCGTCGGCGTCGACCTGCGGGCGGCCGTCGGGGCTCGTGACCGGCCGGCGGAAGTCCTGGCCGATCGGCTCGGAGCCGACGGCGGTGCCGCCGCGACGGACGATCGAGCCGTCGGCGCGGCCGCCCATCGTCACCTGGCTGACGCCGGTGACCGCGAGGGGGTAGAGCACGCCGAGCAGGACCGTGAGGGCCACGACGGCGAGGAGGGAGGTGATGACGTCCTTGCGCATGGGGTGCACCGAGGCCTAGTAGAGGTGGCCGGTCAGGCTCTGGACGACGGGGCCCAGGAGGAAGGCCGGGAAGAACGTGAGGGCGCCGACGAGGACGATCACGCCGATCAGCAGGACCACGAAGGTCGGGCTGTCGGTGCGCAGGGTCCCGGGGCCCGTGGGCGCGGGCCGCTTCCGCGCCAGGGAGCCGGCGAGCGCGAGCACCACGAGGATCGGGAAGAACCGGACGACGAGCATCGCCACGCCACCGAGGAGGTCGGCGAAGGTGATGCCGAACGCCCCGTCGTTGTTCCCGTTCGGCTGGACGAAGCCCGTGTAGCCCGCGAACGCCGAGCCGTTGTTGTTGCCCTGCGAGAGGGAGGCGTAGAGGGCCTCGGAGAAGCCCTGCGGCCCGCCGGCGGCGTTCGACACCTTCCCGTGATCGGTGCCGACGGCCAGGGCGGTCATCGTGAGCACCGTCAGCGGCATGTAGAGCGCGCCGAGCATCGCGAGCTTGATCTCGCGCGCCTCGATCTTCTTGCCGTGCAGCTCCGGCGTGCGGCCGACCATCAGGCCGCCGACGAAGACGGCGAGGACGACGAAGAGCAACATGCCGTAGAGCCCGGAGCCGACGCCGCCGAAGATGACCTCGGACGAGCCCATGCCGGTCATCGGCACGAGCCCGCCGAGCCCGGTCAGCGACTCCATCGCGGAGTTCACGGCGCCCGTCGAGGTGACGGTCGTGACGGTGTTGAAGAGCGCGGAGCCCGAGATGCCGAAGCGCTGCTCCTTGCCGACGAGGTTGCCCCCGGTCGAGCCGTCGAAGGACGCGGTGGCCAGGCCCGCGGCGTGCTGGGCCGGCGAACCGTGCTGCTCGGCCAGGCTGAGGACGACCGCGAGGGCGACGAACATCACGGCCATCGCGCCGAAGATCGCCCAGCCCTGGCGGCGGTTGCCGACCATGCGGCCGTACGTGGCGGTCAGCGCGGCGGGGATCGCCAGCACGAGCACCATGGAGAGGAAGTTCGAGAACGCCGTCGGGTTCTCGAACGGCATCGCCGAGTTGACGTTGAAGTAGCCGCCGCCGTTCGTCCCGAGCAGCTTGATGGCCTCCTGCGAGGCGACGGGGCCGCGGACCAGCGTCTGCGTGCCGCCGGCGAGCGTGTTCAGCGTGGTCTCGCCGCCCAGCGTCTGCAGCGCGCCCTGGCTCACGAAGACGAGCGCGCCGAGGAACGAGATGGGCAGGAGCACGTAGAGGACGGCCCGCACGAGGTCGACCCAGAAGTTGCCCAGCGACCCGAACCGGCGCGAGGACGGGTCGCCGCCGCGGGCCGCGATGCCGCGGACGACCGCGATCAGGACGACGATGCCGACGGCGGCGGAGACGAAGTTCTGGACCGCCAGGCCCGTCATCTGCGAGACGGAGCTCAGCGTCGTCTCGCCCCCGTAGTACTGCCAGTTCGTGTTCGTGACGAAGGAGGAGGCGGTGTTGAAGGTCACGTCCCACGGCATCGCGCCCATGTCCTTCGGGGCGCCCGGCAGGACGCTCTGCAGGCGCAGGAGCGCGTAGAGCACGAGCCAGGAGGCGAAGGAGAAGAGCAGGACGGAACGGCCGTAGGCCTTCCAGTCCTGGCCGACGGGACCGTCTTCGTCCCGCCGGACGCGCATGGCGCGCAGCAGGAGCCGCTCGACGGGACCGAGGAGCGGGCTCAGCAGCACCCGCTCGCCCGCGAACACGCGGGCCATGTAGCCGCCGAGGAGCGGCGTGAGCGCGACGACGACCGCCACGAGCAGCGCGAGCTGCAACCAGCCGGACACCTAGAGCTCCTCACCGCGCAGCAGCGCGTAGAACAGGTAGGCCGCGACGAGCAGCGCCGCGGCGAGACTGGGGACGACGGACCCGCTCATGCGTGGTCCAGTCCTTCGATGAGGAGCAGCATCGCGACGAAGAACACGGCCGCGATGCCGACGGCGAGGAGATCCATGTCTCCAGCGTGCGGCCGGGCCCGTCAACCCCGTGTGGGGGCTCCGGGCACCGGCATCAAGACGCTGTGAAGACGCTCCGTGCGCGGCGCACGTACGCCGTTCCGGCCGCGGCTACGGCACCACGACCAGCTTGCCCGTGGCGCGGTCGTGCTCCATGTCGTCGTGGGCCTGCCGGATCTCGTCGAGCCGGTAGACGCGACCGGCGGGCACGCGGACGCGGCCCGCCGCCACGTCGTCGAGGAACCCCTGCAGCACCTCGGCGGGCAGGTCCGATGCGTCGCCGCTGTACGCCGTCAGACGCACCCCGGCCCGCAGGTGGTCCATCGGGTAGAAGTCCCGCACGATCCACTCGTTCGAGAGCATCCCGGCGAAGCACGCGATGCCCCGCGGCGCCACGGCGTGCAGCGTGTCGCGGAGGGTCGGCGCGCCGACGAGCTCGATCGCCGCGTCGACGCCCCCCGGCACGACCTCCCGCACCCGGGCGGCGACCGCGCCGTCGTCGATCACGACGTGGTCGGCGCCCGCCGCGCGCAGGGCGTCGGCGCGTTCGGGCCGGCGGGTCGTCGCCACGACCGTCAGCCCGCGCTGCTTGGCCAGGCCCGCCGCGGCGAGGCCGACGGAGGACGTGCCGCCGCGTACGAGCAGCGTCTGGCCGGCGCGTGCATCCAGGGTCGTGAGGATGCCGTGCGCGGTCTGGAGCATCTCGGGCACCGCCCCGAGCGTGCTCCAGTCCAGCTCGGAGGAGAACGGGATGACGCTCGTGGCGGGCACGCGGACGTACTCGGCGTAGCCGCCGTCGAACGCCCGGCCCATGCCGCCCATCATCGCGACGGCCTGCTGCCCCGGCTGCAGGCCGGTGCCCGGGGCGGCGACGACCTCGCCCGTGGCCTCGATGCCGGGGACGCGGGGGAAGGTGACGCCCTCGGCGAGCCCCAGCCGCAGGTGCAGCTCGGACCGGTTGAGCCCGAACGCGCGGACGCGCAGCAGGACCTCGCCGTGCCGCGGCACCGGGATCGGCCGCTCGCGGATCTCGAGCGCCGACGGCGGACCCGGAGCGTCGAGGACGACGGCCCGCATCGTGGCGCTCATGCCGCACCCCCCTGCCGTTCGGCGGCCAGCAGGCCCGTCGCGAGCCGCCCCAGCGCGGCGAGGTCGGCCGCGCGGTCCGCCGGGAAGGTCTCGCGCAGCTCGGCGGCGCAGACGTCGACGCCCCGGCGGGTCCGGTCGCGGCCCGCCGCCGTGAGCCGCACCCGGGTGACGCGCCGGTCCGTGGCGTCCGGCTCGCGCTCGGCCAGGCCGAGCCCGACGACGCGGTCGACGAGCTTCGAGACCCCGCCGGCGGTGATGCGCAGCGCGTGGGCCAGGTCGACCGTCCGGGCGCCGGCCTCCTCCGGCGCGCGGGCCGCGAACCACAGCGTCTCGAACTGTCCGAGCGTCAAGCCGAGCTCGTCGCGCAGGCGGCGGTCCACCCGGTTCCACAGGACGATCTGGAGGCGGACGACGTCGAGCAGGCCCGAGACGTCGTCCTCGGCGGCGCGGGTGTCGGGGTCCGGGGCGGGAGGCGGTGCGGTCATGGAAAGCACCATACCGTATCCACGGAAACCTTTGCTTCGTAATTGTTTCCTCGGCACGTGATCGACGGCGGGCCGCCTCGCCCGGCGTGCTGCGGACCGGCCCCACCCCCAGCCGTCATCCTGTCCCCATGAGCGAGCTGCGCGCCGGGGACCTGACCGCCGTCTGGCGGCCGGACGTGGGGATGGTCGGGTCGTCCCTGCGCCACGGCGGCGAGGAGCTCCTCGGCCAGCGCGGTGGGCTCGACGCCTACCGCGAGCGTGGCTCCGCGTTCGGCATCCCGCTCCTGGCCCCGTGGGCCAACCGCCTCTCCGGCCTCTCCTACCCGGACCCGTCCGACCCCGGCGGGCCGAACGGCGGCGGCGACGTGATCCTCGACCCCGAGCGGATCAAGCGCGACGAGCACGGCCTGCCGAAGGACGGCGTCATGGCGGCTCGTGCCTGGCGCACGGAGCACGAGTCCGCCGGCGAGCTCGTCGCGGTCTTCGACGCCGACGACGACGTGTTGCACGCGTTCCCCTTCCCCCACCGCCTGCGCGTGACGGTCTCCCTGACCCCGGAGGCGATGATCGTCGACACCGCGCTCACGGCGACGGGCGCGGCACCCGTCCCCCGCGCGTTCGGCTGGCACCCGCTGTTCACCCTCCCGGGCGTCCCCCGCGAGCAGCTCGACGTGACGCTGCCCGTGCGGCGCGAGAGCGTCCTGGACGACCACGGCATCCCCACGGGCGACGAGCGCGCGCCGACGTGGACCGACGGCCCGCTCGGGGACCGCACGCTCGACGCGGAATACCCCGAGATCGACGGCCCCTTCGTCCTGCGCGGCGGCGGCCGCACGCTGACGGTGCGCTTCGGCGCGCCGGGCTATCCCGTCGGGCACGCGTGGGCGCCGGAGGGTCAGTCCTTCGTGGCCTGGGAGCCGATGACGGCGCCGACGAACGCCCTGGTCAGCGGCCGCGGCCTGACCCACGTCGCCCCGGGGGAGACGGCGACCTCCCGCTTCACCATCGAGGTCGCAACGGACTGAGCCTGCGCGGCCCGGCCCGAGACGCTCGGGGTGGGGCCCGCTCCCCTCTGCGGGTGCCCCGAGCCGCGACGACGTCCTGCGCGGCCCGGCCCGAGACGCTCGGGGTGGGGCCCGCTCCCCTACTCCAGGGTGTCGACGAGGTCGGCGACGGAGTCGACGATGCGCGTCGGCACGTAGGGGTAGACCTTCGCCGTTTCGCGGGTGGCGACGCCCGTGAGGACGAGGATCGTCTCGAGGCCGGCCTCGAGGCCGGAGACGACGTCGGTGTCCATGCGGTCGCCGATCATCGCCGTCGTCTCGGAGTGCGCGTCGATCTGGTTCAGCGCCGAGCGCATCATGAGCGGGTTCGGCTTGCCGACGAAGTAGGGCTCGACGCCCGTGGCGCGGCTGATGAGCGCGGCGACGGAGCCCGTGGCCGGCAACGGACCGGCGGGCGACGGGCCGATGTTGTCGGGGTTGGTGGCGATGAAGCGGGCGCCGTTCGCGATCAGGCGGATCGCCTGCGTGATCCGCTCGAAGGAGTAGGTGCGGGTCTCGCCCAGGACGACGTAGTCCGGGTTGCGCTCCGTCTGGGTGTAGCCCGACTCGTGCAGCGCGGTGGTCAGGCCGGCCTCGCCGATGACGAACGCGGAGCCGCCCGGACGCTGGTCGGCGAGGAACCGGGCGGTCGCCAGGGCCGATGTCCAGATGGACGACTCCGGCACCTCGAGCCCGCTCGCCTTGAGCCGCGCGGACAGGTCCCGACGCGTGTAGATCGAGTTGTTCGTGAGGACGAGGAACGGGCGGCCGAGCTCGCGCAGCCGCTCGAGGAAGCGGTCGGCGCCGGGCACCATCCGCTCCTCGTGGACGAGCACGCCGTCCATGTCCATGAGCCAGGAGGAGATCTCGCGGTGCGCCATCGGCCACCAGCGTAGCCGCCCGGAGGCGCAGGCTCCCGTTGGGGCTGCGTATGATCACGCTGAATGACACCTCACACGGACGACCCGTCCGCAGACAGTCCCGAGCGCGCCCCGTCGCGCGCCGATGACGATCCTCCTCGAGGTGCCGGGCGCGCCGTAGCGCGCGCCGCACTGCACCCGCGATCCTCACGACCGGACGGGGCCGTCCGATGATCGAGGTCCTCCTCCTCCTCGTCGCCCTGGGCCTCGTCGCCGCGTGCGGCATCTTCGTCGCCGCCGAGTTCGCGCTGATCACCGTCGACCGCGGAGCCGTCGACCGCGCCGCCGAGGCCGGCGACAAGCGCGCCGAGGGCGTCGCCCTCGCGCTCCGCAGCCTCTCGACCCAGCTCTCGGGCGCGCAGCTCGGGATCACGGTCACGAACCTCGCGATCGGCTTCCTCGCGGAGCCGGCGATCGCCAAGCTCGTCGACGGGCCGCTCGAGTCGCTCGGCCTGAGCGAGACGGCGTCCCGCGGCGTCTCGGTCGTCATCGCGCTCGTGCTCGCCACGGCCGTGACCATGGTCTTTGGCGAGCTCGTGCCGAAGAACCTCGCGATCTCCGCCCCGCTCGACACCGCACGGCGCATCGCCGGGGCGCAGCGGGCGTTCACGACGGCCACCGCCTACCCGCTGCGGTTCCTCAACGGCTCCGCCAACGCGATCCTGCGCCGGCTCGGCATCGAGCCACAGGAGGAGCTCGCGTCCGCGCGCTCGGCGCAGGAGCTCTCCTCGCTCGTACGGCGCTCCGCCGAGCAGGGCACGCTCGAGACGAACACCGCGACGCTCCTGCAGCGCTCCCTCGCGTTCGGCGAGCGCCGGGCGGACGACGTCATGACGCCGCGCACCCGCATGAAGACCGTCGACGCCGACGACACCGTCGCGGCCGTCCTGGACCAGGCACGCAAGACGGGCCACTCCCGGTTCCCGGTCGAGGTCGAGGACTCCGAGGAGATCGCCGGCGTGGCGCACATCCGCCACGCCGTCGCGGTCCCCTTCGAGCGCCGCGACGAGGTCCGGGTGCGCGACGTCATGGTCGCCCCCGTCGTCGTCCCCTCGACCCTCGAGCTCGACCCGCTGCTCGCCGTCCTGCGCCAGGGTGGCCTGCAGATGGCGGTCGTCGTGGACGAGTTCGGCGGGGTCGACGGGGTCGTCACCCTGGAGGACCTGATCGAGGAGATCGTCGGCGAGGTGCTCGACGAGCACGACGACCGCTCCTCCGTCGCCCGCCGCCAGGCCGACGGCTCGTGGCTCATGCCCGCGCTGCTGCGGCCCGACGAGGCCGAGGAGATCATCGGCGTGCCCGTCCCCGAGGACGAGGACTACGAGACGCTCGGCGGTCTCGTGGCCCTGCACCTCGAGCGGATCCCGGACGTCGGAGACGAGGTCGTCCTCGACGTGCCCGACGAGGAGGATCCGCACCACCGCGTGACGATCACCGTGCGCACCATGGACGGCCTGCGGGTCGACGAGCTGCGCGTCGTCGTGGAGCACCTCGAGCGCGATGACGACGACGAGACGGAGGACGACCGATGAGCGATCTGCTCGCCGTCCTCATCGCCGTCGTCCTGCTGGGCCTGAACGCCTTCTTCGTCGGCGCGGAGTTCGCGCTCGTGTCCGCCCGCCGGACCGAGATCGAACCCCGGGCCGAGGCCGGCAGTCGCGCGGCCAAGATCACCCTCGGCGCGATGGAGAACGTCTCGCTGATGATGGCGGGCGCCCAGCTCGGCATCACGATCTGCTCCCTCGGCCTCGGCTACATCGGTGAGCCGGCCGTCGCCCACCTCATCGAGCCGCTGCTGCACGACGTCGGCATCGGCGAGTCCCTCCTGCACCCGATCGCGTTCGCGATCGCCCTGCTCATCGTCGTCTACCTGCACGTCGTGGTCGGCGAGATGGTGCCGAAGAACATCGCCCTCGCCGGCCCGGACCGGTCGGCCCTGGTGCTGGGGCCCCCGCTCGTGTTGATCGTGCGCATCCTGCGCCCGGCCATCGCGGGCCTGAACTGGATCGCGAACGTCACCCTGCGCGCCGTCGGCGTGGAGCCGAAGGACGAGGTGACGAGCGCGTTCACCCGCGACGAGGTCGCGGGGCTGGTCGAGGAGTCCCATCGCGAGGGCATGCTGGAGCACGGCGAGGGCCGGCTCCTGCTCGACGCCCTGCAGTTCGAGGACCGCACCGCGCGCGCCGTGCTGCTGCCGATGGCGGAGCTCGAGACCGTGCGCCCCGGCGTCACCCCGGCGAAGGTCGAGGAGCTCGCCGGTCGCACGGGCTACTCGCGGTTCCCCGTCCGGCTGCCCGACGGCGCGCTCGTGGGCTACCTGCACCTGAAGGACCTGCTCGGCGAGGGCGACGGCGATCGCGACCGCCCGGTGCCGGCGCGCCTGCGCCGCACCCTGCCGACGGTGAACGTGTCGGACCGCCTGCGGACGGTCCTGCAGACCATGCAGCGCTCCCGCGCGCACCTCGCCCGCGTGAAGGACGCCGACGGCACCGTGCTCGGCGTCGTGGCGCTCGAGGACGTGCTCGAGGAGCTCGTCGGCGAGGTCCGCGACGAGAGCCGCCGGGCAACGGTCCAGAACGACTGACCGCCCGCCGCGCCGCCCCTCCGGGTGCGGCGCGGCACCGGGTCCTCGCCGGCGGGACCGGTCGTCCGGGACGACCGGGTCCGGCCCTCCCCTCCTCCCCCGGGTCAGCCCACGAGCCGGTAGCCCACGCCCGTCTCCGTGCGGATGAGGCGCGGCGCCGGCGTGCCGTCCGCGGCGGGCGTCTCGAGCTTGCGGCGCAGGTTCGCGATGTGGGTGCGCAGTGTCGCCGTGTCATCGGCGTAGGCGGCGCCCCACACCTCGAGCAGCAGCGCCCCGTGGGTCAGGAGCCGGCCGCGGTGGCGGACGAGCGTGCGCAGCAGGCCGAACTCGATGGGCGTCAGGTGCAGCTCCGTCCCCGCCCGCAGGACGCGGTGGTCGGCCAGATCGACCTCGAGGTCGCCCACCCGCACCACGGGGTCCTCGGTGGTCGTGCCGGCGCGGCGCAGGGCCGCCCGCAGCCGGGCGAGGAGCTCGCCGGGCCCGAAGGGCTTCGTGACGTAGTCGTCCGCCCCCGCCTCGAGGGCCCGCACCTTCTCGGACTCCTCGTCGACGGCGGACAGCACGAGGATCGGGATCTGCGTCCACTCGCGGAGTCCGCGGCAGACGTCGACGCCGCTGCCGTCCGGCAGCATGAGGTCGACGATCGCCGCCTCGGGCCCGTGCAGCGCCGCCAGGTCGAGCGCCTCCTCCACCCCGCCGGCCGGGAGGGCCGTGAAGCCCGCGTCGCGCAGCAGGACCTTGAGCGCGCGGACGATCTGCGGCTCGTCGTCGACGACGAGCACCGTGCGGCCCCCGGCGCTCACGGGCGGCCTCGCCCGGCCGCGGGCGCGCCGCCGGATGCGGGCGCACGATCGGGTGCCGAGACGGTCCCGGCCGCGGACGCGCCGTCCCCGTCGGCCGGCGGCAGCTCGAGCACGAACGCCGTGCCCTGCCCCGGGTAGCTCTCCACGCGCAGGCTCCCCCCGTTGGCCTCGGCGAACCCGCGGGCGATCGCGAGGCCCAGGCCGCTGCCGGGTCCGGAGGAACCCTCGCCGCGGGTGAACGGCCGGAAGAGCGCCTCGCGGGCCTCGGGCGGGATGCCCGGGCCGCCGTCGACCACGCGCACCACCGCCCGGCCGCGGCGGCGGGCGATGCGCACCAGCACGCGGTCGGCCTCCGGGCTACGCGGCGCGGACGGGCGGCCGTGGACGAGCGCGTTCTCCAGCAGGTTCACCACGATCCGCTCGACCTGCGCCGGGTCGGCGCGGACGCTGGGCGGCGGGTCCTCCGTCTCCACCCGCACGCGCGCGGCGGCCGGCCCGAGCGCGACGAGGGCGTCGCGGACGAGGTCGTCGAGGAACAGCTCGTCGGCCCGCGGCTGCGCGGCGCCGACCTCGAGCCGCGAGAGGTCCAGCAGCTTCTCGATCATCGCGGCGAGGCGGTCGCTGCCCTCCTCGATCCCCGTGGCGAGCTCCGTCCGCTCGTCCGGCTCCAGCGACGGGGAGCGCAGCGCGGCGGCGGCCGCCGAGATCTGGGTCAACGGCGTGCGGAGGTCGTGGCCGACCGTCCGCAGGAGGGTCGTCTTGACCTCGTCGGAGCGCCGGAGCGTCTCGGCCTCGACGGCCTCGGCCCCGAGCCGCTCGCGCTCGAGGCCGGCGGCGAGGACGGCGCCCAGCGCCGGGGCGACCCGCTCGCGCAGCGCCGCGTCGGCCGCCGGATCTCCAGGCGTCGTCCACCGCAGCACGCCGACCGGACCGCCGGGCCCGCGGAGGACGACCGCGCCGCCATCGGGGCCGCCGTCGCCCGTGAGCCCGGGGTCCCACGGCCGCAGGGTCACGGGCGCGCCCACGTGCTCCTCGAGCCGCGCGGCCGCCGCGGGCAGCGACGCCGCCACCTGCCGGTCCGAGAGCACGATCGTCGTGAGGTCGGCGACGAGGTCCGCCTCGCGCCGCGCCGCGTCCGCCCGCGCCGCGTCGCGGCGCCCCGCCTCGGCGATGCGCGCGGACACCACGGCGACGACGAGCAGCACGGCCAGCACCGCCCAGTGCCGCTCGTCCGCCAGCTCGAAGTCGCGCACGGGTGGCAGCTCGAACCAGTTGAAGGCCGCCACGGAGAGGGCGGCCGTGGCGACGCCGAGCCCGACGCCGGAGCGCGTCGCGACGAGCAGGACCGGCACGACGTAGAAGACGCCGAGGGAGACCGCCGGGGCGACGCCCTTCACGGCCTCGACCACCAGGGTCGCGAGGGCTACGCCGCCGACGGCGAGCGCGACGTCGCCGGCGGACGGGCGCGCGCGGGGAGCGGCGGAGGCGAGGGCGGGGTCCGGCACGACGGCGAAGCGTACGCCCCGCCGGGGCCGCCCCCGGCCACGGCCGGGGGGCGCCGGGCGGTCCGTCAGCCCGAGCGGCGCCCGGCGCGGGCGGCGGCCTTCGCCGCCTTGCCGGCCATGAGCTGGTCCAGCGTGGGCGGCCCCGTCGGCAGCGGGTGGGCCGCCGCCGGCCGCATGCCGTCCAGCAGCACGCCGAGGTACCGCCGCCACAGGTCGGGGGAGCAGCCCGTCATCGCGACGGGGCACTGCTCCGTCGCCCCGCCGACGGCCGCGAGGATGAACGGCAGGTCCTCCGGGCTCAGGTCATCGCGGACCTGGCCGGCCCTCTGGCCCCGCTCGAGCAGCTCGCCGAGCTGGCCCATGATCCGCTCGTTGCGCTCGCGGAACCGCGGCTGCGAGAACAGGTCCGGACCGACGCTCTGGAGGAACGTGCGGTCGCAGGCCTGGCGCTCCGCGGTGCCCGTGATCACGTGGACGATGCCCTCCCAGGCGTCCTCCATCGCGAGCGCCTCGTAGACCGTCGACGTCATCTCGTCGAAGGTGCGCTCGAGCACGGCGGCGATCAGGTCGTCCTTCGTGGGGAAGTGCCGGAACAGCGTGCCCGCCCCGACCCCCGCCCGCCGCGCGATCTCCGCAACGGACGCGTCGGGGCCCAGCTCGGCGAACACGTCCTGCGCGACCTCGAGCAGCCGCTCGCGGTTGCGCAGGGCGTCGGCCCGCCGGGGCCGCTCGACCGTGTCCGGGGCTTCCGTGCTCACCTCTACGATCCTACGCTGCGACCGCCACGGCCTGCTCCGGGTCGATGTCTGCGACGTGCTCGCGGCGGACGAGGACGGCGGTGAGCACCGCCGCGGCGATCATCAGGCCGGCCCCGACGAGGAACGCCAGGTGGTAGCCCGAGACGAGCGCCTCGAGGCCCTGCGCCCGGGAGACGCCGCCCCCGGCCTCGGCGATGCGGTCCTCCGTGCGCGAGGCCGCGAGCGTCGACAGGACCGCGAGGCCGAGAGCGCCGCCGAACTGCTGCGAGGTGTTGATGAGGCCGGACGCGAGGCCCTGGTCGGCCTCGTCGATGCCGCCCGTCGCCATCACCGTGACGGGGACGAACACCAGGCCCATGCCCGCGGCGAGCAGGACCATGGCGGGCAGCAGCTCCGTCGCGTAGTTGCCCGCGACCGTGATGCGCGCCATGAGCACCAGGCCGAGCGCGGCCAGCAGCAGTCCGCCGATGATCGTCCCCCGGATGCCGAGCCGGCGGATCAGCGTCTGGGCGGCGACCGAGCCGCCGACGATGCCGACGGTGAACGGCAGGAACGCCAGGCCCGACTCCAGCGGCGAGTAGCCCAGGACCTCCTGCATGTAGATCGTCGCGAAGTAGAACAGCGCGAACATGCCGGCGATCGCCAGCAGCATCACGAGGTTCGAGGCCAGCAGGGAGCGCACGCGCAGGATGCCCAGGCGCACGAGCGGCTCGGAGTGCCGGCGCTCGACGAGCACGAAGGCGCTCAGGAGCACGATCGCGAGGGCGCCGAAGCCGAGCGTGGAACCCGAGCCCCAGCCCTGCTCGCCGGCCTCGACGACCGCGTAGACCAGCGCGACGAGCCCGCCCGTGACGGTGGCCGCGCCGAGCAGGTCGAAGCCGCCGGGCACGTTCTCGGCGCGCGACTCGGGGATCACCCGGTACGCGAGGACGGCCACGACGATGCCGACGGGCACGTTGACGATGAAGACCCAGGGCCAGGAGAGCGCCTCGACGAGGACGCCGCCGAGGATGAGGCCCACGGCGCTGCCGCCGCCGGCGATCGCGCCCCAGACGCCCAGCGCGCGGGTCCGCTCAGGGCCCTCGGCGAACGTCGTGGTGACGATGGAGAGCGCGGCCGGCGAGACGAGCGCGCCCCCGAGGCCCTGCAGCGCGCGGAACGCGATGAGCTGGCCGGGCGTCTGCGCCAGACCGTTCAGCAGCGAGGCGGCGGTGAAGAGGGCGACGCCCAGGACGAACAGGCGCCGGCGTCCGAAGAGGTCCGCCGCGCGGCCGCCGAGCAGGAGGAAGCCGCCGAAGAGCAGCGTGTAGGAGTTGATGACCCAGGCGAGGTTGCTCGGCTCGAAGCCGAGGTCGGCCTGGATGGAGGGCAGCGCGACGTTCACGACGGTGGCGTCGAGGACGACCATGAACTGCGCGAAGCAGACGAGCACGAGCACGGCCATCGGGCTGACGGCGCGGGTCGTGGGAGGGGCGGAGGAGGACATCGGAGGTGCGTTCCAGTCAAGCGGAGTGGTTGATCCGGTTGGCAACCTAGCACAAGCGGATCGCATGCTCCGGTTATTTCGGAGTGAACGCTCCGGTTGTCCGGATCGCGGCTCAAACCGGCCGGAACCCGACCGGGTGGACCGGGCCTTGCCGACGTCCGATGCGGCGTCGAACCGAGAAGCCCGGGCCGGGGCCCGGCCGTCTCGCTAGGTTGGCGGGGTGCTCGCCCTCCTCTACGACGTGCACGGCAACCTCGCCGCGCTCGAGGCCGTGATCGACGATGCGGAGCGGGCCGGTGCCGACGGCTGGCTCGTCGGCGGCGACGTCTCGGCGTTCGGCCCCTGGCCCGTCGACGCGCTCCGCCGCCTGCGGGCCCTGCCCGACGCCCTCTGGCTGCGCGGCAACCACGAGCGCTGGGCCGTCGAGACGGCGGACGTGCCGGCGATCCCGCTGGCCCGCGGGGGCGTCGACGCGGCCCGGGACGCACTCGGCCCGTCGACCGTGGCGGAGCTCTACGCCCTCCCGCGGTGGCAGCGCGTCCCCGGCGGAGAGGCGTGGCACGGGTCGCCGCAGGCCGACGTCGTCGGGTTCCTGCCGGAGCCCGAGGAGGACGAGGGCGATCGGCTCGCGGGCCGCACGCCCGGGCTGCTCGTCGTCGGCCACACCCACCTGCAGATGCGCCGCGACATCGAGCGCCCCGACGGCGGCGTCACGACGGTGGTCAACCCGGGGAGCGTGGGCATGCCGTTCGACGGCGATCCCCGCGCCGCCTACGGCCTGCTCGCCGACGACGGCTCCGTCGAGCTGCGGCGGGTCGCCTACGACATCGAGCGCACGGTCGCCGAGCACGCCGCGCGTTGGGGCGACGCCGCGTGGGCCCGTGCCGTCGCTGGCACCTACCCCACCGGCCGGCCCGCGACGCTGCCCGCCCCCACCCTCCCGCGACCGTGAGCACCGACGCGCCCGACCCGGGTCCGCCCGTCGCCCTCGTCGCGTCCGTCGGGGAGCTCGACGCCGTCGTCACGCTCCTCCGCGCGCTGCTGCACGCCTCGGCGGCCGTCCGCGCCACCGCGGTCGTCCCGGACGGCGACGGCCCGCCGGCCGTCGTGGACGCGGCACGCCTGCTCCCCGTCGAGGTCGCCCGCGGCGGAACCGTCGTGCACCTGCCCCACGCCGGTCCGGCGGGCGAGCCCGTCCCCGACCTGCCGGTGTTCCGGCCCCTGCCGCCGTTCGACGCCGACCCGGCGACGGGCGAGATCGCCGCTCCCCTCGGGGGCGTCGAGCACCGGGCGCGCGCCACCGCGGCGGCGGCCGGCAACCTGCCGGCGGGCTCCGTGCTGCAGCTCTCGTGGGAGTCGACGCGCCCCGGGTCCCCCTTCTCCGTCACCGCGCGGGCCGCGACGGACGAGCCGTTCGTCCTGGGCGTCGGCGACGAGGCGTTCCCCATGCCGGCCGGCTGGCCGGGCTGAGGCAGGCGGGCGGCGTCGGGACGCAGGCGTATGCCAGACTACCCCGTCTATGGCTCGACCCTCCACCAAGCCGGCACGCGGCCGGCGCTCCCCGAAGGGCGGTCCGCGACGGACCCCCAAGCTCACCAAGGAGCAGGTCGCGCAGATCGATCACCTGCACGTCGACGCGCTCCGCGCGCTGGTCACGGAGAAGGGCAAGATCCGCTCGCGCCGCGCGACCGGCCTCAACGCCCGTGATCAGGCGCACGCCGCCCGCGCCGTCAAGCAGGCGCGCGAGCTGGCGCTGCTCCCCTACCCGCACCCCCGCATGATCTCCATGCCCGGCCGCGAGGACCGCGGCGAGGACAAGCCGGAGCGTGGCGGCCGCGGTCGTCGCGACGACCGCTAGCACCACCCCCTCCCCGGTCCGCCGGGAACAGCACCCAGGTCTTCGAGGAGCCCGGCACCGCGTGCCGGGCTCCTCGCGTTTGGGGGCGCGGTGCTTCCGGGCGGACGTTGCGGGAAACCCCGGAGCGTCGGCGGGGTCCCCCGCATGGCGCGCCGACGCTCGCCGCCGTAGGCTCGGTGCTCCGGCCCCCACCCCCAGGAGCATCCTGTGCAGGACCACGTCATCGCCGCCTACGACGCCTCTCCCGGAGCCCGCGACGCGCTCACGCTCGCGGTCGTCCTCGCGGACGCCGCGCCGGGCGGGCCCGCCCCGCTGACCGTCGCGACGGTGTGGCGCGAGCTGCCGATCGACGACGCGGAGCACGTCGCGGCGTTCGCGCGGCACGAGGACGAGCGGGGCGAGGAGCGGCTGGCGTCGGCGCGCACCCTGGTCGGCGACCGGCCCGACACCCGCTTCGTCGTCGCCCACGGCACCTCGCCCGCCGCGGCCCTGCAGCGCGCGGCGCGCGAGCACGGGGCGACCTGCATCGTGGTCGGCACGAGCCACCAGGGCCCGCTGGGCCGCGTCCTGCCGGGGAGCGTCACGGAGCAGACGCTGCACGGCGCCCCGTGCCACGTGGCCGTCGCGCCCGCCGGGTTCGCGGACGAGCCGCGGACGATCGCGACCGTCGGAGTCGCGTTCGACGACTCGACGGAGTCGCACGAGGCGCTGGCCACCGGCGTCGAGCTCGCCCGTCGCCACCACGCGACGCTCCGCATCGTGAAGGTCCTCGACGAGCAGGTCGTCGCGTACGGCGGCCTGGCCGGCGAGGCCGCCCTCGAGCGCATCCGCGAGCACGCCCGCGGGGTGCTGCGGCACGCCGCGGACGGCGTGGAGGGCGTCGACGCCGTCGAGACCGTGCTGCTCGAGGGCAGCGTCCCGGTCCGGCTCGCGGCGGCCAGCCGCGCCCTCGACCTGCTCGTGGTCGGCTCGCGATCCAACGGGCCGATCAAGCGCGTACTCCTGGGCAGCGTGAGCTCGCGGCTGGCACGCGAGTCGGCCTGCGCGCTCCTCGCCGTGCCGCACTCCGCGGCGTCGCCCGACGCCGCGGACGCGGCCTAGAAGTCGCGGTTGGTCCGCCAGGTCTTCTCGCGCATGTAGCGCTTGACCTGGCGGACGTACTCCTCGTCGCCCTGGTGCCAGCGGCCGGTGAACCACGCTCCCACGGAGCCCCACAGGTCGCCCTTGCGGTAGTCGCGGCCGCGGGGCACCGTGTTCAGCCACTCCTGCTCCCCGGAGTAGTACGAGCGCAGGATGCCGCCGTAGTAGTCCACGTTGAAGGCCGTGGCGTTGCGGCTGAGCGGGACGCAGCAGTGGAACGGCCGGCGCATCTGCATCAGGCCGAACGAGTCGCCGTTGTCCCCGACGGTCGACATCCGCCACCAGGACTCCTGCACGGCCACGGCCCGCAGCAGGTCCGGCGAGACCCGCCACTTGTACGCAGCCCACTGGAGGATCTCGTCCGTGGTGCCCTTGTAGCGCCCGGTCACCCGGTCCTTGTTGGGCATGTCGGAGCGCCGGCGGAAGTCGGCGAGCTGGGCGTTCGTGGGCGTCGTCCGGTTGGCCCTGCGGTTCTCCGGCCGCGGCTCGAACGCGGAGCGCTTCACGAGCCGCGCGGCGGCGGCGTCGGAGCGCGGGCGGGCGTCCGGGCCGCCGGAGATCGCCTTCGCGGCCCCGGAGGGCGCGGGCACGACGAGGGCCAGGAGGAGCAGGAGCGGGAGGGGGAGCACGCGGCGCACCCCCACAGGATGCCTGTCCGGGGCGCTCCCGGGGCCCGGATGCGGACGAACGAGCGCGTGCGTTCGGCGCGGACGGGTACCAGCCGGACGGGACCGGTGCCGTGCGTCGGACGGCGCGGGGCATCGCCCGACACCGATACGGGTGGGTGGCCGGCTCGGAGCACGGGCCGGCCACTCCGACTCCCCGGCCGCAAGCCGCCGGTGGCCGGTCGGTCGGACGTCCTCAGGCGGCGAGCAGCTGCGCGACGCGCCGGAGCTCGAGCGCGGCGTGCGCCTCGCCCGGATCGACGCCGTCCGGGGTCTCCCCCGCCTCGAGCATCGTCTCCATGAGCGCGATCACCGCCGACTCGTGCTCGTGCCAGGTCGCGTCGTCGACGTCGAGGTCGACGGGCTCGGCGCCGCGGCGGTCCAGGGCCTTGGACAGCCAGCGGTGGCACGCCTCGGGAAACCGCAGCGGGGCGGGCACGCTGTCGCGGGACGGGAACGCCTCGTCCAGGCGGAACCGGACCTCCGCCACGGCGAACCGCTGCTCCACCCAGTCCGCCGGGCGGCCGAGCGTCGCGCCGATCGCGCCCCAGCTCGCCCCGGCGACCCGCTCGAAGACCACGGCGGCCTCGAGCACCTCGGGCTCGTCCTCGAGCCCGCCCTGCGTCTCGGCCATCAGCGTGGCGAGGACCGGCGCCTCGCCGATCGCGGGCAGGCGCACGAGCCCCGTGCGCTGGTTCTCGGCCACCGTGACGGCGAGCCACAGAGCGGCGAGGTTGAGCGTGGTCCAGCGCGGTCGGTCGGTAGGCAACAGGGGGTCCCGGGTCCTGGGGCGCCCGTACGGCCGCCACGACATCGGACGATCCTGTCGCGGTCGTCTGGCGATCCGGGTGCAGGGCGGTGTCAACCGGGTGTCGATCGCCCCGGATCGTCACGCGGCGGACCCGCGCACGAGGCGCACCTCCGACTCGGACCCACGTACGGCGCAGCCCGGTGCGGCCCGGGCCGGGTGCGCCCTCGGGCCCGGCTCAGGCCTCGGCGGTCTCCGACGCTTCGAGCCACCGGGCCTCGAGGTCCTCCTTCTCCGCCCGCAGCGCCGTCAGCTCGTCCCCGAGCTCGCGCAGCCGCCCGTGGTCGCTGGCCGCGGCAGCCATCTCCTCGTGCAGGGCGGTCTGGCGGGCGTCGAGCTTCTCCATCGCCCGCTCGAGCCGACCGGCTTCCTTGCGGGCCGCGCGGATCTCGGCACCCGACGGGCGCGGGGCCTCGGCCGTGGCGGCGCCGGAGCCCCCGGACCTCGCGCCCCCGGCCGTCCCGCCGGTCTGCGCGCCGTCCCCGTCGCGGCGCTCGTGCAGGTACTGGTCGATGCCGCCGGGCAGGTGGCGGATCGTGCCGTCCGGCGCCAGGGCGTGGACGTCGTCGCACACCCGTTCGACGAAGTAGCGGTCGTGGGAGACGACCACGAGCGTCCCGGGCCAGGCGTCGAGCAGGTCCTCGAGCGCCGTCAGCGTGTCGATGTCGAGGTCGTTCGTCGGCTCGTCGAGAAGCAGCACGTTCGGCTCGTCCATCAAGAGCCGCATGAGCTGCAGCCGGCGGCGCTCGCCGCCGGAGAGGTCCTTGACCAGCGTCCGCTGGCGCCCGCCCCGGAAGCCGAAGCGGTCGCAGAGATCGGCGGCCGAGACCTCCTCACCCGCGCTCGTCTGCGTGGCCCCGCGGACCTCCTCGAGCGACTCGAGCACGCGCAGGTTTCCCGGGATCTCGGCCGTGTCCTGCGAGAGGTGGGCGATGCGGACGGTGCTGCCGCGGTCCACCCGGCCCGTCGAGGGCGTGAGCTCGCCCGAGAGCACGTTGATCAGCGTCGTCTTGCCCGAGCCGTTCACGCCGACGAGTCCCACCCGGTCGCCCGGGCCCAGCCGCCACGTCGCGTGGTTCAGGAGCGTCTTGGCGCCGTAGGCGACGGAGACGTCCTCCGCCTCGAGCACCTTGTCCCCCAGCCGCTGGGACGAGAACCGCAGCAGCTCGACGCCGTCGCGGACGGCGGGCTCGTCCGCGATCAGCTCGTTCGCCGCGTCGATCCGGAACTTCGGCTTCGAGGTGCGGGCGGGCGGCCCGCGGCGCAGCCAGGCGAGCTCCTTGCGCAGCAGCTGCCGGCGGCGGGCGTCCTGGGCGGCGGCCTGCCGGTCGCGCTCGGCGCGGGCCAGGACATAGGCCGCGTAGCCGCCCTCGTACTGGTGGACCGTCCCGTTCTCGACCTCCCACGTCTGGGTGCAGACCGCGTCGAGGAACCAGCGGTCGTGGGTGATGACCACCATCGTGCCCCGGCGCGCGGCGAGGTGCCGGGCCAGCCAGTTGACGGCCTCGACGTCGAGGTGGTTCGTCGGCTCGTCCAGCAGCAGCAGCTCGGGGGTGTCGAGCAGGAGCTGCGCGAGCGCGATGCGCCGCCGCTCGCCGCCCGAGAGCGGGCCGATGACCGTGTCCAGGCCGTTCGGGAACCGGCGCATCTCGACGCCCCCGAGCAGCCCGTCGAGGACGGAGCGGAACGTCGCGTCCCCCGCCCACTCGTGGTCGGCGCGACCGCCGACCAGCTCGTCGCGGATCGTCCGGGTGGGGTCCAGCTCGTCGCCCTGCGCGATGACGGCCAGGTCGAGCCCGCCGACGCGGGTGACCGCGCCGGCGTCGGGCTCCTCGATGCCCGCGATGAGCTTGAGCAGCGTCGACTTGCCGTCGCCGTTGCGTCCGACGATGCCGATGCGGTCGCCCGCGTTGATGCCGAGGGTGACGTCGTCGAGAACGGTGCGACTGGCGTAGCCCTTGCCGACCGCCTTGAGGTTGACGAGGTTGCGCGGGGCCACCGGGTCAGACCGTCTTGACGAGCTGCTGGTCGGGGTCGATGCCCCAGCGGCGCGCGGCCTGCAGCTGCGGGGTGCCGATGGGCCACGCGTCGGGCAGCTCGTCCCCCTCGAAGAGCGGGGAGGCGCCCTTGAGCGCCATGGAACCCGAGTTGTCGCCCATCTCGGTGATGCGGTCGATCTCGATCTTGCTCAGGCGGATCTCGGCCGGGAGCGCCGCGAGCTGGGCGCGCTTCTCCGCGATCGGGATCGGCTCGACCTGCTTGCTGCCCGGCAGCTCCTGGATCAGGGTCGGCACGACGCAGGAGACGGCGGGCTGCGCCAGCGTCCACTGGGCGGCGGTCTGGATCGTGGTCAGGCCGCGGGCCTTGCCGATCGCCGCGACGCGGTCGACGACGGAGCGGCCGCGGGTGACCCAGCCGTCGGGGCGGAAGGTGCGGTGGTCGCGCTCGCCGAGCGGCGTGTCCTCGCGCAGGTCGCCCCAGAAGATGCCGCCGTAGTCGACGACGCGGGCGAGCACCTGGACCTCGTGGTCCTCGCAGGCGTCGAGCACGAGCCGGCCCGGCCACGGCTCGAGCGGCCCGAGGATCAGCATCGCCCAGTCGATGCGGTCGCCGAAGCGGTCCAGGCAGGTGAGGATGTCGAGCGTGAACCCGTTCGCCGGGCCCGGGGCGATGCCGATCGCGTCCGTCAGGCCCTGGTCCTTGAGGTCCTGCATCGCGTCCCACACCACGTCGGACGTGTAGCCGATGCGGTCGGGGTTGTGGAGGAGTAGCACGTCGAAGCGGTCCGTTCCGCACCGCTCCAGGCTGGCCTCCGTCGCGCCGCGCAGGTAGTCGGCGTAGGCCTCGGGGCCACGCAGCGCCGGGTCGGTGAAGCGGGGGAAGCCCTTCGCCCCCTGGCGCACGCCGTTCACGAAGTCGTGGCCGATGGCCCCGACGAGCCGCACGTCGGCCCGCGGGACGTCCGCGATCGCCCGGCCGACGACGCGGTCGCCCTCGCCCGTGCCGTACACGTCGGCCGTCACGACCGTCTTCAGGCGCGCGTCGGGACGCAGGACATCGACGAGTTCGTCCTCGGAGAGCTGCTGCCCGAAGTGCATGAACCGCCCGCCGCTCCAGGCGCCGAGTGCTGCGTGTCCCAAGTCGACCATCCCCAGAGGGTACGTCGGACCGGCCCGGCGGGCGTGCGCGGCCCGGAGCGGCGCGCGCGCCGCTCCGGGGCGGGTGACGCCCCGCACGGACGGGACGTCCTCGCCGCCGTGCGACCCGACGCCTCCGGGGCGGCCGACGGGGCGCGTGTGCCACGCTGTCGGACCCCGGTGAGCGCCCCCGACGACATCCCTCCGACGCCCCTGCCGGCGCCCCTGGACGCCGAAGGCGGCCGTTTGCAGGGGGTTGCCGAGGCCGCCACCGTCCCGTCCGGGACGGGGCCTAGCGTGGCGCTCATGGCCTCTTCCGTGATGATCGACGCGCGGGTCGGCGGGCACGTGGCGGCCCACCATCCGCTCGGCACGTCGACCGGTCACCTCGTGGAGCTGCGGGGCCAGTGGGACCTGCTCGTCCGCCGCGCGCTGGACGTCTCGACGCTGGCGGTGGAGCTCGCCGCGCTGTCCGAGCCCGAGTTCCTCAGCCTCTCCGCCTGGCTGCAGACGGCGGAACGCGAGCTGCCCTTCCGCTTCCTCAGCGTCCACGCGCCGACGAAGGACCGCGAGCTCCCGGAGGACGAGCTCGTCGCCCGCCTCTGCGCCCTGCCCCCGGCGGTCGACGCCGTGGTCGTGCACCCCGACGTGATCGAGGATCCCGCGGCCTACGCGCCGCTGGGCCGCACGCTCGTGATCGAGAACATGGACGGCCGCAAGGCGACGGGGCGCACCGCCGAGGAGCTGCGGCCGTTCTTCGACGCGCTGCCCGAGGCCGGCTTCTGCCTCGACGTCCCCCACGTCGGGTCCGTCGACCCCACGCTGGCCATCGCGCACGAGCTGCTCGACGCCTACGGTGAGCGCCTGCGTCACCTGCACCTGTCGTCCGTTGACGAGGGCTGCCACCACGTCCCGCTCACGCCGCAGGACGAGGAGCTCTTCGCCCCCGTCCTCTCGCGCTGCCGCGACGTGCCGTGGATCCTCGAGGCGGACCTGCCGGCCCGCTGACCCCGCCCGGGCCGGGCGTCGCCCCGGCCCGGCGCGAGCGCCCCGGCGGACGCTCCCGCGCCCCGGCTCGGGACCGCCCGCGCGGTGCCGCGGTTGCAGCGCCGTCGCCCGCGGGGCCGGCGCCGGTAGCGTCCTCCGGGTGACGGACACCCCTCAGGGCGCGCTCGAGCGGCTCGCGGAGCACGGCCACCGCGGCTTCCCGCACCTGCTCGCCGCCCGCGAGAAGACGCAGTGGGACCTCGAGTCCATGCGTCACCGCCTGCGCGACATCCCCCGCGACGTCGACGCGTCCATCGTCCTCATGGGCTCCTGGGGCCGCCGCGAGCGCACCCCCGGGTCCGACGACGACTTCCTCGTCCTCGTCGGCGGCGAGCCCCGGGGGGACGCCGAGCCCGCGGTCCACCGGCTCGACGGCGTGCTCGGCTCGGGCGAGGCCAAGCCCGGCACGCAGGGCATCTTCGGCCAGCAGATCTTCGTCGGCCCCCTCGTCGACCACATCGGGCTCGAGGAGGACGGCAACGCCAACCTCACCCAGCGGATGCTGCTCGTGCTGGAGTCCGTCCCCGTCGTCGGCCGCGAGGCGTACCGCCGCGCGCTCGAGCAGGTGGTCGACGGCTACGTGCAGGACCACGCGAAGGACTACCGTCCGCCGCGGTTCCTCCTGAACGACCTCGTCCGCTACTGGCGCACGATCTGCGTCGACTTCGCCGGCAAGGCGCGGGCGGAGGAGCAGAAGTGGGGGATGCGCAACGCCAAGCTGCGCCTGAACCGCAAGCTCCTGTTCGCCGGCGGGCTGATCCCCGTGCTGGACTGCCACCGCCTGCGCCGCGAGCAGCAGCGCGACTGGCTGCTCGACGCGCTGCAGGCCCCGCCGACGGACCGGCTCGCCCACGCGTTCCTGACCTACGAGGCGATCGACGAGGGCGTGCGCGCGCTGGGCGCCTACGACCGCTGGATCGGGCTGCTCGGCGACGGCGAGGTGCGCGCCCACCTCACGGGGCTGACCCGCGCGCAGGCCGGCGACGACCGCGTCTTCAACGACGTCCGCCGGCTCGCGAAGGAGTTCGAGCAGGGCCTCGGCGCGCTGCTCTTCGAGACGCCCCTGAGCGTCGTCGCGCGGGAGTTCGTCGTCTTCTAGGCGACGGCCCGCCGCGGTTCGGCGGGCCGGACCGCCCTACCGCTTGAGGTGGATCTCGGTCCGCATGCCGCCGCGGGCCAGCGTCGCGGTGATCGTCGTGCGCAGGCGGCGGTCGCCGCGCAGGCCCGTGCGGATCCGGTCCAGGGCGCGCTTCGTGGTCCCGAGGAAGACCTTCCGGTTCTGCCCCTTGCGGACGCCCTTGACGGTCACCGGCGTCAGCCGCACGGTGCCGCGCGGGGTGCGGACGGTGCCGCGCACGGTGAGCGTGCCGCCGCGGTAGGCCCGCACGCGCACGAGCACGCCGCCGGTCTTCAGAGGCCGCTGCGGATCGGCCACCCGCAGGTACCCGGGAGGACCGCTCGGAGCCGGCGAGGTACCCGACCCGGAGCCCCCGGAGCCCGAGCCACCGGACCCCGAACCCGATCCGCCGGAGCCCGACCCCGAGCCGGAACCGCCGGACCCGGAGCCGCCACCCGAACCGGATCCACCGGAGCCCGAGCCACCGCCCGCCCCGCCCCCGCCGGACGGTCCCGCCCCCTGGTTCACCGAGACCGTCGCGGTGTGGGTGTCGTTGCCCGGGTTGTCGTCCTGTCCGCCGGACGCCGTGACGCGGGCCGGGACGGCGAAGGAACCGGCCGACGCACCGCGGACGGTGACGATCGCGTCGACGCTCTGCTCGCGGGCGAAGGCGCCGAGCTCGCAGACGACCTCACCTCCGCCGACGGCGCACCCCGCCCCGCTGGATGTCACGACGCCCACGATCTGGACCCCGGCGGGGAACGACGCCCGGAGCTGGATGTTCGCCACGCCGTCGGGCCCGTTGTTCTTCGCCATGAGCTTGACCCGGGCGGTGCCGCCGACGTCGATGGGGTTGGGCTCCACGAGCGTCACCACGGCGACGTCGGACTTGCACGCCGCCGAGCCGCACGAGCTCTGCGCGAGGGCGATGCCGGAGGAGCCGGCGACCGCGGCGCCCAGCCCGGCCACCGCGACGACGACCGGAGGACGTATGCGCATGGCGGCATCGTAGGCGCCGGCCGCGCCGCCGCGGCCCTGGGCGGACGGACGGGCCGAGGACCGATGAGTCCGCGTCGGCCCGGGAGTCCGGACGGACATGAGCACCGAGACGCCCACCGAGCACCACGTCCCCCAGGTCGTGACGCGCCCGGAGCAGCCCTACCTGGCCATCCGCGGGAGCGCCCGCGACGAGCAGGGGTTCCGGGACGCGGTGGATCGGGCATTCCCGCTCCTCTTCGCGCACCTCGCCGGCCGCGGCCTTCAGCCGGCGGGCCCGGCGGTGTTCCGCTACCTCGTCGTGGACGACGGCACCGTCCCGGCGGAGGGCTCGCCGCCGGCCGAGTTCGACGTCGCGGTGCCCGTCGCCACGACCGTGGACGGCGAAGGCGAGATCCGGGCGGGCGTGCTGCCGGCCGGGCGCTGGGCCGTGACGCTGCACCGCGGCGGCTACGCCACGCTGCCCGACGCCCACGCCGTGACGCACACGTGGGTGGCCGAGGAGGGCCTGCGGATCGCCCACCACCTCACCCCGGCGGGCACGGCCTACGCGGGCTCCTTCGAGCAGTTCGTGCGTGGCCCGATCGACCCGCCGGAGCCCGAGGGGTGGGAGACGCTGGTGGCCTACCTCCTGGCGGACTGAGCCGCGGGGCGCGGCCGGGCGCCGGTGCCGGCGGCGTCGGCGCCGCTCAGGTCTCGCCGTCGGCGAGGTACGGGGGCAGGCGCTCCTGGGCGCGGCGCTTGGCCCCCGCCGGGACCAGCCGCGAGAGCGCGATCCGGTGGCCGGCCACCTGTCGGTAGGCCACCGTCGCAAGCGGCCGCGGGACGATCCGGCCCGCGGCCAGCGCCAGCCGCAGCCCCGGAGCGGCCACCCGCGGCGCCAGCCCGTCGAGCACGTCGGCCTCGCTGCGCAGACGCTCGCCGTCCCACAGGTGCCAGCTCGCCAGACGCGCCTCCGGGTCCAGGTGCCCCAGGTGCTCGTCGCCGAGCGGACCCTGGATCGTGGCCAGCCGCAACGCACCCGGGCGCGCCCGGGCGGCGAGGCCGACGACCCCCCAGGCGCAGAACCGACAGTCGCGGTCGTAGAAGAGCAGCGCCGGTGCGGGGTCCACCGCCTCGATCCTACGCCCCCGCACGACCGGCGCGGACGCCTCGCTCGATCCCGGACCCGCCCGCCGCGTACGCGAAAGGTGCGCAAAATTGGTCGTCAGAACGTCCCTCAGACGGGAAGAAACGGGCGCCCCGTGCGCATACGCTGAGTGCATGAGTGAGACAGCGACCGGATCCGCACCCGCGGTACGGGAACACAAGACCATGTCGCGGGCGACGCGCTGGATGAACATCTTCGCCGTCAGCCTGCCCTTCGTCGGGGTGCTGATCGCGATCGTCCTGCTGTGGAACCAGGCCGTGACCTGGTTCGACATCGCGATGCTCGTCGGCCTGTACCTCTTCAGCGCGTTCGGCGTGACGATCGGCTACCACCGGATGTTGACCCACGGGGCCGTCCAGGCGAAGCCGTGGGTCAAGTACCTCTTCGTGATCGCCGGCTCGACCGCGATCGAGGGCCCCGCCCTGATCTGGGCCGCCGACCACCGCAAGCACCACGCCCACACGGACCAGGAGGGCGACCCGCACTCTCCGCACGTCGGCGGCGGCGAGGGCCTGCGCGGCCTGTGGCACGCGCACGTCGGCTGGCTCTGGTCCACCGAGATCGAGCGCGGCTGGCCCCGCAAGCACACGCCGGACCTGCTCCGCGACAAGGGCCTCGTCCGCATCTCGAAGGCGTTCCCCTACATCGCCATCGCGACGCTCGTCGTGCCGTTCCTCGCCGGCTGGGCGTACCACGGCACGCTCATGGGTGGCCTGCAGACCTACATCTGGGCCGGCCTGGTGAAGGTCTTCTTCATCCACCACGTCACGTGGAGCGTCAACTCGATCTGCCACTTCTCGGGCTACCGGCGCTTCGACGTCGAGGACCACTCCCGCAACAACCCGTTCCTGGCGATCCTCACGCTCGGCGAGTCCTGGCACCACAACCACCACGCCTTCCCGCGCTCCGCCAGCCACGGCATGCGCTGGTACGAGGTCGACCTCTCCGCGCTCGTCATCAAGGCGTTCGTGAAGGTCGGGCTGATGAGCAAGCCCGTCTACATCAGCCGGGAGCGGCAGGACGCCAAGCGCATCGGCGCCCAGAAGGCCGCGCCGAACGCCGTCGCCGCGGACTGATCGCCACGGCGGCCCCGCGCCGCCACCCCGCAGTCCCCGAGGCCCGCGTCCCCCGACGCGGGCCTCGCGCGTTCCGGGACCGCACCGCGGGACGCCCCGGAGGGCTAGCGTGAAGGGGCATGTGTGGCATCGCTGCGATCTACGGCAGCAACGACGGTCCGGCCGGCGAGCGCATGCTCTCCCGCCTGACGCACCGCGGTCCGGACGACACGGGGAAGGTGGGCGTCGGGGAGCGGGCGTGGCTCGGGCACACCCGCCTCTCCATCGTCGACCTCGCCGGCGGCCGGCAGCCGCTGGGCGACCGGACGCTGTGGCTCGTCGGCAACGGCGAGGTCTACAACCACGAGGACGTCCGGCAGACGCTCGACGGGGCGCTCTTCGACACGGGCTCGGACAACGAGGTCGCCCTGCACCTCGTGGTCGAGCGCGGGATCGACGCCCTGGCGGAGCTGCGCGGCATGTGGGCGATCTGCCTCGCCGGCCCGGAGAACCCGGACCCCGAGTCCCACCCGGACTGGATCACGTTCCTGGCCGCCCGCGACCCGATCGGCATCAAGCCGTTGTACTGGACGCCGGACACCCTCGACACGCGCGGCGAGATCCGCTTCGCGTCCGAGATCCGGGCGTTCGACGAGGACTGGCGCTGGGCCGTCGAGACCTTCCCCCCGGGCTGCGCCTGGACGCCGGAGCACGGGCTCGTGCGGTTCGCCGACGCCGTGCCCGCGGAGCTCGCCCGCGTCTCCCGCGCCCCCGGCCCCGACGCGCCCGGCGCCCCGATCCCCGATGACGTCCTGCGCGGCACGCGGGAGACGCTCGCCAGCTCCGTCGACCGCCACATGATGGCCGACGTCGACGTCGGCGTCTTCCTCTCCGGCGGGCTGGACTCGAGCCTCGTCGCGGCCCTGGCCCAGGACTTCCTGCGGGCCCGCGGCCGCACCCTTAAGACCTTCGCGGTGGGGACGGAGCGCTCCTCCGACCTGCTCGCCGCGCGCGTCGTCGCCGAGCACCTCGGCACGGAGCACCACGAGGCCGTCTACACCGCCGAGGACGCCCTCGCCGCGCTCGACGACGTCATCGGCTCGATCGAGTCCTTCGATCCGTCCCTGGTGCGCTCCGCCGTCCCGAACTGGTTCCTCGCCAAGCTCGCGGCCCGGCACGTCAAGGTCGTCCTCACGGGTGAGGGCGCCGACGAGCTCTACGCCGGCTACGACTACTACCACGACGAGTTCGCCGATCCGGAGGCGCTCCACGGCGAGCTCGTCCGCACCATCCGCGGTCTGCACGACCTGAACCTCCAGCGCGCGGACCGCGTGACGATGGCCCACGGCCTCGAGGCGCGGGTGCCGTTCCTGGACCGCGAGGTCATCGCGCAGGCCCTGGCGCTGGCCCCGGGCTGGAAGGCGTCGGACACCACGAAGCCGCGGCAGCTCGAGAAGCGCGTGCTGCGCCACGCGTTCGACGGCTGGCTGCCGGACGAGATCCTCTGGCGTCCGAAGGAGCAGTTCGGCGACGGATCGGGCGCCGCCGAGGTGCTGCAGGAGCGCCTCGAGGCGTCGATCCCCGACGCCGAGTTCGAGGCCGGCCGCACCGTCGTCGACCCGCCGCTGCGCTCCCGGGAGGAGCTCGCCTACCACCGCATCTACGCCCGGCACCTCGGAGGCGTCCGCCCCGACCGGACGATGAGCCGGTTCGCCCAGGCCTGAGGCGCGCGTCGGGCTTCAGCCGGTGATGCCCACCATCGCGGCGCAGGGCGGGTGGGATCCGGGGACAAGGCCGCCCCCGCGGCGCTTCAGCCGGTGATGCCCACCATCGCGGCGCAGTCCCAATTCCCGGCGCCGGCCCCGCCGGCCCAGAGCTTGGCCGCGAGCCGGTCCTGCTCGGCCTTGCTCGCCTGGTAGGCGTGCTTCGTGGAGCCGCCGAGGCCCTTCCAGGTCGCCTCCATGAACTGGTAGTAGCCCGAGGCGCCCATGCTGTTGGGTCCGACGTTCTGGCCGCCGGACTCGCACTGCACGATCGGCCACGGGATCGCCCACTCGCCCTTGGGGGCGGGCGCCGCGGCGCGCGTCGTCGCGCGGCCCGGGGCCGGGGCGACGAACTGGCGGGCCGCCCGCTCCTGCTCGCGCTGCAGCTTCGCGAGCGTCCTCTGGGCCGTGGCGCGCTTGGACCGGGCGGCGGAGAGCGCGGCCACCCGGGCGTCGTGCGCCTCCGCGACGGCGGCGCGGCGGCGCTCGAGGCCCGCGGCCATCGACGCCATCGCGTCGCGCTGGCGGGCGGCGGCCTCCGTCTGCCGATGCTGCCCGCGCCGCAGCGTGGCGAGGCGGGCCTCGTCCTTCGCGGCGGTGCTGCGTGCGCGGCGGACGGCGGTGACGATGCGGGTGTCCTGCGCCTGCACGCGCTTGAGGAAGTCGACGCGCTCGAGCAGGTCGGAGAACCCGTCCGAGCTCAGGACGACGTCGACGACGTCGGGCGGGTCGGCGACGTAGCGGGTGCGCAGCACGCGGGCCAGGACCTCGCGGCCCTCGTCCAGGCGCCGGTGCAGGCGCACGAGTCGGGCCCGGGTCGACCGCAGATCGGCCGAGGTCGTGGCCAGCTGCGCCTGCGCGCGGTCGTACTGGACCTGCACCTCGCTCAACCGGCGCTGGCCGACGGCCGCGGCCTTCGTCGCGGACGCCTCGAGCGCGCCGAGCTTCGCCGCGGTGCCCTGCAGCTGCGCCTCGCGGCGGCTCTGGCGGTCGATCTCGCCGCGCAGGGCGGACGAGCTCGGGGCCGCCGGCGCCAGGTGCGGCAGGAGGACGAGCGCGAGCAGCGCGAGGAGCAGGCCGCCGGCGAGCACGCCGGTGCGGCCCCGGAGGGCGAGGGGTACGGTCATGGAGGTGTTCCGCGCCGGTGACGGCAATCGGGCGCGACCGTCGAAGCTACCCCCGGGGCCGCGCCGGGGCGACCTCTGAAACCCATCGTGCGAAGCCGGGACGGCCGTCACAGAGAGCGCGCGGGCCGGCGGCGGAGGGGCCCTCAGCCGTGGCGTTCTCCCCGCCGGCGCAGTGCGAGCTCCAGGGCGAACCGCGCCTCGGGGTCCTCCGGGTCGACGTCGAGCGCCTCCCGCAGGCGGGCCATGCGGTAGCGGACGGTCTGGGGGTGCAGGTGCAGCGCGGCGGCCATCCGGGGCCCGTGTCCGCGGTGGTCGAGCCACGCGCGGAGCGTCTCGAGGTGCCGCTCCCGACGGCCCTCCGGCAGGGCGTCGAGCGGCCCGAGCGCCCGGGCGGCGAGGTCGTCGGCGGCCTCCGGGTCGCCGTGGACGACGGCGTCGGGCAGCGCGTCGTCGGCCCGCAGCGGCCCGTCACCGGGGGCGACGCGGCCGGCGGCGATGAGGGCCGCGACGGCCCGCGCGCGGCGGTGGGAGCGAGCGACCTCGGGCCACGCCACGACCGGGCCGATCACCGCCGGGCGCCCGGCCAGCGCCGGGACCGCGCGGTCCAGCGGCCCCTCCGCCGGGACCACGCCGACCGCGGCGCCCTCCCGCACGGCGGCGACGATCCGCGGGTCCAGCCGCAACAGATCGCCGGGCCCGTCGACGTCGGTGAGCACCACCACGGCGACCCGTGCGGGCGGCGCCCAGCCGAGCTCGGCCGCGGCGGCGTCGAGATCCTCGACGGGCCGGCCCGCGGCGACGAGCCGCACCAGGGTGTCGCGGGCGCGCTGGGTCGCACCGGCGCGCAGGGACTGCTCCTCCGCCCAGCCCGTCACCGACAGGCCCGCCAGGCGGTGGATGTAGGCGAAGATCGCGTCGCCCAGGCGGATCAGCACCGCGGGGTCCTCCCCCGCCTCGGTCGCCGCGTCGGCGAACCGCCGCCAGGCCACGCGTGCGCCGGTGCGGTAGGCGCCCTGCAAGGCGTCGAGGGTGCGGCCGGCGCGGACCTCGCCGCGCCCGAGCTCCTCGATCATCGGCGTAGTCGTCCCCGGCCGGGTCGGGTCCTCCAGCAGGTCGACGAACTCGCCAAGGGCGAACGCGACGCCGCGGCGGACGGCCTCGCCGAACGCCCCCGTCAGCGGGCGGCGGTACTCCGGGACCTCGTCGCGGATGGCGTCCAGGATCTCGTCCGTCACCGCGGGGAGCGTCGGACGCAGCGCACCGGCGAGGGCGGGAGAGAGCTGCGCCAGACGCTCGCGCGCATCGTCGTCCGTCCGCTGCGCGGCGTCGAGCCCCATGGGGCCATCCTACGCGCGTCGTGATGAACGAGGAGGGCCGCGGCGGGGACAGGCGCCCCACCGCGGCCGAGACTCATCGGATCATGCGTAGGAGAGAGGGACGCCCACAGACGTGCGGGCGCCCCGTGGGCTCCTAGAGCCCGACGATCACCGACTTCGTCTCGAGGTAGTTGTTCAGCACCTCCTCGCCCATCTCGCGGCCCCAGCCGCTCTGCTTGTAGCCGCCGAAGGGGAGCTCGGCGGAGAACACGTGGTACGTGTTGATGTGGACCGTGCCCGCCTGGATGCGCTTGGCGAGCTTGTGGGCCTTCGAGATGTCGCGCGTCCACACGCCGGCCGCGAGGCCGTAGTGGGAGTCGTTGGCCTGGCGCGCGAGGTCCTCGACGTCGGAGAACGGCAGCGCGGCGATGACCGGCCCGAAGACCTCCTCGCGGACGATCGCGTGGTTCGCGTCGGCGCCGGTGATCACGGTCGGCTCGACGTAGTAGCCCGGGCGGTCGATGTTGTTGCCGCCGGCCACGGCGCTCGAGCCCTCCTCCTGGCCCTTCTTGAGGTAGCCCGTGACCCGGTCGAACTGCTCCTGCGAGACGAGCGGGCCCATCTCCGTGTCGGCGTCCATGCCGTAACCGACCTTGATGCCCTTCGCGGCGGCGGACACGCCCTCGACGACCTGGTCGAAGTGCTCCTCGGCCACGTAGAGACGCGAGCCGGCGGAGCAGACCTCGCCCTGGTTGAAGAAGATGCCCTGCGCGGCCCCGGCGATCGCGGCGTCGACATCGGCGTCGTCGAAGATGATGTTCGGCGACTTGCCGCCGAGCTCGAGCGACACGCGCTTGAGGTTGCCCGTGGCGGCGCGGGCGATGAGCTTGCCGACCTCGGTGGAGCCCGTGAAGGCGATCTTGTTGACGTCGGGGTGCTCGGCCAGCGCGGCACCGGCCGTCTCGCCGAAGCCGGGGACGACGTTGACGACGCCCTTCGGCAGCCCGGCCTCGAGCATGAGCTCGCCGAGGCGCAGGGCCGAGAGCGGCGTCTGCTCCGCCGGCTTGAGGACGACGGTGTTGCCCGTCGTCAGCGCGGGACCGAGCTTCCACGCGGCCATGAGCAGCGGGAAGTTCCACGGGATGATCTGGCCGACGACGCCGATCGGCTCGCGCAGCGTGTAGGCGTGGAACTCCGCGCCCGGGAGGTACGGGACCGACGGCGTGACCGTGCCCCCCTTGATCTTCGTGGCCCAGCCGGCCATGTACCAGAAGAGGTCGGCGGCGAGGGCGACGTCGGCGGCCTGCGCGACGGCCTTCGGCTTGCCGTTGTCGAGCGAGTCGAGCTCGGCGAGCTCCTCGGCGTTCTCGGCGATGAGGTCGCCGATGCGGTGGATGATGCGCCCGCGCTCGGAGGGGTTCAGCGTGGACCACTCGCCCTCGAACGCCCGGCGGGCGGCCTTGACGGCGCGGTCGATGTCCTCCGCGCCACCCTCAGCGACCGTCGCCAGGACCTCGCCGGTGCCCGGGTCGATGGTCTCGAACGTGGCGCCGGAGGCGGCGTCGACGAGCTCGCCGTCGATGAGCAGGCGCTTCGTGCCCTGCAGGAAGGCGCCGGCGTGCTGGGGGCTGGTGGCGGTGGGAGTGGCCATGGTGCGTCTCTCCGTGTGCTCGGGGCGGTGGCGCGGTCGCACCACCGGGGTCTTGTAGGGCGACCGTACGCCCGCCCCCGTTGCGGCCGGGTTGCAGAACACGAGTGGCAACACGCCAACTTCGGGCCGCCGCTGCTACCTCGACGCAACGTCGGGAATCCGTCCCGCGCGACGTGCGCACGCGCGTAGGATCGGCCGGAGGAGCCGAGAGAGGATGAGCACGCGCACGACCGATCCGTGGACGGCCATCGAGGCGGTCGGGGACCCCGTGCGCCACGCGCTGCTCCTCGCCCGGTTGAACGAGACCGCCCGCAGCGGCCGCCGCGTCGGCGACGCGGTGCGCTCGGTCGTCGACCGCTCGTGGCAGCGCTCGGCCGCCGCCGGCGTCGACCCGGCCGTCGACCGCCCCGCCGTGGTCGTCGGCGGGGACGACCTGGAGGACCGGCGGGCCCGTCACCCGCTCGCCGCGGTCCGCCCGACGCTCGCGCGCCTGCTGACGGACCTCTCCGCGAGCGCCCCGCACGTCTTCGCGCTCTCGGACGCCGACGGCCTCCTGCTGTGGGTCGACGGGGCGCCCGGCGCGGTGGAGCGCGCCGGTGGCGAGATGGCGTTCGCTCCCGGCACGGACTGGAGCGAGCGCGCCGCGGGCACGAACGCCGTCGGCACCGCGCTGGCCGAGCAGCACGCCGTCCAGATCTTCAGCGCGGAGCACTTCCGTCCTGCCGTCCACGGCTGGACGTGCTCCGCCTCGCCCATCCGCAGTCCCGAGACCGGCGAGGTGCTCGGCGTGCTCGACGCGACCGCCGACCTGCGCACGGTCGACGCGCGGACCCTCCCCTACCTCGTCGGCGCGACCCGCGCCGCCGAGCGGATCCTGCTCGCCCACGCCCGCCGTCGCGACGCGCGCCTGCGGGCGCTGGTCCGGCAGCGCCCGGCCGGCGCCGCGCGGCCCGCGCTCGCCCTCAGCCCCGTCGGACGGATCGTGCCCACGGACGGGACCGCACCCGAGCTCGCGCCGGCAGGCGACGGGCCGACCGAGCGGCGCTGGCGCCTGCCGGTGCCGGACCCGGCGGGCGGTCCCGTGCGGCTGCCGGACGGGCGGATGGGGCACGCCGAGCCGGCCGGGGCCGACGGGTTCCTCGTCTACGCGGACGCCCCCGTGGCCCGCCGACGGCCCGCCGTGACGCTCGAGCTGCTCGGCACGGCGAGCCCCCTCGCCCGCCGCCGCGACGGCGCGCAGCCGCTCAGCCGGGGCCACGCGGAGATCCTCGCCCTGCTCGTCCACGCCCCCACGGGCCTGACCGCGGAGCGCCTCGCCGTCCTCCTGCACGGCGACGACGCGAACGCCGGGACGGCCCGCGCTGCCTGCTCGCGCCTGCGCTCCCGCCTGCCGGGCGTCGTGCTCGCCCGCCCGTACCGGCTCGCCGACGGGGTGGGCAGCGACCTGGGTGAGGTCCGCCGTCGCCTCGCCGCCGGAGACCTGCCCGGGGCGGTCGGCGCCTACCGTGGTCCGCTGCTGTCCGACAGCGTCGCCCCCGGCGTGCGCGACCTCGCCGACGGGCTCCACGCCGAGCTTCGCGGCGCGGTCCTCGAGGCGGGCGACGCGGAGGCCCTGGCCTCGTGGTGCGCCACCCCCCACGGCGCGGAGGACCTGCGCGCGGCCGAGGCCCTCGTCGGCGCCCTCCCCCACGGCGATCCACGTCGCGGTGCGGCCGCGGGCCGGATCGCGGCGCTGCGTCGGCGGCTCGGGCTCGCGTCGCGCCCCGGCGCGGTCTCCGCGGGAGGGCTCTAGCCACCTACGGCACGCGTGCCGACGTGCGGGCGCTCGCCGGCGACCGGTACGGCGGGACCCGCGTGCCCCCGGCCCGCGCCGGGCGGCCAAAGTAGGACGTGGCACGTCTCGCTCCCGCCCGGCATGATGTCGCGCGTGAGCGCGATCGATCCCCGCACCCCCGTCCTCGTCGGCACGGGCCAGGTCACGCACCGGCCCTCGGCCGGCCCGGCCCCGGCCCCTCTCGCGCTGATGACGCTGGCCGCGCGGGCGGCTGCGGCCGACGCCGGCCCGGGCGGCGACGCGCTGCTCGGGCGGGTCGGGAGCGTGGGGATCGTGGACGTCTTCTCCTGGCCCGTGCCCGACCCGGGGCGCCTGCTGGCCGACGAGCTCGGGGTCGCCCCGGAGGAGACCGTGCGCACGGTCATCGGCGGCAACAGTCCGATCGCTCTGCTGGCCGACGCCGCGACGCGCATCGCGGCCGGGCAGCTCGACGTCGCGCTGATCGGCGGCGGCGAGGTCGGCACCGCGTTCCGCACGGCGATGATGGGGGGCGAGCCGACGGGCTGGCCGACGCAGCCGGAGGGCACCGCGCCCACCCGCGTGCTCGGCACGGACCGCCCGCCGTCCCACGACGCCGAGCTCGCCGCGGGCCTCGCGTTCCCGATCTCGTACTACCCGCTGTTCGAGCACCGCCTCCGCCACGCGGCCGGCCGCACGAGCGAGGAGCAGCGCGCGTGGATCGGCGAGTGGTGGTCCGCCTACAGCGCCGTCGCGGCCGAGCACCCGCAGGGCTGGACCCGCGAGGCGATGACCCCGGAGGAGATCGCGACGCCGAGCGGCAGGAACCGGCTGATCAGCGACCCCTACACGCGGGCGATGAACGCCAACATCGCCGTCGACCAGGCCGCGATGCTGCTGATCACGAGCGCCGGCGCCGCCGAGGCCGCCGGGATCCCCCGCGACCGCTGGGTCTTCGTCCACGGCACGGCCGCGGCGTCGGACCACTGGTTCGTCGGCGAGCGCGAGCACCTCGACCGCTCCCCGGCCATCGCGGCGGGCGGCCGCGCGCTCTTCGGTCACGCGGGCGTCGGCCCCGACGACCTGGCCCTCGTCGACCTCTACTCCTGCTTCCCCTGCGCCGTGCAGGTGGGCGCGAACGAGCTGGGGCTGCGGGTCGACGAGCCGGGCCGGCCGCTCACCGTGACGGGCGGCCTGGCGCTCTTCGGCGGCCCCGCCAACAACTACGTGACGCACTCGATCGCGACCCTCGTCGACCGGGCCCGCGAGCGCCCGGAGGACCTGGCGCTCGCCACGGCCGTCGGCTGGTACCTGACGAAGCACGGCCTGGCCCTGCTCTCCGCCACGCCGCCGGCGACGCCCTACGCCCACCACGACGTCCAGGCCACCGTCGACGCGACGCCGAAGCGCGAGATCGCCGCCGACCCCAGCGGCACGTGGACCGTCGAGACGTTCACGGCGGCGTACGACCGCGAGGGACGGCCGACCCTCGGCTCGGTCGTGGCCCTCGACGACGACGGACGCCGGGCGTTCGGGAAGAGCGACGACGCGGCGACCCTGGCGCGGCTGCTGACGGGCGACCCCATCGGGGGCTCCGTCGAGCTCGACGGCCGCGGGGGCTTCACGCTCTAGGCGGGCCGGAACTCCCGCCGGGGGCGGCGCGGCCCCGGGCACCGAGGGCGCCACGGCTCCGGACTCCGGAGCCGCGTGAAGGCCCTCCGGCGCGGCGGCCGCTGAGGCCTCGCGAGCACGCCGTACGCGACCGCGACGAACTGCCCTGGTCAACGGGGCCCCGGCGACGTAGGATCGCCCTCGGTGTCCACGTACTCCGTACCCTCACCCGCCGCCGACGTCGCGGCCCCGCCCGCCGCGCTCGAGGACCAGCTCGAGACGCACCGCCGGGCGCTGACGGGCTACTGCTACCGCATGCTCGGCTCGTGGTTCGAGGCGGAGGACGCAGTGCAGGAGACGATGGTCCGCGCCTGGCGCGGCGCCGAGGGCCTGCACTCCCGCCCGGCGCTGCGCTCCTGGCTCTACCGGATCGCCACGAACGTCTGCCTCGACGCGCTCCAGGGCGCGAAGCGGCGCGCGCGGCCGATGGACCTCGCCGATCCGATGACGGCCGACTCGACGCTCGACACCGGGCTGCCGGACCAGGCGTGGCTCCAGCCCGCGCCGGACTCCCGGGTCCTGCCCGCCGGGAACGACCCGGCCGACGCCGCGGTCGCGCGCGAGACGATCCGCCTGGCGTTCGTCGCGGCGCTCCAGCACCTGCCGCCGCGGCAGCGCGTCGTCCTCATCCTGCGCACCGTGCTGCACTGGCGGGCGGCCGAGGTCGCCGAGCTGCTCGAGACGAGCGTCGCGTCCGTCAACAGCGCGCTGCAGCGCGCCCGCGCCACGCTCGACGGGCTGGACCTCGACGGCGTCGCCCCGCCGGAGATGGACGACGCCCACACGGAGCTGCTCGAGCGCTACGTCGACGCCTTCGAGCGCTACGACGTGGACGCGCTCGTCGCCCTGCTGCACGAGGACGCGACCTTCTGCATGCCGCCCTACAAGCTGTGGCTGCGGGGCCCGAAGGAGGTCGCGGGCTGGTTGCGCGGCACCGGTGCGGGCTGCCACGGCTCGCGGCTCGTCCCGACGACGGTCAACGGCTGCCCCGCGTTCGGGGCCTACCGCAAGAGCCTGGACGAGGACGACGTGCACGTCCCCTTCTCGCTCGCGGTGCTCGAGATCGCCGACGGTCGCATCGTCGGCATCCACAACTTCCTGGACCCCGAGCTCTTCCGCCGCATCGGACTGCCGATGCGGCTCGAGGGCGGCACGACCCGCCCGCTCGTCCCGCTGCCGGGGCCGACCGCCGCGCACTGACGGGGTGGCGCGCGCCGCCCCGTCGCGCGCCACCGCCGGGCCGCGCGCCCGCGCCGCTCCGTGTCCCCCGCCCGGCCGGGCGGCGCGGACCCCGCCCCCTCAGCCCAGGTGGCGGCGGAGGAACGCGACCTGGTCGCCGACGGCGCGGTCGAACGCCGCCCCCTCGTAGATCGCGAAGTGGCCGATGGGGTAGTGCACCGCCTCGCCGCGCGGGGCACGGGCGGCCACCCGTGCCGCGGGGCCGGGCGGCGTCGTCTGGTCCTCGTCGCACACGCAGACCAGCAGCGGCGCGCGCACGCGGTCGGCGCTCGCTCCGGGCCGGTAGAGCGGCATCGTGAGCAGCAGCCGGGCGGCGACGGCGTTCTCCCACCGCGACTCGCCCGCCGTCATCGCGGCCATGCCGTCCCACGCCTCGGGGGCGGTCATCACGGCGAGCTCGCCCGGCCGGCCGACGGCGGGGACGGTGTGGACGGGGCGCCCCAGCAGGGAGCCCACGGCGTCGCGCAGGGCCGCGGCGGTCAGGCGCGCCGAGGTGCGCGGCGGTACGAGCTTCGTGGCCGCGACGCCGTCCGTGAACGGCGCCTGGGCGACGATCGCGGCCACTCCCGCCTCGGACGCGCCGAGCGCGAGCACGTGCCCGCCGCTGAAGGACGAGCCCCACAGCGCGATCCGCTCGGGGTCGACCTCGTCGAGGTTGCGGGCGAACCGCATCGCCGCGCGGTAGTCGTCGTGCTGGCGGCCGACGTCGAGCAGCTGCCGCGGCTCGCCGCTGCTCGCCCCGAAGTGCCGGTAGTCGAAGACGAGCGCCACGAACCCGGCCGCGGCGAACCGCTCGGCGAAGGCCGGCAGGCGGTCGTCGCGGGTCCCCGTGAACCCGTGGGCGAGGATCACGCAGCCGCGCCGTCCGTCGCCTCCGGCCGGCGGAGCCTCGGGGCCGGGGCGGTAGAGGTAGGCGGCGCAGACCTCGCCGCCCGACGGGAACGTGACCTCGGAGCGCTCGGACATGCGCACGAGGCTATCCCCCGCCACGCGTTCCCCGGGGCGCGGGCGGGACCGCGACCGCCTAGGGCAGCAGGACGATCTTGCCCGTGAGATGGCCGGCCTCGCTGGCGCGGTGCGCCTCGCGCACGTCGGCGAGCCCGTAGGTCCGCCACACGGGGAAGTGCAGGCGGCCGTCGGCGATCAGCCGCGCGATCTCGGGCAGCGCGGGCGACGTGTCGACGTCGCCGTCGCTCGCGGAGAACGTGACGCCGTGCTCGGCGGCGTCGTTCGCGGCGATCGTGATCACGCGCTCCGGGCCACCGGCGAGGGCGACGGAGTCGCCCAGCTCGCCGCGCCCCGAGCCGTCGAGCACCGCGTCGACCCCGTCGGGCGCGACGGCCAGGACCCGCTCGCGCAGTCCCTCGCCGTAGACGACAGGCGTGACGCCGAGGCCCCGCACGAACTCCTGGTTGCCGGGGCCCGCGGTTCCGATGACCCGCGCGCCGCGGGCGACGGCGAGCTGCGAGGCGAGGATGCCGACGCTGCCCGCCGCGGCGTGGACGAGCAGGGTCTCCCCCGCGCGGACGTCGAGCAGTGCGAGCACGCGGTAGGCGGCGCGCCCGGCGACGCCCAGGCCGCCCGCGACCTCCCACGGCACCCCGGCGGGCTTGCGGAAGACCTTGGCCGGGTCGGCCAGCGCCAGCTCGCCGTACGCGGGACCGGCCGATGCGCCGAAGACCTCGTCGCCGATCGCCAGCCCGTCGACGCCCTCGCCGAGCGCGTCCACGACGCCGGCCACGTCGAAGCCGAGCCCGCGCGGCTCCGCCAGCGGCTTGCCGCCGGACCACAGGCCGCGACGCAGCTTCGTGTCGGCCGGGTTGACGCCCGCGGCGCGCACGCGCAGCCGGACCCGCCCGGGCCCGGGCTGCGGGTCGGGGACGTCGACGACCTCGAGGACGTCGGGGTCGCCGTACTGGGAGATGCGTACTGCCTGAGCCATGGCGGCGACCCTACACGGGGCCTCCGAGCCTCCCGTGCTCGCCCCCGGCGCCATCCCCCCGGTGGGCGGATCGGCGGGCGGACGAGCGGTCTGGCCGTGGGCGATCCGGGTGCCGGGTGGGCCCGTTCGGGGGCGCCGCCCGACTCAGGCCAGCCGGGGCCGGCGGGCGACCGCACGGCGGTCGCCGTCGAGGACGAGGCGCACCTGCTCCTCGAGCCGCGTCACCGCGACGTCGGCGCGCTCCCGCGGCGGCCACGCCGAGTGGCTCGTCGGCAGCCGCAGCCCGCGGCGGGTGAGCTCCTCGAGCGCGGGGCGCAGGGTGCAGACGCGGCGTCGCAGCTCCTGCGTGTCGCTGCCCCGGTCGGGCAGCGGTGGCATCTGGTGGCCGTTGAGCTCGGTGATCATGCGCAGCACGTCGAGCAGCTCGTGGTCGGCCTGGGTGCGCCACACCGTCCAGGAGCCGCCGAGCTGCGGCGTGAGCAGCACGCCCGCGATGACGTGCGCGGCGACGCGGTGGTGACCGCCCTCGCACACGACGATCCCCTCGTCGGGGTAGAGCGCCCCGCGCGGCGGGTCGGACGGCGCGGACCGGGTCGGGTCGAATCCCTGGTGGAAGAGGGCGTGGAGGGTACGCACGCCCGTCAGCGCGCCGGTGCCCGCCGGTGCCAGCAGCGCCGCGAGCGAGCCCTCGATGTCGCGGCCCACGCGCTCGACGACGTAGGCGGCGTACCGGTCCTGCAGCGGCCCCTCGTGCTGGTCGGGCGTCCCGCGCCGGTGTTGCCAGCCGATGTACGCGCGCTCGCAGACCGTCAGCGCGTCGGGGCGTGCGAGGAGCCGGTCGACGCCGAGCACGGCGCGGTGGTCCTGCAGGGCCTCGCGCAGCGCGGCGGGCGTCGGGGCCCGCGCGGCCAGCTCCCGGACGCGGCGCTGCCCGGGCGAGGCGTAGGGGTCCAGGCGGTCGTGCGCCGTGTACGTGGAGAAGGGCATGGAAGAGGAACGGTCCCCCGGGGCGGGACACGCAACGCACTTCCCCAAGCTATCGGCGTCCTACACCGATCCCTGGAGGGGCTGGACGTTCGACCCTACGATCGGACGGACGGGCGTTCGACCCCACCGGCGACGATGGCCCCGGGAACGACGAAGCGCCAGAGTGCGAGCGGTCCGAGAACGACGAAGCCCCGGACCGCGAGCGGTACCGGGGCTTCGCCTGGGAGGTGGAGACGGCGGGAGTTGAACCCGCGTCCGCGACCGCGCCAAGGGCGACGTCTACGAGCGTAGTCGGCGTATCTGGGTCTCACGCTCCGTCGGTCCCGTCGACCCACGTCCGAAGCGCCAGCCCTCCTGAAGTGTCCCCGACGCGACGAGGGCGTCCGCACCGGGTGATCCGACTGAAGTGATACCGGGGACCCCCGCCGTCGGCGAGCAGGGCCCGATACCTCACCTACCTAGTGTGTGCTAGGCAGCGAGGGCGTACTCGTGAGAGTCCGCATGTGTGTGTTGTGCCGGGGTTTTACGAGGCCTCCGGCACCTCGACTCGCAACCACCCCCGCGAACCGACCGCGTCGAAGCCTGTCGCCCCCGGGAGTCCGTACCGGCGAACCGGACGGACACCGAGTCTAGCGCGGCGCGCGGGTGGGCGACAGGCCCTGCCGCCTCCCCCAGGACGTGAGACGCGGCACAGGCGGCGTAAGCGGACTTGACGGTCCACTTGCGTCGGCGTACCGTCGGCGGCCGGCCGTACCGGACCCATCGGTCCGCTTCGTTCCTTCCCCGGCCCGACGTCATGACCCCGCAACCCGCCCACGCCCCCGCCGCACCCGCCGGCCGGACCCTCACGATCCTCGGCGTCTGCGCCCTGGCCTTCGCCCTCGCGCAGACGATGGTGGTGCCGGCCCTCTCGACCCTCCAGGAGGAGCTCGGCACGGACGCGAGCGGCGCCACGTGGACGATCACGGCGTACCTCCTCGCCGCCGCGGTCGCGACCCCGGTCGTCGGCCGGCTCGGCGACATGTTCGGCAAGCGCCGCATGCTGATCGTCGCGCTCGTGGCGTTCACCGCCGGCTCCGTGGTCTCCGCGCTGGGCTCGAGCCTGGGCGTCGTCATCGCCGGCCGCGTCCTGCAGGGCGTCGGCGGCGGCATCTTCCCGCTCTGCTTCGCGATCGCCCGCGACGAGCTCCCGCGGGAGAAGATCGCCGTCGGCATCGCCACGATCTCGGCCGTCCTCTCCGTCGGTGGCACCCTCGGCCTCGTGATCGGCGGCCTGCTGCTCGACCACGCCACGTACCACTGGATCTTCTGGGTCGGCGCCGTCCTCGGCGTGCTCGGCACGATCGGCGCGTACGTCGGGGTGCCCGAGTCGCCCGTCAAGATCCCCGGTCGCGTGGACCTGCGCGGCGCGCTCGTCTTCGCCGTCGGCATCGTCATCCCGCTCCTGGCGATCTCGCAGGCCAACGACTGGGGTTGGGGCAGCGCCCGGGTCGTCGGCATGATCCTCGCCGGGCTCGTCATCCTCGCCGGCTGGGTCGCCCTGCAGGCCCGCACCGCCGAGCCGATCGCGCACGTCCCGACGCTGCGCCGGCCGGCCGTCCTGTTCACGAACGTCGCCACGGTGCTCGTCGGCTTCGGGATGTTCGGCTCGTTCGTCGTGCTCCCGCAGCTGTTGCAGTCGCCGGAGGCCACGGGTTACGGCTTCGGACTCGGCGCCACGGCCTCCGGCCTCGTGATGGTCCCCGGCGGGCTCGTCGCGATGCTCGCGGCCCCGCTCTCGGGCCGGATGAGCGACCGCTACGGCAGCCACGTCCCGCTCTCGATCGGCGGCATCATCGCCGCCGTCGGACTCTTCGCCCTCGCCGCGTTCCACAACTCCATCGCCGTCATCGTGGTGGGCTACGCCGTCGGCTCGATCGGCATCGGTCTCGCCTTCGCCGCGATGCCGAACCTCATCGTCGCCGCCGTCTCGGCCGAGCGCACCGGCGAGGCGACCGGCTTCAACACCGTCATGCGCTCCGTCGGGTCGTCCGTCGGCTCGCAGCTCGTAGTGACGGTCCTCACGGCGAGCGCGGTCGCCGGCTCGCAGCTGCCGACGGACGCCGGGTTCTCCCGCGCGTTCGCGCTCCTGGCCGCCATGACCCTGATCGCCGGCGTGCTCTCCGCGTTCATCCCGCGGCTCGTGGCCCGCAGCACCGCCCGCTCCGGCGCGGCGCCCGCCACCGCCGCCTCGGGCGACTGACCGCGCCGCCCGCCCGTACGATCGGCCCAGCATGGCCCCGAGCACGTCCCCGTCCCCCACGCCTGACGCACCGGCCGGCGGGGACGACGGTCGCCGGGTCCGCCGCAGCGACGCCGAGCGCAACCGCGCCCGGGTGATCGCCGCGGCGATGGAGACCTTCGCGGAGCACGGCCTGGACGCCCCGGTCCCGGAGATCGCCCGGCGCGCCGGCGTCGGCAAGGGCACCGTCTACCGCAACTTCCCCACGAAGGAGCACCTCGCCGTCGCGGTCTCCGTCGCCCACCTGCGGCGCTACGAGGCACTGCTGGCCGCGGCCGTCGACGTCGAGGATCCGGACGCCGCCCTCGGCGCCGTCTTCGCAGCGGCGGCCGAGCACCTCTCCCGCGACTGGGTGCTGGGGCAGTCCGCCGGCGCCGTCGCCGACGACCCCGAGGTCCGCGACGCGCAGGGGCGGATCCGCGCGATCCTCGCCGCCACCCTGCTCCGGGCGCAGGCGGCCGGCGCGGCCCGCGACGACGTGACCGCCGACGACCTCACCGCGCTCGTCATCGGCGTCGCCCGCGTGCTCCCGCCGGTCAACCGCGGCGGACGCGAGGACCTGTGGCGCCGCCTGATGCTCCTGGCGCGCGACGCCCTGCGGCCCGGCGGCTCGGCGCTCCCGGCCGGGTTCGCCGGCGCCGACGAGGCCCGCGTCGCGATGCGCGACGCCCGCCTGCGCCGCTGAGCGTCGCCCGCTCAGGCCTGCTTCGGGAACTCCCCGGTGTCCGGCGACGTGTCGACCGCGTCGGAGGGGTTGCCGAGGGGGTCGTCCTCCGGTGGGGCGATCTCCTCCGGCTCGGGCCCGTCGAGCTCCTCGTCGTCCTCGAGCCAGCCCGCCCCCGCCGAGACGGCCGCGATCACGGGTGTGGAGAGGAACGCGCCCGTCACGCCCAGGAGCGCCGAGCCCGCGCCCACGCCGAGGAGCACGGTCATCGGGTGCAGCTTCACGGAACGACCGATGAGCAGCGGGTAGAGGATGTTGCCCTCGATCTGCTGGACGATGATCGTCACGGCCAGCGCCCCGAGCAGGCCGCCGAGGCCGTCCGTGGAAAGCGCGACGAGCATCGCCACGAGGCCGGCGATGATCGCGCCGACGTACGGGATGAACGCGAGAACGAAGGTCAGGACGCCGATCGGCAGGGCGAGCGGGATGCCCAGGATCCAGAGGCCCAGGCCGATGCCGATGCCGTCGATCAGCGCCACCAGGACCTGCGAGCGGATGTAGTGCGTCAGCGCCGTCCACGCGCGGGTGCCGCCCTCGTGCCAGGCGACGCGGCGGTCGGCGGGCGAGAAGCGCAGGAACCCGCGCCAGAAGCCCGTGCCGTCCACCAGCAGGTAGATGAGCATCACGAGGGCGAGGAAGATGCTGGCGGCGACGTTCGCGACGCCCTGGGCGGCGGTGATGACGCCGGTGGAGAGCTGACCGCCGATGGAGCCCAGCGAGTCCTGCAGCTTGGCGGTCGCCTCCTTCGTGAAGCTCTGGACGTCGGAGTCCTTCACGCCCAGGTCGTGCAGCAGGTCGGGGAGCTGCTCCACGCCGGCCTCGACCTGGGAGACGATGTCCTCGGCCTGCTTGACGATGTCCGGCGTGACGAGCGTGAGGATGCCCGCGACGGCGGCGATCGTGAGGATCACCGTCAGGATCGCCGAGAGCACCCGCGGCAGCCGCAGCCGGTCGTGGAACAGCACCGCCACCGGCGTCAGCAGCGCCGCGAGCAGCACCGCCACGAAGAACGGGAGCAGGATGAAGGAGAGCTTGCCCCAGACGAGCAGCAGCCCGTAGCCGACGAGCCCGATGATCCCCACGCGCAGGGCGACGAGGCTGAGCCCCTCGAGCGAGACGCGTTGGGCTGGTCCTGGTCCGTTCGTCGCCACGGCGAGGATCATGCCGGTTCGTCCGGTCAGGGACGTTGCGGCGGCGTGTCCCCGTCCGGGTCCGTGCGGGGCGGCACCGCGTCGTGGTCCGGCCGCTCCGCCCGCAGCACGAGGATCCGCCAGCGCGTCGGTGGGTGGACCGTCGTGCCGACGACCCGCATCCCCAGCCGCTCCGCCACGGCGAGCGAGCGCGCGTTGTCGGGGTGGATCAGGGAGATCACCCGCTCCAGGCCGAGCGGGCCCCACGCCACGTCGAGCGCGGCGCGCGCGGCCTCCGTCGCGTAGCCGTGGCCCCAGGCCTCGCGCCGCAGCCGCCACCCCACCTCGAGCTCCGCCTGCACCGCCGTGCCGCCCCAGGCCGGCTGCGTCAGGCCGCAGAACCCGAGCAGGTCCCCACCCCGCAGCGGCTCGAGCGCCCACAGTCCGTGGCCGGCGCGCACCCACTCCCGGCGCAGCCGGGCGCGCATCCCGTCGCTGGCCCCGCGCGGCAGCACGCCGGAGCCGATGTAGCGCATGACCTCGGGGTCCTCGTTCATCGCCGCGAACGGCTCCTGGTCCTGGGGCCGCCAGCCCCGCAGGAGCAGCCGCTCCGTGCGCACCTGCAGTGGGGCCTCGCGTCGGCCGGTCGTCGGGTGCGGATCGTCCATGGGCACCGGCGACCGTAGCGGGCCCGTAGGCTTTGGGGCATGAGCACGAGCGTGGAGCACACCGACGTCGCCTGGGACCTGGAGACGCTGGTCCACGGGGAGGGCGCCGACGGCGTGGGTCGCCTCCTCGACGAGGCCGCGACCCAGGCCGACGCGTTCGCCGCGGCCTACCAGGGCAAGGTCGCCGAGCTCAACGGTGCGACGCTGGCCGCCGCGATCGGCGAGCTCGTCGAGCTGACCGACCTGATCGGCCGGGCCGGCTCCTACGCGTCGCTGAAGTTCGCCGAGGACACCGCGAAGCCCGAGCACGGCGCCCTGCTCGCCCTGGTCGAGGAGCGCGGCACGGCCATCGGCACCAAGCTCCTCTTCTTCGAGCTGGAGTGGACGGCCCTCGACGACGCCCACGCGGAGGAGCTCCTGGCCTCCCCCGGCCTCGAGCTCGCCCAGCACCACCTGCGCACGATCCGCCGCGAGAAGCCGCACCTCCTCAGCGAGCCGGAGGAGCGGATCCTCGCGGAGAAGGCGTCCTCCAGCCGCGGCGCCTGGGACCGCCTGTTCGACGAGCTGACCTCCGTCATCGAGGTCGAGCTGCCGTCCGACGGCGCGGAGGGCGAGACGGCCGCCGTCCCGCTCGACGTGGCGCTCTCTCAGCTCACGAGCCCGGACCGCGAGACGCGCCGCACGGTCGCCGAGGCCGTGACCCGCGCGCTGCAGCCGGGCCTGCGCACCCGCGCGTTCATCTTCAACACGCTGCTGCAGGACAAGGCCGTCGAGGACCGCCTGCGCAGCTTCCCGAGCTGGATCGCCTCGCGCAACCTCTCCAACGAGGCCTCGGACGCCTCGGTGCAGGCGCTCGTCGACGCGGTGCAGGAGTCCTACGACGTCCCGCAGCGCTGGTACCGCCTGAAGGCGAAGATCCTCGGCATCGACCGCCTCGCGGACTACGACCGCATGGCGTCGGTCTCGGCCGCGGACGAGCGCGAGTTCTCCTGGGAGGAGGCGACGGAGCTCGTCTACACGTCCTTCGAGTCGTTCGACCCCCAGATGGCGGCCGTGGCCCGCAAGTTCGTCGACGAGGGCTGGATCGACGCCCCGGTGCGCCCCGGCAAGCGCGGCGGCGCGTTCTGCGCCTACACCGTGCCGAGCCACCACCCGTACATCCTGCTCAACTGGACGAGCCGCCGGCGCGACGTGCTGACGCTCGCCCACGAGCTCGGCCACGGCATCCACGCGTACATGGCCCGCGAGCGCGGCCCGTTCGAGCAGACGACTCCGCTGACGTTGGCCGAGACCGCCTCGGTCTTCGGCGAGACCCTCGTCTTCGACCGCCTGCTGCAGGAGACGACGCACCCGCAGGAGCGCCTGGGCCTGCTCGCGGAGCAGATCGAGGGCTCCATCGCCACGATCTTCCGCCAGACCGCCATGAACCGCTTCGAGCACGCGGTCCACACCGCGCGGCGCGAGGAGGGCGAGCTGTCCGTGGAGCGCTTCGGCGAGCTCTGGTACCAGAGCCAGGAGGCGATGCTCGGCGACGCCGTCGAGATCACGGACGGCTACCGCGGCTGGTGGTCCTACGTCCCCCACTTCATCGGGACCCCGGGCTACGTCTACGCCTACGCGTACGGCCAGCTCATGGCGCTCTCCGTCTACGGCAAGTACCGCGAGCAGGGCCCGAGCTTCGCGCCGAAGTACCTCGAGCTGCTGTCGACGGGCGGCTCGAAGTCCCCGGAGGACCTCGTCGCCATCGCGGGGCTCGACCTGGCCGACCCGGGCTTCTGGCGCAGCGGCCTGGCGCTCGTGCGGGAGCAGCTCGAGCAGGCCGAGGCCGCGGCCGTCGAGGCCGGCGCCGTCTCCGCGGACTGATCCCCGGCCAGGGTCGCGCGCCCTGCGGCGCGCGGCTCCGGCCACGAGGTCGTCGCCCCGCGGGGCGACGGCCGCTAGCGGCGCTGCGCCTCGCGGACGGCGCGCTGCATCTCGCGGTTCATGTCGCGCGTCTTCATGTCCTGGCGCTTGTCCACGACGTTCTTGCCGCGGGCCAGGGCGATCTCGACCTTGATCCGGCGCTCCGACGCGTAGATGCGGGTCGGCACGAGCGTGAGGCCGTTCATGCTGGACTGGCCCAGCAGGCGGTCGATCTCGCGCCGGTGGGCCAGGAGCTTGCGCGGCCGGTCCGGCGTGTGGTTGTTCATCGCGGCCGGCGCGTAGGGCTCGATCCGCAGGTGCTGCAGCCACAGCTCGTCGCGGCGGACGTCGACGTACGCGTCGCCCATCTGCGCGCCGTGCGTGCGCAGTGATTTGACCTCGGTGCCGCTGAGGACGATGCCGCACTCGAGGCGGTCGAGCAGCTCGTAGCGGAACCGCGCCTGCCGGTTGGTCGCGATGTCGCCGCCGGACGGCTTCTTCTTGCCCTTCGCCATGAACGATCGAGCGTACCGCCGCGCCGGTCGCGGCCGTCGGCCGCTGCCCGTCCGCCGCGCGCGTGCGCGGCGGACCGGCGTCCGGCTCAGCGGTGTGCGGCGCTGCGGCCGGAGAAGGCGCGCAGGGCGAGCAGCACGATGATCACTCCGACGATCGCGCCCAACAGGCCGCCGAGGTCGAAGATGTCGTTGTCGCCGATGCCGAGCAGCTGGGTGAAGATCGCCCAGCCGACGAGCGCGCCGACGAGGCCGATGACGATCGTCATCAGGAAGCCGCCCGGGTCCTTGCCCGGTACGAGGGCCTTGCCGATGAAGCCGGCCACGAGGCCGAGGATGATGGCGCCGATCATGTCTGCTCCTGTCTCAGGGGTGCCGCTCCGGGACCGGAGCGGCGGGCCGGGGGCCTCGGGGGAGGCGACGTCCCGGCCTGCCCCCCTCGTGCCCGTTCCGCGCCGGGCCAACCGCGACGTCAGCGAACGACGCTCACGAGCGACACGCGGCCTCTCTGGGGCTCCACCTTCTCGACGGCCACCGTGAGCGGGTCGCCGATCTTGAGCGTCGCGCCGGAGCGGGTGCCGACGAGCATCGTGCCGAGGTCGCTGAGCTCCCAGAAGTCCTCGCCGATGCGGCGCACCGGCAGGA
>NZ_ATUD01000008.1 GCF_000420025.1 Patulibacter americanus DSM 16676
CGGCTACGGCGACTACGCCCGGGCCGGGTTCCTCCAGCTCCTCGTCGTCGCGACCCTGACCCTCGCCGTCGTCGGGGTCGCCGCCCGTCACCGCGACCGAGCCGTCCGCGGGCTGCTCGCCGCACTCTGCGTGCTCACGCTCGTCGTGCTCCTGAGCGCCCATCTGCGGCTGCGGCTCGTGGAGGACGTCTACGGCCTCACGCGCGTGCGCTACGGCGGCCACGCCGTTCTGGTCTGGCTCGCGGCGGTCGTCGGCCTCGTGCTGTTGGCGGGCGCCCACCCGGCCGTCGCCCGCCGCGCCCCGCGTGCGGTGCTGCTGCTGGGCCTCGCCGGGGTGCTCGCGTTCTCCCTGTCGAACCCCGACGGGCGGATCGCGGGCTCGATCGTGGCCCGGGCCGCCGATGGACGCCCCGTCGACCTGTCCTACGCGCAGGGCCTGAGCGCCGACGCCCTGCCCCGCCTGCGCACCCTGCCGGCCGACCGGGGCGGCGGGCGGGTCCGGGCGCGGGTGGAGGCGCGGCTGGGGCGCGGGGACGGCCTGGGCGGGCTGAACCTCAGCCGCTGGACGGCGCGCTGAGCGCCCGGGTCCGGCCGTGCCCGGTGCGAGGATGCCCGCGTGCTCCCGCCCTTCGCCCCCGTGGCGCTGCCCCACGCGGACGGCCCTCCGCTGCTGCTGCGGCCCGCGACGCTCGCCGACGCCGTGCCGCTGGCGGCGCTGGTGGCGGCCGACGTCGAGCACCTCGGCGAGCACCTGGGGTGGCCCGCGACGACGACGACGCCGGAGGGCGCGGCGGCCTTCATCGACCCGTACCTGCGCCGCGACGACGGCCGCGAGCAGATGCTGCTGCTGGCGGACGGCGACGCCGTGGTGGGCGGGACGGTCCTCCTGCACCACGATCCGCGCGTCGGGGCGATCGAGGTCGGGTGCTGGATCGGGACCGGCTACGAGGGCCAGGGGCTCGTACGTCGCGCCGTGCTGGCGACGATCGCGCACGCCCGCACCGCCCTGGGCAGCCACCGGGTCGTCTGGACCGCCGCCGCCGGCAACGTCCGCTCCCGGGCCCTGGCGGAGCGCCTCGGATTCCGCCACGAGGGCCGGCTGCGGGGCGCCGGGCTGCACCGCGGTGAGCACCACGACCTCGACGTGCTGGCCCTCGTGGGGGACGAGATCGACCGGGCCCTCGGCGCGGTCGACCGTCCCGTCAGTGCGTCTGGCTCGTGAGCGCCAGCCCGACCACCCCGGCCGCCACGAGCGCGACGCTGAACAGCCGCGCGGGGGAGGCCGACTCGTGCAGCCACACCACGCCGACGATCGCGGCGCCGATCGCGCCGATGCCCGTCCAGACCGCGTAGCCGGTCCCGACGGGCAGGTCGCGCAGCGCGCGGGCGAGCAGCAGCATGCTGGCCAGCAGCGCGACGACGAACACCCCCGTCTCGAGCGGCCGGGAGAAGCCGTCGGAGCGCTTGAGGGCGATCGCCCACACGACCTCGAAGAGGCCGGCCGTCACCAGGGAGAACCACGCCATGGTGGGGTCCTTTCGGGCGCCGTCGTCACTCCGGGTACGGCGCACCTCGTCCGGGCGACCCCGCGCTTCGGGGCCGCCGATCGACGGTAGCACCGGCTTCGACCCGCCCGCCACGCGCTCCGCGGCGACGCTACGGTGCGGCCATGCTGCCCAGACGCCGCCGCAAGCGCCACGGCACCCGGACCCGGGGCCTCGCGGCCGCCGCCGCCACGACGACCGTCGCCGTGATCGGGGCGGAGGTCGTGCACCTGTGGCGTCGTCGCCGCGCCCGCCCGGCCGGAGGCGACGACGGCGTGCCGGACCCGGCGCTGGTGGCCCGCGAGGCGATCGACGTCGTGGTCGCCGGCCACCGCGCCGGTACCGCGAACGAGACGGCCGTGCTGCACCTCTTCGTCTCCTTCGGGACGACGTTCGCGGTCGCCCGCGCCGTCACGCACTCCATCCGTCGCGGGATCGGCCCGGCGCGCAACGTGCGCATCGGCGAGCGGCACATCCACCACTTCGTGCCGGGCATCCTGCTCGCCCTGCTGTCGGGCGGCCTGTCGATCGGCCTGCGGCACGAGCCCTCCGACGCGTGGCTCGCGGTCCCCTTCGGCGTCGGCTCGGCGCTCATCATCGACGAGACCGCGCTGCTCATCGAGCTCTCCGACGTCTACTGGTCCGACCGCGGCGTGCTCAGCATCGACGTGGGCCTGGGGGCGACGACCGCGCTGGCCTGCCTGGCGCTCCTCGTCCGCGTCGTCCGGCGCGGCGAGCAGGTCGTCCACGCCGACGTGCGCCCGCCGTCGGCGGCGGCATCGACGCTCCACCGATGAGTTCGGTGGGCGGCCCCGGTCCCCCAACCATGAGCACTTCCACGGGCACCACCACCGTCGACAACATCGGGGTCGCGATGTTCTCCGTCGCCGACCAGGACGCCGCGATCGCGTTCTACACGGACAAGCTCGGGTTCGAGCTGCGCGCCGACGTGCCGTACGGGGAGCACGGCGACGTGCGCTGGGTCGAGGTCGCCCCGCCCGGCTCGACCGCGCGGCTGGCCCTGAACCCGCCGATGGGTGGGGAGCCGGGCGGCAGCGGGATCGGCGTCGAGACCCCCGACGCGCTCGCGGAGTGGGACCGGCTGCACGCCCTGGGCGGCGTGGACCTCGACCCGCGCCCGCAGGGCGCCGGTCCGGGCGCGCCGCTGCTCTTCATGCTGCGCGACCCCGACGGCAACCACGTCGCCGTCGTCCAGGTCTGACCCCGGCGCCGGCAGGCCAGGGCGGGGGCCGGGGCGCGACGCGCGCCCCGGCGGGAGCGGTCTAGCGCTCCTGCAGCATCTCGGCCGCGAGGAACGAGAGCTCGAGGGACTGCTGGGTGTTCAGGCGCGGGTCGCACGCGCTCTCGTAGCGGGAGCCGAGCTGCTCGTGCGAGATCGCCTGGCCGCCGCCCAGGCACTCCGTGACGTCCTCGCCGGTGTGCTCGACGTGGATGCCGCCCGGGTGCGTGCCGAGCGCGCGGTGGACCTCGAAGAAGCCGCGGACCTCGTCGACCACCCGGTCGAAGTGGCGCGTCTTGTGGCCGCTGGGCGACTCCTCCGTGTTGCCGTGCATCGGGTCGCACTGCCACACGACGGTGTGGCCGGAGTCGCGCACCGCCTCGACGATGGGCGGCAGCGCCTCGCGGACGTTGCCGTTGCCCATGCGGGCGACGAGGCAGACCCGGCCGTCGATCTTGTGGGGGTCGAGGACCTTGAGCAGCGCGAGGGCGTCGTCCGGGGTGGACTTCGGCCCGAGCTTCACGCCCGTCGGGTTCGCCGTCAGCGCCGCGAGGGCGACGTGCGCGCCGTCGAGCTGGCGGGTCCGCTCGCCGATCCACAGCTGGTGCGCCGAGAGGTTGTAGAGGCGGTCGTTCTCGAGCCGCAGCAGCGCGCGCTCGTAGTCCAGCACGAGCATCTCGTGGCTCGCGTAGACCTCGGTCGTGTGCAGCGAGGTGTCGTCGACGCCGCACGCCGACATGAACCGCAGGCTGCGGTCGATCTCGTTCGCGACCCGCTCGTACTTCGCGCCGGCGGGGGACTGCGCGACGAAGTCCATGTTCCACTCGTGCACGCGGTGCAGGTCCGCGAGGCCGGCGCCCGTGATGGCGCGCGTGAGGTTCATGGCGGCGGACGCGTTCGCGTAGGCGCGGAGCATCCGGACGGGGTCCGGGCGGCGACCCTCGGGCGTCGGCTCGAACGCGTTGACCATGTCGCCGCGGTAGGAGGGCAGGCCCAGCGCGTCGACGTCGGACGAGCGCGGCTTGGCGTACTGGCCGGCGATGCGGGCGAGCTTCACGACCGGCATCGAGGTGCCGTACGTGAGCACGACGGCCATCTGCAGCAGCGTGCCGATGGTGCCGCGCAGGTGGGCCTCGGTGTTGTCGGCGAACGTCTCGGCGCAGTCGCCGCCCTGGAGCAGGAACGCCTCCCCGCGCGCCACGGCGCCCAGGCGCTCCTGGAGCCGGTCGACCTCGGCGGGGAGCGTCACGGGCGGTACCGCCTCGAGCATCCGGCGGACGCGCGAGGTGTAGTCCGCGTCAGGCCACGACGGCTGCTGCAGCGCCGGTCGCGCCAGCGCGTCGTCGAGCGCGGTGCGCAGCGCCGGCGGCAGCGGCGGCAGGTCGGGCAGCGACTCCGCGGGGATGTCGATCGTCCAGTTCACACCGGAAGCGTACGGGGCGCGGCGCCGTGGCCGCGTGCGGTGGGCGATCGGGGCTCCCCGGTGGCCCTCCGGCGGGCTGCGGGGGGCGCCCGACTCAGCGGTCGTACGAGGCCTGCTGGAAGCGCAGCCCGGCGAGGATCTGGTCCACGCGGGCGTCCGACAGCCGGCCGATGCGGTCCGTGAGCGCGACCTTCGGCGCGGCGGCGAGCTGCGAGACGACGACCACGCTGGGCCGCTCGAGCCCACCCTCGCCCGGGTCGAGCAGCACGTTGCCGGGCTCCGTCGCCCGCCGGCGATTCGACGTCAGGGCGCAGACGTTGACCGTCAGGATCCGGGAGCGGTTGAAGACGTCGTCCGAGACGACGACGTGGGGGTGGGGGATGCCGGGGATCGCCCCGCCCGTGGTGGCGTCGTGGAACCAGAAGAGCTCCCCGCGGCGGATCGCGTCGCTCACGCCCCGACGAACGCCGGGGCCACGTCCCCGATCGCCTGGTCCAGCAGCGCGACACCGTGGTCGATCTCGGCCTCCGTCGCCGTCAGCGGCGGCGCGATGCGGAACGCGCCGCCCATCTCGCGCAGCTGGACGACGTTCATGTGCAGGCCCAGCTCGAGGCAGCGCGCCGTGACCGCCACGCCCAGGTCGGGGTTCGACGCCTTCGTGGCCCGATCCGTGACGAGCTCGAGCCCCTGCAGCAGCCCGCGGCCGCGCACGTCGCCGACGACGGCGTGGCGGTCCTGGAGTCCCAGCAGGCCACGCCGCAACCGCTCGCCCTTCCCCCGCACCTGCGCGTTCATGTCGTCCCGCTGCAGCACGTCGAGCACGGTGTTGCCGACGGACGCGACGAGCGGGTCCGAGGCGTGGGTGGTGAAGAAGAGGAAGCCCCGGTCGTGCGCGCGCTGCTCGATCTCGGCGCTCGTGATCACGGCCGCGAGCGGCAGTCCGGCGCCGAGGGTCTTCGACAGCGTGAGGATGTCGGGGACCACGCCCTCGTGCTCGAAGGCGTAGGTGTCGCCCGTGCGGCACAGGCCGGTCTGCGCCTCGTCGAGGATCAGCAGCATGCCGCGCTCGTCGCACTTCTCCCGCAGCGCCCGGAGGTAGCCCGGAGGCGGCACGAGGACCCCGGCGCTCGAGAGGACCGGCTCGACGATGCACGCCGCGAGACTGCCGGAGGACTGGGCGTCGACCATCGCGAAGCCCAGGTCGAGCTGGCGGCGCCAGTCAAGCTCGCCGTCGGCGTCGACGACGTCGGGCCGGTAGGTGTCGGGCGTCGGGATCGCGAGGTTGCCCGGGGCGGGCGGGCCGTAGCCCGGGCGCGCGGCCGAGTACGTGGCACCCGCGGCGCCGAGCGTCATCCCGTGCCACGAGCGGCTGAACGAGACGACCTCGTAGCGGCCCGTCACGAGCTTGGCCATCCGGATCGCGGCCTCGTTGGACTCCGCGCCCGTCGAGAGCAGCAGCACCTTCTCGAGCGGGTCCGGCAGCGACTCCGCCAGCCGCCGCGAGAGCTCGAGCACCGGAGGGCTCAGCATGCCGCTGAAGAGGTGGTCCAGCGTGCCGGCGGCCTCGCGCAGCGTCGCGACGATCTCCGGGTGGGAGTGGCCGAGGATGGCGCTCATCTGCCCCGAGGTGAAGTCCAGGAGCTCGCGGCCGTCCGTCGTGTGCAGCCAGCTGCCCTCGGCGCGCTCGATGACCACCGGCGAGAACGAGGGGCAGTACCGCAGCACGTGCTTCTGCCCGGGCACCCCGGCCGCGACGAGGGATTCCGGGGAGCGCGAGACGGCCATGGCGGCACCGTACGCGTGCGGGACCCCGTCGTCCATGGCCGGACGGACGAGCCGGACGGCAGGCGACCCGCCGGGCCGGCAGACCGCGGGACGCCCGACCGGACCGCGTGGACGCCGGTCCGCCCTGTCCGGGCGTGGACGGGCCCACGCGCCCCCGGCACGCCCGGGGGCTACGGTGGCCCGGTGCCGCTCCCGCCACAGGACCACCCGCAGGGTCCGCACGACGTCGTCGGCATCGACGTCGGCGCCGCTCGCGTCCACGGGGTGCGGCTCGACCCCGGGTGTCGCCTGGTCGACGCCCGCGACTTCGCGGCGGACGACCTGGAGGCCGTCGTCGCGTGGGCCGGCGGAGCAGGGGTCGCCGCGATCGACGGACCCGACGCCGCGAGCGTCGGCGCGCACGCCGGCGACACGACCCTCGCGCCGAAGTTCCGCGCGGCGCGTACGGGCGAGGTCGCACTCGGGCGCCACCACGGCCTGTGGGTCTCGTGGGCCACGCCGCCTGCCCTGCCCGCGGGCGGGTGGATGGCGGTCGCGGCCGCCCTGCACCATGCGCTGTCCGCCGCGGGTGCCGAGACCCTCGAGGTCTACCCCCACGGGGCCTTCCGCGAGCTCGCCGGCGGGGCACACCTGCCGAGCAAGCGCACGGGCGACGGCCGCGCGCGCCGGGCCGAGCTGCTGTCCGCGGAGATCGCCGGCGCCGACCGGCTCGCGGCGAGATCGCACGACGCCCTCGACGCCGCGGCCGCCGCAGTCGTCGCGGCGGACCGCCGCGCCGGCCACGCCGTAGCCGCCGGCCCGCGCCCGGGCGACCCGCCGGGCGACGACGGCTCCCGGATCTGGCTGCCGCGACGGCGGTGAGCCGGGCTCAGCCCGCGGTGTACCGGTAGAAGCCCTCGCCGGTGGCGACGCCGAGCTTGCCCTGGTCGATGAACCGCTCCTTGACCAGCGCCGCGAACTCGCGCTGCTTCGGGCTCTCCGAGACCGCGGAGATGTTGTACGCGGTGGTCAGGCCCACCACGTCGAAGATCTGGAACGGGCCGGCGGGGGCGCCGGTGCCGATGCGCCAGGTCTTGTCGATCGTCTCGACGTCGGCGACGCCGTCGACGTAGAGCTGCGAGGCCGCGTTGAGCAGCGGCACGAGCAGCGAGTTCAGGACGTAGCCGGGCTGCTCCTTGTGCAGCTCGATGGGCTCCATGCCGGTGCGTGCGGCGAAGTCGACCACGGCGCGGTAGACGGCGGGGTCGGTCTGCTCCGTGCCCATGACCTCGGCCGTGTTGTGCAGCCAGATCTCGTTGGCGTAGTGCAGCGCGAGGAAGCGGTCAGGGCGCCCCGTGAACGCCACGATGGCGCTCGGCAGCAGCGTCGAGCTGTTCGTGGCGAAGATCGTGCGCTCCGGGGCCAGCTCGCCCAGCCGGGTGTAGACGTCGCGCTTGAGCTCGAGCGACTCCGGGACGGCCTCGATGACGAGGTCGGCGTCGCGCACCGCCGCGCCCAGGTCGGACGTCGTCGCGATGCGGGTGAGGGCGGCGTCGGCGTCGCCCTCACCGGGGAGGTCCTGGGCGTAGCGGCCGGCGAGGCCGCGGAAGCGCTCCTGCGCCGCCTCGAGGATCTCGTCGCTGATGTCGTAGGCCGTGACGTCGAGGCCGTGGAACGCCGTCTGGAACGCGATCTGGGCGCCGAGGACGCCCGTTCCGAGGACGGTGACCTTGGTGATGCTCTGCTGGGTCATGGTGCTGCCTTTCGTCGGTCAGCTCTGGATGGGTGAAGGGGAGGGACCCGCGGGACGACGGGGCGGGTTCGCAGGCGGGCCCGGCGTGGGTTCGTGGTCGGGCGCGCGGCGCATCAGACGGACGAACACGTCCGCGGCGTCCGGGGCCAAGGCACGGATGGCACCCGGGCCGTCGGGGGCGGCGCGCTGCACGAGCTCGTTGACGGAGGCGACGGCGGCGAGGGCCCGCGAGGGGGTCAGGGGCTCGGCGCCGGGGTCGGACGCAGCGAGCTCGACGCTGTTCTGCGCGACGGCCTCGGCGAACCGGTCGAGACCGTCGCGACGTGCCCGCCGGGCCTCGGGGCCCGCGGACGCGAGCTCGAGCAGCGACGCCCGCTCCCCGGCCGACGACGTGACCATCGCCTCGAGGTAGGCGTCCATCGTGACCCGGACCCGGGTCGGCCACGGGGTGTCGGGACCCGACTCCCGGTGCGCCCGCATCAGGGCGTCGACCAGACGGTCGAGCACCTCGTGGTGCAGCGCGAGGAGCGCCTCGTCCTTGTCCGGGAAGTGCGCGTAGACCGTGGTGCGCGAGGCGCGTGCCGCGGCGGCGATGTCGGCGATGGTGGTGGCCGACCAGCCCTTGGCCGCCACCGCCTCGGCGACCCCGCGGAGCACCTGGCGGCGCTGCTGCGCCCACCGCTCGGGATCGTCACGCTTCGGCATCAGTACGAAATCGTACCACTGCGTCGTCGGCGGACTGTGCCTCCCCTCCGCCGACGCGGGCGGCACCGAACCGGCGCACGTATCGGCGCTGCCAGGGCGTTTCGACGGCCCGACGGTGGTAGTGGGTCCGAGTCCACTCCACCGCGAGGCCCGCGTCGAGGCCGGCGAGCTGGGCGAGACAGGCGATCGCGGTGCCGGTGCGCCCGCGACCGCCCGAGCAGACGACCTCCACCCTGACGCCGGCCCTCGCGCGGGCCAGGGCCTCGGCGAACGCCGTCCGGGCGTCGCTTCGATCCGTCGGCAGCCAGAAGTCCGGCCAACGCACCCAGCGGTGGGGGTGGCCCGGGTCGGGCGGCGCGGCGCCGAGCAGGAACAGCGTCCAGTCCGCCCGCTGCGGTGCCGGGCCGGCCCGCAGCCCGCGGCCGCGCACCCGCGTCCCGTCCGGCAGTACGACCAGGCCGGGCCCGTCCTCCCATCCCATGTCGCCATCGTCACACGCGCCGTGCGCGCCGTCGCAGGGATACGCTCGCCCGATGCCCCAGGTCCTCGTGTTCCAGGGTCGCGCCGGCGACCACAACGACCGGGGGATGGCGGGCGCGGCCGTCGTCGGGGCGGCGCTCGCCGGCCGGCTCGGCGTCGACCCGATCGTGGTGGGCACGCCGGAGCCCGCGACGAGCGGCACGTGGGACACCGAGCTGCCCGCCGCGCTGCCGGCGCTGCGCGCGCTCGCGGCCGCCCACGAGAGCGTGCTGGCCGCGGGCGACGTCCCCGTGAGCGCGCTGTCCCGCTGCGCCGCCGGGCTGGCGACGGTCCCGACCGTCGCGGCACGGCATCCCGACGCGCGGATCGTCTGGCTCGACGCCCACGGCGACCTCAACACGCCCGCCGGGTCGGCGAGCGGCTACCTCGGCGGGCTCGTCCTGAGCGCCGCCGCGGGCTGGTGGGACTCCGGCCTCGGCGCCGGCCTGGACCCCGCCAACGTCGTCCTCGTAGGCGCCCGGGATCTCGACGCGGCGGAGCAGGCGCTCGTCGACGACGGGACGATCGCGCTGGCCGCGGGCCCCGATTTGCTCGACGTGCTCGACCGCCACGTCGGGAAGCACCCCGTCCTCGTGCACCTGGACTGCGACGTGACCGAGCCGGGCCTGCTGCCGACGGAGTTCTCCGTCCCCGGCGGCCTGGACCTCGCGGCCCTGCGGGCGGTGGCCGAGCGGCTGGCGCAGAACCCCCTCGCGGGCCTGGAGATCGCGGAGTTCGAGGCCCAGGGCGACCCGACGGACGGCCAGGCCCGTGCCGCCGCGCTGCTCGACGCGATCGCCCCGCTGCTGGACCGCGCTGCGCGGGGCTGAGCAGTCAGCCCCGCCCCCGTCCCTCAGTTCCGGCGGAGCACGAAGACGTCCTGGTTGCCGAGCAGGCCGCCCTCGACGTACAGCTCGACGGACCACGCCGGGGTGACGGTGGACAGCACCCACTCCGGGAGCAGGAACGTGTGCCCCCAGTCGGGGCTCTCGACGCCCCAGTCCCCGCCGTCGCCGAAGGGGTCGAAGAACCAGGTCCCGCCCTCGGCCATGCTGCGTTGGGCGGAGAGCACGTGCTCCTCGGAGAGCCCCGGGTCCGCGCCGAGGAACACGTTCAGCGCGTGCCAGCCGTGGGTCGTCGCGAGGAGGTGGCCGCCGGGACGGATGACCCGGTGCATCTCATCGAGCCAGCGGACGGCGGCCGGCGGCGAGAAATGCGACCAGATCGAGATGGCGAACGCCGCGTCCAGGACGGCGTCGTCCAGGGCGAGCGGCGGATCATCCTGGCTGACGAAGAACGTCCCGTCCAGCTCGCGATCGGCCCACGCGACCGCCGCGGCGTTCGGGTCGCAGCCGTACCACTCCACGTCCGGCCGGGCGGCGATCAGGGGCCGGAGCACCCGCCCGGACGAGCAGCCGAAATCGAGCACGCGTGCGCCGTCCCCGAGCGCGACCCCGGCGGTCGCGAACGTCTCGGCGACCATGTCGGCAACGCGCGGCGCTCCGGCGGCGGCCATCGGTCCGCGGTCCATCGCGTGCACGTCCTCGGGCGGATCGTGCGGCCGCATCCCGATGGCGTCGATCGCGGCCTCGTCACGGGCGTGGAGGGCCAGCTGGAGGAGGGCCGCCGCGCGGTCGCCCTCGCCCGCGGCCTCGAACTCGGCGCGGGTGGTCGCGTCGAGCCCGCCGAGCAGGCGCTCCTGCTCGCTCGCGGACAACCGGCCCGCCAACGCGCCGGAGATCGCCGGACCCGCCGGGGCGGGCACGGCGTGCCGCCGACCGACGAGGTCGAGGAGCGCCCGCCGGGCGCTCGACGACTCCACCGCGCTCCGCGCCGCCTCCGCCGCCCGGCGCGCCGCCGCCTCACGGCCTTCGACGGTCCCGCGCACAGGACCGAAGGCCAGACCACGATCGATGAGGTTCCGGGCGCGTCGCCGGCGAGCCAGGCTCTCGAGCATGCCCGGCACTCTATGACGGCGCCGCCGTCGTCGGCCCGTCCTCCCACGCGCGGGGCCCCACGAGGGCGTGGGAGTAGCGTCCTCCGAAGGAGGGGCGACGCGGACCGCCGCCCCTGGGTCGGTACGAAGGGACCAGCATGAGCAGCACCACGGGGACGGCGAACATCGGGGTCGTCGGGTTGGCGGTGATGGGCGCCAACCTGGCCCGCAACCTGGCGGGGCGCGAGGGCAACACCGTCGCGGTGTTCAACCGCTCGCCGGAGCGGACCCGCCGGCTGGTGCAGGAGCACCCCGAGGCCGGGTTCGTCGCCAGCGAGGACCTCGACGACTTCGTCGCGTCCCTGAGCCGGCCGCGCACCGCGATCATCATGGTCCAGGCCGGCAAGGGCACGGACGCGGTCATCGACGGGCTCGCGGAGCGCTTCGAGGCGGGCGACATCATCGTGGACGGCGGCAACGCCAACTTCGAGGACACGATGCGCCGCGAGCGCGCACTGCGCGAGCGCGGGCTGAACTTCGTCGGCGTCGGCATCTCCGGCGGCGAGGAGGGGGCGCTGCGTGGCCCGTCGATCATGCCCGGCGGGTCCGAGGAGGCGTACGCGACGCTCGGCCCGATCCTCGAGACGATCGCGGCGCGCGTCGACGACGAGCCGTGCGTCACCCACGTAGGGACGGACGGCGCGGGCCACTTCGTGAAGATGATCCACAACGGCATCGAGTACGCCGACATGCAGCTGATCGGCGAGTCCTACGACCTGCTGCGCCGCGTCGGCGGGCACGACGTCGACGCCATCGCCGACGTCTTCGGGGCGTGGAACGACGGGGACCTGCAGAGCTACCTCATCGAGATCACGGGCGAGGTGCTGCGCCAGCGCGACGCGACCACGGGGGAGCCGCTGGTCGACGTCATCGTCGACCAGGCGGGCTCGAAGGGCACCGGCGTGTGGACCGTCCAGAACGCGGTCGGGCTCGGGATCCCGGTCGGCGGCATCGCCGAGGCGGTCTTCGCCCGCGCCGTGTCGAGCAAGCCGGAGCAGCGCGAAGCGGTCCGACGGGCGGTCACCTCGCGTCCCGATCCGGTCGCGGTGGGCGAGGGCTTCGAGGACGACGTGCGCGCGGCGCTCTACGCGTCGAAGGTCGTCGCCTACGCCCAGGGGTTCGACGCGATCATCGCCGGCGCCGAGCAGTACGGCTGGGACATCGACCTGTCGGAGATCGCGCGCATCTGGCGCGGCGGCTGCATCATCCGGGCGCGGTTCCTCAACCGGATCATGGACGCGTACCGCCGTGACACCCGGCCGGCCACCCTGCTGGAGGACCCGTACTTCGCCGACGTCGTGGCGCAGGGCGAGGCGGCCTGGCGGCGCGTGGTCGTCGTGGCGGCGCAGTCCGGCGTGCCGGCCCCGGGGTTCTCGTCCGCCCTGGCGTACTACGACGCGCTCGCGTCGGAGCGCCTGCCCGCCGCGCTCACCCAGGGGCTGCGCGACTTCTTCGGCGCGCACACCTACCGGCGGACGGACCGCGAGGGCACGTTCCACACGCTGTGGTCCGGCGACCGCAGCGAGGTCGAGGCCTAGGACACCCCGCCACCGCGCCGGTGGCGCCCGCGCGGGGCGCTACCGGGGCGGCGCGGAGGTCAGGCGCGGTCGTGCGGCTGCCGCTCGCGCCGGGCGGCGCCGGGCCACGGGGCGATGAGGGCGACGAGCGCGACGACGACGAGCGGCAGGGCGCGCTCGATGCCGGAGATGGCGGTCACCGCGACGACGGAGATGACCGCGACGGCGACGATGAACAGACGGACGGTGTTCGACATGGGGGAGTCCCTTGGTCGTAGACAGTTCGTGACAAACCACACTAGCAGCGGGTCACGGTGATCGGCCAGGGCCGGTGCGTCGGTTCACCGAACGTTCACCGCTGCTGACCCTCCGCTCCGGGACGGTGGTGGACGGATGCGCGCCGGTTGTGCCGCACCGCAGCACAGCGCCGCCCGCCGTCCCGCGGACCGGCGCCCCCGATCCCCCGCCCCCCGTCGTCCGCGGCCGCCTCTGCGTCCGCGTCCGGCACCCGTTCCCGGAGCCAGGCCCCACATGGACCGTTCCCCGCTTCAGCGTCTCGATCACGTCGTCTCCGGGGGTGCCGATCCGGGCGCGCCGCCCCGGGGGGAGGTCGGGACGACGGAGCGGTTGGTGGTGCAGGTCGGCGGGGCGAGCCCGACGACCACCATGGTCGTGGCCGTCCCGCGGCCCCGACGCCCGGGGACGGGCGAGCCGGCCGGACCGCGGCGGCTCTGCGTGCTCGCGAGCCGCATACCGCTCGTGTCCGAGGGCCTGCGGACGGTCCTCGACGGCCACGAGCTGCACCACGAGGACGCCTCGCGGCCCGGGCTCGCCCGCCGGCTGCCGGAGGAGGCGCTCGTCGTCGGAGTGCCGCTGGACGCGTCGGACCCGCTCGTCGAGGAGCTGTTCTCGCTGCCGCACCCCGAGCGCGTGCTGCTGCTCCTGGACGACGTCTCCCAGCGCCTGCTCGCCGGCCGGTTGGCCAGCAGCGGCATCGGGGCGCTCCCGCTGCACGCCTCGGCGCGCGCGATCACGGCGGCGCTGCGCACGGGCTGCCCGGCCGACGCGGCGGCGCCCGAGACGGAGCACGGGCTGACCCCGCGCGAGCAGGACGTCCTGGCCGAGCTGGCCGCCGGCCGGTCCAACGCCGAGGTCGCCGACGCCCTGTGGGTGTCGGAGAACACGGTCAAGACGCACGTGCGCAACATCTACCGGAAGCTCGGGGTCACGAGCAGGGCCGCCGCGGTCTCCGCCTACGTCCGCGTGGCGCCGACCGGGGACTGAGGCCCCCGGGACGCCGTCGGGGCAGGGCGCCGCGGCGCGGCGCGGGTCGTGGTGGACGGGGTCGGGACCGCGGCGGGCGGGGTCGTGGTGGTCGGGACGGCGTGCAGCAGGAAGCGGCCCGCGGAGCGCATGGCGCCGGCGACCCGGGCGATGTCGTCCTCCGTCACCGACTCGAGGCCGGCGATCACCGCGTCCCGGTCGGGAGGCTCGCCCCACAGCAGTGCCTGGCGGGCGGCGAGCTGGGCGACCGCCGCCGGGGCGTCGAGGCTGAGGGTGGTTCGCCCGGCGAGGGCCCCGCGGACCCGGGCGAGCACGCGCGGGGGAGGCCCGTCGGCCGCGATCTCGCGCAGCGCCTCGTCGACTTCGTCGAGCAGGCGCTCCTGCACGCGCGCGCCGAGGTACGCGGACTGCAGCACGGCGACGTCGGCGTGGCAGGCCGCTCGGGCGCGGACGACGCCGGCGGGCAGGCCGAGCCGGCGGGCGAGCACGGGGTCGGGGCCCGCGCCGAGCAGGTCGGCGAGCAGGGCGACGGCGCAGCGCGTGCGCAGGTCGAGGCGGCCGTCGAGGCGGTGGATGGTGCGCGCCTCGGCCGGCAGGCCGGGCAGCCGGCCCGTCCCCGTCGCCCCCCGCGGCGCGGGCAGCGCACCGGGCTCCCAGGCGCCCGTCGGCCGACCGGCGCCGCCGCCTGCGGGCGGGTCGTCGAACCCGTCGGTGTCGATCGTGTCGAGGACCTCGGCGGCGCCCGCGAGGACCAGCACCCGGGGGGCGGGCAGCCAGGTGCGGCGCCGGAACGCGTCGACCCGCTCCGGCGTCGCGGCGCGCAGCGCGTCGGGCCGCCCGAGGACGGGGCGGCCGAGGGGGTGCTCGCCGTAGGCGTGGGCGCCGGCGAGGCGCTCGGCCTCGAACGCGCGGGTGTCCCGGTAGCCGCCGAGCTCCTGCAGCACGACGGCGCGCTCCGCCCGCAGCGCGTCCGCCGTGACGGGCCCGGGCTGCATCGCCGTGAGCAGCAGCCGCGTGGCGCGCTCGGCGGCGTCCGCCCGGGCGTGGACGTGGAAGGCGACGGTCTCGAACGTCGTCTCGGCCCCGAGGTCGGCACCGAGGCGCTCGGCCTCGCGGGCCAACTCGCGGCCGGAGAGCCGGTCGTTCCCCCGTCGGCTGGTCAGGTGCTCGAGCAGGTGCGCGTAGCCGGCCTCGGCCGGCCGCTCGCCGCGGCTCCCGCCGCGGTGGGCGAGCAGGGCGACCACGCTGCGTGCGCCCGGGACGGGCACCCGGATGACGGTCGGCGCGTTCACGGGCGACGGGCGACGAAGACGGCCTTGGGGTGGCGGAACTCGTCGAGGTCGTCGGCGAGGGTGAACGTCTGCAGGTCCATCCCGTGGGTCGCCACCAGCTCGAGGCCCGCGGCGGCGATCGCCTCGCCCATCGCCTCGGCGGTGTGGTGGCACTGCTCCTGGACGGCGGTGACCCGGTCGTAGGCCCCGTCCTCGCGGCGGGTGAACGCCTCGAGGACCGCGCGGGCGAGCATGCCCGGCGCGACCTCCGGCGGCGGGGTGAGGCCGCGCCAGACCAGCAGGTCGTTCCCGTCCTCGACGGTCGAGCTCAGTGCCCAGACCGTCGCGAAGTTCAGGAGCGTGTTGCCGTCGAGGATCAGCAGTCCGCCGGGGGCGACGTTCGCCGCCAGGGAGCGCAGCGCGGCGCGCAGGTCGTCGGGCTCGTGCAGGAAGTTCAGGACGTCGTTGACCGCGAGGACGAGCTCGTGCTCGCCGAGCGGCTCGACGGTCCGGACGTCGGCGTGCACGAGCCGCACGTCGTCGCCGACGCGCTCGCGGGCCCGGGCGAGCATCCCGCTCGAGAGGTCGAACCCGCTCACCGCGAAGCCGCGCTCCATCAGGGGCACGAGCTCGAGGCCGCTGCCGCACCCGGCGTCGAGCAGCCGCGCGGGCGGCTGCACGCCGTGCCGGGCGGCGAGGTCCACGATCGCGGTCAGCCAGGCGTCGTAGTCCACGTGCGCCATGAAGGCGTCGTAGACGGGGGAGAGCTGGTCGTAGGCGTGCTCGACCGACTGCTGCTGCGGGGTCACGAGGCTCACGGAGCCACCTCCATCAGGGGTTGGTCGCCGCCGCGGAGCTCCTGACCGCGGACGAGGCGGGCGTACGTCGGGCAGTCCGACACGAGGGCGCCGTGCCGGCCGGTGCCGACGACTTCGCCGTGCTCCAGCACGACGAGGCAGTCGGCGTCCTGCACCGTGGCCAGCCGGTGGGCGACGACCACGACGGCGCGGGTGGCGGCGAGGCGGGTGACGGCGCGCCGCACCGCCTCGTCGTTCTCCGTGTCGAGCTGCGACGTCGGCTCGTCCAGCAGGACGAGCCGGGCGTCGGAGAGGAGGGCGCGGGCGAGCGCGAGGCGCTGGCGCTCCCCGCCGGAGAGGTCGGTGCGCCCGCCGAGCTCGGCGTCGAGGCCGCCGGGCAGCGCGTCCACGGTGCGCAGCAGCTCGACCTCGGCCAGCACGGAGCGCAGGGCGTCGTCGGACGGCGTGCGCCCCTCGAGCCCGAGGGTGAGGTTCGCGCGGATCGTCCCGTCGAGCAGCGTCGCGGCCTGGTCGACGTAGGCGACGTGGCCGCGCAGCTCGGTCAGGGACCACTCGGCCGCGGGGCGCCCGCTCACGAGCAGTTCGCCGCGCGACGGGGTCTCGAACCGCTCGGCGAGCGCCAGGAGGGTCGACTTGCCGGCGCCGGAGGGTCCGACGACGGCGGTCAGGCCCGTCGCGGGGGCGCGCAGGCTGACGCCGCGCAGCACGGGGGTGTCGGGCTCGTAGGCGAAGTCGACGTCGCGCAGCTCGAGCGCGGGGGCGGCCGGGTCCAGCGCGGGGCGGGCGCCGGTGCCTGCGGGCGGCGTGGCGCCCTGGGTCTCCGTCTCCAGCTCGAGCAGCTCGTTCAGCCGGCGACGGGCACCGAGACCCGCCTGCAGGCCGCCGACGCCCATCGCGATCGCGGAGAACGGGGCGGAGAGCTGCAGCAGGTAGAGCAGGAACGCCGCGAAGTCGGCGGCGCTCAGCGATCCCGAGGCCAGCCGGGCCCCGCTGCCGACGACCACGCCGGCGACGGCGAGCTGCATCGCCAGGGTCATCACCGGGGTGATCGCGGACTGGCTGCGCGCGGCGGACATGCCAGCCCGCGCGGCGTCGCGCGACCACGTGGCGATCTCGCCCGCGACCGCGTCCTCTGCTCGCTGCGCCTTGACGACCCGGGAGGCGGTCAGGGCCCCCGTGAACGCCCCGGCGAGGCCACCGATGGCGGCCTGCTGCTCCTCCGCGCTGCGGCGCAGCTTCCGCACGACGACGACGTTGGCGACGACCGCGATCGCGAACGCGCCCAGGGTGATGAGCAGCAGGATCGGGTCCAGCAGCGCCATCACGATCAGGGCCAGCACGACGGTCAGGGCCGAGGCCGGAAGCTGGGCGACGCCGATCTCGACCACGCCGCGCAGGTGGGCCGCATCGGCCGTGACGCGGGCGACCAGATCGCCCGTGCCCTGCTCGCGTTGGCGCCGCAGCGGCAGGCGCAGGGCGTGGGAGACGAGCCGCTCGCGCAGCCCGCGGATCATGTCCTCGCCGGCCCGGGCGAGCAGCAGGCTCGCGGCCGCCGCGGCGCCGGCGCCGGCGAGGGTGAGCGCGGCCATCAGCGCGATCGGCCCCGCCAGACTGGCGTCGCCGCCGATGCGGGTGACGAGCTCGCGGACGACGAGCGGCATCGCGATCGTCGCCAGGGACGACGCCATCGCCAGCGCGAAGGCCAGGGCGATGACGCCTCGGCGGCCGGTGGTGAGGGCACGCAGCACGCTCAGCGGCGTCGCGAACGGGTCGCGCTGAGGGCCGGCGGTGGGGGCGCTCTCCGACATGGCGCAGACCCTCTCACCGCCGCCGCGCCGGGTCTGCCGCCCAAAAGGGTGAAATCGCCGGTCGCCCCATCGCCCGTCAGGAGGAGGCCGCGAAATCGCCCCGACGGGCGATGGTTTTGCGGGCCGGGCTCGGCGCAGACTGCTGGCGACATCGAGGCGGGGCCAGCACCGACCGCACCGACTGTCGTCACCCAATCCCCCTGCGGGCCCCCGCCCGCCGCGAAACGCAGAGGAGCATTCCCATGCACGCTGAGCACCGGTTCGACGATCTCCTGAGCGGCCTGACCGCCTACACGAGCGCCGAGGAGCTGACGAAGGACGTCGCCGCCGCGGACGGCTACGACGCCGCCGCCGTCAGCCCGGCCACCCCCGCGACCCCCTCGAGCTGGCCCTGCGTCCAGGCCTCGGCGAGCCTCGTCTCGTCGTCCATCACCGGCACCTGGGCCGTCGGCTGCTGAACCGCTCGGTCACGGCGGCGGCGCTCATTCACCCCTCTGGATGCAGGAGCGCCGCCGCGTGACCACGGACCTTCACGCTGTGCTCGCCGTACCGCGAGATCCGCGCCTCGTCGGCGCTCCCGTCGCCGGGCTCGGCGACGTACCGCCGGAAGTCGGCGGCGTGCAGCAGCGGCCGGGCCGCGGCGACCGCCACGACGACCTCCGCCGCGCCGGCGTCCAGCGCGCCGTAGCCGCGCAGGAACGCCCCGGCGGCGCGCACGAGCCCCTCGCGGGCGGCCGGAACCTTGACCCCGACGACCTCGGCCATCTCGAGCAGCTCGCCCAGCAGCATCCCGACCTCTGCCGCCGGATCGACGGCGCCGGCGTGCCCGTCCACGAGCACGACGACCGCCCCGTCGGCCGCGCAGCGCACGTTCGCGACGGCGGGATCGCCCAGGCCCCAGGAGCGGGTCGGGCGGTCCAGAGCGGCGGCGAGCCCCTCTTGCACGGCGTTCCAGTGCGCCTCTCCGGCGTCGGCACGCCAGCGTTCCACGAGTCCTTCGGCACCCGTGCCGGGCACGCCGGCGACGACGTCGCGCAGGCGCTCCACGCGGGCCCGGGCGACGGGCGCGCCTTTCGGCGCGGTCGCCTCGTGGGCGGTCCGCAGCGCCACGCCGAGGCGACCGGTCAGCGCCTCGAGCGCGTCGGGGCGGCCGAGCATCCCGGGGAGCACCCGGGCGAGCGCGGCGGCCGGCACGTCGCGGTGGACGGTGACCGTCCCCTCGACCTCGTCCGGCACGCGCAGGACGCCCGCGGCGCCCGCGAGCCCGTCGGGCAGCGCGACCCCGAGCGGCCCGGGCGGCGGCTCGTGCCAGTCGACGACCGCGTCGAAGCGGTCTCCCCGTCGCAGCAGCCGCGCGGTGCGGCGCCGCGACGCGTGGTCCTCGAGCACCTCGCCGTCCATCACGTCTTCCATCTTCACCCCTAAGGAGCGCCTGATGCATCCCGAACAGCCCCTCCAGGAGTCCGTGGCCCCCGAGCCGCTGCACCCCGGGCACCCCGTGCAGCTCGCCCTGGTCGACCTGGGCCTCGGCGGCCTGACCGACGACGGGCTCGAGTCGCGCCACGGCCGCAACGCCAACTGGCTCGGCTCCACGCCCGCCGGCCGGCGGCTGTTCGTCAAGCGCCTGAGCGGTCCCGGCGGCGCGGAGCGCCTGCGGCGCGAGTCCGCGTTCGCCGCGCTGCTGGACCGCGTCGGCCCCGTGGAGTTGCCGGTCCCGGACCTCGTGGGCGTCGACGCGGAGCGGCTGATCACGGTCTCCGCCGCCGTGGGGGACACCCATACCGTCGCGCACGACCTCGCCGCCTGGCAGGTCGAGCCCGCGCTGTTCTCCCGCCTGGGCCGGATCCTCGCGACGCTCCACGCGCTGCCCGTCCACGAGGCCGAGGCCGCGGGCCTGCGGCCCGAGCCGGTGATCGAGCCGGACGTCCGGCACTTCGGCGCGATCCCGTTCGATCTCGCCGCCGGCATGTCCGCCGGGATGCTCGACTTCTACCGCCTGCTCCAGCACGACGCCGAGATCGTCGCCCCCTTCACCCGCCTGCACGAGGTCGGCCCGTACGGCCCGGCCGTCGTCCACGCCGACATGCGCGTGGACCAGGTCCTGATCGGCCCGGACGGAGGACTGACCGTCGTGGACTGGGAGGAGTGCCGGATCGGTGACCCCGCCCGCGACCTCGGCGCCCTGGTCGGCGACGTCCTCTACGCCACGATGGTGAGCCTGCGCCGCGACGACGAGGCGACGGGCACCGATCTCGAGCAGGTCACCGCCCAGGCCGCCCGGCGCCTGCGGGACGACGGCCTGCCCCTCGTCCACGCGCTGCACGAGGGCTACCTCGACGCCGGTGGCCGCCGCGGCCCGGAGTTCGCCGAGCAGACGATGCGCGCCGCCGGCTGGCAGCTCTTCGACCGCGCGCTGGCCCGCGCCCAGTCCCACATCGCCTTCGCCACCCGCGACCGCGCCGCCGCCGGCATCGGCCGCCGCATGCTGCTCGACCCCGCCGCCGCGGCCAGCGCGCTCGGGTGGGTCGCCGAAGACCGGGCGACCGTCCCGGATGCGGCGCCTGACCCCGCGCCCACCGGCGACCCCGCCGAATCCGCCACCGCCGAACCCGCCCTGGAGGTCGTCCGATGACCACGCTGTCCGCCCCGCTCGCCCGGCTGCTCGACGCCGCGGAGCTCGACGAGGACGAGCTGCGCCTGCCGCTCCTGGAGGAGCCGCTCGACACGACGCTGCCGCAGGAGCAGCTCGAGGCCCGCCTGGCCGATCACCTCTACCGCCGCTGGCACGCCGGCATGCGCTCCCCCGACGGGCTGCGCGTCGCGCCGCGCGACACGAACGGCGACGGCCTGCTCGGCCCGCTCGTGCAGGAGCGCAGCCGCCAGCTGTGCCTCACGGACGGCTGGACGATCGACCACAGCGACGAGGACGGCGTCGTCGCGCACCGCGCCGACGGCCTGCGCCTGCGGTTCCCGCCGAAGGCCGCGCCCGACGCGTCTCCCGGCGACGTCGTGACCCTGCCGATGCCGTCCGTGCGACCCCTGCTCTCGCCCGGGTTCTGCATCTTCGACGGCATCCGCGGCTGGGCCGACGCGCCGAAGGGCACCATGCGGCTCTACGCCCACCTGCGGGCCGAGGACGGGTCGGACGCCCTGCGCGCCGTCATCGCCTCGCTCGACGGCCTGGGCGCGCGGTTCCGCGTCAAGGGCCTGGCCGCCTCGCGGTCCTACCCGCGCTACGACGCGCTCGTCCTCTACCTGGCCCACGACGCCGTCGAGGCGCTCGCCGCCGGCGTCGAGACGCTCACCCCGCTCGTCGACCCGACCGGCAGCTCGCCGCTGGCGGCGCCGCTGGCCCCGGGCGTCGGCTTCTCCTGGGAGCCCCTGGAGCAGGTCTGGCCGCAGCGCAGCTTCGGCCAGCACCGCGCCGGGCTGCTCGCCGCGGCGATCGCCGAGTGGACCGCCGCGGGCGGCCTGCTCGACCTGCCGGACCTGGCCGCCGACCACCTCGCGCGCGCCGGCGTCGACCCGGAGCGGCCGTGGCGCGAGTTCGCCTCGCCCGCCGACCCGGTCCTCCCGGCCCCTGCCATCGCCGCCTGAGCGACCGGCACCCCCCCAACTTCACCCGAAACACGATCCCCCAACCCCACCCCCGAAGGGACACCACCATGCAGAAGAACGACACCGCGCTCGACACCCTGCTCGACGGCGTCAACCACTACGTCGCCGGCGACGAGGCGATCTTCGACGACGCGACCGCGGGCTACGACGAGGCCGCGATCACCCCGGGCACCTGGACGATCGTCGCCGGCTCCTCCTCGCCCTGCGGCGTCTCCGTCGGCAGCGTGATCAGCTCCGTCGTCGGCACCGTGAAGACCGGCTGCTGAGCCACCCCGACACCCAGCGGTAGGACGCGCCCGGGCCGAATGGCCCGGGCGCTTCGTCGTGGCGGGGCCGTCGGGCTGGAGCGGGCGCGTCGTCCTGCGGGCGGGTGCTCAACGCCCCGTCACGTACCTCGTGAGGACCACCCCGCCCGCGAACGTCCGGGTCTCCACCAGGGTCAGGTCCACCCAGGCGTCCAGCGTGGGGAAGAACGGCGTGCCGCCGCCCAGCAGGACCGGCGCGGTGGCCAGCACGTACTCGTCGACCAGCCCGGCCCGCACGGCCGCCCCGGCGAGCGTGGCGCCGAGGATGTCCATCGGGCCGCCGTCCTCGGCCTTCAGACGCGCGATCTCGGCGACGGCGTCGCCGGTGACCAGCCGGGCGTCGCCGTCGACCCGGTCGAGCGTCGAGGAGAACACCACCTTCGGCATCGCCTTCCAGCGGCGGGCGTACGCGACCTCGGCCGGCGTGACGCCGGGTTGCTGGTCGGCGGTGGGCCAGTGCGAGCTCATCGTCTCCCACATCCGACGCCCGTAGAGCGCCAGGCCCGTCGCCGCCACCCGGTCGGACCACCACTGAAACAGTCCGTCGCACGGCACGCTCCAGCCGAGGTCGTCGCCGGGCGCGGCGACGTAGCCGTCGAGGCTCACGTTCATGGCAAAGGTCAGGGTCCGCATCGCGTCAGTCTTCCGTCGGTCGGGTCCGTCGTCCTACGGACCGGGGGAGCGCACGGAAGTCATCGGCGCGGGCCGCAGTGGACCCGTCGCGTCGGAACCCACCCCGACGAGGCGGCGCCTGCGCGCCGCGCTCGGTCGTCCCGCCGCCGCGCGCCCCAGGGACGGTCCGTCGGCGGGCCGGCCGACCGCAGCCTCGGGCCCCGCGAACCGCCGACGCCTACGCCGCGGCGTGGAAGCCCGCCGCGACGTCCGTCAACAGGCGGTCCAGGCGCGGGCCGCCGCGGGGGACGAACGGGTTGAGCAGGAGCTCGTCGACGCCGGAGGCCGCGGCGTGGGCGCGGAGGGCCTCGCCGATGCCCTCGGGCGTGCCGTGGACGATCGCCCCGGCCGCCAGCAGCGCGCGCACGGCGTCGGCCGCGGGCGCGTCGGTGGGGATGCCCAGGGACTGCTCGATCATCGCGCGGTAGTGCGGCAGCCGCAGATGAGCGCCCGCGCCCTGCTCGAGCACGGTGGCGGCCTCGGACGGATCCTCGGTGACCGCGGCGTGGACGACGGCGCGCATGCGCGGCGCCTCGACCCCCGCCTTCCGCGCGGCCTCGGCCGCGGCGGGAGCCAGCTCCTCGCGGATCCACGCCGGGGGCGTCAGCCACGTGACGCCGAAGTCGGCCCCGCGGCCGGCGGCCCGTGCCATGCCGCGGCGCAGCACGCCGAGGCCGACCTCGATCTGCCCCGGCCGGATCCCGTCGAGCGGCGGCAGCGAGAAGGACGCGCCGGGGTAGCTCGCGGAGTCCTCCATCCGGCCGCCGCCCACCATGGCCCGCACGGCGGCGGCGAAGTCGCCCGCGGCGGTGCCGGGGCGCTCGTAGGGCTGCAGGCCGAGCGCCCCGATGACGCGGGGCTCGCTGACCCCGAACGCGCCCGCGACGGGCTGGCCCGAGAGCGCGGCGACCGTCCGCAGGCTCGTCGCGGCGAGCGCGGGGTGCTGCAGCGGGGTCAGCGAGACGGCGGTGCCGAACCCGACGCCCGGCACCTTCGCCGCCACGTAGCTCAGGACGCCGAAGGACTCCAGCGCGAGCGACTGGCCGATCCAGAGCCGGCGCAGCCCCGCCGCGCGGACCGCGGTGGCGGCGGCGACGAGCGGCGTCGGGGAGTTCGGCTGCGTGGCGTGGAAGAAGGAGAGGTCGGCCATGTCAGGAGCGGTCGGGGACGGGGAGGGGCGCGGCGTCGTCGGCGCCCATCCGCTCCTCCAGCATGGGCAGCAGCGTCATGAGCGGCGCGGCGACGTCCGCCGCGCCCGAGCCCGCCGCGCTGCGTCCGCGCTGGGGCGCGGCGACGGCCACGCCGCGGTGGCGGAGCAGAGCCAGGTGCTCGCGGAGCGTCGGGCTGTGCTCGAGCGCGCCCGGAGGCAGGGACGGCGCCAGGGCCACCGGGGCGGGGGTGCACTGCAGCGCCAGCAGGAGCGGCGTGTCGGCCAAGCCCTGCGCGTAGCGGGCGATGAAGTGGACGGTGGCGGGGTGGACGGCGACGGCGTCGCACCACTCGGCCAGCTCGACGTGGCCGACGCCGCCGTCCCAGTCGTCGAGCTCGACCTCGCGGCCGAGGATGGCGCTCACGGCCTCCGGGGCGACGAACCGGCGGGCGGAGCGCGTCAGGATCACGCGCACCTCGAGCTCCGGGTGGGTGCCGCGCAGCCAGTTGAGCCAGAACGGGAGGAAGGCGACGCCGAGCGAGCCGGTGCCGACGAGCGCGAGGCGCCGGAACGACAGCGGCTGCGGCGGGGTGGGGTCGGGAAGCACGATCTCGGCCTCAGCGCCCGACGACGGCGGCCTTCTGCTCGGCGGCCTCGCGGCGCGCCGACAGTCGGGAGCCCGACTCGCGGCGCGCCATCCGCCGGAGCATCAGGGGGGCGAGGAGCGCGCCGACGGCGCACCAGGCGGCGAGGACCGCGGCGACGACGGGCAGCTGCCAGCCGTCCGTGCCCTGCCGGGCCAGCGCGGCGTCGGGCAGCAGCGCCGCCCGGATCCCCTGCGCCATCCACTTCAGCGGGAACGCGTCGGCGACGGCTTGCACGGCGGCCGGCATCGCGGTGACGGGGAACATCACCCCGGAGATCGCGAAGAGCACGCCCGCGGGCAGCAGCGCGTACATCATGCCCTCGCGGGCGTTGGGCAGGACGGTCCCGATCGCTGCGCCCAGCAGCGTGACGGCGGTGAAGCCGAGCAGGACGACCCACGCGAGCACGGCGACGTCGCCGACGGTCGACGGCAGCGGCATCCCGGTGGCGAGCGTGCCCGCGATCAGGGTGCCGACCACGGTGGCGACGGTGACGGCGGCGCAGAAGAGCAGCTTGCCGACGAGGTAGGCCGTCAGCCCGCCGCGGAGGGTGCGCATGCGCAGGACGGTGCCGTCGTCGCGTTCGGCGACGACCATCTGGGGGACGTTCAGCATCCCCGCGAAGAAGAGCGAGGCCGCGACGAACCCGGAGACGACGTACCAGGCCATCGGCACGGAGCCCCCGGGGGCGGCCTGGTCGGCCAGGCGCCCGGCGACCACCACGACGACGACCATCCCGAGGATCTGCGCCCACAGCTCGCGCGGCGAGCGCAGCAGCATCCTCAGCTCGAGCCGCGCGCGGTCGACGCCGGCGCCCAGAGCGCCGCTCATGCCGTCACCTCGTCCTCGCGCACGGTGCGCAGATAGACGTCCTCGAGCGTGGCGCGGCGGACCTCGAGGTCCTCCACGTCGATCGGCAGCTCCCGGACGAAGCGGTTGGGGTCTTCGGTGCGGACGGCGTGGCGGCCGCGTTCGTCGCGCCAGCGCACCTCGGCCTCGCGGCCCAGCGAGGCGGCGAGCTCGCCGGCGGTGGCGTCGCGCACGACGCGGCCGTCGACGAGGATCGCGATGCGGTCGGCGAGGCGCTCGGCCTCGGCCAGGTCGTGCGTCGTCAGGAGCACGGTCACCTCCTCCTCGGAGACGAGCCGCCGGAGCAGCTCGTGGAAGTCGTGGCGGGCGGCGGGGTCGAAGCCGCCGGTGGGCTCGTCGAGCAGCAGCAGGTCCGGGCGGCCCAGGATCGCCATGGCGACGTCGAGCCGCCGACGCTGGCCGCCGGAGAGCTTTCCGGCGGGCTGGGTCGCCTGGTCCCCGAGCCCGACGAGCTCGAGCGTCTCGGCCGCGCCCCGCGGGTCGTCGTAGAAGCGGCGCAGGTGCTCGAGCAGCTCGAGGGGACGGAAGCGGCCGTGGTCGCGCCACTGCTGGATGACGATCCCCAGCCGGGCGCGCCAGGCCTCCGACGCGGTCGCGGGATCCTCGCCGAGCACCCGCACGTGGCCGTCCGAGCGGTGGCGGAAGCCCTCGAGGACCTCGATCGTCGTGGTCTTGCCGGCGCCGTTGGGCCCGAGCAGCGCGAGGCACTCGCCGCGCTGGATCTCGAGCTCGACGCCGCGCAGGACGTCGCGATCGCCGTAGCGCATCCGCAGGTCGCGGATCTCGACGGCGGGACCGGTGGGGGCGGGGGACGCGGTCACACCCCGCACCTCACCAGCCGCCGTGACGCCCGGCCAGGGCACTTCACCCGTTCGGGTGAGGCGCGGGCGGGAAGATCGTCCGGGCGGGCGAAGCGCCTCGGGGGCCCCGGCGGGCATCGTGCCGGACCATGCACGACGTCGCGCAGCCGCCCGCGGAGCAGGCCTTCGAGCAGGGCACGCGCCGCCGCGCCGTGCGGGTGGAGCAGCACGGCCGCCGGTTCGACGTCGTCCACCGCTGGCACGAGACGCCGGAGGGCTTTGCCCGTCCGGAGCTGCCCGCGGCGTTGTCAGCGCTGCCCGAGGACGGGCCGTTCCTGTTCCGGGCCCCCGCGGATGATCGGACGGACGCGGACGCCGGCTCGAGCACGAAGGCGAACGCCACGCCCGACCCCGAGGCGGGTTGGCGCTACCGCGACGTCGGCGCCCTGGGGGTCTTCAATCTGTTGCGCGCGGCGGAGCAGGGCTCGGACGTGCTCGAACGGGCCTTGGCCGCGACGGGCCGTGCCCTGCGCCTGGCGCACGCGCAGCCCGCGCAGGGCGGCCCCGCCGCCCACGCCCGGCTCGACCGGATGCGGGCCGTCGCCGCCGGCGCACCCGGATTGCCCGCCCGCGAGGCCCGCGCGGGCTGGCGGGCCGACGTCGGTGCCGCCCGGTGGGACGCACTCGGCGCCCGCCTGGACGAGGTCGCCGTCGCCCGGCCGACGTGGATCCTCGGCGACGCCGCGATCGCCGGCCTGCGGTGGCGGCCCCCGGCGCAGCTCGTCGTGCTCGTCGACGGCCACGCGGGGCCGGGGGTCGCGGCGGTCGACGTCGGGTTCCTGCTCGGGGAGCTGCTGGAGCTGGCGGTCGGGGCACGGGAGGACGCGCCGGCGACCGCGGCCGGCCTGCGACGCGCGGCCGCGGCGCTGCTCGACGCGTCCGGGTGCACCGGAGTGGACGAGCGCCGCCACGTCGCCACGGTCGCCGCCTGGCGTCCCCTGCTCCACGCCGTCGACTTCTGCGCCTACGTCGGCGCTCCCGACGAGCACGACGCGGTCGCCGGGTACGGCCGGCTGGCCGCCGAGGTGGGCGCCGAGGCGGAGGCGCTGGTCGACGCGACCTGACCGGCCAGCCCGCAGCGCCCTCAGCCCGCCCGCTGCGCGCGGAAGGACCGCAGCCGCAGCGAGTTGCTGAGCACGAAGACGCTCGAGAACGCCATCGCGGCTCCCGCGAGCACCGGGTTGAGCAGACCCGCGATCGCCACCGGGATGAGGACGACGTTGTAGGCGAACGCCCAGAAGAGGTTGCCCCGGATGGTGCGCAGCGTGCGGCGGGAGAGCCGGATCGCGTCCGCGGCGCCGCGTAGGTCGCCGGAGACCAGGGTCAGGTCCGAGGCCTCGATCGCCACGTCCGTCCCGGTGCCGATCGCGAGGCCGAGGTCGGCCTGGGCCAGCGCGGGGGCGTCGTTGACGCCGTCGCCGACCATCGCGACCACGCGCCCCTCGGCCTGCAGCCGGCGCACGACGGCGACCTTCTCCGCCGGCAGCACGTCGGCGATGACCTCGTCGATGCCGACCTCGGCCGCCACTGCCCGCGCGGTCTGCGCGTTGTCCCCCGTCAGCAGCACGGGGCGCAGGCCCAGGTCCAGCAGCATGGCGACGGCTTCGCGGCTCGTCTCCTTCGGGGTGTCGGCCACGACGAGCAGGCCGCGGGCCCGGCCGTCCCATCCGACGGCGACCACCGTGCGGCCGTGGGCCTGCTGTGCGTCGAGCTCGGCGCGCAGCGCGTCGGGCAGCGGCATCGCCCAGTCCTCCAGGAGCGCGGGGCGGCCGGCGACGACGGCGTGGTCGTCGACGATCCCCTGGACGCCGCGACCCTCGTGGTTGGCGAAGGCCTCGACGGCGGGCAGGGCGGAGCCGACGTCGCCCGGGGTCGAGGCGGCCGGCCGGGCATCGACCGCGACGGCGCCCCCGGCCGCGGCATCCCGAGCGGCAGCCGCGATCGCCCGCGCCACGGGGTGCTCCGAGGCCGCCTCGAGCGCCCCCGCGATCCGCAGCACCGCATCGGGGTCCTCGCCGTCCGCGGGCACGACGGCCGTCAGCCGCATGCGCCCCGTGGTGACGGTGCCGGTCTTGTCGAGCACGACCGTGTCGACCTGGCGGGTGGACTCGAGCACCTCGGGCCCCTTGATCAGCAGGCCGAGCTGCGCCCCCCGTCCCGTGCCGACCAAGAGCGCGGTCGGCGTGGCGAGCCCGAGCGCGCAGGGGCAGGCGATGATGAGGACCGCGACCGCCGCGGAGAACGCGTAGGCGACGCTCGATCCGTCGCCGAGCCAGAACCCGAGCGTCGCGGCGGAGAGCAGCAGGACGATGGGCACGAAGATCCCCGAGATCCGGTCGGCCAACCGCTGCACGGGGGCCTTGCCCGTCTGGGCGTCCTCCACGAGCTTCGCGATCTGGGCCAGCGCGGTGTCGGAGCCCACGCGGGTGGCGCGGACGACGAGCCGCCCGCCCGCGTTGGTGCTCGCCCCGACGACGGTGTCACCCGGCGCCTTCTCGACCGGCACGGACTCGCCCGTCAGCAGGGACTCGTCGACGGCGGAGCGACCCTCCTCCACCGCACCGTCCGTGGCGATCCGTTCGCCCGGGCGCACGACGAAGCGGTCTCCGGCGCGCAGCGCGTCGATGGGCACGAGCCGCTCGGAACCGTCGGCGTCGAGGACGGTGGCGTCCTTGGCGCCCAGGGCCATCAGGGCGTGCAGGGCCGCGCCGGCGCGGCCCTTCGCGCGGGTCTCGAAGTAGCGCCCGGCCAGGATCAGCGTCGTCACGACGCCGGCGGCCTCGAGGTAGATGTGGTCCGTCGCCGCCGCGCGGTCGGGGACGAGCTCGAAGGGCATCGTCATCCCGGGCTCGCCTGCGCCGAGGAAGAAGAGCGCCACGACGCTCCACGTCCACGCCGCGAGCGTGCCGACCGAGATCAGCGTGTCCATCGTCGCCGTGCCGTGGCGCAGGTTGCGCCAGGCGGCGCGGTGGAACGGCCAGCCGGCCCAGAACACCACCGGGGTGGCGAGCTGGAGCGCGAGCCACTGCCAGTACTCGAACTGCAGGGCCGGGACCATCGAGATCAGGAGCAGCGGCACCGAGAGGAGCGCCGAGCCGATCAGACGCCGCCGCAACGCCGCGGCCGGGTCCGGAGCGTCGGCGGCGGGGGCCTCGTCCGCCGGCAGCGTCGCGTGGTAACCCGCCGCCTCGACCGCGCCGACGAGGTCCTCGGGGGTGGCGACGTCCGGGTCGAACCGCACCGCTGCCTTCTCCGTCGCGTAGTTGACGGTGGCGGACACGCCGTCGAGCTTGTTGAGCTTGCGCTCGATGCGGTTGGCGCAGGCGGCGCACGTCATGCCCTCGACGGGCAGCTCGAGCTGCTCGAGGCGTGCGGTCGTGGTGCTCATCGGTCGACCTCCACGGTCAGCGACGCGGTGCGGACCACGCCGCCGGTGCGGAACTGCAGGAACAGGGGGTAGCGGCCGGCGCTGGGGAACGTGGCCCGGAACGGGATCTCCCCGTCCGCGGCGTCCTCCTCGGGGTGCACGTGGAGGTACGCCAGGTCGCCCTGCCGCAGCGCCACGAGGTGCCCGCGGGCGCCGAGGTAGGGCTGCAGGTCCCGGACCGGGCGGGCGCCGCGGGTGACGCGGAACCGCAGGGTGCCCTCGCGGCCGGCGCGGAGGCGGCCGGCGTCGAGCGAGACCGAGAAGCCGTCCACGCCGGTGGAGCGGCGGACCGGGGCCGGCGAGGCCGGCGGCGGAACCGTCCCGGGCACCAGCAGCTCGAGCCCGAGCGTCCGCCGGACCCCGTCGATCGTGAAGTCGGCCAGGACGCGATAGCTCCCGGGTGTCTCCACCCGCAGCGGCGTGCGCCACGTGCCGTCGGGTGCGCGGCGCGGGTGGAGGTGCTGGAACCCCGTCGCGTCGCGTCGCACCACGATGAGGTGCAGCTCGCGCTCGGACTCCACGTCGTAGCCCCCGCGGACGGGCCGGCCGTCGGGCCCCAGGATGCGGAAGGCGAGGGTCGACGGCTCGCCGGCCCGCACGTCGTCGGGCTCGAGGACCAGCGTATAGCCGTCCTGGGTGCTGGCCAGGCCCCCGGGGAGCGCCGCCGCGGCCGCCGGCTCGTGGACCGCGCCGTGCCCGTCGGCGCGCGGCCCACCGGCCGTGCCGTCGGTGGGGTCGATGAGCGCACCGGCGGCCGCGGCGGCACCGAAGGCGGCGACCAGGGCGGCGGAGAAGGCGGCGAGCTTGGTGGGGACGTTCATGGGCGGGGCCTGACGGGCGGTCGGGGGCGACGGGTCCCCGACCCAACGGTAGACGGTCGGCGGGCGGAGCCCGCGTCGTCGCCTCCGATACGGCCGGGGGGTATCTCTCGGCTCGACCGTAGCACACCCCCCGGGGGTATTGAACTCGCGGGCTGGACGGGGTTCGTCCCCCGAACTCCTCACCGAACGACGGTCCAGGACGAAGGACCCGTGGGAGCAGCACGCGGCGCCGCTCACCAGCCTGCGCGAGGACCAGCGCGTGAGGCGCTTCGCGCCGATCGCGCGGGAGAGCACGGCCGGGATCTCGAACCCCAGCGCGTTCCGCACCCACGTCGAGGTCCGCCCGGGCAGGCATACCCACGCGGCCAAGAGCGTGGGGGACGAGGACCTCGAGAACCCGAGCCCCGGCCCGTTCTGGCTGGCCCGCGGGTTCCACGTCCGCTGACCCGAGCCCCGGCCCCGGCGCGCGCGGGACGCCACAGGCCGGGGCGCCCGGGGTCGTCGGGCACGCCGGGTGCGCCCGGCACGCCCGGCCCCCGGCGTCCGTCAGCCGGCGAGGTACTGCTCGAGGTGCTGCCCGGTCACCGACGACGCGGCCTTCCAGCCCGCGACGAGGTCGGCCGGCGGCCCCTCGAAGACGATCCGCCCGCCGTCGTGGCCGGCGCCGGGACCGAGGTCGATGATCCAGTCCGCGTGCGCCATCACCGCCTGGTGGTGCTCGATGACGACCACGGAGCGGCCCCCGTCGACGAGCCGGTCCAGCAGCGCCAGGAGCTGCTCCACGTCGGCGAGGTGCAGGCCGGTCGTCGGCTCGTCGAGGATGAGGACGGGAGGCGCGTCGGAGGTCTTCTCGACCATCCGCGCGGCGAGCTTGAGGCGCTGGCGCTCGCCGCCGGAGAGCGTCGTGAGCGGCTGGCCGAGGGCGACGTAGCCCAGGCCGACGTCCTGCAGCCGCGCCAGGATCTTGTGCGCCGCGGGAATCTTGGCGTCGCCGTCGGCGAAGAACCCCACCGCCTCGGCGACGGGCATCGCCAGGACCTCGCTGATGTCCTTGCCGCCGAACCGGTGCTCGAGGACCGCGGCCTGGAACCGCTTGCCCTCGCACTCCTCGCAGACCGCCGCGACGCCGGCCATCATCGCCAGGTCGCTGTAGATCACGCCCGCGCCGTTGCAGACGGGGCAGGCGCCGTCGGAGTTCGCGGAGAACAGCCCGGGCTTCACGCCGTTGGCCTTCGCGAACGCCTTGCGGATCGGCTCGAGCAGCCCGGTGTAGGTGGCCGGATTGCTGCGGCGCGAGCCCTTGATCGCGGCCTGGTCGACCGTCACGACGCCGTCCCGGCCGGAGACGGAACCGCCGATGAGCGAGCTCTTGCCGGAGCCGGCGACGCCCGTCACGACGGTGAGCACGCCGAGCGGGAGGTCGACGTCGACGTCCTGCAGGTTGTTCGCGCTCGCGCCCCGCACCTCGAGGACGCCCGTCCGCTCGCGCACCTCCGCCTTGAGCGCCACGCGGTCGTCGAGGTGACGGCCGGTGATGGTGTCGCTGTCCCGGAGCCCCTCGAGGCTGCCCTCGAACACGATCTCGCCACCCGCGGTGCCGGCGCCAGGGCCGAGGTCCACGACGTGGTCGGCGATCGCGATCGCCTCGGGCTTGTGCTCGACGACGAGCACCGTGTTGCCCTTGTCCCGCAGTTGCAGCAGCAGGCGGTTCATCCGCTGGATGTCCTGCGGGTGCAGGCCGATCGTGGGCTCGTCGAAGACGTAGGTGACGTCCGTGAGGGAGGAGCCGAGGTGGCGCACCATCTTGACCCGCTGCGCCTCGCCGCCCGACAGGGTGCCGGAGGAGCGATCGAGGCTGAGGTAGCCCAGACCGATCTCGACGAACGCGTCCACGGCGTGGCGGATCGCCCCCAGCAGCGGGCCGACGGACGGGTCGTCGATCCCGCGCGCCCACGCCGCCAGGTCGCTGATCTGCATCGCGCTGACGTCGGCGATGCTCAGCCCGTCGATCTTGGAGGAGCGCGCCTCCGGGCCCAGCCGGGTGCCGTCGCACTCCGGGCAGACCGTGAACGTGATCGCGCGGTCGACGAACGCCCGGATGTGCGGCTGCATCGCCTCCCGGTCCTTCGAGAGGAACGACTTCTCGATCTGCGGGACGAGCCCGAGGTAGGTCAGGTTGATCCCGTCGATCTTGACCTTCGTGGCCTCGCGGTGGAGCAGGTCGTGCCACTCGCGCTTGTTGAAGTCCTTGATCGGCTTGTCCGGATCGAAGTAGCCGCACCCGCGGTAGATCCGCCCGGACCACCCTTCCATCGTCACGCCGGGGATCGTCAGCGCCCCGTCGTTCAGCGACTTCTCCTCGTCGAACAGCGCGGTGAGGTCGAAGTCGTTGACCCGGCCCATGCCCTCGCAGCGCGGGCACATGCCGCCGACCCGCGAGAACGTCGCCTTCTCCGTCTTCGTGCGGTCGCCGCGTTGCACCGTGAGCGCGCCACTGCCGCTCATGGAGGCGGAGTTGAACGAGAACGCGCCCGGGCCGCCGATGTGGGGAACACCGAGCCGGCTGAACAGGATCCGGAGCATCGCCCCGGTGTCCGTGACCGTGCCGACGGTCGAGCGCGGGTTCGCGCCGATCCGCTCCTGGTCGACGATGATCGCGGTCGTCAGGCCCTCGAGCACGTCGACGTCGGGCCGGGCCAGTGTCGGCATGAACCCCTGCACGAACGCGCTGTAGGTCTCGTTGATCAGCCGCTGCGACTCGGCGGCGATCGTGCCGAAGACGAGGGAGCTCTTCCCCGAGCCAGACACGCCGGTGAAGACCGTCAGCCGTCGCTTGGGGATCTCGAGGCTGATGTCCTTCAGCGTGTTCTGCCGCGCGCCCTGCACGCGGATCCGGTCGTGGCTGTCGGCCGCGGGCGACGTCCGATTCCCGCCCGCCTCGGTCGGCGCGTCCGTGCTCGTGGGGGTGCTCATGGGGTCAGCGGGGCTCCTGGATGCGGATCATGTTTCCCGAGGGGTCCCGGAACGCGCAGTCGCGCACGCCGTAGGGCTGGTCCGTCGGCTCCTGGACGACCTCGGCGTCGCCGGCCTGCAGGCGCGCGAAGACCCCGTCGACGTCGTCCGTGGCCAGGTTGACGCTGGCGAACGTGCCCTTGGCCATCATCTCGGCGACGACCTTCCGCTCGTCGTCGGTCATGCCCGGCGTGGCCTCCGGCGGGTAGAGCACGATGGACGTGCCCGGCTGCTCCGGGGGACCGACGGTGATCCAGTGCATCCCGCCGTACTCGACGTCGGCGCGCACCTCGAAGCCGAGCGTGTCGCGGTAGAAGGCCGTCGAGACCTCCGCGTCGTCGTGGGGCAGCATGGTCTGGAAGATCGTGAGGCTCATGGGACGAACCTATGCGGGGTCGGGGACACGCGCTTCTCGATTCCTGATCGGTCGGGTGATCTGCTTGGCGACGCACGGCGCCATGCCCACCGTCGCCCCGGCCGCCTCACGCCGGTAGACGCTCGGAGGCACGCCGACGAGCTCGGTGAACCGCGTGCTGAACGTGCCCAGGGACGAGAAGCCGACGGCGAAGCAGGCCTCGGTGACGCTGTGGTCGCCGGCCCGCAGCAGCGCCATCGCCCGCTCGATGCGGCGGGTCATGAGGTACGAGTACGGCGACTCGCCGTAGGCCTTGCGGAACTGCCGGCTGAGGTGCCCGGCCGACACGTGCGCGCCGCGGGCGAGCGCCTCCACGTCGAGCGGCTGGGCGTACTCGCGGTCGATCCGGTCGCGCACCCGACGCAGACGGGCGAGATCGCGCAGGTGCTCGGCCCGGGCGGGATCGGTGCTCACGAGCGCGATCGTGCCACAAACGCCCCGGCCGAGCACGGTGTACATGCCGGACGCGGACACCGTGCGTCCGCGGATCCGTACGGGCGCCCGTTCGTCGCGCGGGCCGCCGCCCGGGGTCCGCCACGCCGGCGGTCCCCGCCCTCACGCCTGCAGCGCCAGGCGCGCGAACGCGTCCACCATCGGCCGCGCCTCGCCCTCGCGGTGCAGCAGCACGAGCTCGCTGGTCACGCGGGTCTCGTCGAGGGCGACGCAGGCGACGTCGTCCGTGGCGATCCGGCGCACGCAGGCGGGGGCGATCGTCACGCCGAGGCCCGCGCCGACGAGTCGCAGGATCGTGAGCCAGTGCGAGGCCTCGTGGGCCACGGTCGGACGGAACCCGTGCTCCTCGCAGAGGGTCAGCGGCTTCTCGAACGCCCGCACCCCGCCGCTGCGCGGCGGGGACACGAACGGCGTGCCCTCGAGCGCGGCGACGGAGACGGAGGCGTCGCCCGCGTGCGGGTGGCCGGCGGGCAGCACGGCCACGAACGGCTCGTCGGTCAGCGTGGTGGCGACGAGCCCGCCGGTCGGCTCGGGGTCGCGCACGATGCCGAGGTCGACGTCCCCCGCCAGGAGCCCCGCGATGACCTGCGAGGTGTGCGACTCGTGCAGCCGCAGCTGGACGCCGGGATAGGCGTCGAGGTGGCGGCGGAGGATGCCCGGGAGCGTGGTGAGCGTGGCCGAGCCGACGAACCCGACGTTGAGCAGCCCCGTCTCGCCGCGGCCGATGGAGCGGGCCTCGTGCACGTCGGCCTCGACGTTGCGCAGCGTGCGGCGGGCCCGGTCCAGGAACGCGGTGCCCGCGGCGGTCAGCCGCACGGACCGCGACGTGCGGGCGAGCAGCTCGCAGCCCACGGCCTCCTCGAGCCGCCGGATCGCCTGGGACAGCGGCGGCTGGGCCATGTGCAGGCGCTCGGCGGCGCGGCCGAAGTGCAGCTCCTCGGCGACGGCCACGAAGTAGCGGAGGTGCCGGAGCTCCACATCCATACGCCGAGCGTATAGATGGAGACCAACGGGATACTGGACCTCTGGATCGCGACGCGCTGCAATGGAGCCATGGAGATCGAGGTCAGGCCGATGCGCACCGCCGAGGACGCCGAGGCGTTCCGGCGGCTCAATCTGGAGTGGATCGGGGCGCACTTCGTCGTCGAGGAGCGGGACCGGCAGCAGCTCGCCGACCCGGTGGCCGCGTACATCGAGCCGGGCGGCGAGATCCTCGTGGCCGAGCTCGACGGCGTGGTGGGTGGGTGCGTGGCGATCGTGCCCGACGGCACCGGGGCCTACGAGCTCTCGAAGATGGCGGTCGCCCCCGAGCTCCGCGGCCACGGTGCCGGGCGACGGCTGCTGAACGCCGCGGTCGACCGGGCCCGTGAGCTCGGGGCCACGTCGCTCTTCCTCGGCAGCTCCACCGGCCTCGAGGCCGCCGTGCACCTGTACGAGGCGGTCGGCTTCCGCCACGTCCCGCGCGAGAGCCTCCACATGCCCTACGCGCGGGCGTCGGTGTTCATGCGGATGGAGCTGACGCCCGCGCCGGCGACGGCGGGCGACGCCGGGGTTGCCCGCTGAGCGGGTCCGTGGTCTCCTTCCCCGGGTGTGTGAGCGCCCGCGGGAGCCGAATCGCCCTGGGCCGCGCCCGTGATGCCCCTGCTCTTGTCGACGGTCTGCACCGCGGCGCTCGCCGTCGGCGCGGGTCGTCTGGCCCGGCAGGCGTGGGGGTGGGGCGACGCGATGCCCGCCCGGTTCATCGGACTGGAGAACCTGTACCGGATCGCGCCCGCGATGACCCTGTTCTGCGGCGGGCTGGCCGCGTTCTTCGGGTTCCTCGCGCTGACCCACCGGGCGCTGAACGCGGACGGCGGCGCGGCGACGTGGCAGCTCGTCGTGGTCGCGCCGGCCGGCGTGGTCGCGGCGGTCGGCTGCCTCTCCGTCCTCACCATCCCGTCCTGGGACCGCCCGCGGCTGCTGATTCCCCCGGCGCTGCGGGGCGGGCAGTCGCGGGTGCGTGACGAGCCCTTGGCCGCCGTGCCGCGTTCCGCCGCCCACGGCGTCGACGGGTCCGTGCCGGACGACGTGGACGCCCGGCCGTGGCGGCGCGGCGAGGACCCGCGGTTCGCCGGCGACCGCGAGCGGCGTCGCCGGCGCGAGCTCGCCGTGGCGATGTTCACCGTCCCGATGCTGTTCGCAGCAGTCGGCACGGTCCTCGGCGCCGGGGCCCGCGGCGACGGCGGGATCGTCTCCCCGCAGCTCGCCTTCGCGTCCTTCGTCGGCGTGGGCGCGGCGCTGTGCACCTACGGGGCGCTGATCCTCACGCGCCGGCTCCCGTCGGTCCTCCACGGCGCGATCCCGCGACGCACGGCCGGGCTCGCGGTGCTCACGGTGGGCGCCGGGGCGTTCGCCGTCGGCGCGGCCGCCGCGGGGGACGTCGTCCCGATCGTGGCCGCAACGGTCGGCTCGGTGGCGCTCTGCGCGCTGGCCGCCCGCGTGACGCGATCGGACGCACGGGCGGCCGGCGCCCTGCCGAGGGTCGCGGCCCTCGTGCTCGGCGCCGTGCTCTGGAGCACCGTCGTCGTGCTGGTGCTTCCGTAGGTCGTCGCCGGCCCGCCCGTGCCCCGTAGGCTGCGCGGCGTGCCGCCGCCTTGGGCCCGCGTGACGGAGCGATCCGTGGGCCGTGGTCGGGCGCCGCGTAGGGTGCGGTCATGGACGTGGCCGTGGTGGGTGGGGGAGTCGTCGGGCTGAGCGTCGCCGAGGCGCTCGCCCGCCGGGGAGCGGAGGTCGTCGTACTGGACGCCGGCGCGTTCGGCGCCGGTGCCTCCGCCGGCAACGCGGGGTGGGTCACCCCGGCGCTCACCGCCCCGGTCCCGGCGCCGGGCACGATGCGTCAGGCCGCCCGCTGGGCGCTGGACCCGGCCAGCCCGCTGCTCGTCCGGCCGAGCCTGCGCCCCGACTTCCTGCGCTGGAGCCTCCGGTTCTGGCGGAGCACGTCCGACGCGGGCTACGCGGCGGGCATGACGGCGCTGACCGCGTTGGCGACCCGCATCCTCGACGACTACGACCGCCTGGAGGACCTCGGCGTCGCGTTCGAGCACCACCGCGACGGGCTGCTCTGCGTCGGCCGAAGCGCGCACGCCGTCGCTGAGGAGCTCGCGACCCTGCGCGAGACGGCAGGCTGCGGCTACGCCGGGGCGATCGAGCCGCTGAGCCGGGACGAGGTGCTGGCGCAGGAGCCCGCGCTGCAGGCCTCCGCCGTCGCGGGCGGCATCCGCCTGCCCGCGGAGCGCCACGTCCGCCCCGAGAGCCTGGTCCGCGGGCTGGCGGCGCACCTGCGCGGGCGCGGCGTGGCCCTGCACGAGGGCGCGCGGGTCGACCGGCTCGAGGCCGTCCGTGGGCGGTGGCGCGTGCATCTCCCGGGCGCCGGGCCGCTCGACGTGGACAACGTCGTCGTCGCGACGGGCTGGGAGTCCGCGGCGCTGCTCGCTCCCCACGGCGTCCGGCTGCCCATGCAGGGCGGCAAGGGCTACAGCGTCACGGTGCCCGCACCGTCGCTCGTACCGCGGAGCCCGATCTACCTGCTCGAGGACAAGGTGGCGGTGAGCCCGTACGAGGGCGGACTGCGGCTGGCGGGGACGATGGAGCTCGGCTCGCGGTCCTCCGATCTGAACGACCGCCGGGTGGGCGCGATCGAGGCCGCCGGAGAGCGCGCGCTGGGGGACTGGTCGGCCGCGGGGGCCCAGCGGTGGGCGGGCTTCCGCCCGATGCTGCCCGACGGCTTGCCGGCGATCGGCCCCGTGCCCGGCCGGCCGGGCCTGCACGTCGCCACGGGCCACGCGATGCTCGGGGTGACGCTCGGTCCCACGACGGGCGAGGTGCTGGCCCCGACGGTGCTCGACGGCCGGCCGTCCCTCGAGCTGGCGCCGTTCTCGCCCGCGCGGTTCGGCAACCGGGCGGTGCCGCTGCGCCGGCGGCGCCGCGGGGCCGTCCGGGGCGGCGGGGCCGACCGGCCGGCCGCGGCCGCCCGCTAGGCGGACGGCGCGGGGCCGCGCCCCGCCGCCGGTAGGGTCGGCCGCACCCCGCGGACGATTCGTCGGCGTCCGTCCCCCACGCAGGAGCCTGCCGTGTCCCCCTCCACGTTCCCCGTCCTCGACGGGCACCACGACGCCCTGACCCGCCCGTCGGCCGGGGACCTCGCGACGGGCCGACCCGACGGCCACTTCGACCTGCCGCGCGCGGCGCGCGGCGGGGTGGTCGCCGCGTTCTGGGCCGTCTGGTGCGACGGGCCCGGCTCGGACCCCGTGCCCGACGAGGGCCCCGACGGCGCGTGGTCCGTGCCGCTGGCGCCGGAGGTCGGCCACGCCGACGGTGCGGCGCAGGCCACCCAGGCCGCCGGACGGCTCCTCGCGCTCGAGCGCGCCGGCCACCTGCGGGTCGCCCGCGACGTCGGCGACCTCGACGCCGCGGCCTCCGGCGGACCGCACGCGGCGATCCTCCACCTCGAGGGCGCCGAGGCGATCGACCCCGGCCTCGAGGCGCTCGAGCTCTGGTACGCGGCGGGGCTGCGGTCCGTCGGTCCCGTGTGGAGCCGGCCGACGGCGTTCGGCGACGGCGTCGCGTTCCGCTTCCCGTCGAGCCCCGACACGGGTGGCGGCCTGACGGACGCGGGGCGGGCGCTCGTCCGCCGGTGCAACGCCATGGGGATCCTCGTCGACCTGAGCCACCTGACCGCCCGCGGGTTCGCGGACGTCGCGGCGGTCACGGACGCCCCGCTGGTCGCCACGCACTGCGGCGCGCACGCCGTCACCGCCGCGTCGCGCAACCTCACGGACGACCAGCTCGACACCGTCGGTGCGACGGGTGGCCTGGTCGGCGTGCCCTACATCGTCGACTTCGTCCGGCCGGACGGTCAGAACGACGCCGACACGCCCCTCTCGGCCGTCGTGGCCCACGTGCGCCACATCGCCGACCGCATCGGCGTGGACCACGTGGCGCTGGGCTCCGACTTCGACGGCGGGACCGTCCCCGAGCCCCTGGGCGACGTGGCCGGCGTCCCGCGGCTCCTCGACGCCCTGCGCGAGGACGGGTTCACCGACGACGAGGTGCGGCGGATCGCCTGGGAGAACTGGCGGCGCGTGCTCGGGGCGACCTGGCGCTGACCGGGGCCGCCTGCCGGCAGGCGCGGGAGCGGGTGCAACCCACCGCTCCATGCCCAATGTATAGCGCACACGGAGCCCTCATGAGGTCGCGACGGGTGCCCCATACTCGCCCGTCGCATGGCCAGGAACGACCGAAGCGGGGAGCGGAAGATGCGCTGGACGGAGCACGCGGTGGTGATCGCCGGGGGAGGCCCGGCGGGGATGATGCTGGGGGCCGAGCTGGCCCTGGCGGGGGTCGACGTCGCGATCGTGGAGCGACGGCCGGACCACGAGTTGGCCGGCAACCGCGCCGGCGGGTTCCACACGCGGACGATCGAGGTCCTGGACCAGCGCGGGGTGGCGGACCGGTTCCTCGCGGAGGCGACGCTGCACCAGGCCGTCCCCTTCGGGACGACGATGCTCGACATGCGCGACCTGCCGACGCGCCACCCGTACTTCGTGGGCATCTGGCAGGCGCAGATCGAGCGGATCATGGCCGACTGGCTCGCCGAGCTGCCCGTGCGGATCTACCACGGATGCGAGGTGACGGGACTCGCGCAGGTCGACACCGGCGTCGACGTGGCGTTGGCGGACGGCGGGACGCTGCGGGCGGGGTACCTCGTCGGCTGCGACGGCGGACGGAGCCTGGTGCGCAAGGCCGCCGGGATCGCGTTCCCGGGGTGGGACGCGACACGCAGCAACCTGATCGCCGAGGCCCGGACCACGGAGGAGCCGCCGGCCGGCATGCGCAACGACGCCTCGGGCGTGCACGCGATCCAGATCCTCGACGACGGCCGGGTCCGGATCGTGACGACGGAGCGCGAGGTCCGCACGGGGGCGGCGCCCACGCTCGACGACGTGCGCGCGGCGCTCGTGGCCGTGTACGGCTCGGACTTCGGCCTGCACGACCCCACGTGGGTCTCGCGCTTCACCGACGCCACGCGCCAGGCCGCGAGCTATCGCGCCGGCCGCGTGCTGCTCGCCGGCGACGCGGCGCACGTCCACTACCCGGCGGGCGGGCAGGGCCTGAGCCTCGGGGTCCAGGACGCGGGCAACCTGGGGTGGAAGCTCGCCCAGGTGGTCCGCGGGATCTCGCCGGAGAGCCTGCTGGACACCTACCACGCGGAGCGTCACCCGGTCGGTGCACGGATCCTGCGCCACACGATGGCCCTAGGGGCGATGCAGCGCCGGGACGACCGCACGGACGCGCTAGTCGGGCTGGTCTCGGAGCTGGCGGAGCTCGACGAGCCGCGCCGTCGCCTGGTGACCACGAGCTCGGGGCTCGACATCCGCTACGACCTCGGGGAGGGCCATCCCCTGCTCGGCCGCCGCATGCCCGACCTCGACCTACTGACCACCGAGGGACCGGTACGTACCTACGAGCTGCTGCACGACGCGCGGCCCGTGCTGCTGAACCTCGGCGCTCCGGGCGCGCTCGACCTCGGCACGTGGTCCGGACAGGTGCGGCTCGTCCAGGCGACCTACGCGGGGGAGTGGGTGCTCCCGGTGCTCGGCGTGGTGCCCGCCCCGAGTGCTGTCCTGATCCGCCCCGACGGGTACGTCTGCTGGGCGGGAGATGGCTCGGAGGAAGGGCTCGGGGACGCGTTGGCCGCGTGGTTCGGGATGGGTCCCACGGGATGAACGGCCAGGTGGACGCTGACCGACGACCGGCAGCGTCCCCGGTCGCGGCGGATGCTCGGGGTGATCGCGCGAGCGTGACCACGACTCACGCCGGCCCCAATGTCGAGAGTCGCCGTCCCGCTCCGCTCATAGGGTGAAGGGCCCCGAGACGCGCGGCCCCCGAGATCAGGAGATCACCATGCCGAAGTACCTGCTGCTCAAGCACTACAGCGGTGGCCCGGAGCCGCATCACCCGTTCGCGACCATGGACCAGTGGGCGCCGGAGGACGTCGACGCCCACATGGCGTTCCTGCGCAACGTGGCCGCGATGCTGCGCGAGAGCGGCGAGTACGTCGACGGTCAGGCGCTCACGCAGAAGCAGACGTGGGTGCGCTACGGCGGCCCGGATGCCGCCCCGGTCACCACGGAGGGCCCCCTGCCGGAGACGAACGACCTCGTGGCGGGCTGGTACATGGTCGACGTGGCGTCGTACGAGCGCGCGGTCGAGCTCGCGGCGTACATCTCGTCCGAGCCGGGGCCGGGCGGGGGGCCGCTCTACGAATGGATCGACGTACGCGAGGTCATGTCCGGTACCCCCGCTGAGGCCTGACCGCCGTGCCGGACGCTCCCGCAGGGCGACGGGACGGCGTGCCGCCCGAGGCCGCCCTGCGGGCGCTGGTCCCGCGGGTCCTCGCGGGCCTCGTCCGACGCGGGGAGGACTTCCACGACGCGGAGGAGGCGCTGCAGGAGGCCCTGGTCGAGGCGCTCCGCGTGTGGCCGGCGCATCCGCCGGACGACCCGCGGGCGTGGCTGGCGACGGTCGCGACGCGGCGGCTCGTCGACGCGCGCCGGGCCGCCACCGCGAGGCGCCGGCGCGAGGAGCAGGTCGACGCCGAGCCGCGACCCGCGCCGTCGACCGAGGTGGGCGACGACACGCTGTTCCTGCTCTTCTGCTGCTGTCATCCCGACCTGGCCCCGACGTCGCAGGTCGCGCTGACGTTGCGCGCGGTCGGCGGCCTGAGCACCCGCGAGATCGCCGACGCGTTCTACGTGCCGGAGGCGACGATGGCCCAGCGGATCAGCCGCGCCAAGCGGACGCTGCGTGGGCAGCGACTCGACCGGCCCGGTGACCTTGCGGTGGTGCTGCGGGTGCTCTACCTGATCTACACGGCCGGTCACGCGGGACCGGCCGCCCGGATCGACCTGGCGGAGAGGCGATCCGCCTGACCCGCCAGCTGACCCATGTCACGGACGAGCCCGAGGCACGCGGCCTGCTGGCGCTCATGTTGCTGAACCACGCGCGGTCCCCGGCGCGGTTCGACGTCGCGGGCCTCCTCGTCCCGCTCGACCGCCAGGACCGCACGCTCTGGAACACGGCGCTGATCACCGAGGGCGTCGCGGCGCTGCAGTCCGCGTTGGCCGCCCAGACGGACGAGCGGCCGCCGGGCCGGCACCAGATCGAGGCGGCGATCGCGGCCCTGCACGACGACGCGGCCACCGCGGACGAGACGGACTGGACGCAGATCCTCGGGTGGTACGACGACCTCGTCGCCCTCACCGGCGACCCGGTGCGCGAGGACCCGGCGGCGGTGCTCGGGCGGTCCGTCGCCGTGGGCCACGTCCTGGGCGCCGCGGCCGGGCTGCGCGAGATCGACCGCCTGCGCGAGGGGATGGGGGACCGGCACCGCTGGCACGCCGTCCGTGGCTATCTGCTCGAGCTCGGCGGCGAGCTGCCCGCCGCGGCCGACGCGTACGCCGAGGCCGCGCACCGGGCCACGAACATCGCGGAGCGCGACCACCTGGTGCGGCAGGCGGCGGCGATGCACGCCGACGCGGGATGAACGCCGGGGCGCGGGGTGGCCGCGACAACCGAGCGGCCCACGCGCGCCGTGCCTAGGCGAACAGCCCCGCGGTCGCGACCTCGACCCGCCGGCGGGCCGCGTCGGCGTCGTCGCCGAAGCGGTCGACGCCCCAGGAGAGCACGGTGACGAGCTCGAACGTCTCGTCGACCGTGACGGGGTCGGGGACCGCGCCCGCGGCCTTCGCCGCGTCGAGCAGCCCGCCCGTACGGGCGCGGAGCGGGTCGCAGGCCGAGGCCACCGGCGAGTCCGGGTCACGCCCGGCGCCGGCCACGCACGCGGGCAGGTCGTGCCACGTGCGCAGCTGCCACGTCAGGTGCACGAGCCACTCCGCCAGCGCCTCGCGGGGCCCGAGCGTCGCCGCCAGCTCGTCCGCGTCGACCAGCGCCGCCTCGATGCTCGACTCCAGGACCGCGGCGAGCAGGTCGTCGCGTGTCGGGAAGTTCCGGTAGAGCGTCGCGTTGCCCACGCCCGCACGCAGGGCGATGCCGTCGAGCGAGGCGAGGACGCCCTCGTCCTCGAAGGTCTCCCGCGCCGCCCGCAGGATCGCGTCGCGGTTGCGCTGGGCGTCGGCGCGCAGGGGTCGCGGCGCGTCGGCTTCGGCGGTTCGGGCAGGGGTCATGGCACGGGTCCTTGACAAACTGGGGAGTCTCCCCACATACTCTTTCCGGGGAACATCCCCACTTGACGGAGGAGAATAGATGAGCCAGTCGCTCAACGGTCGGATCGTGCTCGTGACGGGGGCGAACGGCGGACTCGGCGAGCCCCTCGTGCGCCAGGCGCTCGAGCGCGGCGCCGCGAAGGTCTACGCCGCCGCGCGCCGCCCGAAGGAGTGGGGGGACCCGCGGATCGAGCCGCTGCGACTCGACATCACCGACCTCGACCAGGTCGCCCGCGCCGCGGAGACCGCGTCCGACGTCGACCTCGTGGTCAACAACGCCGCGATCGCGCCCGCCGGAGACCGGATCACGGGGCCGGAGGACGAGCTCCGCCGGATCTTCGAGACGAACGTCTTCGGCAACCTGCGCGTGGCCAACGCCTTCGCGCCGGTGCTGGCGGCCAACGGCGGCGGCACGCTGCTGAACGTCCTCTCCGCCGCTGCCTGGATCCCGGTGCCCACCGGCTACGCGATGTCGAAGGCCGCGATGTGGTCGGCGACCAATGCCCTGCGCCTCGAGCTCCGCGGGCAGGGCACGGACGTCATCGGCCTGCTCGTCGGCATGATCGATACGCCGATGTCGGCGGAGTGGGAGGTGCCGAAGGTCAGCCCCCGGAGCGTCGTCGACCAGGCCTACGACGGGGTGGCGGAGGGCGCCTTCGAGGTGCTCGCGGACGACGACACCCGAGGCCTGAAGAGCGGGCTGGGCACGCCGGCCGAGCAGCTGTACCCGCCGCTGCACGAGCAGCTGGAGTGGTTCACCGCCTGAGCCCGGGCCGGTCTGGCCGACCCGCGCCTGCGTGCCCGCGCCGACCCGCGTCGGGAGCGTCGTGCGAGCATCCCGTCCGTGCCGAAGTCACCCGCACCGTCCACATGCCCGTGCGGCTCCGGCGAGCCCTACGCGGCCTGCTGCGGTCCCTTGCACCGCGGCCGCGTCACCGGCCTCGTGACGGCCCCGACCGCCGAGCGGCTGATGCGGTCCCGCTACAGCGCGTTCGCCCTCGGGGAGCGTGACTACCTGCTCCAGACGTGGCACCCGTCGACCCGCCCGGCGTCCCTCGAGCTCGACGACGACCTGGAATGGCGCCGGCTCGAGATCCTCGGGACCACGGCCGGCGGCGAGCGCGACCTGGCCGGAACCGTTGCGTTCGCCGCGCACTTCTGGGACGCCTCGAGCCGCCGGGCTGGCCGACAGCCGGAGAACAGCGCCTTCGTGCGTGAGGCCGGCCAGTGGTTCTACGTCGGTCCGACGCCCGGCACGCCGTCGTAGTCGGCCAGCGCGGCCTCACCGGTCACCTCGTACTCGAGGATCGCCAGGCCCGATGGAGTGATCCGGTGCTCGGTGAGGCGGAGGCCGACGCCGGCCGTCCCGGTCAGCAGGCGCCGTCCCTGACCGACGACCACGGGCGCAACCACGACGCGGAGGACGTCCACGAGGCCGGCGTCCAGCAGCGACGCGGCGAGGCGCGCGCTCCCGTGGACCTGCAGCTCGCGCCCCGGCTGCGCCCGCAGGGCGCCGACGGTCTCGGTGAGTTCGCCGCGCAGCACGGTGGTCGGCCCCCAGCTGCCCCCGGCCAGCGTGCTGCTGACCACGTACTTCGGCAGCGCGTTCATCCGCCGGGTGAACGGGTCGGGCTCCTCGATCGCCGGCCAGTCGCGGGCGAACGCCTCGTACGTGCGACGGCCGAGCAGCAGCCCGTCAGCGCGGTCGAGCCACTCCGACGCCTGCGCGACGAACGCCTCGTCGAGGTGCGGGACGAACCAGCCGCCGCGCGTGAACCCGTCGCTCGCGTCCTCGTCGGCGGACCCGGGGCCCTGCGAGACCCCGTCGAGGCTGACGAACTCGACGACGGCGACCCTCACGAGACGGCCCCGCTCTCGGCCAGGGCCGCCAGCGCCGCGGTGACGGAGCCCCAGCCGTCGAAGAAGCCGAGCTGCTCGTGGCGGTCGCGGGCGGCGGGGTCGCCGTGGCGCACGATCGCGCGGTAGTCCGTGCCGTCGGGGTGGTCGGCGAGCGTGATCTCGGCGGTCATCGACACCGGGGCGGGCGGCGCGGGCCGCCAGGCGCTGTCGATCGCGTTGGTGAACACGATCCGCTCGTCGGCCTCGACGAGCAGGAAGATCCCGTCGGTGTGGGGGACGAACGCCTCGCCGTCGTCGCTCATGCTCGTCACGAAGGCGCCGCCCGGGCGCACCTCGAGTCGGTCGACGCGGGAGACGGTCGGCGCGGGCACCCACCAGCGCGCCAGCAGGTCGGGGTCGGTCCACGCGCGCCAGACACTGCGGCGCGGGGCGCGGATCACGCGCTGCAGCGTCAGGTCGAGGGTGGGGTCGATGGTGCTCATGCGTGCTCCCTGGGGTCGGTGACGAGACGCTCGAGGCGGTCGGTGCGGCCCTCCCAGAGGCGCCGCTCCTCCGCCAGCCAGTCGTCCACGAGCGCGAGCCGGTCGCGGTCGAGCACGCACGTGCGCACCCGCCCCGTCTTGCTCGTCGTGATCAGCCCGCTCTCCTCGAGAGCGCGGACGTGCTTCATGAACGACGGCAGGGTGATGGGGACGTCGGCGGCCAGCTCGCCCACGCTGGCGGGCCCGGCGCCGAGGCGGTGGATCACGATGCGCCGCGTCGGGTCGGCGAGCGCGGCGAAGACGTCGCCCAACGGGTCATGCTTAGCCATGTGGCGAAGTATCGCCCATGCTCGACGCTTAGCGCAAGGGCAAAGTGTCTGGCGTTTGTCGCGAAGGCGCCACCGCCGTCACGGCCCCCGCCAGGCGGCGACGACCGCGCGTCGTCCTGGGCCTCGGGCACCATCCCCGGTGATGACGCATGGGCGATGACGCGATCCGCACGGTCACCGACGACGAGCGGCGTGCGCGGCTGGCCGTCCGCCACGCCCTCGGCGCCGAGCACCGACCGGCGTCGGTCGAGGCCGCCGTCGCGGCGATGACCTGTCTGCACGCCACCGAGCCCGCGAGCGTCTTCCTCTCGGCGCACGCCCGCACCGGGGCCACGCGGGCGCAGATCGCCCACGCGCTCTACGAGGAGCGCTCCGTCGTCCTGCAGCTCGCGATGCGCCGCACCGTCTTCGCGTTCCCCCGCGACCTGCTGCCCGCCGTCCACGGGAGCGCCGCCGCCCGCGTCGCGAAGCAGATCGGTGCCCGGCTCGCGAAGGAGGTCGAGACCCACGGGCTCGCCACCGACGGCGCCGCCTGGGTCGCGGAGACGTGCGCGGCGGTCCGCGAGCGGCTGCGGGAGGCGCCAGCGACGACGCAGGAGCTCCGCGAGGCGCTGCCGGCGCTGGCCGCGCGCATCGACCCGGCCCCCGGCAAGCGGTACGGCGGCGAGATCCCGATCGGCCCGCGGGTCCTCGGGGTCCTGGCCGCCGACGGCAGCGTGGTGCGGGGGAGGCCCGCGTCGGGCTGGAAGGTCTCCCGGCCGTACTGGACCCTCGCGGAGGAGTGGCTGGGCACCGCCCCGGACCACCTGCCGGAGCGCGAGGGCTACGCGGAGCTCGTGCGCCGCTGGCTGTGGAGCTTCGGGCCGGGCACGGAGGACGACCTCGTGTGGTGGCTCGGGGCGACGAAGGGCGCGGTGCGCCACGCGCTCGCAGACGTGGAGGCGACCCCGGTGCGGCTCGCCGACGGGGCGCCCGCGTTCCTGCATCCCGACGACACGGCTCAGGTCGCCTCGCCCGCCCCGTGGGCGGCGCTGCTGCCCGCGCTGGACCCGACGACGATGGGGTGGAAGGGCCGCGACTTCTACCTCGGCGACCTCGGTCCGCAGCTCTTCGACCGCAACGGCAACGCCGGTCCGACGGCCTGGTGGGAGGGCCGGGTCGTCGGCGGGTGGACCCAGGACGACGCGGGACGGGTGGTCGTCGTCCCGGCGATCCCACTCCCCTCCGGGGCCCGTGACGCCCTCGACGCCGAGGCCGAGCGCTTGACCGCTTGGCTGGACGGCGACGTCGTGAAGACGATCTACCAGTCGCCACTGGCCCGGGCGTACGCGGCCGGTGACGTCTAGGGGCGTCCCGGAGGCGATCCGACCGCCGGGGTCGGGGCGCCCGCCCGGCCGGAACCGGGCGTCGCAGATCCACCGGAGCCGACCGTCGCGTCGCCACCGGGGCCGGGCGTCGCATCCCCACCGGGACCAGGCGATGGATCGCCACCGGGCGTTCCCGGCAGCCGGCGGACGTCGGGCATGGAGACGAGAGCCAAGCTCGCCGCGGCGGCGATCCCGAACGCCACCCAGAGCGCGGCGCTCGTGCCGACCAACGCCGCGATCGGCGCCCAGATCGCCAGTCCGACCGGCGCGAAGACGAGGGAGCCGAACCAGTCGTAGGAGCTGATGCGCGACAGGGCGTCGTGGGGGATGTGGCGCTGGAGCGTCGACTCCCACACCGAGGCCGCGAGCGTCATCCCGGCGCCCGACAGCAGCGCGCCGCAGACGAGCAGCGGCACCGTCGGGGACGCGGCCAGGCAGGCCAGCGGGATCGCGACGACACCGTCGGCCACGGCGACGAAGACCAGTGGCCGCCGGGGATCGACCTGGGTGGCGAGGAGGCTGCCGAGGAGCGCCCCGACCCCGACGGCGCCGAGGATCACGCCCCACGCCCCGGCGCCACCGAGCTCGCGGTCGGCCAGGACGGGCCCGAGGACGTTCCACGCACTCCACACGACGTTGCCGACCGCGAAGTACGCGACGACCGTCCACACCCACCGGCGCGACCGGAAGGCGGTCCAACCCTCACGCAGGTCGGTGAGGAACGGCTGCGCGTCCGTGGCGACGTGCCGCGGCAGGCGCAGAAGTCCCAGACAGACCGCGCTGAGCGCGAACGTCAGGGCGTCGACGGCGATCGCCCAGCCCGCGCCGACGAGGGCTACGAGCACCCCGGCGACGACGGGCCCGAGGATCTCACCCGCCGAGATCGCGCTCGCGCGCAGGGCGTTGGCCGGCTGGAGCTGCTCGGGCGCCACGATCGCCGGCAGCAGGCCCAGCGTGGCGGGGCTGAAGAAGCCGGTCGCCACCCCGGTCACGCCCGCGAGCAGGGCGAGCGTCCAGACCTCGGCGACACCCGTGAGGAGCAGCACCGCCATCGTGCCCTGGGTCGCCACGCGGACGAGGTCGGCGATCACCATGACGGCGCGCCGCGACGTCCGGTCGGCCACCACGCCGCCGATCAGGACGCTCGCCACCAGCGGCAGGACGCCCGCCGCGAGGACGAGCCCGACGTCCGAGGGCGAGCCGCCGATCTCGAGCACCGCGAAGGCGAGCGCGACGGCGACCATCTTGTCGCCGAGCACCGACACGGCCTGGCCGCCGAGCAGCAGCCGGAAGTCCCGGCCTCGGAGGACCGCCAGGTTGTCGAGCACGCGCGCCACGGAGCGCATGATCGGATCCGCCGCGGGCCCGCGCCTACAATTCAGCTGTGGCTACACCGTGCTGACGTTCCACCTCGAGCCGGATGAGCTCGCGCGCACGCGCTTCGCCTGCTCCGTCCTGCACGAGACGATCGCCAGCCTGCGGGCGGTCGCCGACCCGGCCGCCTACGCCATGCACCTGCCGTGGCTGCGCGAGACCACCCCGCGCATCGCCGGGATGGACCTGGCGCTGCTCCGGGCGCTCGTGCCGGCGGAGGGCTACGTCCCGGACTTCGTGATGCCCCCGCCGGACTCCCCGATGCCGGACCTCGAGGCCGAGCTCGACCGCGTCGAGGCCGCCCCGCCCGACCAGGTGCGGATCGAGCTGGCCGAGGCGTTTCCGGCGGGCCTGCCGCCCGTGGTGCGTGCGCTGGCCGACGATCCCCCGGCGACGCTGCGGGTCCTCCGTGCCCAGCTGGCCGCGTACTTCGCGGCGGCGCTCGCGGACCACTGGCCCGCCCTGCGGGCGCTGCTGCAGGCGGACATCGCCTACCGGGCACGCCGGCTCGCGGAGGGCGGGGCACGCGCGCTGTTCGCCGACCTGCACCCCGCCGTCCGTCTGCGGGACGGCGGCCGGCTCGACGTCGCCACCCGGTACCACGCCCCGACGGCCCTCGACGGCCGCGGGCTGCTGCTCATGCCCTCGGTGTTCGCGTGGCCGTCGATCTACGCGGTCACGGACGCGCCGTGGCAGCCCACCCTCATCTACGCCGCCCGCGGCGTCGCCACGTCCTGGGAGCCCACGTCCGACCCGGGCCCGGAGGCGCTCGCCCGGGTGCTCGGCCGGACCCGCGCCGGGCTGCTGCAGGCGCTCGACGTGCCGCGCACCGGCCGCGCCCTGGCCGACGCGTTGGGCATCACGCCCAGCGCGGTCTCGCAGCACGTCGGCGCGCTGCGCGACGCCGGCCTGGTGCGGACCTACCGCGACGGGCGCCACGTCATGAGCTGCCGCACGGCGCTGGGGGACGGGCTGCTGGCCGGCGCGACCCCGGTGCAGGCCGCGCGATCCGCCGCCGCCCGAGACCCGCGGTAGCGGGCTGCCCGAGCGCGGGCGGGAATGCGCCCCGGCCCGTACGCCTAGGCCGCGGTGAGCACGCGGCCACCGCCGCGGCGGACCACCACGGTGTGCTCGGCGTGCGCGGAGAGGGAGCCGTCGGCGGTGGCGACGGTCCAGCCGTCGTCGCGGGTGATCAGCTCGGGGCGGCCCAGGCCGAGCATCGGCTCGATCGCGAGGACGAGGCCGTCGCCCATGCGGGTGCGGACGTGCGGCTCGTGGACGTTGGCGACGCCCGGCGGCTCGTGCATCGTGCGGCCGACGCCGTGGCCGCCGAACTGGGTGTAGATCGTCGCGCCGGCGGCGCGGGCGGTGCGCTCGGTCGCGCGCCCGATGTGGCGCAGGGGGTCACCCGCCCGGGCGGCGCGGACCGCGCCGGCCAGGCAGCGGTTCGTCGTCGCCAGCAGCGCGGCGGCGGCGGGGCTCGGCTTGCCGACGGGGACGGTGACCGCCGCGTCGGCGCAGAACCCGTCGAGCAACGGCGTCACGTCGAGGGTGACGAGGTCGCCCTCGCGCAGGACGCGGCCGCCGGGCACCCCGTGCACGACCTCCTCGTTGACCGAGATGCAGATCGTCCCGGGAAAGCCGACGAGGTCAGCCGGGCCCGAGGTCGCACCGGCGCGGCGGAAGGCGCGCGCGGCGATCGCGTCGAGCGCTTCGGTGGTGACGCCCGGGGCCACCGCGGCGCGCAGCTCGGAGAGCACGCTGCCCACCAACGCGCCGACGCGCTCCATGGCCGCGAGCTCTTCGGAGGTGCTGATGGTCATGGCTGCATTGTGACGACCGGCCCCGGCGTGCCCGCGCGCGCGGCACGGCGGCCGAAGCCCGCGCGCACCCGGGCGAGCGGCGGTGCGGGCTAGAAGCCGCCGCGCCACTCCCGGATCAGGCCGGCGACCTCGTCGAGGTGCGACTCCAGGAGGAAGTGGCCGCCGTCGAGCAACTCGACGCGGGCGTCGGGGGCGTCGCGCCGGAACGCGTCGGCGCCGGCGGCCGCGAAGATCTCGTCGTTGCGACCCCAGACGGCGAGCACCGGGACCCGGCTCGCGCGCAGCCACTCCTGGACCCGCGGGTACAGCGGCCGGTTCGTCGCGTAGTCGCCGAACAGGCGCAGCTGCGCGCGGTCGACGCCGGGGCGGGCGAGGAGGGCGAGGTCGTGCTCCCAGGCGTCGGGGTCGATCGTCGTCGGGTCGGGAACGCCGTGCGTGTACTGCCACTCGACCGCCTCGCGCTGCAGGGCGGGGCGGAGCGCCCGCTCGTTCTCGGCCGACGGGTCCGCGGCGTAGGCCCAGATCGGCGCCCAGAAGTCCGGCACGAAGCCCTCCTCGTACGCGTTGCCGTTCTGCGAGATCACGCCCTCGACCGCCCCGGGGTCGGCGAGGGCCACGCGCCAGGCGATCGGTGCGCCGTAATCCTGCACGTAGACCGTGTAGCGCGAGACGCCGACGGCCGCGAGGAACCCACGGGTGACCTCGGCCAGGGCGTCGAACGTGTAGGGGAACTCGTCGACGGACGGCGCCGACGACCGCCCGTAACCGACGTGGTCGGGGGCGATGACCCGGTACCGGTCCGCCAGCGCCGGGATGAGATGCCGGAACATGTGCGAGCTCGTCGGGTAGCCGTGCAGCAGCAGGAGCACGGGGGCGTCCGCAGGACCCGCCTCGCGGTAGAAGATGTCGAGATCGCCGACGGAGACGGTGCGGTGATGAACGGTCGCCACGGAGCAACCCCTTAAAGTCGTTTTACCGGTTAGTATGACCGTAGCAGGACGTCGGGGTCCCGGACCCGCGAGAAGCACGGACGGGGAGGAACGCGTGGTGCAGGACGAGGAGCTGCTGGTCGCCGTGCTCAACAGCGCGCCGATCGAGGACGGCACACGGACGGAGGAACTCGACGGCGCTGCGGGCCGTGAGCTCGCCCTGCGCTTCGGCGGCACGGGGTCGCCCGCCGAGCTGCGGCGCCTGCGGGAGTTGCGCGATGCGCTGCACCGGGTGGTCCGCGACCACGACGACCCGGCAGACGCGCTCGGTCCGCTACTCGCCGACGCCGTCCTGACGCCGACCGTCACGTCCGGCGGCATCCGCTGGGAGCCGCGGACGAGCCCGGACGATCGGCTCGCGGTCCGCACGGCGATGGCCTGGTCCGCGGTGACGGAGGAGTTGCCCGGTCGTCTGCGCGCCTGCGCCAACACGGCGTGCAACCTGTTCCTGCTCGACCACAGCCGCCCGGGCACCGCGAAGTGGTGCTCCATGGCCGCGTGCGGGAACCGGGCCAAGGCCCGTGCGCACGCGAGCCGGCGACGCAGCTCCTGAACCTCGGCGCACCCACGCGGTCGTGGCGCGCCAGGCCATCCGGTCGCGACGCCGGCGGCCTTGACCTCGAGGAAGGTCGAGGTCCTACCGTCGTGGCCGGGTCGCGTCCGCGGTCCGGCCCACACGCACGGAGGTGCCGCATGGCAGCTGCAGGAACCATCCCCCTCGAAACGCCGCTGAACGGCCTGCTCGCGACCCCGACGGCGCGGCTGCCGTACCAGCACGACGTGCTCCTGCGGTCGTTCGTGCTGCAGCGCCCGCAGGGCAACCTGGTGATCTACAACTCGCCGGGCGTGAGCGCGTCGGCGGCGGCGATCGGCGCGCTCGGCCCGCCCGCGCGGCTGTTGCTCAACCACGGCCACGAGGCGATGTACGGGCAGCCAGAGCTGGACGTGCCGGTCTGGGCCCCCGAAGCGGACCGGCCGGAGATCTCGGCGGCGCTCGAGGTGGCCGGCACGTTCGACGGACGGGGGTGGATCGACGACGACCTCGAGGTGATCCCGACCCCGGGCCACACCCCGGGGACCACCTCGTTCCTGTGGGACGACGGGACCCACCGGTTCCTCTTCACCGGGGACTTCGTCTGGATCGAGCACGGCGAGTGGCGGGCCGTCGTCCTGGACCCGGCGGCCCGCCAGGACTACCTCGACAGCCTCGCGCTCGTCCGCGAGCTCGACTTCGACGTACTCGTGCCGTGGGGCGCCACGGAGGACGGCCCGTCGTTCGGCCTCGTCGCGGACGCGACGGAGCGCCACGCCCGCATCGACGCGATCATCGAGCGCGTCGCGGCCGGCGGCGACCGCTGACCCCCGGGGCGCCGCGCCGGCGGCGGCGCGGCCGGCAGCCGGTTGGTCGTCCGCCGCCGCGGACCGTCGTATGCGGTGGTGGTCCTCTCGCCCACTCGTCCTTTCGGGGGAGCGAGGACCGTCCTTCGGGGCGAGGACACGTGGCACCGTGGCGGCGAGGGTGAACCCATGCCCACCACCGCACACCTCGGCCGCAGCGCGGCCACCCTCGCGGCCCTCGTCGCCGTCGCCGTCCCCACCCTCGCCGCGCAGGCCACCGCCGCGCCGACGCCGAGCGCGAAGACCACCCTTCAGAAGCAGCTGCGGCGCGACGCCGCCGACATGCTCCGCTACGGCTCGCCCGGCGTCCTCGCGGGCGTGCAGCTCGGCGAGCGCAACATCAAGGTCCGCGCCGGCCTCGGCAACTTCACCACGCGCAAGCCGATCCCGCTGGACGCGAAGTTCCGCATCGGCAGCATGACCAAGCCGTTCGTCGCCACGATCGTGCTGCAGCTCGTCGGCGAGGGCCGCCTGACGCTCGAGGACACCGTCGAGCGTTGGCTGCCCGGTCTCGTGCGCGGCAAGGGCAACGACGGGCGCAAGATCACCGTCCGCCAGCTGCTGCAGCACACGAGCGGGCTGCCGGACTACGTCGGCGGATTCCCGTGGATCCTGGAGCAGAAGGGCTTCGAGAAGCACCGCTTCGACACGGTCACGCCGCGGCAGGCGGTGCGGGTCGCGATGAAGTCGAAGCCGACGTTCGCGCCGGGCACGTCCTGGAGCTACTCCAACACGGGCTACATGCTCGCCGGGATGGTCATCGAGGCCGTGACCGGCCGGGACTGGCGCGACGAGGTCCGCGACCGCATCGTCACCCCGCTGGCCCTGAAGAACACCACGCTGCCGGGCACGAACCCGAACATCCCCGCGCCGCACGCGGTCGGCTACGAGCGGTTCCCCGGCCCGGGCGCTACGCCCGAGGACCCGCGCTACGGCGAGCAGATCGACGCGACCCGCCAGAACGTCTCCTGGGGCGGTGCGGCGGGCGAGATCATCAGCACCGTCGACGACGGCAACACGTTCCTGCGCGCCCTCGCCGGCGGGCGCCTGCTGCCGCCCGCGCAGCTCGCCGAGATGCAGCGCACCGTCCCCACCAACGCCGGGTTCCGCCAGAACTGGCCGCGGGTCCGCTACGGCCTGGGCATCATGCGCGTCCCCACGCCGTGCGGCGTCTCGTGGTCCCACGGCGGCGACATCATGGGGTTCATGACCCGCAACGCCGTCAACGCCGACGGCTCCCGCAGCGTCGTCGTGTCGTTCAACACCGACTCCCCGAAGCGCAAGGACGGCGTCGCCGCCCCCAAGCGCGACATCACGCTGAAGCTGATCAACCGGGCGCTCTGCAGCTAGGGGACACCCGCGAGCGTGCCACGCGGCCTACGACGCGGCCGTTCCCGGCGCCATGCGTCACCCTACGCGCCCTCCCGGGGCCCCAGCCGGTAGGTCGCCAGCGCGACCCCGCCGGGCAGCCGTTCGAGGTCGACGACGTCGAGGTCGCGGGGAACTCCGGCGCCCTGCAGGAGCGGGATGCCGTCGCCGAGCAGCACGGGGTAGATCTTGAGCTGGATCTCGTCGACGAGCTCGATGAGCTGGCCCGCCAGGTCGGCGCCGCCGCAGAGCCAGATGTCGCGGCCCGGCTCGGCCTTGAGCGCGGCGACCCGGCCCGCGACGTCTCCGGCGACGACCTCGACGCCCGGGGCCTCGACCGTCCCGTGCGTGACGACGATCTGTCGCAGGTGCGGGTAGGCGCCGTGCTCCAGACCGGCGTCCTCCGCGGGGGCGTACGTGCGGCGACCCATCAGGACGGTGTCGAAGCGCCGAGGCTCTGCGGACACGCCGAGCGCGTCGCGCAGGTGGACCGGGCACGTCTCGGGGTAGTCGGCGAACAGGCGCCCGAGGAGCTCCGGAGAGGCGGGGAACCGCGACGGATCACCCGCGGGGTCGGCGATGAAGCCGTCGATGGAGGTCGCGATGTAGAGGACGAGGTCGCGCACGGGGCACTCCAATCACCATAGGTGTTGTGGTCAGCGGCAACGTACAACATCCGTAGTGGTTCGTCTATGGTGTGCGCGTGGTCGCCAACCCCCGCCGCCGAGCGGCCGTCACCGACGCCGCGCTCGAGGTCCTGGGGCGTGGGGGCAGCCGGGCGCTCACCCATCGGGCCGTCGACGCGCTGGCCGGAGTGCCCGCGGGCACGTGCGCCAACTACTTCCCGAGCCGCGCGGCGCTCATGCTGGCCATGGCCGAGCGCATCTTCGCGCGGATCGCCCCCGAGCCGGAGCGGCTCGAGGAGCTCGCGCGGGTGCCGGACGGTGACGCGCTCGCCGAGTACACGGGCTACGTCGTCGAGCGCCTGCTCCGCGACCCCGACCTGGCCCGTGCGCTGATCGAGCTGCGCCTCGAGGCCTCGCGGTCGCCCGACGTCGCCGAGGTGCTCGGCCCGTTCCTGCGGGAGGGCCTGCGCGCCGACATCGCGTTCCACCGGGAGCGGGGGTTCGGAGCCGGCGAGACGCTGGTGCCGCTCCTGCACCACGTGGTCGACGGCGTCCTGTTGGACCACCTCACGATCCCGCTCGATCCGCGACAGGATCCGACCGAGACCGCCAAGGACGCGGCGCGGCGGCTGGCGGCCGAGCGGCCCTGAGCCGCCGCGGCCACCGGCCCCCGCCACCCGACGACGACCGGCGCGGACAGGGAGCGTGGACGACGACCTCAGGTGCCCGAGATGTCGACGCCGTACCGGGCCGACAGCTCGGCGCCATGGCGCAGCTGGGCGGCCCGCTCGTCCGGCGTGAGCTCGCGCGGCGTCGCGGTGCGCGACGGCAGGAGCTCGCCGACCTCGGCGAAGAACTCCTCCAGGCCCGCCGGGGCGACGATGCACAGCATGCGGACCGTGGCGTCGTTCGGGTTGCGGAACGCGTGCAGGGCGTTGGCCGGGACGTTCGCCGTCTCCCCGGCGCAGAGCACCTTGGTCTCCCCGCGGACCGTGACCTCGAGGGTGCCCTCCAGCAGGTGGAAGGTCTCCTCGAAGTCGTGGCGGTGCGGCGGCGGCCCGGCCTGTGCGGGGACGACCATGTCCATGACGGCGAACCGTCCCGCGGTGTCGCTGCCCGACAGGAGGATCGTGTAGGTCCCCCCGGAGATCGCGACGGTGCGCAGGGCCGGATCGTCGGGAGCCGCGAACGCGAGCGGGCGCACGCCGTCGTCGGCGGGGATCGCGGCCCGGTCCGCCGCCGGGGTCGTGGCGCCGGTCATCGGACCGGGGCGGCGACGTCGTGGCCGAGGAACTGCAGGAGCGCCTGGTTGACCTCGGCGCCGTGCGTCCAGAGCAGGCCGTGCGGGGCGCCCGGGATCTCGACGAGCTCGCAGTCGGCGATCAGCGCCGGGAGACGGCGGGCCGTGGCACCGATTGGCAGGATGCGGTCCGCGTCGCCGTGGACGACGAGCGTGGGCACATCGATCTTGGGCAGGTCGTCGCGGAAGTCCGTGATCCAAGTGGGCGGGCACGAGTACGTGGCGACCGCACCGGCGCTGGCCGCGACGTTCCAGCTGTCGCGCACGACCTCCTCGCTGATGCGGGTGCCGAGCAGCTCGTCCAGGTTGTAGAAGTCCTGGAAGAACGCGGTCAGGTAGGCGAGGCGGTCCTCCTTGATCGCCTCGACGATGCCGCCGACGGCCTCGGCCTGCAGGCCCTCGGGGTTGTCGTCGGTCTGCTTCAGGAACGGCGGGACGACGCCCATGAGCACGGCGCGGCTGACGCGCTCGGAGCCGTAGCGGCCCAGGTAGCGGGTGACCTCGCCCGTGCCCATGGAGAAGCCGACGAGGATGACGTCGCGCAGGTCGAGCTCCGTCATGAGCCGGTCGAGATCGGCGGCGAAGGTGTCGTAGTCGTAACCCGTGGTCGGCTGGCTGGACTGGCCGAAGCCGCGGCGGTCGTAGGTGATGACGCGGTAGCCCGCGTCGAGCAGCGCGATCGTCTGCTTCTCCCACGACCGGCCGCTGAGCGGGAAGCCGTGGATGAGGACGACGGGCTGCCCGGCGCCCTGGTCCTCGACGTGGATCTCGATGGGGGCGGACTGCTCGGTGCCAACGGCGATACGGCTCATGGTGTGCTCCTCGGGGTGGTCCGCTGCGGTGGTGCAGCGGTTGGGAACACCCTCTCGTCCAGGGCTCGGGGTCGCCTCGGTGGCGATCGCCTAACCGCGAGCACCGCGCCGCCGACCACCTAGGCCGACGCGTTCGACCGTAGGATCGCCGCATGCTGCTGGCACGCGACCGCGAGATGGGCCTCTTGGCCGGCGTCCTCGACCGGGCGCGCGGCGGTCAGGGGCAGGCCCTCGTGGTCCGCGGTGCGGCGGGCGTCGGCAAGACCGCGCTCCTGCGGTGGACGCTCGACCGGGCGTCGGGCTTCCGCGTGCTGCGCGCGACGGGCGCGGAGTTCGAGATGGACCTCGCCTACGCCGGCCTGCACGCCCTGTGCGCCCCGCTCCTGGACCGCCGCGACCGGCTCCCGTGGCCGCAGCGGGACGCGCTCGAGGCGGCGTTCGGGCTGGCCTCGGGTGCGACGGCCGATCCGCTGATGATCGGGATGGCGCTGCTGGCGCTGCTCTCCGACGTGGCGGACGAGATCCCCGTCCTCTGCGTGATCGACGACGCGCAGTGGCTCGACCGCGACTCCGCCCAGGCGGTGGCGTTCGCCGCCCGGCGCATCGGGAGCGACCGCGCGGCCGTCGTGTTCGGGGTGCGCGAGCCGCACGTGCCCGCGCAGCTGCAGGCGCTGCCGGCGCTCGAGGTCACGGGGCTGCCCGACGAGGACGCCCGCGCCCTGCTCTCGAGCCTGTTCCACGCCCCGATGGACGAGCGGGTCGTGGACCGCGTCGTCGCCGAGGCCCGCGGCAACCCGCTCGTCCTGCGCGAGCTCGCGGCGGGCGACGTCTCGGCCCGCTTCGACGGCGGGTTCGTCGTCGCCCCGCGTGAGCAGCCGGCGCAGGCGCTCTTCCGGGCCCGCGCCGACGGCCTGCCGGACGCCACTCGCCGCCTGCTGCTGCTCGCGGCCGCCGAGCCGCTGGGCGACCCGGCGCTCCTGTGGCGCGCGGCGGAGCAGCTCGGCGTGACCGTCGACGACGCCGCGCCGGCCGAGGGATCCGGCCTGCTGACCCTCGGCGAGAAGGTGGAGTTCCCGCATCCGCTGGCCCGGTCGGCGATCTATCAAGCCGCGCCGGCGGCCGACCGCCGTGACGCGCACGCCGCACTGGCCGCGGCGACGGATGCGACCACCGACCCCGACCGCCGGATCTGGCACCGGGCCCAGGCGACCACGGGTCACGACGAGACGGTCGCCGCCCAGCTGGTGCGCTCCGCCGAGCGGGCCCGGGGGCGTGGCGGGACCGCCGCCGCCGCGGCCTTCCTCGAGCGCGCCGCGGCGCTGACGCCGGACGCGACGATGCGCGGGGAGCGGGCCCTGGAGGCCGCCGCCGCGAAGCTCGAGGCCGGCGCCCCGGACGACGCGGGCCGGCTCGTCGGATCGATCGACCGTGCCGGAGTTCCCGACCTGCTCGGGGCGCGCGCCGACATGCTGCTCGGCCTGATCGCGTTCGGGCAGCGACGGGGCGGCGACGCGCCGGCCCTGCTGCGACGCGCCGCCCGTCAGCTCGCGCCGCTCGATCCCGTCGCGGCCCGCGAGGCGCACATCGACGCCGTGCTCGCCGGCGTGGCCGCCGGACCGCTCGGCGAGGGGCTCGACGAGGTGGCCGCCACCGCCCTGGACGCGCCGCCCGCGGCCGTGCCGCCGACGGCGCTCGACGCCCTGCTCGACGGCCTGGCGCTCTGGTTGACCGGGCGCTACGCCGAGGGCGGGCTGCTGCTGGGGCGCGCGCTCGCCGACCCCGACGGCGCCGTCTGGACGGGCCGTCCCACCCTCGCGTGCCTCGTCGCCATCGAGCTCTGCGACCTCGACGCCTACGAGTCGATCCTCACGGACCAGGTCGCTCGGTTGCGGGCGACCGGCGCGCTGACGTTCCTCCCGCACGCCCTGTCGCCGCTCGCCGGCGCGCTGCTGCACCGGGGACGCTTCCGCGACGCGGAGACGCTGCTGGCCGAGAGTGACGTGCTCGCCGACGCGATCGGGATCGCCCGGCTGCGGTACCAGAACATGCACGTCGCGGCCCTCCGCGGCGATGCCGAGCGGACGCGGTCGCTCGTCGACGCATCGCTGCGCGACGCGGAGGGCCGCGGCGAGGGGTTCCTCTGCGCGTTCGCGCACTACGCCACCGCGGTCCTGCTCAACGGGCGTTCGGATCCCGCCGGGGCGCTCGTCGCGGCGGAGCGGGCGGCGACGCCGCTGGACTTCAGTCTCGAGGGGATGCGGGTCCGCGAGCTCGTCGAGGCGGCCGTCCGGGCCGGCGAGCCCGACCGGGGCAGGAGCGCGTTCGCCGGCCTGGCCGAGCGGACGCGGGTGCTCGACACCCCGTGGGCGCGGGGCACCGAGAGCGTGTGCGGCGCACTCCTCGCCGACCGCGCCGGGGCCGAGGCACTCTTCGCCGGGGCGCTGGAGCAGTTCGAACGCGGCGGCATGCCGACGGAGCTCGGCCGCGCCGAGCTGCTCTACGGCGAGTGGCTGCGCCGCAGCGCGCGGCGGGCCGAGGCGCGGGTGCAGCTGCGCCGCGCGTTCGACCGGCTCACCGCGATCGGGGCGGCCGGCTTCGCCGAGCGGGCCCGGCGGGAGCTCCTGGCGACGGGCGAGCGGGCCCGCTCGCGGACGCCCGACGCCGTCGACGACCTCACGCCGCAGGAGCGCCACATCGCCCGGCTGGTCGCGACGGGGGCGACGTCGAAGGAGGTCGCCGCCGAGCTGTTCCTGAGCCCGCGGACGATCGACGCGCACCTGCGCGGCGTCTTCCGCAAGCTCGACATCACCTCGCGCCGGCAGCTGCGGGGCCACCCGCTCCTGGCAACCGACGAGCCGGGGACGGCACCGGTCCCCGCCTAGCGGTCCTGCAGCGCGTCGAGCGCGATCGCGAAGGCCAGCAGCAGGCGCCGGTCGACGTCCGCCAGGCCGGGCCCGAGCTCCAGCACGTAGCGGTCGCGCAGCTTCGGAAGGACCCGCCGGTAGCGGGCGACCTCGTCCTCGCCGCGCAGGAGCGTGAAGTCGAACGGCAGGAAGTGCAGCAGGCCGAACGCCTCCGGCACGAGGTCACCGAGGCGGCGGATGAACGCGATCGGCCGGCTCGTCTCCCGAGCCGCGAAGAGCTCCGCTCCCTGCGCGTCGCGCACGATCCAGCGGCTGCGCAGGAGCGACCGGGCGAACTCCTTCTCGATCGTCCCGATGACCTGGCCGCCCGCGTCGAGGACGTCGTGGCGGCCCCGGAACTCGAAGACGGTCTTCGACGCGATCCGGAACAGCTCGGGGCCGTCGCCGTCGTCGGTCCGGAAGCGGATGTCCTCCTTGATCTTCGCGACCTTCTGCTTCACGAAGAGCAGCGGCTCGCCCTCCTCGGCGGTCCCGGACGCGGGCACGCTGATCCGGTACTGGTTGGCCACCGGCCGGAAGACCTGCTGGACGAGGAACCGGTCGGTGGTGGTGAGCGCCGTCGGGACGGCGTCGGGGGCGGTGGCGGTTGCCATGTGGTGCTCCTCTCTCGGACCGATCGGGCGTCCGGGCGATGCCGTAGCGGGATCGGTGGGTTCGACGATGCCGTCCGGGCGACGCTCGGGCGGCGGCGGCGCGCGCAACACGGGTGCGGGCGTCGGTGATGGCGGCCCGTCAGCTCACGGCGTCGGGAGCGTCCAGTTCTCGCGCTCGTACAGCGGCACGAGTCCCGTGCGCAGCAGGTTGTCCAGTGAGGTCCGCGGCGCACCCGGCGCCGGCTTGCCCGTCTCGGCGACGAGCCAGCGGCAGCCCGCCTCCCGGGCCTTCTGGGCGCGGAACGCCTGCAGCGCCCCCTGGGCTCCGCGCCCGTGGTGCTCGGGCAGCGTCGCGGCGCCGAAGAAGTGGGCGGCGGGACCGTCGAGCAGCAGCCCCGCGGCGGCGACCATCTCGGATCCGTCCCAGGCGGCGACGGGGACGAACCCGGGCTGACGGATGCCCGAGCGGAGCATCGCGACGAGCGGGTCCTCCGGCATGCCGAAGCCGCGCAGCAGCACGGACGCCCACTCGCTGAGCTGGCACTCGTAGACCGTTCCCACGCACAGCTCGGTGCGGGCCGGCGGCGCGGCGTCGACGGGACCGGCCAGCTTGATCCACGTCGTGTCGTGGGTGATCCCGTAGGCCTCGGCCAGCTCGTCCCAGTCCTCGGGCAGGACGGACGGCGCGAGCTGGAGCGTGGCGCCCGTGCCCTGCGCGGCGTAGAAGGCGACGAGCTCGTCGAGCAGCTCGTGGGTGACCGGCTCGTCGAAGCCGAACCCCAGCGCCTTGTTCCAGTAGCCCGTCGGATCCTCGCGCACCCCGACGGCGACGCCGCCGCGCAGCCGCAGGGCCGCGGTGCCCAGGCGCCCCCGCACGGCGGCGGTCACCCCGGCGTTGACCCGGAACATCGACTCGGCCTCGGCCCGCTCGGCGACGGCGGCGCGGGGGGCGGCGACGTCGACCGTCATGCGGCCACCTCCTCGAGGGTCGGGGCCGAGGGTCCCGGCGCGGACTCCCGTTCGACGTCGCGCAGCACGGCCTGCGTGGCAGCGTCCCGGATCGCCCGGCGGTCGAGGGCGGGCCCGAGGACCCGCATGACCGGATCGAGGGACCGCCACTTGCGCGGCGCGTAGATGCGCGCGTCGCCGCGCTCGATACCGGTGACGAGCGCCTCGGCGGCCTGCTCGGGCGCGATGCGGTGGCTGACGAACCGCGGGTGGGTGGCCAGGAGCCGCTGCGCCAGCGAGCCGCCGAACGTCGCGCGCTCCATCGGCGTGTCGACGAAGCCGAAGTACGCGACGGACACGTCGACGTCGTGCTGGGCGAGCTCGACGCGCAGGGTGCGGCCGTACTGCTCCAGCGCGGACTTGGCCACGGCGTACGGCGCGACGAGGGTCCCGGTGACGAACGCGTAGGTCGACGCGTTGATGACGATGCGGCCGCCGGCCTCGATGATCGGCTCCAGCGCCGCCTGCACCGTGCGGACCACGCCGAGCAGGTTGACCTCGATGACGCGCTCGAAGACGTCGGGGTCGAGGGTGCGGATCGTCGCGGGCGGCGGCGCGATGCCCGCGTTGGCCACGACGATCGTCAACCGGCCGAAGGCGCGCAACGCCACGTCGACGGCCTCGCGCATGCCGTCGGGGTCGGTGACGTCGGCGGTCACGGGGGCTGCGCGGTGGCCCAGGTCGCAGACCGCGGCGTTGACGGCGTCGGCGTCGCGGTCGACGAGGACGACGGCGGCCCCGCGGGCGTGCAGGGCCCGAGCCGTGGCGAGGCCGATGCCGCTGCCGGCACCGGTGATCAAGGCGACGTCGTCTCCGAGCGGGAGTGAGGAGGGGGTGCTCATGTCGCTCGACAGTACGGCCGTGGGACCGCCGCCACCATGTGCGGCGGACCGACACCGACGCGTGCCGATGGCTGCTGGCACACTCAGGTCATGACCACCCGTCCCGGGACCGGCCCGGAGCCGCCGCTGGCCCCGCTGCTGGAGCGCATCGCCGCCGAGCTCGAGGCGGACCTCGACGCGGTGACGGACGCGATGGACGCCGCCGCCGTCGAGCTCGTCCCGGTCCTGGGCCGCGATCCCGCCATCCTCGCCGACGTGCACGCAAGCCACCGCGGGAACCTCGTGCGCTGGCTCGCCGTGATCCGGCGGGGGGAGGAGCCCGGCCCGGCCCACGTACCGCCCGAGGCGCTCGACGTGGCGCGCACGATCGTCCGCCGCGGCCTCGAGGTCGACGCGATCCTCCACGCCTACCGCTCCGGCCAACGCGTCGCGTGGGGCGCCTGGATGGAGCGCGCCTACCGCGTGGTCCCGCCCGGGCCGGAGCTCGTGCGCGTGCTCGAGGTCTCGCTCGACCTGCTGTTCCGCTTCGTCGACCTCGTGCTGGACCGGGTGCTCGAGGAGGTCCGCTCGGCCGAGGAGGAGGTGGCCGGCGGGGCGCAGCGCCGTCGGGCCCAGACGGTCGGCCTGCTGCTCGACGGCGCCCCGGTCGACGCGCCGACCGTCAGCGCCCGGCTGGGCTACGAGCTCGCCCGAAGGCACACGGCCGTGGTGCTGTGGACGTCGGACGCGGCCGCCTCGACGGCGCTGGAGCCCGTCGCCGCGTTGCTCGGCCGGGCGGCAGGCGCACGGCGCCCGCTGACGCTGCCCGTCGGGACCACCACGACGTGGGCGTGGCTCGGCACGGACGCCGTGCCGGACCCGGACGCGCTGCGCGACGCGTTCGCCGCCGCCCACCCGGACGTCCGCGCCGCCGTCGGCCCGAGCCTGCCCGGCGCGGCCGGGTTCCGGGCCAGCCACGAGGCGGCGGTGGCCGTGCACGCGCTGCTGGCCGATGCGCCGGCCGACGGGCGCCTCGTCCACCACGACGAGCTCGCCGTCACGGTCCTCGCGGGGCAGGACCGGGGCCGCGCCGAGGCCTTCGTCCACGCCACACTCGGCCCGCTCGCCGCGGACGATCCCGCCAGCGCGCGCCTACGCGAGACGCTGCGGGTGTTCCTCGACGAGGCCGAGCACGCGCCGCGCACGGCCGCCCGCCTGTTCCTGCACCGCAACACGGTGCTCCAGCGCGTGGCCCGCGCCACCGAGGTGCTGGGCTTCGCGCCCGGCGAGCGGCGGCTGGAGGTCGCGCTGGCGCTCGAGCTGCAGCGGTGGCTGGGGCCGGGCCGGGCGCAGCGCTGACCGGGGTGGCCCACGCCGGGGGCGGCCGGAACCGGCTGGGTCGGAGCCCAACCATCGAGCGGGCCACGGGCCCCTCGGGCCGATGGCCGTCAGCGCCCGAACGCCCGCAGGAGCGACCGCGCGAACTCCGCCATCCGCTCCGGCGGGTAGGCGACGGGATCGCTCATCGTCAGCTTCGCGCCGTCCTCGCCGAGCGCCACGATCGCGTGGGCGGCGAGCTCCTCGTCGATGCCGCTCGGCGCACCGCGCTGCGTCAGCAGCCACGCGACGACGGGCTGCACGATCGCCCGGATCGCGCCGCGGGCGGCCTCGGTGCGCTCGCGCAGGATCGCCGGAGCGCCGTCCGCGGGCAGCAGCGCCAGGCGCCACGTCCGCGGGTCGTCGAGCACGATCTGCCCGAAGGTGCGCACCGCGTCGACGATCAGCCCGTCGATGTCCTCGGGGGAGGGAGCCTCCGCGAGGACGACGATCGCCTGGACCTGCTCCACCGCCCGCCGCTGCGTGCGCTCGAGCAGGGCCTCGAGCAGACCCTGCAGGTTGCCGAACTGGGCGTAGACGACGGTGCGCGCGACCCGACCCTCGCGGGCGACGCGGTCGATCGACACCGCCTCGTAGCCCTCGGCGAGCACGAGATCGGCGAGCACGTCGAGCAGCTGCGCCCTGCGTGCCTCCGGCGCCATGCGCCGTGTCTCGCTCCCCATGCGCGGCAGCTTGCCACAGCCGCCGCGGACGACGTCAGGCGAGGACCTCGGCACTCCTGTCCGGCTCGCCGCGGTAGAGCGCCGGCTCGCCGTCGATGCCGCAGAGGCGCCACGCGCGCCGGCTGATCCGGTTCATGAGCCCGACCTCGGTCGCGAGCGCGCGCATCTCGGCGAAGTACGAGCGCAGGATCCGCTGGGATGCGGGGCCGTCCCAGAACGCCTCGGCGAGCACCTCGGGCGGGATCCCCAGGCGCCTGGCCAGCGACCGCGGCGGGATCATGATCTCGTCGACCCCCAGGCGCATGACGACGGGGAAGAGCACGGAGAGCGCCAGCCGCTGGCCGCGCCGCAGGCGGGGGACCCGCAGCTTGAGGAACTCGTCGGCGAACGAGATGTGGCGGGCCTCCTCGGCCACGTGGATCTCCATCGTGCGCAGCACCGCGGGCGGCACGTCGCCCCCTTCCCGCAGGATCGCCTTCTGGTAGTGGTCGATCGGCTCCTCGCCGGCCAGGATGGCGACCATGAGGAGCACGGGACGGAAGGCCAGGAGCCCGCCGATGTAGGGCGACGCGCGCCGCAGCCGCTTCCGCATGCCGGGCGTCTCGACGTCGACCCGGTTGACGAGCTCCATGAACATCTGGATGTGGTTGCACTCCTCCGTCATCTCGTGGAGGCAGTAGCGGAACTCCGGCGAGCGGTGCGGCAGGGCGACGGCGTACTGCATGAGCCCGCGGATGAGCATGCTCTCGAAGGCCGCCCCGACCTTCATGGTGTTCATCAGGCGGGCCTTGCCGATCTCGACCTGCCGCTCGAGCGGCAGCTGCCGGTACCACGCCGTCGCGCCGAGGGGATCGACCGTGGGGGAGAGCACCCACCGCGGGTCAGCCTGGTCGATCGCGAGCTCGGGGGCGTCCCACGCGATGTCCTCGTACGGGTCGAAGTGCACGTGCACCGAGCCCTCCGACAGGGTCGACAGCATCGCTTCGTAGGCCGCGGATCGGTCGTTCTTGCTGGTGGTCGCGGGGGCCATGGGTGCTCCTCGGGGATCGCGCGACGGACGTCGGACCGCCGCTATGTACAGCACTGCACATAGCCTAGCCGTTATGTGCATCGGTGTACATAGGGCCCGTCGTGGGAGCACGGGTGGCGCGGCCCGTCCGGGCGCACGGTCCGGCCGCACGGGCCGGGCGGCGCGGGTGCCCGTGACGAGCCGCGCCGCCGCTACCGGCCGAGCGTCGCCGTCGAGGCCACGCGGGTGACCACCGACGTCGTCCCGACGTGGGTGACCGTCACGGAGGCGCGCACCGGCCCGCGCCGCAGCGCGCGCCAGCCGCCGGTCGTCGTCCGCAGCCGCACGGCGTAGCGCCCGGTGCTCGACCGTCGCGCGCTGCCCGAAGCGATCATCGACCGCCGGCTCCCCACGGAGCGGACGGACACCCGCACGGTGCCCGCCGGCAGGGTCCCGGTGCGCACGGGGCCGTTGCGCCGCGCCAAGCCGCGGCCGCGGAGGGCTCGCGCGGCGGCTCGAGTCAGCTGGCGGAGCACCGTCGACCGTGGCGCGGACGGCGAAGCCCCGGGGCGAGCTCCGACGGACGGGGGCGCGGGGGAGGCGGGGAACGGCGCGCCCAACGGTGGGCCGGTCGACCCCGGGTTCCCCGTGTCGGCCCCGCCCGGCGGCGGATCGCCGGCTGCCGGGGGGACGCCCGTGTCAGCCGGCGGGGTCGTGTCGGGCGGCGGCGGCACGCCGAGGTCCGCGTCGACGAACGCGACGCCGCCGGTCGGCCTGTCGCCCACCCCTGTGAACTGGCCGCCGATCACGAGGCGTCCGCCGAAGCTCCGCAGGGCGTACGGACCGCTCTCGGTCGGGTTGTCGGCCAGGTCGGTGTCCGGCTCGAGCCGCAGACGGCCCGTCTTCGCGTCGAGCGCGGCCAGGCCACGGCGGTCCACGCCGTCGACCCGGGAGAACGCTCCCGCGATCCACACGGTGTCGGCCCCGGGCACGATCTCTCCCTGCCCGCCCTCCACGTCGGGCAGCCACGGCAGCACCGACCCGTCCTTCGTGTCCAGCGCGACCAGGCCCCGGTAGTCGTTGGGCGCGGGATAGTCCGCGATCGTGCCGGAGACGTAGAGCCGATCGCCGAACGGCGCGAGCGTCCGCACGTCCCGCACGTGCGTCGGTGCGAACGTCGGGTCGAGCGCGCCCGTGGCGAGGTCGAACGCCGCGACGCCGGGGCGCGCCGTTCCCGCGATCCAGTCGAACCTCCCCCCGACGTACAGGCGTCGGCCGTCGGAGATCGCGGTCTTCGGCGCCCCGTTCGCGGCGGGGTCCCAGGGCAGGAGCTCCCCCGTGTGCCGGTCGACCGCAGCGACCCTGTTGCGCTCCACGCCTGCCACGGACCCGAAGAAGCCGGTGATGTACAGCCGATCGCCGTGGGGCACCACGGCGTCGACCGGCCCGGCGACCCGGGCGTCGAAGTCCCGACGCGCACCGGTGCGCCGGTCGAACGCGGCGATGCCGCTCGCCCGCCGGCCTCCGACGACCCACTCCCCACCGGCGGCGTAGAGGGTGTCTCCTGCGACCTCCATCGCCGTGACGTCGGAGCTGCCCGCGACGCTCAGCATCGGCGGCGAACGCCAGTCGGTGTCGAGCGTGCCGTCGGGCAGCACGCGGAGGATGCCGCCGACGTCCGGCAGCGGAACGGCGAGCGCCGCGAACCGGCCGCCGACCACGACGTCGGTGCCCGCCAGCGCGATGTCCTCGACCTCGCCGCGGGTCTGCGGATCCCAGTCCAGGACCTCACCGGTCGTTCGCGAGACGGCGAACGCCCCGCGGTGCTCCCCCTCTCCCGCGCGCGCCAGGCGTCCGCCGATCACCACGCGGTCGTCCTGGACGCGGATCGTGCGCGCAGTGCCTGTGATCCCCGGGGCCCAGTCCGTCGCCGCCCCGGACACGGCGTCGACCGCGGAGACGGCGGGCGTCGAGCCGTCGTCGGCCGATCGGGCGCCGCCGAGGTAGACCGTGTCTCCGGCGACGGCGAGGGACGACACGGATGAGACGTCCGGCGCCCACACCGTGCGCCGACCCGTCGCGCGGTCGAACGCGGCGAGGTGGATCGGGTCACCCGTGACGGGGTCGGTCAGGACGGAGCCTCCTTCGGCGTAGACGGTCGTCGCAGAGACGGCGAGGTTGTCGGCCCTCCCGCGAGCGCCGCTGTCCCAGGCCGTTCGGGCCCCGGTGCGCGGGTCGAGCTGCAGGACGCTGCGGTCATCGTCCGACCCTGCCGTCGAGAGATCGCCGGCCGCGTAGAGCTCGTCGCCGGCGACCGCGAGGTCCCACGCCACCCCTTCGAGGCGGGGGCTCCACCCGGGGAGCGCCTGGCCGTTGGCCAGGTCGTAGGCGGCGATCGGCTCGGAGCCCTCGTCCCGTCCCGCGCTCACGTACACCGTCGTGCCGGCCCGGGCGAGGGCGACCACCGGCGGTACGGAGGGGGCGAACCCGGGGTCGACGCGACCGTCGGACAGGATGCGCGCCAGGTTGTGGCGCCGAACGCCGCCGACGTAGCGAAACGTGCCCCCGACGATCCAGCCGCCGGCACCGTCGGACTCGATCACCTTCACCGTGCCGGCGACGGTGGGGAAGGGGGCCGCGCTCGGCGCGCCGCCTTCCCGCGCGACGCGCGCCAGGCCGCCCGTGCCACGCCGAACCTCGTAGGGCGACTTCGCGCGCACGTAGGCCGCCTCGGCGTCCGTGGCGATGGCCAGTCCCGTGTCGGCGCCCCAGGCGCCGGGTGCCAGGTCGGCGTGGGCGGCAGGTGCCGTCAGCAGCCCGCCGCCCGCAGCGAGCACCACGACCCAGAGCGCCACCCACCGAAGGGTGCCCAGCAGTCTTGACCCGGAACGGTGTCCACACACGCGGCGCAGCCTACTGCGACGCGCCGGCGATTCCCAGGCGTTCGACGCCGCCGCCCCGATCGTCCCGGCGGTCCGCCCCCGGCTCGCCCTCAGGCCGCCCGGCGGTACCGGACGTGGGTCGCCAGCGGCGAGTGCAGGACCTCGACGGGCTCGAACCCGAACGTCTCGACCCCGTCGAACAGCCGCTCCCCGGACCCGAGGAGGACGGGGGCGATGTCGAGCGAGAACTCGTCCACGACCCCGGCGACGAGCGCCTGCCGCACGGTGGAGGCGCCGCCCGCGATGTCGACCCCGCGGTCGCCGGCCGCCTTCACGGCCTGCGTGTAGGCCGCGTCGAAGCCGTCCGTGACGAAGTGGAACGTCGTTCCGCCCTCCAGCTCGAGCGGCTCGCGGGCGTGGTGGGTGAGGACGAAGACGGGCGCGTGGTACGGCGGCTCGGGCCCCCACCAGCCGCGCCAGTCCTCGTCCCACGCGCCGCGGATCGGCCCGAACATGTTGCGACCCATGACGTAGGCGCCGCGCGGACGCATGAGCCAGCTCACCGCGGTCGCGTCGGCCTCGTTGGCGCGCTCGTCGCCCAGGTGCCAGGCGTGGACGTCGTGCCCCCGCTTGCCCAGCGGGTGCTCGGCGCTCTGCTCCGGCCCGGCGACGAAGCCGTCGAGCGAGATCGACATGTGGCAGGTGGTGTCCGTCATCCGTGGCCTCTCGAGCGTGTGTGCGCCGTGCACGTGCCCCGTGAACCTACTCGGGGCGGACGGCCGCCGCCTAGCCACACGCGTCCCGGGGCGACGCGGATCGTCGTGGGGGCTGGGGTCACGCGGGGAGGTAGCCGAGCCCCGGGGCCGCACCGCGCGTCGCGCGGATGCCGAGCTCGTCCAGCGCGTTGAAGAGCTCGACGCGTTCCGTCCCGGCCTCGAACGCGAACCCGACGAGGTCGCCGTCGAACGCGATGAGCGAGACGCCAGTGATCGTCCGGTCCCGCAGGCGCTCGGCCTCGGGCAGGACGCCGCTGCGCCATCGCAGGTCCAGCCCCGTGCCGTACCAGTCGATCGGCGCCGCGAGATCGATGCTGTCGCACGACACGCAGAGCTCGGTCTTGAAGGCGGCGAGCTCCAGCCGCCCGCCAGGGCCGGCTCCCCGGTCGAGGACGACGGGCGCGTCGGCGAACCGCGCGTCGTCGTCGGTGTCCCACACGGCCCAGACCGTCGGGAACGCCGTACCCACCAGGCCGCGGAGCCGCGCGCGATCCGCGCCGGTGAGCTCGTCGACCGACGCGAGGTGCCGCGGCTGGTACCCGACGAGGCCGAGGAACGGGCGCACGATTCCTCAGACGGTAGGGGGCCGCCACGGCTCGTGCTCGTGCGTGAGCCAGACGAGCTCGGGCTCGAGCGCGCGCACGAGCAGCTGCCCCTCGGTGCTCGGCTCGTCCAGCTCGCCGAACCACACCGCCACGTCGCCGCCGACGACGATCGGCCGCCTGCCGGTCTCGACGACCACGACCTGCATGCCGTCCGAGTGCCCGGGTGCCGGGACGAGCCGAAGCCCGGGGAGCAGCTCGTGCTCGCCGTCGAGCGCCTCGTACGTCACGCCGGGAGCGTCGACCCACTCGGGGATCGTGTAGCCGTCGGCGCGGGCATCCTCGAGCTCGCGGCGCTGGACGTAGATCGGCTTGCCGGCGAAGAGGTGATTCTCGCCGCAGTGGTCGAAGTGCAGGTGGGTGTTGACGACGATGTCGACCGCGCCGACGTCGAAGTCCTGCGTGCTCAGGGGCCGGATGCGCGGATCCAGGTCGGCGGCGGCCGGGTGCAGCTCCTTGATCCCGGTGTCGACGAGCACGCGCGCATCCGGATGGTCGATGACGTGCGCGTAGACCGGCATCCGCTTCCCCCCGGCGAGGAGGTCGGCGACGAAGATCGGGGTGATCGTGATGGGGGCGGGGGCGGGCATCGTGCGGGTTGAGACGGTCGGTGGTCCGAGAACTCATCACCCCGCGCCGGGAGCCCCCTCACGGGGCAGCCAACGAGGACCCCTATGCTGGCGTCGTGTTGCGTGTGCGCCGTCTCCCCGTGTGGCTGTTCCTCGGGTACGTCGTCGCGCTGGCTGCCGTGTTCTTCCCGTTTCGCGTCGATCGCCGCGGGTGGTGCGGCGGAACGCTCGGCGGGTGTGGCCCGCTCCCGACCTACGACTTCCTCGCCGCGACGGCGCCGTTCGTGCTGGGGCTCGGGCTGGTCGCGCTGTTCAGCCTCCGTCGGCCCGGTGAAGGGGTGTCCTGGCTGAGCATCCACGTGCTCACCGCAGCGGCGGTCGCGTTCGTGCTCTTCCTGACGGGCTCCGTCGCGGCGGCGATCGAGCAGATCGGGGACGACGGCATGCTGGTGATCAAGTGACGGGTGCCAGCGCGTACCGCCGGGTAGGCCCCTGATCGGGGCACCGTTGGCGCCGAGCGGGCGTCGGTGCACGGAACGGCGACTACGCTGAGCCGATGTCCCGTCTCGCCTCGATCACCGTCACCGTGGTGGCGTTCGCCGGGCTTGCGGCCGCCCCGGCCTCTGCCGCCACCACGCGCCTCGTCGGCCCGGGGCATCCGTACGCCAAACCCTGCCAGGCGATCGCCGCCGCAGCACCGGGCGACACGGTGCAGATCGATGCGGCCGGAAACGGGAGCTACGACGGCGATGTCTGCCGCAGCACCGTGGCGAACCTCACGATCGAGGGGGTGGGCGGCCGCGCACGGGTCGACGCCGCCGGCCGCAGCAGCGGCGGCAAGGCGATCTGGGTCCTCGCCGGCCCGAACACCGTGGTGCGCAACGTCGAGCTCTCCGGGGCCGCCGTGACCGACAAGAACGGCGCCGCGATCCGCCTGGAGGGCGACGGCGACCTGACGCTCAGCGGCGTCTACTTCCACGACAACCAGAACGGGATCCTCGTCGGCGGCAGCGCCGAGACCGACGTCGTGGTGGAGGGCTCGGCGTTCGCGAACAACGGGGCGGGGGACGGCTACTCGCACAACATCTACATCAGCGGCGCGCGCAGCTTCACCATGCGCCACAGCTCCTCGCGCGGCGCCAGAGCCGGGCACCTCGTGAAGTCCCGCGCCACCGTCAACGACCTCTTCTACAACCGGTTGACGGGCGAGGGCTCGACCAGCTCGTACGAGGTCGACATCCCCAACGGCGGGCGGACCCGCGTGGTCGGCAACGTCATCCAGCAGGGGCCGAACACCAGCAACAGCGGCATGCTCTCCTACGGGGCGGAGGGCGCGCGCAACCCGGACTCCCGGCTCAGCGTCGTCAACAACACCTTCGTCGACGACCGTCCACGGGGCGGCACCGCCATCGCCGTCGGCTCGTCCGTCACGAGCCCGGCCTCCGTGGTCAACAACATCGCGGTGGGACAGGCGACGTTCGTGAACCAGACGACGGCGCAGCTCGCGTCGAACTGCCTGGTCGCCGACCCCCGGTTCGTGAACCGCGCGGCGTTCGACCACCGCCTGCAGCAGGCGTCGCCGTGCCGCGACGCCGGCACCGCCGGCATCGGGGCCGATCTGCCGACACAGCAGTACGTCTACGACCTCGGGGTGCAGCCGCGTCCCGTCGTCGGTCCCGCGCCCGACGCGGGCGCGTTCGAGTGGGGCGCACCCGCGCCGCCGCCGGCCGCCCTCCCCGCCGCGCCCGGTGCCCCGGCGACGACGTCCCCGGCCGGCGGCGGGGCCGCGGCTGGCGGGCCGAGCGGGGCCGGGGCCACCGAGGCCGCCCCGGCGTCCGCCGTCCGCGTGCTCTCGCGCCGGGCGCGACGCAACGGGACGGTCGCGCTGACGCTTCGCGTCTCGGACCCCGGAGCCCTCAGCGCGACGGCGTCCCTCCGCGCGACCGGGGGCAAGCGGAAGACCGTCACCTACGGCCGCGGATCGGTGTCGGCGAAGCGCGCCGGCCGGGTCGTGCTCGTGCTGCGTCCGACGGCGAAGGGCCGCGCGGCGTTGCGGGGTCGCGGACGCGTCGCCGTCGCACTCACGATCCGGTTCCGGCCGACCGGGACCGACACCGTCGTGAAGCGCTCCTCCAAGATCGTCCTGGGACGCACGAAGCGCAACGTCAGCGCGGGCTGACGTCGCCGACGCGGAGCGGGCGGCCGCTACGCACCGTCGCCCGAGCGGTCGATGGCGGCCATGTTGCCCTCGTCGAACCGCTCGCCCGACGCGGGGGTGAGGCGGTTCAGCCGGGCGACCTGGTCGCCGGTGAGCGCGACGCCGTCAGCCGCGGTGTTCTCCGTCACCCGGGCGACCCGCGTCGTGCCCGGGATCGGGGCGACGTCGCCCCCCTGGGCCAGCAGCCAGGCCAATGCGACCTGGGCGAGCGTCGCGCCGACCTCCTCCGCGACGGCCCGGACCTCGTCGACGATGCGGAGGTTGCGCTCCAGGTTGCCGCCGGTGAAGCGGGGGTTGGTGCGTCGCCAGTCGTCGGCGTCGAGACCGTCCAACGAGCGGATGCCGCCGGTGAGGAACCCGTGACCGAGCGGCGAGTACGGCACCAGGCCGATCCCCAGCTCGCGGAGCACCGGCAGGATCTCGGCCTCGGGATCGCGGGTCCACAGCGAATACTCCGTCTGGAGCGCGGCGACCGGGTGCACCGCATGCGCACGCCTGATGGTCGCGGGGCTCGCCTCGGACAGCCCGATGTGGCGCACCTTCCCCTCGGCCACCAGGTCGGCCAGGGCCCCGACGGTCTCCTCGATCGGCGTGTCGGGGTCCACCCGGTGCTGGTAGAGGAGGTCGACGTGGTCGGTCCCCAGCCGGGTGAGGGATCCCTCGAGCGCCGCGCGGACGTTGGCCGGCGTGCTGTCGAGGCCCGGGCGGCCCGTGTGCGAGACGAGGCCGAACTTCGTCGCCACGACGACCCCGTCCCGTCGCCCCTTCAGGGCGCGACCGACGAGCTCCTCGTTCGCGTACGGGCCGTAGACCTCGGCCGTGTCGACGTGGGTGACCCCGAGGTCGAGGGCGTGATGGATGGTGCGGATGGACTCCGCGTCACCGCGGCCGGCGCCCGTGTAGAACGCCGACATCCCCATGGCCCCGAGGCCGATGCGGGAGACCCGCAGGGCTCCGAGCGAACTGGTCCTCATCATCGTGCCGTTCCTTGCTTCGCGTGGTTGCGGGTGGCGCGGACGCCCGGAGGCGTGCAGTTCCATTCCGATCGGTACAGAACGCTAGCAGGCCCCTCCGGCGCCCTCGAGCGGCGCCCGCCCATCGGCGCCCCCGAGGGGAGGGCCGACCACCCCGGGGGCCCCGGCAGCGTCGACGCCGGGAGTACCATCGAGGGATGAGCGACGCTCGAAACGCCGTCATCGGACGGCCTCGGGAGTTCGACGTCGACGACGCGCTCGAGCGCGCGATGCGGGTCTTCTGGGAGCGCGGGTACGAAGGAGCGAGCCTCGTCGACCTGACCACCGCGATGGGGATCACGAAGCCGAGCATGTACGCGGCCTTCGGGAACAAGGAGCAGCTCTTCCGCCGAGCCGTGCAGCGCTACGCGGAAGGCCCGGGCCACTACGCGAAGCTCGCCCTCGAGGAGCCGACCGCACGAGCCGTGGCCGAGGCGTTTCTCCGCGGTGCGGTCGGGACGACGACATCGCCGGGCGATCCGGCCGGATGCCTCAGCGTCCAGGGCGCCCTGGCGTCGGGCGACGGAGGCCGCCCGGCGCGCGACCTCCTCGCCGGCTGGCGCAACGACACGAACCGCCAGCTCGAGGAGCGGTTCCGGCGGGCGATCACCGAGGGCGACCTCCCACACGACGCCGACCCCGGCCGGCTCGCGCGATTCACCATGACGATGGCGTTCGGCATCGCCGTACAGGCTGCCGGCGGCCTCCGGGGCGAGCAGCTCGACGACGTCGTCGACATGGCGCTGCGCACCTGGGGACCGTAGGGCTCCGGCACGGGCTGCCGGCTCGCCCGCCCGCCACGACGCCGGGGCTCCGCGGGCGGCACGCGCCCGACGCAGGGCCCGTCGGACGGGACCACCGCAGCCGAGCGCCTCAGACCTGCGCGAGCCCGCCGTCCGCGAACAGCTCGATGCCGTTGACGTAGCTCGCGTCCGGCGACGCGAGGAAGAGCGCCGCGCCGGCGATCTCGGACGGATCCGCGACACGACCCAGCGGGACCTGCGCGGCGAAGCTGTCGAGGAGGCCCTGACCCTGATCCTCCGGCACGAGCCCGAGGATCCCCGGCGTGCGCGTCGAGCCGGGGGCGAGGGCGTTGACCCGGATGCCCCGGTCCTTCAGGTCCAGCGCCCAGGAGCGGGCGAAGTTGCGGATCGCGGCCTTCGACGCGGCGTAGACGCTGAACGACGCGCCCCCGAGGGCCGACGTCGTCGAGCTCAGCAGCACGATCGACGCGCCGTCCACGAGCAGCGGGAGCGCGCCCTGCACGGTGAGCAGCGTGCCCAGGACGTTGGAGTCGAACGTGTCGCGGTACTGCTGCTCGGTGATCTCGCCGAGCGGGGCGAACGAACCGCCGCCGGCGTTGGCGACCACGATGTCGATCCGCCCGGCCGCCTCGCGGACGACGGCGTAGAGCGCCTCGGCGTCGGTGGCGCTGGCGGCGTCGGCCCGCACCCCGGTCACCTCTCCGTCGATCTGCGCGACCGCGGCGTCGAGGGCCTCCTGCCGGCGGCCGGTGATGAACACGCGCGCACCCTCGGCGGCGTAGCGCTGGGCGATCGCCAGGCCGATGCCGCTGGTGCCGCCCGTGATCACGGCGACCTTCCCTGCCAGAACCTGCGTCATGAGAACTCCTCGATACGTCGTTACGGAACGTCCGGTCCAGAACCGGAGGCGGGAGCATAGCGGAACGTTCGGTCCAGAACGAGTACGCTCTCTCCATGGCGCGCCCCCGGACCTTCGACGAGCCCCAGGTCACCCGACAGGCCCGCGAGGTCTTCCACGACCACGGCTACGCCGCGACCTCGGTGCAGCACCTGACGGCGGCGACCGGCCTGAGCCGCAGCAGCCTGTACGGCGCGTTCGGCGACAAGCACGGCGTGTTCCTGCGGGCCTTCGCCCAGTACTGCGACGACAACGCGGGGGCGATCGAACGGGAGCTCGCCGGCGACGACGCGGGCGCACGCGGACGCCTCGAGCACCACCTGCGAACGAAGGTCCCCGACTCCGACGGGCCGCAGCGCGGGTGCCTGCTGGCGAAGGGCACCGCCGAGCTCGCGGGGGAGGACGTCGACGTCGCCCGGATCGCCGGCGACTTCTACGCGACGTACGAGCGGGCACTCACCGCATGCGTCCGCAGCGCTCAGGCGGCGGGCGACGTCCGCGCCGACCTGGATCCGGCCGCCACGGGCGCGCTGCTGCTCTCGGTGCTGCGGGGCATCGAGACGCTCGGGCGGGCGGGGCACCCGGCGGAGGCGCTGCGGTCGGCGGTGGACGCTGCGATGGCGATGCTGGCGGCGCCGGGGCGCTGACGGTCCGTCCGACCACACGGCGGCTCGCGGCGGGGCACGTCACGAGCCGGCCCTCTCGATGAGGATCGACGCGTGCGGGCTCAGCCGGCGTCGCGCATCCGATGCCGGGTCGTCACCGCGTAGCGCAGGTGCGTGACCCCGTCCTCGCCCTCCCGCGTGTCGAGGCGCTCGAGCTCGACACGCCCGGGCCCGAGGTGCTCGAAGAGGCGCCGCCCCTCGCCCAGCAGCACGGGGACCAGGTGGATGTGGAGCTCGTCGAGCACGCCGGCCGCCAGGGCGAGCCGCGTGACCCCGACGCCGTGGACGAGCACGTCTCGGTCGCCGGCGGCGTCCTTCGCGCGCTCCATCGCCTCGGCCACCTCGGCGACGAACGTGACCCGCGGCTTCGCGTGCGGCTGGTGCCTCTCCGGGTCGCGGGTCAGGACGAAGATCGGCACACCGTCGTGGTGATCACCGCCCCAGCCGCCTGCGGGCTCGAACGTCCCGCGCCCGGCGACGACCGCACCCGTGGCCATGAACGCGTCCCACACCTCGCCGTTGGTGCCGGACGGACGCCCCGGTAGACCACGCTCGTTCGCCGTCGACTCCATGAGCCACCGGTGAAGGCGCTCACCGCCGTCCCCGAGACCGTCGTCGTTCGTCCCGTCCGGGCCCGCGACGAACCCGTCGAGCGACATCGACATGTACAGCACGCTCTTCGCCATCAGCAGCTCCCTCTCTGAGTGATGCGTCCGGGACCGGGCCGCCGGCGCGAACTCATCGCTGCGTGCTGCGTCTCGTGTTCGTCGCGGCGTTCCGCGGCCGCGATGTCGATCAGCCCGCGAGGACGTCGGAGGCGGTGTTCACGAGCTCGCGCAGCTGGACGTCGGGGTGGCGCTTGGCGAAGCGGCGGAGCTGGAAGCTCTCGGTGAAGACCGCGAAGACCGCGCCGTCGGCGCCGAAGAGCGCGACGCCGGCTCCGTCGCCCTCGACGATCTTGGCGTCCTCGAGGTCGATGAGGCGCGCGACGGACCAGGGGAGGGGATCCAGACGGATCTCGGCGCCGAACTCGTCCCGCATCCGCTGCACCACGACCTCGAACTGCAGCGCCCCGACGCCGCCCAGGACGGGACGGGGGTCCTGGATGCCGCCGCGCTGCAGCAGGCGAACGACACCCTCCTCGTCGAGCTGCTGCAGACCGCTGCGGAACTGCTTGTGCCGGCGCGCGTCGAGGTTGTTCGCCGAGGCGAAGCGCTCGGGGGGGATCGTCGGGATGGGCGGGAACGCGACGCGCGCCGAGCCGGCGTGGAGCGTGTCCCCGACGCGGAGGTCCAACGCGCCGACGACGCCGATCACGTCGCCCGGCCAGGCCTCGGGCAGGTCCTGGCGCTCGCGGGCGAACACCGCATGGGCGTGGTGCATCGTGAACGGCCGACCCGTCCGGCTGTTCAGCACCTTCAGTCCCCGTTCGAAGCGCCCCGAGCAGATGCGGACGTACGCGATCCGGTCGCGATGTCGGGGGTCGGTGTTGGCCTGCACCTTGCAGACGAACCCGGAGAACGGCGCCTCGAGCGGCCGGACGACGTCCTCCGTCGTCGGCCGGGCCGTGGGCGGGGGCGCAATCTCCTGCAGCGCCTGGAGCAGCGCGTCGACCCCGAAGTTCCAGACCGCCGATCCGAAGAACAGGGGCGTCGAGGTCCCCGCCTCGAAGGTCGCCGGGTCGTGGTCGGCCTCCACGGCGTCCAGGAGCTCGACCTCCTCGCGGGCCGTCGCCCACCGGGGATCGTCCTCGAGGCCGGCGTCGTCGGCCGCCACGACCTCGTCGTCGACGACCTTCGAACCGCGCGCCGTGCGCGTGAAGCGGTGGAACGACTCGTCACGTCGGTCGATGACGCCGCAGAACTCCTCGCCTGTGCCCACGGGCCAGGTCACCGGGGTGGCCCGCAGCCCGAGCTCCTTCTCGATGTGATCCACCAGCTGGAGGGGGCTCACGCCGGGGCGGTCGCACTTGTTGACGAACGTGATGATCGGGATCCGCCGGGCCCGGGCCACCTGGAAGAGCCGCCGGGTCTGCTGCTCGATGCCCTTCGCGGCGTCGATCACCATCACCGCGCAGTCCGCGGCGGCCAGGACCCGCAGCGTGTCCTCGGAGAAGTCCTGGTGGCCGGGGGTGTCCAGCAGGTTGACGACCACGTCGCCCACGGCGAACCGCAGGACCGTCGAGCTGACGGAGATGCCGCGGTCGCGTTCGATCTGCATCCAGTCCGACGTCGCGTTGCGTCCGCCGGCGCGGGCCTTCACCGCGCCGGCCTCGTGGACCGCGCCGCCGTACAGCAGCAGCTTCTCCGTCAGCGTCGTCTTGCCGGCGTCGGGGTGGGAGATGATCGCGAACGTCCGCCGGCGCCCGGCCTCGCGCAGGAGTTCGGCGGACGCTGCGGCCGTCGGCCTGGCGCCGCCGTTCGATGCAGCGGGGGCCGAGGCGGAGATATCGGCCATCGTTTGACCTTAACGAAGGCGGGGCGTTTTCCTCACCAGCCTGATGATCGCTCGGAGTGGCCGACCTCCGCCTCTCGGCCGGCAGAGGTCCATGACCCAGGCCGGTGCGGACGATGTGATGCCTGACGTTCGCGTGTCCGGGGCGTTGTAGGAGTAAGGCGCCGGATCTCCCGGCGCCGCCGATGTCCGCCGAGTGGGCGGCGAAGGAGTCTCCATGAACACTGCCCGCAGGAACTCGCGCCCGGCCGTCCTGGCAGCCACGTTCGGATCGATCGGCGCGCTCGCTCCGCTGCTGCTCGCGGGGCCCGCGGTCGCCGCGAAGCCGCCCAAGCCGCCGACGCCCAACGGCGCTCCGGCCCTGTCGATCGACGCGGCGCCCACGAACGTCGTGTTCGGCGCGTCCACGGTCCTCTCCGGCAAGCTGTCGGGCGCGAAGGCCCCTGGCGTGGTGGTCCGGATCGAGCAGGACACGACCGCGCCGTTCGGCGATGCGTTCGTCCCGACCGCGAGGACCACCACGACGGCCGCGAACGGCACCTGGTCCGTGTCGGTGCGACCGACGGTCAACGCGCTCTACCACGCCGTCGCGATGGCGTCGCCGACGGTCACCAGCCCGGTGAAGCGGGTGAACGTCCGGCCGGCCGTCCGGCTGAGCGTGTCGGACTCGACGCCGGCGCGCGGTGCCCTCGTCCGGTTCTCCGGCGCCGTGGCGCCGGCACACGACGGCCGCAGCGCGCTGATCCAGCGGCGCGGGACCGACGGCGTGTTCCGCACCGTCGCCAGGGCCCAGCTGCGTGACGCCGGCACGTCGCGTTCGACGTACAGCCGACGGCTGCGGGTCCGCAGCACCGGGGTCTACCGCACCAAGATCGCGCAGCACGCCGACCACACCAACGGGTACAGCGCACTGCGGACCCTGACTGTCCGCACCCCGTAGACGACCGCCCCGGCCCGCCCCGGGCCGGGCGGACGGGCCTGCGTCAGCGGCCCAGGAGACGACGGAGCCAGTCCCGGCGGGTCGCGCGGGCGCGAGCGCCTACGGCGCCGGGCGGCCGAGGGCCACGATGGCGTCGATCACGACCGGCGCGAGCCGCTCCAGCTGCTCCCCGTCCAGCGCGGAGCGGGTCACGAGCTCCGCGACGCCGGCCACCAACAGGACGGCGGTGGGGCGGGGGACGGGACGCACCGCCGCCCCACGCCGCCCGAGCTCGGCCGACGTCGCGACGAAGAGGTCCGCGAAGCGGTCGAGGGCCTCGCGGTGCAGCGCCAGGCCCTGCGGCCCGAGCGTGGGCAGCTCCCGCGAGATGGCGGCGACCAGCAGGGGGTTGGCGTCGAGCGCCTGGAGGTAGGCGGACACGCCCCGCGCGACCTGGTCCTCCCAGGGGGCGGGGCCGCCGATGCCGGCGACGACGTCGTCGAACATCTCGATGCTGACCTCGCGGATCAGCTCCACGAACGCCGACTCCTTGTTCGGGAACGTCGCGTAGAAGGTGCGCTTCGACATCCGCGCGTGACGCACGATGTCGTCGATCTGGGTGCCGGCCAGCCCCTTCTCCTGCAGGGCGGCCGCCAGGCCGTCGAGGATCCGGCGGCGCGGTGCGGCGTTCGGGGCGATCGACACGGTCGGGACCCTACGCAACGCGGGGAGGGGAGGGGAGGGGGCTGTTGCGCGAACGGGTACTTACGGTTACCCTCCCGCCGGTACGCGCCGTTACCGCCCCGGAGATCCACCGTGCCCAAGCTGTCCGTCACGCCCCTCGCCCCGGGGGCCACCCCGAACCCGCCGCGCGGGCCGCGCCTGCCCACCGCCGTCAGCACCGCCCTGTTCGCGTTCGCCCGCCGGCCGTACTTCGCGGCCCTGCAGCGCCGCTACGGCGACGTGTTCTCGATCCCCTTGCCGGGCCTCGGCCGGGCCGTCGTGGTGTGCCACCCGGAGCTCCTCAAGGCGGTGTTCACCGCGGACCCGGCGGTGCTGCACGCGGGGGACAACCCGCTCGGCGCCGTCCTCGGTCGCGGTTCGCTCTTCACGCTGGACGAGGACGAGCACCTGCGGGAGCGCCGCCTGCTGCTCCCCGCCTTCCACGGGGACCGGATGCGCGTGTACGAGGGCCTGATCGAGGAGGAGTCGGTGCGTGCGATGGCGTCGTGGCCCGAGGGCGAGGAGTTCGCCACGCTGCCGGCGTTCAACACCATCACGCTGCGCGTGATCCTGCGTGCCGTCTTCGGGGCCGAGGGAGCGGAGCTCCACGAGCTCGAACGGCTGCTGCCGAAGGCCACCGCTCTCGGTCAGCGGATGGTGGCCGCTCCCGTCCTCCGACGGAACTTCGGCCCGCTGAGCCCCGGCGGACGCCTGCTGCGGATGCGGGCGCGGTACACCGTCATCGTCGACCGCCTCATCGACGAGCGCCTGGTGGACCCGGAGCTGCGGGACCGCACGGACGTGCTCTCGATGATGCTCCAGGCGGTGCAGGACGACGGCGCCGCCGTCGACCGCGCCGCGGTGGCCAACGAGCTGCTGACGTTGCTGGTCGCGGGCCACGAGACGACGGCGTCGTCGCTGGCCTACGCCGTGGAGCGCCTGCGCCGCCACCCGCTGGTGCTGGAGCGCCTGGAGGAGGAGGCCGCGACGGACGCCTCCGCCTACCGCACCGCGACGATCCTCGAGCTGCAGCGCCATCGCACGGTGATCGGCGGCACGGCCCGGCGGGCCGTCGTTCCGGTCGGGCTGGGGGAGTGGAGTGTCCCCGCCCGCACGATGCTGTTCCCGGCGCTCGCCACGATCCACGACGACACCCGCTTCCACGCGCACGCCGAGGGCTTCGACCCCGAGCGGTACCTCGACGCCAAGCCGGGCACGTACACGTGGGTGCCCTTCGGTGGCGGCCGTCGTCGGTGCCTCGGCGCCGCGTTCGCGCTCTTCGAGCTCGACATCGTGCTCCGTACCATGCTGCGCCACTTCGACCTCGAGCCGACGACGGACCGTCCCGAGCGTCAGAGCTTCCGCGGGCTCGCGTACGCGCCGTCCCGTGGAGGGGTCGCGAGCGTCCGCCGGCGGCAGCATCCTCGCGGCGAGGCCGCGGCGTCCACGGCGGGCGGTGCCGACGCCGCCGACGGCCGGGCGGCCGCGGCGACGGGATGCCCGGTGGCGCATTGACGCCATCGGGGCCCAGGGTCGACGGCTGGGAGGACGCATGCCCCACCCGTCCGAGCACGCGCCGGCGCCTACGGGGCCGCGTCGTAGGCGGCACGGGCGTCGCCCACGGCGCGCATGTGCTCCTCGGCCCAGTCGCGTAGGACGGCCAGGCGGGCCTCCAGGGAGTGGCCGAGCGGCGTCAGCGCGTAGTGCACCCGCGGCGGGACGGTGGGTTCGACGCGCCGGGTGACGAGCCCGTCGCGCTCGAGGGTCCGCAGCGTCTGGGAGAGCATCTTCTGGGAGATCCCAGGCGTGCGTCGGCGCAGCGCGGCGAAGCGGACCTCGACGGACGGCTCCTCCGCGAGCACCTTGACGATCATCGACACCCACTTGCTGCCGATCCGGTCGACCAGCCAGCGCGTCGAGCAGTTCGGGTCGAAGAGGTCCCCGCGCTCGAGCTCGACGTCCGGGGTGGTCACCACGGGGTGACCAGGTGAGCCGAAAGTGCCATCTTCCCATCGTAGCGGGGGTCACCTACGGTTACCAGGTGCCGCCTGGAGACCTCTCCGAGGCCCGCCGGAGGCGCTGCTTCGTCCATGCATGACCTCGCCACCTAGGACCTCATGATCCTCAAGACCTATGCCCGCCTGTGGGTGCCCGACCTCGACGCGACGCTGCCGCTGCTCGAGGCGATCGTCGGCCGCCCCGCCGACCTGCGCTTCTCTTTCGAAACCGTCGAGCTGGCCGCCATCGGCGACTTCCTCGTCATCGCCGGTCCTCCGGAGGCGCTCGCCAAGCACCGCGAAGCGACCGGCCCGGTCGTCGTGTCCGACCTCGCCGAGCTCGAGGCCACCGTCGTGGCCGGCGGCGCGGAGATCGTCGGGCCCGTGGCCCAGAGCGCCACGGGATCGTTCCTCTACGCCCGGCACCCCGACGGGTCGCTCGTCGAGTACGTGCAGTGGAAGCCCGAGCTCGTGGCGCGCATCATCGGCTGACCCGTCGGGCTCGCTGCCGAAACCCCGTCTGCTTTTCGCAGCGAGGCCCGGTGGACCGCGGTGGACGGTCGCCAGTCGGTGTCCGCGTCGGAGCCGTCCTGCTGAGCTAGCGGTTCTCCGGGCGTGGGGGATCGCACTCTAGGGTGGGCGCCGTGGATCACTCCCGTCACACCCCCGGGACGGGCGGCTGGGTCCCGGCCGCATGGGTGACGGCCGCGGTGGCGGCGATCGTCGTGGGCATCCTCGCGGTGGAGGTGGCGAAGGTCGACCGTCGCGATCGCGAGCTGTGCCGCACCGGAGTCGCAGTTCGCGAGTGGCAGCGGGCCCGGACGATGCCGCCGGGGTCCGAGGGACGGGACCAGCTCGTCCGGCCGGTCGCGCTCGCTCTGGTCGGTTGCGATCGGCCGTTGATCGGTCTGACCCGCCGCCAGGTCGGGGAGCGACTCGGGAAGCCAGAGGGCCCTCCGGTCGACGGCGACGTGTTCACGCACTGGTACGTCGGGGGCGGCGACCAGCGCGACTCGTCGACGGACTACCTCGTGGTGCGCTTCGCTGCCGGTCGGGTGGTCTCCGCCGAGGTCACCGGTTGACAGCTGCACGGGGGCGACGCTGCACCGGTCCGGTCGTCTCGTTCCGACGAGGCTCGGAGTCTCGGTGCGATGAGGCCCAGGCTCTCGTGCGTCAGATCGGCGGTCTCGCCACATCGAGACCGCCGCGGTCCGCCGGGACGGTTCAGTGGGCGCCGGCGAGCTGGCCGGAGAGCGCGTCGTGCAGATCACTGGACGGTTCGTTCAGTCCGGTGATCTCGACGGACTTCCCCTGCTTCTCGTACTTCGTCGTCAGCGCGTCGAGGGCGGAGACGGCGGAGGCGTCCCAGACGTGCGCCCGGCTCATGTCGATGAGGATGCGCGCGGGGTCGTCGGGGTGGTGGAACGCGTCGGTGAGCTCCTCGTTGGAGGCGAAGAACAGCTCGCCCTCCACCCGGTAGGTGACCGAGGTGCCGTCCGGGGAGACGGTGCGCTCGACGCTCAGAAGGTGCGCGACGCGGCGGGCGAAGAGCGCCATCGAGGTGAGGACGCCGACGCCGACGCCGATGGCGAGGTTGTCGGTCGCGACGGTCGGTATGACCGTGAGGAGCATGACGACGGTCTCGCCGCGGGGCATCCGCCTGAGGGTGGCCGGCTTGACGCTGTGCCAGTCGAAGGTCGCACCCGGGCGAGGCTCGGTCCCCTCCTACGGTCCGATCAGTGTCAGCCAGCCCGTGAGCACAAGCAGCGTGACGAGGATGACGGGGATGGTCAGCACGATGCCCACGCGGAAGTACGTGCCCCAGCCGATGTGGATGCCCTTGCGATCCAGCACGTGCAGCCACAGCAGCGTCGCGAGGCTGCCGATCGGGGTGATCTTGGGGCCGAGGTCGGCGCCGATGACGGTGGCGTAGACCATGAGCTGGTGGGGGAGACCCGTCGCGCCGGCCGCCTCCACACCCAAGGAGGCCACGAGCACCGTCGGCATGTTGTTCATCACGGAGGAGAGGCCGGTGACGACGAACCCGGTGCCGTACGCGGCGCCGAAGGAACCGGAATCCGCGAAGGAGCGGAAGAGGTCTCCGAGGTCGTCCGTGAGCCCCTGGTTGCGCAGCCCGTAGACGACGAGGTACATGCCGAGGCTGAAGAGGACGACCTGCCAGGGGGCGCCGCGGACGACGGAAAGCACGTCGATGGTCGGGCGCTCGCGCGTAGCGCGGGGTGTCGGTCCCGCGCCGTGGCCGGGGCCGGCGGTTGCGAGGACCGGCGCGCCGGTGGTACGGAAGGCGCCGGCGGGCTGCCGGGCGGCGATCAGCACGATCCCGACGGCACACAGCGTCGCCACCGCGGCAATCGGCACGCCGAGGGGGTCGGCGACGAAGTAGCCGACGAGCAGCACGCCCAGGACGACCCAGCCGGCGCGGAAGACAAGCGGGTCCTTGATCGCTGCGGCCGGGTCGCCGAGGAGCCCGACATCGTAGGTGGGCGGGATCACCTTGCGGAAGTAGAGCCGCAGCACGAGCAGGCTGGCCAGCAGGGAGGCGATCGCCACGGGGACCATGACGACGGCGTAGCGCGCGAACCCGATCTCGAAGAAGTCGGCCGTGACGATGTTGACGAGGTTCGACACGACGAGCGGGAGCGAGCCGGCGTCGGCGATGAACCCGCAAGCCATGACGTAGGCCAGCGACGCGGCGGGGGAGAACCGCAGTGCGACCAGCATGTTGATGACGATCGGCGTGAGGATGAGCGCCGCGCCGTCGTTGGCGAAGACGGCGGCGATCGCGGCGCCGAGGAGCACGATCAAGGTGAAGAGGAGCTTGCCGTTGCCGCGGCCCCAGCGGGCGACGTGCAGGGCGGCCCACTCGAAGAACCCCGCCTCGTCGAGGACGAGGGAGATCAGGATGACCGCGACGAACGTGATCGTCGCGTTCCAGACGATGTCCCAGACCGTCGGGACGTCGGAGAAGGAGACGACGCCGGTCGCCAGCGCGACCGCGGCACCCGCCAGCGCGCTGACGCCGATCGGCAGGTTGCGAGGCTGCCAGATGACGAGCGTGAGGGTCGCCAGGAAGATGGCGATCGCCAGCGCGAGCATCAGCTGCCAGTCGCCCCGGCGAGCTCCTCGACCAGGGCGTGAATGCGGCGGTCGATCGCGTCGCGGGTCGCGCGGACGCGGTCGACGTCCTGGCCGGCGGGGTCCTCGAGCTCCCAGTCGACGTACCGGACCCCGGGGACAAACGGGCACTCGTCGCCGCAGCCCATCGTCACGACGACGTCCGCCCACTCCGCCATCTCGCGCGTGAGCTTCTGCGGCGTGCGGTCGCGGAGGTCGATGCCGAGCTCGTCCATGACCTCGATGACCTCGGGGTGCACGCGCTCGGCGGGGGTGGTGCCGGCGGAGCGGCCCTCGTGGGCGTCGCCGGCGGCCCGACTGAAGAGGGCCTCGCTCATCTGGGAGCGGCCGGCGTTGTGAAGGCAGACGAAGAGGACGTGGCTCATGGGGGACTCCTGGGGAGGACTGGTCGGGCACACGCGATGACGCTCACCGCCGGCCTGCCACCCACGGAGGCGGTCGGCAGGGTCCGCAGCGTAATCATCCACGAACGTCGATGCAATCGACAACGGTGAATAGATGGGGTAGCTTGCTGAATCGATGACCGTCGATCTGCAGCTCGAGCCCAAGACGAAGCGCGCCGCCGGCGCGCCCTGCTGCGAGCCCGTCGTCTACCCCGACGTCGACCGGGAGCAGGCCGTCCGCCTGGCCGAGGTCGCCAAGGCGATCGGCGACCCGATCCGGCTGCAGCTCGTCGACGTGCTGCGCAAGCACGCCGGGAAGGTCTGCGTCTGCGAGCTCGTGCCGCTCTTCGACGTCTCGCAGTCGACGCTCTCGCACCACCTCAAGAAGCTGCGCGACGCCGGGATCGTCGACTCCGAGCGCCAGGGCCTGTGGGCCTACTACTACGTGCTGCCGGGGGCGATCGACGAGCTCGCGGCCTGGCTCGGCTGACCCCCTTCCACCGAGAGGACCCGATGACCACCACCGATCCGACCGCCCTCACCGACGACGCGCTTCGCGAGCAGGTCCGCGCGAAGTACGCGCAGGCCGCCACCCAGACCGGCAGCTGCTGCTCCCCGGCGGTCGCGACGACCGACGAGGACGGCAGCCAGGTCTTCGGCGCCGCGCTCTACGACGCGGGGGAGGCCGCCGACGCCGGCGACGCCGCGGTCAATGCGTCCCTGGGCTGCGGAATGCCCACCGCGGTCGCCGACCTGCACGACGGCGAGACGGTGCTCGACCTCGGATCCGGCGCCGGCGCGGACGTCCTGATCTCCGCCCGCCGCGTCGCGCCGGGAGGCCGCGCGATCGGGCTGGACATGACCGACGAGATGCTCGAGGTCGCACGCAAGAACGCCCATGAGGCCGGCGTGCAGAACGTCGAGTTCGTCAAGGGCTACCTCGAGGACATCCCGCTGTCCGATGCCACCGTCGACGTCGTGATCTCCAACTGCGTGATCAACCTCGCCGGCGACAAGCACCAGGTCCTCGCCGAAGCCGCGCGCGTCCTGCGCCCCGGCGGACGCTTCGCGGTCTCCGACGTGATCGCCGACCCCGGCATGGACGACGCCACCAAGCGCGACATGCAGCAGTGGACCGGTTGCGTCGCCGGCGCACTGACCCGCGCCGAGTTCGAAGACGCGCTCGCCGCCGCCGGCCTGGTCGATGTCGAGATCACCGAGACCCACCGCGTCCACGAGCACGCCTCCTCGGCCATCATCCGCGCGAACAAGCCCGCCCGGTAGTCGGCAGCGAGGAGCGCACCGAACGGGGCTCCGCTCATGCCAACTGCCCGCGGCGGGATGGCGCCGGGAGGGGGCCTCTCCCGTTCTAGGTTTCCATAAGATCGATTATCGAGCGCAGACTTCGAAGCGCCGGTCGCTCTGCTCGAGCTCGACTACGTGCTGGGCATGGCCCGCCAGGTGTGGGCCCCTGATGTCGCAGCACGCTGGTTTGGCTCGGCGAACGCGCTCCTCGACGGGCTGGCCGGAGGCGGCCGCGTCGCCAAGTCTTGGTTTGGCTGCGCTCTCGTTCGTCGGAGCGCGAGGCGGCTCTCAGTGGCGCCGAGGATCTGCGTGGCCTCACTCCGCTGTTCTGGAGCTACATCCAGCCTACGGCGAGGTCAGGCTGGACCTCGCCGCTCGACTGGCACTGAACGCTCGCGGCACGTCGTAGCGTCGGGTACGTGCTCGTGCTGTGTGCCCGCACAGGACGGGACGCCCGACCTGCTGGTCGTCGCTCGTGGACTCGAAGGCCAGTCGCAGGAGTTCACGTTGGTCCGAGCCCGGTCGCGCGGTCGACACCCATCCCACCGTGGTCAGTCCTTGCGGCCGCTGAGCGCCAGGCCTGCGCCGAGGCCGATCATCGTGAGGCCGCCGGCCCCACCGATGAGCTCAAGGCGCCGAGGAGAGCGCAGCAGCCACGAACGGGCGGAGCCGGCGGCGAGAGCCCAGGCGCCGTCGAACACGACGGCCAGGCCCACGAAGATTGCGCCGAGCACGAGCAGCTGCTGCGGCACGCCGCCGGCAGATGGATCGACGAACTGTGGCAGCACCGCGGCAAAGAACACGATCGACTTGGGGTTCATCAAGCCGACCACGAACCCGTCGCGCACGATGCGGCGCATCGTCTTGGGATCAACGCTCTGCCCGAGGGCGTGGCGAAGGGCGTGGCGATGTCGAAAGGCCTGCACGCCGAGGAACACCAGGTACGCGGCGCCCCCAAGCTTGATCAGCGTGAACACGGCCGCGGAACTCGCGACGATCGCGCCAAGGCCGAACGCCACGGCGATCACCTGCAGGTACACGCCCGCTGCGTTGCCGCCAACCGTGGCGACTCCAGCGCGACGCCCGAGCGTCAGCGAACGAGTGACCGTAAACAGCACACTCGGCCCCGGCACGGCGAGGATCACCAAAGACGCGATCACGAAGGCCAGCAGGTGCTCAGTCGGCGGCATCTGCTCAGGTTAGCTCCGACCCTGGGCGACTGCGACAACGGGCACGGCGCATGTCCTTAAGGTCCTGTGCACGCGGGAATGTGTAAGCCCAGTAGCTCTACAGTGGCGCCATGCCCCGTATCGGCCTTCTGCATCCCGGAGCGATGGGAGCCGCCGTCGGCGCGCAGCTCGTCGCAGCGGGTCACGAAGTGCTGTGGGCAAGCCACGCACGATCGGCGTCCACAGCCGCGCGAGCCGCGCGCGCGGGTCTGGTCGACGTCGGTGACGTGGCCACTCTGGCCAGCCGAAGTGAGCTTTTGGTATCGATCTGCCCACCGGACGCGGCCCTCAGTATCGCCCGCTCGATAGCCGGCTTCGATGGGCCGTTTCTCGACGCCAACGCGGTCTCCCCCGCCACCGCCGCGCTGATCGCGCAGGCGGTGGGCACCCGGATCACGGACGGCGGGATCATCGGCCCACCCCCGCAGCATGCGGGTACCCGCTTGTACCTCTCAGGCCACCAGGCCGAGCGTTTTGTAGACCTCTTCGCCGGAACCGCCATCGAGGCGCGGATCCTGCAAGACGGCGGCCCGTATGCCGCGTCGGCGCTGAAGATGGCGTTCTCGGCGTGGTCGAAAGGCAGTGCAGCGCTGCTGCTCGCCGCCGCTGCTGCAGGTAGCCGCCTTGGCGTCGGCGAAGCGCTGAACAACGAGTGGGCCCTCTCCCGCCCCGGGCTCGCAGACAGGCTCAGCGCCGCCCGCCACGACGCCCGCGAGAAAGGCTGGCGATGGGCCGGCGAGATGGACGAGATCGCGTCGATGCTCGCCGCAGTCGACCTCCCGGCGGGTTTCCACGCCGCCGCGGCCGACATCTACCGAGATCCGCCCGGCGCCACTTAGCGCCTTCCCGCCGCTGCGCCGGACCGTGCCTTCAGACGCTCTTCGAGCAGCTGCGCGCCGCGCGGATCATCCCCTGAGCGCGCCGACACCAACGCCAGCCCACGAACGGCCGGAGTCCTCCGGGCGCCAGGCAGGCAGAGGGCCTATGCCCAGGCGAGGGACCCCCGAGAGGCGACCGTCGCACGTCACCTTCGGGACGGGAGTTCCAAAGCCACGTTTGCCACATGCCTGCCGTGGTGAAACAGGGAGCACGAACCGTCGACCGCCGCTCGGCTGAGCGGAGGTCGCGGTAGGCGGGCGAGACGTTGCCGACGGCGCGTCACGACGTTCCACCGCGCCCGAACCAACGACTCGAGATGAACGCCATGCCACAGGACGACGACGACATCCCCCAGCCGCAGGGCGCCGCGGAGGTGACGCCGTTCCTCGTGCTCGTCGCCGCCATCTCCGCCATCGGTGGCCTGCTGTACGGCTACGACACGGGGATCATCTCCGGCGCGCTGCTGCAGATCACGGACGACTTCGGCATCGAGTCCCAGTGGGAATCGGTCATCGCCGCGAGCATCCTCGCCGGCGCCGTCATCGGAGCGCTCCTGTGCAGCTACCTCTCGGAGAAGTTCGGCCGCAAGAAGACGATCGTCCTCGTGGCCACCACCTTCGCGCTCGGCGCGCTCGCCAGCGCGGTCTCCCCCAGCCCCACCACGCTCTCCCTCAGCCGCGTGCTCCTCGGCTTCGCCGTCGGCGGCGGCACCCAGGTCATCCCGATGTACGTCGCAGAGCTCGCGCCCCCCGCGCACCGCGGCCGGCTCGTGCTCATGTTCCAGGTGGCCATTGGCGTCGGCATCGTCATCGCCACCATCGTCGGCGCGACCGAGATGGTGGACTGGCGCGTCGCCATCGGGGCGGCTGCCGTCCCGGCCGTGATGATGCTGCTGGCCATGCTGCGGATGCCCGAGAGCCCGCGGTGGCTGTTCAAGCAGGATCGCCGCGACGAGGCCACGGCGGTGCTGAAGCGCATCCGCCCCCAGGGCGTCGACGTCGAGCCCGAAGTGACGATGATCTGCAAGCTCGAGCGCAAGGAGCGCTCGGCCAAGACGCGCGGCTGGAGCGGGCTCAAGGAGCCGTGGGTGCGCCCCGCGCTGGTCGTCGGCTGCGGCGTCGCGATGTTCACCCAGCTCAGCGGCATCGAGCTGATCGTGTACTACGCGCCGACGCTCCTCACCGACAACGGCTTCAGCGACACCGCCGCACTGCGGGTGAGCGTCGCGCTCGGCGTCACCTACCTCGTCTCCCAGCTCATCGGCCTGGCCATCATCGACAAGGTCGGTCGCCGGAAGATGACGCTGGTCACGCTGCCCGGGGCGGCCGGGTTCCTCTTCCTCGTCGGCGCCCTCTTCACGTTCGGCCTCGACGACATGACGTGGGCGATCGTCGCCGGCCTGATCATCTTCATGGCCTTCACCGCGGGCGGCCTGCAGCTCATGGGGTGGCTGACCGGCTCGGAGATCTACCCCCTCGCGGTGCGCGGGCACGGCACCGCCGTCCAGGCGGCGACCCTCTGGGGTACGAACCTCATCATCAGCGTCTCGCTGCTCACGATCGTCGACGCCCTCGGCGTCGGCCCGACGCTGTGGATCTACGCGGGCTTCAACGTCGCTGCGTTCATCTTCGTCTACAAGCTCATGCCCGACCTCACCGGGCGCAGCCTCGAGCAGATCGAGGACGCGCTGCATCGCGGCCGGTTCCGTCCGGACACCTTCCCTGCGCGACGCGACGAGGAGGCCGACTCCTCCATGAGCGCACGGGAGCCGCAGGTGGCCGGGCGCACTGGGCGGCTCTCTAGGGACGAGGCGGACGCGGCCGAGCAGGAGCACCCCCCGAAGTCCCTGACGTAGGCGCGCCGGGCGGCGTCGATCCACGTCGCTGTCCCCCGGCTCGACCGATCGGTGGACCTCAGAGACGGCTGCTAGCCGGGACGCCCGCCCAAGACGCGGTACGTGGTCTGGACCATCCCGCCGTCGAGAACCGCGGTGCGGACGTGCTCGAGGGGCACGTCGCCGCCGAGCGGCCCGAACAGTGAGGGCCCGTCGCCGATGAGCACGGGTACTTGGGAGAGCGTGAGCTCGTCGACGAGTCCGGAGGCGAGAAACCAGCGGATGGTCTCGCCACCGTCGACGTAGACGCGCCGGTGGCCGCCCCGCTGCAGTGCGTCGACGGCCGCCTCGGCGGAGCGATGCACGGTGATCCGGGAATCTGCGTCCGCTGCAAGGGTCGTGCTGATCACGTGCATCGGCCGATCGAGGTAGGGCCAATGCTCGTCGGAGGCAATGGCCTCGTAGGTCCTCCGGCCCATCACCACCGCGTCGACGGACTCCACGAACGGCGTGAAGCCTGCGTCCCCGGCGGCGGCGCCGCGGCTGGTCAGCCAGTCGAGGTCGCCATCGGGCCTGGCGATGCGGCCGTCGACGCTCAGACCGAGGAAGACGGCGGCGCTGAGGGATCGCTGCGATGCGGTCACGGGACCGATCCTCTCAGCAGCGACCGGCAGTGCTCAAGCCGAAGCCGACGGGCGCTGCAGCGCTTCGGTCGTCTCACGTTCAACGGCACCGGTCGACGCGGTCGACGAAGTCGCCGACCGCGGTGGCGAAGGCGGCGGGCGCCTCCTGCGCGACGAAATGCCCGACGTCCGGGATCGTGACCGCGGTGACGTCGTCGGCGACCTGGCGCATCGTCTGCTCGGTGAACGGGGCGTACATGCCGTCGACGGCAAGCACGGGAACGGTCAGCGGCCGCGACTCGGCCAGCGCCCGCATCCGGTCGCCGCCGGTCAGGGAGGAACGGTAGAGCTCCTCGGTGCCGCGCCAGCCGCCCGGCCGCGCGTAGGTGCGGGCGAACTCGTCGAGGTCGGCCTCGGTGACCCCGCCCGGCACCGTCGTCATCGCCGCGACGGCCCAGTCGAGCATCACGCGCTCACGGCCGGCCAGGAACAGCTCCGCGATCCCCGGGGCGGCCAGGAATCCCACGTGCCAGGAGCCGCCGTTCCGCACGTCGGCCAGCATCTCCCAGCCGTACCCCGGAAGCGTGGTCTCCACGCCGGTGAAGCTGAGGACGTCGCCGGGGTGCGAGGCCGCGAACGCGAAGACCGCCCCACCGCTGATGTCCTGGCAGGTCACGTGCACGGGCCCGACGCCGAGGTGGGCGACCAGCCGGTGCAGGTCCTCCGCCATGGTGGCCACGTCGTGGTCGCCGTCGGCGATGCCGGAGTCGCCGAAGCCGCGCAGGTCGACGGCGAACACCCGGTGGTTGGCGGCGAGCAGCGGGATGACGTCGCGGAAGGCCCACCAGGACTCCGGCCACCCGTGCACCAGCAGGATCGGGGAGCCGGTGTCGCCCGCCGAGACGTAGTGCAACGTGGTGCCGTTGACCTCGGCGGTGTGGTGCGTGACGCCCGCCACGGCGGGCGAGGCGGTCACGAAAGAGCTGGGCATGCGATGGGTCCCGAGATAGACAACGAGGTTGCCTTCAGTATTGACAACCCGGTTGTCCATGTCAAGCGACGATCTAGACTGCGGTCATGTCCTCAGGATCCGGCGCCGATCTCGCCCTGCTGCTCCTGGGCAGCTACCGCAATCTGGTGGACGAGGTGGTCCGGGAGCTGGCGACCCGGGGGTACCCCGACGCCCGGCCGTCGCACGAGTACGCGATCCGGGCCATCCGAGCCGGCTCCGACAGCGCGTCGGACCTGGCCCGCAGGCTCGCCATCACCAAGCAGGCCGCGGCCAAGACGATCGCCGCGCTCGTCGAACGCGGGTACGTCACCACCGAGACCGACCCCGCCGACAGCCGCCGCAAGACCATTCGGATCACCGATCACGGGCTCGGGCTGCTCGCCGAGGGCACGGCGATCTTCGACGAGGTGCGCGCCCGCTGGGAGGTGCGTCTGGGCGCCGCCGAGCTCGCCAAGCTGGAAACGCAGCTCGCCCAGTTCGTCTGCGACTCCCCCATCAACCTCGACGCTCCGGGCTGGGCGGCGGGACAGGAACTGCGCTAGCGGTCAGCCGAGGGTTTCGCGACCGGTCGCCCGATGTTGTCGTCCCACACCCGAGGGACGACGCCGCGCCCTCTCAGCCGCGTACGGCGCTGGCGACATCAGGGAACGATGCGGGCACGTAACCGCCGTGCGCCTGTTCGCCACGCACGAGCTCGCCCGTGCCCGTCTCGGCGCTGCCCAGCACGCCCCACGGGTCCACGATTCGCACGTCGTGGCCGTCGAGGCGGAGGCGGCGGATGCCCTCGAGGAGTATGCGCCTGGCGATGTCGTTGGCGCGGTGCACCCGGTCGAGGTCGACGACGACGGGGGTCTCCCCCGCGGGCTCCGCTGCGAACTCTCGCAGGACGCGCTCGGCCTCGACGAAGTGGAGATCGCCCACGATCTCGTGCACCGCGATGCCGTCCACCTCCCGCCTGCGCGACACGGAGTGCGCGGACTCCGTCGACGCCATGAGGTGCAGGCCCATGTCGTGGTTCATGCGTTCGAAGATGCGCCTCCCCCGCGTGCTGTTCCCGTGAGCGTCGAGACGCGGAGAGAACGCGGCGATGCCGACCTGGCCGGGGAGCACGCCCATGAGACCACCGGCGACGCCGCTCTTGGCCGGGATGCCGACCGAGGCCAGCCAGTCGCCCGCGGAGTTGTACATGCCGCACGTCGCCATGACGCTGAGCACCTGCCGGTTGACGGCAGGCTCGAGCACCTGGTCGCGGTCGGGCGTCCTTCCGCCCGCGGCGAGCACCGACGCCATCCGCGCGAGGTCGCTGACCGTCACCGAGACCGAGCATTGCCGGGTGTAGCCGCGCACGGTGTCGGCGGGGTCGCAGTCGAGCGTGCCGACCGAGCGAATCATGTAGGCCAGCGCCATGTTGCGGTCGGCGGCGGAGAGCTCGGACTCGAAGACGTCCTCGGCGATCGACAGCCGACGGCCCGCAAGGCGACTGTAGAAGTCGACGATGCGCTCGACGCGCGCATCGGCGTCGTCGCCGTGCACGAGCGCGTGTGCGGCGATCGCGCCCGCGTTGATCATCGGGTTCCTCGGCCGGCCGGTGTCGGGGTCCAGCGAGATCTCGTTGAACGCGTCGCCGGACGGCTCGACGTCGATGTGTTCGAGCACGGCGCCGAGGCCCTGGTCCGCGATGGCCAGTGCATACGTGAACGGCTTCGAGATCGACTGGATCGTGAACTCCGCATCGGCGGCCTCGCCCGCCACGTACACCTCACCGTCGAGTGTCGCCATCGCGACGGCGAGCCTGTCCGGGTCGGCGTTCGCGAGCTCGGGGATGTACGAGGCGACCTCGCCGCCATCCTCACCCAGGGACTCCAGGAGCAACTCGAGGTAGTCGGCTATGGGCGTCTGCATCCGGCTGATGCTTCCATACGAAGACGCGACCGCCCGCCGCAAGTCGGCCCGGAGCCGGCGCCTCAGCAGGCGACGAGCGAGCCATCTGACGGCCGCCCGGGTCGATGTGACAGGTGCATGCGCTCCGGTGACAACCGGGCCCTGTTGGGCGGCTCGGTCGACCACCAAGGTGTCGTCCATGAAGACGAACGACAGGGCGATCGAGGTCGAGGGGCTCCGCGCGACCTACGGCAAGCACGTGGCGGTCGACGGCGTGGACCTGACGGTGCACCGCGGCGAGCTCGTGGCGCTGCTCGGGACCAACGGCGCCGGCAAGACGACCACGATGGAGACCATCGAGGGGCACCGGGAGGCCCAGGGCGGCACCGTGCGGGTCCTCGGGCACGACCCGTGGAAGGACCGGGGCGAGATCCGCCCGCGGATGGGGATCATGCTCCAGTCCAGCGGCTTCGCCGGCGAGCTGACCGTCCGCGAGACCGCGAAGCTGTGGGCGAAGCTGCGCTCCCGGGCCGGCGATCCGGACGACGCGCTCGAGCGCCTGGACCTCGCGCACCGCCTCGACGTGCGGGTCAAGCAGCTGTCCGGCGGTGAGCAGCGCCGCCTGGACATGGCGACCGCGCTGCTCGGCGACCCCGACGTGCTGTTCCTCGACGAGCCGTCCACAGGGCTCGACCCGCAGTCCCGACGCCGGACGTGGGACGTCATCGCCGACCTCGTGACGGGCGGCACCGCCGTCCTCATGACGACGCACTACATGGAGGAGGCGGAGAAGCTGGCCGACCGGATCGCGATCCTCGACGGCGGGCGGATCGCGCGCACCGGCACGATGGCCGAGCTCGTGGCCGGGCTGAACGGCACGATCTCGTTCGCTCTCCCGGACGACCTCGATCCGCGCACCCCTCCGCCGGACCTCCCCGACCTGGCCGGCTCGGTCGAGCGGGCGCGCGACGGCGTGGTCGTCATAACGACGGACCAGCTGCAGCGCGACCTGTCGGTCGTGCTCGGCTGGGCGGCCGACCGCGATCTGACGCTCGAGCGGCTGCACGCCTCGGAGAGCTCGCTGGACGACGTCTTCGCCGGGGTGCAGGCATGAGCACCCCGACCACCACCTCCGCGCCCTCCCCCGGCCCGACGACGAACGAGGACCCCACCATGAAGCGCTCCCCGAGCACGAAGAACGCGTCGACGACCCGCGCCGTCCTGGCGCTCGCCGCCAGCGAGGTGCGGCTCCTGGTGCGCAACCGGCTGGTCGCCGTGACCGCGCTGGTCATCCCGCTGATCACCGCGGCGGGCTACGGCGCCTCGGGCCTCCGCTACGGCGACGGCTGGGGCGGCACCGTCGCGTTCATGATCCTCACGATGCTGCTCCTGACCGTGTACATCGCGGCCACGACCGCTGTGGCGGCCCGGCGCAGCGGCCTGGTCCTCAAGCGCCTGCGCTCCGGCGAGACGCCGGAGTGGGCGATCCTGGTGGGGATGCTGTTGCCGACGGTCGGCCTCGCGGTGATCCAGTCGGTCCTGATCGCCGGGATGTTCCTCGCCTACGGCGCCGACCTCCCGGAGAACCCGCCCATCGTGCTCGGCGCGGCGGTGGGCGGGGCCGTGCTCTGTGCCGCGTTCGCGCTGGCCACCACGCGCGTCACCGCCACGCCCGAGATGGCGCAGGTGACGACGATGCCGTTCTTCTTCGCGGCGCTCGCCGGTGCCTTCTGGATCACCTCGAAGCCCATCGACGAGGCGACCACGCTGATGCTCGTCAACCCGGGCGGCGCCGTCATGCACCTCGTCCAGGGCGGCTGGGACGGCGGCGGCGACATGCTCGTCGCGGCGGCGGCCCTCGTCTCCTGGACCGGCCTCGCCTACGAGATCGCCAAGCGGACCTTCACCTGGGAGCCCCGGAGCTAGCGGCCCGGGCCCGCGGGTCGGCGTCGCGCGCGCCGGCCCGTGGGCCGTGACGCGCCCGACCGATCCACGTCCCGACCGCCCGAGGTGACCCCCATGGCCCCCGCCGCCCCCCTCCCGAACACGACGTCCCTCTCCCCCGCGGCCACCGAGTCGCAGCGCCCGCAGGCTCCCCAGCCCGTCCGGACGCTCCTCGTGCTGGGGGGCATCGGCCTCGCTCCGCCGGCCTTGACGGAAGCGCTGGAGCACGACGGGGAGGTGGTCGTCGTCGGCACGACGACGAGCCCCGTCCAGGCGATCGAGCTGGCGCAGACGCTGCAGCCCGACGTCGTCCTCGTCGACCAGCTGCTCGGGCTCGCCAGCGGCACCATCGTCGCGCGGCACATCCACGGCGACGTCGAACACACCGAGATCGTGCTGCGCACCCCGTGGCCCGACGCGGACCGCCACGACGCCGAGCGCGCCGGCGTGTTCGCGACCGTCGACGTCGCCGACCCGGCCGCGGTGGTCGCAACGACGATCGCGGCGGCCGGCCGGGAAGCCCGCCGGGCCGCGCAGTCCGCGGCCGGACCCCGCAGGATGAGCTAGACGCCCGGCCGGCCCGCCGCGAACCCGCGGCGGGCGAAGCGCTCCCCGATGATCCGATGGGTCGGGGCGTCGGGGTGCAGGGCGTCCGGAAGCGGGCGCTCGACCTCGTCGTCCGGGCCGTACAGGTCGAGGCCGTCGACGTAGGAGAGCTGCGGATCGTCGACCCGGCGGTCGGCCACGATCCGCGCGAGGACCTCGCGGACGAGCGTGAGCGTCAGCCGGCTCAGCGGCGTCGTCGGGCTCGCCGGGTCGACCGGGTCACCCGTCGCGCGGAACCGGACCCGCCCCTCGGCGAGCGCCTCGACGTCGAAGGCGCCCGGCCCCGGCGTGTGCTCGTGGATCGGGCAGAACAACGGTCCGATCACGATCAGCGGCACGTCGGGGTGCCCGTCGCGGAGCGTGTCGAGGAACCCGTGCACGGCGGGGCCGACGGCGCGCAGGCGCATCACGTCGGAGTTGACGAGGTTGATGCCGATCTCCACGCTGAGGACGTCCGCCGGCGCGTCGCGCATCGCCCGCGCCACGAAGGGGTCGAGCATCGCGCTGCCCCCGAACCCGAGGTTCACGAGCTGCACGCCGCCGAGCGCCGCGGCCACCGCCGGCCAGGTGGTGCTGGGGCTCGCCGCGTTGGAGCCTTGGCTGATCGAGCTGCCGTGGTGCACCCAGACCGGGCGCCCGTCGGTCGACGGTGCGGCGATGGGCGCATCGGTGCGGAGCGCGACGAGCTCCGTCCGCTCGTGGTGCGGCAACCAGATCTCGACGTCCTTCTCGTCGGACGACAGGCCGTCGAAGCGCGTGGTGGCCATGTCGCCGGGTCGGAGCGCCGTCGCACCGGTCGCGAGGTCGACCTCCACGACGTCGCCGCCGGCCGTCGTGGCCTGCGCGGCCAGCCGGCCGTCGATGCGCAGGTCGACCGTCCCCTCCGGGCGGTCGGGGACGCCGGTCATCGCGACCCGCGTCCGGACCGTGTCGACCTCGACGACGGTGGAGCGGGTGCGAAACGCGAGTCGCACGCCGGACGGCTGGGACTCCGCGCCGGCCAGCTGCGGGTCGGTGCTCTGCGCACGGGCGCGCGCCGGCAGCCGGTGGGGCAACCAACCGCGCTCCGTGCGCTCGAGATCGGCGAGGCCCCGCAGGACGTCCGTGCCGATGGGGTGGGAGAGCAACGTCGGCTCCCGGTGGTCGTCGACCAACGGGCTCGATGCGTCCTGGTTCTTCATCCGCGGTCCTTCGACGATGCCTGGGTCCGGGCCGTTGGAGTCTCCCAACCGACGGTGGGCCGCGTCGGGCCGCGCGCGGGGCCGGCGGCGGCCGGGCGTCGGGTCGAGCCCGGTGCGTTGCCGGCGGCGGCCGGGCGCCGGGTCGACCGACGACCACGGACGCCTGGCCCCACACAGGACGCCGCTCAGCCGGCGCGCTTCGCCAGCCGTGCGCCTTCGATGTCCACGTGCGGAAGCAGCCAGCTGAGCCAGCGCGGCAGCCACCACGCCCGCCGACCGAGCATCGCCAGGAGCGCCGGGATCAGCGTCATCCGCACGACGAAGGCGTCGACGAGGATGCCGAACGCGAGCGCGAAGCCGATCGACTTGATGATCGCCGCCTCCTCGAGGATGAACCCGGAGAAGACCGCGGCCATGATCAGCGCCGCGCCGGTGACCACGCGCGCGCCGTGGCGGAAGCCCTCGGTGATCGCACGGGTCGGCTCCGCCCCGTGGACGTGCTCCTCGCGCATGCGCGAGACCAGGAACACCTGGTAGTCCATCGCGAGCCCGAAGAGGATGCCGACGGTGAAGATCGGCAGCACCGGGACGATCGGCGCCTGTTCCACGGCGAGCTGCGCGGCGAACGTGCCGTGCTGGAAGACCGCGACGAGCGCCCCGAGCGTGGCGCCGATGGTGAGCAGGAACCCGCCGACCGCCGTGAGCGGGACGAGGATCGACCGGAACGCGACCATCAACAGCAGGAACGCGAGGCCGACGATCACGGCGAGATAGGGCAGCAGCGCGCTGGACAACCGGTCGGCGAAGTCGATGTTCGCCGCGGTCGGCCCGGTCACGAGCACCTCGGCGTCCACCTCGTCATCGAGCGTGTCGGTGCGGTCCCGGATCTGTCCGACGAGGTTCTTCGTCGCCTCGGTGGACGGGCCGCTCCGCGGCGTGAGTGAGACGATCGCGGTGTCACCCTCCTCGTTGAGCACCGGGGCGCCCGCGGCGACGACGTCCTCGAGCTGCCCGAACTCCGCCGCGACGACCGTGGCGGCCGCCTTCGCGCTGCCTCCGGTCCCGGCGTCGACCACGAGCGTGAGCGGCCCGTTGAAGCCCGGGCCGAACCCGGCGCCGAGCAGGTCGTAGGCCTTGCGGTTGGTCTCCTCGGGCGGGGCCGTGGAGTCGCCGGACTGCCCGAGACGCATGTCCAGGGCCGGGATCGCGAGCGCGCTGAGCGCCACGACGGTGACGAGCACCGCGGGCAGGCGGTGGCGCGTGACCAGGCCGACCCAGCGAGCGCCCATCGTCGGCCTGGTGGCGCGCCGGCCGGTGTCGAAGTTCTTGCCCTTCGCGAGCCGCATGCCCGCGAACCCGAGCATCGCCGGGACGAGCGTGAGCGAGACGAGCACGGCGACGGCGACGGTCCCGGCGGCCGCGAGCCCCATCCCGGTCATGAAGGGGATCCCGACGACGGTCAGCGACGCCAGCGCGATCATCACCGTCGCTCCGGCGAAGACGACCGCGCTGCCCGCGGTCCCGACGGCGCGGGCCGCGGCCTCCTCGGGCTCCATGCCCTCGAAGAGATGGGTGCGGTGGCGCGAGATGATGAACAGCGCGTAGTCGATGCTGACGGCCAGGCCCAGCATCAACGCGACGGTCAGGACCGTCGGGTCCATGTCGAAGAGGCCGGTGGCCGCGATGATCCCCGCGATCCCGACCGCGACGCCGACGACCGCCGTCAGGAGGGGAAGCCCGGCGGCGAGGAGCGAGCCGAACGTGATCGTCATGACCAGCGCCGCGACGCCGAGCCCGATGAGCTCGCCGGTCCCGCCGGGTGACGGTTCCGTGTCGACCGCGTCGCCGCCGAACTCGACCTGCAGATCGGCGTCGTGGGCGCGCTCGGCCGCGGCCTGGACGGCCGTGACCGACCCTTCGGGGATCGTCTCGGCTGACGCGGCCCACGTCACCTCCGAGAAGGCGATGCGTCCGTCCTCCGAGGTCTGGGGCTCGCTCACGGACGCGACGCCGGGAGCCTTCGCGGCCCCGGCGACGACGTCCGCGATGGCGGCCGGGCGCGTGCCGTCGGTCAGCCGCTCGCCCGTGGGAGCCGCGAACACGATGCGGCCGGACGCGCCGTTGGCCTGCGGCAGTCGCTCGTCGAGCAGGTCGGCGGCCGCCTGGGACTCCGTGCCCGGCATCGTCGAGCTCTCCGTGAAGGATCCGCTGAGCGTCGCGGCCGCCGCGAACGCGCCGACGATCACCACCAGCCACAGGGCCAGGACGGTCTTGCGGCGGCGGAAGGCCGTGCGGCCGAGGTGGTAGAGCACAGTTGCCATGAGGGGTCCTTGGTGTGGCGGGATAGGGGTGCTCTCTCACCATCGGGGTCGGGACGCCCCGCGGCGACGGCCGAGAGTGCTCTTCTGTCGAGCCCGTTCGGACGCACACGGTTCCCCCTTTCGGAGGAAGGGCCGAGGACTACGATGGGCCTCGTGCCCCGCCGCGCCGACCTCCTCTGGACCGCGCTGGTGACGGCACTGGCCCTCGCGGCGTTGCAGCTCGATCCGTCCGACACGGCACGGGGTGACCGCGGGCCCGACCTGCTCGGCGTCCTGCTCGTGATCGCGGCCTGCGCACCCGTGGCGGTGCGGCGCGCGCAGCCGCTCGCGGCGGCGGTCGTCGCGCTGACCGCGGCGGCCGTCGCCCTCGCGCTCGGCTACGCGGTGATCGTCCCGGTGCTCGTGGGCCTCGCGCTCTGCAGCTGGGTCGCGTTTCAGAGCGCGCGCCGGGTGACGGTCCCCCTCGCCGCCTACGCCGGCACGGTGATGGCGGCGGCCGTCGCCATCACCGGCGACGAGAGCCCGGTGCCGATGCTGATCCTCGTCGGGGCCTCGATCGGCGTGGCGGCGGTCCTGATCGGCGACGCGATCCGCGGCGAGCGCGAGCGGACCCGCGCGGCGCAGGAGTCGGCGCAGCGGATCGCGAAGCTGCGGGACCGCGACGTCGAGCGCGCGGTCGCCGAGGAACGACTGCGGATCGCCCGCGACGTGCACGACATCACCGGCCACCACCTGAGCGCGATCTCGCTGCAGGCCGTGGGGGCCGGTCGCGCCACGACGGACCCCGTCGCGCGCGCGGCCCTCGAGCGCATCCACCGGCTCACCTCCGAGGCGCTCGGCCAGACGCGACGGTCGCTCGGCGTCCTGCGGGGCTCCGACCCCGCCGGGCCGGCTCCCCGCGCCCCGACGCCCCGGTTGGCGCACGTGGAGGAGCTGCTGGGTCCCGCGCGCGACGCCGGCCTCGTCGTCGACCTGCGCCTGGACACCGCCGACCGCCCGCTCTCGGACGAGATCGAGGTCTGCGCCTACCGGGTCGTGCAGGAAGCGCTGACCAACGTCGTCCGCCACGCCGACGCGAGCCGCGTCCGCGTGGACGTCACGTACGGCGAGCAGGAGCTCCTGATCGCGGTCGAGGACGACGGCGTCGGCGGGCCCGGCCGCCCTGGCGGCGGGATCCAGGGGATGCGCGAGCGCGTCGCGATCGTCGGCGGCACCTTCGCCGCGGGGCCCGCCGGCTACGGCTGGTCGGTGCGGGCGAGCCTCCCGCTCGACGCGGAGCCGGACCAGCGTCACCCGGCGCCGCTCTCGCGGATTGCGCAGGGCACGCCGTGAGCATCCGCGTCGTCGTCGCCGACGACCAGGAGATCGCGCGCCACGGCCTGCGGATGGTCTTCGACGGCGAGGACGACATCGAGGTCGTGGGCGAGGCCGCCGACGGCCTCGAGGCCCTCGGCCAGGTCGAGCGGCGCGCACCCGACGTCCTGCTCATCGACATCCGGATGCCGCGGATGGACGGGCTCGAGGCGACGCGGCGCCTGCGCGGCACGGACGGCGTCGCGGTGATCGTGATCACGACGTTCGACCTCGACGAGTACGTCCTCGAGGCGTTGCGGGCCGGCGCCGTGGGCTTCCTGGTCAAGGACTCGTCGGCCGACCGCATCATCGACGCGGTCCGCGCCGTCGCACGGGGCGACGCCCTGATCTCGCCCGAGGTCACCCGCCGCCTGCTCGACCAGTTCGTCGCGTCGGCGCCGGCCCGGGTCGGCGACCCCGCGCTGGCGAGCCTGACCCCCCGCGAGCGCGACGTGCTGCTGGGCATCGCGGCCGGGCGCAGCAACGCCGACATCGCCGCGCACCTGCACCTCGAGGAGAGCACCGTCAAGAGCCACGTCGGCCGCATGCTCGGCAAGCTCGGCCTGAAGAGCCGCGTGCAGGCCGTGATCTTCGCCTACGAGACCGGGCTGGTCGCGCCGGGCACGGCCCCGGGATCACCCGACCGCTGAGCGCGCCGCCCCACCGTCAACCGAATCCCCTCCCCCCACCTCTTCGAGCCCGACGTCCTGGCCGAGATCGAGGCGCACGCGATCCTCGACTGAGCCACCGAGTGACGGCCTGCCCTGCGCGCGCCGTCAGTCCTCACCCCGGGCGGCGCGGGTGACGCGGGAGTCGATGCCGTACTGCGGCGGGACGCCCAGGTTCTCCCGGAGGGTCGCACCGACGTACTCCTCCGGGAAGATTCCGCGGCGGCGCAGCTCGGGCACGACCTCGTCCACGAACCCGTCGACGCCGTCCTCGTAGATGTCCGGCGAGATCCAGAACCCGTCGGCGGCGTCGGCCTCGAGCCACGCCTGCAGATAGTCGGCGTGGACCACCGCGGGGCCGACCGTGGTCGGGTGGTAGTCGATCGCGCCATGGGCGAGGATGTCGCGGGGCGACCACCCCTCGTGGGCGAGCCCGAGCACGATCCCGGACCGCGGGTCCATCGGGGACGCGCTGGCCGCCGCGAGCTGCTCCGGGGTGAGCGGCTCGTCGTAGCGGCTCGGATCGATCCGCAGGCCCAGCAGTCCGCCGAGATGCGGGAGACGCGCCTCGATGACGTCGCCGGACAGGGCGAGGCGACGGTCCAGGCCCGCCCGCGTCGTCGGGGCGACGGTCGTCATCAGCCCGGGGAAGTACTTGATCTCGTCGGGGTCGCGCCCTGCCTGCACGGCGGCGTCCCGCACCAGCTCGCGCTGCGCACGCGCCTCCTCGATCGTCCACACCTCGGCGATGAAGCCGCTCGCGTAGCGGCCGGCGAGCTCCAAGAGGTGCGGACTGGGCCCTCCCGAGCTGAAGATGACCGGCTGCCCCTGCTCCGACGGCGGGATCGGCAGCGGTCCGCGCGAGGCGACGTACTGTCCCTGCAGATTGACCGGCTGGAGCTTCGACGCGTCGAGGAACCGACCGGAGTCCTGGTCCGCCAGCCAGGCGTCCGGCTCCCAGCTGCCCCAGAGCGCCTGGACGATCTGGATCGCCTCGTGCGCCCGCCCGTACCGCTCGGCGCGGTCGACGACGGTGCTGCCGTAGTTGGCCGCTACCGCCGGATCGCTCGTGGTAACGGCGTTCCATCCCGCCCGGCCGTGACTCATCACGTCGAGCGCCTTGAACTGCCGGGCCGTGTTGAACGGCTCCTGGAAGGTCGTGGACCCGGTGGCGACGAACCCGATCCGCTCCGTCGCCTGCGAGATGGCGGCGAGCTGCATCATCGGCTCCAGGACGTTCTGGACGCCGGTGGCCTCGACGTCTCCACGGACGGCCGGGAAGTCGGGGGTGAACAGGAACGCGAACCCTCCCCTCTCGGCCGTCTGCGCGTAGCGGACGTTCGCCTCGACCTTCGCGTAGTTGCCCGGGTCGACGTGCGGAGCCCGCCACGCCCCGGCCAGGTTGCCATACCCCGCGGTCATCCCCAGCCCGAGGATCATCTTCTTGCCTGCCATGCAACGGTCCCTTCTGCCCCGCGCTCAGATGCCACGCGCCCCGGGACCCGGCGAAGCCACACGGCCCCCGATCGTTCAGGCGGTGACAGGGCACGAGGTCGTGTCGGCTCTGCGCTGGCCGACCGTCGACCAGCCTCGCCGACTATACGGAGATTGTCTCCGGTTTACAAGAGACCGTCCTCGCCACCTACGGCGCGGACGCGACAACGCCGAGATCCTCGCCCTCGACCGCGCGGTCACGCGGGAGTCGTAGGGGCCGCCCACCCCTGACGGAGGAGCTCCTTCAGCGACTCGGCGGAGGCGTCGTCGGCCATGACCGCGCCGCGCGCCCACGAGGTCGCGAGCGCGCCGAGGAAGAGGTCGCGGCCCCGCACCCCGGGCTGCGCCTTGCCCGCGCGCTGGGCCGGTACCAGGAACTCGTCGGTGTCGGTCACGAAGCCCCGGCAGGTGATGGCGAGCGGCGAGGCCTCGTCGGACAGCGCCGTCCGCAGCGGCTCCGGCAGACCCTTGAACGCCGAGAGCCATTCGTCGATCGCCTCGAGCCACAGACCCAGGGCGACATCCGGCTCGTGTCCCTCGGCCTTGATGGCCTCGCGACGAGCCGCGAGTTCCTCGTTGCGCGCCTGCAGGAGCGCGGCAAGCAGGGCCTCGCGGGTCGGGAAATGGCGGTACAGCGTGCCGGCACCGACGCCCGCCCGCTTGGCGATGGCGTCGAGGGACCCGCTGACGTCGGCCGACGAGAAGTACTCGTCGGCGACCTCGAGGATGTGCTCTCGGTTTCGCGCCTTGTCGCTGCGCTCCTTGCGGGCGCCGCCGGTCGCATCGGCCATCTGTGTCCATCCTCTCTTGACGAAACGGAGATTGTCTCCGTATGGTCCCCAGGCGAAGCGGAGACACGCTCCGCGTTGATCAAGGATCGCACTTCGGGCGGTCCGGGTCCAGCGCGCCCGCCGGCGAGTCTCCCACGACGCCTCCCACAAGGACCCCGATGAGCACCGACCACCCCACCGATCGCCGCGACATGATCGCGCTCTACGTCCTCTGCCTGGGGATGCTGATGATCGTGCTCGACAGCACGATCGTGAACACCGCGCTACCCGTCCTGAAGGACGACCTCGAGTTCTCGGACAGCAACCTCACCTGGGTGGTGAACGCCTACCTCATCCCCTTCGGCGGCCTGCTGATGCTGTCCGGCCGCATCGGCGACCTGATCGGGCCGCGCCGGATGTTCCTCTGGGGCATGTCCCTCTTCACCGTTGCCTCGCTGCTCTGCGGCCTGGCGGCGACCCAGGAGGTCCTCATCGCGGCGCGCTTCCTGCAGGGCGTCGGGGGAGCCCTGGGCTCCTCGGTGATCCTGGGGATGATCATCACGATGTTCCGGGAGCCCCGCGCGCAGGGCCGGGCCATCGGCATCTACTCCTTTGTCGCCACCGCGGGCGGCTCGCTGGGCCTGCTGCTCGGCGGTGTGCTGACGGACGTCCTGTCGTGGCACTGGATCTTCTTCGTCAACCTGCCCGTCGGCGTGGCGACCGTGCTGCTGGGCACCCGCCTGGTCCCCCACCGTCCCGGGCTGGGATTCGGGGAGAACAAGGTCGACGTGCCCGGCGCGCTCATGCTCACGGGCGGTCTGATGCTCGCCGTCTACGCCATCGTCGGCGCGGAGCGCGAGGGCTGGGGGTCGTCCCGCACCCTCGTCCTCGCGGCCGTGGCGCTCCTCCTGCTGGCCGGCTTCGTGCTCCAGCAGGCCCGCACCGCCCACCCGCTCGTGCCGCTGCGGATCTTCCGCTCCCGCAACGTGACGGGCTCCAACCTCATCGTGCTCGGACTGCTCGCCGGCGTGTTCTCGGTCTTCTTCTTCGGTGCGCGCTACACGGGCGAGGTCCTCGGCTTCAGCCCGTTGCAGATCGGCCTCGCGTTCCTGCCCCTCACCGTCGTGAACGGCACGGTCTCGACGAAGCTCTCCCAGCCGGTGCAGGAGCGCTTCGGGGCCCGTGCCGCGGTGATCGGCGGCCTGGCGTCCGTGGTGGTCGGCGTCCTCCTGCTCCTGCGGACGCCGGTCGACGGCGGCTACGTCGAGCACGTCCTGCCCTCGATGCTGCTCGTCGGCTTCGGCGCGGGCATGAGCTTCCCGGCGATCATGGGCCTCGCCATGTCGGCGGCGACCCCGGGGGACTCGGGGGTCGCCTCCGGCCTCATCAACACGTCGCAGCAGATCGGCGGCGCGATCGCCCTCTCGGTCCTCGCGACCTTCGCCGCCGACCGGACGGCCAGCGAGCTCACGGGCGGCACGAACGCGACCGAGGCCCTCAACGCCGGCTTCCACGTCGCGTACGTCATCGCCGCGGGCATCGTCCTCGCGACCATCGTCGTCGCCGCGCTCGTCCTGCGCGTGCGGCCCGGAGCCGTGGGCGAGACCGCGACGCCCGAGGGCTCGGACGACCGCGTGCAGGACGCGATCGCTCCTCCGCTGGCCTCGTCCGCGCGCGTCGACTAGCCGCACCCACGCCACGACGGCGCAGCACGACGCCTAGCGGGCGACCGCCGGACTGATCGTGACCGAGGGGACGCGCAGCCCGCCGACCTCGAGCATCACGCCCGCCTTCACGAGCTCCTCGTTGTAGGCCCCCATCGCGGCGAGCAGGTCGTCGCTGGGCATCGCGCCGGTCTCGTCCTTCGGCTCGATCTGCACGAACACCACGACCTTGATCGAGTCCTCCTCGTTTGCGGTTCTACCGCCACGTCGAACGGGGTGCTCGGGCTTCGACACCGCCGACGAGCACATCCTCGTCCGGTCGTCGGCGGCCGCGGCGCTACAACAGGTCGGCGAGCGCCGCCTGCGCGTGGGCGATCGCGACCTCGTGGGCACCGTCCGGGTCACGGTCCGCGATGGCGTCGAGCAGCCGGCGATGGTCGCGGTAGCGGGCGGCCCCGAAGCTGTCGTCCACGACGGCGCGCTCGAGCAGACGCGGGGCACGCTCTATCGGCGACAGCACCCGCGCCTGCTGCAACGCGTCGACGAGCGCGGGCAGGTGGCAGGCCCGCTCGACCCCGCGGTTGAACTCCGCGAGCGTCTCGAGCAGTGCCTGCACGCGGCGAGGGGTGCGGCCGCCGTGCTCGATCGCGACCACCAGGTCGTCGGCGCGGTCCAGGGTGGAGCGTAGCTCGACGACCTCGGCGTCCCGCACGTTCGTCGCGGCGAACCGGGCGACGAGGCCGCGCAGCGTCACCTCGACCTCCCCCATCTGCCGCTGGGTCGTCGGCGAGATCTCGGCCACCACCAGCGTGCGCGGGCCGAGACGCGTGACGAGGCCCTCGCGCTCCAGGCGGCGCAGGGCGTCGCGCGCCGGCGTCGGGCTCACGCCGCACCGGGCAGCGGCGCTGCGCTCCGTGACGCGCTCGCCGGCGCGCAGCTCCCCCGCCTCGATGGCGGCCCGGAGCGCCTGATACGCGTGCTGGGCCTGGGACGCGAGCGCGGTGGTGCTCATCGGCACAGCCTACGTCGTTTGCCGTATGTTGCCCTTTTGCTATGGCAAATGCTACGGTCTGTGCGTCGTGTCACCCAGCGCCGTCCAGGAACCGATGCCCTCGACCCTCCACCACGCCGACGCCGGACCCGGCGCGGCGGCAGACCCCTCGACGCCGCCGCGCGTCGGGCTGCGCATCACGATCTACGTCGCGCTGGCGGTCTTCGCCCTCGAGGTGACGTGGAGCTTCTACGACGCGCAGGTGCCGCCGCTGCTCGAGGACTACGTCTCGAGCGCCGCGCTCGTCGGCCTGTTCATGGGCCTCGACAACGTCGTCGGGGTCTTCATCCAGCCGTGGATCGGCAACCGCTCCGACAACACCCGCAGTCGCTGGGGCCGCCGGGTGCCGTACCTGCTCGTCGGGCTCCCCTTCGCGGCCGTCTTCTTCGTCGCGATCCCGCACGCCGGATCGCTGCCGGTCCTGGTCGTCCTGATGCTCGGGTACGCCGTGATCGCGAACTCGGTGAAGCCTGTGGCCGAGGCGCTGATGCCCGACTTCGTCTCGCGGGAGCAGCGCAGCCGCGCCAACGCGGTGGTGAAGATCGGGACGGGCCTGACGATCGTGGTTTCGGCACTCATCAGCCTGCTGGTCGTCGACGAGCACCCGCAGGCCGCCTTCGCGATCCCGGCGCTCATCATGCTCGCCGCCGCGCTCGTCGTGGCGCGCAAGGTCCGGGACCGCGAGTCGCCCGGGTACCAGGCGGCCCTGGCGGAGTCCTCCGCCTCGTCGGCCCGCTCCCCCCGCCGCGTCCGCGCCATCGTCCGCGAGGTCCTCGTCGACGCCGATCGCTCCCGGTTGTTCCTCCTGGGCATGATCGTCGCGTTCGCCGGGGCCTGGGCGGCCTCGCGCTCGCTGCTGACGCCCTACAGCACCGCCGTCCTCGGGCTCTCCCGCGGCGAGGCCGGCGGGCTCGTCCTGCCCGCCGGGCTCGCGTTCCTGCTCGCGGCGTTCCCGGCGGCGCTGCTCGCCGAGCGCCTCGGCCGCATCCGGACGATCGGCGTCGGGGTCGCGATCTACGGCGCGGCGCTCGTCCTGGGCACGGTGGCCACGTCATCGACGGGGGCGATCGTCGCCCTCTGCCTCGCCTCCGTCGGCTACGCCGCGTTCGCGATCAACGCCATCGTGATCCTCTGGAACCTCTCCCCTCCCGGGTACGTCGGCACCTACACCGGCCTCTACACGGTCAGCGCCGCGGTCGGCGCAGCCCTGGGGCCTGCAGTGGTCGGCGCCCTGGTCGACCTGACCGGCTGGCGCTGGTTCTTCCTCGACGTCGGCGCCCTCGTCCTCGTCGCCCTGGTCCTGCTCCGGCTCGCCCACGTCCACCTTCGCCGCAACCCCTCCTCCGGAGCCCCTGCATGAACGAGATCCGCATCCTGGCCCCCACCGGCGCGCTCGGCGCCGGATTCGACCTCGAAGGCTTCGAGCGCGGGGTGGCGCTGCAGCCCCACGTGATCGCGTGCGACGCCGGGTCGACCGACAGCGGACCCTCCGCCCTGGGCAGCGGCACCCCGAAGCTCTCGGACGCCGCCGTCACCGGCGACCTGCGGCACATCCTCCGCGCGCGGGCGGCGCTCGACGTGCCCCTGATCATCGGCTCTTGCGGCACGAGCGGCCGGGACGACGCCGTCGACCACGTCCTCGACCTCGTCCGCAGCCTCTCGCGCGCCGACGGTGCGCCTCTCACGGTCGGCGTCGCGTACTCCGGCCAGTCGTCCGACGCGCTGGGGCGGCTCTGGGACGCGGGCCAGATCCGGGCGCTGCCGCACGCGCCGTCGATCACCCGCGACGACCTGACGGGCAGCAGCGTGGTGGGGATGATGGGCACGGAGCCGATCGAGGCGCTCCTGGAGCAGGGGTGCGACGTCGTGCTGGCCGGCCGCGCGAGCGATACCGCGCTCTTCGCGGCCGTCCCGCGGATGCGCGGCTTCGACCCCGGGCTGATCTGGCACGCGGCGAAGACCATCGAGTGCGGCGCGGCGTGCGCGGTCCCGCCGTCCGCGAACAGCCTCCTCGCGACGGTGCGCGACGACCACTTCGACGTCCGGACGCTCGCCGCCGGATCCCGGCTGACCGAGGTCTCGGTCGCCGCCCACACGCTCTACGAGAACGCTCATCCGTACCGCGTGACCGAACCGGCCGGCGTGCTGGACACGACGGAGGCGACGTACGAGCAGGTCGACGAGCAGACCGTCCGGGTCCGAGGCTCGGCGTTCGAGCACGCGCAGGAGTACACGATCAAGCTCGAGGGCGCGCGCCTCGTCGGCCACCAGACGGTCGTGGCCGGCGGCATCCGCGACCGCGTCGTCATCGACCGGCTGCCGAGCCTCGTCCCGCTGGCGCAGCAGTACTTCGCGGCCAAGATCCGTGACCTCTTCGACGATGCCGTCGATCCCGACGAGATCGACATCTCGTACCGCTTCTACGGTCTGGGCGCCGTGGTCTCGGGGACGGAGCCCACGCCGCTGCACGCCGACGAGGTCGGGGTCCTCATCACGGTCACCGCCCCGGAGCAGCGGCTGGCCCACGACATCGCCACGTTCGTCGCGCACGCCAGTTCGCACCTCCCGATCCCGGAGTACGAGGGGCTGGTCACGACGATCGCCTACCCGTTCTCGCCGCCCGAGATGGATCGCGGCCCCGTGTACGAGTTCGTCCTCAACCACGTCGCGGCCGGGGTCGAGCCGGGCGAGCTGTTCCGCACCCGGACGGAGACCATCCGATGACCACGCTGCTCGACCTCTGCTCGCTCGTGCGCTCGAAGAACGCCGGCCCGTTCACGTTGACGTTCGACTTCATGTGTCGCGACGAGGCCGCCCTCGATGCGCTCGTGGCCGCCGACGTGCTCACCCCGGAGCGCTTCGCCGGCCTCTACGGCACCCGGCCCGAGGACGTGGCCATCACGGTTCACCGGCACGCGCGCGCGGTGAAGGTCTCCGTCCCCCGCCCCGTCGTGCAGGGCGCCATCTACGACAACGACTCCTACGCCGGTCAGCAGTACGGGCCGCTGATGGACCTGGAGTTCTCGGTGCCGGAGGATTCGTAGCGGCCGGGGCGGATAGGCGACCTGAGCGGGCGCCGGCCTCCCGCGCCCCACGCGGACTGCCCGGGCCCGGGTCCCCGTCGCCGCGGCTTGACACTGTCAAGCGGGGTGCCTACCGTCTCGTCGATGCGCGCCGAACCATCGACGTCCTTCACCGGTCGGGAGCGGCTGATCCTCGCGATCGTCTGCCTCGCCGTCCTGGTGATCAACCTGTCGACGACGATCGTCAACATCACGCTGCCGCGGCTCACCGAGGATCTCGGGGCCACGACGACCGACCTGCTGTGGATCGTCGACGCGTTCAACCTCGCGTTCGCCGCACTCGTGCTGGCCGCGGGCACGCTGTCGGACCGCTTCGGCCGGCGCCGGTTGCTGCTGATCGGACTCGCGCTGTTCGCCGCGGCCTCCTTCGGCGGCGCGACCGCGGGATCGCCGGGGCACCTCATCGCGTGGCGCGCGGTGGCTGGCGTCGGGGCGGCGGTCATCTTCCCGGTGACGCTCTCGATCATCTCCGAGGTCTTCACGGACCGCGCGCGGCGGGCGAAGGCGATCGGCCTGTGGGGGCCTCCGCCGGGCTGGCGATCGCGCTGGGCCCCGTCGTCGGCGGGTTCCTCGTCCAGCACGTGTCGTGGAACAGCACCCTGCTGTTCCCCGGCGCCGTCGCCCTCCTGGCGCTCGTCGGCGCGCTGCTGCGGATCCCGGAGTCCCGCGACCCGGAGACGCCGCCGCTGGACTACGGCGGGATCGCGCTGTCGACCGTCGGGCTCGGCCTGCTCGTCTACGGCGTGATCGAGGCGCCCGAGCGCGGGTGGGCGTCGGCGGCGACCGTCGGAGCGCTCGTGACCGCGCTCGTGGTGCTGCTCGTCTTCGTCGTCTGGGAGCGCCGCCGCGCGTTCCCGATGCTCGACGTCTCGGTGTTCAAGAACCTGCGCTTCACCGCCGCGGCGCTGTCGATCACGTTCGCGTTCTTCGCGCTCTTCGGCTTCATCTTCCTCATCACCCAGTACTTCCAGTTCGTGAAGGGTTACGAGCCGTTCTCGGCCGGCATCCGGCTGCTCCCCTTCGCGGTCTGCACCGCCGCCCTGTCGATCCTGGGGTCCCGCGCCGCGGTGGTGGCGGGCACGAAGCTCGTCGTGGCGGGGGGCCTGCTGATGTTCGCGGCCGGGTTCGCGTGGACGTCTACGGTCGACGCGGACACGGCTTACGCGACGATGGCGTTCCAGATGGTGCTCATGGGCTCCGGGCTCGGGCTCACCAGCGCGCCCGCGACGGAGGCGATCATGGGCGTGGTACCCGCGGCGAAGGCGGGCATGGGGTCCGCGATCAACGACGCCACCCGCGAGCTCGGCGGCACGCTCGGCGTCGCCGTCGTCGGCAGCGTGGCGCTCTCCCTGTACCGCGACGCCTTCGACGGCGCCTCGCTCCCGGGGCCGGTCCTCGAGACGGCGCGGGAGTCCATCGGCGCCGCCGTGCTGACGGCGGACGGGCTCGCCCGCGGCGGGGATGCCGCCGCCGGCGCGGCACTTGCCAGCGCAGCGCAGTCGGGGTTCCTCGACGGCCTGCAGGCGGGGTGCCTGGTCGCCGCCGGAGTGTCGGCCGTCGGCGCCGTGCTCGTGCTGCTCTGGCTGCCCGCGCACCCGGGCGCCGCGGACGACGTGCCCCAGCAGGCCGCGGTTCCCGCGACCGCCTGAGGAGCGGTTCAGTCCACCGACGGGGTGCCGGTCTCGAGCGCCCCGACGAGCGTGCGCGAGAGCAGGTCGGCGAGCTGCTCCGGCGTGGCCTCCGGGGCGTCGATGGCCAGGATGCCGTCGCGGGCGAGCGTCGCAAGACCGTGGACCGTGCTCCAGCAGAGCAGCGCGAGGGTTCGCGGCTCCGCTCCCCCACCCCACCCCGTCTCCGCCGCCGCCTCCACTGCGTCGTGGAGGACCCGGAGCGGGCGGCCGCGACTCTCCGCCAGCGCCGGGTCGTCGAGGTTGGACAGCTCGGGCCGCGTCATCACGGAGAACAGCGCGCCGCGCTCCAGCGCGAACCGCACGTAGGCGACGCCCACCCCGGTCAGGCGCCCCGGCGGCCCGCCCACGGCGGCGTCGCGTCCGGCCGCGAGCTCCTCCGCCAGCGCGTCGTAGCCGGCCTGCGCCACCGCGGTGAACAGCCCGGCCCGGTCGCGGAAGACGTGCCCGGGCGCCTGGTGCGAGACCCCCGCCCTGCGGGCGATGGCGCGCAGGCTCACGGCCCCGACGCCCACGGCGGCGAGCTCGTCCTCGGCGGCGCGCAGCAGGACGGCACGCAGGTCACGCGGCGCAGGAGCCATGCCCCCATGATGGCTGCAGCCGCGGGAAGCCGCGACCCGAGGCCACCGCGGGGCGGTACCCGCGCCGTCAGGGTCGGACGGGCGCGTCCACGGACCGCAGGCGCTCGAGCTGCCGCTGCCCGGCCTCGCGGTGGACGCGACGGTCGGCGTCGAGGAGCCGCCGCAGCGCGGTCCGCAGACCCTCGACGTCGACCGCGACCCCGTCGCGCAGGAGCTCCCGGACGTACGCGTCGGCGGGGCGTGCACCGCGCCGGCGGTTGCACCGGCCGCAGGCCAGGACGACGTTCTCCGGTGTCAGATGGCCGCCCCGGGACCGGGGCACGAGGTGCTCCAGGGTGAGGTCGCGGCGCCAGGGCGCGCGGCCGCACCACGCACAGGCAGGACCGTCGCGCTCGAGCAGCATCTCGACGGTCACGGCCACCCCCACACCGTAGGGGCCCCGGCGGGCCTCCGCGCCGCTGCGCACCCAGCCGCGCGGGCCCGCGCGGCGCCCGCGGCGCTGACGACGTCCGCAGCCCGGCGCCCCGCCGATAGGCTCGCTCGATGCGTCGTCTCGTCCCCCTCTCCCTGGTCCTGCTGCTCGCCACGGGCGGGGCCACCGCGCAGGCCGCCGACACCGGGGCGCCACGCCTGGCCCGCGGCGGGGCGACGTTGACCGCCGCGCACCCCGGTACGACGGTCGCCTCGTTCCTCTCGGGACGCCCGCTCGACGTCACGGTGCTCTACCGCCGGCGCACCGCGGCCCGCACGGTGCGGCTCGCGGCCCGGTTCGGGCCGCGCGGCGGGCGCTGCCCGCGCCGGCCGTCCGCGGCCGACCGACGGCGGCTGCGCGCCACCGGAGGCGTCGGTTCGACTTTCACCGCAAGCGGCCGGGCGCGGTTCGCCGCGGGGAAGAACGTCGTGTGCGTCTGGCCGCAGGAGGGCTCGGGCGGGTACCGCCGGCCCATCCGGCTGCGCGAGTCGTTCAGGCCGTCGCTCTTCGCCGCGACGGCGGTCGAGGGCACAAACGGCCCGGCGGCCGGCTCGGGCGCCGTCGTGCAGTCGTCCTCGCCCGTCTCGGGGACCTACACCCGGGTGACCCTGGGTACCGGCGACGGCTGCGGCGAGCGCACGGGTCCCGCCAGCGCGATGAAGAGCGCCGGGCTGCACACGGTCAACGTCGCGGGCTACACGGGGTCGGCGTGCACGGGCTTCCGCCTCGAGGTCTCCGGCCGGGCCGGGTCGGCCACCGTCGCGGTCGGCCAGACCGCCGTCGGTACGCCGACCCGGGTCGTCCAGCACGTCGGTGCCTGCAACCCCTCCGTTCTCGGCCTCCTGCCCGTCACCCGGCAAGAGGCCGCGCGCTTCTTGGCGGGCGCCGGTTGCCGGCTCGGGCGGCTCATCCGAGGCCGGAAGGAGGGCACCCAGGACCCGGTGCCGTCCCGTGCGCTCTTCCGGGCCACGTACCGCGGCCTCGACGTCGCGGCCGCGCCGCGAGGGGCGACGGTCGACGCGTTCGTCGACGACCTCCGCTGAGGCCGGACCGGATCGGCGCTCGCACCGGTCCCGCGGCGGCGGGGTCCTCTCAGGGCGTTCGCGCGCACGTGCGCGGCACCCGGGCGTCGCCGAGCGCCGGTTCCGTAGTCCGCCGCGGGAGTCGCGCGGGAGGCGACGGACCCGTGCGCCGCGCGCGCCACTAGCCTCGGCCGCATGCAGCGCGAGCGAGTTCCGGAGGGCACCGTCCAGGACGTGCTCGATCACGTGGTGCCCTACGGCGACGTGATCACCGGCATGGCCAACGGCGAGGCGGTCGAGGCCCTCGACCTGCTCGAGCGCGAGCACGAGCGGCTCACCGACGTGCGCGTCTTCCAGATGCACGCGCTCCGCCCGCGGCTCTACATCGACGGGCGCTGCGGGGACCACCTGCGCCACGTCAGCCTGTTCCTCTCCCCCGCCACCCGTGCCGCGTGCTGGAGCGGGGCCTGCGACCTGCTGGCCTCGGACTTCTCGAACGTCCCGCGCGCGCTGCGCCGCCACACGAACCTCTCCCTGATCGTCGCCGCGGCGAGTCCGCCGGACGCCGACGGCTGGTGCACGCTGGGCACGAACGCCGAGTACGTCGCGCCGCTCCGGGGCGAGGCCCCGTTGGTGCTCGAGGTCAACGAGCGGATGCCGCGCACCCACGGCAACCACCGCGTGCACCTCTCGGAGGTGGCCGCGTGGTACCGGACGGACCGCCCGCTCGTCGCCCTGGAGCCCGCGCGCCCGGACGACCGCGACCGCGCCATCGGCGCGTTCGTCGCGGACCGGATCCAGCACGGGGCGACGCTGCAGATCGGCATCGGGTCCGTCCCCGAGGCCGTGCTCGACGCCCTCTCCGGCCACCGCGACCTGGGCGTGCACACCGAGCTGTTCTCGGACGGGCTCATGCAGCTCGTCGAGCGCGGCGTGGTGACCGGGGGCGAGAAGCGCCAGCACCCCGGCGTTGCCGTGGCGACGTTCGCCCTGGGCAGCCAGCGGCTCTACGACTGGCTCGACGACAACCCCGCGGTGGAGCTCCACCCCGTCGACTGGGTCAACGATCCGCGGACGATCGCCACGGAGCGCCGCATGGTGTCCGTCAACGCCACCACCGAGGTGGACTTCTTCGGGCAGTGCGCCTCGGAGACGATGGCCGGCCGGCTCTGGTCCGGCAGCGGCGGCCAGGCGGATTTCGCGCGCGGCGCCATCGCGTCGTCCGAGGGCGAGGCCTTCGTGGTCCTGCACTCCACGACCTCCGACGGTCGCTCCCGCATCCGCCCCACGCTGACCGACGGGTCGATCGTGACGACGAGCAAGAACGACGTCGACCACGTCGTCACCGAATGGGGCGTGGCGACCCTGCGCGGCCGGACCGTCGCCGAGCGCACCCGCGCCCTGATCGCGGTGGCCCACCCCTCGCACCGCGAGTGGCTGAAGGAGGAGGCGGAGGGGCGCGGGGCCCTCGGGCCCCGTCCGGTCGCGGCGGGCTAGTCCGGCTGGCGAGCGACCAATCGCCACCGCTGGCGGCGCGTGGTGGGGCCGTGCGAGTCCGTCGAGGCCGGGCGTCCGCTGAGCGCGCTTCGCCCGCGTTCCGGGGCGGAGCGCGGTTCGCGGCGCCCGTGTGATGCTCCGCGCGTGGAACGCCCGCCCCGTGACGAGTCCGACCCCGACGCCCGGTTCTCCGTGGCATGGATTGCCCTCGCGCTCGCAGCAGTGTCCCTCGCGATCACCGCGTCGGGCGGCGGCACGCGCGGGACGCTCGCACTCGCCGCACTCGCGCTCATGGCCTGCGCGGGCGGCTGGGAGTTGCTGCGCCGGCGGCGTCCCTGAGGGCTCGCCCGTCCGGGCGCTCCGGGGGGCTGCGGCCGCTGCCGCGGCGGGTCACTCCTCCGACGAGGTGCCCGCGGCCCCGGGGTCAGAGTCCGTCGGTGCCCTCGCGACCGGCCGTCTCCTCCGCCGTGGGGGCACCGGACGCGCCGGCGCGGGTGGCGCCGGACCCGCTGCCGGGCGTCGTGGCGACGGCCGGCGTCACCGTCTCGCCCGCGGCGTGCGGGTGCTTCCCGGCGCCGTGGCCGTCGTCGTCATGCTTGTGGAAGAACCGGAGCACGATCGCCGTGATGATGCCGCCGACGATCAGGCCGAGGACGGCCGAGGCGGCCGTGTTCGTCAGCCAGGCGCCGACGCCGCCGAACCCGCCGAGGGCGTCGTGGACGTCCTCCTCCCAGTGGTGCACGTGGTCGTAGAGCCAGGAGGCGCCGAGGTCCTTCAGGCCCACGAGGAGGATGTGGCCGCCGACCCAGAGCATCGCGGCGATGCCGACGGTCGACAGCACCGAGAGGACGATCGGCATCGCGCGGACGAGGCCGCGACCGAACGACGCCACGCCGCCCGCGCCGCTGCGGGCCAGGCGCAGACCGATGTCGTCCATCTTCACGATCAGCGCCACGGTGCCGTAGACGACCGCCGTGATGAGGAACGCAACCGCGATCAGGATCAGCAGGCGCGAGACGAACGGCTCGTTCGAGACCTCGTTCAGCGAGATCACCATGATCTCGGCCGAGAGGATGAAGTCCGTGCGGATGGCGCCGCTCGTGAGCGTCTTCTCGTCGGCGGGCGGCGCGGTCGCCGCGGCCGCCTTGTGCTCGTGACGGTTCGGGCCCACGGCCTCCCACAGCTTCTCCGCGCCCTCGAAGCAGAGGTAGCAGCCGCCCACCATGAGGATCGGCGTCAGCAGCCAGTCCACGAACTGGCTGAGCAGCATGATGACCGGCAGGATGAAGAGGATCTTGTTGCGCAGCGAGCCCAGCGCGATCCGCCGGATCATGGGCAGCTCGCGCTCCGGCTTGATCCCCTGCACGTAGCGCGGCGTGACGGCCGTGTCGTCGACGACGACGCCCACCGCCTTCACGCTCGCGCGGCCCGCGCCGGCGGCGACGTCGTCGACGGACGCGGCGGCGGCGCGCGCGAGGACGGAGATGTCGTCCAGGAGGGCGGCGAGACCGGCGCTCATCGGGCCGCCCCCTCGCCGGTGGTCGGGCGGGACGAGGCGGCTGGCCGGTCAAGCGGTCCGTCGGTCATGCGGGGACCGTAGACAACGGCGGGCGATCAGGACGCACGACCGTCGTCATCCCGCCCGAACGTTGGACGTGGCGCGCCGCCGCTCGCCGCAGTGGGGCACGCCTGCCAGCCCCCGAGCGGTCGCCGCGCGACGGGGGTCGGTGCGGCGTGTGCCGCGGCGCCATCTTCAAGTCGGCGGCGGGAGGGACCGACGGATCCAGGCCATGTAGCCCACCACCAGCAACAGCAGCGCGAGCGCCACAAACGCGGGCAGCGCAAGGCCGGCGGCGTCGTCGGCGACGAACAGCGTCGCGACGTACCACCCCACTGCGGAGAACTGGAGCAGGCCGAGTCCCACGAAGGTGACGGCCCGCCCCCGCGGGAGGTCGGCGACGACGATCGGCGCGCGCCGCTTGTCCGGATCGGGGGGGCCGTAGGTGACGACGACGGCGATGAGGGCCGTGAGACCGATGGCCACCTCCGTCGGCGCCCGCAGGTTCATCGAGACCACGAGCGCGATCAGGAGCACGCGGAAGGCCGCGCGGTAGAGGCGGAAGGCCGCGCGGTCGGACACGGCGGCGAGTCTCCCGCATCGGCCATGTCCGATCCAGCCGCGCGATCCCGGACGGCCCGCCAAGACCGGACGGCCCGCGGGCCCCGGGGACGCCGGTCGCCGCGCGCGCTACCGCCCTCCGGGTCCCCGCGCCGCCCCCGCAGCCCCCCGGAGCTCGAGCACCTCCCCCGCCCGGTCCGCCACCAGCGCCGCGATCGCCAGGGCCGACGTGGCCGCCGGCGAGGGTGCGTTGCGCACGTGCAGCGCCCCCGGTCGCTCGTCGAACACGAAGTCGTCGACCAGGCGCCCGTCGCGGGAGACGGCCTGCGCCCGGATCCCCGCCCAGCCGTCCGTCACGTCCTCCACCGTCAGCTCGGGCACGTAGCGGGCGGCGCTCGCCACGAACGCCCGGCGGCTGACCGCCGTGGCCAACTCCGCGATCCCGGTCCGCCAGAACCGCCGGGCCAGGCGCCACGTCCCGGGCCAGCGGAGCGTCGCGCCCAGGTCGCGGCGGCGGACCCGCCCGATCCCGTAGGCGTCGCGCGCGCCGACGAGGAGGGCGGTCGGGCCGAGCAGCACGTCACCGGACACGTGCCTGGTCAGATGGACGCCGAGGAACGGCAGGTCCGGATTCGGCACGGGGTAGATCAACCCGCGGACGAGCCCCGTCGCCTCGGGGCGCAGGCGCAGGTAGGCGCCGCGGAACGGCACGATCCGCGGGTCCGGCGAACCGCCGTCGGCGACCGCCAGCCGGTCGGCCCACGCCCCGGCGCAGCCGACCAGCCCGCGCGTGACGATGGGTCCCTGCGGCGTCTGCAGCACCCGCAGGTCGCCCCGGCGGCCGACGCCGGTGACGGCGCGCCCCAGGAGCACGTCACCGCCGGCCGCCCGCACGTCGTCCGCGAGCGCCCGGGCGACCGCGGCGAAGTCGACGATCCCGGTGTTCGGCGAGTGCAGCGCCGCGACACCCGTGCAGTGCGGCTCGATCTCGCGCATGCGCTCCGGCCCGACGCGCTCGAAGGTCACACCGTTGGCGCGCGAGCGGCGCTCGAGCTCGTCGAGGCGTGGCAGCTCGGACGCGTCGACGGCGACGACGAGCTTGCCGACCCGCTCCGTCGGAATGCCCCGCTCCGCGCAGTAGGCGTACATCCGGCGGGCGCCCTCGACGCACAGGCGAGCCTTCAGCGATCCGGGCGCGTAGTACACCCCCGCGTGGATCACGCCGCTGTTGTGACCCGTCTGGTGGCCGGCCACCTCGTCCGCCCCGTCGACGACCGCGACCCGCAGGTCCGGTCGGCGGGTCCGGAGCTCGCGGGCCGTCGCCAGCCCGACGATCCCGGCGCCGACGACCGTGACGTCGTAGTCGGCGCGGGCCGCTCCGGGGCCGCGGAGGTCGTCCGAGTCGCCGGTCATCCGCGCGAGCGTAGCCCGCACCGATCCGCGCCGCCGGGCCGCTGCGAGACCGCGGGGCGGCCCCACCCCCACCGGGCACAGTGCCGCTCGACGTCGCGGCCGCCACACACGATCGGTTCGCGTCGCGGCCGATCGCGGTGGAAGAGTCCCCGCACGTCGCGCCTGTTCCCGATGCTGTCGTGCGCGGATCTCCCACGCTCGCTGGCGTTCTACGGTGGGCTGCTCGGCGACGTCGAGACCTACCGGTTCCCGACGACGGCGAGCCGGCGTTCCTCAGCCTGCTCACGCAGGCCGCGGCCGGTCAGACGAAGGGACTCGGTCGGTCCTCCGTGCGGACCGCCTCCCCGCCGGGGGCCTCCTCGTCCCCGTCGACCTCGCCGTCCTCGCCGTCCTCCGGGGACGTCAGGGCCAGGCCGTCCTCGTCCACGGCCTCGCCGTCCACGGTCTCCGGCGGGTCGACGTTGCCCAGGCCGGCGCACTCCTCGCACGTCACCCAGCGCGGGCGCGCGGGCGGCTCGTGCACGACGACCTCGCGGGCGCCGAGGCACGCGGGGCACAGCCGGTGGCCGCGGGCCAGGTGGGCCTGGCGGCGGAACTCGTCCTCGGAGCAGGCGCAGTCACGGTCCAGCGGCAGGTGCGCGCACCGGGCGGACTGGTGCGCCGCGTACGCGAGCGCCGCGCGCGAGAGGTCGCGGACGAGGATCTCGTCGGTCAACGCACGACGGCGACGGCCGGGGCGAACGCCGGGCCGAGGCGGGGATCGAAGGGTGAGCGGGGGATCGACACGAGTGGCCGCCCGAGCGGGCGGCGATGAAGGGCACGGGGCCACGATGGGCGACCGCCGACGAGCGGGGTCTCACCGTCTATCGCCCGCACCGCCGCGGACTTGAGGGTCCGAAGGGGCGGCGGCGGCCGACCGCCCGGGCGGGCGGGCGGGACCGCAGCCGACCGCGCCGGCGCGGTCGGTGCGCGCGCTCAGGCCATCGTGGCCACGAGCACGGCCTTGATGGTGTGCAGGCGGTTCTCGGCCTGGTCGAAGACGACGCTGGCGGGCGAGCGGAAGACCTCGTCCGTCACCTCGAGGCCGTCGTGCATGCCGGTGGCCTCGGCCATCTGCGCGCCGACGACGGTCTTCGAGTCGTGGAACGCGGGCAGGCAGTGCATGAACCGCACGCGCGGGTTCTCCGTGCGGGCGAGCAGCTCGGCGTTGACCTGGTAGGGCGCCAGCAGGCGCGCGCGCTCCGTCCAGACGTCCTTCGGCTCGCCCATCGACACCCACACGTCGGTGTGGACGAAGTCCACGCCGCGCACGTCGGCGACGTCCTCGCTGATCGTGATCCGGGCGCCGGAGGTCTTCGCGAGCTCGCGGGCGGTGGCGATCACGTCCTCCGGCGGCCGCAGCTCGGCCGGGGTGATGAGCCGCACGTCGGCGCCGAGGATCGCGCCGGTGATGAGCAGCGAGCGGCCCATGTTGAAGCGGCCGTCACCCACGTACGCGTAGGCGATCTCGTGCGCCGGGCGGCCCGCGTGCTCCCGCATCGTCAGGACGTCGGCGAGCATCTGCGTCGGGTGCCACTCGTTCGTCAGGCCGTTGAACACCGGCACGCCCGCGTACTCCGCGAGCTCTTCGACGTGCTCCTGGCCCGAGCCGCGGTACTCGATCGCGTCGAACATCCGCCCGAGCACCTGGGCGGTGTCGGCGGTCGACTCCTTGTGGCCCATCTGCGAGCCCGTCGGATCGAGGTAGGTGACGTGCGCGCCCTGATCGTGCGCGGCGACCTCGAACGCGCAGCGGGTGCGGGTCGACGTCTTCTCGAAGATCAGGGCGATGTTCTTGCCGTTCAGGCGCGGCACCTCGGTGCCGGCGTACTTCGCGGTCTTCAGGGCCGCGGAGAGGTCGAGGAGGTAGGAGAGCTCCTCGCGGGTGAAGTCGAGCTCCTTCAGGAAGGAGCGGTTGCGCAGGTTGAACATCGGTCTCAGGCCTCGCGGGAGATGGGGCAGGTCATGCAGTGGGAGCCGCCGCGACCGCGGCCGAGCTCGGAGCCGTCGATCGTCAGGACCTCGACGCCGGCCTCCTCGAGGCGGGCGTTCGTGTCGACGTTGCGCTCGTAGGCGACCACGACGCCGGGAGCGAGGCAGACGACGTTGTTGCCGTCGTCCCACTGCTCGCGCGCCTGCTCGGGGGCGTCGCCGCCGGTCGGGACGGTGCGGATCTCTTCGACCCCCAGCGCGTCGGCCATCGCCTCGAGGATCGTGCCGGGGAAGCGCTCGACGACCGGCAGGGCCCCCTCGTCGCCGGGCTGCAGCGTCCAGACGCGGACGTCGTCGTTGACGACCTTGGGGTACAGCGTGACGACGTCCCGGTCGACCATCGTCAGCACCGTGTCGAGGTGCATGTAGGAGCGCGAGGGCGGCAGCTGGACGGCGAGCACCTTCGTCGCGACCCCCTGCTGAAACAGCGTGCGGGCGAGGATGCCCACGGACTGCGGGGTGGTGCGCTCCCCCATCCCGATCATCACGCAGCCGTTGCCGATCGTCTGGACGTCGCCGCCCTCGATCGTGCACGCTCCCCAGTCCTGCTCGACGCCGCCGAACCACACGGGCACGCCGCCGGCCTCGACGAACATCGGGTGGAAGCGGTAGATCGCCTCCATGATCGCCGTCTCGGGACGACGCGCCGCCTTCGTCATCGGGTTGAGCGTCACGCCGCCGTAGATCCAGGACGACGGGTCGCGCTGGAAGAGGAAGTTCGGCAGCGGCGGCAGCATCATGTCGTCCGGCCGCGACGAGTCGTAGAACAGGCCCGCGCCGCCCTCGAGCTCGTCCTTCGTCATGCCGCCGATGAGGAAGTTCGACAGGTCACGGGCGCTCGCGGTCGTCGCCCACTCGCGGGCGCTGCGGGCGAGGTACTGCCCGACGCGGCGCTCCTGCAGCACCTGGTCCAGCAGCCACTCCTTGCCGGCCTGCGCCTCGAGCGTCTGGAGCAGCAGGTCCTCCGCGTCGAAGACCTCGACGCCGCGGTCCTCCATCAGCCCCACGAACGCCGCGTGCTCCTCCTTCGCCTTGCGCACCCAGATCACGTCGTCGAAGAGCAGCTCCTCGGCGTTGGCGGGCGTCAGGCGCCGCTGCTCCAGCCCGGGACGGTGGACGATGACCTTGCGGAGGGTTCCGACTTCGGAGTCGACGCTGAACTTCATGGGGTGGACCTCGGTGGTGGTGAGGGATCCGGCCGGTCTGGCGCTGGCGCCGGCGGCCGAGGGGTGGGAAGAGGAGACGCTCATGCCGCGGCACCCAGGGCGACGAAGCCCAGGCAGAGCACCAGGGCGATGCCGAAGTACGGCAGCACGAAGCGCAGGTAGTGGTGGTAGTCGATGCGGGCCAGCGCGAGGCCGCCCATGATCACCGCGGACGTCGGGGTGATCAGGTTCACGAGTCCCGACGCGCTCTGGAACGCGGTGACGGAGATCGAGCGCGGCGCGGAGGCGAAGTCCGCCAGCGGCGCGAAGATCGGCATCACGAGCGCCGCGTGACCCGAGGACGACGGGACGAGGAACGCGATCGGCAGGTTGACGAGCAGCGCGACGGCGCCGAAGACGCCGCTCGAGGTGCCCGTCACGGCGCTCTCCGTCCAGTGCAGCAGCGTGTCGGTGACCGCGGAGTTCTTCATCACGACGGTGACCGCGCGGGCGACCACGATGATGAGCGCGGCGCCGAGGAAGTCGGAGGCGCCGGCGACCATCGTCGTCACCGTGCCGTTCTCGCCCAGCTTCGCGACCTGGCCGATGACGACGGCCATGACGATGAAGAGCACGCTGGCCTGGGCGAAGTAGAAGGACTCGAACGTCGGCAGCGGGAAGTCCGCGCTGAAGATCGTGGTCCAGATGTCGCCCCACGGGATGAACCCGTAGATCATCACCGCGAAGGACGTGAAGAAGAGGCCGAGCACGATCCCCTGGCGGCGCGTGAGCGGCGGGACCTCGCCGGCCACGTCGTCGGCCACCGGCAGACCGGCGGACGAGGTGCCGTCCGGGCCGAGCACGGAGCGGGACGGGTCCTTGCGCACGCGGTTGGCGTAGCGCAGGACGTAGGCGATGGCGACGCCCACGAGCACGACCCACATGGCCAGGCGCAGGAAGATCCCGTCGCCCACGCCGATGCCGGCGGCGTCAGAGGCGACCCCGGTGGCGAACGGGTTGACGGTCGACGCGATCACGCCCGAGCCGCAGCCGAGGAAGATGATCGCGGCGCCCGTCATCCGGTCGTAGCCGAGCGCGAGCGCCAGCGGCACGAGCAGCGCGAAGAACCCGAGGGTCTCCTCCCACATGCCCTCCGCGGTGCCCCCGAGGGCGAAGACGGACATCAGGACGACGATGAGGATCTGAGGACTTCGTCGGAACCGCAGCGCCAGCCGGGCGATGCCCGTCTGGATCGCCCCCGTCTTCATCGTCACGGTGATGAACGCGCCGATCGCGAGCACGAACAGGAAGATCTGCGCAGCGCCGTAGAGGCTGCCGGAGTTGTCGACGCTGACGTTGCCGCGCTCGTTCTCGATGCCGTAGAGCCCGTTCGTCGGGGCGTTCCAGAGCTTGTAGAACTGGTGCGGCACCGACTTGTCGGTCTGGATCTCGTGGTAGGTCCCCGGGACGGGCCCGCCCGTCTTCGGGTCGGTGTCGTAGGCGCCCGACGGGATGACGAACGAGAGCAGCCAGACCACGAGCAGCACGCCGGTCAGGACGGTGAACGCGGTCGGGAAGCGCCGGGGGCGCCCCTCGGGCGGGTCCTGTTGGGCGGTGGCCGGTGGTGCGGCGTCCTGCGACATGTCTGCTCCGGTTCGATGCGCGCCGGCGGGACGCGCGGCGCAGGGCGGACTCTCGCCGTCGGGGGTGCCCGGCGGAAGGGCTGTCCGCCTCACCAGGTCTGCGGGAAAACCCTGCCTGTCCTCGACCGCCGCCGGGTGACGATGCAGTGATGGACCCCTCGGCCCCCCGCCCCCTCGTCGTCGCCGCGCTCGGCGGCAACGCCCTGCTCCGCCGCGGCGCCGCCCCCAGCGCCGCCAACCAGCTCCAGGCCGCGCAGGACGCCGCCGCGATGCTCGCGCCGGTCGCGGCCGACCACCGGCTCGTCGTCACCCACGGCAACGGCCCGCAGGTCGGCCTCCTGGCGCTCAAGGAGGACGCCTACGGGGAGGGCGAGCCCTATCCGCTCGACGTGCTCGACGCCGAGACGGAGGGCCAGATCGGCTACGTCGTCGAGCTCGCGCTGGACAACGTGATCGACCACCAGGACACCGTCACCGTCGTGACCCGCGTGCTCGTCGCCGCCGACGACCCGGCGTTTCGCGCGCCGACGAAGTTCATCGGCCCGGTCTACGACGAGCAGCGCGCCCGGACGCTGGCGGACGAGCGTGGCTGGGAGGTCCGCCCGGACGGGCAGTGGTGGCGCCGGGTCGTGGCGTCCCCCGACCCGCTGGAGATCGTGCAGCTCGGCGCGATCCGCCGGCTCGTCGACGGCGGGTTCCTCGTCGTGTGCGCCGGGGGCGGCGGCGTACCCGTCGTCGCCGACGGCACGGGCCACCGCGGCGTCGAGGCCGTCATCGACAAGGACCTCGCCTCCGCGCTGCTGGCGCGCGAGCTCGGAGCCGACGTGCTCGCCCTGGCCACGGACGTCGACGCGGTGTACGTGGGCTGGGGCACGCCGGAGCAGCGGGCGGTGAGCGCGGCCACGCCACAGTGGCTGCGGGAGCAGTCCTTCGCGGGCGGCTCGATGGGCCCGAAGGTCGAGGCGGTGTGCCGGTTCGTGGAGGAGACGGGCCGGCGGGCGGCCATCGGACGGCTCGAGGACCTGGAGGGGCTCGTGGCCGGGACCCACGGCACCCAGGTGCGGCACGACGGCGACGCCGTGGAGTACGCCGCCGCGGCCGCGGTCGCCTGACCGCGGCGCGGGTCAGCGCTGCGGCCTGGCCCCGCGGCCCGGCGCCACGGATTCGTGCCGCGGGTCAGCGGGGAGCGTCGGGCGGAGCCGGCACCGCGATCCGGACCTCCCAGATCCCGTCCTGCATGCTCCGGCGCTGCGGCAGGCCCGACGCGGCGAGCATGTCGAGCATGTCGCGGTTGCCCGCCAGCACCTCCGCAACCACCTCGCGGTAGCCGGCCGCAGCGGCCTGCGCGACGAGGTCGTGCAGGAGGACGCTGCCGATCCCCCGGCGGTGATGGCCATCGGCCACCTCGAACGCGATCTCGCCCGTGTCCTCCGTCATCGGCAGGCACATCCCGTGACCCAGCACCTCCCGACCGTCGAGGGTCGTCGCGAGCAACCCGAGGCTCCGCACGCCGTCCGTCGTGGCGCCGAGGTGCGCGGCGGCGTCGATGTCGGCGCCGCCCGAGAAGAACCGGAACCACCGCGAGTCGCCCGTCACCCGCTCGAGCAGCCCGTGCAGCACCGCCTCGTCGTCGACCCCGACGTCGCGCAGGGCGATGGGCTCGCCGTCGGGCAGCGTCGTCCGGCGCATGACGGGTGGGACGCCCGGATCGGGGGCGGGCGTCACGACGCGGCCCCGGCCGCCGCGGGCGCGCTCTGGTCCGTCGTCGCGTCGGGGGCGATGCGGAAGACGGTGCGCGCCGTGCCGGCGGAGCCGTCGAGCATCGCCGCGATCGCCTCGTTGACGTCTTCGAGCGCCACCTCGGAGCGCTCGACGCGGGTGAGGCCCCGGCGGTGCAGCGCGAAGACCTCGACGAGGTCCTGGTGCGTGCCGACGATGGAGCCCTTCACGGTCAGGCCGCCGAGGACCGTCTCGAAGATCGGGAGGCCCATCTCGTTGTCGGCCGGCAGCCCGACGCAGACGAGCGTCCCGCCGCGTGCGAGCGACCCCAACGCCTGCTCGAACGCCTTCGGGCTGACGGCCGTGGCGATCGCGGCGTCCGCGCCGCCGAGGGCCTGGATCGCCGCGACCGGGTCCTGGGTGCGCGGGTTGATCGTGTGCGACGCGCCGAGCTCGCGCGCCGTCTCCAGGCGTGCGTCGTTGAGGTCGACGGCGATGACCTCGGCGCCGGTGATGCGGGCGTACTGGACGGCCATGTGGCCCAGGCCGCCCACGCCGAAGACGGCGATGCGGCTCGCGGACGTGCAGCCGGACTCCTTCACGGCCTTGTAGGTCGTCACGCCCGCGCAGGTCAGCGGTGCCGCGTCGGCCGGATCGACGCCGTCCGGGACCAGCACGACGTGGCGGGCCCATCCGACGACGTACTCCGCGAACCCGCCGTCCACGGAGTAGCCCGTGTTCTGCTGGGCCTCGCACAGCGTCTCGCGGCCGGAGTTGCAGAACCGGCAGTCCCCGCACGCGTAGCCCAGCCACGGCACCGCGACCCGCATGCCGACCTCGAGCCCGTGCGCGTTGCCCTCCCCCAGCCGCTCCACGATCCCGACGGCCTCGTGGCCGGGCACGAACGGCGGCTCCGGCTTGACCGGCCAGTCGCCGTGGGCGGCGTGGACGTCGGTGTGGCAGAGCCCCGAGGCCTCGACCCGCACGAGGACCTGCTCGGGCCCCGGTTCGGGCACGGGGACGTCCTCGACCGAGAGCGGGGCGCGGAACTGGTGGACGACGGCGGCCTTCATGGTCTGCTCCTGGGTGGGTGGCCGGCGGCGGGACCGCCGGGTCCTCCACAGCCTCGCCCCGTCGACCCGTCGTGGCATCCGGGGCGCGCCCGCCCCGGCGTCCGTAGTCCGCCCCCGGGCCGCCCCCGGACGGCCTCCCGCCGCGAGCCCGAAGGTCGGGCCGCGGCGTCCGCCGGGTGCTCGTGCGACGATCGCGCTCGCCCCGGCCCGCCCGGCCCGCGAAGATGCAGCTGCCGTGACCGTCCCCCCGCCCGCAAACCCGCTCTTTACCGGGCTCAGCGCGTTCCCCCTGACGCCCATGGTCGGCGCGGGGGTCGACGAGTCCGCCGTCGTGCGGCTCGTCGGGAGGCTGCGCGACGCCCGGGTCGACTCCGTCGGGGCGCTGGGCAGCACGGGCAGCGCCGCCTACCTCACCCGCGAGCAGCGCGCCCGCGTGGCCGGCATCGCGGTGCGTCACGCCGGGCCCGTCCCCGTGATCGTCGGGATCAGCGCGGTCTCGACGGCCGAGGTGCTGCGCCTGGCCGAGGACGCGCAGAACGCGGGTGCCGCGGCGGTGATGCTCGCCCCGGTGTCGTACCAGCCGCTCTCGGACGACGAGGTGCTCGGGCTCTACGAGGACGTCACGCACGACCTCTCCGTGCCGCTCTGCGTCTACGACAACCCGACGACGACGCGGTTCACGTTCTCGGACGAGGTGCACGCCGCGATCGCCCGCCTGCCCCGCGTGGGGTCGATCAAGATCCCGCCCGTGCCCGCCGATCCGGCCGCGGCGCGCGAGCGGGTCGGGCGCCTGCGGGCGCTGATCCCGGAGCACGTGACGATCGGCGTGAGCGGCGACGCCGCCGGCGTCCGCGGGCTGCTGGCCGGCTGCGACGCCTGGTACTCGTCGCTGGCCGGAACGGTGCCCGGGCCGTTCGTCGCTCTGGCACGCGCGGCGCGGGCCGGGGACACGGAGGCCGCGGACCACGAGACGGAGCAGCTCGGCGTCGTGTGGGACCTGCTGGCCCGCTTCGGCGGCCTGCGCGTGAGCGCCGCCATCGCCGAGGAGCTGGGCCTCATCCGGGCACCGAGCCTCCCCCGCCCGCTGGCCGGCGTGCCCGAGGCCGACCGGCTGCCGCTGCGCGCCGCGCTGCGCGGGCTGACGCCGGCCGACACCGGATCGACCGCCTGAGGGGAATGCCGTGGGGCGCGCCTCGGTCACCCGCATCGACGTGCTGAAGGGCACCGGCACCCGCTACCGCTCGGTGCTGCACCGCGCGGACGGTGTCGTCGTCGAGCTCGACGGCGGTGGCTACAACGTCGTCGGCGGCCCCGCGCGCCGGGTCCCGCACGACATCGCGCACCTCGTGGTCGAACGCCGGCTCGGCCTCGACGCCGGGCTGTGGGGCGTCCTCGCGGGCGGCGGGATCGTCCAGAACGCCTCCTTCGTCGGTCGCCTGCCCCCGCACGCGTTGCGGCGCGCGAAGGCGCAGACGGATCCGCAGGGCGAGACGCTGCGGCAGGCCGAGGTGCTCGTCCGGGCCGTCGCCGACCGCTGCCTGGCACACGGGCCCTCACCAGTGACCCCCGGGGAGCTCGCGGCGCTGCGCCGCGCCGTCGGGGACCGCTGGTGGGCATCAGGCACGACGGCCTCCGCCCTCGCGTCCGCCTGCCTCGAACTGCGGGATGCGAGCGTCCGCTGGGAGGCCCTCCCGGCCGGCGAGAGCCTGGCGCTGGAGTGGCCGGCCGCCGGGCCCCGGACGACCCGCCGCTGACGGCCGTCCGGCGGGGGATCAGCCCGCCGCGACCCCGTCCGCCTCCACCCCGAGCTCGGCCAGCGCCCGGCCCAGCTGAGTGCGGTTCGTGATGCCGAGCTTCGGGAAGACCCGGTAGAGGTGCGAGCCGATGGTGCGGTGCGAGAGGTAGAGCCGCGCGCCGATCTCGCGGTTGCTGAGCCCCTCGGCCGCGAGCCGGGCGATCTGCAGCTCCTGGGCGGTCAGGTCGTCGAGCTGGTCCGGGGCCCGGTGCACCGTGGCGGCGCCGGCCGCCCGCAGCTCCGTGGCGGCGCGGTCCTCCCACGCCGAGGCGCCGCAGACGGCGAACGCCTCGCGGGCGAGCTCGAGCTGGGCCTGCGCGTCGCGGCGACGGCGCTCGCGGCGCAGCCACTCCCCGAGGGCGAGGTGCGCGTGCCCGCGGCGGAACGGGACGTCGTCGGCGGCCGCGGCCAGCGCGACGCCGAGCGGGCCGGCGGCCTCGGGGGTCTCGTCGAGGAGTGCGTGCGCGAGCGCCAGGCCCGCGGCGTGGACGCCCCCGGCCGACGCGAGGGCGGCGAGCCGGGCCCGGGCGCGGTCGCAGGCCCCGGCGTGCCGCGCGGCGTCGGCGTACTCCGCCACGACCCGCCGGGCCTGCACGGGCACCACGTCGCCGTCGCCCATCTCCCACAGGCGCTCGAAGCGCTCGAACGCCTCGGCGTGGCGGCGCTCCCCCAGCCGGGCCAGGCCGCGCACGAGCTCGAGCTCGGCCCGCGCCGCGGGCCAGCCGGCCAGCGCACCCTCGGCCTCCGCGGCGAGGCGGTCGGCCTCGCCGGCGCGGCCGCAGAGCGCCGCCAGCAGCGCCTCGAGCGCCGGCAGCCGCGCCAGCACGCGCGTGTGCCCGTAGGCCTCGGCGAGCGTCCGGGCCTCGGCCAGGTCGGCGCGGGCCGCGGCCACCGTGGCGGTCCGGGCCGCCGTCCAGCCCCGGAGCCGCAGCGCCTCGCTGAGCAGACCGACGTGGCCGTCGGCCCGCAGGTCGGTCACGGCGGAATCCAGGAGCGCGGCGGCCAGCGCGTCGTCGGCGGCGTCGATGGCGGCCCCGGCGAGAAGGACGCGCGTCTCCGTCGACAGCGCCTGCGTGTCGGTCGCGGCCGTCGCCGCCCGCAGGGCCTCGGGGCCGCGGGCCGGCGCGGCGGCGGTCAGCGCGACCGCCAGCAGCGGCTCCTGCGCCGGGGTCCCCAGGCGGTCGGCGAGGGCGACCACCCGGGCGCGGCCGGGGCCCGCGCCGGGTCGGCCCTGGAGGTCCCGGGCCACGTCGACGAGCAACCTGGTGGCGAGCGCGCGCTCGCCGGCGGCGCCCAGCGCCTCGACGTCGCCGAGCAGCTCCTCCACCGCCGCGCGGTCGCGGCGCCGCAGGTGGAATCGTGCCCGGACGGCCTCGAGGCGCCGGCGGTCGGCGTCCGTCGCGGCGGCGGAGGAGCGCACGCGGCCCGCGAGCTCGGCGGCGCGGTCGGGCCGCCCGACGGCGTGCGCCAGCTCCGCGGCCTCGAGCAGCCGGTCCACCCGGACTCGCGGTTCGGCGGTGACGCGGGCGGACTGCTCGATCAGCGCCAGCGCGTCGAGCAGCCGGTCGCGGGAGCGGGCCGCGGTCGCCGCGGCGTACGCGGCGTCGGCGACGGCCTCGTCGGCGCCGAGCGTCGCGGTCACGCGGTGCCACGCCCGGCGCTCGGGGCGCTGCCCCACGACGTCGGCGAGCGCCAGGTGCACGGCCCGGCGGGCGTCGAGGCCCGCCGCCGCGTAGACGGCCGCCCGTGCGGCCTCGTGCCGGAACCGCAGGCGTCCGTCCGCCTCGAGCAGCTCGTCGTGGGCGACGGCCAGGGCGACGGAGGCGACCACCTGCCCGGAGGGCGCGCCCGTGACGAGCGACGTCGCGGCGACGACCTCGCCCACGGACGCGCCGTCGTTGGCGGCCGCGGTGAGGACGACCGCGCGGGTCAGCGGGCCCAGCGCCTCGAGGCGACGGGTCAGCGCGTCGCGGAGCCGGTCGCTCACCGGGAGCGCGGCCGGGGCGCGCACGCCGAGCCGCTGCCACGCCTCGATCGGCCGACGCGCCAGCTCGACGAGGGCGAGCGGGTTGCCGCCGGCCGCGGCGAGCGTGCGCTCGCGGACGATCCCGGGGAGGCGCGGGCGCATCGCGTCCAGCAGCGCCCCGGCGGCGGCGTCGTCGATGCCCTCCAGCGCGACGACCGGGAGCCCGGTGCCGTGCGCGTCGCGCCGCTCGTCCGTGACCGCGAGGACGGCGACGCGCTCCCTGCGGGTGAGCGCCGCGACCCGGGCGAGCTCGTCCCATCCGCGGCGCCCGAGCCACTGGGCGTCCTCGACCAGCACCACCAGCGGACGCTCGCTCGCCGCGGTGGTCAGCCCGCGCGCCAGGGCGGTCGCCCCGCCCTCGTTCTCCATCCCGAGCGCGAACCCGAGGTCGGCGAGTGCCGTCGCGTCACGCCGCGCCGCCCCGCACGTGACGTGCACGACGCCGTGACCGGCGCGGTCGGCGCGGCGCTCCGCCGCCTGCAGCAGCGCGGTGCGGCCGCTGCCGGGCTCGCCGGAGAAGACGAGCCACGGCTGCTCCTGGGGGCGCAGGATCATCCGGTCGACGAGCTGCAGCTCGCGGCCCCGACCGTAGAGGGTGCCGGCCGGGAACCCGGGCTCGGGACCGCTCGTGGCGGCGGGCGCCGGCGCCCGTCGCCCGGAGCCCGCGACGGCGATGGCGTCGGTGAGCGCGACGGGATCGGTGGGGCGGAGCTGCGTGGACATGGAGGGCCTCTCGGGGGACGATCGGGGTGGTGCGGTGGTGCTCCGCCACCTTCGCCGCCGGGCCCGGGGCCCGCCAGAAGGGTCCCCCCGAGAGCCGCGACGGCCAGCCCACGACCCGGGTAGGGCCAGCCCTACCATCGCCGGCGTCGGCCCCTGCGCTGCCGTACGCTCGACTCGATGGCGATCCGCGTCCTCATCGTCGACGACGACCCGGCCTTCCGTGCGCTCGCCCGGCGGGTGATGGTGCACGGGGGTCTCGACGTCGTCGGCGAGGCCGGGACGGCCGGCGACGGCGCGGACGCCGCGAACGCCCTGCGCCCGGACGCGGTGCTCGTCGACGTCGGGCTGCCCGACCGCGACGGGGTCAGCCTCGCCGGCGACCTCGTCGCGCTCTCGTGGCACCCGCGGATCGTCCTGACGTCGACCGACCCCGACGCGACGAGCCCCGACGCCGCGCGTCGCCTGGGTGCCTCGGGGTTCGTGCCGAAGCACGAGCTGCCCGGTGCCGGCCTCGACCTGCTCCTCCATGGTGGGTGAGCGCCCAGCGACCCCGGTGCGGGTCGTCATCGGCGAGGACGACGTCCTGCTGCGCGAGGGCATCGCCCGCCTGCTCGCGGGCAGCGGGTTCGAGGTCCTCGCCCAGGCCGCCGACGCCGACGACTTCCTGCGCAAGGCCGTCGCCCACCAGCCGGACGTCGTCGTCATCGACGTGCGGATGCCGCCGGGCGACGTCGACGACGGGCTGCGCGCCGCCATCGAGCTGCGGCGCCGGCATCCGCAGATCGGCGTCCTCGTGCTCTCCCAGTACTACGACGAGCGCTACGCCGTCGACCTGATCGGCGACCGTGCCGAGGGCGTCGGCTACCTGCTGAAGGAGCGCGTCGGCGACGTCGACGCGTTCACCGACGCGGTGCGGCGCGTGGCCGCTGGCGGCGCCGCGCTCGACCCCGAGGTGATCGGCCGCATGCTCGGCCGGCGCACCACCGAGGGCCCGCTCGACAAGCTCAGCCCCCGTGAGCGCGACGTCCTCGCCGAGATGGCGGAGGGCAAGTCGAACGCCGGCATCGCCGCCGCCCTCGTCGTCACGGACGCCGCCGTCGAGAAGCACGTGACGGCGATCTTCGCCAAGCTCGGGATCCGCCCGGCGCGTGAGGACCACCGCCGCGTGCTGGCCGTGCTGACGTACCTGCACAACCGGCGCGGCTGACCCGGCCGGCGGCGCCCGGGCCGCGCGCTCAGCCGCCGTCGTCGGGCGCGAACGGGATCCGCGCGCGCAGCGTCGTGCCTCCCCCGGGCGGGCTGTCGACCTCCATCGTCCCGTCGAGCACGGCGAGGCGGTCACAGATGCCGGTGAGCCCGGGCCCGTCCGCCGTCGCGCCACCGACCCCGTCGTCCTCGATCTCGAGCGCGACGTGGTCGGGCCCGATGCACGCCCGGACGACGACGCGCGTCGCCTCGGCGTGCTTGATGACGTTCGTGAGCGCCTCGGCGACGACGAAGTACGCGGTGGCCTCGACAGAGGTCGGCATGCGCCGGTCGTCGACCTCGACCGCGACGGGGATCGCCGTACGGTCGGCCAGCGCCTGGACGCCGGCGAGCAGGCCGCCGCGCGCGATGACGGCGGGCAGGATCCCGTGGGCGAGCTCGCGGAGCTCCTCGATCGCCGCCCCCGCGTGGGACAGCGCGTCGTCGAGCAGTACCCGCCCCTCCGCCGCGTCGCCGTGCTGGGTCGCCCGTTGGAGCAGCTTGAGGGTCACGACGGTGTGGACGAGCCGCTGCTGCGCACCGTCGTGCAGGTCACGGACGACGCGCTTGCGCTCCTCGTCGCCTGCGGCCAGCACGCGGGCGCGGGACGCCTGCAGCTCGCGGACGCGCACCCGCTCGACGTCGCGCCGGCGCAGCTCGCTCTCGAGGTCCAGCCGGACCTCGGCCTCGTGGGCGCGCATGCGGGCGCGGTCGGCGAGCACCGCGGCGACGATCTCCGTCACGAGCAGGACGACGATCGCGACCACGTCGTCCGCCTCCACCCCGTGGAACCCGGCGCTCGGGTTCGTGTGGAACACCCAGAGCGCCAGCGCGCTGGCGACGGACGTGGCCAGCCCGAGCATCAGGCCCCAGGTCGCGGAGAGCACGAGGACGCCGAGGACGTACAGGACGCCACTCGAGACCCCGGGGTCGACCTGCTGCAGCGGGTAGAGCGCCAGCGTGACGGCGGTGACGACGAGCACGGCCGCCACGATCCCGGTGGCCCGGGAGCGCTGCAGGCGACGGATGGGCGTGGGCTCGGCGGGGTGTGCGGTGGCCATGCGTGGGGACGGATCCGCCCTCCTGGGCGGCTCGGCGCTCATGATGGCGCCTGCGTGCCGCGACGACCATGCGTCACATGACGGTCGCGAGTCCTAAGCCTTCTTGACAATGCTGGACTTCAGCTGTAGCGGACCGAAGCCGTCGACCTTGCAGTCGATGTCGTGGTCGCCGACGCCGTCGACGAGGCGGATGTTCCGCACCTTCGTGCCGGCCTTGATCGACCCGGCGGCGCCCTTGACCTTGATGCCCTTCACGACGGTCACGGTGTCACCGTCGGCGAGCACGTTGCCGACGGCGTCCCGGATCACGCGCTCGTCCTCCGCGTCGCCGCCCTCGGCGCCGGGGGTCCACTCGTGCGCGCACATCGAGCAGACCTGCAGGCCGTTCAGCTCGTACGTGTACTCGCTGGCGCAGGCCGGGCAGGCGGGGGTCTCGACGCTCATCCGGCCAGGGTAGTCGGCGGCCTCGCCGGCGCGCGGGGCCCTAGAGCCGCGGGATCTCGACGCGGTCGCGCGCGTCGATCTCGCGCACCGGCCGGGCCGGCGAGCCGACCGCGACCACGCCGGCGGGCAGGTCGCGCGTGACGACGGACCCCGCGCCCACCACGGTGTCCGAGCCGATCGTGACGCCGGGACAGACGATGACGCCGGCGCCCAGCCAGACGTTGTCGCCGAGCACGATCGGCGCCCCGGACTCCCAGCCCAGCCGCCGCGGCTCCGGGTCGATCGGGTGCGTCGCGGTGAGGAGCTGCACCCGGGTGGCGATCTGGCAGTGCGCCCCGATGGTGATCGCTGCGACGTCGAGCATCAGGCAGTCGAAGTTGAGGAACGTCGCGGTCCCGATCGACACGGGCGTGCCGTACTCGCAGCGGAACGGCGGGCGAACGACGACGTCCTCTCCCACGGCGCCGAGGAGCTCCCGGAGCAGCGCGTGGTGCCCGGCCTCGTCGGCGAGCGGCGTGGCGTTGTAGCGGGCGAGGAGCTCCTGGGCCCGGTGCAGGTCCGCGGTCAGGTCGGGGTCCTCGGCGCGGTACAGCTCGCCGCGGAACATCCGGTCCTTCATCTCTCCCATGGCGCGATCCTCGCAGGGCGCACCGGCGGCGGGCGACGTCCGGGGGACGGGGACGTCGGGGGCCGTGGCGGGCGGGCGGCGCCGGAGGCCGCCATGGGGTCCGATCAGCGGACGATCGCGACCTCGACCGCGGGCCCGCGGTCGGCGCGGTGCGAGGTCTCCGCGGAGACGACGGTGCCGACGGCGAGCGCCGCGGCGAGGACGGGTCCGGCGAGGCCCGCGAGGGCGGCTGAACGGAGGGTGATCGTGGGGGTGCTGCGTGGATGGTTCATGGTGCTGGCCGGGTCGGCGGGTCGTGGTCGGACCTCAACCGTACGGTGCACATCCGCGGCCGAGAAGCGGGTTGCGCATACGGTGGGGAACGACCGTTCGCCCCCTTCAGCGGGGGTACGGGCGGCCGATAGATCGGCTGCGGTGCACCTTGTGGGCGCCCCGCCCGGTGCCGCAGCGTGGGCCCTCGCCGCCGCCCCCTCGCCCCCGCCCCTGGCGCGTGGCAGTCTCCCCTCCGCGATGTGTGGGGGTTCGCGGGCCGACGGCTGCCCGTCACAGATCCGTGCGTCGCGGAACTGAGCAGGGCAGATGGCCACCGGGGTCGACATCGACGCGCTGTACGCCGAGCACGGGGATCCCCTGTTGCGCTGGTTCGCACGGCGGACGGCGGACCCGGAGACGGCGCTCGACCTGTGGTCCGAGACCTTCGCGCAGGCCGTCTCGTCCCAGCGACGGTGCCGCGCGAGCACCGACGACGAACGGGCCGGCTGGCTGTGGGGCATCGCCCGCCGGCAGCTCGCCCGCTATCTGCGCCGCGGGTACGCCGAGCAGCGCGCGGTGCGCCGCATCGGCCTGGAGCGTCCACCGGCGGACCCGCCGCTGCTGGCCGCGATCGAGCACCGCGCCGGCCTGGACGCGGTCCGGGCCGAGCTGGTGCAGGCGCTGTCGACCCTCGGCGACGACACGCGGCGTGCGGTGGAGCTGCGCGTCGTCGACGATCTGCCCTACCCCGAGGTCGCCCGTCTGCTGGCGATCTCCGAACCCGCCGCGCGCGCCCGCGTCTCGCGCGGCCTCAACGCCCTCGGCCGACTGCTGGACCGGCAGGCCCTCCTGGAGGTGACGTCCCCGTGACGCCCGAGCACGATCCCTACGACGCGCATCTGCAGGCGATGGGCCGCGCGCTCCGCACCGCACCCGGACGGCGCACGAGGCAGCACCGCACCCGGCCGTTGCTGATCACGGGCCTCGGCGCGGCGCTGGCGGCGGCCGTCCTCGTGCTGCTCCTCGGCGCGCCGGGGCGCTCGCCGGTCGACGTGCTGGGGCGGGCGGAGGCCGCGCTGGGCACGCCGGACGAGCTCGTGCACTACGTGGTGCGGGATCGCGTGGTGCAGGCCCGGCCGGGCCTGCGGCCGCCGCCGGTGTCGCGGTCCTTCTTCCCGTGCCCGCCGACCGGCACGACCGAGGTCTGGCAGTCGGAGCGACTCAACCGGTGGCGCGCGGTACTGCCCGTCGCGCCGAACGGGCCGCGGTGCAGCCAGACCTACGACGGGCGACGGGGGATCCCGGTCGACGGGCCGACCCAGTCGGCGTGGAACAACGGCACGACGTCCTACTACGTCGAGCAGAACGACACGTTGGACACCGTTCGCGGCTACTCCCTGCGGTCCTCCGCCCGTCTGACGCCGATCAGCGACCGCAACCTCGGCGGCGGCGACCCCGTCCAGACGCTCCGCGGCATGCTCGCCGCCGGCCGCCTGACCTCCCGCGGAGCGACCACGCTGAACGGGCGGCGGGTCCGCACCTTCAGCGGCACCTCGACGCAGCACGGGCGCGGCGGGACCGACGTCACCACCGTGCTCTACGCCGTGGACGCCGACACGTTCCGACCCGTGCGCTCCATCGTCACCCGGCGGGTGCTGCGCCGCGGCGGACCGCCGACTCCCCGCGGACGCGACATGCGGCGCTGGATGTGGTCCTCCCCGTCGGCCCACCAGCTCGACTTCCTCCGCTACGAGCGGCTGCCGCTGAACGCCGCCACCCGGCGGCTGCTCGAGATCCGTCCGGCGCGCCCGCCGAAGGACACCACGGACATGACCCAGGCCGAGCTGCGCCGATCCATCAAGCGCCGGACCGCGGCGGAGAACCGCGAGGGCGCCGCCCGGGCCCGACGCGCGAATCGCGAGCGCGCCGCGCGGGCTCGCGACGGGCGCGGCGGCTGACCCGCCCCGCCCTCAGGTCCCGCAGAACGTGCGGTACCCCGGCTCCTCCGGACCCGCCTCCGCGTAACGCTCGAGGCCGGGCCGCACCGCGAACGGGCGCTGCAGCACCGCGACGAGGGCCTCGAACGGGCCCAGGTCGCCGGCGGTCGCAGCCGCGAGCGCCTCCTCCACGAGGTGGTTGCGCGGGACGTAGACCGGGTTCACGCGGTCCATCTCCTCCGCGGCCTGCGCCGGGTCGCGGTCCTGCGCCGCCAGCGACGCCCGCCAGCGCTCCGCCCACGCGTCGAACCCGTCGCCGTCGGCGAACAGCGCCCGAGCCGGAGCGTCGTCCCCGCGCAGCAGGTCCGCCAGGGCACGGAAGGCGGCGGTGTGGTCGACGCGCCCGCGGTGCATCAGGGCGAGCAGGTCGTTCGCGAGCTCGTCGTCGTCGGAGGGCTGGACGAACCCGAGCTTCGCGGCCATGCCGCGCCCCCACGCCTGGCCGTAGTGGGCCTGGAAGGAACGCAGAACCTCGGTCGCCGCGGCCACCGCCGCCTGCTGGTCGGCGTCGATCAGCGGGACCAGCGCCTCGGCCAGGCGGGCGAGGTTCCACTGCATGATCGGCGGCTGGTTGCCGAACGCGTAGCGCCCCGCCTGGTCGATCGAGCTGAAGACCGTCGCCGGGTCGTAGGCGTCCATGAACGCGCAGGGGCCGTAGTCGATCGTCTCGCCCGAGATCGTCACGTTGTCCGTGTTCATCACGCCGTGGACGAAGCCGACGAGCATCCAGCGGGCGACGAGCTCGGCCTGCGCCCGGACGACCGAGGCGAAGAACGCGAGGTAGGGGTTCTCCGCCCCCGCCGCGTGCGGGTGGTGCCGGGCGATCGCGTAGTCCGCCAGGCGCCGCACGAGCTCGGGGTCGCCCAGCCGCGCGGCGTACTGGAACGTGCCGACGCGCAGGTGGCTGGCGGCCACGCGGGCGAGGACGGCGCCGGGCAGCATGGTCTCGCGGACCACGTCCTCGCCCGTGGCGACGACCGCCAGCGAGCGCGTCGTCGGGATCTCGAGCGCGTGCATCGCCTCGCTCACGACGTACTCGCGCAGCATCGGGCCGACGGCCGCGCGGCCGTCGCCGCCGCGGGCGAAGGGCGTGCGGCCCGAGCCCTTCAGGTGCAGGTCGCGCCGCCGCCCGTCCGGGTCGACGAGCTCGCCGAGCAGCAGCGCCCGGCCGTCGCCGAGCCGCGGCGAGTAGCCGCCGAACTGGTGGCCCGCGTAGGCCTGGGCGACCGGCGTCGCGCCCTCCGGCACCGTCGCGCCGGCGAGGATCGCGGCGCCCTCGGGCGTGTCCAACGCGTCGGCGTCGAGTCCGAGCTCGCCGGCCAGGGCCCGGTTGAGGACGAGGAAGCGAGGGTCGGGGGCCGGCGCACCCTGCCAGGCCAGGTACAGGCCCTCGAGCTGCCGGACGAAGGTGTCGTCGAACGCGAACAGCGGACGGGCTGCGGTACTCATGGTCGGAGGCTAGCGCCGACCGCGCTCCGGCTCGCCGGTCGCGGCTCTACGCCACCACATGCGGCCGGCGCGCCGGCAGGTCCGTCGCGTCCGGCCCCGGCGCAGGGGTGGCACGGGCCGCGGTCCGCCACGCGCGGGGCGAGGCGCCCATGACGCGCTTGAACGCGTTGGAGAACGCCGCGTCGGACGTGTAGCCCCACGCCGCGCCGACCGCGGAGACCGGGGCGTCGCTGCGGCGCAGGTCGCGCGCCGCGGCGTGCATGCGCATCCGCAGCAGGTGGTCCAGCGGCGGCGCGCCCACGAGCGCCCGGAACCGCTCCGCGAAGGTCGACCGGGAGAGGTGTACCGCGGCCGCGAGCTCGGGGACGGTCCAGCGGCGGGCGAGGTCGGCGTGCATGAGCGTCAGTGCGGGGCCGATTCGCCCGTCGGTCATGGCGGCGAGCCAGCCACCGAGCTGGTGGTCTCCGGCGTCGAGCGCCGCGCGCAGCGCCTCGACGAAGACGATCTCCCCCAGCCGCGCCGTCACGAGCGAGGCCCCCAGGCGGGACGCGGCCGCCTCGTGCCCGAGCAGGTCGAGCGCCGCCCGCAGCGGCGTCCCGCGGGCCTCGTCGGCGCCCACGACGATCAGGGGCGGGAGCACGTCGAGCAGCAGCCGGGCGCTGGCGGCGTCGAAGGCGAACCGTCCGCCGGTCAGCAAGACCTCGTCGCCGGTGCCGACGCGGGCGGTGCCGTCGACGGACTCCTCGAACGCGGGCCGCCCGTCGACGGGCTCGAGGCCCGGCGCGCCGGCCACGGAGTAGCCGGCGCCGGTGACGAGCACGAAGCAGTCGCCCGCGCGCAGGTGGCGCTCGGATGCGCCCGGCGCGGGCCGCAGCCAGCACTCCCCGCGGTGCACCGCCCCGAACTTCACGTGCGCGACGCCCGGGAACGCCAGCGCCCACCGTCCCCCGGCTGCGAGCCGGGCCGAGACGGCGCGCTCCACGGTGAGCAGCTCCAGGACGTCGGACAACGGATCCACGCCCGGAGCATGACGCAAGAACGCCGGCCTCTGCGTCATGGATCCTCCGCCGGCCGGGACCTACCGTGGGGCCACGCCCCGCTCGGGGCGCACCACCACGGAAGACGGGCACCACATGTCGGACATCGCAGGGAAGGTCGTGGCGATCACGGGCGCCAGCGGCGGGATCGGAGAGGCGACGGCGCTGCTGCTGGCGCAGCGCGGGGCGCGGGTCGTCCTGGGCGCCCGCCGCGCCCCCGAGCTCGAGGCGGTCGTCGCGCGCATCCAGGAGGCGGGCGGCGAGGCCACCCACGTCGTCTGCGACGTCACCCGTCGTTCCGACCTGGAGGAGCTCGTCGCGGCCGCGCAGGACCGGTTCGGGCGACTCGACGTGCTCGTGAACAACGCGGGCATCGCACCGATCTCGCGGCTCGACGACCTGCGGGTCGACGACTGGGAGGCGATGGTCGACGTCAACGTGAAGGGCGTGCTGTTCGGCATCGCCGCGGCCCTGCCGGGGTTCCGCGCGCAGGGCTCCGGGCAGATCGTCACCGTCGCGTCGACGGCGGCGCACCGGGTGGTGCCGACGATGGCCGTGTACGCGGCGACGAAGGTGGCGGTCCGTGCCATCGCCGAGGGGCTGCGGCAGGAGGCGGGCGACGCGCTGCGGGTCAGCGTCGTCTCGCCCGGGTTCGTCGACACGGACTTCGCCGCCGGAGCTGCGGACCCGGAGCTCCGCAGGCGGCTGCTGGCCGACCGCGACCGCATCGCCATGCCGCCCGACGCCGTCGCCCGCGCGGTGGCCTACGTCGTCGAGCAGCCCGCGGGCGTCGACGTCGGCGAGGTGGTGATCCGGCCGACGGCGCAGGCGTAGGCGTAGGCGCAGCCCGGCGACGTCGGCCGCAGGCCCGCGGGTGAACGCCCGACCCAGCCTGCCGCCGCGCCGCGGCCACGCCGACCACCCGGACAGTCGTCCACCCCGGCCGCTCCTGGGCGCCCCGATACGCGACCGACACGGTCCTGCACCCCGTCCGCTCCCCCGCCTGCCGACAGTCAGAACAGGAGCCGAGGGAACCGGATGCGATCGGGCATCCGCTTCCCGGAGCCGCCCGCACCATGCGCACGCACGACCGACCCCGGTGGACCACCCTCAACCTCGCCGCCCTGTGGCTCGCCGTCGCGGCCGACCGCGACCCGCGCACCCGGGCGCTCCGCCCGGGTCTGCCGGCGGACCCCGCCATCCTCGGCGCCGTCGTCGGCGCCATCGGTGGCGCGAACGCCGGCGGCGAGGTCCTGGAGGCCGCCGTCGTCTGCGCCCGGGTCGCCGGTCGGGACTGGGCGGCCATCGCCGCCGACATGGACCTGGACGCCACGGTCGTCCGCGAGCGCTACGCCGACGCCGAGCGCGCCTTCCGCCTCTCCGAGGCCTTCCCGATCCGCCGCGAGCCCGACGGCCGCATCCGCCGCTCCTGGCCCGCCCCGCTGCACAACCCGGACGAGTGGGCCCGCCGCCTGGCCGTCTCGCGCGGTGCCCGCGGCACCGCCGACCTCGAGCTGGACGACCTGACCTGGCGCGCGCACGAACTGGCCGCCATCGCCCTGATGGAGGACGTCGTCGAGCTCGGCGAGCTGCCCTCCGGCGTCGACCCCCTGGAGGCGCGCCTGCGGCTCGAGCGCCGGCGCGTCGACCACCTGCTCAACGAGCTGGGTCTGCCCGACGGCGACCCCGCCGTCGCGATCGACCTGCAGGGCGCCCTCGAGGTCAGCATGCTGGCCTGCCGGGTGCTCGCCGACACCGTCGCCGAGAGCCGCCGCCCCGCCCGGCCGCTGCTGCGCGTCACCGCGCTGGTCTGAGTTCCGCCGTCGCGGGCGCGTCGGCCGCGGGTGCGCCGAGCCCCTCGGGCCGGTCGAACGAGACGGACATCCGCTCCGTCCCCGCACCACCCGGCAGGCGCCGGCAGGCCGCCGCGGTGGCCCCGTGGACGAGTCGGCGGTGGAGCAGGCGCGGGCGCTCGCCGTCCGCATCCCACACCACCGTCTCCACCGTGTGCACCTGGCCGAAGCGCAGCAGCATCGTCAGCTCGTTGCGGCCCATCAGCAGCGCCGCCAGCGCTCGCTCCAGGTCCGGTCCCCACGGCGCGCGCACCTGCCCGCCGATCCAGCTCAGCGTCGCCTGACCGTCCTCGAGCTCGAGCGCCAGCCGCGTGTCGTCGCACGCGTGGAGGATGCGCAGCTCCACCGCGCCCGTCGGCGTCCGCAGCGCCTTCGTGCGCTCCGGCCGGACGGCCGACGGGGCCAGTCCGGCCAACAGGCCGCGCACCGCTTCGACCGTGGCGCGTTCCCGGTCGTCGAGGGTGGAGCGGGCCGTCACCTCCGGGAAGAACGGCTCGTGCAGGGGAGGTCGGACCACCTGGTGGGCACACATCGCCCCGCCAGCGTACCCCCCACACCGGCGAACGGGAGACCGTGCGGGCCCCGGCCCGTGCGTCTCGGGCCGGGCCGCGCAGGACGTCGTCAGGGCCCGGTCCACCCGCAGGGCGGGTTGGCCGGCCCCGACGCTCTAGCCCTGCGGGTCGAAGCCGATCGGCTCGCCCGTGCGCGGGTTGACCACCGGCACGAGGATGCCGCGGAGCTGGTCGCGCAGCGCCTCGTGCTGCGTCGGCAGGCGCAGCTGCTCACCGAGGTGGTCGGGCGCCTCGTCCGTCGCAAAGCCGGGCCCCAGGGTCGCCAGCTCGAACAGCACGCCGCCGGGCTCGCGGAAGTAGATCGCGTCGAAGTAGTCGCGATCGATCACCGGCGTGACGTGTGCGCCGGCCTCGGCCAGGAGCGCGCGCCAGCCCTCGTGGTCCTCGTCGCGGGACGCCCACGCGATGTGGTGGACGGTGCCCGCGCCCGGGACGCCGGGCTCTGCGGGTGCGGGGTCGAGCGTCCAGTGCACGTGGCGCTCCTGACCGCGGGCGACGAAGCGGCCCTCGGCCTCGGCCTCGAAGCCCAGCAGAGCGGTGACGACCGTGGCGGAGACGTCGGGGTTGGCGCTGTAGGCGCGGGCCCCCTGCACGCCGGTGATGGCGTGCTGGGCGGGGACGGCGGGGTGCTCGGCCTTCAGGGCGGCGCCGATGTCGTGCACGACGAGCTCGAGGTCCAGGCCGTCGGGGTCGGCGAACCGGAGCCCGCCGTCCTCGCGGGTGTTGGCGACACCGTGGTCGCCGAGCCGACCGGCCCAGAAGTCGATCGCGGCGTCGGAGGCGACGGCGAGGACGAGGCGGTGCACCATGCCGGCGCCCGCGCGGCCCGGGCGGGCGCCCTGGAACTCGAACCACGTGAGGATCGATCCGGGGCTGCCGGCCTCGTCGCCGAAGTACAGGTGGTACGCCTCGGGCTGGTCGAAGTTGACCGTCGTCTTGACGAGCCGCAGGCCCAGGACGTCGGCGTAGAAGTCGACGGTCCGCTGGGCGTGGCCGGTGATCATCGTGACGTGGTGGAGGCCCTCGAGCTGCATGGTGGTCCTTCGTGCGGAGGTGGCCCGGGGCGGTGGTGCCCCGGCCGTGCAACGAGCGTAGCGCCGTTTGGTTGCGCGTGCAACTACGCCGGTCCTTCAGGTTTTCGCCCCTTCGGCCGATGCACGGGCGGGGGCCCGCATCCGACAGCGCGTATGCGGCGTACAAGAAGGAGCGGCGATCGTTCGATCGGCCGATGGAATGCGCCATCGGACCGCCGTACACTCGTCGGCCGTCCACCGGCAGGATGCCGCCGCCCCAGCGGGGTATCCGATCCCCAGGCACACCGTGACCGATCCACACGCAGACCCCGCCCCCACGCCCCTCGCCATGACGGCCGAGCAGGTGCTCGGCGCGGCCCCGGATCCGTTCTTCGCCCTCGACCACGAGGCGCGCGTGCTCTACGTGAACGCCGCCGCCGAGCGGGTCTCGGGCTTCTCCGCGGCGCAGCTCGCCGGCCGCGCCATCTGGGACGCCTTCCCGGACGCCCGCGGCTCCGTCTTCGAGGAGCACTACCGGCGCTCCGTCGACGAGGGCACGAGGGTGTCGTTCACCGCGTACTACCCGCCGCTGGCCTCCTGGTTCGCGGTCCAGGCCGTCCCGCAGCCCACCGGGACCGCCGTCTTCTTCCACGACGTCACGGCCCTGAAGGAGGCCGAGGCCCGTGCCGGCCACCTCGCCGCCGTCCACCGCGCCCTCCAGCGGGCGGCCACGGTCGTGGCCACGAACGGTGGCCCCGAGAGCGTCTTCTCCCTCGTCGCCGAGGACAGCGCGGAGCTCGTGGACGCATGGGGCTCGTGGCTGGTGGCCTTCGACGGCGACCACTACGAGGTGCTCTCCTCGACGGTCCCCGCCGGCCGCGGTCGCCCCGGTCGCGGCGACCGCGTGCCGATCCGCCCCGGCACGGAGATCGCACTCGTGCGCGACGGCGAGACCGTCACGGTCGCCGACGCGACGGGCGGCCGACTGGCCGAGCTGGGCCTGCGCAGCGCCGTGCTCGTACCGATCCGCCTGGGCGGCGCCGTATGGGGCTGCCTCGCGGTGGCCTGGGAGGAGCGCCGCCCCGACGCGGCTGCCTGCGAGCCGCTGCTGCGCGACTTCGCCGATCTGGTGGCGGTCGCGCTCGACAACGCCGCCGCTCGGACCGAGCTCGCCCGGCAAGCCGCGGACGACCCGCTCACGGGTCTGGCGAACCTGCGCACGCTGCACGGCGAGCTCGACCGCCATGTCGAGGCCGCCGCGCGCACGGGCGGACCGCTGTGCCTGGCGCTCATCGACGTCGACCACTTCAAGGCGGTCAACGACGGCCACGGCCACGACGCCGGCGACGCCGTTCTGCGGGCCGTCGGCCGGCGGATCGCCGCGGCGTGCGACGAGGGCGACCTGGCCGCCCGCATCGGCGGGGACGAGTTCGCGCTCGTCCTGCACGAGGACGCCACGCACGGCGCCATGGAGCGCGCCCAGCGGCTGCGCGACGACCTCGCCGTCGCGGCCGCGGACGACGGCCTGCCGCCCGTCACCGTGTCCATCGGCGTCTGCGCGTGGGAGCCGGGCTTCGACCGCGAGGCGATGCAGCGCCGCGCGGACGACGCGCTCTACTGGGCCAAGCTCCACGGCCGCAACGCCGTGTGGGCGTACAACCACGAGCTCATGGACGTCCGCGACGCCCGCGGGCGTGCCGCGGCGCTGCGCCGCACGGGCGAGTCCGTCGACCCCACCGAGATCGAGGCGGGGCTGCGCAGCGCGAAGGCGTTCTGGCAGTCGGCCCTGGACGGCCTGCGCAAGCAGATCGCGATCCTCGACGGCACGGGCCGCATCGTCGCCGCGAACGCCGCCTGGCGCCGGCACGTCGGCAGGAGCGCCGGCCGGCCGCGCGACACCGGCGTCGGCGCGGACTACCTCGGCGCGTGCGAGGCCTCCGGCGACCCGGTCGGGATCGAGATCGCCCGCTCCCTGCGCGACGTCGCCGACGGCCGGCGCGACCACTTCGAGGTCGACTACCCCTGCCACTTCGAGGACGGCGACCGCTGGTACACGCTGCGCGCCAACCGCTTCGGCGGCGACGAGCGCGGACGCGTCATCGTCAGCCACGAGGACATCACGGCGCGCCGCACCGCGGAGGAGCAGAGCGCCTTCCAGGCGACGCTCCTGGACTTCGTGGCGATGCCGGTCTACGCCACGGACCTCGACGACCGCGTCACCTACTGGAACCACGCCGCGGAGCAGCTCAACGGCCTCAGCAGCGACGAGGTCCTCGGTCGGCGCATCGACAGCCTCGGCCTCGTCGACCCCTCGAGCGTCGACCCGCGCGACGAGCACGCCGCGGTCGCCGCACCCGAGCTGTGGGAGGGCGAGCTGACGGGCCTCCGCCCCGACGGCCGCACGTTCCCGGCGTTCATCACGCGCGCCGTGGTGCGCGACACCGACGGGTACCGCACGGGCGTCATCGGCACCGTGTTCGACTTGAGCGAGCGCGAGACCTACGAGCGCGACCTCCAGGCGGCGCGCGACTACCTCCACACCGTGACGGAGAGCATCGCCGACGGACTCGTCGTCTTCGACGCGGCGGGCACGGTGACCTACGCCAACCCGGCGGCACGCGAAATGCTCCGCGCCGGGGATGGCCTGGCCGGGATGCCGGTCGCCTCCGCGCTCTACGGCGACCGTCCGCACCCGCTGGCCACCGACGTCTTCGGGCAGGAGCGCGCGGCCGACGACGTCTTCCGGCGGCGCGACGGCACGGCGCTGCACGTGGAGTGGACGGCCGCCTCGCTCGACGTGCCCGACGCCGCCCGCCTCGACGGCTCGCAGCTCGACACGACGGGCAGCCGGGTCCTCGTCTTCCGCGACGTCACGGAGCACCGCGCCCGTGAGGAGCGCCTCCGCCGCGAGGCCGAGGGCCTGCGCTGGGCGGCGCGCCTGCAGGAGGCGCTGGACGAGGACCGCTTCGTCCTGCACGCCCAGCCGATCGTCGCCACGGCCACCGGCCAGACGGTCGACCACGAGCTGCTGATCCGCCTGCGCGACGGCGACGGCGGGTTCATCCCGCCCGGCGACTTCCTCCCCGCCGCGGAGGAGCTGGGAGCCATCGTCGACATCGACCGCTGGGTCACGGGGCAGGCGATCCGCTGCGCCGCGGCGGGCATGCGCGTGCACTTCAACCTGTCGGCTCGCACGATCGGCGACGAGGCGATCCTCGAGATCCTGCGCGCGGGCATCGAGGAGTCCGGCGCCGACGCGAGCCGACTGACCGTCGAGGTGACGGAGACCGCCCTCATCGACGACTGCAGCAACGCGGCGAGGTTCATCGCGCAGCTGCGGGCGATGGGCTGCCACGTCGCGCTGGACGACTTCGGGACGGGCTACAACGGCCTGGGCCGCATGAAGGACATCGACGCGGACATCATCAAGATCGACCGGCAGTTCGTAGGCGACCTGATGAGCGAGCCCGCCAGCGAGAGCGTCGTCAAGGCGATCCTGGCGTTCGCCGACGACATGGGCCTGGGCATCATCGCGGAGGGCGTCGAGGACGAGGAGACCGCACAGCGCCTGTGCGAGCTCGGCGTCCGCCACGCGCAGGGCTTCCACTTCGGCCGCCCGGGACCCGTGGCGTGGACCGCGCCGGTCGCCCCCGGCTCGGGCGACTGAGCGGCACGGCGCCGCACCGGCGCCTGCACCGCGCCGTGGTTGACACGAGGGGGTCACGGTGTCTAATTTGACACCGTGTCAAGCACCACCAGTCGGCCCGCCCCCGGCCCCGCGACGCCCTCCGGGCCCGTGACGCCCTCGGGCCCCGTGACGCCCTCCGCGACGGCGACGGCCGACCGGGTCCGCACCATCCCGCGTCCGGACGAGCCGATCCCCGTGCTGCCGTGGCCCACGATCGGCCTGTTCGTCGTCGCGGCCACCGTCTACGCCGCCTCGACCGCCCTGGGCGCGACGGGCTCTTGGCCGTGGCCGGTGTCGACCCTCGTCAACGGCGTCGCGGCGTTCGCGCTCTTCACCGTCGCGCACGAGGCCGGCCACGCCGCGGCGTCGGCGCGCCCGGGGATCAACCGCTGGCTCGGACGCCTCGCGCTGCCGTTCTTCACGCCGCTGGCCAGCCACGGCGTCTTCCGGTTCATCCACATGCAGCACCACCGCTTCACGAACCACGAGGACGGCTCGGACCCCGACCACTGGACCCAGGGTGGCCCCGCGTGGACGCTGCCCCTTCGGTGGCTGACCGTCGACCTGCGCTACGTCGCCTTCTACCTGCCGAAGGCGTCGGCGCGGCCGCGGAGCGAGAAGCGCGAGACGCTGATCTCGTTCGTGCTCGTCGTCGGCGCCCTCGTCGCCCTGACGGCGCTCGGGTTCGGCTTCGAGGTACTCGTGCTCTACCTGCTGCCGGGGCGGATCGCGGTGTTCCTGCTGGCGTGGTCGTTCGACTGGGTGCCGCACCACGGGCTCCACGACACGCCGAAGACCAACCGCTTCCGGGCGACCCGCAACATCGTCGGCCGCGAGCGGCTGCTGACGCCGCTGATGCTCTACCAGAACTACCACCTGGTCCATCACCTGCACCCGGTGATCCCGTTCTACCGCTACATCGCCGTCTGGCGGGGTCGCGAGGACGCCTACCTCGACCAGGACCCGGCGCTGGCCTCGCCCCTGGGCCGGCCCGTCACCGCCGAGGAGCAGCGGCGGCTGCGGGCGCTGGACCACCACCACGGCTGAGGCCGGCCGCCGTGGGGCCCGGTCGACGGGGGCCCAGCACCTCGCGGTCCCGCGCCTCGGTCGTGCGCCTACCCGAGGGTGGGGCGCGGGCGCGGGTGTCGTCGCGGACTCAGTCCGCGGCGAGGTGCTCGGCGAGGCTCGTCGCCGGCCGGCCCACCAGGGTCGCGAAGTCGGGCGAGGCGAGGTCCAGGCTGCCGTCGCGGATCGCGACGTACGTGCTGATCCAGGCCCGGAGCTCCCATTCCGGGGCGCCATAGTGGGCGCGGGAGGCGCGCGCCTCCTCGTCCGTCTCGTCCTGGAAGACGACGGAGCGACCCGTCACGCGGGCGATCGTCGCGGCGACGTCGTCCATCGTCAGCCGCTCGGGGCCGACGATGTCGTACGCGCGGCCGTCGTGCCCGGAGCCCGTGAGGACGGCCGCGCAGGCCGCGGCGACGTCGTCGCGGACGACCGGGGTGAACCGGCCGTGCCCGGCGGGGCCGCGGAGCACGCCGTCCTGCCCCGCCATGGCGGTCAGGAAGTCGGTGTAGAGGTTCATCCGCACGAAGGTCCACGCGAGCCCGGCGCGGCGCACGAGCTCCTCCGTCGCCCAGTGGTCGCGCACGAGCGTGAACGTCGCGTCCTCGCGGGCGCCGACGAAGGAGAGGTAGACGATCCGCCCCACCCCGGCCGCGACGGCCGCCCGGATCGTGGCGGCGTGCCCGTCCACGCGGTCGGGCGCCTCGTGGGCGGGCACGAGGAAGAGCGTCGACGCGCCCCGGAGGGCGTCCCGCACCGCGTCCTCGGCGGCGAGATCCGGGATCGTCACGACCTCGGCGCCGTCGAGCTGTGGGGCGCGGGCGGCGTCGCGGACGAGCAGCCGCTGCGGCACGCCGGCGTCGGCCAGCCGCCGGGCCACGCGCGAGCCGACGTAGCCCGTCGCCCCGGTGACCGCGATCGGGCCCGCGGCGCTCATGCCGGCGCTCCGTCCCCCGCGGCCGCGGCGTCGGCCGTCGCGGGCTCGCCGTCGGCCAGCGCCTGGCGGGCCAGCTCGAGCACGCCCTCGCGGCTGCCGGCCACGGCCATGAACCGCGCGCCGTGGCAGAAGACGGCGTCGGGCACGCCCGTGACCTCCTGCAGCGGCGCGCCCTCGAGTCCCGCCCACGCAGCGGGCAGCGAGCGGCGGTTCGCGAACCCGTGGGCGGCGGCGGGGACCGCCTGGATGCTCCAGTCGCGGGTGCGGGGCGAGACGACGAACAGCACCTCGGGCGCCTCGTCGATGACGATGCCGCGCCACGGCATGCCGCGGTCCAGGACGAGCACCCGCGGGTCCTCCGCGGCCTCCAGCGCGCCGCGGACGAGGTCGGCGGCGCGGGCGCGGGCCTGCTCCTTCTGCAGCTCGCGGCGGATCATGCCCTCGGCCAGGTCGACGGCCTCGTCGAACGCCGCGCGCTCGGCCCGGGCGCCGTCCTCGGCGTCCCACGGGGGGTTCATCGCGGCGATCACGCCGGAGACGGCGTAGGGCGTGACGCCCTCGACGAGCGGCTCGTAGAGCTCCTGCCCGTTGTCGCCGGCGTCGATCGGCGCGACGATGCGCCCGTCGATCGCCGCGGCGATCTCGGGCGAGCCGCCCAGCTCCTCGCCGTGCTCCTTCCAGACCAGCCCGAAGGACGCGAAGCGGATGCCGCTGGGCCGCTCCCCGACGTCCCCCTGGTGGTGGTCGAAGTCGCCCGACGCCGGGTCGTAGTGCCGGCCGACGTCGATGCGCAGCGCGCAGCCCTTGAGCACCTCGGCGTCGCGTGAGCGCACGATCTCGAGCGGGCCGCGGGCCAGGCGCAGGGTCGCCAGGGCGAAGACCTCGTCGGCGTGGAACGAGCCGGAGTGGGTCCCGACGCGCAGCGGGGCGGGGTCGGGGGCGGCGGGAGCGGCGTCGGTCACGACCCCAAGGTACCGGGCGCTCCCGCCCCGGCGTCCGACCGACGACCGGCTCCAGCGACCGGTCCGCGACCCGCAACCCCCGCGGCGACGCGGGTGGTGGTCCCGCCGACCTATCCTGGAGGGTGATGTCCGAGTCGCCTGCAGCCACGCCCTCGGGCGCGGAGACCACCGGCGACCTGCGCGCCCGCCTGCGCGAGCTCCGACTCCGGGACGAGCACCGCCTCGCCCGCAAGGTCGACCGCCTGCGTCACACGAAGGACCCTCAGGCCCGCGGCCGCGACCTCGCCAAGCTCGTCGCCGAGATCGACCGCGCCGAGGCGACGATCGCCGCCCGCCGCGAGGCGATCCCCGAGATCACCTACCCCGAGGACCTCCCGGTCTCGCAGCGGCGGGACGACCTGCTCGAGGCGATCCGGGACAACCAGGTCGTCGTCGTGGCCGGCGAGACGGGGTCGGGCAAGACGACCCAGATCCCGAAGATGTGCCTCGAGCTCGGGCGCGGGGTCCGGGGGCAGATCGCCCACACCCAGCCGCGCCGGATCGCCGCGCGCACCGTCGCGGAGCGCATCGCCGAGGAATTGCACACGCCGATCGGCGGCGCCGTCGGCTACTCCGTCCGCTTCAACGACCACTCGGGCGAGGACACCCTCGTCCGCCTGATGACGGACGGCCTGCTGCTGGCCGAGATCCAGCGCGACCGGCTGCTGCGCCGCTACGACACGATCATCATCGACGAGGCGCACGAGCGGTCGCTGAACATCGACTTCCTGCTCGGTGTGATCAAGCAGCTGCTCCCGCAGCGGCCCGACCTCAAGGTGATCATCACCTCGGCGACGATCGATCCGGAGCGCTTCGCGGAGCACTTCGACGGCGCCCCGATCGTCGAGGTCTCGGGCCGCACCTACCCCGTCGAGGTCCGCTACCGCCCCGTCAACGACCCGGACGACGGCGACGCCGACCGCGACCAGATCGACGCGATCGGCGACGCCGTCGAGGAGCTCGGCCGCGAGGACCCGGGCGACGTCCTCGTCTTCCTCTCGGGCGAGCGCGAGATCCGCGACACCGCCGAGGCCCTGCGCGGCCGCTTCGGTGGCGACCGCAACGGGGGCCACCGGGACACGGTCGAGGTGCTCCCGCTCTACGCCCGGCTCTCGTCGGAGGAGCAGCAGCGCGTGTTCCGCCGGGCGCCGTCGGGCCGCCGGCGCGTCGTGCTCGCCACGAACGTCGCCGAGACGTCGCTCACGGTCCCCGGCATCAAGTACGTGGTCGACCCCGGTCAGGCCCGGATCAGCCGCTACTCCTCGCGCCTGAAGGTCCAGCGCCTGCCGATCGAGCCGGTCTCGCAGGCGTCGGCCAACCAGCGCAAGGGCCGCTGCGGCCGCACCTCGGACGGCATCTGCATCCGCCTCTTCTCCGAGGAGGACTTCGAGGCGCGCCCGGAGTTCACGGACCCCGAGATCCTGCGGACGAACCTCGCCTCGGTGATCCTGCAGATGGCCGCGCTCGGCCTCGGCGAGATCCAGGACTTCCCGTTCCTCGAGCCGCCGGACCGCCCGCAGATCCGTGACGGCGTGCAGCTGCTCGAGGAGCTCGGCGCGCTCAAGCAGGACGAGGAGGACCCGAAGAAGCGCCTGACCCCGACGGGCCGGACGCTCGCCGCGCTCCCGATCGACCCGCGCCTGGGCCGGATGGTGCTCGAGGCCGACCGCCTGGGCTGCACGGAGCACGTCGTCGTCATCGCCGCCGCGCTCTCCATCCAGGACCCGCGCGAGCGCCCGCAGGACAAGCAGGAGGCCGCGCAGCAGTCCCACGCGCGGTTCAAGGTCGAGGGCTCCGACTTCCTGGGCCTCCTCAGCCTGTGGGAGTACCTCCAGGAGCTCCAGCGCGACCTCTCCGGCAGCCAGTTCCGCAAGCGCTGCAAGCAGGAGTTCCTCCACTACCTGCGGATCCGCGAGTGGCAGGACCTCGTCGCCCAGCTGCGCCAGGCCGCCAAGGGCACGGGCATCACCGTGCCCCGCGGCGGCGGCCGGCACGCCGGCCTGACCCCCCAGCTCGGGTCGGACGGTCCGCTCGAGGCCGACGCGCCCACGGGCGACCGGCGTGGTGGCGCCGGGCGGCCGGCCAAGGACGACGGCGACGACGCCCGCCCCGCCAACGCCGACGGCGCCCGCAATCCGCGCCGCCGCGGGCGCGGCCGGGGCCGCGACGCCCAGGCCGCCTCGGCGCCGTCCGCGTCCGCTTCGACCACGGCCGACGGCGGGTCGGCGCTCCCGAGCGACGCCCAGCTGCGCCCCGTCGACCGCGCCGGTGGGGCGGGCGTCGCCCGCTTGCGCGCCGCGGAGCGCGAGGCCGAGCGGCTGCGTGAGGCGAGCGAGCGCGACATCCACACCGCACTGCTGGCCGGCCTGCTCTCGCACGTCGGACTGAAGGACGAGACGAACGTCAAGACGGACCAGAAGGGCCGGCCGATCAAGCCGAAGGGCCGCCCCGCCCGGGCGGAGTTCCTGGGCGCCCGTGGCGCGCGGTTCCAGGTCTTCCCCGGCTCGGCGCTGGCGAAGAAGCCGCCGACGTGGGTGATGGTCGCCGAGCTCGTCGAGACCTCGCGGTTGTGGGGCCGCACGGCCGCGCGCATCGAGCCGGAGATGATCGAGCCGCTCGCCGGCCACCTGCTCCGCCACACCTACGCCGAGCCGCGCTGGTCGAAGAAGCGGGCGTCCGTCGTCGCCGACGAGCGCGCCACGCTCTACGGCCTGCCCGTCGTCGCCGGTCGCCCCGTGCAGTACGGGGCGATCGACCCCGTCCTCTCGCGCGAGATCTTCATCCGCCAGGCGCTCGTCGAGGGCGAGTGGCACGGCGGGAAGGCCGGCGGCCAGCAGGTCCTCGAGCAGAACGCGGCGCTGATCGAGGAGGTCCGGGCGATGGAGGAGCGCGCCCGCCGGCGCGACCTGCTCGTCGACGACGAGGTCCTCTTCGCCTTCTACGACGAGCGGATCCCCGAGGGCGTCGTCTCCGGTGCCCACTTCGACCGCTGGTGGCGCGACCAGAAGCGCCAGACCCCCGAGCTCCTGAGCTTCACCCGCGACCTGCTGATCGACGAGCGCAGCCAGCTCAGCGTCGGCGTCGGCGAGGACCTCAAGCTGCGGCCCGAGGCGTGGAAGCAGGGGGAGCACGTCCTCTCCCTCACGTACGCCTTCGACCCGGGCACCGAGCACGACGGCGTCACGGTCCACGTCCCGCTCGACCTGCTCCCGCAGGTCAAGGCCGTCGGCTTCGAGTGGCTCGTCCCGGGCCTGCGCCGCGAGCTGATCGAGGCGCTGATCCGGGCGCTGCCGAAGGACGTCCGCCGCGAGCTCGTGCCGATCCCCGACACGGTCGACCGCATCATGGAGCGGATCGTGCCGCGCAGCGCCCCGCTGCCCGTGGCCCTGGCCCGCGAGCTCAACGAGCTCCCCGGCGTGCAGGTCAGCCCCGCGCTGCTCAAGCTCGACGCGCTGCCCGCCCACCTGCGTATGACGTTCTCGGTCGAGGACGAGGGTGGCGCGGTGCTCGCCAGCGGGCACGACCTCGCGGCCCTGCGCGCGGAGCTGCGCCCCGTGCTGCGCAAGCGTCTCGAGGACGCCACCCCCGACCTCGAGCGCCACGGCCTGACGGACTGGACGATCGGGACGCTCCCCCGCGAGATCGGGTTGCCCGGCGGCGGCGAGCACGGCGTGCGGGTCTTCCCCGCCCTCGTCGACGAGGGGAAGGCCGTCGGCGTGCGCGCGTTCGACGCCCCCGACGTCCAGGCGCAGCAGATGGTGCTCGGCACGCGCCGCCTGCTGCTCCTGACCGTGCCCTCCCCCGCCCGCAAGGTCGTGAGCGGCCTGCCGACCGCGGCGCAGCTCACGCTCGCGACCGCCCCCCACGGCTCCGTCGACCGCGTCGTCGCGGACACGCTGGCGGCGACGGTCGACGTGCTCGTCGGCGCGGCCGGCGGGCCGGCGTGGGACGAGGCGGGGTTCCGGGCGCTGCAGGCGTCCGTGGCCGAGCGACTGCCGGCCGCCGCCAAGAAGGTGCTGGCCCAGGTCGTCCGCGTCCTCGACGCGGAGCGACAGCTGCGCTCCCGGCTGGAGCGCTTCGCGCTGGCCCCGCCGCACCCGGCGTTCGAGGCCGCCCAGCGCGACGTCACCGCCCAGGTCGGGCGGCTCGTGCACCCGGGGTTCGTGACCGAGGCCGGTGCCCGCCGGCTGCCCGACGTCGTCCGCTACCTGCAGGCCGCCGTCGCCCGGCTCGACCGCCTTCCCGACGCCCGGGCGACGGACACGGACCGCATGCACGCCATCCACGAGCTCGAAGGCGCTTACCGCCGCCGCGTCGAGGCGTGGCCGCAGGGGCGGCCGCTCCCGCTCGCGCTGCGCGAGGTCCCCTGGCTCATCGAGGAGCTGCGCGTCGTCCAGTTCGCCGGCGGCCAGGGCGCCAAGGCCGTCCGCGACCCGACGCGGCCGAACGACGTCGCCAAGCCCGTCTCGAGCAAGCGCATCCGCCGCGTGCTCGACGAGACCCCCGTCCCGGCCTAGGACTCGCGCGCCGCACGGTCCGGGCCGGCCGGTCCGGGCCGGCCGGAACGCCGGGCCGTTCCGAGGAGGGCGGGCCGACCGGGCGGGCCTCAGGCGTCCCGGGGGTTCGGCACGAGCACGACGAGGGTCGCGTCGTCGTCGAGCGGGTCGACGACGTTCTCGCGCACCGCGTCCTCGACGGCACGGATCGTGCCGGCCGCCGACGTCCGCGAGGCCTTGATCGCCGCCGCGTGCACGCCCTCGACGCCCAGGCGCCCGCCGTCGCGGGTGCGGCGCCCGATCAGCCCGTCCGAGAGCAGCAGGAGTCGCTCCCCGGAGCGCAGCCGCCGCTGGTGGACGGCGATCGCGTCGGGCATCGCCGGGTCGCCGAGTCGCGGCAGCCCCGTCTCGAGGAGCTCCATCTCGTCGTCCTCGCCGATCAGCATCGGCGCGACCTCGCCGCAGGTCACCCAGCGAAACAGCGAGGCGGGGGCGTTCCACGTGCCCACGGTCGCGGTCGCGGTCAGCGCGCCGCCCGGAATCCCCGCCAGCACCTCGTGCATGACGGCCACGGCCTTCGCCGGGTCGGAGTTGCGGTGGCGGGAGGAGCGGAACGCCCCGAGCACCGCGGCCGCGACGCCGGACGCGTAGCTGCCCGTGCCGTCGACGTCGGCCACGCCGACCCACGTGCAGTCCGCGTTCTCGGCGTAGTCGAACCAGTCGCCGCCGATCTCGTAGCCCGGCAGCACGTTGCCCGCGAGGGTCCCGCCCGTGATCCGCACGATCCGCGGGGGCAGGAGGATCTGCTGCGTCTCCGCCGCGGCGGAGATGTGCTGCACGCGCTGCGTCGTCTCGATCGCGTCGGTGTAGTCCGCAGCGTGCGAGACGGCCACCGCAGCCTCGCGCGCCAGGTCGCGGATCGCGTCGTCCGCGGGGCCGACGGCGAGCAGGATCCCGATCGCCCGGCCGCGCAGCAGGAGCGGCGCGACGGCCGTGCCGGGAAGCGCCTCCTCGATCCGCTCGCGGAGCGGCTCGATGCCCTCGCGCGGGATCTCGGGCCCGACGGCCAGCGGCACGGCGAACGTCTCCGGGAACGTCGCGGCGCCCGCGAGCCGCTGCATGCTCGTCCCGTCGAGATCCACGAGGTAGACCGCGGCCGACGCGACCCCGTCGATGCGCTGGGCCTCGGCGATGATCTGCTCGCCGAGCTGGAACGGCGGCACCCGGTTGAGCACCTCCGTGACAGAGAGCGGCGTCGCGGCGGTGTTCGCCAGCTCGCCGGCGGGGCGCAGCGCGTCGTCCTCGTTGAGCTCGGCGTCGTCGCGCGCCTGGCGGCGGACCGCCTCGATCAGCTCGTCCCGCGAGGGGAAGTGCCGGTAGATCGTGCCCCGGCTGACCCCCGCGGCCTCGGCGATCGTCGTCATGCCGCAGTCGGGGTCGGCGATCAGCGCCTCCCCCGCGGCCTCGACGATGCGCGCGCGGTTGAGCGCGGCGTCGCTGCGCTGCCGGCGGCGGCGCGCGGCGGGGACGGAGGTGTCGGGCTCGGTCATGGCGGTCCTGTCTCAGTCGCGTCCCACGGGTGTCGCACTACAGCACACCGCGCATCCGGAACGCGCTGTTGTGGAACACCCGACGGCCCCGCCATCCCAGGACACGATGTCGCACTTCGCGCCGGACCACCGGTAGAAATGGGCCGAACGTCGCGGAACCGCTCGCGATCGGGAACAAACTTCTGCGATGTCGCGTTTAAAGTCGCGGAATCGGGTAGACCAGTGACGGGCGGCACGGAAGACGCGCCGCCCGGACCACACGAGCACGCCGGTCGCCCCCGAGACCGGCTCCTCGGGTGGTCGCGATACCGCGCACCACCCCCGATCCGTACGACGACGGCGGTCTCACCGCTCACGTCGTCGTGCCCTCGGGACCACCCCCACCGAAGGAGCACCACCATGCCCACCACCCACGACGTGCAGGACTGGAACGGCCGCAACCTCGTCGGTTCCGACGGCTCCAAGATCGGCAAGATCGACGCGATCTACCTCGACGACCACAGCGGCGAGCCCGAGTGGGCGCTGGTCAACACCGGCCTCTTCGGCACCCGCTCCTCCTTCGTCCCCATCTCGGGCGCCTCGGCCTCCGGCGACGGCGTGAGCGTGCCGTTCGACAAGGACAAGGTCAAGGGCGCCCCGAACGTCGACGAGGATGGCCATCTCTCCCCGCAGGAGGAGGCCGAACTCTACCGTTACTACGGCCGCGAGGACTACGACCGCAGCGCGGGCAGCGCCGGCGGCGACACGACCGACCGCGACCGCACGACCGACCGGGACCGCGTCTCGGACCGCGGCGACGAGCACGGCACCGTCGGCCGCGACACCTCCGGGCCCACCACGGACGACGCGATGACGCGCTCCGAGGAGGAGCTGCGCGTCGGCACCCGCGAGCGCGAGACCGGGAAGGCCCGTCTGCGCAAGTACGTCGTCACGGAGGAAGTGACGAAGACCGTGCCGGTCACCCGCGAGGAGGTCCGCATCGAGCGCGAGCCCATCACGGACCAGAACCGCGACGCCGCCACCGACGGCCCGGCGATCTCCGAGGAGGAGCACGAGGTCACGCTCCACGCCGAGGAGCCCGTCGTCGAGAAGACCGCCGTCCCCAAGGAACGCGTCCGCCTGGACAAGGACGTCGTCCAGGACGAGCGCACCGTCACGGAAGAGGTCCGCAAGGAGCGCATCGACACCGAGTGAGTCGGGGGTCGGGGCCGGCAGGGCGCTCCGGCGGGCCGCTCGCTGCGGTTCGCCGGGGCAGCTCCCGCTCCCGACCGCCGACCGCGACCGCCGGCTCCGACCCGGGCGGCGTCCGGGTTGAACGGCGTCCGGATTGGGCGACGTCTGTCTCGGGCGGCGTCTGTGTCGGGCGCCGTCCGGGTAACGAACACCGTCCAGGTATCGGGCGCCGTCCGCTTCGTCGGCCCGCCGTCCGGCTGTCGCGCACCACCGCGCGGGCCGGCCGACCATGCCGGCGGCCGTCGTTCCGCCCAACCCACCTTCACGGGCCGTCCTCGGTGGTCGGCCCGCCCGCCCCGGTCCCGGGGCAACCCCACCCATCCCCCCACGGAGCCCACCATGCCCGATCGCGATACCCACACCGTCAAGGGACCCGGCCTCGCCCGCGGACCCGCGCTCATCATCGGCACCATCCTGGCCGTCTTCGGCCTGATCCTGTTCCTCCACGACGGCGCCACCGCCACGGGCGGGTTCCCCGACGCCGACGTGAACGGCCGCACGTTCCTCGGCTTCGAGGCCAACGGCTGGACCGCGTTCATCACGACCGCCGCCGGCGTGGCGCTGCTCTTCGGCGCCGCGCAGCACCTGCTCGCCAAGACGATGAGCCTCATCGTCGGCGTCGTCCTGGCCGCCTGCGCCGTGCTCGCGCTCGTCAACGGTCCGGGCGTGCTCGGCCTCGCCGCCGCGAACTGGGCCACGGAGCTGGGCTGGGGCATCGCCGCCGTCCTGCTGCTGCTCAACCTCTTCGCCCCGCGCATCAAGAAGGAGGAGCCGCTCGACCGCGAGCGCGCCCTGGCCCGCCGTCGCGACCACGGCGACCACCCGCGCACGAGCAGCGATCACGACCGCGACCGCGACGGCCGCGCGTCGGGCCTCGCGCACGACCCGCGCGGTGACCACGACCGCACGGGCGACCACGACCGGTCGGGCGACCATGGCCCGACCGGCGACCGGACCCCCGGCCACGACGCCGGCACGGCCGGCACCCCGCGCACGGCCGGCGGCGACGCCGCCGGCACGAAGGACGGCGCCACCCGCGTCGACCGCTGAACGCCGGACCGGACGGGCCCGTCGCGCCCGACGACGCGGCGCCCGTCCGCGCGCCGGTCCACCGGCGCACCGCGCGCACGGGCTCGCCGCGCGCGTCAGCCAACGGCGCGCGTCGGCGAACGGCGCGCGACAGCGAACGGCGCGCCGGGTCAGGTGCCGACCTGCGGCTCCTCGCCCGGCGTGCCGTGGTACCGCAGGAAGTGCGCCTTCTCCACCGTGATGAAGAGGGAGCGGCACGAGGCGACGGTGCGCCCGTCGTCGAGCACGCGCCCCACCAGGCGGATCTTGCGGCCCTCGTGGCTCTCGAGCCACGCCTCGGCGACCAGCTCGTGACCCAGGACGACCGGGGCGACGTAGTCCACGTCGAGCTTCGCCGTCACGGCGCGCTGGTGCATGGCCACGAGCACCCCGCCCTGGATGTCGTCCAGGATCGCCGCGACGATGCCGCCGTGCGCCAGGCCGCGGGCGCCCTCATGGCGCTCGTCCAGCGTGAGCGTCGCGCGGACGACGTCGCCCTCGCGGGCGTAGCGGATGCCCAGGCCGGAGGCGTTCTCCGGCCCGCAGCCGAAGCAGTTGGGCTGGTGCGGGCGCAGCGGCCCGTCGCCCGGAACGCCCTGAACGGGCAGGGGCGCGGCGGGTGGGAGCTCGGGAGCGGTCGCCATCCGCCCAACCCAACCAGACCGGGGCGGCGAAGGGCGGGAGGACGCCGTCGACGCCCGCGCGGCGGCGGCCACCCGCCGGACCGGCGACCTCACCGGTCCGGCGGCACCCGCTCCTCACCCGGGCGGCCGATCCCGCCGGATCAGCAGGTGCTGCGGATCACTCGCCCTGGCGGCCGACCCCGCCGGGTCAGCGGGTGATGCGGATCCGACGGCTCGTGCGCGTCGAGACGTTGCCCTGCGGGTCCGTCGCCGTCGCGCGCAGGCGGTAGAGGCCCGGCTTGAGCGTCCGGCCCGGGAACCGCGGCTTCACGTCGACCGTCGTCGTGCCCGCGACCAGCCGCAGGTTGCGGCGCGTGGGCAGGAGCGCCCACCGCGAGCAGCGCTGCTTCTTCTTCAGGCGCGCCGGACGCGCGACGCGGGCGCAGCGCTTCGTGGCGCCCTTGCCGACGGTCTTGCCGACGCGGGACTCCTCGACGTACAGCCGCACGCGGGCGTCCTGCGTCAGCCGGACGACCATCTCCGCCGTCGTCGACGGCTGCGCCTTGCGGGCCTTACGGCCCTTCGCCTTGCGGACCGCCTTGCGCGGCAGGTGCCACCGGGTCGTCGACAGCGTCAGGCTCGAGAGCTTGACCGGCGGCGGCGGCACGGGCGCGAAGGTCGCCGACACGTTCAGGTCGCGGGAGGCCGCGATCTGGCAGGTCGGGTTCGCGCCCGCGGGGGCGCAGTCGCCGCCCCAGCCGGTGAACTGCGCGTCGGGGTGGGGCTTGGCCGTCAGCGTGACCGCCCGGCCCACGCCGAGCAGCTGGGTGCAGTCCGTGCCGCAGTCGATGCCGCCCGGGGCGCTCGACACCGTGCCGAGGGTCGGTCCGCCGCCGAGGGCGACCGTGAGGCGGTGGCGCGGCGCCGGGCCGACCCCGGGGGCGTCGAACCGCTGCACCCGGTTGTTTCCCGCGTCGGCGACCAGCAACGTGGTGCCGTCCGGGCTGAGCGCGAGGTTCGCCGGGTCGATGACCTGGCCGAGCCCGGTGCCCTCCCCGGCGATCGTCTCCCACGCGTAGCCGCCCTCGGCCTGCGGCGTGCCGCGCACGATGCGCGCGCCACCCGGCGTCTTGGGCCGCGCCTCAGCGACGTAGAGCGTGCCGTCGGGGGCGACCGCGAGGCCCTGCGGGGCGTCCCAGTACTGGGCGTCCGGCGGGGAGATGCGCTTGCCCGTGGCGTCGTCGAGCACGATGCGGGCCGAGGCGACGATGGCCGTCCCCTGCGGCGTGACGGCGACGGCGGCGGGGCGGTTCAGGCCCGTGCGCACCGTGGCCATGGCCCCGTCGGGCGACACCCGGACGAGGCGACCGCCGGAGTCCGTGGCGAAGACGGTGCCGTCGGGCGCCGCCGCCACGCCGCGGGGCCGCGAGAGGGCACCGTCGGCGGTGGCCGCCGCCACGTTGCCGGCGTTGTCGAACCGCACGAGGCGGTTGTTGAAGGTGTCCGCGACCCAGCTGCCGCCCTGGGTGTCGTACGCGACGCCGCTCGGCACCAGCAGCTGGTTGGAGGTGTCGGAGCCCGGGGCCGCGAAGTTGTTGAGCTTCGAGATCCGCCCGAACACGCCGGCCACCGTGCCGTCGGGGTCGGTGACGCTCACCCGGTGGGCGAACGTATCGGCCACCTCGATGCCGCCGTCGGGCCGGAACGCCACGCCCCGCGGGCGGCTGTAGAAGCCCGCGCTGCGGCCCGCCACGCCCCAGGCGCTCGTCACCCGGCCCTCGGCCGACATGCGCTGGATGCGGTTGTTCGCGGTGTCGGCGACCCAGACGCCGCCGGCCGGGTCGGAGTGGTTCGTCGCCACGGCCCGCACGATCGAGAAGCGGCCGACGCGGTACCCCGTGCCGCCGAAGGTGCCCAGCAGGTCGAGGCTGGCCCCGTCGTAGACGTTGACGCGCCCGTTGATGTTGTCGCCGACGTAGAGCTGGTTGCGTGCGTCGAGCGCCGTGTCGTAGGGGAACTGGAACTGGCCCAGGCCCTTGCCGAACGAGCCGGCCTCGCCGATCGTCTTGAAGGTCGACGCGTGCACCACGAGCACGCGGTGGTTCTGGTTGTCGGGGATGAAGAGCCGCGTGCCGGCGCCGTCGACGCTCACGCCCTGCGGGCGCTTGAGGTTGATACCCGCGTCGGCCGTCGACCGCGGGGGACCGTACGGGCGCAGCGAGTTCGGCTCGAGGCCGTAGCGCAGGACGCGATCGTTGCCGGCGTCCGCCACGAACACGACGACCTGGTCGCCCGGCCGGCGCTGGCTCACCGCGATGCCGCCCGCCGAGATCCCGCCGTCGGGCCGTGAGCTCGTGTTGGACAGCGCCAGCCCGGCGTCCTGGGCGAAGGTCGAGAGGTAGCGGCCGTCGTCGGCCGAGAACACCTGGATCCGGTTGTTCTCCGAGTCGAGCACGAAGACGTGGCCGCTGCGGTCGAGCGCGACGCCGCCGACGACGCCCAGCCGCCCGGCCTCGCCCCGCTCGGCGCGGCCGCCGAACGAGAACCGCCGCTCACCGTTGGACCCGAAGGCCTGGACGACCCCGCTGTACTGGTCGGCGACGAAGACGTTGCCGTTGCGCTGGTCGATCCCGACGCCCTGCGGGAAGCGGAACACCCCGGGGGTCGCGGGATCCTCCCCGATCGCCGACGGCGTGAGGGGTGGCCCGGCGGCGTGCGCGGTCGACGTCCCCACGGCCGGCGCGGACAGCGCGAGCAGCGGGAGGACGGCGAGGGCGACGCGTGATCGAAGGGCCTGGGGACGGCGGAACCTCGGGACGTGCATCGCGGAACATGGTGGCGGCTCGGTCGGCCCGCCGCGCCGGTGGGACGAACCGTGCGTCCGCCCAGCCGCCGCGCCCTTCATGGGAATGGTTCTCATGTAAGATGGCTGGTCGCCGCGGACCCCTGCGCCCGCGGCGCCGCACGATGCTCGAGCCCTTCACCCTCCCCTTCGTGCAGCAGGGTCTCCGCGAGATCCTGCTGCTCTCCGTCGGCGCCGGCGTGCTGGGCACGTGGATCGTGCTGCGCGGACTCGCCTTCTACGCCCACGGAGTCGCCGCCGCGACGTTCCCGGGCCTCGTCCTCGCGGCGGGCCTCGGCTTCGCCGGCCCGCTCGGCGCGCTCGGCGTCGCGCTGCTCTTCGCCGCGGCCGTCGGTCGCCTCGCGGCGCGGGGCGAGCGCGGCGACCACAGCACGCTCACCGCCATGGTGCTCGTCGGGGCCCTCGCGCTCGGCGTCGTCCTGGCCAGCGACGTCTTCCCGCTGGCGACGACGGTCAACTCCCTCCTGTTCGGCAGCCTGCTCGTGATCGCCGACCGCGACCTCGTGATCGCTGCCGTCACGAGCGTCGTCGTGCTCGGCGCGTCGCTCGCCCTCGGCACGCGCTGGCTCGCCGTCGGCTTCGACCGCGAGGGTTCCCGGGCGCTCGGCGTCGGCGCCGGCGTGCCCGACGCCGTGCTGCTCGTGCTCGTCGCGCTCGTCGCGGTCTCCACGCTCACCGCGGTCGGGTCGCTGCTCGCGGCCGCGATCATGGTCATCCCGGCCGCGACGACCCGCCCGTGGGTGCAGCGCATGGGCCGCTGGCAGGTGGCGACCGTGCTGCTCACCGCGCTCGAGGGCGTCGCGGCCCTGTGGCTCTCCGCCCGCACGAACGCGCCCCCGGGCGCCACCCTCGCCGTCCTCGCCGGCGCCGCCTTCGCCCTCAGCGTCCTGGCCCGCGCCGTCGCCCACCGCCGCCGCGACCGCACGAGCCGCGGCGCGTCCCTCGATCTGTCCCAGTCCCCCGCCGGCGCCGTCGCGCGCGGCTGAACGGGAGTCCAAGCATGCCGCCGCGCGCCGTCAGCGATCATGGGGTCATCGCCCCGCACGACCCCACCCCCGACCCGTCGAAGGTCGCCGGCCAGGCCGGCGCCTCGGCGGCACCGGCGCCGGAGTCCGCCGAGGTCGCCGCCTCGGCGTCCGCCCGGGTGAGCGCCCCGGATCCCGACGCCGACGCCCCCGGGGCCGCGGCCCGCGGCGAGGCGGTGCTGTCGCTCGAGGCCGTCGGCGCGGGGTACGACGAGCGCCTGGCCCTGCACGGCGTGTCGTTCGCGGCGCGCCCGGGTGACCGGATCGCAGTCCTGGGCCCCAACGGCGGCGGCAAGACGACGCTCTTCCGCGTGATCCTCGGCGAGCTGTCGGCCCGCACCGGCCGCGTCGACCGCTCCGGCGACGTGGCCGTCGTCCCGCAGACGGAGCGCTCGCGGCTGGACTTCCCCGTCTCCGCGCTCGACGTCGTGCTCATGGGGACGATCGCGGGCCGCGCGTGGTGGCGCGGCCCCCGGCGGGCCGACCGCGAGGCCGGCCGCGAGGCGCTCGCCGCCGTCGGACTCGAGGACCGCGCCAGCACGACGTTCGGCGCGCTCTCGGGCGGCCAGCGGCAGCGCGTGATGGTCGCGCGCGCCCTGGTGCGCCGGGCCCGCGTGCTGCTGCTCGACGAGCCCTACCGTGGCCTCGACACCCGCAGCGCGGCCCGCCTGGACGAGCTCATCGTCGAGCTCGCCGGCCGCGGCCACGCCCTCCTCATCGCCACGCACGACGTGAGCCAGGCGCGCGCCTGGGACCAGGTCCTCTGTCTCAACGGCGGCCAGGTCGCGTTCGGACCGCCCGCGACGACGCTGACGCCGCAGGTCCTCGCGGCCACGTACGGCGGCGAGCTCCTGCGCGTCGGCCCCGACGGCGAGCTCGCGGTCGTCGCCGAGCACCACTGCGGATGAGCGACCCCGTGCTCGTCGCGGCCGTCCTGGACGGCCTGGTCGATCCGTGGCGCAGCGGCATCATGCAGCGCGCGCTGATCGAGGTCGTCCTGCTCGGCGTCGCCGGCGGCCTCCTGGGCTGCTGGATCGTGTGGGGCAGCCTGAGCTACAGCGCCGAGGCGCTCCCCCACGCGATGTTCCCCGGCCTCGTCGGCGCGGCGCTGCTCGGGGTCCCGCTGGTCGTCGGCGGCACGGCGGGGCTGCTCGTCGCCGGCCTGCTGATCGCGGCGGTGGCGCGCGTGCCGACCCTCGACCGGGACACGTCGATCTCCGTCGTCTTCACCTCGATGTTCGGCCTCGGCACGCTCATGGCGCTGGCGCCCGAGACGCCGCCGGGCGTGTCCGAGCTGCTCTTCGGCGACGTGCTCGGCGTGACCACGGGGGATCTGCTGGTCGCGGGCGGCCTGACCGTCGCGGTGCTGATCGCCCTTCGAGTCCTGCACCCGCGCCTGGTCGCCACGACCTTCGACCGCGAGGGCGCCCGGGCGTTCGGCGTCGTCCCCGGCGTCGTCGACGTCGCGCTCGTCGTCCTCATCGCTGTCGCCACGCTGATCTGCGTGTCCGCCCTGGGCAACCTCTTCGTCGCCGCCACCCTCGTCGCCCCCGCGGCCACCGCACGGCTCTTGGGCCGGCGCGTCGTGCCGACGATGTTCCTCGCCGCCGGCGTCGCGATCGCCTCGGGGATCGGCGGGTTGCTGCTCTCGTACCACGCGGGCATCGCAGCGGGCGCCTCGATCGCCGGCGTCACCGTGCTCGTGTACCTCGTGCTGGCGGCCGTCGCCACCTTGACGCGGCACGGCCTGGGCCTGCGGGCCCGGGCGTCGGCCGCGCGCTAGGGGAACCCCTCGGCCGGGCCCGGCGCGCAGGACCGCCGCGGGCCCCGGTACGCCGGGCGCCGGCGGACCTCGGCCCCCTCGGCGGGGGGGGGCCGGGGTCTGACCGGGGCCCCGCTGCGTCCTTCAGGCCGCTTCGGCCCGCGCGGCTCCCGCCTCGTCCTCGGCCGCGTACCCGTCGCGGTGCATGGCGTCCGTCCCCCAGCGCGGCCACGGGTCCGGCAGCCCCAGCGCGGCGTCGCGCCCACCGAGGAGCTCCGCGTCCGTCAGCAGCGCGGCGTCCAGGCGGGCCACGAACGCGTCGCGGTCCAGCCCCTGGCCGATGAACACGAGCTCCTGCCGCCGGTCCCCGAACTCCGGGTCCCAATCCGCGACGATCCGCTCCCGCACCTCGTCCGGCCACGCGTCCTGCGGCTGCGTGGCCCACCACGTGCCGACGGCGCCGAGGTTGAGGATCGGCCCGGCGGTCGACCACTCCCCGACGATCGCGGGTCGGCTGGCGAGCCAGAAGAACCCCTTCGAGCGCAGCACGCCCTCCCACGGCTCGTGGACGGCGGCCCAGAGCCGCTCGGGGTGGAACGGCCGGCGGGCGCGGTAGACGAACGAGCCGATCCCGTACTCCTCCGTCTCCGGCTCCTCGTCACCGCGCAGGACCCGCAGCCACCCGGGGTGCTCGGCCGCCGCGTCGAAGTCGAACCGGCCGGTGCCCAGCAGCTCGCCGATCGGCACCCGCCCGTGCTCGGCCCGCAGGATCCGGGCGCCGCGGTTGAGCTGCCGCACCGCGTGCTCCGTGCGCTGCAGCCGCGCCTCGTCGACCAGATCGCACTTCGACAGCACGATCAGGTCGGCGAACTCCACCTGGTCCACGAGCAGGTCCGCGACCGTCCGCAGGTCGTCCGCGCCCAGCGTCTCGCCGCGGGCGGCGAGGTCGTCGACCGAGCCGAGGTCGTCGACGAACCGCGCCGCGTCGACGACGGTCACCATCGTGTCGAGCCGCGCGACGTCCCCGAGCCCCACGCCGTCCTCGTCCTCGAACGTGAACGTCTCGGCCACCGGCAGTGGCTCGCTGATGCCGGTGGACTCGATGACGAGGGCGTCGAACCGCCCCTCGGCCGCCAGCCGCGAGACCTCGACGAGCAGGTCCTCGCGCAGCGTGCAGCAGATGCAGCCGTTGCTCATCTCGACGAGCCGCTCCTCCACCCGGTCGAGCTGCGCGCCGCCCTGCTGCACGAGCGCGGCGTCGATGTTCACCTCGCTCATGTCGTTGACGATCACCGCCACCCGCCGGCCCTCGCGGTTGTGGAGGAGCTGGTTGAGGAGGGTCGTCTTGCCGGCGCCGAGGAAGCCGGAGAGGACGGTGACCGGGAGGCGCCGGTCGTCGCTGAGGGGGTCGGACACGCCGCCCACTATACGGGACTGAGTCTTATTATTACTTTCGACCGGGCTCGATGCCCGCGGTCCCCCGCCCTCCCGGCACGCCGTCGCTCCCGCGTGTCACGCTGGCGGTGCCATGGCCGACGCCTACACCTCGATCTGGACCACCGACGGCACCGGGGCGTTCACCGTCGCCGGGGCGTTCGACGACGTCTTCGCCGCGATCACGAACGCCGATCCCGACGCGTTCGTGGCGCTCGAGCGGGTCATGTGGCAGGACCCCGAGGACGAGGACGGGGTGGATCCCTCGTGGCCGATGTACGAGACGCAGCCGTTGCGGGTCCGCGCCGGGACGGTCACCGCGGTCTCGATCCCGAGCGCCGGCACGGCGCCCTCGATCCACCGGGCGCGGGCGCACGCCCTGCGCTGAGCGGGACGACTCAGCGCGCGCTGGCGACGGCCGCGGCGGGCGCCGCCGCCTGCCCCGCGGACGTGCCCGGCGCGTGCGCCGAGGGGCCCAGCACGCCGGCCGCCAGCACGCCGACGACCATGATCGTGCGCCGCGCGACCTTGCGGACCCGGGGGCGCGCGAAGACGGGGAACCGCGACTCGAGGTACATCCGCGACCCGCTCGCGGCCCCCACCGCCGTCATCGCGCCCGCGGCGCACTGCATGCACATGCGCCCCATCCAAGCACGCGAACCTGAAGACGGCACGGCGGCCCGGCCCCGAGGGGCGCCCGCGCCCCGGCGGGACCCCAGCCCGAGGGGCGCCCCAGCCCGAGGGCGCCCGAGCCCGAGGGGCGCCCGGGCCGGGGCCGGCGGTCGCGGTCGGCGGCCGGTATCGGGAGCTGTCCCGGCGAACCGCGGCGGGGGGCCCGCCAAGACCCCCTGCCGGCCCCGGCCCCCTACTTCAATTCCGCCGAGCTCTTGCCGAGCAGCTGGCGGGCGATGATCAGGAGCTGGATCTGCTGGGTGCCCTCGAAGATGTCGAGGATCTTCGCGTCGCGCGCCCACTTCTCGAGCAGGTCCGCCTCGCTGAGCCCGACGGAGCCGCACAGCTCGATGCAGCGCAGCGCCACGTCGGTCCCGGTGCGCCCGGCCTTGGCCTTCGCGTAGGAGGCGTGCAGCGAGTTGGGCTGGCGGTTGTCGGCCATCCACGCCGCGCGCATCGTCAGCAGGCGCGCGGCCTCGAGGTCGGACTCGAGCTCGAGGAACGTCTGCGCCGCGCCGGTCTGCAGCGGGGCGGGGCGGTCGTAGTCGATCTCGATCCCGGCCTCGGCGAGCTTCTCGCGGGTGAAGTCGAGCGCGGCCTGCCCGACGCCCACGGCCATCGCGGCGACGAGCGGCCGGGTGTTGTCGAACGTCTGCATCGCGCCGGCGAACGACTTCTTCGCGTCGATCTCCGGCGTGCCCAGCAGGTTGGCCGCGGGGATCCGGCAGTCCTCGATGGCGAACTGCGCGGTGTCCGAGGCCCGGATGCCGAGCTTGTGCTCCAGCCGGACGAGCGTCATGCCGGGGTTGTCGCGCGGCACCACGAACGACTTGATCGCCGCGCGGCCCTGGCTGCGGTCGAGGGTCGCCCACACCACGACGAGGTCGGCGCGCTCGCCTGCCGTGACGTAGATCTTCGTGCCGTTCAGGACGTACTCGTCCGTCTCGGCGTCGTAGCGCGCGGTCGTCTTGATCGCGGCGGAGTCCGACCCGACGTCGGGCTCGGTGATCGCCATCGCGGCCCACTTGCCGTCGAAGCGGCGGTGCTGCTCGTCGTCGGCGACGGAGGCGATGGCGGAGTTGCCGAGGCCCTGGCGGGGCATCGTGAGCGTCAGGCCGACGTCGCCCCAGCACGTCTCGATGATCGAGAGGGCCGTGGAGAGGTTGGTGCCGTTGCGGTTGCCCGCGCTCTTGTCGCTCGACGCGCGCACTCCGGCGGCACCGGCGCCGCCGGACCCGGAGTCGTTGAGCCCGTCGATGACCGCGGCGAGCATGTCGAGCTCCTTCGGATACTCGTGCTCCGCGAGGTCGTACTTGCGGGAGTTCGGTCGCAGCACCTCGCGGGCGACCTGGCGGGCCTGCCCGATCAGCGGGGCGAACTTCTTGGGGGACTCGAGGTTGATCACCGGAGACGCTCCGAAACGGTCGGCGGCTGGACGAGGTGCGGGTGGACCGTGCCGTGCCGGCGTCCTGCGCGGCACGGCCCGAGACGCACGGGACGGGGCCCGATCGTTCTCATACGAGCAGAGCTCCTTCCATGACGCCGGCCGAGCGCAGGTCGCGGTACCAGCGCTCCACGGGGTGGTCCTTGACGTAGCCGTGGCCACCGAGCATCTGCACCGCCTGGGAGCCGATGTCGTTGCCCTTGTCCGCCGTGAGCCGGCGGGCGAGCGCGGACTCGCGGGCGAAGCTCAGGCCCTGGTCCGCGCGGCTCGCCGCACGCAGGGTGGTGAGCCGCAGGCTCTCGAGGTCGATCGCCATGTTCGACACGGAGAACGCGACGCCCTGGCGGTGCGAGACCGGCTCGCCGAACGCGTGGCGCTCGTTCACGTACGGGATGACGTAGTCGAGGGCCGCCTGGGCGGTCCCCGTGGCCAGCGCGGCCCAGGCGACGCGACCCAACCGGATCGCCTCGGCGTACACGGCCGGGTCGCCGCCGCCCAACAGCGCGCCGGCGGGGAGCCGGACGTCCTGCAGCAGCAGCGAGCCGGTCGCGGCGGCGCGCAGGCCCATCGCGGGCTCGGGCGCGGCCAGCAGGCCGGCGGCGGTGGCCTCGACGAGGAACAGGCCGGGGCGCGGGTCGCCGTCGCCCTCGATCCGCGCGGCGATCACGAACAGCTCGGCCGCCGTCGCGTGCGGCACGAGCGACTTGAGCCCGGTGAGGACCCAGTCCTCGCCGTCGCGGGTCGCGGTCGTCTCGAGCGCGAAGGGGTCGAACAGCGGACGCGGCTCCTGCACGGCGAGTGCCGCGGCGGGGACGTCCTCGCCGACGAACGCCGGCAGGTAGGTGGCCTGCTGGTCCGCGTCGCCCCACAGGCCGACGGCGGTCGAGACGGCGGCGGGCGCCAGGACGGCGAAGGCCAGGCCGAGGTCGCCGTGGGCGAGCGCCTCGGCGAGCAGCACCGAGGTCACGGCGGAGCGCTCCTCGACCGCGCCGCCGTGCGCCTCGGGCACGCCGAGCATCGTCGTGCCGATCTCGGTCGAGCGGGCCAGCAGGCCGTCGGGCGTGCGGCCGTCGGTGTCGGCCTGCAGCGCTGCCGGCCGCAGCTCCGTCGCCCCGAAGTCCCGGGCGGCGTCGCGGATCATCTCCTGCTCGTCCGTGGGTGTCAGGTCGAACTGGCCGGCCGCGCGGCGGTCGGGCTGCAGGCGGGCGGCCTGTCCGCCGCCGCTGCGCGGCTGGAAGGTGCGGCCGATGGTGCTGGCGGCCTGGAACCCGCGCTGGGCGGCGACGCGGACGACGCGCTCGCTGGGCCCGCGGGCGCCGATGCGGTCGATCACCTCCAGCCCGGCGAAGCGGTTGAGGGCGCGCAGGCCGAGGGCCATGCCTCTGTCGGTCAGGTTCATCGTGCGGTCCGGTCGGGGGCGGGACGAGGGCGCGCGTGACGGCGCGCCCGCATTCCTACCCAGGGTAGCAGTCCGGTGCACGACCGTTCTGATTTCTTCGTCAGCCCGGCGCGGCCCGGTGGCGGCGGTACGGTGGGCGCATGGCCCAGTCCCCCACGCGCGCCCCGTTCACCTCGTCCCTGGCCCAGGAGCTCGCTCCCGGGCTGCTCGACCGGTTCCAGCGCTACGTCCGGGTGTCGACGCAGTCCGACCGCGACGCGACGACGAGCCCCAGCACGGCCCGCCAGCTCGACCTCTCGCGCATCCTCGTCGACGAGCTCCGTGCCATCGGCCTGCAGGACGTCGAGCTCGACGGCGACGGCTACGTCTACGCCACGCTCCCCGCCCCCACGCCGGCGGCCCCGGACGGCACGCCGTGGCCGGTCGTCGGCCTCATCGCCCACGTCGACACGAGCCCGGACGCGCCCGGCGAGGGCGTCGAGCCGCTGGTCCACGAGGCCTACGACGGAGGGGTGATCCACCTGCCCCGCGGCGGCACGGTGCTCGATCCGGAGCGCATCCCCGAGCTCGCCTCGCGGGTCGGCCACGACGTGATCACGGCGAGCGGCGACACGCTGCTGGGCGCCGACGACAAGGCGGGCGTGGCCGAGATCGTGACCGCGCTGGCGCACCTCGCCGCGCACCCCGAGCTCCCCCGCCCCACCCTGCGCGTGTGCTTCACGCCGGACGAGGAGATCGGCCGCGGCGCGCACCGCTTCGACATCGCGGGCTTCGGGGCCGTCGGCGCGTACACGATCGACGGCTCCGAGCCCGGCGAGCTGCAGGACGAGACGTTCACGGCCGCCGAGGCCATCGTCACGATCGAGGGCCACGACGTGCACCCGGGCTTCGCGACGGGCAAGCTCATCAACGCCGCCCGCCTCGGCGCCCGCATCGTCGCAGCGCTGCCGCCGGAGCGCACGCCGGAGGCGACGTCGGGCCGCGACGGGTTCATCCACGTCTACGAGACGTCGGGCACCGCCGCACGCGCCGAGATCCGGGCGATCCTGCGCGACTTCGACGACGAGCTGCTCGCCGGCCACGCCGACCTGCTGCGGTCGATCGTGGAGGAGGTCGCGGCGGACGAGCCGCGCGCCAAGCTCCACGTCGAGGTGACGCCGCAGTACCCGAACATGCGCGAGCACATCGCCCGCTTCCCCGCGGTGGTGACGGCCGCGGAGCGCGCCATCAAGGCCGAGGGCCTGGCCCTCGTCCGCACCCCGATCCGCGGCGGCACGGACGGCTCGCAGCTCTCCGCGATGGGGCTGCCCACGCCGAACGTCTTCACGGGCGGCCACGAGTACCACTCCGTGCGGGAGTGGGCGTCGCTGCAGGAGATGTCGGCGGCGGCCGCGACGATCGTCCGGATCGCCGAGCAGTGGACCTCCGACGAGCTCGTGGCCGCGGCCGCCGCGGCGACGGCGGCCTGATCGTGGAGCTCGAAGGCCGGGTCGTCGTCGTCACGGGCGGCGCCTCGGGGATCGGCCGGGCGCTCGCGACCCGCGCGGTGGCGGAGGGCGCGCGCGGCGTCGTCGTCGCCGACCTCGACGGGGTCGGCGCGGAGGGCGTCGCCCGCGAGCTGGGGGACCGCGCCCGCGGCCTGTGGTGCGACGCGGCGTCCGAGGACGACGTGGCCCGCGCGATCGCCGTCGCGGAGGAGGCGTTCGGCCCGGTCGACGTCTTCTGCGCGAACGCCGGCGTGGCCATCGGCCAGGACGAGCAGACCCCCGACGACGTCTGGGACCTCGCGCTGGCGGTCAACGTCCGCTCCCACGTGATCGCGGCCCGCCTGCTCGTCCCTGGCTGGCTGGAGCGCGGCTCGGGCTGGTTCCTCTCCACGGCCTCGGCCGCGGGCCTGCTGACCCAGATCGGCTCGGCGCCCTACGCCGTGTCGAAGCACGCGGCCGTGGCGTTCGCGGAGTGGCTCTCCGTCACCTACGGGGACCGCGGCATCGGCGTCTCGTGCCTCTGCCCCATGGGCGTCGACACCCCGCTGCTGCACGGCGGCGACGACGCGGAGGGCATCGCGTCCACCGCCTCCTCCGTGGTCAAGGCCGCGGGCGACGTCCTCTCCCCCGACGCCGTTGCCGAGGTCGTCGTCCAGGCGCTCCGCGAGGAGCGGTTCCTGATCCTGCCCCACCCCGAGGTGGCGGACTTCGAGCGCCACCGCACGGCCGACCGTGACCGCTGGCTGGCCGGCATGCGGCGGCTGCAGCGGCGGGTCGACGGCGGTTGAGCGCGGGTGGCGCGGCCCGCAGGCCGCGCCACCCGCAGTCCTCAGCGGCCGCCGCGCAGCTGGGCGGCCTGCAGCGCGTTCACGGAGCCGTCGCCGTAGAACGAGTTGTGCTGCGGGGTGCCCGTGCACGTGGCGGTGTAGAGCGCCGGGTCCAGCGCGGGGTCCGGGTACGTCTGGACCCCGCCGACCGGGCACGCGACCGGGGTCGCCGTGCGGCTCAGGAACCGCTCCGTCAGGCGCGGGTCGAGGGTGAGCCCACCGGCCCGCCAGTCGCGGTGGCCGGCGGTGCCGACGATCACCGCGGCCACGCCCGCCGCGTGCGGGCTGGCCATCGACGTGCCCTGGAGGTACTGGTAGTACGACGTGACGCCGCCCGAGGTGTCCTTCACGACGAAGTCCGTCGTCGGCTCACCGGCCGCGTCGATGTCTCCGGCCGCACGTCCCGCGGCCTCGGGGTACGGCGCCAGGATGCCGTTCTGCGGCGAGCGGTACCGCGGGGTGCCGTAGAAGTCCCGCGTGTCGCCGCCCGGCGCCGACACCTGCGTCTCGTTGTAGGACCAGTTGGAGTAGAACGCCTTCTTACCGCTCGGGCCGTAGGACGAGACGCCGACCACGCCGTCCGTCTCCGTCGGCACGCTCAGGCACGAGTTGTCGATCGTGCGGTCGTACGCGGCGTCCGGCGGGTAGTCCGGCGAGCTGCCGTCCGTCTTCGGGTTGTCGATGTCGGTGTTCTCGTTGCCGAGCGCGGCGACGGGCAGCACGCCCTTGCGGCGGGCGTAGTCGACCGCGCGCTGGACGGCCACGATCGTCGTGCGCTGCTGGGCCTGGGCCTCCGGCGAGTCCGCCGGGTTGGCGCGGCAGTTGTAGAGCCACGGGTCGACGTAGAAGCTCATGTTCACCACGTCGACGCCGTGGTCCGCCGCGTACGTGATGGCATCGACGACGGGCTGCACGAAGAAGTAGCCAGAGTCCTGGCCGGCGCGGAGGTTGACGATGGACGACTGCGGCGCCACGCCCGCGATGCCCTTGCCGTTGATCGGCGAGGCCATCGTGCCCGCGACGTGGGTGCCGTGGCCGTCCTCGTCGACGTCGGCCGGGTCGGTGCAGGACCCGTCCGGGTCCTCGGCGCAAGGGCCGTCGATGAGCGGATCGTCGACCGTGAAGTTGCGCGAGAGGGTGCGGTCGAAGTTCGGGGCGATGTCGGGGTGGTTGCCGTCGACGCCCGTGTCGATCACGCCGACGCGCACGCCGGCGCCCTGGTTGAAGCGGTAGGACTGCGTGGCGCCGGCGCCGATCGCGGCCATGTCCCACTGCAGCGGGGCCAGCGGCTCGACGCCCGTCGCCGGCGGGTTGGGCTGGGGCCGGTTGCCGCGGCCCTGGTCGCGCAGCCCCTGGCTGCGCTCGAGGTCGCGCTGACGGCGGACGCGCTTCTGGATCTTCGCCTTCGGCACGCTGCCGACGACGCGGCGCTCCGAGGCGCCGGTGATCGTGCGGGACGCCGCGGCCTTCCGCGCGAAGCCCTTCGGCGCCCGGACGGAGCCGACGGCGACGGCGCGGTTGTAGGAGACGACGCGGCCGCCCGCGGCCTGGACGGCACGCCGGAACGCGGCGCCGCTCGTCCCGTCCTGGGCGACGACGGTGTACTGGCGGCTCGAGGGGGCCGCGGAGGCTGGGGCGGAATGGACGGCGAACGACGCCGCGACCGCGCCCAGGGCGAGAGCTCGGTGGAGCTTCATGAGGGGGGATCCTTGTGGTCACATCCGGTGGGGGAACCGGAATGTCGGGCACCCTCTCATACGCCGTGCGCGCCGATCAAGGGGGGATCTGTCGAAGATGAAGGGCGCCTATGTCGCCCGCTGGCGAACGCCGGCGCCACGGCGGGGCTACGACCTCCGTCTGACGCGGGCCTAGGCGCCGACCCGGACGCTCCCGCCGCGGTGCTCGTCGGCCAGCAGCGCCCAGCGCTCGTGGTCCCGCCACGCCCCGGCGATCAGCAGGTACTTCGGCGAGAAGCCCTCCAGGCGGAACCCGAGCCGCCGGACGAGCGCCTTCGACGCGGCGTTGTCGGGCTGGATGTTGGCCTCCACGCGGTGCAGCCCCACGGGGCCGAACGCCTCGCGCAGGACCAGCCCGACCCCCTCCGTCATGTAGCCGTGCCCCGCGTGCGGCGCGAACGCCTCGTAGCCGAGGTAGGCGCTCTGCAGCGCGCCGTGGAAGATCTGGGAGAGGTTCGCCCGGCCGAGCAGCGCGTCGTCGGAGCGGCGACGGACGAGGTAGGCGCGGAACGCCGGGCCCGTCGTGCGCTCGAGGTAGGAGAGGAACGCCGCACGGCTCGCGGGCGGCGTCGTCCAGTGGGCGTGCAGCGTGCGGCTGACCCGCACCGCGGCGACGAACTCGTCCGCGTCGCCGGCGACGGGGTGGCGCAGGTAGACCCGCGGCCCCGCGGCTCCGACGGCGTGCAGCACCCCGGAGACGGGTCCGTCCTGGGGCGGGGCGCTCACGCGCCGGATCCTAGGCGGGCGGACGGCCCCGCGAGGCCGCGGTGGGCACCGCCCCTCCCGGGACGGCGCGCACCGCGGGGCTCAGAGGGCCTTGAGCTCCTCGGTGATCGCCTCGACGGACGCCTTCGCGTCGCCGAACAGCATGCTCGTCTTCGGGTCGACGAACAGCGGGTTGTCGATCCCGGCGTAGCCCGAGCTCATGGAGCGCTTGAGCACGATCGTCGACGCCGACTCGTCCACGTTGAGGATCGGCATGCCGTAGATCGGCGAGTCCGCCTTGTTGCGGGCGTCGGGGTTCGTCACGTCGTTCGCGCCGATGACGAGGGAGACGTCCGTACGGCTGAACTCGCCGTTGATGTCGTCCATCTCCTTCAGCTGCTCGTACGGCACGTCGGCCTCGGCCAGGAGCACGTTCATGTGCCCCGGCATGCGGCCGGCGACGGGGTGGATCGCGTACTTGACGGTCACACCCTTGCCCTCCAGCAGCTTGGCCATCTCGCGGACCGCGTGCTGGGCCTGCGAGACCGCCATGCCGTAGCCCGGCACGACGACGACCTGGCGGGCGTAGGCCATCTGGATCGCGACGTCGGACGCCGAGGTCGAGGTGACCGTGCCGCCGCCCGCACCCGCCGGACCGGCCGCGGCGGCGGTGCCGCTGCCGCCGAAGCCGCCGACGATGACGGAGACGATCGTGCGGTTCATCGCGATCGCCATCTGCTGGGTCAGGATCGTGCCGGACGCGCCGACGATCATGCCCGCGACGATCAGCGCCTGGTTGTCGAGCGCCACGCCGGCGGCCGCGGCCGCGAGGCCGGTGAACGCGTTGAGCAGCGAGATCACGACGGGCATGTCCGCGCCGCCGATCGGCAGCACGAGCAGGATCCCGAAGATCCCGGCGAGCACGAGCACGCCGATGATCAGGAGCTCGGAGTCGGCACCCGTGGCGATCGCCACGGCCAGCCCGATCGCGCCGAGGCCGATGAGGCCCTGCACGGGCAGCTGCGCCTTGCCGAGCGAGATCGAGCCACCGTCGATCAGGCCCTGGAGCTTGCCGAACGCGATGTTCGAGCCCCAGAAGGACACGGAGCCGACGATGGCGGAGAACAGCGAGAACACGACGACGTAGGTCGCGACGTCGTCGAACCCGCCGGTCTGCCGGAACTCCGCCCACGAGATGAGCGCGACCGCGCCGCCGCCGACGCCGTTGAACAGCGCGACCAGCTGCGGCATCTCGGTCATCTTGACCTTGCGCGCCGCGGGCACGCCGATGGCGGTGCCGACGATCAGGCCGGCGACGATGAGGAGCCAGTTGTGGAACGGGTCCACGAGCAGCGTCGCGACGACGGCGATGACCATGCCGACGGCAGCGATGCGGTTGCCGCGGACCGCGGTCTTCGGACCCGTCAGGCCCGAGAGACCGATGATGAAGAGCGCGAACGCGATGATGTAGAGGACCGACTTGAAGTTCGGGTCCGTGAGGAACGACGCCACGGGCGCCGGGGCGAGCCCACTCATCGCGACACCTGCTTCGTCTCGTCCGGCGTGGCCTCGACCTGCGCCTTGGGCTTCGCCTTGAACATCTCGAGCATGCGGTCCGTCACGACGAAGCCGCCGATGACGTTGACGACGCCGAACACGAGGGCGACGAACAGGATGATCTGCGTGACGACGCCCAGGTCGGAACCCGTGGCGAGGAGCAACAGGCCGCCGAGCACCACGATGCCGTGGATGGCGTTCGTGCCGGACATGAGCGGGGTGTGCAGGGTGTTGGGGACCTTCGAGATCACCGCGTAGCCGACCAGGCCGGCGAGGACGACGAGGGCGAGGTTGGTGACGAGCGGGCTGGCGCCGGAGCCGCCGTGCTCGGCGGCCGCGAGGACCGCACTGGGGAGTTGGACGGACATCAGGCTGCGTTCTCCACGGTCTTCTTGGCACCCGGGTGGACGATCTCGCCGCCGCGCGTGACGCAGGCGCCGGCGATGATCTCGTCCTCGAAGTCGAGCTCGAGCGTCGTGTTCTTCCCCTCGTCCGTCCGCACCATCAGCTCGACGAGCGACTGCACGTTGCGGGCGAACAGCTGCGAGGCGTGCTCGGGCATCTCGGCGGCGAGGTTCAGCGGCGAGTGGATCGTCACGTCGTGCTTGACGACGGTGCGACCGGGCTCGGTGAGCTCGCAGTTGCCGCCGGTCTCGCCCGCCAGGTCGACGATGACCGAGCCGGGGCGCATGCCCTCGACGGCCTCGGCCGTGACGAGCCGCGGGGCCGGGCGACCGGGGACGAGCGCCGTGGTGATCACGACGTCGAAGCCCTTCGTGGCGTCCGTGAGCGCCTGCTGCTGCTGGGCGCGCTCCTCCTGGGTGAGCTCGCGGGCGTACCCGCCCTCGCCTGCGGCGTCGATGCCGAGGTCGAGCCAGGTGGCGCCGAGCGACTCGACCTGCTCCGCCGTCTCCGGCCGCACGTCGTAGCCCGTGGTCTTGGCGCCGAGGCGGCGCGCGGTGGCGAGCGCCTGCAGGCCCGCCACGCCGATGCCGAGGACCAGCACCTTGGCCGGCGGGATCGTGCCGGCGGCCGTCATGAGCATCGGGAAGAAGCGCGTGGAGAGGTCCGCCCCCGCCAGCACAGCCTTGTAGCCGGCGACGTTGGACTGCGAGGACAGCGCGTCCATCGCCTGGGCCCGCGAGATCCGCGGGATCGCCTCCATCGCGAAGGCGGTGGCGCCCTTGTCCCGCAGCAGGGTCGCCGTGGCCGGCGAGCTCAACGGGGCGAGGAAGCCGATCAGGACGGAGTCCGCGCCGAGCCGGGCGACTTCGTCGGCGGTCGGCGGTGCGACCTTCACGACGACGTCCTGCGTCCAGACGTCGGGCGAGATCGTCGCGCCGGCGTCGGCGTAGAGCGCGTCGGGGATCAGCGCGTGCTCGCCGGCCCCCGGCTCGACGACGACGGCGACGCCCTTGGCGGCCAGGCGCTTGACGACGTCGGGGACGAGCGCGACGCGCCGCTCGCCGGCTGCCGTCTCCTTCGGGATGCCCAGGGTGACGGTCATGACCTCACCGGGCTCGGGGTGCTGTGGGTACGGAACGACACAGGTGGTTCTCCATCCGTCTGTCGGGGTTGCGGCGCGAACTCTACCCGGGGTAGCTTCACGCGCCGTGCGACGGGTCCGCGGACCTCGGCGACGGCGGGCGTCCTGCCCCGTGAGCGGGGAGTATTGCGTACGTGAACGGTCCGGGAGGGCCGCATGGGGGGCCCTCTCAGGGCGACCCATCCCCTGCTCCCAACGGGATTCCGGACCCTCTCCCGGCATGCCGGATGGGAATACGTGACCCGGCGCGGGCGGGGTATGTTCACGGGTCGACGCGGCGTCGTCCGGTGGGGCTCAGGCCCCGGCTCGGCGGCGTCGGCGACCGCCACCGGCCAGCCCCGCGGCGGGCCACCCGGCGCGGAGGCGGCGGAGCGGCCCGTACCATCCGTCGGATGCACCTTGCGGTCCCTTCACCACGCCTCGCCGGCCTGGTCCTCGTCGTCCTGCTCGCCCTCGCCCTCCCGCTCACGCGGGCGGCGACCTCCGACGCCGCGATGCTCAAGGGCCTGCAGGACACCCGCCTCCTGATGTCGGACGACGTGGAGCAGCGCGAGCTCTTCTGGCGGCACGCCAAGCGCGCCAAGGTCCGGCGCGTCCGCATGCTCGTGAGCTGGGACAGCGTCGCGCGGCAGGTCGACCCGTCCGTCATCGACAAGATCCGGCGCGCGGCCGACGACGCCGACGAGATCGACGCCCGCCTGTTCGTCGGCATCTACGCCGCGGTCAACCGCAAGCGGGCCACCCCGCGCCGGATCACTCTGACGCTGATGGATCGCTACTCGGACTTCACGGCGTCGATCGCCAGGGGGCTCGCCGACATCCCGCTCGCCGGGTACCTCACCTGGAACGAGCCGAACTTCAAATCGATGTGGCCGCAGAACCAGCCGCGCACCTGGGTCCGGATGTCGAACGTCGGCTACCGCTCCTACAAGCGCGAGGATCCGGGCACGCCGGTGCTCGTCGGCGAGCCCGCCCCGAACGCCCGCACGAGCAACGCGGTCAACCCCGGTGCGTTCTTCCGCGCCGCCCTCTGCCTGACGCCGCAGTGGCGCTCGCAGAACGGCTCGCGGTCCTGCCGCACGAAGCTCCTGGGCGACGGCATCGCGATCCACACCCACGACTTCTTCCAGAGCCCGGTGCAGAAGCGGCTCCCGCGCGACGCCTGGACGATGGGCAACCTGGACACGACGATGCAGCAGATCCGCGCGCTCGCCCGCGCCGGCCGCATCTCCGGCAAGGCGGCACGCAACGTGCACATCACGGAGTTCTCCTACCGCACGCACGGCTCCGCTCGCACGCCGGACGCCCGCGCCGCGGTGTGGCTGCGGCAGGCCTGGGCGTTCGCCAAGAGCCAGCGCGTGCGGTCCATGACGTGGTACCAGCTGCAGGACCCGGGTCCGGAGGAGGAGTGGCGCTCCGGCATGCTCACCGCCGGCGGCCGCGGGCTGCGCACCTGGCGCACGTTCCGCTCCCTGCGCTAGCACCGGGCCGGCCGCGGCCGGTCGTCGGTCGCTGGGCGCCCTACGGCGCGACGATCGCGGCGGCGTCGCGCCGCCGCGCCTCGGCCGGCAGGGGCAGGGGCCGCAGGCCGCCGCGCAGCGCCGCGCGGAGGCGGGCGTGGAAGAGCGACTCGCGGATCTCGACGACCCCGAGACGCGCCGTGTGCTCCGTGCGCTGCTGCACGTCGAGCACCGCGTAGCCGGCGTCGCGGATGTTCCGCGCGGCCCACAGCACCGCCGCCGTCCCGGCGTCGGTGCGGGTGTGGAACATCGACTCGAGCGTGTGCGCGCGGCCGAGCGCGACGCCGAACGTGCCCCCCACGAGCTCGTCCCCGTCCCAGACCTCGAAGCTCCGGGCGTGCCCCCAGGCGTGCAGGGCGCGGTACGCCTCCTCCAGCCGCGGCGTGAGCCAGCGCTCGCTGCGGTCCAGGCCGGGCCGCGCGGCGCAGGCGGCCACGACGCGCTCGAAGGCGGTGTCGATCGTCACCGCGTAGCCGCGCTGCGGAAGCGTCCGGCGAAGCGTGCGGGGCAGGCGGATGGCGTCGAGCGGCAGCACGGCGCGCGGGTCCGCGCGGAACGCGGCGACCCGGAACCGGCCGTCCTCCTGCACGGTGTCCATCGGGAAGGCGCCCTGCTCGTACACGAAGAGCATCCCGGGCGGATCGAGGATCCACCCGCCGTCGTCCGTATGAGGAGCGCGTCCGCCGGCCACCCCGGCCACCGTAGCGAACCCCCACGTCGGTCAGCGCGCGTCCACGAACAGCGTCTGCGTGGCGGTGCCGAACCGGCCCGCCGCGTCGTGCAGCTCCGTCGTCGTCAGACCCGTGCCGGCCCCGTCGAGCTCCGTCCGGGCCCGCACCCCGATCCACTCCCCGGCCGGATCCCGGTGCAGCGCGACGTGCAGGTCGCAGTTCACGAAGACGAAGTCGTCCATCGGCACGGGGCACGAGAGCCCGTTGCCGAAGTCCGCCGCGGCCGCCGCCCGCTGGGCGCCCGTCGGCGTCTCGCCGGCGACCAGCGGCCGCAGGAGCCGCAGCCAGGCGCTGCGGCCTCGCGGCGCCGGCGTGCGCAGCTCGCCCTCGAGAGGGCGGATCTCGATCGCGCCGGGGTGGAAGCCCTCCTGGCCGTCCGCGACGAACCATCGGGGCGCGGCCGCGAGCCCCTCAGGGGGCGCGAGCTCCGGCCACGGCTGCCCGACGCCGGGGGGCAGCGCCACACGCCCGCGGCGCAGGAGGACGGCCTGGGCCTCCATGGCGACGCGGCCGCCGGCCCGCAGCTCGGCGTGGACGACCTGCAGCCGTGAGCCGGGCTTGGCGACGACGGTGCGGACCTCGACGGGGCCGAGCGGCACCGGGCCGAGGAACGTGGTCGCCAGCGAGCTGATGCGCTGGCTCTCCCCCGCCCGGGCCTCGATCGCACGCGCCAGGAGCGCCGAGGGCGCCCCGCCGTGGGCGCTGCCGGGGTCCCAGGGACCGCGGGCGGCCGGCTCCAGGACGTAGCGCCCCGTCGCGGTCTCCTCCGACCCGGCGACCGGGGCCTCGTCGACGACGGTGACGATCGGCCCGCCCGCCATCAGACGGCGTCCGTCCGCGCCACGAGGTCGGCGATCACCCGGGAGAGCTGGCCCCCCTGCCACGCGATCGGCGACTTGCCCTCGTCCTCGACCACGAGCTCGGCGTCCCGGAGCGCCTCGGCGTAGATCCGCGCCGTCTCGAGCGGGTGGCCCGGGTCGGCGTCGTCGTGGTCGCCGACCACGACGCTCGGCACGTCGATCGCGGCCAGGTCGTTCAGGGAGTCGAAGGGGGCGCTGCGGGGGACGACCCCGATCGCGTCGGCCACGGCGTCCGGGTGCTCGTGCACCGACAGGCGCTGTTGCATGACCTTGCGGACGGTGTCGCGCCAGCCCTCCGGCACGCGGTCGAAGTCGTAGGCCTCGACGAACCCGTCGGCGCCCCCGGCCCGCAGGCCCGCGGCCAGCCGGTCCCAGCCCGCCAGGCTGTCCTCGTCGGCCTCGTGGCCGGGCAGGAACGCCGGCGTGACCACGACGAGCCCGGCGACGAGCTCCGGGCGGCGCAGCGCGACCCGGACGGCGGTGTGGGCGCCCATGGACGCGCCGACGAGCACGGCACGGTGCATCCCGTGCTCGCCCATGGTCGCGACGAGGTCGTCCGCGAGGTCCTCGTACCGGTAGGCCTGCGGGTCCGGGGCGGGGTCGGACGCACCGTGGCCGCGCGCGTCGTACGTCAGGACGCGGTGGCCGGAGCGCTCGAGGTGCCGGCTCCCCATCACGACGTAGCGGTGGCTCGCGGTGAGCCCGTGGAGGAGGACGACGGGAGGCCCGTCACCGGCGACTTCGACGTGCAGCGGCATCTCCTGAGTCCTAGCAGGCGGGCCGCCCGCGCCGGGAGCCCCCGAGGGTGCGGGCGGGTCCGGGACGTCGCCGCCACTGGACCTGCGGGCCCCGGCTCAGTGCCGCAGCGGGAGCGCGAGCTGGACGCCCGGGCCGTCGACGAGCTCGAGGGACGCCATCCGCACGCCGAGCAGCCGCACGGGCTGCGGCGGGTCGTACTCCCGGAGCATCCCCACCACCGCGTCGGCGAGCGCCTCCTCGTCCTCCACCGGCACGGGGAACGTGCGCGAGCGCGTGATCGTCGTGAAGTCCTTCAGCCGGACCTTCAGCCCGACGGTGCGGCCGCGCCGACCCTGGTGCTCGAGCGCCTCGTAGAGCTTGACCGCGAGGCGGCGCAGCTCGGCCTCCTGCTCGTCGCGCTCCGAGAGGTCGATGGAGAACGTGGACTCGCGGCTCTCCGAGACGGGCTCGCGGACCGGCTCCACGGGCGCGGAGTCGTCGAACCGGCAGCGCCGCCAGAGCCACGGGCCGGTGCGGGGGCCGTACCAGGACGAGAGGGTGGCCTCGTCGACCTTCGACAGCGCGCGGATGGTGTCGATGCCGCGCCGGGCGAGGTCGTCCGTCGTCTTCGGCCCCACGCCGCCGAGGAGCCCCGGAGAGGCGTCGGCCCACCGCAGCCACGCGTCGCGACGGGTCAGCACGCAGAAGCCGCGCGGCTTCTCCGCGTCCGAGGCGAGCTTGGCGACGAGCTTGTTCGGCCCGATGCCGACGGAGACGTGCAACTCGGTCTCCGCGAGGATCCGGCGCTGCAAGCGGCGCATGGCGCTCTTGGGCATCGCCATCGCACTGAGGTCGGCGTAGGCCTCGTCGACACTGATCTGCTCGACGATCTCGACCTCGTCGCGGACGATGTCCATGACCCGGTTCGACGCCTCCTTGTAGGCGTCGTGGTCCGGCGGGACGATGATCGCCTGCGGACAGCGGTGCTTCGCGGTCGCCAGCGGCATCGCCGAGCCGACGCCGAACTTCCGCGCCTCGTACGTGGCCGTGGTGACCACGGAGCGCGGCCCGTCGTGGGCGACGATGACCGGCTTGCCGCGCAGCTCCGGCCGCCGCAACAGCTCGACCGATGCGAAGAAGGCGTCGCAGTCCAGGTGCCCGATGCACCGAACAGACGTTCCCATGTCGCCCACCCCTGGAGCGTACGCCCACGGGCGGCGTCACGCGTCGGACGGCCCGCCCCGAGACGCTCGGGGCGGGGCCCGGGGCCCTTCCGGGTGCCCCGAGCCCTGCCGACGTCCTGCGCGGCCCGCCCCGAGACGCTCGGGGCGGGGCCCGCGGCCTTCCGGGTGCCCCGAGCCCTGCCGACGTCCTGCGCGGCCCGCCCCGAGACGCTCGGGGCGGGGCCCGGACCTCGTCTTACCGGTCGACGAGAACCGTGCCCGTCGACCCGAAGCCCAGCCGGGCCTTCGTCGCGGCGGTGAGGTCGAACTCGCGACCGCCGACGTAGGGGCCGCGGTCGACGACGCGGGCCTGGACCTCGCGGCCGCCGAGACGGAGGGTCAGCTTGGTGCCGCACGGCATGCTCTTGTGCGCCACGCCGATGGTGCCGGGGCTCAGGCGCCCGCCGCAGGCCATCTTGAAGCCGTAGAGCCCGGGGCCGTAGTAGGACGCGAACGAACGGCGGAAGCCGTGCACGCGCTCGACGCGCTCGACGTCGCCCTTCGCGCCGGCGGTCGGGACGATGCGCAGGCGCGCGGCCCGGTCGTCGCCGATCCGGTGGATCTTGGTGGTCACGCGGAACCGGCCGTTCTTCGCGATGCGGTCGCGGTCGACGACGTGCCAGCCGGAGCGGCCGCGCAGCTCGAGGCGGACGCGCTGCCCGGAGCGGTGGCGGGCGACGTTGCCCGCGTAGACGGCGCTGCGGCCGACGAGGCCGGCGGCACGCTCGGTGCGCACGCGGATCTGAGGCCGTGGCGCGGACTTGCGCTTCGGCGTCGCGGCCGGTGCGGCGGCCGTGGAGGTGGCGGTGGGTGCGGTCGCGCCGCCGCTGGGGGCAGCGGCGGAGGCGGGCACGGTGGCGGTCAGGGCCAGCGCCGCCCCGGCTGCGAGTGCAGCACGGGTCGGCGTGACGAAAGCGTCACGAATCACGTTGTGTCTCCTCGGGGAAGACGCCTACGGGGTTAGCTGACGGACTCGCAGCCCCCGGCCGGCTCGCACATGGGTGCGCTCCGTCCGAGGGACGCTACGGGCGGCTCAGCGCCCGATTCGCCCCGTGCCGCGGCGCCCGGTGGAGGGCGTCCTGCGACGGGTGGGTCCCCCGCTCGACGCGTGCGGGCACGCGGTCGACTCGGCGTCGTGAAGGTGAAGAACACCATAGGGACCGACGCGTCCGGATCGCGTGCGATGCCCCACACACGGTGGCCGACCCCCGGTTGTGGCCGCAACGAGGCCGGGGCCGCCGGACCCGACCGGACGGCGAGTGTCGGGGTCGTGACGCCCCCGTGGGGTGCGGGTCAGAGCAGCGACGAGATCATCGTCATCACCGTCGCGGCGGTGAGCTCCGAGCCCTCGAGCTCGCCGCGCATGCGCGCCAGCCCCAGCCGGATGCGGCCCTTGACGGTGCCGAGCGGCAGCCCGGAGCGCGCGGCGATCTCGTTCGCCGTCAGGTCGCCCCAGCAGGCCATCGCGATGGCCTCGCGTTGCGGGAGCGGGAGGCTGGCCATCGCGCGCAGGAGGGCGGCGCGCACCTCGTGGCGCTCCGCCTCGCTGACGACGGGGTCCGTCGGGAGGGCAGCCGGTGCCGCGGCCATCCGCTCCGTGGCGCGGCCGGCGGCCTGGCCCGAGCGCAGCAGGTCGAGCGCCCGGGAGCGGGCGATGAGCCGAACGTACGCGCCGAGCGGGCCGCGGGAGGGATCGAAGCGCTGCGGCTCGCCCCACAGCCGGATGAAGACGTCGTGGACGACGTCCTCGACGTCGCCGCGCCGTCCCGCCGGGGCGAGCACGGCCGCAGCGGCGCTCGCCGCCGTGGGCGCGAGCTCGGCGTACGCCCGGGCGAAGTCGTGGGGGTCGCGGAGATCCATCGGAGCCTGCGGCGCACCCGCGTCGCACCACCTAGGGTAGCGAGCCGCCAGATGGGCGCCGAGGCGCCACCTCAGGTCGGGCGCGGGCGGACGGCGATGACCATCCGCGTGATGGCGCAGACCCGACCCTCGTCGTCCTTCATCGTCACGTCCCAGACCCAGGTGGTCCGCCCGCGGTGCAGCCGCTCGGCGCGGGCGTGGATCGTGCCGGAGAGCATCGGCCGCAGGAAGTTCGTCGTGTTCGACAGGCCCTGGGCGGCCATGCCGTCGCCCCAGACGTCCATCGCCGTGGCCATCGACGTGAGCGACTCGGCGATCGCCGCGTACGCCCCGCCGTGGACCAGGCCGGCGGGCTGGCGGACGTGGTCGCCGACCTCGAGCGTCGCCTCGGCCCAGCCGTCGCCGCGCTCGCCGTAGGTCAGGCCCATCAGGCCGTCCAGCGTGCGTTCGACGGGGACGACGGGTTCGAACTCCATCGGCCGCATCCTACGACCCGGACCCGCGTCCGGACCGCCGTCCGCTCTTACACGTTCCCAACCTGCCCGCCGGTAGGCTTCCGCGCGAATGTCGCGCTTGCAGGAACTTCATCCCGACCAGCAGGCCGTCCTGCAGCTCGTGCTGCGTCGGCGCATGGCCTACGCCGACATCGGGGCCACGCTCGGCCTCGAGCCCGCCCAGGTCCGCGAGCGCGCGCTCGACGCGGTCGACGGGCTCGCCCCGGACGACGTCGAGGGTCTCGCCCTCGAGGACCGCGACCGCATCGCGGATCTGCTGCTCGGCCAGGGCCCGGACGACGAGCGCGCGACCACCCGCGCCCTGCTCCGCGACCACGCTCCGGCCCGCACGTGGGCCACCCGGGTCGCCGGCGAGCTCGGGCCGCTCGGCGGCGCCGCCGAGGCGCTCCCCGCGAGTGACGACGCCCCGGGCGCGGCCGCGCCCACGGGCGCCACGGCCGCGAGCCGCGCCGGGGCCGGCGACCCCGAGCACGCCGAGCCGGGCACGGCTCCCGCCGGGGACGAGCCGGCGGCCGCGCCGCCCCCCGACGACCCGCAGGCCCGCGCGGCGGCGGCCGCCGCCGCGGCCGCGCCCGTCGCGGCCGGCGGCAGCGGCGACGTCCGCGAGGCCTTCGCGGCGCTCGACGGCGGCCGCACACCGAAGGCGCGCGGCCAGCGCACGCCGAAGGCTCGCGGCGCGCGCACGCCGAAGACCGGCGGGTCGCGCCGTAGCGGCGGGTCGCGGCCGTCGGGGCGGCTGCTCGCCGGCGGCGCGCTGGCCCTCGTCGTCGCCGCCCTCGTGATCGCGTGGGTCGGCGGGGTCTTCGACCGGGACGGGGGCGAGAGCGCGTCGACCGCGGCCCCCGCCCCCACGGGCACCTCCACCGCGGAGTCCGGCGTCGCGCAGGACGCGGCCGCGGCGCAGGCGTTCCTCGCGACCCTCCCGCGGCAGATCAACTTCACGGCGCCCGTCGGCGCGCCGGAGGCGTTCGCGAACGCGAAGGCGATCGCCCAGTCGGCCCTCAGCCAGACGACCGGCGAGCCCGTGCTCCTGCTGACGACGGAGGGCGTGCCGAAGGCCACGTCGAAGCGGCGGTACTACGCCTGGGCGGACAAGAGCGGCGCGGACCCGCTCCTGATCGGCGAGCTCGCGGACGCCCGGGGTGCCGAGCTGCCGTTCGTCGGCTTCGACGTGAAGACCCGCCAGCCGACCCGGGTCGACCCGACGGTCTACAACCGCATCCGCATCACGCGCCAGCCCGACAAGCCGCCGACGAAGCCGGGCTCCACGATGCTCGTGGGCACCCTGAAGGTCCGCTCGGGCACCTAGGAGACGGCGCGGGCGAGGCGCGCGAGCGCGTCGCCCGCCTGCCGGCGCGCGGCCCGGCGGCCCAGGAAGCCCGTCGGGCCGCCGCGGGCCACGAGCACCCGCTCAACGGCGACGTCGACACGGCAACGGCCGTCCCCCTCCGGGGTCAGCCGCACCTCGACGGCGCTGCGCTCCAGAGCGGACGCGAAGGGCGTGCCCTTCAGGTCCTGCTCCCAGCGCTGCAGCTCGGGGCGGCGCGAGGCCGTCACCCGCCAGTCCGTGCGGACGGGAACGCCGCGCGAGCTGCGCAGCACGAGCGTGAAGCGCCCGCCGCGCACGTCCTCGGCGCGCTCGGCCATCGGCCACCAGGTGGCGACCTTCGCGCCGTCGGCGACGAGGGGCCACACCGCGTCGGCGGGCACGTCGAGGACCCGGCTGGCCAGGGCGTCGGCGCGCGTCCCCACCGGGGTCAGTCCTCGTAGACGATGAGCGAGAGGACGTCGTGCGGCTCCAGCGCCGCGCGGCCGCCGAGGAACGCGAGCTCGGCCAGGAACGAGCAGCCGACGACCTCGCCGCCCAACCGCTCGACGAGCGAGCACAGCGCGCGGGCGGTGCCGCCCGTGGCGAGCAGGTCGTCGTGCACGAGCACGCGGGTGCCGGGCGGGAACGCGTCCTCGTGGACCTGCAGCTCGTCCGTGCCGTACTCGAGGGCGTACTCCACCCCGACCGTGGCCCGCGGCAGCTTGCCCGGCTTGCGGGCGAGGATGAAGCCGGCGTCGAGCTCGCGGGCGAGCGCCGGGCCGAGCAGGAACCCGCGGGCCTCCGCGCCGATCACGCGCTGCACGCCGAGGTCGCGCGCGGCGGCGGCGAGGCGGTCGACGCAGGCGCCCAGCGCCGCCGGGTCCGCGAGGACCGGGGTGATGTCGCGGAAGGTGACCCCCGGCTGCGGGTGGTCGGGGATGTCGACGACCTGCGCCTTGAGGTCGACGTCGGCGTTCTGACGGCTCACGGGACCAAGCGTCGCAGGTCCCGCACGAGCAGCAGGTGCTTCAGCCGCATCGTCGTGGCGGCGAGCGTCTCGAGCGCGTCGACCGCCTCCGCCCGCCGCTCCGCGCTGCGGGACCGCAGCGACGGTCCGAGCAGCTGCTCGAGCAGCGCGCCCTCGCGGTCGGCCGAGCTGCGCAGCACCCGCAGGTGCCGGCCGCCCACGCCGTAGTGCGAGAGCTCGACGGCCGCGCGGACGATCTCGCGCTCGTCGTCGTCGAAGAGGATCGCGCCGTCGCGCGGGGTGCCCTGGACCACGCCGAAGTCGCGCAGCTCCTTTACGAGCGCCGGGGTCGCCCGGGTGTCGTCGCAGAGCTGCTCGAGCGTGTGGAACGCCGTGCCGCCGCCCCGGAGCTTGATCGGCCCCGTGCGGTGATGGGCGTGGGCGTCGGGCTCGTCGTCCTCGCCCTCCCCCGCGCCGCCCGGGCCCGAGACGCGCGGCTCCTGCCCGCGGCCCGCCGCCAGCTCCTGGCGGATGACGCGCAGCGGCAGGAACTCGTCGCGCTGGAGGCGCAGGATCGTGCGCAGCCGCTCCATGTCCTCCGTGCTGAACAGCCGGTAGCCGCCCGACGTCCGCCGCGGCTGGAGCAGCTTCTGCTCCTCGAGGTAGCGGATCTTCGAGATCGAGATGTCGGGGAACTCCCCGACGAGCAGCTTGCAGACCTGCCCGATCGTCAGCGGGCGACCGGCACGGGCCGGGGCGGCGGGCCGCTCGCCAGCGCCCGCCGGGGCCTCGGGGGCCCGGCCGTCGAGGACCGCGGGGTCGGGGCCCGTCTCGTCGACCACGGGCCCGCCCTCAGCGGCCGAGGAAGGTGAGCTTGAACTTGCCGACCTGGACCTCGTCGCCGTCCCGCAGCAGCGCCGAGTCGATGCGGCCGCGGTTGACGTAGGTGCCGTTGAGCGAGCCGAGGTCGTCGATGTGCCACCCGTCGCCGCGCGCCACGACGAGCGCGTGGTCGCGGGAGACCGTGACGTCGTCCAGGAAGAGGTCGCTCTCGGGCCGGCGGCCGATGGTGACCCGCACGCCCGTCAGCGGCACCGACTCGCCCTCGCGGCCGCCGCCGGCGCGCACGACGAGCGCCGCCCCGCCCTGCTCCTGCAGCGCGGGGATGTCCAGCGCGGCCATCTCCCCCGACTCCTGCAGGTGGTAGGTGGCCGTCGTCGGCTCGCTCGGCGAGGAGACGTCGGCGAGGTAGGCGCCGCACTTCGGGCAGAAGTTCGCCGCCGTCCCGACGACGAAGCCGCACTCGGGGCAGTGCACCGCCATCAGGACGTCGCGTCTCCGCCGTCGTCGTCGCGGGCGACCTGGGGTTCCTCGTCGGGGACGGGACGCAGCCCGCCGGCGCGGCCGGCGAGGATCTCCGTCAGGCGGTCGACGTCGGACCCGTGGATCACGGCGCCGCCCTCCTCGTGCCGCAGGCGCAGGCGCGAGACGAGCTCCGCGCGGAGGATGTCGATCTGGCCGTGGAGGATCCGTCGCCGATAGCTGACCTCGGTCTCCTCCGCGGTCAGGCGATCGATCATCGCCTTGAGCTCCTCGTCGGGGAGGCTGCCGAGATCAGGAAAGGTGTCGTCCATGAGGGGTGGGGGCTCCTGTTGGGGGGCTCCGCGGCGAGCATACCAGCGGTCCCCGACGATTCCTGAACCTCCGGTTGAGGGTCGGGATCAGCCGTCCAGGACGGCGGCGTTCGCGGCGCGTCGCTCGCGGAGGGCGCGGCGGCCGTCGCGGGTGTACTTCGCGGAGGCGACGATCGCCATCGCCACTCCGACGATGACCGCGATGCGTGCGGGGGTCCCGATCCCCACGAGGGCGGCGAAGAGCCCGCCCATGAGCGGCCAGACGGCGAGCCTCCCCCACCAGTTGACCTGCAGGCGCACACCCTCGCGCAGCGCCTTGCGGGCCCCGGCGACGGTGTAGAGCTCGCGGGCGACGAGCAGCGCCAGCGCCTCGCGCGGCAACAGGTCGAAGTGCCAGCAGACGATGCCGCCGGCGAGCACGAGCGAGCGGTCGGTGATCGGATCGAGGAGTGTGCCGAAGCGGCTGTACTGGCCGGTGAGGCGGGCGAGGAAGCCGTCGAGGTAGTCCGTCGCGGCGATGAGGAAGAAGAGGATCGCCGGGACGGCGCGCGTGCCGTCGTCGCTCGAGAGGGCGAGCACGAGGAAGAGCGGGACGCACGCGAGCCGGAGCATCCCGACGACGTTCGGGATCGTCCACGGGCGCAGCGGCTGCCCCTGGAGCGTCTCGGGCGGCGGCGGACCGGAGCGGTCGATGCCGAAGAGCCGCCGCACGGTCATCCGCGCGGGCTCGGTCAGCTCGCGCGTGCGATCGCGGACGTGCTCCGTGCGCTCGCGGGTGCGGCCACGGACCTGCTCCGTCCGCTCCCGCACCTGGTCGGTGCGCTCGCGCGTGCGCTCCCGCGCCCGCTCCGCGCGCTCCCGTAGCCGCCGCCCCTCCGGGGAGCGGTCGTCGTCCCCCGCTGCCGGCCGGTCGCCGGACGGGGGGATCAGGGCACGCGCTCCCACAGCTCGCGCACCGCGTCGGAGAGCCCGTCGAGCGGCAGGCCGCCCTCGATCGTCTCCTGGCCGCGGCGGATCTGCGCCTCGACGCGGCCGTCGGCGAGCGAGCGCTTGCCGACCGTGATGCGCAGCGGGGCGCCGAGCAGCTCGGCGTCGGCGAGCTTGGAGCCCGCCCCGCCGGCGCGGTCGTCGAGGAGCACGTCGAATCCGGCCTCGCGCAGCTCGTCGTACACGCGCTCAGCGGCCGCGGCCTCGTCGCCCCCGGGCTTGCCGAGGCCGACGACCTCGATCTCGTACGGCGCGATCGCCTTGGGCCAGGCGATGCCGCGCTCGTCGTGGAACTGCTCGACCGCCGCGGCCACGATGCGCGCCGGGCCGATGCCGTAGGAGCCCATGACGATCGCGTGCGTCTTGCCGTCCTCGTCGAGGAACGTCGCGTCGAGCGGCTCGGAGTACCGCGTCATGAGCTGGAAGATGTTGCCGACCTCGATCGCCGGCTCGATCGTCACCGGCGTGCCGTCGACCGTGTCGCCCGCGACCACGGCGCGGACGTCGACCACGTCGTAGGCGAAGTCGCGGCCGAGCACGACGCCGTCGAGGTGGACGTCCGTCTCGTTCGCGCCGACGACCCAGGCGCCCGTGCCGGTGGCCTCGACGGCCGCGTCGACCACGACGGGCACGTCGGCGCCGATCGGTCCGAGGAACCCGGGGGGCCCGATGCGGTCGCGGATCTCGTCCTCGTTCGCCTGGCGGACCGTGCCGCCGAGTGCCTTGGCGAGCTTGACGTCGACGACCTCGTGGTCGCCGCGCAGGAGCAGCAGGACGACGCCGTCGGCGTAGGCCTCGGAGCCGGAGACGACGACGGGGAACGCCTTCAGGAGCGCGCCGGCGGGCCGGTCGAGGTGGGCGGCGAGCTTGGCGATGGTGCGGGTGCCGGGCGTCTCCACGCGGACGGGGGCGTCGGGCGCGTCGGGGAGCGTGACGGGCTGGGGGTCGGCCGAGGCGACCTCGACGTTCGCGGCGTAGACGGCCCCGCCGTCGGCGAGCACCACGTCGTCCTCGCCCGCGGCGCAGGGCGCCATGTACTCGTGGGCGCGCTTGCCGCCCATCATCCCCGTGTCGGACTCGACCTCGTACCAGCGCAGGCCGGAGCGGTCGTAGACCCGCGCGTACGCCTCGCGGAAGCGCTCGTACTGCGCCTGCAGGCCCGCCTCGTCGCGGTCGAAGGTGTAGGCGTCCTTCATGATGAACTCGCGCGTGCGCAGCACGCCGGCCCGGGGACGCGGCTCGTCCCGCTCCTTGATCTGGAAGTGGAACAGGCTGAAGGGCAGGTCGCGGTAGGAGCGCACGATCTGGGCGACGTGGTTCGTCATTGCCTCCTCGTGCGTCATCGCGAGGACCATGTCGGCGTCGCGCCGGTCCTTCAGGCGGAACAGCTCGCCGCCGATCGCGTCGTAGCGACCGGTGCGCTTCCACAGCTCGGCGGGCTGCAGGACGGGCATCAGGACCTCCTGGGACCCGATCCGCTCCATCTCCTCCCGGATGATCCCCACGACCCGCTGGTGGGCGCGCCAGCCGGCAGGCAGCCAGCTCCACAGTCCGGCGCCCATCTGCCGCACGAGCCCGGCGCGCACCATGAGCTGGTGCGAGATCGCCTCGGCGTCGGCGGGCGGCTGCCGCTCCGTGGGCAGCAGGGTCTGGGAGAGGCGCGTCATCGGGTACGGAATCTAGTCGACCGACCCGGCGCTCGGCCCGGCGGGCGGCCGTCCGTCCACGCGGCGCCGGGCCGGTGCGGTCACACGAGCGCCCCAGGGCCCGCGGGGTGCCCGTGTAGGTTGAGAGAGGCGGTGGCACCGCCCGGTGTCGTCGCGGACCGCACACGACCCACCCGAGGAGCCCCCCATGGCGTTCTCCGTTCCCCCGCTGCCCTACGCGTACGACGCGCTGGAGCCCCACATCGATCAGCAGACGATGGAGCTCCACCACGACAAGCACCACCAGGCCTACGTGGACAAGGCCAACGCCGCGCTCGAGGGCACCGAGTTCGCGGACAAGTCGATCGAGGAGATCGTCGCCAACCTCGACGCGCTCCCCGCCGACAAGCAGGGCCCCGTCCGCAACAACGGCGGCGGCCACTACAACCACACCCTCTTCTGGGAGTCGCTGCAGGGCGGCGGCGT
>NZ_ATUD01000009.1 GCF_000420025.1 Patulibacter americanus DSM 16676
TCGGGGTGGGGCCCGCACGCCTCTGCGGGTGCCCCGAGCCTCGCCGGGGTCCGACGCGCTCCGCCCCCGAGAAGCTCGGGGTGGGGCCCGCACGCATACCCTGATGGGGTGCAACCGGATCTGAGCCCCGAGGACGCCGAGCGCCTGGACGTGCTGCTGCGCGCCGTCGAGGTGCTCGACCCCGACGCCCAGCTGCCCGGCGGGGAGAGCGAGGAGGACCTCGACGCCGCGGAGCGCCAGCTCGGCCGGCCGATGCCGACCCAGCTGCGCGAGTGGTACCGCACGGTCGGCGGCGGGGCGGTCCTCGTCGGCGGACACCTGCGGACCTACCCGCCGGTGAAGAAGCGCTTCGTGCCCGGCCCGTACGTCGGCACCGCGCGCAACGCCCTGCGCTCGCGGGAGTGGTTCGTGCCCGAGGAGGTCATCCCGTTCGGGTCCGACGCCGGTGGCGACGTCTTCGGCATCTGGTCCCCGGCCGAGGGCGGCGCCCGCCAGTTCGTGGTCCTCATCGGTGCGGGCGACGGCGACGAGGACGTGCCCTCGTGCGCGATCGTCGGGGAGGATCTCTACGCGTTCCTCCAGGGCTGGTTCGCCCACTACGTCTGGGCGCAGGACGAGGACCTCGTCGACGAGGTGCAGGACGAGCTCGGTCTGCCGCTGGACCTGCAGGGCGTGCCGGAGGAGATGGCCCGCAGCGTCGGTCAGCACCTCCAGGCCGTGCTGCGCTGGGCCAGCCCGTCGCTCGATCAGCTCGTCTACGACCCGGACAAGGGCTGGCCGCTGAGCGTCACCGACGTCCGGGAGCAGGCCGAGGCCGCGCCGGACTGGTAGCCCTCAGCGCGCCAGTCCCGCGCGGCTCGGGGGCAGCGCGCGGTCGCGCGTGCGCCAGTCCGTCGCCCAGGCCGAGGCGATGAGGCCGGAGCCCACCACGACGTGGACGATCCACGCCGCCGTGGAGTCGTCGTGGTACTCCAGCAGGAACGGGGCGGCGAAGAGCAGGGAGCCCAGCAGCGTGTCGGTCATCGCGTGCACGCCGAGGGGGACGAGCTTCACGAGGGACCAGCGCCAGCGCGTGGCCGCCGCCTGCAGGGCCACGAGGACGCCGAAGGCGACCGAGACGTTGCGGGCGGCGTCGATGTCGGCGAATCCGAGCAGGAACGGCGCAGCGATCAGCACGAGGGCCACGACCGGCTCGCTCAGCGCGTGCAGGCGGAGCGGCAGCGGCTTGACCATCGGGTGCGGGGCGGAGTGCGGCGCGGTGCGGTCCATGCGGCGTCGGTACCCCGTCCGGGCCGGAGGATTCCCCGCGGGCGCGACGCCCGCGGGGCCCTGCTCAGCGCTTGGCGTTCTCGTGACGCCGGCGGCGGAGGTCGGCGCGGTCGTGCGCGCCGGACCAGTTCGTCATGAAGCCGGCGACGAGCAGGCCCAGGCCCAGGATCAGGTGGACCACGACGGCGGCCGTCGAGTCGTCGGAGTAGCCGAGGGCGAAGGGCGCGACGATCAGCACGAGGCCGAGCACGATGTCGATGACCCCGTGGACCGGGAGCGGGATCACGCGCACGACGGAGAGCGGCCAGTTCGTCAGGAGCGTGCCGACGAGGACGACGATGGCGGCGGCGATCGAGATGTTCCGCGCGGCGTGGAAGTCCGCGAAGTCCAGGACGAATGGCGCGAGCAGGAGCACGAAGAACAGCGCGGGCTCCGAGAACATGTGGGCGCGTACGGGGATGGGGCGGTTCATGCCGCACACGTACCCGGGCGGGGCGCGGGGTAAAGCCCGCGCCCCGGGGGTCCTACAGGCGGCCGCGGGCGGCGGGGCTGCCGTGGGTCGCGTCGGCGTCGTCCCAGTCCGTCATCGCGCCGGAGCCGATGAACAGCAGGCCCATCACGATGTGGAAGACCATCGCGCCGGTCTCCTCGGTGTACCCGAGGATGAACGGCAGGACGATCAGGAGGACGCCCAGGCCGATGTCGAGGGCGGCGTGGGTGCGCAGCGGGATGAGCTTGACGAGGGACAGGCGCCAGCGCGTGGTCATGCCCACGAGGAGCACGACGACGCCTGCGGCGATCGAGACGATGGTCGCGTTGTCGTTGTCGTCGTAGCCCAGGATCCAGGGCATGACGATGAGGACGAGCGCCAGGAAGGGCTCGGAGGCGGCGTGAAGACGGAGGGGGATGGGTCGCATGGTCGCCTGGCTACCCGGGGTCGCATCGGGGAAACGTGCGACCCCACGCCCCGGGCCATGCCGTCCCGGCATGGCCGGGCGTGCCGATCCGCATGGCTCCGCCCGCCGGGGGACGGCCGCGACCTCGTACCCTTTGCGGCATGAGCAGCGAGGGGTATCGCATCGCCGTGGTGGGCGCCACGGGACAGGTCGGCGGCGTCCTGCTGGACGAGCTGGGCGTCCCGAACGACGGGGATCGCGTCGGCGCCGCCACGGCGGCGAAGGCGACGACGGAGCCGGTCGGCGCCGCGCTGCCGGTGCGCGAGATCGTCCCCTTCGCCTCGGCGCGCTCCGCCGGCACGCAGCTGCGCGGCATGACGGTGCAGGAGCTGACGGACGAGAGCATCCAGGGCTTCGACCTGGCGGTCTTCTCCGCGGGCGGCTCCACCTCGAAGGTGTGGGCGCCGAAGTTCGCGCAGGCCGGCGCGGTCGTCGTCGACAACTCCTCCGCGTGGCGGATGCACGACGGCGTCCCGCTCGTCGTCTCCGAGGTCAACCCCGAGGCCCTCGACGGCCACAAGGGCATCGTCGCCAACCCCAACTGCTCGACGATGCAGCTCATGGTCGCCCTGCGGCCGTTGCAGCAGGCCGCGGGCATCGAGCGCCTCGTCGTCTCGACCTACCAGGCCGTCTCGGGTACCGGCAAGGCCGCGGTCGACGAGCTCTTCGAGGAGTCACGCGCGGTCCTCGACGGGGGCGAGGTCCCGGCGCCCCGCTCCTACGCCCACCGCATCGCGTTCAACGCCCTGCCGCACGCGGGCAGCTTCGTCGACGACCACACGGACGAGGAGCTCAAGCTGATCAACGAGACGCGCAAGATCCTGGGCGACGACACCATCCGGATCTCCGCCACCTGCGTGCGCGTCCCCGTCATCAACGGCCACTCCGAGACCTGCAACGTCGAGACCCGCGAGGAGCTCTCGCCCGAGCGCGCCCGCGAGCTGCTGCAGGCCGCGCCGGGCGTCGAGGTCCGCGACGACCCGCAGGCCGGCGTGTACCCCATGGCGATCGACGCCGACGGCCGTCCCGACGTGCTCGTCGGCCGCATCCGCCGCGACCGGGGCAACGACCGCGCGCTCGACCTCTTCGTCGTCGGCGACAACCTGCGCAAGGGCGCGGCGACGAACACGATCCAGCTCGCCGTGGTGCTCCACGAGCGCGGCCTGGTGCGTCCGACCGCCGCGGACGAGGTCCCCGCGCTGGCGTAGGGCGTTAGGGCTGGCGGAGCCACCGCTCGACGCGGCGTGCAGCGCGACGGCGTAGGCGCCGGCGGATTGGATCGCTTAGGAATAGGCGATAGACGACGGCCACGCCGATGGCTGCGGCTATGCCCAGAATGGCGTAGTCGACAGCTGTTGCCGTGAGCCCGGTGATAGTGGCGAGCGATTTGTCGGCCTGCAAGAGCCCAACTACGGCGACGACGGCCAGCAGCATGTTCATGACGACGTCTCGTCGTCTCTCTGCGTGCTCCCAAACGAAGGCGTGGCTCGACGTGGCTTGCTCGAAACGCTGTTGCAACTGGTCGATAGACGTTCGGAGGTGCCAACCCTCGTAGAACCGCTCCATCAGGCTGATCTCCTCGCCGCTAACGAGATACGAATGTGGTTCTCTCGCGGCGAACAGGCTCTCGGTGTAGGAACTCAAGGCCGGGTTGATTCGCCCGCGGCGTCGCAGGTCCGGGAGCTCAGCTATGGCCGCCGCGGTGAGCTCGGTCAGCTGATAGATCATCATCGCCTCGACGAGGACGGCGACCGATTCCGGGTTGTACGGCAGCTGGATGAGATTCCAGTGCACCGGCGAAGTGGCCTCTCCTTCGAACCAGAGCGTCGATGAGTCGAAGTCGTCGAAGGCCTGGGTCGTCAAGGACCGAACCGCTGCAACGGCTTGGCGATAGGCCGGGTCGAAGGCCGCGTCCGAGTCGAAGAGGGCGCGGGCTGAGGACTCGTCGGGCGCCGATCCAATGGTCTGAACGACGACGATCGACCCGAAAGCACCAATGTAGATTGCGAGCCCGTCGCGCTGTCTCCGCGCGTACCTCAGAGCCGGAAGTGGGCGAGGAACGCTATCCCGCCTCTCCCACGTGGACATCTCGATCGGGCCACTCCCGATGTTGCACGCGTGAACGACACGCACGGGACGAGTCGGGATGGTGGTCACATCGAGAAGACGAAATCGCCGAGGGGACGACCGCGTAGAAACTCGAGTGACTCGGCTTTCGGTGCGCCAAGTTCCCTCGTGAGCCAGAGTCCACCTAGAACGTAGGACAACTGCAGCCCAGGATGTTCCGAGAAGAGCATCAGGCTGTAGAGAGCTGCACGGTCGCTGTAGCCCCGGGCTCGCGCGAGTTGGGGAACGCGCCGAGAAACTTCGTCGCATTCGGCGTCGAGCAGGCCGATCAATCCAAACGTTTCGGGTCCCGGCGCTGCGATAGGAGCGAGATGCCATTCCGCCCAGGTCGCCCAACCTTCGACCAGCGCGAAAGCTCCATGGTCGAACCATGGCGCACCGAGGTTCCGCACAGCGGTATAGAAGGCAGCGTGTCCGGCCACCTCGTGCGCGAGCGTCGCGCGGAGGGTGTCGGCACGGGCCGAATCGGGGTTGTAGTGCATCACGAGTCGGTCGGTCGCGTCGGCGGACAGCTCGGTCGGCCAGTACTCACCGAAACCATCGGGCGCATCGTCTGTGGACACCGCGAACTCCGGCAGCACGGACCACGACTCGCGAAGCGCGGCGATCTCGCGTTGCACGACCCCCTCGAAGTCCCGCCGGCTTAGTCGGGCCGGCGGGTCGGGACTCGACTGCACCCGGGGCATCATTTTAGTTGCAGCTACCGTGCCGGATAGCTGATCGCCGAAGACCAGCCGCATCAGGTCGCCGTGGGCATTGCGCCATGGGGTTCGGATCGCACGGTCCACGACAAGCGATAGGTCGATCTGCACCGCGGGCGGTAGCCACTTTGCATCGGCGACTCGGTCTCGTAGGAGCGGCTCGATGGCCGGGATCGAACCGGTCGTGCCGCCGTCCAAGGCGTCGGCCACGGCGACGCGGGCTGCGTCGACATCTCGGTCAGCTTCCAGAGCATCGAGAAGATTGCCTACGGAGCGGTGTGATCCGGCGATCGCCAACAAATCGCGCATAAAGGACCCATGTCGAGCGAAACCATCTCGCTCCAACTCCCGAATGCTCTCGGCTACTACCTGCTGAAGCTGCCGATCGAAAGGCACGCGGGTCCGCCAGTCCCAGACGCTCAAACCGCCCTGTACGGGCTTGACGCTCACGCTCACAGCCGAAACGATACGCCGCTCGACTCGGAGGTTGCACGATTCACGAAAGACGGGGGCGGGCCGGCGACCGGCCGCCCCCGTCTTGTGGCCAGTAGCGTTGCCCTATGGCCCGCTCCAGCGAGATCACCCCGGAAGTCCTGCAGCGCCGGCGCGAGGCGCTGCAGCAGGTCCGCCAGTGGGGGGATCCGGCGCTGAAGGCCGTCGCGAAGCCGATCGACGAGATCGACTCCGACCTGGTCGGCGAGGCCCGCCGGCTCATCACGATCATGGACGCCGCTCTCGGCGCCGGCCTGGCCGCCACGCAGGTCGGCATCCTGCGCCGCTACTTCGTCTACCGCGAGGGCGACGAGGAGCTCGGCGCCGCCGCCGCGCTCGTCAACCCCGAGGTCGAGTGGACGTCGGACGAGACGGACGTGCAGTACGAGGGTTGCCTCTCCCTCGAGGGCGTGTGGGTGCCCGTCGAGCGGCCGACGTCGGCGCGCATCACCGGGCTCGACCTGTCCGGCCGGGAGCAGCGCATCGAGGCCACGGGCCCGCTCGCCCGCCGTCTGCTCCACGAGATCGACCACCTCGACGGCGTGCTCATGCTCGACCGCACCACGAAGGAGCAGCGCAAGGAGGCCCTCCGGGCCCTGCGCGAGGGCCGCACGATGGACCCGCCCGGCGAGGACGAGCGGCTCGAGATCGACTGAGCGGCTGACCGACCGACCGCCCCGTCCCGACCGGGGGCGGGGGGGAGCAGGAACGGCGGGGGAGGCCGCGGCCTCGGCGCTCCGCCTCAGCCGCGGACGTCCAGGACGACCTTGCCGACCGCGGTCCGTCCCTCGAGGGCCAGGAGCGCCTCGGCCGCCCGCTCGAGCGGGAACCGCGGACCGACCACCGGCCGCACGAACCCGTCCGCGATCAGGGCGTCCAGCGCCTCGCCGATCTCGCGGTTCAGCGCGGGCTTCGGCATCGCGTACGCGCCCCACCCGGCGCCGATGACCTCCGTGTTGTTCAGGAGCAGCCGGTTGACCTTCACCTCGGGGATCGAGCCGCCGGTGAAGCCGACGACGACGAGCCGTCCGCCCTCTGCGAGGGACCGCAGGCTGTCGGTGAAGCGGTCGCCGCCGACGGGGTCGAGCACCAGGTCGACGCCCCCGTCCGAGAGGGCCTTGGCCTCGTCCTTCCAGGCACTGTCGGAACGCACGACCTCGTCGGCGCCCGCGTCGCGCGCCACCCGCTCCTTCTCGTCCGTGGAGACGACGGCGATCGTCCGTGCGCCCAGCCCCTTGGCGACCTGCAGGGCGGCCGTGCCGACGCCCCCGGCGGCGCCGTGCACGAGCACCGTCTCGCCGGCCTTCAGGCGGCCGCGGGTCACGAGCGAGAAGTAGGCCGTGTGGTAGTTCAGGACGAGCCCGGCGCCCTGGGCGAAGTCGAGCTCGTCGGGCAGGCGGAACGTCAGGTGCGGCGGCGCGACGGCGATCTCGGCGAAGCCGCCGAGCACGCAGAACCCGGCGACCCGGTCGCCGACGGCCACGGGCGCGTCGTCCGGGGCGCTGCGCACGATCCCGGCGACCTCGCTGCCGGGCACGAACGGCAGCGGCGGCTTGAGCTGGTACTGCCCGCGGGTCTGCAGGAGCTCGGGGAACGAGACGCCCGCGGCGTGGACGTCGATCACGATGCCGTCGCCGGCGCCGAGCAGGTGCCCGGGCCCGGGCTCCGGCAGGTCGACGAGGTGCAGGGCGGTCTCCGGCCCGGTGAGTTCCGTGATCTGCAGCGCCTTCATGCGCCGGACGCTACCTCACGCCCCTCGCCGCGTCCGGTGGGTGTGCCGGGTGGCGCAGGCCGATCCGGTCACGCTGGACCGGCGACGGTCGCGCGCCCGCGATCCGGGCATAGGGTCGGCCGATGCGCTCCCGCTCACGCCCGTCCCGCCCCGAGGTCGCCCGCGCCGCAGCCCTGGTCGTGGCGGCGCTGGTCCTCCTGGCGACGGCCGCACTCGGCGGCCCAGGCCCCCGGAGCGCTTCTGCGGCGACGGGACCGGCCGCCGCCGTCGCCGCGGCGCCCGTCACGGCGACGCCCCGCGCGGCGCCCGCCGCCGTCCGGCAGGACGACCTCACCCGCCGGGGCCTCCCGTCGCGGACGGCCTGGCGGGCAGCGACGCAGCGCGCGAGGCGGTGGGCCGCCGCCCAGCCCGAGCGGATCCGCTTCGCCCTGCGCGTCGAGGACCGGAGCTGGGCGTTCCGCGGCGCGGAGCGGACGAACAGCAACAGCGTGCTGAAGGCGACGGTCCTCGTGGCCTATCTGCGCCGCGGGAGCGTCCGGGACCGGCCGCTCACCCGCCGCGAGCGGGCGCTGCTGGAACCGATGATCCGTCGGTCCGCCAACGGTCCCGTGCCGCCGCTGATCGACGCGATCGGGGGCCTCGAGCCGTTGCGGGCCGTCGCCCGGCGCGGCGGCATGCGCCGGTTCGCGCCGGTGCGGACCCCGTGGGGCACCTCGCAGATCACGGCGGCCGACGAGGTCGCGTTCTTCGCGGCCCTCCCGTCCCTGCTTCCGCCGCGCCACCGCGCCTACGCGCTCGAGCTCCTGCGGACGATCGTCCCCTCCCAGCGCTGGGGCCTGGCCCGCGCGGCGCCCGCCGGCTGGCTCGCCCGGTTCAAGGGCGGCTGGGACGACCACGGCGACGTCAAGCAGGTGATGCGGCTGGAGTGCGCCGACCGGGTCGTCGTCGCCTCGGTGCTCGTGGACGGCACGGACCACGAGCGCTCGATCGCCGCGATCGAGCGCGTGGGCCGGCGGCTGCTGATGCCGCTGCGCGCCCGTGGCGCGGAGGCGTGCTCATCCGTGCTCGCCCCGGCGCCGTAGCGCTCCCCCGTCTAGCGGCGGACCGGGGCGATCCGCACGCCGGTGGCGTAGGTCGCGCTCGCCCCCGCCGTCCGCCGGTGCACGACGCGCACGACGAGCCGGCGCGTCGTGGCCGTGCGCAGGCGCTTGCGGCCGACCGGCCCGAGCTTCACGCGGTAGCGCTGCGTCGCGACCGACGTCGTGCGGGGGCGGACGCGCGCGAGGAGCGGCCCGCGGCTCGAGCGCAGCCGCAGCTCGATCGTCGTGCGGCCGGCGGACGGGCCGACGGCTCGCACGGACACCGTGCGGCCCGCGGCCAGGCGACGCGCCCCGAGCCGGCGGACGGCGTCGCGCAGCTTCGCCCCGAGCGCCTTCGTCCGCGCCCGGACCTGCGCCGTCGGGTCGACCGGGGCGGAGGGGCCCGGGACGGCGGGCGACGGGCCCGGCGCGGGGACGGACGGGACGGGCGGCGGGTCGGCCGCGTCGCTGCCCCCGGGGGTGCGGGCGGAGAGGGGCACGCGGTAGATCCCGGCGGTGCCGTCGCGCGCGATCAGCAGCTCGGATCCCCGCGCCACCGCGACGCGCAGCCGGCCGAGGTTCGTCACGTGGCTGGCCTGCGCGAAGACCGCGCCCTGCCGCACGTCGAAGCGCTGCAGCCGCGTGCCGGCGAGGAACGGGGCGTAGAGCGAGCCGTCCGCGCCGACCGCGAGATCGCCCGGTGCCCACGCGGGGCTGTCGGGGCCGACCGCCGCCGGGGCGATGAAGCCGGGGGCGTTGTCCGGACCGGAGTGGATCGGCCACCCGTAGTTGCCGCCCTTGACGACGAGGTTCAGCTCGTCGCGCCCCGTCCTGCCGTTGCCGCCCGGGTAGTTCGTGTAGGTCTCGCCGGACGGGCCGTGCTCCGACTCCCACAGCCGTCCCGCGGCGTCGAACGCGAGCCCCTGCGGGTGGCGGTGGCCGAGCGACCACACGAACCGCGCGTTGCCGCCCTGGGCGACGAACGGATTGTCGGCGGGAGCCGTCGCGGGTCCGGAGGCGGACACGGCCAAACGGAGGATCTTCCCGTTGAGGTTCTGGGGGTCCTGGGGCCGGGTGGGCTGGTGGATGTCGCCCGTGGTCACGTAGAGCGCGCCGTCCGGGCCGAAGACCATGCGGCCGCCGTCGTGGTTGCCGTCCGAGTCGATCCCGTCGAAGACCCGGTCGACGACCTCGAAGCCCCCGGTCGGCTGGGCACGGAGTCGCCAGATGCCGCTCGGGCCGAAGGGCGCCTCGCCTCCCGGGTTGACCGTCGTCGTGACGTACACGTACGCGAGGCCGCTGGCGGCGAAGTCGGGGGACAGGGCGAACCCGAGCAGCTTGCGGACGTTCACGCCGGAGAACGCATTGCGGGCCAGGGCCGGCGTGGCCTGCAGCGCGTCGTCCGTGCCGAGCACCCGGATCCCGCCGTCGCGCTCGACGACGAACGTGCGGCCGTCCGGCGCGGGGGCGATCTCCCACGGCGTCCGGAGGCCGTCGGCGGCGAGGCGGACGGGCTCGCCCGTCGGCGTCGCCTGCGCGGCGGGCGCGAAGGCCAGGGCGGCGAGGGCCGCGGCGCCGGCGCCGGCCGTGCGGACCGCGGTGCGGCGCGGGCGTGGGAAGCCGGGCGGGCGGTGCGCGGGCGCGGGCCGGTCGGGCGGGAACCCCGTCCTGGCGCGGGTGGACGGGCGATCGGGGGCGCGCTCCATGCCTCATGGTCCCACGGCCGCCGCCCCCGTGGGCCGGTCGGGCGGGGGACGCAGATCGAGGTCGGCGGCGTGGTGGGGACAGCCCCCCGGCGACCCGGGGCACCGCTCCAAGGTCGGGGCATGGGAGGATCGCCACGATGGCCGCATGAGCACCCCGAGGCCGCCGGCCGCCGACGCCGACCCCACCCGCGACCTCCCGGCTCGCGGCGACGAGCCGACCCGCGAGCAGCCCGCTCCCGCCGACGAGCCGACCCGCGAGCAGCAGCCCGCCTCGGACGACGCCACGCGGGAGGGGCCGCTGGGCGGCGCGCCGCCCGCCGCCGGCCCCGCGCCGGCTCGTCGCCGGTTCGATCCCCGCCGCCTGGCCGTGCAGGCCGGCACGGACTTCGGGCTGCTCGTCGCGGGCTTCGCCCTCGGCACGGCGTTCTTCACGATCGCGGTCACCCTCGTCTCGGTCTCGCTGGGCCTCCTGGTCCTCGTGGTCGGCGTCCCGATCGCCGCGGGCTCCGCCCTGGTCCTGCAGGGCTGCGCCGAGCTGGACCGCCGGCGCCTCGGCCTCGCGACGGACCGTCCGCTCGTCGCCGTGTACCGCCCGCTGCAGGGCACCCTCGTGGCCCGCACGCTCGGCACCCTCCGCGACCCGCGCCGCTGGTTCGACGCCCTCTACCTCGTCGTGCAGTTCCCGCTCACGTTGGCGGGGTTCATCGCCACGGTCACGGGCTGGGCCGTCGCCCTCTACTGCCTGGTCTATCCCGCCGTCTACGCGGTCCTCCCGGCCGACTGGGACGGCGGGCTGAACATCGGCGACTGGACCCCCGACACGTTCCTGGAGTCGCTGCTCGTGGTGCCCCTGGGCGTCGTCGCCGTCCCGCTGGCCTGGGGCATCTCGCGCCTGGCGATGGTCGCCCAGGTCGAGCTCGGCCGCCTGCTGCTCACGGACGAGCGCGCGAAGCTCAACGCGCGGGTCTCGCGGCTCGAGGAGACCCGCGCCGGCGTCGTCGACGCGTCCTCCGCCGAGCTGCGCCGCATCGAGCGCGACCTCCACGACGGCGCGCAGGCCCGCATGGTCGCCGTCGCGATGGACCTCGGCATGGCCGAGGAGCGGATGGAGGAGGACCCCGAGGCCGCCCGTCGGCTCGTCTCCGGTGCCCGCGTCGAGGCCCGCCGGGCGCTGGCCGAGATGCGCGACCTCGTGCGCGGCGTCGCCCCGTCCGTCCTCGCCGACCGCGGCCTCGACGCCGCGCTCGCGTCGCTCGCCGGCCGCAGCCGGGTGCCCGTGACGCTCGACGTCGACCTGGGGGAGCGCCCGCCCGCGTCCGTGGAGACCGCCGCCTACTTCGTCGTGGCGGAGGCGCTGACGAACGCCGCCAAGCACGCCGACGCCACCACCGTCACCGTCGTCGTCCTGCGCCACGGCGACGAGCTGCTCGTGCGGGTGACGGACGACGGCGGGGGCGGGGCGACGGCCCGGCCCGGCGGCGGGCTCGCCGGCCTGCGCGACCGCGTCGCCGCGCTCGACGGCACCCTGACCATCACCAGCCCCGACGGGGGACCCACGACCGTGGCGGCTCGCTTCCCGTGCGCATCCTGATCGCCGAGGACCACGCGCTGCTGCGCGACGGCCTCACCCGCCTCATGCGCGACCACGGCCACGAGGTCGTGGCCGCGGTCGACACGGCCGACGACGTGCTGCGTCGCGGCCGGGCGCTGCGCCCAGACCTGGCGCTGCTCGACGTGCGCCTGCCGCCGACGTTCACGGACGAGGGCGTCCGCGCCGCACTCGAGCTCCGCGCGGCCCTGCCGGGACAGGCCGTGCTCCTGCTCTCGCAGTACGTCGAGCGCACCTACGCGCGCGAGCTGTTGGCCGACGGCGCCGGCGGCATCGGCTACCTGCTCAAGGACCGCGTGGCCGAGCCGGGCGAGTTCGTCCGCGCCTGTGAGCGCGTGGCCGGCGGCGGCACGGCGCTGGACCAGGAGGTCGTCGCGCAGCTGCTCGTCCGCCGCCGCGCGGGGGACAGCGTGCTGGCGCGCCTGACCCCGCGGGAGCGCGAGACGCTGGCGCTCATGGCCGAGGGCCGCTCCAACCGCGGCATCGCCGCCGCCCTCGTCGTCACGGAGGGTGCGGTGGAGAAGCACGTCACGAGCATCATGACCAAGCTCGACCTCGCCGCGACCCCGACGGACCACCGCCGGGTGCTGGCGGTCCTCGCGCTGCTGCGCGACGAGTCGGCGGGCTGACGCCCCGGCGCGCGACCCGGCATCCTCCCTGCCGTGACGCACCGCTCCTCCCGCGCCGTCCTCCGTGCCGTCGGCGCCGTGCTGGCGATCGCCGCGCTCGCCCTGGCGGGCGTCCTGGCCGCCGGGCCGGACCGCACCACCGCCGCGGGCACCACGACGGCCGCAGAGGGGGAGAAGGACACGAAGCGCTTCGCCGACGGCAGCTGCAGCGCCACCGCCGTGCGCTTCGGCGTGGTCCTCTCCCCGGGCGACGCCCAGGGCGCCGCCGCCGCCGGCCGCTTCGCCCACGACCTCTCCGAGGGCCTCGGCTGCGGCGCGGTCGTCGTCCCCTACGGCACGCAGGCCCAGCTCGTCACGGCCCTGGCGATGCACGAGGTCGAGATCGGCCAGCTCGATCCCGCCGCCGTCGTGGCGGCCGACCGCACCGTCGGCGCGTCCCCCGTCGCGGCCTACGCGGTCGACGAGGACAGCCCGGCCCGCACCGCCGCCCCCGGGCTGTGGGTGCCGCGCGACTCCGACGTGCGCCGCCTGGAGGACCTGGAGGGCGCGCGGATCGCGTTCGGTCCGCGTCTGACGTCGGGCGGCGACGTCGACCCCCGCGTGGCGCTCCTGGCCGCCGGCGTCCGGACGGGGGCACGCGGCGACACGAGCAGCACGTTCACGGACGGGGACCCGCAGGCACTCGACGCCCTGGAGTCCGGCGCGGCCGACGCGGCCGTCACCCGCGGACCCGTCGACGACCGCACGGCCCGCGGGCTGCGCCGGATCTGGACGGAGACGCCGCCGCTGGCCGACGTCGTCGTGCTGCGCCCGGGAATCCCGAACGCCGTGCGCCGGCTCATCCTCTTCGCCATCCGCGGCCTGCCCACGGCCTCCCTGGCTCCGCTCGCCGCGCGCCAGGGGATCGCGGAGCCCGCCCCGCTGACGTCCGTCCCCCTCGACCTCTACGCCCCGGTCGCCGAGCGCATCGACACGCTCACGGCCGCCGGCCTGCAGCCCTAGGCCGGGTCGCGTCAGGCGGCGACGCCGCCCACGACCGAGGTCGACCAGTCCACGACCGCCGTCGGCTTGACGACGTGGCGGTTGAGGCCGAGCGCCTTGGGCTCCATGCCCAGCGCGAGGCCGACCATCTGGGGCAGGTGCAGCACGGGCATCTTCAGCTCCCGGCCGATGAGCTTGTTCACCCGCGGCTGCTGCATGTCGAGGTTGAGGTGGCAGAGCGGGCACGGCGTCACGAGGCAGTCCGCCTGCGCGTCCTTCGCGTCGGCGAGGTGCCGCCCGGCCTGACGGAACGACGTCTCCGCGTTCATGAGCGCCACGGGGAACCCGCAGCACTTCTGCGCTCCGGCGTACTCGATGACGGTGCCGCCGAGCGCCTCGATGACCTGCTCGAGGTACGTGTCGCGCGGGTGCTCCGGGTCGATCCCCGCGCGGTCGGCGGGCCGCACGATGTAGCACCCGTAGAAGGGCCCGACCTTCAGGTCGGTCAGCGGCCGACGCACCCGGGAGCGCAGCTCGTCGAGCCCCAGCTCCTCCACGAGCACCCAGAGGAAGTTCTTGTTGACGATCCCGCGCTCGTACTCGAGGCCCTCGGGCCCCAGGTGGGCGTTGACCGTCGCCCGGTAGTCGGCACTGGCGTCCAGGCGGCTCTGGCACTCGCTCTGCGCGCCCTGACAGGTGGAGCAGATGTTCATCATCAGGTCCGCACCGCCGCGGATCTCCTCCTGCGCCAGCGCGAACGTGCGGGCGTTCAGGGTGTCGGCGAGCTCCTGGTTGTGCTCGGCGATGACGCCGGCGCCGCAGCAGCTCGCGCGGTCCAGCGGGACGAGCTCGATGTCGAGCGCGGGGGCGACCTGCGCCATCGCGCCGTGCAGCTCGGGGGCGAAGCCACGGCTCACGCAGCCGGGCCAGTAGGCGACCTTCATGGTCAGGACTCCGTCTCGGGGATCGCGTCCGCCGTGGACGCCTGGGGGCGGGGGGATCCGGTCTCGCCGAGCTGCTGGTCCTGGGTGCGGGGCGACTCGGCCGGCGTCTCCTCCTCGTCGGCCTGGGTGACGTAGAGGTTCAGCTCGACGCGCTCCTCGCGGGCGCCGACCTCGTCGTAGATCCGCCGGATCTGGTCCTGGTTCGGCGTCTTGTGGTGGATCAGCGCGGTCCTCGGCGTGACCTTGCGCCGCAGCAGCGCGGTCGCGACGACCGGCAACGAGCCCATGAGCTCCTGTGCGGTCTTCGGGTGCAGCTTGCCGCCCTTGGAGTCCGGGATGAGCTGGGCCTCGTTCAGCGTGCCCCACTTGCGCACGTGGTCGACGATCGCGTGCTCGTGGCGGGAGCCGTCGTTCTTGTCGACGATGTCGTGGTCCTGCGAGGCGATCCGCCGCAGCCGCATGATCTGGTTCATCGGGGCGACGCCCTTCGGGCACGCCTCGATGCACTTGAAGCAGTGGGTGCAGTCGTAGATCCCGTGCGGGTCGTTCGCCAGGTCCTCGAGGCGCTCCTCGTGCTTCGCGTCGCGCGGGTCGCCGACGAAGCGGTAGGCCTTCGCGAGCGCGGCGGGGCCAATGAACAGCGGGTCGACCTCCATGGAGAGGCAGTCCGAGACGCAGGCGCCGCACTGGATGCAGGCCATCGCCTGGGTCACGTCGACCATCGCCTCGCGGGGGACGACGTGCTCCTTCTCCGGCATCGGCTCCTGGGGCAGCAACCACGGCGTCACGCGCCGCTGCTTCTTCCAGTGGACCGCGTCCATGTCGACGATGAGGTCCTTGATCACGGGCATGTTGCCCATGGGCTCGACCGTGATCGTCCCGTCCTTCGAGCGCTCCAGCGCGGATTCGAGGTGCGTGTTGCACGCCAGCCCCGGCCGGCCGTTGATCCGGGTGCCGCACGATCCGCAGATCGCGGCGCGGCAGGAGCAGCGGATGCCGATGGAGCCGTCCGTGTCGCCCTTCGCCTGCAGGATCCCCTCGAGCACGGAGCGGTGGGGCTCGAGGTGGACGACGAACTCCTCCCAGTAGGGCGCCTCGCCCGATTCGGGGTCGAACCGGCGCAGCCGCAGCGTGTAGTCCCGCGGCAGCGCCTCGGCGGCCTCGGTGGTGGGCTTCTCCGTCGTGGCCATCAGTACGTCCGCTCCATGGGCTGCCATTGCGTGAACGTGATCGGCGCGCGGCCGACCTCGCCGGGCGCCTCGGCGCCCTCGCCGTCCTGCTGGACGGTCAGGTGGAAGAGCCAGTTCTCGTCGTCGCGATCCGGGAAGTCCGTCCGCGAGTGCGCCCCGCGCGACTCCTTGCGCTCGAGCGCGGAGAGGGTGATCGCCTCGGCGCAGTCGAGCATGAACCCGAGCTCGAGCGCCCCGAGCACGTCCTGGTTGAAGACGGTGCCCTTGTCGTCGATGTAGGCGCTGCGGGCCTCCTCCTGGAGACGCAGGACGATGTCGTGCGCCTTCGTCATGCCCTCCTCGTCGCGGAAGACGGCGCAGTACTGGTTCAGGGTCGTGCCGAGCTCGTCCTTGATCGCCGAGATCCGCCGGCCCGTGCGCGGCCGGTCGACGATCCGCCGGATCCGCCGCTCGTCGTCGCGCAGCTGGGCCTCCGAGACCTCCGGCATCCGCATCTCGCCGGCCACCGCAGCGGCGTGCTGGCCTGCGCGGCGGCCGAAGATCAGCGTGTCGAGCAGCGAGTTGGCCCCGAGCCGGTTGCCCCCGTGGACCGAGACGCAGGCGACCTCGCCCGCGGCGTAGAGCCCGGGCACGTCGGTCTCGCCGTTCACGTCCGTCTTGACGCCGCCCATCGTGTAGTGCTGGCCGGGCCGCACGGGGATCGGCTCGCGGGTGATGTCGATGCCGGCGAAGTCGCGGCCGAGGTTCACGATCTCGCGCAGGGACTCCAGGATCCGGTTGCGCGGGACGACGGTGACGTCGAGGAAGACCCCGTCCTTGTGGGGGCCGATCCCGCGACCGGCGTTGATCTCCTTCTGCCCGGCGCGGGAGACGACGTCGCGGGAGGCGAGCTCCATCTTGTTCGGCGCATCGGTCTGCATGAACCGCTCGCCGTCCGCGTTGAGCAGGTGCGCGCCCTCGCCGCGGGCGCCCTCCGTGATCAGGAACCCGTTGGCCACCAGGGTCGTCGGGTGGTACTGGATCATCTCCATGTCCATGAGCCGGGCCCCGGCGCGGTAGGCCAGCGACATCCCGTCGCCCGTGCAGATCAGGCCGTTCGTCGTCGGCTTGAAGGCCTGCCCGACGCCGCCGGTGGCGAGGATCACGGTCTTGGCGACGAACGTCCGCATCTCGCCCGTGCGGATGTCGCGGGCCACGCAGCCCACGCAGCGGCCCGAGTCGTCGCGCAGCAGCGAGGTGTTGAACCACTCCTCGTACCGGTCGACGGTGGCGGAGTGCTTCATGAGCTGCTCGTAGAGCACGTGCAGGATCGCCTGGCCCGTGATGTCGGCGACGTAGGCGGTCCGCTTCATGGACGCCCCGCCGAAGGCGCGGAGGTCGAGGTGGCCCGTGTCGTCCCGGTGGAACGTCACCCCGATGTGCTCGAGGTGGATGATCTCGTCCGGGGCCTCGGAGGTCATGATCTCGATGGCGTCCTGGTCGCCCAGGTAGTCCGAGCCCTTCACGGTGTCGAACGCGTGGGAGCGCCAGTCGTCCTGCGGGTTCATCGCCGCGTTGATCCCGCCGGCGGCCGCGACGGAGTGCGAGCGGACGGGGTGGACCTTGCTCAGGATCGCCACGGTGGCGCCGGATTCGGCCGCAGCCAGCGCTGCGCGCTGTCCGGCCAGACCCGCCCCGATGATCAGGACGTCGTGTGCAGGCATGGGCCTCCTCGGGGGTGGAGTGGACGGTGTCCGGGAACCGGCTCGACCCTACATCGGCCGTGTGGCGGTGGGGGAGAACTTCCCCCACCGTGCACGCCTCGACCCCACCGGTCGATCCGGCCGGCGGGTGGGCGTCGCGGCGTCCTTCGGCGGGGCCCGAGCCGCCGGGGGACGGTGCGGAACCGGCCTCCAAGGCACGTTGCGCGGCGCGGCGCCCGACGTGCCGACGCCGGCGGCCCCGCGCGGGGAGCGGTGCGCCCGGCGAGGGGCACCCGTATACGCACCGCGCAACGGTGACGAAGAACCGGTGGGCGGTATTATGGGTAGTGCTGCTACCGGCAGGTAGGGGTGCGCGACCCAGGCGTGGGGGGGGAGTCGCCGTGGTGGTGTGCGTATTTGTTGTGACAACGCGGTCCTGTGGTCGCCGGCCTCGCGTCCGGGGCGACGGCTTCCCCGCCAGGCGGCGGAGTCCGATCGCCGGTGTGGACGGGGCACACGCGGCTGTTCGGACCGGAGAGCCTGCGTCGCGGGACGGGTCCGGCGAGACCCCCCCGATGTGGCGGGCGGGGCGAGATCCCGGATGACGGGTGCCCTAAACCATGAGGTATCGTGCGCGCGCCGCCGCGCGTGTTCAAGGCACGTTCGCGGGGTGGGTGTGATCGCCGTCACGCACGTCGGGCAGGGTGGGGTCGTGTTCGCGGGACGCGGCGTAGACTCCGCCTGGCTGTGGCGACTCAAGAGGCTCAACGACGCAGGCGCACGTGGATCGGGGAGGCGTGGGACTCCAACGTCGGCAAGAAGGTGATCGTCGCGGTCACCGGCATCGCCCTCGTCGGCTACGTCGTCCTCCACATGCTGGGGAACCTGACGACGCTGCTGGGCCCCGGTGACGGATCTCCGCAGATCAACGCCTACGGCGAGTGGCTCCGGGACTTCGGCGCCCCGCTGCTGCCGCACGCGATGGTCATCTGGGTCGTCCGGATCATCCTGCTCGTCGCGCTGATCGTCCACATCGTCGGCGTCTTCCAGCTCACGCAGCGCAACCGCGCGGCCCGGCCCGCCGGCTACCCCGCCAAGCGGATCGGGCGCTCCTGGGCGGCGCGCACGATGCGCCTGACCGGCCCGCTGCTGCTGCTCTTCATCATCTTCCACATCCTGCACTTCACGGTGCTGGCGATCGACGTCACGCCGCTGCGCGAGGGCGAGATCTACGAGAACCTCTACGGCGCGTTCCAGAAGTGGTACTTCGTCCTGCTGTACCTGGCCGCGATCGCCTCGCTCGGGTACCACCTGCGCCACGGCGTCTGGAGCCTCTTCCAGACCCTCGGCCTCGACCGCCCGGCCCGCAACCCGTACCTGCGCCACGGCGCGACGGCGTTGTCCGTCGTGGTCTGCCTCGGCTTCGCGGTCATCCCGCTGGCGTTCTTCACGGGCGCCCTGCCCGAGCCGGTGTCCGGGCCCAGCGCCCATGTCGCGACGGAGGTCGCCCGATGAACCTCGACGCACGCATCCCCGAGGGCCCGATCGAGACGAAGTGGCGCGCGTGGCTCGACGCCCACCGCCTCGTCGGCCCGGCCAACCGGCCGAAGCACACCGTCATCGTCGTCGGCACCGGCCTGGCCGGCGCCAGCTGCGCCGCCTCGCTCGGGGCGCAGGGCTTCAAGGTGCGGAGCTTCTGCTACCAGGACAGCCCCCGCCGAGCGCACTCCATCGCGGCCCAGGGCGGCATCAACGCCGCGAAGGACTTCGCGAACGAGGGCGACGCCACGCGCCGCCTGTTCGTCGACACGATCAAGGGCGGCGACTTCCGCTCCCGCGAGGCCAACGTCTGGCGCCTCGCCGAGCTGTCGGCGAACATCATCGACCAGGCCGTCGCGCAGGGCGTCCCGTTCGCCCGCGAGTACGGCGGCCAGCTCGCCACCCGCTCCTTCGGCGGCGTGCTCGTGCAGCGCACCTTCTACGCGCGCGGCCAGACGGGCCAGCAGCTGCTCGTCGGCGCCTACTCCGCCCTCCAGCAGCAGGTCAACCAGGGCAACGTCGTGGTGCACAACCGCCACGAGATGCTCGACGTCGTCCTCGTCGACGGCGAGGCGCGGGGCATCATCGCCCGCAACCTCGTCACGGGCGAGATCGAGCGCCACGCGGCCGACGCCGTCGTGATCGCCTCGGGCGGCTACTCCAACGCGTTCTACCTCTCCACGAACGCGATGGGCTCCAACGTCACCGCGGCGTGGAAGGCGACGAAGCGTGGCGCGCTGTTCGCCAACCCCTGCTTCACGCAGATCCACCCGACCTGCATCCCGCAGAGCGGCGAGTACCAGTCCAAGCTCACGCTGATGTCGGAGTCGCTGCGCAACGACGGCCGCGTCTGGGTCCCGCGCAAGCCGCAGGACGAGCGCCGGCCGGCCGAGATCCCCGAGGAGGAGCGGTACTACTTCCTCGAGGAGCGCTACCCGGCCTTCGGCAACCTGGTCCCGCGCGACATCGCGTCGCGCGCCGCGAAGATCGTGTGCGACGACGGCCTGGGCGTCGGCGGCACCGGCCGCGGCGTCTACCTCGACTTCCGCGACCCGATCCGCGAGCAGGGCCGGGACGCGATCCTCGGCAAGTACCAGAACCTGTTCGAGATGTACCAGCGGATCACGGGCGACGACCCGTTCGAGACGCCGATGATGATCTACCCGGCCCCGCACTACACGATGGGTGGGCTCTGGGTCGACTACGAGCTGCAGACCACGATCCCGGGCCTGTTCGCGATCGGCGAGGCGAACTTCTCCGACCACGGGGCCAACCGCCTGGGCGCCTCGGCGCTCATGCAGGCGCTGGCCGACGGGTACTTCATCGCGCCGCACACGGTGATGCACCGCCTGGCGAGCTCGCCGCGCGGCGTGGCCGACGAGTCGCACCCGGCGTTCGAGGCGGCGGAGGCCGAGGTCCGAGGGCAGATCGAGCGCCTCATGGCGATCCAGGGCACCCGCGCGCCACAGGCGATCCACCGCGAGCTCGGCAAGATCATGCTCGACAAGTGCGGCATGCTCCGCACCCGCGAGAGCCTGACGGAGGCCATCGACGAGATCCGCGCGATCCGCGAGTCCTTCTGGACCGACCTGCGCGTCGACGGCAACACGGACGAGCTGAACCCCAGCCTCGAGTACGCCTGGCGCCTGGCCGACTTCATCGACCTCGCCGAGGTCATGTGCGAGGACGCCCTCCGGCGCGAGGAGTCCTGCGGCGGTCACTTCCGCGGCGAGCACGAGACCGAGGACGGCGAGGCCCTGCGCGACGACGAGAACTTCGCCAAGGTCACGGCCTGGCAGTTCGACGAGGACGCCGGGCACGACGGCCGCTTCACCCCGCACGACGAGCACCTGATCTTCAACGAGGTCATGCTCGCGACCAGGAGCTACAAGTGAACTTCCAGCTCGAGATCTGGCGTCAGGACGTCCGGGAGGAGCCCGGGCACTTCGAGACGCACCACGTCGAAGGCATCGATCCCGAGGCATCGTTCCTCGAGATGCTCGACATGCTCAACGAGGGCCTCATCGCCAAGGGCGGGCGCACGGTCGCGTTCGACTCCGACTGCCGCGAGGGCATCTGCGGCACGTGCGCGCTGACCATCAACGGCATGCCGCACGGGCCCAACCAGGTCACGACGTGCCAGACCTACATGCGCGACTTCGAGGACGGGTCGACGATCTTCGTCGAGCCGTTCCGCTCGAACTCGTTCCCGGTCGTCCGCGACCTGGCCGTCGATCGCTCGGCGCTGGACCGCATCATCGAGGCCGGCGGCTACGTCTCCGTCACGACGGGCCCGCAGCCGAACCCCAACGCGATGCCGATCTCGCCCGAGACGCAGCACCGCGCGATGGACGCCTCCATCTGCATCCAGTGCGGCGCGTGCGTCGCCGCCTGCCCCAACGGCGCAGCGATGCTCTTCACGGGCGCCAAGCTGACGCACCTGAACATCCTTCCGCAGGGCCAGCCGGAGCGCGCGGAGCGCACCCGGAACATGGTCCTCCAGATGGACGAGGAGGGCTTCGGCGGGTGCACGAACTACGGCGAGTGCTCCCGCGTCTGCCCGCAGGACATCTCGATCGACGTGATCGGGATGCTCTACCGCGAGTACCGCTCGGCCGTCCGCAAGAAGCCGAACCCGCACCAGAAGAAGATGGTCGCCCAGTAGCAACCGCTCCGCGGGTGCGCCTCCGGACGAGGCGGACCCGTGCCGGGCCGGGCGCCGCAGGACGTGGACGCCGGCCCCGGGGCGCTCTCGTCGGATCGCCCCGGGCGGTACCGGCGCGCCGTCGGTCCGTCAGACGCGGAGGTCCGCGCCGGGAAGCGCTTCCGCCAGCGCCTCGCGAACCTGGGCGAACGTGACGAGGCCACGCATCACCCCGTCCGCGTCGACGACGGGGAGCGCACCGAGGCGTCGCATCGTCTGGCTCTGCAGCAGGTCGTCCAGCGCGGCCTCGGGGAGCACGCGCGGCTGATCGTCCGGGTCGAGCAGCTCGCGCGCCGGCACGTTGGGCCGGCCCGCCGCCAGCTCGGCGCGCACCCGCTCGGCGGTCACGATGCCGAGGTAGCGGCCCTCGCCGTCCAGCATCGCCGCCCAGGCGACGTCGAACGGGCGGAACGTGTCGTGCTCGGCCTCGAGCGCGGTGACGTCCTGCGGAAGCCAGGCCGGACCGTCGTCCATGATCTCGCCGGCGGTAACCTCGTGGAGCTGCTCGCTGATCTCGCTCGCCATGACGGCCGCACGCGCAGCGCCCGCGATGAACCACGCCAGCAGCAGGTACCAGAGGCCGCTGACGGCGTCGCCCTCGAGCAGCGAGTAGACGCCGAAGGCGCCGAGCAGGATCGCGAAGCCGCGCCCCAGCAGGCCGGCGGCAGCGGTCGCCCGGCGGCGGTCCTTCGTCACACCCCACGCGATCGCCCGGGCGATGCGCCCGCCGTCGAGCGGGAACGCCGGGACCATGTTGAACACGAACAGCGCCGCGTTGACGAACGTGAGCCACCCGACGATCGCCAGGCCCGTGGTCGTCGTCTCGCGGTCGCCCGTGATCCACGCGGCGTCCCACAGCTCGTCGGGCGTGCCGAGGAGCAGGCCGACGCCCACGCCGATCCCGCAGATGACCAGGGTCACGAACGGGCCCGCGGCGGCGACCACGAACTCCTCCTTCGGCGTCCGCGAGTCGCGGCTCAGGCGCGCCACGCCACCGAGCAGCCACAGGTCGATGCCCTCCGTCTGGATCCCGAACCGCCGCGCGGCCAGCGCGTGGCCGAGCTCGTGGGCGATGAGCGAGGCGAAGAACAGCGCGGCGGCGGCCACGGCCAGCGCGTAGGCGGTGGTGGTCGACGCGTCCGGGAGGACGTACTCGAAGCGCCCACCGAGCAGCGCGATCATCAACAGCAGCGCGAGGAACCAGGTGGGATTGGCCCCGATCTTGATCCCGAAGAGCGTCGCCAGAGGCACGGTGCGCGTGGTGGTGGGCATGCCCGGCCATCGTCGCAGGTCGCACCGCGGCGCACCGCGGGACGCGGCCCCCCGGGCGTGGGGGATAGCATCGCGCACACACCCGGTCGGGCCGGTCCGCCGTCCCGCCACCATCCTCCGCACCCGCACCGCACGCAGGAGAGAACATGACCCAGTCGCCCGTCAACGTCACCGTCACCGGGGCCGCCGGACAGATCGGCTACGCGCTGCTGTTCCGCATCGCCAGCGGCCAGCTGCTCGGCCCCGACACGCCGGTGAAGCTGCGCCTGCTCGAGATCACGCCGGCGCTGAAGGCCGCGGAGGGCACCGCCATGGAGCTCGACGACTGCGCGTTCCCGCTCCTGCGCGGCATCGAGATCACCGACGACGCCAAGAAGGCGTTCGACGGTGCGAACGTGGCGCTGCTCGTCGGCGCCCGCCCGCGCGCGAAGGGCATGGAGCGCGGCGACCTGCTCGAGGCCAACGGCGGCATCTTCAAGCCCCAGGGCGAGGCGATCAACGCCGGCGCCGCCGACGACATCCGCGTGCTGGTCGTCGGCAACCCCGCCAACACGAACGCGCTCATCGCCCAGGCCCACGCGCCGGACGTCCCGGCGGAGCGGTTCACCGCCATGACGCGCCTGGACCACAACCGCGCGATCTCGCAGCTCGCCACGAAGCTCCAGGTGCCCGTCTCGGACATCAAGAAGCTCACGATCTGGGGCAACCACTCCGCCACGCAGTACCCGGACCTCTTCCACGCCGAGGTCGGCGGCAAGAACGCCGCCGAGCTCGTGGGCGACCAGGCCTGGCTGCAGGACGACTTCATCCCGACGGTCGCCAAGCGCGGCGCGGCGATCATCGAGGCGCGCGGCGCCTCGTCCGCCGCCTCCGCGGCCAACGCCGCCATCGACCACGTCCACACGTGGGTCAACGGCACGGCCGACGGCGACTGGACGTCGATGGGCATCCCGTCCGACGGCTCCTACGGCGTCCCCGAGGGCCTCATCTCCTCCTTCCCCGTCGTCTGCAAGGACGGGAAGTACGAGATCGTCCAGGGCCTCGAGATCGACGACTTCTCCCGCGAGCGCATCGACGCGTCGGTGAAGGAGCTCTCCGAGGAGCGCGACGCCGTTCGCGAGCTCGGTCTCATCTGATCCGAGGGACTGGTCGCCCGCGCGGGCGACCAGGTCCCAGAACGACGAAGGCCCGGCGAATCGCCGGGCCTTCGTCGTTCCAGAGGTGGGGGCCGGTCGGGCCGGCCCCGGCCGCTCAGGCGGCGTCCTTCGGGTACCACACGCGGTCGCGCTTCTCGACCAGGCCCTGCTCCTCCAGGCCCGGGAGGATGCGGTAGGCGTAGTTCGGGTGCACGCCGATGCGACGGGCGACCTCGGCGGCTCCGAGGCCCGGCTCCTTGCGCAGCAGCGCGAGGGCCTGACGGGAGCGCTCGCCGCTGCCGCGCGGACGGCCGGCACCGCGGCCGCTGCTGCCCTTGTCGGCCGAGCGTGAACCACTGCTGGAGTTGTCGACGCCATCGAGGGCGTCGAGGGCCCGCTGAAGACGGTCGTGCTCCGCGATCAGGGGAGCCAGCTCGTCGAGCCGGGCCTGGATCTCATCGCGCTTCTCGGTGAGGAAGTCGGACATGTGGGGGATACCTTCCGTGTGACTGACGGCGCGCACGGACGGGTACCTGTTGGGCCCCCGGCCCCACGACACCACGACGCGGAGCAGCCTACCCGAATTCGTCCTGCGGTGTTGGGTGTTATCGATGGTCCGCACGGCCGACTCCGCGGCGCGCGGGGACCAACGCCGTTACCCGTTGTGTGCTCAGCCCGACGCGAACAGCGTCCGCAACGCGTGGAGGGAAGCCTCCGCCTCGCGCTCGGGCACGCCGCCCATCAGTGCCCGTGACGCCACGCGGCCGAGGATGCCCATCGGCGGGCGGAAGTCGTTGGTGTAGTGGAAGGTCGTCCCGAGCGGGGACTCCTCGAGGCGGTACTCGATGAACGCGGTCGCCCCGGCCGGTCCGACGCCGTTCCAAGTGGCACGGCGCGGAGGGTCGAACTCGTCGATCACCCACGTCACCGTCACCGGCGCCCCACGGATGGAGAACCGCTGGCTCATCTCGAACCCCGGACCGGGGGCGCCCTCGTCGACCCAGAGCAGTTCGCGATGGATCGTCACCCACCGTTCCATCTGGTGGGGGTCCATGATCAGATCCCACACGTCCTCGGGGGGAGCCGGCAGGTCGATGGAGGCACGGACCGCGGTCATGTCCTCACCCTACCCGTGGGGCACAGGTGACCCACATCGCCGGGTCGACCGCGTCCCGTCCTCCGTGGGCGGCACGGTGCGCGCAGCGTTGTGGCCTCGTGGCTCGACCGCGGGTTCGACGCGCTCAGCGGGCCCGCAGCGGCTCGACGGTCTCCCACCGCAGCAGGGCGCGGTTGACGGCGCGGTCGAAGCCATGGGGGCGGACGCCCAGCAGGGACGTCCAGGTGTCGTCCCGCGCCAGCAGGTCGCCCGTCAGGCCGCCCATGAGCGGCAGGACGAGCTCCGCGTCCTCGCCGGCGAGGACCGACGCGACGCGGCCGAAGATCGGCGTGGAGTTGATCGGCAGCCCGATCGACGGCCGGCGCAGCATCAGCAGGTCGCGGATCCGCTCGAGGATCTCGCCGTAGGCGATGACGTCGGGCCCGGCGACGTCGAGCGAGAGCCGGGCGCCGTCGGCGGCCGCGGTGGTCGCGCAGGCCCGCAAGGCGGCCGTCACGTCGCGCTCGTCGATGGGCTGCGTGCGGTACCGGCGCCACGGGGGGAGCGGCAGCACCGGCAGCCGCTCCACCAGGCGCACGAGGAACCGGAAGGACCGCGAACCAGGCCCGATCGCGATCGACGCCCGCAGGGCCACGGCCTCCGGGGTGGCGGACGACAGCGTCTCCTCCACCGCCAGCCGGCTGCGCAGGTGCTCCGAGAGGGGGCGCGACTCGTCGACCATCACGCCGAGGTAGACCGTGCGGCGCACCCCGGCCTTCGTCGCCGCCTCCGCGAAGCGCTCCGCGGAACGCCGCTCGCGGTCCTGGAACGACGAGCCGTCCGCGGCGGGCTCCATGGAGTGCACGAGGTAGTAGGCGACGTCGACGCCGTCGAGCGCCTCGTCGAGCCCCGCGCCCGTCGTGACGTCGCCGCGCACCGCCGGCACGTCGTGGGCCACCCGCCTGGGGTCGCGGGCGAAGGCGCGCACCTCGTGCCCGTCCTGGAGCAGGGGCGGGATCAGCGAGGACCCCGCGAACCCGGTGGCGCCGGTGACGAGGATCTGCATCTCGTCCCATCATGAAGCACAACGTGCGGGCCCCGGCCCGGGCGTCTCGGGGCGGGCCGGCTTGCGGGGCGGCGGGCGTGGGTATGAGCGTCGCGCCGCGATGCGCCTCGACCGTCCGTCGAGGACCGTGAATGTTCTGCGCCATTTGCGGAGTTCCTGCACGGGCTCGTGAACGAAAAGTGACCAAGTAGCGGGAACAAGGCTCGCGGCGGCCGGGTCGGTGTGGTTCTATGCCCCTCGTGCCGTGAGACGCCGCGTCTCGGCGGCGCCGCAGCACCATCCTCGCCAGGTCCGGAACGCCGCCCCGCGTCCCGTCCTCGCCACGTTCTTCGCCGTCCGGCCGCTTCCGCATGGGAGCGACCGCGCGCACCCCTGTCCACCGTCCGCACCGCGCTCGGAACCCTCTTGCACCCCAGTCCAGACGCCCGCACCCGCTCCCGCAACGCCGCCGCCGCTCCCAGCTGCGACGGCTGCTTCTTCCGCCGCCACATGCTGTGCGCGCTGGATCGTGGTGAGCCGTGCGCGACGTTCCGGCCCGACCGCGAGGAGGGCCTGCGCCCGCCCCGCCAGATGGCCTTCGCGTTCCGCCCCGAGCGGGCGACGGGCACGCCGTTCGCGTTCCCGACGGCGCAGGAGCAGGCCCGCCGCTACGCGGCCTGAGCGGTCGCCCGCCGGACGCCCTCCGGCCCGCGGGGCCCCGCGACGCCGGCGCCCCGCTCCCTACGGTCGGTAGCTTCGCGCCCGGCCGTCCCGTGGTTGGCCAGCCAGCCAGGTACTATGCCCGGGCCACCGTCGGCACTCCGCCGACGGCCGCGTCCGGGCGCGGGCACAGGGCCCTCTCGAGGGCTCCGTGGGGCAGCACCGAGCACAGGAGTTCCACATGGGCAGCACCGACGCGCTGGTCTTCGAGGCCATTCGCACCCCCCGCGGCAAGGGCAAGAGCAACGGCTCCCTGCACGGGACCAAGCCGGTCGACCTCGTCGTCGGCCTCATGCACGAGACGCTGGGCCGCAACCCCCAGCTCGACCCGAACGCGATCGACGACGTCGTCCTCGGCTGCGTCTCGCCCGTGGGCGACCAGGGCGCGGACATCGCCAAGACCGCGGCGCTCAAGGCCGGCCTGCCGAACACGGTCGCCGGCGTCCAGCTCAACCGGTTCTGCGCCTCCGGCCTCGAGGCCGTGAACACCGCCGCGCAGAAGGTCGCCTCCGGCATCGGTGACGACCTGATCCTCGCCGGCGGCGTCGAATCCATGTCCCGCGTGCCCATGGGCTCCGACGGCGGCGCGTGGGCGATGGATCCCGAGACGAACTACGACACCCACTTCGTGCCCCAGGGCATCGGCGCGGACCTCATCGCGACGGTCGAGGGCTTCTCGCGCGAGGAGTGCGACGCCTTCGCCGCCCGCTCCCAGGAGCGCGCCGCCGCCGCCGAGGACGCCGGGTACTTCGGGGGCTCCGTCGTCGCCGTGAAGGACCTCAACGACCAGGTCGTGCTGGACCGCGAGGAGTTCATCCGCCGCGGCACGACCGTCGAGAGCCTCGGCAAGCTCAAGCCGTCCTTCGCGATGATGGGCGACATGGGCGGCTTCGACGCCGTCGCCCTGCAGAAGTACCACTGGGTCGACGAGATCAACCACGTCCACCACGCCGGCAACTCCTCGGGCATCGTCGACGGCGCCGCCCTGCTGACGATCGGCAACGCCGAGGCCGGCGAGCGCAACGGCCTCAAGCCCCGCGCCCGCATCGTGTCGACGGCCGTCTCCGGTGCCGACCCGACGATCATGCTGACGGCCCCCGGCCCCGCCTCGCAGAAGGCGTTGAAGAAGGCCGGTCTGAAGGCGTCCGACATGGACCTCATCGAGATCAACGAGGCGTTCGCCGCGGTGGCGCTTCGCCTGATCCAGGACCTCGACATCGATCCCGAGATCACCAACGTCAACGGCGGCTCCATCGCCATGGGCCACCCGCTCGGCGCGACCGGCGGCATGATCCTCGGCACGCTGATCGACGAGCTGCACCGTCGTGGCAAGCGCTACGGCCTCGCGACGCTCTGCGTCGGCGGCGGCATGGGCATCGCGACCGTCGTCGAGGCGATCTGAGCCCCGGCTCCGATCCGCACCTCCAGAGGAGAACGCACCCCATGAGCCACACGAACACCATCCGCTGGGAGGACGCCGGCGACGGCGTCGTCAACCTGGTCCTCGACGACCCGAACCAGTCCGCCAACACGATGAACGCGGACTTCGGCGCCTCGCTGACCGCCGCCGTCGACCGCCTCGAGGCCGAGAAGGAGTCGGTCAAGGGCGTCGTCATCACCTCGGCGAAGAAGACCTTCTTCGCCGGCGGTGACCTGAAGGACATGATCAAGGCCACGAAGGCCGACGCCCCGGCCATCGGCGCGCAGGTCCGCGGCATCAAGGCCGACCTGCGCCGGCTCGAGAAGCTCGGCCGCCCGGTCGTCTCGCTCGTGAACGGCGCCGCGCTCGGCGGCGGCCTCGAGATCACGCTCGCGACGCACCACCGCGTCGTCGTGGACTCGCCGAAGATCAAGCTCGGCCTGCCCGAGGTCACCCTCGGCCTGCTCCCGGGTGGCGGCGGCGTCACCCGCGTCATCCGCATGCTGGGCATCGCCAACGGCCTGATGCAGGTCCTGCTCCAGGGCCAGCAGATGCGCCCGGACAAGGCGAAGGAGATCGGGCTCGTGTCCGAGCTCGTTGCCTCGCCGGACGACCTGCTCGCGGCCGGCAAGCGCTTCATCGCCGAGAACCCCGAGGCCGTGCAGCCCTGGGACGTCAAGGGCTACAAGATCCCGGGCGGCACGCCGAGCAACCCGAAGCTCGCGGCGAACCTGCCTGCGTTCCCCTCGAACCTGCGCAAGCAGCTCAAGGGCGCGAACATGCCGGCGCCGAAGAACATCATGGCCGCCGCGGTCGAGGGCGCCCAGGTCGACATCGACACGGCGTTCGAGATCGAGGGCCGCTACTTCGTGGACCTCGTCACCGGCCAGGTGGCGAAGAACATGATCCAGGCGTTCTTCTTCGACATGCAGGCCGTGAACGGCGCGCGTGGCCGCGCGAAGGACCGCGAGTCCTGGGCCGCCACGAAGGTCGTGGTGCTCGGCGCAGGCATGATGGGCGCGGGCATCGCGTACCAGTGCGCCAAGTCCGGCATCGAGGTCGTCCTGAAGGATGTCTCGCAGGAGGCGGCGGACCGCGGCAAGGGCTACTCCGAGAAGCTCGTCGCCAAGGGCATCGAGCGCGGCAAGGTGACGCAGGAGAAGGGCGACGCCCTCCTCGCCCGCATCACCGCCACGGACGACCCGTCCCACGCACAGGACGCGGACCTCGTCATCGAGGCCGTCTTCGAGGACCCGAAGGTCAAGGCGCAGGTCTTCGCCGAGATCGAGCCGTTCCTCAAGCCCGACGCGCTCCTGGGCTCGAACACGTCGACGCTGCCGATCACCGAGCTCGCCGAGGGCGTCTCCCGGCCCGACGACTTCATCGGCGTGCACTTCTTCTCCCCGGTGGACAAGATGCCGCTCGTCGAGCTCATCAAGGGCGAGAAGACGTCGGACGACACGCTCTCCCGCGCGCTGGACCTCGTGAAGCAGATCGGCAAGGTGCCGATCGTCGTCAACGACTCGCGCGGCTTCTTCACCTCGCGCGTCATCGGCACGTTCATCAACGAGGGCATCGCGATGCTCAAGGAGGGCGTCCCGGCGCGCTCCATCGAGCAGGCGAGCTCGCAGGCCGGCTACCCCGCGCCCGTGCTGCAGCTCTCGGACGAGCTGAACCTGAACCTGATGGCGAAGATCCGCAAGGCGAGCAAGGAGGCCGCGGGCGACGCCTGGGTCGACCACCCCGCCTTCGAGGTCATCGACCACATGCTCGAGCAGGGTCGCGGGGGCCGCCTGGCCGGCGCCGGCTTCTACGACTACGAGGACGGCAAGCGCACGAAGCTCTGGTCCGGCCTGCGCGAGACGTACGGCGCGAAGGCGATCCCGGGCAACACGGACCCGGCGACGCTCTCGCTCGTGGACTACGAGGAGCGCATGCTCTTCGCCGAGGCCCTCGAGACCGTGAAGTGCCTGGACGAGGGCGTGCTGGAGACGGTCTCCGACGCGAACATCGGCTCGATCCTCGGGATCGGCTTCCCGGCCTGGACGGGCGGCGTGCTGCAGTACATCAACGGCTACGTCGACCCGCGCGACCCGGAGGGGACGACGACGGGCCCGGCGGGCTTCGTCGCCCGCGCCCGCGAGCTCGCCGCGGAGTACGGCGACCGCTTCGAGCCGCCCGCGTCGCTGGTGGCCAAGGCCGAGGCCGGCGAGACGTACGCGGACGAGTCGGTGCTCGCCAAGGCGTAAGCCCCGACACCGTGCGGCGCCCCGGTCGGGGCGCCGCAACCGGGGCACCCGCGTTCCGCACCGCGCGGGCCTCGTCCATAGACTGTGCGGATCGTGACGAGGGGGCTCATGTGCGCGTGAGGGTTCTGGGCAAGTCGCCCGCCTGGCAGGACGTCGACGGGGCGTGCAGCGGGTACCTCGTCGAGGAGGGCGACTACCGGCTGCTGCTCGAGTGCGGCAACGGGGTGTTCGGCAAGCTCCGGGCGCACATCGACTACGTCGACCTCGACGCCTGCGTGATCTCGCACTGTCACGCGGACCACACGCTGGACCTCGTGCCCTACAGCTACGCGCTGGTCTTCGCCCCGCGCCAGCAGCCAGTCCCCGTGCCGCCGTGGCCGGGCACGGACGACCCGGCGCGCCCGGAGCTGCACCTGCCGCCGGGCGGCGAGAAGGTCATGCGCACCGTGATGACGGCGTGGGGGATGCCGGAGCTCGTCGAGCGGGCGTTCCGGTCCTCGGAGTACGACCCCGAGGCCGTGCTGACGCTGGGGCCGCTCGAGATCCGCTTCCGTGCCGTCCCGCACTTCGTCCCCGCGTACGCGGTCGAGGTCCGCTCGACGGTCACGGGTGGCCGCTTCGTCTACGGCTCGGACTGCGCGCCGAACGAGGACCTCGTGGACTTCGCGCAGCACGCCGACCTGTTCTTCGTCGAGGCGACGCTGCCGCGCCCGGAGCGCTCCGGCCCCCGCGGCCACCTGACGGCCGGCGAGGCCGGCGAGGCTGCGGCCCGGGCGGCCGTCAAGCGCGCGGTGCTCGTCCACATCTCCGACGAGGAGGACGCCTCGGTGGCCCTCGAGCGCGCCCGCGAGACCGCGGGCGACGTCCCCGTCGAGATGGCGGCCGCCGAGAGCATCTACGACCTGTAGGGCCGGCCGCCCCGGCGGGCGGGCCGCGCCGCGGGCGGCTTCGGCACGATTCGGCCCGGGGCGCACGGGTCGGCGCGCGCAGGGTTAAAGTCGCGCCATGCGTTCTCGCGAAGGCGATCTGTTCGCCAACTTCGAGCGGATGCGCCGCGAGATGGACGAGCTGTTCGGCGGCGTGCTGGAGCGCGGGCTGCACGGCCGCCAGGCCCGTGCCGGGTTCGAGCCGGCCGTCGACGTGTACTCCGAGACGCCCGAGGGCGGGGAGCGGCGCGTCGTGGTGCAGGCGGAGCTCGCGGGCATCGACCCCGACCGCGTCGGCCTGGAGATCCGCGGGCGCGAGCTCGTGCTGGCGGGGCACCGCGAGGCGGGCGCCGCGGAGGGCCGCGCCTACCAGCAGATGGAGATCGGCACGGGGCCGTTCCGCCGGGTGGTGCCGCTCGGGGCCGAGGTCGTCGCGGACCGCGCGCGGGCGACGTACCGGGACGGCATCCTGCGGGTCGAGCTGCCGTTGCGCCCCGACGCCGACGGCGCCCCGCAGCGTGGTGCGACCTCGTGATCGAGATCGTCTCGGATCCCACCCAGGCCCAGGAGGTCGAGGTGCGCGCCGAGGGCGTCGGGGCGGACGGCGGCCCGCTGCCCGTCCTGCCGCTGCGCGACGTCGTGCCGGTGCCCGACACGATGCTCCCGCTGGCGATCGGCCAGGAGCGGTCGGTCAAGCTCGTCGACGACGTCCTCGCGGGCGACCGGCGGCTCGTCCTGGCGGCGTCGCGGAACGCCGAGGTCGAGGCCCCGGGTCCGGAGGGCGTGCACGACGTCGGCGTGGTCGGCCAGGTCGTGCGCATGCTGAAGGTGCCCGACGGCACGCTGCGGCTGCTCGTCCAGGCGACCGCGCGGGTGCGGCTGACCCGGTTCACCCAGAGCGAGCCGTACCTCGTCGCCGAGGTCGAGGACCTGCCGGACCTGCTGGACGGCGAGCCGTACCGTCCCGTCGCCCGCGGCGAGGCGGGGGAGGCCGCAGGCGGCGCCGGTCCCCGCGCCGATCCGCCCGCGGAGCTGGTCGCGCTCCACCGCAGCGTGCAGGAGACGTTCTCGAAGATCGTCGAAGCGCTCCCGTACCTGCCGGAGGAACTGCAGCTCGCGGTCGCGAACATCGACGACCCCGTCGCCCTCTCGCACCTCATCGCGGGGTCGCTGCGCATCGCCACGGAGGAGAAGCAGGCGCTGCTCCAGGAGGTCGACGTCCAGGCCCGCCTGCGCCGCCTCATGGCGATCCTGGCGCGCGAGCTCGAGGTCATCTCGATCGGCTCCGAGATCCAGTCGCAGGTGCAGTCCGAGCTCGACAAGGGGCAGCGGGAGTACGTGCTGCGTCAGCAGCTCAAGGCGATCCGCGAGGAGCTGGGGGAGGAGGACCCGCTCGAGGCCGAGCTGGCCGAGCTCCGCGAGCAGCTCGACGCGCTCGACCTGCCCGACGTCGTCGAGACGCAGGCGGAGCGCGAGCTGCACCGGCTCGAGGCGATCCCGCAGGCCTCGGCCGAGCACGCCGTCGTCCGCACGTACCTCGAGTGGATCGTCTCGCTGCCCTGGAACGACCGCACGCGCGACGACCTGGACCTGAAGCACGCGCGCGAGGTGCTCGACGCCGACCACTTCGGGCTCGAGGACATCAAGGACCGCATCCTCGAGTTCCTCGCCGTCCGGCAGCTCAAGCCCGACGCGCGGGGCACCATCCTCTGTCTCGTGGGCCCGCCGGGCGTCGGCAAGACGTCCCTGGGCAAGTCCATCGCGCGGGCGATGGGCCGCAACTTCGAGCGCATCTCGGCGGGCGGCGTGCGCGACGAGGCCGAGATCCGCGGCCACCGCCGGACCTACATCGGCGCGATGCCGGGGACGATCATCCGCGCGATGCGCGACGCGGGCTCGAACAACCCGCTGCTGATGATCGACGAGATCGACAAGACGGCCTCCGCCGGGCCCGGCGGCACCGGCGGCGTCGAGTCGGCGATGCTCGAGGTGCTGGACCCGGAGCAGAACGACACGTTCCGCGACCACTACCTCGACGTGCCGTTCGACCTCTCGCGCGTCATGTTCGTGACAACGGCCAACACGCTCGACACGATCCCGGGGCCCCTGCGCGACCGCATGGAGGTCATCCGCCTGGCCGGCTACACGGCGCAGGAGAAGCTCGAGATCGCCAAGCGCTACCTCGTGCCGCGGCAGCTGGACCGCCACGGCCTGCGCCGCTCCTGGATCAGCTTCGGCGACCCCGCGCTGCGCACGTTGATCGAGGACTACACGCGCGAGTCCGGGGTGCGCAACCTCGAGCGCGAGATCGGGCGCGTGGTGCGCAAGATCGCCCGCCAGGTCGTCGAGGGCGAGCAGGACGTCGCCTCGCCGACGACGGGCGGGAAGCCCAAGCGGATGACGGTGACGAAGGCGAAGGTCGAGGAGCTGCTCGGCCGGGGCACCTGGGCGGGATCGTCCGAGATGCTGCGCCGTCGCACCCGCCGCCCCGGCGTGGCGACGGGTCTGGCGTGGACGCCCGTCGGCGGCGACGTGCTGTTCGTCGAGGCCGCCGCGATGCCGAAGTCCGGGGCCCAGCCCACGCTCACGACCACGGGGCAGCTCGGCGACGTCATGCAGGAGTCGGTGCGCGCCGCGCTGACCTGGGTGCGCGGCAACCTCGCGGTCGTCGCCCCCGGCGTGGAGGCCGACTGGTTCTCGCAACACGACCTCCACGTCCACGTACCCGCCGGCGCGACGCCGAAGGACGGGCCCTCGGCCGGCATCACGATCGCCACGGCGCTGGCCTCGCTGCTGACGGGACGCGAGGTCGAGCAGCACGTCGCGATGACGGGCGAGATCACGCTGACCGGCGAGGTGCTGCCGATCGGCGGCCTGAAGGAGAAGGCCCTCGCGGCCCAGCGCAACGGCGTCCGCTGCGTGATCGCGCCACGGGAGAACGAGCGCGACGTGGACGAGATCCCCGAGCCGCTGCGCTCGCGGATCGACTTCGTGTGGGTCGAACGCGTCGAGGAGGTCCTGGAGCAGGCCCTCGGTGGTTTCGGTACGACGACCCCCGGGTAGGCGTCCAAGGTCGATAGGCTCACAGGCGTTCGGCCTCACCACCCCGAGACGGAGGACCATGGCGTTGAAGACGCAGTCCAAGAAGCAGAAGACGCAGGCCAAGGCCGCACGCAAGGCCGCGAAGAAGGTCGGCAAGTCCGCCTCGAAGCAGATCGCGGCGCGTGAGGACGCGGTGCGGAACCTGATCGAGAACCAGGACCTGCACGACGACCTCCGCAACCTCGCCGAGGCCGCGAAGACCGCGTACGCGCGTGTCGCCGGCAACCCGCAGGCCCTCCTGCAGGACAAGAAGGTCCACAGCGAGGTCCGCGCCGGCACGAGCGCCCTCCTGGACGCGAAGAGCCAGCTCGTCGGCAAGCCGCCGAAGAAGAAGAAGCGCGGCCGCTTCTTCCTCCTCACGCTGATCAGCTCCGCCGTCGCCGTCGCGACGGTCCCGGCGCTGCGCACGAAGGCGCTCGACCTCGTCTTCGGCCCGGAGGAGGAGCTCGACTACTCCGTCGGCTCCGCCGCCGGCACGCCGTCGTCGAACGGCAACGCCGCGGTCTCCAACACCGCCAGCTCGCCCGTCACCGGCAGCTGAGTTCTCGCCGGACGTCGCGCCTCAGGGCGCGGGGTCCGGCCGGGTCGTCGTCGCCCTCGGGCGACGGCGGTCCTCTCGGGGCCTTCGGGCCCCACCGTCGACCCCGACGCCTCGTCGCGCACGCGACCGGGCGTCGGCGGTCCCTCGGCTGGCCAGCCAGCCAGCTATCCTCCCTTCCGTGGCCACGGAGGAGACCAAGCGGCAGCTCGCGACGGACAAGGCGCTCCGCATTGTCGACGCCATGCGTTCGAGCGTCGCGCGCCGCGGCGTCGCCGGCTCCACGTTCGACCACGTCGCGCGCGAGGCCGGGGTCTCCCGCGGCCTGCTGCACTACTACTTCGGGTCGAAGGAGCGGCTGCTCGTCGAGGTCGCCAAGCGCGACTCCGAGGTCCGCTTCGCGGCGATGGCCGCCCAGCTCGAGCGGGCGCAGAACGCCGACGAGCTCGTCGGCCAGTGGGTCCGCTCGCTCCAGGCTACGGTGAAGCACGAGCCCGAGTTCGTGACGATGCTGCTCGAGCTCTACACGCTCGCGCAGCGCAATCCGGAGATCGCCGACGAGCTCGCCGGGGTCATGCAGGGCATGACGGACGCGATCGCCCACCGCAGCCGCCAGCTGCAGGAGGAGGGCGTCATCGAGCTCGTGGCCGACCCCGAGACCGTCGCCGACGTCATGCTCGGCTTCGGCTACGGCATGGCCCTCCGCCTGCTCGCCGACCCCTCGCGGGACATGGACAGCGCGATCGAGGTCGCGGCGACCGCGGCCCGCGGGCTCTACCGGGACCTGTAGACGGCCAGGGACTCGGAGGCCCCGCGGGTGGGCGGTACCGCCCGGCGGGTGCCCCGAGCCCAGTCGCCGTCCTAGACGACGGGGCCCGCGGCGCTCGGGGCGGGGCCCGCATCCCCTCTCCGGGCCACGCCGAGGGCCATGGGGGAGACCGGGACCGGGGCCCAGCGCGGGGCGACCTGCACGTCCCGGTGGCGCACCCGCTCAAAGCCGGCGCGGTCGATCGCCGCCACGGCGTGGCGGTGCGTGTGGCAGCCGCCGAAGGCCCGGGGCCAGACCGTCGCGTCGGCGGCGCGCTGCACGACGCCGAGCGCGCCGTCCGTCGCCACGTGCTCGTAGTACCGCAGCTCCCCGCCGGGCCGCAGCCGGTCGTAGGCGGCGCGCAGCGCGGCGTCCACGTCGGGGACGGAGCACAGCACGAGCGAGCAGACCACCACGTCGAAGGCACCGACGGCCTCGGGCGGCAGGTCCTCGAACGTGCCGTCGGCGACGACGAACCGGGGGGCCGCGCCGGAGCGGGCCGCGTCCTGTGCGGCGGCGCGGGCCTCGAGACGCAGGCGCGCCTCGGGCTCGACGGCGACCACCTCGGTCACCCCGGGCCCGTAGTGCGCGAAGTTCGCTCCCGTCCCCGCGCCGACCTCGAGCACGCGACCAGTCGCGCCGTCGAGCAGCATCCGGCGGCCCTGCGTCAGCGCCGCCGGCTCCCGCCGCATGAGCCACGACCAGACCGCGGAGAAGCGGGGGTGATCGACGGCGGGGGCGGACATGGGTCGACCCTAGTCGCCACCCGCACCCCCTCGGGTGCCCCGGGCCGTGCCGCAGTCCGACGCGGCGCGGCTCGAGACGCCCGGGGTGGGGCCCGGCCTCTTCCCTATTCGCCCTTGGGCGAGACCCAGTCCTGCGCCAGGCGGCCGGCGAAGAGCGGGACGAGGTCGTCGATCGCCACGCGGGTCTGCTCGAGCGAGTCGCGGTCGCGGACGGTGACGGTGCGGTCCTCGAGCGTCTGGTGGTCGACCGTGACGCACCACGGGGTGCCGATCTCGTCCTGGCGGCGGTAGCGCTTGCCGATGGCGCCGGACTCGTCGTACTCCGTCTGGCCGACGCGGCGCAGGGTGTCGCGGATCTCCTGGGCCAGCTCGGGCTGCCCGTCCTTCTTCACGAGCGGGAAGACGGCGATCTTGATCGGGGCCAGGCGCGGGTGCAGGCGCAGCACCGTGCGGACGTCGCCGCCCTCGAGCTCCTCCTCGTCGTACGCGTCGGCGAGGAACGCCAGGGTCGCGCGACCGACACCGGCGGCCGGCTCGATGACGTGCGGGACGTAGCGCTCCTTCGAGGCCTCGTCGTAGACCTCGATCTTCGTCTTCGCGCCCTTGGCGTGCTGGGTCAGGTCGAAGTCGCCGCGGTCCGCGACGCCCTCGAGCTCGGACCAGCCGATGGGGAACAGGTACTCCACGTCCGCGGTACGGGACGAGTAGTGGGAGAGCTCGTCGTCGTCGTGGGCACGCAGGCGCAGGTGGGAGGGGCGGACGCCGAGGTTCGTGTACCAGTCGAAGCGCGCCTGCTTCCAGTGCTCGTACCACTCCGTCGACTCCGCCGGCGGAACGAAGAACTCCATCTCCATCTGCTCGAACTCGAGCGTGCGGAAGATGAAGTTGCCCGGGGTGATCTCGTTGCGGAAGGACTTGCCGATCTGCGCGATGCCGAACGGCGGCTTCTTGCGCGAGATCGCCAGGACCTGCTTGAAGTCGACGAAGATGCCCTGCGCCGTCTCGGGCCGCAGGTAGACCGTGGACGCGGACTCCTCGACCGTGCCGATCTGGGTCTTGAACATGAGGTTGAACTCGCGCGGCTCGGAGAGCTCGCCCCCGCAGACGGGGCAGATCACCGTGGCGGGATCCTCGCCGGCCTCGACGGCGGCCTCCTGCAGGTGGTCCAGGCGGAAGCGCTTCTTGCACTTGCCCAGGCACTGCACGAGCGGGTCGGAGAACCCGTCGAGGTGGCCCGAGGACTTCCACACGTCGGGGTGCTGGATGATCGCGGAGTCCAAGGCGACGATGTCGTCGCGGTCCTGGAGCATCGCCTTCCACCACTCGGCCTTCACGTTCTGCACGAGCAGCACGCCGTAGTGGCCGTAGTCGTAGGTGTTCGCGATGCCGCCGTAGATCTCCGAGGCGGGGAACACGAATCCGCGCCGCTTGCAGAGGGCGACGATCTTGTCCATGGTGACGACGTCGGAGGCCATGGGCAGGAGGGTACGCGGCGGACCGCCACGGCCGTGGGGCGGCCGATTCCCGCCAGCCCGTGGTGCCGCCGCCGCGGCTCCCCTACCCGCCAGTAGGAACGACTGGCGCGGGCTCTCGACCGACGGTAGGGTCGGCGCATGCCCCTCGCCCGTCGCACCCGTACCGCGCCGCCTCCGAAGCTCGGCCCCCGCGGCCGGATGGAGCGGCAGTTCCTGCGGATCCTCGGCGCCCGCGGCGGCCCGAACCGGCGCGTGCACCTGCGGCGCCCGACCGTCCGCGAGGGCCAGGTCCTCGACGCGCCGACGCAGGCGATGCTCGCCCTCCGCGACCGCCTGCAGTACCCGGCGTGGCACGAGCAGCCCGTGGAGCAGGCCCGGCGCACGCTGCGGCACGAGGCCGTCGTGGCGTCGGGCCGGCCCATCGCGGTGGGCGCGGCCGACGCGCTGCGGGTCGACGGAGCGGCCGGCCCGCTCGACGCCCGGCTCTACCGGCCCGGCGGCGCGCACAACCCGGCGCTGACCTGGCAGCCGGCGGGCGAGCGCCTGCCGCTGCTCCTCTTCTTCCACGGTGGGGGCTTCGTCCTGGGCGACCTGGACTCCCACGACGCGCTCTGCCGCCTCCTCTGCGCCAGTGCCGGCATCCTCGTGCTCTCCGTCGACTACCGCCTGGCGCCGGAGCACCCGTGGCCGGCGGCGCCCGACGACGCCTTCGCCGCCTGGCGCTGGGTGGTCGAGCACGCCGAGGGCCTGGGCGCCGACTCCGAGCGCCTAGCGCTCGGCGGCGACAGCGCCGGCGGCAACCTCGCCGCGATCACCGCGCAGGCCGTCCGTGACCACGGCGGCGTCCAGCCGGCCGGGCAGCTCCTGCTCTACCCCGCCGTGGACTGGTCGCGCGAGTACGCGTCCCGGGTGGCGTTCGGCCACGGCTTCTACCTCGAGGGCGCGTCGATGGACTGGTGCGAGCACCACTACCTCGGCGTGCCCGGCACCCCGGGGGCGGTCGATCGGACCGACGTGCGCGTGTCGCCGCTCCTGGGCGACCTGCGGGGCCTCGCGCCCGCCCTCGTGGTCACGGCGGGCTTCGACCCGCTGCGCGACCAGGGCGAGGCGTACGTGGAGGCGCTGCGCGAGGCCGGCACGCCCGTCCTCGGCCGCCGGATGCCGGATCTCATCCACGGCTTCGGCAACACCCCCGGTGTGGGGCGGCGCTCGCGGGAGGCGATGCTCGAGGTCGCCGCGCTCCTGCGGGGCATGCTGGAGATCGCGCCCGCACGCGACCGCGCGGCGGCCGGGGAGCGCGCGGGCGCCGCGCACTGACCCCGCCCTTGGCACTCCCGCGTCGAGAGTGCCAAGGAGGCGTGGTTCGCGCCGGGTCCTGCCTATACTTCGGGGCCCATGCCCATCTACGAGTACCGACGTCCCGACGGCACCACCTTCGACGTCCTCCAGAAGTTCTCCGACGACGCCCTCACCGAGGACCCGGAGACGGGCGTCCCGGTCCGGCGCGTCCTGAGCGCGCCGGCGATCCACTTCAAGGGCAAGGGCTTCCACAACACCGACTACGGCACGAAGAAGCGGCCGGTCGGTGGGGGCGAGTCCGGCTCGTCGTCGGGATCTTCGGACTCCTCCGGCTCGTCCTCGTCGGACTCGGGCTCTTCGTCCTCGTCGGACTCGAGCTCCTCGTCCTCGTCCTCGTCGTCGGATTCGTCCTCCTCGTCGAGCTCCTCGAGCTCGTCGGACAGCGGTTCGGGCGGCGGCGCGGCGTCGAAGCCGGCCTCGAGCGCCACGAAGGACTGACGGGGGTCGGCCCGTGCCGATCTACGAGTACCGGCGTCCCGACGGGACCACGTTCGAGGTTCTGCAGAAGTTCTCCGACGACGCGCTGACCGAGGACCCGGAGACGGGCGTCCCGGTCCGGCGCGTGTTGAGCGCGCCCGCGATCCACTTCAAGGGCAGCGGCTTCTACACGAACGACTACGGCACCCAGAAGGGCAACCGCGAGCTCGAGCGCGCCGCCGAGGCGGGCGCCGACGCGCACGACGACAAGATGCGCAAGCAGCGCGACGAGCGGGCGAAGGCCGCGAAGGCGGACGCCGCCAAGCCGCCGCGCCCGCCCAAGAACCCCTGAGCCGGCCGGGCAGGGACCGCCGGCCCGGCCCCGGGACCGGATTGGGGGGCCCTGCCTCGGGCGCGCCGGCACAGCACGGGCTCGGACCCGGTCAGTCCTCCCGCCGGAAGCGCCGGCCGGCCCCGGACGCGGTCCTGGCGCGTCCGAGGCCCCGTCTCCTCACTAGCGGTCGAAGCGGCGGCGGGCCTTGGCCACGTCCTCCGGCGAGACCGTGAGCGCCTGGCCGCCGTCGGCCAGCGTCTCGCCGCCGGACGGCTTGAGCACCGCGCTCGAGCCCTTGCCGGGGAGGAACTGGCCGATCGCCACGCCCAGCAGCGTGGGGCCGGACATGTCGCTCTTCACGGCCTGCGGGGCCTTCCAGGCGATGAGCGGCAGGCGCACGAACCCGGTGGGGGAGAGGATCCGGCGCTTCATCGCCCCGAGCAGCTCCTGCTGGCGGCCGGCGCGGTTCGTGTCGTCCTGGCCGGCGTCGCAGCGGTTCTTCCGCACCCGGGCCAGCGCCAGCGCCGCGGAGCCCTTCAGGGTGTAGGTCTCGCCCTTCTTCAGACGGAACGAGGTGCCGCCGAGGTACTTGTCGTACCCGATCGTCACGCCGGACCGCGGCTTCTTCGCCCCGCCGGAGACGTCGGCCGTCAGGCACGTCTTGGCCGTGTAGCGCACGCCGCCCATCGCGTCGATGAGGCCCGGGAAGTTCTCGAAGTCCATCGTCGCCACGTGGTTGACGGTGATGCCGGTGAGGGTCTCGACCGCCTGGACGGAGCCGCGGATGCCGTCGAACGCGTAGGCGGCGTTGATCTTCTGCCGCCCGTGGTCCGGGATGTCGACCGCGGTGTCGCGGGGGATGGAGAGCTTCGCGTTCGCGAACCCGCCCGTGCGGAAGAGCAGCATCGTGTCGGTGCGCGCGGCACCGCCGCTGCCCTCGCTGCCGGGCTCCTTCGATCCGGGCGGCCGGTCGTCCGTGCCGAGCACGAGCACGTTCGTCGGGGCGAACGGGGCACCCCCGCCGCCGAGGACCGCGTCGACCTTCCCGCCTTCCTGGTGGATCGTGGCCGAGAAGAGGAACAGCGCGAGCGAGAGCACGACCCAGCCGACGGCGGCCAGGAGCAGCAGTCGCACGACGCGGCCGACGCTCCAGCGGCGCCGACGGCGCGGTCCGCCGCCCCGACCGAAGCGACGCCGGCGCGGCCCGCCGTCCTCCGGGTCTCGCGGTCCGCCGTCGCGCCGACCTCCGCGGCGGGCCGCGTAGACCGTGTAGGGCGTGTCGTCGCCGGGGGCGTGGTCGTCGGCGGACGGATCGCCGGAGCGCGATCCGCCGCGGTCGTCGTAGCCGTCGTCGACCCGGTCGACGGGCTCGCGGCGGCGGCCCTGCGCACCCGCGGGCGGGCGCGGTCGGCGGGGCCGTCGGGCACCCCCGCCGCCGTACACGGTGTAGGGCGCGTCGTCCGCCGAGGAGCGTGCGCCGTCTCCGGCGTCGTCGTGGGGTCCCTGCATCGGGGGATATGGTGGCGGGCGTGCCGGAGGACTGCGTCATCGGTGTGGATCTCGGGGGGACGAAGCTGCTGGCCGGCCTCGTGAACCCCGAGCTGCGCGTGCTCGAGCGGACCTACCGCCTCGCGCCGCCGTCGAACGATCCGGAGGACCTCCTCCAGCTCGTGGTCGACGAGGTGCGCGAGCTGACCCACAGCGGGATCGTGGCCCCGAGTGACGTCGTCGGGGTCGGCGTGGGCATCCCGTCCCTGATCGATCAGGCGACGGGCGTAGCGGTCTCGACGGTCCACCAGCCCTTCGACGGCGTGCCCGTCCGCGACGAGTTGCAGGATCGCCTGCAGCTGCCCGTCGCGCTCGACAACGACGGCAACTGCGCGATGCTCGCCGAGTGGCGGGCGGGCGCCGCGCGGGGCTGCGACGACGCGGTGCTGATGACCGTCGGCACCGGCATCGGCAGCGGCGTCGTCGCCGGCGGGACCCTCATCCGCGGCTCGACCGGCGCGGCCACGGAGCTCGGCCACATGGTCGTCGACTTCGACGGACCCCTCTGCCCGTGCACGAACCGGGGGTGCCTCGAGGCGCTCGCCTCGGGCACCGCGCTGGGCCGCGAGGGCGCGCGTCTGGCCGGCCAGCGGCCCGGGTCGGCGCTCGCGCGCCTGGCCGGCGCGGGCGAGGTCATCACGGGCGTCACTGTCACGGAGCAGGCGCAGCTCGGCGATCGTGCGGCCCGCGAGGCGCTCGAGCGCGTCGGCACGCTGCTCGGCGTCGGCATCGCCAACGCGATGAACATCTTCAACCCCGAGGTCGTCCTCATCGGCGGCGGGGTCTCCGCGGCGGGCGAGATGCTCCTCGGCCCCGCCCGCACCGAGGCCCGCCGCCGGGCGCGTCCGCCCTCCAACGGCGTGCGCGTCGAGGCGGCGACGTTCGGGGCCGACGCCGGCATGGTCGGGGCGGCCGTGCTCGCGCTCGACCTGCTGCGCGACGGCACGCCGGCGTGGCAGGGCTGACGTGCACCCCCAGGACGAGCCGGACGCCGGCGAGCCGGACGCCGCGGAGCCGGCCGGCGAGGACACGCCTCACGGGGAGGCGACCGGCGAGGCGACGGCCGGCGAGGGACCCGCGCCGAGCCGCGCCGGCGGGCGCCTGATCGTCTGCGCGACCCCGATCGGGAACCTCGAGGACGTCACGCCGCGGGTGCTGCGCGCCCTGGCCGACGCCGACGTCGTGGCCTGCGAGGACACGCGCCACACCCGGCGCCTGCTCGACCGCTACGCCATCCGGCAGTCCACGATCAGCCTCCACGAGCACAACGAGGACGCCCGCGCCGGCGAGCTGATCGCCCGGATCGCGGCCGGTGACGTCGTCGCGCTCGTCAGCGACGCCGGCATGCCCGTGGTCTCGGACCCGGGCGGCAGGCTCGTCGCGGCGGTGCGCGACGCCGGGCTCGCCGTCGAGGCGCTGCCCGGCGCCTCGGCGCCCGTGACGGCCATCGCGGCGGCCGGCATCGTGTCGGACCGCTGGCGGTTCGTGGGCTTCCTGCCGCGGCGGAGCGAGGACACCGTCGCGCTGCTGCGTGACCCCGACACGACGGTGGCGTTCGAGTCGCCGAAGCGGCTCGTCGCCACGCTCCGGGCGATCGCGGCGCAGGACCCGGCGCGCGTGGTCGCGGTCTGCCGGGAGCTCACGAAGCTCCACGAGGAGATCGTGCGCGGCCCGGCCGGCGAGGTCGCCGAGCGCTACGCCGAGACGGGCGTGCGCGGCGAGGTGACGCTCGTGGTCGCCGGGGTGCCGGTCGAGGCGGCGGGGGCGGCCGACCTCGCGTCCGCCGTCGACGCGGTCGCCCGCCTGGTCGACGACGGGGCGCGCGCGAAGACCGCCTCCCGCGTCGTGGCCGAGCTCACGGGCCTGGGCGCCAACGAGCTCTACCGGGCGCTGCACGAGCGGGAGTGACCCCGCCGGGGCCGGGGGGGGCGGGAGACGCTCCCGGCCCCGACGCTTCAGGCCGTCAGCGGGTCCTCGAGCCCGCCGAGGCGGTCCGTGAGCTTCAGGTTCTCGGAGTAGTCGACGGGGACCGCGATCACGGTCACCCCGTCGGACGCGAGGCCCTCCTGCAGGGCCGGGAGCAGCTGGTCGGCGGCGGTGATCCGCACGCCCTTGCCGCCGAAGCTCTCGGCGAAGGCCACGACGTCGGGGTTGCCGAACTTCACCGCCGACGAGGTGCCCATGTCGAGCTCCATCTTCCACTCGATGAGCCCGTAGCCGTCGTCCTCCCACACGAGCACGCAGAGCGGGATCTCCTCCCGGACCGCGGTCTCGAGCTCCTGCGCGTTCATGAGGAACGCGCCGTCGCCCGTCGCCGCCAGGATCTTGGCGTCCGGCCGGGCGAGCTTGGCCCCGAGGGCGCCCGGGAGCGCGAAGCCCATGGTGGAGAGGCCGTTCGAGAGCAGGCAGGTGTTGGCCGCGTAGGTCGGGTAGAGCCGCGCCATCCACATCTTCACCGCGCCCGTGTCGGCGAGCACGATGTCGTCGCGCCCCAGGGCCGCGCGCGTGTCGGCGACGACGCGCTGGGGCGACAGGGGCACGCGGTCGTCGACGGCGTGCTGGGCCAGCTCGTCGCGCAGCGGGCCGGTGATCTTCTCCGCCGCGGCCGCGAGCGGGGTGGGGGAGGCCTCGCCGGTGCCCAGCGCCCCCGTCAGCAGCGCGAGCGAGCGGGCGATGGACCCGTGGAGCCCCACGTCGACGGGGTAGTGCGCGTCGACCTCGGCGGCACCCCGGTGGACGTGGACGATCTTCGCGTCGGCGTCCGGGTTGATCTTCTGGGGGTCGAACTCCTGCAGCTCGTAGCCCACCGCGATGATGGTGTCCGCGGCGTCGAACGCGAAGTTCACGTAGTCGTGGCTCATGAACCCGACCGTGCCGAGGCTGAGCGCGTGGTCGTCGGGGAAGACGCCCTTGCCGTGGAAGGTCGTGGCGACGGGGATGCCCGTGGCCTCGGCGAAGGCGACGAGCTCCGCGGTGGCGTCCTCGCGCGCCGCGCCGTGCCCCGCCAGCACGATCGGCCTGCGCGCCGCGCGGACGACGTCGGCGGCCCGGCCGACCTGGTCGTCCGTCGGCTCGTTCGGACGGACGCGGTCGATGCGCAGCGGCTTCAGGTCCGCCGACACGTCGGCCTTCTCGATGTCCTCGGGGATCGCGAGGAAGACCGCGCCGGGGCGCTCCGTCTGGGCCGTCTTGAACGCCTTCCGGGTCATCTCGGGCAGCGCCTCGGGCGTCGGCACCAGCGCGGACCACTTCGTGATCGGGTGAAACAGCGACACGAGGTCGACGCCCTGGTGGCTCTCCTTGTAGGAGCGGTCGCGGCCGACCTGGGCGGTGATGGCGACGAGCGGGGTGCTGTTCGTCGTGGCGTCGGCCACGCCGAGCTGCAGGTTGATCGCCCCCGGGCCGAGCGTGGCCGAGCAGACCGCGGCACGCTGGGTGAGCCGCCCGTACATCTCGGCCATGAACGACGCCGCCTGCTCGTGGCGCACGAGCACGTACCGGATCGACGACTCCTCGAGCGCCTGGACGACGTGGATGTTCTCCTCGCCCGGGATGCCGAACACGTACTCCACCCCCTCCTCTTCGAGACAACGGACGAGGAGCTGCGCGGCGGTGACGCTCATGGGGGAAGCCTCCGGGGTGGGGATCGCCCGAGTCTATGCACGGCCGGCGACCGGGCGGAGCGGGTGACGGTTCCGTGCCGGGCCGTGGCGGTCCCGCGCCGGGGTCGTGCCGATCCTGCGACGGCGGCCTCGACGGGGGTCCGCGGGCCTAGCGTCGCGTCATGGTCGACCAGCCGCCCCCGCTCGTTCGTCCCGTCCCGGGGGCGGTGGTCGCCGCCTTCACCTACGTGCGGGCCGACCCGTTCGCCGCCGGACGCCGCCGGGTGCTGCGGCTGCGCGCCGCGCGGGGGACGCCCGTCCGGGCGCCGTGCTCCGGGCGCGTGCGCTTCGCGGGGCGGACGCCGGGTGGCGACGCGGTGGCGGTGCGCTGCGGAGCGTGGTCGGCCACGCTCACCGGCCTGGGGGCCGTCACCCGCCGGTCCGGGGCGCGGGTGACCGCCGGGGCGCCCGTCGCGCGTGCGGGCGGCGGGCGCGGCGTCGGGCTGGGGCTGCGGCTCGCCCGGGATCCGTTCGGCTACGTCGACCCGGCCCCGCGGCTGGGCGAGCCCGCGGACCCGGGCACCTTCTCCCCCCTCGGGCCGGCGCCACGGGGCAGGCGGGCGGCCCCCCGGTCCGCGCCCGTACCCGGCCCGGCCGTTGCGCCCCGGCCGGCCCTCGGGCCCCGGCCGACCCTCGCGCCCCGGCCGGCGCCGACGGTTCGGCCGACGCCCGGGCGGGTCGTCGTCCCGGACGGCGGTGCGGTCGCGCTGCCGACCGTGGCGTGGGCGGGCCTGGGCCTGGCCGCGCTCGGCCTGCCCGTGGGCCTGGCCGGCCGCCGGCGGGTCCTCAGGCTGCGGCAGCCGACGGCGTCGGGCCGGGTCGCGGCGCGGTGAGCCGATGCCGGGCGCGGCGCGCGTCGGCCCCGTCGGGCCTCGCCGCCGGGCCGCCGGAGGCGCGCCGGTACCCTCCATGGGGCATGGGCTACTCCGTCACGACCCCGATCTTCTACGTCAACGCCGCGCCGCACCTGGGTCACGCGTACTCGACGATCGTGGCCGACGTCCTGGCCCGGCACCACCGCCAGCGGGGCGACGACGTCTTCTTCCTCACGGGCACGGACGAGCACGGCGAGCCCGTCGCCAACGTCGCCGCGGAGCGCGGCATCACGCCGCAGGAGCTCGTGGACGAGAACGCCCCGCGGTTCGAGGCGATGGGCCCCGTCCTCGAGTCCAGCAACGACTTCTTCGTCCGCACCTCGGACCCGCGCCACAAGACGGCGGTGCAGGAGTTCCTCACGCAGGTGAAGGACAACGGCTACGTCTACGAGGGCCAGTACGAGGGCTGGTACTGCCCGAAGTGCGCCGACTTCAAGACGGACCAGGAGATCGCGGAGGGCAACACCTGCCCGATCCACGGCATCGCCCTGATCCGCGAGTCCGAGAACAACTGGTTCTTCAAGCTCTCCGCGTTCCAGGAGCAGCTCGAGCAGCTCTACGCCGACCGCCCGGACTGGGTCGTGCCGCAGTCGCGGCGCAACGAGGCGCTCGCGTTCATCAAGGGCGGCCTGCAGGACGTCTCCCTCAGCCGCAACGCCATCACCTGGGGCGTCGAGGTGCCGTGGGACCCCGAGCACGTCTTCTACGTGTGGTGGGACGCGCTCCTCAACTACCGGACCGCACTGAAGTTCGGGCGCGAGGGCAGCGACCTCACCGAGAGCCACTGGCCGCCGACGCACGTCATCGGCAAGGACATCCTCAAGTTCCACACGATCTACTGGCCGGCGCTGCTCATGGCCGCCGGACTCGAGGTCCCCAAGCGCGTGATGGTCGGCGGGTTCCTGCTCGTCGACGGCGCGAAGATGAGCAAGTCGAAGGGCAACGTGCTGGACCCGTTCGCCGCGATCGAGCAGTTCGGGGCCGACGCCGTGCGGTTCTACCTGCTGCGCGAGGTGGCCTTCGGGCAGGACGGATCCGTCTCCTTCGAGGGGCTCAAGCTCCGCTACGAGAGCGAGCTGGCCAACGACTTCGGCAACCTCGCGTCGCGCTCCCTGGCGATGGTCCGGCGCTACCGCGACGGACGGGTGCCCGACGCGGCGCTCGACCCGGAGATCGCGGCGGCGTTCGACGGTCTCGGTGACGCCGTCGCGCGGCAGCTCGACGAGGGCCAGATCTCGCAGGCCCTCGAGACGATCTGGGAGCGCGTGCGCCGGCTGAACCGCTTCGTCGAGGAGCGGGCGCCGTGGACGCTCGCCAAGGCGGAGAAGAACGACGCCGCGTCGCCCGAGGCCCTCGACGTCGTGCTGCACACCCTCGTCGAGGGCGTGCGCGCGCTCGGCGTGCTGCTGCACCCGTGGCTGCCGACGAGCACGGAGACGCTGCTGGACGCGCTCGGCTGCCCCGACCTCGCCTGGTCGGGCACCACGCTGGGCTCGGGCACCCCGACGACGGTCGGCGAGCTCGCCCCGCTGTTCCCGAAGGACCGCGCCGAGTCGTCGGCGACCGCATGATCGACAGCCACACGCACCTCGACTCCTGCGGGCCGGGGAACGACGAGCTCGTCGGCAACGCGCGCGCCGCGGGCGTCCGGCGGATCCTCACCGTCGGCATGGACCCCGAGAGCTGCCGTACCGCGCTCGCCGCCGCCGACACGTTCGCCGAGGTCTGGGCCGCCATCGGCCGGCACCCCAACGCCGCCGCGGGCTACGACGACGCGGCGGCGGCCGACCTGCGGCAGCTCGCGGCGCACCCGCGCTGCGCCGCGATCGGCGAGACCGGCCTGGACTACTTCCGCGAGGGCGCGCCCGCCGACGACCAGCGCGCCGCGTTCCTCGACCAGATCGCGATCGCCCGCGAGACGTCCAAGCCGCTCGTGATCCACACCCGTGCCGCGGACGACGAGACGATCACCACGCTGCGCGAGCACGCGGCCGGCGTCACGGTGATCCTGCACTGCTTCTCCATGCCCTCGCGCCTGCACGAATGTCTCGAGGAGGGCTGGTACGTCTCCTTCGCCGGCAACGTGACCTACCCGAAGAACGCCGACCTGGCGCTCGCCGCGGCGACGGTCCCCGACGACCGGATCCTCGTCGAGACGGACGCGCCGTACCTCACGCCGCAGTCGCGCCGGCGCGAGAAGAACCAGTCGGCTTACGTGACCGAGACCGCCCGCTTCGTCGCCGCGCAGCGGGGGCAGTCCTACGAGGAGCTCGACGCCGCCGTCACGGCGAACGCGGCGCGGGTCTTCGGGTGGGACGCGTGAGCGAGGCGGAGGACGAGCGGCGCGCCATCGCCGCGGCGGCGACGGCCGACCCGGCGGGGGCGGGCGACGTCGTCCGCGACGGCGGGCTCGTCCAGCCCAGCCTCCGGCGCATGGCCGAGCACGGCGTGCGCCCGAAGCGCGAGCTGGGCCAGAACTTCCTCGTCGACGACAACATCCTCGGCGTCATCGCCCGCCTGGCCCAGCTGCGCGAGGACGACGTGGCGCTCGAGGTCGGCGGGGGACTGGGCGTGCTCTCCGAGCACCTCGGTGCCCGGGTCGCGGGGCTGCACGTCGTCGAGCTCGACCGGAGCCTCGAGGAGCCGCTGCGCGAGGCGCTCGCGCCGTACCCCGGAGCGCAGCTGCACTTCGGCGACGCGGTCAAGCTCGACCTCGCGGCGCTCGATCCGGCGCCCACGGTCTGCGTCTCCAACCTCCCCTACAACGTCGCCGCCACGGTCATCCTGCGCACGGTGGCCGAGGTCCCGAGCGTGGAGCGGTGGGTCGCGATGGTGCAGAAGGAGGTGGGCGAGCGGTTCGCCGCCTCGCCCGGCACGAAGGCCTACGGCGCGCCGTCCGCGCTGGCGCAGCTGTCCTGCGAGGTCAAGGTCCTCCGGGCCGTCTCGCGGCGGATCTTCGCGCCGGTGCCGAACGTCGACAGCGTGCTGCTCGGCCTCACCCGCGTGCGTCCCCCGGCGCCGAAGGCCGTGCGGGCGCTCGTCAACGCCGCGTTCCTCCACCGCCGCAAGGCCCTGGCGAAGTCCGTCTCGCTCGGCGCCCCGCGCGAGCACCAGACCGCCCGCCGCGACGCCGTCCGCGCCGCGCTCCAGGAGCTCGACCTGCCGCTCGACGTGCGGGCGGAGCGGATGCCCGCCGCGGCGTTCGCCGACCTGGCCCGCGCCGTCGCCCACGCCGAGGGCGACACGGCGACGGTCGCCCAGATCGACGCGTGGCGGGCGGCGGCGTGACCGGTGCTCCCGGCACCGGTGTGCCCGCGGCCGGGCTCCGCACCGCGGCCCCGGCGAAGGTCAACGCCACCCTCCTCGTGGGGCCCGTGCGCCCCGAGGACGGGCGGCACGAGCTGACCTCCGTCATGCAGTCCCTGGCCCTGCACGACGACGTGGCGCTCGTGCCCGCGGCGGAGGGGGCGACGGAGGACGCCGTGGACTGCCCCGGCGTCGAAGGCGACAACCTCGCCCTGCGCGCCCTCCGGGTCTTCCGCGAGGCCACGGGCTGGGATCCCGGGCCGCTCACCGTCCGGATCGTCAAGCGCATCCCCGTCGCGGCGGGTATGGCCGGCGGCTCCGCCGACGCCAGCGCCGTGCTGCGGCTGTGCGCCCACGCCTCCGGCCACGACGACCCGGCGCTGCTGGCCGGGTTGGCCGCGGCCCTCGGTGCCGACGTCCCCCACGGGCTCGAGCCCGGCCTGGCCCTCGCGGCCGGCGCGGGGGAGCGGCTCGAGCGGATCCCGGGCGTGCTGCCCGGCGCCCTCGTCGTCGTGCGCGCCGCCCTCGGCCTGTCGACCCCCAGCGTGTTCCGTCGCGCGGACGAGCTGGCGCCGCCGCGCACCGCGGCCGAGCTCGCCGCCGCCCGCGAGCGGGTCGCCGCGGCGTTGCGCGCCCCCGGCGGCCCCACGCTGCCCGCCGAGCTCGCCCAGAACGACCTCGGCCGCGCCGCCGTCGACCTGGCTCCCGTCGTCGGGGAGCACGTCGCCGCGCTGGCGGCGACGGGCGCGCATCCGGCCATGGTCTGCGGTTCCGGCCCGACGACGGTCGGCTGGTTCGCGGACGAGCCCGTGGCCCGCGACGCGGCGGAGCGCCTGCGCGCCGACGGCCTCGACGCGCTGGTCACCGTGCCGTCCGCCGGCGCGCCGGTCACTACGATCCCGCCCGCATGAGCCTCGCGAACCCGTCGGCCTGGGCCTCCGTCCCGCTCGCCCAGGTCAAGCCGCTCTGGCTGGGCCTGCTCGTCCTGGCCCCGCTCCTCCTCTGGTTCTTCCGCCGTCGGGGTGAGACCCCGGGCTGGGCGATCCCCGCCACCGTCGTCGCCGTCGTCGTCGGGGCGGTCCTCGGCAGCGGCCTGGTGACGCTGCCGTCCCTCGAGGACCTCCCCCTGCAGGAGTACGTCGAGGACGTCGGCGACGCCATCGGCGCGTGGGCCTACGTGCTCGTGGGCGTCCTGGCGTTCCTCGAGACGGGTGCGTTCGTCGGGCTCGTGGCGCCGGGGGAGACGTTCGTCATCCTCGGCGGCGTGCTCGCCGGCGAGGGCACGCTGGGCTACGGCACGCTCCTCGCGGTGGTCTGGGCCGCCGCGTTCCTCGGCGACACGGCCAGCTTCTGGCTCGGCCGCAAGCTCGGCCGCTCGTTCCTCGAGCGCCACGGCCCCAAGGTGAAGATCACCTCGGATCGCCTCGAGCACGTCGAGGGGTTCCTCGACAAGCACGGCGGCAAGGCGATCGTCATCGGCCGCTTCATCGGCTTCGTCCGCGCCGTGGCGCCCTTCATCCTCGGCTCGAGCGGCGTGACGTGGCGGCGCTTCGTGCCCTACGCCGTGGTCGGCAGCGGCCTCTGGGCGGCCCTCTTCGTCACGCTCGGCTACCTCTTCTGGCGCAGCCTCGACCGGTTGCTCGGTTGGGTGAAGCAGGGGGCGTTCGCGTTCGGCACCGCCGTCGTGGTCGTCGTCGCGATCGTCGCCGCGATCCACTGGCTCGGCGAGGAGGAGCACCGCCGGCAGGTCGGCGAGTTCTTCGACCGGCTCGGTCGCACGCGCGGCGGCCGGCTGGCGATCGCGGCCTGGCGTCCCTTCTCCGGGCCCGCCCGGTTCGTGTGGCACCGGATCACGCCCGGTGGGATCGGGCTCGAGGTCACGACCCTCGTCGCGGTCGCGGCCGTCGGGGCGTTCGCCTTCGTCGGCATCGAGTCGCTGCTCGACAACGGCACGCCCGCGACGACGACGTCGTACGACCGCGAGACGCTGCGCTGGGCCGACCGGCTCTCCTGGGGGCCGACGGAGACGCTCGGGCGGATCGGCGTCGTGCTCGGCTCCGCGCCCGTCGTCGGCGGCGCCTCGCTGCTGGCCGCGCTCTTCCTGTGGGTGCGCCGACGCCGCGTCGGCACCGCGATCGCGCTCGTGGCGTCGGTCGGCCTGACGCTGGCCCTGGCGGCCCTCGTCCGCGGTGGGGAGGAGCGCACCGCTCCCGGCTCCGCCCTCATCGACGTCGCGGGCTCGAGCTTCCCGTCGCTCGTCGCCGTCGGCGCCGCCATCTGGGTGGCGATCGCCGTGGCGCTCAGCCCGTCCGTCCGCCGGATCCCCGGCCGCGTCGGCCTGACGGGCCTGGCCGTGATCCTCGGCGTGCTCATCAGCTCCGCGCCGATCGTCCTGCGCACGGCCTACGTCTCCGACGTGCTCGCGGGCGCCGGCCTGTCCGCCGCCGTGCTCGCCCTCTGCGGCATCGTGGCGATCGTCGTCGGACACATCCGTCACACTCCGGGCGCATGACCGGGGACACCACCACCTACCTCGTGGCCGGCATCGGCGGGCTCATCGCGCTCGTCGTGGTGATCGCGCTCGTCTTCGTCCCGGTCATGCGCATGTACGCCACGTGGTGGCAGCGCGGGGCCGCCGCGGTCCTCGCGCTCGTCGTCGTGGGGGCGTTCGCGATGGGCGGCGTGTACGCCGGACTCAGCTTCGTGGACCGCTTCCTCAGCTGATCGCCGGGGGCCGTCCGGCGGAGGGGCGGCACGGAACTCGGGACGGCTGCCGGTACGATGCGGGTTGTGCATCCGCCCGACTCGCCGGTCGTCAGTGACGCCGGACCGCTCGACGCCGTCGCCGAGGCGGTGGCGTCCGGCTCCGGTCTACCGGCTCTGGCACGCGCCGTCGCACGGGCGCTCGACGCCGGGCTCGTCGTCGCCGACCGCGGGGGCGCGGTGCTCGCGGTGGCCGCCCGCTCCCGCGACGAGGAGCGTCGGCTGCTCGCCGCCCGCGGCGACCTCGAGGCCCTCACGCTGACCGTGGCGGGCGAGACCGCGGGCAGCGCGGTCCTCCAGCACCGCGGCGAGCCGGACCCCGGCGTGCTCTCCCTCGTCCTCACCGTCCTGGCTCTCGAGGTCGAGCGCGTCCGCGCTCCCGCCCGGGCCAGCCAGGAGGAGTCCGCCGCCTTCTGCTCCGACCTGCTCGACGGCACGGTCGTCGACGGGCCGGCGATCGTCGAGCGCGGCGCCGAGCTGGGGATGGACCTCTCCGAGTCGACGGGGGCGCTCGTGGTCCGGGTGCATCCGCACGTCGCCGGGGACGAGGGCTGGCGGGCCCGCGCCCTCGCCGCCGTCGAACGCGGGGCGCGTGCCGTGTCCCCGACGTCGCTCGTCGGCGGACTCGACCGGGGCGGTCCCGCGTCGGAGATCGTCGCGCTCATCCCCGCGGGCGGCGAGGACGCCGTGCCGCGTGCCGCCCAGGCCGCGTTCACCGAGCTCGACGGCGTGCTGCCCGGCCACGCCGTGTCCGTCGGCCACGGCCGGCCCACGGACCAGCCCGGCGACCTGCCGCGCGCCGTGCAGGAGGCGCTCCTGGCGTGCAACGTCTCCGAGGGTGACCCCGAGGTCGCGGTGCTCGGCTTCGAGGAGACGGGCGCGTACCGCCTGCTGCTCTCCGCGATGAGCGAGAACCCCGACGAACTGCGCCGGTTCTACGCCGAGACGATCGAGCCGCTCGCCGCGTACGACGCGCAGTACGAGACCGATCTCGTCGGCACCGTCACGGCCTACCTCGACGCCGACGGCTCCGTCGCCGCCGCGGCGCAGCGCCTCTTCACGCACCGCCACACCGTCCGCTACCGCCTGGAGCGGGTCCGCGAGCTGTGCGGGCTCGACGTGACCTCGAGCGACGGCCGGGAGCGCCTGAGCCTCGGCCTGAAGGCGATGCGCGTGCTCGGCCTCGGCCAGCACGACGGCCCGACCCTCGGCGAGCGCGAGACGCGCCCGCGCCGGGCGGCCTCGGGCACCCGCCGCACGGCGCGCTGAGCGCCGCCGGCGGCGAGCGCCGCGCCCGTGCGCCACGGGGACGGCGGCGGCCTGCCGTAGCATCGCCGCCCATGCGGATCGGCATCGTCACGGGCTCGGGCACCTACCGACTGGAGGGCCTGGAGCAGGGGGAGGCCCGCACGGTGGAGACCGGGGACGGCGCGGTCCCGGTGACGCTCGGCCGGATCGGCGACGTGGAGGTGGTCCATCTGGCCCGCCACCGCGATGGCCACGAGCTCGTCTCGCACCAGGTCACGCACCGGGCGAACGTGCTGGCGATGCGCGAGCTGGGCGTCGACGCGGTGCTCGCCGTGACCGTCTGCGGCACCTGCGATCCCGACGCCGAGCTCGGAAGCCTCGTGGTCTTCGACGACCTGCACTTCCTCCAGAACCGCCTCGCGGACGGGAGCCTCTGCACGCTGCACGACGAGCCGGGCGCCCCCGGCCGCGGGCACTGGGTGTTCGAGGACCCGTTCAGCCCGACCCTCCGCGCGGCGCTGCTGGACGCCGCCCGCGCGACGGGCCGCGAGGTCCGCGACGGCGGGTGCTACGGCCACGTCGACGGGCCCCGCTTCAACACGAAGGCCGAGATCCGCTCCCTGCGCGCGGTGGGCGTCACCGCGGTGAGCCAGACGGCGGGCCCCGAGACGGTCCTGTTCGCCGAGGCCGGCATCCCGTACGCGCTCATCGGCTTCCAGACGGACTACGCCAACGGGGTGCGGGAGCAGGCGACTCCGGTCGAGACCCTCATGGAGCTCATCGGCCGCTCCGTCGGCGACTTCGCTGCGGTGCTCGCCGAGGCCATCCCACGGGCGGCGGGTGCCGACCTCCGCCCCGTCGGCACGAACATCACCTGGGACTGAGGGCCAGCCTCCCGCCGCTCGGCCGGGGCCGCCGGGCCGGGCGTTGTCGGCGATCGGTCCTGCGGATGCAGCCTGTACACCGCACGGGGCGTGTGGTTGGATCCCCGCACCCTGCGCGGCGCGGGCCGGGCCTGCAGCCCCGCCGGTGCCGCCGTCCCGCACCCCGGAGCGCCCCGCGTGTCACCCACCCGCCCGTCGTCCCCTCCCGTCCCCGGTCGCCGCGCACGCCCAGCGGCGCTGCTCGCGGCCTCGGTGCTGGGAGGATTCGCCCTCGCGGCCGCCCCGGCCGGCGCCGCGTGGACGCCGCCGGCGGCCCTGGGGTTCGAGCCCGAGGCCCTGTGGACGGGCGTGCCGGGACAGGCGGCGTTCGCGGGCGTCGACGACCTCGGCACCACGCAGCTGGCGCTCCGCTCACCGGGGTCATCGACGTTGCGGCCGGCCCCGAGCCCCGTCCCGCCGGAGGAGTACGCGGTGTACGGCGCGGGTGGGGCCGTCGCGTTCATCGTCCCCGAGCCCACGCCGACGCTGCAGGTGGGGACCATCGACGCCGGCGGGGTGTTCACGCTCGCCGGGAGCATCGACGTCGACGGGGACGACAGCCTCGAGGCGGTGGCCGCGGCGGGGGACGGGTCCGTCGCGGTCGTCTACGGCGACGGCGACAGCGCGCTGCACCTCGTCCTCGCCCGCGCCGGGACGACGCCGAACGACCAGATCGTCTCCGCCGACGGCACCGTGGCGAGCCCCGCGGACGTCGCGCCGGCCAGCGGCGGCGGCTACGCGGCGGCCTGGCTCGAGACGAACGACACCACGACGGAGATCGCCGGGCTGCGCGTCCGCCCCGGCGCCGCCCCGGACCCCCGGGTCACGCTGGTGATCGACGACGACATCTCCCCGGACGCCCTCATCGAGGAGATCGCCGTGCCCCCGGGAGCCGCGGTCCCGACGGCCGTGTGGGGCGGAACGGCCCCGGACGCGAACGGCGTCACGACGACGTACGCGTGGTTGTCGGTCCAGGGCACCGCGACGAGGGAGGTCGCGTCGCTGCCCGGCGAGGGCTCGGCCGTCGTCGAGACCCGCGCGTTCCCGTCCGGCCGCATCCTCGTGGCCGCGACGCTCGTGACGGAGGACGGCGACGGGTTCCCGGTCGTCAAGGTGCTGCCGCCCACCGCCGGCCCGGAGTGCGTCGTGCCCGGCCGGGCGCTCGATCCCCGGTCGACCCCGACGGCCGGCGCCATCACCCTCGTCGGCCTCGACGCGGCGCGCGCCATCGTGCGGCACGACGTGCGCGAGGACTGTGGCGGCGAGCCCCCCGTCACGGGCCCCCGTGCTCCCGGGGCGGTGAAGGCGGTCGGGACGGATCCGCAGGGCAGCCTGGTCGTCGCGGTCTCGGACGAGGAGAACGCCGCCGGCGCGTTCACGGTCGACGACCGGACGCCCCCGACGCTCTCCGGCCTGCGGGCGCCCTCCCGCCTGGCCCCCGGCGAGCGCTTCTCGGCCAGCGTGCAGGCCAGCGACGCCTGGAGCATCGGCACGGTCTCCTGGCGGCTCGACGGCCGGCCCTTCGGAGAGGACGGGACCACCGTCAACGGCCGGGCACCCGAGGCCGGCGAGCACCGCCTCGAGGTGACGGCCACGGACGCCGCCGGCAACCGCAGCCGCGCGACAACGACCGTCACCGTGGTCGCCGACGACGCGGGGGCGCCGACGCCGCCGCCCGGGCCCGGCGCCGAGGTGCCCCTGCCGGAGCCGAAGCCCGGCGGGAAGCAGCCGCGGTCCCCGTCCGACCCCACGGTGCGCATCCGCTCGATCCAGGAGACCTCGAAGGGGTGGGTGCTGCGCCTGCGTGTGCGCCACGCGTCGCGCGTGCGGCTGCGGCTCTACCGCGAGCGCTACCTCGGCGCCGAGAAGCTGCGTCGTCCGCTGACGTGCCCCGTGCGGCCCCGTCCGCTCCGGCGTCCGCCGACCGGCCTGCGCGGCCGCACGACGGTCGTCGTCGACGGGGCGTCCGTCGCGCTGCGGATCCCGCGGCCGCTCGCCGATGCCCTCAGGAAGCGCGGGCGCTACACGCTGAGCGTCGTGGCGCTCGGGACGGGGTCGAAGGCGCGGACGGCCTCGGCCGCGGCCAACCGGTCGTTCACGGCCTGCTGACGGACGGCCGCCCGCCGCGCTCTGCGGCCCGTCCTGCCGGGCGACCTACCGGCAGGACGGCGGGCGCGGTCTTCCGCAAGACTGTGAACGCACCCGTTGGGGAGTGGTGTAACGGCAGCACGGCGGCCTTTGGAGCCGTCAGGTCAAGGTTCGAATCCTTGCTCCCCAGCTTCCGGGTGGGCCCGATGTCCTCGCGAACCGGCGGCCGGGAGGCCGCCGCCGGCCGTCGCCGCACGCGCCGCAGCGCGCCTCGACGGCTCACGTCCGTCGCGGAACGTTCCGTCTTTCGACGGATGCATGCTCCACCGGCGTGAGGCAGGCTCCGGACTCCGACCACCTCGTCCTGGAGCGCCTCATGGCCCCGTCCGATCCTTCCCGTCCCACCGTCGTCCTCGTGCACGGCGCGTTCGCCGAGTCCGCCAGCTGGAGCGGCGTCGTAGCCGTGCTGCAGGACGCGGGCTGCACCGTCGTCGCCGCGGCCAACCCGCTGCGGGGCGTGGCCTCCGACGCCGCGTCGCTGCGGGCCCAGCTCGACGCCCTCGAGGGCCCGATCGTCCTCGTCGGCCACTCCTACGGCGGCGCCGTCGCGTCCTCCGCAGCCGCCGGCAGCGACGCCGTGAAGGCCCTGGTCTACGTCGCCGCGTTCGCGCCCGAGGAGGGCGAGTCGTGCGGCGACCTGGCCGGCCGGTTCCCGGGCAGCTCGCTCGGCGAGACCCTCGTGCCGGCGCCGCTCGCCGACGGCGGCACGGACCTGCGCATCAGCCCCGACCGCTTCCGGGCGCAGTTCTGCCACGACGTCGACGAGGCCACGGCGAACCTGATGGCGGTGACGCAGCGTCCGATCGCGGAGGCCGCGCTCGGCGAGGCCGCCAAGGCCGCCGCCTGGAAGACGATCCCGTCCTGGTTCGTCTTCGGCACCGAGGACCGCAACATCCCGGTCGCGTCGCTGCGGTTCATGGCCGAGCGCGCCGGCTCGAAGGGCACCGTCGAGGTCGACGGGGCGTCGCACGCGCTGGGCGTCAGCACCCCCGGCACCGTTGCGGACGTCATCCTGCAGGCCGTCGAGGCCGTCTGAGCGGGCCACGCCGCCCGGGCGTGTCGTCCGGGTCGCGTACGCTCGGGGCGTGAGCGCCGCACACGCCCCGACCGTCATCGTCCTGGCCGCGGGTCGCGGCACCCGGATGCGATCGAGCACGCCGAAGGTCCTGCACGACCTGTGCGGCCTGCCCCTCGTCGGCTGGCCCCTGCGGGCCGCCGGCGAGGTGGGGGCGCACCGCACGGTCGTCGTCGACCAGCCGGCGCGCGTCCTCGACGGGCACCTGCCGGCGGACGTGCAGATCGTCGAGCAGCACGCCGACCGGCACGGCGACGGCACCGCGGGTGCGGTCATCGCCGCGACCGACCTGATCGATCCCGACCGGCCCGTGGTCGTGCTGACGGGCGACGCCCCGCTCGTCACGGGCGAGGTGGTCGCCGGGCTGCTGGCCACCCACGCCGCCGAGGGCAACTCCGCCACGGTGCTCTCCGCCGAGCTCCCGGACCCGGGGCAGCTCGGCCGCGTCGTGCGCGACGCCGACGGTGCGGTCCTCAAGATCGTCGAGACGAAGGTCGCCGGCGACGCCACCCCGGAGGAGCTCTTGATCCGCGAGGTCAACGCCGGCGTCTACTGCTTCTCCGGCGATCGGCTGCTCGCCGCCCTGCCGCGGGTCGGCGGCGACAACGCGCAGGGCGAGAAGTACCTCCCCGACGTCCTCGGCATCCTCCGCGCCGACGGCGACCGCGTGGGCGCGCACCAGGCGCCGACGCCCGAGATCGTCCTCGGCGCGAACGACCGCGCCGAGCTCGCGGTCGTGCGTGAGGTCCTGCAGGCGCGGATCCACGAGGCGCACCTGCGCGCCGGCGTGACGATCGTCAACCCCGCGTCGACCGTCATCGATGACGGCGTGCGTATCGAGGCGGACGCCACGATCGAGCCCGGCTGCGTGCTGCGCGGCACCACCACGATCGCCGCGGGTGCCGTCGTCGGTCCCCACACCACCGCGATCGACGCGACGATCGGCGCCGGCGCCACCGTGCTGCACTCGCACGTGCTCGGGGCCGTGGCCGAGGCGGGCTCCACGATCGGGCCCTTCTCGTACCTGCGACCCGGCACCCTGCTGCGCGAGGGGGCCAAGGCCGGCGCGTTCGTCGAGCTGAAGAACGCCGACGTGGGGAAGGGGTCGAAGGTCCCGCACCTGTCCTACATCGGCGACGCCGAGATCGGTCCGGGCACGAACATCGGCGCGGCCACCATCACGTCGAACTACGACGGGTACCACAAGCACCGCACCACGATCGGCGCGGGCGTCCGCACCGGCGTCGACACCACGTTCGTCGCGCCCGTGACCGTGGGCGACGACGCCTACACCGGGGCCGGCAGCGTCATCACGAAGGACGTCCCCGCCGGCGCGCTGGGGATCGCCCGCGAGCGCCAGAAGAACATCGAGGGCTACGCCGAGCAGGCCGCGGCCCGCGCGGCCGCCAAGGACTGAGCGGCGTACGACGGACACCGGCCGGGCGCGGCGTGCGGTCCGGCCGAGCCGTACCCCTCCGGCCAGCCCGTGTGGTTACCCTCCGGTGAGCGGCGGCATCCTTCGTGCCCCGCTCGCACTCGCCTCCTCGCACTGGATCCGCCTCACCGTGAGCTCCGTCCGTTCGATCGTCGACTCCGCCACGAGCATGCAGCTGGAGTACGGCAAGAAGCTCATGCTCTTCAGTGGGCGGGCCAACCCAGGCCTCGCAGACGCCATCGGCAGCCGCCTCGGCGTTGCCCCCGGCCCGATCACTCTGAAGACCTTCTCCAACGGCGAGGTCTACTGCCGGTTCGAGGAGTCGATCCGCGGGGCGGACGTCTTCCTCGTCCAGCCGACCTGCGCCAACCCCGAGACGGGCATCAGCGCCAACGACGCGCTGATGGAGCTCCTGGTGATGATCGACGCCGCCGTCGGCGCCAGCGCCCACCGCGTCATCGCGGTGACCCCCTGGTACGGCTACTCCCGTCAGGACAAGAAGAGCGCCCCGCGCGAGCCGATCTCCGCCCGCCTCGTCGCCCGGATGCTCGAGTCCGCCGGCGCCGACCGCGTGCTGACGATGGACCTCCACGCCGGCCAGGTCCAGGGCTTCTTCCAGATCCCCGTCGACCACATGACGGCGATGATGATGCTCACGCAGTACTTCATGGACCTGCAGCTCGACGAGGACCTCGTCGTCGTCGCCCCGGACGCCGGCCGCGTGAAGCTCAACAAGAAGTTCGCCGACCGCATGGGCGCCGACCTCGCGATCCTCGACAAGGAGCGGCCGCAGCAGCAGGTCGCCCAGATCGGTCACGTCATCGGCGACGTGAAGGGCAAGACGGCGATCATCGTCGACGACATCATCGACACCGCCGGCACGCTCCGGGCCGCCGGCGAGGCCGTGAAGGCCGCGGGCGCGTCGAAGGTCTACGCCGCCGCCACCCACGCCGTCCTCTCCGGCAAGGCCTACGAGAACCTCGCCGCCGCGCCGTTCGAGCAGATCGTCGTCACCGACACGATCCCGATCCGCCTGGGCGCGCCGGACAACTTGCACGTCGTCTCCTGCGCCACCCTCCTGACGGACTCGATCCGCAGCATCTTCACGGACGACTCGGTCTCCGAGGTCTTCCAGGGCGAGAACCAGCTCTTCTAGGGAAGGGACCGGCCCCCACCCCGAGCGTCTCGGGCCGCGCCGCGCCGGACTGCGGCGGGGCTCGGGGCACCCGGAGGGGACCGGGCCCCACCCCGAGCGTCTCGGGTCGCGCCGCCCCGGACTGCGGCGGGGCTCGGGGCACCCGGAAGGGGCCTGGCAGGATTGGCGGATGACCTCCCCGGGACCGCTGCCGCCGATCGTCGCCCCGGGCGCCGTCCCGGACGGCGCGGTGCTGGCGGACGTCCGCTGGTACCTCGACGGGCGTGGCGGGCGGGAGGCGTACGAGGCCGGGCACCTGCCGGGGGCCGTGTTCATCGACCTCGACGCCTGGCTGGCCGGCGATCCGGCGGGCGGTGGGGGCCGGCACCCGCTGCCGGCCCCGGAGACGTTCGCCGAGGGCATGGCGTCCCTCGGCGTCGCCGACGACGACCGCGTCGTGGCCTACGACGACGCCGGGGGCGTGATCGCCGCCCGGCTCGTGTGGATGCTGCGGGCGACCGGGCACGACGCGGCCCTGCTGGACGGCGGCCTGACGGCCTACGACGGGCCGCTCGAGCACGGGCACCCGGGCCGCCCGCCGGCCACGTTTCGGCCGCGCCCCTGGCCCGCGGAGCGGCTCGCCGACGTGGACGACGCCACGGACCGCGGCAACGTCGTCCTGGACGCCCGGCCCGCGGACCGCTACCGCGGCGCGCCCGACCCGCACGACCCGCGGGCCGGCCACATCCCCGGCGCGCGCAGCCTGCCGTGCCGCGGGCACCTCGACGAGGACGGCCGGCTGCTGCCGGTGGAGTCCCTGCGCTCCCGGTTCGCCGCGGTCGGCGTCACGGGGGAGGAGCCCGTCGTCTCGTCCTGCGGCTCGGGCGTGACGGCCTGCCACAACCTGCTCGTCATGGAGCACGCGGGCCTCGGACACGGACGGCTCTTCCCCGGCTCCTGGTCGCAGTACAGCCGCGAGCCGGACCGGCCCGCGGTCACGGGCGACGCGCCGGGCTGAGCGCGGGGGGAAGGGACGCCGGGTCGCGCCCCACCCGCCCATCGAGTGTCGTGCGGGGTTCCGACCCGACTCGTCCGGCGGCGACGGCGTCCCGCCTGACCCGCCACGTCCGCCCGCCGACCCGCCCGGCGGCGCCCGCGCCCTCCCGCGCTACGCTCGACGGGTGTCCACGACCGCCGCGCAGCTGCTGACCGAGCGTCTCGGGCTGACCGACGACGAGGTGCTGCAGATCCTCGACGCCGATCCCCTGTCCGTGCTGGCGGGCGAGCTCGAGCACAAGCCCCAGCTCGCCCTGCTGCTCGCCCTCACGGAGGAGCCGGCGGAGCAGGTCGGCGTGCCGACGCTGCAGCGCTGGGTACGCACCGGCGGGCCCGCGGGGCGGCCGATCGACCTGCTGGTCCGGCGGGAGTTCGGCGCGTTCGAGGATGCGCTCGCTACGCTGCAGGCGCGGGGACTCGTCGTCCGCCGCACCGCCTGACCGTCGCGTCCGCCCGAGCACCGGGCCGACCGCACCGCGCACGGGGCGACGCCGGGACCACGTCCCGGCACCCACGGGGGGGGCAGTTCGCCCGCCTCCCGGGGTCGACCCTCGTGACGTTCGCGTGCCCCACCGAGGAGGAACCCATGTCTCGCACCGCCCTACGCACGATCGCCGGCTCGCTGGCCGCCGTGTCGCTGCTCGCCGCCGCCCCCGCCGGCGCCGACGCCCGGATGGCCAAGGGCCTCCAGGACATCCAGATGCTGAGCGACGACCCGCAGGACCGGGCCGCGTTCTTCGCCGACGCGAAGTCCTCGCGCGCCACCACCGTGCGCGTGCTGGTGAAGTGGGACGGCCGCAGCGAGGAGGCGCCGCTGGACCAGATCACCCGCATCCGCCGCGCCGCGGAGGAGGGCCGGGAGGCGAACGTGCGCCTGCTCGTCGGCTCCTACGTGACGATGGGCCGCGGCAAGCGTGCCGGCGCGAAGGTGCCCGCCCGCACCCAGACCCGGTACGTCCGGTTCATGGGCGACGTCGCGAAGCAGCTGTCCGACCTGCCGCTGGCGGGCTACCTCACGTTCAACGAGCCGAACTACCGCACCGCCTGGCCGACGCGCCGCGAGCGTGAGTGGGTCCGGCTCTCCAACCGCGTCTACACGGCGATGAAGCGCGCGGACCGCGGCGCGAAGGTGCTCGTCGGCGAGGCCGCGCCGAACACCCGCTCCGGCGATGCCGCCACGAACCCGGGCGCGTTCTTCCGCAAGGCGCTCTACCTCGACGCGAACTACAAGCCGACGAGTCGCTCCAAGGCCGCGCGGACGAAGCTCCTGGGCGACGGCTTCACGCTGCACACCTACGACTTCGTCCGCTCCCCGACGAAGGCGACCACGGCGACGGACCAGTGGACGCACGGCAACCTGAAGACGACGGTGGCGCAGGTCAAGCGCCTCGCGCGCGCCGGGCGCCTGTCGGGCACCGCCGCGCGGAACATCCACATCACGGAGTTCGCGTACCGCACCGCGGGGGGCCACCGGACCCCGGACGCGCGGGCCGCGCGCTACCTTCGCTCCGCCTTCGCGTCGGCGAAGCGCTCCCGGATCAAGACGTTCATCTGGTACCAGGTGCGTGACCCGAAGGGCCGCAGCGACTGGAAGTCCGGGCTCCGCACCTCGTCGGGCAAGGCCCGGAAGACCTGGAGCGTCTGGCGCCGCCTCCGCTAGCGGCGCCCGGGGTGCCCGCGCTCAGGCGTGGGCGCCCTTCTGCTCCTCCTTGTGGTCCCCGGGCCACGTGCCGAAGAGGTGCTCGAACACGAGCATCCCGTAGCGGCTGACCGCCGCGTTCGTGGCCGCGAAGATCGCGGACTGCAGGACCGTGGCGGCGATCGCCCGGCCGGCCGGGTCCTCGCGGACGTCCGGGTCGGGCAGATCGCCGCCGTCGACGCGCTGCCAGATCTGATTGAAGAGCGCCATCGCGAGGCGCGAGGCGATCAGCCCGGCGATGAGGCTGAACGGCTTGAAGAGGAGCTTCATCGCCGCGACACTAGCGCGGAGAAGGGCCGCCGCGTGCTAGAGAGCAGGGATGCACCGTCCCCTCCGGGTCGCCGCGCGCGCGGCGACCCTGGCCCTCGTCCTCGCCGGAAGCGCCGCAGCATCAGCGGCCGCTCAGGACGCACCCCCAGCGACGCCCCCGGCCCCGGCGCCCGCTCCGCCCGGGACGACCACCGCCCCGGCGACCCCGCCCGCCCCGGACGTCCCGCGTCCGGCCCCGACGCCCCCCACCGCGGGCGCCCGCGAGTTCGCCGGGCAGGACGACCGCTGGACCGTCGGCGGCGCGTGGCTCATCCGCCGCGACCAGGGCAACGTCGGCATGAAGGAGGGGTGGGAGCGCCGGGCCAGCCCCGTCGGCTGGACCGCGGGCAGCGTCCCGAACGTGTGGAACGCCGGGGACAACAGCCCGGAGTCGCAGGCCGGCGGCATCACCTGGTACCGCCGCGAGCTGCGGCTGCCGCGGATCCCGAAGGCCCGCAAGGGCGGCGCGTTCGTGCTGCGGTTCGAGCGGGTCGCCGTCGCCGCCCAGGTGTGGGTCGACGGCGAGAAGATCGGCAGCCACCGCGGCGCCTACGAGCCGTTCGAGCTGCGGATCCCGGCCAAGCGGGCGCGCGACGGCAAGGTCACGCTCGTCGTGCGCACGACCAACGTCCGCAACGTCGGCGACTTCCCGCCCGCCTCGACGCAGCGCGACGGCACCCCCGGCGGCGGCTGGTGGAACGACGGCGGCATCCCGCGCGAGGTCGTCCTGCGCTACGCCGACGGCCTCGACCTCTCCCCGGTGCAGATCACGCCCGACCTGCCGTCCGCCGACAGCTCGGGCCTGCTCCGCGTCCGCGCGACGGTGACCAACGTCGCGTCCGGCACCCGCCGGGCCCGCGTGCAGATCCGCGTCGGCGACCGCGTCAAGCGCCTGGGCGACGTGCGGCTGAAGGGCGGCGAGAGCCGGGAGCTCGAGGGTCGGATGAGCGTGCCCGATCCGATCGTCTGGACGCCGAAGAAGCCGACGCTCTACACGGCCGGCGTCGAGGCGCGGCTGACGAGCGGCAAGCGCGAGGGGGAGCGGGTCGCCCGCTACCGCGTGCGCACCGGCATCCGCTCCGTGAAGGTCGTCAAGGGCCACCTGCAGCTGAACTTCCGCGACGTCAACCTGCGCGGGTCCGGCCTGCACGAGATGGACATCCGGCGGGCGAGCGCGCTGACGAACCACGGGCAGAACGAGCTCCTGCAGCAGGTGCGCGACCTCGGCGGCCTCGTGCTGCGCGCGCACTACCCGCTGCACCCGCGGATCCTGGAGGAGGCCGACCGCCAGGGCCTCCTCGTCTGGAGCGAGATCCCGGTCTACCAGGTGCGCCAGAGCCAGCTCGCACGCCCGTCCGTGCTGAACAACGCGCTCGAGCTGCTCGAGTCGATGATCGTCACGAACGCCCACCACCCGTCCGTGTTCACGTGGTCCGTCGGCAACGAGCTGACGACGAACCCGGGCAAGCCGATCGTGGACTACTTCAAGGCCACGCGGAAGGTCGTGGACGAGCTCGACCGCAGCCGGCCGATGGCCTACGCCCGCCAATCCGGCGTGCGCTACGGCTGCGTCGGGGCGTACGGCCCGGTCGACCTGCTCGGCCTGAACGACTACTTCGGCTGGTACGGCGCGCCGGACGACCCGCTGTCGAATCCGGCCGAGCTCGGCCCCTTCCTGGACCGCCTGCGCGCCTGCAACCCGCGCGAGGCGATCATGATCACCGAGACCGGGGCCGAGGCCAACCACGACGGTCCCGTCACGAACGCCGGCACGTACGCGTTCCAGGCGGCGTACGCGGCGCACCACTTCGGCGTCTACCGCTCGAAGCCCTGGCTCTCCGGGGCGATCTGGTGGGGCCTGCGCGAGTTCCGCGTGCGGCCGAACTGGGCCGGGGGCAACCCGGCCCCGACGCCGCCGTGGCACGGCAAGGGCCTCCTGGGTCGGGACTTCTCGAAGAAGCCCGCGTGGACGGTGCTCCGCGACGAGTTCCGCAGCGTCGACCAGCTCTCGGCGCCGTCGACGGCGCCCGTGACGATCCCGCCCTCGCCGCCCGGCCGCTCGTCCGCCGCGGGCACGGGGGAGGACGGCGACCCCGCCGCCGCCCCGGGCGACGGCGCGGCGACGCCGGGCGCCTGACGCCACCGCCCCCGGCACCCCCGGACGGCTTCGGCCATCCGGGGGTGGCGGGGCGTTTTGCGCCGTCCTCCGCTAAGATCCTCCGTCGCTCATGGCCACGAACTCTTCCTCGCTCGCAGTCGCTTCCCGCGAACCCGCCCACTCGCGTGAGGCCCGGCGTGCCCGTCGTCAGGGCAGCGTCCCCGGCGTCATCTACGGCGGCGACGAGCAGCCCGTCTCGATCGCCGTCAACGAGCGCGATCTGCGCCACACGCTCGCCGCGAAGGGCGCCGTCATCGACGTCGCCATCGACGGCGGCGCGACGCAGCCCGTCGTGCTCAAGGAGGCCCAGCGCCACCCGGTCCGCGGCCAGATCGTGCACGTCGACCTCCTCCGCGTCGACCTGAAGCAGAAGATCCAGGCCGTCGTCCCCGTCGAGGTGACGGGTGCCGACGAGGCCGAGGGCGTCAAGCTCGGCGGCATCGTGGAGCAGATCGTCCGCGAGGTCACCATCGAGGCCCTCCCGAACGAGATCCCCGAGTCCGTCTCGATCTCGGTCCTGAACCTCGAGATCGGCAACAACCTGACCGTCGGCGACATCGAGATCCCCTCGACCGCCACGCTGATCGACGAGCCCGACAACGTGGCCGTCAACCTGAGCGCCCCGCGTCTGGCCTCCGAGGTCGAGGCCGAGGCCGAGGCCGCCGCCGAGGCCGGTGCCGCCGCCGCCGAGGGCAGCGAGGCCGCGCCCGCCGGTTCCGGCGACGAGTAGGCCGCTCGGGGTTCCCGCCGGACGCCCACGCGTCCGGCGGTCGAGCCCCGGCCCGATTTCCTCCCCCGCTCCCCGATGATGCTCCGCGGCGGCGCCACGCCCGTCGACTGGCTGGTCGTCGGTCTCGGGAACCCCGGCTCCCAGTACGACCGGACGCCGCACAACGCGGGGTTCCAGGTCGCCGAGGAGCTGGCCCGCCGTTGGGACCTCGGCAAGCCGCGCGACAAGTTCCGCGGCCGGCTCTACGACGGCGCCGTCCGCGAGTTCCCGGGCGAGCCGCCCGTGCGCGTCGGCGTCCTGCTGCCGCAGACGTTCATGAACGAGTCGGGCCGCTCCGTCAGCCCGGCGCGCGGCCAGCTCAAGGTGCCTCTCGAGCGCATCCTCGTCCTGCACGACGAGATCGACCTGGCCTTCGGCGACGTCCGCTGGCGCCTCGGCGGCGGCCTGGCGGGGCACAACGGCCTGAAGTCCCTCAAGCGCGAGCTGGGCGAGCCGACGTTCGGCCGCGTGCGCATCGGCGTCGGCCGCCCGAACTCGACGGACCCCGAGATCGTCTCGGCCTACGTCCTGGGCAAGTGGCGCCAGGAGGGCTGGGAGGTCGAGGACCTGATCAAGACGGCGGCGGACGCGGCCGAGGCGATCGTCTTCGGGCGTCGCGAGCTCGTGGCGAACAAGCCGAACGGCTGAGTCGGGCGGGGGCGTCGCCGGCCGCCGGTGGCCGTCGGACGCACCCCCAGAACGAGCACGGGCCCGCTTGTGGCGGGCCCGTCGTCGTGGAGGCCCTGCGGGCCTGGGGTGCGTCCTAGCGGGGCCGGGTCGCGTAGTTCGGCGCCTCGACGGTCATCTGCACGTCGTGGGCGTGGCTCTCCTTGAGGCCGGCGGAGGTGATCCGCACGAACTGGCCGTTGTCCTGGAGCTCGCCGATCGTCGCCGCGCCGGTGTAGCCCATCGCGGCGCGGAGGCCGCCGACGAGCTGGTGGGCGACGGCCTGGACGGGGCCGCGGTAGGGCACCTGGCCCTCGACGCCCTCGGGGACGAGCTTGTCGTCGCCGGAGACGTTGTCCTGAAAGTAGCGGTCCTTCGAGAAGCTCTTGCGGCCCTGCATCGCGCCGAGCGAGCCCATGCCGCGGTAGCTCTTGAACTGCTTGCCGTTGATGAAGACGAGCTCGCCGGGCGACTCCTCGCAGCCGGCGAGCAGCGAGCCGAGCATCACGGTCGACGCGCCGGCGGAGAGCGCCTTGGCGATGTCGCCCGAGTACTGCAGGCCGCCGTCGCCGATGACGGGGACGCCGGCCGGGCGTGCGGCGCGCGAGGCCTCGAAGATCGCGGAGACCTGGGGCACACCGACGCCCGCGACGATGCGGGTCGTGCAGATGGAGCCCGGGCCGACGCCGACCTTGACGGCGTCGGCACCGGCGTCGATGAGCGCCTGGGCACCGGCGCGCGTGGCGACGTTGCCGCCGATGACGTCGACGGACGTCTCGCGCTTGACCTGGGCGACGGTGTTCAGCACGCCCTGCTGGTGGCCGTGGGCCGTGTCGACGATGAGGACGTCGACCCCGGCATCGACGAGCGCGTGGGCGCGCTCGCGGCTGTCCGCACCGACGCCGACGGCGGCGCCGACGAGCAGGCGGCCGGAGCCGTCCTTCGAGGCGGAGGGGTACTTCTCCGTCTTCGTGAAGTCCTTCAGGGTGATGAGGCCCGCGAGGCGGCCGTCGCCGTCGACGAGGGGGAGCTTCTCGATCTTGTGCTCGCGCAGCAGGCGCATGGCCTCCTCGCCCGAGGTGCCGGGGGAGGCCGTGACGAGCGGCATGCGCGTCATGACCGAGGTGAGCGGCTGCTCGTGGTCGGACTCGAAGCGGATGTCGCGGTTCGTGACGATGCCGAGCAGGTGGCCCGACTCGTCGCAGATCGGCAGGCCGCCGATGCCGTAGCGGCCCATGATCGCGTCGGCCTCGCGGATCGTCGCGTCCGGGCCGATCGTCACGGGGTGGCGGATCATGCCCGCCTCGGAGCGCTTGACCGTGTCGACCTGCGCGGCCTGGTCCTCGATGGACTGGTTGCGGTGCAGGATGCCGATGCCGCCCTGGCGGGCCATGGCGATGGCCATCCGCGCCTCGGTGACCGTGTCCATCGCCGCCGACAGCAGCGGCACCTTCAGCTGGATGTTGCGCGTCAGCCAGGTGCCGGTCGCGACCTCGTTGGGCAGCACGCTCGACGGGCCGGGCAGCAGGAGGACGTCGTCGTAGGTCAGACCCTCGAGGACGAACTTGTCGCTCGGGGTGATCGCCTCTACGGCGGGAGCGACGTCGCGGGACGTCAGGTGCGATACATGGGGCATGGCGCGGGTGCTGGGTCGACGGCGGTGAACCCGGGTGCCGCGCCGCCGCTCCCGCGACGGAACGACGTCCGTCTGTAGACGGTAGCGCGCGCGGGGGGCGGAACTGCGTGAGTCGGGTCCGGATGTGCGCCGTTCGTCCGTACGACCTTGGGGCGACGGACCCGGAACGCCCCGCGGGGTGTCCCGTCCCGCCCGACGCCCACGTCCGACCCGTCCGTCCGCCGCGTACAATCCGTCGTCCCTCCCGGCGGTCGACCGGCGGGGACAGAACACGGCCGCGCCGGCTCCCGGCGGGGCCTTCGCGCGTCCCTCCGCCCGTCCGGAGGGCGACCCCTCGCCACCACAGGCTCGCCGCATGTCCTCGCTCCGCCCCCTCCTCCGCCACCTCGCCGACGAGCCCACGGGCGCCCGCATCGCCCGGGAGGGTGGCCGGGTCTTCGTCGCGACGTCCATGCGCCCGTTCGTGGTGGCCGGTGCGCTCGACGGCGTCGACGGGGCGATCGGCCTGGGCCGGCCCGCGCTCGTCGTCGCCCCGGACGACAAGGCCGCCCGCGAGCTCGCCCGCGACCTGCGCGCCTGGCTGCACCCACGGCCCGTGCGCTTCTACCCCTCGCGCGGCGTGGCGTACGAGTCGCACCTCGCGCCGCCGCCGCACCTGGTCGGCATGCGCGTGGCCGCGCTCGACGCGCTCCTGGCTCCGGACGATCCCGAGGCCGAGCTCCCGGTGGTCGTCGCGTCCGCCGCGGCCCTGTCGGAGACGGTCCCCGACCCGTCGCTGCGCCCGCGCGGCTTCTGCCTCAAGGTCGGCGAGCTGCTCGACCTCGACGACGTCGCCCACGACCTCGTGGCCTGCGGCTACGCCCGCGTGGACCAGGTCGACGACCGCGGCCAGTTCGCGATCCGTGGCGGGATCCTCGACGTCTTCCCGGCGACGGAGGACAACCCCGTGCGCGTGGACCTCTTCGACATCGAGATCGAGTCGATCCGCGCGTTCTCCGTCTACACGCAGCGCAGCCTGGGCGAGCTGCCGCAGGTCGACGTCGCCCCGGCCGCCGAGCTGGCGGCGGAGCACCGCGGCGCCGAGATCGCCCACTCCATCCAGGCGGCGAAGGAGGGAGAGGAGCGCCCCGACGTCGCGAGCCTGCTGCCCGTCGACCGCTTCGGCCCGTTCCTCGACCTCGTGCCGCAGGACGCGGCGGTCGTCATCGTCGCCGACGAGGAGATCGCCCCCGCGCTGCGCGACCAGTGGGACGACGTCTGCGCCGCCTTCCACGACGAGGATGCCGGCCACCTCTACGTCAAGCCCGACGATGTGATGGCCGAGCTCGACCGCCGCGCCGAGCTGCGGATCATGAGCCTCCTGCAGGACCAGGACCTGCAGCTGCACGCGCAGTCCGGCGACCTGGCGGCCCGCAACCTGACGGGGGCGGAGACCGAGCTCGAGAAGCTGCTGCGCTCGGGGTACCGCACCGTCGTGACCTGGCGGCGGCAGGGCGACGGCGACCGCGCCGCCTACAACCTGTCCCGCGTGCGCGCCCAGTGGGTGGGGGAGGGCGACTTCGACCGCTCGCGCGCCGGCTTCGTCATCGCCGACCTGCGCCACGGGTTCATCGCCCCGGGCATGGAGCTCGCGGTGCTGCCGGACCACCGGCTCATGCGCCGGCGCAAGACGGAGGCCGACGACGAGTCGCGCCGCCGCTCGGGCCGCAAGGGCGCGCTGAAGAGCTTCGCCGACCTGCGCACGGGCGACATCGTGGTGCACGAGGACCACGGCATCGCGCGCTTCAACGGGTTCGACACGAAGACCGTCGGCGGGATCACCCGCGACTACCTCAAGCTCCAGTACGCCGGCGACGACAAGGTCTTCGTCCCCGTCGACCAGCTCGCGAAGATCACCCGCTACGTCACCGGCGGCGGGGCGCAGCCCACGCTCTCCAAGCTCGGAGGCAAGGGCTGGGAGCTCATCAAGACCCGGGCGCGCAAGGCCGCGCACGAGATGGCCGGCGAGCTCATCAACCTCTACGCGGAGCGGCGCCGCCGGCGCGGCCACCAGTTCCCGCCCGACGGCGAGCTCGTGGAGGAGTTCGAGGCGAAGTTCCCCTACAAGGAGACCGTCGACCAGCTCGACGCCATCGACGCGGTCAAGGCCGACATGGAGTCCCCGCGGCCGATGGACCGCCTGATCTGCGGCGACGTCGGGTTCGGCAAGACCGAGGTCGCCCTCCGCGCCGCGGTGAAGGCGGCCGCGGACGGCAAGCAGGTGTTGATCCTCGCCCCGACGACCATCCTCGCCCAGCAGCACTACGGCACCTTCTCCGAGCGGCTGCGCGACCTCCCCCTGACCGTCGACCACGTCTCGCGGTTCCGCACCGCGCCGGAGCAGCGCGAGGTCGTCAAGGCGTTCAACGAGGGCAAGGTCGACGTGCTCGTCGGCACGCACCGCATCCTGGGCCGCGACGTCCAGGGTCGCGACCTCGGCCTGATCGTCGTGGACGAGGAGCAGCGCTTCGGGGTCAAGCAGAAGGAGAACCTGCGCCAGCTCAAGCTCAAGGTCGACGTCATCGCGATGTCGGCCACGCCGATCCCACGCACGCTGCAGATGTCGCTGGCCGGCCTGCGCGACATCTCCACGATCGAGACCGCCCCGGAGGGCCGCCGGCCCGTCAAGACGTACGTCGGCGAGTACGACGAGCAGCTCGTCCGCCAGGCGCTCCGGCGCGAGAAGGAGCGCGGCGGCCAGTCGTTCTTCCTCCACAACCGCGTCGAGACGATCGACGAGACGGCCAGCCGCCTGCGCGGCCTGTGCCCCGACATGAGCTTCGAGGTCGCCCACGGCCAGATGACCGACCAGCAGCTCGAGGACCACATGATGCGGTTCCTCAAGGGCGACGCCGACGTGCTCGTGTCGACGTCGATCATCGAGTCGGGCATCGACATCCCGCAGGCCAACACGCTGATCGTCGACCGCTCCGACCTGTTCGGCCTGAGCCAGCTCTACCAGATCCGCGGCCGCGTGGGCCGGGGTCGCGACCGCGGCTACGCCTACCTGCTCTACCCCTCCGCGGCCGCGTTGACGGAGGACGCGATGCACCGGCTCACGGCGCTCGCCGACTACACCGAGCTGGGCTCGGGCTTCCAGATCGCGATGCGCGACCTCGAGCTGCGCGGCGCCGGCAACCTGCTCGGCGACGAGCAGTCCGGGCACGTCGCGGCGCTGGGATTCGAGCTCTACCTGTCGATGCTGGAGGCGGCCGTGGCCGAGCGCGAGGCCGAGGACGGCGACGGCGAGCAGGGGGATGAGCGTCCCGAGCCCGTCCGCATGGACGCCCAGGTCTCGGCGTACGTCCCCGCGGACTACGTGCCCTACGAGCAGGCGAAGGTCGACGTCCACCGGCGGATCGCGGCGGCGAGCGACGTGGCCGACCTCGAGGAGCTCCGCGGCGAGCTCGAGGACCGCTTCGGCGCGCTCCCCGAGCCGCTGCTGAACCTCGTCGAGCTGCAGCGGGCGCGGATCCGCTTCGGCGAGGCGCGCTGCAAGGTCGTCACGCTGCGCGGCACGAAGCTCACGGCCACGCCGATCGAGCTCGACGCGGAGGGCATCGCCCGGTTGAAGGAGGAGGTGCCCGCGGCGAAGTACGAGGGCGGCTACTCCCGCATCACGGTCACCGTCCCGAAGGACGGGCCGGAGCGGCTCGAGGCCGTGGTCGCGGCCTCGGAGGGTGTGCGCGCCGCGGCACTGAGCATGACCCCGGCCTGAGCCCGCGGGCGTCGACGGGGCGCCCGCGCGGGTCCGGCGTTCCGGCCCGGTTCGCGTCGCGGAAGCTTCGCGAACCCGGGTAGGAATACGTACGTGGCCCTGAGCACAGGCTTAGGTGCGATCGCTACTCTCCGCCTGATGCCTCGTCCCCAGTTCTCCGCCAGAGCCGCCCTTCTCTCCGCTGCGGTCGTACCGACGGCGATGGCCCTCGCCGGGTGCGGCGGAGGTCTCTCCGCCGACGCCGTCGCGAAGGTCGACGGCAACGAGGTCACGAAGACCTCGCTCGAGCAGATGGAGAAGCTGCAGCTCACGCAGATCTCGCAGCAGCTCAAGGGCGGCAAGCTCTTCTCGGCGCCCAACCCGACGCTCGTCTCGTTCAAGGCGCCCTTCACCGAGTGCGTGACGCTCGCGAAGAAGGTGCTGCCGAAGGAGCAGCGGCCCGCCGACGCCGCGCTCAAGCAGACGTGCGCCGGCATCCCGAAGCAGTCGAAGGAGCAGGCGCTCCAGGCGCTGATCGTCACCAAGATCGCCGACGGCGAGGCCGAGGAGAAGAAGGTCACGGCCTCCGATGCGGACATCAAGAAGGGCAAGGAGGAGCTCCTCACGGCCCTCGGCGCGAAGGGCCAGGTGCCCAAGCTCCTCAAGCTCACCGGCGCGTCGGACGAGCTGCTGACGGACCAGGCGAAGACCACCGTGCTGCTCACGAAGGTCCAGGAGAAGATCCGCAAGGACGCCAGCAAGGTCACCGACGCCGACGTCCAGGCCGCGTACGACAAGAACAAGGCCCAGTACGCGCAGCCCGAGTCGCGCGAGCTCCACGTCGTGCTGACGAAGACCGAGGCCCAGGCCGAGAAGGCCAAGAAGGCCGTCGAGGACGGCGACTCGTTCGCGTCCGTGGCGAAGAAGTACTCCATCGACCAGGTCACGAAGAGCCAGGGCGGCAAGCTGACGGTCGCGAAGGGCCAGCAGGAGGCGCAGCTCGAGAAGGCCGCCTTCGCCGCCAAGAAGGGCGAGGTCGCCGGTCCGGTCAAGAGCGAGTCGGGCTACTACGTCCTGCAGGTCGACAAGGTCGTCCCCGCCAAGCAGATCCCCTTCGCGCAGGTCAAGACCGCGCTGAAGCAGCAGCTTCAGACCTCCAAGCCGGCGGAGGCCCTCCAGAAGTGGACCGAGGGCGTGACGAAGGAGTGGAAGGCCAAGACGGAGTGCCGCGAGGGGTACAACACCATCGAGTTCTGCAAGAACGCTCCGAAGCCCACGACGACGACCGGTGCCGCCGGCGCCGCCGGCGCGCAGCAGGGCCAGTAGGCACCGTCGCCCGGGGCGCCGTCCCCGGGCCCGAAGGGCCGACACGGTCCGCGCGCTCACGGGGCTCCGTCGCCGGAGCGCTACCGTGGACCCGTGCCGCGTGACGAGATCATCTCCGCGCTCGGTGCGCTCGACGACCTCACCCGTCGTCTGCGTATCGAGTGCCCCTGGGACCGTGAGCAGGACGAGCGCACGATCGTCCCGCACACGCTCGAAGAGGCCTACGAGCTTGCGGACGCCGCGAACTCCGGCGACGACGCCAAGCTCCGCGACGAGCTCGGCGACGTCCTCTTCCAGGTCCACTTCCTCTCGCTCCTGCTCGAGGAGCGCGGCGCCGGCGACCTGGCGGACGTCGCACGCGGCACGCGCCGCAAGCTGATCCGCCGCCATCCGCACGTCTTCGCGGCGGACAGCCCGGAGATGGCCGAGGTGCTCGCGGCGGACGCCGCCGAGCAGGCGGAGACGACGCGTCGGGCCGGCGCCCAGCTGCAGGCGGTGACCGGCGCCGACGACGTGCTCGCGAACTGGGACCGCATCAAGCAGACCGAGGCCGGCCGCGAGGGCGGGATCTTCGGCGAGGTCCCCGACAACCTGCCGTCCCTGCTGTTCGCCCGCAAGGTGCAGCGCCGCGCCGCCTCGTCCGGGTTCGACCCGATCGGCGTGGACGAGGCGATCGAGGCCGCGCACGCGCAGCTCGACCGCATGGCCGAGACGATCCGCGCCGGGGCGCGTGCCGCCACGTTCGAGGCTCTCGGCGACGCGCTGTTCGCCATGGCGAACGTGGCCCGCAAGGCCAAGGCCGACCCGGAGATCGCGCTGCGCTCGGCGAGTGCCCGGTTCCGGGACCGCGTGCTGCGCGCCGAGGCCCTGGCCGAGTCCGAGGGCCACACGTGGAGCGCCCTCGACGACGACGACCGCCTGGGCTACTACGCCCAGGTGCTCTTCGCCGAGGGTGGCGGCGGGGCGCAGCCCGACGACGCCTGAGGCGGCCGCCGGCCGTCGCCCGCGGCCCGTCGGTCAGGATCCGCGGCCCGCGGGCCGTAGCCCGCGTGGCTCAGGCCGCGAGCAGCGCGTCCGCGGTGCGGCGGTCCGCCACGCCGGTGCACGGCAGCCCACGGTGGCGCTGGAACCGCGCGACGGCATCCGTCGTCGGACGGTCCCAGTGGGCGCTCTGCAGGTCGTGGTCCAGCTCGCCGGCCCGCACGAGCAGCGCCTGGGCGTCGGCCGCCTGGAGGGCCGGGACCATCTGCTCCTCGGCCTCGCCGGGCACGAGCGCCGCGGCGAGCGCGCCGAGCAGCGCGGTGGCCGGCGAGCGCGGGCGGCGGAGCGTGGACGTCCAGGCCGGACGCGCGTGGTGGTGGGGGTGGGTGGTGGTCGACATGCTGGCCCTTCGGTGGGGTGCCTCCACCGTCCCACGCCGTCCTGAGCGGACCTCGTGCTCGGCCTCAACGGCACCTGAGTCCGCCCGGCGCGCTGGTCGCGCCGGGCGGTGGAACCATCGTGGCGCAGGGGTGCTCGCACGACCATGGGGGATGGCCCCCGGGCGACCCGAGGAGAACCCCGACGCCCCTGAGGACCACCCCGACGGCCCCGGGTCATCCCGCCCCGCTGCTCGACGCCCGCAGCGACGACGCGACGAAGAACGCGTTGACCGCCCAGCACACGCTGGGTCGCCTCGCCCGGCCCGCCGAGGCGGCGCACCTCGTGGCGTGGCTCGCTGCCGTCGGCGCCTCCGTCGTCACGGGGCGTGCCACCCCGTCGACGGCGGCTCCCTGGTCCGGTGAGCGCCCGGGGCGACGGTCACGCCGTCCGCACGGCAGACTGTCGCCCCATGAGCCAGATCGAGTCCGTCCATGGCCGCCAGATCCTCGACTCGCGGGGCAACCCGACGGTCGAGGTCGAGGTGGCCCTCTCCTCCGGTGCCACCGCCCGCGCGGCCGTGCCGTCGGGGGCCTCCACGGGCGAGTTCGAGGCCACGGAGCTGCGCGACGGCGGCTCGGCGTACCTCGGCAAGGGCGTCACGCAGGCCGTGGGGCACGTCAACGGCGAGATCGCGCAGGCCGTGAAGGGCCGCGACGCGAACGACCAGGCCGGGCTCGACCAGGCGCTGATCGACCTGGACGGCACGAAGAACAAGTCGCGCCTGGGCGCCAACGCGATCCTCGGCGTCTCGCTCGCCGTCGCGAAGGCCGCCGCGGCCGACGCCGGCGTGCCCCTCTGGAAGCACCTGCAGGTCGAGGCTTCGGGCAAGAACCGCCCGGGCCTCACGCTGCCGGTGCCGATGATGAACGTGCTCAACGGCGGCTCGCACGCGGACAACTCCGTGGACTTCCAGGAGTTCATGATCGTCCCGTTCGGGTTCGACACCTTCTCCGAGGGCCTGCGCGTCGGCACGGAGATCTTCCACGGCCTGAAGAAGCTGCTGCACGGCCGCGGCCTGGCGACCTCGGTCGGCGACGAGGGTGGCTTCGCGCCGGACCTGTCCTCGAACGAGGAGGCGCTGCAGGTGCTCGTCGACGGCATCGAGCAGGCCGGCTACAAGCCCGGCGAGCAGGTCGGCATCGCGCTGGACCCCGCCACGTCCGAGATCTTCGAGAACGGGGTCTACGACCTCGCGCACGAGAAGCGCACGCTGAGCTCGCAGGAGATGGCGGACTACTGGGCCGACAAGGCCGGCAAGTACCCCATCCTCTCCATCGAGGACGGCATGGACGAGGAGGACTGGGACGGCTGGAAGACGCTGACCACGGCCCTGGGCGAGAAGCTCCAGCTCGTCGGCGACGACCTCTTCGTGACGAACCCGGAGCGGCTCTCCCGCGGCATCGACCTGGGCGTCGGCAACTCCATCCTCATCAAGGTCAACCAGATCGGCACGCTGACGGAGACCCTGGAGGCCATCCGCATGGCCCAGGCCGCCGGCTACACCGCCGTCATGTCGCACCGCTCGGGCGAGACGGAGGACGTGACGATCGCCGACCTCGCCGTCGCCACGGGCTGCGGCCAGATCAAGACCGGCGCTCCCTCGCGCTCGGACCGCGTCGCGAAGTACAACCAGCTCCTGCGCATCGAGGAGGCCCTGGGCGCCTCCGCGGTCTACCCGGGCCGCTCCGTCTTCCGCAGCTAGAACGGACCCGCGTCCGGCCCGCTGCACGGGCCGGACGCGCGGCGCCGCGGCGGCCGCGGAACGCCCTGGCGAACAGGCGTTCCGGGGTCCTGCAACGGATCTTGCGTCCCGTCCGGTCGCGGCGTTGCAAGTCTCGGTGCGGCGCGAGGAACGGGCCCCACGCCGACCAATACCCGGGGCGTGAGCAGCGCCACGACCCACGCTCCCCGCACGCGCACCCAGGCCGCTCCGGCCCGGGTGGCCGTGAACCGCGCCCGTCTGGGGCGCGTCGCCCTCGTCGTCCTCGTCCTCCTCATGGCCACGAGCTACGTGCGTCCCGCCCTCGACTGGGTGAGCGCGAAGCAGGCCGCCGGAGAGCAGGCTGCGCGTCTCGCGCAGCTCGAGGCGACCGAGGCGCGCCTGCTGCGGGAGAAGGAGCGGCTGAGCACGCCGCGGGGTCTGTCGGCTGCGGCACGACAGCTGGGGATGGTCCGCGAGGGTGAGCGGACCTACGTCGTGACCGGGCTGCCGAAGCACTGATCGCTCCGCGCACGCGACGGGCTGCCCGCCACCTCCACGTAGGTGGGCGGCGCGACGCGCGTGGAGGATCGGAACATCGGGCGATCGCACCCACCCGCGGGAGGCGGGTGGGTGCGACCGTCCACCTCTTGAGGGACGCCCGCGTGACGTGCCGTCGTCGCCGGGCCGGCGACGACGACCGTCTATCGTCGTGGGGGTGCGGTTGACCCTGGCGGTGGAGCAGTGGCGAAGCGGTGAGCGCTTCGTGTCGGGCCTCGAGGGGCGACCCTCGCTGCGCGCGGAGGAGGTCGTGGACGCGACCGTCGCCGAGCTGCGGCGCCGGCTGGGCGGGGCGTTCACCGCGTCCGAGCTGGTCGACCTCTACGAGTCGGGGACGGGCTGGGCGCTCGACCTCGCCTCACGGGTCGCCCCGGCCGACCCGGACGCGTGGGACTCCCGCGTCACCGACGCCGCGTTCCTGCGCTACCTGGGCCAGGCCCAGGACTGGGGCGGCGGACGTCTCGTGTACCGCACCGAGAACTGAGGGCGCGCCGGGGGAGCGAGGCCCGACGGGCGCGGCGGTTCCGATCCGCGACGGGGTTGCGGAGGGACGGTCCCGGGGGGCCCGCCCGCGCACCGTGGCGCGACCGGGGGAGAGGGGCGCCGCGATGCGGCGCCCCGGGTGGCGCGGGGAGGCCCCGCGCCGCGCGGCCTAGGCCTCGCCGCCGCCGGCGCGGCGGATGATGATCTGGTCGTCCTCAATGACGACCTCGACCGGGCGGTGACCGGCCCAGTGCTCGGCGTAGACCGCGGAGTCGGCGATCGCGGGGTCGAGCCAGAGGCCGTAGCCCTCGTCACCGTGGTCGAACGTGCCCTCGAAGGCGGTCGTGCTCGAGCCCGTGCGGCGACGGCGGCGGCCACCGCGGCGGCGGCGCGGGCCGTCGTCCTCGGCGTCCTCGTCGTCCCCGCCACCCTCGGCGGCGCGCTTCTCCGCGGCGGCAGCGGCCTCGGCGGCGCGCTTCTCGGCGGCGGCGGCCTCCTCGGCGGCGAGACGCTCGGCCTCGGCCTTGCGCTCGGCCTCGGCGGCCTCGAGCTCGGCGGCGATCTGCGCGTCGTCCTCCGCACGGAGGTCGACGTCCTCGGGCGCGACCGCACCCTGCGGGTCGTCGGGCGAGGCGGCGGTCAGCTCGTTCTTGTCCTTGAACTCCGCGATCTCGGGGCCCGTGACCTCGAGCTGGTGCGCGATCCACGCGTCGGTGCGGCCCTGGCGGACCCAGGTCCGGATCTGATTCAGGTGGGGTCGAAGCGAACGACGTGCCATGTAGCAGCGCAATCTACCGCCCACGCCTTCCCTCCTGCGTGGCGGCCGTACGCCCCGGGGTGCAAACGCGCCGCGTGGGCAGAGGGCCCGGGGCGCCGCAGCCCCTCGCTCAGGCGAAGACGAGCGCGAGCGCCCGGAACATCACGAGCGTCACGAGGATGGCCGTGAAGGTCAGCATCCCCAGCAGCAGCAGGTAGCGCAGGGCGCGGCGCCGCTTGACCGCGTCGAACTCGCGCATGGCCTCACGCCGCTCGACCTCGCGCAGCATGCGCTCCCGCTGGCGCTGGGCCAGTTGGGTCTCGCGCGCGAGACGCCGCTCGAGCTCGTCGAGGGAACCGGGCTGGCGTTGACGGGCAGCGCTCACTCCTTCGAGCGTAGCCCATCCCCGCAGACGCCCCACAGCCCGACGCGCCGCCCCTCCGCGCGACGCTGCAGCCGCCGGAGGCGCGGGCCGTCCGCACCGTTCGGGGCGATCGTGAGCACGCGGCCGAGGCCCTCGGCCACCAGCCGCTCGCTCAGGGACCGCCGCCAGCCGTCGGGCACCAGGGCGGCCAGCACGCGCCCGTAGGGATCCACGCGCTCGCGGTCGAACCGCAGCCGCACCCGTCGCCCCGTCGCCCACCCGCGGTTGGCGTGGGACGCCGCAGGGCCGAAGCACTCCACGGGCTTGTCGGGGTGCACGGACTCCGGCGTGTCGACCCCCAGGTAGCGGACGGTGACCCGGGCGGGGCCGGCGTCATCGCGGAACGCGATGACGGCCGTGTCGCCGTCGATCGTGCGCACCACCCGCGCGCGGGCCGATGGGCGGGTGAGCGCGGCGGCGGCCCGCGCGGCCGCGCCGTCGCGGTCCGGGGCCGGCCCGCCGGCGCGAGCTACGGCCCAGCCGCCGGCGATCGCCGCCAGCGCGAGCACGAGAACGGGCGGCGGACCGGGGCGGGGCGGGCGTCCCGGCGCGCGGGGGTGGGGCGGCGGTCCGGGCACGGAGTCGGTGTACCGCGTGAGGTCCCGGTCTCCGCGGGGCGGCGCGGGGCCGGCACGCGCCCGGCACGGATGCGGCACGGGCCGCGGCGGATCCGGCGCGTCGTGGTGGTCCGACGACGGGTTCGCCCGCCGCGATTGGGGTACCATCGCCGCCTCGCCGCCTCGATCCACGTGTCGCCGGATCCGGAGCCCGAGGACCACCCGAGAAGCCCGCGCCGGAGCACTCCGCGCGCCGGGCCGTCGGGGACCGAAAGCAACCGCGAAGGACCACCATGGCTGTACAGACCGCATCGACGATCGACCGCGTCACGGAGCTGCTCGGGGACGACGCCGAGTCGCTGCTCGGGCACACCTCGAAGACCATCGACGCCGCCGACCTGCACCTGCCGGGCCCGGACTTCGTCGACCGGATCTACTCGGCCACGGACCGCAACAACCGCGTGCTGGGCAACCTGCAGCGGATCTTCGACCACGGCCGCCTCGGCGGTACGGGCTACGTCTCGATCCTCCCGGTCGACCAGGGGATCGAGCACTCGGGCGCCGCGAGCTTCGCGCCGAACCCGCGGTACTTCGACCCGCAGCGCATCGTCGAGCTCGCGATCGAGGGTGGCTGCAACGCCGTCGCCTCGACGCTCGGCGTCCTCGGCGCCGTGTCCCGCACGCACGCGCACAAGATCCCGTTCGTGGTGAAGATCAACCACAACGAGTTCCTCTCGCTGCCCGAGACCTACGACCAGATCATGTTCTCGTCGGTGCAGCGGGCCTACGACCTCGGCGCCGCCGCGGTCGGCGCGACGATCTACTTCGGCTCCCCCGAGTCCGACCGCCAGATCATCGAGGTCTCCCGCGCGTTCGAGGAGGCCCACCGCCTCGGCATGGCGACCATCCTCTGGTGCTACCTCCGCAACCCGGCCTTCAAGGTCGACGGCGTGGACTACCACACGGCCGCGGACCTCACGGGCCAGGCCAACCACCTCGGCGTGACGATCCAGGCCGACATCATCAAGCAGAAGCTGCCGGAGAACAACGGCGGCTTCAACGCCATCAAGGTCGGCAAGACCAACAAGCTCGTCTACAGCGAGCTGACGTCGGACAACCCGATCGACCTGACCCGCTACCAGCTGGCCAACTGCTACATGGGCCGCGCGGGGCTCATCAACTCCGGCGGTGCGTTCGCGGGCGACAGCGACCTGGCCGAGGCCGTCCGCACGGCGGTCATCAACAAGCGCGCCGGCGGTACCGGACTGATCTCCGGACGCAAGGCGTTCCAGCGTCCGCTCGCCGACGGCATCGCCCTCCTGCAGGCCATTCAGGACGTCTATCTGGACCCGCAGATCACGATCGCCTGATCGGGTGTCCCCCCGCGCTCGTCATCGGCCTACAATCGGTCTCTGATGGCGGGCGCGGCTGAGCTGTTCACGGTATGCCGCAGCTGCGGACAGCAGGTCAGCTCGTTCGTGACCGAGTGTCCGTACTGCGGAACGCGCCTGCGCCAGCGGGCGCCGAGGCTCGACCGCAAGGACGGCGACCTCGAGGCGCTCCTGCGCGCCCCGGCCGCCGAGCCCGACCGCACCCTGCAGCCGGTGGACGGGGAGGACGACAACGTCGTCCCGCTCAAGACCCGGCGCCGCCGCCCCCTCTCCTCGCGTGGCACGAAGCGCACCACGCCGCGCAAGCCGACCACGGCACGGACCCCGAAGCGGGGCCGGCTCGCCGGCCTGGGCTCGGACGGGCGCCCGTGGGTGACGATCGCGATCGTCGTCCTGTCGATGGTCAGCCTGCCGCTGCAGGGCTTCGTCAGCCCCCTCGACCTCGTCCTGCGCGACGGCGTTCCCGCCTGGCACGCGCTCACCGGCGCCCTGACGTACGTCACGGGCACGACGTGGCACGCGCTGGCGGTGCTCACCACCTTCGGCGTCTTCGGCTGGCTGTGGGAGCGGCGGGCCGGTGCCCTGGGCGCGCTCGTCGTCCTCGTGGCCTTCCTCGTGGCGGGCGTCGGCGGCGTGCTCGCCGACCAGGCGCTGGACGCCAACCCCGCCTCCGCCGGCGCCGCGGGGGCCGCGGTCGCCCTGGCCACCGCGTGGATCGTCACCGAGATCCGCGCTCGTGCGCGGAAGGAGTCGATCGACGGCGACCTCGCCGGCGCCGCCGTCCTGCTGCTCGTGCCGGTCGCCACCACGATCATCACCCCGACGGGCGCGCCCGTCGGGCTGGCGATCGGCGTGCTGCTCGGCGGTCTCATGGGCCTCGCGCTCGACGCCGCCCGCCGCTGAGGTCCGGCCGCTCCAGCGGGATCCCTCGCCGAGGCCCCGGCTGCCCCGGGCCGCCGACCGGCCCGCGTATGCTCCGGGACGTGACCGAACGTCCCTACACCGCAGAGCAGGTGGACGCCGCGGTCCGCGAGATCAGCGAGCCCGGCCGGCTGCGTCGCGCCGAGGAGATCGTGACCCACGCGGTCCCGAACCTGGAGCGGATCATCGACGGCGCCCTCCACGACGGGGGCTGGTTCAGCCAGGGCCACGAGGCGCAGGTGAACCAGGTCTCCGCCGAGCCGGATCCCGCCCTGCGCGAGGCCCGGCTGCACGGGCTGCTCGCCGACGAGACCCGGCTGAGCATGCTCGTCGGCGTGACCGTCGGCATCGCGCTGGCCCGCGAGCTCGCCGAGCCCGGAACCGCCGCCCGCGAGGCCGAAGACCCCACCGACCCGAACGAGGAGACCCCCGCATGACCACCCTCACCTTCCTGGGCCAGTCCGCCGTGCTGCTCGAGGCCGACGGCCGTCACCTGCTCGTCGACCCCTTCCTGAGCGGCAACCCGAAGGCGAACGCGTCGCCCGACGAGGTGCCGGCGGACCTCATCCTGCTCACCCACGGGCACGGCGACCACCTGGGCGACACCGTCGCGATCGCCAAGCGCACGGGCGCGCCGGTCGTCGCGATCGTCGAGCTCGCGAACGAGCTGGCGGAGGAGGGGGTCGAGGTCGTCGACCTCAACCTCGGCGGCACCCACGAGTTCGAGGGCGGCTGGGTCCGCATGGTTCCGGCCTGGCACACGGGCACGTCCCCGGCCGGCACGGTCCACACGCCCGCCGGCCTCGTCATCCACTTCGGTGGCCGCACGATCTACCACCTCGGCGACACGGCGCTCTTCAGCGACCTGGCGCTGCCGGCGAAGCGCAACGCGATCGACGTGGCGCTGATCCCGATCGGCGGTCACTACACGATGGATCGCCACGATGCGGTCGAGGCAGCCCGTCTCGTCGGCGCCCCGCACGTGGTGCCGGTGCACTACGACACGTTCCCGCCGATCGAGACGGACGCCGAGGCGTTCAAGCGCGACGTCGAGGATCAGGGCGTCGGCGCGGTGACCGTGCTCCCCGTCGACGGCTCGATGGAGCTCTAGGCCCGTGGCGACCTCGACGGCCATCGTGCTCCTGCAGGCCGACCGTCGGTTCCTCGGCGACCTCGGCGAGCGGCTCGCCGACGTCGACGGGGTGGCCGAGGTCTACTCCGTGACGGGCGACTGGGACTTCGTGGCGATCATCCGCCTGAACCGGCCCGAGGACCTCGCGCGCGTCGTGACCACCGGCATCGCCCGCCAGGAGGGCGTGGAGCGCACCCAGACCCTGATGGCGTTCGAGGCGTTCTCGAAGCACGACCTCGACGCCTTCTTCGACGTCGGCGGCTGAGCCCGCCCGCGCCGGCGACCGGCCCGCGTCCGCGGGGTGCGGGCCGGCGCGGCGAGGCGGGCGGCGCCCGGGCGCCGGGCGCGTCGGCGGCGGGCGTCGGTCGGTACGCTCGCCTGCGTGCCGATCGCGCGCCCTGAGTACGGACCGTCGCTTCCCGAGATCGCGGGGCCGCGGTTCCGCCGCCTGCCGCGAGCGGTCCGCTGGGCGGTCTACGCGTTGCCCGTCGTGCTGGTGCTGCTCGTGGCCGGCGTCGCCTGGGCGCGCTCGACCCCGCTCACGCAGGCGATCGTCCGGGGACCCCTGACCTTCAACACCCGCTACGACTCGCGCGTCGAGCGCGTGACGGCCGGCCCCGGCGAGCTGCTGCACCTGCGCACGAAGCCCGGTCCCGGGCGCGGCGAGGAGCACCTCGTGTTCCGCGACGCCGGGCCCGCGCCGACGCGCCCCGAACCCGCCGGCGGCCCGATCGCCCAGCTCGCCCTGCGCATGTACGCGGTGATGGCGCCCCTGCGGGCGGAGCTGCAGGACAGCGGGTTCCAGGTCCGCTCGCAGGGCCGTGCGAGCGTCGGCCGCGAGTACGCCGGTTGGCTCACCCGCTACCAGTTCCGCCGCGACGGCAAGACGTGGTTCGGCGTGCGGGTGCTGCTGCTCCCGGACGAGGCCGGCACCCGCGAGCGCGTGCTCGACATGTCGCTCCAGAGCCAGTCCTCGAAGGTCGTGTCGAACATCTCCGAGGCCGGCGGCAACGGCCCGATGCGCACGCCCTTCTACGGCGTGGCGTTCGGCACCGAGAAGCCGTAGCGCTAGCGCTGCTTCGGCGCCGTCGCCGACTTCGGCGCCGTCGCCGTCTTCGGCGCCTTCGTCGACCGGGGGATCGTCAGCGTGGGCATCTGGCCCGCGGCGCCCGGGGTGGCCTTCGGCGCCGGCGGGGTCGGGGCCGTGGCGCCCGGCGTCGGGACGGGCGCGGGCGGCTGGGTGGGCGTCGGGGCGGGCACGACGGGGGCGGGCGCGGGGGTCGTCGTCGGCGCGGCCGGCAGCGTCACGGTCTCCTCGCCGGCGTCGACGGGCGGGGCCGTCGTCGTGGGGACCGGGGTCGCCGGCGGGGTCGGCGTCGTGGTGCCCGGCAGGGGGGCCGTGGTGACGGTGGACGGCGTCGTGGCCGCCGGACGCGGACCCGTCGTGGTCGAGGCGGCCGTCGTCGTCGCGGTCGCCGTCGCCGTCGTCGCGGCCGCGCGGGTCTCGGCGGTCGTGGTCGCGGCCGTGACCGTGGCCGCGGCGGCGGTGAGGCCACCCGAGGCGCGGGCGGGCTGCGGGGCCGTGGTCGTCCGCGGCGTCGTGGCGAGACGCACGGCGGGCGGCGCGACCGGAGCCGCGGCGCGGGCGGGCGCGGCGATGTTCAGCGCGTCGGGGGCGTTGCCGTAGCGGGAGCGGGCCTGGTCGACCTCCACCGCGCCGGCCGTGACGATCGCCGCGGCGGCCAGGCCGGCCGCGGTCTTCGACGCCAGCGCGCTCACGCCGGTCGTCAGCACGCCGCCGGTGACGGAACCGACGGCTACGGAACCGGCCGCGGCGCCGCCCGAGGCCCCGGCGCCCGCGGTGACGTGCGCGAGAACCTTCTTGAGGATGATGAGCGGGCCGATCGGGAAGATCGCCTGCATCGTGCGGTTGTTCGCCTTGAGGTGCGTCTGGAACGCGGCGCAGCGCTCGCACTCCTTCACGTGCCGGCGGACCGGGGGAGAGACGCGCGCGAGGGTCTCGGAGACCTCGCCGAGCTCCAGGCGGACCTCCTCGCAGGTGAGGTTGCGGGCCTCGGAGGCCTCGGCGAGTGCGACGCGGGCGCGGACCAGGAGCGACTTGACGCTGGGCACCGTGGTGTCCATCGCCTCCGCGATCTGGTCGTAGGAGAGCGCGTCGATCTCGCGCAGCAGGAGCGCGGTGCGCTGGGTCTCCGGCAGGGCCTTCACGTCGCCGAGGAGCTCGCGGAACTCCTCGCGGCGGTGGGCGGTGTCGGCCGCGGAGATCCCGTGGTCCGCCACACGGTCGTCGAGCGTGTCGACGCCGATGGGCTGGATCTTTCGCAGGTGGTTCAGGCACCGGTTGCGGGCGATCCGGTAGAGCCATGGGCGGACGTTGATCGCCCGGTCGTCGCCGATGATCGCGTTGAACGCGTTGGCGAAGACCTCCTGCAGCACGTCCTCCGCGTCCTCGCGGCTGCCGAGCATGTGCCGGCAGAAGGAGAGCAGGCGCGCCTGGTAGCGCTGCACGAGCGTCTCGTAGGCCGCCTGATTGCCGCGCCGCGTGAGCGTGACGAGGCGCTCGTCACCCTGCAGGCGCAGGAGCGTCGAGGGGCCACGAAGGGCGGGGGCGGTGTCGAGTGCGGAGACTTCCATGGTGGGGGGGGAACGGCGGGGGGAGAGCACCGGTCCTGGGGTGAGGAACCCGGCCGGACCGGCGAAGTTGCGGTCCCTCTACCCCGCGGGGCGGATCGGCGTACGCGCGACCGACATCCACGGTAGCGCCACCGCCTAAAGCTGCCCTGCGTCCGCGGGGCGGCGGTCTGGATGCCCGGGCCGGATGCGAACGACGGTAGGACGGTGCGGTCGACGGCGGGCCGAGGGGACGACCCCCGTCCTGGGAGAATGGGGTGCGTGCGCCCGTTGCACGAGCTGCACCGCCGCCTCGGCGAGCGGTACCCCACCGTGGCCGTCGTCCTGGTCCTCGCCCAGGCGCACGTCGTCGTTCTCGCGTCCGTCCTGATCCTGACGCGCTTCCTGCGGCTGCCGACGGACGCGTGGTTCGTGCTGATCGGCGCCTCGCAGGCGCTGACGCTCGCGGAGAACGTGCTCGTGATGGCGACGGCCTACGCGTACCTGCGGCCCGTGCGGTCGTGGCAGCGCGGGGTGGCCGCGGGGGCGGACCGGGCGGAGGGTGCCACGGAGGCCTGGCGGGCCCTCACCCGCCTGCCGCTGCGCCTGGTGGGCGCCGGGGCCGCCGCGCGGACGCTCGTCTGGGCGGTCGTCATGGTGGCGTCGATCTGCCTCGTGGCCGACCTGGCGCTGTGGCCCAGCGGGGTGGTGCTCGCGCTCGCGGCCTCGCTCGTGCTGCTGGCCGGCGTGCTCATCCGCTACCTCGAGATCGAGCTCGTGCTGCGCCCGGTGATCGAGGACGTCGCCCCGGGCCTGGACGACGACGCCGAGCTGGACCAGTCCCTCTCGCTCCGCTGGCGCCTGCTGGCGGGGGTGCCGCTGATCACCGTGCTGACCAGTGGCGTGGTGGCGAGCTTCAGCACGGACAACCAGGGACTCTCCGACCTGGGCATCGGCATCGCGATCTCGCTGGCGACGAGCGGCACGATCGCCCTGGGCCTCGGCGCGCTGCTCACCCGCAGCTTCATCGCCCCGATCTCCGAGCTGCAGGCCGCGACGGAGGCCGTGACCCGCGGTGACCTCGACCACCGCGTCCCGGTGCTGGGCGGCGACGAGATCGGCCGTCTCGCGCGGCAGATCAACATCGGGCTGCGGGGTCTGCGCGAGCGGGACAAGCTGCAGGAGGCGCTCGGCACCTACGTCGACCCGGCGGTCGCCAGCCGCGTGCTCGACGAGGGCCCCCAGCTCGTCGGCGACGTGCGCGAGGTGACCGTCGCGTTCATCGACATCCGCGGCTTCACGTCGTTCGCGGAGCAGGCGACGCCGACCGAGGTCTTCGCCATGCTCAACGAGTTCTACGGCGTGGTCGTGCCCGTCATCGAGAAATACGGCGGCCACGCGAACACGTTCCAGGGCGACGGCCTGCTCGCCGTCTTCGGCGCCCCGACCGAGCTCGAGGACCACGCCGACCGCGCCGTCACGGCCGCGATCGAGGTCGCCCGCGCCGTCCGCCAGCACTTCGGCGGCGACCTCCGCGTGGGCATCGGCGTGAACTCCGGACCGGTCGTCGCCGGGACCATCGGCGGCGGCAACCGCGCGGCCTTCACCGTCATCGGCGACCCCGTCAACACCGCCAGCCGCGTCGAGGCGATCACCCGGCAGACGGGCGACGTCGTGCTGCTGACGGAGGAGACGCGGCGACGGCTGAAGCGCGACCACGGCACGATCTCCGCCCGCCCGCCGGCGCCCGTGCGCGGCAAGCGCGTCCCCGTGCGCCTGCACTCGCCGCTGCTCGGCGGGCGCGTCGAGGAGCCGCCCGGCGGGCTCGAGGACGGCCTCGGGCGGCTGCTCGACCGGCCGGATCCGCCGGGCAGCCGGCGGTAGGCCGAGGCCCGGGAGGGAGCCGGGGCGCGGCCCGCCCGGCGACCCGGCCGGCCGGTCTGACGCCGCGGCGGGGCGGGGGAGGGGGCTTAGAAGTCGCCGGTCGCCGCGGCGGCGATCGCGCCGCGGAGGATGTCGTGCTCCGAGACCTCGCACTCGTCCACACCGAACGTGCGCAGGGCGACGGACAGGAGCACGCAGCCGGGGACGATCGTGACGGCGCGGTCGGGGTGCAGGCCCTTGACCTCGCGCCGCTCGTCCTCGGTCATCTGCGCCAGGCGCGCGGTGAGCCCCTCGACGTCGGCCAGCGACAGGCGCGAGCCGTGGACCTTCTCCGGGTCGTAGGGCTCGAGCTCCTGGAGGATCGCGGCGCAGGTCGTGGCCGTGCCGGCGACGGCGATCACGGTGCCGACGCTCGCGCGGACGTCGGCGGGGATGGCCGCGTCGTAGATGCCGCGGGCGTCCTCGGCGATCGCGACGAGCTCGTCGTGCTGCGGCGGGTCGTTGCGGACGTGGCGCTCGGACTGCCGCACGACGCCGGCCTGCGTAGAGACGCTGAACTCGGCCGCGCCGTCGTGGCCGACGATGAACTCCGTCGACCCGCCGCCGATGTCGACGACGGCCACGGGACGCTCCTCGTGGGGCCGGCCGCCCGTGGCGCCGCGGAAGGTCAGGGCGGCCTCGCGCTCGCCCGGGATCGTCTGCGCGTCGATGCCGAACTCGTCCCGGACGGTGGCGGTGAACTCCGCCCCGTTCTCGGCGTCGCGGACGGCGCTCGTGAGCACGCCGACGGCGCGCTCCACCCGGTGCTCGTCGAGCAGGCCGCGGATCACGCCCAGCTCGGCGGTCACCCGGTCGATCGCGGCGGGGTCGAGCCGCCCCGTGCGGTCGACGCCCGTGCCCAGGCGCGTGACCGTGGCGCGACGGACGAGCTCCGTGAGGTGCCCATGCTCGTCGAGGTCGGCGATCAGCAGGCGGGTCGAGTTCGAACCCATGTCGACGGCGGCGAGGCGCATGCGCGCAGGCTATCCGGGGCGTGCCCCTCCCGGCGCGCGGCCGGGCGGAGGCGCCCGCGGGGCGGGGTCGGGCGGGCGCGCCAGGCGCTCGGAGCCTGCGTGCGCCGTCCGGCCGAGGCCCAAAGGCCGTCGTGCGCCGCGTCAGACGGAGCGTCAATGCACCACGTTCAACCATGGTCGATCATGCGCGAACGTTCGACCGACCCCGGTCGTTCGGGGGGGTCGTAGGATCAACCATTCCCCGCGGGCGTCATACCGCGGGTAGGATGGGCCGTCCTGCGGCTCCCTCGCCGCTCCCGATCCCCTCTCTCCTCCGATGTCGAAGCCCTCCGTCACCACCTCGCTGCCCACCGCCAAGTCCGCCCGCAAGGCGGTGGTGAAGGCGGGTGCCAAGGCCGGCGAGGCCGCGAGTCGCGCCACCCGGCAGGCCCGCGCCACGAAGGGCCGGCCGCGCGCCGCGCACCTGGGTCCGGAGCGCCGACGCCCGATGATCCTCGACGCCGCGTTCGGCGTGTTCCTGGAGAAGGGCTACGAGGGCGCATCGATGGAGGAGATCGCCCGCCGCGCCGGCGTCTCGAAGCCGGTCGTCTACAGCTCGTTCGCGGGCAAGGACGCCCTCTTCGGCGAGCTGCTGCGCCGCGAGGAGGAGCGGATCCTCCAGGCCATCGCCGCCGCCGTGCCGGCCGAGCTGGACGAGGACGACCTCGAGCCGCTCATCGCCCGCGCGCTGACCGCCTTCCTCGAGGCCGTCGTCGAGTCGCCCGAGTCGTTCCAGGTCGTCTTCCTCGGTGCCGGCGGCGCCGACGCCGCGATCACCCGCCGCGTCCAGCGCGGCCGCGAGAACCAGATCGACACGATCTCGCAGCTCGCCCAGCGCTGGATCGACCGCCAGGGCCTGCCGAACGCCGAGGACCAGGGGCGCCTGCACGGCTACCTCTTCGTGGGCATGGCCGAGAACGCCGCCCGCGCCCTCGTCGCCGAGCCCGACCGCTGGACCCCCTCGGTCCTGGCCGAGCAGATCGCTCGCATGATCATGAGCGACGCCCGCCTGGCCCTGGGCAAGGGCGTCGCGGCGGACTGAGTCGTCAGGCCTTTGGGGGGCAGCGACCGGGCGTAGATGAGCCCGCGCTCCACCCAGGCCTCGAGCTCGTCGCGCGTGTCCACCGCCTCCGGGGCCACCCGCACCCAGCCGCCGAGGGCCTTCCCGCGCATCTCGAACGGCTCGACGCCCTCGAGCGCCAGCAGCCCGGGGCCGTCCGCGGGATCGATCCGCACCATCAGGCCGCCCGCGCCGCTGACCGCCACCGCCATCGCACCGCCCGCCAGGAACGCGAGTCCGCCGAACATGCGCCGCTCGTCGATGTCGAACGCGTCGTCGAGCAGCACGCGGATGCGGACGGCCAGCTCCTCGTCGTACGCCATGGCGCGAGACTACGTGCGGATGCGGACGGCGTCCGCCCGTGGAGCCCGCGCCGACGGTCGTCGCGGATGCCGAACCGGACCGCTGACCGCACGGCACGAAAAGCGATCGGTCGCTATTGTTCTCAGTCCGCCGCGGGGTGGAGCAGTCAGGTAGCTCGTCGGGCTCATAACCCGAAGGTCGCAGGTTCGAATCCTGCCCCCGCTACTCCAGAGCAGTACCGAAGGCCCTCCTCACGGAGGGCCTTCGTCGTTCCCGGGAAGCGGTGCGTGCCGACGGTGGTCGCGATCACGCTGCTGGGTGACCAGCGTGCCCCCGAACCCGGTCTCCGCCGGTCTGACGCTGCCCGGGGAGATCGACGCGCTGGGGAGGGAAGCCTCGTCGCCGCGCTTCGGACGTTGGAGCGCCGTCTCAGCGACGAGCTGGCCCAGGCCCGGGCTGGTCGGCAGGTGTGGCCCGTGGGTGCCGTGTGCCAGCAGACGGAACGCCGGGGCGATCGAGCCGGTTCTGGGGATGACCTCGCGACCATCCCCGAGGACGCCGACCCCCACCCGGGAATCGGCCGCCTTGCCCATGAGGATGGTGGCCCCGGCGTGAGCCTCTGCGTGAGCCCACTCGTCTCCGCAGCCCTCGACCGCGCCCGCCAACGCCGCGGGACCCGACTGGGCGGCCTGGTGATCGAGCCGGTGCCCTGGACGTCCGAGGTCCGGGGGAGACGCTAGCGCTGGTCCCGTCCGGGCTCGTCAACGTCCTCGACGGACTCCACCGTCCCGGCGGGCGGCGGCTCGTGCTCGAGCTGGATGACCTCGCGGCGGACGGGGACCGTCTTCTCCACCTCGTCCGTGACCATCACCTTCTTGAGCCGCACCCGCTCGGCCGGGCGCATCGGGCCGTCCTTGACGACGACCTCCTCCTCCGAGCGAATCATGGATCCCTCGTCGGCTTCGTTGCGGACGCCGGAACCGGCGTGGCGGTCGGCGTCCGCGCCGCCGTCGGGCGCGACATCCGCATGGGTGCGCTCGGGGGTGCGGCCACCGGCGTTCGCGTCGGCGCGGGCGTCTGCGTCCGCGTGCGTGTGGGAACCCTCGCGGCTGCGCTCGTCCGCGTCGGTGCGGGCGTCGCCGTGGTCCGCCGCGCCGGCGGCGTGGCTCCCGCCGGACGCGCCGGTGCCCGCCGCGTGGGCGTCCCCACCGTCGTAGTAGGCGTAGAGGCGTGCCTCCTCGTCGCGGTCGAGCGCGACGTCCGGGTCGACCCGCGGCGCGTCCTTCACGTGGTCGCGTGCGAACGGGACGTGCAGGTCGCCGTCGTCGGCCGCCGTGACGCGGTCGAGGGGGATCAGGGACTCGCCGCGGCCGAACAGGCCAGTGCGGACGCCGCCCCACGCGGGCCGGTCGGTCTCCTGGTCGAGGTAGACGTCGCCGAGGCTGCCGATCTTCTCTCCGTCGGCGTCGCGGACCGTGCGTCCTCGCCAGTCGAGCGCGGTGTCGATGTCGGGTCCGTTCATAGACGAGGTCTACCCGGAACCGAGTCGGGGTAGACGCCGGTCATGGACACCTGGCTCATCGTGCTCATCGCCGTCGTCGTGGTGCTGCTGCTCCTCGCGCTGCTCTTCGCCCTCCGACGGCGCAGCAGCGGGGCGCGGGCGAACCAGCGTCGGGTGGAGGCGCGCGCCCGTCGTGCCGAGGCGGAGGAGCACGAGACGGCCGCCAGCCGGGAGCTGGAGCGCGCCGAGGAGGAGCGGGCCGTCGCGGAGCGCGAGCGCGCCGAGGCCGAGGCCCACGCGCGCCGCGCCCACGAGGCCGAGGCCGCCGCGGACGACCGTCACCGGCAGGCCGAGGAGGCCCGCGCCACGGCGGAGGAGCACCGCGAGCGCGCCGAGCGGGTCGACCCCGACCGCCGCTGAGCGCCGGCCGGACGAGAGCGCGGCGGGCCCGTCACCGGGCCCGCCGCGGCTCCGGCGTTCGACGGCGGATCCACCCCGACGGGCGATCCGCCCCGCCGCTCAGGCGTTCGGCGGCTCGTTCTGCCGGCCCTTGCCACGCAGCGGACGGGGAACGTCCTTGCCCGCCTGCTTGGCCTCGCCGCGCTGGATCGTCTCGAGCTTCTCCTCGTGGTCGGCGTCACCACCCACGTGGGTGCGCTGCTTCGAGGCGCCGGTGGTCAGGCCCTCGGCGCTCGGCGTGCTGCCGGCATCGCGGGCCTCGCGGGCGGCAGCGCGGCGCTGCTTGTTGTCGCCCTCCATCTGCTTCCCCATAGGCGCCTAGACCGCCGAGCGTCCGCGCGAGCCGGACGTGACGGCGTTGTAGATCACGAGCAGCAGGAAGGCGCCGCCGATCGCGACGAGCCAGGTGCCGAGGCTGAAGAAGCTGCTGATGCCGCCGACGCCGATCGCGGAGGCGATGAGGCCGCCGAGGATGGCGCCGAGGACGCCGACGATGAGGGTGCCGAGCAGCCCGCCGGGCTCGTTGCCCTTGTGCAGCGCCTTGGCGATCGCGCCGGCGATGAGTCCCATGATGATCCAACCGATGATGCCCATTGCTGTTCCTTCTGTTCGGGGGTGAGGACGAGCATGTCGCGGAACCGGGCCAGCTTCGATGGGGTGGAGCGTGCATCCGGGGTCGCTGAGGACCCCATCGGCGCACGGGACGCCGCTCGGGGATCGATCAGGTCGCGGCGCGCCGGGCGCCGCTCAGGGCTCGATCAGGCCGCGGCGGATCGCGTAGCGGGTGAGCTCGACGCGGTCGCGCATCCCGAGCTTGGCGAGGATGTTCGCGCGGTGGCGCTCCACCGTCTTGCGGCTGATGGTCAGCGCCTCGGCGATCTGCTCGTTCGTCCGCGCCTCGGCGATGAGCTTCACCACCTCGAGCTCGCGCGGCGACAGCGGGTCCTCGCGCGGGTCCTCCCCGTGGCGCACGCGGTCCACGTAGTCGCGGACCAGCGCGGTCACCGCGCCCCCGTACACGACCGACTCGCCGCGCATCGTCGCGCGGCAGGCCTCGACGAGCTCGCGGTCGGCCGCCGACTTGAGCACGTAGCCGGCCGCCCCGGCCTTCAGGGCCTCGAAGAAGTACTGCTCGCTGTCGTGCATCGAGAGCATGAGGACCCGCGTCTCGGGGCGGCGCTCGGCGATGTCGCGCGCGGCCGCCAACCCGGTCTTCCGCGGCATGGAGATGTCGAGGACGGCCAGGTCGGCCTGCGTCTGCAGGACGACCTCGACCGCCTCGACGCCGTCCTCGGCCTCGCCGACGACCTCGAAGTCGGGCTGGGCGGCGAACAGCGAGCGCAGCCCGCGGCGCACGATGGTGTGGTCGTCGGCGATCACCAGTCGCGTCTTGAGTGGCGTGGTCATGCGTCCTCCCGCGGGATCCGGAGCAGCACGTCGGTGCCCGCGCCCGGTGCCGACGTGATCTCGACGCTGCCGCGGACGAGCAGGGCGCGCTCGCGCATGCCGCGGATGCCGCCGTGGTCGGGCGGGGCGTCGGCGAGCCCGTGCCCGTCGTCGCGCACCTGCGCGCGCACCTCGCCGGGGGTGGCCTCGACGCGGAGCTCGACGTGCTGCGCGTCGGCGTGCCGGGCCACGTTCGTCAGGGCTTCCTGCACCACGCGGTAGAGCACGAGCTCCTGCTCGGGCGAGAGGCCGTCGAGCTCGGCGGGCAGCTCGCGGGTCGTCGCGACACCGGTGTGCTGGGCGAAGCCCGACGCCAGCGCGGCCAACGCGCTGACCAGGCCCAGATCGTCGAGCGCCTCGGGGCGCAGGTCGCGGACGATGCGGCGGACCTCCTCGATCGAGGTGCGTACCGCCTCGCGGCCCTCCTCGATCGCGGCGGAGGCGTCCCCGGACGACGAGCGGCCCGCCTCGTCGAGCAGCAGCAGCACGCCGGTGAGGACCTGTCCGAGCTCGTCGTGCAGCTCGCGGGCGATCCGCAGCCGCTCGGTCTCCTGGGCCGCCAGCGCGCGGCGTCCGCTCTCGCGGCGCTCCGTCTCGAGCCGGTCGAGCATGCCGTTGAACGCGTCCGCGAGCTCGGCGACGTCGGCGTCGGCGCGCTGCAGCTCGATGCGACGCCCCGGTTCGAGCGGATCGACGCGCTGCATCAGGCGGCGCAGCTCGTCGAGGGGTGCGAACGCCCGCTCCAGCAGGAACAGGTCGAGGAACAGCGTGACCGTGATCGCGGCCACGAGCACGAGCAGCTCGTGGACGGATACGGGCGAGCTGACCGTCGCGGGCGTGAGGACCAGGAAGGCCGACACGCCGATGAGGACCGCCGCGTTCGTGAGGAAGACGCGCCAGCTCAGCACGCGCCGGCCGGCGAGGGCACGTGGGGAGCCGTACCGCTTCGTGGCGGCGGGTGGGGCGGCGGGGGTCTCCGCGGCGTTGACCGGTCGGCGCACGCCGGGGATGTTCGCAGCGGCCCGGGGGTCCGCACATGGGGCCCGGGCCCCATCGTCCGCCACGGGCGGGGCGAGCGCCCGACGGGTGCGGAAGAGCTGCCTCAGTCGATCGCGAGGAACTTGATGTGCACCCGGCTGTCCTCGTCGACGACGTAGACGAAGTGCCCGTCGGGGCCGTGGGCGAGTCCCTCGATGCGGGACTCCTCTCCGAACGCGTTGACGAGCGTCGACTCGACCGCGCCGCCCTCGACGCGGCCACCCAGGGAGAACCGCCAGTGCTCGCTCGTCGCCGCCCGGCCCTCTGGGTGGCACTCCAAGAGCACGCTGGGCTTGTCGACGGCGTCGAGGTTGCCGCAGATCACGTCGAACACGTCGTCGCCGCGGGTGGTCATGGCGCGGATGCCCATCCACTCCCCGGGCGACCCGGGCCCGGTCAGGTGCCACACGCCGGCGACGGTCGGCCACGCCCCCGTGGTGAACAGCTCCGGCACGCCGGCGAGCTCGACGATCACCGGGCCGCCCGCACGCGTCACCGGGAAGCGCAGGCCGACGAGCAGGTTGCCGTTCGGGCGAAACGCCGCGCCCTCGATGTTCAACGGGTGGTCGCCGTCGCGCACCCGTGACGCCCACGCCTTCCCCTTCTTCTCGCCCTTGACGCGGGCCGGCGTGACGAACGCGTCCGTGAGCGCGTCGTGCACCGGGACGAGGACGTCCCCGTGGGCGGCGAGCGCGTCGTTGATCAGGCGGTGCAGGCGGAACTTGTCCCGCACCACGGAGATCGGGAGGGTCGCGTCCGCGATCACCCCGGGGAGGGCGTCCTCGTGCCAGCGGGCGATCCAGTGACGCCCGATCTGCAGGGGGCCCTGCTTGCCGCCGAAGTGCGAACCGAGGGCGTACACCCAGCCGTCGTGGGTGGCGGCCGCCTCGGAGTCGTCCGTCTTGTGGGCATCGGGGCCGCAATCCGTGGGGACGCTGTGGTGCTCCCACTCCTCGTGCAGCTCGGCGCCCACGGGGTGTCCGACGATGCCGACGGCGTCGTCGAGCTGGTCCTCGTCCAGCAGGATCCAGTAGGCCCGATCCCAACCGTGGGCGTCCAGGACGTCCTGGTCGGTGACCGGAAGCATGTCCGATGCCTCGTTGCGGTCCAGGTTGAGGTCGATCCAGTGCACGTGCGGTCCAGTGTCGGGCGAGGTCCCGCACAGCATGGCCGAGCCGGTCCGTCGGCGCGCGCCTCCTGGGCCGCCTGCGCGCCAGGCCTCAGCCGCGGAGCCGGGCCCGGCGGGAGGCGCGCTCGACGCCGGCGCGCGCCGTCACCGTGACCGCCAGCCGGTGACCCGGCGCGCGGCGCAGCGCCGCCCGTCCGGCCGCGTTCAGGCGGACGAGCACGCGGGCGCGCCCGGTGCTCGCGGTGACGAAGCGTGCGCTGCCGATCGTCCGGCCCCGCGCGCGCAGCTCGAGCCGCCCGCGCAGCCCGGCCTGCGCCACGACCATGATCGTCGTCCGTCCGGATCGGACCTGCAGCCGGGCCGGTGTGCCCGCCAGGGAGAGGCGGGCGGGGGCGGGGCGTGCGGGCGGTGCCGGCGCCACGGGCGGGACGGGAACGTTCGGCGCCGCGGGCGGCACGACGACGGGCCCGGGGCCCGGCGCGGTCCCGCCGCCGGACCCGTCGGAGGGTGGAGCCACGTCGGGGTCCGCCGGGGGCGCGGCGGTCGTGAACGTGCGATCGGCGCCGTGGGCCACCACCGATCCGAAGCGCAGGGCCTCGACGCGGTAGTGGTAGGTCGTTCCGGGCCGCAGGCCCGTCAGACGCGCCGTCCGGCGGACCTCGCCCGCGGCGCCGTCGCCCGCGGGTCCGTCGATCGTCGCGCCGTAGTCGGCGGTCGGGCCGTACGCGAACCGCCACTGCGTCGGCGCGCCCGCGGCGTCGACCGTCGCGTCCAGCGTGGCCGCGTCCGTCGTGACGTCGACGGCGGGGGCGGTGCTCGCCCGCGCCGTGTTGTCGGCGCAGCCGCCCTGCTCGGTGAACCCGAGCGACCACCCGCGCAGCGTCCCTGCGCTGCCCGCCCAGGGGTCGATCACGGTCAGCTTCCACGTGCCGGCCGTCGTCTCGCCGTCGTGGCGGGAGAGCGCCGACGTGGGCCGGTACCGCCCGGGGGATGGGGTCGTGGTGCTCGCCAGGGACGCGGTCGCCTCATCGTCCAGGATCACGCCGCCCAGGTCGCCGGGGCCTGCGTCGCCGCGGCCCGGGTGGTCCACGAGGGTCATGCGCGGGCCGTCGTCGTGCTGCAGGAGCACGCGCAGGTCGCCCGTCCAGCCGTGGTCGAGCCCGTCGAGGCGCAGGTCGAGGTCCTGGACGGGCACGCCCGGGCCGGGGACCTCGATCGTGGTGGTCACCCCGGCAGCGGAGCCGTCCGGGATCGCCCGGGCCGTGGCGTCCGACAGCCAGGTCGTCGGGCCCGGCGCGTTGCCGCGGCCGAGGCGCAGGCGGAACGGGAGCGCCGGCCGGCCCGGGGCGTCGGCCTGCAGGCGGACGGGCGTGCCGCAGCGGACGTCGTCGCCCACCGTGACCCGCACGGGGGAGGACGACGGCGCGGTCGCGAGGGAGGCGTCCAGCGCGGGCCAGCCGACGGCGCCCGCGTCGACCGTCACCCCTGCCGTGTCCGACCGGACGTCGGCCGCCAGGGCGGCGAGCGGCCCGGCGCTCGTGTTGCGCAACCGCGGCGCGAGCTCGACGGTCTCGCCCGGCTCGGCCACGCCGTCCTGGTCGCCGCGCAGCTCGCGCACCGGCGGGTCGTCGTCGACGGTCGGGGGCGGCGTGTCGAACGCCTCGGTGGCGGACGCGACGCCGGTGGTCGCCGACGTGGCGCTCACGCCCATGCCGCGCGCGGCGAAGGTCCGCCAGAGCACGAAGCGGTGCGCGCCGCCCGTCGCCAGGTCGGCCGCGAGGATCGCGTCGCGCATGTCGAGGAACGTCGGGTCCGGGGCGCTGAGCCGCAGCCCGCCCGTCACGAGCCGCCGCGCCTCGGCGCCCCCGATCGCCTTCCGCAGGTCCCACAGCGTCTGGCCCCACATCTCGCCCGAGGTGTGGGGCGCGGTCAGCCGGCGGACGTCCTCGTAGCTGCGCCCGCCGCCGGTGCACCGGGCGGCGACCACGTCGACCGGGCAGTCGATGGCCTGCGCCCGCACGCCGACGCCGTTCCAGTACGCCCCGTAGGACAGGTCGCCCACCGCGGGGCCGTCGACGGCGTGGCCCTGGCTCTCGAGCAGGTCGAGCGCGAACCAGTCGCTCCAGCCCTCGCCCATGCTGCGGGCCTGCTCCCCCACGAGCGTGGAGCTGCCGCCCGCACCGACCACGAGCCGGTTCGTGAGGCCGTGCGTGTACTCGTGGTAGACGGTCTCGGCGCTCAGGCCGCCGTTGACGTCGAAGGCGGCCCGCCGCGCGAACATCTGCATGCGCGGCGAGGTGCCGTCCGGCGGCGTGGCGAAGTTCGCGTTGTCGTACCCCGAGCGGTCGTCGTTCTCGGCCAGGACGAGGTCGCCCCGCTCGAAGTTGCCCGAGGCTGCGTCGAAGCCGACGGGGGCCGCCTTCAGGTGGTCGTGGAAGCGGTTGACGTGGAAGAAGAGGTTGACGGCCGACGCGTCGCCGTTGACGTCGAGCGAGGCGACGTTGCCGCTGTCCCACGTGCAGAAGGCCGGCGCGGCGGGGCACGGGCCGCTGCTGCTGACGACGGACTGCAGCGGGCGGACCCAGTCGCCCGCGGGGCCGGCGGCGACGTCCTCGCCCGGGTCCACGGCGTTGTTCGGCGTGCGCTCCGTGTAGGTGTGGGTGTTGACGCCGCGCAGCCGCGTGCCGCTCGCGTCGTCGCTGAGCCACGCCGGGTCGGCGTCGAGGTCGACCCTGGTCGCCGTGCCGCCCGTGGCCGCACCCGGGAACCGCGGGTAGACCTCGGCCGCCCGCTCGTGTGCCGTGAGCGGCCGGCGCAGGCGGACGGAGCCGTCGCGGGCGTCGACGGCCTGCTCGTAGCCGTGGCCGTCGTCGTCGAACGCGACGGTGCGCCACACCAGCCGGCCGCCCGAGGCCTCGGCCAGCACGGCGAGCTGAGCGGTGCCGCCGTCGGAGAACGTCGTCGCGCGCTCGGGGCCGGGCGCGGTGTCGGCCCGCGGCGTTGCGGAGGAGCCACCGCCGGCGTCGGCGAGCGCGCGGCGGTACGCGTCGTCCGGGCCGAGGAGGGCGCCCTCCCGCCGCAGGCCCAGGTCGGGGCGGGCACCGCCGCCGACGGCGATCAGCCGCCCGTCCGGCGCCACGTGGGCGACGACGCCGGTGTCGAGCGAGGCGATCCCGTCGACGGTCTGCGTCCACCGCAGGGTCGTGAGGCCGTCGGGCGAGACGGACCGGCTCTGCAGCCGCAGGGCGTCGAGGTCGTCCGCGTCGAGGCCGAAGACCGTGGGTCGGGCGCGCACGTAGGCGAGCGCGATCTCGGCGGCGTCCCGCGCATCGGGGCCCGTGAGGAAGCCGTCCGCGCGCCGGACGTCGGCGACGCCCCCCGTGGCCTCGGCCGTGTCGACGTGCCCCAGGGCGCCGAGCCGGGCGTCGAGGGCGCGCCGAGCCGCGGCGACGGGCGCGGGGACGGCCGCCGTGTCCCGTTCGCGGAGGTCGAGGTGCGGGCGGCCGTCGACGGGGCCCTCGTCGGCAGCTGCGGCGCTCGGGGCTCCCAGGGCCGCTGCGGCGCACAGGGCGAGAAGCAGGCAGCGGGACGGCGACGAGCGGGACATCTCGCGGGTACATCGGCGGCCCGGGGCTCCGGGTGGAGGTCGAACCGTCGTCCGGGCGTCGCGTTGGACGATCGTCCGGTCCCGCGCCAGCCCCAGGGGGCGCGGCCGATTCAGCGCGTACGATGTCTCGACCTCAGACCCCCCGCCGCCTAGCGCGGCTCGCCTCCGCGGCGCTCACCGGCGTCCTCGCCGCGACCTGCGTCGTCCCGGGCGCCGCCTCCGCCGCCGCGCCCCCGGCCATCGACGGTTGGACGCGCGGCGCCTCCAACGGCGCCCTGGCGTTCAGCGTCACCGCCGACGGCGGCGCGGCCAGCACGATCTGGCCCGACGGCACCCGCAAGACGGCGATGACGCGGAACGGCACCCCCGTGCGCGGCGGCGTGTCCGCATGGAGCGCCGACGGCAACCGCGTCCTCCTGACCGCCCTGGGGGGCAAGTCGTTCGACGACGTCAACCCGTGGACGGGGCAGCTCGTCGAGACGATGACCGACCCGATGCTGGACCCGAACCGGTACATCCAGGGTCCCTCGATCTCGCCGGACGGCCTGAACTACGCGTGGGGCACGACGGGCGACGGCTACCACGTCGGCAACCCCTACGACGGGGTCCAGGTCAAGTCGACGTTCCAGTCGGCGGGCACCGCCTGGTCCAAGGCCGACCGCCTGGCGTGGATCAACGACGACCGCGACCCCGGGGAGACGAACGACGATCCCGGCGTCTACGTCGTCAACGGGGCGTCGAACACGCCGCCGGACAGCGCGCACCTCGCCTTCCTCTCCGACGAGGACAACGGCGAGTTCCCCATGCAGCTCTCGATGTCGGCCGACGGCACGAAGCTCGCCTACACGACGTACGACGGCCCCAACGCCAGCTTCGACGTCCGCGTCAGCTCCGCGGAGAACGGCAGCGAGCAAAGGTCCCTCGAGACGGGTGGCGCCCCGGGCTCGGACGAGCGTTACGCCTCGATCTCGCCGGACGGCACGAAGGTCGCGTTCGCCTCGAACCGCAGCGGCGACTGGGCGATCTACACCGCCAACTGGGACGGCACCGGCGTGGCGATCGTGCCCAACACGACGCTGCCCGACGGCGAGGACTTCATCGGCGTGGCCTGGCAGCCCTCGCAGGTCCCGGACCTCAACGAGACGCACATCGCCAGCGCGACCGAGACCGGATCGACGCTCAAGCTCGACCTGATCGCCGAGCAGGGCACCGCGCCGCTCGTCCGCACCTACCAGTGGCAGCGCTGCGACGACGGCACCCCGGCGAGCTGCGTGAACACCGGCGTCACGACGGAGGGCTTCCCGCTGGACGACGCGCACGTCGGCCACCGCTACCGCGTCGTGCGCACGGTCCAGAACCCCGCCGGCACCGACACGCTCGCCTCCGAGATCACCAACGCCGTCGTGGCGTCCACGCCGGCCGACACCGACCCGCCGGGCAGCCCGACGTTCGACGACACGCCGACCAACCCGAGCAACGCGACGTCGTTCCCGTTCGCCTGGACGGGCGCCGAGGCGGGCGGCACCTATCGGTGCTCCCTGAACAACGCGGCCTTCGCGCCGTGCGTCTCGGGCCAGTCCGTCGCGATCCCCGGCGAGGGCCTGCACAGCTTCCGCGTCCTCCAGGTCGACCAGGCGAGCAACGCCGGCGTCCCGGAGGAGTTCGCCTGGACCGTCGACACGACGAAGCCGGGCAAGCCGACGATCGGCACGAAGCCGGCGGCGGTGACGAAGGAGACGACCGCGAAGATCGCGTTCACGGGCGACGAGCCGAACGGCTCCTTCGAGTGCCGGAAGGGCGACGACGACGCCTCCTGGGAGACCTGCGTGTCGCCGGCCGACCTGGAGGGTCTGACGCCGGGCGACCAGCGGTACTCCGTCCGGCAGCTCGACGAGGCCGGCAACGCCTCCGACCCCGAGGTGCTCACCTGGAAGGTCGACACGACCCTCCCGGCCAAGCCGACGATCACGACCGACCTGTCGGGGACGTTCGCCACGAGCACCCCGGAGATCGCATTCACGGGCGAGAACGGCGGGACGTTCGCCTGCTCCGTCGACGACGGCGACTTCGCACCGTGCACCTCGCCGGCCAAGCCGACCGGCATGACGACGGGCGCGCACTGGTTCGCGGTCCGGCAGATCGACGAGGCCGGCAACGTCGGCCCGACCGAGAGCAAGCAGTTCTCCGTCGACGTCACCGGCCCGGCGAAGCCGACCCTCACGGGCAAGCCGGACGCGTTCGTCAAGGTCCCGAAGGCCGTCTTCACCTGGACCGGCGCCGACCCCGACGGCACCGGCTTCGAGTGCTCGATCGACGGCATCCCCGGGTGGGACGCGTGCGAGAGCGGCGACGACGTCGACGGGCTGCCCGAGGGCACGTACACGTTCCGCGTCCGGCAGCTCGACGCCCACGGCAACCGCGGCGAGGACGCCGCCCACACCTGGACGTACGACGCCACGAACCCCGCGAAGCCGACCCTGCTGAGCGACCTCGACGACGTGCGCACGACGCAGGCGACCGTCCGCTTCCAGGGCGAGCGCCCCGAGGGCGAGGGCACGTTCGAGTGCCGCCTCGACCAGGCCGCCTGGCAGGAGTGCAGCTCGCCCGCCACGGTCAAGGGCTACGCCGCCGGTCCGCACACCTTCGCGGTGCGCGAGATCGACAGTGCCGGCAACCCGGGCGAGCCCGTCGAGGACGCCTTCACGGTGAGCTTCGCCGGCCCGGCCGCACCGACGGTGACGAAGCGCCCCGACGCGCGCACGGAGGACACGACCGCCACGTTCGACCTGACGGTCGCGGACCCGCACGCCACCGTGGAGTACGCGCTGGACGGCGGCGCCTGGGCGAAGACGAAGCTCCCGCTGACGCTGACCGACCTGAGCGTGGGCGACCACGTCCTGCTCGTCCGGCAGACGGACGGCGCGGGCCACCACGGCAAGGCGACGACCATCGCCTGGACCGTCGTGGCGCCGGCCAGGGTCCCGACCCCCGAGCCGGCGCCTGCCCCCGAGCCGACGCCGGCACCCGCGCAGGCCCCCGCGCCCGCGGAGGCGGCGGCGCGCGCTGCCCCCAAGCCGGCGGCGACGACGCCCGCGAAGGCCGCGGCTCCGGCCGCCCAGCCGAAGCTGACCGCCGTCATCGGTGAGCCCACGGGCCGCCCCAGCGGCGCGGGCGGCACCTCGTCGGCCGCCACGATCAAGGTCAAGGAGAACGGCGTCGGCGTCGGCTGCGCCATCACCGGCACCGACCTGACCTCGTGCAAGGTCGACCTGTACGTGAACGCCGCGGCGACCCGCACGGCCCACGCGTCGGGCGACCGCCGGGTCCTCGTCGGCACCGGCGAGTACCGCGCGAAGTCGGGCAGCAGGAGGATGGAGGTCGAGGTCACGCTGAACGCCACGGGTCGCGAGCTGCTGCGCACCTCGCCCCGGGGCCTGAAGGTGTCCGTGGCGATCACCGGTCGCCCCGTCAAGGGCGAGCCGCTCAAGGCCACGGGCGTCGCCACGCTCGTCCGCCAGCGCACGACGGCCACCGTCGGCGGGTTCGCGGTCGACAGCGCGACGCTCACGCGCGCCGCCGTCCGGCAGCTGACGGCGCTCGCCGGGCAGGTGCGCGGCACGGCCGTGAACCTGCGCGTCGTCGGCCACACCGACGGCTCGACCACCGACGCGGACTACCTGAAGGCCCTCGGTCAGCGCCGGGCCCAGGCCGTCGCGGCCTTCCTGCGCGCCCACGGCGTCCAGGCCAAGGCGACGCTGGTCTCGCGCGGCGCGACGCAGCCGCGGGCGAGCAACGCGACCAAGGGTGGCCGCGCGCTCAACCGCCGCGTCGAGCTGCGGATCGAACGCTAGGTCACGGAGGGAGGGGCGGGTCCGTGACCCCGTGATCACGGGCCCGCCCGGCCGTCCCTCTACGCTGCCTGCGTGTCCGGACCAGCTTCATCCTCGCCCCCCGCCGTCTCCGTCCACGGCCTCGAGCGCGCCTTCAAGGGCGGCATCAAGGCCGTCGACGGGCTCGACCTCGAGGTGCGGGAGGGCGAGGTCTACGGGTTCCTCGGGCCGAACGGCGCGGGGAAGACCACCACGGTGCGGATCCTCGTGACGCTGCTCAAGCCGACGGCGGGCGAGGCCCGGGTCGCCGGGTTCGACGTCGTGAGTCAGGCCGACGCGGTGCGCCGCAACATCGGGGTCGCGCTGCAGGAGGCCGCCATCGACCCGCTCATGACGGGGCGCGAGCTCCTGCGGATGCAGGGCGCGCTGCACGGCATGAAGGGCGCGCAGGCGCGGTCCCGCGCCGAGGAGCTGCTCGACCGGGTCGGGCTGACCGACGCGGGCGGACGGCGGGTCGGGCAGTACTCCGGCGGCATGCGCCGGCGGCTCGACCTCGCCATGGCGCTCGTGCACCGTCCGAAGGTGCTGTTCCTCGACGAGCCGACCACCGGGCTGGACCCGACGAGCCGCTCGGCGTTGTGGCGCGAGGTGCGCAGCCTCAACGACGACGGCACCACCGTCTTCCTCACCACGCAGTACCTCGAGGAGGCCGAGCAGCTGGCCGACCGCGTAGGGATCATCGCCGGCGGCTCGCTCGTCGCGGAGGGCACGCCCGCCGAGCTGAAGGCGCACGTGGGGGAGCCCACGCTGCACGTGGACCTCGCCCCGGAGTCCGACGTGGCCGCCGCGCGTGTGGCGCTCTCCGCCGTCGGCCCCCTCGTGGACTGTCAGGACGACGCGCGCGTCGCCATCCGCGCCGCGCGGGGCAAGGCGACGGTGCCGCTCGCGATCCGTGCGCTCGACGAGGCCGGGATCGCCGTGGAGTCCGTCGAGGTCGAGAGCCCGACGCTCGACGACGTGTTCGCCGCCGTCACCGGGTCGACGCTCGAGGGGGCGACGCAGGGTGCGTCGGCCGATCAGGCCGAGGTGCCCGCGTGAGCCGTCGCACGTGGTCCACCGCCCCCGGAGCACCGTCGTGATCGCCGGCGTGGCGCGCGAGTCGCGCGTCGTCACCGCGCTCGGGCGGCGGGCGCTCAGCGTGCAGTTCCGCCGGGCGCAGCTGCTCATGCCCACGTTCGTCCTGCCGCTCATGCTGCTGGCCGTGATCGCGTCGGGCACGAGCGCCGGGCGCGACCTGCGGGACTTCCCGGAGGTCTCCTCCTACCTCGGGTTCGTCGTCGCGGGCACGCTGCTGCAGGGCGCGCTCCTGTCCGGGCTGACGAGCGGGATGGCGCTGGCCAACGACATCGAGGGCGGCTTCTTCGACCGCCTGCTGGCCGCGCCCGTGCGCCGCTCGAGCCTCGTCTTCGGCCGCCTGGCCGGCACGCTCGGGCTCGCGGTGCTGCAGATGGCCTGGTTCCTGCTCGTGGCGCTGCTGTTCGGCGCGAGCTACCCGGGTGGCGTCCTCGGGGCCCTCGGGGCCGCCGCGCTCGCCGTGATCACGGCGGTCGGCATCGGCGGGCTCGCGATCGCGATCGCGATCCGCACCGGCTCGATGAGCCTCATGCAGTCCATCTTCCCGTTCGTCTTCGTCCTGCTCTTCACCGCGCCGGCGTTCTTCCCGCGCGACCTGCTCACGCCGACGCTGCGCGACCTGTCCGCGTACAACCCGCTGACCTACGTGGTCGAGGGCGCGCGCGGGCTGCTGCAGGGCGACGCGAGTCTCGGCGACCCGTGGATCGGCCTGGCCGCCGCGGTCGGACTGGCGGCGTTCGCGACCGCCCTGGCGGTCCTCGCCCTCCGCGACCGGGCGCGCCGCACATGAGCACCTCCACGGACTCCCCGGCCGGCCGCTCCGGCTCCCGGTCCGGCGGCACGAACTCGCCCGCCGGCGGGGTCGCCTGGGCCTTCTGGCTGCGCTCCCTGAACGAGGTCACGCGCGTGCGCGGGGCGCTCATCGGCACGTCGATCGCGCCGCTCGTGTTCCTGCTCGGCACGAGCGGCCAGTTCGGCCGGCTCGTCGGGCTCCCGGGGTTCCCGACCGACTCCTACCTGTCCTGGATCATCCCGCTCTGCTGCCTGCAGGGCGCGGGCTTCGCCGGCGCGGCCGCGGGGGCGAACCTCGCACGCGACATCGAGCAGGGGTGGTTCGACCGCCTGCTCGTCGCGCCCGTCGCCCGGCCGCTCCTGGTCCTCGGCCCGGTGCTCGGGGCGATCACGCGGTCGATGGTGCCCGTCACGCTCGTCCTGATCGTCGGCGTGCTGATCGGCGGCGAGGTGACCGGGGGCGTCCTCGGCATCGTGGCGCTCTACGTCGCGTCCGCCGGGTTCTGCACCGTCGCGGCGATGTGGGCGATCGCCATCGCGGTCCACTTCCGCACCCAGCAGGCGGGGCCGCTGATGCAGATGAGCGTGTTCCTCGGCGTCTTCCTCTCGACGGCCTACACCCCGCAGCCGCTCCTGAAGGGCTGGCTCGAGGACGTCGCCCGGGTCAACCCCGTCTCGCACATCCTCGAGCTCGCCCGCCAGTCGACGGTGTCGGGGATCGACCTGAGCCTGGCGCACACCTGGCCGGGCCTCGTGGCACTCGCGGCGCTCGTCGCCGTCTTCGGGGCGCTGGCGATGATCGGCCTGCGGCGGATGGGGCGGTAGGGGAGAGCGGGGCCCGCGGGCCCCGGCGAGCCCCGCCGTTCCGGGCCCGCGAGCGGCCGCGCTCAGCGCTCCTCGGGCGTCTCCGGGCCGCGCGGCGACGGGGCCCCGTCCGGCGCGGGCTCGTGGGCGGTCAGCGGCTGCCCGAACTCGGGGCAGGCCTCGTTGCGACACTCCCAGCCCTCGTCGGGCGGGAACGCCTTCGTCGCCGGCTGGCCGCAGGTGGGGCAGAGGTTCATGCCGTCCGGCTACCCCGTCCGGGGTCCGGGCAACGCGGCGCCGTTCCGGGCCGCCCGACCCGGGCCGCCCCTCCCGGCGCGGACGACGCCACGCCGCCGGGCCGGTCCGTCGGGGTGCGACGCCTCAGCGGCAGCCGGCGGTCTCGAACGCCACGCTCGTGCGGGTCGTCCGGCCCGTGCGGAGGTTCGCCTTCACGGTGTGGCGGTCGGCGCCGAGAGCGTCGCTCAGGCAGTAGACGAGGGTGGCGGACGAGCCCGACACGCGGGCGCGGCCGAGCGTGAAGGCGAGCTTCGCCCCGTCGGCGCGGTCCGTCGCCAGCACGACCTTGCGGCCGTAGCGGGTGGAGCAGGCGGTGTAGGAGACGCCGCCGTCCTTCCGCACCCGGCCGAGGACCACGCCCGAGCCGCCCCGTCGCACGACGAACGCGCCGCGCGACCCGCACGACTCCCGGTCGGCGGCGCCCGCGGCCGTCGGGGCGTCGCCCGCGCTCGTACCGAGGAGGGCGAGGCCGAGCGCGGCGAGGGCGCAGGCGGCGGGGCGGGCGATCGGCATGGGGGCGATCCTCGCAGCGGACGGGCCGGGGCGCCAGCGGCGTTCCGCGGGTGCGCCCGGCTCTGACGGGGTACCACCGGCCTTGTGAAGCGTTGGCTGTCGGCACTCCTCGTCCTCGTGGCCCTCGTCGCCCTGCCCGGGTGCGGCGGTGACTCCGAGGGCGAGTCCGTCGCCGAGCGGATCGAGCGCGTCCGGGCAGAGTCGCGCGAGCTGCGCGAGAAGGCGCAGGAGCGGATCGAGCGGGTCCGGCGCGACGCGAAGCGGATCCGGGAGGACGCGCGCGAGATCGGCAAGGAGCTCGAGGCGAAGGTCCAGGCCGCCTTCGACGACCTCGAGCGCTCCGTGCCGCGGGCGGACGAGGGGACCCGGGCACCGTCGAGCGACGGCCGGACGGAGACGGACGAGATCGACACGTTCCTCACCGACGTGCTGCGTCGGGTCGACGCCTACTGGTCCCAGACCTTCAAGGCGGCCGGGCTGGAGGAGCCGCGCGTGGGCTACGCGTGGGTGCCCGTCGGGCGCTCCGTGCGCACCGCCTGCGGGGCCCCCGCGGACGACACGGCCGCGTTCTACTGCCCCGCCGACGACACGATCTACGTCGGCCGGCGGATCGCCAAGGGCGTGCTCACGGGCGCGATCAGCGGGTTCCCGGGCGAGGCCGCCCAGGGCCGCGCGGTCGGCGACTTCGGCGTGGCCTACATCGTCGCCCACGAGTACGCCCACAACCTGCAGCAGGAGCAGGGCGTGTTCGACGAGCGGCGCCGCGGGGCGTCGGCCATGCCGTTCGAGCTGCAGGCCGACTGCCTGGCGGGGACCTGGGGCGCCTCGGTGTACCGCGCCGGCGAGCTGCAGGAGGGCGACGTCGAGGAGGCCCTGAGCACCGCGCTGGCGGTCGGCGACTTCGAGGTCGGCTCGGAGCAGCACCACGGCACCCCGCAGGAGCGTCGCGACGCCTGGCTGCTCGGCTTCGAGTCGGGCGAGCCGAGCCAGTGCAGCGTGTTCGTCCGGGCCTGAGCGGTGCCCCGGGAAGCGGGCCGTCGGGTCCGTTCCGGGGCACCCGTGACCCGGTCGCCTCCCCGGACATGTGACCAGCGTGTAACCATGATCGACGTCGTGTTGCGTCGGAGCCCCTCCCACCGGTGATCGTGAAGCCCCAGGAACGCGCCACTCCGGCGACCGCCTCCGCGCCAGAGCCCGCGCTCGCCGGGGCCGCCGGAGCCGCCGACGCCGCGTCTCCTCGGCGGCGGATGCTGGCGGCCGGCCCGGTCGTCGCCCTCGTCTCGCTCCTCGCCGCGCTCGCGGTCACGGACGCCGCCGGGGTGCCGCTGCGCGACCCCGACCACGTGGCGGGCCGGCGCCTGCTCATCGTCTTCGCGCTCGTGGGGGTGCTGATCGCCGCCGACGTCCTCGTCCGCGCGTCGCGCCGCACGGGGCGGGTGCTGCCCGCGATGGCGGACGTGGCGCAGGTCCGGCGCGAGCGCTGGACCGCGGGGCGCAGCGTCGCGGTGATGACGGCGCTCATCAGCTTCTACCTCACGTACCTGGCGTACCGGAACCTCAAGAGCGTCGTTCCGCTGATCCGTCCGGGCGAGCTCTTCGACGGGCCGCTGGCCAGCCTGGACCGCTCCCTGTTCCTCGGCCACGACCCCGCCGTGATCATGCACTCCGTGCTCGGCACGGGCGTGGCCACGGAGGCGCTCTCCCTCGTCTACGGGTTGTTCTTCCTCTACATCCCGGCGACCCTGGCCCTGGCGCTCGTGTTCTCGCCCAACCTGCAGGCGGGGTTGTTCTACGCCACCGCGCAGTCGCTGAACTGGCTGTTGGGGGCGGCGAGCTACTTCCTGCTCCCCGCGCTCGGACCGGTCTACGCGGACCCGGCGGAGTTCGCGGCGCTCCCGTCCACCAGCGTCACCAACCTGCAGCAGATCCTCCTGGACCAGCGGGTCGACTTCCTCAGCGACCCGGCGACGGGGACGGCCCAGAGCATCGCGGCGTTCTCCTCGCTGCACATCTCGATCTTCTTCACGGGCGCCCTGGCGGCGCACGTGCTCGGCATGCGCCTGCGCGCGCGGGTCGTCGCGTGGGTGCTGCTGGCCCTGACCGCCATGGCGACCATCCACCTGGGCTGGCACTACGTCGTCGACGACATCGGCGGCCTCATCCTCGGCGCGGCGGCGGTCGGCCTCGCGCTCGTCATCACGGGCTACGACCCCCGGGCGGACCGTGCGGCGGCGTCGCCCCTCGCGGACGCCGCGGCGACCTCGCGGGACGCGTCCGCCGGCGCGGCGTCGTCCGCGACGACCCCCGGGGACGCCGTGGCCGCCGAGCTCCTCACCGCGGGGACGACGGCGTCCGACGGGCGGACGGCGATGAGCCCGTCGGGCGACCCGGACCGGTCCGCGCCCGCCACGGGGGAGGCCCGATGAGCGCCCCCGCGCCCCCGCGGGGACCAGCCCGCTGGCGTGCGGCCGCCGCCGGTCCGTTCGTCGCCCTCCTGATGGTGGTCGCCGCGACGATCGCGGTGAACGACCAGGGGCTGCCGCTGCGCGACCCCGACCACGTGGCCGCGCTCTACCTGGGTCTCGTCGGGTTCGCGGTCGTCGCCTTCGTGGGCCTCGACGTCCTCTGGCGGGCCGGCGCGCGGCCCGGTCGACCGCTGCCGTCGAAGGCCGAGCTGCTCCGCGTGCGGCGGGAGCGCTGGACGCCCCTGCGCGCCGTCGCCGCCGGTGGGGCCCTTGTGGGCTTCTACCTGTCCTACATGGCGTACCGGAACGTCAAGAGCATCGTCCCGCTCGTGCGCCCGGAGCACCTGTTCGACCGCGAGCTGGCGGACTGGGACCGGGCGCTGTTCTTCGGCACGGATCCCGCGGAGCTCCTGCACAGCGTGCTGGGCACGGGCATCACGTCCCACGTGCTCTCGACGTTCTACGTGGCGTTCATCGTCTTCCTGCCGCTGACGATCGGCGTGTCCCTCGTCTTCTCGCGGGACCTGCGCTCCGGGCTCTTCTACACGTGCGCGCAGTCGCTGAACTGGGTGCTGGGCGCGCTGAGCTACTTCGCGCTGCCCTCCCTGGGCCCGATCTACGCGTTCCGCGGCGACTTCGCGGGGCTGCCCTACACCGAGGTCACGCGGCTTCAGGGCGTGCTGCTCGACCAGCGGATCGCGTTCCTGCGCGACCCCGCCACGGCGACGCCGCAGAGCATCGCGGCGTTCGCGTCGCTGCACGTCTCCATGAGCTTCACCGCGGCGCTGGCCGCGCACCTCGTCGGCGCGGACCGGCGGCTGAAGATCGCCCTCTGGGTCTGGTTCGTGGTCACGCTGACGGGCACGGTCTACCTGGGCTGGCACTACGTGCTCGACGACATCGCCGGCATGGCGCTCGGCGCCGCGGCCCTAGGCATCGCGCGGCTCCTGACCGGGATCGACCTGCGGGCGGTGCGCCGCGGGGGTGCGGCCGAGCGGGAGCGCCGGGACGGGACGGCTGTCGCAGGGGACCCCGAGGAGGCCGCGGGCCGTAGCGACGGGACCGCGGCGGCCCCCGCGGACTAGGGCCGCACGACGGCGCTGCCCGGCGCGGGCCCGCGCCCGAGGCGACGGGGCCGTGTCAGATCGGGCCCGGGCGGGTACGACCCGGCCATGCCTCCCTCCGCCTCCGACCTCGGGCGTCCCGGGGATCTCGGCCCGCTCGAGCAGGCGCTCGGCTGGGCCAGCCTCGCGCTCGGTGTTCCCCAGACCCTCGCGCCCGGCGCGTTCAACCGCGCGATCGGGGCTCCCGACGGCCCCCGCGCCAAGCTCGTCACGGTCGTGGCGGGCGGGACGCGCGAGCTCGCCGCCGGCGCCGGCATCCTCGCGGCCGAGCGCCCGTGGCCCGTGCGCACGCTGATCGCCCGCGTCGCCGGCGACGCGCTCGACGTGGGGCTGCTCGTCGCCTCGTGGCGCAGCCGGCCCCAGGACCGCAACCGCTGGCGCCTGGCGCTCGCCTTCGCGACGGCCACGGCGATCGGCACCGCCGACGTCCTGGCGCTCGCCCGCGCGAAGGAGCAGTCCGACGCGGACGGCCCGCCGCTGCCGACCGTGAAGGAGCACCCGAAGCGCGAGCGCACCGGCGTGACGGTGCGCGCGCCTCTGGAGGAGGTCCGCGCGGCGTGGGAGGCGTGGGACGGCGTGGCGCCGAAGGAGTCCGCCGACTTCGTCATCGCCCCCGGCGGCCGCGGTACCGAGGTCCGGGTGAACGTGAAGGAGGGTGCGGGCCTGCCCCCGGTCGAGCTGGCCAAGAGGGTCGCGGGCCGCTCCTTCGACCAGCAGGTCGCCGACGACCTGCGGCATTTCAAGCAGACGGTCGAGACGGGCGAGGTGCTCCGCTCGGACGGCAGCCCGGAGGGCCCGTCCGCGCCCCGCCTGATGACCCAGCGGCCGGCGCAGCCCGTCGCCGATCCCACCCAGAACCGGTAAGGAGCCCACCATGCGCGCGAACGTCTGGAGTGGCCGCAACACCGTCCAGGTCGAGAACGTCCCGGACCCGAAGATCCTCAACGACCGCGACGCGATCGTCCAGATCACCTCGACCGCGATCTGCGGCTCGGACCTGCACCTCTACGACGGCTACATGCCGACGATGAAGCAGGGCGACATCCTCGGCCACGAGTTCATGGGGATCGTCACCGACGTCGGCAAGGGCATCGACAACCTCAAGAAGGGGGACCGCGTCGTCGTGCCGTTCCCGATCGCGTGCGGCGGCTGCAACGCCTGCGCGAAGGGCCTCTTCGCCTCCTGCGAGAACTCGAACCCCAACGCCGCGCTGGCGGAGAAGATGATGGGCCACCCCGTGGCCGGCATCTTCGGCTACTCGCACCTGACGGGCGGGTTCGCGGGCGGGCAGGCCGAGGCGGCCCGCGTGCCGTTCGCGGACGTCGGGCCGATCAAGATCGAGGGCGACCTGCCCGACGAGTCGGTGCTCCCGCTCTCCGACGTCCTGCCGACGGGCTGGATGGGGGCCGAGATGGCCGACATCAGCGAGGGCGACGTCGTCGCGGTGTGGGGCGCGGGCGCGGTCGGCCTGTTCGCCGCGCTGGGCGCGAAGCTCATGGGCGCCGAGCGGGTCATCGTCATCGACCGCATCGAGTACCGGCTGGAGAAGGTCCGCAACGACCTCGGGCTCGAGACGATCAACTACGAGCAGACGGCCGTGCTCGAGGCGCTGAACGAGATGACGGCCGGTCGCGGGCCGGACGCCTGCATCGACGCCGTCGGCATGGAGGCCCACCACGGCCACGCCGCCGTCAACGCGTACGACCGCGTGAAGCAGGCCACCCGCATGGAGACGGAGCGCCCGCACGCCGTCCGCGAGGCGATCATGGCCTGCGCCAACGGCGGCACGGTGTCGATCATCGGCGTCTACGCCGGCCTGATGGACAAGTTCCCGCTCGGCTCGCTCATGAACCGGAGCCTCACGGTGCGCACGGGTCAGTGCCACGTGCACCGCTACATGCGGCCGCTGCTGGAGCGCATCGAGAAGGGCGAGTTCGACCCGGCCTTCGCGATCTCGCACACCATGAGCCTGGAGGACGCCCCGAAGGGCTACGACACCTTCAAGCACAAGGAGGACTGCTGCACGAAGGTGATCCTCAAGCCGTAGGGGCGCGCGGGGGCGGAGGACGGGGACGAGCCTTCAGCGGCGTCCCGTCCTGCCGATCCCCCGGTGTGCCGTGCCCTCGCCTGCCTCTCGCCGCCCACACCGTCTCGGCCCCGTCCTCCTCGCCGTGCTGGCTTGCGCCGTGACCGGCTGCGGCGGCTCGGGCGAGGACGCCGAGGCACTTCCGCAGGGCCCGAGCTACGCTGGCGTGCCCGCGACCGTCGACGGCCTCAAGGTCCCGGCGCGCGTCCAGGGCGAGGACATCGCGCTGGCCACGGACCGGGACGGGTTCGCGCCGCGCTTCTGGCCCGGCGTCAACCTCGGCACGACGCTGCCGGGGACGTTCCCGGGCCAGCTCGCGCCGACCCGGAAGGACTACGACCGCTGGCTCAACGGCATGGGCGAGCTCGGGGTCCGCCTGCTGCGCGTCTACACGATCCTCCCCCCGCACTTCTACGAGGCGTTCGCCGCGCACAACACGGCGCACCCCGACCGGCCGATCCACCTGCTCCACGGGGTGTGGATCCCCGAGGACGAGTTCATCGAGGGGCGCGACGCGTACGCGCTGCTCGACGACTGGAAGGCGGAGCTCTCCGACGCCGTCGCCGTCGTGCACGGCGACGCGAACCTGCCCGAGCGACCCGGCCACGCCTCCGGCCGGTATCGAGCCGACATCTCGCAGTGGCTGCTGGGCTGGTCCCTCGGCGTGGAGTGGGACCCGCAGGCCGTCGAGGAGACGAACCGCAAGAACGCGGGGAAGGGCCCCTACCGTGGCCGCTACATCCGGGCCAGCGCCGACGCGAACCCGATGGAGAGCTGGATCGCCGCGGGCATGGACCACGTCGCGACGCTCGAGGCCAAGCGCGGCTGGAGCCGTCCCCTGACGTTCACGAACTGGGTGACGACCGATCCGCTGGAGCACCCCAGCGAGGCGGCCGAGAAGGAGGACCTCGTCTCGATCGACGCGACGCACGTGCGGGCCACGGAGGCCTGGCCGGGCGGCGTCTTCGCGAGCTACCACGTCTACCCGTACTACCCGGACTTCCTGCGGTGGGAGTACCGCGACGCGAAGGCCGCCGACGGGACCACCGACCCCTACGCCGGATACCTGCGAGCCCTCCGCGCCCACCACCGCGGGATGCCGATCATGGTCACGGAGTTCGGGGTGCCCGCAAGCCTCGGCGCGGCGCACCGGGGCCCGATCGGACGCGACCAGGGCGGGCACTCCGAGCAGGCGGCCGGCAAGATCGACGCCTCGCTGCTGCAGCGCATCCGCGAGGAGCGCTACGCCGGAGGCGTCCTCTTCGCCTGGGCCGACGAGTGGTTCAAGTTCACCTGGAACACGGCGGAGCTCGAGCTGCCCCCCGAGCGCCGCGCCCTGTGGCGCAACGCGCTGACGAACGAGGAGCACTTCGGCATCGTGGCCGTCGAGCCCGGCCGCAAGCCGACGAAGGTCCTCGACGGGGACGACCGCGACTGGACGGCCTCCACGAGCCAGTCGATCGCCGAGTCCGCCGGCCCGGTGGAGGACGTGCGAGCCACGCACGACGCGGGCGGCCTGTGGCTGCGCGTGCGCCTGCGGGAGGACCGGGCCTGGGAGCGCGGACCGATCCGGATCGGCTTCGGCGTGACGGGGAAGGGCAACCGCGGGCTGCCGGGCACGAACGGCGCGGACCCCCGCGCGGACCACGGCGTGATCGTCGGGCCGGGGGAGAAGGCCACGCTCCTGCAGGCGGCGTGGCTCGACCCCCTCCCGTGGCTCTACGGCATCGCCTACGACTACGTGCCGTTCGACCAGGCGGCGATGCGCACGAGCAGCGGCGCGTGGAGCCGGCCGCGGCAGCTCCTCAACCGACCGCAGAACGTGCCGGGCGTAGGCCCCCAGCCCGCCGAGTTCCACGACCTCTCGCGACTGCGCTGGGGGACGGCCGACCCGGACGCCCCCGGCTTCGACCACCGCAACCTCGTGATGGGCCGCGGCAAGGTCCTCGAGCTGCGCGTGCCCTGGGCGCTGCTCGGCTACTCCGACCCCTCGAGCCACCAGGTGCTCCGCGGGCGGAAGGACGGCACGGTGACGTCGGAGCGCACGGGCCGCGTCTCGATCTCCGTGCAGGCCGGCTCCGACGCGCCGCTGCGCACCGCGGGCTACGACTGGGAGGACTGGTCGACCGTCGAGTTCCACGAGCGCCGCAAGGCCGGCTGGGGCGCCGTCCGGCGGGAGATGGCGACGGGCGCGGCGAAGGGCCCGGCCTCCGGAGACTGACGGCCCGGGCCCGAGAGGCCGATGGCCGTGGGCGGCTGCGCCGACCGGGCGTTACGGCCCCGCGGGTCCGGGCGGCTCCTCCTCGGTGGCGAACCCCTTGCGGGTCATGACGCCCCACTCCGTGTTGCCGCGGGCGTACTTCCACAGGCCCTTCAGGCGCCAGACGACCGTCAGCTGCCGGTAGCCGAGCGGTTCGATCAGCGCCCAACCGAGCAGCACGAGCGTCTCGCGGCCCCGCCCGTAGCCGCGGTACGTCCACTCCTCGAGCGCGATGGTCAGCACCGTCATGATCAGGCCGAGGCCGTAGGCGACGAGCAGGAACAGCGCGGCGAAGGGCCAGTTCACGGTGTCCGTCGCCAGGCCGATGACCAGGCCGATCAGGCCGATCGCCTCCACGACGGGGCCCAGCAGCTCGACGAGGACGAAGTACGGGTAGGCGACGAACCCCAGGCTGCCGTAGCGGGGGCGCAGGGCCACGCCGCGGTAGCGCCAGAGGACGTCGGCCAGTCCGCGGTGCCAGCGGTCGCGCTGGCGGCCCAGGACCTTCAGGGACTCCGGGACCTCGGTCCAGGCGACGGGGTCGGGAACGAACTCCACCCGGCCCGGGCCGCCGTCCTCGTACGCACGGCGGCGCAGGCGGGCCACGAGCTCCATGTCCTCGCCGACCGTCGCGTGCTCGTAGCCCTGGGCCGCCAGCACGGAGGACCGGCGGAAGAGGCCGAACGCCCCGGAGATGATGAGGTTGCCGCCCATCCGGTTCCAGCCCAGGCGGCCCGTGAGGTAGGCGCGGAGGTACTCCACGGACTGCACGCCCGCCAGGAAGCCCCGGGGCGTGCGCGGGGTCACCACGCGGCCGTGGTCGACGCTCGAGCCGTTCACCGCGCGGATCGTGCCGCCGGCCGCCACGATGTCGGAGCGCATGAGGAACGGCTGCACCATCCGCAGCAGCGCCTCCGGCTCGATCAGCGTGTCGGCGTCGATGGCGCACACGAGCTCGCCCGACGCCACGTTCAGGGCCGCGTTGAGGGCGTCGGCCTTGCCGCCGTTCTCCTTGTCGACCACGACGAGGTTCGGTGCGATCGAGGAGCGCTCCACGCCGACGATGGGTTGGTGCTCGACGGCGTGGCGGTGGATGGGGTGCTGGGGCTCGAGCGAGAACGCCCGGCGCAGCACGCCCATCGTGTCGTCCTTCGAGCCGTCGTTGACGAGGACGATCTCGAGGTCGGGGTAGCGCAGCGTGAGCAGGGAACGGACGCTCTCCACCACGGTCGCGGCCTCGTTGTAGGCCGGGGCGAGGATGGAGACCCGCGGCGCGACGTCCGAGCCGAGCACCCGCCAGCGGGACGCGAGGACCTCGGCGGCGCGCTGGCGGCGCAGCTCGACGGCCGCCATCGTCAGCAGGACGAGCAGGAACCCGTTCAGGGCGAGGAAGTAGCCGAGGATCACCCACTGCGAGTCGACCAGGATCCTGCGCCCGATCTCGCCGGCGGAGGCGGCCAGCGGGCCGAGGGCGAGCAGGGGGTGGTCCGGGAGCAGCGCGAGCGGTGGGACGGGCGGCACGTCAGACGCCCGCCGGGCGGCCGAGCACGAGGCGCGCCATGTCGCGCGCGTCGGGGTTCTCGTCCTCGAGCGCTCGGCGCAGGAGCAGGCCACCCGCCGGCCCGAAGCCCTCCAGGGCCAGGGCCGCGGCGCGGCGCACGTCCCACTCGGCGTCGCGCAGCAGGACGCGCAGGCGCGGCCCGGCCGGCCAGTGCTGCGCGCGGCCGAGCGCCGAGGCCGCGGAGGCGCGCACGCCCGGGTCGGGATCGTCGAGCAGCCCCGCGATCTCGTCCATGGCGTCGGCCCCGGCGGTGCGGCCGGCGAGGTCGGCCGCGAGCGCCCGCGTCGGCGGATGCGGGTCGTGCAGCAGCCGCAGCGCGGCCGGGCCGAACATGCTGTCGCCCGAGGGCGCGCAGACCTCGAGCAGCCGGGCGGCCGACGGGCCTTCGGCGTGGTCCAGCGCGTCCCGAAGAGCCGGCAGCGCGGTGCGCCCGGAACGCAGGAGCGCGTCCTGCACGGAGAAGCGGGACACGAGCTCGGGATCGTCGAGGTGGGCCACGAGACGGCGGGAGACGGCCTCGCCCGGCTCACGCGCAGCCCAGCCCGCCGCCTGGGCGCGGACCTCGGCACGCGGGTCGTCCAGCAGCCTCGGCATCGCGTCGGCGCCGCCGCCGACGGTCGAGAGCACCTGGGCGCCCCGGAGCCGGCGGGTCCAGCGGCGGCTGCGGGTGTCGCGCTCGGCCCGGGCGGTCACGCCGGCGTCGGCGGCGGCCCGCGAGAGCACGCCCCGGCCCGATCCGCCCAGGACCGGGGCGTAGGCGGCGAGGACGGCGACGGTGTCGCGGACCGGCAGGCCGCGCAGCGCGCCGGCCACGGCGGGCGCCGCTGCACCGTCGGCGAGGGCCTCCGCGAACGCCTCGCGGGCGCCGTCGAGCCGCCGCGAACGGCGGCCGTCGGCGGCGACGTGCCAGGCCACGTGGCCCAGCACGAGCGCGAGCGCGACGAAGAGCACCACCGCCTCGGCCAGGAGCGACCAGCGGAGCACCTCGAGCGCGCTCACCGCAGCATCGCCCCGCGGACGCGCTGCAGCAGCACGGGCAGGCTGAACGGCTTCGCGACGTGGTCGGTGGCGCCGGCCTCGAGCGCCTCGAGCACCTCGCGCTCGCCCGCGCGGGCGGTGAGCATGATCACCCGGCTGTGCTCGAGCGCGCCGTTGCGGCCCATCGCACGCAGGACCCGCAGGCCGTCGATGCCGGGGAGGTCCCAGTCCAGCAGGACGACGCGTCCGACCACGGTGGGGGCGTCGCCGGCCAGCGCCGTCGCGGCCTGCAGGCCGTCGCCGAGGTGCCGCACGGTCAGGCCCCGGCCGTCCAGGGCGTGCTCGAGGAGCGCGACGATCGAGGGGTCATCCTCCACGAGTACGACGTCGACGGTCGGTCGGACGCCGTCGTCGGCACCCGTCCCCTCGGCGTCGGCCGGGACCGCGGCACCGCCGAGGGCGGCCTCCTGCCCGGTACCGCCCGCCCGGGTGAGCGTGCGGACGCGGACCAGCCGGTTGCGCACGCGCCCGACGAGGGCCCCGGCCGGACCGGCGGGCGCCGTGGCGCTCCCGTCGAGGTGGTCGTCGGCCCCGGCGGCGAACGCCTCCTCCGCCGACGGCACACCGTCCCCCGCGACGGCGAGCACCGGCAGAGCGGACCAGCGCGGGTCGTTGCGCACCGTGCGGCAGCCGGCGAGGACCGCCTCGGCGGCGCCGGCGAGGACGAGCAGCTCGGGGCGGGCGCGGGCGAGGAGCGGACGGACGTCGCCGTCGTCGGCCTCGACGGTCAGCCCGGCCCGGCGCAGTCCGGCGACGATCGCCTCGCGGGCCTCCCCTGCGGGGGCGGACACGGCGACGGGCGTGCCCGCGATCCGCAGACGGTCGAGGAGGGCGCTGAGGGCCGCGGCGGTGGCCGGCACGTCGGCGTCCGACGGTAGGGGCCCGTGCGCCCGCCGGTGCGTCACGTCGTCGCGGACGAGCTCCTCGTCCTGGTCGACGACGAGGACGGGCAGCTCGTCCGCGAACTCGTCCAGCAGCTCGAGAACCGCCGTGGGACCGCCCGGGATGTGCGCGTCGAGCAGCAGGCCTCCCGGGACACGGTGATGGAGCGCATCGCGCGCCTCGGCCGGCCCGGCCAGTGCTTCGGCCCGCAGTCCGAGGGCGAGGAGCGCGTCGGCCAGCCTTGCGGCGCGACCCGGGTCGCCGCCCACGACCAGGACGTCGGCCGGGCCCGCGGCGGCCGACGGGGCGGAGGCCCCGGACGTGGCGCTGGGGGCGTCCGCGGTGGCCGTCGCCGACGGGGTCCCGCGCCCGGGGGACGCGGCCTGGTCGCTCGTCCCGGCCGGGGCCGACGCCGCCGAGCCCGGTGCGCCCCCGTCCTGCGGGGCCGGGTCGGCGTCGTCGTCCGGCGGACCCTGCACGTCGTCGCGCTCGAGCTCCGCACGCAGGTCCTGCGCGAGACCGGCGAGGCGCGGGAGGTCGCCGATCTGCGGCGGGCCGTCGCGCAACGCATGCTCCAGGGCCCGGGCGTGGACGGACGCGCTGTCGAAGCCGAAGGTGCCCGCCGACCCCGCGATCTGGTGGGCGGCGCGCTCGGCCTCCCCGCGCCCGGCGTCGTCCAGGGTGCCCTCGAGCGCGTCCGTTATCGCCCCCTCGACGACGGACAGGCGCTCGAAGATGCTGGGCCGCCGGCGGGCCCAGACGGCGCGGAGGGCGTTTTCGAGGTCGTCGTCCTGAGACATGCGCGTGCCACGGGTGGGGGATCCGGCCCGGCGGGGGCCGGGCGGTACCCGAGACCGTACCGCCCGCGCCCTGAGCCGGTGGGCGATCGCGACCTGCGACCCGGACGGCCGCGGGGCGTCGAGGCCCGCGGAGGACAGGGGCGCACCGCGACCGGCTAGCGTCCCCGGCATGAGCACGAGCGAGAAGCCGACCGTCGAGATCCCCGACGGCGCCCCCTCCTACCAGCTCGAGGTCGAGGACCTCGTCGTCGGCGAGGGCGAGGAGGCCAAGGCCGGCCACACCGTCGAAGTGCACTACGTCGGCCACTCCTGGTCGACGAAGGAGCAGTTCGACGCCTCGTGGGACCGCGGCGACACCTTCAAGTTCGGCCTGGGCAAGGGCATGGTCATCCAGGGCTGGGACCAGGGCGTCGAGGGCATGAAGGTCGGCGGCCGCCGCCGGATCACCATCCCGCCGATGCTCGGGTACGGCAAGCGCGGCGCCGGCGGCGTCATCGGCCCGGACGAGACCCTCGTCTTCGTGGTCGACCTCCTGGGCGTCCGCTAGGCGGCAGACCGGGTCCCGCCCCGAGCGTCCCGGGCCGGGCCGCGCAGGAGTGCGGCGCGGTTCGGGGCACCCGGAGGGGCCGGACCGGCGTCGCCCGCGAGCGGCGCTCCGGTCGTGCGCTGGCGGTCGCGGTCGACGGACCGGAGCGGGAGCGATGCGGCAAACCTCGGACGCAGCACCGGCCGGGAACCGCTGCCGGCGCCCGCCCCCCTCCCTCAGAACACGATGAGCAGGCGGCCGCGGACGCCGCCCGCCTCCATCCGCCGGTGCGCTTCGCCGACCTCCTCGGGCGGAAAGGTCGCCGACACGGGCAGGGGCAGGCGGCCGGCGCCGGCCAGCTCGCGGAGGTGCAGGAGCGCCTTCGTGTCTTCCAGGCGCTCGGCGACCCAGACCGCGTGGGGGACGATGCCGCGCTCCGTCTCGCCGCGGAACCCGCGGACGGCCGCGTAGCCGCCGCCGTCGCGGACCGCCGCGTAGATCGCGGGGCCGAGCAGCGCGGCGTCGAGCACGGCGTCCACGCCGTCCGGGACGAGCTCGCGCACACGGGCGGCCAGCCCGTCGCCGCGCTCGAGCACGTCGTCTGCGCCGTACCCGGCAACGAGGTCGCGCTCGTCGGCGCGGGCATCCGCCAACACCCGCAGGCCGCGCTCCTTCGCGAGCGGGATCGTCAGCGCCGACAGGTGGCCGGCGCCCCCCGTGATCAGCAGCGTGCCGCCGGACGGGATCGACAGCAGGTCGAGGGCATGGATCGCCGTCAGCCCGTTCATGGGCAGGGTGGCGGCCTCCTGCAGCGTGGCGCCCTCCGGGAGCGGCACGGCCGACGCCTCGGGGACCACGATGAGCTCTGCCTGCGCTCCCCCGTCGGGGCCGGGGCGCCGCGGCAGCACGGCGGCCATGACCTCGTCGCCGACCGCCAGTCGGGTCACGCCGGGGCCGACGGCGTCGATCGTCCCCGCGGCGTCCATCCCGGGGACGATCGGGAAGGGGATGTCGCGGTAGGCCGCCGCGGCCGTCCCGTCGCGGGTCGTGATGTCCGTCGGGTTGACCGCCGCGGCCGCGACCCGGATGCGGACCTCGCCCTCCCGCGGCTCGCGCGGCTCGCGGTCGAACACCTCCAGGACGTCGGGTCCACCGAACTCCGGGATGCCGATCGCGCGCATCCGACGACGCTAGCGGCTCGGCGGATCGTCGGCCGGCGGCATCCGATCGCCCTTCCGGCTACGTACTGAGAGGGAATGCCTCAGAACGACACCGCCGCTCGCAGCCTCGAGCACTGGAGCGAGGACGGTCGGCGCGGGATGGACGCGTTCTACGCCCTCGCGCACCTCGACTACCGCCTGCTGGCCAAGGCGCTCGACCACCCGCGGCTGTTCCGAGAGGTCCGTGAGCGCGCAGGGAACCCCGAGTCGCTGAGCCTGCTCGACGTCGCGTGCGGCTCGGGCAAGTTCCCCGCCGCCCTCCTGCGCGACACCGCGGTGCCCGCGCTCGCCGACGAGGGCCTACGGGTGGACTACGCGCTGCTCGACCCCTCCGCGTTCTCGATCGCGGAGGCCGCGGCGGAGCTCCGCCCCCCGTTCCACGAGGCCCAGCGGCTCGAGACGACGCTGGAGGACCTCGACCCGTCCGTCGGCCCGTTCGACGTCGTCTGGGCCACCCACGCGCTCTACGCGCTGGAGCCCGCGCACCTGCAGGCCGCGGCGCGCCGGCTCGTGGCGGCGACGGCGCCCCACGGCGTGGCGCTCATCGCCCAGGGCACCGCCGACGGTCACTACCTCGCCTTCTACCGCGCGTTCCTGGAGGGGGTGCGCGGCGGCGAGGGCACCCCGTACGTCTCGTGCGAGGAGCTCGTCGAGGCGATCGGGATCGCGGTCAAGGACGGGCCGCACGAGATCGTCGTGCGCCGGCTCTCCTACGACCACGTCGTCGCGCAGGACGACCGCGACGTCGTCGAGGGGTTCCTGCAGCGCTGCGCGTTCGACGACTCCGTCTCGCTGGAGCAGATGCTCGACGCGCCGGTCCTGGGCGACTACCTCGCGGGCTGCCGCGACGACGCCGCCGGCGTCTGGCGGTTCCACCAGGAGGTCGACCTCGTCCTCCTCACCCCGGGGGAGACCCGATGAGCACCACCGACCCGACCGCCGAGAACAGCCGCATCCTCTCCGCCGAGCACGCGCGGGAGTCGGGCGTCGACCAGCCGTGGGAGGCGTCGAACGAGGCGTGGTGGGACTGGTACCTGTCCCTCGCCGCGACGGACGGCACACCGGCCGAGCTCGTCCCCGTCGAGCCTCCGGAGGACGTCGAGCCGCTGACCGTCGCGGAGCTGGCCGAGGAGCTGCGCGAGCCCTACGTGCTGAGCGACGCCCAGGCCGCCGGGTTCGCCGCCGATCTCTACGCCAAGCTGCCCGGCGTCCTCAGCCCGCGCGCGCTGGCGACGGGACGTCGCGAGGTCGAGCGGCTCGCCGCCGCGGGCGAGGGCCCCGGATCCTCCGGATTCCTCAGCCTCGACCTCATGTGGCGCACGGACTCCGCGGTCCTGCGGCTCTTCGCCCTCTCGCCGCGCCTGGGCCGCCTGGCCGCCGACCTGCTCGGCGTCGCCGACGCCCGGATCTACCACGACAACGTGCTGAGCAAGCAGCCCGGCTGCGGCCGCACGCCGTGGCACTTCGACGCGCACCACTTCCCGATCGCCTCCCGCGACATCGTCACGAGCTGGATCCCCCTGCAGGCGATCCCGGAGCCGATGGGCCCGCTCGCCTTCGCGCCCGGCAAGGACACCTGGCGGCTGGCCGAGGACGTGGACTTCGACCGCGCGGGCGACGGCTACGACCGCGGGGTGGAGGCGGCGTTCCGCGAGGCCGGGGTGCGGGTCGACGACGCCCCGTTCGCCCTCGGCGAGGTCTCGTTCCACCACGCGTGGGCGTTCCACTGCGCGCGCGGCAACGGCACCACGCAGCCGCGGCAGGTGATGGCGACGACGTACTTCGCCGACGGCGCGCGGCTCGTGGACCAGCCCACGATGGTCTCGGGCGACTACGAGAAGTTCCTGCCCGGCGCGCAGCCCGGCGGGATCATCGACACGCCCCTGAACCCGGTGGTGTCGCGGTGAGCACGGCGGGAGAGCGCGCCCCCGGGAACGACACGACGTTCGTGGCCGGCGCGACGGCGGACGGCCTCGCGGTCGTGCCCGTCCCCGGCGTGGACTACTGGCGGCGGCGGGCGATCGCCCTGGGCGACCGCGCCGTCGTCAACCTCGACCACCCCGTCGACGGTGACCTCGACGCGGTCGCGGACGGGCACCGGGCGCAGCTCTTCCCGCTCCTGCGCGCCGAGCTGACGGGCGCGGAGCGGACCGTGCTCGACCTCGGATGCGGCACGGGGCGCCTGACCCCGGGCCTGGCCGCGCTGCTCGGCGGCCGCGCGATCGGGGTCGACCCGGTCGCGGAGCTCCTGGCCCTGGCACCCCCGCACCCCGACGTGGAGTACCGCCGGATGGACGAGGCGGTGCTGCCCGTGGGCGACGGCGAGGTCGACGTCGTCTTCACCTCGCTCGTCCTCGGCGGCATCCCGATGCCCGCGCTCGGCCGGACGATGGCCGAGATCCGGCGGGTGCTGGCCCCGGGCGGCCTGGTGTTCCTCTCGGAGTCGGTCTCGGACGGCGACGACGCCGCGCACTGGGCGACCCGCACCGCCGCCGACTACCGCGCGCTGTTGCCGTGGGCCGGGCTCCGCGAGACCGGCGGGTTCGACGACGCGGGCGACGCCATCGCCGTGCTCGTCGGCCGCGCGCCCGCGGACGGGGCGCCCGACCGCTAGGTCGGGTGCGCACACACGGGTCGTCCGCGGTGTGGCACGATTCGTCGTCGCCGCGGCGCACCGCGGCGCGTGATCGGAGCGACCCGCTCCCGTCGTACCCAGGACTCGATCAGTCGGACGCGAGCACCCGCCGGACCCTCGACCGCCGTTTGCGGGAGGGCCTCACCGGCGAGGGTGGGCAGGCCGTCACCGAGGCCGCCACCACCGAAGGACCCACCGTGAGCGAGAACGCTCCCGACGGCACGCCCGTCACCGATGACACGACGACCGCCCCCGCGCTCGTCGACTCCCCCGTGAGCGAGGCCCCCGAGGCCCCCGCCACCGACAGCACGACGATCTCGGCCGGCGACGCCGTCGAGGCGCCGGACGCCCCGGCCGCCGAGGCCGAGACCGCGGAGACCGAGGTCGACGCCCCGGCCGAGGTCGAGACCCCCGAGGTCGCGCCCGAGACCTCGGAGGCCGAGGTCGAGACCCCGGCCGTCGAGGCCCCCGAGGCTGCCGCCTCCGCCGACGCCGACGCTGAGACGCCCGACGCCGAGACCCCCGAGGTCGCCACCGCCGACGCGGCCCAGGCCATCGCGGACGACGCCGACGCCGAGGCCGCTCGCGCCGAGGCCGTCGCCCAGAAGGTCGCCGCCGACGCCGAGAAGGCCGAGCGCGAGCGGGCCGCGAAGTCCGAGGCCCGCAAGGCCGCCGACATCCAGCGCCTCGCCGACCAGGCCGCCGCCAGCACGGCCGCCGCGTCCGCCCGCGCGGCCGACATCAAGGCCGAGGGCGGCGTCACGTTCGCCGACCTGAACCTGCGTCCCGAGCTGCTCAAGGCCCTGACCGGCCTGGGCTACGAGGAGCCGACGCCGATCCAGCGCGAGGCCATCGGGCCGATCATCGCCGGCAAGGACCTCCTCGGCCAGGCCGCCACGGGCACCGGCAAGACGGCGGCGTTCGCGCTGCCGCTGCTGCACCGCCTGGAGCGCTCGAACCGCCAGGGTCCCCGCGGGCTCGTCCTCGTGCCGACGCGCGAGCTGGCGATGCAGGTCTCCGAGGCCATGTACTCCTACGGCAAGGCGCTCGGCATCCAGGTGCTGCCCGTCTTCGGCGGCCAGCCCATCGTGCGTCAGCTCAAGGCCCTGAGCCGCGGGGTCGACATCGTCGTCGCCACGCCGGGCCGCGCCATGGACCTCATCGCCCGCAAGGCGCTGAACCTCGGCACGATCGAGATGGTCGTCCTCGACGAGGCCGACGAGATGCTCGACATGGGCTTCCAGGAGGACATCGAGGGCATCCTCGGCGCCACGCCGAGCGAGCGCCAGACGGTGCTGTTCTCCGCCACGATGCCCTCCCGCATCGACAAGCTCGCCCGCAAGCATCAGCGGGACGCGGTCCGGGTGCAGCTCGCCCGCGAGGAGACGCCGGACGGCGAGGCCCCGAAGGTCCGCCAGAGCGCCTACGTCGTCGCCCGCCAGCACAAGGCCGCCGCGCTCTGCCGCGTGCTGGACCAGGAGCAGCCGTCCGCGGCGATCGTCTTCTGCCGCACGCGCGCCGAGGTCGACGAGGTCGCCCAGACGCTCAACGGCCGCGGCTACACCGCCGAGGCCCTGCACGGCGGCATGGACCAGACCCAGCGCTCGCGCACGATCGACCGCCTGAAGGCCGGGACGACCGAGCTCATCGTCGCCACCGACGTCGCGGCCCGTGGCCTGGACATCGACACGCTGACCCACGTCGTCAACTACGACGTCCCGTCGGCCCCCGAGGCGTACGTGCACCGCATCGGCCGCGTCGGCCGCGCGGGCCGCGAGGGCGTCGCGATCACGTTCGCCCAGCCGCGCGAGCACCGCAACCTGAAGAACATCGAGCGGCTCACGAAGCAGCAGATCACGGTCGAGCGCGTCCCGACGGTCGCCGACCTGCGCGCCCGCCGTCTCGACATGACGAAGGCCGCCCTGCGCGAGAGCCTCCTCGAGGACGACCTGTCGCTGCTGCGGCGCGTCGTCGAGGAGCTCGCGGACGAGTTCGACGTCATGGACGTGGCCGCGGCCGCGGTCAAGCTCTCCCACGAGGCCGGCGGCGCGCCGGTCGACGAGGAGGACATCCCCGAGGTGGCCGCCGGCCGCCAGAAGGAGCACCGCGGCACCGGGTTCCGCGAGGCCCGCGAGGGCTCGGCCGGTGCGGGTGGCAACCGCCGCGAGCGCCGCGGCAGCGGCGACGGCACCACGCGGATCTTCGTCGGCGCCGGCCGCGCGGCGCGGATGCGCCCGCAGGACCTCGTCGGCGCGATCGCGGGCGAGTCGTCCCTGAGCGGCCGCGACATCGGCTCGATCCAGATCAACGAGCGGTTCTCGCTCGTCGAGGTCCCCGACGCGGCGGCCGACGACGTCATCGAGGCCCTTCGCGGCACCACGATCAAGGGTCGCAAGCCCAAGATCCGCCGCGAGGTCTGAGCGGGGCCCGCCGCCCTGCGGCGGCGGTGACCGGCCTCCCGCTGGCGGCAGTCTGAATATGGAAGGTCTTCTTGCCATATTCAGAGCGCCGGTCGCGGAAGGTGGCGGTCGGGGTGCCGGACACGGGCCAGGTGGAGCCCCGGCCGGGGTCCGCGGTCGAGGCCGGGCGGTCGGCGGCCCGGAGCGGCAATTCGGCAGGATGCGGCCATGACCGCCCTGCCGACGCTCCGGTCCTCCTCCGACGCCGAGGCGCTGCGCGCGGCGGTGCAGGCGTTCGTCGACGACACGGTGCTGCCCGGCGTGGGGGAGTGGGACCGCGAGGACGTCCTGCCCGACGCCGTGTGGGACCGGCTCGTCGCCCTCGGGTTGCCGGGCGCGATGGTGGCGCCGCGGTTCGGGGGGCAGGGGCGCACCGTCTCCGAGCTCGTGCCCGCGTGGCGCGCGCTCTCCCGCGGCTGGATCTCACTCACGGGCGCCGTCAACCCGACGGGGCTGGCCACGGCGCTGCTGAGCACCCACGGCACGCCGGAGCAGCAGGAGCGGTGGCTGCCGCAGCTCGCGTCGGGCGCGACCCACGCCGCGTTCTCGATCACGGAGCCCGGCGCCGGCAGCGACCTCACCCAGATCACGACGACGGCCACGCGGATCGACGGCGGCCTGCGCATGGACGGCCGCAAGCGCTGGGTCGCTGGCGGGGTCACGGCCGGGGTCGTCTGCACGATGGCGCTCGTCGACGGGGCGCTCTCCTGCGTGCTGCTCCCCGCCGACGGTCGCGACTCGCCGACCTGGCGGGTCGAGGAGCTCGACAAGGTCGGGTACCGCGGGGTGGAGTCCGCCGCCTACGTCTTCGACGGCCACGAGGCGCCCGGGGCCGAGGTGCTCGGCGGGCCGGAGCAGGCGGGGAAGGGCGCGCGGCAGATGCTCGGGGCGCTCGGCGTCGGGCGCGTGAACGTCGCCTGCCGGGCGCTCGGGATCGTCGACCGGGCGCTCGAGGCCGCGCTCGAGGAGGCCACGCACCGCGAGGTCGGCGGCGGGGCGCTGGGGGAGCACACCCACGCGCAGCTGCGGATCGGCGAGATGCGGGCCCGGCTGCTGGCCGCCGAGGCGCTGACGCTCCGTGCCGCCGCGGCCGTCGACGCGGGGGCCGAGGAGGAACGCGACCTGACGTCGGCGGCGAAGGTCGTGGCGTCCGAGACCGCCGTGTGGGCCGTGGACCAGGCCGCCCGCCTGGCCGCCAGCCGCTCCTACCGGGCCGGCGACGAGCTCGCCCGCCTGCGCCGCGACGCCCCCCAGACGCAGATCGGCGAGGGGGCCAACGACGCGCTGCTGCTGGCGCTCGGACGCGGCCCCGTCGAGGCCGCGGGGGACGACGACGCGGGGTGAGCGCCGCGTCCCGGGCGGGGGGTGCGGCCCACGACCGCGGTCGCCTTTATGCTCGCCGTTCCAGGAGACCGCCCCACGGGGCCGAAGTCGAGGGTGAATGCAGAGGATCGTGCGGGACACGTGGGCGTGGCGGGGGGCTCTGGCCGCCGACGAGCTGCGCTACACGCCGGTCCTCGCCGACGCCATGTCCGGGCCGATCACCACGCCGGCACGGACCGGGTGGCCCGTCCTCACGTCGCAGCTCGAGGCCGCGTGGGCCGTGCCCGGGGCCGAGGGCCACGGCATCCACGCGCTGACGGGGCCCGCGGCGGCGCACCTCTCCCTCGTCGCGCGCACCGGCGGCTACCACGCGGTGATCCCACGCGACGCGCCCGAGATCCGGGCCCCGTTCGAGGTCATCCGCGGCCAGGACGAGGACGTCCCGACGCTCGAGGAGGCCCTGACGCTGCTGGAGTCCGGGGGCGTCATCGAGCGCACCGCGACCCGGCTGGCGCTCCTGCGTCCCACGCCGCCGTCCGTCGAGCGGATGCGCCTCATGCGCGACCGGCTCGACGACCACGACCACGACGCCCCGGACGACCCCGTGACCAACCGGCTGCTGCGCGCGGTGTGGCGGCAGACGTACTCCGGGATCGGGACGGGCCGCTTCCGCGAGCTGGCCCGGCACGGGCGCCTGCGGGCCAGCCTCGACCTGCGGCCGCGCGACGAGCCCGCGGACCCGTTCTTCGAGGTCGGGGTCGCATCGCTGCCGGCGCTGCACGGCGAGCTCACCGTCGACCGCGACCAGCCCTACCCCGAGCGCAGCTGGATCCCGCTCTCCCACATCGCGCTGGAGGCCCCGGACGGCGCTCCGGTGCCGCTGCTCTCCACGCGGGTCGAGGTCGGCGCGCTGCTGCTCGGCCGCGGCGAGGGGGCCAACGCGGTCCGGCGCGCGGTCCGCGGCACGATGGTGTGGCAGGCCCTCGCCCGGCGCACGAGGTGGATGACGGGCCCCGTCCGGGTCTCGACCGCCACGCTGGCGGAGGAGCTGGCGGGGGTGCTCGGCCTGAAGGCCGGAGCGGACCACCGCAAGCTCGTGCGGGCGCTGCTCGGCGACCTCGAGCGCGCGGGCCTCCTCGGCCGCGACCGCGAGACGGACGGCCCCGTGCTGCTGCGTCCGCCGGCACCCGACGCCGCGCTGGCCCGGCACGCGTTCGACGCCTACGCACTGTGGCGGCCCAGCATCTCGGTGGATCCGCCCGCGCCCTTCAGCGAGCTGCTCCGCGAGCACCGCGACGACGGCGTCCGCGCCCCCTGGGCCCGGGCGTTGGAGGAGCGGCGCGTGCGGGTCGAGGTCCTGCCGGAGGAGTGACCGGGCCGGCGCCGGTCCGTCTGCCCGCCGGCTGCGCACCCAGGCCGCCTGCGGCCCTCCAGGGTTCCCGCGAGGCTCAGGCGCCCTTCGTCGCGAAGCCCTTGCGGGTCATGACGCCCCAGTCCGAGCGGCCGCGGAGGAACCGCCAGATGCCCCGCAGCCGCCAGAGCACCGTGAGCTGCCGGTAGCCGAACGGCTCGAGCAGCGCCCAGCCGACGAGGACGAGCGTGTCGCGCCCACGGCCGTAGCCGCGGTAGGTGAACTGCTCGAGAGCGATGGTCGCGAGCGTGAGGAGCAGCCCGAGCCCGTACGCGACGAGGAAGAAGAGGATCGCGAACGAGCCGTTCAGGGCCCCGACGGCGAGGCCCAGCCCCAACCCGACCAGCCCGAGGACCTCGACCACGGGCCCGAGCAGCTCGACGAGCAGGAAGTACGGGTAGGCCACGAAGCCGAGGCTGCCGTAGCGGCGCCGGAACGCCATCCCGCCGTGACGCCGCAGCACGTCGGCGAGCCCGCGGTGCCAGCGGTCGCGCTGCCGTCCGAGCACGCGCAGGCTGTCGGGGACCTCGGTCCACGCCACGGGGTCGGGCACGAACTCGACGCGGCCGGGTCCGCCCTGCTCGTACGCGCGCCGGCGCAGGTGCGCCACGAGCTCCATGTCCTCGCCGACCGTGTCGTGCACGTAGCCGCCCGAGGCGAGCACGGCGTCGCGCCGGAAGAGCCCGAACGCGCCCGAGATGATGAGGTTGCCGCCCAGCCGGTTCCAGCCCAGGCGGCCGGTCAGGAACGCGCGCAGGTACTCCACGGCCTGCATCCCCGCGACGAGCTGCCGCGGGGCGCGCGCCTCCACCACGCGGCCGCGCTCCACGCGGGAGCCGTTGGCCACCCGGATGGTGCCGCCGGCGGCAACGGTGTCGGAGTGCAGCAGGAACGGGCGGACCATCCGCAGCAGCGCCTCCGGCTCGATGACCGTGTCGGCGTCGATCGCGCAGACGAGGTCGCCGGTGGCGACGTTCAGGCCGGCGTTCAGCGCGTCGGCCTTCCCGCCGTTGCGCTTGTCCACGACCACGAGGTTCGGCGCCGTCTCGGAGCGGTAGAGCGCCCCGATCGGCTGGTGGTCGAGCACGTGGTGGTAGACCGGGTGCAGGCCGCGCAGGGCGAAGTCCCGGTGCAGGACCGCCATCGTGTCGTCCGTCGAGCCGTCGTTGACGACCACCAGCTCGAGGTTGGGATAGCTCATCGTCAGCAGCGAGCGCAGGCTCTCCGTGACGGTCAGCGCCTCGTTGTAGGCGGGGGCCACCACGCTGATCCGCGGCGCGACGGCGGAGCCCAGCAGGCGCCAGCGCGACTCGAGAGCGGCGGCGCGGCGCTGGGCCTTCAGCTCGAGCGCGGCGGCGCCGAGCAGCGTGAGCAGGAACCCGTTCATCACGACGAAGTACGCGAGCACGGCGACCTGCGAGGCGAGCAGCCCGTCGCGGATCGTGTCCGCGACCGCGGAGAGGGGGAGGAGGACCGGGGGCATCACGCGAGCCCGCCCGTCGGCAGCTCGAGCATCCGGCGGGCCATGTCGCGGGCGACGAGGGCGTCGTCGTCGAGCGCCCGCTTGAGCAAGAGCGTCCCGGGGGGTCCGAGTCGCTCGAGCGCGACGGCCGCGGCGTGGCGGACCTCCCACGCGTCGTCGCGCAGCGCCCGGCGCAGGGCACCGCCGGCCGGCCAGTGCTGCGCCACGCCGAGCGCCTCGCACGCCGCCGCACGGACCGCGTCGGACGGGTCCTCCAGCAGCGCCAGCAGCTGCTCGGCGCCCTCGTCGGCGGCGGTGCGGGCGACGAGGGGCGCGGCGAGCACGCGGACGGCGGGGGAGGGGTCCTGCAGCAGGCGCAGGGCCGCGGGGCCGAACGCCCGGTCGGCGAGGGCGACGCACACGGCGAGCAGGCGCTCGGCGTCCTGGCCCTCCGCGCGATCGAGCGCCTCGCGCAGCGCGGGCACCGCCGCGGGCCCCATCCGGATGAGCGCGTCCTGCACGGAGAAGCGCGACGCCGGCCGGAGGTCGGTGGCGTGGTCGACGAGGCGGGCGATGACGTGGTCGGACGGATGGTCCATCGCCCACGCGGACGCCTGGGAGCGGACCCGGGAGGACCGGTCGTCGAGCAGCGCCGGCATGACGCTCTCGCCGCCCCCGACGACCGTGAGCACCCGCGCGCCCTCGAGCCGGCGGCCCAGACGGCGGGACCCGACCCGTCGCACCGCGTCGGCGGTGAGGCCGGCGGCCGCCGCCGCGTGCGTCAGCACGGTGCGGTCCGCGCCGGCGAGCAGCGGGGCGTACTCGGCGAGGATCGACAGCGATTCGCGGCGCCGCAGACCGCGCAGCGCGGCGGCCACGGACTCCGGGTCCGCGCCGTCGGCGAGCGCCATCGCGAGCCGCTCCCGGGCGGCGGCGAGCCGCCGCGACCGCCGCGGGCTCAGGACGGCGCCGCGGAGGACGTCACCGCCGATCGCCAGGAGCACGAGCGCCACGAGCACGGCCTCGAGGAGGACCGCCCAGACCAGGGCCTCGCGCGGGATCACGCGTCGAGTGCCCGTCGGACGCGGCCCAGCAGCACGGGGACGCTGAACGGCTTGGCGACGTGGTCGCTGGCGCCGGCCTCGAGGGCCTGGAGGATCTCGTCCTCGCCGGCACGGGCGGTGAGCATGATGACCTTCGTGCGCTCGAGCGCCCCGTGCTCGCGCATGGCCCGCAGCACCGCGAGTCCGTCCACGCCCGGCAGGTCCCAGTCCAGGAGCACGACCCGGGCCGCCACGTCCGGTGCCCCGCCGCCGAGCATCGTGCGCGCGGCGTCGCCGTCGTCGACGTGGAGGTAGCTGTAGCCGCGGGCCTCGAGCGCGTAGCGCAGGAGGGCGGCCAGGGTCTGGTCGTCCTCCACGAGCACGACGTCGGTGGTGGAGACGTCGAGGTCGGCCCCGCCGGCCGAGACGATCCGCCCGCCGCCCGCGTCGGACGCCTCGCGGCTCGCGCGCTCCGCGGCGCGCAGGAGCGCGTCGACGGTGTCCCCGTCCCGGCCCGCGACGGCCAGGCCGACGCTCAGGGAGCGCGGCGCCGTGTCGCCGGGGACGACGGACCCACCGCCCCGCACGGCGTCGAGCACCCGGGCCAGGCGCTCCCGGGCGTCCGCCGGCGTGGTGCCGGCCATCGCGACGACGAACTCGTCGCCGCGCCAGCGCACGACGACGTCCTCGCCACGGAACGCCCGGCGCAGCACGTCGGCGCTGGCCCGCAGCGCCGTGTCGCCCGCCGCGTAGCCGTGGCGGGCGTTCAGGCTCTGGACGTCGTCGGAGTCCAGGTAGGCCAGGCAGTAGGGCGCACCGTCGCGGATCGCGAGCGCGTGCAGGTCCTGCAGCAGCGCCTGCCCGCGGTCGGGGCCGACGAGCCCGGTGAGGGCGTCGCGCTCGTGGATCTCGCGCAGCAGCCGTGCACGCTCCAGCCGGTTCTGGATGCGGACGACGAGCTCGGGCCCGACGAACGGCTTGGCGACGTAGTCGTCGGCGCCCGCGCGGAAGACGGAGAGCACGGTGTCCGGATCGGTGGCGGCGGACAGCACGATGACCGGGAGCGCACCGCGCCGGGGATCGGCGCGCACCGCGCGGCAGAGGTCGATGCCGCTGTGGCCCCACGGCAGGTCGATGTCGACGAGCAGCAGGTCCGGCTCGAAGCGGTCCAGCAGCATCCAGAGGTCCTCGGACCCGTCGGAGACGGCGACCTCGAGGCCGGCGTGCTCGAGCACCAGCCGCACGGCGGCGCGCATGGCGACGTCGTCGTCGATCGCCAGGACGCGGGTGCCCGAGGCACGGGTGCGCTCCCGCAGCTCGAGGACGGCGTCGACCGTGTCGGGCACCGCGCGGTCCGCGCCCACGACGGAGCGCACGCCGGCCTGGGCGATCTCGAGGCGGTCGATCCCGGCGCCCTCGTCGACGATGGCCACGGTGGTGGCGTGGGCGGCGGCCTCGGCGAGGAAGGCGAGCGCGGGGCCGGGGCCGTCGGGGCCGGAGAGGTCGACGAGCACGAGCCGGGCGCCGTCGGCGCCGAGGTACGCGCGCGCCGTGTCGAAGCGGTCGTGGGCGCGGGCGCGCAGGCCGCGGCCGAGGGCCTCGTCGGCCAGCCGGCCGGCGCGGCCGGCGGGGCCGCCGACGACGAGCAGCTCGGGGCGGGCGAGTCCGGTGGCGGGCGCGACGGGGGCCGGAGACGACGCGGGCGCGGGAGGCGTGGCGAGGGCGGCGGCGGAAGCGGCGCCGACGGCGCGAGCGGCGCCGGCGGTCGGCGCGGAGTCGACGGCGGGACCGACGGAGGACGACTCGGGCGGGGCGGCGGCGTGGCCGCCGCCGGAGAACGCGAGGACGGCCGGGGCCGGGGTGGCCGCGTCGGCGTCGAGGACCGCCGGCTGTGGTGCCGTCGGCGTGGCGGGACCGGCGTCGGGGGGCACGTCGCCCCGCTCGAGCTCGGAACGCAGGTCGACGACCAGGCCGGCCAGGCGGGGCGGCTCGTCGGCCGGGAGCGGGACGACCGCGAGGGCGTGCTCCAGCTCGCGGGCGTGGGCGGACGCGGCCAGGAACCCGAAGGTGCCGGCGGAGCCCGAGATGGCGTGGGCCGCACGCTTGGCGGCGAGCTGGACGTCCTCGGCGAGCGTGCCCTCGAGGGCGTCCGTCAGCGCCGACTCGATCACGAGCACGCGCGCTTCGATCTCCGGCCGCCGCTCACGCCAGATCTCGGCCATCGCCTCCAGCAGCTCGGCGTCCGGGTCGGTCACGGTGCCCAACCGAGCTCCCCGCGCACCAGGTCGGCGATGGCCAGCGGGGAGAACGGCTTGGCGATGACGCCGTCGGCGGGCTGCTGGGCGGCCTCCTCCGTGCTGGCGGTCATGAGCACGACGGGGACGGCGGACGCGGTGTCGGCGCGCAGGCGGCGCAGCACCTCGATGCCGTCGATGCCCGGCATGGTGAGGTCCAGGAGGATCGCGTCGGGTGGATCGGCGGCGACGGCGGCGAGGCCGGTCTCGCCGTCCACGGCGGTGTCGACGGCGAAACCGCCGCGGGCGAGGCCGAGGCGGGCGGCCTCGCGGATGAGCTCTGAGTCGTCGATGACGAGGATGCGCTGGGGCATGGTCGGGGTCCTAGGTCTCGGGGAGGGCATGGAGCCGGGCCTCGCAGGCCGCGGCGACGTCGGTGGTGGCGGCACGGCCGCGCAGGATCTCGGGGCGCCCGCCGGTGATCTGGTGCAGCACGCCCTGGTAGGCGCTGCGGGCGCCGCGCACGTCGCCGGCGGCCTCGTGGGCGCGGCCCAGGTGCAGGCCGGCCTCGACGAGGTCGGCGTCGAGGTAGCGGGCGCGGCGGAACGCGGCGACGGCGGCGGGCAGATCGCGACGCCGCAGGGCTTCCAGGCCGGATTCCAGCGCGACGACGGCGGCCTCGGCCGGCGTCTCGGAGGCGTCTACCGCGCCGGGGGGCCCGGGCGAGGGAGCACCGACGGTGGACGACATCTTCGTCCCGGCGGCGCCGGACGTCGCGGCCACCGCACGCGCGGGCGCGGCGGGGGCCGCGGGCGCCGCCGCATCCCGCGGGGCAGTGGCCCGCGGCGTGACGGCGGCAGCCCGGACGGCGCGGCGGACCGCGGCGTGCGGGACCGCTGGGCGTCCGCCGCCGGGCGGCAGCGCCCCGCGCAGGGCCAGGCGGTCCGCGGCGCCGACGATGAGCGTGCCGCCGGGGCGCAGCGCGCCCTGCAGCCGATCGAGGACGCGCGCCGCCGTCGCGGGGGCGAAGTAGATGAGGACGTTGCGGCAGAGGACGACGTCGAACCCGGGCGGTGCGACCGCGGGCGCCGCATCACGCACGAGGTTCTGCTCCGCGAACGTCACCGCCGAGCGCAGGGTCGCGCCGGCCCGCAGACCGGCGGGGTCACGCACGAACCAGCGGCTGCGCTGTTCGGCGGACAGGTGGCGCACCGCCCGGGCGCCGTAGACGCCCTCGCGGGCGCGGGCCAGCGCGTCGGGTGCGAGGTCGGTGCCGATCACCCGCAGGGGCGGGTCGGGCGTCCCGAGGGCCTCGGCGGCGCCGATCACGAGCGAGTAGGCCTCCTCGCCCGTCGAACAGCCGGCGCTCCAGGCGGTGAGACCCGTCCGGCCGGCGTCGCGGGCACCCAGCAGTAGCCTGGCCCAGTCGATGCGCGCGAGCTCGTCGGGGTGGCGCAGGAAGAAGGTCTCGTGGACGAGCACCTCGCGGGCGAGCGCGTCGACGAGCAGGCGGCGCCGCCGGAGGTCGGAGACGGCGTCCTCGGGCGTCGTGCCCGGGGCCAGCCGCTCGAGCGCGGCGCGCAGGGTCGCCAGGCCGGGACGGCCCAGGCGCGAGCCGCCGACCTCCTCGACCAGCGTGGCCAGGCGGGAGAGACCGTCAGACACGGGAGGTCCTCCGGTTCAGGGCGGCCAGGCCGGCGCCGATGCCGGCGAGGGAACGCGGGTCCGCGCCCGCCTGCACGGCCGCGGCGGGCATGCCCCAGACGGCCGACTCGGCGGGGCGTTGGGCCCACGCGTCGCCGCCGGCGCCGACGATCGAGGCCACGCCACGGGCGCCGTCGCGGCCCATGCCGGTCAGGACGACGCCGAGCGCGCGGGAGCCGGCGGTGCGGGCGAGGGAGTCGAGCAGCACGTCGCCGGAGGGCCGGTGCGGACCCGGGGCGTCGCGCTGGTCCTGGGCCAGCCGCCCGTCCCCCTGCAGCACGAGGTGCGTGCCGGTGGGCGCGATGACGACGCCCGGCGCCAGCGGCTCGCCGTCGCGGGCCATGCGGACGGGCACGGCCACGACGTCGGCGAGCCAGTCGGCGAGCCCCTCGGCGAAGCCGTCCGTGATGTGCTGGACGACCACGACGGGGACCCCGAACTTCGGGGGCAGCGCGGAGAGGACGGAGCGCAAGGCCTGCGGGCCGCCCGTCGAGCTGACGATGCCGACGACCTGCGCGCCGGCCGGGCCGCCCGACCGACGGGCCGGGGTGATCCCCCCGGACGCGCGGACGCCGTCCCCCAGATCCGGGGACGCGAAGGCGGGGTCGCCGGCACGCGGACCCGTCGCGGCACGCCCGGAGGCCGTCCGGCTTCGCGCCGCCCGGGCCTTCGCCGCCCGCGCCGCCACGTCGGGGGCCGCGGCCGGGGGCACGCGCTCGCCGCGCGCGATGGCGACGAGGCGCCGCCGCAGCGCCGCGGCGTCGTCGGCCCCGGAGGCGCCGAGGTGCACGTCGGACTTCGAGATCGCCTCGACCGCGCCCGCCGCGAGGGCGTCGACCACGATCGGGGGGCGCCGGCCCGCGTGGGCCGAGAGCACGACCACGGGCACGGGGTACGTCGCCATGATGCGCCGGACGGCCGCGGCGCCGTGCAGGCCCGGGCCGAGCTCCAGGTCCATCGTCACGAGGTCCGGCCGCGCCGTGGGCAGCGCGCGCAGCAGCGTCTCCGCGTCGGACGCGATCGTGACCACCTCGAACGCGTCGTCCTCCTCGAGCAGTCGAGCGATGCCGCGGGCGTACGCCAGGGAGTCCTCGCAGATGGCGACCCGGAGGGTCATGCGCGATCCACCAACCGGCCGACGGTCTCGAGCAGCGACGCCTGATCGAACTGGCCCTTGAGCACCCACGCGTCGGCGCCGGCGTCGGCGCCGCGCTGGCGGGCGCGCTCGTCGTCGCGGGAGGACACGACGACGACCGGCAGAGAGGCCAGCGCCGGTCGACCGCGCACGCCCTCGAGCACGCCGAAGCCGTCCAGGCCGGGCATGTCGATGTCGGTGATGACGCACGCAATGTCCTGCTCGCGGTCGAGCGTCGCCAGGGCCTCGTGTCCGTCCTGGGCCACGCGCACCCGGTAACCGGCCGACGCGAGGATCGTGCGCTGCAGCTCGCGGACGGTGAGCTGATCGTCGACGACGAGGACCTTCGGCGGCTCGACCGGCGCCGTCGCCGGACGCCGGGCGGTGGTCCGCCCGCGCCCCGCGTCGCGCACGAGGTGGGCGGGGTCCAGCAGCAGCGCGATGGCGCCGTCGGGCATGACGCTGCCGCCGAGGTAGGCGGGGAGACCCGCCAAGAGCGGCCCCAGCGGCTTGACGACCGCGTCCCGGTCGCCGAGCAGGCGGTCGCAGATGATGGCCGCGCGGGTGTCGCCGGAGCGGACGATCAGGACGGGGGCGCCGTCGGCGGGCGCGTCGGCCTCCTGGCCGATCAGGTCCGCGAGGTCCGAGAGGGGGAGCGGCTCGCCGCCGTGGCGGACGAACCGGCGGCCCTCGAGCTCCTGGACGTCGTGGCCGAGGACCGCTTCGTCCACGCTGTTGAGGTTGAGCCCGAACAGCTGGCCGCCGCGCTCGACGACGAGCACCTCGAGGACGGCGAGGGTCAGGGGCAGGACCAGACTGATCGTCGAGCCGCGACCCGGGTCGGAGCTCGCCTCGAGCCGCCCGCCGAGACCCTCGACGTGGCGCTTGACCGCATCGAGGCCGACCCCGCGACCGGAGAGCGCGGAGTCCGCGCCGCCGGTGGACGTGCCGGCCTCCGCCAGGATGTCGGCCAGGCCCACGCCCTCGGCCTCGGCCCGCAGCACGAGGGCGGGGGAGACGCCTCGCCCGTCGTCCGTGCAGGACACACGGACCTCGCCGCCGTGCTGGGCGGCGTGGAGCAGGATGCGGGCGGTGCGCGGCTTGCCCGCGGCCTCGCGCTCGTCCGGCGCCTCGACGCCGTGCGAGACCGCGTTGCGCAGCAGGTGCACCAGCACCTCGGCGATGCCGTCGAGGACGGAGCGGTCCAGCGGCGTGTCCATCCCCTCGAGGTCGAGGCGGACGTCGCGGTCGGTGGCGGCGGCGATGTCGCGCACGGCGCGGGGGAGCACCCCGGTGATCGTGCGCAGCGGCAGGGTGCGGAGGTCCAGGACGCTGTCCTGGAGGTCGCCGACGAGCGTCTCGCCGTGCTCGAGCTCCTGGCGGACGGCCTCGTCCTCCAGCGCTACGCGCCGGAGCAGGTGCTCGAGGCGCCCGCGGTGCAGCGCGGCCTCGCCCGTGGCGGCCAGGAGCGCGTCGACCTTGCCCGCGTCGACCCGCATCGTGCGGGTGACGGGGGTCGTCCCGGTCCGGTCGGCGCGCGAGGGCTCGCTCGTCGCGGGGCCCGACGGGGCGACCGGCGTGCCGTTCCTGGAGGGGGAGGCCGCGTCGGGGCTCGGCACGTCGGGTGCAGGGACGGAGGTCTCCGGCATGGAGGTGGGCACCGCCGGAGCGGGCGCCTGCGGCTGCGGACCGTCGGTCGGCCGGTCCGCGGAGGCCGGGGGGCCGGCGTCTGGGGCCGGATCGGGGGCCGCGGACCGCGTCAGGGCCTGGCGGGCGGGTTCGAGCCCGGACTCGTCGCCGTCCAGGGCGGCGCGGATCGCGTCCGCGGCCGCCAGCAGGCCGGGGGTGTCGGCGGTGAGGATGCGGCCCGCCTCCCGGACGCGCACGAGGACCTCCTCCATCGCGGTGGCGAGATCGCCGATGGCGTCGAAGCCGAACATCCCGGCCGAGCCGCGGATGGAGTGCGCGTCGCGGAACAGCGAGGCGATCTCGTCGCCGTCGCCCTCGCCGGCGCGCTCGACGGCGAGCAGCGTCCCGGCGATGCGCTCGATGCGCTCGACGCTCTCGTCGCGGAAGATCTGCAGGAGCGCGTCGTCCACGGCTCAGCCCTGCTGCGTGGCGGCGTCGAGCGTCGCCGCGATGTCGAGGATCCCCACGAGGTGCTCCGCGCCCACGACCGATCCCGTGGTCAGGGGCGAGGCCCCGGGGGTGATCTGCGTCTCGTCCACGAGCTCGATGTCCTCGACGCGGTCCACGGCGAGCCCGGCGCGGCGCAGCCCGTCCTCCACGACGACGAGCCGGGACGGCGTGCCGCCGCCGACGCCAAGCATCCCGGCCAGCCCGATGACGGGCAGCAGCTCGCCGCGCAGGGAGCGCACACCGGTCACGTGCCGGCCGGCGCCGGGGACGGGGGTCGGCACGCCGAGCAGCTCGACCTCTCGCACCTGGTGCACGGAGAGGGCGTAGCGCTCGCGGCCGACGACCACGCGCAGGTGCCGGTTCACGCCCGGCGCCCGCCGCTCGTCACGCCGTTCTTCTCGAGCAGGGCGTCCAGGTCGGACGCGAGCGCCTCGACCTGGGCCGTCGTCTCGACGCGGGCCGACTGCTCCGCGGAGAGCTGCTCGATCGCGCTGCGGATCTCCTGCAGGGCGGCGGCGACCTGCTCGGCCGCCTCGCGCTGCTGCTCCGTCGCCTGCAGGCTGTCGTCGAGCTCGGGGATCGACGCGTGCATGAGCTCGGAGATCAGGGCCGCCTGCTTCGTGCCCTGCTCCGTGGCGAGGATCGTGGCGTTCGTGCCGTTCTGCACCCGCGAGACGATCTGCTTGATCGACTCCGTGGAGCGGCCGGAGCGCTCCGCGAGCTTGCGGACCTCGACGGCGACGACGGCGAACCCGCGGCCGGCCTCACCGGCGCGCGCGGCCTCGATGGCGGCGTTCAGGGCGAGCAGGTCGGTGCGCTCCGCGATCTCCTCGAGCAGGTCGAGGATCTCGCCGATCTCCTGGCTCGCCTGTCCCAGGTCGAGCGTGCGGTCGGCGATCGCGTCGACCTGGGCGCGCATCTCCTCGACCGTCTGCACCGTCTGGGCGGCGGCGCCGGAGGACGTCTGGGCGGCGGCCGCGATGGACGAGGCCGTGGCGCTGAGCTCGTCGACGCTCGCGGCGAGCTGGGCGATCGCGGCGGACTGCTCGTTCGTGGCGGCAGCGGACTGCTGCGTCGCCGAGCGCATGGCCAGCGTGGCGCCGCTGAGCGAGCGCGAGGTGCGGCCCACGCGGTCGAAGAGCCGCGCCAGCAGCCGGACGACGTAGGCGATGAGGAGCAGGATCACGAGGCCGGCGACGACCGCGATGACGATGGCGGCGGTGCGCGCCTGGTCGGCGTTCTTCTGGGCGGCCGCGATGACGCGCGGCACCTCGGCCGCCTCGCCCTCGCCGAAGCGGGCCAGCAGGCCGCGCAGGCGCACGACGTCGCGGGTCGACTGGGCGAGCGCGGCGGAGTCCTGCGCGGCGTTGCCGGCCGCCAGCGCCGAGCGGCGCGAGGCGATGGCGGTGAGGTTCGCCTGGCGGATCGTGTTGAGCTGGGCCTGCTCGGGGACGTCGATGTCGCCGTCGCGCTCGAGCTCCTCGAGGAGCGGCTCGAAGCGGTCCTGCTCGGTGCGCAGGCGCTGCAGCGACGCCGGCTCCTTCGTGTTGATGTACGCGCTGGCGTACTGCATCCGGTTGAGCAGGTTCGCCGTCAGCGAGACGAGGACCCGCTGGGTCTCGGCCTGCTTGGCCACCCGGTCGTACTGGCGTTCCGCGGCGCCGAAGCGCCAGACGGACACGGCGACGGTGACGGCGAGCAGGGCGACGACGACGACGCCCGTCAGGGCGACGGTGCGAGAGGGTCCGGGGAGACGCGAGAACACAGTGCCCGGGTCATCGGCCGGACGTCCAGGAACTTGGACGGGCGGCCGCGCCCGCCCGCGCCGACCGTCCGCTGGTCGCCGCGCGTCCGCTGGTGGCCGTGCGTCCGCTAGTGGCCCGGCGGCAGGTGCCCGTGCCCGTGGTGCGGGCGGCCGGGGTCCGGGGTCTCGACCTCGGGGCGGGGCGGCCGGCGGTCCCGGCCGGAGCGCTTCGGCCCGCGCTTGACCCCGGCGCCGCCCATCACGGAGACGAGGTGGAGGTGCAGCACCGGGCCCCCGGGGTCGGGCTCGTCCGCGCCGATGCGCACCTCGTGCCCGCCCATGAAGGCGAACTTCGAGACCCGCACGTTCATGTGCTCGGGCACGCGGATCTCGGCGCCGCCCATGATCGAGATCACGTCGAGGTGGACTTCGTGGGCGTCGAACTCGACCTCGCTCAGGTCGAGCTCGGCGCCGCCCATGATCGAGATAGCTCGGCAGCGCCGGCCGAGCCGCCAGCGCCCGCGGCGCTGCGTCCCGCCCATGATCGCCACGAGCCAGTGGGTGCCGTCGTCGGCGTCGCGCACCGCGACGCGGCCGGGGGCCTGGGGCCGCTGCGCCGGGTGGACCGGGCGTCCGCCCGCGGGGACGAGGTCGGTGGTCAGCCCGGCGAGCTCGTCCAGCGTGACCGCCGCGTAGGTCGTGTCCAGGCGCTCGTCGAGCTCGAGGGCGGTCAGGCGCCCGTCGCCGCAGGCGGTGCGCAGGATCTCGGCCGTGCGCTCCCGGTCGGCGTCCGAGGCGCGCAGGGCGGGCGGCCCGGCCGCGGGGCGGGGAGCGGGCGCGGAGGGGTCGGGGTCCGGGGCGGCCATGCCCGCACCGTAGCGGCGGGGAGGGCCGCCGACGAGTCGCCCGCGCGTACGTCGGCTTGACACGTCGTCGAAGATTCTCCCCGCCGCTTTACACCTGCGCTACCTTGTGTCGAGTCGCTGTACAGCGATCGCCATGATGTCAAGAACGGAGCGGGTCATGGGTACGACCGCCGTCCCCCGGACGGGCGCCGCCGGCGCCGACCAGCAGCACGAGAACGACCACGGTCACGGGCACGACCACGGCCCCACGGCCGACGTGCCCGTTCCCGGGTGGAGCGACGGCAAGCGCTACGCCTGGCTGCTCGGGCTCATCGTCCCGGCCTCCCCGTTCCTCGGCTGGGGGCTCGTCGAGGCGACCGGCCTCGGCGTCTTCTGGTGGCTCGGGCCGATGCTCGTGTTCGCCGTCATGCCGATCCTCGACCTCGTGATCGGGACGGACGCCGAGAACCCGCCCGACCGGGTCCTCGCCTGGCTCGAGCAGGACCGCTGGTACCGGTGGTGCACCTACGCCTACCTGCCCCTGCAGTACGGCGGCCTCGTCCTGGCCTGCTCCATGTGGGCGTCGGGTGACCTCTCGCTCCTCGAGCAGCTGGGCCTGGCGATCACCGTCGGCTGCGTGTCGGGGATCGCGATCAACACGGCCCACGAGCTCGGCCACAAGCGCGACAAGGCGGAGAAGTGGCTCAGCCGCGTCGCGCTCGCCCAGTCGGGTTACGGCCACTTCTTCATCGAGCACAACCGTGGCCACCACGTGCGCGTCGCCACGCCGGAGGACCCGGCCAGCTCGCGGCTGGGGCAGAGCTTCTACGCGTTCTGGCCGCGCACCGTCTCCGGGAGCCTCACCTCGGCGTGGCACCTCGAGAAGGAGCGCCTGGCGCGCAAGGGCAGCGGCCCGTGGACGCTGCGCAACGACGTGCTGAACGCCTGGGCGATGAGCGTCGTCCTCTTCGCCGGGCTGCTCGCCGTGTTCGGCCTCGGGGTCGCCCCGTGGCTGCTGCTGCAGGCCGTCCTCGGCTTCTCGCTGCTCGAGGTCGTCAACTACCTCGAGCACTACGGCCTCGTGCGCGGCCGGCGCTCCGACGGCCGCTACGAGCGCTGCCGCCCCGAGCACTCCTGGAACAGCAACAACGTCGCGTCCAACGTCTTCCTCTACCACCTGCAGCGCCACTCGGACCACCACGCGCACCCCACCCGCCGCTACCAGGCGCTGCGCCACTTCGAGGAGGCCCCGCAGCTGCCCTCGGGCTACGCGACCATGATCCTCGCGGCCCTGATCCCGCCCGTCTGGCGTCGGGTGATGGACCCGCGGGTGATGGCCCACTACGCGGGAGACGTCGGGCGCGCCAACGTCCACCCGCCCGCCCGGGAGCGCGTGCTGCGTCGGCTCGGACCCGGCACCCCCGCCGCGATCGAGGGCGCCCGCGTGTTCGCCGAGCGCGAGGCGGCCGACGCCCGCGCCCGTGCCGCCGCCGAGGCGGAGGAGGCCGCCGAGGCCGCGGCCGCCCTCGCCGCGGTGGAGGCCCCGGCTCACCGCTGCCCCGTCTGCGGCTACGTCTACGCGGACGCGGCGGGTGACCCGCACGAGGGACTCAGGCCCGGCACGCCGTGGAGCGCGGTCCCCGACGACTGGTCGTGCCCGGACTGCGGCGTGCGCGACAAGGTCGACTTCGTGCCGGTGCGGGAGGCGGAGGGTGCCCTGGGCGGCTAGCGTGGGGGAGGTGTCCGCCGACGACGCCTCCTCGTTCGCCGACGTCTCGCGCTCGCTCCTGCGGCGCACGCTGCTCGAGGCCGCGCGCGACCTCGCCGCCGACCGCCCGTGGAAGGCCGTGACGATGGCGGCCGTCGCGGCGCGCGCCGGCGTCTCGCGCCAGACGGTCTACAACGAGTTCGGCTCGCGGCCGAACCTCACACAGGCCCTCGTCGTCCACGAGCTCGAAGAGTTCCTGGCCGCCGTCGAGGGGGCGATCCGCGAGCGGGCCGACGACCCCGCCGCGGCGGTCGCGGCGGCCGTCGACGTCTTCCTCCGTGCGGCGTCGGAGGACCCGCTCGTGGCGGCGGTCGCGGGCGAGGACGGTCGCGACGAGCTGCTCCCGCTGGTGACCTCGCGCGGCGAGCCGCTGCTGCGCCTCGGCCGCGAGCGCCTGGCCACGATCATCGGCGAGACGTGGCCGACGGTCGCCCGCGAGGAGTCCGAGTTCCTTGCGGAGACGATCATGCGCCTCGGCCTCAGCTACGTCGTCCTGCCCATCCCGCCCGACGCCACGCGCGTCACCGCCGAGGGGGTCGCGCGCCTGCTGCGCCCCTACCTCCGCGGACTCCTGGAGGTCACCGATGTCTGACCAGCCCGCCCCGCCGAGCCCCGCGACGGGCCCCGGCAGCCCGCCCGCCGGACCGTCCGACGCCGCGGGAGCGCCCCGCCACCGGCGCGTCCTCGCGACGGACGGCGTCTCCCTCGCCGTCCGCGAGCACGGGTCCGCGGAGCACCCGACGGTCGTGCTCGTCCACGGCTACCCCGACACGCAGGAGCTGTGGGACGGAGTGGTGGGGCGGCTCGTCGCCGACCACCACGTCGTGACCTACGACGTGCGCGGCGCGGGCGAGAGCGGGCGGCCCGACGGCCTCGCGCCCTACGCGCTCACGCAGCTCTCGGGCGACCTGCTCGCCGTGATCGAGGCCACCGTGCCCGACGGGCGCGCCGTCCACCTCGTCGGCCACGACTGGGGAGCGGTCCAGAACTGGGAGTCCGCGGCCCGGCCGCAGACGGCGCGGCGGATCTCGTCGTTGACCGCCGTGGCGGGCCCGAGCCTCGACCTGACCGCGCACGGCAGCCGCGCGCGCGGCCCGCTCGAGGGGCTCCGCCAGCTCGCGAAGTCCTGGTACATCGTGGCGTTCCACCTGCCGTTCGCCGCGCCCGCGCTGTGGCGCACGGTGCTCGGGCGCCACTGGGACGTGAGCTTCCGCCGCACGGAGGGCGTGGCACCGCCGCCGGGTCACCCCGCGCCGACGATCACCGCCGACGGCGTGGACGGGATCGCGCTCTACCGCCGCAACGTGCTCGAGCGGCTGCTGCGCCCGCGCTACGACCGGGTCGACGTCCCGCTCGTGCAGGTCGGGATCACGCTGGGGGACGCGTTCATCGACCCCGTCCTCTACGACGATCTGCCCGGGCGGATGCCGGAGCTGTGGATGCGCCGTGCGCCCGTGACCCACTGGGCCCCGCTGCTGCACCCGGACCTCGTCGCGGGCTGGGTTCGGGACGCCGTCGCCGCCCGCGAGCACGGGGCGGCGCCGCCCGAGGACGCGGAGACCCACCGAAGCTACCCCCGGTAGTATCGACGGGGGTGCCGGGGTGGTCGCGGTGGGGACCGCGGGAGGACCACGCCGGCCCGAACGTCCCCGCCGCCGGCGGGGCGGTGTAGGTTCGCTCGCGGATGAGGACGACGATGGCGCCACGGGGCACGCAGGGGACGACGGCGGGCGCGGCCGACGCGCCACGCCGGCACGCGGGGGCGTGCCGATGAGCCTCGTGCCGCGCGGGGTCACCCGCCGCGCCAACCGCCTCGGCGTCGTCGCCCAGAACGCGCTCGAGGTCGTCCTGCTCGGCGGGCTCGAGACGGGGGAGCGTCCCGCGCCCTTCGAGGTCGTCACGGAGCAGCGGATCTACCGCCTGCGCCACTACTTCGCCGACGGGGGCTCGGGCGCGACGCGCGCGGGCGACGGGCCCGTCGACCCGGCCGTCCCTGAGGCGGTGGCCCCCGACGCGGTGGCCGCCGCCGACGGCGGGAGCCCGGACGGCGCGGCGGGCGAGGGACCGGCGGCCGAGGGCGAGGCCGTCGACGACCGCCCCGTCGTGCTGCTCGTCCCGCCGATGATGCTGGCCACGGAGGTCTACGACGTCTCGCCCCAGGCCAGCGCGGTGACCGAGCTCCACCGGCTCGGCATGGACCCGTGGGTCGTCGACTTCGGGGCCCCGGAGCACGAGGAGGGCGGCCTGGAGCGGACGCTCACCGACCACGTGCTCGCGGTCTCCGACGCGATCGACCGGGTGCGCCGGGCCACCGGCCGCGACGTGCACCTGACGGGCTACAGCCAGGGCGGGATGTTCTGCTACCAGTGCGCCGCCTACCGGCGAAGCGACGGCATCGCCTCGATCATCACCTTCGGCAGCCCCGTGGACTTCAGCGGCAAGCTGCCGCTGGGCCTGCCGAACGCCGCCACGCACCTGGCGCACTTCCTCGCCGACGAGGTCTTCGCGGAGCGCGCGCTCCCGGGCTGGGCGAGCTCCACGATCTTCCGGATGATGGATCCGGTCAAGACGACCCGGCAGCGGATCGACTTCCTCCGCCGGCTCGGCGACCGCGAGGCGCTCCTGCCCCGCGAGGGCCAGCGGCGGTTCCTCGAGGGCGGCGGGTTCGTCGCGTGGTCGGGGCCCGCGATCGCGGAGCTGCTGCGCCAGTTCGTGGCGCACAACCGGATGATCTCGGGCGGCTTCGTCGTCGAGGGCCGGCTCGTCACCCTCGCCGATCTGACCTGCCCGATCCTCGTCTTCACGGGCGACTTCGACACGATCGCGATCCCGGAGACGGTGCGGGCGATCCAGCGCGCGACGCCGCACACCGCCGCCTACGAGGTCCGCGTGCCGTCGGGCCACTTCGGGATGGTCGTCGGCTCGTCCGCGGGCGAGGTCTCGTGGCCCACCGTCGACGCCTGGACGTCGTGGGTGCAGCGCGGCAGGCCCGCGGGCGAGCCGGCCCCGGAGCGCTTCGAGCGGATCGTCGACGACGGCCCGCGCGAGCTCGAGGGCGGGCCGACCGTCGTGGCCAGCGTCGAGCTCGCCGCCACGGCGAGCATGGGCCTGGCGCGCTCCGTCGTGCGCACCGCGCGCCGCTCCGGCCGCGCGATGTTCGGCCTGGCGACGGAGGCCGCGGCGCAGCTGCCGCGCATCTTCCGCCTGGAGCAGATCCAGCCGAACACCCGCATCTCGATGGGGCTCCTGCTCGACGAGCAGGCCCGGCGCGCCCCGGAGGACGTGCTCTTCCTGTTCGAGGACCGCGCGATCACCCACGCGGCGGCGAAACACCGCATCGACTCCATCGTCCGCGGCCTCATCAGCCTCGGCGTGCGGCAGGGGCAGCACATCGGCGTGCTCATGCAGCCGCGCCCGTCGGGGCTCTCCGCCGTCGCGGCCCTCAGCCGCCTCGGGGCGGTCGCCGTGCTCATGCGGCCCGACGGCGACCTGGAGCGCGAGGCCGAGCTGGGCCAGGTCGAGGCGGTCATCGCCGACCCGGAGCTGGCGTCCGCCGCGGCCGAGGCGCTCGACGTCGAGGTCTTCGTCCTCGGTGGTGGCTCGGATCCGCGCGATCTCGGTCCGCGCGTGATCGACATGGAGCGGATCGACCCCGACGTCGTGCAGGTGCCCGCCTGGTACCGGCCGAACGCCGGACGCGCCGCGGACCATGCGTTCGTCGTCTTCTCCGGCGAGGGGGCGGGCACGCGGGCGAAGCGGATCACGAACCACCGCTGGGCGCTGTCGGCGTTCGGCACCGCGACGGCCGCGTCGCTGTCCCCGGCCGACACGGTCTACGCGGTCACGCCGCTGCACCACCCGTCGGGCCTCCTGACGACGGTCGGCGGCGCCGTCGCCTCGGGCGCCCGCATCGCGCTGGCCCGCCAGTTCGACACGGCCACGTTCTGGGACGAGGTCCGCCGCTACGGCGTCACCGTCGTCTCCTACACGTGGACGCTGCTGGGCGAGCTCGTCGAGGCGCCCCGGCACCCGGCCGAGACGCACAGCCCGCTGCGCCTGTTCATCGGCTCCGGCATGCCGCGTGGCCTGTGGCTGCGGGTGCTCGACCGCTTCCCGCCCGCCCGCGTGCTCGAGTTCTACGCCTCGACGGAGGGCGACGCCGTGCTCGCCAACGTGTCGTCCCGCCCCGGCTCTAAGGGCCGGCGGCTCCCGGGCTCCGCCGAGGTGCGGCTCGCGCGGTGGGACGCCACGACGGGCACGCTGCTCGAGGGCGCCGACGGGTTCGTCCTCCCGGCCGACCACGGCGAGATCGGCATGCTGCTGGCCCGGGTGCGCACCTCGGTCGAGGTCGCACCCGGCACCCCGCTGCGCGGCGTCTTCGCCCGCGGCGACGCGTGGCACGTCACGGGGGATCTCTTCCGCTACGACGACCGCGGCGACCTCTGGCTCGTCGACCACGCGCAGGCGGCGATCCACACCGCGCGCGGCGTCGTCTACGCGTTCCCGATCCACGACGCGCTCGGCGGCCTCCCGGCCATCGATCTCTCCGTCGTCTACGCGATCGACGGCCCCGAGGGCGCGCTCGCGGTGGCGGCCGTGACCCTGCGCGACGGCCACGAGCTGACCCCGGCCGACCTCACCGCGACGCTCACGGGGCTCGACGCCGGCTGCCGGCCCGACCTCGTCCACGTCGTCGACGAGATCCCCGTGACCACCTGGTACCGCCCGATGATCGGTGCGCTCCGCGAGGCGGGCGTCCCGAAGGTCCGCCGCCCCGCCCGCGCCTGGGCGCTCGATCGCGAGCGCGACGCCTACGTGCCGCTCACGGCCGCGGCCCGGCGCAGGCTCGAGGCGAGCCCGGCGCAGGCCGAGGCCGCGGCCGCCGACTGAGCGGGCGGGGCGAGGCCCTACGCGTCCGCCGGCCGGTCCCGCAGCAGCGCCCGGAACCGCTCGGGGTCGGCGGTGGCCGGCTCCGTCTCGTCGAGGAACGCCCGCAGCTCGCGGGTCAGCTCGTGCGGCGCCTCGAGCGGCGGGAAGTGGCCGACGCCGTCGAGCACCACGAGCCGGCTGCCGGGCATCGCCGCGTGCGCGCGCCGCCCGTGGCCCACGGGGATCATCGGGTCGCGGGCGCCCCACACGATCAGCGTGGGCATCGCCGCGGCGAGGTAGAGCCGGTCGCCCGCGAACACGCGCTGGCCGACGGGCCCCACGACGGCGCGCAGGGTGGCGAGGAACGCGGCGCGGGTCTCGCGGTCGGCGAGCGAGGCGACGCTGCGCCCGAGCTCCCGGGCGGGCGCCGATACGCGCTCCGGGCGCACGATCCGCAGGGCCCGCAAGGCCCGGCCGCCGCCGACGGCCGCGTGCCCCAGGCCGGCGGTCACGAGCTCGGCTCCGGGCAGCGCGGCGCTGCGGAGGACCAGGTTCACGCTCCGTCCCAGGCCACCGCTCGAGACGAGCACGAGCCGCTCCGCGTGCTCCGGGAAGAGGTAGGAGTACTGCATCGCCACCCCGCCCCCGAGTGAGTGGCCGACGACCGTCGCGCGCTCCAGGCCGAGTGCGAGCAGCAGGTCCCGCAGGGTCGCGGCGAGGGCGCCCACGGAGTAGTCGCCGGCCGAGCTGCCCGAGCGGCCGTGGCCGGGCAGGTCCGGCGCGATCACCGTATGGGTGCGGGCGAGGTCGGGCAGCAGCGCGTCCCAGACCGCGTTGGTCCCCAGGATCCCGTGGACGAGCAGCACGACGGGGCCGCTCCCCGCGCGGCGGTAGGCCAGGCGGTGGCCGTGCAGGTCGATCGTCGCGTCCTCCACGTGGACGGTGGGGCGGCGCGGCGGCGTCATGCCTCGCAGCCTACGCGCGGTGCTCGCCGGCGCCCGCCAGGCGGTAGAGGTGCTCGGGCCGCCCCGTCGCGCCGTAGCGCAGGTCGAGCGCCACGGCGCCGCTGCGGGTGAGCGTCGACAGGTGCCGCTGCGCCGTGGCGCGGCTGACCCCGACGGCGCGGGCGACCTCGCTCGCCGACTGCTCCCCGGTCGACGCCTGGAGCGCGTCGAGGATCCGCCGCGCGGTGGGCGGCGCCTCGTCGCGGGCCCCTCCGGCGTCGTCGCCGCCGTGACGCAGGGCGAAGAGGCCGTCGATCTCGCGCTGGTCGACCTCGCCCGCGCGGCGCAGCCGGCCCTGCAGGCGGGCCCACGCCTCGAGGTGGCCGCGCAGGACCGCGAAGTCCACGGGCTTGAGCAGGTAGTGGACCGCGCCGGCCGAGAGCGCCGCGCGGACGGACGCGAGGTCGCGCGCCGCGGTCAGCATCAGCACGTCGGGCGCGCCGTCGCGGGGCTGGCGCAGCCGCCGCAGCAGGTCGATCCCGTCCGCGTCGGGCAGGTAGCGGTCCAGGAGGACGAGGTCGGGCCGGTGGCGCGCGGCGGCGTCGATCGCGGCGGTGGCGGTGTGGACGGACGCGACGACCCGTAGGCCGGGCACGGCGGCCACGACCTCGGCGTGCAGCGCGGCCACGCGGAAGTCGTCGTCCACGACGAGCACGTCGAGCATCAGGGGCGCCTCCCGGCGGTCGTGGTGGGGATCGAGTCCGGCCCGGTCGCGGGATCGGTGGCGGGCGCTGCGTCCGTGGGCCGGGCCCCGTCCGCTCCGCGGACGGCGCCGGGCAGCCACACCGTGAAGACGGCGCCCGCGGGGCCGTCGTCGTCCTGCTCGGCCGCGGCCTCCACGGTGATCTCGCCGCCGCGGCGCACCACGAGCTGGTGGACGAGCGAGAGCCCGACGCCGCGGCCGCTGGCGGCCTTCGTGGAGAAGCCGGCGCGGAAGACGTCGTCGCGGTCGCCCTCGGGCACGCCCGGGCCGCTGTCGCGCACCCACACGAGCAACGCGTCGGCCTCGGCCGCCACGCCCAGGAGCACCCGGGGCGGCTCGCCCGGTCGCGGGGCGGTGGCGGCGGCGTCGATGGCGTTGTCGACGAGGTTGCCCACGATCGTCAGCACCTCGCGCGGGTCGAGCAGGTCCTCGTCCAGGCGGCTGTCGGGGGAGAGGTCCAGGATGACCCCGCGCTCCGCCGCGATCGTCGCCTTCGCGAGCAGCAGGGCCGCCACCCGCGGCTCGGCGATCCGCTCGGCGATCTCGTGCCGTAGACCGACGTCGGCGTCCGTCGCCTCCGCGATGAACGCCCGCGCCTCCTCGTGGTGCCCGAGCGCGAGCAGCCCGGCGAGGGTGTGCAGGCGGCCGGCGAACTCGTGGGCCTGGGCGCGCAACGCCTCCGAGAGCCCGCGGACGGAGTCGAGCTCGCGCACCAGGTCGTCGAGCTCCGTGCGGTCGCGCAGCGTGGCGACGGCGCCGAGGTCGCGGTCGTCGCGCCGCACCGCGATCCGGTTGGCGACCACGATCCGCTCGCCGTGCAGGAGCAGCTCGTCCGTGCCGGGGGAGTCGCCGCGCAGGAGGGCACGCAGGGCGCCGTCGGGCACGACGTCGTCGACCGGGCGGCCGACGTCGGCCGCGCGCAGGCCGGTCAGGCGCGTGGCCTCGTCGTTGACGAGCCGCAGCCGCCCGTCCGCGTCGAGCACGACGACGCCCTCGCGGATGCCGTGGAGCATCGCCTCGTGCTCCTGGACGAGCGCGCGCAGCTCCCGCAGCTCGAGTCCGTAGGTCTGCCGCTCGAGCCGGCGGGCGAGCAGGTACGAGGCCAGGACCCCGATGAGCAGCGCGACGGAGAGGTAGAGCGCCAGGCCGGGCGCCAGGCTGCGCAGCTCGCGGTGGAGCGCCCGCTCGTGGATGCCGACGGAGACCTCGCCGACGATGCGTCCCTCGTGGCGCAGCGGGATCTTCGCCCGCGCCGAGCGCCCGAGCGTGCCGGTCTCGATCGCCAGCACGGTCTCGCCGCGCAGCGCGGCGGACGGGTCGGTCGAGACCCGCCGGCCGATGCGTCGCGGGTCGGGGTGGGAGAAGCGGATGCCGCGCTCGTCCGTGACCACCACGAACGTCGTGCCCGTCGCCCGGCGGATGGCCTCGGCACGGCGCTGGACCTCGCCGTCGCGGTCGTCGCGCACGACGGCCCGGGCGACCTCGGGCGTGGCGGCCACGGACCGCGCGACGAGCAGCGCGCGGGCCTCGTACTGCTCGTCGAGCCGCGACTGCGCGGACGCGACGGCGAGGGCGAAGCCCGCCAGCAGCGTGACGGCCAGGATCACCAGCTGGAACGCGAGGATCTGACCGGAGAGCCGGCGGGGGCCGCGGTGCACCCGTCGATCATGGCAGGCGTGAGCACAACGCGCAGAACGTGCGAAGCGCGCAGATCGCGCGCAGCGCGCGCAACGCTTGCGTGACGCCGGCCACAGACCTACGGTGGCGCTTTACGGACGGGGACCCCTGCGCGCAACCGGCGCGCGGACCGGTCGCCGTCAGGAGGAGGAGAGATGTCGACGACCACCACGAGGTGGGCGATCGGAGGCGTGCTCGCCGTGTTCTGCCTGATCGCCGTCGCCTTCCCGGGCGGCGAGACGGGCGGCGACGACGGGCCGTACCCGGACCGCCGCGTACAGATCATGGCCCCGGCCGACCCCGGCGGCGGCTGGGACTCGACCGCCCGCGCCCTGCAGGCCACGATCCGCTCCGCCTACCCGAAGGGTCCGGGCGCCGAGGTCTACAACGTCGGCGGCGCCGGCGGCACGCTCGGGCTCTCGCAGCTCGTCTCGAAGGACGCCGGCGACCCGTACCAGCTCATGGTCATGGGCCTCGTGATGCTCGGCGCGATCGAGACGAACCGCTCGCCGAACACGATCGACGACGTCGTGCCGATCGCGACGCTGACGACGGAGACCGAGGCGATCGTCGTCCCCGCGAAGTCGCCGCTGAAGACGCTGGACGACCTGGTCGCGAAGCTCAAGCAGGACCCGAGCTCGATCTCGTGGGCCGGCGGCTCGGCCGGCGGGACGGACCAGCTGCTCGTCGGCGAGCTCGCCCGCACGATCGGCGCGGACCCGCGCCGCACGAAGTACATCGCGCACTCCGGCGGCGGCGAGGCCAACACGGCCATCCTCTCCGGTGCGGTCGACGTCGGCGTGTCCGGCATCGGCGAGTTCACGAGCCAGCTCGAGGCCGGGAAGATGCGGCTGCTCGCCGTGTCCTCACCGACCACGACGAAGGTCAAGGGCACGCAGGTCCGCACGCTGAAGGAGCAGGGCGTCGACCTGGAGCTCACGAACTGGCGCGGCATCGTCGCCCCTCCGGGGATCGACGACGAGGAGCGGAAGAAGATCACCGCCTGGGTCTCCGGCGTGCTGAAGACGCCCGCCTGGCAGGAGAACCTGAAGCGCTTCGAGTGGACGCCGTTCGTCCGCACGGGGCCCGCGCTCGACGCCTTCGTCGACAGCGAGCAGCGCCGCGTCAAGCAGGTCGTGCGCGACCTGGGACTGGGGGAGTAGATGAGCACCGAGATGCAGCCGGCGTCCGCGCCGGAGCCCGCGGGGTCCGCGTCGCGGGCCCCGATCGTCGAGCGCCACGTGCCCTGGATGGGGCCACGCCTCGTGGGTCTGGCCATCCTCGCCCTCGGCATCGCCGCGCTGGCGGCGACGACGACCATCCGCAGCGCCGAGCTCGGCTGGTCCGTCGAGGGCCCGCGGTTCGCCCCGGCGGTCGCGTCCGTCGCGACGATCGTGCTCTCCCTGCTGTTCCTGTTGCGCACGGTCTGGCGCCCCGACGTCGCGCTCGCGCGCTTCGCCGCGGACGAGTCGGAGCAGACCACCTGGGAGACCCCCGGCGGCCTCATCGCCGCGCTGCTCGGGTACGCCCTGCTGCTGACGGCGTTCGGCTACGCGCTGGCGACGACGGTCTTCATCTGGCTCGTGGCCTGGCTGCTCGGCAGCACGAGCCCGAGGCGCGACGCGATCGTCGCGGTCGTCCTCGGCGTCGGCGTGTCCTTCGCGTTCTCGCGCCTGCTCGGCGTGCGGCTCCCGACCGGCCCGTGGGGCGTCTGACATGGACCTCTCGCTCCTGTCCCTCGTGGACCCGGCGCTCGCCGCCAACCTGCTGGACGGCTTCGGCAACGTCCTCTCGCCGGAGAACCTGCTGCTCGCCGCGGCGGGCGTCACGCTCGGCACCCTCGTCGGCGTGCTCCCGGGCATCGGCCCCGCGCTGACGATCGCGCTGCTGCTGCCCCTGACGTTCAACTTCTCGGACCCCACGGGCGCGTTCATCCTCTTCGCCGGCATCTACGCCGGCGGCATGTACGGCGGGTCGACCACTTCGATCCTGCTGAACACCCCGGGCGAGAGCTCGTCCGTGGCCACCGCGATCGAGGGCCACCAGATGGCCCGGAGGGGGCGAGCGCGTGCAGCTCTGGCGACGGCCGCGATCGGCTCGTTCGTCGCGGGCACGATCGGCATCGTCCTCCTCACCTTCGTGGCGGAACCGGTCGCGACGCTGGCGGTGAAGTTCCGCCCCGAGGACTACTTCATGCTCGCGCTGATCGCGTTCGCGTCGGTGACGACGCTCGTGGCGCGCTCCATGATCCGCGGGCTGCTGTCCCTCTGCCTCGGCCTGCTGATCGGGTTCGTCGGCCTCGACGGCCTGACGGGCCAGTCGCGCCTGACCTTCGGCGTCGCCCAGCTCGGCAACGGCGTCGACATCGTGATCGTCGCCGTCGGCCTCTTCGCCGTCGGCGAGGCGCTGCACATGGCCGCGAAGCTCCGCAAGGGCGGCGGGGGCCAGGAGGAGATCATCGACCCCGACGCCCAGGACGACGGGGGCGACGGCGCGGCGCCCCGCGGGCGGTTCGGTCGCAAGCGCAACCCCTGGCTGACGAAGGCCGACGCGCGACGTTCCTGGAAGCCGTGGCTGCGCGGTGCGGCGATCGGGTTCCCGTTCGGCGCCCTGCCGGCCGGTGGTGCCGAGGTGCCGACGTTCCTCTCCTACGCGGCCGAGAAGCGCCTGACGAAGCACCCCGAGGAGTTCGGCAAGGGCGCGATCGAGGGCGTCGCCGGCCCGGAGGCCGCGAACAACGCGTCCTTCTCCGGCACCCTCGTGCCGCTGCTGACGCTCGGCATCCCGACGTCGGCGACCGCCGCGATCATGCTCTCGGCCTTCCAGGTGTTCAACCTGCAGCCCGGCCCGGAGCTGTTCGAGAAGCAGAGCGACCTCGTGTGGACGCTGATCGCGTCCCTCTACGTCGGCAACGTGCTGCTGCTGCTGCTCAACCTGCCGCTGATCCGCGTGTGGGTGAAGGTGCTCGAGGTGCCGCGGCCGCTGCTCTACGCGGGGATCCTGGCCTTCGCCACCCTCGGCGTCTACTCCCTCTCCGGGAGCACCACCGAGGTCGTCGTGATGTACGTCATCGGCATCGTCGGGTTCTTCATGCGGCGCTACGACTTCCCCGTCGCGCCCGTCATCCTCGGCGTGATCCTGGGCCCGGTCATGGAGCTCCAGGGCCGCCGCGCCCTGGTCGGCTCGGGCGGCGATCTCTCGATCTTCGTGAGCCGGCCGCTGACGGTCGTGCTCCTGATCGTGGCGATCCTCGCCCTCGTGGTGCCGTACCTGCCGGCGATCGTCGCCCGCCTCCGTGGCCGCAAGGACGGGCACAAGCTCGTCTTCCACGACGAGGACTAGCGGCGCTCGGCCGCCCGCGTCCCCGGCGGCCGCCGGGGACGCGGGCGGCCAATCGACAGGACCGCGGCGAGTTGCATCATCGGACCGACTCGCCGCGAGGTGTATAGGGTGCGTCGCATGAAGCGACTCACTCCTCCCGATCCTCCCGCCTGGACGGCGCGCCCCGAGCACGCGGCGTGCGCCCCCGCGGGGTCGGCGTGAGCACGCCCGCCGGGGCCCCGGCCCCCGTCGCCGCTCCGGGCCGGGTCCTGCTCGTCGTGGCCGCTGCGGTCTTCCTCGCGAGCCTCGACCTCTTCATCGTCAACGTCGCGTTCCCCGACATCGCGGCGAGCTTCGACGGCGCCTCCGTCTCCTCCCTCTCCTGGGTGCTCAATGCGTACGCCATCGTGTTTGCGGCGCTCCTGGTGCCCGCCGGGCGCTTCGCCGATCTCGTGGGTCGCCGCCGGGCGTTCCTCCTGGGCCTCGGGGTCTTCGTCGGCGCGTCGGCCCTCTGCGCCCTGGCGTGGTCCGTGCCGTCCCTCGTCGGCTTCCGCGTGCTGCAGGCGCTGGGGGCGGCGCTCCTCATGCCCAGCTCGCTGGCCCTGCTGCTCGACGCCTACCCGCCCGCGGGCCGGGCGAAGGCGATCGGCGCGTGGGCCGCGGCCGGCGGCGTCGCCGCGGCGCTCGGGCCGCCCGTCGGCGGGGTGCTCGTCGAGCTCTCGTGGCGCTGGGTGTTCCTCGTCAACGTGCCCTTCGGCGTTGCGGCCGTGGTCGCGGGCGTGCGGATCCTGCGTGAGTCACGGGACGAGCTCGACCGCCGGCGGCCCGACCTCGTGGGGGCCGCGGTGCTGGTCGCCGGCGTGGGGCTCCTCTGCTGGGGGCTCGTCGACGCCCCCGACGACGGGTGGGGCGATCCCCGCACGCTCGGGCGGCTGGGGGTCGGCGTGCTGATGCTCGTCGCCGTGGTCCTGCGGTCCCGCACCGTCGACGGCCGGCGGGCCCCCGTGCTGGAGCTCGCCCTCTTCCGTCAACGCCCCTTCGCGCTCGCGACGCTCAGCGCGCTGCTGTTCTCCGTGGCGTTCGCGGCGATGCTGCTCAACCACGTGCTGCTGATGACGGGCCCGTGGCGGGCGTCCGTGCTGACAGCGGGCCTGTCCCTGGCCCCGGGGCCGCTCATGGCGGCCGTGTTCGCCACGTCGTCCGGCGGGCTCGGTGACCGCATAGGACAGGGCCGGCGCGCCGTCCTGGGCAACCTGGTCTTCGCGCTCGGGTGCGCCTGGTGGCTGTGGCGGGTCGGCCCGGAGCAGCGCTACGTCACCGAGGTGCTCCCCGGGATGCTGCTGTCGGGGATCGGCGTCGGCCTGTTCCTGCCGAGCGTCTCGACCGCCGTGGCCGCGACGCTGACGCCGCAGCGGCTCGCCTCCGGCTCCGCCATCCTCAGCGCCGCACGGCAGCTTGGGACCGTGGGCGGGGTGGCCGTCCTCGTGGCGGTCCTGGGGACGGGGGCCGCCTCCGGCGGCATCGAGCCGTTCCGCGACGGCTGGACGATGATGCTCGCCGCCGCGCTGCTCGCCGGCGTGGCGGCCGCGGGCATCGGGCCCGACCCGCACCCGGCGTCCTCGGACCCGGAGGGGCGGACCGGGGGCGACAGGGCCGGAGTGGCCGCGGGGCCGGCGGCCGTCGCGGCCGGCTGATCCCGCGGGGACGGCGGCCGCGACGGGCGCAGGCCGTCACGGCCGGGCCGCCGGCAGCCGGCGCCGCCCGCGCACCCGCGCCCGCGCGCGACCCCCAACGCACCGCGGCGCCCCTGGGGGCGCCGCGGTCACTGCGTGCTGCTGGTCCCGCGGCGAGCGCCGCGGGGGAGGGTCTGGCTCAGCGCCCGCCGGAGCGGCCGCCGGAGCGCCCGCCCGAGCGGCCGCCGGAGCGCCCGCCGGCGCCGCCGCGGCCACCGGAGGACTCGCCACCGCGCTGACGGCCGCCGAAGCCGCCGCCGCCCTGGTGGTCGGAGCGGCTCTGGCCCTGACGGCCGCCGCCGTGGTCGCCGCCGCGGCCGGGACGGGCCTGGCGCGGGGCCTGCTTGCGCTGGACGCCCGGGCCCTTCTCGCCCGGGGCGCCGACGCGCAGACCCGCGGCCTCGAGCTGCGTGCCCAGGTTCAGGTCGCGCGCCATGACGCCCATGTCGAGGCGCTCCTCCGGCTCGACGAACGTGACGCCGATGCCGGTCTTGCCCGCGCGGCCCGTACGGCCGATGCGGTGCGTGTACGTCTCCATGTCGACGGGGATGTCGTACTGGATGACGTGGGTGACGTCGTCGACGTCGAGGCCACGGGCGGCGACGTCGGTGGCGACCAGCGTCGTCACCTGGCCGTCCTCGAACGCGGCGAGGGCCTTGCGGCGCTGCGCCTGCGAGCGGTTGCCGTGCAGGGCGACGGACTCGACGCCGGACTGCGCGAGCTTGCGGACGAGCTTGTCCGCGCCGAACTTCGTCTTCACGAAGACGACGGCCAGGCCGCGGTCGCGGTCCTTGAGCTGGTCGACGAGGTGGTCGATCTTGTCGTCGCGCGTCACCTGGCGGAAGCGATGCTCGATGTTGCCCTCGTCCTTCTTCTCCCCGGCGAACTCGATGAGCTTCGGGTCACGCGTGTAGGCGCGGGCGATCTCGCCGACGCGGCCGTCGAGCGTGGCGGAGAGGAAGAGCGTCTGGCGGTCCGTGCGGCACTGGGACACGATGCGCTTGACGGCGGGCTGGAAGCCCATGTCGAGCATGCGGTCGGCCTCGTCCAGGACGAGCATCTTCACGTCGGCGAGGGAGACGGCGCGGCGCTGGAGGAGGTCCTCCAGGCGGCCCGGGGTCGCGACGAGGATGTGCGAGCGCGTGGCCAGGCGGGCCTGCTTCTCGATGCCGGCGCCACCGAAGACGGCGGTGACGGCCAGCGCGCGGGAGTGGGCGATCTCGCGGATCTCGTCGACGATCTGCGTCGCGAGCTCGCGGGTCGGCACGAGCACCAGGGCGCTCGGACGGGGATCCTCGGCCTCGATGCCCTCGACGAGGGCGACGCCGAAGGCGATCGTCTTGCCGGAGCCGGTGGGGGACGCGACGAGGATGTCGCGGCCGGAGAGGGCGTCCGGGAGCGCGAGCTCCTGGATGGCGAACGGGGACTCCATACCGCGTTCGGCGAGTGCCGTCGAGACGGCGTTGGACACGCCGAGGTCGGCGAACGTCTGGGACATGGTGCTCCTCTGAGAGGACGTGGCGAGCTGCGATGCCGGCCGGTGGGAGCGCTCTAGCTACCGGCCGCGATCGTGCCCGTCCAGGTGAGGAGCGGGGCGTCGCGCGTGGAGAGAACGCGGGAACATGGTGGGCACCGGGCAGCCGCGAAGGAGAACCAACGGCAGCGGCGCTGATGCGCACCAAGTGAGGACTCTACAGCGCCCCGGGTTCCTGTGCGTGACCACGGGCACGCAGCGGCCCCAGGATCCCCGCGGCTTGCAGGGGAATCCTGCGCGCCCCCGCGGGGCGGTCGCTCGCCCGGCGCCCACGCCCGTCCTTCGTTACGGTCGAGACCGTGAGTCTCGTATCGAACGCGATCGCCGCCCCGATCCTCGCCGCCGCCTCACGGACCCCGGAGCAGGTCGAGGCGGCACGGAAGCGTCTGGACCGCGTCTGCGGCGACGACGGCTCGTGGCAGGACACCCTCTGCCGCTCCATGTACGACGGCTACGTCGGTACCACCCAGCAGGCGCTGAACCGCTACGCGGCTCAGACGGTCCACTGGTTGACGACGGGGTTCCTGAAGATCCTGTTCATCCTGGTCGTCGCCTGGGTCGTCAATCGGCTCCTGCGCCGGCTGGTCGTGAAGATCGGGCGGCGCAAGGGCGGAGGGCGCCTCACCCGCGGCCTCTCCGTCGTCCGCCGGATGACCCCGAGCGCGCTGCTCGAGACCCAGGAGATCTCCGTCCGCGGCGAGCAGCGGCGCGAGGCGGTACTGGGGATCCTCAAGAGCATCATCAGCGGCTTCGTCTACGCGACCGCGATCTTCATGGCGCTCGGCGAGGTCGGCATCGACCTGGCCCCGCTCCTGGCCGGCGCCGGCGTGGTCGGCGTGGCGCTCGGCTTCGGCGCCCAGACCCTGGTGGGCGACTTCCTGTCCGGCATCTTCATCCTCGTCGAGGACCAGTACGGGGTGGGGGACGAGGTGACGTTCCGGCCCAAGTCCGCCGCGGGCGAGCCCGTCGTCGGCACCGTCGAGGCCCTCAGCCTGCGCAACACGCGCCTGCGGGCGCTCGACGGCACCGTCTGGCACGTGCCCAACGGCGAGATGCGCGCGGTCGGCAACCAGAGCCAGCACTGGTCCCGCGCCGTCCTCGACGTGCCGGTGGCGCACGGCACCGACATCGCGCGCGCCAAGGAGGTCATCGCCCGGGTCGCCGAGGAGCTGCGCGCGCACGACCCCAGCGTGCTCGAGCCGCCCGAGGTCTGGGGCGTGCAGGCGCTCAACGCGAACGGCATCACGGTGCGGCTCGTCATCAAGACGACCCCGTCGCGCCAGTGGGCGGTCACGCGCGCGCTCCGCGAGGCGCTGCTGAAGGCGTTCGCCGAGGAGGGCATCGCGATGCCCGTGGCGGACAGCCCGGTGGGCGACCCGCTCGCCTCGACCTGAGCCGGGGCACCCGGATCCGCGGCGACGCGGGAAGGACCATCGGGGGCGGACGGCGAACACTGTGAGCCTCGTGCCCCGACGTGCAAGTCCGATTGTCCCCGCAACCGTCTCCTCGGGGTACCATCGCGGGCGAATGGACACGGTGGCATCAGCGGGCACGCAACCAGCCCGCACCCCGACGCCCCGTTGGCGGCGTGCCCTCCTCGGCGCGATCGTGGTCCTGGCCGTCGCCTCGGTCGGGTTCACGCTCCTGGGGTCGGACGGGGCCTCGGGGGTCATCGAGGACCGCGGCCTGCGGCTCGCCCAGGCGCTCCTGGCCGTGATCCTCGTCGCGGGCGTGCTGCGCAGCTGGCGCACCGGCGCGACGGCCGCGGAGCGCGGCGCCTGGCTGGCGATGTCGCTCGCCGCCTCCATCGTCTGCGCCGTCCTGATCGCCTTCGTCGTCGACCCGACCCTCGGCGGCCGGCTCCACGGGCCCCAGGTCACCACGATCGCCCAGATGCTCGTCGCGCCACTGGCGGTCTCCGGGCTGCTGGTCTTCGCGCCCCCGTTCGAGCACCGGGCGCAGGCCTACCGGGTCGTCATGGACGGCGCCGCGATCGCGAGCTCCACCGTCGTGCTCGGCTGGTACGTCGCGGTGCGGCCGCTGCGCGACGCCGTCGGCACCACCGACGTCACGACCGCCGCGGCGCTCTCCTACATCACCCTGGACGCCGTGGCGTTCGCGCTCGGGCTGCTCGCGGTCTCCCGCACCCCGTACGCGCTGCGGCGGATCGTGGCCGTCGCCACCGTCGGGCTGGCGCTGCTGCTCTTCGCCGACGTCACGCGGATCGTGCACGACCTGCCGGTGCAGAACGCCTCGAGCACCATGAGCGAGCTCGGCTGGATCGCGGCCCTCACGTGCTTCGCCGCCGCCTCGTGGATCCCGCGCAGCGCGCCGCGCGCCGACGGCGACGACGAGCCCGAGGGCTGGCCGTGGTGGCTGACGATGCCGTACACGTTCCTCATCCCGGTCGCCGCCGTGCTGCTGATCTCGGCCCAGCGTGGCGACACGGACGGCCCGATGGTCGTGGGCGCGGCGGCGATCATCATCGTCCTCGGCTTCCGCCACGTCTTCGCCGTTCGCGAGAACGAGGCGCTCACGGGCCGCCTGCGCCGCTCCGTGCACCAGCTCGAGTACCGCGCCGACCACGACGAGCTCACCGGGCTCCTCAACCGTCGCGGGCTCATCGACCGTCTGGACCACCTGCGCACCGAGCCCGGGGCCCCGGCCCGCCCGCTCGCCCTGCTGTTCATCGACATCGACCGCTTCAAGGGCATCAACGACACCCTCGGCCACGCCGTCGGCGACGCCGTCCTGCACGCGATCGGGGGTCGACTCCACGGGCTCCTGCAGCACGAGGACGGCCTGGCCGCGCGCTTCGCCGGCGACGAGTTCGTCCTGCTCTTCCCGGGGATGGACTCCGAGCACGACGCGCTGCGGATCGCCCAGGACGCGCTCGACGTCGTGGAGCGCCCGATCGAGCTGGCCGACGGCGGCGAGGTCGTCGTCACCGCCTCCGCCGGCGTCGCGATCACGAGCGAGCTCGGCGACGGCGAGACCATCGTCCGCGAGGCCGACCTCGCCATGTTCGAGGCCAAGTCCGGGGGACGCGCGCGCGTCGAGCTGTTCGAGGACGACCTGCGCGAGCGCAGCGAGGACCGCATGCGCATCGAGCAGGAGATGCGCCGCTCCCTGCAGGAGGGCACGCCGTTCGAGGTCCACCTCCAGCCGCTGGTGCTCCTGCACGAGCAGGACCGCCTGTGGGGCGCCGAGGCGCTCGTCCGCTGGCGCCACCCGACGCTGGGCATGATCCTCCCCGGCCGGTTCCTGTCCGTGGCCGAGGAGAGCGGCATGATCGTCCCCCTCGGCGAGGTCGTCCTGGCCGAGGCCTGCGCCGCGGCCGTCGCGGTCCCCGGACTGATCGTCTCGGTCAACCTCTCGCCGCGCCAGATCCACGACCCGATGCTGGTGGCCACGGTGCGCCACCAGCTCGAGACCCAGGGGCTGGCCCCGGGCCGCCTCTGCCTCGAGGTCACCGAGGACGTCCTCGTGGACGCGCGCACGATCTCCGTCCTCGAGGACCTGCAGGCCCTCGGCGTGCGCGTCGCGATCGACGACTTCGGCATCGGCGCCTCGTCCCTGCGCCAGCTCCGCCGGATCCCCGGAGCCATCGTCAAGATCGACCGCTCGTTCCTCGAGCGCATCGACGGCCCCAAGGGCGGCGACGACCGCGTCATGGTCAAGGCCCTCGTCTCCATCGCCGCGCAGCTCGAGCTCGAGGTCGTCGCGGAGGGCATCGAGCGCCAGTCCCAGCTCGAGATCGTCCGCGACCTCGGCGTCACCATCGGCCAGGGCTGGTTCCTCGGCCAGCCGCAGCGCTGCGCCGCGTTCGTGACGGAGCGCGGCGGCCGCCCGCTCGTCCGCCGCCGCCTCCGCTGAAGGAGTGGGTGCGGGCCCCGGCCCGTGCTTCTCGGGTGCGGAGCGCGCCGGACTGCGGCGAGGCACGGTCCACCCGCAAGGGGGGGCGGGCCCCGGCCCGTGCTTCTCGGGCGCGGGGCGCGCCGGACTGCGGCGAGGCACGGTCCACCCGCAAGGGGGGCGGGCCCCGGCCCGTGCTTCACGGGTGCGGAGCGCGCCGGACTACGGCGAGGCACGGTCCACCCGCAAGGGGTGCGGGCCCCGGCCCGTGCTTCTCGGGTGCGAGGCGCGTCGGGCGCCCGGGAACGACGAAGGGCGGCCCGTGGCCGCCCTTCGCTCAAGCTCGGGTGCCGGTCGCCTTCAGGCGCCGGCGGGGCCCTCAGGCGTCGAGGACGACCTTGTCCGCGTCGTCCGCCGGGCGCTCGCCGCGGGCGAAGGCCTGGTTCTCCTTGCGCTCGCCGGCGACCTGGGCCAGCGCGTACATGACCGGGAGGATCGCGAAGGTCGGGATGATCACGACCCAGAGGAGGAGCAGCCACACCGTGTAGGTGGTGGCCCCGGTGGTGGCGAGGAGGTTCATGACCCGTCCAGCATATCCGACCGGCTGACCTCATGGCACGCGGCGCGACCCTGCGGGTGGACCGTGCCTCGCCGGGGTCCGACGCGCTCCGCCCCGAGACGCACGGGCCGGGGCCCGCATCGTTCTCCCGCTCCTCCCCGGCCAACCCGACCGCGCTGGTAGGCTTTGAGGCCGTGATCTTCACGACCAAGGCCGAGTACGGCGTCCGGCTCATGGTGCGGCTCGGGCAGCTGCCGGGGGACGAGCCCGTCTCCCTGAAGTCCGTGGCCGAGACGGAGCGGCTCCCGCTGGCCTACCTCGAGCGGATCGTCGCGCTGCTGCGGCGGGCCGACCTCGTCACGAGCACCCGCGGCGCGCACGGCGGATACCGGCTCGCCCGTCCCGCGTCCGAGATCCGCATGGACGAGGTGATCCTGGCGCTCGAGGGCGCCGTCGCCCCGATGTCGTGCTTCGTCGACGACCGCGAGGGCGAGAAGGACCGCGTCCTCTGCTCGCACCTCGAGGACCACGGGACCGGGTGTGGCACCAAGCTGCTCTGGACCCGCGTGCAGGGCGGCGTGTTCCGTGCCCTGCAGCAGACGACGCTCGCCGAGCTCGTCGGCTTCCAGGCCCCGGGCCATCAGGCCCCGGAGCCCGTCCTGGCCCTGCGGCCCCCCGCCGCGGCCGTCTGACCCACCCGGGCCCCGCCGCCGGCCGTCCGTCGTGACCGCCGGGGGACGCCCACGGCGCGCCGCGTCGCCCGCCCAGCACCCCCTTCACCCAAACCCCTGACACACCGGAAGACCCATGGCTGACCTCGAGATCAAGAACCTCCACGCATCGGTCGGGGAGAAGCAGATCCTCAAGGGTCTGAACCTCACCGTGAACCGCGGCGAGATCCACGCGCTGATGGGCCCCAACGGCTCGGGCAAGTCGACGCTGGCCAACGTCATCATGGGCAACCCGCAGCTCGACGTCACCGAGGGCCAGATCATCTGGAAGGGCGAGGACATCACCGAGCTCGACCCGGACGTCCGGGCGCGCAAGGGCCTCTTCATGGCCTTCCAGTACCCCGTCGCCATCCCGGGCGTGACGATCGTGAAGTACCTGCGCATGGTCCTCAACGCGCACCGTGAGGAGCGCGGCGAGGCCGAGATCTCCCTCAAGGACTTCCGCAAGCTCGTGCAGTCCGAGATGGAGCGCACGAACGTGCCGAAGGAGTTCGGCTCGCGCTACCTCAACGACGGGTTCTCCGGCGGCGAGAAGAAGCGCCTCGAGATGCTGCAGCTCGCGCTCCAGCGTCCCGACGTCGCGATCCTCGACGAGACCGACTCCGGGCTGGACGTCGACGCCCTGAACACCGTCTCGCAGGCCGTGAACGCGATCCGGGCCGAGTCGCCGCTCGGGGCGCTCATCATCACGCACTACCAGCGGATCCTGCACCTCATCACGCCGGACCGCGTCTCCATCCTGGTCGACGGCCGGATCGTGAAGGAGGGCGGCCCCGAGCTCGTCACCCAGATCGAGGAGCACGGCTACAAGGCCATCCGCGCCGAGGCCGAGGCCGCCGGCGCCTCGACCGCCAACGTCGTCTGACGTCCCGCGGCGGGGCGCCGGACGCCGCCCCGCCGCCCCTTCCTGGGCGGCACCCGTCGCTGGCCGCTGGCGCACCCGCGACATGACCCGGTCCCGTGACGCGGGTCACGGCGCCGCGGGAGCCGCGGCGCGTGTCGCCGGGTGACCCGGCAGGATGCCCTGCGTGGCGACTGAGATGCACCTCTGGGAAGCCGTCCTCCTCGGCGCGATCGAGGGGTTCACGGAGTTCCTCCCCGTGTCGAGCACCGGACACCTGACGATCACGGAGAAGCTCATGGGCTACTCCATCGACGATCCGGACATCACCGCGTTCACCGCGATCATCCAGAGCGGCGCGGTGCTCGCCACCGTGATCTACCTGCGGGGCGACCTGATCTGCCTGCTGCGCGCGTTCTTCGCGGGGGTCGGATCGTCGAGCGCCCGCCGCGAGCGGGACTTCCGCTTCGCGCTCTTCGTCCTCGCCGGGTCCATCCCCATCGGCATCGTCGGGCTGACCTTCAAGGACGAGATCGAGACCACGCTGCGCAGTCTGTGGTTCGTGGGCGGCGCGCTCATCCTCTTCAGCGGGGTGATGTGGTGGGCCGACCGCGTCGGCACCCAACGCCGCCACGAGGGCGACATCACGCTGCGCGACACGATCACCATCGGCATCGCGCAGTGCCTCGCGCTCATCCCGGGCGTCTCGCGCTCGGGCGCGACGATGTCGACCGGCCTGCTGCTCGGCATCGACCGCGTCGCCGTCACGAAGCTCTCCTTCTTCCTCGCGATCCCCGCGCTCGTCGGCGCGACGATCCTCCAGACGGTCTCGGAGTTCGACAACATCGCCAACGGCGTGGGCTGGGCGCCGACGATCACGGCCACCGTGGTCTCGTTCGTCGTCGGCTACGCCGCGGTCGCGTGGCTCCTGAAGTTCATCGCCCACCACGGGCTGGGGATCTTCATCGCCTACCGGCTCGCCCTGGGCTCGCTCGTCCTCATCCTCGTCGCCACGAACACCATCTCCGCCACGTAGGGAGCCCCGCGGATGTCCGACCAGCCGCAAGAGGACGCGCCGCCCACGCCGACCCCGCAGGCCGCCCCCGTCAGCGCGGCGATCTACCGGCTGGCCCGGCTGCACCGGGTCCTGGCCGCGCAGCTCCTGCGAGACCTCGAGCTGCACCCGGGGCAGGAGGTGCTGCTCATGGAGCTCGACGGCGTGGACCATCGCTCCCAGTCCGACCTGGTGCGGACGCTCATGCTGGACCACTCCACGGTCGCGAAGTCGCTGCGCCGGCTCGAGATCGCGGGCTTCGTTTTCCGCCGGCCCTCCGGGACCGACCGCCGCTCCGTCGACGTCTCGTTGACGCCCCGCGGGGCGGCGCTGCTCGCGGACGTGCGCGCGGCGTGGGAGCGGCTGGAGCGCGAGACGGTGCGCGGGCTCTCGGCCGCGGAGCGCCACGCCGCGCTCCGGACGCTCGAGGGCCTCGAGGAGGCCGCCCGGAACGGTCTCGCTCTTCCCGGAGACGCCCGACCGGGAGGCCCGGACGGCGGCGCCTGACGGCGACCCGGGCCTGCGTGACGCGCCTCTCGGCCTTCTCCGTCCGCCGGAGTAGGATTTATCGGGATGTCCGACGTCGCCGCCCCCAGCACCGCCACCTCGCTCGACGTGCAGGCCGTGCGGGCGCAGTTCCCGTACCTCGAGCGTCCCGAGGGCATCGTGTACCTCGACTCGGGCGCGTCCGCGCAGAAGCCGCGCCCGGTGCTCGACGCGATGTACTCCTTCGCCGGGTTGCACTACGCCAACGTCCACCGCGGCGTGCACCGGCTCGCGATCGAGGCGGACACGGCCTACGACGCGGCCCGCCGCACGGTGGCCGCGTTCGTCGGCTCCACGGCGCGCGAGACGATCTTCGTCAAGAGCATCACCGAGGGCATCAACCTCGTCGCGCACACCTGGGCGGAGCAGCACGTGGGGGAGGGCGACGAGGTCGTCATCACCCACATGGAGCACCACGCCAACGTCGTGCCCTGGCAGCAGCTCTGCCTCCGCAAGGGCGCGACGCTGCGCTACCTCGAGCTCGACGAGGAGGGCCGCATCGACCTGGCGCAGCTCGACGGGTTCCTCGCCGCCGGCCGGGTCAAGCTCGTCGCCCTCGCGCACGTCTCGAACGTGTTGGGCACCCGCAACCCGGTGGCCGAGGTCGTCCGCCGGGCGCACGAGCACGACGCCCTCGTGCTCGTCGACGGCGCGCAGGCCGTCCCGCAGGAGCCCGTGGACGTCGCGGCGCTCGGCGCGGACTTCTACGGCTGGACCGGCCACAAGCTCTACGGCCCCACGGGCATCGGCGTGCTGCACGTGCGCCGCGAGCTGCTGGCCGACATGCCGCCGTTCCTGACGGGCGGCGACATGATCAACGTCGTCGACTTCCAGGAGACGACCTGGGCGACGGGCGTGCAGCGCTTCGAGGCGGGCACGCCGCCGATCGTGGAGGCCGTCGGGCTGGCCGCCGCGTGCGACTGGGTCGACGCGATCGGCGGGATCGCCGCCGTGCACGCCCACGAGGAGGCGATCACGGCCTACGCGCTCGAGCGCCTGGCGACGGTCGAGGGCCTGCGGGTCGTCGGTCCACGCGACGCGGCGGGCCGCGGCGCGCTCACCTCCTTCGCCTTCGCCGGCGCCCACCCGCACGACGTCGCCGAGATCCTGGCCCGCCGCGAGGTCTGCGTCCGCGCGGGCCAGCACTGCGCGGAGCCGCTGCACCGCGCGATGGGCATCCCCGCGACGACCCGCGCGAGCTACGCGGCCCACACGACCCGCGAGGAGATCGACGCCCTGGTCGACGCCCTCGGCGAGGTCGCGCGCATCTTCGCCTGAGCGGGCGGGTGCGGCGAGGCGCCCGCCCGCTACCGGCGCCGGGCTCCCCGGCGCCCGCCCGCCACCGGCGTCGGGCGCCCCGGCGCCCGACGGCCCGGTCCTAGCGCCAGCGGCGCAGCGCCGGGACGTCGATCTGGATCAGCTCGGTGTCGTCGGCCTTGCCCGGCTGACGGCCCGCGTCGTTCGGGAAGTTGTTGTCGTTGGCGACGAGCACCCGGCCGCCGCCCAGGTGCAGGGCGGACTCGACGGAGACGAACGGGAACTTGAACGGCTGGCCGAGCCCGTAGGTGCCCGGCAGCTCCTGCGTCACGCCAGGGTTGCGCAGGTTCAGCAGGTCGGCGACCTCGGTCTTGACGAGCGCGCCCGTCGCGTCCGTCTTGCGCAGGTCCACGACGTAGAGCTTCTTGATCTGCGCCTGCGGACCGCCGAAGTTGTCGCGCTCGAGCACGAGCAGACGGCGGTGGTCCAGCGCCTGGGCATCGGCGACGAACGTGTCGGGCCGCTCCGTCCGGTACGTCCAGGTGCGGCCGGTGTAGCGGCTGCGGCGGGCGTCGAACTCCTGCACGAGGTGCCGGGTCTGGTCGGCCTCGGTGGTGAGCGCCTTCTCCAGGATCGGCAGCAGCGTGCGGCCGCCCGGCATCGCGGCCATCGCCTCGTAGCCGCCGCTGGGCGGCAGGTTCGGCGTCTCGCCCGCGGCGAGCTCGTTGCTCTGGGGGCTCTTCACGCCGGGGAGCGGCACCGGCGCCTCGAGCACCTTGCCCGTGCGGTCGACGTGCAGCAGGTACGGGCCGAACTCCTCGCCGATCCAGAACGAGCCGCGGTCGCCGCGCTGGATCGACTCGACGTCGAAGTCGGCGCCGGTCAGCCGGCGGTCCTCGCGGGTGAGCGCGAAGGGCACCTTGCGGTCCGGGTCGCGCAGGGCGATCGTGTCGCGGACGGCGATCGTGCCGGCGCCGCCGCGGGCGGTGCGCCAGTCGGCCTTCACGCGGTGGATGGCGAGCAGGAAGTCGGCGGAGTTGCCCTTCGTGCCGAAGCCGTTGTCGGGCAGGCCGAGCACGGTGCCGTCGCGCTCGGTCAGGACGCCGGAGAAGCCGGGGATCGGCTGGCCGGGGAACGGCGGGGTGACGCCGTTGAGCGTCGTCGGGGCCAGCGCCGTGCCCGAGACCGGGCCGGGGAGGTAGGTCGTCGCCGACAGCGTGGCGCGCGCGAGCAGCGTCGGCGCGGCGGGCTGCGTGCCGGGGTGGCCGGGCTTGCCGGGGTGGCCGGGCTTGCCGGGCTTGCCGGGGTGGCCCGGCTTCCACGGGTGGTCGCCGTGGCCGTGGGCCTGGGCGCTCGCGGCCGGCAGGGCCAGCACGGACGCGGCGGCGAGGAGGGGGAGGGAGCGGAGGATGAGTCGGGGGGAGCGCATCGACCCGGAGCCTGCCGGGCGGGGGCGCCCGCCATGTCACCCCCGCGTGAAGTGCGCCGCGCGTCCGCCGCGTGTCCTCGGCGGCCGTCGTCCGCCCCTCGGCGTGCCGCTCGCACCCGCCGCCGGGCCGATGCCGCCCCGCGCGCCGGGAGCTCGGTCAGCCCGTGGTGACGGAGAAGCTGATCGGGTCGAGCTCGGTTCCGGCCCCGTAGAAGCCGGCGAAGGCGGGGGCGCCCGCCTCGGTGAGCGTGGCGGGGATCGCCGTCCACGTCACGGTGCTGTCCGTGGCCGTGCGGCTGCCCTTGGTCAGGTCGAGCTGCGCCAGCGCGACGTTGGGGTAGTCCACCACCCGCGCGGTGGCCGAGTCCTTGCTCGAGACGTCGGCGTGGAGCATCGCGACGGTGCCGTTGAACACCACGCGCGGGTTGCGCACCCAGAGCCGGAGCGCGGCGCTCTCGCCCGACCCGTGCTTCTCGAAGTAGACCTGGCCGCGGAACGCCACGTCGAGGGCGCCCGTGGCGCGGTCGACGGTGCCGGTGCCCGCGCCGAAGCCGAAGGTCCCGTCGGGCACGCGTGTGGCGCCGTCGGAGACCTCGATCTTGCCGGTGGCGCCGCCGGAGGCGCTGCCGACGTAGTTGCGGAACGAGGTCTTGACGCCCCACCCGGCCGTGCCCGCGACGACGCGGGGCGCCGGGCCGCCGGGGGCCGGGGCGGCCGGACCCGGGGCGGGAGCGCCCGGCGCGGGCGGGGCGCCGGGCTTCTGCAGCAGGGCGGTCAGGGACGTCGTGGCGAACGCGCCCGCCCGCAGGTCGCGCACCCCGAGCTCGCGGCGCAGGGTCCGCGCGGCCTTGGCGCTCAGGCGCCAGGTGACGTTGCGGCGGGTGGCCCGGCCGCTCGCCGCCGTGCCGGACAGGCCCGACGCCTTCAGCACGAACAGCGTCGAGGCGGCACCGCCGTCGACCCGGCCGGTGACGCGGGCGGACCGGCCGAGGCGGACCCGCAGACCGGTCAGCCGCACGGCGTCGTCGCGACCCTGGAGCTGCAGGCCGTCCGTCGCCCCGTGCTCGAGGACGGTGACCCGGCCGCGCTGTCCGCCGGTGACGGGCAGGACGAAGCGCGAGCCGCTGGCCCGTGCGTCGCCGAGCGAGCGCACGCGCACCCCCGCGCGGGCCAGGGTGCGGTACGCCGGGCCCGCGGGGCGCAGCGTCGTCGCCCCGCCGGTGACGACCGTCGGCGCGGCGGCCTGGGCGGCCGTCGCCGGCATGAGGAGGGCGAGCGTCCCTGCGGCGACGAGGGTCGTGCGGGCGCGGCGTGAACGGGTGCGGGTCATGGTGCTCCTCGGGGTCGGCGGCCCGGGGGCCGCGCGGTCTTCGGGCGCCCTAACGCAGGCGCCCGTCCAGGCTAGCCGAGCGGTCGCCCGGGTGCGTCGTCCAGGGCGCCGAGCCACCCCACGTGCAGGGCGGTACGGCCGGCGTCGTCCGTCCGCAGCGCCGCGTCCACGCGCCAGGTGGTCGCGAGGCGCTCCGTGCTCAGGACCTCGACGGGCGGGCCGGCCGCGACGGTGCGGCCGTCCTCGACGACGACGACCGTGTCGGCGATCGCGCACGCGAGCGCGAGGTCGTGGACGACGAGCAGGATGCCGAGGCCGTCGTCCGCGAGGGACCGCAGGAGGCGCGCCATCGTGGCGGTCGCGCCGAGGTCGAGCGCCGAGGTCGGCTCGTCCGCGATCAGGGCGGGGGCGCCCTGGGCCAGGCCCACGGCGAGCTGCACGCGCTGGAGCTCGCCGCCCGACAGCGTCACGAGCTGCCGCTCGGCCAGGTCGCCCGCCGCCGCGCGCTCGAGGGCGCGGTCGACGGCCGCGCGGTCGGCGGCCCCGGGGCGGCGCAGCGCTCCGACGTGGGCCGAGCGCCCGATCGTGACGGCCTCGTGGGCCGTGATGCCGGCGGGCACCTGCGGGCGCTGGGGGACGAAGGCGCGGATCCGTGCCAGGCGGCGGGCGCCGACGCGGCGCACGTCCGTGCCGTCCCACTCGGCGGTCCCCGCGGCGGGCCGCAGCAGGCCCGAGGCGGCGCGCACGATCGTCGACTTGCCGGCGCCGTTGGGGCCGACCACGGCCACGAGCTGCCCGCGGTGCAGGTCGAGGTCGGCGTGGCGGACGATCTCGGTGCCGCCGAGGCGCACGGCGAGGTTGCGCACGCGCAGGAGCGGGGCGCCGTCGACCGAGGAGCCCGTGCGGGCGGCGTCGTGGTCCCGGGCCATCACACGGCCTTCCGCAGCAGCCAGAGGAACAGGGGGACGCCGAGGACGACCATGAACGGGCCGACGGGCAGGTCGAGCGGCGCGGCGACGCGGCGGGCCGTGGTGTCCGCGACGAGCAGCAGGGCCGCGCCGGCGACGGCCGACGTCGGCACGACGAAGCGGTGGCTGGCCGTGCCGCCGGCGAGCCGCACGGCGTGGGGGACGACGAGGCCGAGGAACCCGAGCAGACCGGCGAGCGCGGCGGCCGCGGCGGCGAGCAGCGCCGCGACGCCCGCGGCGACCAGGCGGACGAGCCGCGGGCGGACGCCGAGCGACTGCGCGACGTCGTCGCCCAGGGCGAGCCGGTCGAGCGGGCGGATGAGGAACGCGGCGGCGACGAACCCGACCGCGAGGTACGGCCACACGTCCTGCAGCACGCGCCAGCCGTCGTAGCTCAGGTAGCCGGCGACGAAGAAGATCGCGGACGACACGCGGTCCGGGTACGCCGTCATGAGCGCGGTCGTGCCGGCGGTGAAGACCGCGGAGACCGCGATGCCGGCGAGGATCAGCCGAGCGATGCTCCCCCCGCCGCGGCCGGCCCAGGCGACGGTGAAGACGAGCGCGGTCGCCACGAGACCGAAGAACAGCGCGGAGAGCGGCACCAGGGCGATGGCGCCGGGTGCGGCGAGCAGCAGCAGCATCGCGCCGAAGCCCGCGCCGGCGGTCACGCCGACGACATCGGGGGACGCGAGCGGGTTGGCCAGCGCGCCCTGCAGCAGGGCGCCGGCGATGCCGAGGGCCGCGCCGACGAGGATCGCGGTGACGGTGCGGGGGATCCGCAGCCCGTTGATGATCTGGTCCGTGGCGCGGTCGACGCCGCCGCCCCCGACCACCGGCAAGGCGTCGAAGACGTCCCGGAGCGGGATCGTCGTCGAGCCGAGCGAGATCGAGGCCAGCGCGGCGATCACCAACACGACGGCCGCCGTGCCGAGCACGGCGGCCTGGCGGAGCGTCACCCGGAGCTCAGCGGTTCTTCAGCAGGTCGCGGCGGACCCACTCGATCACGGCGCCGGGGTTGTCCGACGCCTGCAGGAGGCGCTCGGAGTCCACGATGTGCAGCTGGCCGCTCTGCACGGCGCGGGTCGAGGCCCAGCCCGGACGGTTGGCGAAGGTGTCCTTGGCCTGCTGGATCTGGTCGTCGTTGCCGTGCGGCACGACGATGATGACGTCCGGGTCGCGGCGCAGGACCTCCTCGTCGCTCAGCGGCGCGAAGCTGCCCGGGGTGCCCTCGGCGAAGCCGGCGCGCAGGCCGGCGGTCACGAGCGTCCCCCCGGCGTAGCCGACGATGTCGCCGCCCCACGAGTTCGGGAGGAAGGCGGTGGTGTTCGTGCCGACGCCGAGGACCATCAGGACCTTCGGGCGCTTCGTGATGCCGGCACGTGCCTTCTTGATGCCGGCGTCGATCGCCTTCGTGATCTTGGCGGCCTTCGCGGTCTTGCCGAGCTTCTTGGCGATGCGTCGCACGGCGGGGGAGACGGTGTTGACCCGCAGCGGCTCCCAGCCGTCGATGACCTCGATCCGCTGGCTCCGGATCTTCGGCGTGCCGGTCCGCCAGTTCGGCGAGGAGAGGACGAGGTCCGGGTCCAGCCGGATCAGCGTCTCGATGTCCGGGCCGTTCGGGTGGCTCATCGGGAGCCGCCGGACGCCCTGCAGGCCGGGGGCGGCCCGCATCATGCTGCCCTTCTCGCCGACGGGGGCCGCCGCGATCGGCCGGACGCCCAGCCGTGCGGTGATGTTCGAGGTGAAGGGCGTGAGGGTCACGACGCTCTTCGGGGCCTTCGCGGCGTCGGCCGTCCCCGTCAGCGGTCCGCCGGCGAGTCCGAGCGCGACCGCGACGGCCACGAGCACGGCGGCGACGCCGCCGCGGGCGCGCTTGGCCAGCGCGACGGTCGCGGCGCGCAGCCCGCCGGCCTCGTCGAGCCGCTCGTCGTAGGCCACGCGGGCGGTCGCCTTGCCGCGCGGGGTCTCGACGCCGAGGTCCAGGCCGTAGCGGTCGGCGCGCACGCACTTCGCAGCGGTCGCGTCGCTGTAGCCCGCCAGGCTCTGCGCCATCGCCAGCAGGGCGTCGGCGTGGTCGGCGTTCAGGTGGTCGATCGCGCCGGCGGCCTTCGGCACGACGGGGTCGGGCGCGGCCGCTGCGTACTCCGCCGTGGTCACGCTGTCCATCCGGCCGAAGCCGCCGACCCAGCGCACCCGGTCGACGCGCAGCACCCAGGTGCGGAAGTCGCCGAAGCCGGCGAACAGGGCCGCCGGGGGGACCGCGGCGACGTAGGCCGCGCGCGCCTGCTCGGCGTCCTCGCCCTCGACCGCCTCGACGTGCCCGGCGAGCGAGACGCGGCCGCTGTCGAGCGGGTCCTTGCCGCGGGCGGGCGCCACGACGCTCAGGCTCGCGCGCCCGTCGCGCAGCAGGTTGCGCCCGTGCTCCGCCAGGGTGGAGACGACGAGCACCGGGCGGCCGTCGGGGAGGCTCGCGAACGCGACCATCGAGGCCCAGGGTCCGCCGTCGTCGCTGAGCGTGCCCAGCGTGCCGACCGTGGTGCCGGCGACGATCGTGCGGGCCTCCTCCGCGGCGGAGGGACGGGCGTCGCCCGCGACGGGGGTCGCGAGCGGACCGGGAACGGCGAAGACGTCCGCCGGGGCCTGGTGATCTGAAGGAGCGTCGAGCATTTCGGCGCGCACGCTACCACGTTAGGCGACCCGAAAGTTAGCGACCCCTAATTGCTACCGGGGGTCAAGGAACGGGCGTGGTGGTCGTGCCGCCGCCGGCCTGCGGATCCTCGAGCACGAGGCGCCCGTCGGGCAGGCGATACACGGTGCCGACAGCCGTGCCGGAGCCCTCCGCCCGACCGCCGTCGGGCGGCGTCGTGACGGTCCGCTCGGTGGACGTCTGTTGGGGCGTGTCGCGCTGGGCCTGCGAGGCCCCGAGGCTGAGCCCGGCGATGAGGAACGCGACCGCGAGGACGATGCCGATGTCGAAGAGGTTGACGAGGCCGTCGAGCGGATCGCCGCCGTCGGAGTCGGGTCCCGCCCGGCGCAGCCCGACGCGGCTCATGCCCCGGCCTGTGTCGCGTCCGGGGCGGGGGCGGCCGGGGCCGGCGCTGGTGCGCCGGCGAACGGCACGGGGTGGTGCGCGGCCGGCACGACGCCGGTGGTCTGCGCGGCGCCGGCCGCCGAGCCGACGGCCACCCCGGGCGTGCCGGCCGCGCCTCCGGCGTGGGCCGCGTGACCCGTGGTCGGATCGCTCGTGCCGGGCAGCCGGCCGGCGATCGCGCGCTCGAGCGCCGCCAGGTCCTCGGTGTAGACGCGCGTGCGGACGAGCGTGAGCGCGAAGGCGACCGTGCCGACGAGCAGCCCGATCACGGTCGCGGCGAAGGCGGTGCGGAGGTCGGCGGCGAGCGCGCCGATGTCGCCGCGGCCGAGCGCCTCGAGTCCGGGGGCGAGCGGGATCAGGGTGCCCATCAGGCCGAGCGCGGGGGCGGCGCGGACGAGCAGGCGCGTGCCGTCCAGGCGCCGCTGCACGCCGAGCTCGTACTCCGTCAGGGCGTCCTCGACGCGCTTGGCGTCGCCCGTGCCGACGGCGAAGCCGAGCGCCTCGACCGCGCGGCTGGCCAGCGCTGTCGGGGCCGTGCGGGCCAGGGCGGCCGCCCGGTGCGGCTCGGCGACGGCCTCGCGGGCGACCGCCCATAGCGGCATGCGGCCGGGTCGGTGGCGCCGCCAGAGCTCCGTGACGGCGCGTCCCAGCTCGAGCGCGAGGACGAGCAGCAGCACGAGGGCCGCGACGTGCACGGGGATCTCGAGCACGGAGGCGACCCCGGAGAGCGCGTCGGCGACGAAGCCCTCGGCCAGCGGGGTCACGAGACGATCCTCTTCGGGCGGCGCCGCTCGAGCTGGGTGCCGACGAGGATCAGCGCGACGATCAGCCCGCCGAGCACCGCGGCGCCGCGGTCCCCGGCGTCACCGCCCCCGGCGTCGAGGCCCGGGGGGCTCGCCGCTGCGGCGGCGCGGGCGCCGACGACCACGCCGTTGACCTGCTTCGTCGCGGTGTCGGCCGCGGTGTCGTCGTCCTGCTCGTCGCCGTCCCCGCCCGCCGCGGCGACGGTGTCGTCGGCCGGCTTCGGCGGGGTGGGGGCGGGAGTGGGGGTGGGTGCAGGAGTGGAGGGGGCCGGCGTGGAGGGGGCGGGGCTGCTCGGGATGCCCGAGGTCGGCGTTCCGCCGTCGTCGGGCGCGGGCGGTGCGGTGTCGTCGGTGGGGTCGTTGCTCGAGGGGTTCCCGTCGGGCTTGCCGTCGTCGCCCGGGTTGACCTGCGACCCCTTCCCGGGCTGTCCGTCGCCATCGTCGTCCGAGACGGCGGGGTTCTTCTGCGGCGGGCCGCCCCTGCGGCTCACACGGTTCGACTCGCCGCGGACGAGCGGCTTCGCGACGGTGAGGCTGGAGGCGTTGAACCCGGGGAGGATCTGGGCGGTGGTGAGCGTGTCACCGAACCCGCCGTCCTCGGCGTTCTGCTGCCTCGAGAGGTAGGTCGCCGTGGAGACCCCGGTGCTGCCGGCGGCGTCACGCGCCTGACTCCCCACGGCCTTCAGACCGAGCATCGCCCAGGCGGTGGCCAACGGCTCGGACGATGCGGGTCTGGCTCCACCCAAGCCGCCGTCGTCGTTCACGGCCGAGAGGAGGTAGCTCTGCGCCTGGGAGTTCCGGATGTCGGCGGAGTCGACCGCCATCAGGGCCGTGACGGCCATCCCGGTCGTGCCCGGGCGGGGGGCCGCGCCGGAGGTGGCCCCCCAACCCCGTTGGAAGAACGCGCCCTTGAGCCACTTGGCCGTGTCCTGGGCCGCGGCGCTGTTGACGCGGTCACCGAGGAACGCCAGCGTCGCGAGGGCGGTGGCCTGCGTGGTCGGCCTGCCGCCCGGGCGCTCCGCGACCCCGCCGGTGCCCCCCTGCCGCTCCTTCAACTTGCTTCCCGCTCCCACCGCGAGATCGGGGTTCCCGATGGCCTGCATCACGAGCATGAACGCGGCGAGGTCGCTGCTGTCCTGCAGCTTGTCCTGGAACCCGGTGCGGGTGAGGTAGTCGAAGGCCGAGCTGTTCGTCCTGGGCTGGTCGGCCGGATGGATGCGGAGGGACACCATCGCCAGGGCCGCCCAGACGGAGGTCTTGGGGTCGGACGGGTCGCCGGGCTGCTGGCCGAAGCCGCCGTCGCGGTTCTGGGCGTGCTGCAGGCGGCGGAGGGCCCGTTCGACCGGGCCGGCCTTCTCTGCGGCGGTGGCCACGGCCGGCGCCAGGGCGGGAACGGGGGCGGTGGGTCCCGGGAGCCCGACCGAGGCAGCAGCGCTCACCGCCACGACGACCGCTAGGCGTTTGGGGACCCTAACCACGAGGCGTCGGAAGGTAGCAGAGGGCCGGCTTCCGCCGGCCGTCGCCCCGCGGGGGCGTGCGTCGCCTGTCGTGGGGGGAACGGTGTCCCCACGTGCCACCATGGGAGGAGTCATGGACGAGCTCTACCGCGAGAATATCCTCGATCATTACAAGCGCCCGCGGAACTGGGGCACCTTGGATCCCGCGGACCTCGAGTTCGAGGACAAGAACCCGTCCTGCGGCGACCAGCTGAAGGTGATGCTGCGCGTCGGGGACGACGGCCGGGTCACCGACGTCCGCTTCGACGGGCACGGGTGCGCCATCAGCCAGTCGTCGGCGTCGATGGCCTCCGAGGAGCTCGTCGGCATGAGCGTCGACGAGCTGCGCCGGCTGGATCAGGACTTCATCCTCGACCTCCTCGGCATCGACATCTCGGCCACGCGCATCAAGTGCGCGCTGCTGTCGCTGAAGATCATCAAGTCCGCCGCCCTCGGGGCCGCCGTGGACTGGGAGGACGAGTCCGAGGCCGTCCCGCCCCCCGGGGGAACGGGCCCCGCCGCCGGGTTCTGAGCCGCGTCGCCCTCCGGGGCGACGGACGAATTCCCGACCTAAAGTCGAAAAACGGGTCGGTTTTAGTAGTTTTAGAGTCGTGAGCCTCGCGACCGATCTGCACCAGCACGCGTGGCCCGAGTCGTTCCTCGCCGCCCTGTCGGCGCGCACGGACGGCCCGCGGACCCGCCGAGACGCCGATGGGGGCTGGAGCCTCCTGCTCCCCGGCGAGCCGGCGTGCACGCTGGGCGAGGCCGAGATCGACCTGCACCGCCGGGCCGGGGGCCTCGTCGCCGCCGGGCTCGACCGCGCCCTCCTCGTCCCGCCGCTGGCCATCGGCATCGACGGGCTGCCCGCGGACGAGGCCCGCGCGCTCCTGGCGACCTGGCAGGACGGGGTTCGCGTCCAGGGCGGACCGTTCGGCGTGTGGGCGGCCGTCGCCGCCCGCGACCCGCGTCCGTCCGACCTGCGCGCGGCGCTGCGCCGCGGGGCGGTGGGCCTCGCGGTGCCGGCCGCCGCGCTCGCCGACGCCGACGCGCTCGAGCACTACGGCCCCGTCCTGGAGGAGCTGGCCCGCGCGGACCGGCCCCTCTTCGTGCACCCCGGCGCCCCCGCCGGCGGCGCGGCGACCGGACGCCGCGACGACGCACCGTGGTGGCCGGCCATCGGCGACTACACGGGGCAGCTCCTGCGGGCGTGGGCGACGTGGCTCGACCGCGGTCACCGCCAGCACCCCACGCTGCGCGTCGCGTTCGCGGCCCTCGCGGGCGGCGGCGCGCTCATGCTCGAGCGGCTCGCGGCCCGCGGCGGCCCCGTCGACCTGGCGCGCTCCGCGTTCGTCTCGTACGAGACGTCGTCCTTCGGCGCCCGCACCCTCGCGGCCGCGGCGGACGCGGTCGGTGCCGATCGGCTCGTCTTCGGCAGCGACCGCCCCGTCGTCGCGCCGGTGGAGGGGCACGTGCCGCAGGTCCCGGGGCTCGACCCCGTGCGCCTGAGCACGGTGGCCGCCGCACGACTGCTGGGCGAGCCCCTGGGGGCCGCCCCGGCGCCGGGCGCGCTGCCCGCAGTCGCGCCCGCCCCGGCGGTGGTGGGCGAGGCGCTCTCCGGCGCCGTCGCCACGGGCTCGTCGGACGCGACGCCGGCCCCCGTGAACGCGGCGGTGGCGGCATGAGCACGGTCATCCGCACCGCCGAGGAGCTCGAGGGCGACTACCCCGTCGCCTCCGGCACACGCAGCCCCGCCGAGCTCCTCGCCCTCGCCCGGGAGATCGCGGCGGACCCGGCACGCTGGGAGCACGCGGTGCGCCACGACCCGCACACCCGCACCTACGCGCTCCTGCACGAGGACGACGACGTCACGGTCTGGCTGCTCTGCTGGAGCCCCGGGCACGACACCGGCTTCCACGACCACGACGTCTCGAGCGCCGGCGTCGCCGTCGCCCGCGGGGCCATCGTCGACGAGCGGCTCACGCTCCATGGCGCGCCCATCGCGCGCCGCCTGGACGGCGAGACGGGCGCGACGATCGAGCCGACCGAGATCCATCGGATGCGCCACCCCGGCGGGGAGCCCGCGGTCTCCGTCCACGCCTACTCGCCCCCGCTGGTGCGGACGGGCGCGTACGAGATCGCCGCGGACGGCCGGCTGCTGCGCCACGCGCAGCCCGGCGAGGACGCGCTCGTCCCCCCCCGGCGGCTGAGGGACCCGGCTCCGTCGGTCGTCGGCCGGCCTGCCGGCCGTCGGGCAGATGTCGCGCGGGCGGGGCGACCGGAGCCCCGTCACACGCGGGGAACTTAGGGCGCCCTATTTGAAGTCCCTTCAATCCAGGGACGAAATCGGGACGCGGGCGCGATACAATTCCGTCCAACGGCATCGGACATACCGCTCGGGCGGCAGGATCGCCCGCGGCGACCGGTGCAACGTTGCCTCCTCGCAAGTCTTCCCTGTGCCGCTGATCGACGTCTGCCCGCTCTCCGCCCTCCCCGTGGGGGCCCGCGTGACGCTCGAGCACGACGACGTCGAGATCGTCGTCGTCAACTGCGCGGGCGAGATCCTGGCGATGGAGGACCGCTGCAGCCACGACGACGGTGACCTCTCCGAGGGCACCCTCGACGCGGAGGCCTGCACGATCGAGTGCCCGCGCCACGGCGCGCTGTTCGACCTGCGCACGGGTCGTCCGAAGACCCTTCCGGCCTATCAGCCGGTCGACACCTTTCCCGTCGTCGTCGACGGGGACACCATCAAGTTGGAGATGGACTGAGAATGCCCACGCCCCCTGACACCAGCGGCTCCCTCCTCAACGAGGAGGAGTCCTCGCTCGTCGACCTCAACGCGGACTACACCGCGAAGTACGGCTTCCACGACGCCGAGAACTACCTGTTCAAGGCGCCGAAGGGCATCAACCGCGAGATCGTCGAGAAGATCTCGGAGTTCAAGCAGGAGCCGCAGTGGATGCGCGACTTCCGCCTGAAGGCCCTGGACTACTTCTTCGCCCGCGAGCAGCCGACGTGGGGCAGCCCGATGCTGGCCGAGGTCGACTACGACGACATCCACTACTTCGTCCGCGCCTCGGAGCGCTCCGAGCGCTCCTGGGACGACGTCCCGGAGGACGTGAAGAACACGTTCGACCGCTTGGGCATCCCGGAGGCCGAGCGCAAGTTCCTCTCCGGCGTCGGCGCGCAGTACGAGTCCGAGGTCGTCTACCACCAGGTGAACGAGGAGCTCGAAAAGCAGGGCGTCATCTTCACCGACATGGACACGGCGCTCCGTGAGCACGAGGACCTCGTGCGCAAGTACTTCGCCACGGTGATCCCGCCGAACGACAACAAGCTCGCCGCGCTCAACAGCGCCGTGTGGTCGGGCGGCTCCTTCGTCTACGTGCCGCCGGGCGTGCACGTCGAAATGCCCCTGCAGGCCTACTTCCGCATCAACACGGAGAACATGGGCCAGTTCGAGCGGACGATCATCTTCGCCGACGAGGGCTCCTACGTGCACTACGTCGAGGGCTGCACCGCCCCGACGTACTCCAGCTCGTCGCTGCACTCCGCGGTCGTCGAGCTGATCGCGAAGCCGGGTGCCCGCATCCGCTACACGACCGTGCAGAACTGGTCCAACAACGTCTTCAACCTCGTGACGAAGCGCGCCGTGGCCGAAGAGAACGCCACGGTGGAGTGGGTCGACTGCAACCTCGGGTCGAAGCTGACGATGAAGTACCCGGCCGTCTACCTGATGGGCGAGGGCGCGCACGGCGAGGTCCTCTCCATCGCCTTCGCCGGCAAGGGCCAGCACCAGGACGCGGGCGCGAAGATCGTCCACGCGGCGCCGAACACGACGTCGAACATCTTCGCCAAGTCGATCTCGAAGGACGGCGGGCGCTCGAGCTACCGCGGGCTGCTCGAGGTCGGCAAGGGCGCGATCGGCTCGAAGTCGAAGGTCGTCTGCGACGCCCTCCTGCTCGACGACAAGTCGCGCACGGACACCTGGCCCACGATCCGCATCGACGAGGACCAGGTCGACATCGGCCACGAGGCGACCGTCTCGAAGGTCGGCGACGAGCAGCTCTTCTACCTCCAGTCCCACGGGATCGATGAGGAGGAGGCCGCGAAGCTCATCGTCAACGGCTTCATCGAGCCGATCGTCAAGGAGCTCCCGATGGAGTACGCGGTCGAGATGAACCGCCTCATCGAGCTGCAGATGGAGGGGTCGATCGGCTAGGCCGTCGCCTCCGGGCACCGCCTGGTGTCCGGAGGCCCCCGCCGCCCCGACCGATCCGACCCGAAGACCTTCATGACGCAGACCACCGCTCCCGCTCCCGTCTGGCTCGCCGCGCACCGCAGCGGCGCCGCCGAGGAGCTGCCCACGCTCGAGATTCCGCGCTTCCGCGGCACGCCGGGCTGGGAGTTCACCGAGATCCCCGAGCTCGACCTCGACGCCTACCCGACTGCTCAGGGCGGCGACGCCTCCACGGCCGAGACCGCGCCGCGGATCTTCGACCACCTGCCCGAGGGCACCCTGCGCCTGACGCAGGTCGACCACGTCGTCGTCGACGAGGCGGTCCAGGTGCCGGCCCCCGGCGAGAAGCAGGCCATCGTCCTGCCCCTCGACGTCGCCGCCGCCCGTCACCCCGAGCTCGTCGAGCCCTACCTCGGCAAGATCGAGACGGCCCGCACCCCCTTCACGGCCCGCAACGACCGCGACTGGACGGGCGGCTTCTTCGTCCACGTCCCGCGCGGCCTGCAGCTCTCGGCCCCGGTGCTGCTCACGCAGATCCAGGAGCAGGCCGGCCGCACCGTCTCGCCGCGCACGCTGATCGTCCTCGAGGACGGCGCCTCGGCCGAGGTCTGGTCGCAGACGACGTCCGCGTCGCCCGACCTCGACGCGCTCGTCAACGGCGTCGTCGAGGTCCACGTCGGGCAGAACGCGCGCCTGCGCTTCGTCGACGTGCAGGACCTCTCCGAGTCGTCCTGGATCTTCGGCGCCCAGCGCGCCACGATCGAGCGCGACGGCTGGATGGACTGGATCACGCTCGGCCTCGGCTCCGCGAAGGGCAAGGTCTTTCAAGAGACCTCCCTGGACGGTCCCGGCGCCCACGGCCGGGTCACGGGCGGTTACGCCACGCACGGCAAGCAGCACCTCGACTTCGACACGCTGCAGACGCACGCGGCGCCGAACACGACCTCCGACCTGGCCTTCCGCGGCGTGCTCGCGGAGAAGAGCTCCACGGTCTGGCGCGGCATGATCAAGGTCGACGAGGACGCGCAGCAGACCGACGCCTTCCAGGAGTCGCGCAACCTGCTGCTGGGCCGCAAGGCGCACGCCGACGCGATCCCGGGGCTCGAGATCGCCGCGAACGACGTCCGCTGCACCCACGCCGCGGCGATCGCCCAGATCGACCCGGAGCAGCTGTTCTACCTCCGCTCCCGCGGCCTGGACCTCAAGATGGCGCGCCGCATGGTCATCGAGGGCTTCCTGGCGGAGCTCGTCACGCGGTTCGAGGAGGGCCCCGTGCGCGAGGCGCTCGGCGAGATCCTGCAGCGCCGCATGGACCGCGTCCTCTCGTAGTCCGACGAACCCCGTCGGCGCGTGTCCCGTCGCACCGGGCGCGCGCCTTCGGGGTTCTAAGGTAGGTGGATGAGCGATTCCGCTGCTCCCCCCGCCCACGACCCCTCGGTAGCGAGCCCGCCGTCCGGCGGTGCCCCCGGGGAGATCGTGGCCCACGACTCCATCCTCGACGCGATCGGCGAGACCCCGCTCGTCCGCCTCTCGCGCATCGCCGCCGGACTGACGCCGCAGGTCTTCGCGAAGGTCGAGGCGCTGAACCCCGGCGGCTCGATCAAGGACCGCGTCGCGCTGCGCATGATCGAGGCCGCCGAGCGCGACGGCCTGCTGCGTCCCGGCGGCACGATCGTCGAGCCGACCTCCGGCAACACCGGCACCGGCCTCGCGATCGCCGCGCGCATCAAGGGCTACCGCGTGATCGCGGTGATGCCGGACAAGATGTCGCAGGAGAAGATCGACCTGCTGCGCGCCCTGGGCGCCGAGGTCGTCGTCACCCCGACCGACGTCGCCCCCGACTCGCCGCGCTCGTACTACAGCGTCTCGAAGCGCCTCACGCAGGAGATCCCGGGCGCGTTCAACCCGAACCAGTACGCCAACCCGGCCAACCCCCAGACCCACGTGGACTGGACGGGCCCGGAGATCTGGCGCCAGACGGCCGGGAAGATCACCCACCTCGTCGCCGGCGTCGGTACGGGCGGCACGATCACCGGCATCGCGCGGTACCTCAAGGCGCAGAACCCGGAGATCGAGGTCATCGGCGCCGACCCGGAGGGCTCGATCTACTCGTCCGAGGAGGTCCGCCCGTACCTGACCGAGGGCGTGGGCGAGGACTTCTGGCCCTCCACGTTCGACCCGTCGATGGTCGACCGCTACGTGACGGTCTCCGACAAGGACGCGTTCCTCTCGGCCCGTCAGCTCTCCCTCGTCGAGGGCATCCTCTCCGGCGGCTCCTGCGGCACGGCCATGGTCGCCGCGCTCGAGGTCGCCCGCGGCATCACCGACCCGAACGCCGTCGTCGTCGTGATCCTGCCCGACGGCGGCCGCTCGTACCTGTCGAAGATCTACAACGACACGTGGATGCGCGAGCACGGGTTCCTCGAGCGTCCGCCGGAGCGCACCGTCGGCGACGTCCTGCGCACGAAGGAGCGCGAGGGCGGCGTGCCCCAGATGGTCTCGGTCCGCCCGAACCACAAGGTCCGCCAGGCGATCGCCGTCATGCACGAGCACGGCGTCTCGCAGCTGCCCGTCGTTTCGCCCCACGACACGCACGCGCTGGTCGGCTCGATCGGCGAGCGCGGCCTGCTGCGCCGCGCCGCGAAGGACCCGGCGGTGCTCGACGCCGACATCTCCGACGTCATGGAGCTGCCCTTCCCGGCGATCTCCTCCGACGGCCCCGTCCGCGAGGCCGTCGAGCTGCTGTCGGGCGACCAGCAGGCGCTCGCCGTCATCGAGGGCGGGCGGCCCGTCGGCCTGGTGACGCGCTCGGACCTCTTGGAGTCGCTGGTGGTGCCCGCATGAGCTCCAAGATCCCCGCGGACGCCAAGATGGCGACCCGCGCCGTGCACGCGGGCCTGGACCCCGACCCGACGTACGGGTCGATCATCCCGCCGATCCACCAGACGTCGACGTTCGTGCAGCCCTCGCCGGGCGAGTACGTCGGCGACTTCGACTACGCCCGCTCGGGCAACCCGACGCGCGCGGCGCTCGAGAAGGCCCTCGGCCAGCTCGAGGGCGGGCTGGCGACGACGTTCTCCAGCGGGCTGGCGGGCGAGCACGCGCTGATCACCGCGGTCGCCGGCACCGGCGGCCACGTCGTCCTGCCCAACGACCTCTACGGGGGGACCTATCGCCTGGTCGACTCCGTGTTCTCGCGCTGGGGCCTCCAGTACGACCTCGTCGACCAGCGCGACCTCGACGCCACGGTCGCCAAGATCCGCCCCGAGACCTCGGTCGTCTGGGTGGAGAGCCCGACGAACCCCCTCCTGAACGTCGTCGACGTGCCCGCGCTCATCGAGCGGGTGCGCGCCCGCGCGAAGGAGGTCGGCGCGTCGCTCATCGTCGTCGTCGACAACACGTTCGCCACGCCGATCAACCAGCGCCCGCTGGAGTGGGGCGCCGACGCCGTGGTGCACTCCACGACGAAGTACCTCGGGGGTCACTCCGACGTCGTCGGCGGCGCCGTGGTCGTGCGCGAGAAGGCCCTGCACGCGGCCGTCCGCCACGTGCAGAACTCGGTCGGCGCCATCCCCGGCCCGTTCGACTGCTTCCTGCTGCACCGCGGCCTGCGCACCCTGCACCTGCGGGTGGCGCAGCACACGAAGAACGGCGAGGCGGTGTCCGCGTTCCTGCGCACCGTCGACGGGGTCACCGACGTCCGCTGGCCCGGGTTCGGCGGCATGGTCTCCTTCCAGCACCCCGGCGCGCTGGGCATCACGACCGCCACGAACATCTTCTCCCTCGCGGAGTCGCTCGGCGGCGTGGAGTCCCTCATCGAGGTCCCGGCGGCGATGACCCACCAGTCCGTCGCGGGCTCGGACGCGGCGGTCCCCGCCGACCTCGTCCGCCTGTCCTGCGGCGTGGAGGACCCCGACGACCTCGTCGCGGACCTCCGTCAGGCGATCGCCGCCAACGCGGGCTGAGGACGGGAGGACGACGGACGCCGCCTCGGCGGCGTCCCCGGCCGGCCCGGACCGCGGGTGCGGGCGGACACGCGCCCGACCGACGCGTCCCGTCGGACCCTCCGCCCGACCGCGGTTCGACGACGGGCGTGAGAGGGTTCGTCCATGGCCACCTCCCCGCCCGATCCCGCCGACGGCGCCCTGCTCGCCTCGGCGGGGCGGGTCGCCCGCGACGCCGGTGAGCTCACGGAGCAACTCGTCGCCGTCTCGTCGCCCTCGGGTCACCACGAGGGCTTCGAGCGCTGCGTCGCCCTCCTGCGCCCGTGGCTGCCCGCGGCCGCGACCGTCGAGCGGATCCCGTGCTCGACGACGGGCAGCCCCTCCGACCTCCTCGTCCGCCTGCGCGGCACAGGCACGGCGCGCGTGGTGCTCCTCGGCCACCTCGACACGGTCGTCCCGCACGATCAGCACCGGCCGCTGGAGCGCGACGGCGACCGCTGGGGCGGCTCCGGCTCGTTCGACATGAAGGGCGGCGACGCGATCGCCGTCGGCCTGCTGCGCGCCGTCGCCGACGATCCGGCCGCGCTCGCCGCGGTCGACGAGCTCGCGCTGCTGCTCGTCGCGGACGAGGAGTGGCGGACCGAGTCCTTCGTCCACGGCGAGCGGTTCGCCGGCTGGGACGCCTGCCTGTGCTTCGAGGGCGGGGAGCGCACGGAGGCGGGGGAGGAGGCCGTCGTCGTGCAGCGCAAGGCCGCCGCCGCGATCCGCCTGCGGGCGACGGGCCTGGCCGCCCACGCGGGCGCGAAGCCCGACGACGGCCGCAACGCCCTGCTCGCGCTGTCGACCCTGGCGCTGCGGCTGGCCGGCCACCACGACCCGGCGGGACCCGGCCGGGTCAGCGCGGTGCCGACGATCGTCCGCAGCGGCGCGGCGCTCAACGTCGTCCCGGACGAGGGCGAGCTGATCTGCGACGTCCGCGCCGACGAGACCTCGGCCCTCGAGGCCGTCCTCGCCGACATGCCGACCGATGTCGACGGGGTCGCGATCGACGCGTCCTTCGGCCGGCTGTGGCCGGGGATGGACCACCGGGAGGAGGCCGCCCTGGTGCTCGCACGGGCGGGCCAGCTGCTCGGCCGCCCGATCCACGCCGCGCGTCGCGGCGGCGCCTCCGACGCGAGCCACCTGGCCTCGTGGGTCCGTGTCGCCGTCGACGGTCTCGGCCCCCTCGGCGGCGGCGCACACGCACGCCACGAGCACATCGACGGTGGCACGCTGGAGGACCGCGCGGCCGTGGCGCTCGCGGTGCTCCAGGCGGTGCTGCGGCCGGCCTGAGCGGGCGCGGCCCGTGGTGCCGCGGGCGTGACGCGCGGGGGATACAGTCGGAGCGTGTCCGCCGAGTCGCACCCCGCCGAGTCCCCCGACGAGGAGCTGCTGGGCGCAGAGTGGCCCCAGGTCACCACCGAGCTCACGGATCCGCAGCGGATCGACCGGATCTCGCGTGAGCTCGAGCGCGCCTTCGGGGCGCTGGCCGACGTGCGCCGCGGCGTCACCGTCTTCGGGTCCGCCCGCCTCGGTCCCGGCACCCCGGAGTACGAGACCGCACGGGAGCTGGCGCGCAAGCTCGCCACGGACGCCCGCGCCTCGGTCATCACCGGCGGCGGCCCCGGAATCATGGAGGCCGCCAACCGCGGCGCCCACGAGGGCACCGCGCGCTCCATCGGCCTGCTCATCGACCTGCCGTTCGAGACGGGCGCCAACGAGTACGTCGAGCTGGCCGTCCCGTTCCACTACTTCTTCACGCGCAAGGTCAGCTTCGTCCGGTACTCCGACGCCTTCGTCGCGATGCCCGGCGGCTTCGGCACCCTCGACGAGCTCTTCGAGGTCCTCTGCCTCGTCCAGACGAAGAAGATCCGCCGCTACCCCGTCGTCCTCGTCGGAACGGCGTTCTGGGGCGGCCTGGTCGACTGGATCCACGCCCGCCTCCTCGCGGACGGCCTGGTCTCCCCCGGCGACGAGGACCTGCTCACCGTCACGGACGACCTGGACGAGGTCGTCCGCATCTGCTGCGAGGCCTGCGACCTGCGGAGTGGAGAGAGTCAGTAGGCCGGCGCAGGCAGGGGACGCCGGCGGGCCTCTGTCGCTGGTTCGCCGGCTCGCACGTCCGGCCCGCGGACCGTCCGCGACCGCCTGCGCCGGCCTGGGCGCCGTCCGGGGTGGGGGGCGCCGTCCGGGGGCGGCGCGGGGGAGCGTCTGGCGGCAGCTCCGTCTGGTCGGCCGGACGGGGCACGCTGATTCGTCGCCGGCGGTCGAGGCAGGCGGACGCGGACGGCCCGTCGACGGCATCAGTGGGCCGACGAGCCGTTGCGAGGCGGCAGCGATCCGGCACTGCCTGCCTCGACCCACCCCTTCTCTCTCAGTGGTCGGCGACGCGGCCGCCCTCGGGGACCAGCGGCTCGCCTGCGCGGTCCCACCCGAGGAGGCCGCCGCGGAGCGACCAGGCGTCGTATCCCGCGTCGCGCAGGGCCTGGGCGGCCATGCCGGAGCGGCCGCCGACGCGGCAGTTGATGACGATCGTCTCGTCCTGGGGGAGCTCGCCGAGGCGGGCGCCCAGCTCGCCCATGGGGATGTGGACGGCGCCGTCGATGCGTCCCTCGCTCCACTCGTAGTCCTCGCGGACGTCGACGAGGGTGACGGCGCCGTCGGCCAGCGCGGCCTTCAGCTCGGGCACGTCGACCTCGAGGCCGGGGTGATCGAAGACGGGGGAGGCCATGCCCCCAACGTACCGCGCGGCGTGACGAGCCCCGGCCGCGCGGCCCCGCCGCGCCTGGCGCTGCGCGTGCCCGCGTCGGAGCCGTGGCCGGCGGTCGCGGACGGCGTACCGC
>NZ_ATUD01000010.1 GCF_000420025.1 Patulibacter americanus DSM 16676
TGGTCTAGTGTTCGGGCGCGGACAATTCAACGGGGCTCAAGCATGCCACCGAAGCCGCGGGCTTCACCCTAGTGGTGGAGCGGTAGGAGAGCGTTCCCATGTCCATTGAAGCGGCGGCGGAAGCCAGCCGTGGAGGCTTGGGAAGTGAGAATGCTGGCATAAGTAACGAAAGAAGAGTGAGAATCTCTTCCACCGATTTCCTAAGGATTCCTGAGCAACGTTCGTCGGCTCAGGGTTAGTCGGGACCTAAGGCGAGGCCGAAAGGCGTAGTCGATGGATAACAGGTTGATATTCCTGTACCGCGTCGCACCCGTTTGACTGATGGGGGGACGAGTGAGGCTAGGGGTAGCAGGCGATGGTTGTTCCTGCACCAAGTTGCGTAGGGGTGGGTCTAGGCAAATCCGGACCCGCATAACCTGAGGCACGATGGCAGCTGGCGTTCGCGCCGGCGAGTCCCTGACGCCATGGCTCCAAGAAAAGCCTCTAGGGAGGTTGCGCGCGCCCGTACCAAAACCGACACAGGTGGGAAAGTAGAGAATACTAAGGTGATCGAGATAACCCTCGTTAAGGAACTCGGCAAAATTGCTCCGTAACTTCGGGAGAAGGAGCGCCCCGGTAGTGTGAAGCCCTTTCGGGTGGAGCATGAGGGGGCCGCAGTGAATAGGTTCAACCGACTGTTTACCAAAAACACAGGTCTCTGCAAAGTCGTAAGACGACGTATAGGGGCTGACGCCTGCCCGGTGCCGGAAGGTTACGTGGAGTTGTTAGGCGCAAGCCGAAGCAGCGAAACTAAGCCCCGGTAAACGGCGGCCGTAACTATAACGGTCCTAAGGTAGCGAAATTCCTTGTCGGGTAAGTTCCGACCTGCACGAATGGCGTAACGAGTTGAACGCTGTCTCAACGAGGGGCTCGGTGAAATTTCAGTCTCGGTGAAGATGCCGAGTACCCGTGGCTAGACGGAAAGACCCCGTGCACCTTTACTACAACTTGGTATTGGGGTTCGATGCATTTTGCTCAGAATAGGTGGGAGGCTACGAGGCATGGATTGCGGTCTGTGCGGAGCCAACTTTGAGATACCACCCCTGATGTATTGGACTTCTAACCTGACGCCGTGAATCCGGGTCGGGAACAGTGCCAGGCGGGTAGTTTGACTGGGGCGGTCGCCTCCTAAAATGTAACGGAGGCGTACAAAGGTTCCCTCAGTACGGTTGGAAACCGTGCGTAGAGTGCAAAGGCAGTAAGGGAGCTTGACTGCGAGACTTACAAGTCGAGCAGGTACGAAAGTAGGTCTTAGTGATCCGGCGGTAGCAAGTGGAAGCGCCGTCGCTCAACGGATAAAAGGTACGCCGGGGATAACAGGCTTATCGAGCCCAAGAGTCCACATCGACGGCTCGGTTTGGCACCTCGATGTCGGCTCGTCGCATCCTGGGGCTGTAGTAGGTCCCAAGGGTTGGGCTGTTCGCCCATTAAAGCGGCACGCGAGCTGGGTTCAGAACGTCGTGAGACAGTTCGGTCCCTATCTGCCATGGGCGTTGGAGAATTGAGAGGATTTGCCCCTAGTACGAGAGGACCGGGGTGAACGGACCTCTGGTGTATCTGTTGTTCTGCCAAGGGCATTGCAGATTAGCTACGTCTGGATCGGATAACCGCTGAAAGCATCTAAGCGGGAAGCCGGCCTCGAGATGAATTCTCCCATCCCCTTTGAGGGAGTAAGGACCCTGGTAGACCACCAGGTTGATAGGCCGGATCTGGAAGGGCGGTAACGCCTGTAGGAGACCGGTACTAATGGTCCGAGGGCTTGACGGTATTGTGATACCCGCTGTGTAGTTTTCAGAGACTCCCGTAAGGGGTTCCTCATGATTTTCCGGTGGTTATGGCGAGGGGGTCACACCTCTTCCCTTTCCGAACAGAGTAGTTAAGCCCCTCAGCGCCGATGGTACTTGGCCCGCAAGGGCCTGGGAGAGTAGGTCGCCGCCGGAATTAGTTTGAGCGCCCCGCCAGTATGGCGGGGCGCTTTTTGTTGGGCAAACGCCCTCGCAGCCGTTGGGTACAGCGCCTTCGCAACCGCGAGCCCGGTGCGTGCTGGCTCCCGCTGGCTTGTCCGGTGCCGCGCTGGTGCCCTGGCCATTTCCCGGCGCCGCGCTGCCTCCCCGGGTTCTCCGCGTCCCGCCCCGTGGGTCCCGAGAAGGTGCGCCGGGGGTCGGGTTGGGGCGCCTCCCCGATACCGTGGCGTGGTGCCCCGGCGCAAGCCCCAAGGTCCGCGGGATCCGCGCGCGGCTCCGCGACGTAGCGGCCCGCGTGCGCCCGACCCTCGACGCTCCGCGGAGCAGGCGGCGCGGCAGCGGGCGGTGTGCGCGGCGAAGGATCGCTACGCCACCGAGGCCGAGGCGCGGGCGTTCGCGCTGATGCACCAGCCCGGGCCGGGGCGGCGGGCAGGCGTGTACCACTGCGAGGTGTGCGGCGGTTGGCACCACACCTCGCGGGCCTGACCCACCGCGGCCCCGCGCCCCTGAACGCCCATCGCGGCCCCGCGCCCCTGAAGGCCCCGTCACGCCGGCCCAGGATGTTCTGGCCGCCCTCGCGGTCCCGCCGGTGCTCGTTAGTCTGGGCGCAGAGTGCCCGACGCCGTGTCCCCAGCCGATCGGACCGGCGTCGCTTCCCCCGTGCTCGCCGTGAGCCACCACCCGACGTTCGCCCGCCGCTGCGGTCGACGTTGGGCGGAGCCGCCTCGAGGGCGCTCGGCGTCTCTTGCCGGGGGCGGCGCCCTCGGGCGACGCCGTGCCGGGCGCCGCGGGGTCGCGGTCGCGGCGTTGGTGGTCGTCGCGACCGCGGGTGGAGCGGCATCGTCCGTCGGTTCCGGGCCAGCCTCCGTGTTCGCGCGCTGGGCGCTCCCCGGGCCCGCGAGCGCCTCGGCGGCAACGACGACGCTCCCCGACGGCCCTTCGCCCAGCGACGACAAGGGTGAGGGCGGAGGGTCCCGTCCCACGGCGACGAGCGCGGAACCCGCACCCGGTGCCGACGGCGCCTCGGCCGGGACCACCGATGCGGCAGCGGCCGGCGACCAGGGCATCGCGGCCGTCGAGTACCTCGCGGAGCAGCTGCGCCGCGATCCGGTCTACATCAGCCCGTCCCTGAGCCGCATCGCGACGCCCGCCGCGATCCGCGCGCTGCGGCGGCGCGTGGCCGGCATGCCGTTCACCACCTTCGTGGCCGTGACCTCCGGGTTTCCACGCGACGGCGGCGCGCCGACCGTGACCGAACGGACGCAGCTGCTCCGGGAGCGTGTGGGGCGCAAGGGGGTCTACGTCGTGGTGGACGGCTCCGGGTACGGCACGGCGGTCAAGGCGTACGGCGTCGGGACGAACGGGGACGTCGGGCGGGCGTGGCTCACCGCGTCGGACGGCGTGCCGCGCAGCGAGGGGGACCTGGCCCGCATCGACGTGGTGCTCCGCCACCTGGCGACGGGATACGTGCCCTCCCGGTCCGTCGACGCGGAGGAGGAGGCCCGGGAGCGGCTCCCGTGGCTGTTCTTCTGGGGTGCAGCCGCTCTGGGGCTTGTCGTGCCCGTCGGGGTCGTGCTGTCGCGGCCGGCCGCGCGGGCGCGGCGCCGTGCCCTTCGCGACGCCCGCCGGGAGGCCGCAGCGGCCGCCGGTCCGCGCCTGCACGCGCCCACCCAGACCGAGGCGCGCGGCGACGCCCTCGACGCGACCGCGGCGCTCGCTCGGGCGATCGCCGAGAGCTCCGCACCGTCCGATCGCGCGCTACGGGCGTACGAGGCGGCATCGAAGGTCCTGGCCCAGCCCGACCCGCCGCCCGTCGACCTGGTCGGCGCCGCATCCCTGGCCCGGGCCGGCGTCGCCTGGCTCGTCGACGCGCGGTGGCGTCCCTGCTTCTTCGACCCGCGTCACGGCGAGGGCGACCGGTCCACCCGTTGGCGCCGCGGGGCGCAGGACGTGCTGATCCCCACCTGCGCGGCCTGCGCGACGGCCATCGCTGCGGAGCGCGAGCCACAGGTGCTCGGCGACGGCGAGCGCCCCTACTACGAGCGCGACACCGTGTGGGCCCGTACCGGCTTCGGCGCGCTCGACGACGAGGTCGCCGAGGTCGTGCTCGCCGGACCGAGGCGGCGCTCGTGAGGGCGCAGAGGGTGCGGGTCGCACTCGCGCTGTGCGGCGTCCTGGCCACGGCGGTGCCGGCGCTGGTGCCGCCGGCGGTCCTTCCGGACACCGTCCCCGGCGCGATCACCGCTGCCCGGGCGGCGTCGCCCTTCGCGCCCGACGAGGCGGACGACGCCGGGGACGCACCGGCGGACGGCCCCACGGCGCTTTCGCCCCGACTCCGACGGGCCGTCGAGGCGCTGCGCGAGGGGCCGCTCTACGTCGAGCCGGAGCTGGGCTGGACGCTGGAGGGCGAGACGCGCCGACGCCTGGAGAAGGACCTGCGCGGGGCGCGCGTCCCCGTCGTGGTCGCCGTGCTGCCCAGCGTCGACGAGGACGAGTCCGGCGCCGACACGGAGCGCCTGCTGCAGACGCTCCAGCGGGAGCTGCGAAAGGACGCGGTCTACATCACGGTCGACCAGGACGGGCGGATGGACCTCGCGAGCCTGGGGATCCCGCTGGACCTGCGCATCCCGTACTCGCTGTTGACGCCTCTGCGCCTTGGTGACGTCTACCGGGACGGCCGCGGCGTGCCGCCCACCCCGGGCTACGTCTCCGTTCCGGGCCGGCTCCGCGAGATGCTCGGCCACATCGCCGTGGCCGAGGCGGGGCTGCCGAACGCCGTGATCGACGACGTCGATCCGATCGACCCGCTGTTCCGTGGTGAGGCGGACGGCGTCACGGGCGACGTCGTGGCCGCGAGCATCACCGGGCTGCTCCTCGGCCTGACGCTGGCCGGGGCTGTGCTCCTCGCCCGCAAGCTGTACATCGCCGCGAGCCCCGTCCCCACCAAGGACCCGGGCCGCGGGCGCGCGGGGAGCGGAGGGCCGGCCACGCGAGGACCGGCCGCAGATCAAGGACGCAGCGGACGGCGGAAGGCGCGTCGCCGCAGGCGCCGCGGCCGGGGCGGGAAGCGGGGAGGCGCGCGCGATGCGTAGCGTTCCGCCCGTGCGTCGCCCGTACTCGCTCGCCGTCCTGGCCCTGCTCGCCGCGCTGCTGATGGCGGCCGGCGGCGCCGGCCCGGCATTCGCGGCGCCGTCCGCGGTCACCGTCGCGGAGGAGCTGCAGCGCTCGTCCGTCTACATCGACCCGGCCTACGAGGAGGCGGTCCCACGCGAGCTGCAGCAGCGCCTGCGGCAGGCGGCCCGCAAAGCCCCCGGCAACGTGCGGGTGGCGCTGGCGCCCCTCGTGAAGGGGGACCAGTACGACGGGGACGGTCGCGAGTTCACCACCGCGATACGCAGCCGCCTGCCCGCGGGCCAGCGCGACGGCACGTTCGTCACGGCGAACGACAGCTACCTGCGCTCGTACTCCTGGACGGGGGGCAGGCCGGACTTCAAGGCTCCCGCCGACGACGCGGAGTACCTCGCGAACTTCACGGACGGCGACGACGGTGAGGCCGGGGACCGCTCGCTCGGCGAACGCGTCGAGGTCCTGTTGACGTTGCTCCGCGAGCCGGCCGACGTGCTCCACCGCCGTGCGGAGAAGGCGAAGGCCGACGTCAACGACCGTGCGCGCTCCTACCGCTCGAGCGGCACGGTCGCGCGCGTCGGCGGGCGCAACGGCATCGAGATCCCGTGGTGGCTGGCCCTGATCGGGGTCCTCGCGGCCGGCGCCATCGGGGTCGGGGTGTGGCGCCGCTCCCGCCGTGGCGCGCGGGCCGCGAACGCGCCGCTGCCCGTGCTGCCGGATCGCGTCTTCGAGCACGCACGCGCCGCCCAACGCGCCGACCTGGCGGAGGACGCCGACCGGGAGCTGCTCGCGCTGGCGACCGTGCTCGACGAGGCGCCCGTCCCCGCGACCCGCGAGGGCCAGGACGCCTACCAGCGGGCCTTGGACGCGTACACCGGCGCGCGGCGACGGATGCGCGACGGGGCACCGACCGTCGACCTCGTGGGCGTGCTCGTCCTCGTCGACCACGCTCGCGACGACCTGGCCCGGGCCGCCGCGCTCGACGCGGGCCGGAAGCCGGCGAACCGTCCGGCGCTCTGCTTCTTCGACCCCCTCCACGGGCGCGCGGGCCGCAACGCCGCGTGGCGCGACGGACTGCGGGTGCCCGCCTGCACCGCGTGCGCCGAGGCCGTGAAGTCCGGACAGGCACCGGACGCGCTGCGCGACGGCGACCGACCGTACTTCGAGGCCGACACGGTCTGGGCCCGCACGGGCTACGGCACGTTCGGCGACGACCTCGTCGAGCGCGTGGCGCGCGGCGACCGCTAGGTCCCGCCCGCCTCGCCACCGTCGGGTCGCACGCCGTCCCGGCCGCGGGGCCAGCGGGGGCCGGCAACCATTCGCGTCCCTCGCCACGGATCATGGAGAGCCGGCCCGCGCGGCTCTCGCGTCGGTCGGACCCCTCTCATGCCCGAAGGCCACACGATCCACCGGCTCGCGCTCGACCACGTGCGCGACCTCGCCCGCCAACCGCTGCAGGTCAGCTCGCCCCAGGGGCGGGCCGTCGAGACCGCCCGGGTGCTCGACGGGCGGGCCTTCGCCAAGGTCGACGCCTACGGCAAGCACCTGCTCTACCGGTTCGAGGACGAGCTCACGCTCCACGTGCACCTCGGGCTGTTCGGCAAGTTCCGCCGCCAGGCCTCGCCGCCCGAGCCGCCGGTGGGCGAGAAGCGGCTGCGGATGGTCGGCGACCGGTGGACGGTCGACCTCTCCGGCGCCGTCGCGTGCGCGCTGATCGAGCCGGACGAGGAGGAGGCACTGCTGGCGCGCCTCGGCCCCGATCCGCTGCGGCGGGACGCGGACCCGGAGCGGTTCGTCGCCGCGCTGCGCCGCCGGTCGATTCCGATCGGCGCGGCGATCATGGACCAGAAGGTGATCGCCGGGATCGGCAACGTCTTCCGGGCCGAGGCGTTGCACGTCGACGGGATCGACCCGCTGCTGCCGGCCCGCGAGCTCGGGGACGAACGGGCTCGGGTGCTGTGGCGGACGATGGCGAAGATGCTCGCCGACGGCGTGCGCGAGCGGCGCATCGTGACGATCCGCGACGCGCGCGACAAGCCCGTCACCGCGGGCCGGGCGCCGAAGGGCGAGGGGCCGCGCACGCGCGCCGACCGCGTCCGCCACAAGACGGTCCACGTCTACCGCCGTCGCGACTGCCACGACTGCGGCGGCCCCGTCGAGACGTACCCGATGGCGGGCCGCACCGTCTACACGTGCCCGGCCTGCCAGCCCGCCGGCTCGGCGGGCCCCAGTCCTACGCCGGCACTGGCGGACGGGCCCGCGCCGACACTCGACCTGGGCTGAGGGCGGCGCGGTCTACCAGCCGCGCGTGCCCGGCGGGCCCTTGAAGGGGCCGACGAGGTCCGCGGTGATCCAGCCGCCGTAGAAGTCGCCTTCCTGGGCCTGGACCTCCTCGTCGTCGAGGAAGCACGCGTCGACGCGGCTGGGGTAGACCGAGACGTGGTCGCGGAGGGGGAGGAAGCCCTTCGTGGGCTTGGGGTAGGACCAGCCGGCGCGCTCGGCGACGATCCCGCCGACCGCGAGGTCGTGGTACCGGGCGCGGCCCTTCCACTCGCAGAACGAGCTGCCCGCGGCGTCGCGGAGGACGCCGTCGGCGAACGCCCCGGGCGGGACGTAGACCGTCGGCGGGTGGCTCGTCTCGAGCACGCGCAACGCCTTGGTGGTGTCGACGATCGTCTCGCCGCCGAGCACGATCCGGACGCGCCGGCCGACGGGCTCGAGTCGCGGCGGACGCGGGTAGTCCCAGACGTTCTCGGTCATCGCCGACGGTACGGGCGGACGCGAGACGCCGGATGCCGGTGGCCGGTGGGTCGGGGGCGACCGTGGGGCGGGACGGCCGCGTCAGGCGACGCGGTCGTCGAGCACCATGCGGACGTAGCCGACGCTGCGACCCGCGATGCCGGCGATCTGCTCCAGGTCGTAGCCGCGGGCCAGCAGCTCGCCGAAGCGGGCGGCCTGCCGGCGACGGTCGTCGCGGCGGGCCTGCAGGTCGGCGACGGTCGAGCGCTCCGGGGCGAGCAGCAGCCCGTGGCGGCGCAGGGCACCGAGGATCTCGCGGCGCATCGTCTCGTCGAGACCGGGGAGCCGCGCGAGGGCGGGGGCCGAGAGGCGGCTGACCTCGAGCAGGGTCGCGAGGCCGTGACGGTGCAGGGCGCGGGCGACGGGGACGGGGAGCACCTGGCCCAGACCGATCGCCGCGGCGGCCGGGTCGGCAGGCAGCGCCTCCTCGAGGGGCGGCAGCTCCTCCGGCGTCGGCGCGCGATCGAGCGGCGCCGGGGTCAGGCCCGCGATCTCGCTGCGCTCGTCGGGCTCTGCCGCGCGGAGGCGGGACGCCTGGGGCCCGAACCCGGCGATGGCGGCCCGCTGCAGGTCGGCCACGGCGATCGGCGCCGCGGCGAGCTCGGCGGCGCCGCGGCCGAGGAGCTGCGCCTGCCAGTCGAGGTCGCGGTGTCCGGCGACGAGGGCCGACCGGGCCGTCTGCGGGTCCAGGTGCTCGCTGCGGTGGAACACGACCCACCGGTCCGTGGCGCGGCGCGCCGCGAACCAGTCGTGACGCGTACCGCTCCGCACGCCGGCGGCGGAGAGCGTCGTGACGGACGACCGGTGCACGACGACGTCGAGCTCGCCGAACGTAAACCGCTCCCAGGCGGCGCAGGTGGGGTGATCGGGGTCGTCGAACACGGCGGGACGGGGATCGGACGGGCGGCCGGGACGGGCTGCGGCGGCGAACTTCGGCGACCCTAACAGGCGGGGCCGGCGCTCGCTGCTCCTCCGGTGTTCTACACGCCGGCGGGCGGTTGCGGAAGGCCCGGAGGCGACAGGGTCGTCGGGTCCTCAGCGGCCGCCGAGTGCCCGTTCCTCGACGATCCGCCGCTGCACGTCGGTGAGCGGCAGCTCCGCGCCCTCCGTGTACAGCTCGACGGCCCGGTCGAGGGTCAGGCCGGTGCCCGTGAGGATCGACCCGATGAGTGGCGGGGCGCTCGAGGAGCAGACGCCGTTGGGGCAGCTCGCGTCGGGCTCGCGCACCGGTCGCGGCGTGGTGGGGGTGGAGCGGAGGTCGCCCATGCCTCGAGCGTAGCGCGCGGCCTCCGTCGCCCCGGCGGGGCGGCGCTTCGGGCGGGCGCCTGGTTGCGGCCGCCTCCCGACCGGGCTGCGTGCGAGGCTGGGCGGCGAACGCGATGACCGACCCGTCCTTCCTCGAACATGCGCGCCACGCGCGCCGCCACTACGAGCTCCCGTCGTACCAGGCGTTCCTCCGCCGGCTCGGCGAGTCGCTGGAGGGGCACCTGCGCGAGCTGATCTCGGCCGCCGGCATCCCGGAGAACCAGTCCGAGGTGGAGTGGCGGATCAAGGCGCCGGCGTCGTTCGAGCAGAAGGCCGCGTCGCCCGACCCCGAGGACCCTGAGCGCCTGCACTACCGGTTCCCGACGGACGAGATCAGCGATCAGCTCGCCCTCCGGGTGGTCTGCTTCCTGCCCGCCCAGGTGGAGGCCGTGGAGCAGGCGATCGCCGAGGACGACGCGCTCGTCGTGCGGGAGGTGCGCAACAAGGGATCCGACTACAGCGACGCCCGGGCCTTCGGGTACCAGAGCGTGCACGTGCTCGTGGACCCGGGCCCGCAGCTCGGGGTGCTCGCGCCGCCGAAGGACTACCGCGTGCCGCGCGTGGAAATCCAGCTGCGCACCCAGCTGCAGCACGTCTGGGCGGAGCTCGAGCACGCCTCGCGCTACAAGGGGGCGGCGGGCTCCCGCGTCTCCCGCAAGTTCGACCGCGCCGCGGCGCTCATCGAGATGGTCGACGAGCTGCTGCAGGAGATCGACGACGCCGCGGCCGGCGGGTCGGCCCGCGCGGACGAGGGCGCGCGCCGGGTGGCGGAGGGTGAGCCGCCGGGCGACCGCCCCGAGCGGATGGTGGGCAACCGCCTGACGGCTCGGGCGATGCGTTCGTTCCTGGCCGAGGTCTTCCCCGACGCGCCGCCGAGCCGCGGGGCCGGGAGCGAGGAGTGGATCCGCCGCCACGCGCTCGAGTCGGGATTCGACACCGTGGAGTCGCTGCGCGAGGCCGTCCGTAGCGTGGACCTGCCCGCGATCGACTGGGTGTTCCGCGAGGGCGTCACGTGGGAGCGCAACCAGGTCCGCTGCCTCGACGACGTGCTCCTGGCCGTCGGCGGCGCGGAGTACATCGAGCTCGCCGAGCGCCTGGTCGACGAGGAGGACGACGCGCAGCGCCAGAAGCGCCCGCGCGTCCTGGGCTGGCGGCTGAAGAAGCTCCGCGAGGCCGGGATCGTCGACTGAGGTCCCGGTGCCGGGCGGGGATGCGCCTGCCGCGCGCGCCGCGGGGCGCGGCGACCGGGGCCCGCTCGCCGGCGGGCGGCCCGCTACGGCAGCGGCGTCACGATCGTCCAGGGCTGGACGGACCAGCGGGTGACGAGACCCGCCTCGACGTAGGGATCGTCGACGACGAACGTCTCGGCGACCTTCTCGGAGTCGCCGCGGAAGACGAGCATGCCCGTGTGCGGCGGGTCGCCGACCGCGCCGGCGATGACGAGGTGGCCGTCCTCGCGCCAGCGCTCGATCGTGGCGAGGTGCGCGTCGCGGACGGGCTTGCGGCGTTCCGCCATGTTCTCGACGTATTCGTAGATCAGGAGGTGCAGGGTCTCGGCCATGGGGCGCTCCGGTCGGATGGGTCGCGTGTGTCGCGCGTGGGGTGGGCGCCGGGCGGCAGTACGAATATGCCCGGTTCCCTTGTCATATTCATACTGCGCCGCGGACGGACCGGCCGTCGCCCCCGAACGACGACCGGCCGCCCCGAGGGGCGGCCGGCGGTGCTGTGCGCCGGCATCCCAGGGGCGCCGGCGCTGCTGCGGGTCCGGCGCGTGGGGCGCCGGACGCGAGGCGGGTGGATCAGGAGAACTCGCGGAGGTAGCGCTCGTACGTGCGCATGTGGCCCTCCTCGTCGCGGAGGATCGCGATGACCATGTCCTGCGTGGCCCAGTCGACGCCGTCCGTGGCCTCGATGATGCGCGTGTAGTGCGAGATCGCGCCGGACTCGGCGTCGATGACGCCCTTGATCACGGACACGAGGTCGGTCGGGTCGCCGTTGGGCTGAAGGCCCTGGTCGTAGTCGCGCGGGAAGTCCGCGGAGCCCGGGACCGTGCCGTAGAGGTCCTTGATGCGCTCGGCGAAGAGCGTGGCGTGGCCGAGCTCCTCGGTCACGTCGGCGGCGAGGTCGTCCGCGACGTCCTTCGCGCGGATGCCGTCGAGGTTGCGCGACTGGGCGAGGTAGTTCGTGACGGTCTCGATCTCCATCCAGTACGCGGTCGTGAGGAGCTCGACGATCTCCTCGCGCTTGGCGGCGTGCTGGTCGGACAGGATTCCGGCGCTGGCGTGATGGGTGACGGTCATGCGGTGCTCCTTCGTTGGTGCGTTGCGGGCACTATAGCTAAGGACTTAAAATAAGGGTGCCCTTCGCAGCCTGGGCGGCGGGCGCCATGCAGGCTGAGCGGCCCGCAGTGCAACGCCTACCCAGGGGTCCGTCGGGGGATGCGCCCGCGGGGGGATCCGGCCCTCGGAACGCGCGACGCCCGCGGATCGCGGGCGTCGGAGGTGAAGCTGTGGGGTGGGGGCGCCGGCCGGCGGCTCAGTCGCGCTCGGGGGCGTCGCCGGTCACGGCGACCTGCGCCCGCCACGTGGCGAAGCGCCCCTCGGGGGACTCGAGCCAGCCGCGCAGGTCGCGCTCGAAGCGATTCCAGCGGCGGGCCCGGAAGCCGGCGGCGGGGATGCGATCCTGGGGGAGGACTTCGTTCCGCTGCACAACTGGAAGCGTAACAAAGGGCGGCCTAAGGTTGGGCACCCGAATTCGGGGACCCTTCCTTCCGGGGGGCCGGGCGGAGGGGTCGGCGCCACCGCGCCCGCCCCGGTCGGGCACCGCCGCTCGGCACGGGCGGGCGCGTCGGCTCGGCACGGGCGGGCACGTCCGCTCGGCAAGTCGCCGCGCGCGAAGCAACCGCCCCCGGCGCCCTGTCCGTACCCCTCCCTGCATGGTGTCCACGTCCCCCACGGCCCGACTGCCCCGAGCGGCCGTCACGCGCGCGCCCGCGGGACCCGCGATGCTCCAGAGCGTGCAGCGCCGTCGTCAGCCGCCGGATCGGGAGGAGCGGCGACTCGCGCGCCGGCTCCGGCGCCGCGATCCCGACGTGCTCGCCGACCTGTACCGGCAGTACGGCTCGGCCTCCTACGGCGTCCTGCTGCGCACCCTGCGCGACCGCGACGCCGCCGACGACGTGCAGCAGCAGGTGTTCGCCGAGGTCTGGAAGCGGGGGGAGCAGTACGACCCCGAGCGTGCCGGCCTGCTGACCTGGATCCTGACGATCGCCCGCAGCCGGGCGATCGACCATCTGCGCCGGCGGGTCCCCGAGCCGGTGAGCTCGGACGAGCTCGTGCGCCTGGCCGGCGGCGGTGACGCTCCGGCCGACACCGACCGCGTGCTCGACCGCTGGCACGTCGCCGAGCTGCTCGCCGTCCTGCCGGACCACGAGCGCGAGCTCCTGCGCCTGCGCTTCTACGAGGAGCTGAGCCAGACCGAGATCGCCGCCCGCCTCGACCTGCCGCTCGGTACGGTCAAGGCCCGGATGGTCCGTGCGCTGCGCAAGCTCCGCGAGCACCTCGACGCCGCCGACGGGGCCGGCCCCGGGGAGGCGACGGCATGAGCCGCCAGGATCCGGAGGAGCTGCTCGTGGGCGACCTCACACCGGACGAGCTGACCGCGATGCGCGGCCGCGCGGCGAACGATCCGGACCTCGCCGCGGCCCTGAGCCTGGCCGAGGCGCTGTCCGCTGCCGATGCCGACGTGTGGCGCGCGGCCGAGACGCCGTCGCTGCGGTTCGCTCCCGACGGGGCCGGTCGCGAGCTGCCGGTGTGGTCGCGGCTCTGCATCCGCAGCGACGCCCGGCAGCACAGCGTCGGTGCCCCGTTCGTCACGGCGCTCGCCACGGTGTTGCTCGTCGTCGGCCTGGGTGCCGGCTTCCTGCTGCGCGGCGGGCTCGACGGCGGGCCCGAGACGGACACCCGCCTCGAGGCCGCGGCCCCCGTGTCGCTGGTCCGCGCCGGCACCGCCCCCGTCGACGCGGGCGGGGTGGCCCGGATGGTCGCCGGGGGCGACGGCCGGATGGTCGTGCGCGTCCACGGCCTGCCCCCGACGGGCGACCGCGGCTGGTACCAGGTGTGGATGCACGGCAGCGGCCGCACCGTGAGCGTCGGGAACTTCCGGGTGCGCGCGGACGGGACGGGCGTCGTGAAGATGCCGCTGCGCGTCGACCCGCGGCGCTACCCCGCGATGGACGTGACGCTGCAGACGCCGGCCGACGGCAACCGCCACTCCGGCGTCTCCGTGCTGCGCTCCAGCGGCGCGGCCTAGCGGTCGCGGGCCCGAGCGCTCAGTCGCCGGCCGCCGGCTCGGCGGCGTCGTCCGGACCGTCCGCCGGGTCGCGCTGGGCCGCCGGACCGTCGCCGCCGCGCTCACGCAGGGCCCGGATGACCGCGAGGCTGACCGGCTCGTCCGGCAGCTGGTTGCCGTCGACGACGGCGTCGATGACCTCGCGCTTCTTCCGCAGGATCGTGCCCATCTCGTCGTCGATCGTGCCGGGGGCCAGGAGGTACCAGGCCGTGACGGCGTCGTCCTGACCGATGCGGTGGCAGCGGTCCTCAGCCTGGTCGTGCATCGCCGGGGTCCAGTCGAGCTCGAGGAACGCGACGTTCGAGGCGCGGGTGAGCGTGATGCCCTGCGCGGCCGCGCGCATGGAGCAGACGATGAGCCGCTCGGCCGGGTTCTCGATGTCGAGGTGGTCCCCGGCCTGGAACCGGCGCACGGCGGCGTCGCGCTCGGCTGCGGAGTCGTCGCCGAGGATGTGCAGCGCGCCGGGGAACCGCTCCATCACGGCCTGCTGGACCTCGCGGTGCTGGGCGAAGACGACGAGCGCCTCGCCCGACGCCAGGAAGTTCTCGATCCACCCCAGCGCGCCGTGGAGTTTGCCGCGAGCGGCCAACCGGCGCAGGTGGTTCATGCGCACGAGCTGCTCGGCGCGCAGGGCGGCGGCGATCTTCGCGTCGAGCTCGGAGAGGTCGAGCGGCTGGGTGCGCAGCCACGCGATGACGTCCTTCTCCGCCAGCCGGTACTCCGCGGGGTCGTGGAGCTCGAGCGGGATCTCGACGCGGCGCTTCGCCGGGAGCTGGGGGAGGACGTCCTGCTTCAACCGCCGCACGAACCCGCGGGAGCGCAGGTGCCAGTGCAGCCGGTCGTGGGCCTCGGGACCCTTGAACCGGCGCGCAAGCTCGGCCCCCGAGCCGAAGTCCTTCAGGCGGTCGATGAGCCGCAGCTGGGCGGTCAGCTCCTTGGCCTGGTTCAGGACGGGCGTGCCGGTCAGCGCGAGCTTGAGGCCCTCGGGGTGGACCTCCTTCGCGAGCTTCATCGCGGCCTTCGTGCGCTTCGCCGTGGGCGCCTTGCAGTAGTGCGACTCGTCGAAGACGACCGCGCGCGGGCCGCGGCCGGCCAGCGCCTCGTGGTGCGCCTCGACGATCTCGTAGTTCAGGACGACGATGTCGGCGGTCGCCGGCTCGGCGAAGCCCGAGGTGTCCATCGGCGTCGCCCACGGGTTCGGGCGGTCGGCGACCTGCTTGGCGGTCAGCCGCGCCTCGCGCGGCTCCCACTGGACGTGGCCGCGGCCGTGGAGCACCGCGACGGTGCGGTGGGGCAGCCACTTCGCGGCCTCGCGCTGCCAGGTCAGCTTCATGCCCGCCGGGCAGACGACGACGGCGGGGTAGGCGCCGTCGACCTCGAGGGCCGCGAGGGCCTGGACGGTCTTGCCGAGGCCCTGCTCGTCGGCGAGGAACGAGCGGCGGCGCTTGAGCAGATAGCGCACCCCGGCGTGCTGGAACGGCTGCAGCTCGCCGCCGAGCCGCAGCGGGTCGCCCTTCAGGGTGCGCTTGAGCGGGCTGGCGCGCTCGGCCTGGGAGAGGTCGATGGTCTCGATCCGCTCCTCGTGCTCGACCCGCATCGCGGCGAGCTGGTCCTGCGCGGCCGTCGTGACCAGCAGGGTCGGGAAGTCGTGGATCAGCGCGTCGATCGACGCCAGCAACGACGGGTCGGCGGGGACGGCGAGCGAGGTCGCCGCGTCGATCGGCGCGTCGCCCCGGCGGTAGCCGCGGCCGGGCGTCGTGTCGAGCGGGGTGGCCTCGGGCAGCGCGGCGAAGCGGGCGTGCAGCCGCGAGCTCCAGCCCGGGAGCAGCTCGATCCGGGCCGTCTTCTGGTCGTCGCGCCCGGCGCGGAGCGTGGCGGCCGCGGGCATCCGGCCCATCCGCAGCTCGGCCGAGGCGAGCATCACGAGCGTGTCGACGACGATCCCGTCGACGCGGTCCAGCAGCCAGACGCCCTCGGCGTCGAAGGGCAGCAGGTCGATCCGCCGGCTCGCCAGGCCCGTGAGGCGCTCGCCGAGCTCGGGGTCCAGGGGCTCCGAGACGTCGGTCAGGCGGGCGGGCGGGTCGCCGAGCAGCGTGACGACCGCCAGGCGGGGGCCGTCGTCGAGCTCGAGCACGGTGGCCTCGCCGTGCCAGCGGTTCATGCCGCCGAGCCACTGCGCCACCTGGCCGTCCGGGAAGAGCCCGCCCTTGGGGTGGTCGAGCAGCCGGCGGGCGACGATCGCCGCGTGCACGGACAGCGGGGCGCGCCAGACGTGGTTGGACCAGTCGAAGTACCGGCCGGGGATGCTCCGCACGTCGTCGTTCATCCAGCGCGGGACGTCGAGGACGAGCTCGGGGACCCGGTCGCGGGTCTCCATGGTCAGGTTGAAGTGGGTGTCGGCCTCGATGGATCAGACGGTAGGGGAGCGTCGGTCGTGGCCGCGCCCCGCCGGGCGTCAGCAGCCGTGCGCCGCCGGGCGTCAGCCGCCGTGCGCCGCCCACAGCGCGGCGGTCCCGCGCTCCGCTTCGGCGTCGTGGATCCGCTGGAGGTTGCGGCCGCCGCGGCCGAAGGTGGCCGGGACGGCGGGCGGGGCCTCGTCGTCCTCGAGCGGGCGGGGGAGCCAGACGGCGTCGCGCACGTGGACGATCCCCACGGCCCGGGCCTCGTCGGCGTCGTCGTACCGCCACGGGCCCGTGATCCGCCCGAGCCGCAGGGCGGTGTCCGAGATTCGGGTCCAGACGAACGCGCCCGTCGGGAGGCCGGCGAACCGGCGCAGCATCCGCCCGGCCTTCTCGCCGTGGCGATCGGCCGCGGCGGCGACGGCCTCGTCGAGGGTCGCGGGGGTGAGGTCGAGCGGGTCGCCCGTGCCGACGAGCCCGCGTGACACGGCGTGGTCCGCGCCGGCGCCGGGCGGGGTGTCGAGGGTGCGCGCCCGCATCGGGGCGCGGATGACGGGGAGGGCGGCCATCCCGGCCAGGCTACGACGCGAGCTAGTCGTCCGAGACGGTCTTCGTCGTCATCTTCTGCGCGCTGTCCGTGCCCATCACGCGGCGGGTGAGGGCGGGGGCGGCGAACCGCAGGGCGGCGGCGAGCCCGTAGACCTTCGGCGTGTAGCGCTCGGCCTTGCGGCCCAGGCCCGCCTCGACGATTGCCTCGGCGACGCCCTCGGGGGTGCCGAGCAGGCGGCGGCCGATGCGACTGGCCACCAGCTCGGACTGCGGGAAGCCCTCCGTGGGGACGAACCCGGGCAGGACGTTGCCGACGTGCACGCCGTGCGGGGCCTCCTCGAGCCGCAGCGCGTCCGTCCACAGCGCGAGCGCCGCCTTGCTCGCCGAGTAGGCGCCCGTGCCGGGGCGGGAGACGCGGGCGGCGGTGCTCGAGACGTTGACGATCGCCGACGGGGCCGCGGCCCGCAGGTCGGGCAGCAGCGCCTCGGTCAGGCGGACCTGGGCGTCGAAGTTGATCGCCATGGTGCGGCGCACGTTCTCCCAGCCGCCCTTCTCGTCGCCGAAGCGGGCGCGGAACCCGGCGCCCGCGTTGTTGACGAGGAGCGTCGGCAGGCCGTGCTCGGCCCGGACGTGGTCGCGGACCCGGGCGGGCGCGTCGTCGTCCGTGAGGTCGCAGGCGACCCAGGTCGTCGTGGCGGGCAGGCTCTCGGCGAGCGCGCGCAGGCGGTCCTCGCGGCGCGCGACGAGGACGATGCGGGCCTGCGGCTCCTGGGCCAGGCGCCGCGCGGCGGCCTCGCCCAGGCCGCTCGAGGTGCCGGTGATGACCGCCACGACGGGACCGGCGGGGGACGTGGCGGGGGCTGCGGACGGCGTGCTCATCCGGGCATCACACCGCATCGGGCGGCGGGACGGGGCGGGTGCGCCTCAGACGGGCCAGGTCTCGCCCCGCCACGCGGCGTCCCAGAAGCGCCACTCGTAGCGGCAGCCCGTGAGCCAGGTCTCGCGGAACCGTTCCCGGCCCGCGGCGCCCAGGCCGTCGGCGCGGCGGTCGACGATGGTGAGCAGAGCGTCGACCTGGGCGGAGAACTCGTCGCTCGCGTACGTGTCGATCCAGCGCCCGTAGCGCGGGTCGGGCGAGCCTTCCGTCAGCAGCGCGCGGCCGACCTCGCGGTAGATCCAGAAGCACGCGAGCACGGCGGCGAGACCGTCCGCGGAGGACCCCGCCGCGGCGTGGGCGAGCATGAAGTCGACGTAGGCCTGGGTCGTCGGGCTGCGCGGCGTCGCGGCGACCTCGGCGGGGGAGAGCCCGAAGTCGGCGATGAACCCGGCGTGCAGCTCGTGCTCGACGGTGATCGCCTCGGCACCGGCGGTGGCGAGGAAGACGATCTCGTCGTCCGCCTCGGCCCGACCGGCCGTCAGCGCGAGGGCGCGCGCGAACCCCTTGAGGTAGTGCGAGTCCTGGACGACGTAGGTCCGGAACGTGTCCTCGGGCAGCGTGCCGTCCGTCAGGCCGGCGAGGAACGGGTGGGCGAGGATCGCGGCCTGGATCGGCGCGGCGGACCGCCACAGGTTGGCCGTGAAGGCGTCGGGACCGCCGGGGGTGGGGTCGTCGGTCGGTGCGGGCTCGGGGACGGCGCTCATGGGCCGCACCGTACGTGGCGGGACGGCGGACTTGACCCGTGAATCCCGATTCACCACACTGTGAACACGGATTCACCGACGCGGCCGCGCGTCGTCCCGGATGGAGCCCCATGAGCACGACGACCGACCCCGCCCGCCCGCAGGCCATCGCCCCGGCCCCGCAGGCCCCCGCCGCCGCCCTGCGCGCCCTCGCCGGCCCGGACGGCCCGGGCCGGCGCGTGCTGAACCAGACCCCGCCGCTGCAGCCCGTCGACCTGTTCGAGACGGATGTGGCGCTGCGGGAGGCGCTCGAGCGCGAGGGCGGCGGGTGGGGGATCGACCGGGTGCGCGAGACCGGACGCGCCGCCGGCTCTCCCGAGGCTCGCGATCACGGCCTGCGGGCCGAGCGCAACGAGCCGCGGCTGGTCACCCATGACCGCTACGGGACGCGCGTGGACCAGGTCGACCTGGACCCCTCCTGGCACTGGCTCCTGGACGGGGCGATCGAGCGGGGGCTCGCCGGCCTCCCGTGGCGCGACGGGCGACCGGGATCCCACGTGGTGCGCGCGGCGGGCTTCGCCCTCTGGGGGCACACGAACAGCGGCGTCATGTGCCCCGTGTCCATGACCTACGCCGTGGTCCCGGCGCTGCGCGACGGCGCCCCGGCGCTCGCGGCGCAGTGGGAGGACCGGCTCACCCGCGAGGACCCGGCCACGGCCGCGATCGCCGGGATGGCGATGACGGAGCGCCAGGGCGGCTCGGACGTGCGGGCGAACATCACCACCGCGATCCCCGTCGGGAAGGGCGCCGGCGGCACCACCGACGAGTACGAGCTCTGGGGCCACAAGTGGTTCTGCTCGTACCCGCCCTGCGACGTGTTCCTGGTCCTCGCGCAGCTCTCCGGCACGGACGCCGACGGCGCCCCGGACCCCGGCGTTCCCGGCGCCGGCCTCTCCTGCTTCCTCGTCGAGCGCGGTCCCGGGATGGAGTTCCAGCGGCTGAAGGACAAGCTCGGCACCCGCTCGCTCGCATCGTCCGAGGTCGAGTTCCGCGGCATCCGCGGGCGGCTCGTCGGCGAGCCCGGCGGCGGCGTCAAGGCGATCATCCGGATGGTCAACCACACGCGGCTGGACTGCCTCATCGGCTCGACGACGTCGCTGCGGCGCGGGGCGATCGAGGCCATCCACCACGCCCGCTACCGCTCGGCGTTCGGGGCCCGGCTGATCGACCAGCCCGCGATGCTCAACGTGCTGGCCGACCTGGCCATCGAGTCCGAGGCCGCGACCGCGACCGCGCTGCGGCTGGCCCGCGCCTACGACGAGGACGACGCCCCCTTCCGGCGCTTCGCCACCGCCGTCATGAAGTACTGGGTCTGCAAGCGCGCCGCAGGCCACGCGAACGAGGCGCTCGAGTGCCTGGGCGGCAACGGGTTCGTGGAGGAGTCCGGCCTGCCGCTGCTCTACCGCGACGCGCCCCTGATGTCGATCTGGGAGGGCTCGGGCAACGTCGCCGCGCTCGACGTCCTGCGGGCGCTGGGCAAGGAGCCCGAGGGCCTGCCGGCGTTCCTGCGCGAGTGCGGCCTGGCCGCCGGCGCGGACCCCCGGTTCGACGCGCACCTGCGGGACGTGCAGGCCCGCGTGGCGGGGCTGGGGGCCGACGACGGGCGCGACGCCGAGGCGCGCCTGTTCGACGCACAGTTCTCCGCTCGGCGGATCGTGGAGGATCTGGGGGTGCTGCTCCAGGCCAGTCTGCTCCTGCGTCACTCGACCCCCGCGGTCGCGGACGCGTTCTGCGCCGCACGGCTCGGCGGCGAGGCGGGGCGCGCGTACGGCACGCTCCCCGTCGGCGTCGACGCCCGCGGCATCGTCGAGCGGGCGTTCCCCGCATGAGCACGCGCGGCGTGGGCGGCGTCGGCCGCGGCGGCCGGACCGGGGGTGCGGGCGGCGTCGGACGGCCCGGCGGCGGGTACGGGCCCGGGGCCCCCGGGGGCCCGTCGCCGTACGAGGGCCTGAGCGCCGCCGAGGAGGCCGCGACGATCGCGCGGAGCCGTGAGGTCGACCGCGTCGACGCGGTGAACGCCGTCGGCCGCCTCGTCCAGACCGTCCCCTCGACGGTCCCGGCGACCGGGATGTCGACCCGCGAGCGGCTGCTCGAGGCCGGGCGCTCCGTGGTGGAGGAGCACGGCTACGGCGGGGCCTCCGTCGCCGCCATCGCCGCGCGGGCGGGGGTGGCCAACGGCACGCTCTACCGGCACTTCTCGTCGAAGGAGGAGCTCTTCGTCGAGGTCTTCCGGCTCGTCTGCGGCGGCGAGCTGCACGCGATGCAGCAGGCCGCGCAGGGGCAGGAGGACCCGGCCGAGCAGGTGCTGGCCGCGCTCACCGTCTTCGCCCAGCGCGCGCTGCAGAACCGCACGCTGGCGTGGGCGCTGCTCGCCGAGCCCGTCGACCCGCAGGTCGACGCGGTGCGGCTGGAGTACCGGCGCACGTACCGAGAGCTGCTCGCCGGTCCGCTGCGCGAGGCCGTGCACCAGGGCCGGATCCCGGCACAGGACCCCGAGCTGACCGCGGCCGCGCTGGTCGGGGCGGCAGGGGAGGCCCTCGTGGGGCCGCTGTCCCCGGCCGCGTCGGCGCTCGACGGGCACCCCATGGACGGTCCGGAGCGGGCCGACGCCCTGGTTCACGGTCTCGGGGCGCTGTGTCGCAGGACGGTCGGAGCCACTGCTAGCGTGGCGCTCGATGCACCTCGGCAACCTCGCTGACGCCACCCCCTTCACCACGAAGGACGGATCGACGATCCGCGAGGTCGCGGGCCCCGTCAGCCTGCCCACGGACAACCAGTCCCTGGCCGAGGCGACGGTCCCGCCGACCGGGGCGACGACGGCGCACCTGCACCGCATCACGGAGGAGCTGTACTTCTTCACCGCCGGCCACGGCCGGCTGCGCCTGGGCGACGAGGAGCGCGAGGTCGGCCCCGGGGACTGCGTCGTCATCCCGCCCGGCACGCCGCACAAGCTCTTCAACGACTCCGACACGGAGGACCTGACGCTGCTCTGCTGCTGCGCACCGGCGTACTCCGACGCGGACACCGAGCTGCTGGAGCCCGAGGTCGACGCACGCCCGGACACCGCCACGTGAGCCGACGGACCGGCGGCGCCCGTCGCCGGGCGCTGCTGCTGGCGCTCGCCGCCGGCGCGCTCCCCGGCGCGCTGGCCCTGTCGAGCGCCGCGCCGGCGAGCGCCGCGAAGACGTGGGACCAACCGGCGCTGTGGTCGTTCGTCGACCGCCGGCAGGCCGACGTCGACCCGCGCTGGATGGCCGACCGCGGCACGTACATGCCCGTCGGCAACACGGACGACGTGCGGTTGGACGCCAATATGCTCAGCGTCCACGCCGCCGCCGCGAAGGCGGGGCACGGCGGTCCGTCGCGGCGCGACGAGCGGGTTCGGGCGCTCGCCGACCTGCTCACGCGCGCCCCCGCGTTCCTCTCGCCGCCCGCCCAGCGCGACGGCGGACAGGGCCACGTGCCGGGGTGGTCGTCGTCCTCGGTCGACAAGGGCGCGCAGCACGTCGCGATCGACCCGCAGGTCGCGGCGGCGCTCGCGGCGGCCTGGGACGCGCGCGACGTCGTCGGCCTCTCGCAGGACGTCCGCGACCGGATCGTCGAGGCGCTGCGGAGCGTCGCCGACTCGGCGTTCTTCCGCTACCCCGCGATGTTCCTCAACCAGTTCAACTGGCAGTCCGACATCGCGATGTACGCGCACCAGGTCACGGGAGACCCGCGGTACCTCGCCGAGTACCGCCAGCAGCTGCTGCGGTTCGTGGCGGGCACGCGCACCGCCCTGGTCGCCGGGCGCACGCCGTTCGTCAACGCGGGGCTCGGGATCATCTACTTCCCGCGCGTCGCCGGCGCGGCGGGATCGGCCCTCGTCTCGACGAGCGAGTACGAGAACCTCATCTTCTCCGGGCTGCGCCACTACGACGAGGCCGTCGCCGACGGTATGGAGCCGCTGCCCGAGCCCGACGAGGCGCGGCTGCGCGAGTGGTCGCAGCGCGTGGCCTACGGCGATTGGACGCACGCCGGCCAGCTCAACTGGGACACGAGCCTGGGCACGCGCCGCTGGCACCTGGCCCGCTACTGGGCCTTCGCGCTGCAGGGCACGGAGACGCTGGCGACCGCGCGGCGGCTCACGGGATCGCCCGAGCAGGCGTCGTGGGGCACGTGGCTGGCCGGCCGGGCGCTCGAGACCTACGACGCGCTCGCCGCCCGGCAGCCCACCGGCATGCTGCCCAGCGGCATGTGGGGGATCGCCGGCCGCGACGCCTCCCCGCACGCCGACCCCGTCTTCACGGCGTCGCGGTTCTCCGCCCACGCGGCACGGCTCGCCGCCCTGCGCCTGGGCACCCGCCGCGCCGTGCGGCCGCCGGGCTTCTTCGCGCTCGACCCCGACGCGGGCCGGCTTGCGGTCTCGACGATCCGGTACTCGACGGGCGTGCTGCTGCGCCACCCGACCGACGACCTCGGCGGGATCGAGCTGTCCCGGCTCTTCGACGGCCGCGGCGAGCCGGTCTCCGGCACCGGCGGCAGCGGCGCGTCGGCGTTCGGGCTCTCCCTGTCCGTCGCCGGGAACGCGCGGCTCGACACGCAGCCGGGGCGCAACGGATCGTTGCGCGGCGTGCAGCGGCTGTCGGTCCTGCAGAACGGGGTGGCCGCCACGCGGGGGACGTTCGGCGACGGGCTCGTCGTGCGGTCCTCCACGCTGAACACCGTCGCCGGCGTCTCCGTGGAGCAGACCTTCGACGAGGACGGCATCACCGTTCGCCGCGTCGTGCGCTCGGGCCGCAAGGCCGTGGCGTCGCTGCGGCTGCCGGCCTGGGGCAACAGCGCGCGCTTCTGGGTCCTCGACGCGAAGGGGCGCCGCACACGCCTCGGCGCCGGCTTCCTCCCGCTGAAGAAGGCGCGGACGATCGTCGTCGACACGAAGCGCGGCGGCTACCGCGTCGGGCTGTGCGGGCTGCCGAAGGGCGCACGCGTGCGGCTGACGACGGTGGCGCCCGTCGCGACCTCGCCCAGCACGACGCTCGTCGCGCAGATCCGCTTCGGCGTGGAGCGCGGCAAGCCGCGCAGCGCCACGCTGCGGATCGAGCCGACGATCGAGACGCCCCGCGGCGTCCTGGACTGTCGCGCCTGAGCGGCAGGGCGGCCGGCGCGACGGCCGCGGCCGTGTGCCGGCCGCGGCCGGCCGTGAAGCGCCCGACCGCGGCAGCCGCCTACCGCTTGCGGCGCGCCCCGGGGCCGGCCTCGTAGCGCCGCCGGTCGCGCTTCGTCGGGCGGCCGGCGCCCTCGAAGCCCGTCGGCCGCGCCAGGCGGCGCTCCTCGGCGCGCTGCTCGCGCTCGAGCCGGTCCTCCTCGCGCTCGTCGTAGAGCAGCCGCGCTTCGGTGGCCGGGCCGCGGCGACGGGCCAGCGCGACCACGTCGATCCGGTGGCGGTCCTCGCCGACGAGCACCTCGATCCGGTCACCGGGCCGGATCTCCTTGCTCGGCTTCACGCGGATGCCGTTCACGTGCACCCGGCCGCCCTTCACGGCGTCGACCGCCAGCGCCCGGGTCTTGACGAACCGCGCCACCCACAGCCAGGTGTCGATCCGCTGCCGCTCGAGAGCGTCCTGCATCGGCCCATCGTGCCACGCGGGGGACGCGCTCCGTCTCAGCCGAGCGATGCGCCCTTGGCCTGGTTGCACGGCGCGCAGAGGACCTGCAGGTTCTCCACGGTGTCGGCCCCGCCCAGCGCGTGCGGGATGACGTGGTCGAACTGCAGCTCGAAGTCCGCGCCGCAGGCCACGCAGCGTCCACCGTCGCGCTCCCACACCGCGCGGCGCACCTCGCGGGGCAGCGGGTCGCGGCGGACGGTCGCCTCCTCGCCGGCCAGCGCGGCGTGGGCGCGCTCGAGCCGGCGGGTGCGCTTGCGGTCGCGCTCCCGGACGAGGGCGAGCACGTCGGCGGGCTCGAGCTCCTCGTCCTCCCACCAGATGCGGTCGTCGAACGCCCACCACGTGCGGGGCCCGTCCTCCACGAGCGGGACGGGCGTCCGGGACTGCGCGGCCCGCAGCGCCCCGAACCGGCGGGCGCTCCACACCGCCGTGGCGGTCTGGCCGCCGTCCGTCAGGACGTAGCGCCGCCCGAGCAGGGTGATCCGCGCCTCGAACCGGGCCGCCTTCGCTTCGCGCAGCATCTCGTCGCCGGACGGTAGGCGGGGCGGGGGACGGCGTGCAGGCGCGCTTGCACGCGGGCCCGCCCGGGGGCGTGGGGCCCGTCGCGGCGGCACCGCCCCCTGACGACGGGGCGACAGACCGTCGCCTGCGGGCACGGCGGGCCAACCGGTCGTCCCCCTCGCGGCCGGCGCGGGGCCACGGGAGAATCGGGGCGCAGGGCCACGCCGACGAGGGTGCGGCCGACGGACCGAGGGAGCGGGATGACCGGCACGCCGGAGTGGGACGTGATCGTGGTGGGCGCGGGGATCTGCGGGCTGGCGGCCGCGGACGAGCTGGCGCGCGGCGGTGCGCGGGTGCTGGTCCTCGACCGCCGCGGGATCGGGATGGGGCAGTCGCAGGGGCTGGCCCGGATCTTCCGGGTCCGCCACGCGCAGGCCCGGCTCTGCACCCTGGCGCTGGAGTCTCGCGACGGCTGGCGGGCGTGGGAGGAGCGCCTCGGCGTGGGGCGCCTGCTGGGGGCGGAGGGCCTCGTGGCGGTCGGCTCCGGCGGCGGCCAGGACGGCCGGGCGATGGACGAGGCCGGTGCCCCGTGGGAGCCCGTTGACCGCACCCGGATGGGGCAGCTCGTCCCGCACCTGGACGCCTCGACCCTGGGGGAGGAGGGGCTGTTCGACCCCTCCGCGGGCGCGATCCGCGTGCGCCGGACCCTCGACGCGCTGGCCGCCGGGCTCGACGTCCGCGTCGGCGACGTCGTGGCGGTCGACCAGGACGACGACCGCGCCACGGTGCGCCTGGGGGACGGCACCGCGCTGCACGCCGGGCGGGTCCTGCTCTGCGCCGGCAGCGCGACCCCGCACCTCGCCCGCGCCGCCGGTCTGCCCGACATCGAGCTGACGGAGACCCACCACGTGCGCCTGACGTACCGGCGGCGCGCGCCCGAACGGTCGACGGCGTGCCTGTCGACGGACGTCGCCTACGCGCTGCCGCTCGGGAGCACCGGGCTCTGGGGCCTCGGTTTCGACTTCCCCGACCTCGAGGTGCCCGTGGACGAGCCGATCGAACCGTTCCTCGCCGAGAACCACCGCCGCCACGCCGCGTGGGTGCCCGAGCACCTCCCCGGCCTGGACCCCGTGCCGGTGGGCGAGGTGCGCTGCGTGTCGCCCTACGCGCCTTGGATCGACGGGCACGGCGACGGGTTCGCCGCCGCCCGCCGCGACCGGGTCGTGGCCTTCTGCGGCAGCAACCTCATGAAGTTCGCCCCGCTCCTGGCGGACCGCCTGGCGTGGACGGTGCGCGACGAGGCCGAGGTCCACCCCGACCTGCGGCCGGTGACCGGAGCCGCGACGGCCTAGCGCCGGCCACGCCCTCAGCGGGCGACGCGGGCCAGCTGGCGGCCCATCGCCGTGCGCTTCCCGCGGGCGTCGTAGAGCGCCGACGCGCGGCAGTCGCCGGTGCAGCGGTCCATGAACCACGCCCACCGCTCGACGTAGGGCAGGCCGTCGAGCATCCGCTTCATGCGCCGCAGGTGCGCGCGGTTGCGGGCGGCGGTCGGCTTGGCGTGCGGCTGCGCGCCCTGCCACTTCCAGGCGGGCAGCGCGCCCGTCTCCGTCACCCAGATCGGCAGCCCCCACCGGTCGTGGACCAGCTCGAGGTCGCGGCGGATCCAGCGGGCGGTGGCCGGGTCGGTGGGATCGCCGTAGAAGTGCAGCGCGATGAAGTCCACCCGGCGGCCCTGCTGCTTCGCGCGCGCCATGAAGTCGTCGAGCCAGCGCAGCTTGCGGTTCGACTGCGACGCCGAGTAGACGCTCGCCACGGCCGGGCTGCCGAGCCGCAACCCGGTGGACTCCAGCCGCGGCCACAGCCGGATCGCGTCGGCGGGGCTCATGTTCGCCTGCTCGCCGAGGTCGGGCTCGTTGAACCCGAGCAGGTGCTTCGCACGCCCTGCGCGTCGGTCGGCCGTGAGCCGGGCGATCGTCTCGTCCGTGACGCTGCCCGCACCCCACAGCATCGGCACGAACTCGACGCGCGAGCTGCGCAGCGGGCTCTCGGCCGACCAGTCGTACGTCCACCGCGCGCCGACGGCGGAGAGCCGGCGCGCGTCGTTCTTCTCCGCGTAGACGCCGCTGGCCACGCCGGTCATGGGGCGGGCGTGGGCGGCGGGCGAGAGGGCGCCGAGGACGCCGAGGGCCAGGGCGAGCAGCAGGCCCACGAGGACGGCGCGGGCGGGGAGTCGCGACGGAGGGGTGGCGGCGAGCGGCATCGACCGGGACGATAGGGCGGTCCGCGTCGCCGGACGCCGGCGGGGGTCTCCGCGTCGGTCGTCCGTCCGCCGACCGTCGTCCCCCCGCGCCGCCCCCGAGGTTCCCCGTGAGCACCCGCACCCTGCAGGTCCAGTCCCCGCCGATGACCGGCGGCGACGTCGAGGGCTGGGAGCGCGATCTGAACGCCCAACTGGGCGACTGGAGCATCGACTACCGGCTGACGGAGGACGGCCGCTACACCGTCGAGGACCGGGCGATGACGGCGTCCGTCCTCTACGGGCTCGGGATCGCGGTCGACGAGCTGACGGGCGGCGTGGCGCCCGAGCTGCGGACGAAGGTGCGCAACAAGCGCCTGAGTGCGGAGGAGCGGGCGCGCTACGACGAGCGCTCGGACTGGCGGGCCCGGCTGCGTGCGCGCCTGGAGGCCGCCGACGACCCGGCCGTCCACCGGCTCGTGTCCCGGGTGCTGTCGGACGACTGGGGCTACCACCCCGGCGTGCACGACGGGATCGACCTCATCTGCCCCCTCGACGCGCTGCTCCACGCGCCGGTGCGCAGCCGGGTGATCGACGTGCGCGCGGCCGGATGGTGGGGCCTCGGGGCCCAGCCGTCGCCCGGCCATCCCGTCTCGGAGGGCGACGGGATCATCCAGCTCGAGGCGCTCGTGACGGTGGGCCCGATCCGCGAGGGGTTCCACCTGGGCTTCGGGCACGCCGAGCACGCGCGGGTCGAGGTCGGGCAGACGGTCGACGCGGGGGAGATCCTCGGCCGCGCCGGGTTCGCCAACGCGTCCCACGTGCACTTCATGGTCAACCGGGGCGAGGTGGGCACCCGGGGGGTCGGCACGCTCGACCCGCGGGAGATCGTCGACTTCTGCGCCGAGCGGGGCTGAGCGGCGGCCGGGGCCTGCCGCTCGCCGACCCGGTGCCGGCGGACGGCCTCGAACCCGGCCCGGCGCGCGCCGGGCCGGCCCGCGGGCGGTCAGTCCTCGGGCAGCGCGGCGAACGCCTTCTTCGTCGCCCGGTACCAGCCGAGGCCGGCGACCGGCCGCTTCCACCGGCCCGCCATCTCCTCGGCGGCGGGTCGGTGCGCCTCGTCGCCCTGGGCCGTCATCTCCTTGAGGTGCGCGTCCTGCGCCGCGATCACCTCGTCGGCCTTCGTCCCGCGGAACGCGGTGTCGCACGGTCCGCCCATCTGCCTGCACGTCATCGTCTTCATGCCGCGAGGCTAGGTCGGGGCGGGTCCGGAAGCTTCTCGATTCGTGATCGATCGGCTCACCAGCTCGGCATCATGCCCTCGGGGTACCGCTCGCCGTACGCGCCGTTCGGGACGATCTCCGAAATCCGCTCGAGGTCGGCGGAGGAGAGCTCGACATCGGCGGCCGCCGCGTTCTCCGCGACGCGCGTGGCGCTGCGGGTGCCGGGGATCGGCACCACGTCGTCCCCGCGGGTCAGGAGCCACGCGAGGGCCAGCTGGCTCGGCGTGACGCCCTTCTCCGCGGCGAGGGCACCGAGCTGCTCCACGGCAGCGGCGTTGCGCTCGTAGTTGCCCGGCTGCCACTGCGCGGACCAGCTGCGCATGTCGTCCTCGGGGTACTCCGCGGCGGGCCGGAAGTCGCCCGTCAGGAACCCCCGCCCGAGCGGCGAGTAGGGCACGAACCCGACGCCCAGCTCGCGGGCGGCGGGGAGGACGTCCGCCTCGACCCCGCGCTGGAAGATGGAGTACTCCGTCTGGAGGACCGAGACGGGATGCACGGCGTGCGCCCGGCGCAGGACGTCGGGGCCGGCCTCGGAGAGCCCGAAGTACCGGACCTTGCCCGCGGCGATCAGCTCGCCGACGGCCCCCGCGACCTCCTCGATCGGCACGTCCGGGTCGACGCGGTGCTGGTAGAGGACGTCGATGTGGTCCGTGCCGAGGTGGCGCAGGCTCGCCTCGGTGACCTCGCGGATGTGCTCCGGGCGGGAGTCGAGCACGACGCCGAGCTGCGACGGGTCGCGCAGGTCGAACCCGAACTTCGTGGCGATGACGACCTCGTCCCGGAACGGGGCGACGGCCCGGCCGAGCAGCGCCTCGTTGCTGCCCGTGCCCCCGCCGTAGAGCTCGGCCGTGTCGAAGAGGGTGACGCCGAGCTCGTGGGCGCGCCGGATCGTGGCGATCGACGTCGCCTCGTCCGGTGCGGCGCCGTACGCCATCGTCATCCCCATGGTGCCCAGGCCGATGGCCCCGACCTTCAGACCCTGCGTGCCCAACGTGCGCTGCTGCATGTGTTGCTCCTTGGTAACCAACTGTTGAGTTACTACGCTAGGGCGTCTTCGGGGCAAAGTCAACAACCGGTTACTCCGTCTAGGATGCTCCGATGGCCCGTGACGCCAGCGCCACGCGCGCCCGCATCCTCGACGCGGCGGTCGCCGAGTTCTCGGCGTTCGGCCTCGCGGGCGCCCGCATCGATCGCATCGCCGAGGCGGCGGAGGCCAACAAGCGGCTGATCTACGTGCACTTCGGCAGCAAGGACGGGCTGTTCGACGCCGCGCTGGACCACGTGCTGAGCGCGATGGTCGAGGCCGTGCCGCTGACCGAGGACGACCTGCCGGGCTACGCGGCGCGGATGTACGACTACCTCCTCGTCCGCCCCGAGGCCGCGCGGATCACGGGCTGGCGCAAGCTCGAGCGGCCCGGCTCCGGGCCCGACGACGGCGCGCTGTTCTCCCCGAAGGTGGCCGGCATGGCGCGCGGGGCGCAGGGGAGCGCGAGCGGGTTCGACCCCGTCGACCTGGTGGTCTTCGTGACCTCGCTCGGGGCCGCCTGGTTCAACGTGCCCGACGGCCTGCTGCGCGCGGACGGTCGAGACCCGTCGGACCCGGAGCGGATCGCCGCCCACCGCGCGGCGATCGTCGAGGCGGTCCGACGGCTGGTGGCGCCGCCGGACGGCGGGTAGGGCCCGCGGGCGCCGGAGAACGACGAAGGCCCGCAGTTGCGGGCCTTCTTTCCCAGAGCCTCCGAGCGGACTCGAACCGCTGACCCCTTCATTACGAGTGAAGTGCTCTACCAGCTGAGCTACGGAGGCGGGACCGGGAAGAGTAGCGGAGGGCCCGCGACCGTGCCGGGTCGTCCCCGAGCGGTCGCGATAGCGTGCGGGCATGGGAATCGTCGCGTGGATCGTCCTCGGCCTCGTGGCGGGGTGGATCGCCCGGATCATCGTCCCCGGCCGCAGCGGCATGGGGTGCGTCACGACCACCGTGGTGGGCATCCTCGGGGCGCTGATCGGCGGGGCGATCGCCTCGGCGGCCGACGTCGGCGAGCTGGAGGACTTCTTCGACCTCGGCACCTGGGGCCTGGCGATCCTCGGCTCCGTCCTGCTGCTGCTCGTGCTGCAGGCCATCGGTGGCCGCGGCTCCCGGCGACGCCGCTGAGCCCGGGTCCCGGCCGACCCCTGGGCCGGCCGCGGACCCTCGTCTAGGCTCCCCGCATGTCCTGGAGCCTCGACGACATCCCCGCGCAGGACGGACGGCGCGCCGTCGTCACCGGCGCCAACGGCGGGCTCGGTCTGCAGACGGCGAAGGAGCTCGCGCGCCGCGGGGCGTCCGTCGTGCTGGCGGTGCGCGACACCGCGCGCGGCGCGAAGGCCGTCGACGTCATCCGTCGGGAGGTGTCGGACGCGCGGCTCGAGGTCGCCCCGCTCGACCTCGCCGACCTGTCCTCCGTGCGGGCGTTCGCCGCGGCGCAGGAGGCCGCGGGCGAGCCGCTGGACCTCCTGATCAACAACGCGGGCGTCATGGCCACGCCGCCGCGGACGACCGCCGACGGGTTCGAGCTGCAGCTCGGCACGAACCATCTCGGGCACTTCGCGCTGACCGCGCTGCTGCTGGACCGCCTGCGCGGCGCGCCGGCTCCCCGGGTCGTGACGGTCAGCTCGCAGGCGCACCGTCTCGGGACCATCGACTTCGACGACCTCAACTGGCAGCACTCCTACAGCCCGTGGCGCGCCTACGGCCGCGCGAAGCTCGCCAACCTGCTGTTCGCCCGCGAGCTGCAGGCGCGCGCCGACGCCGCCGGCCTGCCGCTGCGCAGCCTCGCCGCCCACCCCGGGTACTCCTCGACAGGCCTGCAGATCACCGGGCCGGGGATGAGCGGCGGAGTCGTCGGCCGGCTCAACGCGCTCGGCGGCCGGGCGCTCAACCTGCTCGTCGGCACCTCGGACGCCTACGGCGCGCTGCCGACGCTGCGGGCGGCGACGGACCCCGAGATGCCGGGCGGCGGGTTCGTCGGCCCCGGTCGGATCGCCCAGACCCGCGGCGCGGTCGGACTCGTGTCCTCCACGGCCGCCGGCCGCGACATGGACGTCGCCCGCCGGCTGTTCGACGTCTCGGAGGAGCTCACCGGCGTCGACTTCGGGCTGCCGGCCGCCGCGGCGGCCGCGGGCGTTGCGCGCTGAGCGGGCGGCCCGCGTCCGTCCCGTCGACGCCGGGCGCGACGGGGCCGGGGTTCGTCGCCCCGCCGGCGCGGTGACCGCACCCGCGACCGTCCCGGGGGCGCTGGGGCCGGACGAGCCGCGCTGGCTCGTCCTCCTGTGGACGCTCGGCCCGGCGGTCGTCCCGCTGCTGATCGGCATGGTCGGCGTGCTGGACGGGGCGGCGCCGTCCGATCGGATCTGGTGGGGGCTGGCCGCGACGGTCACCGCGGTCGCGGTGGCCGCCCGCATCCGGCACCCCGTGGCGTGTTGGTTGGGGGCCCTGCTCGTCGTCCTCTCGGGGCCGTTGCAGGGATCGTCGGGGACGGTCCTGCTGCTGGCGTTCGTGCCCGCGCTGCCCCTGGCGGCGCTCACGGCCGTGCGGCCGCCCCGCACGTCGCTGGCCGCGGCGGCGGCGACGTGGGCGGCGCTGGCCGGCGTGGCGGTGGTGCTCGACGGCCTCGAGGAGCGGGCGACCGGGGCCTACACCCTGATCGTCGGAGCCCTCGTGCTGCCCGGCACGGCCGTGCTGGCGTCGTGGCTCATCGGGTACGCCCTGTTCGTCCGGGGCCGCTACGCCCAGGCGCTCGTCGACCGGGCCCGCACGCTCGAGCGCGAGCGCGACACGGAGGCCGCCCGCGCCGTCGCCGAGGAGCGCACGCGCATCGCCCGCGAGCTCCACGACGTGGTCTCCCACAACGTCTCCGTGATGCTCGTGCAGGCCTCCGCCGCCGACGCGGTGTGGGAGCACGACCCCGCCCGGGCGCGCGAAGCCGTGCGCGCGGTGCAGGACACGGGGCGGGCCGCGATGGGCGAGCTGCGCTCCATGCTGCGCGCGATGCGCGGCGGCGACGACGAGGCCGCGGGGGCCGAGCGGCGGGCGCAGGAGAGCCTCGACCGGCTGCCCGCGCTGGTCGAGCAGGTCCGCGCCACGGGCCTCGACGCGCGGCTCGCCGTGCACGGCGACGTGTCCGGCGTCGACCCCGCCGTCGGCGTCTCCCTGCTGCGGGTCGCCCAGGAGGCGCTGACCAACGCGCTGCGCCACGCGGACGCCCGCCGGGTCGACGTCGCCCTGGACGTCGGGCCGGACGCCGTCTCGCTCGTGGTGCAGGACGACGGGCGGGGCCTGGCCGGATCGCGCGGCGTCGACGAGCCGGAGGACCCGGCGCGTCGCGGCGGCCACGGCCTGGTCGGGATGCGCGAGCGCATGACGGTCCTCGGCGGCGAGCTCGAGGTCGGGCCCGCCGTGGGCGGCGAGGGCCCCAGCGTGGGGACGCGCGTCGCCGTGCGCGCGCCGCTGCGTCAGGATGCGGCGCGATGAGCATCCGCGTCCTCCTCGTCGACGACCAGGAGCTGCTGCGCTCGGGCTTCCGCATGATCCTCGAGGCCGCCGGTGACATCCGGGTCGTGGGCGAGGCCGCCGACGGCGGCGAGGGCGCCGAGGCGGCCCGCCGGCTGCGCCCGGACGTCGTCCTCATGGACGTGCGGATGGGCGCCGTCGACGGCATCGAGGCGACCCGCCGGATCGTCGCCGCCGACGCCGGGCGCGTCGTGGTGCTCACGACCTTCGACCTCGACGAGTACGTCTACGCCGCCCTGCGGGCCGGGGCGTCGGGGTTCCTCCTGAAGGACACACGGCCCTCCGACCTCGTGGACGCGGTGCGGGTGGTGGCCGGCGGCGAAGCGCTGCTGGCCCCGAGCGTCACCCGGCGCCTGCTCGAGCGCTTCGGCGGCGACCTCGCCCCCCGCGGCGCGGGCGAGGACCCGGCCGCGGCGGTCCTGACGGAACGCGAGCGCGAGGTGCTCCGGCTGATCGCGGGCGGCCGCTCGAACCTGGAGATCGCCGACCGGCTCGTGCTCACGGAGGCGACGGTCAAGACCCACGTCTCCAACGTGCTGCGCAAGCTGGCGGTCCGTGACCGCGTGCAGGCCGTGGTCTGGGCGTACGAGCACGGCGTGGTGCGGCCGGGGGAGGGCGACGGGTGAGGCGGCCGGTGCGCGCCGCCCTCGTGCTCGTGCTCGTCGTGGCGCTCGGCGTCGTGGCCTGGACGGCGGTCACCGGATCGGTGCCGTGGGACCGCGCCGGGCCCATCCGCAACGCCCGTCCGCCCGCGCCACGGACCGCGCGGACGATCGCCGAGCTGCAGCCGGACCGCGTCATCGCCCGCGTCGAGGCGCTGCGCGGCCTGAAGCTGAAGCGCCGCCCGCGCTTCCGCGTGCTGACCCCGGCGCAGGCCCGCCGGCAGGTGGCCGCGGTGGAGGAGCGCGAGAGCGGCGGGGCGACCTCGGCGCGGGAGGACCGCGAGGACGTCGCGCTCGCCACGCTGCTCGGCCTCCTGCCGCCGGACGTCGACATCGAGGAGCTGCGCGGGCGCGTGACCTCGGAGGGGACGCTCGGCTACTACGACGGCGAGCGCAACGAGATGACGATCATCTCGAAGGGCCCGACCCTGCCCGTGGGCGTTGAGACGACGGTCGCGCACGAGCTGACGCACGCGATCGAGGAGCAGCACTTCGGAATCTTCCGCCGCTCCGCCCGCATCGACGACGAGGACGAGGCGCTCGCCTACAGCTCGGTGCTCGAGGGCAGCGCGAGCGACGTGGAGGAGCGCTACCGCCGCCGCTACCGGATCCCGCAGCCCGATCCGAACGCCGACCCGGCGGCCCAGCGGCTGATCCGCGACCTGCCCTTCGGGCAGCTCCTGCTGCTCGGGTTCCCCTATGCGGTCGGCGCGGAGTTCGTCGCGGCGCTGCGGGCGAAGAAGGACGGGCAGGCCCGGCTGGCCGCAGCGCTGACGACCCGCATCCCCCGCTCGACCGCCCAGATCCTCGATCCGGCGCTCTACCTCGCGGACGAGCGGCCCGTGCGTTCCGGGCTCCGCGCCGCCCGGGCCTTCGGGGCCGGCTGGACGCTGCGTCAGGACGAGCCGCTCGGTGCGGTCGACGTCCTCGCGCTCCTCTCGCCGACCGAGGCCGAGAGCCTGACGGCCGCCGTCCCCGCCCGCGCGGTGCGCGGAGGCCGGTACCAGTACCTGCGCCGCCGGGCGGTCGGCGACGCCGCGTGCCGCAACCCGTGCGTGGCGCGCGATGCATTCGTCGGGACGTTCCGGTTCGCCGACGCGGGGCAGGCGCAGTCGTTCACGCGGCAGTTCGGCTCCGTGCTCACCCGCCGGCGCGGCGGGAAGGCGGTGGGCGACGGCGTCTGGCGGATCGGGGGCGGCGGCGCCGCGGCGGGGACCGACGGTGTCGTGGCGACGTTCGCGTACGCGCCGACGCCGGAGCTCGCCCGCCGGCTCGTGCGCGAGGCTCCCACCGGCTGACCCTGGGGGCGGGCGAGGCACCGGCCCCTCGTCCTCGCGACGGAGACGCGGCCGCGCGACTCGGCCGCGCGACGGAGGACGGTCGGTCCCCCGGACCGATGTGGGTCCAGGCCCGCCGGTCCAGCCTGGGGTCATGACCACCCCCGCCCCCGTCCTGCAGACCCGCGGACTGCGCAAACGCTACGGCGACCGCGAGGTCGTGCGCGGCGTCGACCTGCACGTGCCGCGCGGCGTGGCGTTCGGGTTCCTCGGGCCCAACGGGGCCGGCAAGACCACGGTGATCCGCATGCTGCTCGGCCTGACCGGTGCCGACGGCGGCAGCATGGAGCTCCTGGGCCACGGCCTGCCGGACGGCCGGCGCGCCGCCCTCGCGCGGGTGGGGGCGATCGTGGAGGAACCGCGGTTCCACGGCCGCATGACGGGGCGCGAGAACCTGTGGATCCACGCCGCCGTGCTCGGACCCGACGCCGAGCGGCGCATCCCCGAAGCCCTCGAGCGCGTCGGGCTGGCGGGCCGCGAGGACGACCGCGTCGAGGGCTACTCGCTCGGCATGCGACAGCGGCTCGGGATCGCCCGCTGCCTGCTCGCGGACCCCGAGCTGCTCGTGCTGGACGAGCCGGCCAACGGCCTGGACCCCGCGGGCATCCGCGAGCTCCGCGCCCTCGTCCGCTCGCTCGTGGACGAGGGGCGCACGGTGTTCCTGTCCTCGCACCTGCTCGACGAGGTCGAGCGCACCTGCGACATGGCGGCCGTCATCAGCGCGGGCCGGATCGTCGCGCAGGGCACGCTCGACGAGCTCGCGGCGACGGGGGAGCCGCGGGTGCAGCTGCGCCTGGCGCACGCCGCCGACGCCGTCGCGCTGCTCGCCGCACGGCCCGACGTGGCCGGGGCGGAGTCGACGGATCCCGAGCGGATCGAGGTCCGGCTGCGGACGAAGGGCACGCGCGGCGAGCACGCCGTGACGGCCGAGCTGGTGCGCCAGCTCGTCGGCCACGGCTTCGCGCCCTACGCCGTGACGTCGAGCACCGGCCGGCTCGAGGACCGCGTGCTGGACCTGCTCGGGCGGCGGGGCGAGGAGCCGGACCCGCCGGGGTCCGCGACCGCCGACCGCGACCTCGTGGAGGCCTGAGCCATGGTGCGCATGGTCCGCGCGGAGCTGCTGCGGCTCCACCGCTCGCGCACGGTCTGGCTCGGGGCCGTCGTCACCGTCGTCGTGCTCCCCCTCGCGTTCCTCGCGCTGATCGCGATGGTCGAGACGATCCGCACCGACGGCGGGTGGTTCGCCGAGAAGTGCGTCGAGATCCTGCTCGGCCCCGGGCTCCTCGGCGCGACGCTGATCGGGGTGGTCGCCGGCACCGCCGACCGCACGGGCGGCGTGCTGCCCGTCCTCGTCGCGACCGGCCGTCCCCGCGGCCGCCTCTTCGCTGCCCGCGTGCCGGCGGTGCTGATCGCCGTCGTCGCGCTCTCCCTCGCGTTCTGGCTCGTCGTGGGCGCGTTGGGGTTCGCGCTTCACGCGGAGGCGCCGACGGTCGTCGACGGGGTCCGGGACGCACCGGCGCTCACCGGTGCCGAGGCGCTCGAGCTGCTGCCGCGGATCCTCGCCGTGAACGTGGTCCTGGGGCTCGCGACGCTCGGGATCTGCACCGCGGGCCTGGCCGCCGCGCCGGCCGTGGGCGCGGTCCTCGGGCTGGCGCTCGGGATCATGCCGATGGTCGCCCTCGTCGAGAAGACCCCGGACTGGATCCTGGGGCTCATGCCGCCCCTGGCGACGAGCGAGCTCGTCGGAGGCTCGACGTTCGTCGGCCCGGTGGCCGTGCCCGTGGGGTGGGCCGTCCTCGGGATCGCGCTCTGGACCGTCGGGGCCCTCGGGGTCGGCCGGTGGCGGCTGCTGCGCGCCGACGTCTGAGGCGCGGTCCGGCGCGCCGCGCCGGACCGCCCCTGACCCTTGCGTGGGCCTCAGTGGGCCAGCGGCACCGCGGCGGGCGAGCCGGCCGGCACGCGGCCGCCCGACAGCGCGAGCGCGACGACGACGTTGGCGGCCGCCAGGCCCGCCGCGAGCAGCAGCCCGCGCTCGAACCCGGCGGTCTGGGCGAGCGCGGGCGACGAGCCGGAGAGCAGGGCGGCCTCGACCCGCGCTGTCGCCAACGTGGTGATCACCGCGAGGCCGAGCGCGGAGCCGACCTGGAAGGCGGCCGTGAGCACGCCCGAGGCGGCGCCCGCGTCCTGGTCGGTCACGTGGGTGACGGCGCCGATCTGCGCCGGCACGGCGACGAGCGACACCGAGGCGCCGTAGAGCAGGAACCCGGGCAGCACCGCCGTGGCGTACGCGTCGTCCGCCCCCGCGGTCGAGAGCAGGAGCAGGGCCGCCGCGCCGAGCACGGCGCCCGCGACGATCACGGGTCGGACGCCCACGCGGCCCACGAAGGACTGCGCCACGATGGCGCCGACCACGGCCGTGACGCCCATGGGGACGAACTGGATCCCCGTCTCGATCGCCGACGCCCCTCGCACGCCCTGCAGGAACAGCGCGGAGAGGAAGAACATGCCGATGAACGCGCTGCCGTTGAGCGCGAGCGCGAGGCTCGAGAGGGTGAGGGGGCGGGAGCGCATCAGCCGCGGCGGGACGAGCGGCGAGGTCGCCCGGGTCTCGATGACCACGAAGGCGGCCAGCAGGCTGACGCCCCCGACGAGCAGGGAGACGACCTGGGCCGAGCCCCAGCCCAACGCCTCGCTGCGGATCACGCCGAGCACGAGGGCGACGACGCCGACGGTGGCCGTCAGCGCGCCGGCGATGTCGAAGGAGCGGCTCTCGTCCGTGGTGCGGCTCTCGGCGACGGTGAGCGGGATGGCCACGAGGGCGAGCACCGTGATCGGCACGTTGACGAAGAAGACCCACTCCCAGCCGAGCGCGTCGATGAGCACGCCGCCCGCGACGACCCCCGCGGTGCCACCGAGGCCGGCGAGCGCGCCCCAGACCCCGAGCGCGATCCCGCGCTCGCGGCCGGGCGGGAAGGTGACGGTGACGATGGAGAGCGCGGCCGGGGAGAGCAGCGCGGCGCCCACCCCCTGGAGGGCCCGCGCGGCGATCAGCGCGCCGGAGCTCGGCGCGAGGCCGGCCCCCAGCGACGCGACGGCGAACACGACGAGGCCCGCCATCAGCATGCGGCGCCGTCCGAGCAGGTCGGCCATCCGGCCGCCGAGCAGGAGCAGGCCGCCGAAGGCGAGCGTGTAGGCGCCGACGACCCATTGGAGGTCGACGGCGCTGAAGCCGAGGTCCTCCTGGATCGCCGGCAGCGCCACGTTGGCGATGGTGACGTCGAGGACGACCATGAACTGGGCCAGGGCGAGGACGGCGAGGGCGCGCCAGCGGCGCGGATCGGGCGGGGGCATCGGAGGCTCCGGGGCTGGGGCCGGTCACCCTCCGTAGAGAATGATTCAGGCCGAGAACGATTACGAGGCGGCACGATAGGGGACCAGCACGAATGATTCAAGTGCTGAATCGTTCAGCGAGCTACGATTCGTCCATGGAGTGCTCCGACGGACCCGACACCACCTGGGCGCTCACGACGCTGCCCGCCGGGGTGGCCGACCGCACGGGCCTCCTGCTCATCAAAGTCGCCTTCGAGATGGAGCGCCGGGGCGTCGACCGCCTGCGGCCGCTCGGGCTCGACGGGCGCGACTACACGCTGCTCGCCGTCCTGTCCCGTGACGACGCCGGATCGCAGGCCGAGCTCGCGACGCTCTGTGGGCTGCTGCCCGCGCAGCTCGTCCCCGTCCTCGACGCGCTCGAGGCGAAGGGGTTCGCCGAGCGGCGCCGCGATGAGCGCGACCGGCGGCGGTCGATCGTGCGCATCACGGACGAGGGTCGCGAGGTCCTCGCCCGCGCGGACGAGATCGCCTCCGCGGTGGAGCGCGAGCTGCTCGGCGACGTGGGGGAGGAGCTGCGCGAGCGGCTCGCGCGCACGGTCGACGCGGCCCTCCGCGACCCCGCGCCGGCCGGCTGAAGCGCGCGGCCTGCGACCATCGGGCGATGGGACTCGCCGACCTGCGCCGCACCTACGACGGCACGCCGCTGACCGAGGCCGACCTCCACGAGAACGCCATGGTCCAGGTGGCCCGGTGGGTCGCCGAGGCCCGCGACGAGCTCGAGAGCGCGACCGAGGTCAACGCGATGTCGGTCGCGACCGCCGACGCGCAGGGCCGGCCGTCCGTGCGGATGGTGCTCCTGAAGGACCTGGACGAGCGGGGCCTGACGTTCTTCACCAACCTCGACTCCCGCAAGGGCCGCGAGCTGCGCGAGAACCCGTACGCCGCGCTCTGCCTGCACTGGCAGCCGATCTACCGCCAGATCCGCGTGCAGGGCCGGTGTGAACCGGTGAGCCGGGACGAGGTCGACGCGTACTTCGCCACCCGGCCCGCCGACAGCCGCCGGGGGGCTTGGGCGTCGGAGCAGAGCGCCCCGATCGCCGACCGCGCCGCGATCGAGGCGCGGATGGCGGAGCAGTCCCTGCGGTTCCCGGACGACGACGCGATCCCGACCCCGACGAACTGGGGCGGGTTCCGGATCGCCCCGGACGAGGTCGAGCTGTGGCAGGGCCGCCCCGACCGGCTGCACGACCGCTTCGTCTACCTCCGCGAGGGCGACGGCTGGACGCGGAGCCGCCTGCAGCCGTAGGCCACCGGCGCAGCGGGTGCGGTTCCCCGCCGGCCCCGAGGGGAAACCGGGTCCGCGACCCCACGCTGCTTGTTCCCTGCAAACGCGCGCTTTCCGCCCTACCGAGGCGTAGCGTCTCGGGCCGGCGCGCATCCGATCCGGGGTCTCCGCCGTTCTAGGGAGTGAGCATGTCGCCCCCGGGCGACCGGCGGCTCCCGACCCGGGAGCGCCGACCCGCAAGCCCCTGAGGAGGACCTATGCCGCTCGGTATCGGACCCATGGAAGTCGTCATCGTCCTGGTCATCGCGTTGCTCGTGATCGGCCCGAAGAAGCTGCCCGACATGGCCAAGTCCATGGGCTCGGGGGTGCGCGAGTTCCGCGACTCGCTGGCGAACGACCGCGACGAGGCGCCCGAAGCCCCCAAGGTCGTGGCCGAGGCTCCGCGCGTCGCGGCCGACGCCGGCACCCGGGAGCATCGGGCGGTCTAAGCTCGATGCACATGGCGCCGCCTTCCGACCACCTGTCCAACCTCTCGGACCCGGCGCTCATGGAGCGGGTCTCCAAGATGGACCCCGAGGCCTTCGAGGTCTTCTACGACCGTCACATCCAGTCCGCGTACGCCCTGGCGTACCGCATCGTCGGGAGCCGTCAACCGGCCGACGACGTGTGCCAGGAGGCGTTCCTGTCCGTCTGGCGCTCCGCCGGTCGGTACGACGCCTCGTTGGGCAACGCGCGCTCGTGGGTGCTCGCCGTCGTCCGCAACCGGGCGATCGACCACCTGCGGCGGGCGTCGCGGACGAAGGAGCGGGAGGTGGCGGACGAGGCGCTCGCCGAGCGCCACCCCGCGCCGCAGGACCAGAACACCGAGGCCACCGCGCTTCGCCATGCTGCGGCGGGCGAGACGCGCGAGCTCATGAACGAACTGTCCGACGACCAACGCCGGGTGATCGAATTGTCCTTCTACTCCGGCTACTCCCACAGCGAGATCGCGTCGATGCTCGGCCTGCCGCTCGGCACGGTCAAGGCGCGGATGAACCGCGGGCTGGCCCGAATGCGCAGCGCCCTCCCGGCGGGAGGTGCCGCATGACCCCCGACGAGGCCCGCGAGCTGATCGGTGCGTTCGTCCTGGGTGCCTGCACCCCGGAGGAGGCCGCCGAGGTCCGTGCCCACATGGTCGCGTCCCCGACGTTCCGCGCCGAGGTGGCGTCCTTCGACCCCGTGCGCGACGCCCTGCTCGACGTGCCGGTGCCCGAGGAGCGCCCCGGGGCCGACCTCAAGCGCCGCCTGATGGCCCAGGTGCAGGAGGAGGCGTCGCTGTTCGGCGCCGCCGGCACCCCGGGCGCCGGGCGCGGCGACACCGCGACAGCCGTCCGCGAGGACGACGAGCGCGAGGCCGGCTCCTACCCGCCGGCCCCGTCCGTGTCCGTCACGGACGCCGCCCCCGCGACGGCGTCCTCCCCGGTCGAGGCTCCGCGCGGGTCGGGGGCACCCGCGCACGGTGACGGCGCGGGCCCGCGCCGCTCCGGGTTCCTCGCCGCGCTGCGGCACCCGGCTCGCGCCACGGCGCTGGCGGCCGTGGTCGTCGCGCTCGTCGTCGCCGGCGTCCTCTTCACCGGGGGCGAGGCGACCGAGCGCGTGCCGGGCCAGGTCCTCGGCGCCGCTGCCCCGGGGGCGTCCGTCGCGATGGTCAGCTCGGGCGACGAGCACCGGCTCGAGGTCCGCGGGCTCAAGCCCGCCGGCTCCGGCCGGGCGTACCAGGTGTGGCTCAAGACGGGCGACGAGGCCCCCAAGCCCACGACGGTGCTCTTCGACGTGGACGACCGCGGCCGCGCCGAAGCCACGATCGACGGCGACATGAGCGGCGTCGACGACGTGCTCGTCACCGCCGAGCCCGAGGGCGGCTCGCCCGCCCCGACGTCCGACCCGGTGATCCGCGTCCCCGTCTGAGGCGGGGCGGCGACGGGTCCGGGCCGCCCGGGCACCACCGCCGCTGCGACGGCCGGCGTTCACGGGTCGGGCCGGCGGTCGCGGGCCGCCGCAGCGGCGGGCACGACGGCCGGCGTGTCCAGGGGCGCCGGCCGTCGTCGTCCTCAGGCCGTGGTGGCCCCGGCGGCGGAGCGGGCCTCGCGCGGTGCGAGGTCCATGACCTCCGCGACGATCTCGAACGACCGCCGGCGCTCGCCGTGGTCGTGCACCGAGGTCGTGACCATCAGCTCGTCGGCGTTCGTCCGGGCCAGCAGCTCCTCGATCCCCCGGCGGACCGTGTCCGGCCCGCCGACGATCTGCGACGCGGCGCGCGAGGCGACGAAGCGCCCGGCGGCCTCGCCGCGGAGCTGCTTCTCGGCCTCCTCCGGCGTCGGCAGCAGCCCCGGGTTGCCCTGGCGCAGCCGCATCATCTGGAGGTTGGCCGAGCCCGCGAGGAACCGCGCGCGCTCGTCGTCGTCCGCGGCCACGACGTTCACGCCGAGCATCACGTAGGGGCGCTCCAGCACCTCGGAGGCCCGGAACGACGAGCGGTACATGTCGACGGCCGGCACGGTGTTCTGCGCGCTGAAGTGGTGGGCGAAGGAGAACGGGAGCCCGAGCTCGCCGGCGAGCTGGGCGCTGAAGCCCGAGGAGCCGAGCAGCCAGACGTCGGGCTCGCGGCCGTTGTTCGGCACGGCCTTGATGCGGTGCAGCGGGTGCTCGCGCGGGAGGTCGCCGCGGAGGAAGCCGCGCAGCTCGGCGAGCTGCGCGGGGAAGTCGTCCTCGTTGCCGAAGGGATCGCTCGAGCGGCGCAGGGCCGCGGCCGTCAGGCCGTCGGTGCCGGGCGCGCGGCCCAGGCCCAGGTCGATGCGGCCGGGGTGCAGCGCCTCGAGCATCCCGAACTGCTCGGCGACCACGAGCGGGGCGTGGTTGGGCAGCATCACGCCGCCGGACCCCAGGCGGATGCGGTCCGTGTGGGCGGCGAGGTGCGCGATCAGGACCGGCGGGGACGAGCTCGCGATGCCCGGCATGTTGTGGTGCTCGGCCACCCACACGCGGCCGTAGCCGAGGGCCTCGACGTGGCGGGTGAGGTCGAGGGCGTTCTCGAGGGCCCGGGACGGCGTGGACCCGTCGGCGACGGGAGCGAGGTCCAGGACCGACAGTGCGACGTCGCTCATCCCTCCATCGTGGCACTCCACCCGCCCGAGCCCGCAGGTACGGGGATCGCGCCCGGCGCGCGGTTGGGTCCGGTGGGCCCCGGGTAGGTGACGGCGAACCCCCACGACAGGAATCCGGCCCCGTGACCACACCACAGTCCTACCTCGCCAAGAAGGCGGCGAAGAAGGTCGCCAAGGCGACGCTCCACCACGCGGCCCACGGCACCGCCACGAAGGCGAAGCGCCAGCCCATCCGGTCCGTGACGCTCCTGGGCGTCGGCGCCCTGCTCGGCGCGCTCGTCGCCACCGTGCTCGCCCGGCGCCGCGCGGCGAACGTCGAGGCCGACCGGATCGCGGAGGAGGCCCGCATCGCCGCCGAGCGCGCGGACCAGGAGCGCGCGTCGGCCCGCCACGAGGAGCGCCGCCGCCAGGCCGACGACCGCACGCTCACGGACCGGGTCAAGTCCGAGATCTTCCGCCCGGCCGACGCCCCGAAGGGCGACGTCGTCGTCGACAGCGAGAACGGCGTCGTCCACCTGCGCGGGTCCGTCGCCAACGCCACCCTGCGCGACCGCCTCGTGACGAGCGCCCGCGGCGTCGACGGCGTGGCGCGCGTCGAGGACCTGCTCAAGATCCGCGACTGACCGGGACCGGTGCGGGGGCCCCGAGGCGCGCCCGCACCGCCACCCCGGCGCAGAGGACGACGACGATCCCGCCCAGGACCGTCGCCCACGTCAGCTCCTCGCCGAGGATCAGGGCGGCCCAGAGGATGCTGAGGACCGGCTGCACGAGCTGCACCTGGCTGACCCGCGCCATCGGCCCGATCGCCAGGCCCCGGTACCAGGCGAAGAAGCCGAGGTACATGCTCACGAGCGCGAGGTACGTGAACGAGAGCCACTGCGTGGCCGACGCCGTCGGGGGCTCGTGCGTCGCCGAGGCGGCCGCCAGGGTGACCATGAGCGGGGCCGCGAGGACGAGCGCCCACGAGACGGTCTGCCACGAGCCGAGCTCGCGGGAGAGCAGGCCGCCCTCGGCGTAGCCGAGCGCGGCGGCCACGACGGCGCCGAAGAGCAGCAGGTCCGACGGGTGCAGCCGGGCGGCGCCGTCGCTCTGCACGGAGGCGAAGCCGACCGCGGCCACCGCCCCGACCACCGCCATGGCCCAGAAGACGCGCGGCGGGCGCTCGCCGGTCCGGAGCACGACCGTCACGGCCGTCGCGGCGGGCAGGAGCGCGATGACGACCGCCCCGTGGCTCGCGGCCGCGGTCTGCAGCGCGAACGAGGTCAGCAGGGGGAACCCGATGACGATCCCGCCCGCCACGACGGCGAGGCGCGCCCACTGGGTGCGCGTGGGGAGCCGCTGGCGGGTGAGCCCGAGCGCGAGCGCCGCGAGGGCGGCGGCGACCACGGCGCGGGCCGACCCGATGAAGAGCGGCTGGAGTCCGCCGACCGCCACGCGCGTGAGCGGGACGGTGAACGAGAAGGCCAGGACGCCGAGGAGGCCCCAGCCGAGGCCTGCGGACGTGGCCGGTAGCACCGGACGCGCCGGAGCGGTAGCGCTACTCTCTGAGGTCATGACCGAGGATAGCGCGTCGCGCATCGCCGCCGACCTGCGTGATTGGGTCGCCACCGCCGCCCCGGGGACGCGCGTGCCCTCGAGCCGCGCGTTGGTCGACCGCTGGGGCGCCAGCGCCGCGACGGTGCAACGGGCGATCCGCCTCCTCGCGACGGAGGGCCTCGTCGAGGCACGGCCCGGCGTCGGGACCTTCGTCCGCGCGGTGCGGACCGCTCGGCCGCAGGACTACGGGTGGCAGACGACCGCGCTGCGCTCGCCCGGGGTGCGGCTGCCGGAACCGTCGTGGTCCATGCGCCCCACGCCGGAGGGCGCCATCGGCCTGCACGCCGGGTACCCCGACCGGGAGCTGCTCCCGGAGCGGGCCCTGCGGGCGGCACTCGGCCGCGCGGCCCGCAGCGACGCCGTCCTGTCGCGGGCGCCCGTCGCGGGGCTGCCCGAGCTGCGCGCCTGGTTCGCCGCCGAGCTGGCGTCCGCGACGCCGGCCGGGGTCTCGCCGCCCACGGGCGGCGACGTGCTGGTGCTGCCGGGCAGCCAGAGTGGGTTGAGCTCGATCTTCCGCGCCCTCGTCGGGGCCGGCCGGCCGGTGCTCGTGGAGTCGCCGACGTACTGGGGCGCCATCCTGGCCGCGGCGCAGGCCGGCGTGCAGGTCGTCCCGGTCGCCAGCGGCCCCGCGGGGCCCGACCCGGACGACCTGCGACGGGCGATCACGGAGACCGGGGCCCGCGCGTTCTACGCGCAGCCCGTCTTCGCCAACCCCACCGGGGCGCACTGGAGCGCCGAGACCCGGGCGGACGTGCTCGACGTCGTGCGCGCCCACGGCGCGTTCCTCATCGAGGACGACTGGGCGCGCGACTTCGGCATCGACGCCGAGCCCGTGCCCGTGGCGGCGCACGACGACGCCGGCCACGTGGTCTACGTGCGGTCCCTGACCAAGAGCGTCTCGCCGGCGATCCGGATCGCTGCGGTCGTCGCCCGCGGTCCGGCGCGGGAGCGGCTCCTCCGCGACGGCGGCGCCGCCTCGATGTACGTCAGCGGGCTGCTGCAGGCGGCGGCGCTCGACGTCGTCACGCAGCCGGCCTGGACGCGGCACCTGCGGCACCTGGGCCCGCAGCTGCGCGCGCGTCGCGATCTACTCGTCTCGGCGGTGCGCGAGCATGTCCCCGACGCGCACCTCGAGCACGTGCCCGCGGGGGGACTCAACCTGTGGCTGCGCCTGCCGGACGGCGTGGAGCCGCGGGCGTTCGCCCGGGCATGCGAGGCCGCCGGCGTGCTCGTCGCCCCCGGCACGGAGTGGTTCCCGGCCGAACCCGCCGGGCCGTACGTCCGCCTGAACTACTCCGGCCCGGATCCCGGCGCGTTCGCCGAGGGCGCGCGGCGGATCGGTGCCGTGCTCGCCGGAACGGGGTGAGCCGCGGCCGCGGGACGACGCGGCGCTGCGGGTCCGCACGTCGTCCCCGGGGACACGCGCGCCCGGTCCGCGGTCCGCTTCACGTTTGGCCGGGCGGCGGCACCGGGTAGACCTCAGGGAGAAGGGGCGCCCGACCGGCGTCCCCAGCAAGGAGTTCCCATGAGCACCACCCCGCCCGTCGCCCACCGTTCCGGCACCTTCGCCATCGGCGGCGACACCCCCGTCCACCGCCTCGGCTACGGCGCCATGCAGCTCACCGGCGAGGGCGTCTGGGGCCCGCCGAAGGACCCTGAGGAGGCCGTCCGCGTGCTGCGGCGCGCCGCCGAGCTCGGGGTCGACCTCTTCGACACGGCCGACTCCTACGGCCCCTTCGTGTCCGAGGAGCTCATCCGGAAGGCGCTGCACCCCTACGCCGACGAGGTCGTCATCGCCACGAAGGCCGGCCTGACGCGGCCCGGCCCGGCCGACTGGCGCCCCGTCGGGCGCGAGGGCTACCTGCGCCAGCAGCTCGAGGGCTCGCTCGTCCGCCTCGGCGTCGACACGATCGACCTCTGGCAGCTGCACCGCATCGATGCGGACACGCCCGCCGAGGAGCAGTTCGCCACGTTGAAGGCGGTGCAGGACGAGGGCAAGGTCCGCCACGTCGGCCTGTCCGAGGTCACGGTGGAGCAGCTGGACCAGGCGCTCGACGCGGGCGTGAAGGTGGCGACGGTGCAGAACATGTTCAACCTCGTGGAGCGCGGCTCCGAGGACGTGCTCGACCGCTGCGAGGAGCTCGGCATCGGGTTCATCCCGTGGTTCCCGATCGCGACGGGCAAGCTCGCCGTCGACGGCGGCCCGCTCGACGAGATCGCCAAGGAGCACGGCTCGTCCCCGGCGCAGCTCGCGCTGGCGTGGCTGCTGCACCGCTCGCCCGTGATGCTGCCGATCCCCGGCACCTCGAAGGTCGCCCACGTCGAGCAGAACATCGCCGCCGCCGAGATCGAGCTGTCGGACGACGAGGTGCAGCGGCTCGAGGCCGCCGGCCGCGACGCCGCGCAGGCCGACGACTGATCCCGTCCGGGTCGCGGGCGCCGGCCGGTAGCCTCGGCACATGACCGCGACCCCCTGGTCGGCCGCATCGGCGGCGCTCTCGCTGCCGCTGCGCCTGGCCTGGGTCCTGGCCCGCGAGGACGGCCGGCCGCCCGCCGAGGTCGGCGGCCCCGGACCGCTGCTGCTCGGTGCCGCGGTGCTGCAGCTGCTGCACGACGGCGCGATCGAGCGTCGCGGCGCCGGCTACGTCCGCGGGTCCGGCGACGCGGGGGATCCGTTCGAGGCGTGGGTCCGCGACGAGCTGCCCGCCGGGGACGACGGGGACCACCAGCTCGAGGTGCTGGCCGCGCACGCGTCCGGCCGGGCGACCCGCCGGGCGATCGGTGCGCTGACCACGCTCGGCCTGCTGCGGGAGGAGCCGCGCCGGGTGCTCGGCGTCCCGCTCGGTCGGCACCTGCGGGTGGCCGACACCGACGCGCTGCGCCACGACCGCGCGCTGGTGCGCGAAGTCCTCGGTGGCGCGGAGTCCCGCGACGTCGCCCTCGGCGCCATGATCGCCTACCTCCACCACGGCGGCCTGGTCGCGCACCTCGAGCCGGACGACGTGCACGCCGCAGAGCTGCGGGCCGCGCGCGTGGCGGGCGACGCCCCCGACGGCAGCCCCTCGCCGCAGGGCCCGGTCGCCGACGCCGTGCGCGCCACCGTCGAGGCGATGCACGTGGTGCTCGTGCCGGTCGGCGCGGTCACGGTCGTGACGACCACCGCGCACGACTGACGCCGCCCGCCGACCGCCGCCGCGCCGTCCCTCCCGGGCTGCCGCCGCGCCGCCCTGCAGGACGACCTGCGCGGAGGCCCCCCCCCTCAGACGGTGATGCGGAACCCCGCCACGTCGACGAGGAAGTGGCAGAGCACGAGGGCGCCGAGGTAGAACGTCGAGACCGCCAGCGCGGCCGCCCAGCGCCGCGCACGCCCAGCGCCGCCGACGGCCATCATCGCCGTCGCGGCGGCCCACCCCAGCGCGGCCTCGGCCGGCAGCACGTAGAGCGCCACGCCGGCGCCCCGCGCCGTGTCCCCCGCCGGCTCCCACAGACCCGACGTGGGGGCCAGCAGCTCCGCCCCCGCGAACAGCACGAGCGCGACCGCGCCGGCCACCAGGGGGGAGCGGCCCGCCACCGCGAGCGCGACGAACAGGGGCGGCAGCCACAGGCCGGCCATCGCCACGGGGATGACGTCGTCGACGCGTGGGCCGCCCGCGTCGGGGAACCGCAGGGTGCCCAGGACGTCCGCCAGGAACCAGTCCGGGAGCACCTGCCAGACCGAGACGGGCAGGAGGAACGCCCACAGGGCGAGCCAGTCGGCCCGGCCGAGCCGGCGCGCGAGGACCGGCAGCGCGACGGCGTAGGCGACCGCGACGGCGAGGAACCCCCAGCCGCGGGCCGGAGCGGGTAGCCCGGCGCTGATCGCCAACCCCGCGAGGAGCGCGACGTGCAGGGCCACCATGACGCGGACGTCGTGCGCCGTCCGTGGTCGGGTCCCGGCGTCGTCCTGGACGGCGGGGCCCGCGGAGCCTGCGGCGACGGCGGTGGACATCGCGTCAGGCTGGCGGGCCGGTGACGCGGTGTCAAGCCGCGGTCAGTCGTCGCGCCGCGCCAGAGGACGCACCGCGGGGCCCTCGAGGACCGTGCCGTCGCGCGCGTCGAACCGCGAGCCGTGACAGGGGCAGTCCCAGCTCTGCTCCGCCGGGTTGAAGTGCACCTCGCAACCCAGGTGGGTGCAGACGGACGAGTGGCGGTGCAACGCGCCCGCCTCGTCGCGGAACGCCGCGGTGCGCTTCAGCCCCTCGCGGACGATCTTCCCCTCGCCGGGCTCGAGCGCGTCGACGCCGCCGCGCTTCGTCGGCCGCAGGCGGTCGCCGACGAGGAACGCGCCCGTCTCGGCGTTCCACGCGGCGAGCTTGCCGGCCTGGAACGGCTTGCCGACCAGCCGCGCCCGCGAGGGGTTCCACAGCGACGCGTACGGGTCCTCGCCGCCGCCGATGCGGGTGGCGATCGCGTGCGCGGCCGCGGTGCCGCCGGAGAGGCCCCACTTGCCGAAGCCCGTCGCCGTCCACAGCCGGCGGCTGCCCGGCCGCAGCGGTCCCACGTACGGCGCCTTGTCCGGCGTCATCGGGTCCTGGGCGGACCAGCGGTGGGTCACCTCGGTGGCGTGGACGTGCTCCTTCGCCCACGCCTCGAGCCGCTCGTAGCGCTTCCAGATGTCGTGGCGGCGCCCGGTGCCGTGGCCCTCGCCGCCGACGATCACGACGGGCTCGCCGTCCGGGCCGGTCGCCGTGCGGACGGAGCGGGAGGGCGGCCCGACGTCGTAGAAGCTGCCGAGGGGGAGGTCGCCGGAGTAGCGCGCCGCGATGGCGTAGGAACGCTCGGGCTGCAGGCGCGCGAAGTACAGGCCGCGGTCGAGGATCGGCACGTGCGTGGCGATCACGACGTGCTGGGCACGGATCTCGCCGCGCTCCGCGGTGTCGACGACGCAGGGGTCGCCCTCACGGACCTTGACGACGCGGATGCCCTCGGCGATGCGGGCGCCCGCGGCCTCGGCCAGCCGGGCGAGCGCGAGCGCGTAGCGCCGGCCGTGCAGCTCGCCGCTCCCGTCGACGCGGACGCCGGCCACCATCTCGGTCGGGGCGGGGAGCCCGTGGACCTCGTGGGCGTCGAGCCCGGCCTCGATCGTGGCCTCGGCCTCGCTGCGCAGGCTGCGGGCCTTGGCCTTCGAGCTCGTGTAGGTGTAGGCGGGACGCTCCTGCCAGTCGCAGTCGATGCCCTCCGTGGCGACGAGGTCGCGGACCCAGTCGACGGCGCGCTGGTTGGCCTCGGCGTACATCCGGGTGCGGTCGGCGCCGACGGCGCGCTTCAGCGACGCGTAGCGCTGGCCGTGGGCGGCCGTGACCTTGCCGGTGGTGTAGCCCGTGACGCCGGAGCCGACCCGCCGGGCCTCGACCACGAGCACGTCGTGGCCGGCGCGGGCGAGCAGCAGCGCGGTCGTCAGGCCCACGATGCCGGCGCCCACGATCAGCACCTCGGGGGTGTCGTCGGCGTCGGCGAGGATCCGGGTCGGCCCGGGGTCGCTCGTGGCCTCCCAGAGGGAGACGGTCGCGTCGTTGGTCATGCGTCGGGCGTCTACCCGCTCGCCCCGCGACCTAACGCGCGGTGGGGCGTCGCGGTGGCACGGCCCCTCGCGGGGGCGAGCACCGCCCGCGGGTCTGGCGCGCCCCCCCCGGGGGATCCCGGAGGACACGGGGGAATCCCCCATGGGAACACGGCGGGACGGTGCATACGGTGGCCCCATGACCCGTCCCCGCACCCCACGCGCCGCCTTCCTGGGCCCCGTCCTCGTCCTCGCCGCGGCCGCGGTCATCGGCTGCGGTGCCGACGGTGGCCCCGCCGCGTCGACCATCCGCACGCTGACCGCCGTCGACGCGATCGACGCCGAGGGCGGCCTGCGGGTCGTCGTGGTGCGCGGGGAGCGCGCCTCCGTGCGGATCGAGGGCCCGGAGAGCGAGGTCGAGGACGTCACGGTCGACGTGGAGGACGGCACGCTGCGCCTGGACGGGGACGACGACGGGCTGTTCGGCATCGGCACGGGGCAGCGCGCGACGGCCACCGTGACCCTGCCGCGCCTGCGGGCCGTCGACGTCGGCGGGGCCGTCGACCTGCGCGTGGACGACCTGGGCGGCGAGGCCCTGGAGCTGCGCGCCGCGGGCGGCTCCGACGTCGCGGGCAGCGGACGCGTGGGGGAGCTGACCGCCACCAGCTCGGGTGGCGCGGACGTCGACCTGGGCGAGCTCGTGGCGCGCGACGTGACGCTCGCCGTCAGCGGCGGCGCCGACGTCGCCGTCCACGCGAGCCGCAAGCTCGACGTCGACGTCTCGGGCGGGGGCGACGTGACGTACGCCGGCGACCCGAAGGTCACCCAGCGTCTCTCCGCCGGGGCCGACCTGCGACGGAAGTAGCGCCGGGGCCGCCGGGGGTGCCGGGGGTCGCACCGCGGGAGGGCGGGCGCCGCGCCGGGGCGTCGCCGGACGAGGCGCGGGACGCGCGCCGCAGCCCGCGCTCAGGCCGCGTCGCCCAGTGCCTCCTCGAGCCGGTCGACGAACGCCGCCTGGGCCTGCACGAGCTTGGCGCGCGCGGTCTCCGGGTCGACCCACGCGACGCGGTCGACCTCCGGGAACTCCTGGGTGCGCCCGGAGCGCGGCGGCCACTCCATCGCGAAGACGCCCGGCACCACGGCCTCCGGGTCGAGATCGCCCTCCACCGCCCAGACGCGGATCCGCTTGTCGCTCTTCATCCGCACCTCGCCGAGGTCGAGCGTCTCGCCCTCCGGGGACGGCAGGCCGAGCTCCTCGGCGAACTCGCGACGGGCCGCGTCGAGCGGGTCCTCGCCCGGGTCGCACTCGCCCTTCGGCACGGACCACGCCCGCTCGTCCTTGCGCGCCCAGAAGGGTCCGCCCATGTGCCCGATGAGCAGGCGCAGGCCGTCGGGATCGCGGCGGAAGAGCAGCAGTCCGCCGCTGAGGGTGGGGGTCGCCATGGGCCGCATGATCGCGCCGCGGGCCGACGGCGCGCGGGCCGGATCGACCGTGCTGGGCCTCTCGGGCGGCGCGGGAGGTACGCTGCGCGGCACGGTGGCAGCCCCTGAACGCACCGACCTGACGCCCTTCCTCGAGGAGCTCTCCCGCGAACGCGCGCGGTATCCCCTGCCTCCACGCCTGCGCGTGGTCGCCGAGGACATCGTGCACCTGACGCTCGAGCTGCTGTTCCCGCACTTCGCCGCCGAGGTCGGGGGCTGCGCGGGCGACGTCGAGCGCGAGTACGGCGAGCTGCGCCGCCTGCTCTCGGGCGCGCTGCACCTGCCGAGCGCGTCGTGTCGGCACCCGGACGAGGCCGTCGACCGGTTCATGGCCCGCCTGCCCGCCGTCCGCGAGGCGCTGCTGCTCGACGCCCAGGCGATCTACGACGGAGACCCGGCGGCCGACTCGGTCGACGAGGTCATCCTGGCCTACCCGGGGTTCCGCGCCGTCGCGATCTACCGGCTCGCGCACGAGCTGCTCGGCTGGTGCGACGTGCCCCTGCTGCCGCGGCTGCTGACGGAGATCGCCCACCGCGACACCGGCATCGAGATCCACCCGGGTGCGCAGATCGGGCCCTCGCTCTCCATCGACCACGGCACGGGCATCGTGATCGGCCAGACCGCCGTCATCGGCGCGCGGGTCAAGCTCTACCAGGGCGTCACGCTCGGGGCCCTGAGCGTCTCGAAGCGGTTCGCGCGGACGAAGCGCCACCCGACCATCGGCGACGACGTCGTGATCTACGCGAACGCGACGATCCTCGGCGGCGAGACCGTCATCGGCTCCGGCAGCCGCATCGGCGGCAACGTCTGGCTGACCAGCAGCGTGCCGGCGCACTCCGTCGTCACGCCGACCGCCCGACTCGACCGGCAGCGCGAAGAGCCGCCGGACGACGTCCTCGACTTCACGATCTAAGACCGCGACCCCCAGGAGGCAGCATGAAGGCCGCCAGCATCCTCGACACCATCGGCGACACGCCGCACGTCCGCATCAACCGGCTCTTCGCCGACCGCGAGGTCGACGTGTGGATCAAGCTGGAGCGCGCGAACCCCGGCGGCTCCGTCAAGGACCGCATCGCCCTGGCGATGGTCGACGACGCCGAGCGCCGCGGGGTCCTGAAGCCCGGCGGCACGATCATCGAGCCGACCTCGGGCAACACCGGCGTCGGCCTCTCGATGGTGGCCGCCGTCCGCGGCTACGACATGGTCGTCTGCATGCCCGAGTCCATGTCGCTCGAGCGCCGCCGCGTGATGGCCGCCTACGGCGCCAAGCTCGAGCTGACGCCCCGCGCGGGCGGCATGAAGGCCGCGATCGCCCGGGCGAAGGAGCTCGAGGCCGAGATCGACGGCGCGTGGATGGCGGGGCAGTTCGACAACCCCGCCAACGTCGCGGTGCACCGCGAGACGACGGCGCAGGAGGTCCTGAAGGACTTCCCTGACGGCATCGACTTCCTCATCACGGGCGTCGGCACGGGCGGCCACATCTCCGGCGTCTCCGAGGTCGTGAAGGAGCGGTTCCCCGAGCTCAAGACGTTCGCCGTCGAGCCCGCGAAGTCGCCCGTCCTCGGCGGCGGCGACCCCAGCCCGCACAAGCTGCAGGGCATCGGCGCCGGCTTCGTCCCGGACAACTACCACCCCGACACCGTCGACGGCGTGATCGGCGTGTCCGAGGAGGACGCGTTCGCCTACGCCGTGCGCGCCGCGCGCGAGGAGGGCATCTTCCTCGGACCGTCCTCCGGCGCCGCGCTGGCGGCCGTCGCCGCGAAGCTCCCGGAGATCCCGGACGGCAGCACCGTGCTGACCTTCTGCTACGACACGGGAGAGCGCTACCTCTCCGTCGAGGGCCTGTTCGTCGCCGACGGCACGGCGCTCCAGCAGGGCTCCGGCAGCTAGGACGCCCGCCGCACCCGCGGCGCCCCGCCGACCGCTCCGCCCAGCGGCGCGGGCGCGGGGGAGGGACCCCGTCGCGCTCAGCGCGGCGGGGCGCGGTACAGGCGGACGTTGCGGTCGTCGGGGGTGCCCGCGTTGCCGTCCGGTCGGCCGCCCTGCGCGTCGAGGTACGCCAGCTCGCGTGCCGTGTCGGCGAGCCCGTCCGGGGCCGTGTCGAGCTTGTGGGTCTCGAGCAGGGCGCCGCCGCCCGCGGTGGCGCGCACCCGCAGGGCCCGGCCCTGCTGCGGCCAGTCCGCCAGGGCGCTCGTGGTGATCGACCAGTAGCCGCCCGCCGCCGTGCGGACCGGCCGGACCCGGTCGTGGTGGGTGTCGCCGCCGACCGTGGCGAGCACGCGCGGCGCGCGGGCCAGGCGGTCGCGGATCGCCCGGCCCTGCGGGGTGCGCTGCAGCGGGGCGTGGACGGCGACGAGGATCCACCGGTCGCCGCCGGTGGTCAGCGCGCGGTCGAGGAACGCCAACTGGGCGGCGTCGACCGCGCCCGTGTCGCTCCCGCCGCGGGGCACGTCGTCCAGCAGCACCACGCGCACGCCCGTCCCCACGTCGCGGACCGCGTCGGCCCGCCCGGCGCGCTCCCCCGCCAGTCCGGCGCGAGCCAGGCGGGCGACGACCTGCTCGCCCGAGAGCAGGCGCCGCCGGGGGTCGGGGCGCACCGGGGCGGTCGTGCCCGGCAGGTCGCCCGCGGCCAGCAGCCGGTTCACGGACTCCTGGGCCGCCGCCTGCTCGCGGGGGACGCTGCGGGCGAAGGACCCGTCGGGCGTCACGAGGCGCTCGGCGCCCACCGCCGTGGCCCGCAGGCCCGGCGTGGCCCGCACCTCGCCGCCGACGAGCACGTCGTGGTTGCCGGGCAGCACGGCGACCGGTCCGCGCAGGCCGGGCGCGCGGAACGGCGCCCGTGCCCGGTCGAGCAGGCCCGGTCGACGCGGCGGGTCGACGTCGGGCCGGTAGAAGAAGGGGTCGGCGTTGTCGGCCCCCTGCAGGCTGCGGGCGTCGAACGGGCGGACCGTCCCGCCCCGCAGCGCGCCGATCGCGGCGTCGAGCTCGTTCTCCTGGCTGTTGTCGGTCAGATCGCCCGTGACGAGGGTCAGGTCGGGCCGTAGGGCGTTGACCGTGCGCGTGGCCGCCGCGAGCGTCTGCAGCGTCAGCGGCTCCTGGGGCCGGAAGACCGCCGTGAACGGGGTGCCGAGGCGGTCGAGGAACGGGATCCGCGCGGGCGAGGCCGTGTCGCGCACGTGGGTGTCGGTGAGCTGCGCGATGACGCCGAGCGTGCGCCCGGGCCGCGGCGGCGCCCCCGTGCCCGCCAGCTCGGTGCGGTCGCGGAGCGGCTCGCCCGGCGCGGGCTGCAGGGCGCCGGAGCCCGTGGGGTCGCGGAGCGTCACCGCGAGCGTGGAGCCCGCGTCCGCGCGGTCGGGGCCGGACGACGCCGTGGTGCGGCCGACGAGGATCCCTGCGACGAGGGCGAGGAGCGCGACGGCGACGAGCACCGCGCGGCGGCGGGCCCGGCCACCCGGCGCCCGACGGCCAACGGGGCCGTGCGCCGGGCGGACGGTGCGAGGAGGCGTGGGGCGGGAGGCGTCGGCCATGGGCTCAGCCCTCCCGCAGGCCATGGACCGGCGGCTCGGCGACCACTCGGCGGGCGACCCACCCGGCGGCGACGACGGCGAAGAGGACGAACCCGGCGGTGACCGCGGCGACGGCGGCGGGGGAGGCCGCGGTGCCCAGGTCGGCGTAGCCCGCGGCGAGCTGCGCCACCAGCGGCGCGAAGACGAGCCGCTGGAGGGCGAACGCCGCCAGCGCGCCCGGGAGCGCCAGCACGAGCCCGGCACCGAGCAGGACCCGCAGCACGGTGCCCGTGCCCGCCCCCTGCGCCCGCAGGAGCGCGAGCGTCGGCCGCCGCTCCCGGGCGGTCAGCGCGAGAGCCTGCACGAGGGCGTAGAGGCAGACCAGCCCGTCGAGCAGCGCGACCGCGCGGAGCACGGTGGCGAGGGTGTCGAGGAAGGAACGGTTGCTCGTCGTCGCGCCGGCCACGTTCGTCGGCGTGGCCCCGATCGCGGCCAGCCGGGCCGCGACCACCGCGCGGTCGGCGCCCCGCTCCAGCCGCACGGCGAGGTCCGGCGTCAGGGACGGGTCGGCGGCCAGCAGGCGGTCCGAGCGGGCGAAGGCCACGCGGCCGTCGTCCTGCAACGCCCGCACGGTCCCGACGACCCGTAGGCGCAGCTCGGCGCCGCTCTGCAGTTGGACGGCGAGGGTGCCCCCGACGCCGAGCCCGAGGGCGGTCGAGAGACCCGTGCCGATCTCGACCTCGCCCGTTCCCTGCACGCGGCGGCCGTCGGCGAGCGGCGGGTTGACGAACCGCCCGACGTCGCCGCCGAACGTCGTGAGCTTGACGGGCTCGCCGAGCGCGAACGAGTCGACGCCCCGCGTCTCGACCCGCGTCCCCGCGTCGGCGACGCCCGGCACGCGGCGCACCGCGGCGGCGCCCCCGGCGGGTGCGGTGACCGTGAGGGCGTAGCGCGTGCCGACGGCGGTGGGGTCGTCGCGCAGGGCGGTCAGCAGCGAGGCGAGGCCGAGCATGAGCAGGATCACCCCGCCCGAGGCCGCCAGCACCACGACGGTGGCGCCGGCGCGCCCCGGCCGCGCGAGGGCGAGCCGGGCCCCGAGGCCCAGGAACCCCGCGCGCCCGGGGCCGCCCGCCCGCCGCCGTGGGGCACGAGCGGCCAGGCCCCCGCCCCGCAGCAGGGCCACGGGCGGGCGCCCGGCGGCGCGCCACGCCGGCCAGCCCGCGGCGACGGCGGCGATCAGCCCGAGCAGCACCGTCAGCCCGGCCAGCGGCAGGAGCAGCGCGCTCCCGGGCGGGGTCTCGTTCAGCGCCGCCAGCAGGTCGCCGCTGGGGCCGCGGACGAGCAGCGCCCCGAGCGTCACGCCGATCCCGCCGGCGACGAGCCCCACGATCCCGGCCGACAGCGCCTGCTCGCCCGCGACGGCGCCCCGCGGCACGCCCAGCGCCCGCTGGACGCCGATCACGGCCAGCCGCCGGCCGACCTCGGTCGCCGCCTGCGCCGCCAGCATCGTGGTCGCCGCGATCAGCGCCACGAGCGAGAACGCCACGAGCAGCGCGACGACGACGCCCGCCGCCTGGTCGATGATGAGCCGGGTGCCCGTGCGGGTGACGAAGCGCAGGTTGCCGACCCCGTAGGTCGTCGCTCGCGCCTGCTGCAGGGTGACGTCGGTGCGCGAGCGGTCGTGGGTCCAGACGAGCGCCTGGTTCACCCGCAGCTCGCCGCCGAACTCGCGCGCCAGGGCGGTGCCGGAGAGGTAGACCCGGGGCGCGGTGGCCAGCGGGAACGCGACGTTGTCCGGGGCGATCGACACGCCGACGATCCGCACCGGGCCCGCGCGGCCGACCTCGATCGTGTCGCCGACCTCGAGCCCCCACGTGCGGGCCAGCCCCTGCTCGACGAGGGCCTCGCGGGTGTTCCCGCCCGTGCGCGGCAGGTCGCGCCCGGCGACGATCGCGTAGCCCCGCCGGGCGGTCGTGTCGACGAGCTGCAGGCTGCCGCGGCGGGTCGACTCGCCCCCGGCGCGCAGCCGCACGTTGGCGATCTCCGTCCGGGGCGCGTAGGCGGCGACGTTCGGCAGCGCCGTGATGCGGGCGCGGATCCGTTCGGGCGGCTGGTCCGCGAAGCGGGCGACGACGTCGGGCAGGTCGGCGCGCTCGGCGGAGCGGTCGAACCCCGACCCCAGACCGACGGAGACCGTCAGCGCGGCGCCGGCCATGGCACCGGCGACGAGCACACCCGCGGCGGCCAGGAGCGTGCGACGGCGGCCGCTGCGCAGCAGGCGCAGCGCGCCGCGCAGCAACGCCGCGGCGCCCGTCACCGGCCTCCGCCGAAGAGCAGCGGCTCGGCCGGCTGCAGGCGGCCGTCGACGAGCGTGACGGTGCGGTCGGCCATCGCGCTCGTCCGCGGCTCGTGCGTCACGACGACGACGGCGCGGTCGGCGGTCGCCGCGGAGCGCAGGAGCGCCAGCACGGCCGCGCCGGACTCCTCGTCGAGGTTGCCCGTCGGCTCGTCCGCCAGCAGGACAGGCGGGTCGAGGACGAGCGCGCGGGCGACGGCGAGCCGCTGCTGCTCCCCGCCCGAGAGCTCGTGGGGCCGGCGGCGGGCGGCGTCGCCCAGGCCGAGGCGCTCGATCAGCTCGCGGCCGTGCTCACGCGCGCCCCGCGGCGCGCCCGGCAACCGGGCGGGCAGCAGCACGTTCTCCTCGCCCGTCAGCTCCGGGACGAGGTGGAAGAACTGGAACACGAACCCGATCCGGCGCCGCCGGAAGCCGCTGAGCTCGCGCTCGGAGCGCCCGTCGACGCGCTCCCCGGCGACCTCGATCGTGCCCGCCTCGGGCCGGTCGAGCGCGCCGACGAGGTGCAGCAGCGTGCTCTTCCCCGTCCCGGAGCGTCCGACGATGGCGACGACCTCGCCCCGCGCGACGTCCAGGTCGGCCCCGTCGAGGACGCGACGTGCCGCGCGGCCGCTGCCGTACGTCTTGACGAGTCCGCGGGCCGCGATCACTCCGAGGGACGGTAGGGCAGCGGACCCGCCGCCGAGCCGGGCCGGGCGATGCCGCGCAACACCGCGCGTCCCGGCCGACGGCCGTGACGCTCAGTCCGCCGCGAGGATCTCGTCGAGGTGCGCCAGCGGGTCGGCGATCTCGAGGGTGCGGACGTCGTCGAGCCACACGCGGAACCCGGCCACGGAGCGGGCGACGAGCAGGCGGGTGCGCCAGTCCGCGGGCCCCGTCTCGCCTCGGCGCGTCAGCAGCTGGCGGGTCATCGCCTCCTCGCGCCGCGCGAGCTGCGTCAGCGGCGAGGACCGCACTGCGCCGGTGTCGGCGGCCACCTGGAAGAACCGGGACAGCCGCTCCCAGTCGGCGATGACGTTGGCCGCCACCTCGCGCTGGCCGACGGCGACGACCTCCGCGTCGCTGAGCCCCGGAGGAGCGGCGGCCATCGCGGCCTCGAGCCGGTCGGCCATCTCGCGCACCGGCTCCAGGAGGACGGCCTCCTTCGTCGGGAAGTACCGGAAGAAGCTGCGCGGCGCGACGTCCGCGGCGGCGCAGATCTCGTCGACCGACGTCTCGGCGTACCCGCGCTCGGCGAACAGCCGGATGGCGACGTCGACTACGCGCGCCTTCGCCGCCGCCCGCTTGCGCTCGCGCAGGGTCGGCTCGGCCTCGGGCGACGCGGGGTGGTCAACGGGTCCGGTCATCTGCCCCGAGATTGTGGCATCTTCTGTCTCGAGGCAGAAACTGCCATGAGGAGAGACATGTCGCACCGCAGCCCCCACCAACCCACCACCCCGGACGGCGCCGGACCCGACGAGGGCTGGGAGCCGCAGCAGATCGCGGCCCTCGCGGCCGTCGCGATCTGCGGCGTCCTCGTGGCGCTGACGCAGACCCTGCTCGTGCCGGTCCTCCCCGAGCTCCAGCGCGACCTCGGCAGCTCGACGAGCGACACGCAGTGGCTGCTGACCTCGACGCTGCTGTCCGCCGCGATCGCCGTCCCGGTGTTCGGCCGCCTCGCCGACCTCTACGGCAAGCGCCTCATGCTGCTCGTCGCCGCGGGCGCCCTGACCGTCGGCTCGCTGATCTGCGCGCTCTCGAGCGACCTCGCGCCGCTCATCGTCGGCCGCGCGGTCACGGGAATGTCGGCCGCGGCGATCCCTCTGGGCATCAGCCTCATCGGCACCGTCCTGCCGGCCAAGCGCGCCGGCACGGGCATCGCGCTCGTCTCCGCCACCCTCGGCATCGGCGGCGCCCTCGGCCTGCCGCTGGCGGCCCTCATCGCCGAGAACGCCGATTACCACGTCCTCTTCTGGATCTGCGTCGCCGGCGGCCTCGCCGCGATCGTGGGCATCGCGACCAGCGTCGCCGAGCCGCCCCTGGGTTCCTCGGGCAGCTTCGACTTCTTCGGCGCCGTGCTCCTGAGCGCCGTGCTCGTCTGCCTGCTGCTCCCGCTGGCGCAGGCGTCGAACTGGGGCTGGGGCGATCCGAAGACGATCGGCCTGCTCGTCGCGGCCGTCGTCGGCCTCCTGACCTTCGTGACCGTCGAGCGGCGCACGACGTCGCCGCTGATCGACGTGGCCAGCAACGCCCGGAAGTCACTCCTGCTCACGAACGTCGCGTCGATGTTCGTCGGCTTCGCGCTGTTCGCCAGCCTGATCGGTACCGCCGCCTTCGTGCAGGCGCCGCCGCAGGCCGGCTACGGGTTCGGCTCGTCCGTGCTCGAGGGCGGCCTGGCGATGCTGCCCAGCGGCGTCGCGATGATCCTGCTCTCGCCGGTGTCGGCGCGGATGTCCAGCCGCCTGGGCCCGAAGATCACCCTGGCGATCGGCGCGTCGATCGTCGCGCTCGGGTTCCTCGTCCGCATCGTACTCGTCGACTCGTACTTCCAGGTCGTGCTCGGCACGACGATCGCCGGCGCCGGCACGGGCATCGCCTACGCCGCGATGCCGAGCCTGATCCTGCTCGGCGCGCCGAAGTCCGAGCTCGCAGCGGCCAACGGGCTCAACACGCTCTTCCGCAGCGTGGGCAGCTCGCTGGCCAGCGCCATCGGCGGCACGCTCCTGGCGGCGCAGACGATCGCGCTGGCCGGCAACGAGCTCCCGTCGCTGGACGCCTACCGGCTCCTCTTCGCGATCTGCGCGGGGGCGGCACTGGCCGGCGCGCTCATCGCCCTGGTGATCCCGAAGGCCGACGACTCCGCCGCGGCCGAGGCCGGCGCGGCGGCCCCGGCGCCCGCGGCCTGACGGGCCGGAGCCGGGCGGCCACCGCCCGCGGGGTAGCCGGCCGGGCGGGCGGTCGCACACGCCTCCCGCACCCTTGCGGCGCGGGCCGGCGGGAACGGCGAGGGCCCCTCCTGGGAGGGGCCCTCGGTCCTGCGGTGGCCGGCGCCCGCGGGCGCCGGGCGGGGAGTCCGCGCCGGGAGCGCGGACGGTCCTAGCGGCGCTTCAGCACGCGCGCCGAGACGTACTGCTTCTTCTCGATCGCGGTGGTGAACTTCGCGGCGAGGACCAGCGACGCCTTCGGGCGCGCCTTCAGGGTCGCGCGGCCCTTGGCGGTCGTCTTGATCGTGACGACGATCGAGCCGGCCTTCGTGACCTTGCGGGTGACCTTGCCCACGACCCGCACCTTCTTGCCGACCTTGACGCCGAGCTGGTAGCTCACGCGGCCGGCCTGCGGGAAGGCGTCGGTGAACCGGAAGACCCGGAGGCTGCGGGACAGCGTGACCTTCTTCGGGGCCTTCTTCAGCGCCTTGAGCATCGCGGCCTTGGAGACCGGATCCGTCGTCGGCTTCGGGGCCACGACGGGCTTCGTCGGGGCGACCGGCGGCACCGTGCCGGCCGGGACCGGCGCGACCGGGGCCGGGGTCGACGGCGTGTCGCCACCGGACGCCGGCGGCTGCGGCAGGTCCGCGGCGAGGCGGTAGCCCGCGGGGAGCACCTTCTCGGCCGGGGCCTGGACCTGGCCGGCCGCGGCACCCGGGGCCTCGGCCGTCGGGATCCGCAGCTGCAGGTTCTGCACGCCGACGGGCGCCTGGCCCGTCGACCGCTGGGCGTAGGGGTAGTCCTGGCCGAGCAGCTCGAGCTTGACCTGGTGCCCCTCGGCGATCTTGTACGCCTGCGGGTGCAGCTGGAACACCTGGCGGCTGGTGCCACCCGGGTTCGTCGGACGGTACGTGGCGCGCGCGATCAGACGCTCGCGGTTCGTGGCCGGGTCGACGTCGTAGAGGCGGGCGTAGACCGCGTCGTTCGCGTTCTTGACCGTCAGGTCGGCGACGACCGTCGGGGAGCCCAGCAGCGTGTAGCCGCCGGCCGGGGCAGCCGGGGTGCGGTACACGGCGGCGCCGGGGGTGTCGGTGGCGTCGGCGTCGGTGCAGACCGTCGGGGCCGGCGAGTTCGGGTTGATCTGCGGGTCCTCCGGCGAGAACGTGCTCGTCGCCTGCGTGTCGGGCGCGACCGTCTGGGCGGCGGCGCCGTCCACGCGGACCTCGCCCGGGGCGAGCGACGCCCAGTTCTTCGCGCGGAAGGTCTGACCGGCGGAGCCGATCGGGCACGTGCTCGTCACGGCGGTCACGCCACCGACGGCGTCGGCCGGCGCGGCGCCCTGGCCCTTGACGTAGTGGGCGAACCAGGCGTTCTGGGCCTGGATCAGCTCGCCGAAGCCGGCGACGCCGCCACCGGTCCCGCCGGAGCGGTTGCCGTGGCCGAGGTCGAGGTTGAAGATCGAGATCGGCGTGTTCGGGTGGTTCGCGCGGACCTTGTTGTAGTACCGCAGGCCCTCGTCGGCGGGGAACAGGTCGTCGTTCCAGCCGTTCTCGAGCAGCACCGGCGCCGGGGCGACGGAGTCGTCGGTGCCGTAGGCGCCGTGGCGCGGGAAGGCGTCGAGCTGCTGCTGGACGACCGGGTCCAGGTCGTACGGCCCGCCGGTGTTGTTCGTCGCGAGCCAGGGCGTGATGTTCGCCGTCGGGTCGGAGTGGGAGGGGGCGTAGAAGCCGGTCTGGGCACCGCCGCCGTACAGCGAGAGGTTCCACACGTACTTCTCGATGCCGAAGCGGTTCTTGCCGTTCGGACCGGAGTACGGGTTGTAGGCCGCGTAGTCCAGGCCGCTGCCGTTGGGCATGAGCGACTGCACGAGGTCGGACCAGCCGAAGAGGGGCGCCGTGGCGGCGATCTGCATCGGCTTGCCCTGCGGGCTCGTCCACGGCACGAGCGTGCCGTCGGTCTGCACGACGCGGTTCTTCAGCGCGCCGAGCTGCATCGACATGCCGCCGCCGTAGGAGCCGCCGGTCGCGCCGATCTTCTGCGGGTCGATGGCGCCGTCGTCGGCGAGCTGGCCGAGCAGGTACTGGGCGTCGCGGACCTCCCAGGCGTTGTCCATCAGGTGGATGTAGCCCTTCGCGCACGCGGCGGGCTTCGGCGCGGGCACCAGGACGCCGCACGAGGCCCAGAAGCCGCGGGTCGTGATGGTCATGACGGCGTAGCCCTGCTGGACCCAGCGCTGGACGGCCGGGCTGCTCGACGCGTCCTTGAACTGCCCGTAGCCGTGGAAGACGCCGACGACCGGGAAGTTCCCGTCGCCGGACACGGGGGCCCTGGGCAGCGTGACGGTCGCGTCGATGGGTGCGCCGTCGAAGCTCGGGACCGTCGTCGGGGTCACGGCGGGGTTGTTGCCGGCCTGCGAGCCGCACCAGCGCTGGCCGTCAATCGCGCCCCCGCTCTGGGTGGCGCACGCGATCGGCCGCGACGTGCCGGTGAACACCTGCGTGATCGGGTCTGCGGCGTTCGCGGCTGGCGCGAAGGCCAGTGCCGCGAACACGGCCCCGATGATCGGGATCTTCCTCATGCTGCTCCCCCTCAGGTACCTGGGGTGCCGGGACCGAGGGGGTCACGCGGCACCGTCGCGTGATGAACGCGACGCGCCAGACTAGGCCGTACCGGCGCGTAGGGGTGAGTGTTTTCGCAAGCCTCGGACACCCGTCCAGAAACACGGTGCTACGAGCGCCGCGGCGCCACGTTCAACGGTCGTTCCGGGGCGTGGCGTCTCGCATCGGCCACCGGGCCGGCCTGCGCCCGGCCCTAGGGCGAGAGCAGCTCGCGCAGCTGCGCCCACGACTCCACGATCGCCGCGACCCCGACCTCGCGCAGCGCGTCGATCCGCGCCGCGCGCTCGTCCGGGGCGACGAACTGCAGGTTGCCGACCGTCGGGAATCCGGCGGCGACGGCCGACTGGGCGCCGACGACGGCGTCCTCGATCGCCACGGCCTGGGGGCCGGCGACGCCCAGGGCCTCCCCGGCGAAGAGATAGACGGCCGGGTCTGGCTTGCTCGTCGGCACCGGGAGGGAGTCCTCGGCGCTGAAGCGGTCCGCGACGGGGAAGAGCTCGTCGAGGCCCGCGGCGGTGAACGACGCGGCCAGGCGGCCCAGCGCGCTCGAGCTGACGACCGTCAGGCGGTAGCGCCCCGCCAGCGCGCGCAGCGGCTCGTGGACAGCCGGGTCGGGGCGCAGCTCGCGACCGAGGTGCGCGGTGACCTCCTCGCGCTCCTGCTGCACGCGGCGCTCGAGCTCGTCCGGGGGCAGGTCGACGCCGTGCTCGGCGGCGAGCGCCAGCGCGGTCGAGCGGAAGTTCCGGCCCTCCGCCGCCCGGCGCAGCTCGTCGACCTCGAACTGCCGGTCGACGCCCAGGTCGTGCAGCAGGCGGTTCGTGACGACCGTCGACGCCTCGAACGCGAGGCCCTCGGACGGGAAGAGGTTGCCGTCGGCGTCGCAGAGCAGCACCTCGACGGCGGACGCGTCGATCGGCGCGTAGGAGAGGATCTCGCCCGGCATCAGACCCGGGTTCCCGTCCGGTCCAGGGCCTCGGCGAGCGCCTGGCGCGCGCCGACCCGCTGGATGCGCACGAGGGCGTCCTCGAGCTCCTCCGCGAACGCCTCGTCCTCGCCCAGCGGCCCGAACAGCTCGGGCTCGGCGAGCAGGCCGCGGGGGTCGGTGCCGCCCGCCCGGGCCAGCGCCTGCAGGCGGTCCGCGGCCGGGTCCTCGACGGGCACGGGCGCGCCGTGCTCGTCGACGCCGCGCAGGTAGCGCAGCCAACCGGCGACGGCCAGGGTCAGCAGGGGGTGGGCGCCGCCCCGGGCGCGGATCTCGACGATGGAGGACACGATGTGGGACGGAACCTTGACGGATCCGTTGCGGCACAGGCGGGCCAGGGGGTCCGCAAGCGTGGCGTTGGCCAGGCGGCGCAGCACACTCTCGCGGTAGCGCCCGAGGTCGAGGCCGTCCGGGGGCGGCAGGATCGGCGCGATCTCGTCGGCCATCATCCGCCGCAGGTAGTCGTGGAACACCTCGTCGGCGACGGCGGCGTCCGTCGTGCGGTGCCCCGCGAGGTAGCCCAGGGGGCCCAGCGCGCAGTGGCTGCCGTTGAGCATCCGCGTCTTCACGAGCGCGTAGGGGCGGACGTCATCGACGAACCGCACCCCGACGGCGTCGAGCGGCGGCCGGCCGTCGGAGAACCGGTCCTCGACGACCCACTGCGAGAACGGCTCGGTGATGACGGGCCAGCGGTCGCGGATCCCGAACTGCCGCGCCACCATCGCCCGGTCCTCGTCCGTGGTCTGGGGGGTGATCCGGTCGACCATCGAGCTCGGGAACGCGCCCTGATCGGCGATCCAGTCCGCCAGCGCCGGGTCGCGCAGGCGGGCGAAGGAGCAGACGGCCTGGCGGGTCAGCGCGCCGTTATCGGGCGCGTTGTCGCAGGAGAGCACCGTGAAGGGCGGCAGGCCGGCGCGCCGGCGGCGGTCGAACGCCTCGACGAGGAACCCCAGCGCCGAGCGGGGCTCGGTCGGCGTGGCCAGGTCGGCGACGACGTCGGGGTCGTCCGCGGCGAAGTGGCCCGTGGAGGGATCGACCTTGTAGCCGTTGCGCGTGATGGTGAGCGTGACGACGCGGGTGCGGGCGTCGGCCAGCGCGTCGACGACCCCGGCGCGATCCTCCGGGGCGAAGAGGTAGCGGTTGATGACGCCGACGACGCGCGCCTCGTCGCCGTCCGCGCCGCGGGCGACGACGGTGTAGAGCCCGTCCTGGGCCGCGAGCGCCGTGCGCATCTCGGGCCGGCGCAGGCCCACGCCGACGAGGCCCCAGGCGTTCGTGATCCCGCGCTCCGCGAGCGCGTCGAAGTACATCGCCTGGTGCGAGCGGTGGAACGAGCCGACGCTCATGTGGACGACGGACGGCACGAGCGCGTGGCGGTCGTACGTGGGCACGCTGACCTTCCCGGCGTGCCGGGCGAGGGTGCGGTCCGAGAGGCGGCGCGCGCGCATCAGGCGCCCACGCACGCCGGTGCCCGGTTCGCGATCATGCGGGGCACATGCGTCTCGTCTACAACGCCTTCGCCGGCCGGTTCGCCGACAGCCCCCGCGCCCTGTACGAGGAGCTCGTGCGCCGCGGCGGGGACCACGAGCACGTCTGGCTCGCGGACCCGAAGCACGTCGACGCCTTCCCGGAGGGCGTGCAGACGGCGATCCTCGACAGCCCGGAGGGCATCGCGGCGCTCGAGGCCTGCGACGCGCTGATCGCCAACACGCACACCGAGGTCGAGTGGGAGAAGAAGCCGGGGGCCGTCTACCTGCAGACCTGGCACGGGACGCCGCTCAAGCGGATCCACTGGGACGTCCTGTGGGCGCCGGAGGGCCGCCTGGAGCGCCTGCAGCGCGACGTCGACCGCTGGGACCTGCTCGTCTCGCCCAACGCCGCGTCGACCCCGCTGCTGCGCGGGGCCTTCCGCTACGAGGGCGAGGTCCTCGAGACGGGCTACCCCCGCAACGACGTCCTGTCCGGTCCCGACAAGGACGCGATCCGCGCCCGGGTGCGCGAGCGGCTCGGCATCGCGGAGGGCACCCGTGCGGTCCTCTACGCGCCGACCTGGCGCGACGACGTCGTCTTCGCGGGCGGCGACGAGCCGCTCGAGCTGGACCTCGACGTGGAGCGGATGGCGGCGGAGCTCGGCGACGACCACTGCCTGCTGCTGCGGCTGCACTACATGCTCACCGGCCGGTTGAAGGCCTTCGGTTCGGACGCGATCAAGGATGTCTCGTTCTACCCGGACATCAGCGAGCTCTATCTCGCCGCCGACGTCCTGATGACGGACTACTCGTCCACCATGTTCGACTTCGCGGTGACCGCGAAGCCGGAGCTCTTCTTCGTCCCGGACCTCGAGACCTACCGGGACACGACGCGCGGCTTCTACTTCGACTTCGAACCCGTGGCGCCCGGCCCGCTGCTGGCGGACACGGACGGTGTGATCGCGGCGCTGCGCGACCTGCCGGCCGTGACCGCGCAGAACGCCGACCGCTACGCGACGTTCCGGGAGCGTTTCGCCCACCTCGAGGACGGGCACGCGACGGAGCGCGTGCTGGACCGCCTGCTCAGGACGCAAGGCGACCGACCGGCGTAGCGGGCACGTCGACGAGGGCGCGCTCCACCAGCTCGGCGACGGTGGAGCGCCGCCCGAACCGCTTGCGGGACAGGATCGTCCAGCGGTCGGGGCGGATCGACGGCGCCGCGAGCACGGCGTCGACGACCTCGTCGTGGGTCAGTCCGAGGTCCGCGGGACACACGGGCAGGCCGAGCCGGGAGTACAGGCGGCGCAGCGTGTCCAGCAGCGGCGACTCGTGCGCGGCCGCGGTGATCAGGGTGCCGAGCGCCACCTGCTCGCCGTGCAGCGCGGCCCGGGAGCCGAGCTGGGCGTCGAGGACGTGCGAGATCAGGTGCTCCGCGCCGCTGCAGGGCCGGCTCGTGCCGGCGGCGGCCATCGCGAGCCCGGAGAGCAGCAACCCCTCGGCGAGCACGCGGTGCGAGGCCGGCGAGCGGACCTCCTCGAGGTCGAGCGCGGGTCGGGCGGCGGCCTCGGCGATCATCGCCGCGTAGGCGTCGAAGCGGTCGTGGCCGCGCTTGTCGGCCAGCCGCCAGTCGAGGCCGGCGGTGAGGTTCGAGACGAGGTCGCCGACACCGGCGAGGATCGTCGGCTGGGGCGCCCCGCCGATGGCGGCGACGTCGACGACGATGCCGGCGGGCATGCGCGCGGCGTGGCTCGCGCGGACGCCGTCGCGGTCGACGAGGGACGCGACGGGGGACGAGATGCCGTCGTTCGACACGGCCGTCGGCACGCTCACGAAGTCGATGTCCGTGCGGGCCGCGGCGAGCTTGAGGGTGTCGAGCGCGCGGCCGCCGCCGACGGCGACGGCCACCGTGACCGCCTCCTCGATGATCGTCGCGGCGACGTCGGCCGCCTGGGCCAGCGTGCCCGTCAGGTCGGGGACGAACCGCACCCGTACGTCGTGGGCGCGCAGGCCGGCCACGACGTGCTCGGCGAGCACGCGGGACGGGCCGGGGCCGCTGCCGACGAGGACGTGGTCCAGCTCGAACTCGTGGTCCCGCAGGAGCGGGCCGACCTCGCGCAGGCAGCCGGTGCCGACGTGCAGCAGCCGGGGAATGGCGACCTCGCGGACGCGGGAGCCGCTCATCGCGCCGCCAGCTGCTCGGCCGTCCGCAGGTCGGCGTCGTCGTCGATCTCGACCCAGTCCGAGTCCGGGAGGGGCCACACGTGCCAGGCGACGCCCTCGGCCGCCGTGCGGCCGACCGCGCCCTCGTACCACTCGTTCCGGCTCGCGTGGTGGCCCTCGAAGGTCGCCAGGCGGTCGCGGAACGCGTGCAGCACCGGGCCGCGGGCGAGCAGGATGCCGATGTACTCGCCGACGGGCGCGTCGATGTCGACCTTGCCGATGCGGTCGAGCGTGCCGTCGGCGCGGCGGGCGACCTTCATGGACTCGTCCGTCAGGTCGCGGGCGAGGTCGACGGCGAGCAGGCCGTCGGCGGGGCCCGCGGCCGCCGCGCGGAGGAACGCGGTCACGTGCGCGGGGGACACGAGCAGGTCGCCGTTCATGACGACGATCGGGCCGTCCTCGGGCAGCTCGCGGATGGCCTTGAGGACGGACCACCAGTTGTTGATCTCGGCGTAGTCCGGGTTACGGACGATGCCGACGGGCTCGTCGCGCAGGGCGAGCTCGCGCTCGATCGCCTCGCCGGCGTGGCCGACGACGACGCGGACGGAGGCGACGGCGTCGCCGGCGGCGCGGATCCCCTCGAGCTGGCGGTCCGCGATCGTCCGCCCGTTCACGTCCAGGAGCCACTTCGGGGTGTCGTCCCCGACGGTCCCGAGACGGCTCCCGCGCCCGGCCGCCAGCACGACCACATGCACGGGGACGGCACCGGATGGTGCGGCATCAGCGTGAACGTGGGCGAGGGGATCAGACATCGGAAACACTTTAGTAACAATGCCCGATCCGGCCGGCTGGTATGCCTCCGGGGGTCTAAGACCTGCCCTACGCGGGTACTCCAGCGTGGCGCTTCGCGCGTCTCGGGGGTCAGAACGGCGTGCCGAGGGGGGACCTCGAGCCGCTCGCGGGGGCTCGCCAAGGCGCTCGCGGGCGCCAGCGCGGCCGGTCAGCCGCCCCAGCCGCGGATCCCCACCCGCACGCGGCCGTCGTGGCGCCCGCGCGGGCCGGAAGCTGGCGCCCGTCCTTGTCCCGGAGGACAAGGACGGGCGTACGACCTACGGCTAGGTTGGTCCGGTCGGGGTCGTGGAGGCCCCGGCGCGGCTCGCCCTCACGAGCCGTCGACCCGCCTCGAGGAGTCGCATGATCCCCCGTCCCCGCGTGCTCGCCGCTCTGCTCGGCGCCGCCTTCCTGGCGGTGGCACCCGCCACCGCCGGCGCCTCGTCGGCCTCCCGGTCCGCCGACGCCTACCGCGCCGTGAGCGGGACGCCCGCGGCGCGCCACGCGGGCAACCCACGCGAGGTCGATCCGGCGCGCTTCCACGCCTTCACCGTCGACCACGGGGCGCTGCGCAGTGTCCTCGCCGACGCACCCGCCCCGCGGCCCACCGCGCGTCGCGGCGGCGACGCGCTGACCGTCACGCTGCCGGGGCCGGACGGGCAGGAGGCAAGGTTCGCGGTGCAGGAGTCCCCGGTGCTCGACGCGGAGCTCGCCGCCGCGCACCCCGAGATCAAGACGTACGCCGGCGTGGGCGTCGACGACCCGACGGCGACCGTGCGGATGGACCTCACGCCGCTCGGCCTGCACGCCGCCGTCCGCGGCGCCGAGGGCCTCTGGTACGTCGACCCGTACTACCGCGACGACCGCTCCCTCTACGTCTCCTACCGCCGCGAGGACCTGGGGGCGAGCGTCCACGGCCCGCTCGTCGAGCCGGAGGACGCGTTCGAGCCCGAGGCGCTCGAGCCGTTCGCCAACGGCGCCCCGCGCGCGGGCGGCACGGTCACGCAGCACACCTACCGGCTGGCGCTCGTCACCGATCCGACCTACGCCGCGTACTTCGGCGCCGAGAACGTCCTGGCGGCGAAGGCCACGCTGATGGCACGTGTGAACCAGATCTACAACGACGACGTCGGCGTGCACCTGCAGCTCAGCAACGCCACGCTGCCCGAGGGCGAGGCGCCGGGCGAGGACCCCAGCGGCGACGCCCTGAACCTCGACACGCCGGCCGAGATGTACGGGCCGAACGGGCCGTGCGGCACCGCTCCCTGCTACACCGTCGAGGACCCGGAGCAGGTCGCGTGCGACGGCGACGTCCTGAACTCCAACGTCACGGCGATCCCGCAACTCATGCGGGGCGAGCCGTTCGAGATCGGCCACATCGCCCTGGGCGCCCCGGGCGGCGGCGTCGCCGAGCTCTCGGCGGTCGGCCTGACGTACAAGGCCGTCGGCTGCACCGGGATCCCGACTCCGGTGGGCGACTTCTTCGCGGTCGACTACGTCGCCCACGAGATGGGGCACCAGTTCGGCGGCAACCACACCTTCGCCGGGACGGACCGCAACTGCTCTACCGGCAACCGCAACGACGGCTCCGGCTCGGAGGGCCCCAGCGCGCGGGGCACGTCCGTCGAGCCCGGCTCGGGCAGCTCCGTCATGGCCTACGCCGGCATCTGCGACGCCGACGACCTGCAGCCCCACTCCGACCCCTACTTCTCGCAGCGGTCGATCGCCGAGATCGTCAACCACACGGTCCGGGAGTACACCGCGCTGCAGGAGTACCAGACGGTCTCGTTGCGGTCGTTCGGCGCCGGGGACGCGTTCCGGCTGCGCAACGGCGCGCAGGTGTCCTCGCCCGTCACCTTCGGCACCGGCTACACGGCGGCGGCGATCCAGGCGGCCCTGGCCGAGATCGCGATCCCGGGCACGGCGGTCACCCCCTACGGCACGGCCGAGACGTTGGGGCCTGAGGGCTTCGGTATCGCGTTCGGCGACGACCTCGACCGCCCGCTGATCGAGGTGGAGCCCGCCGACGCCACGACGGACGTCACCGGGTTCGCGGGGGAGACCGTCAAGGGCGGCACCCCGACGAACAAGGGCACGTCCGTGGCCACGGGCAACCGCGTCCCGGAGGTGAGCGCGCCGGCCACGGCGACCGTCCCGCTGCAGACCCCCTTCACGCTGACGGGCTCCGGCACCGACCCCGACGGCGACCGGCTCTCCTACCTGTGGGAGCAGAACGACCCGAACAAGGCGGGCGGCACCTCGCTGGTCAGCAACGCCAAGGTCACGGGCCCGCTGTTTCGGATCTTCGGCCGACGCGCCGTGGTCAGCGACGCGGACGCCCTGAAGACGCCGTCCCCGGGCGGGAACGTGGCCTCCGCCGACCCGTCGCGCACCTTCCCCGACATGGCGCAGATCCTCGCGGGCAACACGAACGCCGCCTCGGGCACGTGCCCCGCCGCCGCGGCCACGGAGGCGGACGACCCGCCCGTCGCCCCCGACACGGTCGAGTGCTTCGCCGAGTTCCTGCCGACCTCCGCGTACCTGGGCAACACGGGCGTGGCACGGCTCATGCATTTCCGCCTGACCGCGCGCGACGCCCGGATCGGGGGAGGGGGCACCGGCTCGGCCGACACGGCCGTCCGCATCGACCCGACGGCCGGCCCGTTCCTCGTGACCTCGCAGGCGACGCCGTCGTCCGCCGCCGCGGGCGGTCCGCTCGCCGTCACCTGGAACCGGGCCAACACGGACAACGCGACGACGAACGTCCAGAACGTCCGGATCCTGCTGTCCACGGACGGCGGCACGACGTTCCCCACGGTGCTCGCGACCTCGACCCCGAACGACGACGCCGAGACGGTCACGCTGCCCGCGGGCACGGAGACGAGCGCCGCGCGGATCAAGGTCGAGGCCGTCGGCGGCGTCTTCTTCGACGTCACGGACGCGCCGCTGACGATCACCGCTCCGGCGGCGCCCGGGACGGAGCCGCCGACGCCGACCACGCCGACGCCCGCCACGCCGACGCCGGACACGCCCGCCCCGACCGCCCCGACCCCGACGAGCCCCGCCCCGACCACGCCGACGCCGGTTCCCGCCCCGCCGACGCCGACCCCCACGACGGCCACCCTGCGGCCGAGCCTCTCGGGGCTCGCGTCCCGCGTGCCGCTGGCGTCGACGGGGCGCGTGCCGGTCCGCGTGCGCTGCGTGGTCGTCGGGTCCGGCGCGGCCCCGGGACGGTGCACGGGCAGCGTCCGGATCACGACGCGCATCGGGCGGCGCACGGTGACGATCGGCACCGCGTCCCTGCGGGGCGCGCCTGCCGGCTCGACGGTGCGGGTGCGCCTCACGGTCCGCGGTCGCCGGCTCGCGGCCCGGCGGACAGGCGTGACGGTGCGTGTGCGGGTGAGCGTGCGCACGGGTGGGACGACGCGGACCGCGACGAAGGCGGTCCGGGTGATCCGGGCACGCTGACCGCGGGTAGACGTCTGTCCTATACGGCGCCTCGGCCGGTCGTCCACCACGGTGCACACGTGTTGGGTGAAGCGGCGGCGCGGCCGACCACCTCACCATGGAGGACGTCGGCCGACTACGCACACCGCCCCCGTGGCCGTGGGCGCTGGCCGTGCTCGCCGTCGTGATCGTCGGCCTGGGCGGCCTGCACGTGCTCGAGCAGCGTCACGACGCCGCGAAGGAGGGCGCGGTCGCCGCGCAGGTCGTGGTCCGGCAGATCGAGGCGCTCGCGGGCGACGACGGCGGCCGGGCCGTCGCCACCGACACCGAACGGGCCGTCGCCGTCGCCGCGCTCGACCAGGCGGTGCGGGCCACGCGCGCGGCGTTCGGCGAGCTCCGCCGGTCGACGAGCGGTGCCGACGTCGACCGGTTGAGCGTCATCGTCGCGGAGTCCGCCGCGCTGCTGAGGCGGCCTGCCGACGCCACCCTGGCGCGGCTGATGGGGGCCAAGGCCCTCGAGGGCTACGACGTCGCCCGGGGGATCGTCGCCCGGCAGCGCGCCGAGGTGCGGTCGATCCGTCGGCAGACCGCGGCGGGACAGGGGTCGATCGTGGTGGTGGTCGGGGCGCTCGTGCTCATGGTGCTGCTGGCGGCCAAGCGCGCGTTCGAGGCCGAGGCCACACGACACACCGCCCACCTCGTGGAGCTCGCGCACCTCGACCCGCTCACGGGCATCGCCAACCGCCGCTCGCTCTCCCGCGACGCCCCGTGCGTCGAGCGCCGGAACGACGCCCAGGTCCTCGTGCTCGACCTCGACGGCTTCAAGGACCTCAACGACCGGCTGGGCCACGACGCCGGCGACCGTCTGCTCGTCGACGTCGCCCGCTCGCTGGCGGACGACCTCGACGGCACCGTCTACCGCACCGGCGGTGACGAGTTCTGCATCGTCGCCCCGGACGGTGACGGGGACCTGGCGAGCCAGGCCGAGCGCCTCGTCCGCGCCGTCGCCCCGGAGGGCGTGACCGCTAGCGTCGGCGTGGCCCGCCTGCCGCACGAGGCGGACGGCCTGCTCGCGGCCCTCAAGCTGGCGGACGCCCGCATGTACGCGGCGAAGCTCTCCCGGCGCACCGGGCGCCCCGCCGACGCCGGCGGACACCCGATCCCCCGGCCCGGGTTCGCGCAGGCCTAGGCGGCCGGCGTGACCGCGGGCAGGCGCAGGAGCCGCCGGCCGCGCTCGGGCATCCACCAGTTCCAGCGGCCGAGCCACGAGACGGTGGCGGGGACGAGCAGCGAGCGCACGATGAGCGCGTCGAAGAGGACGCCTGCGGCGAGTCCGGTGGCGAGCACCTGCAGGTCGGCGTCGCCGGAGGTCGCCATGGAGGCGAACGCGAGGAAGACGATCAGCGCCGCGCTGGTCACGAGCCGTCCGGTGCCGGCCATCCCGCGCACGACCGCCTCGTCGGTGGAGCCGGTGCGGTCGTACTCCTCGCGCATCCTGGCGAGGATGAACACCTCGTAGTCCATCGAGAGCCCGTAGATGAACGCGAACACGATCACGGGCGCCCACGACAGCACGGCGCCGTTCGCGCCGGTGCCGAACAGCAGCTCGGTGCCGACCCCGTGCTGCCAGACGAGCGTCATCACGCCCCAGGTCGCGAAGACCGACAGCAGGTTCATCGCGATCGCCTTCGCGGGCAGCACGATCGAGCGGAACGCGCGCGCGAGCAGCACGAACGTGACGACCGAGATCAGCACGAGCATCAGCGGGAAGGAGCCGTAGACGCCGTCGACGAAGTCCTTCGTCTCTGCGGTGCCTCCGCCGACCGTCGTCGCGGGCAGCGCGGCGGCGGCGTCACGCACGGCGTCGACCGCCTCGCGTCCGGTCTGCGAATTGGTGTCGCTGCGGGGGAGGACCTCGACGACCGCTTGACCATCGGCGCGCCACGCGCCGCGCGGTGCGCTGGCGGCTCGGACACCGTCGACCGCCGCCATGCGGGCGGCGGTGTCGTCCGCCCGGCCGGCCGGGGTGAGGACCTCGATGGGTGCGAGCGGCGCGGCGCCGATGCCGGAGCGATCGAGCTGCACAACCGCGGCCTTCGGGTCGCCGGTGCCGCCGAGCGACCGTGCTTCAGGGCTGCCGAGCAGCATGCCCTGCGCGACGATGCAGAGCGCGACGAGCGCGGCGGTGCCGCCGAGCGCCGCGGCGACGCGGTGGCGGATGACCAGGCGCGTCCAGCCGGCCCAGTGCCGCTCGGCGCGGTCGGTGCGGCGCAGCCGGCGGGCGTCGGCGACCGGCCCGACCGTCGCGAGCACGACGGGCAGCAGCGTCAGCGCGACGACGACGGACACGAGCGGGATGAGCAGGCCGCCGAAGCCCATCGAGCGCAGGAACGGCACCGGCAGCACGAGCGCCGAGAGCAGTCCGATCGCCACGGTGGTGCCGCTGAACAGCACGGCGCGCCCCGCGGTTCCGGCGGCGTGCACGATCGCCTCCTCGTTGCTGCGCCCGCGCTCTCGTTCCTCACGCCAGCGCATGACGATCAGGAGCGCGTAGTCGATCGCGACGCCGAGGCCGATCAGCGAGACGAGGAAGACGACGACCAGGTTGACCTCGGTCAGCGCGGTGAGCCCCCAGACGGCCAGCAGCGTGACCGGGATCGCGACGATCGCCATCAACAGCGGCACGAGCGCGAGTGCGGACGCGAAGACGAACGCCAGCACGATCAGTGCCCCGACGCCGGCGATGAGCGTCTCGTTCAGGAAGGCGGGGCCGCCACCCTCACCTGGCGCTTCGCGGGCCAGCAGCGCGGCACCCGTCAGCCGGACCTCGGCGCCGCCCACACGAGCGCCGGCGGCGGCTTCCTCGGCGCGCGCCAGCGTCGCGTCGCTGATCTCGTTCCCGCTCGGCCCGGCGTCCTCGACCACGGCCGACGGCGGATGCACGATCGCGAACGTGGTGCGGCCGTCGTCCGAGACGTAGGCCGGCTCGGGTGTGGAGCCGAAGGACGCGATGCGAGCGCCGGGGACGGCGCGCGCGAGGTCCCGCTCGAGTGCCCGCAGGTCGTCTCCGACCGCCGGAGCGCTTGCCGTCGTTCCGGGTGGCAGCGTGACGACGGCGACGAGCGGCGGGGTGGCACCGCCCGAGTCGAAGCGATCGACGATCCGCTCGTTCGCGATGGTGCTCGCGCTGTTGGGCATCGTGAAGTTCTCGTTGAGCGCGTCGGTGACCTTCGCGGAGCCGTAGAACCCGACGAGGGTGAGCGCCAGCCAGCCGACCGCGACCAGGCGCTTGTGGGCGAGCACCCAGCGGGTGAGGTTGGCGAGCCAGCGCCCGGCACGGTCGACCGGTTGGACGGAGATGGGTGTCGTTTGCATGACCGGGGAAGCTAGGTCGGTCGCGGCCCGCGCAAAACGTCCGCTGGGCGGGTCTTCCGTCTCCTCCCGCGGGAGGAGATGCTTCCTTCCGTGGGAGGTGTTCGGGCAGGGGGCGCGCCTCTAGGCTCTGCCTCGTGTCGAGGATCCAGTCCGCGCGGAGCCCGCGCCAGATCGCGCTCGACGCTGCGCTCACGACTGCGGTGTTCGGCTTCTCGGTCGCGCAGGTGGCCACCCAGGCGTTCGGCGCGAAGACCGGCCAGGCGGGCTCGGCCGACGTGGTCGGCGTCGCCGTCTGCCTGCTCGCCGCGCTCCCGCTGCTGGTGCGTCACCGGGCGCCGCGAGCGGCGCTGGTCGCGGTCCTCGTCGGCACGGTGGCGCTCGTCGCCCTCGACCTCGCCGTGCTGACCGCGCCCGCTCCGGCGATCGTCCTCGTCACGCTCGCCGAACGCGACCGGCGGAGACAGGACGCCTCCTTCATCCTGATCGCCTGCATCGCCGCCTTCGCGGCGTTCGTCGCCGTGACCTGGGCGCGCTTCGAACCCGAGTCGGGCGAGTACACGATCACCGCGCTCCTGTGGGCGGGCGGCTGGATCGTCGGCGATCGCCGCCGCCTGGCCCGCCAGCGGGCCGCGCAGGAGCGGGAGCGCACCGTGCGCGAGCAGCGCCTCGCGGTCGCGGAGGAGCGCACGCGGATCGCTCGTGAGCTGCACGACTCGGTCGGGCACGCGATCAACTCGATCCTCATCCAGGCCGGCGCGGCGCGGCTCGTCCAGGACAGTCAGCCCGAGCGCCGCCGCGAGGCGATCGCGAGCATCGAGGCGATCGCGCGCGAGACCATCCAGGACGTCGACGCGATCCTGGGCGGCATGCGCGACGGCGCGCCGGCCGACCTGGAGCCGCTGCCCGGCATCGACCGCATCGCCGCGCTCGTCGAGCGCCACCGGGCCGCCGGCCTGGACTTCTCGCTGCGCGACCGCACGAGCCCCGAGCTGCGATTGCCGCCACCGGTCGATCGCGCCGCCTATCGCATCGCCCAGGAGGCGATGACCAACGCCGCGCGCCACGGAACCGGCGCCGCCGAACTGACGCTCGAGTGCCGCGACGGCGTGCTGACGCTCGCGGTGGCCAACCCCGTCGCCGACGGCGCGACGGCGCGGGCCGCGGGCGGCCACGGCCTGACCGGGATGCGCGAGCGCGCCGCGCTGCTCGGCGGCACGCTGGACGCCCGCCGCGTCGGCGACCGCTTCGAGGTCCGCGCGACGCTGCCCCAAGGCCCGGGGGCACCGTGACCGACGAGCGCGGCGCGGTCCGCGTGATGCTGGTCGACGACGACGACCTCGTCCGCCGCGGCCTGCGCCTGATCCTCTCCAGCGACCCGACGCTCGACGTCGTCGCCGAGGCCGAGGACGGCGACATCGCGGTGCGCCGCGCGCCGCACCACCACCCCGATGTCGTGCTGATGGACGTCCGGATGCCACGGATGGACGGCATCACCGCGACCCGCGAGCTGATCGCACGGGTGCCCGACGCTCGCGTGCTGATCCTCACGACCTTCGACGAGGACGAGTACGTCGTCGGCGCGCTGCGCGCCGGCGCCAGCGGCTTCCTGCTCAAGCGCAGCACCCCCGAGGATCTGCTGCGCGCGATCCATGTCGTGGCCCTCGGCGACGCGCTGCTCTCCCCCGCGGTGACCCGACGCGTGATCGAGCGGGCGATCGAGCAGCCGCTCCTGAGCTCCTCCCCGGATTCCCAGCTTGGAGACCTGACGCCTCGCGAGCTCGAGGTGTTCCTGCTCATCGCCCAAGGGCGTTCCAACCGCGAGATCGCCGCCGCGCTGACCGTCGAGGAGACGACGGTCAAGAGCCACGTCCGCAACGTGCTGACGAAGCTCAGCGCACGCGACCGCATCCACGCCGTGATCCTCGCCTACGAATGCGGCGCGGTCTCGCCCGGCAAGCGGCCGGCGGCGTGATCTGCCGGGTGCCTCGCACCCGCGGCGACCATCCGTCTCGATCCGGAGGCCAAGCCGGGGTCGTGCGCGGTGCAGGTCGGATCTCGAGTTCCGTCCCAGAACGCAAAAAACCCCGCATCAGCGGGGTTTTTCGAGGCGCGCCCGAAAGGATTCGAACCTTTGACCTTCGGTTCCGTAGACCGACGCTCTATCCAGCTGAGCTACGGGCGCAACGGCGGAGAACTATAGGGCACATCCCCGGATCGCGTCGGCTGGCCGGGCGGGGGCTGGTCCCCCGGGGTGCGAAGTACGGCGCACGCCTCGCCGGGCCCGCACCGTCGTGGCCGTGGAGCGGACGGCGCGGGTCCGGCGGGCACGCCGACCGGCCCGCCGATCGCATCGCCGGCCCGGCGGCGACCGGCTCGCGTGACCGCGCGCACCTCCCAGCCGTGACGCCGCGCACGGGCGGGCCGCAGGTGAGCCGTTCTTGTGACCTCCTCCACATTCAGGGGCGTTTCGGACGGCCGATATCTCGCTAGCGTGAACGGTGCGACGGGGTTGCCCGACAGGCGCGGCGTTCGGCTCAATGAGCTGGACAGGCCTGGAGGGACCTGCGGCCCCGCGACGTCCACGGCCCATGGCCGGACGTCGTGCGACCGTCGTCGTGCCCACCCGCGCCCGCCCTTCACGGAGAGGCGGGGCCCACGGGAGGCACGGACCCCACGCACGTCCTGCCCGCCTTCGTACACGAGGCCACGCCGCGAAATGCTGCTCATCTCCGTTCTGTCCTCCGTCGCCATCGCCTTCGGCATCGGCGCCAACCTGCCCCAGATCTCCCGCATGATGCGGTCGCGCTCGGCCGCCGGCCAGAGCCCCGTCGGCTGGGCGATGGGGGCCATCACCAACCTCTGTCTCGCCTACGTCAACCTCGTCGGGCTCGGGGCCACGTTCCTCGGCCTCGCGAACCTGGCGACGGTCGTGCTCTGCTCGATCGCGATCTCGCTCACGCTGCGCTTCGGCGGCGGTGTGGCGACCGACGACGCCGCCCCGGCCCGCCCGGGGCACGACACCCTCGTCGAGCTGCCCACCCAGGAGCTCGTCCTCCTGCGCGAGGCCGTCGACTCCGCCGCCCAGCGCCGCGCCGAGTGGCGGGCCGCCCGCGCCATGGCCGAGGGCGAGGACCCGCAGGAGCTGATCGCGGCGTAGGGCCGCCCGGCCGCGGGGCGGACGCCCGCAGCCCACGGGCGCCGGAGCGCCGTCGTGCGAAGCTCGGCCCATGACGCTCACGCTCGGCAACGGACCGCTCGGCCGCACGGACGGTCGCTTCAAGTTCGACCTCGAGGGCGCGAGCCCCGCGCACCGGCTGTTCCTCCAGCCCTACGGCCTGCGGGTGCGGGCGTCCGTGCGCGGCACGATCGTGCTCGACACGCTCGACGCCCAGCTGCTCCACGAGACGGGGCTGCCCCCGCGGGTCTACGCGCCGACGGGCGACTTCCGCGTCGAGGCGCTGACCCGCACCGCCACCTCGACGCACTGCCCGTTCAAGGGCGACGCGTCCTACTGGTCGCTCGACGTCCACGGCCACACGATCGACGACGCCGTCTGGGCGTACGAGGAGCCGCTCGTCGCGTCCTCGTGGCTGCGCGGCCTCGCGGCGATCGACCCCCGCCACGTCGAGGCGTGGTTCGTCGAGGACGAGCGCGCCACGGGCGGCTTGCGCGACCCGTACCACCGGGTCGAGGTCTACGGCACGTCGCGCCCGGTCGAGGTCCTGATCGACGGCGAGGTCGCGGCGCGCTCCACGCACGCCAAGCTCGTCGCCGAGACCGGGCTCCCCGTGCGCGCCTACGTCCCCGCGATCGACGTGCAGCTGCCGGCCGGCCCGGGCACGGCCGCGCGGACCGTCTGCCCGTACAAGGGCGAGGCGTCGTACTGGACGGTCGGCGGCCGCGACAACGCCGCGTGGAGCTACGAGCTGCCGCTGGCGGAGGCCGCCGCGATCCGCGGACACTGGGCGTTCGACGACTCCCAGGAGGGCGTCGAGGTGCGCATCGGCTGAGGACCTCGGACCCGCAGGACCGGCCCCAAAACGACGGAACCCCCGCGGCGGCGGGGGTTCCGGATCCAGCGGAGCGACGGGGATTCGAACCCCGGAGGGAGCTTTCAACCCCCAACTCGCTTAGCAGGCGAGCGCCTTAAGCCACTCGGCCATCGCTCCGTGGATTCGCGAGTCTAGCGGCCCGCGCCGGAGGTGGAAGTGCCGCCCCCGGGGTGCCGCTCCCGCGGGGCCTCAGGCGTTCGGGACGACCGCGAGCGCGACGACGAGGAAGTGCGCCAGCGCCGCGACGATCACGAGCGCGTGGAAGATCTCGTGGTAGCCGAAGATGCGGGGGAGGGGATCGGGCTTCTTCGTCGCGTAGATCACGGCGCCCACCGTGTAGAGGACCCCGCCGCCGACGAGGCCGACGGCCGGCCAGGGGCCGAGGTCGCCGACGAGCTTGGGGAAGATCGCCATGCCGGCCCAGCCCATGCCGAGGTAGATCGCGGCGGACACCCACTTCGGGGCGCCGATCCAGAGCAGCTTGATCGTGATGCCGACGCCCGCCATGCCCCAGGCGACGCTGAGGACCGTGGTGCGCCAGCCGCCCTCGAGGACGAGCGCGGCGATCGGGGTCACCGTGCCGGCGACCATCACGAAGATCATCGCGTGGTCGAGCCGGCGCATCCACGCCCGGGCGCTCGGACGGGTCCAGTTCACGCGGTGGTAGATCGCGGAGACCGTGAACAGGCCGACGATCGACACGGCGTAGATGGCGGAGACGATGCGCGCCTCGCCCGCGGGGGCGGAGAGGACGAGCGCGGCTCCGGCCAAGGCCGCCACCATCGCGGCCCATTGGTGCAGCACGCCCCGCAATCGCGGCTTGAGGGCGGGCATCGGGACGTTCAGCTTGGAGTTGTCCAGCACCTTGGCCACCCCCCGATGGTACTCCGGCGGAGCGCGTCATGCCAGGGGGTGGACGGCCGTGCACTGAGAGGGTGGTGCGGCGGGTGCGGCGGGCGTCGCGCGCGGCCGGCCGGAGCCGTTCCGTGACGGCGCTCCGGAGCGCGCTCGCGGGCGGTCCGCGCTCGACGCGCGCGGCCCGCGGGACCGGTTGACGGCCTCGGTACGCTCGAAGAAGCCGTCTCTCGAAGGAAGAGTCACCCCATGCTGTTCAGCAAGAAGCCCGACGCCCTCATCGACCCCTCCGAGACCCTCGAGGGCCGCGACACCCTGATGCCGATCCACGGCGTGCACCCCGTGCTCGCGCGCCCGATCGTTCCGCCGTTCCCGGAGGGCAGCCAGCACGCCTTCTTCGCGATGGGCTGCTTCTGGGGTGCCGAGCGGACGTTCTGGCAGACCCCCGGCGTGCTCGTGACGGCGGTCGGCTACCAGGGCGGCGAGACGCCGAACCCGACCTACCGCGAGGTCTGCTCCGACCGGACGAACCACGCCGAGGCGGTCCTCGTGGTCTGGGATCCGGAGCAGGTCACGTTCGAGCAGCTCCTGCGCACGTTCTGGGAGGGCCACGACCCGACGCAGGGCATGCGCCAGGGCAACGACATCGGCACCTCCTACCGCTCCGCGATCTACACCACCACGCCCGAGCAGCAGGAGCAGGCCGAGGCCTCCCGCGTGAACTACGGCAAGGCCCTGAAGGACGCCGGCCACGGTGACATCACGACCGAGATCCGCTTCGCGGGCGACGGCCCCGGTGCCTTCGGCGGCGCGCTCACCGGCGGCCAGATCCCGTTCTTCTACGCCGAGCCGGACCACCAGGCCTACCTCCACAAGGTCCCCAACGGCTACTGTGGCCACGGCGAGACGGGCGTCAGCTGCCCGATCGGGCTCGTCCAGGCCTAGCGCCCGGCGGCCGCCGACCCCTCGTCGGCGGCCAGCAGCCGCTCTGCGCCGTCGATGGCGTAGGGCAGGCTGTGCACGCCGGTGAAGGCCATCGCCGCCCCGTACTGCGGGGCGTCGTAGTACGGCACCTCGATGACGTCGCCGCGGCGCACGACGTCGAGGCGCCTGAACGCCGGGTCGTCCATGACCTTCGCGCGGTTGGCGCGGTCGACGAGCACGAACAGCTTGTCGACGTCGAGGAGGTCCAGCCGCTCGCGGCTGAGTTCAAGCCCGAACTCGCCCTTCGCGGCGGCATCCAGCGGCTTCGACGGCGCGAATCCGAGCTCCTTCAGGAGCTGGCCGCGCGGGTCGCTCGAGCTGAACGCGTAGAACGACCCCTCGTTCCCGTCGGTGATCGCGGCGGTCTTCCCCGCGTACTCCGGGTGCGCACGGCGGAATGCGGCGAAGCGCTCCCGCACGCCGCGGATCAGCCGTTCCCCCTCCTCCTCGCGCCCGACGGAGCGCGCGATGGCCCGCGTCTCGTCCGGCCACGGGGTCGTGTACGGCTTGAAACGCGGATCGTGGGCGACCGTCGGCGCGAGCTTCGAGAGCTTGGCGTAGTCCCCGGCGCCCAGGTCCTGGTAGACGGCCAGGATCAGGTCGGGTCGCTGGGCGGCGACGCGCTCGAAGTTGATCTCGAACCCGCCGGTCGACACGACCTGGGGCTTCTGCCCGCCCCAGTCTCCCCACGGCCAGTTCGCGAACGTGCCCTGACCGAACCAGTCCATGGCCCCGACGGCCTTGATGCCGAGGGCCAGCAGCGTGTCCTGATCGCGCAGGCCCACGGTCACCACCCGCTTCGGCGCGGACGGGATCGTCGTCGTGCCCCGCGCGTGGGTGACGCGCACCGGGAACGCGTCACCACCGGTCTTCGCGGTCGCTGACGCCTCGGTGCTCGCCGGATCGTCCCCGCCGCACGCGGCCAGGACGAGGGCGGCGAGGAGCAGGGGGAGGAGGAGCAGCCGTCGCATGGAAGGGAACCCTAATGGCGGGCTGGCCGTCGCTTGCGCCGGGCATGCCGACGGGCACGCAGCACGGAGGTGCGTTCGCCCGGGCTGTCCGTTTGGCGACATCCGCTGTCCAGCAATCGCGACGTCTCGAGCGGGGCGACACGGTCCCGAGCGCGAGCTCCTAAGGGGACACGGTTCGGTCCCACGGGCGTCCGCGTCGGCGTCGGGCGGGACCGACGCGTGCGAGTCCGTGGGAGTGACGTGGCTCGGACGAATCGTGTCGCCGGGCGGACATGGCGGGCGGTAGCCTGGCCCGATGGGGCCCCGCGCCGACACCGCCGTGCGCCGGGGCGCGCTCTCCTCCTCCGCTCCGACGGAGCCGGCGCGGCCCCCGGCCGACCCGATCCGGGGCGAGCCGATCGGTGAGGCGGCGGGCCCGGGCGGCGCGGTCCCGGTCCTGCGGTCCGCCCGCTACGAGCTCGCCACCGGCGAGGGGTTCGGCGTCCACGCGCACCCGGAGCACCAGCTCGTTTGGGCGCCCCGGGGCGTCGTCGACGTCCGCGTGGGTGCGGAGGCCTGGTCGATCGGGCCCACCCAGGCCGCGTGGTTCCCCGGCGGCACGGAGCACGACGTCGTCGCCCGGCGGCCCGCCAGCGTCCACTGCGCCTACGTCGACCCGTGGCGCTGCCCCGCGGCGCTGGCCGGGCTCGGCCCCGCGGCGCTGGCGGCGACGCCGCTGGTGTGCGAGCTGCTGCGGTTCCTCGGGGCCGACGCCGCCGACGGCCGGGAGCGCGCCCACGCCGAGGCGCTCCTGCTGAGCCTGCTGCGCCCCGTCGGCGGCCGGGTCGTGGCGCCGCGCATGCCGCGGGACGACCGCGCCGTCGTCGTCGCCCGGGCGCTGGCCCAGGACCCGGCGGACGGCCGCAGCCTGGAGCAGTGGGGGCGGCTGACGGGCGCGAGCGCACGGACGCTCGCGCGGATCTTCGTGGCGGAGACGGGTGTCCCCTTCGCCCGCTGGCGCGCGCAGCAGCGGATGAGCGCAGCCGCGGGACTGCTGGACGAGGGGCTGCCCGTCGGGGTCGTGGCGCGGCGCGTCGGCTACGCGGGACCGAGCGCCTTCGTGGCCGCCTACCGCCGGGCGACCGGCCGCCCGCCCGCGGCGTCGCGCCGCGGCGGCTGAGGGCGGCCTCAGACCCCGGCGACCGTCCCCTGCCGCAGGCGCGAGCCCTCGCGGGCCTTCTCCACGGTCAGCTGCATCGGGACCCGCTGCTTCAGCTCCGGCACGTGGGAGACGATGCCGACGGCGCGGCCGCCGTCGCGGAGGTCGTCGAGGACGCCGAGGACCTCGTCGAGGGTCTGCTCGTCCAGGGTGCCGAAGCCCTCGTCGATGAAGAGGGTGCCGAGGTCCAGGCCGCCCGCCTCGGCGCTGACGGTCTCCGCCAGCCCGAGCGCCAGGGCGAGGGAGGCGAAGAACGACTCGCCGCCGGAGAGGGTCGACGTGTCGCGCTCCTCGCCCGTCCAGCCGTCGCGCACTCGCAGGCCCAGGCCGGCGTTGCCCTTGCCGCGGCCCGTGGCGGCCTCCTCGTGGAGGACGAGCGCGTAGCGGCCGGCGGACATCTGCAACAGGTGGACGGTCGCGGCGGCCGCGACCTGCTCGAGCCGGGCGGCGAGCACCCAGGACGAGAGCTGGATCCGGCGCCGGTTGCCCGTGCCGCCGCGGGCGAGCTCGGAGAGCTCCCGCGCCCGGTCGGCGGCCGCCATGAGCGGCGCGAGGGCGTCGAGCGCGGCGCGCAGCGCCTCCCGGCGCTCCGCCTCGCCGTCGGCGCAGCGCCCGACGGACGCGGCCTCCGTCGCCGCCTCCTCCGCGGCCCGCGCGGCGGCGGCACGGGCAGCCTCGACCTTCGGCAGGTCGACAGGCGGCTCGAGGGCCGTGGCCGCGATCTCGGGGACGGCCAGGACGCCGCGGGCGGAGGAGCGGGCCTCGTCGACCTCCCGGACCTGCGCCTCGAGCGCCTGCACCTCGCGTGGGGCCATGATCGCCGCTGCGGCGGCGTCGGCGTCCGTGACCTCCTGCTCCCGCAGCGCGGTGGTCAGCGCGGCGTCGGCCTCGGCCTGCGCGGCGACTGCGCCGACGTGCGCCTCGTGCGCCGCGGTCGCCTTCTCGAGGAACGTCGCCTCGTGCTTGAGGCCCGCCACGCGCGCCGCGACGTCCGGGAAGTCCCCCCGGGCGGTTGCGATCCGCTCGCGCAGCAGCGTCAGCTCCGTCTCGAGCCCGTCGGCCTGCGCGCCGAGGGCCGCGGCCCGGTCGCGGGCCGCGGAGAGGGTGGCGCGGTCGCGCTCCACGCGGGCGTCGAGATCCCGGCGCTCGGCGGCGGCGCGCTCGCCGTCGGCCGCGGCCGCCCGGACGGCCCGCAGCCGCTCGGCCAGGGTCGCCGCCTCGGCGCGCAACGCGTCCGTGGGCACGTCGACGACGGCACCCGCGGCCGGACTGCCCGGGCCGCCCGCGGCCTGCCGCGCGGCGGCCAGCGCGGACCGCAGCTCGCCGGCCTCACGCTCCGCGGCCTCGCGGGCGGTACGCGCCGCGTCGGCCGCGTCGGCCGCCGCGCGCTCCTGCTCCGCGGTCACGTGGCCGTCTCCCGGCGTCGCCGGTGCGGGGTGGTCGGTCGCACCGCAGACGGGGCACGCGTCGTCGATGCCCAGGCCCGCGGCGAGCTCGGCGGCGTAGCCCTCCAGGCGCGCGTGCCGTAGGCGCTGCACGTGGTCCGTGGCGGCCTGGTGCGCGTCGACCGCGGCGCGCGCCGCGTCGGCGGCGCGGGTCGCGCGGGCCGCGAGGTCGTCGCGTCGGGTGCCGGCGTCGGCGCGGGCGGCCGCGGCCGTGGCCTGCTCGCTGAGCGCGGCCGCCTCCGTCGCGGCGTCCGCTGCCCGTGCGCGCCGCTCCTCGAGCGCAATCCCCGCCGCCTCGGCGCCGCGCAGGCGCTCGTCCGCGGCCGCGCCCTCGTCCAGGGCCGCCCGCGCCGCGCCGCGCAGGCGCTGCAGCTCGGACGCGCGTCCCGCCAGCCCGGCCTCGGCCGCGACGAGGTCGCGGAGGCTCGCGGCGTCGTCCGCGCGGCGACGGGCGCCGGCGGCCCAAGTCTCGGGGTCGGCGGAGAGCGCCTCGTCCTCGAGCGCGGCGATCCAGCCGCGCGCCTTCACCATCGTCCGCTCCGTGTCCTGCGCGCGGGCGCGGGTGGCGCGCACGCCGTCCAGGTACCCCCGCAGCGGGGCGGCACGGTGGTGGGCCGCGAGCCGGGCGACGCGCTCCTCGTGCTCGGCGGCGTGCGCCTCGATCTCCGCCAGGCGGGCCTCGGCCTCGCGCCGGCGACGCTGGCGGTCGGCGTGCTCGCGGGCCTCGTCCCGCTCGAGCTCGGCGGCCCGCAGGGCGCCCGCGGCCTCCTCGCGGGCGCGGTCCGCGGCGGAGCGCTCGGCGGCCAGGCGCTCGCGCTCGGCGGTCAGCCAGGCGTCGACGTCCTCCGTCGTGGCGCCCTCGCGGAGCTTCGGCGGGGGCTCGGGCGCCGACCACGCGCCGCAGCCCTCGCTCAGCGCGTTGTCGGCCTCGTGCTGGGCGGCCTCGACCGCCGTGCGGGCCTCCCGCGCGCGGTCCTGCAGCCACAGCTCCATGCGCGAGAACCGGCCGGCGTCGAACAGGCGCTCGAGTACGCCCTGGCGGGCCTTGGCGTCGGCACGCAGGAACGTGGCGAACGCGCCCTGGGGCAGCATCACGACCTGCAGGAACTGCTCCGCCGTCATCCCGAGCAGCGGATCCAGCTCGTGCTTCACGTCCTGCACCTTGGCGGCGACGGCCCGCCACTCGCCGTCGGCGCCCTGCAGCTCGAGGACGGCCGACGCGAGCTCCGCGACCAGGTCGCCCTCGCCGCCGCGCTTGCGGGGACGCAGGTGTGGGGGCACCCGGGCGACGCGGATGCGGCGCCCGCCGACCGTCGCCTCGAGGGTCACCCGGGGGGTCGCCTCGGCGCTGCGGTGGTCGCTGGCCAGGCGCCCGGCGTCGCCGCGGGCCCCGGGGACCTCGCCGAACAGCGCGAAGCAGATCGCGTCCAGCACGCTCGTCTTGCCGGCGCCCGTGGGGCCGGACAGCAGGAACAGCCCCGAGTCCGACAGCGCGTCGAAGTCGACCTCCTCGTGGCCACCGAAGGGGCCGAACGCCTCGATCTCCAGCCGGTGCAGGCGCACTCAGTCCTCCTCGTGGTCGCGGCCGACGCGCTCGGCGGCGGCGCGCAGCAGCGCGGTCTCGGCGTCGTCGGGGCCCGCCCCGCGGACGTCCTCGACGAACCGCTCGAGCACCTCCAGGTCGCTGCGGCCCTGGACCCGCTCCGCGGCGATCGTCGCGGCGGCCAGCTCGCCCTCCGGCGCGTGCTGCAGCACCAGGACGCGCGGGAACCGCCGGCGCAGGCGCTCCATCGGGCGGGACGGGAGGCGGGCGTCCGTCAGCGTGATCTCGACCCACGCGGCCTCGTGCTCGTGCTCCGCGTGGGCGGGATCGCCGAGCAGCTCGTCGATCGTGCCGCGCAGGCGCACGAGCCGGAACGGCGCCGGCACGGGGACGAACCGCACGTCGGCCACACCAGTCGCGTCGAGCTCGACGATCGCCGTCGTCTTCGCGGCGTCGGCCTCGGTGAAGGAGTAGGGGAGGGGCGAGCCCGCGTAGCGGACGGTGGGGCGCGCCTCGGGCGGGGCGCCGCTGTCGGCGCCCGCGGAGGGAACGGAGGCGACGGCCGTCGCGGGCGCCGCGGCGGGAGCAGACGCGACGGGTCCGGCCGGGGCGTCGGGCGCCGTGGCGGTCGCCGCGGGGGCGGGGTCCTCGAGGGCGAGGGCGAACAGTCCGCCGAGCTCGGCGAGGTCGTCGGCGGGCGTCGGCGCGGCGGCGCTGCGCCCGTCCGCGCGGTCCCGGCCCTCGTCCTCGCCACCCGTGGCGCCGTCGCCCTCCCGGCCCGTACCGTCCGTGGTCCGCTCGTCGCCCGCCGCGGGTGCCGCGGCCACCTGCTCCCCCGCGGTCACGTCCCCCGCGCCGCCCCCGACCGCGTGCGGCCGGTGCAGGTGCCCGAGCGCCGCGTAGGTCACGCCCGCGAAGACGCTGGGCGGGACGGTCTGGGCGCCGCCGATCGAGATGTCGCGCTCGGATTCCGACGGCTCACCGCCCTGCACGAACGCGTGGGCGACGACGACGGCGCGGGGCGGGGGGCCGTCGGCCGGGGTGCGGGCATCGAGGTCGGCGCGCACGCGCGACATGGCGGCGCCGATGACGGCTTCGTGGGAGCGCTCCTCGACACCGAGCGGGCCGCGGGTCAGGTCGGGGTCGAGGTAGGGGAGCGCGTAGATCGCGACGGGGCCGTGCTCGTCGTCGAGGACGACGGGGTCGCCGGCCCCCAGCGGCTCCGTGCGCAGGTGGACGCCGCCGGCGGCGATGAGCTCGGCCGCGAAGCCGAGGCGGCCGGCGGAGTCGTGGTTGCCGGAGATCGCGATGACGGGGGCGATCTCGGCCAGCCGGCGCAGCGCATCGCCCGCCACGCGCACGGCCTCGACGGGCGGGAGCGCCCGGTCGAAGACGTCGCCCGCGAGCAGGATCGCGTCGACCCGCTCCTCGCGCGCGACCTGCACGAGGTGGTCGAGGACCTCGCGCTGGGCGTCGAGCAGTGGGACGCGATGGAGCGTGCGCCCCAGGTGCCAGTCGGCGGTGTGGAGAAGCCGCATCGGGCAGACCACGCTACGCCCCGGACCGGACATCGGCGGGCACCTCCACCGAGCCCTATCTATTGACTTTCGATAGATAGTGCGCGAGGGTCGATGCATGCCGTCGGTTCGTCGCGTCGTCCTGCCCCTCCGAGCCCTCCTGGCCGTGACGTTCGCGGCCATGCTGCTGCTGCAGTTCTTCTCGCTCCCCGGGCAGTTCGCGCACATGGCGAGGGAGCAGCCCGAGGACGCGTTCCTGCGCTGGCCGCTCACGATCTTCGGTGGGCTCGAGGTGCTCTGCGTGCAGGTCGTGATCGTCTGCACCTGGCGCCTGCTGACGCTCGTGCAGCGGGACCGGATCTTCAGCCAGCGCTCCCTCGTCTGGGTCGACGGGATCGTCGCGGCGATCGCCGTCGGCTGGCTGCTGCTGCTCGCGCTCTTCGTCTACGTCGGCTCCCGCGCGGACGACCCCGGCAACCTCGTGGTGCTGCTGGTGCTGCTGCTCGCGGGCGGCGTCCTCGGCCTGCTGATGGTCGTGATGCGCGCGCTGCTGCGGCAGGCCACGACGCTGCGGACCGAGATGGACGCGGTCATCTGATGCCGATCGTCGTGCGGATCGACGTCGAGCTCGCCCGGCGCAAGATGAGCGTGGGCGAGTTCGCGGAGCGCGTCGGGCTGACGCCGGCGAACGTCGCGGTGCTCAAGAACGGGCGCGCGAAGGCGGTGCGCTTCAGCACCCTCGAGGCGATGTGCCGGGTGCTCGACTGCCAGCCCGGCGACCTGCTCGAGTGGGTTCCGGACTGACCGCGGCGCGGCGTGCGGGCCGCACCGCGCGGGCCTCGCAGCGTGCGCGGTCGTCCGGCCCCGCCGCGCATCGCGCCCCGCCGGGCTCCCCGCGCCGCGGTGCCAGCGGCGTCCCACGGCTTCCCGTCGCGCGCCCGATTGGCCTACGATCGCCGCTATCGCCGATCGCTACGACACGGACCCCGACGACGCCGCCGAGGAGGGCCGCGAGCCGTCGCCGCTCGACGCCATGCCCGGTCTGGCCCGGATCGCGACCCGCGGCGGCCTGCAGGCCGCGACCTGGGGCGCCCGGACGTCGGTCAAGACCGGTGTGGCGATCACGAAGCGCCTCCCCTTCGGCGGCCTGGCGCTCAAGGCGGCCGAGGAGGCCGCCGGCCAGGCCCGGCGCGGCGCCCGCCAGCTGCTCGGCGTGGACGAGGTCGAGCAGCGGCTCAGCCGGCTGGTCCCGGAGCGGGTGACGGAGACCTCGCGCGCGTGGTCGAACGCCGCGGCGCAGGCGCCGGTCGAGGACCCCCACGCGCTCGACGCCACCGAGGTCCTGCAGCGCCGCGGCGCCGGGCTGCTCGCCCAGGCGGCCGACGTGCGGTTCGAGGAGCGGACGCACCCCGCCTACGGCCGCATCCTCGACGAGCTGACCCCGGACGAGGCCCGCATCCTGCGGCTCATGGCGACGAAGGGCCCGCAGCCCGCCGTCGACGTGCGCACGGGCCGGCCGCTGCGGATCGGCTCCGAGGTCGTCGCCGCCGGGCTGACCGTCATCGGCGCCGAGGCCGGCTGCCGCTACGTCGAGCGCGTCCCGGCGTACCTGAACAACCTCTTCCGCCTCGGCCTGATCTGGTTCTCGCACGAGGAGCTGCACGACCTGCGCGGCTACCAGGTGCTCGAGGCCCAGCCCGAGGTGGCCCAGGCGATGAAGCGCGCCGGCCGCGCCGCGCGCGTCGTCCGCCGGTCGATCGCGCTGACGCCGTTCGGCGACGACTTCTGCGAGGCGTGCCTGCCGCTGCGCCCGCCCGGCCGGCCCGACCTGCTGCCGACGCAGACGCCCGCGCCGGGCACGCCGCCCGGCGGCGGGCCGGCCCCGGCCGCCCCGCGCGGCACGCCGCCGCCCGGCCCGGGCACGCCCGTCGTGCCGCCCGCTCCCGCCGCCCCGCCCGCCCCCGGAAACGCCTCCGCGGCCCCCGGCGGTGCCTCCGCGCCACGCGGCTCGCGGTGGGGCGGACCCGGCTCCGCCGGCGGGGCCTCCCGGCCGTGAGCGACGCGGTGCTTCCCGTCGCGGCGGCGCTGCACGTCCTCGGCCTGCACATCCCGCTGCAGGAGCTGATCTCCGTCCCGCTCTTCATGGGCGCGATCGGCTACGTCACGAACTGGTCCGCCGTGTGGATGCTGTTCAACCCCCTCGAGTTCAAGGGGGTCCGAATACCCGGCATGCGCTTCTTCGTCCGGCTCGCACCGCGCAAGGTGCAGCAGATCCCGGGCGTGATGCACGGGGGGATTGGCTGGCAGGGGATCATCCCGTCGCGCGCGGCGAAGATGGGCTCGATCGCCGTCGACAAGGGCATCGCCAAGCTCGGCAGCGCCGCGGACTTCTACCAGCAGCTCGAGCCGGAGAAGATCGCCGAGCACATGGTCGCGTCGGTCCAGCTCGAGCTGCGACCGCTCGTGGAGCGGATCATGGAGCGCGAGCACCCGCGGCTGTGGCACGACCTGCCGCCGCAGGTGCGCGAGGCCGTCCACGCCCGCGTCCGCGCGCAGCTGCCCGACATCGTCCGCGAGATCACGGACGAGATCGGCGAGCACATCGACCAGCTCCTCGACGTGAAGCTCATGGTCATCCGCCACCTGGAGGCGCGGCCCGAGCTGTCCAACCGGATCTTCCAGGAGGTCGGCCGGCGCGAGCTGCGCTTCATGGTCAACTTCGGGTTCTTCTTCGCGTTCCTGCTCGGGTTCCCCGTCGTGCTGATCACGGAGGCCGTGCCCTACTGGTTCGTGCTCCCGGTGCTCGGCACGTTCGTGGGCTGGGCGACGAACCTCGTCGGCATCTCGATGATCTTCGAGCCCGTCGAGCCGCGCCGGATCCTCGGCGTCAAGGTGCAGGGCCTGTTCCTGCGCCGCCAGCCGCAGGCCGCCGACATCTACTCCCGCGTGATCTCGGAGGAGGTGCTGACGCTCGCGGCGATCGGCGACGAGCTCCTCAACGGCCCGCGCTCCGACCGCACGCGGATGATGATCGAGGACGCGCTGCGCCCCGCCGTCGATCGCGCGACCGGCCCGGCCCGCGCCGCCGTCCGGCTGATCATGGGCGGACGCTCCTACGACGCCATCCGTGACCAGGTCGCCGTCGAGGCCGTCGAGTACACGATGACCCCGCTGCTGGACCCGGAGTTCAACAAGGTCCAGGGGGAGCGCATCCGGCTGCTGATCCGCGACCGGTTGACGACGATGTCGCCCCACGACTTCGTCGAGATGCTGCGCACCGCGATGAAGGAGGACGAGTGGCTCTTGTTCCTCCACGGCGCCGTCCTCGGCTTCGGCGCCGGCCTGCTGCACCTCGCGATCTTCGGCTGAGCGCCGGAGGAAGCACGGCGTCGCGCGGCTCACCCGGGCGCGCGCACCTGTCGACCGTGGGCGTCACGAACCCCGGTCGGCCGGCCCGTCGTCGCGTCGTCCCGGGGGGCAGAGCGGTCGACCGCACGTCCACGCGGCACGGGGACCCGGGGCACGCTGCGCCCGGCCGCTCTAGAGTTGAGGAGCGTGTTCCGGCGCCCACGGAGGGGTGGCAGAGTGGACGATTGCGCCAGTCTTGAAAACTGGAGGCCGGGTAACCGGCCCAAGGGTTCGAATCCCTTCCCCTCCGCCTCCTGCCGCGCGTCGCGGCCACCCGTGACGGGCCCGCGGCCCGTCTCCACCACCCGGAGCACGCAGCGGCGCCCTCCCCCGGAGGGGTAGAGGGCGCCGGAAGGTGCTGACCCGGGGATACGACGGCAGCACGGGCGTCGCCACCCGCACGCCGGTCGTCGCCGGTCAGTTCGGGTAGAGCGCCCCGATGCCGTTGAGGTCACCCTGCGAGTTCCACCGCTGCTTGATGTCGTTCTGGAACGAGTAGGGGTACATCACGAGCCAGTCGTCGTACGCGCCGCCCGAGACGTGGTCCAGACCGTAGGCGTGGCCCCATTCGTGGGCCGCGACCGACCACACGTCGTAGAACCCGGGGAGCGCGCCGTCGGTGTAGGGCTGCTCGTAGTTGAAGAGCATGTCGAAGCTCACGATCCGCCGCGTCTGCCCACCCGGACCGGCGACGGCCTCGGGGGCCAGCTGCCAGTTGATGCACGCGAGGATCAAGCTCGGCGCCGCCTGGCAGTAGTTCTGAACGAGCGTCCCGTTGCCGACCAGGATCGCCGAGATGCCGTCGGCGAGGTTGACCCCGAGCCCCGGGACGGAGCCGCCCCACGTGCTCTGCGTCCGCCACGGCACGGCGAACCCACACTCGTTCCAGCGGTCGTCGATGGTCGCCCGGCCGCCGTTGATCAGGCCCTCCCAAGAACCGTTGGGGAGGTTGGTGTAGTAGGTGACGCCGCGGTTGGGCCACATGCTGAAGCGGCGGCCGGTGTTGAAGTTCGCGTTGAAGCACCGCGGGTGGCTCGGCGGGTAGGCCCGCGTCTGCGCCGGACGCCTCTCGTGGTCGTGCTCCGCCGACGCGGGCGCCGTCAGCGCCTTCTCGTCCGCCGGCGCCTCGGCCAGTGCGCCGTCCGCCAGCGCCTCCGTCACGAGCCGCGTCGCGCGCGGATCCTCCGGGCTGATGTAGTCGACGGTGCCGGCGGTCAGGACGCCCTCCGGCGTGGACTCCATGTGGTCGGTGGGAACGTAGGTGCGCTTCTTGCCGAACGTCCGCAGCTCGTACTTCGTGGCCTTCTGCAGCGTGCCGTCTGCTCGGCAGCGCTGGACGGCGTACGACGCGTCGTCGAGGTAGAGCGTGCGGCGCTTGGCGCTGCCGTCGACGGGCACGGACCCGGCACCGTCGCCGAACTGGTCGGCGATGCCCTGCGGGTCGCTGCACAGCGCCTTCGACGACGCCTTGCTCGCCTGGGCCTGCTGCGGGACCGGCGCGGCGGCGGCCGACGCCATGCCCACCATGGCGAGACTCATCGCCGCCGCGCAGGCGGCGGTCGAGGTGACCTTCTTCAACATCGGGGGACTCCTGATCGGGGGATCCGGGCCCACGCAGGCCCGGGCTGCGGTCGTTCGCCGCGACACGACAATACGACGTACGCGCAGGCTCCGTGTGGATTTCTGGTGACCGGCGCGCGGGCACGCGGGGCCCGCGCACCCGCTCCGTCAGCGGGTCGTCAGGCCCAGGTCGTCCAGGCGGAAGGTCGTCGCCCGGGCGCCGTCCTCGCGGGCGACGAACCGCAGGGTGACGCGCTCGCCGGCGTAGGCCGAGAGGTCGACGGTGTGGGAGACCCAGCCGCTGCGGTCCGCGTTGGACCACGTGCGCAGGGTGGTCGCCGACGGGCCGCTCTGGACGTCGAGGCGCAGCGTGTCGCGGACGGAGGTCTGCCGCAGGCGCGCGGCGGCGCGGCGGTTGCGGGCACGGACGGCGGCGCGGAGGGTGCGGGCCGCGGCGCGCTCCTCCGTGGTCACGGCCATCCAGATCCGCAGGCGCCCGTCGGCCGGCACGCGCAGCGTCTGGCTGAGGACGGTCGTGCCGGTGCGGCCGCGGGCGCCGAGGCGGGCGTAGCGGGCGCCGCTGCGTGCGCGCGCGGCGTCGCGGACGATGACGCCGGTGGAGGCCGCCCAGCCGAGCGTGCCGCCCTCGAAGCCGCCGTTGACCAGAGCCGGGGCGGGAGCGGGTGCCGGGGCCGGCGCGGGCTCAGGCTCGACGGGCGCCGGTGCGGGGGCCGGGGCGGGCGCCGGGGCCGGCTCCGGCGCGGGTGCCGGGGCGGGTGCGGGCTCCGGGGCGGGCGCGGGGCTCGGGGCCGGCGTGGGTGTCGGTGCGGGTGCCGGGCTCGGCGCCGGCGCGGGCGTCGTGGTCGGCGCGCCGAGCGTGAGGCCGGAGAAGAGCAGGGCGTTCGGCGAGCCGGCGCCCGGGTCGGTGACGACACCGGTGGTGGCGCCGCCGACGAGCGCGTCGCGGACGGCGGCCGGGGTCGCCGCCGGGGCGCCCTGCAGGAGGAGCGCGGCGGCGCCGGCCACGTGCGGGGCGGCCATGGAGGTGCCGCTCATCGTCGCGACGGCGGTGTCGCTGCCGTGGCCGGCGGAGCGGATGTTCGCGCCGGGGGCGAAGAGGTCGAGGCAGGTGCCGTAGTTCGAGAAGGAGGCGCGGGCGTCGCGATCGGTGCTCGCGCCGACGGTGATCGCCGCGGGGGCCCGGGCCGGCGACGTCGTGCAGGCGTCGACCGACTCGTTGCCCGCAGCGACGGAGTAGACGACGCCGTCGGCGATGGAGCGGTTCACGGCGGAGTCGAGCGCCCGGGAGGCGGAGCCGCCGAGGCTCATGTTCGCCACGGCGGGGGTGCCGGCGACGTGGTCGGCGGTGACCCAGTCCACGCCGGCGATGACGCCCGAGGTCGCGCCGGAGCCCGTGCAGTCCAGGACGCGGACGGGCGTGAGCGCCACGTCCTTCGCGACGCCCCAGGTGCGGCCGCCGACGGTGCCGGCGACGTGGGTGCCGTGGCCGTTGCAGTCCGCGGTGCCGCGGCCGTCGTTGATGGAGGAGTAGCCCGCCCCGACGCGTCCGGTCAGGTCGGCGTGGGTCGCGCGGATGCCGGTGTCGATGACGTAGGCGGTGACGCCCGCCCCGGTCGTCGCCGTGGTGAACGCGCCGTTCAGCGGCAGGGCGCGCTGGTCGATGCGGTCGAGCCCCCACGGGGCCGGCGACTGGGTCGCCGACGCGGTCAGCGCCCGGTCGGCCTCGACGTAGGCCACCCGGGGGTCGCGCAGCGTCTCGCGGAGCTGGCGCGGGCTCAGGCGGCCGGCGAACCCGCGCACGGCCTGGCGGTAGGTGCGGGAGACGGACGCCCCGCGATCGCGGGCGTCCTCGACGGCGTCATCGGTCGCGGCGGCCGGAGCGTCGCCGTCCAGGACGACGATGTAGCGGTCGGGCAGCGCGTCGGGCGCACCGGCGCCCATCAGGGGCGCGTCGGCCTGGGCGACGGCCGGCAGGCCGAGCGTCGCGGCCGCGACGACCGCGGCGGCGAGGGAACGACGGGTCGTGCGAGCACCGGGGGTCACGCCCTGGTGATCGGCGTCGCGCCCGCGGGCTTGAGGGCCGCGGGCGTCACGCCGCCGCCCTTCAGCCGCCCTTCGCCCGCTCCTCCTCCATCGTCCGCAGCTCGATGCGGCGGATCTTGCCCGTGAGCGTCTTGGGCAGGTCCTCCACGAACTCGACCTCGCGGGGGTAGGCGTACTTCGAGTGGCCGTCGCGCACGAAGGTCGAGATCTCGGCCGCCAGCGCGTCCGAGGCGTCGTGGCCCTCCGCCAGGACGACGAACGCCTTGACGATCCACCCGCGGCGCTCGTCGGGCTTGGCGACCGCGGCGGCCTCGGCCACGGCGGGGTGCTCGAGGCACGCGGACTCGACCTCGAACGGGCCGACGCGGTAGCCGGCGGTGAGGATCACGTCGTCCGCGCGGCCCTCGAACCAGACGTAGCCGTCCTCGTCGATCCGGGCGGCGTCCTTGGAGTGGAACCACTCCCCGCCGAACGTCGCCTCCGTGGCCTCGGGGTTGTTCCAGAACCGCAGCGGCCAGGTCGGGCTGGACTCGCGACGCCAGCAGATCTCGCCGCGCTCGTTCGGGGCGACGGGGCGCTCGTCCTCGTCGAGGACCTGGACGTCCCAGCCCGGCATGACCTTGCCCATGGAGCCCTCGCGGACCTCCATCCACGGGAAGTTCGCGCACAGCGGGTAGCCCTCGGAGAGCCCGTAGAAGTCGAGCACCGTGACCCCGAACTGCTCGCGGAACCACTTGATCGCCTCGGGGTTCAGCGGCTCGCCGGCCGAGCACGCGCGGCGCAGCGGGATGGGGAACCGCGTGCCGGCGTCCTTCACCGCCATCAGAGACCGCATCGCCGTCGGGGTCGTGAAGAGGTTCGTGATCTCGTGGCGCGAGAGGAAGGACAGCTCGTCCTCGGGCGCGAACCCGCCGCGGCGCTGGTGCACGTAGTGGGTGGCCCCGGTGCGCCAGGCGCCGAGCAGGGGGTTCAGCCCGGCGGCCCAGGCCCACTCGCTCATGGAGCGGAACCGCTCGCCGGGCTGGATCTCGTGGCAGAGCTCGAACTCCTCGTGCGCCAGGACGAACCGGTGCGCGTGGAGGATGCCCTTCGCCAGGCCGGTCGTGCCCGAGGTGTAGAAGAGCTGCGCCGGGTCGTCGCACGAGGTGTCGACCGTCTCGAACTCCGGGGATGCCGCCTCGAGGGCGTCGGGCGTGAGCACGAGCAGCGTGTGGTCGGCGGAGCCGGGCAGGCCGTCCTTGCCGCCGTCCGCGTCCCAGCCCGGGAGGCCCGTGACGGCGGCGGCGATCTGGTCGCGGTGCGCCTCGTCGGTGACGACGAGCCGGGCGCCGGAGTCGCGGATGCGGTGGCGGATGCCCTCCTCGCCGTAGAGGACCGACATCGCCAGCAGGATCGCGCCGGCCTTGTACGTGCCGAGGAACGCGGCGGCGGCCTCGGGCGTGGGCGGGACGAGCATCGCGACGACGTCCTCGCGCCCGATGCCGTGCTCCACCGCGAGGTTCGCGAAGCGGTTGGCCAGCTCGCGCTGCTCCTTCCAGCGCACCTTCCGAACGGTGCCGTCGGGGCCCTCGTGGACCATCGCCAGCTTCTCGTCGGGGTGCTTGTCGCAGACGTCGGAGGCGATGTTGTAGCGCTCCGGCACGTTCCAGACGTGGTTCGCGACGAGTTCGTCGTAGGACTTCGCGGGGGCGGACATGGTGGGCTCCATCATGCCGCCGTCCACGCCGCGACGCCAGCCTCGGCGACCTGCTGGTCCTGGTCGACGGTTCCCGCGCTGACGCCGATCGCGCCGACCGGCTCGCCGTCCGGACCGGGGAGCGGGATGCCGCCGGCGAAGGTCACGAGACCGCCCGAGGAATGCTCGAGGCCGTAGAGCGGCGCGCCCGGCTGGGTGACGTCCTTCAGGGCTCCCGTCGGCAGCTTCATCGCGGCCGAGGTGTAGGCCTTGCGCTGCGAGATGTCGATCGAGGCGAAGATCGACCCGTCCATCCGCGCGAACGCGACGAGGTGGCCGCCGGCGTCGACCACCGCGATGTTCATGGGCTGGCCGATTGCCTGGGCCTCGGCCTTCGCCGCGGCGACGACGGCCTCTGCGGCCTCCAGCGTCAGGCGGGCCGGCGCGGCCGGAGCCTCGGCCGCGTCGGCGGGGGAGGACTTCGCGGCCGCGGCCTTCGTCGTGCGGCGCGGGGCGCGCGGCTTGGCGGCGGTCTTCGCCGCGCTCGGGGTGCTCGGGCTCATCGGGGGCTCCGGTTCGTCGGGTGGTCGGTCAGGGGAACGGTCTTGACGAGGCGCGCGGCGTCCTGGCCCAGGCAGCGCAGGGCGAACGGGTCGGTCGCGTCGCCGTGGAGGAACGGCGCCGCGTCGGGGAGCCGCGGCACGGTCACGCACGCGTGCTCGGCGTCGAGCGCGACGCCGACGCGCAGGGTCGACGCCCCGGCGGCGGCGTGGGCGGCGGCGGCGAGGGCGGCCGCGGTCGAGACGGCGGCAGAGGGCGCATCTGCGTCGACGACGGTCGCGGGCACGCCCTCCTCCTCGAGCCCGGCGAGCAGCTCGCGCAGCGCGCCGTCGGCGGCGCCGGGCAGCCGGGCGACGCGGATCGCGGGACCCGCGGTGTCCTCGTCGCGCCGGCGCCCGCGGCGCAGGTCGGCCGGGCTCACGACCGCACCTCCGTGGGGGCGCCCGCCACGCCCGCGTCTCCGCGATGGGGACCTTCGGCGTCGTGCCCGGGCCGGGCGTCGTCGCCGGGCCGGGTGCCTTGGGCGTCGTTCCCGGGCTCCGCGATCTCGGTCGCCCCGTCCTCGCCCTCTGCGTGCCGCGCCACGAGCCCCGTAGCCACCGCGTTGCGCGGGCCCGCGACGCCGCGGACGTTGCCGGTGCCGCAGACGATCCCGAACTCGGCGGTGGCCTCGGCGATCATCTCCGGGATCTCGAAGTCCAGCGAGGACCCGCCGAGCAGGACGACGAAGTCCAGGCGGCGGATCGCGCCGTCGGGGGCCACCTGCTCGAGGGCGCGCAGAGCGTTGACGACGAAGACGCGGCGCTTGGCCTCGCGGCGTACGCGGCGGATGGCGTCGAGGGACGCCCTCGTCGGGATCGGCGTCAGGCGGCCGTCGTCGCCCAGGGTCACGACGCGGGCGAAGACCTCGGCGGGGAGTGCCTCGTCGAAGAACGTCACCGACCCGTCCTCGAGCCGCAGCTGAAACAGGCTCTCGACCTTCGCGAGCGGCAGCCGCTTGATCTGCTCCGCGACGTCCCGGTCCTCCAGGCCCAGCTCGGACTGGATGAGCTTCGTGACGAGGTCGCCGGCGCCCGAGACGTGGACGGTGGCGATCCGGCCCTCGCGGTCGGCCAACGCGGCGTCCGTCGAGCCGCCGCCGAGGTCGAGCACGGCCAGGGGGCGGTCGGTGCCGGGGGTGGTGAGCGCGCCGCGGATGGCCATGTCGGCCTCGATCCCGCCGATCACGACCCGGCAGCCCGTCTCGTCCGCCAGCGCGACCGCCAGGCGCTCCATCGCGGTGCGGCCCGTGCGGACCATCGCCGCGAGCGCGACGGCGTTCTCGAGCCGGAACTCGCCGGCCAGCCCGCCCCGGACCTCCTGGGGGACGGAGGTGTCGACGGCGAGGATGTCGCGGATCCGCACGTCGCCCGGGTCGTCCTCCGTCAGCGCGGCCATCGTGTCGCGCACGCCGGCGAGCATGCCGCCGACGTTCGTGCCCGCCGCGCCCGTGGCGTCCTGCAGCGGCCGCACGGCCCGCAGCACGCGCATGATCTCCTCCGCGCCCGCGTCGACGTCGACGCTGCGGCGGGTCCGCTCGCCGATGAGCTCGAGCGCGCCCGCGGGGATCCGGCGCGCGGTGATGTCGCCGCTGGGCGTGCGGACCACGACGGCCGAGCGGTTGCCGATGAGCGCGCGCGAGACGGGGGCGATGAGGCGCGTCTCCTCCGGGTCCAGGCCGAAGATCGTCGCCAGGCCGTAGGTGTTCGAGAGCGTGGAGATCGTGCGGCCGGGCGCGGCGACCTCGACGGCGGCGTCCATCCCGAGGGGGACGCGGTCGACGAACGCGACCTCGTCGACGATCGGCAGCGGCGCCGAGAGCCGGTTGGCGATGAGCCGCGCGTCGTCGCGCTGGACGACCGCGCCGCGCACCTCGACGCCGCGGGCGCGGGCCGCCTCGATGGCCGCGGCGGCGTCCTCGAAGTCGACCTCGCGGGGGATCACGACGATCGCCGCGTCGCCCTCCGGCACCTCGCCGAGGGCGTCGTAGCCGACGGTGCGCCCGACGCCCAGGCCCTCGCCGCCGGGGGTCGACGGGTCGTGGCCGATCATCGTCGACTCGGTGATGATCGTCTCGGTGATGGTCTCCATGGCCATCCCGGAGATCACCGGCGTGGCCTCGTTCAGGAGCAGCACGTCGACGTCCTCCAGCGCGCGGCCGCAGCCCTCCAGCGCGCCGCGCACGGACTGCACGATGCCGGCGACGTTCTGGCTCGTGCCCTTCACGCCGCTCGTGCGGGCCAGGTGCCCGCCGAGCCAGCGCGGGTCGGTGGCGGGGGGACCACCGACCGCGCCGGTCGACGCCGGCAGCTCGGCGACGCACGACTCCGTCGTCGAGTTGCCGACGTCGACGCCGACGACGAGCCGCGGCCGCTCAGGCGATGCGGACATCGAGCTCGACGGGCGCGCGCCCGGGCTGCACGAACTCCGTCTCCTTGATGTGCAGCACGGCGGCCTTCGCCTGGTAGCGGGGGCGGGCCATGAAGTCGTTGCGCGTCGGCACCGGCTCCGGGGCCTCGCCCTTGGCGTAGCCCGCGGCGTTGCGGCCGATGGCGCGGAACGCCTCGGCGTCGAGCAGCGGGGCCTGGGGGAAGAGCTCGAGGTTCGACAGCCGCGGCAGATCCCGCTGGTGGATCATCGTCGTGCCGCGGGAGAGGATCCCGATCGAGACGCCGGAGCCGGAGAGCTTCGCGCCGGCGTGGGCGATCCGGGCCAGGTCGGCGCCCGCGAAGAAGCGGATGACCCGCGCGGAGACGCCCTGCTCCTCGATGCCGGCCAGCGTCTGGCGCAGCACCTCGGCCAGCGGCAGGTCGACGATCGTCTTGCGGAAGAAGTCGCCGAACGCGGGGGAGAGCGCGATCACGACCTCGTCGCTGCGCGTGCCCTGCTCGGCCGGGCCCTTCTCCGTCAACTCGAGCGTGCGCTCGGGCGCGGCGGCGACGGGCCCAGAGGCCGCGGAGGGCTCGGCCGACGGGGTCGGGGTGGTCGCCGGCGTCGGCGTGGTCGTGGGCGCGCCCGCGCTGTCGGTGGTGCTCATGGTCTGCTCCTCGGCCGGGGCCGGATCAGTCCTCGGGGTGGTCGGCGTTGGTGACGAAGCGCAGGCGCTTCATCTCCTCCCAGCGCTCGCCGGTCGGCCGGTAGCCCGTCCCGGGCCCGGCGTAGTCGTTCTTGTCATTCACGGCGGAGAGCGTGTTGCCGTTGCGGTCGATGATCGCCGCGGTCTGCAGCAGGTCGCCGGCGACGCGCTGACGCAGCAGGTCGAAGAGCCCGGCGGCCAGGTCGGGGAACCCGCCGGCGTCCAGCGCGCGCACGACGTCGAGGCCGGTCACGCCGTCCTCCGTCATCCGGGTGGCGGCCTTCAGGTCCTCCACCACGTCGCGGCGGGGGAGGTCCTCCGAGCCGTGTCCGTAGACGACGGCCTGAATCTCCTCCTCCGTGATCGCGGGGAACCCGAGCTGCTCGAACACCGCCTGCAGCGCGCGCCCCGCCTTCTCGCGGGCGGCCAGCAGCTCGGCCTCCTCGACGTGGCGCAGGCCGCCGTCGATCTTCAGGTCGCGCTGGATGACGTTCCAGTCGTCGAAGTCTGCGGCGTCCCAGTTCGAGCCGGCGAACATGTTGTCCGAGTTCGGCACCGCGGAGTAGCCCGAGCAGACGAAGTCGGTGCCGGGCAGCATCTGCATGAGCGAGCGCGAGACGCGGCGCATGTCGGAGTGGCTGAAGGACTGGTCGTTGCCCGACGCGCACTCGAGGTCGGCCATCGCGGCGATCAGGTTCTCCGCCAGCACCGCGCGGATCCCGGAGGGCACCGCACCGGGGACGCCGATGCACGAGATCGAGCCGTTCTGCAGGCCCTGGACGCCGCCGCCGCGCGTGACGAGGATGCAGCGGATCTCGAGGTAGAGCATCGACCGGCCCTCGGCGTTGCCCATCTGCACCTCGGAGCCCGTGCCCGACGTGAAGCGCATCTTGATGCCGCGCGACGCGTAGGCCGAGGCGAGGAACGCCTTGGACCACGGCGTGTCGTCGCCGTCCTTGAACACCGCCTCGGTGCCGTAGACCGAGATCGTCTCGGCGTAGGTCGTCAGGCCGCGCATGCCGAGGGAGAGCTCCGTGGCCTCCTCGAGCGCGCACTGCGTGAGGATCCCGGGGCGGCCGGCCTGGGCGCCCACGAGCAGTCCGAGGGCGACGAGCGGGGCGTAGCGGACGATGCCGAGCGTGGTCTCGAGCTCGTCGAAGCCGCGGCGGGCGGCCTCGGCGGCGTCGGCGGCGACCTGCAGCGGGTTGTCGCGGGCGCTCGTGCAGTGCGCCTGGTTCGACGGGGTCCGGCGGGACCGCATCTTCTGCATCGCCATCATCATCTCGACGACGTTCATCGTCTTGACGACCTCGAGCAGCGCCGCCGGCGTGAGGCCCGAGGCGATGCGGATGACCTCGGCCCGGGGCAGGCGCGCGTCGACGAGCATGTGGGCGATCTCGACCGGCGGGATCGCCATCGCCTCCTCAGCGACGGCCGGGTCGATGGCGCGGTCGGCGATGAACGTGTCGAGGAAGTCGAACTCCTCGCGGGTCCGGCCGTCCATCTCGACGATCACGCCGTCCTCGACGCGGACGCTCGGCGTGGGGTCGCCGTCGTGCTCCATCGCGACGAGGCCGACCTCGGGCCACTCGTCGACGAACCCGTCGCGGTTGACGGGGCGGTTCTCGAGGATCTCGGTGCGGCGGGAGCGGCGGGGGCCGTCGTCGCCGGCGCCGGTGCCCGCGGGCTGGTTCAGGGTGCTCGACATGATGGGGCTCTGTCCGGTTCCGAGGGGAGGTCAGTCGGCGAGGCAGTCGCGGCGCTCGTAGACGCGGGCGGCGTCGCGGACGAGCTCGGCGTTGATGGGCGCGGAGTACGTCGACTCGAGCTCCTCGGCGATCGCGAGCAGCTCCTCCTTCGTCGACGCGTTCGGGCGCAGCGCGGCGTAGATCGACAGCACGCGCTCGTCGGGGACGGCCGTCAGCTCCGCGGCGCGGCGGAAGTTCTGGGCGAGCTGCGGCCGGTGCGCCGCCTCGGCCACCTCGGCCTGGAGCGCCAGGGTGTTCGGCGTGATGCGGAGGTCCTCCGCGGTGACGCCGCCGTGCAGCGCGCGCTCGAGCGTCAGGTCGTCCAGCGTCTTGCCCGTCGGGGTCCGCAGGAGGTCGGGTCGGTGGCGCCCGAGGGGGTAGTCCTTCTGCGGGTCCAGCGTCGTGGGGGCGTCGGCGTCCATGGGGTCTCCTGATCGGCGGGGCGGGGCCGGAACACCCCCCGGGTGGCGCTTGTTGCGCCCGTCCGGGAAGTGCATGATGTGACGACCATCACCTCCGCGGTCCGGCGTTGCAACGCGGGGGCGGGGGTAGCAGCGACGTTGCGCGGACAAGGAAGGACGCGGGCTCCCCCACATGCAGAACCCCTGGCTCGGCATCTCTCCCGGCATCGACCCGGTCGGGCTCGCGCGACTGCTCGCGAAGGCGCACGAGCGGGCCGCGGCGGGGCGCCCCGTCCCTCCGATGGTGCGCGAGGTCATCTCGTCCTCGTGGGCCCGCGCGGCGAGTGCCGGGATCGACCCGGGCGAGCACGACGTGCCGATGGTGCTCGACTACGGCGACGCGATGGCGCGCTGGTCCGAGCACCCCCTGAGCCGGTTCGGCACGGTCATCGAGGGCGTGCTGGGCGAGGTCGCCCACGACGTGCAGCACCTCGTGACGGCCGCGGACGTCGACGGCACGATGCTGTGGTCCATGGGGCACCCGCGGGTGCTCGCCGCGTCGGAGTCCATCCGCTTCGTCCCCGGCCACCTGTGGGACGAGGACGTCGCCGGCACCAACGGCATCGGCACGGCGCTGAAGGTCGACCACGCCGTCCAGATCTTCTCCGCCGAGCACTACGCCCGCCGGTACCACCAGTGGTGCTGCACCGGCGCACCCGTGCACGATCCGGAGACCGGCAAGGCGATCGGCGCGCTGTGCCTGTCGACGGGCATCAAGGGCGCCCACCCCTACGCGCTGTCCCTCGTCCAGAGCGCCGCGAGCACGATCGAGGCGATGCTCGGTGGCGAGCTGGCGATGCGCCGCGAGGCGCTGAAGAGCCGCTACTTCGAGCTGGCCGCGAGCCGCCCGGGCACCCCGAGCGCGCTCGTCGACCGCGCCGGCCACGTGCTGGCCTGCCAGCCCGTCGGCTGGCTCCACGGCCCGCTGGTGCGGGTCGACGGCGGGGGCTTCATCGGCAGCGGCGGCGAGGCGGTCCTGGCCGCGGAGCCGCTCGCCCACGGCGCGTCCGTCGTGTGGCGCGAGCGCGCGTCGTCCAAGCGCCCGGCCGCGCCGGAGGAGCCGCTCGAGATCGAGGTGCTCGGCCGCTCGTCCGCCAGGATCCGCCTGCACGGCCATGAGATCGTCCTGCCGCCGCGGCGCTCCGAGGTGCTCCTGCTGCTCGCGCTCTCTCCCGGCGGCCTGACCGCCCGCGACCTCGCGATCGAGCTCTACGGCAGCGACGACGCGCTCGTCACCGTCCGCGCCGAGGTCTCCCGCCTGCGCCGCCAGCTCGGCGGCCTGCTGGGCACGAAGCCCTACCGGCTGGTGGGACCGGTGCGGCTCGACCTGCTCGAGCTCGAGGCGCGGCTGGAGGAGCACGGTCCCGAGGGCGACGGTGCGCGCGACGCCGGCGCCGACCCGCTGCCCGGCGCCGACAGCCCGACGGTCCTCGCCGCGCGCGACCGCCTGCAGGCCCTGCGTCATCCGGACGCGCCGCCGCCCGTGGTGCCGATGGCCGAGGCCGCGTAGGGACCCGGACGGTCTCCCCGACCGAGGCCGCGTAGGGCCCGTCGAGCTCCCCGGCCGCGGGATCGCACCGACCCTGGGCCCGGGCGCGGCCGACGGCGTCCGCTACCCGTACCGCTCGCAACCTCGTTGCAACGTGGTCGTGTGGCGGGGGCGGGACGAGGATCGGCCCATCCGACAGTCGGGGCCCGACGGGCGCCGACGACCCTGAGGAGGGGGATGCATCGTGAGCACGGAACATGACGGGGTGGCCGGGGCCGACGCCGGGACGACGGGTGCGCCACGTGGTCCGGGCCACCGTCGCTGGGGCTGGCAGCGGACGATCCGCGGCGAGCTGGCCTCGGAGTTCCTCGGCACCTTCGTGCTGATCCTGCTCGGCAACGGCGTCACGGCGATGTCGATCGCGGCGCTGAACCAATCGGGGCGCGGAGCCGAGGCGTTCGCGGCCAGCGGCGACTGGCTGCTGCTCGCGGTCGGCTGGGGCCTCGCGGTGATGTTCGCCGTCTACGTGGCGGGTGGGGTCAGCGGCGCGCACCTCAACCCGGCGGTCTCCGTGCTGCTGGCCGCCCGGCGCGGGTTCCCCTGGCGCAAGGTGCCGGCCTACGCGGCGGTGCAGGTCTTCGGCGCGTTCTGCGGCGCGGCGGTCGTCTACCTGAACTACAAGGGCGCGATCGACAGCATGGAGGTGGCGGGCAAGATGACCCGCGGCGAACCGGACTCGCTGTCGGGGTTCGCGATCTTCGCGACGACCCCGGCCCCGTACTTCGACTCGTGGGTCGGCCCGTTCGTCGACCAGGTCATCGGCACGGCCCTGCTCGCCGGCCTGCTCTTCGCGGTCACGGAGGAGCTCAACCCCGCCGTCCGCGCGACCCTCGGACCCATGCTCATCGGCCTGATCGTCGTGGCGATCGGCGTCTCGATGGGCGCGAACGCCGGCTACGCGATCAACCCGGCCCGTGACCTCGGGCCCCGCGTCCTCGCCTGGGTGGCCGGGTGGGGCGACCTGGCCCTGCCCGGCGACTACGGCAAGGTCAACGGCTACATGTGGGTCCCGATCGTGGGCCCGATACTCGGCGCCCTGCTGGGCGGCCTGATCTACGACCGCTTCATCGGCGGCACGCTCAAGGCCCGCGAGGAGGCGGGGATCGAGGCCGAGGTCGGGCGGACTACGGCGAACGGGCCGGCCTGAGGGGTCCGACCGCACGACGTGTAGCCGTCAGGGCTGGCGGCCGAACGTCGTGACCGCCGGCTCCCAGGCCGGAACGGGATCGACGGGCTGACTCCGCGCCAGGCCGTCCTCCGTCCACCGCACCGCGCCGTCGATCGCCAGCGACAACGCGGTCGAGGTCCCGACGGCGCGCACGCCGGCGCGGTCGGCCAGCATCACCGTGTGGCGACGGCCCGTCGGGCTGGTCTCCCCCGACGGCGCGCTCCACGCGAGGGCGCCAGGGGCCAGCACGACGGCGGGCCAAGCCCCGAGGGCGGCGATCAGGAACTCCGGGGTGGGCGTGCCCGGGGGCGCGTCCCGCTCGACGGCCGGCGGCGGCGCACCCGGGGCGGCCAGGCCGCCCGGGGCGTCGAAGGTCTCACCGGTGACCATGTTCCGGCCGACGGAGCGGTGGAACACGACCCGGGACCCGCAGGCCGATCCCTGCTCCGTGCGCCGATGCTCCAGCACGAGCCACGGCCCGATCGCCGCGGCCCGGTCGATGTCCTGCCAGCTCGAGCAGTAGTGGTCGGAGCTCGAGACGGTCGACTCCGCGTGGATCAGTCGCCCGCTGCGGGGATCGCACACGAGCACGTGGTTGACGTCCGCCGACCCCTCCTCCCCGGTCGTGAACTCGTCCACCTGGCGGATGCGCCAGGGTCCGACGTCGGACCAGGCACCCGCCGTCGGTCGGGCACACCGTCCGGGTCGTGCCGGGGCGAACGCCCGCGGCTGATCCTCACCGTCCACGATGAGGTGCTGGTCGTCGACGAGATGGATCGTGAAGGTCCGGGCACGCTCGGAACGCGAGAGCGGGACCCGTGCGGGACGCCCGCGGCGGGGCCAGGCCCACAGCGACGACTTCCAGGACGCCCGTCGCCCCCGGCGCTCCGAGAGGGCCCAGGCGACGTCGCCGCTTGGTGTGACCGTGATCCGGCCGTCGCGCGCGCGGAGCCTGCCGGTCGGTGCGGTTCGCGCCGTGCGGACGCCGACGACCCGGCCCCGGCGGACGCGGCCCACCGAGAGCACCCCACGGCGGGGCCCGCTCGCGGTACGCCAGGCGAGGCGGTCGCCGTTGAAGCTGACGCCGACGACGTGGTCGTAACCGCGCAGGGCGGGCAGGCGCGCGATCGAGGTCCGGTCGGCACAGAGGTACGGCGTGCGACGGGACCCCGTGGCGGGCGCCGTGCGGACCGTCAGGGCGCGCTCTCCGTCTCGGCTCGCCCGCAACGCCAGCCCCTGCACGAAGCCGGCGGGTGGCGACCACTCCAGGACGTCCTGCGTGCCCCAGGTGACCGCGACGGTCGATACGGGCGACGCCGGGGTGGCGCATGGCGCCGCCCCGGCGGCCGGGGCGGCGCCGAGCAGGCAACCAGCGGCGATGGCGCAGGCCGCCGCGAACCGGACGACCGCTGATGCGGGACGGGATGAAGGGGGCACGCGGCTCCGGACGGTGGGGACACCGGAAGGAACCCGGTGCGGTGTCCGTCGATGCGGCGGGCGTGGCAGGTGCGGAGACCGCCCACCGGGGGCGCGCGCACCCGCCGGCGCCCGATCCTGAAGGCGAAGCGTGCGCTCCGTGCGCCGTCGCGCGCGTGCCCTCCCTACCCTTGGGCGCCATGTTCGCCGTCTCGCGCACCGACCCCCGTGGCACCCGCCGGTTCCTGAACCTCATGCTCGTGCTCGCGATCATCGACTTCGTGCTGCTCGTGCCGCTGTTCCTCGGCATGATCGGCGTCATCGACACGGAGTCGTTCGTCGCGCCGATGGGGATGACGCACGGGCTGCTGTTCATCGCGCTCGTGGGCCTCGGCGCACTCGGCGTGCTGCAGCGCCGCTGGAACTGGAAGTACCCGGCCGCCGTGGTCGTCGCCGGGCTCGTCGGCCTCGTGGTCATCCCCGACCTGCTGATCCGCCGCGAGCTCGAGACCGCGGTGCCCGCCGAGCGCTGAGTTCCGGCGGCGGCCGCTCAACCGGCCGCGCGCTCGCGCAGCCGGAACTTCTGGATCTTGCCCGTGCCCGTCTTGGGCAGCGCGTCGACGATCTCGACGCGCTTGGGCACCTTGAACCCGGCGAGCCGCTCGCGGACGAACGCGCGCAGCTCCTCGGGGTCGGCCCCGTCACCGCGCAGCACGACGTAGGCGACGGGCACCTCGCCCCAGCGCTCGTCCGGGGCGCCGACGACCGCGACCTCGCTGACGGCGGGGTGCGCGTTCAGCGCCTGCTCGACCTCGATCGTGGCGATGTTCTCGCCGCCCGAGATGACGACGTCCTTCAGCCGGTCGCGCAGCTCGACGTAGCCGTCCGGGTGCATCACGCCGAGGTCGCCGGAGTGGAACCAGCCGCCGCGGAACGCCTGCTCCGTGGCCTCGGGATCGCGGTAGTAGCCGATCGTCACGTTGTTGCCGCGCATGACGACCTCGCCGAGCGAGACGCCGTCGCGGGGCACGTCGTGCAGCTCCTCGTCGACGACCCGCAGGCGCTCGGAGACGATCGTCCCGACGCCCTGCCGCGCGCGCAGCCGCGAGCGCTCCTCCTCCGGACGGTCGTCCCAGTCGGGGTTCCAGGCGCAGACGGCGAACGGGCCGTACGTCTCGGTCAGCCCGTACATGTGGGTGATCCGGATGCCCAGCTCCTCCGCGCGGGCGATGAGCGCCGGGGCGGGCGGCGCGCCGCCCACCACCAGGCTCACGGGCGTCTCGAGCGGGGCGGCGTCGGGGGACTCGACGATCGTGACGATCACCGTCGGCGCCGCGCACAGGTGGGTGATGCCCTCGTCGCGCAGCCCGCGCCAGATCGCCCCGCCCTCGACCCGCGGCAGGCACACGTGCTTGCACCCCGTCGCCGTCACCGCCCACACGTAGGCCCAGCCGTTGCAGTGGAACATCGGCAGGGTCCACAGGTACGCGCTGCGCACGCTCAGCCCGGCTTCGGCGATGACCCCCAGGCTGTGCAGGTACGAGCCGCGGTGGGTGACCATCACGCCCTTCGGCCGCCCCGTGGTGCCCGAGGTGTAGTTCACCGACAGCAGCGCGCGCTCGTCCTCGGGAAGCGCCAGGTCCCGCGGCGTGGCGTCGGCGAGCAGGGCCTCCCACTCGCAGCCGTCCCCGCCGTCGGGAAGCACCCATACGACGTCCGGAGCGGCGTCGCCCAGCTCGTCCAGGGCGGGCTGGAGCGCGTCGCGGAGGCCCTCCCAGGCGACGAGCAGCCGGGCGCCGCAGTGCTCGAGCACGTAGGCGTACTCCGCCGCCGCCAGGCGGGTGTTCAGAGGCACGATCACGCCGCCGGCGCCCGGCACCGCATAGTGCAGCTCGAGCATGGCGGGCACGTTGGGCAGGGCCGCCGCCACCCGGTCGCCCGGCCCGACGCCCCGCGCGTGCAGCCCGCCGACGGCGCGCCGCACCCGCTCGAGGTGCTCGGCCCACGTCCAGCTCCGCGCCCCGTCGACGACGGCCGTCCGCTCCGCCCATACGTCGGCGCTGCGGAGCAGGAAGCTCAGGGGCGTGAGCGGCGCGTCGGCGACCGCCGGGGTCGCGGGGTGCTGATCCTCGTGCTGCACGTGCTCGTCCCGTCGTGGGGGCTGGCCTGGTCGGCCGAACGTACCAGCGGCGGCCTCCCGGACGGGACGGCTGCGGCGCTCAACCCGAGGCGGCGACGACGGCGACGCCGAGCAGCGTGAGCGCCGCACCGCCGGCCTGGGCGCGCGACATCCGCTCGTCCAGGAGCGCGCGGGCGAGCAGCACGGTGATCACCGGATAGAGCGAGGAGAGCACGGAGACGACGGGCAGCAGGCCGGAGCGCGAGGCCACGGCGAAGAGCAGGCTGGCGGAGATGTCGATCGCGCCGGCCAGGGGGAGCAGCCCCGGCGAGCGCAGCTGCGGGCCCCACGTGCGCCAGCGCACCGCCAGCAGCGAGATGACGATCACGACCTCCGTCGCGCGGGCGACGAAGACGGCGGAGAGCGCGTCCTGCTCGGCGGCGAGGTCGGTGAGCACGAGCCCGACGCCGATCCCCAGCGCCGCGCCCAGGGCGTAGGCGACGCCGCGGGGCTCGACGCGGCCGCCGTCCGTGCTCGGCGCCCGGGCGGCGAGCACGGATCCGGCCGCGGCCACGGCCAGCCCGGCGAACGTGTATGCGTTGGGGGCCTCGCCGGAGATCACGCCCCAGATCACCGGCACGATCGCCCCGGTGGCGAAGATCGGGGCGAGCACGGACATCGGCCCGATCGCCAGCGCGCGGTACAGGCACCACATGCCGCCGATGAGCGACGCGCCCGAGCACATGGCCGCAACCCAGCGCTCCCCGACCACGGGGCCGCCGCCGATCAGGACGAGCACGCCCACGATCACGAGGCCCGTCGGGCGCGTGATCCCCAGGACGCCGACGACGTGGCGGCCGCGGGTGGCGCGGCCGCCGATGAAGTCGCTCGTGCCCCAGGCCGCCGAGGCCAGGAGCGCGAGCAGCAGGGCCGTCACGCCGGCGACCCGAGCGGGGACAGGCGGGCCGTCATGCCGTCGACCCGCCCGGCGCCACGCGCGCGGTCACGACGCGGCGGGGACGGCGCTCATCGCGCCGCGGGCAGCACGGCGGGCGCGCCGAACGGGCGCAGGCACTCGGGGAGCACGACGCTGCCGTCCTCGCGCTGGCCGTGCTCGAGCAGCGCGATGATCGTGCGGCCGACAGCGACGGCCGTGCCGTTGAGCGTCGCCAGCGGCTCGGCCTTCCGCGGCGGGGTCGCGGCGGCGTCCTTGATGCGGATGCCGAGCCGGCGGGCCTGGAACTCCGTGGTGTTCGAGGTCGACGTCAGCTCGCGGTAGGTGCCCTGCGAGGGCAGCCACGCCTCGCAGTCGAACTTGCGGGCGGCCGACGCGCCCAGGTCGTCCACGGCGATGTCGACGACGCGGTAGGGGAGGCCGAGCTCGGTGAGGATCTCCTCCTCGATCGCCAGCAGCCGGGCGTGCTCGTCCTCGGCGTCCTCCGGCGGGACGAAGCTGAACATCTCGACCTTGTCGAACTGGTGCACGCGGAACAGCCCGCGGTCGCTCGCGCCGGCCGCGCCGGCCTCACGGCGGAAGCAGGGCGAGAAGCCGGCGTAGCGCAGGGGGAGCTCCGAGGCGTCGAGGATCTCGCCCGCGTGCATCGACGCCAGGGCGACCTCGCTCGTGCCGACGAGGTAGAGGTCGTCGTCGGGCAGCGTGTAGATCTGCTGCTCCGTGTCGGGCAGGAAGCCCGTGCCGTAGAGGGCGTCCTCGCGCACGAGCACGGGCGGGATCACGGCCTCGTGGCCCTTGCCGCGCAGCTTGGAGAGCGTCCACTGCACGAGCGCGAGCTCGAGGAACACGAGCTCGCCGCGCAGGTAGGCGAACCGCGAGCCGGAGAGCCGCGCGCCGCGCTCCATGTCGACCCGGTCGGGGCCGGCGAGCTGCAGGTGGTCCTTCGGCTCGGTGGCGCGGGCGGCGACCTCGAAGACGCGCTCGTCGCCGCTGGCGTACTCGATCACGCCCGCGGCGGCGGGCCGCAGCTCGAGCCCGTCGATCGCGGGCTCGCCGACCGTGCGCACCACGGTGTCCTGGAGCGGCGCGTCCGGGTGAGGCAGGTTCGGCAGCCGGTGCTGGGTCGTCTGCAGGTCGGCCTCGACCGTCGTCAGCTCCTCCTGCAGCGCCTTCGCGCGGGCCGAGACCTCGCGCATGTTGGCCACCGCGGCGTCGGCGGCGGCGGTGTCGCCCGTCTCCTTCGCGGCCTTCTTGGCCCGCGCGATCGCGCCGTTGGCAGCGTTCTGGTCGGCGCGGAGCGCCTCGAGCTCGGGCAGCAGCTCGCGCCGGCGCTCGTCCAGCGCCAGCACGCGGTCGAGCGTCTCCGCGTCGGAGCCTCCGCGGCGGGCCAGGGCGGCACGGGCGGCGTCGGGGTCGCGGCGCAGGGCCTTCAGGTCGAGCATCACGGGGGAGGCTAGCGGTGGGTCACACCCTCCTGCCCGACCGTCGCCGGCGACCCGTGGTCGTCACTCGACGAGGTGGGTGGTGGTCCGCTCGAACTGGGCGGGGCGTTGGACGCCAAAGGGCGCCCGGGGCGGGGTCGACCCGTCGAGCGGGACGGTGGCCACGAACTCGTCGTGGAGGGTGCCCGAGAACCGGCTCTGCGCTGCCTCCATCGCCAGCACGAGCTGGCCCGTCGGGGCGTCGAGGCCGGCACGGAGCACCGAGGCCTCCGTCGAGCGGGAGTCGGGCAGCCCGACGGCGTGGGCCACCCAGACGGGCGTGATCGGCCGGCCGCCCGATCGCAGGACGCGCACGCGGCCGGCGGCGTCGAGGGTGCGCAGCGGTTCGCCCGTGGCGGGGCGCGGGACCGGCTCCGTGGCGCCCCCGGCCAGGATCCAGCGCCCGTCGGGGAGCGTGCCCACCACGTCGTAGGGGAACGTGCGCAGGCGCTTCGTGGAGCCGTCGGGGCGGACGAGCACGGCGGGCCCGGCGGTCGCGTCCAGACCCGGAAAGGTGTCCCGCGCGGGGTCGTGCTGCACCATCGACAGGCGCACCAGCACCCCGCTCCTACTCGGGTAGGCGCGGTCGTAAGCGGGAGCGCCGCGGCGCAGGGTCCCGGTCTGCGACCAGGTGGACGACGCCCCGGGGCGGCCGGTGACGCGGATGCGCACGGTGAAGCGGCGGCGCAGGCTCGCCCGGACCGTCTCGTCGACGCTCCCGCTGTCCGGGTCGCCGGTGCGGCCCTCTCCGGCGGGGGCGGTCAGGCCCGCCGCCACCCGCACCGTGCCGCCACCGGGCAGGTCGATCGCGTCCTCGCGGCGGACGGGTCCGCAGCGGCCTGTCACGGCGTCGCACCGGCGGACGGTCGGCCGGGTGAACCACGGGTCGCCCGGCAGCACGTCGAACGCGTGCAGGGCGAGGGAGGTGCCGTCCGGCGACCACGTGATCCACGGGGTACGGAGGTCGTAGGCGGGGCCGTCGGAACCGGACGCGTCGACGCCGAGCGGCGCCCCGTCCGGATCGGTGAGGGGCATGGACGCCCCGCCCCCCACGCGAACACGCCGGCGCGGCGCTGGGGACGCGCGGCATCCTCCGTGCCAGCGAACGCGACGCGCCCGCCGTCCGGCGACCGGCCGAGCGCGGCGAGCGCGTCGGGCAGGCCCGTGACGGGCACGGCCGCGGTCGGGCGGCCGGCGAGGGGGACGATCGCGACCGCCGCGGTCGAGGGCGCCTCGTTCGACCGTACCGTGTCCACCCGCACCACGTCGGCGGGCGCGGCGGCGGGGGCTCCGAGGGACGCGGCGGCCACGCCGGCGACGAGGGCCTGCCGCACCGAGCGGCGGAGCCGACGGGGGCCAGGGCCGGAGACGCCGCGGGCGGTCCGGGCGCGAGGGTGCTCAGCGGACGGCATAGCTCGCTCCGGTCTTGTGGTCGAGGGTGCGGGCGGGCGCCGATCCGTCGAGCGGGACCCGGACGACCGCGCGGTCGGACGGGGCGAAGACGATGCCCCCGGACCCCCAGTCGCTCAGGGTCACCACGAGGTCGCCGCCACGGACGAGGACGCTGTCGAAGCGGGCGCCGACGGCGAACGGGTCCGGCAGTCCGGCCTCGAGCGCCAGCCGCACCGGGGTGAGCGGCCGACCCCCGACGGGCAGCCCTCGGACGCGGCCACGGGCGTCGAGGACGGCGAGTTCCGGTTCCGGCGCCTCGGCGGTCCGTCCCGGCCCGACGTCGCGCGTGGGCATGATCCAGCGGCCGTCCGGGAGCGACCCGATCGGGTCAACGCCGAGGCGACGGCCGAACGTGCGCACGCGGCCCCCGGGCGTAACGAGCCACGGGCGCAGGGCGCGGGTCGACACGGACACCGCGGGCCCGTCGGAGGGCTCGGAGCGAACGGGACCCACGCGGGTGCGCGTGCGGCGCACGAGGACCCCGGCCGGGCCGGACGAGGGCTGCGACGCGAACGAGACCACGCCGGTCCGCCCTCTCCCGGTGACGGCGCGCAGTACGCGCAGGCGACCACGGGGAGGGACGACGGACGCGGCGGTGACGACCAGGCGGCGCGCCTGCTCCAGGATGGAGCGCTCCTCCGCGACGCCGAACCCGCTGTGCGTCCCGTTCTCGTCGTCGCCCCCACGTGTGACCGGGCCGTCCAGGCGGAGGAGGCGGCCGCGCCCGAGCGGGATCAGCTCCGCCGGCGCTGCGGGGCCGGCGGAGGTGCAACGGGCCGGTCGGAGCGTGCAGACGACGGCGCGGGTGGTCGCGCCCCCGGGCGACGGGCTCGCGTTCTCGCGGACGAGCAGCCGGCTGACGACGAAGGCGGAACCCGACGGCGCCCAGCGGATCGTCGTCGAACCCGTCTCGGCGGTCCAGCCACCCCGGCCGACGTGTCGGCGGTTCGACCCGGGGGACACGGGCCGGGCGGGCAGCCCCGGAGGCGTCAGGAGGCGGATGCGGCCGTCGCGTACCGAGACCACGAAGATTCGACCATCCCCCCGCGCGGAGGCGAAGGTGCGGCCGTCGGGGGCCAGGCCGGTCTGGGCGTCGGTCCCCGGACCGGGCAGCGTCGCCAGCCACCGCCGGGTGCCGTCGGGAGCAATGATGTCGAGCCGGGTGACGGCCTGTTGGCGGGGGCCCGATCCCCGCGACTCTGTGACCGCGCGCAGCACGCCGCCCGCGGGGACGGCCGCAGGCTTGGCGGCGACCGCCGGGCTGGCGACGGCGACCGCGGCGAGCGCGGTCACAACGGCGAGGACGGAAGGGCCCGATCGCGGGGACCTCGGGCGGGACGACGGCACGGCGACTCCTGGACAGGCGCCGCGGGAGCGGCGGGGACCGGGCCAGCCTAGCGCCCCACCGTCGGATGCGCCGGCGCCCGGCCCGTGGCCCTGCGCCCGGCCCCTGCACGCGGCCGCGTACCCTCCTCGCGATGCCCCAGCCCATGGATCCCCAGCAGCGGCGCGACCGTTGCATCACCGTCTACGGCCGCCGCGCGGTCCTCGAGGCGCTGCGGGACCCGAAGCTCGAGGTCGCCGCGGTGACGATCGCCGAGATGGGCGGCGCGGTCACGAGCGAGGTCAAGAAGTCCGCGACGGAGCGCGGCGTCGAGGTGCGCGAGACGTCCGCCCACCGCGTCTCGCTCATCTCCGGCAACGGCCGGCAGGACCAGGGCGTCGTGGCCGACGTCGTCGCGCCCGAGATGGGGGCCCTGACGGATCGCCTCGAGGAGCTCTCCCGCGATCCGTCGCGCAAGCAGCGGCTGCTCGTCGTCGACGGCGTCACGACCCCGGGCAACCTCGGGCTGATCATCCGCTCCGCGACGGCCGCCGGCGTCGACGGCATCGTCGTCCCCCGCCGCGGGACCGCCGCGATCGGCCCGCAGGTCGTGAAGGCCTCGGCCGGCACGGCGTTCTCCTCCCCGATCCTGCGCACGACCGACGCGCCGGGCGCACTGTCCGAGCTCACGGACGCGGGCTTCGCGATCGTCGGCCTCGACGCGGGCGCGCAGACGTCCCTGTGGGAGCTCGACCTGCCCGACCGCATCGCGTTCCTCGTCGGCGGCGAGCACGAGGGCGCCTCGGCGGAGTCCGCCGCCTTCGCCCACTCCTGGACCGCCGTGCCCATGCCCGGCGGCGTCGAGTCCCTCAACGTCGCGTGCGCCACGACCCTCGTGGCGTTCGAGATCGCCCGCCGCGGCTGACCCCCGGGAACGACGAAGGGCGGCTCGCGCCGCCCCTCGGTCCCGCTACGTGGTGGCTGTCGCTCAGCCGCCGGAGGTCTCGGCGGCCTCGCCGACGGACGGCGTGCCCGTGCCGGCGGGCGTGTCACCCGACGTGGGCGGGCCGGTCTCGGCGCACCGCTCCTCGGGCGTCTGCTGCTTCTGCGGGCTGGACGACTTGCCCGTCTTCAGGCCGGAGTACTTGCAGAGGAACGACGCGACGGCCTCGGCGTCGTCGCCGACGGCGATGTTCGCCGGCATGATCGCGCCGGAGAAGCCGCCGTTGCGCAGCGCGTAGAGCACGGCGCCCTTCGTCTCGGCGCGGAGGTCGAACGTGGGTCCGTCCGTGCGCTCACGGTCCTTGATGCCGTAGGCGCTCCCCTGCGTGCCGGCGACGGCGAGGGTGTGGCACCCGGAGCACCGCTCGGCGAAGATGTTCGCGCCGCGCAGCACGGCCGGGTCCTTCTCGCCCTTGAGTGGTCCGTTGTCGATGTTGGTCTGGACCGACTCGGACCCGCAGGAGGCGAGGACGAGGGTGGCCGCCAGGGCACCCAAGGTCGTGAAGGCTCGACGCTGCATGTCGCCGGGATCCTAGACCAGGAGTCGCCCCTCGAGGCGCGCGCCCGCGAGGAGATGCACGATGATGCGCGCGATGTCCGGCCGGGAGCGCCCCCACGACCCCCGCCACGACCTGCGTTGGGTGCTCGTCGGACTCGTCGTCGTGGGCCTTCTGGTGCTGGTCTTCCGGGCCGTGTGGAACACCGGTCCGGAGCGACGGATACGCGGAGGCGAGGCCCGCCTGCAGCTCCGGGAGTACACCATCGAGCCCCGCAACCTCGTCATGCAGGCGGGCCCCCTGGTGATCGTCGGCCAGAACACCGGGCGCCTCGTCCACAGCCTCCGCGTCGTCTCCGACGACGACAAGCGCGGGAACCGCCGCGCCCGGTTCGCGATCTCCGACCCGCCCCCGCTGCGCCCCGGCGAGTCCCGCCCGCTCCTGCGCACCTGCCTCGGCCCGGGCGACTACCGCATCATCAGCGGCCAGCCGGGCGAGGAGGACCTCGGGATGGTCGCCGACCTCCGCGTCGACGGCCCGGCCCCCGCATGCCCGCCCGCGGTCGGCGAGCGCCGCGAGGAGCCCCCGCAGCAGGCCGACGAAGAGGGATAGACGAGCGCGGGCCTCGAGCGCGCCAGCGCCCGTCGCGGGCCGGGAGCGCCGCTTCCGGCGGCAGGACTGGCCGGGGCGGCGCGGGGGAGTGGTTCGAGCGCGGAGCGGAACGGGGCCGCCGGTCGAGCGCGCGCAGGACGGAGCGGGGCGACCGAAAAAGATCTTGCGTGGTCGGGAAGGAGTCGCACGCGCGAGGGTGAACCACGGACTCGCCCCCGGTACTGGCCACGAAGACCCTTTCGCATCTGCACTTGATGCCCGCGACTGGTCTTTGACGGCGGCAACCATCTGGCCGGTACCGGGGGTCGTTTGATGCGGGGCCTCGGGCGCGCCAGGGCGTTGGCCGGGTTTCCGCCGACGCGTCCGGCGTGGTGACTGACCGGGCCGTTTCGCGTGCGGTGCCGGCCCACCCGAGGCGGGGGCGCCGATCGGGTTCGGCTCCGCGGCAGGTCGCGTTCTCCTGGTCGTCGGGAACCCGACGATGTACGGCTCGACCAGGACCGGGACGCCGAGACCTGGATCGTGCGCCTCAGGCCCGGTCGATGTACGTCCTGGTCTCGGACGCTTCGCCGAGACGTGCATCGTCGGCCTACCGCGTCCCGGGACGTCGTCCGGCGAGCCCGACCGGCCTCCGCCCGGTTCGCCACCCCGCACGGGGCCGCGCCCCTGAGCCGCGCCCCGCCCCGAGTGCGCCCGCCCCGAGTGCGCCCCTGCCCCGAGCGCGCCCCGCCCTGAGTGCGCCCCGCCCCGAGCGCGCCCCCGCCCCGAGCGCGCCCGGACCCGCGCCCCCGAACGGCGCCCCGCCTCGGGCGCGCCGGCGCAGCACGCGCCCGGCCCCGGCCAGTCCCCGGCCGAACGACCCGGCGCCAACCCGGCCGAAGCTCTGGCGCGCACGAGGCCCACCATCCACCCCCCCCCGTTCGTCGGGTTGCGGGCCGGGGCGTGCCGATTGCCGCAACGGTGGCGAGCGGCCCGCGTGGGCCCGTCGCCTAGAGCCCGCCGCGCTCGACCGCGACGCGCAGCGCGAGGAACGCGATCACGAACGCGGCGGTCGCCATCACGCCGATCTCGCGGCGGATGATGTCGCGGACGACGCCGCGCTGGCCGGCGTCGTCGAGGCGGCCGACGTCCTCCGCGCCGGAGAGTCCGCGGCGCTCGAGGACCTGCTCGGCGGCGATGATCCGCAGCTGCTCCGCGATGAGCGAGATCGCCACGGGGAGCAGGGAGTAGAGCCAGAAGAGCCAGGAATCGGGCCGCTCACCCGTGATCCAGACCGCGCCGGCCACGATGGTGAGCGCGAGGGCGCCGAGCTGCGTGGCACGGATCGCGAGCCAGTACCGGTCCTGCGCGTCGAAGCGCCACCAGAGCCAGCTGCCCCACGCCCCCGAGGCGAGCGCGACGATCGCGACGAGGAGCGACACGTAGAGCGCGGCGGCGGCCATCGCGGGGGATCGTCGCACGGCGTCGTGCCGGGGGACCGGCAGGCGTGAGCGGCGGGTCGTCACACCGCGCACGTCGGCTCGTGCCGGTTGTGACGAGCGGCACGCAGACATCGTGTGGACCGGCACGAAGCGTCGAAAAGTATGGGTTTCCTAACACCCGGTCGCCCGGTCTGGAGGTGGTAGAACAGACGGCGGTGCTCCGGTCGTATCTGCCGATCCTCATCTTTCTTGTGCTGGCGACGGGCGTTGGTGCGCTCTTCGTGGCCGCGAACTCGTGGTTGGGTCCGCGGTACAAGCGCAGGCCAAGCACGTTCGCCGAGGACGCATACGAATCCGGCCTGCCCTCTGAGGTCCAGCACGGCTTCCGCTTCGGGATCAGCTTCTACCTGATCGCGATGCTGTTCCTGCTGTTCGACATCGAGGTTGTGTTCCTGTACCCGATCGCGGTGCAGCTGCAGGCGTTCGGCACCTTCGCGCTCATCGAGACGGCGGTCTTCATCGTGCTGCTGCTCGTGGCGCTCATCTACGTGTGGCGGAGGGGAGCCCTCGAATGGAAGTGATCAGGAACGGCAAGGCGGGAGTTGCGGGGACCGGCGGCGCCGGCACGCAGCTCACGCAGGCCGACAAGGAGTCCTTCCGGGCCCGCCAGCTGCGGGCCCGTGATCTGCTCCGGGGCGAGCTCGAGGGCGACGACCTCGAGCAGCAGGTGCGCGACAGCATCGTCACGACGACGCTCGACAAGGCGTCCTCGTGGGCCCAGGGCAACTCGATCTTCCCGCTGACCTTCGGGCTGGCGTGCTGCTCCATCGAGATGATCTCGCTGGTCGGCTCGCGCATGGACATCTCGCGCTTCGGCTCGGAGGCCCTGCGCGGCACCCCGCGCCAGGCGGACCTCATCATCCTGGCCGGCCGGGTGTCGATGAAGATGGCGCCGGTCGTCCGGCGCATCTACGACCAGATGCTCGAGCCGAAGTACGCCATCGCGATGGGGGCCTGCGCCTCGTCCATGGGCGTCTTCAACAACTACGCGGTCGTCCCGGCGGACAAGTTCATGCCGGTCGACGTCCACATCCCGGGCTGCCCGCCGCGGCCGGAGTCCGTGGTCTACGGGATCCTCAAGCTCCGCAAGATGATCCAGGACGACCCGACGATGGCCTGGCGCGACCGGTACCGCGCCCACGGCACGGAGGAGACCCGCGGACAGGGCGGCTTCATGTCGCTGGACGAGCTCGAGACGCGCGCGGCCCAGGTCGCGGAGCGCGAGGCGCAGGAGGCGCAGGCGCGTGCCTGACGTCGAGGCGCTCGAGCGCCTGGCGCAGCTCGTGGGGCGGGGGGACGACAGCACGGTGCTGGCGACCGTCCACCGCTCCCGTCGCGCCGAGATCCAGGTCGCCGCGGACCGCATCCGTGAGACGCTCGAGGTGCTCCGCGGCGAGGGCTACACGCACCTGATGTCGGTGCACGGGGTGGACTACTACCCCGAGGAGCCGCGCTTCGGCATCGTCTACGAGCTCCTCTCCTACGAGGAGCAGGACCGCGTGACGGTCAAGGTCCGCGTCCCCCTGAGCGACCCGCACGTCCCGTCCGTGACGCCCGCGTGGCCGACGGCGAGCTTCCAGGAGCGCGAGGCGTTCGACATGTTCGGCGTGGTCTTCGACGGCCACCCCGACATGCGCCGCATCCTCATGCCCGAGGACTACATCGGCCACCCGCAGCGGCGGGACTTCCCGATCGGCGGAGAGCCCGTCCTCTTCACGGGCAACGAGCAGCAGAACCCGGGGTGGTGGAAGTGACCGAGGAACGCCCGAAGGACGAAGAGCGCGACGGGCCGGTACCCGAGGACGGGTCCGCCGCCGCGGCCACCCGCGAGCACGACATGGACGCGACGACCGGCGAGCGCGAGCGCGGCGCCCGGATCGCGGACGAGACGAGCGGCACCACGCCCCAGGGCGACACGTCGGGGCAGCCCAACGAGGGCGACGCGCACCCGGGGACGACCGGCACGGGCCAGGACCCCGAGGCCGCCTCCGGCGGCGGCGCACCGACGGCGCTGAAGGAGCGCGACGAGGACTGGGAGGAGCTGACGAAGCGCTACCGCGCGTCCGAGGCGTCCATCGACTTCTCCACGCAGCTCGGGGCCGTCGCCACGCAGGACGAGGCGGAGCTGCTGACCATCAACATGGGTCCGCACCACCCCGCGACCCACGGCGTGCTGCGCCTGCTGACGACGCTCGAGGGCGAGGTCGTCCGCGACGTCAAGCCGATCATCGGCTATCTGCACACCGGCATCGAGAAGACCGCCGAGGACAAGGCGTACTGGAAGGCCATCCCCGTCGTCGAGCGGATGGACTACCTGGCCTACTACTTCAACGCCCAGGCGTACTGCGGCGCGGTGGAGGACCTCCTCGATCTCGACGTCCCGAAGCGCGCGCAGTACCTCCGCGTCATCCACCTCGAGCTCAACCGGATCATGAGCCACCTCGTGTGGCTCGGGACGACGGCGCTCGACATCGGCGCGATGTCGATCCTCTGGTACGCGTTCCGCGAGCGCGAGACGATCCTCGACCTGTTCGAGTACTCGTCGGGTCAGCGCATGCACACGCGCTTCATCCAGATCGGCGGCGTCGCGGACGACATCCCCGCCGGCTGGGCCGACAAGCTGCTCCGGTTCGTCGAGGAGATGCCGCGGCGCCTGGACCAGTACGAGGCGATGCTCTCGAAGAACGAGATCTTCCTCCAGCGGATGAAGGACACGGGCGCCGTGAGCGCCGAGAAGCTGCAGGAGTGGGGCGTCACCGGGCCGCTGCTGCGCGCCGCCGGCGTGCCGTGGGACCTGCGCAAGGCCACCCCGTACTCGTCCTACGACGACTTCGACTTCAAGATCCCCGTCGGCACGACGGGCGACAACTACGACCGCTACGCGGTGCGCATCGGCGAGATGCGCGAGTCGGTGAAGATCATCCACCAGGCCATCGAGGGCCTGCCCGAGGGTCCGGTCATGACGGGCGACCGCAAGGTCGCCCTCCCGCCGCGGCACGAGCTGGCGACCTCGATGGAGGCGCTGATCCACCACTTCAAGCTCGTCACGGAGGGCATGCGCGTCCCCGAGGGCGAGTCGTACTACCCCATCGAGGGCCCGCGCGGCGAGCTCGGCTGCTTCGTCCGCTCCGACGGCTCGAGCAAGCCGGCGCGCGTGCACATGCGGGACCCCTCGTTCATCAACCTGCAGGCCTACGGCGACATGGTGCGCGGCGGCTACATCGCCGACATGATCGCCACCCTCGCCTGCATCGATCCGCTGCTGGGAGGGATCGACCGATGAGCATCCGCCGCGATCCGCTCGACCCGTACGACCGCCAGCTCGTTCGCGAGGGCCAGCCGTCCCCGGCCGGCCCACGGCGCTCGTACCTGCCGGACGTCCCGGACGAGTCGCTCCTGGGCCAGGAGGTCCGGCGCTTCGAGCACGGCTCCCGCGTCCCCGGGTTCCGCGACGCGACCGACCTGACGAAGGATCCGTCCGGCGTGCCGGACCCGGCGCAGGTGCCGGTGCCCGCCGAGCTGCGGGCGGAGATCGAGGACTACATGTCCCGCTACCCCGACCACCGCTCGGCCGCGATCCCCGCGCTCGCCGCCGCCCAGCGCCTGCACGGCTGGTGCTCGCCGGAGGCGATCGAGCAGGTCGCCTGCGTCATGCGCCTGACCCCGGGCTACCTCACGGCCGTCGTGGGCTTCTACGACATGCTCGAGGCCACCCCGGTCGGCCGCAAGACCGTCTACGTCTGCACGAACATCTCGTGCTCCCTGCGCGGTGGCGACGAGCTGCTGGCGTCGCTGAAGGGCGAGCTGGGCGACGACCCGGACGTCAACATCCGCGGCTTCGAGTGCCTCGGCGCGTGCGACATCGCGCCGATGGCCTCGATCGACGGCACCTACGTCGGCCCGGTCGCGGCCGACGAGATCCCGGTCCTCGCGGACCAGATCCGTACGGGGAGCGATCCGCTGCCCGCCAAGCAGCTCGTCCGCCGCCGCGTCGCCGACGCCGCGGCCAACTCGGACGACGTGGTGCGCGCGTCGACCGACACGGGGACGCTGGGCCCGGTGGCACTCGGCCCGGACCGCCCCCAGGACACCGTGCCCGCCCAGACAGAAGGGCCTTCCGCATGAGCAACCACCTTCTCTTCGAGAACATCGACGAGCCCGGCCTCAACACGCTCGACGTCTACCGGGCCCGCGGCGGCTACGCCATGGCCGAGCAGGCGCTCGCGATGGCCCGCGACTCCATCATCACGGCGCTGAAGGACTCCGGCCTGCGCGGCCGTGGCGGCGCCGGCTTCCCGACGGGCCTGAAGGCGTCCTTCATCCCGCAGGGCAAGATGGACAAGTACCTCGTCTGCAACGCGGACGAGTCCGAGCCGGGCACCTTCAAGGATCGCGAGCTGATCCAGAAGAACCCGCACTCGCTCATCGAGGGCATGATCATCGCCGCCTACGCGGTCGGCGCGAACAAGTCCTTCATCTTCATCCGCGGCGAGTACCAGCAGCAGGCGGAGATCCTCGAGGCGGCGATCGCGGAGGCCAAGGAGGCCGGGCTGCTCGGCCCGAACGTCCTCGGCCGCGGCGTCGAGCTCGACATGTGGGTCCACCGCGGCGCCGGCGCCTACATCTGCGGCGAGGAGACGGGCCTCCTCGACGCGCTCGAGGGCCGTCGCGGCAACCCGCGCCTCAAGCCGCCGTTCCCGGCGAACCAGGGTCTCTACCAGGGCCCCACCCTGCTCAACAACGTCGAGACGCTGACGGCGATCACCTACATCCTCAAGGTGGGCGCCGAGGCGTACTCCGCGATGGGCGTGGAGAAGTCCTCCGGCACGAAGCTGATCTCCGTCTCGGGCAACGTCAAGCGCCCGGGCAACTACGAGATCGAGCTCGGCATGACCGGGCGCGACATCATCTACGGCCTGGCCGGCGGCATCGAGGACGACCGCGAGGTCCTCCTCTGGTTCCCGGGTGGCTCGAGCTCCCCCGTCCTGACGAAGGACGACCTCGACACCCCGTACGACTACGACTCGCTCGCGGGCGCGGGGACGATGCTCGGCTCCGGCGCGATCATCGTGGCCGACGACCGCAACTCCGTCGTCGACATCGCCGTGAAGACGGCGAGCTTCTACAAGCACGAGAGCTGCGGCAAGTGCACGCCGTGCCGCGAGGGCACGAGCTGGACCACGAAGCTGCTCAAGCGCATCCAGTCCGGCGAGGCCACGCCGATGGACCTCGACGTCATCGACTCGGTCTGCGACCAGATCCAGGGCAACTGCCTCTGCGTGCTGGGCGACGCCATGGCGATGCCGGTGTCCTCCATGGTCCGCAAGTTCCGCCCGCAGTTCGAGGCGCACATCGAGTCCGCCCGCATCGCGAACGAGCAGCGCCTGTTGGCCGAGCTCGACGAGCAGGAGCCCGTCCTGCAGGGGATCGGGGCCCTCTGATGCCGCGCCCCGAGATCGAGACGATCAACTTCACGGTCGACGGCCGCGAGGTCGAGGCGCCCGCCGGCACCCTGCTGGCCGACGCCGCGAAGCTCGCCGACGTCGACATCCCCGTCTTCTGTTACGAGCCCAAGCTCGGCGCGCCCGTCGGCGCCTGCCGCATGTGCCTCGTCGAGGTCGAGGGCATCCCGAAGCTCCAGACCGCATGCTCCACGCCGGTCCGCGACGGGATGGTCGTCAACACGGAGACCCCGCGCGTGAAGGCGGCGCAGGAGTCCGTCGTCGAGTTCCTGCTGCTGAACCACCCGCTCGACTGCCCGGTCTGCGACAAGGGCGGCGAGTGCCCGCTGCAGGACATCTCCTTCGGCTGGGGCCGCGGCGCGAGCCGCTTCGCCGAGCCGAAGCGGCACTTCCAGAAGCCGGTCGAGCTCTCGCCGCTGATCGCGATCGACCGCGAGCGGTGCATCCTCTGCTACCGCTGCGTGCGCTTCTCGCAGGAGGTCTCCGAGGACTACCAGCTCGTCCTCCACGACCGTGGCGCGGACACCTTCGTCGGCACGTTCGACGGCCACCCCTACGTGGCCCCGTTCTCCGGCAACATCATGGAGCTCTGCCCCGTCGGCGCGCTGACGAGCCAGGCCTACCGCTTCCGCGCCCGCCCGTGGGACGTCGAGCAGTCCGGCTCGGTCTGCACGCTCTGCCCGGGCCAGTGCAACGTGAGCTACACCGTGCGCGACGACCGCGTCGTGCGCGTGCTGTCCCGCGAGAACCAGGACGTCGACGACGGCTGGCTCTGCGACCGCGGCCGCTTCGCGTACCAGTCGACGTACGCCGACGAGCGCCTGCGGACCCCGCTGGTGCGCCAGGACGGCGAGCTCGTCCCGGTCTCCTACGACGCCGCCCTGCGCCGCGCGTCCGAGATCCTGGTGAACGCCGAGCAGCGCGTCGGCGCGCTCGTCGGCGGCTCGACCTCGAACGAGGAGGGCTGGCTGCTGCGCCGTCTGATGACGGAGGCGATCGGCTCCCGCGACTTCGACTCGCGTCCCGCCGGTGCCGTGTCCGCGGGCCTGCAGGCGGCGCTCGACGCCCCCGAGGCCCAGGCGACGGTCGAGGACCTCGAGTGGGCGCACGCCGTGCTCGTGCTCGACACGGAGCCGGTCGACGACATGCCGGTGCTCGACCTGCGCCTGCGCAAGGGCATCCGCCGCCACGGCGTCCGCCTGGCCGTCGCGACGAGCCGCCCCTCGGCGCTCGACCCGAACGCCGAGATCTCCGTCCGGTTCGCGCCGGGCGCGGGGGAGGCCTTCGTCTGCGCGCTCGACGCCGCCATCGGTGGCGTCGGCGACGTCGGCGGGCTCAGCCGCGCCGCCGGCGCGGACCCGCAGGCCGTCGAGGCCCTGGGTCGCATGCTGCGCGAGGCCGGCGAGGACGTCGTCGTGCTGTGGGGCGAGCGCCTCACGCACGCCGCCGACCCGGCCCGCTCCGCCAACGCGGCCCGTGCGCTCCTGAAGGCCTCGGGCCGCCTCGGGCTGCTCGACGGCCGCAAGGGCTCCGGCCTGCTGCAGGTCCCGACGGTCTCCAACGCGCGCGGCCTGCGCGAGCTCGGCGTCCTGCCGAACGTCGGCCCGGGGTACTCCGAGCCGGCCGCCGTCGGCCGCTCGTCCCGCGAGATCGCGGCCGCGGCCGCCGCAGGCGAGATCGCGGCGCTGCACCTGCTGCACGTCGACCCCGTCGCGTCCTTCGACGACCGGGCCCTGTGGTCCCGGGCGCTCGGCCGCGCCTCCGGCGTGATCGCCCACGCGGCGTTCCTCACGGAGGGCGTCCGCGAGCACGCCGACGTGATCTTCCCCGCCGAGGCGAGCGCCGAGAAGGAGGGCACCGTCACGCACCCCGACGGCCGCCTGCAGCGCCTGCGTCCCGCGGTCGGCAAGCCCGCGGGCGCGCTGCCCGGCTGGCAGGTGCTGGCGCAGCTGTTCACCGCGCTCGGCGGCCGCTCGACGGCGCTCACCGCGATGATGGTCACGACGGAGCTCGCCGAGGCGGTCCCGTTCTACGCGGGCATCACGCACGACGAGATCGGCGGCCTGGGCGTGCGCTGGCAGGACCGCGACGCCGCCGCGGCCTTCCCCGCCGGCGACTCCGGACCGTTCTCGCTCGAGGCTCCCGCCGAGGCGGTCTCGCCCAACGGCGCCCTGCGCCTGGGCAGCTTCCGCTCCGTGTGGGCGTCCCCCGAGGTCGCCCACGCACCGGCGCTGAAGTTCCTGGCGCCGAAGCAGCGCGCCGAGCTGAACCCGGAGGACGCCGCCGAGCGCGGCATCCGCCACGGCCAGCGCGTTCGCGTGTCGGTGAGCGGCGCGGCCGCCACCCCGTCGACCGTCGAGGCCACGGCGCACCTGCGCTCGACCTCGCCGCGCGGCAGCGTGTTCCTCGAGACCGGCCTCGGCGCGCAGAGCGCCACGGCCCTGACCCCGGACGAGACGACCGTCCCCGCGATGGTCACGGTGGAGAGCGCATGACGCAGCTCACGGAGGCCACCACGGTGCTCAGCGCGATCAACGCGTACGAGCCGTGGTACGTCCAGATCATCAAGACGCTGATCATCTTCGTGATCGGCTTCTCCCTCGTCCCGCTCGCCCTGCTCTACGAGCGCAAGCTGCTCGGCCGGTTCCAGAACCGTCCAGGCCCCAACCGGGTCGGCATCTACGGCTCCCTGCAGCCCATGGCCGACATCGGCAAGCTGCTCTTCAAGGAGCAGTTCAAGCCGCGCGGGGCCATCGGCTGGCTCTTCGTCCTCTCGCCGCTGATCGCCATGGTCTCGGCGCTCGCGACGTTCATGCTCGTCCCGTTCTCGGGCGCGCCGCAGGACATCCTCGGCACGGACGTCGGGCTGTACGGCCTCGACTCCGACATCGGCCTGCTGCTCTTCTTCGCGCTGTCGGCGATCGGGGCCTACGGCGTGCTGCTCGGCGGCTGGTCGTCCGCGTCGAAGTACTCCTTCCTCGGCGCGATGCGCGCCGCCGCCCAGCTCATCTCGTACGAGGCGTCGCAGGCGCTGGCCCTGCTCGGTGTCGTCATGACCGCCGGCAGCCTCTCGCTGTCGGAGATCGTCGACCAGCAGGGGGACCAGGGCATCTGGTTCCTCGTCCCGCAGATCGTCGGCGCGTTCATCTTCTTCGTCGCGACGCTGGCCGAGATCAACCGCACGCCGTTCGACCTCCTCGAGGCCGACTCCGAGCTCGTCGCCGGGTTCATGACGGAGTACGGCGGCGGCCGCTTCGCCCTCTACTACGTGGCGGAGTACGTGCACCTGATCATGGCGGGCGCCATGTTCTCGACGCTCTTCCTGGGCGGGTGGCACATCCCGTTCTGGCAGGACGCCCCCGGGTTCCTCGACCCGTTCGTCGTGCTCGCCAAGACCGTCGTCATGGTCAGCATCATCATCTGGATCCGCGCCACGCTCCCGCGCGTGCGCTACGACCAGCTCATGTCCTTCGGGTGGAAGATCCTCCTCCCCCTCGCCACCCTCAACGCCCTCGTGACCGCGATCGTCCTCGTGGCGTTCTAGGTCGGAAGTCGGAGGCAACACTCATGCCCTGGAACCCCGAAAGCGACGTCGTCGCGGTCGATCGCGGTCCCGAGCCCGGTGGGCTCGGCGGCGCGTACCGCGTGTTCGGCGAGACGCTACGTGGCCTGAAGACCTCGTTCGGGCGTGTCGTCGAAGGCACGCGCACCGTCGAGTACCCCGAGGAGAAGGTCCCGGTCTACCCGCGCTGGCGCGGCCGGCACAAGCTCCACAAGTTCGAGGACACCGGCCTGGAGAAGTGCGTCGGCTGCTCGCTGTGCGCCGCCGCGTGCCCCGCGGACTGCATCCGCGTCGTCGCCGCCGAGAACACCCCGATGGACCGGGTGTCCGGCGGCGAGCGCTACGCGGCGGTCTACGAGATCAACATGAGCCGCTGCATCTTCTGCGGCTACTGCGAGATCGCCTGCCCGTTCGACGCGATCACCATGGGCTCGGACTTCGAGCTCGCGGACTACAACCGCTCCGACCTCATCTTCACCAAGGAGATGCTGCTCGCCGAGCCGCCCGTCCGCACCCCGCTCCGGGCGGAGGGCGAGTAGCCGTGGACGAGATCCTCTTCTTCGTCGCAGGGATCGCGGCGATCGTCGCGGCGGCCGGCACCGTGCTGCTGCGCAACCCGTTCTACGCGGTCCTGTCGCTCGTGGTGCACCTGCTGTCGCTGTCGCTGCTCTTCCTGCTGCTCTACGCGCAGTTCGTCGCCGTGGTCCAGGTCATGGTCTACGTCGGCGCGGTGATGGTGCTCTACGTCTTCGTCAACGCGTACGTCGGCGGGAGCGAGGAGCCTCGCGGCGGCTCGGCGCCGACGCTCAAGATGTTCTCCTACGCCATCGCCGTCACCCTGGCGGTGACGATCGGCATCGCGGTGCTCGGCACGGGCCTCAAGGCCATCGACGGCGCCGGCCCCGAGAACATCCCGGCCTCCTTCGGCTCGCCCGCCAACATCGGCGAGCTCCTGCTGACGAAGTTCCTGCTGCCCTTCGAGGCCGCGTCCTTCCTGCTGCTCGTCGCCGCCATCGGCGCCGTTGTGCTGGCGCGTCGCCGGCGCGGCGTCCTCACGGGCGAGGAGCGCATCGTCTCGGCCATGGACGTCCTCGCCCCTGCGGGCACCGGGTCCATGCGCGAGGGCGTGGGTGCGATCAACCCCAACCCGGGCGCCCGCAGCGTCCGGATCGCTCCGTCGACCGGCGCGGGTGCGCCCGGCGAGAGCGCGGATCCGCCCGCCCGGGACACCACGGAGGGGACGCGATGAGCACCGGTTGGTATCTGGCGGTCTCCGCCATCGTCTTCGCCATCGGCGCCGGCGGCGTCACGACGCGGCGCAACCCGCTGCTCGTGCTCGTCTGCCTCGAGCTGATGCTCAACGCCGGCAACCTGGCGATCGTCGCGTTCGCCCGCATGCACGGCGCCACCGAGGGGCACGTCTTCGCCCTCGTCGTCATGGTCGTCGCCGCTGCCGAGGTCGTCGTCGGCCTGGGCATCGTCGTCGCCCTCTACCGCAACCGCGTCGCCGTCGACGTGGACGAGCTCCGGGAGCTGCACGGATGAGTCCTGCCGAGGCAGCCTGGATCGTTCTTCTCCTCCCGCTCCTGGGCGCCGTCGTCCTGGGGCTGGGCTTCCGCGTCTGGCGCGGGATAACCGCCGGCATCATCGGCACCGCCGCCGTCGGCCTGGCGTTCGTCTTCACCCTCATCACGCTCTTCGGCCTGCTGGGCCGGGACGAGGAGGGCACGCGGCAGATCGCGTCCTCGCTCTACGACTACGTGTCGGTGGGCGGGGTGGACGTGAAGATGGAGATCCTCGTCGATCCCCTCTCCGTCGTGATGCTCCTGGTGGTGACCGGCGTCTCGACGCTGATCCACCTCTACTCCATCGCGTACATGCGCGGGGACGCGGGCTACACGCGGTTCTTCGCGTACCTGAACTTCTTCGTCTTCTCGATGCTGGTGCTGGTCCTGGCCGGCAACTTCGTCCTGCTCATCGTGGGCTGGGGCTTCGTCGGCGCGGCGTCGTACATGCTCATCTCCTTCTGGTACCGGCGCACGTCGGCCACGAAGGCGGGCATCAAGGCGTTCGTCATCAACGTGGTCGGCGACGTCGGCCTCGTGCTCGGCGTGATCCTGCTCCTGAAGGAGACGAACTCCGTCGACTTCCTCGACACGTTCCACTCGGCGAAGGAGACCTTCGGCGAGGACGGTTCGGGCAGCCTGACCGCCGCGCTGCTCCTGATCATGGTCGGCGCCTTCGCGAAGTCCGCGCAGATGCCGCTGCACACCTGGCTGCCGGACGCCATGGAGGGCCCGACCCCGGTCTCCTCCCTGATCCACGCGGCCACGATGGTGACCGCGGGCGTGTACCTCATCGCCCGCCTGCACCCGCTGATGGAGCTGTCGCCCACGGCGCAGACCGTCGGCGCGATCATCGGCTGCGCCACGCTCCTGGTGGCGGGCACGATCGGCCTGGTCCAGACGGACCTCAAGCGCGTCATCGCCTACTCGACGATGTCCCAGATCGGCTACATGATCATGGGCGTCTCGGCCGGTGCCTACGTCGCCGGCATGTTCCACCTGATGACGCACGCCTTCTTCAAGGCGCTGCTCTTCATGGCGGCCGGTTCGCTGATCTCCGCGATGGCGGGCGAGCAGAACATGAACAAGATGGGCGGCTTCCGCAAGGCGATGCCGTTCACGTTCCTGGCGTTCGTCATCGGCGGCCTCGCGCTCTCGGGCATCCCGCCCTTCTCCGGCTTCTTCTCGAAGGACGAGATCCTGGCCGGGGTGGCCTCCGAGGGCGGCTGGCACTGGATCCTCTGGGGCGCCGGCATCTTCGGCGCGTTCCTGACCGCGGTCTACACGTGGCGCATGATCTTCCGCGCCTTCTGGGGGCCGCCGGTCCCCGAGGCGAAGGAGCTCGAGGAGGGCCACCTCCACCACGCCGCGGAGCACCGCAACCCGGCCACGGGCGAGATCGAGGACACCGGTGTCGGCTTCCCCGGCCCGGAGCACCACATCGCCGAGCGCGCCCCCGCGATGCGCATGGCGATGAGCGTGCTGGCCGTGCTCGCCGTCGTCGGCGGCATCCTCGGCATCCCGCACGTCTTCACCCCGCTGGAGCACTTCCTCGAGCCCGTCTTCGAGGAGGCCCACGCGCTGCACCACGTCGACACGTCGATCACCGTGCTCGGCCTGATCGTCGGCTCGCTCGCGGGCATCGCGGGCATCGCGGTCGCCTACGTGATCTGGGCGAAGCCCACGACGCGCGGCGAGGCCTCCACCGCGATCTCGTCGGGGTGGCAGCGGCGCTTCGCGCCGGTCCACCGCCTGTTCGTCAACAAGTGGTACTTCGACGAGATCATCGACCTGCTCATCGTGCGGCCCGTCCGCGGCTTCGGCCGCTGGGCACACGACGGCTTCGAGCGCCTCGTCATCGGCGGCGCCATCGTCGGCGGGACCACGGGGGCCGTGCGCGGCGCCTCGGCGGTCGTCCGGCGGCTGCAGTCGGGCTACCTGCGGACGTACTCCGCGGTGGTCCTCACCGGCGCCGCCGTCCTGGTCATCTACTTCCTCACCCAGAGCTGAGGCCCATGTACCACCTGTCTGTCCTGCTCTGGCTCCCCGCGGCCTTCGCCGTCCTCGGACTGCTCGTCCCCTCGCGCACCACGCGCTGGGTGGCGGTCGTCGGGGCGCTCCTCACGCTGGCCCTCTCCGTCGTGCTCGTCCTGGACTTCGAGGCCACCGGCCCCGCGCTCCAGCACGTCACGGACGCGACGTGGATCAGCGCGCTGGGCGTGCGCTACGAGCTCGCGCTCACCGGCCTGAACATGTGGCTCGCGCTGCTGGCCACCGTCGGCTTCGCGTTCTCCATCGTCTGGGCGGCGATGACGCCGCTCGGCGTCGACCGCCGCGCGAAGCACGTCTTCTTCCACCTCGGCATCGCCCAGTCGGCCGTGCTCGGCGCGCTCCTCGCGCAGGACCTGATCCTGTTCGTGGCGTTCTTCGACCTGATGCTGATCCCGTTCTTCTTCCTGACGGCGCAGTTCGGGAACGGCGATCGGGTGCCCGCGACGATCAAGATGATCGTCTACACCCTCGTCGGCTCGCTCCTGATGCTCGTCGCGGCGATCGCCGTCGGCGTGCTCGCCACGCCGCCCGGGGCCGAGGTCTCCTACAACATCCAGGAGATCGCGCAGCGCGGCGTGCCGGAGGGCTCGCAGGGCTGGCTCTTCGCCTGCTTCGCGGCCGCCTTCCTCGTGAAGATGCCGCAGTTCCCGATCCACGGCTGGCTGGCCGACGGCTACAAGGCGATGCCGCTGCCGGTGCTCGCCGTGTTCTCCGGCGTGCTCTCGAAGGTGGCCGTCTACGGCTTCCTGCAGATCGCCATCCCGCTGCTGCCCCAGGGCACGGCGGACCTCCGCTGGGTCGTCCTGATCATCGCGGTCGTCTCCATCCTCTACGCGTCGACCGTCGCGCTGACGACGTTCAACGCGCGGATGGTGCTCGCGTACTCGTCCGTGGCGCAGCTCGGCTTCATCACGCTCGGCGTCATGAGCCTGCGCCCCGACGGCGCGGCCGGCGCGCTGCTGCAGTCCGTCAACCACGGGGTCGCCGTCTTCGGCGCGTTCCTCGCGGTGGCGATCCTCGGGCACCGCACGGGCTCTGAGGATCTCCGCGACATGGGTGGCGCGGCCACGAAGGCCCCGGTCTTCGCGGTGCTGTTCGTCGTCGTCACCTACGCGGTCCTGGCGATGCCGGGCACCGCGAACTTCGTCGGCGAGTTCCTGATCCTCCGCGGCACGTGGGAGGGCTCCGCGCCCGCCCTGGCGATCGTCGCCTCGATCGGCGTCGCGCTGGCCGCCGTCTACGCGCTGCGGCTCTTCATCCGCTCGTCGCACAACCGCGTCGGCCCGGTCATCCAGCCGCGTGAGGGCGCCCGCTGGGAGCTCGCGCTCCTCGCGGTGCCCGTCCTGCTGATCATCGCCCTGGCGGTGCACCCGCAGCAGACCGTCGAAGCCGCCGACCAGGCCGCGACCCGGTCCGTCCTGTCGGCGGCCGCCGCGGTCTCGCCCGACCGTGCCCGCGACATCCTGGCCGACGACCCGTCGGCCCAGGCCGCCGCCGAGGCCGCGCAGTCCGCCGCCGGCGGAACCGGGGCCGCGGGTGGCGCAGGCGGTGCCGGCGCGGCCGGGGGCGCGGACGCCTCCGGTGCCGCGGGCGCCGAGACCGCAATCGACCCCGCCACCGGCCAGCCGGTGGACCAGACCGCCCAGACCGAGGGAGCCGGCCGATGATCGCCCTGACCGCCGCGGCCCAGGCCCCGGACATCGACTGGGCCGGCCTGTCGTCCCTACTCGCCCTGTTCGCGGGCGCCGTCGTCGTCCTGCTCGTCGGCCTGCTGCGCTCCCGCTTCGCGCGGGAGACGCTCGTCCCCGTCCTCTCGATCGTCGCGTTCGCCGTGTCGATCGGGCTGGCCATCTGGCAGTGGGACGAGGAGGGCAGCCTGATGTCCGGCGCCCTCGCGCTGGACCCGCTCGCCATGATCGGCGTGGTCGGCGTCGGCGTCGCCGGCATCGCCGCGGTGCTGCTGTCGATCGGGGCCACGGCCCCGCGCGAGGCGGCGCACGGCGAGTACCACGCGATGATGCTCATCGCCGCCGCCGGCATGGCGATGTTCGTCGGTGCCCAGAACCTCATCACGACGTTCCTGGGCCTCGAGCTGCTGTCGATCCCGCTCTACATCCTGGCCGCGACCGAGCTGCACCGCCGCCGCTCGCTCGAGTCGGGCATGAAGTACCTCATCGTCGGCTCCGTCGGCTCGGCCACCTTGCTCTACGGCTTCGCGCTGATCTTCGGCGCCACCGGCCAGCTCGACTACGCCGGCATCGCCGCCGCGGTCGGCACGGAGGGCCTGCGCGACGACCCGCTCATGCTCGCGGGCGTGGCCCTGGTCATCGTCGGCCTGGCGTTCAAGGCCTCCGTCGCGCCGTTCCACCAGTGGACGCCCGACGTGTACGAGGGCGCCCCGACGCCGGTCACCGCCTTCATGGCGACCGCCACGAAGGTCGCGGCCCTGATCGCGTTCCTCCGGCTCTTCGACGTCGCGCTCGTCGGCACGTCCGGGACCTGGGCCCCGGCCCTGGCGGTGCTGGCCGCGATCGCGATGATCGTCGGCAACGTCGGCGCGCTCGGCCAGAGCTCGCTCAAGCGCCTGATGGCGTTCTCCTCGGTCGCGCAGGCGGGCTACATGCTCGTCGGCGTCGTGGTGGCCACGCAGCTCGGGGTCCAGGCGACGGTGTTCTACGTCCTGGCCTACGTCGTCATGACCGTCGCGGCGTTCGCGGTGATCGAGGCGGCGGAGCGCGAGACGGGTCACGACGGCGCGAGCAGCATCGCCGGGCTCGGCCGTCGCCGGCCGCTGCACGCCATCGCGCTGACCCTCTCGATGCTCGGCCTCGCCGGCGTGCCGGCCACGGTCGGCTTCATCGCGAAGCTGCGCATCGTCCAGTCCGCGGCCGACAACGGCTACACGTGGCTCGCCATCGTGCTGGTCGTCGGCTCGATGATCTCGTTCGTCTACTACCTGCGCGTCGTCGCGCGGGTCTGGGGCGACGACCCGGAGACCACGACGGACGTCGCCGCGACCCGCGGCCAGACCGTCGCGGTCGAGGAGCCCGAGGCGATCCCGGCCCGCGCTGGCGACGCCGCCTCGGTCCCGGGCCTGGTGCCCGGCGGCAACGACCAGCCCGTCGTCGTCGCGGACGCCCCGCGCCTGCCCATCACCGTGCTGGCCGTCGTGTCCGGCGCCGCCATCGTCGTCCTGGGTGTCATCCCCGGGCCGCTGATGAACGTCGTCGAGGACGTCGCGCGCGCGGTGCCCGGCCTGTTCTAGGCCGCTGGGGACGGTCGGTCCGCGAACGCGGGCCGGCCGTCGTCGCGGACCGAACCGGCCCCGGACGGGCCGGGATCCCGACGGACCGGGGTCCTGACGGACCGGGCCGCGGGCGGTCCGGTGCCCCAGGGCGGCCCGGGGCGGCGGGCCGCGAAACGTACCCGGACGCCGGAGCGCCGCCGCTAGGCTGGTCCGACCATGAACGAGTCCCAGGCGGACCACGAGGCCGCACGCCGGAACCGCGCGGTGGCGGGACCGGGGTCGTGGAACGCGCCTGAGGTGTACTTCGTGCCCACGGAGACCGCCGACGGGGAGTGGACGGTCGTGCGCCATGAGGAGGAGCCGCCCGGCCGCGTGTTCCGCGTAGCGATGGCGTTCCTCCTCGGGCCCTGGAGGTAGGGGCGGCCTGCGCCCGCCTTCCTGCGGCCGCCTCCCGCAGCGTGGCGGGACGCACGGTCTACTGCTGAAGCGCCCCTCGCACCCGGAACGACGAAGGGCGCCGCTGGCGGCGCCCTTCGTCGTCCTGAAACGGAGAGGCGGGTTCGGTCGAGGCCCGCTGTCCGCGGCCCCTCAGCGGGCCCTGGCGGCGGTCCAGCGCGCGTGCGCGATCTTGGTCGCCCGCTTCTTGGCGCGGACCTTCGCCGTCCGTCGGGCGCGGGCGTGGGCGAGCTTGCGGGCCTTCGCCTTCGCGGCCTTGCGGGCCTTCGCGCGGTGGGCGCGGGACTTGCCGCGGACCTTCGACGACGCCTTGGCCGAGGCCTTGGCCTTGGCGGACGCCTTCGCGCGCACCGGCGTGTTGACGGTCGCCGTGGCGGTAGCCGTCATCGTCGCCGACACCGTGACCATGGGGGCAGCCGGCACGGCGGGGGCCGCCGGGGTGGCGCCGCCGCCGGCGGGCCACAGGGGGGCGCTACCGGTCGGGGCCGCGGCGGGGCAGGAGCCGTCGCTCACGCAGGGGTCGATGGCGCGCAGGTCGCGGGTCCAGCTGCCGGGCCGACCGTCGAGGCCCGGCATGTCCTTCAGCTCCCAGATGGAGTGCCGGCCGCCGTTCCAGGTGTCGAGCTTCGCGCGCTTGGCGAACTCCACCCCGGGGTCGGGCAGGCCGAGGGACGTCTTGTCGATCGACGCCTCGGTGTCGAGGTGCCAGGGGTCCGGCGTGGTGTCCATGAGGATCAGGCCGTAGTGGGCCATGGCCCGCATGAGGACCTTGACGTGGTTGGGGACCGGCATGGCGGCGATCTGCTCGTCCGTGTAGCCGAGCTGGAGGCGCTGGCCCAGGGCGGGGGCGTCCGCGTTGGAGAGCCCACGCTCGGAGCAGGCGTTCTCCGCGTCGCTGCTCGACACCGTCGACGGGGCCACGGCCGTGCCGTTCGTGCAGTGCGCCGAGAGGTAGAGGGCGTGCGGGATGTCGCCCTCGAGGAGCTCCTCGGGGCGGATGATCCCGCCCAGGACGCTGAGCCCCGACGCGCTGGAGCTGCCGGGGGTGACCCCGACGCCGTCGCCGTCGACGCGGGCGCGGGTGCCCCACGTCGCGCGCAGCGTGCCTCCGCCGCGCAGGCGGCCCTCGACGCGCCACAGCTCGTAGGACCAGCCGGACTCCTGGTCGACGACGATCATGTGGTGGTCGCTGCCGACGCTGGGAGCAGCACCCTCCGGCACGCGTACCGTCGCGCCGTTCATCGCGTTCACGCCCCACGAGCCGCCGTTGCGACGGTCCTCGGACAGGCGCACGGTGTAGGCCGGGTCGGTCGGGCGGGAGAAGTAGATCGGCTTGGCGCCGAAGCCGTCGCCGTCCTCGCCCGGGCCGAACTGCAGCGGGCCGGGGCGGCCGTACGAGTTCAGCCGCGAGACGATGCGGTCCGAGTTCGGGAGGACGCGCGGGTCCTTCGGACGCAGGCGCACGTTGAACGCGCTCGTCGGGGCGAACGGCCGCCAGCACGAGCCGGGGTGCTGGGCGCTCGTGTAGAGGCCACCGGCGGGCGCGCAGCCGGCGCGCAGCTCCTCGGCGGACGCCGGGGCGGCGGTGACCAGCACGGCCGCGAGCGACGCGACCAGGGTGGCCAGGACGCTGCGACGCGAACGATTGGGGGAGGCGGAGCGCATGTCCGGGGTGATCGGCCGCGAGGCGAAGAACCTTCCCCGACCGGTCGTGCGGGGGTACGGCGCAGTGTGGACGTTCGGACGCCCGCCGGGGTGCGGATGGACGGACGGACGGGAAATGGTGTTCACCTGTGTCCACCGGGTGATCACGGGGGAGACCGGGCGAACGTCGGAGAGGGAGGGGGCGGCGCAGGCGTTCGGCGTGGTGCCCGAGCGGAGGCTCAGGCGGACAGGTGTCCGAGGTGCTGCGTCGGCCCGGCGGGGGATCCAGGGCGGTTTCATCACTCAATCCATCGGAGCCCCGGGTGGTGCGCCGGATCGGCCAATGGGGGGATATGGGCTCCCCCAGCCGAAGATCAACCGATCGGGGGATGCTGGGGGTCTCGCGCCCGTCGACGGTGGGCGGGGCGTCGCCGCTGCGCCCGGTAGCCTGCCGTGCCCGTGCAGTACCCCGTCGACGACCTGACCACCGCCGAGCAGGCCCGACTCGCGCCCCACGTGACGCATCCGACGCGGCCGGTCTTCGGCCTCGTCGGACTCCCGGAGACGGTGAAGGGCGCGCTCTTCGCGCGCTACAGCCGCTACCCGGGAACCCTGCGGCGGCTGTTCCTCGACGAGTTCGCCGACTCGCTCCCCCATGACCCGGCGTCAGCCGCGTACGACGGCGCCGAGGGCGAGCGTGCCGCCGCCCTGTACGACCGCATCTTCCTGGGCTACGGGGACGACTCCGTGGCGCAGCTCGGCGGCCTGCACGTCGCCGCGGAGTGGTGCTCCAACGTGCTGACCAAGGTGCTCCAGCGTCCGCGGATCGGCGCGTACCTCGAGCAGTCCACGCGCTACATCGCCTTCGACGTGCCGATGGTCGCCCCGACGTGGCAGGACGAGCACGACGTCGTCACCCCCGCCGGGCCCGGCGCCGGCGGCTACCGGTACCTGCGCGATCCCGAGCTCGGCCCGGGCTACCGCGAGGCGATGGACGGGATCTTCCGGATCTACGCCGACCTGATCCCGCGCGTGACCGCGTGGTGCGCGGAGACGTACCCCGCGCCCGAGGGCACGCCGCCCGCCGCCCACGAGCGCGCCCTGAAGGCCAAGGCGCTCGACCTGCTGCGCGGGCTGCTGCCGGCCTCCACGCTCAGCCACGTGGGCATCTACGCCTCGGGGCAGACGTACGAGGGCCTGATCCTCCACCTGCTCGCCCATCCGCTGCCGGAGGCCCGACGGTACGGGCGCTGGATCCTCGACGCCGTGCAGGCCATCACGCCGAGCTTCGTGACACGCGTGGAGCGCCCCGACCGCGGCGGCCGCTGGGTCGAGTTCCTGCAGGAGCGCGAGGCCGCGGCGGACCGCTGGGCCGCCAACCTGGGGCTCGACCGCGCGACGGCCGACGACCGCGACGGCGACCAGGCCCGCTCGACGGTGCGGCTCGTGCACGTCGACGGCGACGAGGACGACCTGCTCGCCGGCCTGCTGTTCGAGGCCGCCGAGGTGGGGGAGGCCGCGGCCCGGCGTGCCGTGCAGGGCCTGTCCTCCGAGGAGCGGGGGCGCATGCTCGCCGACCTGGTCGGCGAGCGCGAGAACCGTCGCCACCGCCCCGGTCGCGGGCTCGAGCGGCTGCGCTACCGGTTCGAGGTCGTCTCGGACTACGGCGCGTTCCGCGACCTGCAGCGTCACCGGATGATGACCGTGCAGTGGCAGACGCTGACGCCGGAGCTCGGCGCCGAGGTGCCCGACGAGGTCACGGCCGCGGGCGCGGGCGACGACTACCGCCGCGCGCTCGACCTGTCCGCCGCGGCGTGGCGCACCCTGAACGACGCCGGGCGTCCGAAGGAGGCCGCCTATGCGGTCGCGCTCGGCTACCGCATTCGCTACTCCATGGACATGAACGCGCGGGCGGCGATGCAGATGATCGAGCTGCGCTCCGGCCGCGAGGGGCACCCGTCCTACCGGGCCGTCGCGCACGAGATGCACCGCCTGATCGCCGAGGCGCACCCCGCCGTCGGCGCCGCCATGCGACACGTGGACCGCGAGACGGAGCCCCGGCTCGAGCGCATCCTGAGCGAGATGCGCACGGAGGCCCGCGCCGGCGGGAGCTGAGCCGGTCGGAGGGCCCGGGCGGGGGCATCCGGCGCGCCACTGAGCGACCGGCCCCTAGGCGACCCACCCCTACGGGACCCCCGCCTACGGGACCCAGGGACCCACCCCTACGGGACCCGCCGCCGAGCGGCCGAGCTAGGCGTGGGCCACGAGGTTGAAGGTGAGGAGGTCGAGGTCGTCCCGCCCGCGGAACCGCGGGGCCAGCGACGGGGTGACGCGCTCGAGGTAGGCGCGGGAGGCGACGTACTCGCCGTGCACCGCCACGTCGCGCCAGCCGGCCTCGCGGGCGATGTCGACGTACTCCCCGCCGCGCAGCCGGTTCGGGACGCCGGGGTAGCGGGCGATCCGCTCCCAGACCGCGTCGGAGTAGCGGAGGAAGTTCAGGGGGTCGCGTTCCCGCAGCAGCCGGGTGTGCGTCATCCCGTCGACGTGGTGGACGAAGATCGCCCCGGGCGCGGCGACGCGCCGGAGCGCCGCGAAGACCCGCGGCAGCTCCGGGATGTGCTCGAGCGTGGCGTGGCTGACGATGACGTCGTACTGCTCCGTGACCTCCGGCAGATCCGGGAAGGTCACGAGCGAGAAGGCGAGCGCGTCGGGGTCCAGCGTCCGCCCGTACTGCGCGTCGAGGGCGGCGTAGAGCGGCCGCGAGTCGTCCGTGCGGTTGTCGAAGAGGTCGATGGCGCGGTACGACGCGGCACCGTGGTGGAGCAGCACCGCACCGGTGCTGAGGTCCCGGCCGGGACCGAGCTCGAGCACCCGCTTGCCCTTCGGGTCGACCCCGAGGCGCTCGTACCGCCCCACGATGGAGTGGGCGAGCTCGATCGTCGTGTCGACGTCGACGAGCTCCCGCGGGTTGGTGTACTCCGGGTTGTTCCGGGACGTCCGCAGGGAGAGCCCCACGCCCGCGAGGTGGAGCGTGGCGTTGCGGGGACTCTGTACGCGCATGGGCGCCAGTCTGGCAAACGCGTTCAGCCGGGGCTTGGACGACGACGGCCGGCCCGCGAAGCGGACCGGCCGGAGGTCCCGGAGCGCCGGGGAGCGGCACACCGGAGGCGGGAGCCGCCGGCCCGGGGAACGGGTCCCCGAGCGCGCGACCCGTCCGGGTTCAGGAGACGGAGGGCGCCTGGTTCTTGGCGTCCTGCGCCGTCTGCTGCGCGGTCTCCTTGGCGGAGTCGGCAACCTGCTGGCCGTGGTCGGCGGCGCTCTCCTGCGCCGTCGTCTTCACGTCCTGCACGGCGTCCTGAGCCGTCGACTTCGCGTCCTGGACGACCTCCTGGACGTGCTCGCCGGCGGTCTGCGCGACGTCCTGCACGACCTGCTTGCCGTGCTCGACGGCCTCCTGGGCCGTCTCCATCAGGTTCTCCCGCGCGTTCTGCGCGATCGGCCCGATCTGCTCCTGCTCGATCCGCGTCTGCGGAACGATCAGGCCGGCGAGGAAGCCGAGGGCCGCGGCGCCGATGGCGAGGCCGAGCGGGTTCTCCTGCGCCATGCCACCGGCACGGCGGGCGCCCTGCTTGAGCTGCTGGCGGTCGGGCGTCGCGTCGGAGACGCGGCCCCCGACGTTCGAGGCGTGCCCCTGCGCGGTGCTCGCCGCGCCCTGCACGGAGCCGGTCACGCTGCCGGCGGCATCCTGCACGGTTCCGGTGACGGACTCCGCCACCCCACTGATCTTGTCCTTGACGGCAGTCACGCGATCGCTCACCGCATCCTTGGTTCGGTTCGGCACGTCGGCCTTGTACGCGAGTGCGTCGGCGGTCTCGCCGAGGCGCTCGCGCGTCTGCTCTACCTCGTGGCGGATGTCCCGCGGGTCTTCGCCCATTCGACGTCCTCCTTCACGGTTTCGATGGTCTGCTCAGGTACGGGGGGTGTGGCCTGCTGGATCCGGTCCCGGCCCTTGAGGGCGAGGAAGCCGGCGATCGCCGCGTAGACGATGGTCACCACGAGCGCGGCGAGCCAGGTCGCCATGAACGTGTCCAGCAGCGCGATGAGGAAGGCGGTCAGGGCGCCCGCGGCGAGCAGGCCCACCAGGGCCGCACCGCCGAGCATCCCCGCGCCGGCCTTCATCGGCGCCGCCTTCTCGGTCATCTCCGCCTTGGCGAGCTGCAGCTCGAGCTTCACCAGCTGGGAGGTGTCCTGGGAGAGCCTCTTGAACAGCTCGCCCATCGACGCGTCACGGGGATCCTGTCCGCCGGCCGCGCCACCGGGGTTGCCGGCGGTCGCGCCCGCCGAGGCGCCGGAGCCCGCGGGGATGACCCCGTCGTGCGGCCCGGCGGTCCCGACGGGCTGCGTCGGGCTCGGGGTCGGATTGTTCGGCGTGCCCATCAGGACCCCGTCTGGCTGTCCGTCGGATTGGTGGCCGTGCCGGGCTGGCCGGGGGCACCGCTCGGGACGGAGTAGCCGGTCGTGGCGGCGCCGCCGGAGCCGAGGGTGTCCTCGCCACCGAGCGTGCCGAACGGGGGCGTGTCGTTCGCCGTGCCCAGGCGCGACGGGGAGCCGCCGACCGGGTCGACGCCGAGCGGGGCACCCGTGCCGACGCCGACGGAGGTGCCGACGCCGGTGGAGGCGGGCGTGCCCGTCGTCGCGGGCGACGTCACCGGGGCGTAGCTCGGCGGCGGGGCCGGCGTGCCGGAGGACGCGGCCGTCGCGGACGACGTGCTCGCGTGGTGGCGGTCGCTGCTCGACGCCTTCAGCGTGCGGGACGCCGCGAAGCCGACGGCGAGGCCGCCCAGCGCGGTGGCCCACGGGTTGTTGCGGGCGAAGCGCTCGACGTCGTTCAGCAGCGACGAGCCGTCCGTGCGCTGGAGGTACGAGCCGACCTTCTCGATCTGCAGGGCGGCGTTGTCGGCGAGCTTCGCCGGCGCGTCCTTGCCCTGGTCGCGGAGCGTGTCGCCGACCGAGCGGATGTCGCCGGCCGTGGCCGTGACGCGCTCGCCGGCCTGGGTGGAACGCTGGTCGAGCTGATCCTTGATCTGCGCCCGGGCCTGGCCTGCGGCCTGCTGGGCCTTCTCCTGCGCCTGGCCCGCGGCCTCCTGGGCCTTCTCCTGGGCGGTGCCGGCGGCGTCCTGCGCCTTGGCCTTCGCCTGGTCGGCCGCGCCGCCGCCCGTAGAGCCGGAGCCCGACGTCGTGCCGGTCGTGCCGGTGCCGGAGGGGCCGTCGCTCGCGCCGGCCGTGCCGCGGGTGGCGACGTCGCGGGCCTGGGTGCCGGCGGCAGCGCCGGCGGGGCCGCCGCTGGGGCCGGAGTTCGGGTGCGGCTGTCCGGTGGCGGGGTCGATGACGCCGACCTGCGCGTTCTGGGGGTTCGTGTCCGTCATGGGGTTCCCGTCGGTCGTGGACTGTTCGCGGGTCGCGCTCCGACGAGCGGAGCGCGCTTCGACCCTTGGCTACCCCGCCGGGCGGCGCGCATGCACGCGGATTCGGGGAGCCCGCTCGCCCGCGATGGACGCGGTGGTGAAGTTCCCCACCCCACGAATCACCCCGCCGAAAGGGGGTAGTGGGCCGCGGTCCGGCGCTCGCGCGCGCCACGCCCGAGCCCGCTGACGCGGACGCGACGCTCGCGCCCGCGTCAGGGCTACCGGCCCGTCTCGTCGGGCCTGACCACCTCGGCGAAGGTCACAAGAAATCCACGAGATGTGGTGAATGCGCCCCGAGATGTCGGGTAGCCATGGCGGCGTAACCGACCAGGAGGTCCGAGACATGTTCTCGCACCACAAGGAACTCGCGTACACGGTGCGCGTCGACAAGCCCAACCCCGTCTTCGCTCGCATGCTGCAGCAGGCCATCGGTGGTCCCGAGGGCGAGATGCGCGTCATGAACCAGTACCTCTTCCAGGGTCTGGGCACGCGCGGTCCGCAGCGCTACCGCGACATGCTGCTGTCCACGGCGACGGAGGAGATCGGCCACATCGAGCTGCTCTGCACCGCCGTCGCCATGAACCTCGAGGGCGCGCCCGCCGCCGCGGCGGACGACGTCGTCACGAACCCGCTCGTCGCCGCCCGCATGGGTGGCATGGAGCCCCGCCACTTCCTCACGGGTGGCATGGGCCCGACGCCCGCCGACGCGAACGGCGTGCCGTTCAACGCGGCGTGCATCGACATCTCCGGCAACCTGTCGGCGAACTTCCTGGCCAACGCGGCCGCGGAGGCCGTCGGCCGTACGCTCGCCGCGCGCCTGCGCGACCTGACGGACGACCCGGGCATGAAGGACCTGCTCTCCTACCTCATCGCCCGCGACTCCATGCACCAGATGCAGTGGCTGACGGCCGCCGAGGAGCTCAACCCGCAGCACAAGGCGATCCCGGTCGAGGTCGCGGACGAGGGCGAGTACGCCCAGTGGTCGCACACGTTCATCGCGCACCACGACGAGCCCGTCCCGGAGGACGCGATCTGGACCGGCGGCACGGCCCCGGACGGCGGCACGTTCACGACCGCCCAGCCCGCTCCGCGCCTCGGTGAGCCGGCGAAGCTCCAGGGCGCGCCGCCCTACGCGTTCGCGGGCCCGGAGTCGACGATGCCCGCCGACCAGGCGCCGAGCAGTGGCGGCGTCGTCGGCAAGGTCAAGGACGCCGTCGAGAACGTCACGAAGTAGCGACCCCGGCGCCGCGCGCGCCGAGTCGAAGCGGTACGGGACGGGGTGGCTTCGGCCGCCCCGTTCTGCGTTCCGGGGCCGTCGCCTCAGGTCTGCAGGATGCCCATGACGCGATCGAACCGGGCGGCCTCGAGGTCCACCCGGGGGATCACGAGGTAGAGCGCGCCGACGTCCGCGAGCTCGAAGCCCGCGGTCTCGTCGATCTGGGCCAGGAAGGCCCAGCCCTCGCCGGCGCGTTCGGCAGGGGAGTAGCGCTCGCGGGTCTCGGGGTGACCCTGCGCCAGCCAGTGGGCGACCTCGTCCAGGACGGGACCCTGGATGTCGCGCGAGGCGCCCAGGAGGGCGTGGCTCCCGTACTGCTCGAGCAGCATGTCCAGCAGGTCGAGCCCGGGGACGTCGTCGGGCACGTCGTCGCGGAGGCGCTCGCCGTCCACGACGAACGGCATGCGCAGCGGCCGGAGCGGGATGGGCCCGAACGCCACGGTGCCCGCCGGCCGCGGTGCCGGCGCGGTCGAAGCCCCGGGCGCGAGCAGGAACACGCGCGTCGCCGTCACGAAGTCCATGCGGTCGTCGCGCGGGAAGTCGCGGTCCCAGAACAGCAGGAGCGTCCCGGCGCGGGGGAGCGGGGAGAGCTCGGGCAGCGCGGCCAGGTCCCAGGCGGCGACGAAGCTCAACGGCCGGCCGTCGTGGCTGTGCGGCCACGCCTCCCCGGCCGGCAGCACCGGGGGCCCGCCCAGGCGCAGCCGCTCGTCGACCGCGCCGTGCTCCGACAGGAGGATCCCGTCGGCCATGTCGGCGGTGAACGTCCCAGCCAGGTCGCCCGGCACGCCGTGCAGCCGCAGGACGCGGGCGACCTCGGCGCGCTGCTCTCCCGTGGGCGCGCCGCGCTCGGCCAACGCGCCCAGGCGGGCGAAGCTCTGCGGCCCGACCTCTGCGGGGTCGGTCCACGCCGCCGGGTCGTCCGGCCCGGACGTGCCGGTCCGGCCCCCGGCGTCGGGCGGCGCGTCGGCGGCACCGGGGCGGCGGAAGCGGTCGAGGAGGCCCATGGGGCCAGCCTCGCATCTCGACGCAGGCCGCGGGTACCGTGGAGCACGGCGCGACCGGAGGGGCGCGCCGCCCGGCGCGACGGTCGCGGCGGGACCATCGACCCCGAGGAGAGGGTGGCCGCATGAGCCCCAGCACCACCGGCACCGACCCCGACGTGCTGCTGCAGGACGTGATCGACCGCAACCCCGGCGAGCCGGAGTTCCACCAGGCCGTCCGCGAGGTGCTGGCCCCGCTGGGCCCGGTGCTCGAGGCGCGCCCGGAGTTCGCGAAGGCGCGGGTGCTCGAGCGTCTGGTCGAGCCGGAGCGCCAGGTGATCTTTCGGGTGCCGTGGGTCGACGACGCGGGCGACGTGCACGTGCAGCGGGCGATGCGGGTGGGGTTCAACTCGGCGCTCGGGCCCTACAAGGGCGGGATGCGGTTCAACCCGGCGGTGACCCTCGGGACGATCAAGTTCCTGGGCTTCGAGCAGGTCTTCAAGAACGCGCTGACGGGCCTGGCGATCGGCGGCGGCAAGGGCGGCGCGGACTTCGACCCGAAGGGGCGCTCGGACGAGGAGGTCATGCGGTTCTGCCAGTCGCTCATGACCGAGCTCTACCGCCACATCGGCCCGGACCAGGACGTGCCGGCCGGCGACGCGGGGGTCGCGGCGCGCGAGATCGGCTTCCTCTTCGGCCAGTACAAGCGGATCACCGGCACCTACGCGGCCGGCACGCTGACGGGCAAGGGCACCGGGTGGGGCGGCGCGCAGGTGCGGACGGAGGCTACGGGCTACGGGCTCGTCTACTTCGTGCGCGAGATGCTGGCGGCGCGCTACGAGGACCTCGACGGCCGCACCGTCGTCGTCTCCGGCGCCGGCAACGTGTCGATCTTCGCGATCGAGAAGGCGCAGGCGCTCGGCGCGCGGGTCGTGGGCGTCTCGGACTCCTCCGGTGCGGTCCACGACCCCGACGGGATCGACCTCGACCTCGTCAAGGCCATCAAGCTGCAGGAGCGCGGGCGTCTGGCGGAGTACGCGGAGCGCCGCGGGGGAGAGGCGACGTTCGACGAGGGCGCCACGCCGTGGTCGATCCCCTGCGAGATCGCCCTGCCGTGCGCCACCCAGAACGAGCTCGACGCCAAGGACGCCAAGAGGCTCGTCAAGAACGGCGTGACCCTCGTGGCCGAGGGCGCGAACATGCCGTGCACGGACGACGCGGTGGCGGTCTTCCAGGACGCCGACGGGGTGGCCTACGCGCCGGGCAAGGCGTCGAACGCCGGCGGCGTGGCGGTCTCGGCGTTCGAGATGGAGCAGAACGCCTCGCGCAACGGGTGGACGTTCGAGAACACCGACGAGCGGCTGCAGACCACGATGGGGCAGATCCACGAGCTCTGCCGCCGCACCGCGGCCGAGCACGACCACGAGGACGACTACGTGGCCGGGGCGAACATCGCGGGCTTCCTGCGCGTGGCCGACGCGATGCTGGCGCAGGGCGTGGTGTAGGACGGCCCGGCCCGGCCATGCACACCCCGGCCCACGCGGCCGACGCGCAGGCGCGCCGGGGCGCGCGCCGCGCTCAGGCGGGGCGCAGGCGCGCGACGGCGCGTGCGACCGCCGCGGCGATCGCGCGCTCGCCGGCGGCCGTGGGGTGCGACGACTCGTCGCTGTCCCAGAAGCGCCGGTCGCGCCGGGTGCCCGTCGGGTTCACGGCGCGCTGCAGGTCGACGTAGTGCACCCCGCGCCGGCCCTTCAGGGCCTCGCGGTTGGCCTGGTTCGACGTCGTCGTGATGGCGCCGAAGGTGTTGCCCCACGGGTTGTTCGCCGGCATCAGCACGCAGACGATCGGCACGCCGCGGCGCTCCGTCGACCAGTAGTCCACGACGATCGCCGAGCCGCGCTCGCCGCGTCGCCACGTGCCCTGCAGCTCGTGCGCGCCGGCCGACAGGCCCGTGAAGCGCTCGGCGTAGGCGGCGCTCGGGTACTCCCCGGTCAGCACGGCCCGCAGCGCCTCGAGGTCGGTGCGGCGGTCCAGCGGGCGGCCGTCGAGGCTCCAGGTGATCGTGCCGCCGACGGTCCGGTCCCACAGCGGCAGGCCGACGGTGACGGGCGCGCCGTCGTAGTCCGCCGGCAGCCGGAGGGTGAAGGTCGCGCCGTCCTGCACGGAGTAGGCGGCGCCGCGCCCCGAGTTCACGGACGAGCCGCGGTCGGTCGACCAGCCCGGGCCGTACGCCCACGCGGCGGCGTCGTCCTCCTCGTGCACCTGCGTCGCTAGCAGGCGCCCGAGCGCGGCGTCGATGCCGCCGCCCATCAGGCGGCGCGAGGCCGGGGACTGCCCGTGGCGGCTGATGTCGAGGTCGCCCGTGAGCAGCAGGATCACGTCGGGCGGGGTGGCCGGTCCCGCGGGCAGCGTCTGCAGGACGTACCCGGCGCCGTGCTCCTTCGCCGTACCGGTCGCCCGGGACCCGCCCCACGCGAAGTTCGTCTGCCGCGCGGGGTTCGAGGAGCGCACGCGGGGGCGTGGCGACCGCAGGCGGTCGGCCATCAGGGAGGGCCAGGAGCGCGACCGGCGGACGTGCACGCCCGCCGCCCAGGAGTGGCCGAAGACGACGATCTCGCGCGGACGGAAGCCGCGCACCGGCACCGTCGCCGCGGTTTCCTGCATCGCGTCGGCCGGCGCGGGGGCCCGGCGGTCCGGCCGGGTCAGGACGGCGGCGCCGGCGATTCCGGAGGCCGCGAGCACCAGCGCACCGCGACGGGTCCAGCGGGCGGGGCCGGGGCGCCCCGGGGAGTCTGGATCGCCCGTGGCCATGGGCCCATGATCGCAGGCCCGCGGCCGCGGGGACGCACCTCGGGCGGGTGCGGGAGGCTCCTGCGCACGGCGGCGGGGGATCGGCCCGGGCCGGCCGGGGCGCCGGCGGCCAGCGCCGGCCGCCGGCGCCCCGGCCGGTCCGTCACTCCCCGGTGGGGGCGCGCAGGAGCCCGCGACACGGGCTGTCCGGCCGCAGTGCGGGGCGCCGGGCCCCCGGAGCCACCCCGGGATCCCGCACCACGCGGTTGTCCTCGGCGCGGTAGCCCGCGCCGCCCTGGTCCCCGCCGTCCCGGCCGGTGGGGCCCGAGGGGTCGCGGGCCGCGAGGCAGTTCTCCCGCACGACGTTGCCGCGGCCGACCGTCGTGCCGGGGCTATAGAAGGACTCCACGTTCCAGCGGGCGCGCGAGTCCGCGATCACGTTGTGCTCCACGACGTTGCCGTTCGACGTCGAGGAGCCGAGGCCGCTGAAGATGATCCCCGTGCCGTTGCCCGTCAGGACGTTGCCCGCGATGAGGGCGCCCTGCACGTCGGAGTAGAGCTGCAGGCCGCGGTCGGCGTTGCCGTCGACGAGGTTGCCGACGATCCGCGCGTCCGTCGTCGCCTGCGCGTAGATCCCGTGCTCCAGGTTCGTGCGCGGCAGCCGCCCGCAGTCGTGGATGCGGTTGCCCCGCAGCTCCACCCGGTCCGCCCGGCCGAACCGGCCGAGGCGGTCGCCCAGCACGAAGCAGATCGCCGTGTGGTCGTTCGTCACGTCGTTGTCGATGAACGCGACGTCGTCCGCGTTGACCGTCGGGCTCGGGCACGGCCGCCCGCCACACAGCGCGCCCTGCTCGATGCCCTCGAGCCGCAGCCCGTGGACGGTGACGAAGGGGGCCTCGCGGGTGATGAGCAGCCGGCCGCGCAGCGTCGCGCGGGCACCCGGCGCCGACCGCAGCCGCACGCGGGCGCCCGAGCGGCCGCCGCGGTCCAGGGTGACGTCGCCGACGTGGACCCCGGCGGCGAGGCAGCCCGTGTCGCCCGGCTCCAGGGCGGCGGCAAGCCGGTCGACATCGCCGAAGGGGGCGTCGCGGGAGCCGTCGCCGCCGGTCGCGCCGGGGGCCGCCCAACGCGTGCACGGCCCCTCGTCGTCCCGCCCCCCGAGGGCCGCCAGGACCGCGACGGCGACGATCAGGGCGGCGACCAGGCCGACGGCCACGGAGCGCCGCCGCACCTCACGCCTCGCGCAGCAGCCGGGCGACGTGCGTCAGGCGGACGAGCTGCTGCAGCATCCGCGGCGGCATCCGGGTCAGGGGCGCCCGGGCGAGCACGCCGGCGTAGGTCGGGTCGACGTGCTCGCGCAGCGCACCGTCGCGGCGCAGGTCGACCCGCACCTCGCGCTGCATCCGCCGCAGGGCGTCGGCCTGCGCGGCGACCCGCCGCACGCCGTTGCCGCGCGTCGCCGAGCCGATGGTGCGGCGGATCTTGTCCGCCTTCTCGCCCCACAGCATGTAGCCCGCGCGGTCCGCGTCGTCGGGCCAGGTGGTCGCCGCGCCGCCGAAGGGCAGGCGCTCGAGCTGCGGGCAGAGCGCGTGGATCATGCCCCGGCGCCAGCGGTCGTGCTCGCGGTCGTCCTCGTGCAGCGACCAGACGACCGGCAGCAGGTCCGCCGACCAGCCGGGCGCCACCGTGTCGAAGTACGGCTCGTAGGCGAAGTGCGTGGGGGCCGCCCAGTTCGCGGTGCGCTCGAGGACGAAGAACGCCTCGGCGAGGAACGCCGTGGGCAGGCCGGCCGCGGCCCACGCCCGCGGGCCCTCGGCGCCGCGCTCGCACACCCGCTCGTACGCCCCGCGGCGCCCCAGGTGCCCGGGCCGCGTGTGCACCCAGGCGGCGACGGACTCGCGGACGACGTCGTCCTGGCTCGTGCCCTGCGTGAGCGCGATGCCGTGCGTGAGCCAGCCGAGCTCGACGGCGGTGCCGGAGAGGACGATCGGGGTGCGCCCGTCCGTGCCGACGCTCGACGGGGTCGAGTCGAACGGGGACACGCCGGCGGTGACCGCGCGCATCCAGCGCTCGGCGTCGTCCGCGTGCGTCGTCGGGGTCCGGACCTCGTGGGGCAGCCCGAGCACGCTGGTGAGCGTCCGCGCCACCCGCACGTCGTCCGTCTCGGGGTACGCCGGGTCCTCCTCAAGGGCGTTCGTGAAGCAGTGCGGCTCGACGCCCGCGGCCAGCGCGGCGGAGAGGATCACGCGGGAGTCGCGCCCGCCGCTCAGTCCGAGCTCGAGCGGGCCGGGGGCGTCGCGGGCGACCGCGGCGACGGTGTCGCGCAGCAGCTCGGCTCCGGCCTCCACGTCGCGGTGCACCGGGCGCTCCGCGGCGGCGAGCGCCACGTCGACGAGGCGGTCGCTCGACGGACGCAGCCGGCCCTCCCGCGCCGTGGTGCGGCCCGGGGGCAGCCGGTGGACGCCCGCCCACGGGGTCCGCACGCCGAAGATCCAGCTCGCCACGAGGTAGTCCTCGATGGCGGCGTGGTCGAAGCCCGGGTGGGGCGGCAGGCGCGCGAGCAGCGAGGGGCTGTTCGAGAGCGCGACCTCGCCGCGGGGCAGCTCGCGGACGTAGAGGGCGTAGGCCCCCATCCGGTCGCAGGTCACCGCGACCTCGTCGCCCGCGACGTCGAGCAGGCCGAAGCGCCCGTCCAGGCCCGTGACGTCGACCGGTCCGTCCGTCGGCAGCGGGCGCGCCCGGTCGATCGGGAACCCGTCGAGGACCTGGCGGCGACCGGCGTCGCCCCACACCCGGCCGGGGCCGCCGGTCCGGTCCGGTGGGTGACCCGTGCCGACGACGACGGTCCGGCCGGAGACGCTCGACCAGGAGTGCGTGTGGCCGTCGGCGAGGCCCGGGACCGCGGCGGCCACGGCCGCGCAGGCGGCCCGGGCGGCGTCCCCGAGATCCTCCGGGACCCGGTCGCGGTGGGTCAGGGCGAGGAAGAGCTGCACGCGGGCGGGGACCGGGGAGGAGGTCGCGGCGCAGCCTATCCCGCGGCGGGACGTGGCGCGTGGGCGCTCACGGTCCGGCGGGGGTGCGACGCCACGGCAGGCGCTCCAGCGCGCCGTCCAGGCCGAGGTCGGCCGCCGCGCCCGTGAGCCGGCCGGGCGTCACGACGCGGAGCGCGAGGGCCGCGCCGGCCCCGGCCAGGGGCACCGCCACGAGCAGCTCGACGGCGGCCGGGGCGCCGGACAGCAGGACGTGCGCGGCGCCCGCGCCGACCCCCACGCCCGCCGCCGCGACGAGCGGTGGCCACAGCGCCCGGGCGACGCCGCCGGCCGGCACGCCGACGTAGCGGTGCGCCCAGAACAGGAACGTGGCGACGTAGAGGACGCTGGCGCCCGTCCCGGCCCAGGCCACGGCGGACAGCCCGCTGTCGGCGGCGAGCGTCATGCCGAGGTAGAGCACCGGGATGTGGAGCAGGTGCAGGCCGACCATGCCCCACTGCCGGCCCTGCGCCTTGCCCGCGTCGCCCAGGGGGAAGATCACGGTGTGGATCGCCGCCGTGACGGCGACGGCCCGCAGCACGGGGACCGCGTCCTCCCAGCGGTCGCCGAGCAGCAGGTGCACCAGCGGGTCGGCGAGCACCGCCAGCAGCACGCCGACCGGGACGGTGTAGAGGGCCAGGATGCCGATGAGCGCGAGGGTCGCGTCGATCATCCCGCCGCCCCGGCGACGGGAGAGGGCGGGGAACGCGACGCCCGAGACGGTCCACGTGATGTTCGAGATCGCGAGCTCGGGGAGCCGGAAGGCGATGGTGTAGACGCCGAGGGCGGCCGTCCCGAGGACGTGGCCGACGACGATCGCGTCGGCGCGCGCCGAGACGACCGCGAGGATCTCGAGCACCGCCGCCGCGCCGCCGTAGCCGATCATCGTGCGCGCGATCGCCTTGTCGAAGATCACCCGCGGGCGGTAGCCCGTGATCCGCCACTGCAGGGCGACCCACGTGGCGGTGCCGGCCAGCAGCCCCACCACGAGGGCCGCGGTCCCCGCCCCGGCGAACGCCAGGCCCACGGAGACGACCGCCTGCGCGACGGCCTGCCCGACCTGGGGCACGATCCGGCGCGAGAACGCCATGTCGCGCAGCAGCAGGCCGTCGTGGACGTTGGCCAGCGACGCCAGCAGCAGGTTGAGCATGCCCAGCCGGAACAGCCACTCCGCCTCGGGCGCGCCGAAGAACGCGGCGACCGGCCCGGCCAGAACGACGCCGAGGGCGGTCAGACCGAGCGCCAGGACGGCGTTGACCGTGAACGCCACGTGCACGCGGCGGGTGACGCCCTGCTCCTGCTCGTAGACGACGGTGGCCTGCATCCCCAGGTCGCTGCCGAGCTGCATGAACGCCAGGAACGTGACGACCGCGCCGAGCGTGCCGAACTCGTCCGGCGCGAGCAGCCGGGCGAGCACGAGGACGGAGACGAGGCCGAGGAGTTTGGAGAGCGCGAGCGAGCCGACGGACCAGACGACGCCGCGGCGGACGGCGCTACCCACGGCGCGCGAGCACCGCGTCGTAGACCTCGCGGTGGCGGGCGACCCAGGCGTCCGGCGTGAACCGCGACGCGTAGAGCGTGCGGGCCCCGGCGGCCAGACGCGCCCGGCGGGCGTCGTCGTCGGCCAGGGCGACGACGGCCTCGGCCAGCGGCCCCGCCTCGGGCTCCGGGCCGAGCAGCACGCCGATGCGGTCGTCGACGAGCTCGGGCACGCCGCCGACGGCCGTGGCGACGACCGGCAGGCCGGCGGCGATGGCCTCGATGAGCGCCATCGGCAGGCCTTCGGCGCGCGAGGGCTGCACGAAGACGTCGGACGCATCGAGGATCCGCATGACGTCCATCCGCTCGCCGAGCAGGCGGATCGCGCCCTCGCCGAGCTCGTCGGCGGCGGCCTGCACGAGCCCGCGTTGCTCGCCGTCGCCGACGACGAGCAGGTGGGCGCGGGGAACGCGACGGCGGATCTCGCGGAACGCGTCGACGGCGACGTCGTGGCCCTTCTCCGGGCGCATGACGGAGACCATCGTCACGAGGAACGCGTCGGCCGGCAGGCCGAGCTCGGCGCGGACGACGGCGGGATCGGCGTGGACGCTCGGGCGGCCGACGGCGTTGCGGATCGCCACGACCCGGTCGCGCCGCTCCAGCGCGGTGCGGAGGTAGCGGGTGCGGTCCGCGTCGGACACGGTGATGACGCGGTCGGCCGCCACGCGGCGCACGCCGGCCGCGATCGTCGCCGTCACCCTGCGCTGCAGGCCGGGCAGGATCTGCGCGCGGTGGACCGTCGAGACGGTCGGCAGGTCCAGGTGCAGGGCGCTGAGCCCGCCGAGAATGTCGGCGTAGTCCAGGTGGGTGTGGAGGATGTCGGGCCGCACGCGCCGCAGGTGGGCGTGGACCCGACGCAGGTCGCTCCGGCCCAGCAGCGACGAGGTCCGCACGTGCTCGACGGCCACGCCCGCCGCCCGCACGCGGTCGGCCGCGGGGCCGGACGGCAGGTGCCCGACGTGGGCGACCGTGAGCCGGATGCCCCCGGCGCCCGCCGCGGCGGCGAACTCCGCGACGACCATCTCCGCACCGCCCAGGCCGAGCTGGCCGACGAGCGCGTGGACGTGCAGCGGGGCGCTCATGCGGCCGCCTCCGCCGCACGGCGGTCGCGCAGCTCCCGGGCCTTGTCGTACGCCTTCAGGCGCAGGCGGGCGCGGCGGTAGCCGTAGGTGCGGGACGGCTCCTCGCGGGTCGAGAGCTCGCGCTTGTAGCGGGCGTCGCCGGCGAGGTGGTCGTAGAGGGCGACGCCGCGGGTGCGGGCGGCCTCCATCGCGAGGACGTGCGCCACGATCCCCGGGCGCAGGCGGTTGTCGTCGAAGCGCCGGAACCCGCTCTGGTACGCCCGCAGGCGATCGCCGTCGCGGAAGCCGTAGAGCGCGCCGATCGTCTCCTCGCCGCAGCGGACGCGGACCATGGTCGCGCGGCCCGCGGCCACGAGGAGCGGGGCAACCTCGCGGTGGAACCCGACGAAGCTCGCGCTGGAGAAGACCCCCGGCTTGCCGACGGCCTGCCAGGCGTCCTGGTGCAGGTCGATGAGCTCCTCGAGGACATCCCCGGCGTCCTCGGCCGTCTCCGCCCAGTCCAGCGTGAGGGGCCCGCGGGCGGCCATCGCGCGCAGGGTCGTGCGCACGCGCCGGCGGGGGCCTCCGCGCAGGCCGCCGGGGATGTCCTGCTCGGGGGTCAGGCCGGCGAGGTCGTACTGGTAGGCCGTGCGGTCGACGACCGTGAGCGCGTCGGCGGGCCAGCGGTCGACGAACGCGGGGGCGTCCTCCTCAGCGATCCGCTCCACGCGCAGCTCGTGCCACCAGCGACGGCGCAGCGCGAGGTCGCAGACGGCGGTCATGACGGCCGCGTCGTCGCCGGGGGTGGCGGCGGGGCCGTTGGCCTCGGGGCAGAGCTCCTCGCCCTGCGGCTCGCCGCCCGTCCCGACGTGGCACCAGCGCACGGTGGCCGGGCCGTAGCGGCGCTCGTGGCGGACGAGCAGCGTGGCGCCGCGCGGGGCGCCCGTGCCGTCCTCGACGACCACGAGCTCGTGCCGCAGGCGCGGGCCGTAGTGCCGCAGCCAGGCGGCGGTCCACGTCCAGGTGCGCGAGACGGGCAGGTCGGGCCGGGCGGCCTCGACGGCACGCCACGCGGCCTCGAAGGCGGCGGGCGCGTCGGGGCCCTCGAGCGCGCGGGCCCGCAGGACGGTCGCGTCTCCCGGCGTGGACGGTCCGGACGCGGCGATTCCGCGGGTGCCGCGGGCGCCGGTCGACGCCGCGCCGGTCGTCCCGTCGCCCGCCGCACCGGCCGCCACCGCGTCGGCCGTCCGGGCGGCCCGGACGCTCCGCGACGCCAGGCGGCGCGTCAGCTCGCCGCGGGCGCCCGCCGCGGGCAGGATCAGCGTCGAGAGCCCGATCCGGTCGGGCCACAGGCGGTTGATCATCGGGTTGTCGGGCACGGCGCAGGAGTCGACGAGCGCGACGTCGCCGCGGGCGTGCGCCCAGCTCGCGATGTCGCCCATCAGGTGCACCCCGGGGGTGCCCCGCCGCAGCGTCTCGTCGTGCCCGATCTTCAAGGTGGAGAGGGTGGCGTCGGGGCCGGGGGTGCGCAGCGCCAGCACGCTCGCGGCGGTGCGGTCGCCGGCGTGCAGCTCGAGCAGGTGCAGGCGGCCGAGCGCGGCGAAGGCGGCGGCGGACTCGCGCTGGAACCGCTCGTGCGCGGGGTCGGAGGCGAGCGCGCTGCCGGCCTCGCCCTTCCAGCCCGCCGCCTCGAGCGCCAGGAACTGGTCCAGGGCGCCGGGGTCGTCCGTCGTCTCGACGAGCGCGGGCTCGCCGCCGAGCTCCGCGCCGAGCGAGCGGCGGGTCCGGGCGAGCTCGCGGCGACGCTTGCCGTTCATGGCGCGGGCGAGGGCGTCGTCCTGCGGGCCGCGCAGCACCGCGGCGCGTTCGGCCCGGTCGTGCACGAACGCGGCCGCGGGCCGGGCGGCGCCGGCGGCCATGAGGGCGGCGGCGACGGGGCCGTCCGTCACGTGCTCCAGGGCGAGGAACGCGCGCGAGGCGACGCCGTCGATCGCGGCGACCAGGCCGGCCGCGGCCCGCTCCGCGGCGCCGGCGCGCAGGAGCGGCGTGCCGGAGAACGTGTAGGGGTGCCGCCACGAGCGCAGGCAGGGGAGCCACAGGTCGGCGAACTTCGGCCGGGCCAGCACGGGGACCGCCGCGAGCCACTCCTCGCCGTCGGTCACGACGAGCAGCCGCGCCGCGTCGCCGCCGGGGAGGTGACGGGCCGCGGGCTCGAGGAACGCCGGCTCGAGGAAGACGTTGTGCTCCAGCGCGTCGTCGCAGAGCGCCGCCCACGCGGCGCGCCCCCGGTCGTCGAGGCCGGCGAGGGGAAGGAGCGATGCGGTCATCGGGAGGGGTCCGGGAAGGAGGGCGCCGGGGCGGCGGGGGAGACCGCGGAGGCGGCGGAGGGGTTCGGGCGGGCGGCGGCGGAGCCCGTGGCGAGCTCGACCGCCAGCAGGACCGGCCCGAGGCTGAGGAGCACCCAGAACACGCGGTCGTTGCCGTTGGCGATGAAGGTCGACGCCGCGAGCGAGCCGATCTGGCCCACGGCCACGGCCCGCGCGAGGTGGGCCAGGTCGGGGCGCCCCGCGCGGGCGAAGCGCCCGGCGGCGAGCAGGCTCGCGAGGACGCAGGCCCCGAACGCCCCGATCAGGAGCGCCAGGCCGATCGCGCCGTTCTCCGTCAGGGCCTGCAGCCAGACGTCGTGGGTGACGAGCGGGGTGTCGACGATCATGCCGGGCCGCTCGAGGAACCCGACCCGCTGGGCGTAGCCGGGCTGGACGACGACGAAGTTGCCCGTGCCGACCCCGAGCAGGGTGTGGTCGCTGGCGACGCGCACCGCCACGTTCCAGATGTCGGTCCGGCCCGTGCCGGACGTGTCGTCCTGGGTGAGCCGGTCGACCGCGCGCGGCTGCGCGGCGAGGAACAGGCCGAGGAGCACGACGACGACCGCGAGCGCGCCGAGGATGCGGCCGCGGTACTCGCGCAGCAGCACGAACGCGACGACGGCGGCCACGGCGGCGGCGACCATCCCGCCGCGCGACTGCGTGGCGACGAGGCCGTAGAGGAGGACGGGGACCGCCAGCAGCAGGAGCGGGCGGAACCGGCGGACGGCGGGGACGCCGAGCAGCCCCGCGGTGATCGCCAGCGCGGCGACGATGTCGGCGGCGAGGTAGTTCGGGTCGGTGATGCCGACCTGCAGGCGGCCGGCCGCGGCCTCGAACGACGCCTGCTGGTCCACGGGCGCGGCGTTGGACCCCGTGAGCACGCCGGCGATCACGGCGAGCGTCGCCCCGGCGACGAACGCCCCGGCGACGACGAGCGCGTCGCGAGGCCGCTCGCACGCCACGACGAGCACCGGCAACGCGGCGACGGCGATGGCCCAGTGCTGCAGGCCGAGCCGCGCGACGCCGGCGTCCTGGGCCCACACGATCGAGCAGGCGCTCCACAGCATCATGAGCGCCACGAGCGCCAGCGCCCAGCGGGTGCGGGCGACGGCGCGACGGGCGTGCGGGGCACGGTCCGCGAGCGTCCCCGCCCAGCCCGCCAGGAGCAGCACGGACGTCCCCGTGACCGCGCCGTGGGTGCCCGGCGCGCCCGCCAGGTACAGCGCGACGATCCAGATGCCGACGGCCACGGGCAGGTCGACGACGAGGAACGCGCCGAAGACGAGCGCACCGGCGGCCGCGAGGCCCAGGCGGGCGTCGTGGGTGACGGCGAGCCCCAGCAGCGCGGCGGCCGCGACGAGCGCCGGCACGATCAGGCGGGGCGAGAGGCGGGAGAGGTGGTCGGCGGTGGACATGGCGCGGGCGGCGGGCTCAGGCACGGAGGCCCAGCGCCTCGACGTACTGCGCCTCGACCGCGCCCGCCACAGCGTCCCACGTGTAGCGCTCCGCATGACGATCGCGCCCCGCGGCCGCCCGGACGCGCGCAGCGGACGGATCGTCGAGCGTGCGGGCCAGCGCGTCGGCCATCGCCCGGGGCTCGCCCGGCGGGACGAGCAGCGCGTGGACGCCGTCGGTCACCGCGTCCGGGATCCCGCCGACGGCCGTGGCGACGACGGGAAGCCCGGCGGCGAGGTGCTCGAGCAGGGCGAGGGGCAGGTTCTCGTGGTCCGACGGCAGCAGCGCGACGTCCGAGGCGGCGAGCACGGCGGGGACGTCCTCGCGGCGCCCGGCGAAGCGCACCGCGTCCGCGACGCCGAGCTCGGAGGCCAGCCGTCGCAGCTCGGGGCCGGTGCCTTCCCGGTCCTGCGCCGGACCCCCGCCGACGACGAGCAGGCGGACCCGGGGGTGGCGCTCGCGCAGCAGGGCGAGGGCCCGCAGCGCGGTGGCGTGCCCCTTCTCCGGGCGCAGCATCGCGCTCACGACGACCGCGACGTCGTCGGGCTCCAGCCCGAGCGCGCGCCGCAGCGCCGCGCGCTCGGCGGCCGGCAGCGCGACGCCCTCCGGTGCCCCGTTGGGCACCACCCGGACCTTGCGCTCCGGCACCCGCTCGTGGTCGACGAGCGCGCGGAGCGACCACGTCGAGGGGACGAGCACGCGGTCGGCGAACGGGCCGACGATCCACGGGTTCACCGCGCCCTGCGCTCCCCAGGCGCGGACGCCGCCGCGGCGGAGGAAGGGCGTGTGCTCGTGGGCGACGAGGGCGCGCGCGCCGCCGAGGCGGCGCAGCGCCGGGCCCCAGGCGTTCGAGCCGAAGAGATGGGTGTGCAGCACGTCGACGCGGGCGCGGCGCAGCTCGCGCACCACGGGCGCCCACTCCCAGGCGCGGCGGGTCGCGGTGCGGTCCAGCGCGAGCACGCGCAGCCCGGCGTCCCGCAGCGCGGTCGCCGCCGGCCCGTCCTGGGCCTCGCGCGAGCCCACCACGGTGACGTCGTGCCGGGCGGCCAGCCGGGTCGCGATCTCGACGGCGGCGCGCTCCGCGCCGCCCCCGGAGAGGTGGTCGATGACGGTCAGGACCCGCAGGCGCCGCGGGGCGGAGGCGGGAGGGAGGGACACGGGACGGGGGACGGTAGTCCTCCCCGCCCCGGGGGCGCGGGCGATCGCGCCCGTCACGCGGGCCGGCGCAGCGGCTTCGGGGCGCTCGCGCGCAGCCGGGAGCGGCGCGGGAGCTCGCGCACGGCGGAGCCCAGGAACGCGGCGCCCCAGGTCAGGTGCATCGTCACGAGCACCGCGGCCAGCGCGGGCGCGTCGCGCAGCGCGGGGCGCATGCGGAGCACCTGGGTCACGATCGCCAGCGCGTAGAGCACGGCGAGGACGCGGCCCGGCAGGCCCGCGATCCCGGGGATCAGCGCCGAGGCGAGGACGACGGGCAGCCCGGAGGCGGCGAGCCGCACCGGGCCGCAGCTCGACGGGTGGCGGGCGAACGTCTTGGCGCGGAAGCTGCCGTAGCGCCAGTACTGCTTGGCCAGGCGTCGCAGCGAGTTCCGGGGCACGTAGCGGGCACCCATCGCGCCGAGGCAGACGATCTTGCCGCCCTGGGCGAGCAGGCGCGAGGCCATCTCGGAGTCCTGGTTGACCGGCCACTCGGCGTCCCAGCCGCCGAGCGCGTCGACGGTGGAGCGGCGCCAGACGCCGGTGAACACGCTCGTGGTCAGGGGCCACTCGCCCTGGGCGGTCGCGTCCTCCGCCTGCCACTTGTTCGAGGCGCCGCGGCCGAGGCCGCCGGAGAGCGCGGTGGCGACGAGGCCGGAGAAGCGGTCGCGGCCGACGGGGACCTGCGGGCCGCAGACCCAGTCGACGTCGCCGCGACGCAGGCGCTCGACGCCGCGGCGCAGGTAGCCGGCGGGGTAGGCGGTGTGGGCGTCCATCCGGGCGATGAACTTGCCGCGGGCGGCGCGCAGGCCGACGTTCAGCGCGTGCGCCGTGGTGCGGTGCGGGTTGTCGAGGATGCGGATCCGATCGTCCGCCCACTGCATGCGCTCCAGCAGGGCGACCGTCCCGTCGTCGGAGCGGCCGTCGATGAAGAGCAGCTCGAACGTGCCCTCGAAGTCCTGGCCGAGCATCGCCGCGACGCTCGCGCGGAGGTGCTGCTCCTCGTTCAGCACGGGCACCAGCACGCTGACGTCGACCGTGGCGTGCACGCCGGCCGTCGTGGGCTGCTCCATCCCGCGGGGGCGCGCGGGGATCGGCGCCAGGCCCTCGAGGATCCCTGCCGGTTCGTCGAGGCGCGGCTGGGGACGGACGACCTGCAACATGCACTGGATGGTCCTCCGAACGGCCCTGTTCTCCCATCGGGCGACGGGGCGATCGGCAGGCTGAACGCGGCTCCCCCCGGCCTGCACGGGGAGCACCGGGTGTCGCGCTCCCCCTATCGGCTGACGGGCCCATCCCACGCTCGCCGCCGCCGGGGTGGGTCCGTAGGCTGCCCCGCATGCCCGGCCCCGCACCCGCGCGACCGCAGGCGGCCCGCCGGGTCGGCTACCTCGTCTCCCGGTTCCCCTCCCTGACGGAGACGTTCGTGCTGCGCGAGCTGGAGGCCGTGGACGCCCACGGGGGCGTCGCGCTGTCCCTCATGTCGCTGTTTCCGCCCCTGGACCGGACGACCCAGCCGGCCGCCGAGGCGTGGATCCCGCGGCGCCACCGGCCGGGCCCGGCGGCGGTCGTTCGCGCGCTCGTCGGATGGCTCGTCCGCCGGCCCGTGCGCACCGCGGCCACCGTCGGGCGCGTGGTCCTCGACCACCGCCGGCGGCCGCCCGTGCTGCTCAAGGCGCTCGTCACGACCGGGGTCGGCCTGGCCCAGGCCGCGCACGTCCGCCGCCACGGGGTGCAGCACGTCCACGCGCACTTCGCCGCGATGCCGGCGCTCGCGGCGTGGACGATCCATCGCCTGACGGGGGCGACCTACAGCGTCACCCCGCACGCGCACGACGTCTTCATCCACCAGGAGGGCCTGCGCACCCGGCTCTCCGAGGCGTCCTTCGTCGTGGCGATCTCCACGTTCCACCGGACGTTCCTCGCCGGCCACGGCGCCGACCCGGCGCGGCTGCCGGTGATCGGGATGGGGATCGACCTGGCCGAGCACGCCTACGCCCCGCCGTCCCGGGACCGCGCCCGGCCGCCGCGGCTCCTGATGGTGTCGAGCTTCAAGGAGTACAAGGGCCACCGCTACCTGATCGAGGCCCTCGCGCTCGAGCCGCGGCTCGCCGACGCGCACCTCGAGCTCGTCGGCACGGGACCGCTGCTCGACGCGGTGCGGGCGCAGGTCGCCGCGCACGGCCTGGCGGACCGCGTGACCTTCGCCGGCCCGCAGCCCGCCGCGGCGGTGCTGGAGCGCCTGCGCACCGCGGACGTGCTGGTGCAGCCGTCCGTCGTGCAGGCGGACGGCGACACGGAGGGCCTGCCGACGACCCTCGTGGAGGGGGCCGCCTGCGGCGTCAGCCTCGTCGCCACGCGGGTCGCGGGCGTGCCGGACCTCGTGCGGGAGGGCGAGACGGGCGCCCTGGCCGAGCCGCGCGACGCGCGGGGCCTGGCCGACGCGCTGCTCCGCGTGCTCGACCTGGACGACGTCGGGCTGGAGCGGATGCGGCGAGCGGCGCGCGCGCACGTGGAGGAGCACCACGACGCCACGCGGGCGGCCACGACGCTCGTGGCGTGGTTCCGCGCCGCCCCGGACGCCCCGCCCACCGCGGCCTGAGCCGGGGCGGGTGGAGCGTCCGCGACGGCGCGGAGGCGACCGGCGGGACGGGAGGCCGGGCCTGGGGCGCAGCTGCGCGCGGGCCGGCCGGACGACTAGTGGCGGCCGGCGAGCACGCGCTCGCGGACCTGGTGCACGCGGGCGCCGGCGAGCTTGCGGGCGTCCTCGATGCGCGAGGCACCCGGCAGCTGCGGCGACTTGCCGCGCTGGCGCAGGCGGTGGTTGGCGGACCACAGACGGCCGCGGCGGCTCGTGGTCGGGGTGCGCCACGTGATGGAGAGCGAGATGGAGACGCCGTCGCCGTTCTGCACCCAGTGCGGGGCGTCCGGCGGCACGTAGACGCCCTGGCCGGGCGCGAGCGCGACGGCCTCGAGTCCCGCCGGGATGCGCGAGATGTTGCGGTGCGAGCCGGAGTGGAACCGCTCGAGCTCGCGGGCGCGGGTCTCGTCGTCCTCGAACGCGCCGACGTGCATCGTCTTCGTGCCGCGGATCTGGAGCAGGAAGTTGTGCTCGGGGTCGACGTGCGCCGGGGTGACGGAGCCGGGGGCGGAGACGAAGATGAACGCCTCGCGCAGCAGCCGGGTGTTCTCGCCGCCGGGGACGATCGGGTCGATGCCGTCGAGCAGGCGGTCCAGCAGCGCCTTGTAGCGCGGGTTCTGCTCCACGTTCTTCAGGACGAGCCAGGAGCCGTTCTCCTCGATCTCGGCCAGCACCTGGGCGCCGGTGCGCCCGAGCCGCGGGGCCTCGCCGCCGGGCAGCTCGACGGGGACGGCGCCGAGGTTGTGCTCGACGAGCTCCTCCGGGTGGGACTCGGCCAGGGCGACGAGCGCGTCGACCTGGAGGAGGGCCTCACCCTGGACGGAGTGGGCCACCCGCACGGGGGTGTGGTCATAGGCGGCGGCGAAGGTTGAGGCGTCGATGTCGATCATGGCGAGGCTCACGGGGACGGGGTCGGTGGCGGACGGCGGGACGGGGGACACAGCGGTGGCCGGCATGACTAGCCGACCGCGACGGTGGTGCGGCGGGAGGCGGCGCGCTCGGCCGGGACCGGCGCGTTGAGCGGGTAGACGTCCTGGACGGCGGGACGCTGCGGCCCGAGGACGTACTTCGCGGCGGGGGCGCGGACCTCGAACTGCTTCTCGAACAACGTCAGGCGCACCGTCTCGAGCAGGATCGCGAGGTCGAGCACCAGCGAGCGGTGCTTGATGTAGAAGAGGTCGTTGCCGAGCTTGAGCGCGCTCTCCTCGGCCGTGCGGGCGTAGCCGCAGCGCACGCGGGCCCAGCCCGTGATGCCCGGGCGCACCGTGTGGCGGTACGGGAACAGCGGGATGTCGGTCTCGAGCTCCTCCGAGATCCGGACCTGCTCGGGGCGGGGGCCGACGAGGCTCATGTCGCCGCGCAGCACGTTGATGAGCTGCGGCAGCTCGTCGATGTGCGTCTTGCGCAGGATCGCGCCGAGGCGGGTCACGCGCGGGTCGCCCGGGGAGGACCAGTCCGCGCCGGTGCCGCGCATCGTGCGGAGCTTGAGGATGGAGAACGCGCGCCCGCCGAGGCCGACGCGGTCCTGGCGGAAGAAGACGCCGCCCTCGCGGTCCGCCGCGATGAACGGGGCGAGCAGGAGCAGCAGGGGCGCGACGGGCACGAGCAGCACGGAGGCGACGACGACGTCGAGCACCCGGCTGGCGGTGGCGCCACGGGGGTGCGCGGCCGGGTCGGCGAGCTCGGCGAGCCAGGCGGCGTCGACGGAGGCCAGCGGCACGACGCCCAGCGCGACCTCGCAGAACCCGTCCTGCGGCATCGCGAACAGCGGGCGGCTGCGGATGGCGGCGGCGACGTGGCCGAGCACCGCGGGGCGGGCGAGGTGGTCCGTGAAGACGACGAGGTCGGCGCCGGAGGAGGCGACGAGCGCGTCGAGCTCCGTCAGCGTGTCCGTGGTGGCGACGACGCGGTAGCGGCGGGCACCGACCTCGTCGATCGTGCGGCGCAGGTCGCGCGCCTCGGCGGCGGTCCCGAGGACGAGGACGCGGGTCACGCCGAGGCGGTCCTCCAGGGCGTCCGCGGCGAGCAGGCCGCCGAAGGCCACCGCGGCGCCGGCGGTCAGCGCCAGGGCCGGCGCGCCGATGCCGAGGCCGAGCAGGCAGACCGCGGCGACCGCGAGCGCGGCGAGCACGGCGTAGGCGGCCGTGACGGCGAAGCGGGCGAGCGGGAGCGTGGCGATCGCCGCGGGGCGGCGGCCGTCGAGCACGCCGGCGGCGAGGAACGCGGCCCCGGCGAGGCCGGCGACGCGGAGGTCGCCGAGGAGGGCGACGGGGACGGCCGCGAGGGCCGGGACGAGACCCCGACGGACGGCCGGGAGGAGGAGCGTCGCGTGCCCCGCCGGGGCGGGGGCGACGGCGTCCTGGGCGGGCCGATCGGAGGTCTGGAGCACAAGGAGGATCTTCCGCTCATGGGGTGCGCTCCACCATCGGGTGACGGGGTGATCCGGGGGGCGAGCGTGTCCCTCCCCAGACGGTCGCGCGCACTCCCCCTCGGCGGAGCGGACGAGGGCGGGGCGCCGCCTCCCCCAGTCGGTTGAGGCCAGGTGGACGATCGGACGACGAGTGTTCACCTCGGATCGTCAACCCCTGCCTGCACGGCGGGTTGCGCTCCTCCGGGGCGGCGTCGGTGGCGTGTATGGTCGCCGTCCCTCCTCCGGTGTCCGCCGGACTGGACCGCGCCGGGCCGCGCCCTTCCGCGAGAGCCCGCACGCCGCACCGCACGATGCCCACCGACCGATCTCGCAGCGCCGCCGGAGACGACGGGGCGATCTGGCCCCTCCTCGCCGCGATCCGCCGCCGGTGGTGGCTCCTGTTCGTCCTGGCGATCGTCTCCGTCGGCGTCGCCGCCCTCGCGCTGAGCCAGCGCACGCCGACCTACGCGGCCGAGGCCCAGATCCTCGTCGTGCCGTTCCCGGCGGGCGACGCGAACATCACCGGCATCGAGATCCTGCGCGAGACGAACGACGGGGCCCGCGACCTGCAGACCGCCACCGCGCTCCTCACGTCTGCCCGCACGGACGAGGCCGCGGCCGCCGCCGTCGGCCGCGGCGTGACGGCCGACGAGGTCAGCCGGAGCGTCGCGCTCGAACCCATCGGCGGGAGCAACATCATCGCCGTGCGGGCCACGTCGTCGGACGCCCGCGAGGCCGCCCGCCTCGCCAACGCGTACGCCAACGCGGCGGTCGCCGAGCGCGACGACCGGATCAAGGAGCAGGCCCGGGTCGCCATCAAGGCGATCGACGGGCAGGAGGGGGCGGAGTTCGCCGCCACGCGCCAGCAGCTGCGCTCGCTCCGCGACCAGGGCGACCCGACGGTGTCCGTCTCGCAGGGCGCCGGGGTGCCGACCGCGGCCGAGGGCCCGAGCGATCCCGTCGTCCTCTTCGCCGCGCTGATCGCCGGGCTCGTGCTCGGCACGATCGGCGCGCTGCTGCTCGAGCGCGGCGACCGGCGGGTGCGCGACCGGGCCGAGCTGCTGGCGGCCGTGCCCGTCCCCGTGCTCACGGGCGTCCCCTCGCCGCGCGGCCACAAGGGCATCGACATGCCGCCGCCGGTGCGCGAGGCGTTCCGCACGCTCCAGATCCAGCTCGACCTCAAGGAGCACCCGGGCTGCCGCCGCATCCTCGTCACGAGCGCCAGCTCCGGGGACGGCAAGACGACGACGGTCCTCAACCTCGCCTTCGCGCTCATCAGCGCCGGGCACCGCGTGCTCGTCATCGACTTCGACCTGCGCGAGCCCGACCTGGGCCCGCAGCTCGGCCTGGACGACCCGACCGCGGTCGTCACGACGCTGACCACGGGCCAGGGGCTCTCGCAGATCATGCGCTCCGCCCCGCGCCTCCCGCCGCTGCGCGTCGTGCAGGCCTCGAGCGGCCCGGGCGACGTCGCGCTGCTGCCGACGCTGACCCGCCGCATGAGCGAGGTGCTCGAGGAGGCCGCGAGCATGGCGGACTACGTCCTCATCGACACCGCGCCGATCGGCGAGGTGGGCGACGCGCTCCCCCTCATGCCCGACGTCGACGACGTGCTCGTCGTCGGCCGGCCCGGCTCCACCGACCGGCGGTCCCTCGACGTCATGGCGGGGCTGTTCGAGCGCGCCGACATCACGCCGACGGGCTGGGTCGTCACGGGCGTCGAGACCACCTCCTCGCGGTACCACGAGCAGGGCGACAGCGCGGGCCGGCGGCGGCGCGGCGCCCGCCGTCGCGGCTGAGCGGCGGACCCGGTGGCGACCGCGTCCCCGCGCCGCGCCGCCGCCCGCGTCCCGCGGGCCGTCACGGCCGAGCAGGCGGCGCGCTGGGCGGTCGGCGGGGCGGTCGTGCTGGCCCTCGTCCTCGGGCGGCTCGAGGGCGGGTTCGCACCCGTCCGGTGGGCTCCGGCGGGAATCGCCCTGCTGTGGGCGGCGCCCATCGCGTGGGCGCTGACCCGCCGGACGCCGCCGTCGCGCGGCGTCCTCGTCGCGCTCGGCGCCTACGGCCTCCTGACGGCCTGGACCCTCGCGTCGGTCCTCTGGGCCGACACCCCGGGCCGCGCGCTCGACGCCGCGGGACGCACCGCCGTCTACGGGAGCGCGCTCGCCCTGGCGCTCGTGCCACGCTGGCCGCACGCGTCGCTGCGGCGGCTGCTCGGCCTGCTCGGCGCGGGGACCGTGCTCCTGGCGGCCGTGACCCTCTGGCGGGTCGTGCATGCCCCCGACCCGTCGGCGTCGTTCATCGACGGCCGGCTGATCGCGCCGGCGGGCTACGTCAACGCGGCCGCGGGCCTGTGGACGATCGCGCTGCTGCCCCTCGTGCACCTCGCGGCCGGCGGGGCCCGCCATCCGGCCCTGCGGGTGGCGGCGCTCGTGGGCGCCGGCCTCCTGCTCCAGGTCGCCCTGCTGTCCCAGAGCCGCGGCGCGACGCTCGCGCTCGTCGCGGCCGCGGTCGTGCTCGTGGCGCTGACGCCGCGCCGCGGCGCCGTGCTGCTCGCGCTGGCCGCCGTCGGCGGGGCGGGGGTGCTCGCCGCGCCGATCCTGCTCGACGTCCGCGGCGCGCCGTCCGTGCCCCTGCTCGCCGCCCGGCTGGACCGCGCGGGGGAGGAGGTCCTGATCGCACTCGGGGTGCTGGCGGTCCTGGGCGTCGCGTGGCAGGCGGCGCTGGCGCTGCTGCCCCCGCGGGTGCGGGGCGGTCTCTCGTCGCCCAGGACGGGCCTCGTGGCGACCGCCGCGACGGTCCTCGTGCTGCTCGTCGCGGTCGTGGCCGCCGTCGGCAACCCGGTCAGCTGGGCCGTCGACCGCGCCGACCAGGCGCTGAGCTCGGACGGCTACGCCGGAGTGCCGGCCAAGGGGGACCGCCTGACGGGCTCGTTGGGCTCGAACCGCGGCGACATGTACCGGGTGGCCCTGGGCGCGCTGCGCGACCACCCCGTCACGGGGGTGGGGGCGGAGGACTTCCAGCCCGTCTACCTGCGGGAGCGCCGGTCGACCGAGGCCCCCCGCTACGCCCACTCCTTCCCGCTCGGGGTCCTGGCGGGCCTCGGCGTCGTCGGCGGCCTCCTGGTCCTCGTCGCGCTCGGCACGCCCGTCCTCCTGGCGCTGCGGGCGATGCGCGGCCGATCGGCGGAGGTCCGCGCCGGCGTGGCCGCGGCGCTGGCGGGGTTCGCGGCGTGGTTCGCCGCGAGCGCCTGGGACTGGACGTGGGAGTTCCCGGCGCTGACGATCCTCGCGTTCGTGCTGCTCGGCGCGGCCGCGCGCGCCACGGACGAGGAAGGCGCCGCCCCGTCGGCGGAGCTTCGCGCGATCCGGGAGCGGGCCCGCGCCCACGGCGTCGCGGTGCCCGACGACGCCCCGCGCGCGCCGCTGCTCCCGCGCACCGGGCGCGGGCGGGCGACGGCGCTGGCGCTCGTGGCCTCGGCGCTGGCCGTGTCGGTCGGGCTGGCGGCGCTCGGGCTGGCGTCGGGGTTCCTGCGGCACGGCACCGCGCTGGCGGGCAGCGACCCGCGGGCCGCAACGGTCGCGTTCGACCGCGCGGCGCGCCTGAACCCGCTCGAGAGCGACGCGCTGCTCAGCCGCGCCATCGTCGCCCGGCGGCTCGGCGACCCCTACGCCTGGCGGGCCGATCTGCGCAGCGCCCTGGAGCGCTCGCCCGACGACTGGTTCGCGCGGCTGCAGCTCGGGCTCGCCCTCGCCGCCGACGGGCAGCTGCGCGCGGCGTTCGTGCAGCTCCGCCGCGCCCGCGAGCTCAACCCCCGCCAGCCGGCGATCCAGGAGACGATCGACGCGCTGCGCGACGGGGAGCAGGTCGACCCGGCGACGGTCGAGGCGCAGATCGCGGGCCTGCTCAACGCGCGCCTGCAGCCCGTCAGCCCGTAGGCGCCCGGGTCCGCGACCCCACGCCGCTCAGCGCGGCAGCTCGACGCGGACGATCGTGCCGCGGCCCGGGGCGGAGCGGATCCGCCACTGGCCGCCGATCGCGCGCACCCGGCGGTCGAGCGAGCGCAGGCCGATGTGGCCGTCGCGCTCCGCGGCGAGCCGGGCGGCGGGCGTCATGCCCACGCCGTCGTCGGCCACCTCGAGCACGGCGCGGTCGTTCACGATCCGCGCGCTGATCTTCACGAGGGACGCCTGCGCGTGCTTGGCGACGTTGGCCACGAGCTCGCCGGCCATGCCGACGAGCATGTCGTCCGACGCGCCGCCCAGGCCGTCGTCGAGCTCGAGCTCCACCACGAACGTGCCGCGGGCCTCGTAGCGCCGTGCGATGCGCTCGAACCGCTCGCGCACGTCGGCGCCCGTCTCGTGGTCGGGGTAGAGGTCGACCATCACGGCGCGCAGGGCCTGGATGCCCTGGTCGAGCGTCTCGATGCCGAGCTCGAGGGCCTCCTCGTCGCCGTCGCGGAACTCCTCGAGGTCCTGGCGGGCACTGATCACCATCTGCAGCGGACCGTCGTGCAGGCGCATCGAGAGACGTTCGCGCTCGTCGTGCTCGACCTGGCCGACCTCGCGCACGAGGGCGGCGCGGGCGCGGGCGAGCATCGTCACGCGGTCCGCCGTCTGTCCGCGGAGGTGCAGGGCGACGAGGCCGATGGCCGTCGACCCGAGGTACATCGCGGAGAACGTGGCCAGATCCGTCAGGGGATCGCCGTCGCCGCGGCCGAGCGCCTCGGGCATCCACAGGCCCAGGTAGCCCACCGCGCCGATCAGGATCATCACCCGGGCGGTGGCGGCGTCGGCCACCGCGGTCCACGCGAAGGGGGCGAGCCACAGCGCGGCGATCGCCATGGAGTCCTCGCCCCCGGTGTCGACCGCGGCCGCGATCACGATCAGCACGTCGACCAGGGCGACGGCGCGGGCCTGGGTCGGGTTCCAGCCGCGGCGGAGCGCGAGGGAGCCCGTCCCGAGGAGCCACGCGACCCCGATCACGAAGAGGACGATCGCGCCCGTGTCGATCTCGCCGTCGATCGCCACGAAGGTGGCGGTGACGGACGCCACGACGAGGCGGGCCATCGTTGCGCCTACGGCACTCGGGCCCCGGCGGCGCGGCGTCTCCTCGGGCTCCGGCACGTCCACGGATGGGGTGCTCTCCACGTTGCGACCCGCGGGAGCCGCGGCGACGGGAGAAACACGCACCCCCCAAATGTACCGCTCGCCCCGGCGCGCAGTACCCTCAGTGCTCATGGCCACAGGTGCGAAGGTCTCCGTCGTAGTGGCGGACGATCACCCGATCTTCCTCGAGGGTGTCCTCGGGGCCCTCTCCCGGCGCGACGACCTGGACGTCCTAGCCCAGGCAGGGGACGGCGGAGAGGCTCTGCGCCTGGTCCGCGAGCTCCGTCCGGCGGTCGCGATGCTCGACCTGCGACTGCCGGTCATGACGGGTCTGGACGTGTTGCACGCCATTCGTCGAGACGACCTCCCGACCCGCGTCCTGATCCTCTCGGGGGAACAGGCGTCGGCCGCCGTGTACGAGGCCGTGCAGGCCGGCGTGGACGGCTATCTGACCAAGGAGGCCGACCGGCGGACGATCGGCGACGCCATCGTCACCGTCGCCCGCGGCGGCACGGTGCTCGCCCCGGAGGCGCAGGCCGCGCTGACGATGGAGGTCCGCGGACGGGTGCAGGACGACGCCCCGGTGCTCTCGCCGCGTGAGCGTGAGGTCCTGCGGATGATCGCCGACGGGCTCTCGGGTCCCGCGATCGCCGCGCAGCTGCAGATCGGCACCGCGACGGTGAAGACCCACACGCAGAACGTCTACGACAAGCTCGGCGTCTCCGAGCGCGCCGCGGCCGTCGCGGTCGCGATGCGCCGCAAGCTGCTCGAATAGGCCGTACCCGGGTCGTCGGCCGGGCCCGGACGGCGCCCTCCCGACGATCGGTGGACCCCCAATCACCCGGCGGGCCGCGCCATCGGCGGGCGGCAGGATCAGCCCCGGAACCACCCGACGGCACGATGGGCACGGGGCCGCCGGATCGGCACTCTCGATGAGGTGTCCTCCGTCCCCACGTCCGAGGCGCCGGCCCCCGCCGGCGACCGCCTCCGATGAGCCCGCTCTCCGTCCCCCAGGGACGCAACCGGTTCGTGCTGCTGGCCGCCGCCGTGCTGCTGGCGGTCCTCTGCGCGTTCGGGACCGTGCAGGTGATGAGCGGCAACGCCGCGCCCTCCGCCGCCGAGCGCGCCGCCGCCTGCACGCCGGGCGGCACGGGGACGCCCACCGGCGAGGGCTACGGCGAGACCGGCGCGTCCGGCGTCCTGCCCGGCGGCTCGGGCTCCGGCTCGACCGGTTCCGGCGCGTCCGGCGGATCCCCCGACGGCGCAGGCTCGGCCGCCTGCGACCCGCCGGGGCGCGACTGCCCGACGGGCACCCCCTCGACGCCCACGGGCGACGGCTACGGCGAGACGGGCGCGTCCGGCGTCCTGCCCGGCAGCGCGGCCGCCGACGCCTGCGACCCGCCCGCCCCGGACTGCGTGACAGGCGCGCCGTCCACGCCCACGGGCGACGGCTACGGTGAGACGGGCGCCTCCGGCGTCCTCCCCGGCAGCGCGGCCGCCGACGCCTGCGACCCGCCCGCCCCGGACTGCGTGACGGGCACTCCCTCGTCGCCCACGGGCGACGGCTACGGCGAGACGGGCGCCTCCGGCGTCCTCCCCGGCGACGCGGCGAAGGCCTGCGATCCCGCCGACACCACCACTTGCACCCCCGGCACCCCGGGGTCGCCCACGGGCGACGGCTACGGCGAGACGGGCGCCTCCGGCGTCCTCCCGGGCCGCGACTGCACCACCCGCGGCGGGTCCGCGACGCCCGACGACGACGCGTCCGCTGGTCGGGGGACCGCGGACGATGACGTCGCGGGCGCCCCCGCCGTGGACTCGGACGACGCCGCCGGGGCCCCCGGCTCCG
>NZ_ATUD01000011.1 GCF_000420025.1 Patulibacter americanus DSM 16676
GAGTTCTTCGCGATGATCGCCGTGATCGTCGGCATCCTGGTGAGCGCCGCGCTCATCAAGGGCGGCGACACCGAGGGCACGGACGAGTTCGTCGCCCGCCAGGCCTGGCTCTACGTGTCCATCGTCGCCAGCGCGTACTTCATCAGCCGCGGCCTGGCCAAGTCCGGCAGCCGCGAGCCGTACTTCGACGGCGGCACCAACAGCGACCGCGGCGACCGCTGAGGGTCGCGGGGCGCTACTCCGCCCCGCAGGCGTCGCCGGGCTCGCGCGCGTCGCGCAGCTCGGCGACGACGGCGTCCAGCACGGCCGCGATGCGCTCGAGGTCGTCCCCGCCCGCCGCGACGAACGCGGCCGGCGGGGTCTGCAGCCGCTCCTCGATCTCGGCCTGCATCCGCACGCCCTCGTCCGTCAGCGCCAGCACCTTGATCCGCCGGTCGTGGTCGACGGGACGGCGCTCGACGAGGCCGCGCCGCTCCAGGCGGTCGACGATCCCGGTCACGTTGCCCTTGTCGCACTCCAGCGCGCCGGCCAGGCGACCCATGGGCAGCGGCCGCTCCGGCTTGAGCGCGCGCAGGGCGAGCAGCTGGGCCGCGGACAGGTCGAGCTCGCGCGCGACCGTCGCGGTGCGACACCGCTCCAGGTCGACGAGCTCGCCGACCCGCCGCCAGGCGTCGACGGCACCACGGGATGGACTCTGGACCGGCGGCATCGCGGGCAGGATAGCCCGGCGGGCCGTCGGCACCCCCGACGCCACGCTCAGGAGGGGTCGAGGCGCATCCCCAGCACCCGCCCGATCCCGGCCATGACGCGGAAGACGAGCCGCTGCGCGGCCGACGTACGGATCTCGTCCGGGTAGCGGCGGAACAGCATCGACCCGTAGATCGCGGCTCGCGGGCCCTTCGGCGGGAAGCTCTCGAGCTTGCCCTGACGGATGAGCGACTCGAGGTCGCGGAACAGGCCCTCGAAGCGCTGCGCCGGGCGGTGCCGGTTGATCAGGCGGACGTCCGCGTCGGTCGCGTTGCGCAGCGTGTGGAGGACGCCGGGTGCGGCGGCGACCCGCTCCCCGGGCCCGTAGGTGCGCCAGACCCCGTCGAGCTGGACGTCGAGCCGACCCTCCACGACCTCGAAGCTGTCCTCGGCGGTCGCGTGGGCGTGCGGCGCGGGGCCGTCCGTGCGGGGCGCCAGCCGGGTCATCACCTCGAACAGCGCCCCGTCCGTCTCCTCGGCCGTGCGCGTGATCTCCCACTGCATGTCGATGACGGGGAGGAAGTCGAGGCGACGTCGCGTCGTCGTCGTAGAAGCGTCCATAGATTCAATATAGCGCTCGTCTATTCAATGGCTGGATGGTACGTTCGGCGCCGTGCCGCCCGCCTCGTACTCCTCGCCCCGTCGCGAGGCGGCCGCCGCCGAGACCCGCACGGCGATCCTCGACGCCGCTCGGCGCCTGTTCGCCGCGCGCGGCTACGCGGCGGTCACCGTCGCCCAGATCGCCAAGGAGGCGGGTGTGGCCGTGCCGACCGTCTACGCCAGCGCGGGCCCGAAGACCGCGATCCTGGGCGAGCTCACCCGGCGGGCGGAGAGTCCGGAGCTCGTCGCCGAGATGGCGGGGCGGATGGCGGCGGAAGAGGAGCCCACGGTGGTGCTGCGCCTCGCCGTCGGCGCGTCGCGAACGCTGCACGAGGAGCACCTCGACGTCCTGCGCATCCTCGAGGGCGCCGCACCGTGGTCCGTCGAGGCCGGCGAGGCCTGGGCAGCCGGGCTCGCGGCGCACCGGGCCGCGTGCGGGGCGACGGTGGAACGGCTCGTCGCCCTGGGGGCGCTGGACGCGGACGCCGCCACCCCGGCGACCGACGCGCTCGTGGTGCTCCTCCACCCCCGCACGTGGATCACGATGCGCGAGGACGTGGGCCTGGACTGGGACGGGGCCGAGGAGCGCGCCCGCCGGGCCGCCGCCCGGCTGCTGCTGGACGGGCCCGGCGGGGCGTAGCCGCCTCAGCGCAGGCGGACGGAGGCCTTGGCGCTGCGGCCGTCGACCGTGAACGTCACGCGCAGGACGACGGGGCCGGCGGAGCGCAGGAGGGACCGGCGCGCGGCGGGCGAGAGCCGGACCCGGGCGACGAGACGCCCCGTCGCGCTGACCCGCGCGGCGCGGATCCGGCCGACGACGCGGGTGCCGCGGCGGACCACGACGCTCGCGCGGGCGCCGGGTGTGCCGCGGAAGCTCACCCGCACGCCGTTGGCAGCGGCGTAGCGGCGGCTCTGGGCGGCGATCCACCCGGCGGCGGGCCGGGGAGCGACGGCGGCCGGGGTCACTGCGGGGGCGGGGGCCACAGCGGGGGCGCCCGGGGCCGACGGGGCCGCGGCCGGGGCGCCGGTGTCGGGCTGCGCCGCGGGCGCCGGCAGCGGCTCGGCGACCCGCAGCGCCGACGTCTGCACGCCGATCTCGCCCGTCGCGTCCGTCTGGTGCCACGCGAGCGTCACGTTGCCCAGGGCGTCGGCGACCACGGCGGGCTGCCAGCTGACCGCCGTGCTGCTGCCGACCCGGGCGACGGAGAGCTGCCGCTCGGGCGACCACGTGCCGTCGAGCGTCTCGCGGTGCACCACGCGGACGTTGCGCGGGCCGGAGGCGCCGTTGACGCCCGTCGTGTAGCCGGAGACGGCGACGGTCGCCTGGCCGTCGCGGGCGACGGCCAGTGAGGTCTGGCGGAGCGTCGGGTTGCGCAGCCCGGACCACACGTCGGCGACCGGGCCCCAGGTCGCCTCGCCGGCGCGGCGGGTGCGGACCTGCGCGACGTCGGGCCGGAGGTCCGCGTTGGCACCCTCGGAGCGCAGCCACGCCACGGTGGTGTTGCCCGCCTGGTCCGTGGCGATCGTCGGGTTCTTCGACGTGCCGCGACCGTGTGCCTCGCCGCCGGGCTGCGACAGGATCTCGACGGCGCTCCACGCGCCGGTCGCGCCGGCGCGGCGCGCGGTCTGCACCTCGTAGTGGGCGAACTGCGACGTCTCGTCGACGCGGGCCGCCCAGACGACGTCGGCGCTGCCGTCGGCGGCGAGGTCGAGCTCGGGGTAGAGCGCGTAGTCGGCCGGATCGGAGAGCGTCTCGACCGCGGACCACCGGAGGCTGCCCGGTGCGCGGCGCACGGCGAGAACGACGGGGTTGTCCGCCACGGCGTCCTGCCACACGAGCGTGGCGGCCCCGCGGTCGTCGACGGCGAGGTCCGTGTAGCCGGCGAAGATCGTGGCGCTAGTGGGCGCGACGGCGGCCGGGCGCTCCCAGGTGCCCTCGGCGGCCATGTCCGCGACGCGCAGCACGCCGACCCCGGACGAGCGCAGCGATTCGGTCCAGCCCAGCGTCACCGCGCCGTCGTGGGCGACGGCCACGGTGGGGTGGCCGGCGGTGGAACCGGCCGTGGAACGGCGCTCGGCGGCCCGCCACGTGCCGTCCGCGGTGCGGGTGGCGACCCACGCCTCGTGCGACGCGGCACGGGTGCTGTCGGGCGTCGTCTGCAGCCAGCCCACGGCGACCACGCCGTCGTGCACGGCGACGGTCGGGGCCTCGGTGACGAGCGAGCCCGCCTCGGCGCCCACGGCGCGGGAGACGACGACGGGTGCGCCCCACGTGCCCTCGGGCGACTTGCGCGCGACCTGGATCAGGCTGGGGCCGCCCGAGGTCGACGCCCGCACCCAGGCGGCGTAGACGGCGCCGTCGTCGTCCGTGGCGAGCGCCGGCTGCGTCGCCGCGCCGTCCGTCGGCGCGGCCAGGTCGGTCGTCGGCTGCCAGCCGAGCTCGGCCCGCGCGGCCACCGGGGCGGCGGCCATCAGGGCGATGAGGAGGGCGACGACGGCGACGGCGCGGAGGAGCGCGCGGCGCGCGTCCGCAGCCGGGAGGGTGCTCAGGGGCATGGTGCTCGTGGGTTCGTGGGTGACTGCGGGGCGGCGGGGCTCAGGAGCCCAGGGGCGCGCGGAGGGTCATCGCGCCGAGCGCGTCGCCCTCGTGGTAGGCGATGAAGGGGGCGGCCCCCTCGGCGGACAGCAGGATCGGAGCGCGCCGGATCACGTACTGCCCGGCCTCGCGGGTGACGACCGACTCGGCGAGGTCGAGGGTGCCGAAGGGGATCCGGGTCACGGCGCCGCCGCCGGGCCCGACGTTCCCCGGCGCACCCTCGACCTCGGTGTTGCGGTTCGTGTAGGTCGCCATGACGACGGGCCGCTGCGTCCCGTCGAGCCGCACCTCGAACGCCCCGAACTCCATGTCGATGCCGTGGCTCGGATGCCGGAAGCGCACGGACCCGGAGAGCGCGATCGCTCCGACGCCGGCAGCGTCGACCGTGCCGCCCGCCGCGGGCAGCAGGTACGAGCCGGTTGCGGTGCGCGTGGCTCCGCCGTCGGCGCCCACGGTGCCGTTGCCGGCGGCGAGGTAGCCGAGCCAGGAGGACCGGATCGTCCAGTCCAACGACGGCGTCGTGGTCTCGGGGACGGCGGGCGCCGGCGCGCCGGCCGTGGGCGGGGCGGCCGGCACGGGTGCGGGCGCGGCGGGGGCAGGCGCCGGATCCACGGGGATGGGCGTCGTCGCCGCGATCAGCGTGACCCGCACGGTGGCGAGGGTCCCGGCCCGCAGGCGCGGCGTGCGCAGGCCCGCCTTGATGCGGCGGACGCCGGCAGCCGTCAGGCGCGCCTTCGCGGTGAAGGTGCGCGTGGCCTCCGCCGAGCCCTGCATCCGCACGGAGCGCAGCTCGATCGCGGAGACCCGCGCGCCCCCGATCCGGGCGCTGATCCCGGCCTTGCCCGACAGCGTCACGCGCAGGTCGCGCAACAAGACCGACCGGCCGCCCACGCGCAGGCGCACGCCGTCGCGCGGGGCGTGCCGGACCGTCGGCCGGGCGCCCGCGCCGACGTGCTGGGTGGCCAGCCCGACGATGCGCGCGGAGCCCGACGCCTCGCCGGCCGGGGCGAGCTGCAGGCCCGGAGCGCGCAGCGACCGTGCGGCCGACGACGAGAGCGTGAAGACGGTCGAGCCCACCCACCGGTTCGCCGCGCGGGAGACGGCGGGGGCGGGCGCGGGCGACGCGGCGGGTGACGCGGCGGGCACGAGCGACGCCGCGGCCGACACGGGCGCGGGCGCGGCGGCGGTGGCCGCCGCGGGGGCGGTCGAGACGACGCCGACTGCGACCGCCAGCGCGGCGATCGAGGCGAAGCGCGGGAGAGATCGGGTGCCCTGCGCGCGTGGTGCGGCAGAGCCGGTCGGACGGGCGGGGGAGCGGCGCATCGAGCGCCGAGCGTAGCGCGTTCACCGGGCGAACTGAGGGCACCCTAATACGCGTACGGCGACCGCGGCCCCCCAGAACGACGACGGCCGCCCCGAAGGGCGGCCGTCACGCGAGCCGACGCCCGACCGCAGACCGGTCGGGCGTCGAGTTCGATCGGTCCCGGAGCCGGGACCGAGGGCTGCTACATCATGCCGCCCATGCCACCCATGTCGGGCATGCCGCCACCGGCGCCACCCTCCTCGGGCAGATCGGCCACGACGGCCTCGGTGGTCAGGATGTTCTTGGCGATCGACGCCGCGTTCTGCAGCGCGGAGCGCGTGACCTTGGCGGGGTCGACGACGCCGGCCTTGACCAGGTCCTCGAGCTCGCCGGTGGAGGCGTTGAGGCCGACACCCGGCTTCGCGTTGCGCACGTCGTTGATCACGACGGAGCCCTCGAGACCGGCGTTGAACGCGATCTGGCGGAGGGGCTCCTCGAGCGAGCGCAGGACGATCTTGAAGCCCGTCTGCTCGTCGTCCTCGAGGGAGGAGGAGTCGACCTTCAGGCCGGCCTGCAGCAGCGCGACGCCACCACCGGGGACGATGCCCTCTTCCAGCGCGGCGCGCGTGGCCTGCAGCGCGTCCTCGACGCGGTGCTTCTTCTCCTTGAGCTCCGTCTCGGTCGCGGCGCCGACCTTGACGACGGCGACGCCGCCGGAGAGCTTGGCGAGGCGCTCCTGGAGCTTCTCGCGATCGAAGTCGGAGTCGGTGTTCTCGACCTCGGCCTTGATCTGGGAGATGCGGCCCTTGATGGCCTCGGCGTCGCCGTTGCCGTCGACGATCGTCGTGTTGTCCTTCGCGACGACGACGCGGCGGGCGCGACCCAGCTGGTTGATCTGGGTGTTCTCGATCTTCAGGCCGAGGTCCTCCGTGATGACCTCGCCGCCCGTGAGGATCGCGATGTCCTCGAGGATGCGCTTGCGGCGGTCGCCGAAGCCCGGGGCCTTGACGGCCACACCGGTGAAGGTGCCGCGGAGCTTGTTGACGACCAGGGTCGCGAGGGCCTCGCCCTCGACGTCCTCGGCGATGATGAGGATCGGCTTGCCGGCCTGGATGACCTGCTCCAGGACGGGCAGCACGTCGCGGACGGCGCCGATCTTGGAGTTCGCGATGAGGATGTAGGGATCCTCGAGCACGGCCTCCATGCGGTCCTGGTCCGTGACCATGTAAGGCGAGACGTAGCCCTTGTCGAACTGCATGCCCTCGGTGAACTCGAGGTCGATGCCGAACGTCTGGCCCTCCTCGACGTTCACGACGCCGTCCTTGCCGACCTTGTCGATCGCGTCGGCGATGACGTCGCCGATCTCGGCGTCGCGGGAGGAGATGGTCGCCACGCGGGCGATCTCGTCCTTGCCGGAGATCTCCGTGGACTGGTCGGCGATGGCGGCGACGATCTGGTCGACGGCCTTCTCGATGCCGCGCTTCAGGGCGAGCGGGTTCGCGCCGGCCGTGACGTTCTTCAGACCCTGCTTGACGATCGCCTGGGCGAGCACCGTGGCGGTCGTCGTGCCGTCGCCGGCGACGTCGTTGGTCGCCGTGGCGACCTCGCGGACGAGCTGCGCGCCCTGGTTCTCGAAGACGTCCTCGACCTCGATCTCACGAGCGATCGTGACACCGTCGTTCGTGATCGTGGGGGCGCCGAACTTCTTGTCCAGGACGACGTAGCGGCCCTTCGGCCCCAGGGTCACCTTGACGGCGTTGGCGACGGCGTCGACGCCGGCCTCGAGGGCCTGACGAGCTTCCGTACCGAACTTGAGCTGCTTAGCCATGTGTGTTCTCTCTTCTCAGTCTCGTAGGGCGAGCGGAGCTCAGCCCGTGACCTTGGCCAGGACGTCGCTCTCGCGGAGGACGAGGAGCTCCTCGCCGTCCACCTTGATCTCGGTCCCGCCGTACTTGCTGTAGAGGACCTGGTCCCCGACCTTGACGTCGAGCGGGATGCGCTTCTCGCCCTCGTCGTCCCAGCGACCCTCACCCGCGGCGAGGACCTCGCCCTTCTGGGGCTTCTCCTTCGCGGTGTCGGGGAGCACCAGGCCACTGGCCGTGGTCTGCTCCTCGTCGATGGCACGAACGATCAAACGATCGCCGAGCGGCTGCAGCGAGATGGACATATGAGGTCCCTCCGGGGCGGTGTGTTGCGGTCAAGACAGTCGTCGGCACTCTCACCTCGAGAGTGCCAACCCGCAGGGAGTGTAGCGCGATCGCGATTCCGGTCAAGGCTCGTTGGCACTCTGGTAACACGAGTGCCAAGAAGCGCGGTTGCGTGCAGGGAGAACGGCCTGCACGCGGGCTTGCGCCCAGAGCCGGTCCGCCGGGCCGCGCGTCACGGCGTCGCGGGCGATCCGGACGCAGCGGCCCTACGGCACCCGCACGAGCGGGCTGCCGGCGCCCGGGATCGTCGCCTCCCGTTCCGCGGAGCCGAGGTACCAGGCGCGGAGGCCGCGGGCGCCCGACGGCAGCCGCACCGTCGCCACGAACCGCCCGCGCACCGCCGCCACGCCGCGCAACGGCGTCGTGGTGCCGTCGGCGCGCACCGCCGTCAGCACGACGTGGCCGCGTGGCGGGATGCTGCGCACCACGCCCGCCACCCGCACCGTCCGCGCACGCTCTGGCCCGAGACGGCGCACGAGCCGGAGGGCGATCGAGGGGGTCCGCTGCCACGAGCGCAGCGACGTTCGCCAGAGGCCCGCTGCGGAGGGCGTCTCGAGCAGCAGCCGGTCGCCCCGGAGCACCGCCGCCCCCGCGGATAGGCCGAGCGGCGCGGGCACGGGCATCCATCGCCGTCCGCCGTCGACGGTGCGCAGCAGACCGGAGGTCGTCTGAGCCAGCCACGTGCGGCGGTCGGAGAAGGTCACGTCGAGCGTGCCGACCTCGGCCGACTCGTCGCTCGTGCCGTCGTCCTTCGTCGTGTCGAGGACCGGGACCACGCTGGCGCGGCGAAAGCTGCGGCCGGCGTCCGTGGTCCGCACCACCACGTCGCCCCGAAGCGCGTAGCCGACGCGCTCGTCGACGAACGTGATCGACCCGGACTCCGACAGCCGTTCCGCGACGGGGCCGGGAACGCGGGTCCAACGACGCCCGCCGTCCGTCGTGCGGAAGAGCACGAACCCGCCGGACCCCTTCCCGTGGTCTCGGAGCCCACCGACCAGCAGCGTGCGGCCCCGGTCGACGGCCCAGGGAGGGCGATCCAGCCGGCCGGGCGCCGGATGCCGAACCGTCTCGATCGCGCCCGCTGCCGACAGTCGGCGGATGCCGCGCGTGCCGACGACGAACGCGCCTCCGTCGCCGGCGTCGACCAGCGTCGCAGGACCGATGCCGCTCACCCGGTTGCGCAGCGTCCACGCGCCGTCGACCACCCGCCAGAGGGCGCCGGTCGCCGTCAGCGCGAGTGCCCGGCCAGGCCGCCCGCGGAGGCGCACGCGGCGCACCACGCCGGGCGGGGCCGTCCCGAACCGCTCCCCGCCGTCGCCCGAGACCCGGTCACCGCCCGGACCGAAGCCCGTCACGAAGCCGGCACCGTCCATGCCGACGGCTCCGCCGTACCACTCCCCGGCCGACCGGTAGGGCGTCGCGCCGAGATCGTCGCTGCGGACGAGGCGGTAGGTGACCGGCCCGCTCTTGTAGTCGTCGCCGCCGGCGTACGTCAGCCCGACGACGACCCCGGGGGCGGGCGAGACCGCCGCCCGCTCGGGCGGGCCGTCGACCGTGGGGCCGAACGCCTCGCCGTCGAACACCCGCCCCCGCCCGGCCCCGCCGCCCAGCCCGAGCTCACCCGTCCCCACCACGCACGAGCCGGCGGGATCGCAGAGGACCCGCTCGATGGGCTCCTCGGGGCCGGCGATCGCGGGTGGCGCGGGCGTGTCGTTCGGGGGCAGGTCGCGGGCCGCGAAGGTCGTGCCCGCGTCCACCGACGTCAGCAGCGTCCGGCCGTAGCCGACGACGAGCGCGCCGCCCGGGCGGACGGCGAGCGCCGCGGTGGCGCGCCCGTCCTCCGCGGGACGGCGCACGCCCCCGGGCCACAGGACATCGGGGAGCGCGAGTCGATCCCACGTGCGGCCCGCGTCCGTCGTGCGCAGGACGACGGACCGCTCGTCCTTGTAGACCGGGCCGCCCGTGACGACGACGCGGAACCACACGTCGGCCGTCAGGGCCACGGCGGGAGCATCCCCGCGCGCGGGGGTCACCGCCCAGGTCTCGCCGGCGTCACTCGTGCGCCAGGTGCGGTCGCGGTAGCTCGCCAGCGCGGTGCGGTCGTCGACCACGACGAGCGAGGGCCCTGGCCCGTACGTCGCGTCCCCGTGGTCGCATCCCGGCAGGACACCCCGAGCCCACGTCGCCCCGTCGTCGTCCGTGCGCTGCACGGCGCAGCCCGCCCCGGCGAGCAGCCGCCGCGGCCCCAGGTACGCGATCCCGCCCGGGAACCGCGACCGCGGCCGCCGCACGGCGCGGCCGCCCCCGGGGTCTCCGATCCGCAACGGGCCGTCCGTGCCGATCACGGCGACGGTCGAACCCGTGGCCGCGAGCTCCGCGGGGCGGCCGGGGAGCAGCGCACCGAGCGACTCCCAGCCCGCGAGCGATCCCGCCCGCCAGGTCGGATCCGCGGCACCGGCGGGCGCCGCGCCCGCGGCGACCCCGCCCGCCGCCAACACGGCCGCCAGCATCACCCGCACGCGCATCGTTCCGCCTCCCGCGTCGCTACCTGACCCGGAGCACCTTCGAGGTGCTCGACAGGTCCGTCCGCTCGGGCCGGACGGCGCCGCGGTACCAGGCCTGCACGCCGCGGTCGCGCTTGCTCAGCCGCATCGTCGTGCGGAACGACCCGTCGGCGTTGGGGACGAGGACGCGCTTGACCGCGCCGTGCGCTCCCCCCTTGCGGACACCCAGCAGGGCGACGGGCTCGTCAGGGACCGCGCCGCGCAGCACGCCGACGATCGTGACCGTGCGGCTCCCGCTCTTCGCGTGCCGAACCTTGCCGGCGGTCCGCAGCGTGAGGGACGGGGCCTTGCCCTTGAGCAGGGTCGGGTTGCGGAAGACGGCGCCGAGCGTGTCGTCCTGCATCACCACGCCGTCACCGAAGACCGCGGCGACCGGGGGCGTGCGCCCTCCGGGCGTCGGCAGCACGCTGAGCGTCTTGCCGCCGTCGCGCGTGACGAACGCCCCGACGGCGGTGATCACCACTCCGGAGGTGGCGGACGAGAACTCGAGGAGCTCGCCGGCGTCTCCCGACGGCGCGGCGTCGCCGAGGTCGGGCACGACGATGCGCTCGGTGAACCGTCGGCCGCCGTCGGTCGAGCGGTAGAGGTCACGACCGTCCATGGCGTAGGCGACCTTGGCCGAGGCGAGCTGCACGTCGCCGATGCCCGAGGGCAGGCTGGACCGCTTCCACGTCTTACCGGCGTCCGTCGATCGCACGACGAGCGGGCGCCCGGTGGTCCCTCCGATCGCTAGGACGATTCCGCCGCGCGCCACCACCTGGCGGAAGCCGCGGCCCTGCAGGACCGGAGCCGACACGGGCTTCGGTGCCGCCGGATCGGTCAGCCGCACGATTCCGCGGACCCCGACGATCACCGGCACGTCGCCGGCCGCCGCGAGGTCACGCGGCTGGATCGCGGTGAGGTCTGCGAGCCGGTTCCAAGCCGCACCCTCGAAGCGGCGCACGGTGCCGTCGTCGGCGAGCGCGACGAGCTTGCCGCCGGCCAAGGCGACGCGTCGCAGCTCTGGCGTCGCGGGCAGCGGGACGTCGCTCCAGGTCCGTCCGTGGTCGGAGGAGACGTGCAACCGACCCGCGTTGGCGATGGCCAGGAGCCCGTGGACCCCGATGGACCCCTTGCGGTCGGCTCCGGAGGCGACGACGCGGTACGGGGTCGCACCAGCGTCGTCCGTGCGCCGGACCTCGGTCGCCGCACCGACCGGGAAGAGCCCGACGATGGCATCCGGCGCGGGCGCCGAGATCTCGAGGCCGGGGAGCGCGGCGACGCGACCGCCGAACACCTCTCCCTCGTACCGGAGGGCGCTCAGGCGCTTCGGGTCGCTCTGCGCGGCGACGCCGACGACGCAGCCGCCGGCCGGCCCGCAGGCGATCGAGCGGATCACGACGCCGCCCGAGCCGGGTAGGTCGTCGGGGACGGGGACGGCGCGACGCACGAACGTCTGGCCGCCGTCGGTCGAGGCGAGCAGCGTGTCGCCGGCGCCGAGGAGGACGGTGCCGTCGGCGCGCCGGGCCAGGCCACTCAGGCCGGGGAGGCTGTCGACGACCGCCGGCTCGGTGGACGGGACGGGCTCGGCGGGGGTGGTCGGCGGGTCGGTCGGCGCCGGCGGCGGCGGGGTCGCCCCCGCGGGAGCGGGCAGCTTGACGCCCTGCCAGGAGGCGCCGCCGTCGACGGTGCGCTGCAGGGCCGACGCGTCCGGGCCGGCACTGACGATGCGCAGGCCCAGGAGCGCGTCGATCGGCAGGTCTGGCCCCCGCTCGGAACCGTTGATCACGGGCCACGTGGCGCCACCGTCCGTCGTGCGCCACGTGCGGTCCGCGGTGGACGCGAACGCGACCTCGGGGCTCACCGGCCGCACCGTCGGCGTGGCGCCGGAGCACCCCGCGAGCGGCTCTGCCGCCTTCCAGCTCAGACCCCGGTCCTCGGAGCGCCGGATCGTGCAGCCGCTCGCCAGCAGGAGTCGATCGGGACCAGCGGCCGCGATCTGCAGCTCCCGGACGTCCGTGTCGCCAACGTGCACGCGGCCGACACGCGAGCCGCCGGCCGACGTGACCGCCAGTGCCACCGTGTCGTCCGAGACGGTGGTGCCGAGGATCGCCGTCGTCCCCCCGCTCGCGGTCACGTGGGACGGGAAGCCGACGCCGAGCGGGCCGGGTGCGTCCCAGCCCGCCCACGTCGTCGCGGCCGGCGCGGCCGCGACGGCCGCGGCCGGGACCGCCGCGATACCGCCGGTGACCACGATGGCCACCACTGCCTTGCGCATGCGCATGTGCTGCTCCTGGTTCGGGACCCGACCGCCCACACGACGGTCGTGCCAACGGAAACCCAACACGTGGGGAAACGATGCGGTCGGCTTCAAACGCAGTACGCGCCCGGCCCTCCGCCCCGGGCGCCGCCGCGCGGCGTGGGCCTACCGGATACGGAGGATCCTGCTGACGCTCGCCAGGTCCGTCCGCTCGGGCCGCACCGCTCCGCGGGACCACGCCTGAACGCCGCGCTCGCTCTTCCCCAGGCGCACCCGAAGCCGGAACGACCCGTCCACGTTCGGGGTGAGCACGCGCTTCACGGTGTTGTCGGACCCGGCCCGGCGGATCCCGAGGAGCGCCACGGGCCCGTCGTCCGTCGCGCCCCGGAGCATGCCCACGACCGTGACCGTCCGCCGGCCACCACTCGTGCGCCGCACCCTGCCGGCCGTCCGCAGCGTGAGCGACGGCTCCTCCCCCTTGAGCAGCGTCGGATGGCGGAGGACGGTGCCCCGGGCCGCGTCGTGGACCACGACGCCGGAGCCGAAGATCGCGGCCGCGGCCGGGGTGCGCGCCCCCGGGGTGGGCAGCGGCGCGAGCGTGGCGCCGCCGTCGCGCGTGACGAACGCGCCCGACGTCGTGATGATCACCCCGCTCCTGGCCGAGGAGAATTCGACGGACGGCCACCCCTCACCCCTCGAGCCGGCGGAGCCGAGCTTTGGCGCCATCGCCCGCCACCGGAAGGTCCGCCCGCCGTCGGTGGACCGGTACAGGGTGCGCTTCGTCAGCGCGTAGGCGACCGTCGCCGAGACGATCTGGATGTCCTTCGTCTCCGCGGGCAGCGGCGGCGACTGCCTCCAGCTCCTGCCGCCGTCGGTCGAGCGGACCGTCAGTCGTCCCCCGCCGGCGGTCCTTGTGGCGATCACGACGTTCCCCCGCGCCTCGACGGCCGCGAAGCCGCGTCCCTGCAGCGCCCGCGACGTGACCGGCTCCGGCGAGCCCGCGCCCGTGAGCCGCACGACGCCGCGTTCGCCGACGACGATCGGCACATCCCCCGCGACGGCCAGGTCCGTCGGCTCGATCGCGCGCAGGTCGGCCAGCGTGGTCCACGTCCCGCCGTCGAGACGCCGGACCGTGCCGTCGTTCGCGAGCGCGACGAGCTTTCCGGCGGCCCGGGTCACGCCGACCAACCCCAGCGGGGTGAGCATCGGCACGTCGTCCCACGTGGCGCCGTGGTCCGCGGACACGTGCAGGCGGTCGAGGCTGCTGATCGCGAGCAACCCGTGGCGGCCGAGGGATGGGGTGCGGCCGGGACCGGGCGTGACCTCGCGGTAGGGCGTCGCGCCGGCGTCGTCCGTGCGCACCACCTGGTTTCGCCCCTCCTGGCTCGTCAGCCCGAGCACGACGTCCGGGTCGGGCGCCGAGACGTGACTCGCCGGCAGGGCCGCGACGCGACCGCCGAAGGCGTCGCCCGCGTAGCGCAGCGCGATGCGCCGCTTCGGGTCGTTCTGCGTCTCGACCCCGACGACGCAGCCGCCGGCCGGCCCGCAGGCGGCGGACTCCACGACGACCCCGCCCGACCCGGGAAGGTCGGGGACGGGGCGGCGCGCGAACGTCTGGCCCCCGTCCGTCGAGACCAGCAGCGCGTCGCCGGCGCCGAGCAGGATGGTGCCGTCGCCACGCCGGGCAAGGCCCGCGAGCCGCGGCAGGCTGCCGACGACCGCCGGCGCGGGGGTGGGAGCCGGCGTGGCGGGCGCGTCGGTCGGCGGCGTCGGCCCGACCGGCGGCGCCTGCTCGGGGGGCGCAGGCAGCATCACGCTCTGCCAGGACGCGCCGCCGTCGACGGTGCGCTGGAGGGCGGAGGCCTTCGGGCCCTCGCCCACGATGCGCAGCCCCAGCAGCGCGTCGATGGGCAGGTCCGGTGCGCGCTCCGACGCGTTCATCACGGGCCAGGTCGCGCCGCCGTCCGTCGTCCGCCAGGTCCGGTTCGCGATCGAGGCGAACGCGACATCGGACGACACGGCCCGCACCACCGGGGCGTGGCCCGAGCAGAGGGCGAGCGGCTCGGCGGCCCGCCACGTCAGGCCGCGGTCCTCAGAGCGCCGGATCGTGCAGTTCTGCGCGAGCAGCAGCCGGTCCGAGCCGGCGGCCGCGATGCTCAGACCGTCGACGCCCGCGTACTCCCCGACCGGCAGGTCCCCGACGCGCGAGCCGGCGGCCGACATCACGGCCAGCGGCACCACGTCGTTCGTCGTGTCCGACCCGAGGATCGCCGTCGTGGCCCCGCTCGCGGTCACGTGCGACGGGATTCCCACGCCGAGCGGCCCGGGGGCGTCCCAGCCCGCCCACGTGGTCCCGGCCGGGACCGCGGCGACGGCCGCCGATGGGACCGCCGCGATACCTCCGGCGACCGCGAGGGCCACCACCGCTCTGCGCACGCGCATGTCCTGCTCCTGGGTCGTCGACCGCCCACACAGCGGTCGTGCCAGGAGAAACCCGAGGCCCGCGGGAACGATGCGGCGGACGGCCACGCCCGACGGCGCCCCCGGAACGCAGAACACCCCCGGCCGCTGGGCGACCGGGGGCGCGGAACTGCGGCGTTTCTCGTCCCTAGCGGGAGGACACCGTCGGGCGGGTGCCCGGGGTGACGCGGGGCGTGGGGCCGCCGGCCGGGGCGGTGTCCGCGCCGGCGTCCGCCTCGGCCGCGGCCTCCTCGCGGGCCAGCTCGATGCCGCTCTTCGTGCCGAGCGCCTTCTCGCGGAGGAACCAGACGGCGATGAAGGCGATGATGCCCATCGGGGCGCCGAGCAGGAAGACCTCGGCGATGCCGGTGCCGTAGGCGTGCTCGACGATCTCGCGCACCGGGGCCGGCAGGGTGGCCAGGTCCGGGATGGAGCCGCCGCCCAGGCCCGAGGCCGGGATGCCCTGCTCGCGCAGGCCCGCCTCGATCGAGCTCGTGACCTTCGTGCCGAGGATCGCGCCCATGACGGAGACGCCGATCGCGCCACCGAGGGAGCGGAAGAAGGCGATCAGGGCCGAGCCGGCGCCGATGGAGCGCGCCGGGATGACGTTCTGGACGGCCAGGATGAGGTTCTGCATCAGCATGCCGACGCCCATGCCGACGACGAGCATGAACAGGCCGACCTCGACCAGGCTGGTGCCCTCGTCGATCATGCCCATGAGGCCCAGGCCGACCGTCAGGAGGACGGCGCCCGCCAGCATGAAGTTCTTGTAGTGGCCGGTCTGCGAGATCCGGCGCCCCGAGAGCGTCGAGGAGCCGAACAGGCCGATCACCATCGGGATCGTCAGCAGGCCGGACTCCGTCGGGCTGTAGCCCCGGGCGAGCTGCATGTACTGGGTGAGGAAGACCGTCGTGCCGAACATCGCGATGCCGACCGCGACGGAGGCGATGACGGCCATGACGACGGTGCGGTTCTCGAACAGCTCGAGCGGGATCAGCGGCTCCTTCGCGCGCCGCTCGACCATGACCGCGCCGAACAGCAGGACGATGCCGCCGACCACCATGAGGGCCGTCTGCCAGCTCATCCAGTCGAAGTTCTTGCCCGCCAGCGAGACCCAGATCAGGATGGACGAGACGCCGGCGGCCATGAGGAAGCCACCGGGGATGTCGATGTGGACGTCCTCGCGGCGCTTCGTCGGCAGGTGCAGCGTGCGCTGCAGCAGGACGAGGGCGATGAGCGCGAACGGGATGCCGACGAAGAAGCACCAGCGCCAGCCGAGGTTGTCCGTCAGCAGACCGCCGACGACCGGGCCCGCGACGGTGCCGACGCCGAAGACCGCGCCGAGGTAGCCCATGTAGCGGCCGCGCTCACGCGGGGACACGAGGTCGGAGAGGATGACCTGCACCAGCGCGGTCAGCGCGCCGACGCCGACGCCCTGCACGGCGCGGGCGCCGATGAGCCACATCGACGACTGCGCGAAGCCGGCGAGGATCGAGCCGCCGAGGTAGATGACCAGGCCGAGCTGGATCAGCTGCTTGCGGTTGAAGAGGTCCGACATCTTCCCCCAGATGGGGGTCGAGATCGTCATCGTCAGGAGCGTGGCCGTGACGACCCACGTGTAGGCGGACTGGCCGCCGCCGACGTCGGCGATGATCTTCGGCAGCGCGGCCGAGACGACCGTGCTCGAGAGGATCGCCACGAACATGGCGAGCAGGAGCCCAGACAGGGCCTCCAGGATCTGGCGGTGGGACATCTGCCCCCCGGATTCGGCCGCGGGTTGCGCGGCGGCGGTGGTGGTGCTCATCGGTTCTCCTCGGTGCCGGTCCCGGCGACGGGAACGGCCTGTGCTGTGGGGTCGGCCGCGACGGCGGCCGGAAGGTGGGTGGAGGAAGCAGGCCGGTCGGCCTCGCGCGCGCCGCCCGGGGGGCCCGACTCCAGGCGGTCCCCGGCGCGGGCTGCGTCGTCGTCGGGGCGGGCGAGCGAGGCGCGGAGGCGGACGATGCCGTCGGCCAGGTCGGTGACCTGCGCCGGCTGCCACGCGTCGACCGCCCGGGCCAGCGCCTCGGACAGCCGCTCGTGGGCCCGCGCGAGCTTCGCGTGGCCCGCGGGCGAGAGCGCCACGAGGCTCGAGCGCCCGTCGTGCGGGTCGCTCACGCGGTCGACGTAGCCGTCGGCGCCGAGCGCCTGGATCTGCCGGCTGGCGACGGAGAGGTCGACCTGCAGGTCGGCGGCGATGTCGCTGATCCGCGCGGGACCCAGGCGACGCACCGAGCCCAGCGCCATCAGGGCCCCGACCGCGTGGTCGATGCCCGCGCAGCGCTGGAGGTCGCGCCGGATCGCCGACAGCCCGTAGAGGGCGAGGGCGAGCTGGTCGATGTCGTGGGGGTCGTGCGTCATCAGTTACCTGCTTCCTGCAAGCAACTGTAGCACCGGAAGGTTGCTTATGACAAGCACCCGTCCTGTGCGACCGAGCACGGCGGAGCGGCGGCCCGCCGGCGGCGCCCGACGACGACCGACACCGACGGCGGCCCGCCGTCGCTCCCGACGAGAGGCGACCGGCACCGGCCCGAGCGGAGACACCCGGGCCGGCCGGGCGCACCGTCAGCGGAGGGGCGGCACGACGTTCGGGGCGTCCTCCCCCGCGGCCACGGCCAGGACGTTGCGCAGCGCCATCCGCGTCATCGCCGTGCGGGTCTCGACGGTCGCCGAGCCGATGTGGGGGAACACGACGAGGCGCGGCTCGTGGAGCAGCGGATCGGCCGGGTCGCGGACCGGCTCGGTGGCGAAGACGTCCAACCCCGCGGAGTGCAGGCGGCCCTCGCGCAGGGCGGCGAGCAGGGCGTTCTCGTCGACCACGCCGCCGCGGGCCGTGGACACGAGGGTGCCGCGCGGCCCGATGAGGTCGAGCTCGCGCGCGCCGATCAGGCCGGCGGTCTCGGGCGTGCGGGGCACGTTGAGCGAGACGACGTCGGAGCGCTCGAGCAGCTCGTCGAGGTCGACCGCCGTGGCGATGCCGTCCTCGGGCTTCGGACTGCGGCTGTGCTGGAGCACCGTCATCCCGAACCCCGCCGCGCGGCGGCCGACGGCCTGCCCGATGGAGCCGTAGCCGACGACGCCGAGCGTGGTCCCCCCGACGTCGAGGCCGAGGAACGCCTGCGGGTCGAACGGTCCCCAGCCGCCGGCGCGCATCGTGTCGGTGGCGTCGACGAGCCGCCGGCGCGCCATGAGGATCAGCGCGAAGGTGAGGTCGGCGGTGGCGTCGGAGAGGACGCCGGGGGTGTGGGTGACGACCACCCCGGCCTCGCGCGCCGCGTCGAGATCCACGTTGTCGAAGCCCACCGCCACGAGCGCCACGACGCGCAGCTCCGGCGCGGCGGCGAACAGCTCGGCGTCGACCCGGTCGGGCGTCCCGACCACGAGGGCCTGGCACCCGGCGGCCAGGTGGCGGAGGGCGGCGTCATCGGGCGCCTCGCCCTCCGGCGGCGCGACGAGCTCCACGCCGTCCGGCAGCGCGATCTCGTCGATCCCGGGGAAGCCGCGGCGGGAGAGGGCGATGCGGAACGGGCTCTGCGCGCTCATGCCCCGACGCTAGCGCGCCGGGGCGGTCCTTCAGCGCGCGGCGGGCACCCGCGCGCAGGCAGCCTCGACGGCGGCGGCGAAGGCGTCGACCTCGTCCTCGGTCGTGTCGAAGGCGCACATCCAGCGGACCTCGCCCGTCGCCTCGTTCCACGTGTAGAAGCGGAACTCCTCGCGGACGGCGTCGGCGACGCCCGCGGGCAGGAGGGCGAAGACCGCGTTGGCCTGGATCTCCTGCGTCAGCGTCACGCCGTCGATGGCTGCCACGCGCTCGCCCAGGCGGGTGGCCATCGCGTTGGCGTGCGCGGCGCTGCGGCGCCAGAGGTCGCCCTCCAGGAGCGCGACGAACTGCGCTGCGATGAACCGGCCCTTCGACGCGAGCTGCATGTGCTGCTTGCGCAGGAACGCGGTGCCCTCGCCGATGCCGTCCGTGAGCAGGACGAGTGCCTCGCCGCCGAGCAGCCCGTTCTTCGTGCCGCCGAACGAGACCGCGTCGACGCCGACGTCCGTGGTGGTGGCGGCGAGCGACACGCCCAGCCCGGCGGCCGCGTTGGCCAGCCGGGAGCCGTCGACGTGCAGGAGCAGCCCGTGCGCGTGGGCGTGGTCGGCCAGCGCCCGTAGCTCGTCCGGCGTGTAGCGGGTGCCGAGCTCGGTGCTCTGGGTGACGGACACGACGCGCGGCTGCACGGCGTGCTCGTCGCCCACGCGGTCCAGCCGCAGGTCGACGAGCTCGGGCGTGAGCTTGCCGTCCGACGTCGGGACCGTCAGGAGCTTCACGCCGGCCATCGCCTCGGGCGCACCGCCCTCGTCGACGTTGACGTGGGCGGTCTCGGCGCAGATGACGCCCTCCCACCCGCGGCAGAGCGCCCGGTACGCGAGCACGTTGGCGCCCGTGCCGTTGAACACGAGCCAGGTGCGCGCCGTCGGACCGAAGTGGTCGCGGAACAGCCCCTCGGCCCGGGCGGTCCAGTCGTCCTCGCCGTAGGCGACGGCGTGGTCGACGTTCGCCTCCGCGATCGCCGTCAGCACCTCGGGATGGACGCCGGCGTAGTTGTCGGAGGCGAAGCCCTTCATGCGACCAGCGTGGCAGGCTCGGCCGCGGACGCGCCGCGACGGGCCCGCGCGGGGCGCTCCAGCACCGGCTGCATCTTCACGCGCAGCGAGCTGTAGAAGATCGACAGCGGGAACTCGTCCTCGAGCACCTGGTCGACGTGGATGCGCGGGTCCGGGACCTCGGCGAGCGGCTGCTCGGCCCAGACGGAGCCGGACGCCGGCGGCACGTAGGTGGCGACGAGCTCGTGCGCGGCCTTCCAGTGGCCGAGCTTCGTGCGGTCGATGCCGTCGCGGTAGAGGTTCTCCACCAGCGTACGCAGCTCGAGCACGCCCTCGGCGACGTTGTCCCACTCGATGGACAGGCGGTTGTCCGTCCAGTGCAGGCGCCCCGTGCGGTGCAGGTAGGCGAACAGCAGCTGGCCGCCGAGGCCGTCGTAGTTGCGGTTGCGCGTGCCGGTGACCGGGAAGCGGAACAGGCGGTCGAGCAGGATCGCGTACTGCGCGTCACGGGCGACGGCGACGCCCTCGCCCTCCAGGCGCACGGCCTCACCGAACGCCGTCAGGTCGCAACGGAGCTCCTCCAGCGCGTACATCCAGTACGGCATCCGCTGGCGGATCATGAAGGGGTCGAACGGCAGGTCGCCGTGGGAGTGCGCGCGGTCGTGCACGAGGTCCCACAGCAGGTAGGCGTCCTGCGCGGCGCGCTGGTTGGCGCACAGGGCGGCGACGTCCGGCGGCAGGTCCAGGCGCAGGATGTCCGCGGCACCGGTCACCGTGCGGCGGAAGCGCTCGGCCTCGCGGTCGCAGAAGATCCCGCCGAAGTGGTTGGCGGCCTTCTCGGCGACGGAGACCGTCTCGGGGAAGAGCACGGCGCACTCGGAGTCGTAGCCCGAGGTGTGGTCGACGAACGTGACCGGGACGAACTTCTCGTTGTCGTAGCGCTCGCCCTCGAGGTGCGCGAGCCAGTCCGGCCACGGCACGCGGACGAGCAGGGCCTCGAAGGCCGTGTCGCGCGAGCCGTTCTGCTTGTACATCGGGAAGACGACGAGGTGCTCGACGCCGTCGCGACGCTCGAGGTCCGGACGGAAGACCTCCAGCGAGGGACCGAAGTCCGGGACGCCGAAGCCGTCCTGGACCCAGCGCTCGAGGTCGGACCGCACGGCGACGAGGTACGCCTCCTGGTGCGGCAGGTGCTGGGCCAGCGCCTCGATGGCGCCGGTCATCACGGGCACGAGGCGCTCGGCGGCCGCGCGGCCGTCGGCGTCGTCCTCGGCCAGCGCGCCGTTGGGCAGCTGGTGCGCCCGGAGCTCCTCGACCGCGTCGACGAGCTGCGCCCACGCCGGGTCGTCGTAGGCGGCGGAGGGCGCGGGGGCCTCCTCGTGCGCCAGGCCGCCGGCGGCGGACCACAGGACGAGGTCGCGCCAGAGCGCCTCGTGCGACTCGTGCTCCAGGCAGTCGTCGCCGAAGAGGTCGGAGTCGCCCAGGACGACGACGCGGCCCGCGCCGACCTCGACGACCGCGGCGAGCGGGGCGTTCGGGGTCGAGGCGGAGGACGAGGTGCGGGCGATCGCGCGGGCGTCGCCGGAGAGCTCGAGCGTGGCGGCGCGGTAGAAGCACGCGGAGTCGACACCGGAGAGCAGGTCGACGCCGCCGATGCGGGCGGGCGGCAGGTCGGCCAGGATCCAGTGCGGGGCGTCGCGGTGCTGCTGGTAGTCCGAGACGACGTCGTTGTTGATGGCGACGCCGTAGCGGCCCACGAGCTCCTGCAGGTTGTTGCCGTACTTCTCCTGCTCCTCCTCGCCCAGGACGATGAGGCCGCCGCCGGCGCGGACCCACGCGTCGATCGCGTCGAGCTCCTCGCGGGCGAGGAGCGGACCGCCCCCGGGAACGGTCCGCTCCCACCGCGGATCCGACGGATGCGCGATCACGAGCACGTCGACGCCTTCCAGCACCTCGGGGGTGAGGGTCCCCTCGGTGTGGGCCTGGACGTCCATGTCCCAGCTCCGCAGCCGCTCGGCGGCCTGCGCGTAGGAGGAGTCCTCGGGGTGCGACGGCTGCATGACGCGCGCGACGTCGGGCCTGATCGTCCAGGCCTCGCCGTGCGCCTCGTCGAACAGCACGCGGGCGAGCGGTCGTCGGGTGGGCACGGGAGAGAGTTCGAGGCGCATGGCGATGGAACAAGGCTACGGGCCACACCCGTGCGCTGTCGATGCCGCTTTGCGTCGAATCCGTGCCAGAATCGAACGCATGGACGACGTCGACCGACAGATTCTTGCGTTGCTGCTCGAGGACGGCCGACGCACGTACGACGACGTCGCCGCGAGGGTCTCCATGAGCGCCCCGTCCGCCAAGCGCCGCATCGACCGCCTGCGCGCCTCGGGCGTGCTCAAGGGCTTCACCGCCGTCATCGACCACGGCGCCCTCGGCTACGAGACGGAGGCGCTGATCGAGCTGTTCTACGGCCCGGCAGTGCAGCTCGACGAGGTCGCGGCCTCGCTGCGGGTCCGCCCCGAGGTCGTCGAGGCGTGGAGCGTCACGGGCGAGCCCGACGCGATCGCCCGCGTCCGCACCCGCGACAACGCGGACCTCGAGCGCCTGATCCGCGATCTGCAGCGCGACGGCGCGGTCGTCCGCACCCGCTCCCAGGTCGTCCTCTCCCGCCTCGTCGGCCCGGGCGAGGCGGGGAGGCCGGAGGACTAGACCCGGCCAGCGCTCCGAGTGACGTGCCCGCTAGTTCTGCGCCCCGCCGATGCCCAGGCGGGCGTCGGCGAAGCCGGGCGGGCTCGAGATGATCTGCGAGAACCGCACGACGGTGACGATGTCGTCCTGCGTCACGGTGCGGCCGTAGATCTGCTCGAGGAAGTGGATGAGCTCGTCGTGGCGACGGAACTCGGGGTTGTCGTGCTCGATGTCGCGCGGCGAGAGGTCGCGGACGCGCTTGACCTCGACGGCGTCGATGACGGCGTCGAAGATCTTCTCCCGTGGCGAGAACTGGTACCCGATCGTCACGAGCACCGCCTGGTTCTTGCGGTACTTGTGGCTCTTGTCGCCCAGCCGGATCGTGGCCGTCTTGCGGCCCCGCTTCAGCTGGTCGGCGAAGATGCGCGAGTAGAAGTTCAGGACCTGCATCGGCGCTGAACCCTAACGGGCCTCGGGCCTGCGGGCCATCGCCTCGGCCACCATCTTGCGATCGCCAGGGAATGCGAGCTCCTTCGCGGCCTGCTCCAGCGGCATCCAGTAGGCCCGCGTGACCTCGAACCCGTCGGCGACCGGCTCGCCCGAGACGTGGTCGCACAGGTACATCCGGACGGTCTTGCGGATCCGCTTGCCCTCCCGCTGGTACCAGTAGACGACCTCGCCGAGCCGGGCGGTGATCGACGCGGTGACCTGCGTCTCCTCCCAGATCTCGCGGATCGCGGCGGTCGGCGGGTCCTCCCCCTCCTCGGGGTGCCCCTTCGGCAGGGTCGCGATCGTGCGGCCGTCCGGACGGACGGGGTTGATCACCAGGCAGGAGCCGTCGCGGACGACGACGCCGCCGGACGAGAACTCCTTCTCCGCCGGGGTCGCCCCACCACCGCGTCCGCCGCGGCGGCCCCGACGACGGCGACGGGAGGACCGCGACGCGCCGCCCGCGGGGGTGCCCGCGGCGTCGGAGGTGTCGGACGACGGCGCGTTCTCGGCGCCGGCGGCGGGATCCTTGGCGGGGCGGCCGGAGCGGCGTCCCCGTTGTCGCCCCGCCATCAGTACACGTAGCGGTCCAGCGCCGCCGGATCGTGCACGAGGATGCGGCCGCGTCCCTGCTTGAGGACCCCGGCCCGCTCGAGCACGGCCAGGAAGCGGCTGGCGGACTCGCGCGAGCTGCCGGCGAGCTGCGCGATGTCGGCCTGCGTGATGCGGATCTCGACCTCGTCCGCGTCGTTGCCCTCGTCGCGCGCCTGCTCGACGAGCCGGGCCATGACGCCCGCCACGCGGGACTGCACGGTCTGGAAGGACTGGCGGGAGAGGCGCTCGTTGGCCTCGCGCAGCCGACGGCCGAGCGCGACGACGAGCTTCGCCGAGATGTCCGGGTGCTCGCGCATCAGGCGGCGCATGTCGCCGGCGAGGATCGCGAGGGCCTGGACGCGGTCGAGCGCCTCGACGGTGGCGGAGCGGCGGTCCGTGTCGAACATCGCCAGCTCGCCGAAGATGTCGCCGACGCCGAAGTGGGCCAGGGTGATCGCCCGCCCGTCAGCGTGGTGGCGCACTGCGCGGCAGTGCCCCTCCTTGACGATGTAGCACGTGTCCGACTTGTCGCCCTCGCGGAAGATCACCTGCTGCGGCGAGAAGCGCCGCGGCACGGCGACCTCTGCCACGCGCTGGAGATCCTCCGGCGCGAGGGCCTCGAAGACCGGCACGCGGCCGAGAAGCTCGAGCGTCGGATCGATGTCGTTGACCTGTTGCTCGGCGGCGCCCACACCTATGGGAATACCACACGTGCCGGTCGGTCGGGTGGAATCCGTCCCGGCCGACGGCACGCGTGAGGGGCCAGCGGAGGGCGCTCGAACGGCGATCGCGGCACGCGGAGCGGGCCGTTCAGACACGCGGCGCGGGGATCGAGGCGGATTCCCGTCGCCCGGCGACGCCGATCCGCCTCGACCGGCGAGCACGGGTGGGAACGCGGCACGGTGAGGCGGATTCGGACCGCCATGCGGCGGTGATCCGCCTCACCGCGCCAGCCGTCCCACCCACGCAGCGTTCCACCCGCGCCAGCCGTCCACCCGCGCCAGCGTTCCGACCGCAGCCGCCGTCGACCCGCGCCAGCGTTCCGACCGCAGCCGCCGTCGACCGGCGCCCGTCGCACCCGCGCCCCTGGTCGGCCAGGGTGCGACGCAGACCGTCAGGCCCTGCCGATGACCCGGTCGCGACCGGCCGCGGCGGCCCGCCGGCGCAGGACGACTCCCCCGCCCAGCAGCAGGGCGACCGGCAGCAGCACGACCGCGCCCACCAGGGCCACGCCCGCACCGACCTCGACGACCCGCCCGGCGTCGCGCCACGCGTCGCCCAGCCCCCACCGCCCGTCGTCGACCTTCGGCGGCGGGGCCGCGGCGGAGTCCTCCTGGGTCGTCAGCCGCAGAGCGATCCGCGCGGTGGCGGTGCGTCCGCGCAGCGCGTCGCGCTCGGCCTCGAGCCCGGCGATGCGCGAGGAGCGCAGCCGCAGCTCCCGGCGGCGGGCGGCGCGCCGGTCCGCGTCGACGGTCCGGGCGAGCTGCAGCCGCAGCGCGGCGCGGTCGGCCCGTTCGTCGTCCAGGCGGTCCTGCAGCGAGGCGGCCTGCTCCGTCACGTCGGTCGAGGACCGCGACAGCCGCACGGGCCGGCCGATCCGCCCGAGCGCCGCGACCGTCGCGTCGAGCCGCCCGACGGGGACGACCACGTCGAAGCTCCCGCCGGCCCGGTCGCCGCGCTCGCGGACGGAGGACGAGGCGAGGTAGCCGCCGGCGTCCTCGGCCACCGTCGAGACGCGGGCGGCCGCGCGAGCGACGCCGTCGGGCGCCACGCGGACGGTCTGCCGCACGTTCCGGATCACGCGGCGATCGGCGGAGAGATCGGGCGGGGTCCCGGCCGACCTCGACGGCGCCGCGCTCGCCGTGCCGGTGGCGGTCGACGCGCCGGACGCCGGCCGCGGCGATTCGGCCGCGGTCGGCGCCGGCCCGTCCCCTTCGCCGGACTGCTGGTCGAGCTTCGTGGTCGCCCCCGACGCCTGGTCCGCCTCGGTCTCCCGTTCCAGCTCGCCACCGGAGCTCAGGTCCTCGATGTACGTAGCCCCGTCGTCGCCCGTGAACCAGCCGTCGGTGGCGACGCCGCCCACGGGGATCGCCACCGCCACGGCCGCGGCGAGGCCCAGCGCGACGCGGCGCCGACGCGCGGCCCGTGGGGCGACCGGCTCACGGCGCGGAGCGCGCTGGGCGGCCCGGGTCTCCGCCGCGCGCTCGTCGAGCCGGGCGCGGGCCTCGGCGTCGAGCGCCGGACGCGTGGCGCGGACGTCGGAGACGAGCGTGGCGAGCGACCCGGGGGCAGCGCCGAGGCCGTCGGTGTGGCGGGTGTCGCCCTCGTGACCAGCGCGGTCTGCCTCGGCCGGGGCCGGCTGCTCGGCGGACGTCTCCCCCCGCAGCGCGGCGTCGAGGGCGTCCAGCTCGTCCTGGATCGCGGGGTCGAGTCGACGGTCAGACCGCAGCACGGCACACCTCCCGGAGGTGGGTGAGGACGCGGTGCAGCCTGCTGCCCGCGTTCGTGGTGGAGATGCCGAGCACGGCGGCGATCTCCGCGTTGGACAGGCCGGAGTGGAACTTGAGCGCGACGAGCTCGCGCTCCGCGCCGGGAAGGGCCTCGATGGCGCGGGCGACGGCCGCGCGGCGGCGGGAGTCCTCGTCGCGCCGCGCGAGCTCGTCGGCGGGGTCGGGGACGGCGTCGTCCACGGGGTCGTGGGTGAGCTCGGCGCCCTTCTTGCGGCGGCGCAGCTCGTCGACGGCGGCGTTGCGGGCGATCCCGAACAGCCACGCCCGGGGTTCGCCGCGTCCGGGCCGGAACCGCCCCTGCCGCCGCAGCGCCCGCTCGAACGTCACCGCCACGACCTCCTCCGCCGCCGCCGGATCCCGCAGGACGGTGCAGGCGTAGGCGAAGAGGTCGTCGGCGCAGGAGCGCCAGAGCGCCTCGACGTCGAGTGGTGCGGAGCGCGGCATGGCGTGGGGCAGCGCGGCTGTCGCTGTCTCGCTCATGGGGACACTACGGGCGGGGTCCGGACCCGTCACGGAATCCGTGGGGTCCGCCGCGGGCGGGGCACCCGCAGGCCGTTCTAGCCGGCTACCAGCGCAGCAGCCGCGGGTCGTTCGAGGTGACGCCCGTGACGCCCATCGCGGCCAGCGCCGAGGCGCGGTCGGCGTCGTCGACGGTCCAGACGTAGAGCTCGCCGTGGGCGAGGATGCGGCGGGCGAACGTCGGGGTGACCAACGACCAGTGGGCCATCACCGCGTCGATCCGGCCCGCGCGCAGCTCACGGATCACGACGGGCGGCAGGTAGCGGCGCGCCGCCAGGATCATGCCGACGGTCGGGGCGCGGGTCCACGGGTTGGAGTACCAGTCGCGGTAGACGCGGGGGATCGAGCGGCCCAGGCGGACCTCGGGCGCGATCCGGCGCAGGGACCGCAGCGTGGCGGGCTCCATAGCGGACACCAGCACGCGGTCGGCCATGCCGCGCTCCCGCACCCCGCGCGTCATCTGGTGCTCGTGGCCGGGCATCTTCGCGTCGACGTTGATCCCCAGGTGCGCCAGGTCCGGCTCCCGCAGCCGGTCCAGCGCCTCGGTGTAGGTCGCGGCGTCCGGGCGCGCGGCCAGGTCGCCGGGGTCGTGGGCCAGGCGTAGCACCCCGCGACGGTCGGGGAGGACGTCGAACTCCACGACGTCGACGCCCAGCTCAGCCGCGCGCTCCAGGCTGGCGATCGTGTTCCCGGGGACGACCGCGTGGCAGCCCATGTGACCGAACCGCAGCGTGCGGCCCTCCGCGTGGGCGGCAGTGCCGGGCCAGCGGTCGGTTACGGGCGTCTCCCGCGCAGTGGCCGTGCCGCCGTCCTCCGGGAGCGTGGCGACGTCCGCGGCCGCGGACGTCGGCCCGTCCCCCGGGGCGGGCGCGCCGCCGTCGTCGTCGAACACGCTCACCGCTGGCACCCCGGGCACCAGTACGTCGACCGGTTGTCGTCGCCCGTCCCGCGCTGGCGGATCGTGGTGTGACAGCGCGGGCAGGGGCGGCCCTTCTTGCCGTAGACCTGCTTCGGCCGCAGGTGGGTGCCTAGGAGGCTCGTGCGCTGGATCCGCGGGGCGGTCCACTCGACCATCGCGACGAGGTCCTCGTCCGTCGTCTCGCCGAGGGTCTTCGTCGGGTCGACCTTCTGCGCCCAGCAGGCCTCGCACTTCCACACGTTGCCGATCCCCGCGACGCTGCGCTGGTTGAGCAGCGCGTCGCCGACCGGGCGGGTCGGGTCGTCCTGGCGGAACCGCAGCAGGATCTTCTCCACGTCGACCTGCTCGGGCACGCAGATGTCGGGCCCCAGCGCGCGCAGCCGCGGGTCGGTGGCGACCTGGCGGTGGGTGCGCAGCTCGAGGAACGGGCCGTCGAACTCGATGACGTCCTTCTCGCCGCGGCCGAGAACGAGCCACGCCCGGTGGGCGGAGCGCGGCCACGTGTCGCCGACGGTCCGCACGGCCCACGAGCCCGTCATCCGCAGGTGGCTGTGGAGGGCCAGGTCGCCGTCCAGGAAGATCAGGAGGTTCTTGCCGCGGGCCTCGATCCGCTCCACGGTGCGCCCGGCCAGCCGCCGGTCCCAGCGCTTGGGGCGCGTGCGTTCGCTCGGGGTACGCACCCGCTCGAGGGGACCGCCCATCAGGACGGGGCGCAGCCGCACGGCGGCGTGGTGGATCGAGTCCCCCTCGGGCATCCCCTCCAGGCTAGGGCGCGGCGCGTCTGTACCGCGTCAGGCGTCCTCGCCCGCAGCCACGCTGACCTCCTCACCCGCCGCCGCCACGCTCGCCTCCTCGATCCGGACGAAGCGGCCGTCCGCGTCCCGCTCGGCGAAGACGAACACCTCGCGACGGACGCGCGCGCCGTCGCGGAGCTCCAGGTCGATGCGGTGGCGCTCGGCGTACCGCCGGCCGTCCACCAGCTCGTCCAGCACGGTGATCGTGGCCCGCTCGACCGTCGCGCGGAGGTCGGCCATGCCGGCGAGGAACGCCCGCCGTTCGACCCAGGCCCCGTTCACCCGCTGGCGGAAGCCGGGCGCGAAGTGCCGGTCGGCGGCCGCCTCCACCGACGGCCCGTCGGGGTCGAGGAGCAGCTCCACGACCGCCTTCAGGATGCTCACGGTCCCCCTCCTCAGGCGACCGTGAGCACGATCTTGCCCTGCAGGTGCCCGCGGCCGGCCCGCTCGTGCGCCGCGCGTGCGTCCGCCAGCCGGTACGTGCTGTCGATGGCGACCCGGAGCGTGCCGTCCCCGAGCAGGCGCCCGAGCGCCTCGAGCTGTCGGCCGCTCGCCCGCACCTGCGTGGCCGAGGTCGTGACACCGAGCGCCGCGAGCTCCTCGGGGTCGTATTCCGCCAGGTAGACGGGGAACAACGCCCCGCCGCGCTTCAGGACCCGCAGGAGGCGCGGGCTGTCGGGACCGCCCACCGTGTCGAGCACCAGGTCGACGTCGCGGGCGACGTCCTCGGGACGCGCCTGCGTGTAGTCGATGAACTCGTCGGCGCCGAGGTCGCGCAGGAACGCCTCGTGGGTGCCCGAGGCGACGGCGATGACGCGCGCGCCCTTCCACTTCGCCAGCTGCACCGCGAAGTGGCCGACGCCGCCCGCGGCACCGTTGACCAGGACGGTCGTCCCGGGGCCGATCGGCACCGGCTCGTGCCGGTGGGCCTGGAACGGCGAGGGGTGATCGTGGCCCAGCTCGATGAGGTACTGCCAGGCGGTCAGCGCCGCCATCGACGCGCCCGCTGCCCGCGCGTGGTCGATCCCCGCGGGCTTGTGCGCGAGGTCCGAGGCGGGCGCGGCGACGTACTCGGCGTAGGCGCTCCCCGTGGGACTCGTGGGGAACCGCAGCATGCCGAAGACCTCGTCGCCGGTCGCGAAGCCCTCCACGTCGGCGCCCACCGCGGAGACCACGCCCGACACGTCGGTGCCCAGGACGAGCGGCAGGTCGAGCGGCGGCAGCAGCTCGGGCGGCACGCCCGGCATGCCCTCCCGCAGGTACCAGTCGGGGGGATTGAGGCCGACGGCGTGGACCCGCACGAGGACCTCGCCGGGGGCCGGCTGGGGGACGGGGACCTCGTCGAGGCGCAACTCGTCGGGACCCCCGAACGCGTGGACGCGGACCGTCTTCATGGTGCCGTTCGGCATGGTGTTCCCCTTCTTCCGCCCCGGGGTCGGGTACTCTTGTGGAGCGGTGCTCCGAATATACGGAGCACTGCTCCGATTTGTCAAGCGGGGACCATGCGAGCCGACGCCCGGAAGAACTACGACCACCTGCTCGGCGTCGCGCGCGCCGCCGTCCTGGAGCACGGCGCCGACGCGTCGCTGCGCGACATCGCCCGCCAGGCGGGCGTGGGGCTCGGCACGCTCTACCGCCACTTCCCGACGCGGGAGGCGCTGCTGGAGGCGCTGCTCCACGAGGGCTTCGCGGCGGTGGCGGAGCGGGCGGACGAGCTCGCGGACTCCGACGGCCCGCGCGACGCCCTCGTCACGTGGTTCCGCGAGTGCACTCGGTGGACCTACGAGTACCGCGGGGTCACCACACCGATGATGGCCGCCATCGAGGACCCCGAGTCGGCCCTGCACGACTCCTGCGTCACGCTGCGCGCGGCGGGCGCGCGACTCCTCGTGCGGGCGCAGGAGGCGGGGGTGGCGCGACCCGAGGTCGACGGCACCGACCTCTTCGCGCTGATCGCGGCGCTGGCCTGGCTCCACGACCAGCCGTCGACGGCGGCGCGCGCGGACCACCTGTTCGACGTGCTGACCCGGGCGGTCCTCAGGGACTGAGCGGCACGGTCTGACGGAGGCCCGGAGCGCCGAACGGACGGGAGCCGTGCACGCCGGACGGACAGGCACCGAGCACGACGGAGGCGCGAGGAACGCGCACCTCGGACCGCCCAGGGCCGGACCTCACGCCGAGCCGGAGGCGGTCACCGCCACCACGGTCTCGACCGCCGCGTCCGTCGACGCCACCGTCGTGATCCCCGGCCCCTCCGGCGCCGAAGGCCTGCGGACCATCAGCACCGGCAGGCCGAGCTCGCGCGCCGCGTCGAGCTTGGCGCGGGTGGCGTCGCCGCCGGAGTCCTTCGTCACGACGACGTCGATCGCGTGCTCGCGCAGGAGCGCCCGCTCGTCGTCCAGGGCGAACGGGCCGCGGGCAAGGAGCAGCTCGTGGTGCGGGGGCAGCGGCGGGTCGGGCGGGTCGATGGCGCGGAGGAGGAACCAGACGTCGTCGACGCCGGCGAAGGTCGCGACCTCCTGCCGGCCGATCGCCAGTAGGGCCCGCCGCCCCAGACCGGAGACCAGTGCCGCCGCGTCGTCAAGATCGGTCGCCGGGCGCCAGTCGTCCCCCGGTGCCGGCTTCCAGCCCGGGCGGCGCAGCGCGACCAGCGGCACGTCGGCGGCCACGCAGGCCCGGGCGGCGTTGGCCGAGATGCCCGCCGCGAAGGGGTGCGTCGCGTCGACCACGGCCCGCACCTCGTGCTCCGCGATCCAGCGAGCCAGCTCGTCGGCGCCGCCGAAGCCGCCGGTGCGGACCGCGCCCGCGACGGCCCCCGGGCGGCTGAGACGTCCGGCGAGCGAGGTGATCGGCCGCACGTCGTCGCGGGCCGCCAGCGCGGCGGCGACCTCGCGGCCCTCGGTCGTGCCGCCGAGGACGAGGACGGCCGGCCGGGAGACCCCGCTCACGCGGCGCCGTCGCGGGCGTCCCACGCGATGTCGATGGGACGGGTGAGATCGTCGTCGGCGCCGTACGTCACCGAGCCCGCGAGGGAGCCCGCGCTCTGGATGCGCGCCGCAGCCGTGGCCACCAGCGCCGCGTTGTCCCGGGCGGGCGATCCGTCAGGGAGCACGAGCACGTCCTCGAGTCCCACGCGCGTCGCGAGCCCGCGATGCGCGGCATCGTCGATCAACCGCCACGTCGCGGGGCCGTCGCCGTGCTGCAGCCGCGGCGCGACGACGCCTGCGGCGTCGAGTGCCGCGTGGATCCCGGCGACGATCTCCACGGCCCGGTCGGGTGGGGGCGTCACGGGCTCGACGAGGACGCGGACCAGGTGCGGCTGGGGACCGGCCGCGGCCAGTCGCTCGGCGTCCTCGACGCTCCAGACCCCGGCCTCGACGCCGACGCCGGCCTCGAGCAACGCGGCGAGGACCTTCTCGAACCCCGGCTCGGAGACGTTGACCGACGCGTAGTCGGGCGCGCTCCAGCTCCGGACGAGGGCGATGCGCCGTTCGAGGTCGGGCTCGATCCAGGCGCCGGTCGACACGCCCACCGGCGCGCCGCACGCCGCTCGAACGCGGGAGGCGACGGCATCGATCACCGTCGGCTCGAGCGATTCGCGGCCCTCACCGTCGCGGGGGTGCAGATGCAGCTCCTTGGCCCCGGCGGCCACGCACGCGACGGCGTCGCGGACGAGCTCGTCCCGGCTTAGGGGGACGGCGGGGTGGGCCGTGCGGTCGCGGTCTCCGTTCAGGGCGGCCTGGAGCATGGGCCACCAGTCTGCCCCGTCGCCTACGCCCGCGCCAGGTACTTCGTCGGCGCCGAGCGGAACCCGGCCGGCGTCAGCAGCGGCTCGAGCGGGTGGCCGATGACCTCGAGGCCGTCGATGCGCTCGAGCTGCAGGCCCTTGCGGGGCAGCGAGCCCGCCTTGCCCGTCGCGACCGCCTCGACGAGCGCCGCGAAGGCCGCGGGCAGGCGCGGGTCGTCGTAGGCCACGAGCACGCCCAGGGCCTTGCCGGAGCGGTCGACGAAGAGGATCGGGTCCGGGCCGACGAGCACCACGCGGGCGCCCTGCGCGCGCTGGGGGCGCGGCGGGCTGGCCGTTGCCGGGCGGCGGCTGTGGGGCGGCGCGTCGGCGTCGGGCTCGGGGACGTCGGGCCACGGCAGCAGCGAGCCGTACGGCTGCGCGGGGTCCGTCGCGTCGAGCGTGGTGGCGGGCAGGGGCTTGCCGAGGGCGTCGAGCGGGCTGATCGCCTCGGGACGCGAGACGTCGGGGACGCTCTGACCACGGAGCCGCTCGACGGCGCCGGGCAGCGCGAACTGCGCGCCGCCGAGGCCCTCGACGAAGTAACCGCGGCGGCAGATGCCGAGCGTCTCGAGCGCGCCGAAGGAGTCGTAGAGCGTGGAGAAGCCGCCCGAGATGCCCTCGGCCTTCACGTGCTCGCGGGTGACGATGCCGTGGCGCTCGAGGAGCAACTCGGCCAGGGTGCGGCGGCGCATGCCGGGGTCGACGGGCGCCTCGCCGGGGAGCGGCTCGAAGAGGGGGGCGGTGAGCGAGAACCGCCCCGACGTGGCGGTCGCCGCGCCGCCGGCCCCGGCCGACGTCCCCCGCGGGCCGAACCGCCGGCGGCCAGCGCCGCCGCGGGAGGCCGTCCCGACCCGCCCGCGCGCCGCCGCGGGCTTGGCGGCCTTCATCCCCGCGCGGCCGGCGCGGAGCGGCGCGAACACGTCGCAGGTGACCTCGCCGGCCCAGATCAGGTCCCACAGAGCGTCGCGCAACCCCGCGGAGTGCTCGGGCAGCGCGCCCAGGATGTCGGTGAAGAAGAGCGGGCGTACCGCGAGCAGTTCGCGCAGCGCCGCGTGGACGGCGCCGGACGGCCCGGCGTTGGGATCCTTCGGCGCGCCCGCGGGGGCACCGGGGGCGGGCAGCGAGATCGTCGCGTCGCGCACGGCCCGGCCCGTCGGCGGCCCGATGACGGCGGAGTCCTCGCGGAAGTACAGGGCGACCTTCCCCCCGCCGCGGCCGAGGGCGCCGGCGCCGACCCACACGACCTCGCCGGACGCGCACAGCCCGTCGAGCCACGCGGGCGAGTAGGCGCCCAGCCGACGCGGCAGGACCTCCTTCTCCCACAGCTCCACCGGCAGGGCGAGGCCCTGCAGCGGCACCAGCACCTCGCGCAGGCGGTCGGGCCCGGCGCCCGCGGGGCGGTACCGATCGACGCCCTGCCAGGTCTGCACGAAGGGCACGAGCGCGCGCGGGTCGACCGGCTCGATCTCCTGCCGCAGAACCGCGAGCGACATCCGCCGCAGCCGCCGCAGGACCTCGGGGTCGCAGTGCTCCGTCTCCGTCCCGCCCGGGCGCATCTCGCCCCGGACGAGCTCGTCCTCGCGCAGCAGCTCGCGCAGGACGGGCGTGGGGTCGACCCCGTAGCGCGCCTGCAGCCAGTGGTCGACGAACGGGCCGTGGGTGGCGGCGTAGCGGACGACGAGCCGCCGCATCGGGTCCTTCACCTGGGCGAGGAAGACCTCGGGCAGCCCCCCGGGCGGGACCGCGCCGAGCGCGTCGCGGTAGAGGCCGGCGTCGTCCGCGGCGATCCAGCGCGGCTCCCCGCCGATCCGCATCCGGATGGCGCGGCGCTGGCGCTCGAGGTCGGCCAGCCACGCGGCCGCCAGCGCGCGGCGGGCGGGCTCGTCGTCCGTCGTGGGGACCGGAGCCGGGGCGGTCCCGTCGAACAGCTCGTCGTCGGGCCCGAGCGCGGCGTCCCGGTACGCGTTGCCGCTCGTCACCCGCTCGACGATCTCGTCCTCGGACAGGTCGCCCACGCGGCGCAGCACCTCGGCGAGCGCGTCCGCGTTGGCCGCGCGGGTCTTCGGCGAGCGGTGCTGCAGGTCGGCCTCGAGCTGGGCCAGGGCGCCCTCGTCGAGCAGGTCGCGCAGCTCGTCCTGGCCGAGCAGCTCGCGGAGCAGATCCCGGTCGAGGGAGAGGGCCGCCGCGCGCCGCTCGGCGTTCGGCGCGTCCCCCTCGTACATGTAGGTCGCGACGTAGTCGAAGAGCAGCGAGCTCGCCATGGGCGACGCCGTCTGGGTCTCGACCTCGATGAGCGAGACGTCGCGGTTCTGCAGCTTCGTGAGCAGCTCGATCAGGCCGGGGACGTCGAGGACGTCGCGCAGGCACTCGCGGTAGGTCTCGAGGATGATCGGGAAGTCCGGGAACGTCTGGGCGACCTCGAGCAGCGACTGGGCCTTGAGCCGCTGCTGCCACAGCGGAGTGCGCTGACCCGGGCGGGCCTTCGGGATCAGGAGCGCGCGGCCGGCGTTCTCGCGGAACCGCGCGCCGAACAGGGCGGAGGTGCCGAGCTCGGAGACGATGAGGTCCTCGACCTCCTCCGGGTCCGGAACCAGCATCTCGAGGATCCGTCCCCAGCCCCCGTCGCCGCGGCCCCGGCCGCCGTCGTCGTCCTCGCCCGTCCCCGAGTCGGGATCGAGCGGCTCGTCGTCCGCGTCGGGGAGGTGGATGATGATGCCGTCGTCGGACCAGATCGCGTCGGCCTCGAGGCCCAGCTCGTCGCGGATCCGCCGGGAGACCGCCAGGCCCCACGCGGCGTGCACGCGCCCCCCGTACGGCGAGAGCAGGCAGACGCGCCAGTCGCCGATCTCGTCCTTGAAGCGCTCGATGATGAGCGTCTGGTCCGAGGGGACGACGCCCGTGGCGTCCTGCTGCTCGAGCAGGAAGTCCATGAGGTTGCGCGCCGCGAGCGGGTCGAGGTCGTAGTCGCGCTCGAGCACGTGCTCGTCCTGCTCGACGGCCCAGCGGGAGAACGCACCGATCGCCTCGCCCAGCGCCTTCGGCCGGCCGCGCTGGTCGCCGCGCCAGAACGGGACGGCGCCCGGGGCGCCCGGGGCCGGGGTGACGACGACCTTGTCGCGCCCGATCTCCTCGATCCGCCACGTCGATGCGCCGAGCAGGAACGTCTGGCCGGCGCGGGCCTCGTAGACCATCTCCTCGTCGAGCTCGCCCACGCGGCGGCCGTCCGGGAGGACCACGCGGTAGAGGCCGCGGTCGGGGATCGTCCCGGCGTTGGCGATCGCCAGTCGGCCAGCGCCCTTGCGGGGGCGGATCGTCCCGCCGACGCGGTCCCACACCACGCGCGGCCGCAGCTCGGCGAAGTCCTGCGAGGGGTAGCGGCCGTCGAGCATGTCGAGCGTGCGCTCGAACAGCTCGCGCGGAAGCTCGGCGTAGGAGTGGGTGCGGGTGACGAGCGCGTAGACGTCGTCGACGGCGATCGCCGGATCGCCGTCCGCGTCGGTGCCCGCGGCGTCGTCGTCGACGGAGGCCGCGATCGCGACGATCTGCTGTGCCAAGACGTCGAGCGGGTTCTTCGGGACGACCGTCGGCTCGATCAGCCCCTCGCGCATGCGCCGGACAACGACGGCGCACTCGAGCAGGTCGGCGCGGAACTTCGGGAAGATCCGGCCCTTCGCGGTCTCGCCGACCCCGTGGCCAGCGCGGCCGATGCGCTGCAGGCCCGCGGCGACGGACTTCGGCGACTCGATCTGCAGGACGAGGTCGACTGCGCCCATGTCGATGCCGAGCTCGAGCGAGCTCGTCGCCACGAGGCACGGCAGCTGCCCGGCCTTGAGCATCTCCTCGACGATCTCTCGCTCCTCGCGGGAGAGCGACCCGTGGTGGGCGCGCGCGATCTCGACCGCGTGCGGGCCGGTGGGCATGACGCCGGCGACGTTGTTCTGGGAGCCGACGATGCCCCCGCCGGAGTCGGCGTCGCGGGGGGCGCCGTTGCGGGGTCCGCCGTTGCGGGGTCCGCCGTTGCGGGGGCCGCCGTTGCGGGGGCCGCCGTTCGCCGACGCGCCGTTCGCCCCACCCGGGCCGCGGCCGTTGCCACCCGGCGGCCGCTGCAGCGGCGGCTGGATCCCGGCGTGGCGCTCCGGACCCGGAAGGGTGATCTCCTCGTCCGGATCGTGGGTGCGCGCGGCGGCCCACGTGCCGGCCTGGCCGGCGGCCTCGGCGCGGGTGCGTAGCTCGCGCTGATGGGCTGCGTCCTCCGGGTCGAGGTCGTCGTCGTCCTCGTCGTGCTCCGGGACAGCGCCGTCGCGCTCCGCGATCAGACGCCGCAGGTCGCCGTCGCGGCGGCGGCGCGCCTCGTCCGGATCCTCGTCCCAGCGCGCGTCGGGGTTCGCGGCCGGATCGCCCTCGCCGGCCTCGAGAGCGCGCTTCTCCTCGCGCCCCGCGGCGAGCTCGTTCAGCCGCAGCGCCAGCCGCTCGGCCGAGCGGCGCGAGTTGACGAAGACGATGGTCGACCGGTGCTCCTCGACGAGGTCGAGGATCTCGGGGTACATCGCGGGCCAGATCGAGTTGCGCGTGGCCTCGCCGCCCTGCACCGGCTCGAGCGGGTCGTCGACGATCGCCACGCCCGCCGAGGAGGCACCCGGGTCGAGGTCGTCGTCCATCGGGTCGAGGCCGTCGCCCCCGGCGCCGTCCGCGTTCGTCGCCGCGTCGACGGGGTCGCCGAAGTCGTCGAGGCCGTCGCCCGGGGCGCCGTCGGCCGCCCCGCCGCCACCGGTCGCGTCGTCCGCGCCCAGGTCCCCCAGGTCGTCCGGGTCCGCGTCCGCCCCGCCCAGGACGACCGCGCCCTCGGGATCCCCCGTGTTGTCGTCGATCCCGTCCGTCTCGACCTTCGGTTGCCGGCCGACGACCCCGTCGAGCTCCGTCATCGACTCGACGGGGACCTGGATCCGCAGGTCCATCTTCTTCTTCTCGCCCGTCTCGACGATCGAGCACGTGCGACCGGGGCCGACGAGGAAGCGGCCGATCTCCTCGAGCGGGTTCTGCGTCGCGGAGAGCCCGATCCGCTGCATCTCGTCGCCGGACCACGCGCCGGCCTGACCCGGGATGCGCAGGGCGGAGAGGCGCTCGAGGGTCAGCGCCATGTGGCTGCCGCGCTTCGTGCCCGCGACGGCGTGGATCTCGTCGATGATCACCGACTCGACGCCCGTGAGCATCTCGCGCGCACCCGAGGTCAGCATGAGGAACAGCGACTCGGGCGTCGTGATCAGGACGTCCGGCGGCCGGCGCCGCATCGCCGCGCGGTCGCGCTGCGGGGTGTCGCCCGTGCGCAGCGCCACCTTGATCGCGTCCCCCTCGCGGGCCGACGCGCGGGCGTGCTCGTCGCCGAGGAGCGACTCCTGCGTGCCGGCCGTCGCGGCGGTGATGCCGGCGAGCGGAGCCCGCAGGTTGCGGTCGACGTCGTGGGAGAGCGCCTTGAGCGGCGAGACGTAGAGCAGCCGGACGCGCTTCTCCTTGTCCGGCAGCGGGTTCGCCGCGAGGCGGTCCAGCCCGTAGAGGAACGCGGCCAGCGTCTTGCCCGACCCCGTGGGGGCCGAGATCAGGACGTGCTCGCCGGCCGCGATCCGCGGCCACGCCTGCAGCTGCACGGCCGTCGGCCCGTCGAACGCGCGGGTGAACCAGTCCGCTACGCGCGGGGTGAAGACGTCGAGCGCCACGGTCGACAGACACTACGGCGGGGAACGGACGTTCGGTTGCGGGGCGGGGGCCTCAGCTGTAACGCCGCCGCAGCACGTCGCGCTCGTGGGCGCCCGCGTACCGCTCCCCTGCGAACCGCTCGAGTCCGCCCTGCGCCGCAGCGACCCAGTCGGCGTTGGCCCCCAGGGTGACGTAGCGCGTCCACGGCTCGGGCTCGTCGCCCTGCCGCACGCCGTGGAGCTCGCCCAGGTCGCCCGCCGGAGCCAGGACGATCCGGCCCATCCGCTCGCCGCGGCCCACCGGGTTCGTGGCGCGCGGGGGCATCCAGCGGAGCACGGAGACGCCGACGGCTTCGAGCTCGTCCCACGCGATCCGCCACGCGTAGGAGCGGCCCTCGCGGGCGATGCCGTCGGCGTCGATCACGAGCCGCACGCCCACGCCGCGGTACGCCGCGTAGAGGCAGAGGAACCCCAGCAGCAGCAGGAATCCGCCGATCCCGGCGGCGACCGCCACGGCCGCGTCCCCGCCCTCGACGCGCAGCTCGCCCGTCGTCGCGCCCACGAGCACGAGCAGTCCGACGCCCACGAACGCCGCCGCGCCGAGCAGCAGCCGGAACACGAGCCGCCCGCCCAGGTCGATCGTCACGGCGTCGGCCGCCGCGGAACGGGTGCTGGTGCCCATCGGCGCCACGGTACCCCGCGGGGGGTCCCCGACGGTCGCGGCCTTGCGCGGCGGGGGCCGCACGGGCAGAGTCCCGCGCTCGGTCCCGTCCCACCAGGAGTCCCATGTCCCATCCCGCCGTCCCACGCCGACGCGCCCTGCGCGCCGCCGCCGTGACCTGCAGCCTGCTCGCGCTGCCCGCCCTCCTCCCGGCGTCGGCCGCGGCCGACGCCGCCGCCGCGAACACCTGGGGCGGTGGCACCGCCGGAGCGGCGCCCAGCAAGGTCACCGGCCGCGGATACGCCGAGCGTGGGGCGCTCGTCTCCGTCGTCACCACCGCCTCCCGGGCCCGGCTGCGCATCTCGCTCCGCAGCGACCGCTGCACGGTGAACGGCACCCTCCGTGGCACGACCACCGTCCAGCCCGGCGGGACGGGCGACCTGCTCGCCCTGAGCGTCAGCGCCCGCAGGACGATCACCACCGACATCACGCGGGGGCGCACGCGGGCCCGGGTCTCCGTCGCCCTGACGCCCGCCGCACCGGGCGTGCTCGTCGGCACCGTCGAGGCCCGCGGCCGCGTGGCGGTGCGAGGTCGAAACCGCCCGTGCCGCATGCGCGAGGCCGTCACCGTCCGGTCGCGCGCCGTACTGGCCGCGCCGCCCGCGCCGGCCACGACCGCTCCCGCGGTCCTCCGCACCGGCATCGTCGAGACCCGCGTCACCCCGGGCGTCCGCGGCGCGATCGCCCTCGCGCCGCGCAGCGACGGCAGCCTCCACGGGTTCTGGACCTTCCACCAGACCTGCCGCAGCGGCTCGAAGCGCAGCGCGGATGACTTCATCAACGTCGCCAAGCGGTTCCGCGTGCGGGCGGACGGGAGCTTCCGGTCCCGCGAGTCGGTCGTCACGAGGAACCGGGTGAAGGGCGGCCGCGAGCGCCTGCACTTCGTCGCCACCATCAGCGGTCGCATCGACCCCGACGGCGTGGCCCGCGGCACGGTCTCGATGCGGAGCCGCAGCCGTCTCAAGGGCTACGACGACCTCGTCTGCCGGATGCCGTCCACGCCGTTCGCCGCGGCGCCGACGGCATGAGCGTGCTCGCCTCCGTCAACGGAGCGGGTCGCACGCGACGGGTGGGTCCGCGGTTCGCGGCAGTCGGCGGCCTCGCCCTCGCGCTCGGTGCGACCGTCGGCGGCCTCGCGTCGCCGGTCCCCGCCGCGCAGGCGGCGGACGCCCGGCCGAACACCTGGTCCGGCGGCGCGCTCGCGCCCACCGGCGGACCCGGCCGCCGCGCGGCGTACCCGGGCTACGGCGCCCTCGTCTCCCTCGTGACGGCGGCCCCGCGGGCGCGGCTGCACGTCATCCTGATCGACCCGCGCTGCGGCATGGGCGGGGCGATCCCGCGGGCGCGGGCGGCCGCCGCCCCGGGCGGGCAGGGGGCCTACGCGGCGCTCACCGTGCGGGGGCGGCGCACGCAGCGGTACCGGTCGCGCTTCGGGACGACGAAGCTCACGGCCACGGTCGACCTGTCGCCCGCCTCGCCGGGCGTGCTCGGGGGGACGCTGCGGGTCACCGGCACGGCGCGCGACACCCGCCGACCGCACCGCTGCAACGTCTCCGTGCCGATCGTCGTGCGCTCGCACCAGGCGCTGCTGGCGCCCCTGGCGCCCGGCACGACGGACATCGCCGCGCCCCGGACCGGCCTGGCCGCCGCCACGATCCGGCCCCGGGTCCCGGCCTCGATCGCGCTCACGCGCCGCGAGGACGGCCGGATGCACGCCGTCTGGTCCTTCAGCCTCCGGTGCCGATCCGGCCGGTCGTCCCGGACCGTCGCCGGCTACGAGACGGCGCGGGCGTTCGCCGTGCGGGCCGACGGGTCGTTCCGCAGCACGGAGCGGGGTGACCTCCGAGGCCGCGACGGGAGCGGCCGGTTCGTCACCCGGTTCGCGGCCGTCGTGCGGGGGCGGATCGACGCAGACGGCATGGCGCGCGGCACGGTCAGCAACACCCAGACGACGAAGCGCCCCGGAGGCCGGGGCGCGAGCGTGCGATGCCGGACGGGGAGTCGCCGCTTCGTCGCGGCGCCCTGAACGGCGACGGGCGGGCCCGAAGGCCCGCCCGTGCAGGTCCCGCGGCCGATGAGGGCCGCGGGAGGGTGCGGGGCCGGCGCAGCGCCGGCCCCGTCAGCGTCGGTCGCTCAGGCCGCGACGGGCTGCGAGGCGGCGTCGGCGAGCTGCTTGACGACGGTCTCGAGCTTCTCCGTGATCTCGGTGTCCTCGCGCGGGTGGCGCTCGGCGAAGCGGATGACGGACTCGGGGACGGAGAGCTTCGCGTCCTCGAGAACGACGCCGCCCGCGATGCCGGCGGCCTTGCGGGCCTCGTCCTGGGCCCACACGCCGCCGTACTGGCCGTAGGCGGTGCCGACGATGGCGATCGGCTTGGCGACGAAGACGCCCTCGCCCATGGGACGCGACGCCCAGTCGATGGCGTTCTTGAGGACGGCCGGGATCGTGCCGTTGTACTCCGGCGTGAAGAGCAGGAAGCCGTCTGCCTGACCGGCGGCCTCGCGGAACTTCAGCGCCGCGGCGGGCTCGTTGCCGGGGACGTCGATGTCCTCGTTGTAGAACGGGATGTCGGACAGGCCCTCGAAGATCTCGAGCTCGACGCCCTCGGCGGCGAGGCCGACGGCGGCCTCGGCGAGCTGACGGTTGTGGGAGCCGGAGCGGAGGGAGCCGACGAGGGCGAGGATGCGCGTGGTCATGGGGAGTCTCTGGGTGTGGCTTGCGGGAGGCGAGGACCGGGTAACTGGACCCTGGTCCGTTCTCCTGAGGTATAGCAGCAATTCGGACCGCGGTCCACTTCGCCCCGACGCGGTACGCTGAACACATGGCTCCTCCTCCGTCCACCCCGCTCACGGTCCTGCCGTCGGCCTCCCTGCCCATGGCGGGAGGAGCGGAGACGGAGCGCGCCGACGCCGCACGCAACCGGCGGCGCCTGCTCGAGGCCGCGCAGCAGCTCGTGGCGGAGCACGGCGCGAACGCCGTGACGATGGAGGCCGTCGCCGCCGCGGCCGAGGTCGGCAAGGGCACCGTCTTCCGGCGCTTCGGCGACCGCGTGGGCCTGATGGTCGCGCTGCTGGACCACTCCGAGCGCGCGAGCCAGGAGGCCTTCATGTTCGGGCCGCCGCCGCTCGGCCCGGGCGCGCCGCCCGTCGACCGGCTGTGCGCGTTCGGCCGCGAGCGTCTGCGCCAGGTCACCGAGCACAAGGACGTTCTCCTGGCCGCCGAGGCCTGCGGGCCGCGCCGCTACGAGCACCCCGCACGCGCCGTGCTCGTCACGCACGTGCAGGGGCTGCTGCGCGAAGCGGACTGCGACGGCGACGTCGACCTGCTCACCGAGGCGCTCCTGGGCTACCTCGACACGACCCTCGTCGCCTACCTGCGCGAGTCGCGCGGGATGACGCCCGAGCGGATCATCGCCGGCTGGGACGACCTCGTCCGCCGGGTGCTGGGCGCGGGCTGACCCGCTCAGCCCCCGGCCAGCTCCCGCGCCCGCGACAGCACCCCGTCGAGCATCGGCGGGGTGAGCCGGCCGGTGAACGTGTTCTGCTGGCTCGGGTGGAACGTCCCGAGCAGCCGCACGTCGCCCAGGTCGTACTCCGCGCCGTGGCCGAACTTCGGCCGCGGCCGCGGGATCGGCACGCCGCGTGCGGCCAGCAGCCGCAGGGCCCCGTCCCAGCCGAACTGGCCCAGGCAGACGACCACGCGCACGTTGGGCAGCAGGTCGAGTTCCTCCGCCGTCCAGGTCAGGCAGGTGTCGCGCTCCGTCACCGTCGGCTTGTTCGCGGGCGGCGCGCAGCGGACGATCGCGGTGATCCAGCAGTCCGTCAGCTCCAGGCCGTCATCCGGGCGGTCGCCGTTCGGCTGATTCGCGAACCCCGTCCGGTGCAGCGACGCGTAGAGGAAGTCGCCGGAGCGGTCGCCCGTGAACATGCGGCCGGTGCGGTTGGCGCCGTGCGCGGCGGGCGCCAGGCCCACGAGCAGCACCCGCGCGTCCGGGTCACCGAAGGCCGGGACGGGTCGGCCCCAGTACTCCTCGTCGCGGAACGCGGCGCGTTTGACCGTCGCCACCTCCTCGCGCCACGCCACCAGTCGGGGGCACGCGCGGCACTCCGTCACCCGTCGCTGGAGGTCGGCGAGGTCCGCGTCCACCGGCCCTACGGTACCGTTCGGAGCCGTGATCGCCCCTCGCCTGGCCCTCCTCACCGTCTCCGGCGCGATCCTCGCGATCGGCGTCACGGGCTGCGCCCAGCAGGCCACGACGGAGGACAAGGAGTTCCAGGGCGAGGCCGCGCGCGTGGCCAACACCGTCCGCGAGCTCGACGACGCCTACGCCGACGAGCAGACGGACGACACGGGCGCCCGCACCGTGTGCCGCACGCTGCTCTCCAAGCGGCTCGTCCAGGCCTACGGCGGCAAGGACTGCGAGCAGACCGCCGCCCGCGCGCTGAAGAACAGCGACCCGGTCCAGATGGACGTCCGCGACGTGAAGATCACGGGCACCACGGCCACGGTCCAGACGCGCCTGAAGCTCTCGGACGACGAGCAGCGCGTCGACACGCTGAAGCTCGTGCAGGAGGGTCGGACCTGGAAGTTCGACGGCTCCACCACGGGCGAGAAGCAGCCCGAGAAGAGCTGAGGGACCGCGCCGGGGCGTAGCCTCGGCGCATGCTGCACGAGGACCGCGTACGCGCCGAGGCCTTCGGCACCGACGCCGCCGCCTACGACACGCTGCGGCCGTCCTACCCCGACGCATTGGTGGAGGCGCTGCTCGCCCCCCCGGTGAGCGAGGCCCTCGACGTCGGTTGCGGGACGGGCATCGCGAGCGTGCCGCTCCTGACCCGCGGCGTGCGGGTGACGGGCGTGGAGCCCGACGCACGGATGGCGGCCGTCGCCGCCCGACACGGGGTCGCGACGGAGCTGGCGCACTTCGAGTCCTGGGACGCGCGCGGGCGGACCTTCGACCTGGTGCTCTGCGCGCAGGCATGGCACTGGCTCGACCCGGACGTGGCCGCTCGACGCGCCGCGGACGTCCTCCGCCCCGGCGGCCGCCTCGGGGTGTTCTGGAACTTCGGCCGACCGTCGGACGCCCTGCGAGCCGCGCTCGCTCCCGCCTACGCCGACGAGCCCGACCTCGAGCGCCACTCCGTCCTGCTCGGCCACGACGACGACCGACTCGACGTCACCACCCGGGCGATCGAGGCGACCGCGGCGTACGGGCCGGTCGACCGCCCCACGTGGCGGTGGACGCGCCGGTACGTCGGCGACGAGTGGACGCGCCACCTCTTCACCCACAGCGACCACCTGGCCCTGCCGGCGGAACGGCGGTCGGCGCTCGAGGCGCGGGTGGGGCGGGCCGTCGAGGCGCTCGGCGGCACGGTCGATCTGGACTACGACGCGTGCCTCGTCACCGCGCGGCGGGGTTGACCCGCCGGCGACGCTCCGGCCCGCACCCCTCCCGAGCCCCGTCGTCGCCGCCTCGCCCGGCGCCAAGCCCCCCTCAGAACACGACCGTCGTGCTCCCGTGGCGGATCACCCGGTCCTCGCAGTGCCACTGGACGGCACGGGCCAGGACCGTCCGCTCGATGTCGGCGCCCAGCCGCCGCAGGCCCGCCGCGTCGGAGCGATGGTTCACGCGGATGACGTCCTGCTCGATGATCGGCCCCTCGTCGAGCTGCTCCGTCACGTAGTGGGCGGTCGCGCCGATGAGCTTGACCCCGCGCTCCTTCGCGCGCTCGTACGGCCCCGCCCCCGCGAAGGCGGGCAGGAACGAGTGGTGGATGTTGATGACCGGCACACCCAGCCGGTCCAGGAACGAGCCGCTGAGGATCTGCATGTAGCGGGCGAGGACGACGAGGTCGCAACGGCCCCGCAGCAGCTCGAGCAACCGCTCCTCGGCCTCGGGCTTGCCGCCGGCGGGCACCGGCACGTGATGGAACGGCAGGCCCGCGGCCTCGACGTCCGCGCGGTGGTCCTCGTGGTTCGAGGCGACGAGCACGACGTCGGCGTCGAGCATCCCGCGCCGCGACCGCCAGACGAGGTCCTGCAGGCAGTGGTCCTCCCGCGAGACGAGGATGGCCACCCGCTTGCGCCGCTCCGCCGGCCACAGCCGCCAGCGCATGCCGAACGGCTCCGCCACGAGTAGGCCGAACCGCTCGGCCAGCCCGGTGCGCGCCTCCGCCGGCAGCGCGATCTCCATCCGCAGGAAGAACTCGCCGCCGATCGGGTCCGACGAGTGCTGGTCGCTGTGGACGATGTTGGCGCCCGCCTCGAAGAGGAACCGCGAGACGGCGGCGACGATCCCGGGCCGGTCGCGACACTGGGCGAGCAGGCGCGTGGTCGTGAGGGCCTCGGGCGCGGCCGGGGGATCGGCGTCCATGCGCGAAGCATCACGCACGGTCGCCGCACACGCCAGGGCGGTGGACGCCCTACGCGCCGGGGCCATCCGAAGCTGCGAGGCCGCGGACTCCCTGGTCCGGGCGCCGGCCGACGGGCCGACGCCCGTCCTACGCCTCGAGGAAGGCGTGGTCCTGGCCGTAGACGCGGCGGTAGTAGGCCTTGTAGTCGTCGGTGTCGACGAGCGGCTTCCACCAGTGCGGGTGCGACTGGTACCAGTGGACGGTCGACTCCAGGCCGCCCTCGTCGAAGTCCATGCGGGGCTTCCAGCCCGCGAGCTCTTCGAGCTTGGAGGAGTCCAGCGCGTAGCGGAAGTCGTGGCCGAGGCGGTCCTCGACGTGCTTGATCTGGTCCTCGGACGCGCCGGTCAGCGCGATGATCCGCTTGACGACGTCGAGGTTGATCTTCTCCTTCGCGCCGCCAACGTTGTAGGCCTCGCCCGACTTGCCGTGCTCGAGCGCGGCGTGGATGCCGGAGGCGAAGTCGTCGACGTGCAGCCACGTGCGGACCTGGTCGCCCTTGCCGTAGACCGGGAGCGGGCCGCCGTGGATCGCGTTGAGCGCCATCACCGGGATCAGCTTCTCCGGGAACTGGCGCGGGCCGTAGCAGTTGGACCCGCGGGCGATGACGACGTCCTGCCCGTAGGTGTGGTGCGTCGCCAGGACCATGAGGTCGGCGCCGGCCTTCGACGCGGAGTACGGCGACGACGGCTCGAGCGGGTGCTGCTCCGTGAACGCGCCCTCGGTGATCGAGCCGTAGACCTCGTCCGTGGAGACCTGCACGTAGCGGACCTCGCGCCGGCGGGCCTCTTCGACCAGGGTGTAGGTGCCCAGCGCGTTGGTGCGCACGAACGCCTGCGCGTCGATGATCGAGCGGTCGACGTGCGTCTCGGCCGCGAAGTTGACGATCGCGTCGACGCCCTGCGCGGCGAGCTCGACCGACTCCGGGTCCTCGATCCGGCCGACGATCAGCTCGACGTCCAGGCCGTCGAGGTTCTCGCGCCGACCGGCATAGGTCAGCGCGTCGAGCACGCGGACCTCGTCACCGGCGGCGACCCGCTGATGCACGAACGCCGAGCCGATGAACCCGGCACCACCACAGACGAGAAGCTTCATACGCCGGGGAACCCTACGGGACGCTCACACGGAAGGGCGATTCCGACGGACGGCGTAGGCCCCGCGGCGGTGGCCGGGGCCCCGCGCGGCGCGTAGGATCGCCGCGTGCGTGGAGGACGACGGTGAGGTTCGACGACCGCGACGGCACGACCTGGAGGGTCGGCCGCCGGTGGATGCCGTGGCGACGCCGGATCCGCGAGGTGCCGGACGTGCCGTTCGAAGGCGGCCCCGGGGGCGACGACCCGATCAGCATGATCATCGGACTCTTCGTGCTGATCCTCGCGCTGCCCGCGCTGATCGTCGTCGCGCTGCTGGTCGCCGAGCTGCTGCTCCTGGCCGCGCTGCTGCCCGTCGTCGCGCTGCTGCGGATCGTCGCGAGCTGGGCCGGGTTCCCCTGGCCGGTCGAGGTGCACTCGCGGCCCGCGAAGCGCCGCGTGTTCGGCTGGACCCTGCGGCACGACGAGCCGGTGAAGGGCTGGCGCGCGTCGGGCGAGCGGATGGCGGAGCTGCGGCGGCGGATCGAGACGGGCCGCTTCGAGCCCACGGTCCGCCACCGCAGCGGCGGGGGCTACGCGACCGTCGGGGAGTCGACGGCGAAGCGGTGATTCCCGCCGCTGGTCGGCGCGCGATCGGCCTCCGTCGCGCCTACGAGGCCAGGCGGCCGATCTCGAGCAGATGGCCGCGCAGGCCCTCCCGCCAGTCCGGAAGCCGCGGCACGTCGTCGCGGGTGCGAGCCAGGACGCTCCACGCGGGCCGCGGGGCGGGGCGGGGGAACTCCTCCGTGGTGACGGGCAGGGCGCGGGTGGCCGAGCCGCTGAGCGCGAACGTCTCCGCCGCGAGCGCCTGCCACGTCGTCTGCCCGCCGCCGCACAGGTGCCCGATGCCGCGGGCGTCCGCGCCGGCCAGCGCCACGAGCGCGGGCGCGAGGTGGCCGGTCCACGTGGGGCAGCCCGTCTGGTCGGCCACGACGGAGACCTCGTCGCGGTCGGCGGCGAGCCGCAGCATCGTGTCGACGAAGTTGCCCCCGCCGGCCCCGAAGAGCCAGCTCGTGCGGGCGATGAGGTGGTTCGGGTTGTGCTCGGCCACCTGGCGCTCGCCCTCGAGCTTCGTGCGGCCGTAGGCGCCCTGCGGATCGACCGGATCGTCCTCGCGGTAGGGCTCGGTGCCGTCGCCGCGGAACACGTAGTCCGTGGAGACGTGGACGAGCCGCGCGCCGATCGCGGCGGTCGCCTTCGCGAGGTTGCCCGCGCCGTCGCCGTTCACGCGCAGCGCCTCGTCCTCGTGCTCCTCGGCGGCGTCGACGTTCGTGTAGGCCGCGCAGTTGACGACGACCGTCGGCGACGCCTTCTCGAGCCACACCGTCGTGCTCTCGAGGTCGGTCAGGTCGAACGCGGCCCGCGGTGCCTCGACGACGCCCCAGCCGTGGGCGCGGGCCACGTCGACGACCCGCTGGCCCAGCATCCCGGTGGCGCCGCAGACCACGAGGCGCTTGCGCTCGTCGGCCGCGGACGGCCCGTCCGGGTCGTCGCGGTCGAGCGCGTTCTTGTTCGGCCGGATCACCATGTTCGGCCCGAGCCGCTGAACGCTGCGCTGCTGGGAGAACCCCATGTCATTCCTCCGCCGGGAGCACCGGCACGTCGTAGTCGGCCACCCGCCGGTCCCCCGTCACCACGGTCAGCCCCTCGAGGCGGGCCTGGGCGACGATGGCCCGGTCGAACGGGTCACGATGCAGCATCGGCAGCCGGCCCGCGGCGACGGCGTGCTCGGGCGTGAGGGCCAACAGCTCGAAGCCGCCGGAGCGCACGCCACCGAGGACGTCGGCGGGAGCGCGGAGCTTGCCGATGCTCCGCTTGATCTCGATCTCCCACAGGGAGACGGCGCTCACGGCCACGAACGATTCGCCGTCCGCGATCCGTTCGCGGGCAACGGCACCGAGCCGAGTCGAGCCCCCGAGCCACCACAACACCGCGTGGGTGTCGAGCAGGAGCCTCATGCGGCCGGCTCGCCGCCGGGCGGGACGAGATCGCCGTCGTAGAAGGACGACGTGACGTCGTCCGGGGTGTCGTCGAAGTCGTCGGCCATCCAGACCTCCCCGGCCCATGCCCCGGGCGTCCGTGCGGGTCGCGGTGCCGTGGCGGCGACGAGGCGCGCGACGGGACGACCGTTGCGGGCGATCACGACCTCCTCGCCGCGCTCGACCTGCTCGAGGAGCCGCGAGAGGTGCGTCTTGGCCTCGTGGACGTTGACCTGGTCCGGCATGGTCCACTCAGCTTAGTCCGACCGGACCACCCTGTCGAGCGGTCGTCCCGTCCGCCGGGGGCCTTGCCGGGAGTCGCCGGCGTCAGCCGCCGGGGCCGGCGGAACCGCGCGGCGTCGACGGGAGCCCCGCGAAGCGGACGACCACCTTCGTCACCCGCCGGAACGCCCCGAGCTGCAGCTGGCCCGCCCGGTCGCAGGCGCGGTGGCGACACGGATGGTCGACCACGCCGAGCTTCATCGCGGGCATCCCGGCCAGCGCGAGCTCGCGGTGGTCCGAGTTGCCCGTGCCGGCGTCGCGGCGCCACCGGACCGTGACGTCCTCGCGGCGGGCGGCCCGCAGCACGGCGTCCTCGACGGCACGCCGCGGGCGGGCGGCGGGCGAGTAGAGGTCGAAGCGGGCGTCGCGGCCGACCTCGTCGAGCGAGAGCGCCCAGCGCACGTCGTCCGTCCGGCCCTGCCGCCGCAGCCGGCGCACGAGCGCCGATGCGCCGAGGTGGTCGGGGCGACCGGTGTAGAGCCGCTCCTCGGCGCCCGTCGCCACGAGCCACGTCTCGCACGCCGGATCGGGCGCCGCCGCCACGAGCGGGGCCAGGCCCACGAGCAGGCCGACGCCCGAGGCGTTGTCCAGCGCGCCGGGGCCCTCGGGCATCGAGTCCGCGTGCGCCATGAGGACGTGGAGGCACGAGCTGCGGCCGGGCTGAACGGCGACGACGTTGCGCGAACGGCCATGGCCGGGAACGGCGAAGCGGTCGTAGGAGACGGTCAGGCCCGCGGCCCGGAACCGCGCCGCGGCCCGCAGCTGCCCGGCCCGCTCCCGCGCGGAGCCGGCCGGCCGGGCGCCGTCGGCGGCGAGGCTGCGGGCGAAGGCGAACGCCTCGTCGGCGGGGGCGGCGGTCGTCGCCGCGAGAGCCGACGGCGCCATGGTCCCTGCCGTCGCGCAGACGGCACCGAGGAGGAGCAGGCGCCGCGGAACGAGCAGGCGCCGCGGAACGCGGAGTTCACGCGCGGGGCCTCGCCGTCCGCGGCGCAGTCTGGATATGACAAGTCCGCCGTACATATTCAGACTGCCGCGCTCGCGGGCCCCTCGTCTCGCGCCCGAGGACCGGGTCGAGCCCTAGAGGATCTCGATCTCGGAGTTGTCGCCGACCATGAAGCGGTAGGCGCGCGGGGTGCGCTCGCCGCGGCGGACGATGACGTCGCGACCGAGCAGCGAGGACTCGATGCGGCCCTCCAGCCCGATGAGCTGCGCGCGCTCGAGCAGGATGGAGTGCTCGACCTCGGAGCGCTCGACGACGGCGTCGGCGGCGATCGCGGAGTACGGGCCGACGTAGGAGTCGGAGATCCGGGCGCCCTTGCCGATCACGACGGGGCCGCGGACGACGGAGCGCTCGATGATCGCGCCGGGCTCGATGATCACGCGGCCCTCGACGTTGGACTGCGCGTCGACCTCGCCGTCGACGCGTCGCTCGATCGTCTCGAGGATCAGGCGGTTGGCCTCGAGCATGTCGGCGAGCTTGCCGGTGTCCTTCCACCAGCCGTGCACGACGTGCGGCTCGACGCGGTCGCCCTGGTCGACCTGCCACTGGATCGCGTCGGTGATCTCCAGCTCGCCGCGGGCGGAGGGCTCGATCGCCTTGGACGCCTCCATGATCCGCTTCGTGAACAGGTAGACCCCGACGAGCGCCAGATCGCTCTTGGGCTCCGCCGGCTTCTCCACGAGACGCTTGACGCGGCCGTTCTCCAGCTCCGCGACGCCGTAGGACTTCGGGTCGTCGACGGGCTGCAGCAGGATCATCGCGTCGGGGTTGTGCTCCTCGAACTGCTGCACCAGCTCGGAGATCCCGCCCTGCAGCAGGTTGTCGCCGAGGTACATGACGAACGAGCTCTCGCCGATGAACGGCTCGGCCGTCAGCACCGCGTGCGCCAGGCCGGCGGGCTCGGACTGATCGATGTAGGTGATCTGCGCGCCGAACTGCGACCCGTCGCCGGCGACCTCGCGGATCTCGCCGCCCGTCTCCGGGTTGAGGATGATCCCGATCTCCGTGATCCCGGCCTCGACCATCGACCGGATCCCGTAGAACAGGACCGGCTGGTTGGCCACGGGGACCAGCTGCTTGGCGGAGGTGTGCGTGATCGGCCGCAGACGCGTGCCGCGGCCGCCCGACAGGATCAGACCCTTGAGGTGCGTCATTGCCCGTGAGGCTACCGGCGTGCCGCGGCCGGGCGTGCGACCGGCACGGGACCTGCACGGGCGGGGCGACCGGCGGGCCGCTTCTGGGGAGGCGGGCCGGCGCCGGCTGCGGTCCCCGGGGTCGCGCTGCGCTCGCCCTAGTACACGCCCTGCGCCAGCTTGCGGTGGTCCCAGGTCGACCGCCGGACCTCGACGAACTCGAACGCCACGCGCTTGCTCGCCTGCCCCTGCACCAGCGCGGCGGCGTCCGGGTGCAGCGGCTCGTCGGGGGAGAGGCCCGGGGTGTAGCGGCGGAGCACCTCGCCCCCGACGCCGGCGACCGTCTCGAGGTCGTGGTGCATCGTCACCTCGCACTCGAACATGACGCCGCGAAGCTGGTCGTAGGACTCGCCCGCCTCGACCTGCACCGTGGCGCGCGGGTCGCGCTCCAGGTTCTTCGCCTTCTGGGACTTCGCGAACGTCCACGCCCACAGGCGCCCGTCGCGCACGACGTACCAGAGCGGCATGAGGTGCGGCCAACCCCGCGGGCCGATCGTCGCGCAGACGAGCGTGCGCTCCTCGTCGAGGAACGCGAGCGCCTCCGCGTCGGTCATCGTGATCTGGTCGCGGCGGCTCATGCGTGGCGACGCTACCCCATCCTGGCTGGCTGGCCAGTACACCGGTACGACCGGCCGCCGCCCCCCATCCGACCGGAGACAGGGCGCTGGTGCCCGCCCGGTGTGCCATCGGGTGGACCGGGTACGCGGAGGCGCATGAGCACGGACGGACCCGATCCCAGCGGCGCGGCCCCCGGCGACGAGGCGCCCCCCGGCACGCCCGGCACCGGCGAGGACGTCTGCCCGCGCTGCGGCGGCAGCGGCAAGATCGACGGCGGCGACTGCCCCGAGTGCGGCGGCACCGGGATCGTCATCGCGGGGATCGGCGGCGGCTGAGCGCCCCGCCGCCCCGCTGCCCCGCCGCCCCGCCGCGACGCAGCGCGTCAGCGCGCGACGGTGAACCGGCCGACGAGCTCCTCGAGCTCGTTCGCCGTCGCCGCGAGCTGCTGGGCGCTCGAGGCGATCTCCTGGGCCGACGCGCTCGTCTGCTCCGTCGACGCCGAGACCTCCTCGCTCGACGCGGACGACTGCTCCGCGACCGCGGCGACCTCGGCCATGTCCGCCTGCACCCGATCGGCGGACGCTGCGATCTGCTGGACGACGGCGGCGATCGACTCGACGCGCGCGCTCATGTCCTCGACCGATGCCCCGATGCGCGTGAAGGCGTCGCGGGCCTGTGCGACGGTGGCCGCGCCCTCCTCGGAGCGCGTGGCGCCGTCGGCCACGACCGCGACCGCCTGGGCCGTCTCCGTCTGGATCTCGCCCACGAGCGTCGCGATGGAGGCCGCGGACCGCTGCGACTCCTCGGCGAGCTTGCGCACCTCTTCGGCGACGACGGCGAACCCGCGGCCCTGCTCCCCGGCCCGGGCCGCCTCGATCGCCGCGTTCAGCGCCAGCAGGTTGGTCTGCCCCGCGATGGCCGTGATGGCCTCGACGATGCCACCGATCTGCTCGCTCTTGCCCGCCAGCCCGTGCATCGCGGAGGTGACCTCGCGGGAGGACTCCCGAACCTGGCGCATCGCCTCCGTCGCCTGGGCGACCGCACGCTCACCCTCGATCGCGACGGTCCGCGCCTCGGTCGCGGCTTCGGACGTCCGGCGGGCAGAGTCGGCGCCGGAGCGCGTCGCCTCGCCGACCTCCTGGGTGGCGGCGCGGGCCTGCTCGACGGACCGAACCTGCCGCTCCGCCCCCTGCGCCACGTCGGAGACGGCGTTCGCGATCTCCGTCACCGCACGGCCGGCCTCCTCGGAGGTCGCCGCCATCTCCTGGGACGCCGCGGACAGGACCTGGGACGAGTGCGTGACCGAGCCGACGAGGCCCGTCAGACCGTCCCGCGACGCGTTGTAGGCGTCGATGGAGCTGAGGGTGCTGGAGCGGATGCCGTTCGTGGCGCGGGCCACGTCGCCCAGCTCGTCCCGGGCCGCGGCGTCGAGCACCGGCACGTCGGCGTCGATGCGCACGGTGAGGTCGCCGTCGGCCATCGCGCGCAGCGCGTCCGTCAACGGCGTGACGCACGCGTCCCGCACCTGCGCCATCCCACCGATCACGGCGACGGCGGCCCGACGGATGGCACGGGTGACGAGCAGCGCCGCGGCGAGGCCGACGGCGAAGGCGACGACGATGAGGGCGATCGCGGTGCGGCGGCTGCCCGTCGCCGTATCACTGATCTCGAGGTCGGCCGCCTGGGCCACCCGGTCGTTGATCCGCACGAGCTCCGCCAGCTCACCGTCGACCGTGGCGTAGAGCGGGGCCGTTCGAGCGAGGTACGTGGACGACGCGGCGTCGGTGCGCCCCTCGCCGACGGCCGAGAGGAGCCCGTCGACGGAGGCGTTGAACGCGGGCCAGCGCTGCCGGAATGCCGCGACCTGGCGCCGCTCCTCCGGCACGAGCACGGTGGCCGTGTAGCCCGAGAAGAGTCCCTCGAGACGCTCGCGGTCCCGCGCGATGACCGCCCGGTACGTCGCCACCCGCGAGACGTCGCGGTCGTGGATGGCCCGCTGGACCTGGCTGTCGATGTCGCCCAGCACAGCCCGGGCCGCGCCGAGGTCCCGCAGGGGCACGACGCGGTCGTCGTACATGCTGCCGGCGACGCGGTCGACCGACCCGAGGGCCCGGATCCCCACCACGCCCACGACGAGGAGGAACGCCAGGAGCATCGCCGACAACCCGAGGATCTTCGCCCGGAGCGTCAGACGGTCGAGCACCCCGGTCATGAGGGGCGGCCCGGAGCGACGACATGCATGGCCGCCGTGATCGGCCGGGACGCGCCGCACTTGAGCCGTGGCCGTCGCAACGCGCCCAGCCGGGTGGTTCACGGCCCGGAAACCCTGGCCGGGACGTGACGCGATACACCCCATCGGGTACCGGTGTACCTCCGCCCGATGACGGTTGACACCCGACGGCCGCGGGCGCATGCTGCAAGTCCATTGCAATAAGGTCCCCCTACAAAGGGCGCGTCCGCAGCACTGCACGCACCCTCCGCACGACCCCCGAGGAGCACCATGTCCGACGTCGCCAGCCAGCCGCCCGCCGAGGGCGATGACCGCCAGACCCTGACCACGCGTCAGGGCCACCCGGTCTTCGACAACCAGAACCAGCGCACCGTCGGGGAGCGCGGCCCGGCCACGCTCGAGAACTACCAGTTCCTCGAGAAGATCAGCCACTTCGACCGCGAGCGCATCCCGGAGCGCGTCGTGCACGCCCGCGGCGCCACGGCCTTCGGCGAGTTCGAGGCCTACGGCAAGGTCGGCGACGAGCCGATCGCCAAGTACACGCGCGCCAAGGTCCTGCAGCCCGGCGGCAAGTGCGAGGTCGCCGTCCGCTTCTCGACCGTCGCCGGCGGCCGTGACTCCTCCGAGGCCGCCCGCGACCCGCGCGGCTTCGCGGTGAAGATGTACACCGAGGACGGCAACTGGGACCTCGTCGGCAACAACCTGGGCGTGTTCTTCCTCCGCGACGCGATCAAGTTCCCGGACTTCATCCACTCGCAGAAGCCGGACCCGGTCACCTTCGAGCGCCAGGTGCCCAACCGCGTCTTCGACTTCGCGTCCCAGACGCCCGAGTCGCTGCACATGTTCAGCCTCGTGCTGAGCCCGCGCGGCCTCCCCGCGAGCTACCGCGAGATGCAGGGCTTCGGCGTCAACACCTACAAGTGGGTCAACGCGCAGGGCGAGACGAAGCTCGTCAAGTACCACTGGATCCCCGAGCAGCCCGTGCGCAGCTGGACCGAGGCCGACGCGGCCGTCGCCCAGAGCCAGGAGCTCGGCGTCCACACGAAGGACCTCTACGACGCGATCGACCGCGGCGACTTCCCGGCGTGGGAGCTGCGCGTGCAGCTCATGGACGACCACGACCACCCCGAGCTCGACTGGGACCCGCTCGACGACACGAAGGTCTGGCCGGAGAACGACTTCCCGGTCCTGCCCGTCGGCCGGATGGTCCTCAACCGCAAGCCCGAGAACTTCTTCCTCGAGAGCGAGCAGATCGCCTTCGGCACGGGCGTGCTCGTCGACGGCCTGGACTTCTCGGACGACAAGATGCTCGTCGGCCGCACGTTCTCCTACTCCGACACGCAGCGCTACCGCGTCGGCCCGAACTACCTGCAGCTCCCCGTCAACCAGCCCAAGGGCGTCGAGGGTGGCGCGCGGACGAACCAGCGCGACGGCCAGATGGCCTTCGACCAGGGCGTCGGCGGCGAGAACCCGACGGTGAACTACGAGCCGTCGATCATCGGCGGCCTGCGCGAGGCCGAGGCCCCGACGCACGACGAGCAGGGCCCGGTCATCGAGGGTCGCCTGACCCGCAAGCGCATCAACCGCACGGACGACTACACCCAGGCCGGCGAGCGCTACCAGCTGTCCGAGCAGTGGGAGAAGGACGACCTCGTCGCGAACTGGATCGCGAACCTCGAGGCGTGCGACCGCCCGATCCAGGAGCGCATGGTCTGGCACCTGCTGCTGGCCGACGACGAGCTCGGCAAGCGCATCGGTGACGGCATCGGCATCGGCGTCGACGACGTGAAGCACCTCAAGCCGCTGGCCTCGCAGGGCTGGGGCGAGAAGGAGCAGCAGCGCCTCGACAACCTGGGCAACAACGGCCCGCGCGACGTCTCGGGTCTGACGATGACGCACTGCGTGCCGAACGAGCGCGTGAACCTCGTCGACCAGGCCGTCGCCGCCGACTGAGTCACCCCCACCCGGTGCGCCGCGTTGGCGGTGCACCGGTCGGACGCGCCGCACCCCGCGGCGCGCGGACCGGCCCCTCGGGCCGCAGCACCCACCGGCCGGCGCCCTGCGTCGGCCGGTCGTCGTCCCGGGGTGGGCTAGCGCGTCAGCAGCGTCAGACCGAGGCAGGGAGCCGCGTCCGCCACGGGGTCCGAGGGCGACGAGCACCCGGCGTAGGAGGCGGCGGAGATCACGCTCTCGCCGGCGTCCAACCCGAGCTGGTAGACCGCCTCGGAGCCGGGGTCCGTGGCCGCCTGGACGGTGGACAGCATCCGCCCGGACGTCGTGGAGAACGTGGTGAGGTCGTTCGGGTGCCCGCCGCCGACGTTCCAGCGGGACACGTTCACCCGGGCCCCGTCGTGGGTGAGCGTCGGGCGGCCCATGCCGTTCTCCGACGCGCCGCCCGTGCTCTGGCGGAGCACTTGCCGGGCGCTGCTCCCGGCGATCCGCCAGACCGCGTCGGCCACCCCGGCGTCGACCGGTCGGTAGCCGTGCGCGAACACGACGTCGCCCCGCCCGAGGGCGAGCTCGACGGGCGCGTAGGGCCGCGGGAACGTGAACGTCTTGCGCCCGGGGGCGCCCGGGCGGCGGGCCACGAGGACCGTCGGACGACCGCTGCTGATGCGGGTGTAGGCCACGCGGCCGCGGAACATCGCGACCGCGCCCCAGCGTGCCGAGCCCGGGATCCGCCTGGCGACCGGCGCGACCCCCGGGGTCAGCGGAACCGTCCACGTGTGGGACTTCGTCCCGAGCAGCGCGAGCGGGCGGCCCGACGCGTCGGTGCCGACGTCGATGCCGTCCGTGCCCTCCGGCAGGCGCAGGGCGAGCGGGCGGGCGGTCGTCGCACCGGCGTCGCGGACGGCCAGGGACCGCGGGCGGACCTCGCCGCTGCGGAGCTGCCGGCCCGTGAGCCAGGCGACCGTGCCGCCCTGGGCGGCAACGTGGGCGACGTCCGGCTCCGACGGGGCAAGCACGACGCGGCTCGCCGCGGAGGCGGTGGCCGGGGCCGCCGCGACGCCGGCGGCGCACACCGCGACGGCGGTCAGGCCGACGCGGCCGCGGGGGGAGCAGGGGGGAAGGGGGAGACGGGGTACACGCATGCCTTCCAGAACCTACCGCCGCCCCCGGAGTAGCGGCGGCCCTCGTGAGAGTCGCGCCGCGGACTCTCATGAACCGGACTTGGAGCCGGCCCGTGCGGCATGAACCGGCCTCGGGGCCGGCCGGTGCGGCGGCAGACCGGTGCGCCGGCGGGGGCGCGTTCCGCCTCAGCAGGTGCGGAACGCGTGCCCGGGGGCTCCCCGCGGGACCAGGTCCCGGTCGCGGTACGTCACCGCGAGCTTCCGCCCCCGGGCCCGGCACGCGGACCGGAAGTTGCGGACGCCGCCGGCGTCGTCGTACTCGACCTCGAGCACGCGCCGCCCGTAGGCGCGGGTGTAGGCGCCGCACTCGTCGTAGACCTGGCACTCCTCCGCGATGGCGAAGTCGAACCCGATCCTGCGGCCCCGGGACGCGAGCTCGGCGGCGTTCTTCTGCGCGATCGCGAGCCCGGCCGCGTGCGCCCGCGCCGTCAGGAGCCGGGCGAGCGCGACGTTGTCGGCCCGCCGTAGGCCGCCCCGCGAGCGCGTCCAGCTGTCGAGGTTGTCGGGCTCGACCGCGTCGAACCCGGCGGTGGCGCAGCCGTCCATCCATCCGCCGACGATCGTGGCGATCGCCTCCCGCTTCGCGGCCGTCGCGGTGTCGAGGAGGAACTCGTCGGGCCAGTCCTCGTCCGCAACGGGCCGCCCGTCCCGGCGCAGCAGCAGGTCCGGGTGCTCGGCCTTCCACCACGAGGCCTCGTCCGGCTGGGTCTGGAAGGCGTTGACGTAACAGACGCCGTAGCGGCCGCGAACGGGCGCGGCCCCGCGGTCACGGACGACGATCCGCACGCCCGACGGAGGGCGGTACGCGCCCCCGAGCTGGTAGTCGAAGGGCGCGTTCGCGGGCGGCAGCACGACGCGGGGGCCGGCGACCGCCGTGGCCGTCCCGCGGGTGGCGACGGCCATCCGGCCGGTCGCCGCGGCCGACCCACCGGTCGCGGGTGCCGTCTCGCCGGCCGCCACCGCGGTCCCACCGGTCGCCGCCGCAAGCCCACCCGCGGCCACGGCCAGCGCGACCACGGCGGCCGCGAGCCGCCCGCGCAGCGACACCGGCGCCTACCGTCCCCAGGGCGTCGTCGCCTGCAGCACGGCCTCGTCGAGCCCGGCCGTCCGCAGGCCCGTGATGCCCTGGTACTCCGGGTCGGCCACCATCGCACTGAACGCCTCGCGGCTCGGGTAGCGGACGAGCAGCACGGCGTCCCACGCCCAGCCGTCCGGGGCGACGAGCGCCGTGTCGCAGTTCCCGACGTAGACGACCTCGCCGCCGACCCTCTCGAGGAAGGGTCCGATCTTGCGCGTGTACTCCTGGTACGACGCGACGCCGCCCTCGGCGTAGCGGAGCAGGTTCAGCATCACGACGGGGCCGCCCGGGTCCTCCTCGAGGTAGCGCTTGAGGTCCTGGCCGGTGGGGTCGACGCTCATGCGCCGACCCTAGCCGGGTGGTTGGTTCGGCCGTCGCGTAAGCACCGCGGCGCAGCGCTCTGCAAACCGTCGAGTCACGCTGCACTGACGGCCGCCGAACCAACGTCGCGTTCAGCCCGGCGCTGCGGCAACCGCGGGGCGGACCCACGGGCCTTCCGGTACGGCACCCGTCTGCTCATCCGAGCCTAGACCCGATTCACCACGGAAGCGGTCCCGGCGGGGTGGGGCTCCGACACCCTCGAATGAGTCCCCCCCCCGAAGAGGCAACGATGTCAGACGTCGCAGACCACGCCGAGAATGATGAGGCCAACGGTCGCTGCGTAGATGAGGAGTGCTGCTGCCCCTGGGGAGAGTCGATCGGTTACAGCGGCATGTATCAGCAGGAACGTGGTCGCGCCAAGAACGGCGATGATTCCAACGGTCCCGAAGAGAGAGCCGGGAAACCCGTGGCGTTGGACCTTGAGAATGTCCGAGTGGCCGATTGCGCCTAGCGCTCCCACAGCCAGCATGACGCTCGCCACGCTCAGCCAGGGGGCACCTTCGTCGCGATACAGCCGCTTTAGGAGGTCTGCCAGCATCGCCGCCGCCGCCAGCATCGTGAGCATCCCGCCCCACGCACGCCGGGCGTCTTCGCCGATGTCGAAAAAGAACAGGTAGGCCGCCCCCGCGAGCCCTGCGCACGCCAGGAGCGCTTTGCCGCTTTGCAGTGACCGCGACTCTGTCTCCATCGGATCGCCCATGAGCGCGGGCATCCTACGCACGCCCGGCGCCACGTGCCTGGCCTCACGGCCCGTCAGTGCTCGAGCAGCCCGACGGCGAGCGTGCGGACGGCCTCGCGGGCGTCGCCCGGCTCGAGCACGACGAGGTCGCCGATCTCCGTCAGCACCTCGCGCACGAGCCAGTCCACGCCGGCGAAGGCGATCTCGGTGACGAGCGCGCCGTCCTCGAGCTCCTCGGCGATCACGCGGCGCTCGCGCTCCCAGCGGGCGCGCTCCGGGCTGACCCAGACGCGGGCGCTGCGCGACGCGGGCAGCTCGCCCGTGCGCGGCCACCCCGCGACCTCGGCGGCCGGGTCGACCTCGGGACGACGCTCGAACGTCTCCTCGAGCACGTGCGCCTCGCGGATGCGGTCGAGGCGGAAGTGGCGGACGTCGTCGCGGGCGGGGTCGAACGCGGCGAGGTACCAGCCCTCGCGGCCGTTGATGAGCGCGTACGGCTCGACCTTGCGGTGCGAGAACTGGTCCTCGTTGGGCTTGTAGTAGTCGAGCTCGATCATCCGGCGGTCGTGCGCCGCGCGGGAGATCAGGCGGGACAGGTCGCGGTCGTCGCCGCCGCCGTGCGCGACCTGCAGGCCGTGCTCGAGCGGGTCCTCGCCCAGCGCGTCGACGACCTTGCGGCGCACCTCGCCCAGCGTGCCGTCGGGGAAGTGGTCGCCGATCAGGTCGATGGCCGCCACGAGCGCCTTGGCCTCGACCGGCAGCAGCCGGGCGGGACGCGCGAAGTGGTCCGAGTACGGCTCGGGGTCGACGTCGACGTAGCCGTCGCTGGCGATCTCGGCGTAGAGGACGTAGCTGCCGCCGCCGAAGTTCACGACGTTCAGCACGTTGATGTCGTCGCGCAGCTCGGCCTCGGAGAGGTTCAGCCGGCCGAGCAGCTCCTGCAGCTCGAGCCGCTCCGTCGCGCGGCCCGCGTGGATGAGGATGGAGGCGAGGGTGACCAGGCGGGCGAACCGCTCGGGCCGGATGATCCCGTCGCGGGTCGGCGGCGCGTCGGCGTCGGGGTCGTCGACGGCCTCGAAGCGGCTGCCCGGGGCCGGAGCGAACGGGCCGGTGTGGCGGTCGCGCACGAGCTCGAGGCAGCGGCGGTACTCGTCGCGCAGCTCGGCCGGCTCGAGGATCTCGGCGTGCTCGCCGATCCGCATGATCCAGCCGAGCAGGGCGCGCGGCACCCCGTACTCCGTGGTGAAGACGACGTCGGCCGGGGCGGTCGCGGCCTGGCCGGTCCGCGGTCCCTGGGGAGCCGCAGCGGGGTCCGGGGCGTCCGGCGCCTCGAGCGTCTCGAACGTGCCCTGGCGGCCGTGGGCGCGCTGCACCTGCCAGGCGATGCGCCCCGCGATGCGGATCCGGGCGGTGCCGACCGTCTCGGACATCTGCCAATCGGCCCGGTCGCCGTAGGGGCGCGGGTCGAAGCCCTCCGGGCGGCGGAAGTCGTGCTCGGCCTTCGTGGCGTAGGCCACCTTGTCGCGGATCCGCGAGAGCCGGAAGACGCGCAGCTCGTCGCGGTCGTGGTCGCGGCCGAGCAGGTAGAACTGGCCGCCGCGGAAGAGCAGGTGGTACGGGTCGACCTTGCGCGGCTCGACCACGTCGCGGTGCAGCGAGTGGTACTCGAAGACGATCGTCTTGTTGCGGAAGATCGCCGACTCGACCTTCGCCAGCCGCTGCGAGGGGTCGCGGCCGGCGACGCCCGCGGTGATGCCGAGGCCGACGAGCCGGGCGGCCGGCTCCTCGAGCGGGCTCGGGCGGCCCCAGGAGAGCTGCTGCAGCGCCAGGCGCAGCGGCTCCGCGTAGGCGAACTCGCCGTCCAGCAGGCTCAGCGCGAGCTGCAGGCTCGCGAGCTCCTCGTCCGAGAACGCGATCGGCGGCAGGTGGAAGTTCTCGCTGCGCAGCGAGTAGTGCTCCTGCTCCGCGCTGCCGTCGCCGGGACGCTCGATCGTGAGCTGGATCCCGAGGGACTCGAGCTCCGCGCGGTCGGCGTAGAAGCGACGCGCGAAGGCGTCCTCGTTCATCCCGCTGTACCCCTCGACGTCGCGGCGGATCTCCAGCGCCGTGACCGGGCGGCGCTCCGCCATGAGGTACGAGATCAGCGAGAGCTGCCTGATCAGCTTCTCGGTGTCCTTCGCCATCGCCGAAGGACTGTACGGCCCGCGGGGGCTCGGCGCGGGCCCGACGGGGTTTGCGCTCCCCGCACCGGATGGGCGATCGGGTCGGCCGCCGACCGGACGGGCGACGGCCCGACGGCCGCCGGACTCAGGCGGCGTGCAGCCCGAGGCCCGAGGGCGCGTGGTCGATGAGCGACGTCTGGGCCGGCGGCTCCGGCGCGCGCGACGGGGCCTCGTCCGCCGGCGCCGGCTCGGCGTCGGGCTCGCGGGCGAGGGGCGCCGCCTCGGGCGCGGGCGCGTCGGGCACGGGCGCGTCGACCGCAGGCGCGTCCGCCACGGGCGCGTCGATCGGCGGCTCCCACTCCTCGACGGGACCGCCGGCCTCGGCGGACGCCGGCAGCGAGAGGTCCTCGGGGGCGTCGACGCCGCCCGCGAGCTCGGCCCCGACCGGCGGAGGCACGGGCGGGCCGGCCACGGGATCCGTCTCCGCGTGGCCGGGCGCCCCGGCGCCGCGGGCCGGGCCGAAGTAGGCCGGGCCCGAGAGCGCGCGGTCGTAGCCGCTCCACTCGTCGCCAGGCCCGAGGCCACGCTCGAGGCGGTCGAGGCTGCCCATCCGCGCGGCCAGGTCGTCGACGTGGTGGACGAGCACCGCCTCGCGGGTGGCGGGCACCACGGGGCTGCCGTAGTCGAGCTTGCCGTGGTGGCTCAGCACGATGTGGCGCAGGGAGCGCGCGGTCTCGGGCGGGAAGCCCGGCAGGTCGCCCACGACCCGGCGGACGATCTCGTACCCGATGACGATGTGGCCCTCGAGCCGCCCCAGGTCCGTCAGCTCGGGCGAGACCGGGTCCGTCGTGTAGGTGTGGGCCTTGCCGATGTCGTGCAGCAGGGCGCCGCAGACCGCGACGTCGCGGTCGACCGGGGCGAACAGCGGGGCCATCGCCTCGACGCCCTCGGCCACGCGGAGCGTGTGGTCCAGCAGCCCGTGCGGGTAGGCCTCGTGGAAGTGCTTCGCGGCCGGGGCCATCCGGAACCGCGGCCAGAACGCGCCGTCGCGGGCGAAGACCCGCTCCAGCAGGCGGCGGAGCCACACGTCCTGCGTGCGCTGCACCAGCGCGAAGAACCGCGCCTCGAGCGTAGCCACGGGCTCGGACGGGCCCTCCACGAGGGTCGAGAGGTCGACCTCGTCCTGCGGGATCGCCGTGAGGCGGTCGAGCTGGATCTGCCGGCCGAAGCGGTCGTGGACCTCGAACCGGCCCGTGACGCGGACCGCCTGGCCCTTCACCGCGACCTGCTCGACGCTCTCGCAGTCGTCCCACACCATCGCGACGACGCTGCCCGTGCGGTCAGCGAGCTCGAGGCGGAGGAAGACGTCGTCGCTGCCCTTGCGCGTCCGGCGGTCGGCGCCGCGCACGAGGAGCACGTGGTCCACGGCCGATCCGTGCTCGAGCTCGCGGAGTTCCATACGGGCAAAGGTACGGCCGTTCCCGGACGGAGACGGGGGCTCGCGCGCCGGGGCGCCCGGGGCGCCGGTCGTCCACCGGTCCACGCAGCACCCCGAAAGGGAGGCATGTGTGACGAGCGGCCGAATAGGGAAGGTATGAGTCCCATGTGGGCGATACGCATCCGTAGGGTCGGGGCATGAGCGCGCCCGAGCGGATCAGCGCGCGCACGATCGAGGTCGCGGGATTCCGCACTCGGCTGCTCGAGTCCGTCGCCCCGGCGGAGCACGACTCCGGCGCGCCGATCCTGCTGCTGCACGGGTACTCCGACTCCGCCGACACCTGGTGGCGGGTGCTCGAGCTGCTCGCCCACCGCGGCCACCGCGCCGCCGCGATCGACCTGCCGGGCTTCGGCGAGGCCGACCGCCTGCGGCCCGACGAGCCCATGTACGTCCAGTACCGCGAGGTCGTTGCAGCGACCTGCGAGCTGTTGTGGGGCGACGAGGCGCCGATCATCGCCGGCAACTCCATGGGCGGCGCGCTCGCCTTCCTCTGCGCGGAGGGTCGCCCCTCGCCCGCCGGGATCGTCCCCATCGGTCCCGCGGGGTTCGACCACCCGGGGTGGTTCCGCGTCATCGAGCAGCAGCCGCTGCTGCGGTGGGCGCTGAACGACGCGCTGCCCGTCCCGACGCCCGTCCTGCGCAGCATCACCTCACGCGTGTTCCGGCAGCTGGCCTACGGCGACGTGAGCCGCGCGCACCCCGAAGACCTCGAGCGCTACGCCCGCCACGTCTCGAGCGCCCGTGACGTCCGCCGCCTGCTGGCCACGGGCCGCCGGCTCATGGGCGAGCTCGTCGACCCCTTCGCGCTGGCCCAGGTCGACTGCCCCGTCCTGCTCGTGTGGGGCGAGCGCGACCGCATGGTGTCCTGCCGCGGCGCCCGTCACGTGCTCGCGGCGCTCCCCGACGCCCGCTTCGAGCGGCTCGCCGGCGTGGGCCACTGCCCCCAGCTCGAGGTCCCCGAGCTCGTCTGCGACCTGCTCGGCGGGTTCCGCTGGGCGCTGCGCAGCCAGGACTGGGACGCGATGGACGGGCTCTCCGCCGCCGCCTAGGACCGGCCGGGCACCGCCCCGTCGCCCGGGGACCTCGGGCGACCACAGCCTCCCGTTCCGACGCGGCGGGGCGCACCGTCCCTTGCAGCCGGCTCGCCGGGATCGGGGCCGTCCTACGATGGGTCGATGCCGTCGTTCCCCCACCGCGTGGCCCCGGCCGTGCGCACCGTCCTGTTGGGCGCGGCGTTCGCCGCCGTCCTCCCTGCTTCATCCCTCGCCGCGCCGCGCCAGGCGCCGGCCCCCGCTCCCGCCCCGGCGCCCGCGCCGGCACCGGCTCCGGCCCCCGCGCCGACCGACCCCCGCAAGGCCGTCATCGCCGCGGGCGTCAAGTTCGGCGACATCGACCTGTCGGGCAAGACGAAGAACCAGGCGAAGTCGATCCTGCGTGGCGCGCTCCAGGCCCAGCGGCCGTCGAGCGAGAGCGTCGTCGTGAAGATCGCCGGTCGCCCGCACCGGCTGAAGATGTCGACGATCACCTACCGCTTCGACCTCGAGAAGATCGCCAAGAACGCGGCGTCGGCGCCGCCCAACACCACGCTGCGCCCGGTCGCGACGTGGAGCACGCCCAAGCTCGACGGCTGGTTCCGTTCGATCTCGTCCATGACGAAGTCGACGCGCAACGCGACGATCCGCATCGGCATCACCAAGCAGCGCGTCACGGGCTCCCGCAACGGCTGGAGGGTCGACCGCAAGACGCTCGAAAAGGCCGTCCTGCCCGTCCTGAAGGACACGTCGAAGGAGCGCGACCTGCGCGTCGGCGTCGTCCGCACGAAGCCCGCCGTCACCGCCGCGAGCCTCGCCCGGCAGTACTCCACGATCGTCACGGTCGACCGCCAGACGTTCCGGCTGCGGCTGTTCAAGAGCCTCAAGCTCTCCAAGAGCTACAAGATCGCCGTCGGCGCGGCCGGCCACGGCACGCCCGCCGGCATGTACTCCGTGACCTCGAAGCAGGTCAACCCGGCCTGGCACGTGCCCAACTCGGACTGGGCGGGCGACCTCGCCGGCCAGGTCATCCCGGGCGGCGCGCCGAACAACCCGCTCAAGGCCCGCTGGCTCGGCCTGCGCGACGGCATCGGCATCCACGGCACGTCCGAGACCTGGTCGCTCGGATCCCGCGCCTCGCACGGCTGCATCCGCATGCACCCCAGCGACGTCATCGACCTCTTCGGCCGCGTGCCGATGGGGACGACCGTCAAGGTCCGCTAGGACCAGCACGTCCCGGCCGGCGATCGGCCGGCCGGGGACAGGGGCGCGCCGGCCCCGCCTGAGCCCTACGGGTTCAGCGTGTTGCGCAGCATCCAGGCCGAGAGTGCCGAGAGGACGATCGCGAGGAACGGGATCCCGAAGCTCATGATCCCCACGACCGCGAGCACCAGGGTCACGACGCCGACGACGCCGAAGCCCCCGGTCGCGAGGGTGAGGCGGTAGGCGCGGGTCTCCCGCTGCTTGCGCGTGAGACGGGTGCCGGATCGGCGCTGCAGATCGCTCATCGTCCCCCCATGGTGGCAGAGGCGCGGGCCGCGACACGCCATTCGCGTCCACGGACGACGGCGGGATGCGATCCGCCCATGGCGAAGACGGCTGGGGCTCGTGCACCCGGCAGGACGACGGCGGGGCACGGTCCGCCCGGGAAGGGGTCCGGGCCCCGGCCCGTGCTTCTCGGGTCGTACCGCGTCGGACGACGGCCGGGCACGGTCCACCCGCATGGACGTAGCCTCCCGTGCCCATGGAGTCGCTGCGCATCAACGGCGGGACCCGGATCCCGCTGAGCGACGTGGTGATCCGCGCCAGTCGCTCGTCCGGCCCCGGCGGTCAGCACGCGAACATGACCTCGTCCCGCATCGAGGTCGCGTTCGACGTGCGCGCGAGCCGAGCGCTCAGCCCCGGCCAGCAGGAGCTCGTGATCGAGCGGCTCGGCCCCGTCGTGCGTGCCGTCTCGCAGGACGCCCGCAGCCAGAGCCGCAACCGCGACCTCGCCCTCGAGCGCCTGGCCGACCGCATCCGCGACGCCCTCCACGTCCAGGCCAAGCGCCGCGCGACGGGCCCGTCCCGCAACGCGAAGCGCAAGCGCGTGGAGTCGAAGGTCAAGCGCGGCCAGGTCAAGAAGGAACGCCGCCGGCCCAACAGCGACTGGTAGCGCGCCCCGGCGGGGCGGACGGCGCCCGGCCCACGACCCGGCGCGAGCGGGCCGACGTGCCCCGGACCGAACGTGCCCGTCCTCAGAGCGCCGCGCCGACCGCCCGTCCGACCACCGCGGCGGCGAGGCCGAGCGCCAGGCTCAGGCCGACATTCAGCGCCGCGACGGCGAGCAGACCGCGCGACGCCGCGGCGACCGTGTCGAGCATCCACGTCGAGAAGGTCGTGTAGGCGCCCACGAGCGCGATCCCGACGACGAGGTACGCGTCGTCGCCCAGGGCGAGGCCCGACAGCAGCCCGAGCACGAGCGCCCCGGACACGTTGACCACCAGGATCCCCGCCGGAAACGCCCCGCGGGCGCGTGCACGCACCGCCTCGTCGACGAGGAACCGCAGGACCGCGCCGCAGCCGCCCGCGAGGACGACGCCGGCCCAGAGGAGCACGTCGCTCATCGGGGTGCCCCTCCGCCGCGCAGGACTCCGCCGCCCCGCGGGGCGGCGCCGGGTCCCCCGTCGCGTTCATCGTCTTCTGGCGCGTCGGCGCCGCGGCGCGCCGCGGCCCGCCCGGCCAGCACGGCCGCGAGGCCCAGCACGACCGACGCCGTGGCGTACGCCACGGCCAGGCCGGGCGCGCCGTCGCGCAGCAGGTCGACGAGCTCGAGCTGGAGCGTCGAGAACGTCGTCAGGCCACCGCAGACGCCGGTGGCCAGGAACGGCCGGGCGCGGGGGTCCGCGGCGGGCGGCCGCAGCAGGCGCGTCGCCCACCAGCCCAGGAGGAACGCGCCGAGCAGGTTGACCGCGAACGTAGACCACGGCCAGGCGCCGGGGTCGTGCGGGAGGCCCCGTGTCAGTGCGGCGCGGACGAGCGTGCCGAGCGCCCCGCCGGCGAAGACCGCGAGGAGGGTCTGCCCGCGGCTGGCGGCGACGGTGGGCGGCGAGTCGGCCACGGTGGGAGGCAGGTCGGCCACGGACCCGACCAGGGTACGGCCCTACGGACGGGCGGACGTCGCTCGGCGCGGTGGTCCGGCCACCCCCGCGCGGCGCTACCCTGCGCCCATGACCGCCGTGCGCGTCCGTGCCGCCCTCGACGACACCCAGCTCGAGCAGGTCCTCGCGGGGCTGCGCGGGCAGCCCGACGTCGCCGCCGTGACGACGACGGGCGACGGCTTCGAGGTCGAGCTCGCCGGCTACGCGCTCGACGCCGCGGAGGCCCGCACCGTCGAGCTGCTGCGGATGATCGAACCCGAGGCCGGCGTGGAGCGCGGCGCGCTGCGCACGGAGAGCCACCCGGACGCCAGCCCGGGCGGCATCAACGACGAGACCGCCTAGCGGGCAGACGGTCCGGGACGCCCCGGACCGCCAGCGCGCCCCGCGACGAGCGCCGACGCGCCACCGCCGCGCGTCGCCCCGGCGGCCCGGCCGCCGGTCGGTCGTCGCGCGGCGAGCCGGTACCTTCCGGGGAGATGCTCCTCGCCGCCTTCCCCGCGGACCTGTGGCGGGACTACGTCGTGGAGCCCGGCCGGCAGGGCATCTTCCTCGTCCTCGCCGCGTTCCTCGGCTCGTTCCTGTTCATCCGCACGAGCGCCCGCATGGCGCGCTCGGACCGGTTCCCGTGGTGGCCCGGCAGCGTGATCACGGGCGGCGTGCACCTGCACCACCTCGTGTGGGGCATCGTCCTGATGATGGCGGGCGGCTCCGTCGGTTTCGCACTGAACGGGCAGCAGCCGTGGTTCGAGGTCTCCGCGGTCGTCTTCGGCATCGGCGTAGGCCTGGCGTTCGACGAGTTCGCGCTGTGGGTCCACCTGCGCGACGTCTACTGGGCGCGCGAGGGACGGACCTCGATCGACGCCGTCGCGGTCACCGCAGCCTTCATGGGCCTCGTCTTCCTCGGCATCAACCCGCTGCAGGTGACGGGCGACGACGTGCTCGCCACGCTCGTCTCGCTCGGCTACACGATCGGTGCGCTGATCGTGACGGGCATCTGCTTCGCCAAGTCGCGGTTCTTCCACGGCTTCGGCGCGCTCGTGTTCCCGCCGATCGGCCTGTGGGCGCTGGTGCGCCTGGGCAAGCCGAGCTCGCCGTGGGCGCACTGGCGCTACGGGGAGCGCGACCCCGAGCGGCAACGGCGGGCCGAGGCGCGGTTCGGCCCGCACCGCCGGGTCACCCGCATCGTCGAGCAGCTGCGGGTCGCCGTCGGCGGGTTCCCGGCCGAGCCGCACGACCCGCGGGAGCGCGAGGCCGCCGCGGCGCTCGAGGCGGCGCACGAGCTGCAGGCCCGGGCGCACGCCGAGGCCGAGGCCGAGGCGCACCGCCAGCGCCACGCGCCGCACTGAGCGGGGCGTCCCGCCGCACTGAGCGGCGGCGTCGCGCCGCGTTGAGCGGCGGCCGCCTCAGCGCCGGTGGCGCTCGTACGCCGGGGCGGCCCCGCGCCGCAGACGGCCGGCCGCCACGCCGCCGCCGGCGACGAGCAGCAGGACGGCGACGGCCCCGCCGATCTCCCACGGCAGCGGCGACGCCGGCCGGCCGTAGGCCGCGGCGGCGTGGTCCCCCTCGAAGGCCTCTTCCCGCCGGTCCTGCTCCGCGGCGCGGACGGCCGGCTGGAGCTGCCCCTGGACCTGCGTCTGCACCTGGCCCTGGGCCTGCGGCGCCGACCCCGTCTGCGGCACCTGGGCGTGGCCCGTGGGCGGCGGGGGCGCGGGCGGGCTCGGGGCCTTGGCGGCCGGCGAGACCGGCGGGGCGGTGGGGTCGGCCGCCGGACCCGGCACGACGGGCGCGAGGGCCGGGGGCGGCGTGACCGTGGGCGGGGTGGAGGGGGCCGGCGTGGGGGCCGGTGCCGGCGGGGAAGCCACGACCGGCGCCCCGGGGGCGGGCAGCAGGGGCGTCTTGACGAGCCCCGGCGAGGAGGGCCCCGACGGGACTCCCGGTGCCTGCGGCTCGACGGGCGCCGCGTCGCCGTCCGGGCTCGGCACCGTCGGTGGGGTCCCGTATCGCGTGCCGAACCCGCACGTGCCGCGGGGCGGTGGCTTGGCGTCCGGCTCGCTGTCCGGAAGCCCCGGGGTGTCCAGCGGCACCACGGTGATCGTGTGGCGGACCTCGCGGCCCATCGTCCGCAGCGTCACGGTGGTCGTGCCGAGGCCGACGGGGCAGAAGACCCCGAGCTGCGGGTTGTCGACGGGCCGGCCGGCGTCGTCGGTCACGATGGTCGGACCGGCCTCCTCGAAACGGGCCACCGCTACGAACCGGCCCACCGACTCGTCGGACGAGCTGAAGCGCGTCGCGTCGCGCACATTGGTGTCGCAGTCCTCCGTCCACATCCCGCACGAGTTCGAGGGCAGGAAGCCCATCCGCAGAGCCGTCGCGACCCGGGGGCGATCGCCCGGCGCCGGGACCAGGTGACGGTGCTGGGCGGGGTCCGTGGCGTTGGCCCCGATCGGGGTCGCCGAGCCCAGCGTGACCCGCTCCTCCGCGCCGAAGAGCACGGGTCCGAGCAGCGGCTCGGTCCGCGGCTCGACCGGGGCGACGTTCGTCGTCGGGTCCCGGAGCGAGACGTCGACGTCGAGGGTGAGGAGGGCCGCGGCCCTCTGGCGCAGGTAGTCGGGCCCGCTCAACTCGCCGTCCTCCCCGAAGTACGCGGCGAACGTGACGCCGTAGCCCAGCGTCGACGACTGCAGCACGGGCAGTTCCTCTCCCGAGCCCGGGTCGCGCACGACCGTGCGGGCGGTCTCGCCGCCGAACCGACGGGGTTCCGGGTCGTCGCTGCCGGCCGTCGCGACGTACGCCGACGCCCGCCCGGCCAGGAGGGCCACCTCGAACGCGGCGTCGTCGGCCAGAGCCGCAACGGTGCCCTGGACCAACGACGCGCTGCCTACTGCCACGACCGGAACCGCCCCTGCGCGCGCGTCGTCGAGGACGCGCCTGATCCACGCCGCCTGGGGCCCGTCCGGGCCGCCCTCCAGCCGTCCCGCCGCGTTGTCGATGGCGAGCACACGCACCCGGCCGGCGCTCGCGGAGACGTCGAACGTGAACCGGGTCGGGGCGCCCCCCGGGCCCGGCGGCGGGGCCAGGGCGGGGTCGACGGTGATGCCGTCCTGCGGAGCGCCCGTGCCGACCGGGGCCGCGGCGGTCGCGAACGCCGCGGAGAACGCCTGCGGTCCGCCGCCCTGCAGGTCTCCGGGCCCGGGGAGCGCGAAGGTCGGCGTGCCGTCCCCCGCGAGCAGCTCGCGGTAGCGGCGCGCTCCGGCCTCGTCGAGCGGCTCGCCACCGACCGACGCGCGGCCGCCGCCGACCACCAGCGCGGCCGGGCCCGCCCCGGAGCGCCGCATCTCGGACACCCGCCTCACAGCCTGCTCCAGGTGCACGTCGGGCGTCACGCCCTGGCGGGCGCCACCCGTGCAACGGTCGAGGCAGGCGGGATGCCCCCCGATCGCCAGTCGCACGATGCCCGCCGCCACCGGCACCTCGGCGTCCGGACCCGAGGCGGGCTGCTCCTCGCCCTCCTCGGGCGGGGCGGGCGCCGGCAGTCCCCGGACGAGCCGCTCGAACGACGTCGTCGTCATGACCACCCGCTTGCGCGGGTCCTCGTCGGGCTCGTCGCCCGCGACGCCGCCGAGCGCCCAGCCCGTGCCGGCCGCGTCCACCGCCAGCACGCGGGTGCCGACCGTCGTCGCCGGCAGGTCGCGGCCCCCGGAGGGCTGGTAGCTCGCGCGGTCGACGTCGACCCAGCCGTCCGCCGTCTCCCGCAACGTCACCGGGTCCACCGGCGAGGGGTCGGTCGGGACCGGCGTCGATTCCTCGTCGTCCGCGGAGTTCTCGCTCTCCCCGGACCCCGCGTCCGGGTCCTCGTCGCCCGGCTCGTCGCCCCCGGCCTCGCCCCCGCCGCCGGGGGCGCCCGAGCCCCCGTCGTCGGAGCCCGGCGCGGGGACGGGGCTGGGCGGGAAGGGCGTCGGCAGCGGGGTGCGCGCGGGCGTGCCGGTGACGAGCGTCCGCACGCGGCCGTCGGGATCCCGCACGGCCGCGATGGCGACCGGGTGGGTCTCGAGCGGCGCGCTCGTGGGTCGCCACGGGGCCGTGGGGGCGTCGCGCACCCACAGGCCGTCGACCACGGTGCCGCCGCCGGGCTCGGTGGCGACCACGTCCACGCCGGGCTCCTGTCCGGCCGCGGCCATCCGTGCGCCCAGGTCCTCGTCGCGCACCCACTGGCCGTCCCCGGCGTGCCGGAACAGGCCGGCGCTCGTGGCGACCACGGCGACGCGGCCGTCGTAGGCGACCCCCGTGATCTCGGCGTCCGCGGCCGCCCCGGGCAGGCGGTCCGTCGCCCAGACCTCCGCGTCACCCCGGAGCAGCAGGCCCGCACGCCCGCCCGTCACGCACTCGAGGTCGCCGTCCCGCGTGCACGCGATGTCCAGGGGCGTCGCCTCCCGGGGCAGCCTCTCGGCGTGCACGGCCGCGCCCGGGCCGTCGGCGAGCCGGGACTGCGTACGGGGATCGATGTGGCCCGTCGTCAGAATCCCGCCGCTGCCGATGGCGATCAGCAGGTCGGCCCGCGGCCAGACGACGGCGCGCACGGGCGGCAGCTCGTCCGACAACGGGTCGGAGTTGTCGCGGGTCGAGCGGAGGTCGTCGACCCGGCGGTTGGGCGACCGCCAGCCCTTGCCGGGCTCGTGCAACGCGGACTCGCCGCTGCGGGTGAACGCCAGCAGGGTCCCGTCGCCGTCCGGCGACGGCGCGGCGGTCACGACGGGCTGGGTGTGCAGCCCCGGGCGGCGCTCCCGATCCTCCTCCGCGGACGTCTCGGGCGCCGCCACGCCGACCGCCATGGTGCCCCCGGTGAAGCCCCGGCCGTCGGCGGAGAACGCGATCGCCTGCGTGGTGCTCGTGCCGTCCTCGCCGATGCCGTCACGCAGGGCGAAGCGCTCGCCGGTCAGCTGGGCGTAGCCGCCCTGGCGCTGCGCGTCGCGGCGGGGCGCCTCGTCGGGCACGCCCGTGTCGACGGGCGACGAGACGATCCGGCCGCCGAAGGGGGCGTCCGGGCCCGCTGGGAACGCGAGGGAGCGGTAGCCCCGCTCGCCGCGGGGGAGCTCCAGGCCGAGACGGCGGTCGCACCGGGCGGCGGGCACGTCGCACCAGCTGCCGTCCACCGCGACCTCGTCGGGTGCCGACGCGCCGCCGGCGCCGGGCTCCACCCGCAGGTGCAGCGTGGCGTCGGACCGACGGCCCGCGGCCGTCACGCCCAGGTCGATCCAGAGGCCGTCCGTCGTCGCCGTGAGCGGGTCGGCCGGCGGGGCGGACACCGTGACCGCCGAGACGCCGTCGGGACGGCCCTCGCCGCCGAGCAGGGGGTGCGGTGCGACGTCCGCCGGCACCCAGTGCATGCGGCGCTCGCCGGCGGGCGGGTCCGTGGGGTCGTCCGGGTCGGGGTCCGGCGCGGGGGTCGGGGCGGTCGTCGTGCCCGTGCCCGTCGGGTCGTCCGGATCGGCGGGGTCGGCCGGGTTCGGCGGGGGCGTCGGCGTGGTGTCCGTGTCGGTGCCCGGCGGCGGCGTCGGCGCGGTGGTCGTGTCCGTGCCCGGCGGGGGCGTCGGCGCCGTCGTGGTGTCGGTGCCCGGCGGGGGCGTGGGCGCCGTGGTCGTGCCGGTGCCGCCGCCGGGCGCGGGAACGGGGCGGCGCTGGAGCAGCACGAGGTCGTCGCCGGAACGGGCCAGGAGCCACGCCTGCTTCCCCGACGCCGCCGCCAGGCCGACGGGCCGCAGCGGGCCGGTCGTCACGTCCGGCGCGTCGATCGGCTCGCGGGTCCAGCCGTCGGCGCCCAGACGCAGGACGGCGGTGCCCGTGCCGTCGCCGTCGGTGGGGGCGATCAGCGTGCCGGCGTCCGGGTCGTCGCCGCCGAGTACCGCGAGCAGGGCGCGCGCGGTCGGCCGGGTGGCGTCGGGCACGAGTCGCTCGCCGCCCTGCAGCGCCGCGCCGGGAACGGGGGCCGCCACGAACGCCCCTCCCGGATCGCGCGTCAGCAGCGTGGCGTCGGCCGCGGGATCGGCGTCGGACAGCAGCACGGCGGCGCGGCCGTCCGGGGCCGTCTCGCCCGCGTGCTGCGGCGCACCCACGCCGACGGGCGGGCTGCCGACGGGCGGGCCGCCGCCGGGAAGCCGGTCGGCCGTCCACCCGCCGCCGGGCGCGCGCCGCAGCACGACGGTCTTCCCGCCGGCCTGGCCGAGCGCCCAGGCGCGCGCCCCGTCCGCCGTGGCCTCGACGCCGAAGGGCACGAGCGTGGTCGCGACACCGGGGACCTCGGGCCGCGTGCGCCAGGTCTGCGGGGCCTCGGGCGCGGGGTCCTGCGCGAGGGCGAACGTCGCCCCGCCCGCCACGGCCGTCAGAGCGACGGCGATGAGGGCCCGGCGGGTCATCGCCCGGTGCCCGGCCCGTCGTCCCGGGGCCCAGTGGTCCCGTCGCGGTACGAGGCGGACCCGGCCTCGCCCTCGATCGTCACGCGTTCGAGGTGCGCCGCGAGGGCGTCGTCGCCGAGCGTCTCGTGCTCCACGAGGTCGTCGGCGACCGCGCGGACGACGTCCCAGTTGGCCTCGAGCGTCCGGCGGGCCCGCTCCTGCGCCGTCTCGACGATCGCGCGGGTCTCCGTGTCGATGCGCTCCAGCGTGCCCGGCCCCACGCTGCCGAGCTCCTGCAGCCCGCCACCGAGGAAGACCTGCGCGCTGCGCTCGCCGATCGTCACGGGCCCGAGCGGCGACATGCCGAAGGACGTGACCATGGACCGCGCGAGCTGGGTGGCGGTGTGGAGGTCGTCGTTGACGGCCGTGGAGAGCTCGCCGAACGCGTAGAGCTCGGCCGCCGCGCCGGCCATCGCGACGGTCAGCCGGCGGTCCAGGTCGCTCTGGCGGAGCACCCGCCGGTCGCCGTCCGCGTGGACCGTGGTGCGTCCCAGCCGCCGGCCGCGCGCGACGATCGACAGGCCGTGGATCGCGTCGGCGTCGCCGTGCGCGGCGGCCACGACGGCGTGGGCGGCCTCGTGGACGGCGATCGTCTCGAGCTCGTCCTCCGAGAGCACGTGGCTCGTGTTGCGCGGCCCGCCGACGACCCGCTGGATCGCCTCGTCGAAGTCGTCCACGCCGATGTGGTCCTGGCCCGCGCGGGCGCTGAGCAACGCCGCCTCGTTGACCACGTTCTCGAGCTCCGCGCCCGTGAACCCGGGACAGCGGCGGGCGATCGCCGCGGCGTCGACGTCGTCGTCGATCGGGCGGCCGCGCAGGTAGAGCCCGAGGATCGCCGTGCGGCCCATGACGTCGGGGGCGTCGACGGTGACCTGGCGGTCGAAGCGGCCGGGACGCACGAGCGCGGGGTCGAGCACGTCGGGACGGTTCGTCGCCGCGAGGACGATGAGCCCGCCCCCGGCGTCGAAACCGTCCATCTCGACGAGCAGCTGGTTCAGCGTCTGCTCGCGCTCGTCGTTGCCCTGCCCGACCCCGGCGCCGCGCTTGCGGCCCACGGCGTCGAGCTCGTCGATGAAGACGATGGCGGGCGCCGCGGCGCGGGCCTGCGCGAAGAGGTCCCGGATGCGCGCGGCGCCGACGCCGACGAGCGACTCGACGAACTCGGCGCCGGAGACGGAGAAGAACGCCGCGTCGGCCTCGCCCGCCGTGGCCCGCGCCAGCAGCGTCTTGCCCGTGCCGGGCGGGCCGACGAGCAGGGCGCCCTTCGGCGCGCGCGCCCCCAGCGCCGCGTAGCGCTCGGGGTTCTTGAGCAGGTCGCACAGCTCGCGCAGCTCCGCCACGGCCGTCCCCGCCCCGGCGACGTCGCCGAAGGACGGCCCGCGCGGCCGGTCCTTCCCCGAAGCCGTCCCCTTCCCACGCCAGCGCGAGAACCCGCCGACGCCGCCGGACGCATCCGCCTGCTGGCTCAGGCGCATGAAGAGCGAGAACAGCGCGACGAGGATGAGGATCGGCAGCAGCACCTGCACGACGAGCCGCCGTGCCTGCTTGCCGCCCTGGTTGTCGACGGAGACGACGGCGCCCTTCTCCCCGGCCCGCACGAGCAGCCGGTCGCCGAGGGTCCCCGCCGCGGGGTAGCCCGTCCACCCGCGCCGGCCGTCGCGCAGCGTCACGAGCAGGCGGTGGTCGTAGTCGAGCTGCCGCACCCGCGTGACCTGCCCCTGCTCCACGAGCTTCGAGAGCCCGGAGTAGGAGAGCTTCGCCCCGGAGCTACCCGGCTGCGTCGAGCCCAGCAGCGCCAGGAACACGATCAGCAGGACGACGGCCAGCCCGCCGAAGAGCGCGGCCAGCGGGTCGACCTGCGGGCGGGGGAACCGGGGCGAGCCCGCGCGCGGCGGCCGGGCGGTCCTGCTCATCGCCGGGAAGCGGCGGTCGCCGGGCGGAAGAGGGCAGGGGTGTCGGCAGCGCGCGTACGGGTGACGCGACGCATGGCCCGGGACGGCGCACGCATGGAGGCCCACGGTAGTGCACGGGGGCGGGGATGACGAGCGCGTCGCAGGATCGACACAGCCCCCGGAAAGACCGAAGGCCCCGCGATGCGGGGCCTTCGAGGATGGCGAGACCCGGACTCGAACCGGGGACACCACGATTTTCAGTCGTGTGCTCTACCAACTGAGCTATCCCGCCAGGGCAGGCAGGTCAGAGTACCGAATGGCCCCCCTCGCGCGCCGTGCCGTCAGGTGTCCGCCGCCCCTCCCGGACGACGGACACCTCACGGCACGGCCGGTTCAGCCGGTGCAGCCGTTGGGCAGACGGGAGAGGAGGGGGAGCGGGTCGACGGCGTCGTCCCGGTGGGCGTCCCACGGGATCGGCCGCATCTCGAAGTGCAGGTGCGGCTCGTAGTCGCCGCCCGTATTGCCCGCGTTGGCGACCGTCTGGCCCGCGGCGACGCGCTCGCCCGGCTGCACGAGGATCGAGCCGGTCTTCAGGTGCAGGTAGCCGTAGGCGGTGCCGTCGTCACCGTCGAAGACGATCGTCCAGCCGCCGCCGCTGCCGTCGAACCAGACCCGGCTGACCGTGCCGCTCGTGACCGCGACGACGGGCGGGAAGCCGTCGAACGTGCCGATGTCGTGCCCGTTGTGGGCGCGGCCCCCGCCGCGGCCGGCGTGGAAGCGCTGGCCGTGGCTCGAGCGGAAGTTGCAGGCGCCCAGGACGGGGAAGACGTAGCCGCCGGCGCCCTGGGGGACCGGAGCCGGGGCGGCCGGGCGGGGCGCCGCGGGGGCCTCGACCTTCAGGGTCCGCGCGGTCGCGGAGGACTTGCGCCCGGTCTGGTCGCGGACCAGGACTCGCAGGCGGTACGAGCCGGGCTTGCCGGCGAGGCGCGGGGTGACCTGCTGGGAGACCTCGGCGCCGGAGCGGACGACCCCGAAGGACTGGCGCAGGACGACGCGACTCGTCGCTCGGTCCTCGACGCGCACCTGCACGCGGGCGGCGGTGACCTGCGGCGCGTCGATGCGGATGGCGATCTTCGGCGCGGCGGTCCCCGTCGTCCAGGTCGGGGCGCTGAGGGCGAAGCGCCCGACGACGGCGCGGACCCGGGCCGGTGCGTCGGGGACGACGGGCGGGACGGTGGGGGTGCCCTCCGGGTTCGCCGTCCGCGGCAGGCTGGCCGTCCGGGCGGTGAGACCGCCGGTCGGGGCGGCGGAGGGAGCGGAGGACTGCGTCGTCGGCGTCGGTGTCTCGGCCCCGAGGGCTGGAGAGGCACCGACGCCGGCGGCGCACGACAGGGTCACGGCGGCAAGAAGGACCGCTGTCGTCTTCACGGACCGGGTGCTGGGCACTGCGGTCTGTGGCTGGGTTGCCCGCGACATGGCCCGGAGGACTGTGGCGGCTGAAGCCCGGCGGATTCCCCGTCTGGAGGTTCGGTGCAGCTTTGGCACGGCCCGGGGGCCGCGAACCTGCAGGTTCGGTGCAGGTTCCCCCGTTACTGCACGCGATCCACCGCCGCGGCGGCGCCTGGGCCGTTCGGCGGAGGCGCCGGAATGCCGTCGACGGACCGCTCCGCCCGCCGCGCGGGGCCGGGAATCCCCAGCCCCGTCCGCCTCAGGCCGCGGCGCGAGGCCGCGACCAGATGTCGTTGCAGGCCTCGCAGGTCTCCGGCGGGATCACGCCCGCGCGCATGAGGACCGCGAACACCTTGCAGCCGACGCAGAGGCCGAGGACGGACTCCAGGGTGGCGAAGAGGACCATCACGCCGAGCAGGACCTGCGCGAAGAGGTCCCAGCCCAGCGCGAGCCCGCCGATCGCCGCCGCGGTGGTGACGACGGCGCCGATGGCCTGGGCGAACCGCTTCGGCGGCCCGGGCGTGGGGCGCTTCTCGCCCAGCCGGGGCGCCACGACGTTCATGGCGACCCACCCGAGCGGGCTGAACCGTGGCCCGGCCAGGGCGCGGGCGATGAATCCGTAGGCCAGGGGCACGAGCAGCCAGTGCCAGCCCGTCAAGAGCGCCACGAGGCAGGTGATCGCGACGACCGCGGCCACCGTGCGGGCGGCCTTCTCGTTCACCGGGTTCGGGAAGGCCGGGAGACGCGCCATGGGCCGATCCTACGCGGGCCCGTCCGCGGGCCCGGCGGGCTGCAGGCGCTCCAGCAGCTCGAGCGCCGCGGCCTTGTGGAGCGGCTCGTTGAGGTTGCCGCACTTCGGCGACTGGACGCAGGAGGGGCAGCCCGACTCGCACGGGCACTCCTCGATCATGCGGCGCGCGTCGGCCGCCCACGCCTCGAAGCGGTCGTAGGCCTGGCGGGCGATCCCGACGCCGCCGACGTGGCCCTCGTAGACGATGATCGTCGGCCCGGCCGTCTGCGGGTGGAGGTTCGTCGACAGCCCGCCGACGTCCCAGCGGTCGCACATCGCCAACAGCGGCAGCACGGCGATCTGCGCGTGCTCCGCGGCGTGCAGCGCGCCCAGCACGTGCTCCGTGGGGAACGGCGCCAGCTCGCCGACGCCCGGGCCAGGGCCGACGCCGCTCGCGCCCATGCCGGGGCCGACCGTGCCGGGCCCGTTCTCGTCCACCGTCGTGCCGCGGGCCGTGCCGCCCGCACCGACCGGCGCCGTCCCCGCCCCGAGCGCCCCCGCGGCGGCCGCGGCCAGCGGCGATCCGGGCACGCCGCCGCCGTGGATGAGGTCGCCCGGCTCGTACCAGACGGCCTCGGTCTGGAAGTTCACCGACGGCAGGTCGACGGTGCGCAGGTCGATGACCTCGCCCGAGCCCTGCTTGCGCCGCTGGTAGCCCAGCACGGTGTCCGTCACCGTCACGCGGCCGTAGGACAGCCGCATCGGCCCGCCGGCGGTCTCCACCTCGCGCCGGTCGAGCAGCCGCTCGAAGAGCACCTCGATCTCGCGCTTGGGCTCCGTCCACCAGTTGCCGGCGAACGGCTCCACCACGGCGTAGCCCGACTCCAGGTCGAGCCCCTGGACCTCGTACTTCTGCCCCTGGTGCAGGTAGACGGCACCCTCGTGGACGGTCGCGGGCGCCTTGTCCTCCTCGACGTGGCCGATCTCCTCGCCCGTGGTGCCGTCGACGATCACGACGCGCTGCCCCGACGCGGAGCGCAGCCCGATCTCGCCCGCCGGGAACCCGTGGCCCTCGACGGGCCGGAACGCGCCGCGCCGCTCGCGCAGGTCGCCGCGGGCGACGAGCTCCTCGGCGTGCGCCCGCCAGTTCGGCCCGAACGCTCGCTCGTCGCGCGCGTCGATCGGCGCCTCGTACGCCGCGCAGAGCAGGTGGGGCAGGTGGATCGACGGGTTCTCGTGATGCAGGATCGCCGCCTCGACGGGGCGGTCGAGGAACTCGTCGGGGTGGCGGCAGAAGTACTGGTCCAGCGCGTCCTCGCCCGCGATGTAGACCGCGAGGCCCTTCCCGCGCCGGCCGGCGCGGCCCCACATCTGCCGCAGCGACGCGACCGTGCCGGGGAACGTCACGACGACGCACGCGTCCAGTGCGCCGATGTCGATGCCGAGCTCGAGCGCCGTGGTCGTGACGACGCCGCGGACCTGCCCGTTCACGAGCCGGGCCTCGAGCTCGTGGCGCTGCCCCGACGTGTACCCGGCGCGGTAGCCGATGACCGTGCGCGCCAGGTCCTTGCGCCCCCGCTCCTCCAGCAGGTCCTGCGCGATCTGGGCGACGACCTCGACCCCCTTGCGCGAGCGGATGAACACGATCGTCCGCACCTCGGCCTCGACGAGGTCGGCGAGCATCTCGCCCGCCTCGGTGAGCGCCGACTTGCGCACCCGGCCGGCGATGAGCTCGGACGCGTCGAGCAGCTCGACGTCGGGGTTCGAGCCGGGCGAGTCGAGGTCGACGGTGCCGCCGGCGGCCTGGAGGGCGTCGGCGGCCGACCGGTCGCCACCGGCCCCGCCGTCCGCCGCCCCGGACCCGGCGCCCGGCCCCGCGGGCACCGGCTGCCCGAAGTCGTCGAACCACACCTCGTCGTCCGGGAGCCCCTCGGCCGTCGCGTAGGCCGCGAGGTCGCGGTCGGCCTCGTCGTCCGTGTCCGACGCGTCGCCCGCGGGGTGGACGGTGGGCAGCGGGCCGTCGTGGTTCAGGTCGGCCGGCCCGGCCCGGTCGACGCCGTCGAGGCCGGTCCGGTCGTCGTCGGCGCGGTCGACGTCCGCCCGGTCGAGGTCGGCGAGCGGCGCCGCCCCGCGGCCGTCCGGCGCCCCCAGCAGCGGCAGCGACGCGTTCTCCGACCGCACCCGCGCGGCCGTCGCGTGCTGGTCGTCGTCCTCGTCGAACATGGGCGGGTTCCACATCGCGATCTGGCGCGCCGTCCCGGGGGAGCCGTCCTCGTCGATCAGCGCGACGTCGTCCAGGCCCGTCAGCGCGCGGACGTGTTCGACGGGGTTGGCGATCGTCGCCGTGGCGGCCATGAAGCGCACGGGGTCGATCCGGCCCTCCTGGTGGCGCTCCGCCAGCCGCCGCAGGCGCCGCAGGACGTTCGAGACGTGCGAGCCGAAGACGCCGCGGTAGACGTGCGCCTCGTCGACGACCACGACCCGCAGCCGCGAGAGGAAGTCGGCCCACAGGTCCGGCCGCGGCAGGATCCCGACATGGAGCATGTCGGGGTTCGTCAGCAGGACGTTCGTGCGCGAGCGGACGTCCTTACGGGCCTCGCGCGGCGTGTCCCCGTCGTAGATCGCCACGCGCAGCTCGCGCGGGAGCCCGAAGCTGGACAGGGACCGCGCCTGGTCCTGGGCCAGCGCCTTCGTGGGGTAGAGGAACAGCGCGCGGGAGCGCGGTTCGCGCAGCAGCGCCTCGATCGCCGGCAGCTGGAACGCGAGCGACTTGCCCGATGCCGTCCCGGTGGTGACGACGAACGGCTGGGTCGGCGGCAGCGCGACGGCCGCGGCCTGGTGGGCGTAGAGCCCGTCGATCCCGCGGTGGGCCAGTGCGTCGAGCAGCCGCGGGTGCAGCGTTTCGGGGACGGCCGAGATCCGCGGCGCGCGGGCGCCCTCGTACGCCTCGCGCACCAGCCGATCGTCCTCGCGGCCCGCGTCGAGCACCGGGCGCCACGGGTCGTAGGAGGTGCGGCGCGCCATCCCTGGATTGTACGAACACGTGTTCCCGGGGCGCGTGGGGCGGCCCCAGCGACGCACGCAGCCGCGCGACGCCCGCCCGCCCGCGGCAACCGCCTGCCGCGGCGACTCGCCCCGCTCAGTCCCCCACGCGCGCCGCGAGCCCCGGGTAGCGGCGGACGAGCCCGTCGCGGTCCAGCTGCAGGTCGGCCGAGAAGCCGCCGTGGTCCCGGGTCGAGAAGCGCACGACGGTGCCGTCCTCGCCGCGCGAGCGGTGCTCGTAGCGCTGCCACGAGGGCACGAGCTGGAGTGAGGGGACGTCGACCCACGCCATGAGCAGGTCGTGCTCGCCTTCGTGAACGTGCAGCGCGTGGCGGCGCACGGGCATGAGGTTCGTGAGCGGCGAGCCGCCGAGGTCGCAGTCGATCGCGCCGCGCACCGCCGCCACGTCCCCGCCGGGCTCCGGGAAGGGGGCCTTCCCCGTCTCGCCCGCGTCGCACGTCCAGCCCCCGGCTCCGTCGTGGCGCAGGTCGAGCGAGCGCGACCACCCGGCGCCCGTGGACCGCAGTCGCAGGCGCTGCGTCTCCCAGTTCGCGCCCGTCTCCAGCTCGTACTGCAGCCGGTAGGGCACCGGGTCGACGCCGAGCTGCGTGCCCGTCGCCCGCACCCGGTCCGCCTCGAGCCGTACGACGGCCACCTCGGCGCGCCACGCGTCGAGCCCTTCCCACACGATCGCGCGTTCGGCCATCGACCGAGGCTAGCGGGGTAGGTGTCTCGTCCCTGTAAGCGGGCTTGCGCGGCGCGCTAGAGCCCCAGATCGCTCAGTCCCGGGTGGTCGGCCGGCCGCGCGGCCGAGAGCTCCCAGCGGAACAACCGCTCGGACTCCTCGATCGCGACGTCGTTGATGCTCGCGTGGCGGTGCGACATCAGGCCGTCGGCGTCGAACGCCCAGTTCTCGTTGCCGTGCGCCCGGAACCACTGGCCGGCGTCCGAGCGCCACTCGTAGGCGAACCGCACGGCGATCCGGTCGTCCCCGAACGCCCACAGCTCCTTGATCAGCCGGTAGTCGTGCTCGCGCTCCCACTTCGCGGTGAGGAACGCCACGATCTCGTCGCGTCCGGTCAGGAACGTCGACCGGTTCCGCCACCGGCTGTCGGGCGTGTACGCGCCGGCGCAGCGCTCGGCGTCGCGCGAGTTCCACGCGTCCTCGGCGGCCCGGACCTTCTGGATCGCGGACTCCTGGGTGAAGGGGGGCAGCGGGGGGCGGGTGGCCATGGCGGGGATCTTCCTCCCCCGGGAGGTCGGCCCCGTCGCGCCGGGCGGGTCACCCCGGCCCGATCCCCACGCCGCCTAGGCTGTCCCCGTGGCGACCGCGACCTCGAACCCCTCCCCGTACGGCCCGCCGGCCCCCGCCACGGCCGACGCGATCGTCGTTGAGGGGCTGCGCAAGCGCTACGGCAAGGGCGACGGCCCCGAGGCCGTGAAGGGCATCGACTTCCGCGTGGCGCAGGGCGAGATCTTCGGCCTGCTCGGCCCGAACGGCGCGGGCAAGACGACGACGATCGGCGTCATCACGACGCGCGTGCGGCCGACCGGCGGTCGGGTCCTCGTGGACGGACTCGACGTGACGGAGGAGCAGGTCGCGGTGAAGCTGCGCCTCGCGGTCGTCCCCCAGCGGTCCAACCTCGACCGCAGCCTCTCCGCCCTGGAGAACCTGTCCTTCCACGCCGCGTACTTCGGGTTCTCCCGCCGGGCACGGAAGGAGCGGGCGCTCGAGCTGATGGAGCGGGTGGGCCTGAAGGGCCGCGAGGACGACCGCGTCGACCAGTACTCCGGCGGCATGGCGCAGCGGCTGATGATCGCCCGCGCGCTCATGCACCGGCCGCAGATCCTGATCCTCGACGAGCCGACGACGGGCCTGGACCCGCAGTCGCGCCTGTTCCTCTGGGACACGATGCGCGAGCTGCGGGAGCAGGGCACCACCCTGATCCTCACGACGCACGACATGGCCGAGGCCGATCAGCTCTGCGACCGCATCGCGATCGTCGACCACGGCGAGGTCATCGCGCTCGACACCCCGCGCGGCCTGCGGCGCCTGCTGCCGTCCGAGCAGGGCAGCGAGCTGGTGGTGGCCTCCCGGGACGGCGCCGATGCTCCCGCGGGCGACGAGCTGGCGCACCTGTTCGCCGACGTCCCGGGCGTGGAGCGCACCGACCCGACGGGCACGGCCGAGGACCGCACGACCGTCCGCGTCTACGGCACCGCCGACGCCGCCGACCTGGTGGGCCGCGTCACGGCCGCCGACCTCGACCTCGTGGAGCTCCGCCGCCTGGAGGGCTCGCTCGAGGACGTCTTCGTGCACCTGACGGGGCGCGAGCTGCGGTAGGGGGCGGATCGCGCACCGTCAGTGGGGCGCGAGCTGCGGTAGGGGCGGACCCCGCCCCGTCAGTCCTCGACCGGGTCGCGCACGCGGCGGGCGGCGCGCCAGAGCACCACCGCCGCGGCCAGCGGCCACAGCGTCAGGCAGAGGTCCATCGCCAGCCCCGGGTCCGCCTCGGAGCCGCCCGTCACCACCTGCACGAGCAGGATCAGCCCGAAGACGCCCAGGAGGACCCCCGCCGCCCACGCCAGGGGCTCGCGGCCCAGGGCCGCGGCCCGGCGGCGCTCCGCCGCACGTCCCAACGCCGTGTTGATCCGCTGCACCGTCCCGGCGTCCTGCTCGCCGCGCCGCGTCACGAAGCCCGCGTCGTCCGCGATCGCCCACAGCTCCTGGACGACCTCGCGCGGCTCCTCCACGTCGTCCGGGGTCAGCACCCTCCAGGCGAGCGTGCGGACCTGCAGCCGCCCCTTCCCGTCGTCCGGGGCGGCGCGCGCGTGCACGAGCTCGAGGCGGTCGCGTCCCTCGTGGGTGCCGTGCAGGACGAGCACGCGGCCGCCGGGGCCGGGGACGCCGCGCTCGAGGGCGCGGCCGGGGACGCGGGCCGCGTCGAGCACGCTCCGGCGCAGCCGCTGGCCCGGAGCCCGCCGCTCGCGCCAGCGCAGGCCGAGGATCAGCGCCACGGCCAGGGCGACGGCGGGGTAGCCGATGATGCGGTTCGTGGCGGGCACGTCGGCCCGGCTGATGCCGCCGAAGACCACCATGGCGACGAAGAGCGCGAACCACGCCGTGCCGAGCCGGCGGCGGCGCACGCCCTTGGGGATCGCCGGCGCCAGCGGCGCCCGGCGCTCCGCCTCGGCGGGCCACTGCGGGGGCCGGTGGCCGCGCGGGTCGCGGGGGTCGACGGCGACGCGCTCCAGCGCAGCCGGGTTCCAGAGGAGCGGGCGGGCGCGGACGAGCCGTGCGGCCAGCTCGGCGTGACCGGCGTCGGTCAGCGGCTCGGGATCCCAGCCCGGACCGACGGGCTCGCGCGGATCCACGGCGGGCAGGTCCGCGCGCGCGGCGGCCACGAGCGCCCGGTCGTCGCGGCGTGCGTCCCGGGCGGTCGCCGGACCCGCGGGCCGTCCGTCGTCCCGCGGCCACGCCACCGTCCGGCCGGCGTCGGCGCGCAACGCCACCTCCGCCAGACGACCGACCACGTCCTCGGCGCGACCGGGGTCGTCGTCGGGGACCCGCTCCTCCTCGAGGCTGCGCACCTCGAGGAGCGCGGCGTCCTCGGCGTGCCCGCGAGCCCACAGGAGCGAGACCCGCAGCGCGCCGGGCTCCCGCACCACGGCGACCGTCGCGCGCGCCTCCGGATCGTCGGCGGCCGGCGCCGCCGTGCCCGCGGTCGCGCGTCGGCGCACCATCACGCCCCGGCGGACCCGGCGCACGGCGAACCGCTCGGCGGCGATCCCGGCCGCGCCGGCGAACCCGAAGATCGCCCCGAGTCCGGCTCCGGACTCCAGGCCCCGATCGACCGTCTCCCGGAGGACCTCCTCGCCGAACAGCTCGCCGAACAGCGGATCGAGCAGCGCCGCCGCGGCCATGGCGAGCAGCAGCGTCCCGATCACGGCGCCCACGACGACGAGCAGCCGCCCGCCGACGGCGGAGGGCACGCCCCGCAGCCCCACGGGCGCGAACGTCACGCCGAGCTCGTACAGCTCCCGCGACGACAGGCCGACGTGCCCGTCCAGCTCCGCGCGCGGCACGGGCCGCGGGGGCGCCTGCTCGATCCGCCGGCGCAGCTCGGCGGCGCCCCCGTCCGTGAGGGGGTCGAACGCCGGGCTGGTGCCCGCGGCGGAGGGATCGGGCTCCGGCATCGCGCCGACCCTAGTCGGCGGCGCCCGGCGGCGCGGTGGCGCCCGCCGCGCGCAGCATCCGACGCCGGGGCCCGGGGGTCCCCTCCCGTAGCCTCCCCGTGGATGTCCTCCGTCCCCGTGCCCGCCGCGAAGGGCACCCGCCGCCGCGCGTTCCTCGCGATCCTCTCCCGCGACCTGTGGGTCACGCTCCGGCGCGAGCCGGGCGGGTTCCTGGCCCAGGCGCTGCTCCAGCCGATCTTCTTCCTCTTCATCTTCGGCCGGGTGCTGCCGGAGATCGGCCAGGCGCAGGGCAGCTACGGCAGCCTGCTGCTCCCCGGCGTCATGGCGCTGACGGCGATCACCGTCTCGCTGCAGAACGTGGCCCTTCCCCTCGTCATCGACTTCTCGTTCACGAAGGAGATCGAGGACCGGCTGCTGGCCCCGCTCCCCGCGTGGGCGGTCGGCGTGGAGAAGATCATCCACGCGGCGCTGCGCGGCGTCTTCTCCGCGTTCGTCCTGCTGCCGATCGCGGCGTTCGTGCTGCCCGACGGTCTGCAGCTCGGGAACGCGTCGTGGCCCGCGCTGATCGGCGTCATCGTCGGCGGCTCGCTCGCCGGCGGCTGCCTCGGCCTCGTGATGGGCACCGCCGTGCCGGCCAACCGCATCAACATCGTCTTCGCGGTCGTCCTCACCCCGCTCCTCTTCACGGGCGCGACGTTCTACCCGTGGTCCGCCCTGGACTCGCTGCGCTGGTTCCAGATCGTCACCTTGCTCAACCCGCTGACCTACGTCAGCGAGGGCGCGCGGGCCGCGATCGGCACCGGCGACCACCTCGCCACCTGGGCGATCCCCACGGGCATCGTCGGCAGCATCCTGCTCTTCGGCGCGATCGGCCTGATCGGCTTCCGCCGCCGCGCGGTGGACTGAGCGTCAGGAGCGCGTCGGGGCCGCCCCGGGGTGGGGCCCCGTTCAGGCGTACAGCACCGACGCGCGGTCGGTGTCGAAGTACTCGCGCACGTCGGTGATCAGGCCCTCGCGGACCGTGAACCGTGCGATGTACGCGTTCGCGTAGTCGTGGCCGCCCACGGTGCGCGCGGTCGTCGACCACTCGAGGACGGCGGTCTCGTCCTCGGCGGTGAGGCTCAGCAGCTCCATCTGGACCGACTCGGCCACCAGCCGCGACCGCGCCTGGGTCAGGAACTCGTCGACGATCGCCTCGGGCCCACGCCAGGTCCCGGAGTACGGCAGCGCGCCGGCGACCCACCACGTCGCCTCGGGTGCGAAGCACGCGCGCAACGCGTCGTCGTCGCCCGTCATGGCCGCTTCCACGTAGCTCTGGATACGGGTCTTCGCGGACATCGGGTCGGAACTCATGGCGCGAGTATACGAACAGACGTTCGTACCATGTGGGCGCTGTCCGCGCGATGCCCTGTCAGTCCCCCGACGCCGCCTGGTTCTTCGCGTGCAGCGCCTTCTGCGTCGCGCCGGAGCGGGCGAGCGGCATCGCGTAGTTCGCGACGTAGGCGACGTCCTCGCGCCAGATCGCCGCGGCGCGCTGGCCGTCGATCGGGCCGCCGTGGCCCGGGATGACCCAGTCCGCCTGGTCGACGAGCGGCTTGAGCACGTCGAGGGTCGCGCGGTACTGGCTGCGGGAGCCCTCGTGGTCGTGCCAGGTGGGGATCTCGACGGGCGAGAGGTAGTCGCCGCAGATCAGCGTGCGCGCCCACGGGACCCAGATCGCCATGCCGTCGGCCGTGTGCCCCGGCGTCGGGTGCAGCTCGAGCTCGTGCTCCTTCGGCGCGCCGCCCTCCGGGTTGTCGCCGCCGCCCAGCGCGATCTTCCCCGGCACCGGCAGGGCCTGCAGCTCGCCGAGCTTCAGCGTCGACGGACCGGGGCCGCCGGAGCGGTCGACGTAGTGCTCCGCGTCGAACTCACGCAGCGCGCGCACCGCCTCGCCCGAGTGGCCCGACAGCCGCGCGGCCGTCGTCTCCGCCACGCCGAGCGCGGCCTCGGGGAACGCGAACCGGCCGAGCACGTGGTCCCAGTCGCCGTGGGTGGCGAGCAGTCCCGCGACGGCGAACCCGGCCTGACCGGCGACCTGGGCGGTCAGCTCGAGCTCGTCGGGGTAGACCGGCGAGTCGATCAGGAACGCCTCCCGCGGCGCCGGCCCGGCGCTCCCCCCGCCCGCGGCGGACGGCGCGTCGGTGTCCGCAGGGGCGCGGACGATCGCCGCCGCCGTCTGCCACACGCGGGAGACGACGACGAGGACATCGGGATGGACGGCGAGGGCACGCATCCCTCCGAGGATCGCACTCCGCCGGACGCACCGGCGTGTGGACGGGGGACGCGCACCCCGGGCCGGGCGACGGCGGGTCGCCCGCCCGGGACCGCGAAGTCTCGCCGCGCGGCGCCGGGCCGCGCGACCGCCCCGACGGGCTACTTCAGGCCGAGCTCGCGCACGGCGTCGAGCAGCGTCTTGACCTCGACCGTGGGGGCCTTCGTCTTCGGCTCGAGCTGCTCGCCGTGGCGGTTGATCCAGATGACCGGCACCTTCGCCTTCAGGCACGGCGCCACGTCGGAGTAGTAGCCCGACGCGATGTGGACCCAGTTCTTCTTCGAGCCGTAGCGGCGCGCGATCTCGGTGAAGTGCGCGGTGTCGGGCTTGTAGGAGCGGACCTGCTGCGCCGTCACGACGAGGTCGAACTCGTGACGGATGTGGCGACGGGTGACGCCGAGCAGCTTGTCATCGATGTTCGAGACGAGGCCCGTCTTGAACTCCTTGCCGAGCTTGCGCAGCTGCGGCATGGTCTCGCGGAACGGACGCCAGCGCTCGACGGAGTCCGGGAGGAAGTTGGCGCGCGCCGGCTCGAGGCGGAGGTCGTCCCAGCCGAGCTCGGCGGCGACCTCGCGGGCGGTGCGGCGGAGGACCTCGGCGTAGAGCTCGTACGAGCCCGCCGCGATCTCGCGGTGCTTCTCGTGGAAGAGGTTCAGCAGGCGGTCCTTCTCGAAGGTGAAGCCGTCCTTGCCGGCCTCCTTCGTGAACGCCTCCACGATCCCCGCTTCCCAGTCGATCAGCGTGCCGTACACGTCCATCGTGACGAAATCGATCTGCTTGGGAAGCGGCATCCCTTCGATTATGACTGGTCGACGCCGTCAGCGGCCGCCCGCCTGCGTTTCGGCGCATTGCCGCTTGCGCCCAGGGGGGCTCGCGGGACGCATCCGCCACCTCGCGGACACCCGTGCCCGGCCCCGTGGGGTGCGGCCTCAGCGCGCGGCGGGCTGCGGCGAACGCAGCACCAGGCGGGCCCGGGCGCCCTCGCCCTCCGTGCCCAGGCGCTCGCCGTGATCCACCACGAGGTCGACGACGTCGGCGGCGATCGTCGCCGCGGCGCGGTCGAGCGGATCACCGCCGGTCGACCGCCATCCGCGGGTGACGCTGCCGTCGTCGTCCCACACGCCGATCGTCGTGCCCGGCGCCGCGAGCGCCGCGGCGTCGATGACCCGCACGGCCGAGGAGTCGGGCGCCCGACCCTCGACCCGCGCGTGCAGCACGCCGCGCACGGCGTCGCGCAGCATCCGGAACCGGGCGAGCTCGGCGCGGGTGACCTCGCCGTCGCCGTCGAGCAGCCCGTGCTGCTGCAGCCAGGCGGTGAGCTGCCCGGCCGCGTCGGCGGCGTCGCGCGAGGGCTCGCCGCTGTTCGCGAAGGCGAGCGAGACGGTGCTGCGCTCATCGAGGCAGGGGCCGGTCATGGGCACACGCTACCCGCTGCCGACCCCATGCCCCGGCATCTCAGCCCGTGAGCGAGCGGTAGCGCCGCAGGCTCAGGAACGCCGCCACGACCGTGATGCCGACGATCCAGAGGACCGAGACCCACACGTCGCTGTTGGCCGGCGCACCGAGGAACAGGTGGCGCGTCGCGTCCACCAGCGTCGTGAACGGGTTCGCCTCGGCGAACTGGCGCAGCCCGTCCGGCATCGTCGACGGGGGCACGAACGCACCCGACGCGAACGTCAGCGGGAAGATGACCGTGAAGCCGATCGCGTTCGACGTCTCCGCCGACCCGGCGGACAGCCCGATGAGGCAGAACACCCAGGAGAACGCGAAGCCCAGGCCGAGCAGCAGCACGATCCCGAGCAGGACGCGCAGGATGTCCGTCGCGAACGAGAAGCCGACGAGCAGGCCGACGGCGATCAACACCGCGAGCTGCAGGGCGTTCAGCGCCAGGTCGGCGAACGCGCGGCCCGACAGCACCGCGATCCGCGACATCGGCAGCGACCGGAAGCGGTCGATCAGCCCCTTCTTCATGTCGTCCGAGATCGCCAGGGCGGTCACGAACCCGCCGAAGGCGATGGACTGCACGATGATCCCCGGCATCAGGAAGTCGGCGTAGTTGTCGAACCCCGGCGTCTGGATCGCGCCGCCGAAGACGTACCGGAACAGCAGCACGAACATGACGGGCTGGATCGTGTAGCCGATCAGCAGGTCGGGCTGCCGCGGGATCCGCCGCAGCTGCCGGAGGGCGAGCACGCCCGTGTCCGAGATCGTCCAGCGCAGGCTGCTCATGCGGGGACCTCCGCGTCGTCGGTCGCATCCTCGGCGGGACGCCCCGTCAGGGTCAGGAAGGCGTCGTCCAGCGTCGGGCGCCGGACCGTGACGTCGGAGACGGCGACGCCGGCGTCGTCCAGGCGCCGCACGGCGGCGACCACGCCACCCGCGTCGGAGCGCAGGGGCACGGACAGGCGGGAGCCGTCCACGCCGACGTCGGCACCGGCCTCCGCCAGCGGGCCCAGCGCGGCGCGCGCCGCCTCGGCCTGGGTCGGGTCCTCGAGCGCGACCTCGAGCCGCGAGCCACCGACCCGTGCCTTCAGGTCGTCCGAGGTGCCCTCGGCGATGACCTCGCCGTGGTCGATGACCGCGATCCGGTCCGCCAGGCGGTCGGCCTCGTCGAGGTACTGGGTCGTCAGGAGCACGGTCGTGCCCTCGGACACCCGCTCCTCGATGGTCTCCCACAGCGCGTTGCGGCTGCGGGGGTCCAGGCCGGTGGTCGGCTCGTCGAGGAACAGCACGGGCGGGCGCACCACGAGCGCGGCCGCGAGGTCGAGCCGGCGGCGCATGCCCCCGGAGTACGTCGAGGCGACGCGGCCGCCGGCGTCCACGAGGTCGAACTCGGCCAGGAGCTCGTCGGCGCGCGTGCGCGACTGGCTCGGGCTCAGGTGGTAGAGCCGGCCGACCATGGCCAGGTTCTCCCGGCCCGTGAGGTACTCGTCGACCGCGGCGTACTGGCCCGCCAGGCCGATCCGGGAGCGCAGCTCCTGCGCGTCCTTCGTGACGTCGAGGCCGGCGACGCGCGCGGTGCCCGCGTCGGGCTGCAGCAGGGTGGTGAGGATGCGCACGGCGGTCGTCTTGCCGGCGCCGTTCGGGCCCAGGACGCCGAGGACGGACCCCGTCGGCGCGACGAGATCCACCCCCCGCAGGGCGTGGACGTCGCCGAAGGAGCGACGGAGGCCGTGGGCCTCGATGGCGGGTTCGGAGCTCATCGGGTGTGCACCATATATGGCGCGTCGGCGCTCGCCTGGAGCGGCACCGGCGGGCGGTGGACGGGTCGGAGGGGGACGGTCATGGACGCATCCTGGACGGCATCGCGGACCGTTGCGGTCCGCATGGGCGGGCGGTGGCGCGTCGGGGCCGCGCGGGCGGTGGTGGGGCGTTGCGGCATCGGGAATCCGGCGCAGGGGACGGCGGGCCGGGCGGCCGCACCTGGCCCCTACGACCCGCGCCCCGCCGCGAACTCATCGGCCGCGGTGGTCCGGCGTCGCTCCGTCGCCCGATCCGACCCCGGGTAGGTCCGTCCGCGCCCCGTCGGCCACGGTCCCGGGCGGTGACCACGAGACGGACACGCGCTCTCCCGAGCGGAGGACTAATGTCCCCGCAAGGTCGTCGCCGGGGGCTCTACACCCTCGTCCGGCGTCAACGAAAGTGCGACGCGTACGACGCGCACCCATCCGGGTCCGTCACCCGTCGTGCGCTTCCCAAACGACTCAGGAACCGCCACATGGACCTGCTCGAGTACCAAGGCAAGCAGCTGTTCGGTAAGCACGGCCTCGAGGTCTCGGACGGCAAGGCCGTCACGACCGTCGAGGATGCCGTCGCCGCAGCCAACGAGATCGGCTACCCCGTCGTCGTCAAGGCCCAGGTCTTGATGGGCGGCCGCGGCAAGGCCGGCGGCGTGAAGCTCGCGTCGAACGAGGACGAGGCTCGCGAGCACGCGACGAACATCCTCGGCCTCGACATCAAGGGCCACATCACGCGGACCCTGTGGATCGAGCACGCCTCGGACATCGAGACGGAGTACTACGCCTCCGTCCTCCTGGACCGCTCGGCGAAGAAGCCGCTCGTGATGTTCTCCACGGAGGGCGGCATCGAGATCGAGACCGTCGCCGAGGAGACGCCGGAGAAGCTCATCAAGCAGCACGTCGACCCGCTCGTCGGCCTGTCGAAGGAGCAGGCGCTCGACATCGCCACGCAGGGCAACGCGGACGAGGACGTCCGGGAGGGCGTCGCCGACGCGCTCGTCGCCCTCTACACGGTGTGGATCGAGGAGGACGCCTCGCTCGCCGAGATCAACCCCCTCATCGTCACGCCGGACCGCCAGGTCAAGGCGCTCGACGCCAAGGTCTCGCTCGACGACAACGCGTCGTTCCGGCACCCGGACCACGCCGAGCTGGGCGACAAGGCCAACCTCGACCCGATCGAGGTCAAGGCGGCCGAGCAGGACGTCGTCTACGTCAAGCTCGACGGCAACATCGGCATCCTCGGCAACGGCGCCGGGCTCGTGATGTCGACCCTCGACGTCGTGGCGCAGGCCGGCGGCGAGCCGGCCAACTTCCTGGACGCCGGCGGAGGATCCGACGCGGCCAAGGTGACGCAGGCCGTGGAGATCATCCTCTCCAACGAGAACGTCAAGGCCGTCCTCTTCAACATCTTCGGCGGCATCACCCGCTGCGACGAGGTCGCCAACGGCCTCATCGCCGCGTTCAAGAGCCTGAAGCCGACGGTCCCGTTCGTCGTCCGCCTGGACGGCACGAACGACGTCGAGGGTCGCCGGATCCTCGAGGAGGCCAACCTGCCCAACGTGCAGGCGGCGAAGACGATGAACGAGGCCGCCGAGATGGTCGTCGCGGCGGCGAAGGGGAACAGCTGATGTCGATCCTGGTCACCGAGAACACCAAGCTCGCCGTCGCCGGCATCACCGGCCGCGAGGGTCGCTTCCACACGCTGAACAACAAGAAGTACGGGACGAACGTCGTCGGTGGCGTGAACCCGAAGAAGGCCGGCGAGAACGTCGAGGGCATCCCCGTCTTCGGCGACTGGGAGACGACGGTCAAGGAGTCCGGCGCCAACACGGCGATGATCTTCGTGCCGCCGCCCTTCGCGGCGCAGTCGGCCCTCGAGGCCGCCGCGGCCGGGTGCGAGCTCGTGATCATCATCACCGAGGGCATCCCGGCCCACGACGAGCTCAAGCTCTACAACACGGTCAAGCGCGACTACCCGAACACCACGGTCGTCGGCCCGAACTGCCCGGGCATCCTGTCCCCGGGCAAGGCGAACGTCGGCATCATCCCGGCGTCCTTCTTCAAGCCGGGCAACGTCGGCGTGGTCTCGCGCTCCGGCACGCTGACCTACCAGATCGGCAACGAGCTGGCCCAGGCGGGATTCGGGAACTCCAGCATTGTCGGCATCGGCGGCGACCCGGTCCCGGGCTCGTCCTTCGTCGACATCATCGAGCGGTTCCAGAACGACGACGAGACCGAGCTCATCGTGCTCTCCGGCGAGATCGGCGGGTCCGCCGAGGAGGAGGCCGCCGAGTACATCGCCGAGCACGTGACGAAGCCCGTCGTCGGCTACATCGCCGGCTTCACGGCCCCCGAGGGCAAGCAGATGGGCCACGCCGGCGCCATCGTCTCCGGCTCCGCCGGCACCGCGGCCGCCAAGGCCGAGGCGCTGGAGTCCAAGGGCGTGCGCGTCGGTCGCACCCCCACCCAGGTCGCCGAGATCGCGATCGAGATCCTCAACGGCTGAGGACACCCTGCGGGGAGGCACCACGGAGGCGCCTCCCCGCCGCGCCTAGCAAGCGGGCTGCCCCTGTTGCCGGAGCAACCCCTCCGCGATAACGTCGTACGCAACCCGGGTCCGCCGTGCTTCCTCCATCTTCAACAACGGGCCGACACTTCAGTCCACGCAGTTCCTCGTCTGGGTCGTCCCAGCATCAGGGGGACCCTCGCCTGGCGACAAGCTTGTTCGCTCGTTCGGCAATAGCAGAGGCCTGCCGGGGCAGTTCAACGGGCGTCGCCGCGCAAGGGCTTCGCTCGCTGGCCGAAAGAGGGACCATCCCTGGGGACGCGTCCCGTGCCGAAGCGCTTGACTCGGTGGCCGCATGGCTGTCCAAGAACTACCGCGACGAATCGATCTACAAGAACGCGGTCGCGAACAACATCCTTTTCGGCCGGCACAGCCCTAGAACCACGGCGATGCTCCAAGAGTTCCGAGTGCGCCGGTCCAAAGCCGACTGCGTGATCGTCAACGGCTCGGTCCACGCCTACGAAATCAAGACGGAGCTCGACTCGCCCGCCCGTCTGGCGAAGCAGCTTGCGGATTACCGCACGGTGTTCCCGAAAATCTCGGTAATCACCGACGAGCGCCTCGCACGGCGATACGTTGACCTACTTGACGGGTCGCCCGTCGGCGTCGTAGCACTCTCCCGCGGTCGGGCGCGGCTGAGCGTCAAGCGAGCAGCGACATGGGACGGAGCAGGCCTGAGCGTCGAGGCGTTGATGCGCTCCCTCACCAAGCCGGAGTACACGGATCTCGTCACGACAGCCACCGGTGTTGCGCCCGACGCCCCGAGCGGTGTTTTTTTCTCGCGGTGCCTGAGTGCCGTGCGCGACCTCGGACCCGTCGAAATTCATGAGCTCTGGGCCGATCAACTGCGGCGACGGAAACTCCGCGAACCACGAGCGCTGGGTGCTGATTGCATGCGGCCCATCCGGCACGTGTGCGTAGATATCAACCCTGACGCCCCGCAGGCCCGGAACTTGCGTCAGTGGCTTGAGGAGCCCGCCGCATGAGCACGTATTTCCCGATTTTCCGCGGTAAGCAATTCGAGCTCATCGCCATCCGGGAGTTTGCGCGCGCGCGACCTGGCGGGACAATCGTGCATCCCATCATCGAGCCCGTCCGTGACCCCAGCGGCAACACGGGCTTGGCTCGGACCATCACCAGTCTCGAGGAGCACGGTTTTCGCTACACGGTGATCGTGAACCCCGCCAAGGGAGACCTCGCGGATCGCGGGGACGCGCCCGCCGTGATCGTCGAGAGCATCGACGCGTCCGACGCCACGATCGAGCACCTCTGCTTCGGCGTCTCGCTTCGCGCGGGAGGCAACAGCGACGATGCAATCGACGCCATCAGGGGTTCCTCACTCTCCGACGCACCGCTCAATCTCATCTATGACAAGCCGACGGCCGGGCCGAGAGACCTCGGTGAGTTGCGGCAGCAGGGCATCTGGCTTCACGTCGCGGAAGCGAAAAGCGACGTTCGGAGCCTCAACGCCTTCCCACGGAGCTTTTCCTGCGTACAACTGGACCGGACATTCAAGCGCCTACCACGCAATACGGCATACGTCGATAAGGCACCATCGGTCTTCTGCAACGCACACCTCTACTTCGAGGAAGACGGGTTCGTCGGCATCTCGGACTTTTTGACGATCGGGGACGATTATTCCGAGGGCGGCGGACTGCCGTTGGCCCTCGTGATCCACCTCACGTACCAGGATCCCGCCGATCAGCTCATCTACATTCGGCACTTCTGTTCCACGAGCAACGAGGACCAGTCCGACCCCGGCGGGAAGTTCCTAGAGGCAGTATCGAAGCTGGTTGCGTTCATCGACGATGAGGGTCTCGACAACCCCGCACTTGAGCAGTTCCGCGCGTATCACCGCGAACAGCGGTTTCCGGGCCTTGGAGTCGTTAAGAAGCTCTCCATGCAGAACCACCTGTACGTGATGGACGACGCGCTGAGCTAGCAATGGATTGCTGCCGGAAGTGCTTCCAGGGCCATGCCAATCCGCTGGCGGCGCAGACGGATGAGACGGCCGATATCGGCAACTGCGACCTCTGCGGCATCCCGAATACGAACGTCTGGGACGCCGAGGTCCTCCTTGACCAGTTCTCGGCATTGCTATCGCACTATGAGACGTCCGACGAGGGAGCGGCGCCCTCACTCGCGGAAGCACTACAGGGCGATTGGCGGCTCTTCGCGCACCGCGCCACCCCTCAGGCGACAGCTTTCCTTCGCGCGGTATTTGCGGATGAGCCCGTTCCACTCCCGCTCGATCGACCGGCAAGGCTCCGCCGCGAGAACGCTGCCGCGACTGATCACTCAAACGCGTGGGCACGGTTCACAGAAGACCTGATGCACCGCAGCCGGTACTTCCCGGCCGCAGCATCGAACCTCGAGTTTTTCGAGCAAATCGTCACCTCCCGAGCCCGTCGGGTCAAGCCAGGAGTCACGTTCTTTCGCGCGCGGGTATGCGAGACGCCCGACGGGCTTCCACCTAGCCAGATGTCGATGCCGCCCGCCCCGTTGGCGACCGCGGGACGCGCTAATCCGATCGGGATACCTCACCTCTATCTCGCCCGCGAACCCGAGACGTCAATTCGCGAGTGTCGTGCGGTACAACATCACTTCGTCACCGTTGCCGAGTTCAAGACGACGGCCCCGATCAGAGTGCTCGGTCTTGACGATTTCTCGCCGTTGGACCCGTTCGAGATCGAGAACGACGCGGCGTCTCGACTCGACGCGGCACGCACGATCGAACGACTCGGTCGAGAACTGCAGCGACCGGTCCGGCCAACCGACAACGAGGTCGAGTACGTGCCGACGCAATGGCTTGCCAGCCTCGTGCAACACCTTGGGTTGGACGGCATCCTCTACTCGAGTTCGCTCCATCCTTCAGGCACGAACGCAGTTCTCTTCGACGATGGGCTCGTTGCCGTTGACCCGAACCCTAAGACGTACGAGATCACGGCAATGACGCTCGACCGTAGGCTCGTTTCCTAGCCTTCCCACCGTCGTCCCTGTGCGCCGGTACCGTCCCGCACCATGAGCACCCCCGCGTCCCCGGTCACCGCCGACAAGCAGATCGCCTTCGTCCAGGCCTCCTGGCACAAGGAGATCGTCGATCGCGCGCGGCTGTCCTACATCGACGAGATCGCGCAGCACGGCTACGCCGTCTCGCAGATCGACGTCTACGACGTGCCGGGCGCGTTCGAGATCCCGCTGCACGCCAAGCGGCTCGCCGAGACGGGGCGCTACGCCGCGATCGTCGCCGCGGCCCTCGTGGTCGACGGCGGCATCTACCGCCACGAGTTCGTCGCCACCGCGGTGATCGACGGGCTGATGCGCGTCGGCCTCGACACCGGCGTGCCGGTCATCTCCAGCGTCCTCACCCCGCACCACTTCCACGAGCACGAGGAGCACCTCCGCTACTTCGGCGAGCACTTCGTGACGAAGGGCGCCGAGGCCGCGCGCGCGACGGTGCGGACGATCGCCTCGCTCGACCAGATCTCGTAGGCGTCGGGGAAGGAGTCCGCCGACCGGCGTCGAATCCCGGTCGGTCGACCGCCGTCCGTGTATCCGCCGGTGCCGTGCGTACAGTGGGCGTGTGCCCGGCTCGCTGGACTTCAACGGGGTGCTCTCCGCCCTCGGGGCCGGCGCCAAGCGCTCCGTGCCGGTGCACCCCCTCGACGACCTCGCCTCGGCGGCCGCCATCGCGCGCCGCCAGCTGCGGTCGTTCGACCCCGCCGCGCCCGAGGACCCGGCGCCGCCCGTGGCTCCGCGGGTTCGTCGCCCCGGCCGCTGACCGCTCGCCCGGCCCCTCGGGGCTACGGCGTTCACGGGCGGCCCACTAGGCTTGCGCGCATGGCCGACTCCATCTCCTTCTCCCGTGGCGCGCCGTCCGCCGACATCGTCGACGTCGAAGGCCTGAAGCAGGCCGCCGTGCGGGCGTTCGAGAACGATCCGGCCGGCGTCACGGGCTACGGAACCGCCATCGGCTACGTGCCCCTGCGCCGCCTGATCGCGGACAAGCACGGGGTGCCCGAGGACCACGTCCTCGTGACGAACGGCTCCATGCAGGCCGACGCGTTCCTCTTCGACGAGGTCGTCGGGAAGGGCGACGCCGTCGTCACGGAGCGCCCGACGTACGACCGCACCCTGCTCGGCCTGCGTGAGCGCGGCGCGGACGTCCACCTGGTCGGCCTGCAGGAGGACGGCATCGACATCGACGAGCTGCGCGGCCTGCTCGAGGGCGGCCTGCGCCCGACGCTCGCGCACGTCATCCCGAACTTCCAGAACCCGGGCGGCTCGACGCTGTCCCTGGAGAAGCGCCGCGCGCTGCTCGCGCTGGCCGAGCAGTACGGGTTCCTCATCTTCGAGGACGACCCGTACGTCGACGTGCGGTTCACCGGCGAGTCGCTCCCGCGGATGCTCGAGCTCGACGCGCCCGAGGGCTCCACGACGCCGAAGAACGTCGTCTACGCCTGCAGCTTCTCCAAGACCGTCTGCCCCGGCGTGCGCGTCGGCTACCTCGTCGGCAACCCCGAGCTGATCGCGAAGATCCAGCGCCGGGCGACGAACACCTACATCTCGCCGAGCCAGGTCTCGCAGGCCATCGTCTACGAGTTCGTGTCCTCCGACCGGTTCCCCGCCGCGCTGCAGAACGTCAAGGACGCGCTCGCCGAGCGCGCCGGCACACTGGGCACCGCGCTGCGCGAGCACCTGCCCGAGGCGACCTTCGTGCAGCCCGAGGGCGGCTACTTCCTCTGGGTCTCCCTGCCCGAGGGCAAGGGCCACGACTGCGCCAAGATCGCGAAGGAGGCCGCGGACCGCGGCGTCCAGATCGTCAAGGGCACGGACTTCCTGATCGAAGGCGGAGAGAACGCCTTCCGCCTGGCCTACTCCGCCGTCAAGGCCGAGCAGATCGACGAGGGCGTCCGCCGCCTCGCCGAGGCCGTGCACGCCGCGAAGGGCTGACCGCCCGGGCGGCCCTGGCCGCCGTCCCGCCGTCGCCGACCGGCGGCGCAGCAGCCGTACCGGAGGCCCCGCACCGCGGGGCCTTCGTCGTTGAGAGGAAGCCCGGACGACGCGCCACATGCGCGCGCCCCACCCACGTCTGCAAGCCCCGCTCCCGAACGAACCGGACCGTAGTCCGCTTTGGTGCTATGGTGCTTCGCAGGAAGTTTCAACCGCAACCATCAGGACCGAATCACCATGGACATCGTCTTTCTCGTCGGCCGCGTACTGCTCGCCGTCATCTTTCTTCTCTCCGCCGTCGGACACATCACCCAGCGCAAGGGCATGGCGCAGTACGCCGCGTCCAAGGGCATTCCCGCGGCCGAGGCCGGCGTCGTCCTGAGCGGCCTCGTCTTCGCCCTCGGCGGTCTGTCGATCCTCCTCGGGATCTGGACCGACCTCGGCGCCCTGCTGATCGCGCTGACGCTCATCCCCGTCACGCTGATGATGCACGCGCACTGGAAGGAGACGGATGCCCAGGCCAAGCAGGGCGAGCAGATCCACTTCAACAAGAACCTCGCCCTCATCGGCGGCCTGCTGATCCTCTTCTACTTCGTCAACCAGACGCAGGACATCCCGGCCGGCATCACGGGCCCGCTCTTCGGCAAGTGGTAAGGGGTGCGGGCCCCGCCCCGAGCTTCTCGGGGCGGGGCGCGTAGGACTGCGGCAGGGCTCGGGGCACCCGCAGGGGTGCGGGCCCCGCCCCGAGCTTCTCGGGGCGGGGCGCGTAGGACTGCGGCGAGGCTCGGGGCGCCCGCAGGGGCGTCTCCCCGCCGAACGATGAAAGCCGCCCCACGGGCGGCCTTCGTCATGCGGGTCGTGCCTTGCCCCCCCCTCAGCGGCCGCCGGACTCCACGTCGAAGTCGTAGGCCGCGAGCAGCTGGCGCTGCGCGTCCTCGAGGTAGGCGGACAGCTCGGCCTGGGCTTCGGGGATCGCGCCCGAGCGGATGAACTCGAGGATCACCCGGTTGCGGGGCAGGTACGCCTCGTGCAGCCGGCGGGGCTCCGTGATGACCGAGAAGACGAGTCGCAGTTCGGCGAGAACGCCGCGCATCACCTCGACGGCGCGGGTGCTCCCCGACAACGCGACGAGCGCGAGGTGGAACGCGAGGTCGCCGCTGCCCACCGCCGCCCAGTCACCGGCCTCGGCGGCCCGCTCGGCGGCGAGCAAGGGGGCCTCGACGTCGGTGAGGTCCGGGTCCGGGCCCAGACCGTCGATCGCCGCGGTCTCCAACAGGCGGCGGAGCGTGTAGAGATCGCCGACCTCCTCGCGGGGCAGCGACCGGACGAAGACCCCGCGGTTGAGCTCGTGCTCGAGCAGGCGCTGGTGGCTGAGCAGCCGGAACGCCTCGCGCAGGGTGTTGCGCGAGATCCCGAGGCCCTTGGAGATCGCGTCCTCGGCCATCCGCGTCCCGGGCGGCAGGGCGCCATCGATGATGCGGTCGCGCAGGTACTCCGCCGCGCGCTCCGCGGTTCCGGTGCGGGCGATCGTGCTGCGGCCGGCCCGCAACAGGCCCTCGTAGTCCGGGCCCACCACGTCGTGCTCCATCCGACGATTCAATCACCCAAAGCGGGGAAGAGCCATGTGTGAGATTGACGCATTGTTCAACAATCGTTATACCTCTCGCAGCAGGAAGCACTCACCCCTACTGGAGCTGTCCCGTGTCCGAGGTCGATCAAGCACCCCCAGCCGACCGTCCGCCCGCATCCGGCGGGCGCGTCCCCAAGGTGGTCTCCCACCGGCTCGCCATGACCGGGGCCGTCTTCCTGATGGCGATGTCGGCCGTCGGGCCGGGGTTCCTCACGCAGACCGCGAAGTTCACCGAGACCTACGGGGCCTCCTTCGCGGCGGTGATCGTGCTCAGCGTGGTGATCGACCTCGCCGTCCAGCTCAACGTGTGGCGCGTGATCGGCCTGTCCGGGCTGCGTGCCCAGGACCTCTCGAACGTCGTGCTGCCGGGCTCGGGCTACCTGCTGGCCGGGTTGATCGTGTTGGGCGGGATCGTCTTCACCATCGCGAACATCGCCGGCGTCGCGCTCGGGCTGCACAACCTCGCCGGCATCGACCTGCGCATCGGGGCGGTCATCGGCGCTGCCCTCGCCATCCTCGTCTTCTCCTACAAGGCGTTCGAGGGGACCATCGACAAGGTCGCGATCGCGCTCGGCGCGGTCAAGATCGGACTGATCGCCTACGTCGCCATCGCTACGAGCCCGCCCGTCCTGGAGGCTGCCCAGCGCACCGTCGACCCGCACGGCCTGGACTTCCTGCCGGTCCTGACCCTGATCGGGGGCACGGTCGGCGGCTACATCACGTACGCCGGGCCGCACCGTCTCATCGAGTCCGGCACGATCGGCCCCGACCACCTGCGGCGGATCAGCTGGGGTTCGGTCAACAGCATCCTCATCACCGGCGTGCTGCGCCTGCTGCTGTTCCTGGGCGTCCTCGGCGCGGTCGTCGCCGGTGCCAAGCTGAACGAGGCCGATCCCGCCGGATCCGTGTTCCGGTTCGCGGGCGGCGAGACCGGCGCTCGCCTGTTCGGCCTCGTGCTCTTCGTCTCTGGCCTGCTCAGCACGGTGGGGGCGTCGTTCACCTCGGCGTCGTTCGTGAAGACGCTCGTTCCGACGGTGGCGCGGCGCTTCAACCTCTCGATCAGCCTCTTCATCACCGTCGCCACGGTGGCGTACCTGATCCTGGGCGAGACCCCCACCGAGCTGCTCGTGTTCGCCGGAGCGTTCAACGGCCTGATCCTCCCCTTCGGCCTGGCCGTGGTGATCTGGGTCGCCTGGCGCCGGCGGGACCTCCTCGGCGGGGCGCGTTACCCGCCCGTGCTGCTGATCGTGGGTGCCGCCGCCTGGCTGTTCACGGTCTACGCCGGCTGGGAGTCCCTCAGGCTGCTCCCCACCATCTTCTCGTGAGCCCGAGCTCCGAACGCGATAGGGGAACCGGAGTACTGTCGAGCGATGGTGCAGCGTCGGGCGTGGGCCGTGAGGCGCCTTCGGTGATCGATCTCAACGCCGATCTGGGTGAGGGCGCCGCCGACGACGAGCAGCTCCTCGGCGTCGTCACCAGTGCGAACGTCGCCTGCGGCTTCCACGCGGGCGACGACCGCATCATGCGCCGGAGCTGCGCTGCTGCGGTCGAGCGCTCGGTGCGCATCGGGGCACACGTCTCGTATCTCGACCGCGAAGGCTTCGGGCGTCGTCCGCAGAGCCCTGCGCCCGGCGTGCTGCTGGGCCACCTGCTCGCGCAGCTCGAAGCGCTCGACGGCCACGCCGGTGCCGAAGGCGCGCGTGTGGGGTACGTCAAGCCCCACGGGGCCCTGTACAACCGGTGCGCGACCGACGTCGAGCAGTCCACGGTCGTCGTCGACGCGATCCTCCAGCACGATCCGACGCTCGCCGTGCTCGCCATGCCCGGAACGGTCCTCGCCCGGGTCGCCGCGGAGGCCGCGGTGACGGTCGTCGCCGAGGCCTACGTCGACCGGCGGTACCGCTCGGCGACGGAGCTCGTCCCGCGGAGCACGGGCCGCGGGTCCCTGAGCGCCGACGAGGCGCTGTCCCAGGCCCGGCGGCTCGCCGCGCGGCAGCCCATCGAGGCCGAGGCCGGGTGGGTCGAGGTCGCGGCCCGGTCGCTCTGCGTCCACGGCGATGCTCCCGGGGCCGCGGAGCTCGCCGCGCTCGTCCGCCAGAACCTGCTGCGCGACGGCGTCGAGCTCCGAGCGTTCGCATGAGCCGCCTGACCGCGCACCCCGTGGGCGACCGCGCCCTCCTGGTCGAGGTCGCGGACAACGCCGCGGCCCAACGACTGTTTCGCTTCGCCCACCGCACCCTCGATCTGGAGGACGTGATCCCGGGCCACCAGACGGTGCTGATGGTCGGGCGGGACCGCGCGCCGCGTCTCGAGGACCTCGGGTCCTGGGAGAGCGACGAGGAGCCGGCCCGTGCGGACGCGTTTCCCGTCGTGCTGTCGGTGACCTACGGAGGCCCCGACCTCGACACGGTGGCCGAGCGGTGCCGCATGAGCACGGAGGAGCTCGTCCGTCGCCACCTGGCGGCCGAGTACACGGTGGCGTTCATCGGCTTCGCCCCGGGCTTCCCGTACCTGATCGGCGGGGACCCGCTGATCCAGCCGCCCCGTCGCACCGAGCCGCGCACGCGGGTGCCCGCCGGAGCGCTCGCGATCGCCGGGGAGTACACGTCGATCTACTCCAAGGCGGGGCCCGGCGGCTGGCAGATCGTCGGGTCGTCCGACGCCCTGCTCTTCGACCCGACCCGCGAGTCCCCCGCGCTGCTGCAGCCGGGCGACACCGTCCGCCTCGTCGAGGGCCCCGCGTGATCGAGATCGAGCATCCCGGCGCCTTCACCACCGTCCAGGACCTCGGGCGGGCGGGCTACGGCCACCTCGGCGTCAGCCGTTCCGGCGCCGCCGATCGGGACTCCCTCAAGCTGGCCAACCGCCTCGTCGGCAACCCCGAGGCGGACGCCGGCCTGGAGTGCACCCTCGACGGCCCGCGGGTGCGCCTGCACCGCGACTGCACCGTGGCGATCACCGGTGCCCCCGTCGACATCGCCGCCCTCGACGGCATCGAAGTGTCGATGAACTGCGCGTTCCCCGCGCCCGCCGGGTCGGTCCTGCAGATCGGCCGGGCGGTCGCCGGGGTGCGGTCGTACGTCGCGTTCTCCGGCGGCATCGCCGCGGCGCCGATCCTCGGGAGTCGGTCCTGGGACATGCGGGGCGAGATCGGTCCCCCGCCCGTGGCCGCCGGAGCGTGGCTGGCGCTGGGCGACCCGACGTCACCGCCGCCGGCGGTCGACGCCGTGCCCGTCCCGTCGATCGAGCGCGCGGTCACCGTGACCGTGAGCGCGGGCCCGCGCGCCTCGTGGTTCACCGCCGAGGCTCGCCGCGGCCTGCGGACGGAGCGGTTCGTCGCCACCGGCGACGCCAACCGCATCGGCGTCAAGCTCCGCGGTCCGGCGCTCACCCGCCAACGCCCGGACGAGCTCCGCTCGGAGGGCATGGTGCCGGGCGCGGTGCAGGTCCCGCCGTCGGGTCAGCCGATCGTCCTGCTCGCCGACGTCCCGACGACCGGCGGGTACCCGGTCATCGCGGTCGTCGCCGAATGCGATCTGGGCAAGATCGCGCAGCTCCGGCCCGGGGACGAGATCCGCTTCGCCTTCGACGGCACCTGGGGCCGCGAGGTCGCCGCCTAGGATCCGGCGCGCAACGGCCGGCTAGGACGCGGCCCGCACGCCGCCGCCTCGGGCGTCCCCGCGAACGCCGCCTCGGGCGTCCCCGCGAACGGCCGCCTCGGGCTTGCCCGCTACCGCCCGAAGGCGGCCTGGTCGAGCACGACCGCGGCCGGCAGCCCGACGCGCGCGGGCGGCGAGGGGTCGGCCTTCACGGAGACCGTCTCGGCGGCGGAGCTCGTCAGGCGGTGGGCCACGCCCTCCGCGTCCTCGAACGTGACGTGCTCGTCGTCGTGCTCGGTGACGGTGCCCTTCAGGCCCGGCTGGACGCCGGCGCCGTAGAGGTAGTGGAGGACCTGCTCGGCCTCGTTCTCGAACCGCAGCACCTGGATCGTGGCGCCGACCTCGACGTCCGCCAGGGGCGCGCCCGGGATGCGCTGGCCGACGGCGATCGGGTGGCCGTGCGGGCACGTCGTCGCGGTGCCGATGGCCAGGCGCATGCCCTCCTCGATCGCCGGGCTCATGGCGTGCTCCATGCGCTCGGCCTCCTCGTGCACCTCGTGCCACGGGATGCCGAGCACGTCCGTGAGGAACCGCTCGACGAGCCGGTGGCGCGAGACGACGTTCTCCGCGACGGACAGCCCGCGGTCGGTGAACGAGATCCGCTTGCGCTCGTCGCGGCTGATCAGGCCGTCGGCCTCGAGGCGCTTGACCATCTCGTGCACCGTGGGCGCCGAGAGCAGCATCGCGCGGGCCACGTTCGCCGCGGTCAGCGGCAGCTCGACCTCGTGGAGCCAGTAGAGGGTCTCGAGGTATTCCTCTTCGCCGGCGGTCGGGTGAGCCATGGGGCCATCGTAGCCGTCGGGGCCGCGAGCGACGGGACGTCCTGACGCCGACGCGCCACGACGGCTGCGGTCCGGCCGTCGGCGCGGAGCCCGAGCGCTCCCGGAACAGGACCGCCCCGCCCCCGGCTCGGCGCCGGTACCGTAGGGCGTATGAACTCGCGGCACTCCTCCTCCAACGACGGCGGCCTGACCGCGCTGGACGCCGTCAAGATCGTCGCGATCATCGTCGCCGTGCTCGTGGTGATCCGGGTCGCCGCGTCCGTCGTGGGCGCGGTCGTCAGCCTGATCTGGACGGTCCTGATCGGCGTCGCCGTGATCGCCGCGCTGTGGATCGCCTGGGGCGTCTTCTCCCGCGGGCGCGGAAGCCGCTCCTGAAGCCGCTCCGCGTGCCCGGAGTACCCGCCGCGGCGGGCCCGGGTACTACACCTATCGAGATGTCCGAGCGCCCACGCCCGACCGCCGCGCCCATGCGCGGCGTCAACCTGCCCAACCCCCTGGGACGCCGCGCCGTGGTCATCGGCGCGGGCTCCTTCGGCACCGCCGTGGCGGTCCTCCTGGCCCGCGGCGGGTTCCGCACCACGCTGCAGACCCGCACGCCCGAGCAGGCGGAGGAGCTGCGCGAGGAGCACGAGAACCGCCGCTACCTCGAGGGCGTCGAGCTGCCCGCGAACCTGCGCATCGACTCCATCGAGGCGGGCCCCGGACGCGCGGAGTTCGTCTTCCTCGGCGTCCCCTCCGCGCAACTCGGCGAGGCGGTCGACCGCCTCGAGTCGCAGGGCCTCGACCGCCGCTCCAAGGTGATCTCGCTCGCGAAGGGCCTCGTGCCGCCGCTCGGGATCCCGCCGACGGTGCTGCTCGCCGAGCGGTTCGGCCCGGAGCGCGTCGCCTGCGTCGGCGGCCCCGCCCACGCCCGCGAGATGGTCACCCACGGCGCGGGGCTCGTCGCGTCGTCCGCTGACCAGGAGCTGGCCGCAACGATCGCCGCGGTGTTCCTCCGCGCCGGCGTCGTGTGCGAGCACACGGACGACCCCGTCGGCGTGGAGCTGGCCGGTGCCGCGAAGAACGCCGCCGCGCTCGCCGCCGGTGCCACGGAGGGCCAGGGCCTGAACGCCGCCGGCGCCGCCGCCGGCCACATCTTCGCCGAGGTCTGGCGCCTGGCTGAGAAGCTCGGCGCGCAGCCCGCCACCTTCATCGGCCTGGCGGGCACGGGCGACCTCGTCGCCACCGCGCTGGCCCCCCAGAGCCGCAACCGCCGCGCCGGCGAGCTGCTCGCCGCCGGCGTGGCGAGCGACGAGATCCCGGACCGCGTCGGCCAGGCGGTCGAGGCGTTCGAGTCCGTCCCGCTCCTCGCCGCGGCCCTCGAGCGCAACGGCATCGCCGCCCCCGTGACCGCCGGGCTCGTCGGTCTGATCCAGGGTTCGATCCCGCTCGACGACTGGGTCGCGCTCGTCCGCACGACGGTCCCGCCGCCGGCGAACTGGCGTGCGGGTGGCCAGCCCGGGCCGATCCGCCGCTGGTGGCAGCGCGTGTGGGCGCGGCTCTTCGGGCCGGCCGAGCCGGCGCCGATGCTCGTCTCGGGCGACGAGTAGCGCCCGTGCCCGGGCCGCGCCGGCGTGCCCGATCGTCCGGTTTGGTCACCAGCCGGACACGCGCGCCGTCGCGGGCCGCCTAGAGTAAGGCTGTGTCGCAGCTCCCTCGCCGTACGAAGATCGTCGCCACCATCGGGCCGGCCAGCCTGGATCCGGAGGTGTTGGTGCGGATGATCGACGCGGGCATGGACGTCGCCCGCCTGAACTTCAGCCACGGCACGCACGAGAGCCACGCCGAGACGGTGAACCTCGTCCGCGCCGCGGCCGACCGTGCCGGGCGCCCCGTCGCGATCCTGCAGGACCTCCCGGGCCCGAAGATCCGCCTGGGTCAGGTGGCCAACGAGCCGATCGAGCTGAAGGAGGGTCACCGCATGACCCTCGTCGCCGGCTCGGTCGAGGACGTCGGCGACGCCGACCGGCTCGTCGTCGCGTGGGACCGCTTCGCGGAGGCCGTCGAGGTCGGCGAAGAGGTCCACCTGGCCGACGGCACCGTCCGCCTGAAGGTGCTCGCCGTCCGCAAGGGCGAGGGCGAGGCGGACTGCGTCGTCGAGCTCGGCGGCCCGGTCTCGTCCCGCAAGGGCGTCAACCTCTCCGGCCCCGCCGACCTGCTGCCGGCCGTGCCGGAGGAGGACCTGCTCCACCTCGCCGCCGGCAAGGCGATGGGCGTCGACATGGTCGCCGTCTCCTTCGTGCGCCGCGCAGAGGACCTCGAGGCCCTGCGCTCCCGCACCCGCTGCCCGCTGATCGCGAAGTTCGAGAAGCCCCAGGCGATCGCGAACGCCGAGTCGATCGTCGCGGCCTCGGACTGCATCATGGTCGCGCGTGGCGACCTCGGCATCGAGCTGCCGATCGCCCAGGTCCCGCGCGTGCAGAAGCAGCTCATCGCGCTCGCCGGCGCCTACGCCCGCCCGGCGATCACCGCGACGCAGATGCTCGAGTCGATGGTCTCCTCCTCGCGCCCGACACGCGCCGAGGTCACCGACGTCGCCAACGCGATCCTCGACGGCACGGACGCCGTGATGCTCTCCCAGGAGAGCGCCATCGGCATGTATCCCGTCGAGGCGATCCGCACACTGGCCGACGTGGCCCGCGAGACGGAGACGATCGCCCCGTTCTTCGACTGGAACGAGCGGCGCGTCAAGCGCGACTCGACCGACCCGGGCTGGGCCGTCGCCCGCTCCGCCGTCCAGACGGCCCAGGAGCTCGACGCCGCCGCGATCGTCGTCCCGACCCTGTCCGGTCGCTCGGCCCGCCTCGTCTCGGCGCACCGCCCGAACCGCCCGGTCATCGCCCTCTCCCCGAGCCGCGAGACCGTCGCCCGCTGCAACCTCATGTGGGGCGTCGACGCGGCCCTCATGCACCACCACGCGGTGACGGAGGAGCTCATCAAGGACTCCGCCACCAAGGTCCGCGAGCTCGACTGGCTCAAGCCGGGCGACCGCGTCGTCATCACCGCCGGCCTGCCGAGCGGCCAGCCGGGGACGACGAGCCTGCTGCAGGTCCAGACGGTCTAGAGGGGCGGCAGCGGCGGTCCTGGCCGGGCCGCCGCCGTCCTACGCGGCCGGCCCCGACACGCTCGGCGTCTCGCTCGCCTCGCGCTCGTCCCAGTCCTCCCGGGGGTCCGGGATGGGCTGGAGGCTGGCCTCGATCGCCGCGCGGTGCTCCTCGAGCCACGGGGGAAGGATCGTCTTGACGCCCCAGTCCTCGCGCGGATTCCGTGCCTCGAAGCCCGGCAGGTCGGTCGCCAGCTCGTAGAGCACGCCGCCCGGCTCGCGGAAGTAGATCGAGCGGAAGTAGAAGCGGTCGACGAGACCCGAGGTGCGTAGGCCCTTGCCCTCGACCTGCGGCAGCCACGCCTCGTAGTCGTCGTTCCGGATGCCGAAGGCCACGTGGTGGACCGTGCCGGCGCCCTGCAGCGGCCGGACGTCGGGCGCGCGGTCGATCGTCACGAGCCCGCCCCGGCGATCCGAGCGCAGCTCGTACCGGGCGAGGACCTCGTCCGTCGCCGCGCCGTTCCCGATCGCGGGTCCGTCCGCACCGGACCCGCCGACGCCGCCGCCCGTGTCCGCGGCATCGGTCGCCCCGTCCAGCGGCGTCGGGCCCGCGACCTCGGTCGCGCCCAGCACGCTCGCGAGCGCCCCGGCGGAGAGCTCGGGGTGGCGCGAGTGCATGCGCACGCCGTCGAAGCCGCGGAACGCGACCTCCTCCGGAATCTGCGGGTGACGGGCGCGCAGGGGCGGGTCGCCCGAGTCGTCGACGACGAGCTCGAACGTCAGGCCCTCCGGGTCCGCGAAGACGAGCGTGCCCGCCTGGCGGCGGTGCGCGACGCCGTAGCGGGCGAAGCGCTCCTCCCAGAAGTCCAGCGCCGCGGGGCTGGCGACGCGCATGCCGATGCGGTGGACCTGGCCGGCGCCCGCGCGGCCCTGCGGCAGGCCGCGGGACTCGAACATCGTCAGGTCGGACCCGGAGCTCGCGTCCTCGTCCGTGAAGAACAGGTGGTACATGTCCGGCGAGTCCTGGTTGACCGTCTTCGCGGCCAGGCGCAGGCCGAGGACGCCCGTGACGAACTCCGTCGCCTGGCGACCGTCGCCGGTCATGGTGGAGATGTGGTGGATGCCGTCGATCTGCATGGTGTCCCGTCCTTCCGGACGTGCTCGGGGTGAGATGCCGGCCAACCGGACCCTGGTCCGTTTGGTTGCACTGACAACCATACGCCGATCGGCGCCGAGGTCAAGGGGGCCTCGGCGCCGGGCCGGGACACGCTCCCCGGGCGTAGGCCGGGCCCACCGCGCGATGCGCCGGGCCGCGCCGCGCCGGGCCGCGCCGCGCCGCGCCGCGCCGCTCAGCCCGCCAGCGCGTACCCCATGCCGCGGACCGTCGAGATGCGCTCCTTGCCGAGCTTGCGCCGCAGGTAGCCGACGTAGACGTCGACGACGTTCGAGCCCGGGTCGTGCTGGTAGCCCCAGACCCGGGAGAGCAGCTGCTCCCGGCTCAGCACCTGCCCGGGGTGGCGTAGGAAGACCTCCAGCATCACGAACTCGCGGGCGCTGAGCTCGACGCTGCGGCCGCCGACCTCGGCCCGGCGCGAGCGCAGGTCGAGGACGAGGTCGCCCGCCCGCAGCACCGTCGCCTCCGGCGTCCCCCCGGAGCGCATCCGCACGCGGATCCGGGCCAGGAGCTCCTCGAACCGGAACGGCTTCGTCACGTAGTCGTCCGCGCCGAGCTCGAGGCCCGCGACCTTCACGTCGGTGTCGTCCCGGGCGCTGAGCACGAGGATGGGCAGGCGTCGCCCCTGCGCGCGGAGCGTGCGCAGCACCTCGAGGCCGTCGAGCCGGGGCAGCCCCAGGTCGAGGACGAGCAGGTCGAAGTCCTCGTCCCGCGCGAGCGCCACGGCGGAGGGGCCGTCCGCCACGACGGTCGTCGCGAAGCCGGCCGCCCGCAGGCCCTTCTCGAGGAACGCGCTCAGGCGCTCCTCGTCCTCGGCGATCAGGATGCGGCTCACGCGGCGGGCTCCTCGGGGGTCTGGGGGTTCGGGAGGACGATGGTGAAGGTCGAGCCGCGGCCGGGCGCCGAGTTGAGCTCGACGCGGCCCCCGTGGGCGTCGACGATGGCGGAGACGATCGCCAGGCCCAGGCCGGAGCCCTCGGTGCGCCGGCGGCCGCCGGCACGGGCGAAGCGCTCGAACACGCGGGCGTGGTCGCGGGGGTGGATCCCGACGCCCTCGTCGCGCACCCACAGGCGCGCCTCGTCGCCCGTCAGCGCGCTGCCGATGCCGATCGTCGCCCCGGGGTCGGTGTGGGCGACGGCGTTCTGGGCGAGGTTGACCATCGCCTGCGTCAGGCGCTGGCGGTCGGCCCGCACGGTGCCCGTCGCCATCCCGTCGACCCGCCAGTCGCGGTCGCCGAGGGCGGAGGCCTTCGTGACGAGCTCCTCGGTCAGGAGGTCCAGGTCGACGGGCTCGGGACGCAGGAAGTCGCTCCGCTCGGCCTTCGCGAGCAGCAGGAGGTCCTCGACCAGGCGGCTCATCCGGTCGAGCTCGTCGTCGACGAGCTCCATCGTCTCGGCCCGCTCGCGGGGGTCGTCGCCGAGCAGGTCGAGGTGGCCGCGGACGATGGTGATCGGCGTGCGCAGCTCGTGGCCGGCGTCCGAGACGAACGCGCGCTGCGACGCGAACGCCGCGTCGAGCCGGTCGAGCATCGCGTTGAACGTCGTGGCCAGGCGGGCGATCTCGTCGTCGCCCGTCACCTCGATCCGGCGCGTCAGGTCGTCCTCCGTGATGGCGCGGGCCGTCTCCGTCAGCCCCCGCAGCGGCGCCAGGATCCGGCCGATCACGAGGAACGCGACGGCGGAGGCGAGGGCCAGGACGAGCAGCGAGACCCCGGCGGCGACCTGGACGGCCTGATCGACCTCGTCCCGCTCCGCCCCCAGGTCGGACACCGCGACGAACACCCCGCGGGTGCGGCCGTCGACCCGAATCGGGACGGCGAGGTAGACCGTCTCGGAGTCCCGCAGGGCGATCCGCCCGCGTCGGGTCGTGGCGGTGCGGCCGAGTCGGCCGACCTCGCGCGCCAGCGCCGCGTCGCGGGCGGACGGCGCGGTCGCCCGGTAGGGCCGCCCGTCGACGAAGGTGAACCACGCCTCCTGCCGGTCGGGCACGTTGCGGGCGAGGTAGACGTCGAACGTCGTGCGGACGTCCTGCCCGAGCGGGCGCCCGGAGCGCGGGTCGACGCCGAGCCGCGCAAGGGTGCGGAACTCGTCGACCTCCTGCACCAGCGAGGCGTCCACGCGGTCCTCGACCCGGGCGGTGAGGATCTCGCGCAACAGCAGGGTCGACACCAGGGTCGAGGCGGCGAGCAGGCCCACCACGGCGACGAGGATCCGGGCGCGGGCCCCGCGCAGCGGGCGCCAGCGGCGACGCTCAGTCATCGTCGCCGTCGTCGTCCGCGTCGTTGCTCTCGCCTGCGTCGTCGTCGTCGCCGTCGTCGTCGTCGTCCGGCGGGGCGGGTGCGGGCGCGGGCGCGGGGGGTGGAGCCGGGGCCGGCTGCGGGGCGGGGCGGCTCGGGGCCGGACGGGCCGGACGGCTGGGGGCCGGACGGGCGGGACGGCTCGGCGCGGGACGGCCGGGGGTGGCGGGCGGCGCGTCGCGGGCGGGCGTGGGGGCCCGGGGCCCGGGGCGGACGCCGGCGCCCGCCCCGCCGTCGTCGCCGGCGCCCCCGTCGTCGTCGCCCGACGGGCGCTCCGGCGCGGCCGACGCTCCGTCGCGGCGGCTTCGGGACTCGCGCCGCCGCTCGGCCCGGCGCGCCGCGCGCCGCGCCGCCTCGCGGGCCTCGCGGCGCTCGCGGGCGCGCTCGGCTGCCGCCCGGCGCTGGGCCTGCAGGGCGGCTGCCCGAGCGGCCATCTCGTCCGTCGGCTCGCGCAGCTCGATCGGGGACACGGCGCGGGGCGACTCGCGACCGATCAGCGCGACCACCACGACGGCCAGCGCGCCCGCGCCGAGCGCGAGGCAGACCCCGAGGAGGACGAGCCGACGACTCACCCCACCACCCTCTCGCGCGCCCGTGGAACCGACATGAGAGGGGGATGAGAGCACGCTCATGCGCATGAGGACGCTCTCACCGCCGGCTCACCGCGGTCTCAGACGGCGGCGGGAGGCTGCTTCTCGTACCGCATCCCCCCACCGAAGGAGCAGTCATGCGACTCAGCACGATCACCCCCGCCGTCCGCGTCCGCGGCGCCGGCACGAACTCGAACACCGACACGGACAAGCCGCGGCGCCGCCGCAAGAAGCGCCGCACGCGCCGCCGCTCGCGCCGCTCCTCCAACACCTGAGCCCCACGGACGGCCGCGACCCCCGTCGCGGCCGTCCGGCGCTCCGGCCCCGGCCACCCCCTTCCCCCTCCCGCTCCCGTGCGCCTCTCCCGCCTCCTCCGCCCCGCCGACCACGACACCCCCCTCGTCGAGCAGGCGCCGCCCGTCGCGGCCCGGGCGATCGTCCGGCGGTTCTGGCCCTTCGCGCGCCCCTACCGGCCCGCGATCGCGCTCGGGCTCCTGCTGCTGATCCTCGTCCCGCTCGTCGAGGCCGTCGGCATCGCACTCTTCGGCCGGGTCGTCGACGACGTGCTCGTGCCGCAGGACCTCGGCGCGCTGGTGCCGATCGCCCTGGCGTACCTCGGCCTCGTCCTGCTGGGCGCGGCCCTCTCCTTCGGCGACGACTACGTCGCCACGTGGGTGGGCGAGCGGTTCCTCATCGACCTGCGGGCCCACCTGCACCGGCATCTGCTCGCGCTCTCCCCGGGACAGGTCGCGCGGCGGCCCGTCGGCGACCTGCTCTCGCGCGTGACCTCGGACGTCGCCGCGATCGAGCGGTTCCTGCTCTCCGCGCTCGGCGAGGCGATCTCCGCGCTCGCCCGGCTCGTGTTCTTCACGGGCGCGATGCTCCTCATCTCGTGGCGGCTCGCGCTCGTCGCCTTCGTCGTGGGGCCGATCTTCTACCTCGCGTCCCGCCGCTTCGCGTCCCTCGCCCGGCACGCGGCGCGCGAGAAGCGGCGCCGCAGCGGCTCGCTGGCGGCCGTCGCGGAGGAGTCGCTCTCCACCGTCGCCGTCGTCCAGTCGCTCGGGCGCGAGGACGACGAGGCCCGGCGCTTCGCCGACGGCGGCCGCGGGATCATGGACGCCGAGCTCGCGGCCGTGCGGATCGCGGGCGCCTACGGCCCCGTGGTCGGCCTGCTCGAGATGACGGGCGCGCTGCTCGTCCTCGCCGCCGGCGTGTGGGCGCTGGGCAGCGGCGGCCTGACCCTGGGGGCTCTCCTCGTCTTCATCACGTACCTCGCCCAGGCGTACCGGCCGATCCGCTCCCTGGGCCAGCTCACGAGCGACGTCCTGGCGGCGGCCGCCGGCGCCGAGCGCGTGATCGAGCTGCTCGACGAGCGGCCGACGGTGACGGACGCTCCCGACGCACGCCCCCTGCCCCGGCCCGTGCGTGGGCACGTCGAGCTGCGCGGGGTGCGCGTCCGCCACCCCGGCGCGGACCGCGACGCGCTGCACGGCGTGTCCCTCGTCGTCCGCCCGGGCGAGACCGTCGCCCTGACCGGACGCAGCGGCGCGGGCAAGTCGACGCTGACGTCGCTGCTCCTGCGGTTCGTCGACCCCGACGAGGGCGCGGTGCTCCTCGACGGCCACGACGTGCGCGAGGTCCCGCTGACCGACCTGCGCGCCCACGTGGGGCTGCTGCTGCAGGACACGGTGCTCCCCGACGTGACCGCGCGCGAGGCGATCGCCCACGGCCGGCCGGGCGCGACGGAGCAGCAGATCGAGGCCGCCGCCCGGGCCGCCGGGATCCACGAGGTCCTGACCGCGCTGCCGGACGGGTACGACGAGCGGATCGGCCGCGGCGGCGGCCGGCTCTCCGGCGGCCAGCGCCGCCGCGTGGCGATCGCCCGCACGCTCCTGCGCGACGCCCCCGTCCTCGTCCTCGACGAGCCGACGACGGGCCTCGACGCCGCCACCCGCGACGGCCTGCTCGACCCGCTGCGGACCCTGACGTCCCGGGCGACGACGCTGGTCGTCACGCACGACCCCGCCGTTCTCGCCTGGGCGGACCGCGTGGTCGTGCTGGCGGACGGACGGGTCGTCGACGACGCGGGAGCGCCGGCAGCGCCCGCGTCCCCACGACCCACTCCCCCGCGTCGCGCGGGCGACGGTCGTCCGTCGGCCGTCGACGACGGCGCCCCCGCGACCACGACGGCGTCGCCCGCGGTGGTCCGGTGAGGCCGTTCGCCGCCGGGCGCGAGCTGCTGCCGGGGATCGTCGTGCTCGAGCACCTCGCCCGTTCCCGGCGCCTCGACGTCTACGACGCCTGGAGCACGGAGCGCGGGTGCCGCGTGGCCGTGAAGGTCCTGCGTCCGGACCATCGCGACAACCGCCGCCACGTTGCGGCGCTGGTCCGCGAGGGGCGCACGCTGCGACGCCTCACGCACCCGCACGTCGTTCGTGCGTTCGAGGTGCACGCCGCGCCGTTGGCGGCTGTCGTCCTCGAGACCCTGCCGGGGGCCACGCTCGAGCACCTCGCGGCGGACGAGCCGCTGGCCGACGCGGAGCTGCGGGTGCTGGGCGCGCAGCTGGCGTCGGGCCTGCACGCGATTCACGCCGCCGGGCTGCTGCACCTCGACCTCAAGCCGGCGAACGTCATCGTCGGCGCGGGCCGCGCCACCCTCATCGACCTCTCCCACGCCCGCGCCCCCGGGAGGGTCCCCCAGGGCCACGGCACCTGGTGCTTCGCGGCTCCGGAGCAGGTGGCCGGCGGCGGCGTCGGCCCGGCCACCGACGCCTGGGGGCTGGGCGTCACGCTGCACGCCGCGGCCACGGGGCGGTCCGTCCTGGCCGACCGCGCAGACGACCTCGACGTGGACGACCCCCAGCTGCACGGCCCCCTCCCGTCCCTGGCGGGCGACCGTCCCGACCTGTCGCCCGAGCTCGTCGCCACGATCGACGGCTGGCTGGGCACGGACCCCGCGGCGCGCCCCCCGGCCGACGCGCTGCTCGCGACCCCCGGCGTCGTCCGGGCCCGGCCGGCCCGCCGCGCTCGGGCCGCGGCGTAGGGCGGTGCCGGACCCCCGGAAGGTGGCGGACCCCCCGGAAGCCGGTTCTGCAACTTTTCGCCCAGCCCGGGTAGGAGGAGACGATGCCCGCTTCCGCCGGACCCTCGGGCACGCCCCCGCCCGGCCGCGTGCCCCGCACCCCCGACGCCCAGCGGACCACGCGTCGCGATGCCGGGAACGGCGGCGGCCGCACGGGCCCCCGCTCCCCGCGCCGGCGACCAGCGCCGGTGCTCAAGCCCTGGGTGCTGCCCGCGGCCATCGGAGCCCTCAGCGTGCTCCTGGCCATCATCGTCTTCGGGTTCGTCCTGGGCGGGTCCGACGGCGACGACGCGGCCAACGCCGAGACCGCGGCGGCGACCGTCGCGGAGCGCAAGCCCCCGCCGCCGCCCGAGCTGCCCCGCGGCGGCCGCGAGCTGCTCCCCGACTTCCGCGTCGTGTCGTTCGCCGGGGCCCCGCAGGACCCGGAGCTCGGCGAGCTCGGGGTCGGCGGGTCGCTGCGCAAGGCCGTCGGGCGCCTCGAGCAGCAGGGGAAGGCCTACGCGCGCAAGACCCGGCCGACGCTGCCCGCCCTGCAGCTCATCTCGACCGTCGTGCACGCCGCGCCGGGCGCCGACGGCAAGTACGCCATGCACCAGCCGCGCAGCGTCATCGCTCGCCATCTCCGCGAGGCGCGCCGCGCGAAGGCGCTGCTGATCCTCGACGTCCAGCCCGGGCGCCACCCGTTCACGACGGAGACGAAGCGCCTGCGTCGGTGGCTGCGCGAGCCCGACGTCGCCCTCGCGCTCGACCCCGAGTGGCGGATGGCGGAGGGTCAGGTGCCCGGCCAGGTCATCGGCTCCGTCGGCGCGGCCGAGCTGCAGGCGTCGCTGAACGAGGTCGCGCGGACCGTCCGCAAGTACGACCTGCCGCCGAAGCTCGTCCTGGTCCACCGGTTCACGGAGAACATGGTCCGCGGGCTCTCGAGCGTCCGCGTCCCGCGCGAGGTCCGCGCCGTCATGAGCATCGACGGCGTCGGCGACCGCGCCAACAAGGAGGCGAAGTACCGCCAGCTTTCGCGCGACCTGCCGAAGGACTGGCGCGTCGGCTTCAAGCTCTTCTACCGCGAGGACCGCGAGGCCGGCGGCCTCATGACCCCCCGTCAGGTCATGGCGCTGCGCCCGCGGCCCGACGTGGTCATGTACGAGTAGACCATGCCCTCCGCGCCGCCCGTCGCCCCCGGTCGCCTCGACGGGCGGGTGGCGCTCGTGACGGGCGCCGGCAGCGCGGACGGGATCGGGTTCGCCTGCGCCCGCCACCTGGGGGCGCTCGGGGCGAGCGTCGCGGTGGCCGCCACCAGCCGGCGCGTGCACGAGCGGGCGGGCGAGCTGCGCGACGACGGCATCGACGCGACGGGCCACATCGCCGATCTGACGGACTCCGCGGCGGCCGCGGAGCTCGTCGCGGCGGTCCTCGACGGTCACGGTCGACTCGACGTGCTCGTCAACAACGCGGGGATGACGGCGGTGACCGACCCGGCGTCGGGCGCCCCGGTGGCCGAGCTCACCGACGACGCCTGGCGCGACGCGCTGGACCGCAACCTCTCCACGGCGTTCTTCGTGACCCGGGCGGCGCTGCCGACGATGCTCGCGGCCGGGTTCGGCCGGGTGATCAACGTCGCGTCGACGTCCGGGCCGGTGCTCGCCTACCCGGGGGACGCCGGCTACCACGCGGCCAAGGCCGGGATGATCGGCCTGACGCGCGCGCTGGCCGTCGAGGTCGCCGGCCGCGGCATCACCGCCAACGCCGTCGCCCCGGGCTGGATCGCGACGCCCTCGTCGACCACGCGCGAGATCCGGATGGGCGAGGCCACCCCCGTAGGGCGTCCGGGCCGACCCGCGGAGGTCGCGTGGGCCGTCGCGGCGCTCGCCGCGCCCGAGGCCTCCTACACGACGGGTCAGGTGCTCGTGGTCGACGGCGGCAACGCGATCGTCGAGGAGCGCGGCCGTTGAACGACGAAGGGCCGCGCGTGGCGCGGCCCTTCGGCAGGACGGATCCGGTGCGGCCGGAGCCGCAGCGGCCGCTACTCGGCGGCCGGCGCCTCGGCGGACTTGATCGTCGCGATGAGGTCGCCCGTGTTGATCGGCTCCCCCTCCTTCGCGGCGAGGGTCGTGATCGTGCCGGCCTTGTGGGCCGTGATCTCGTTCTCCATCTTCATCGCCTCGATGATGCAGATCAGGTCGCCCTCGGCGACCTCCTGCCCCTCCTTGGCGACGACCTTCCACATGTTCCCCTGGATCGGGGAGGGCAGGTCGTCGGCGCCGCCGCCGGCGGACTTCTTGCGCTCGGAGCGCTTCTTCTTGCCCGCACCGGCGCCCGCAGCACCGGCGGGACCCGCGGCCACCGCGCCGACGGGACCGAAGGCGGCGCCGTGCACCTTGACGTCGAAGCGCTTCCCGGAGACCTCGACCTGGTACTCCCGGGTGACGGACTCCTCGTCGTCGTCCGGGTGGATCGGCACGACCGGCTCGGCGGGAGCGGTGGACTTCAGCCATTCCTTGTCCTCGACGAGCTCGGAGCAGGTGGAGCCCCTCTCCCAGTTGTCCGTCGCCAGGATCGCCTGGTGGAACGGGATCAGGGTCGTGAGGCCCTCGATCTTGTACTCCGAGAGCGCGCGGAGCATGCGCTTCGTGGCCTGCTCGCGGTCGACGTCCCAGACGATGAGCTTGGCGACCATCGGGTCGTACTGCGGGGAGACGATGCCGCCCGCGCCGACGCCGGAGTCGACGCGCACGCCCGGGCCGGACGGCTCGAGGTACTCGCCGATCGCGCCCGGGGTCGGGGCGAAGTTCATCGGGGCGGACTCCGCGTTGATGCGGCACTCGATGGCGTGCCCGCGGAGCTCGACGTCCTCCTGCTTGTAGTCCAGCGGCAGGCCCGCGGCGGCGCGGATGCCCTGCTTGACGATGTCGATGCCGGTGACGGCCTCGGTCACGCAGTGCTCGACCTGCACGCGGGTGTTCATCTCGAGGAAGAAGTACTCCCCGTCCTGCAGCATGCCCTCGATCGTGCCCGCGCCGACGTAGTTCACGGCCTTCGCGGCGTCGACGCCGATCTTGCCGATCTTCTGCCGCAGCTCCTCGTCGACGAAGAAGTCGGGGGCCGGGGCCTCCTCGATCAGCTTCTGGTGGCGACGCTGGATGGAGCAGTCGCGCTCGCCGAGGTGGATCACGTTGCCGTGCTTGTCGGCGATAATCTGCACCTCCACGTGGCGCGGGTTGGGCAGGTACCGCTCGAGGTAGACCGTGCCGTCGGAGAAGAACTTCTCGCCCTCGCGGGAGGCGCCCTCGAAGGCGTCCTTCAGCTTGTCCTCCGTCAGCGCGACGCGGAAGCCCTTGCCGCCGCCGCCCGACGCGGCCTTGACGGCGACGGGGAACCCGATCTCGTCGTTCGCGATCCGCAGCGCGTCCTCGTACGTGTCGACGGCCTCCGTCGTCCCCGGCACGATCGGCACGCCGGCCTTCTGCATCAGGTCGCGGGCCTTGGTCTTCGACCCCATGGAGTCGATCGCCGAGGCGGGCGGCCCGATGAACGTGATGCCCTCCTCCTCGAGGCGCTGCACGAAGGCGGCGTTCTCGGAGAGGAAGCCGTAGCCGGGGTGGACGGCCTCGGCGCCGGACTCCTTCACGACCTCGACGATCTTGTCGACGTTGAGGTAGCTCAGTGCGGCCTCGGCCGGGCCCAGCAGGTACGCCTCGTCGGCCCGCTTGACGTGGAGCGCGTCGCGATCGAGCTCGGAGTAGACGGCGACCGTCTTGATCCCGAGCTCCTCGCATGCACGGATCACGCGGATCGCGATCTCCCCGCGGTTGGCGATGAGGATCTTCCCGAACATGACGGCGGAATCTAGTGGAATCCGACCGCCGGTCGCCGTGCGCGTCGGGCGTACCCGCCGACCGGCGTACGGCGGTCCGGGGGGCCGGTGCGCACTAGGCTCCCGGGCGATGCCCGTCCGTCGTCGCCCCCTTGTGCCGCTGGCCCTCGCGATCGCCGTGTGCGGCGGCCTGGCGGGCTGCGGCGGCAGCGAGGGCGGCTACGCCTGCAGCGGCGACAGCGCGTGCACGGTGACGGGCGAGGGGCCGATCGAGATCCAGCTCGATCAGCTCGGCACGGAGGTGGCGCTCTCCGACCTCACGGCCGACGCGGTGCGCGTGCGGATCAACGCGGACGAGCGCACCGTCCGGCGGGGCCAGACGGTGCGCCTGCGCGGGTTCCTCGTGACCGCCACGACGACGGGCACGGACCGCGCCGAGGTGCGGCTCGAGCGTTGAGGACGGGCCCTGCGCGACGGCTGAGGGCTAGCGCCGGCCGCCGAGGCGGGCGTCGAGGCTCAGGCGGCCCGGACCGACGAGCAGCACGACGACGGCGGCCGCCAGCAGGGCGAGGGGCAGCTCGAACCCGCCGACGAGCGGGCCCGGCAGGTGGATCACGACGATCGCGATCACCATCGGCACCGCGACGGCCAGGGCGCCCAGGCGCGTGAGCAGGCCGAGGGCGAGCAGCAGGCCGCCGACGAGCTCGCCCGTGCCGGCGAGGACGGCGAGCGCCTCTCCCGGCTTCAGGCCGTTCTGCGCGAAGAAGGCGCCGGTACCCTCGATCCCGCCGCCGCCCCACGAGCCGAAGAGCTTCTGCGCTCCGTGGGCCACGAAGATCGCGCCGAGGGTGAGCCGGAGGAGGAGCAGGCCGATGTCGCCTGCACGATCGGTGTTGCTGGAGGGGAAGACGAGCTGCTTGACGGTCGACATGGCGGCGACGCTACGAAGCGCAACGTAAGGGGACGATCAGGGCGCCGATCCCGCCGGGCGGCCCGACGACCAGGCCGACCTCGGGACTCGCGCCCGGAGGGGACGCTGGCGGAACAGCGTGAGCCCAACCGACGGGCCCCACCAACCTCCCCCGACCCCGCTCCTGCTCCGGCCCCACCAATCGGTGGATTTCAGGGTCCGCCGATCGGCGGAGGTGTACCCGCTACGGGCAAAAACATACGTTGAAACGGCCCGGATGCGTTGAGGGTTGCCCCCCACTCCACTACGTTCGTCGGCATGTTGCCGGCTGCCGATCCGTCCACCGATCCAGTGGGTCTCGAGGCGCTGTCGCCCCGGGAGCTCGAGGTGCTGCGCCTACTGGCCGACGGCATGCGGTCGTCCGAGATCGCCAGCCAGCTCGGCATCGCGGTCCCCACCGTCAAGTGCCACCTGACGCGGACCTACCGCAAACTGGGCGTCCGCAACCGCGTCGGGGCCGTGCTGCACTACCTGCGCGCGGCGCCCGTCTCGGGCGACTGAGGCCGCGCAGGGCGGGTTACCCTGCCCCGATGCGTGCGTTCCCCTCCGTCCTCGTGATTCCCTTCGCCGCCCTAGTGCTCGCCGGCTGCGGCCCCGGCGGCAGCGCCGGCGGGTGCGCCGGCAACGTGTGCAAGATCGAGGCGGACGGCCCAGCCTCGTTCGACCTCGATGCCGTGAACGCCGAGGCCGAGGTCTCCCAGCTCGCCGCCGGCTCCGTGCGCGTCACCGTGGGTGGGAAGTCCGCGACGGTGCGCCAAGGGCAACCGCAGCGGGTGGGCGGGCTGCTCGTCACGGCCTCGAAGGCGTCGAAGGATCACGCGACGGTCCGCTTCGAGCGCTAGCCGGGCTCCGGCTCGTCAGCGGATCATGCCGCCGCCGACGGTGTCGTTCGTGCCCTCGTCGATGAGGATGAACGCTCCCGTCGTGCGGTCGCGGAGGTAGGGATCGGCGACGAGCGGCCGCTTCAGGCGGATCCGCACGCGGCCGATGGCGTTGAGGTCCAGGCCGTCGGGCGCGTCCTCGCGCTCCAGGGTGTGGAGGTCGAGCCGGTCGAGGACCGCGTCGACCTTCGCCACCGTGGTGACGGTCGTGTGCTTCACCAGCAGCCGCTGGCCGGTGCGCAGGGGCCGGTCGCTCATCCAGCAGACGTCGGCCTCGATCTCACGGCGGCAGAGCGCCGCGGCGTCCTCGTCGGCCCCGACGAGCACGTCGCCACGGGAGACGTCGACGTCGTCCTCCAGGTGCACCGTGACGGACTGCGGCGCGGCGGCCTCGGGCAGCTCGCCGTCGAGCGTCTCGATGCGGGCGATCCGGGAGCGCACGCCCGAGGGCAGCACCTGCACCTCGTCGCCCGGACGCAGCACGCCGCCGGCGACCTGACCGGCGTAGCCGCGGTAGTCGTGCAGCTCGTCGGGCGACCAGCGCTCCCCGTTGACGTCCGCCGCACCCTCCCCGGGTCGCACGACCCACTGGACCGGGAACCGCAGGTCCGTGAGGTTGCGGTCCGTGGAGACCTCGACCGTCTGCAGGTGGCCGAGCAGCGTGGGGTGCGCCGCGTCGTCGGGATACCACGCGGGGGTCGAGCCGCGGTCGACGACGTTCGTGCCCTGCAGAGCCGAGATCGGGATGACGTGGATGTCGGGGATCCCGAGCTGGGCCGAGATCCGCGTGGTCTCCGTCTCGATCGCGCGGAAGACGTCCTCGTCCCAGTCGACGAGGTCCATCTTGTTCACCGCGAAGGTCACGTGGCGGACGCCGAGCAGCGAGGCGATGAACGTGTGCCGGCGCGTCTGCTCGATGACGCCCTGGCGTGCGTCGACGAGCACGATCACGAGGTCGGCGGTCGAGGCGCCCGTGACCATGTTGCGCGTGTACTGCACGTGGCCGGGGGTGTCGGCCAGGATGAAGGAGCGGTCGCCCGTCGTGAAGTAGCGATAGGCGACGTCGATCGTGATGCCCTGCTCGCGCTCGGCGCGCAGGCCGTCCGTGAGCAGGGACAGGTCGACCGCGCCCTCCCCGTGGCGGCGCACGGACGCGGCCTCGACCTGCTCGAGCTGGTCGGCGAGGACCTGCTTCGAGTCGTAGAGCAGCCGGCCGATGAGGGTCGACTTGCCGTCGTCGACCGAGCCGGCCGTCGCGACGCGCAGGAGGTCGGCGCGCAGGACGGAGGACGCCTCGGCGGCCGGGGCCGTCGCGGTCCCGCCGCCGGCGGCGGCCGTGCCGTCGGCGGTGGACGTGGCGGCGGCGGTCGGGCCGGGGTCGGGCGTGCTCATCAGAAGTACCCCTGGGCCTTGCGGTCTTCCATCGCGGCCTCGGACACGCGATCGTCGGCGCGGGTCTCGCCGCGCTCGGTCACGCGGGTGGCGGCGATCTCGGTCACGACCTGCTCGAGCGTCGTCGCGGTCGACTCGACCGCTCCGGTGATCGTGAGGTCGCCGACGGTGCGGTAGCGGACCGACAGCGTCTCGACGGTCTCGCCCTCCTGCGGCTGCAGGAACGGGGACACGGCGTAGAGCATCCCGTTCCGGCGCACGACCTCGCGCTCGTGGGCGAAGTAGATCGACGGCAGCTCGAGCCGCTCCTCGGCGATGTACTGCCACACGTCGAGCTCGGTCCAGTTCGAGATCGGGAAGACGCGCACGTTCTCGCCCTGGCGTAGGCGGCCGTTGTAGAGGTTCCAGAGCTCGGGGCGCTGGTTCTTCGGGTCCCAGCCGCCGAAGTCGTCGCGGAAGCTCATGATCCGCTCCTTCGCGCGGGCGCGCTCCTCGTCGCGGCGAGCGCCGCCGAAGCACGCGTCGAAGCCGTGCTCCTCGATCGCGTCGAGCAGCGTCTGCGTCTGCTGCTGGTTGCGGGACGAGCCCGGGCGGGCCGGGTCGTAGCCGTCGGCGACGCGGCCCTGGTCGATCGTGTCCTGGACCTGCGCGACGATCAGCCGCTCGCCGAGCTCGGCGGCGCGGCGGTCGCGGAACTCGAGGACCTCGTCGAAGTTGTGGCCCGTGTCGACGTGCAGCAGCGGGAACGGGAACCGGCCGGGCCGGAACGCCTTCTCCGCCAGCCGCAGCAGGACGATGGAGTCCTTGCCGCCCGAGAACAGGAGCGCGGGGCGCTCGAGCTCGGCGGCGACCTCGCGCATCACGTGGATCGCCTCGGACTCCAGCGCGCGGAGCTTGGAGAGGCCGGCGGTGGCCGGTCCCGTCGCGTGGAGCGGCCGCGGCGCCGCCGGGGCGGGGTGGACGGGGGAGCCGGCGGCGGGCGTCGGACTCATCAGGCGTCGTCCTGGTGCAGGCCGCACTCGATCTTGGCGGAGCTGATCCAGCGGCCCTCGCGCCCGGCGCCCGCGGCGGTGCACGGCTCGCAACCGATCGACGCGTAGCCCTGGTCGTGCAGCGGGTTGTAGGGCAGGCCCTCGCGCATCACGTGGTTCCAGACGTCCTTGTCGGACCAGTCGGCCAGCGGGTTGACCTTCACCAGGCCGAAGGCATCGTCCCACTCGACCTTGCGGGCGTGGGCGCGGGCGGGCGACTGGTCGCGGCGGATGCCCGTGGTCCACGCGTCGAGCTTGGAGAGGCCCTCGCGCAGCGGGCCGACCTTGCGAATCCCGCAGCACTTCGACGGGTCGCGCTCCCAAAGGCGATCCCCGTGCTCGGCGGCCTGGGCGGCGAGCGTCGGGCCCTGCCAGCGCTCGATCTTCGTGTCGTAGCGCGCCTCGGTCTGCTTCCACAGCTCGTAGGTGGCGTCGAACAGCACGCCGGTGTCGAGCGCGAAGACCCGCGCGTCGGGGTTCGCCCGGAAGATCAGGTCGAGCAGGACCGCCTCCTCCTTCTGGAAGGAGCAGGCCAGGGCGATCTGCGGGTGGTACTGCTCCATCGCCCACCCGACGACCTCGGCCGCCGAGGAGGACTCGAGGTCCGGGAGGTCCGGCACGGCGGGTGCGGCCGGCGGGGCGGCCGGTCCGGCGGTCTGGGCGCTGTCTGCGGTCGAGCTCATCGCGGCGATCCGTCCGGGAGAGGGTGGCCGCCACCGGCCGAGGCGCGACAGCGGACGACCAAAACTAGCAAACCACGGTCAGGATTCAGAACAATCGGACGGACCGCCGCACGATCCCCTTCAGTCGTTGAAGTGGCGGCCTTCCTTGACCTCGGCCACGAACCCCGCGCGGATGACGAAGTCGCCGAACCGCTCCCCGGGCTGCCGCTCCTGCGCGTAGCGCGCGAGCGTGTCGTCGAGGACCTCCATGATCACGTCCTCGCCGACGTTCTCCCGGACCATCTTGTTCAACCGTTCGCCGTGGAAGCCGCCGCCGAGGTAGAGGTTGTACTTGCCGGGCGCGCGGCCGGTGAGCGCGATCTCGGCGATGTACGGGCGGGCACAGCCGTTCGGGCAGCCCGTCATCCGGATCGTGATCGGCTCCTCGGTCAGGCCGTTCTTCTCGAGCAGGCCCTCGATCCTCGTGATGAGGTCGGGCAGATAGCGCTCGCTCTCGGCCATCGCCAGCGCGCAGGTCGGCATCGCGACGCACGCCATGGAGTTCAGGCGCAGCGCGCTCCTGCCCTTCTGCGGCGTGTTCGTGATCGCGTGCTCGGCCAGCAGCGCCTCGATCGCCGGGCGGTCGACCGGCGCGATGTCCGAGAGGATCACGCTCTGGTTCGGGGTGAGCCGGAAGACGCACTTCTCGGTCTCGGCGATCGCCTTCAGGCCGTCCATCAGCGGGTGGCCGGGACGGTTGATGACGCGACCGTTCTCGATGAAGAGCGTGAAGTGCTCCAGGCCGTCGTCGCCCGTCGTCCAGCCGAGCTGGTCGCCGTTGGCCGTGAACTTGAAGGCCTTCGCGGGCGCGAGCGGGACGCCGAGGCGCCGCTCGATCTCGCCCGTGACGAAGTCCAGGCCCTTGTCGTCGATCGTGTACTTGAACCGCGCGTGCGAGCGGGTGACGCGATCGCCGTAGTCGCGCTGGACGCCCATGACGGCCTCGATCGTGGGCAGCAGCTGCTCCACGTCGATGTAGCCGATGACGTCGCCGAGGCGCGGGTAGGTCTCGGGCGCGCGGTCCGTGCGGCCCATGCCGCCGCCGATGACGACGTTGAAGCCCTTGAGCCGGCCGCGGCTGGCGATCGCGACGAAGCCGAGGTCCTGGCTGTAGATGTCGATGTCGTTGCTCGGCGGGACCGCGAAGCCGATCTTGAACTTCCGCGGCATGTACTGCTTGCCGTAGAAGGGCTCCTCGTTCTCGCCGCGCGGCTGCGCCGGCTTCTCGCCGAACCAGACCTCTTCGTACGCGCTCGTCTTGTGGATGACGTGGTCGCTGGCGATCTGCGCCTGCTCGTAGACCTGCTTGTGGAGCTTGGAGAGCCCCGGGTGCACGCCGCTCATGACCGTGCGGGCGACGTCGCCGCAGGCGGCCTTCGAGTCCAGCCCGACCTCGCGCAGCCCGAGCATCACGTCGCGCAGCGCGGTCCGGTTGAGGTAGTGGAACTGGAACGTCTGGCGGGTCGTCAGGCGGAACTGCTCGTTGCCGTACGTGCGCCCGATCTCGTCCATCTTCAGCCACTGCTGCGGCGTGCAGACGCCGCCCGGCATGCGGCCACGGAGCATGAACGTGTAGTAGGGCTCGAGCTTCTGCAGACGCCGCTCGTCGCGCTGGTCGCGGTCGTCCTGCTGGTAGATCCCATGGAACTTCATGAGCTTGTTGTTGTTCTCGTCGACGGCGAGGGTGATCTCGTCGATGAGGTCCTCGGCGATCGAGCCGGCGAGGTAGTCGCTGTTGAACTTCAGCCGCTCCTCCGGCGCGAGCTTCTCGAGCGGCTGGGAGATGTCTCGGCTGCGGTCGACCTCGACCGGGGCAGCGGCGGGGCTGGTCTTCGTCATCTTCGTCGCCATGGGGTGAGGGTGGGCGGGACTCAATACACGTCGAGCAGGTAGCGGTGGTCGCGCCCCAGCTCGTTCAGATACTCGTCGGCGGCCTCGGGGTCGAGCCCACCGTGCTCCGCCACGATGTCCTTCAGCGCCGCGCGGACGCCCGGGGCCATGGCGTCGGCGTCGCCGCACACGTAGATGCGGGACCCCTCCTCCAGCCACGCCCAGACGTCGGCGCCCCTCTGGCGCAGGCGGTCCTGGACGTAGGTCTTCGGACCCCGCCCACCCGCTGCGTCGCGGGAGAACACCGGGTCGAGCCGCGTCAGGACGCCGTCCTTGAGCAGCGTCTGCCACTCGACCTGGTAGAGGAAGTCGCTGCGGAAGTTGCGCTCGCCGAAGACGAGCCACGAGCGGCCGGAGGCGCCGCGGGCCTCGCGCTCCTGCATGAACGCGCGGTACGGCGCCACGCCGGTGCCCGCGCCGACCATGATGATCGGCGTGTCGTCGTCGGCGGGCAGGCGGAAGTGCTCGTTCTGCTGCACGTAGACGGGGACGGTGGCGTCGTCGTGGAGGAGCTGCGCGAGGTGCCCGGAGGCCACACCCGTGCGGCCCGTCTCGTGCAGGTCGTAGCGGACCGTCGAGACCGTCAGGTGCGCCTCGTCGGGCGCCGCGGCCAGGCTCGAGGCGATGGAGTAGAGCCGCGGCTGCAGCGGCCGCAGCCCGGCGACGAGCTGCTCGGCCTCGATTCCGGGCACGGGGAACAGCCGCACGAAGTCGAGCACGTGGTGCCCGCGGAAGAACGCGGTGCGGGCCTTCGCGTCGCCGGCGCGCAGCGCCTCGAGCTCGGCCGAGCCGGAGAGCGTGGCCCACTGCTCGAGGAACCGCGGCGTCGCGGCCGTGATCTCGAACCTCTGCGCCAGCGCCTCGCCGAGCGGGAGCTGCCCGCCCTTGACCGGCACGGGCGTGTCCGCCGAGAGCGAGAGCTCGCCCAGCAACGTCTCGACCAGCGCCGGGTCGTTCGCGGGGACGACGCCGAGCGCGTCGCCCGGCTCGTACGTCAGCCCGGAGCCCTCGAGGGAGAGCTCGACGTGGCGGGTCTCCTTCGTCGACCCGCGGCCCGTGAGGACCACGTTGTCGAGGACGGACGCCGGGAAGGGGCGCTTCTTGGAGTAGGCGGGGGCCTCGAGGGTGGCGGTGGCCGACGCCCCGCTCGCCGCGGCACCGTTCACCGCCGCCGCGCCGTTCGGGCCCGTGCCGCCGGGCGCGACGCCGTTGACGCCGCCCGCGGCCGCGCCGTTCGGGCCGCCGGCGTCCGTGGCGCCCCGCTCCGGGGCGATGCGGCCGGCGGCGTCGGCGATCCAGGCGGCCGCGTCGTCCTCGTAGTCCACGTCGCAGTCGACGCGGTCGATCAGGCGCTCGCCGCCGAGCTCCGCGAGACGCTCGTCGAGCAGCCGGCCGGCCGAGCAGTAGTGCTCGTACGTCGAGTCGCCGAGGGAGAGGACGCCGAACCGCACGCCGTCGAGCTTCGGGGCCTTGCGGCCCGCGAGGAACTCGAAGAAGCCCACGGCGTTCGGCGGCGGATCGCCCTCGCCGTGCGTGGCCGTGACGACGAGCAGGTCCTGCTCGTCCTTCAGCGCGCGCGGCTTGTAGTCGGACATGTCGGCGACCTTCGCCTCGACGCCCTGCGCCTTCGCGGCCGTGGCGAGCTCGCCGGCCAGCTCCTTCGCGTTGCCCGTGTCCGTGCCGAAGAGGATCGTCAGCGTGCGCGCGGCGGGCGCGGCCTCGGCGGGGGCGGCTCCGGGCGCCCCGGCGGACGCGCCGTTCGTGGCGGCCGACGCGCCGTCCGCGGTCGCGGCGCCGTTCTGGGTCGCGGCGTCCGGTGCGGCGAGCGCCGATGCGGCCCCGGCGTTCGCGAGACCGGCGAAGTACCCGCTGAGCCAGATCGTCTGCTCGCGGTCGAGCGTCGCGGCGAGCCGCTGGACGCTGTCCCGTTGGTCGGGCGTGAGGGTCGGGATGAGAGCGCTCAACGTGGTCGGGGTGGAGGGGGTTCGCGCCGGACGGGCGCTCTGCGCAACGGCCGGACCGTCGATACCTGGTGAATCGGGTCCGAGTTTGGCAGATTCGCTGGGCGATCCGGCCGGTCGACGGCCCGGGCGCGCCGGCTCCCACGGGAGCGGGCGATCGGGGAGGGACCTCGGGACGACGATTGTCCCCCACCTGCGCCCCGGCCCGGGTGACGAAGTGGAAGGCCACCGGACGGAATGGAATGGATGGGACGGCGCCCCGCGACGGCGGCCGCGGTGGGCTCGTAAGGTCTGTCCCCCGCCCCGCCGGCCGACCGTCGGCGCTCCGGCCTGGTGCCTCGGCTCCGTCGACGCCCGGCCGCGGTGCGTGCCCCACCCCGTCGCCATGACCGCGCCCACCTTCGACCTCCAGGCCCACTCGACCGCGAGCGACGGCGCCCTGGTGCCCGCCGGGGTCGTGCGCGCGGCGCGCGAGGCGGGGGTCCGGACGCTGGCCCTGACCGACCACGACTCGGTGTCCGGGGTGCAGGAGGCGCTGGACGAGGCGGCCCGCCACGGCGACATCACGATCGTCCCCGCGATCGAGGTCTCGGCCATCGACGAGGCGCACGCCGACCTGCACGTCTGCGGCTACCTCGTCGACCACACGTCCGAGCAGCTCGCCGAGGCGCTCGAGGACTGGCGTGCCGACCGCGTGGGCCGTGCGGACCGGATGATCGACGCGCTCTTCGAGCTCGGGTGGGCCGTCGACGTCGCCGCCCTCCGCGCGCGTCGCGACGGCGGTGTCTCCGTCGGCCGTCCCCACGTGGCCGCGGCGGCCTTCGACCATCCCGCCAACGCCGCGCGGATCGCCGACGAGGGCCTGCGGACCGCCACCGACCTGCTCGTCGCCTACCTCATCCCGGGGGCCCCGGCCTTCCGCACCCGCACCCGTCCGACGGTCGCCGAGGCCATCGCGACGATCCACGACGCCGGTGGGATCGCCGTCTGGGCGCACCCGTTCTGGGACGTCGACGACCGCCCGGCGGTCAGCGCCACCCTGGAGCGCTTCAAGGGCCTGGGCCTCGACGGCGTCGAGACGTTCTACGCCGCGTTCGACGAGTCGCAGACCCGGTTCCTCTACGCCGAGGCCGAGCGGCTGGACCTGGTCACCACGGGGTCCGCCGACTTCCACGGCCCCCAGCACCCGAACTTCTCGCGCTTCCGCGACTTCGACCTGTACGGGCTGGAGCCGCGGCTCGGGCCGCTCGCGGAGTACGTGCGGACGTAGGGCGGGGCGGCAGCGTCGCGCCAGGGCGGCCCGGTGCGGTCGGCGCCAGGCGGCCCGGCGTCGCGGGGTGGCTCAGGAGGCCCAGTCGGCGGAGTCGCCGCCGGCGGCGTCCCACGGGGCGCTGCGGCCGACGGCCTCGAGACGCGCGGTGCGGGTCCAGCCGTCCGGACGGGGCTCCTCGGCCACGACCGCGACCGTGGTGTCGCGGAGGAACTGCTCGACGGCGGCGACCAGGGCGGCCGCCTCCTCGGGCGACGCCGAGGCCGGGACGTCGATGCGCGGGGCGTCGTCGGCAGACATGGGCCCGAAGGGTACCTATGCTCGTCCCATGCCGAGCGTGCCCGTCCTCTCCCACGACGCGGTCCTCCGGGCCGTCACACCCGGGGAGGCGGTCGACCGCACGGCCGACGCCTTCGTCCGGCACCACGAGGGCGCGTGGTCCATGCCGCCCAAGACCTACCTGCAGAGCCCGCCCCACGGCGACTTCCGCGCGATGCCGGCCCTGGGCGACGGCTTCGCGATGCTCAAGTGGATCTCGTCCTTCCCCGACAACCCGCAGCACGGACTCGCCACCGTGCAGGGCGTCGTGGTGCTGTCGGACGCGTCGACGTCCGTCCCGCTCGCCCTCGTCGACGCCCGCGCGGTCACCGCGTTGCGCACCGGGGCCGTCGCCGCCGTCGCGACGCGCGCCCTGGCCCCGGCCGGCGCGCGGACCGTCGGGATCATCGGCGCCGGGCTGCACGGCCGCTGGACCGCCCGCTGCATGGCCGCGGCGGGCTACGGTCCCGGCGTGGCCGCCGACCGCCGGGCCGAGGCCGCGGAAGAGCTCGCGGCCGAGTTCGACGGCTGGCGCGCCGGCAGCCGCGAGGAGGCGCTGGAGCAGGACGTCGTCTGCTGCGTCACCTCGGGCGGCGCCCCGGTGGTCCACCTCCGCGACCTGCACCCGGGCCTGCACCTGAACATGCTCGGTGCGGACGGCCCGGGCAAGGCCGAGGCGACGGTCAGGGCCGTCGGCGCCAGCCACCTCTTCTGCGACGAGTGGGCGCAGGCCAGCCACGGCGGCGAGCTGACCGCGGCGGTCGAGGAGGGCGTCGTCACCCGCGACGTCGTCACCGACCTGGGCGCCGTCCTGACCGGCGCCGAGCCGGGCCGCGCCGCCGACACCGACGTGACGATGTTCGACTCGACGGGCCTGGCGATCCAGGACCTGGCGATCGCGATCGCGGCCTTCCGCGCGTGGGAGGCCGGGAAGGTGGAGGCGCCGAGCGTCGAGCTGTAGGGGGCGCGGGCGGATCCGGGAGACCGCGCCGGGTCCACCGCATCCCCTGTGGACGACGGCGCGGACCGGGGCGGCGGGCGGACCGGGGCGGCGGGCGGACCGGGGCGGCGGGCGGGTGCCTACTCCCGGATGAACCGCCCCATCACGTCGAGGTGGTCCTCCAGCGGGAGCAGGAACGAGTCGTGGCCCCAGGGCGAGGGCACGTTCTCGCGGACGACCGGGACGCCCGCCCCGGTGAGGTTCGCGGCGATGTGGTCGGAGTGCTCGGGACCGAAGCGCCAGTCGCTCGTGAAGCTCTCGACGAGGAACCGGGTGCCCGCCGCACGCACCCGGGCGAGGCGCTCGTCCGCGCCTGCGGCCTCGAACGGCACGAAGGCGTCCATGACCTTCGTGAGGTACAGGTAGCTCAGCGCGTCGAAGCGCTCGAGGAACGAGGAGGCCTGGTGGTCGAGGTAGTGCTCGACCTCGAAGTCGGGGCGGAACCACTCGTGGCCGTCCCGCGCCGGCGGGCGGCCCGCGGGCTGCGCGGGATCGGCGCGGCGACGACGGTCGAACTTCGCGGTCAGCGCCTCCTCCGACACGTAGGTGACGTGGCCGAGCATCCGTGCCGCGGCCAGGCCCGCCGCCGGGATCCGGCCCGTGCCGACGTAGCGGCCACCCTGGAAGTCCGGGTCGCGCAGGATCCCCTCGCGCGCCGCGGTGGAGAGCGCGATGTTCTGGGCCGAGAGCCGGGCGGACGCGCAGACGACGAGCGCCCGCTCGATCTCCTCCGGCGCCTGCAGCACCCACTCGAGCACCTGCATCCCGCCGAGGGAGCCGCCGACGGCGGCCGCCAGGCGCCGGACGCCGAGGTGGGCCATCAGCGCGCGCTGGACCCGGACGAGGTCGGCCACGCTGAACGCGGGGAAGTCGAGCCCGTACGGCTGGCCCGTGGCGGGGCTGATCGTGGTCGGCCCCGTCGTCCCGCGGCAGCCGCCGAGGAGGTTCGCGCAGACCACGAAGTGCCGGTCGGTGTCGACGGTGCGGCCGGGACCGACGAGCACGTCCCACCAGCCGACGCGGTCGGGGTCGCCGTGGTGGCCGGCGGCGTGCGCGTCGCCCGTGAGCGCGTGGCAGACGACGACGGCGTTGTCGCCCGCGGCGTTCAGCGTCCCGTACGTCTCGTACGCGACGTCGACGGGCGCGAGCCGCACCCCGTTGTCGAGCTCGAGCGGCCGGTCCTCGTCGAACAGCCGCACCGTCAGCGTCTGCGCCTGGCCCACGCCGGGCCCGGGGACCGCAGCGAACCCGCGGCCCTCCGGCTCGAGGGTGCTGTGCGTCATGCGTCCCGTCCCGCGCGGCCCACCATGGGCGCATGGTCACACGCGGGGTCGACGGGTGCGGCGCCGGGCGGCGATCAGTGGCACGGGCGGCGGCGGCATGGGGCGGGACGGGGCGGGGCGGGACGGACGGACGGGACGGGACGGGACGGGTGCGGCGCCGGGCGGCTCAGCGCACGCGCACCTCGGCGGCGTAGGCCTGGAGCGCCGCGGTCATCACGTCGGCGTAGGCCTGGTTGCCCGGTGCGTTGGGGTGGATGGAGGCCGTGGCCGGGACCGCGGGGGTGGTGCCCGGGGGCGTCGCCGGGTCGGCGGGCAGCACGGGGTTGATCCACGGGTCGGCGCCGCCCGCGCCGTGGCCGACGAACGCGGCCATCACCTCGTCCGTCACGGGGTGCAGGCCGTGCGCCCGGGCGCTCTGGTTGACCTCCGTGTTGACCTGCTCCGCCCACTCGTTGGCGAGCTTGCGCTCCGCCTGCGTGAGGGAGAGGGCGAAGACCGGGTCGCGGGGGACCGCGTCCTCCGAGAACAGCCGCGGGTAGCCGGCGACGAGCACGTCGGCCCCGGGCGCGGTGCGGCGCAGCTGGGCGAACGTCGCGTCGAGGTCGCGTCGGACCTTGCCGCGGATGAGCGCGGTCTCCGTCTCGCGGTCCGCCGTGCAGTCGCCGACGACGCAGCGCGTGAACTGGGGCACGAACTGCGCGTCGTTGCCACCGATCGACAGGGTGACGAGCGTCGGGCCCGGCCGGGCTTCCAGCCCGCGGCGGACGAGGTCGAGCTGCGTCCCGCCCAGGTCGGGGTGCTGCGGCTCTCCGCCTGCGTCCGACAGCCGCACGTCGACGGTCTGCGCCCCGCTGCAGGCGATCAGCGCCGGCTGCGGCACGAGACTGCGCGGGATCAGCGCGCCCCACATGCGGTTCGACCGCGCGCACTGCTGGTCGTCGTAGGGCTGCCCCAGGCCGGTGCCGGCGGCGTAGGAGTCGCCGAGCGCGTAGTACGCAACGTACCCGGGGAGCCCGACGGCGCGGGCCTCGGCCGGCGGCGACGCCTCGGCCGCGACGGCCCCGGCGCGGGCGATCACCCGGTAGCGCAGCCACCGCCCGGCGAGCTCGGCCGGGGGTGCGTCGACGCGGGTGGTCGTCGGTGAGACGTCGGCGAGCGCGTCGGCCTGCCCCGTCGAGACGTCGACCCGCTGCACGACGTAGCCCGTGGCGCGCGCCGCGGCGGACCAGGACAGGGCGATCCCGCCGTTCGCGGCCGGCCGGGCCCGCAGGTCGGTCACGCGCCCGGGAGCCCCCGGCGCGGGCGTGCTCCCGACCGGCGGCCGGGCCTTCGGACGCACGAGCACGGACCGCCCCGGCCGCCCGTACCGCCCGTTCGCACCCCGGAACCGCAACCGGAACCGGTACGCGTTGCCCGCCCGCAGGCGCTTGATGGTCCGCGCCGTCGACCGGGTGGTCGCAGCGACCCGCCAGTGCTTCTGCCCGGCGGTCACGTCGCGCCGCTCGATGCGGGTGACGCGGACGCCCGCGGGCCGCTTCCACCGCAGCCGGACCGCGCCGACGAGCGGTGTGGCGCGGGGCTTGCGGCCGCGCGGAGCCGTGCGGCGCGGGGTGCGGCGCTTGGCGATGAGGAGGGTCGTGGAGGCCGAGGGTGAGGCGGCGGGGCGTGAGGGGGCGCTGTTGGAGGTCGGGGTCCGGACGGTGGATGCGCTAACCGGCGACGACCGGGCGGCGGGCGTGAGGGCTGCCCGACTCCCGGGCGCCCCTTGGGCCGCGAGAGCCCTGGCCGGCGCCTGGGCGCCTGGTTCGTCGGTGGCCGCCGTCTGGGCCGCAGCCGACGGGGCGGTGATCGCGACGACGGCGGTCACGGTCGCCAGCGACAGGGCCGCCGTGCGAGTGAGGCGGGCGGCCGGACGCGGTGGGCACGCCGGACCGGAGGGGGACGACGGGGACGGCATCGTCCCACCATAGTGACGGCCATCACACGACGCGCCGGGTGGGCGGGGTTCGGGACCAGGGGCCGTCGGCCCGCCCGGCTCACCTCGGGCCGCCCGGCTCACCAGGGCCCGCCCGGCCCACCAGGGCCCGCCCTGTCACTACCAACCCCCGTCCGGCCGACCCCGGCCCAGCGGTGACGCCGGCGGGCGGGCGCGGGCGCCGTCGTGCACCCGCCCGCCGCGGCTCAGCCCTGGGACTTCGCGAGCGCCTGGTCGATGTCCGCGATCAGGTCGTCGATGTGCTCGATGCCGACGGAGAGCCGGATCGCGTCGGGGCCGACGCCGGCCGAGCTCAGCTCGTCCTCGTTGAGCTGCGAGTGGGTCGTGGAGGCGTTGTGGATCGCCAGCGACTTCGCGTCACCGATGTTCGCGAGGTGGCTGAACAGTCCCAGCGCCTCGATGAACGTCTTGCCCGCGTCGAAGCCGCCCTTCACCCCGAACGAGACCAGCGCGCCGCCCCCGCCGCGGAGGACCCGCCCGGCGACCTCGTGGTACGCGTTGTTGGGCAGGCCCGGGTAGTTCACCCACGCCACGCCCTCGTGGCCCTCGAGGTGCTTCGCCACCGCGAGCGCGTTCTGGTTGTGGCGCTCCATGCGGATGCCGAGGGTCTCGACGCCCTGCAGGATCAGGAACGCGTTGAACGGGGAGAGCGCCGCACCCGTGTTGCGCAGCAGGACGGTGCGGGCGCGCAGCACGTAGGCGATCGGCCCGGCGGCGTCCGTCCAGACGACCCCGTGGTAGCTCGGGTCGGGCTTCGTCAGGCCGGGGAAGCGGTCGGAGTGCGCCGCCCAGTCGAAGTTGCCCGAGTCGACGATCGCGCCGCCGATGGAGGTGCCATGGCCGCCCAGGAACTTCGTCAAGGAGTGGACGATGACGTCGACCCCGTCGTCGATCAGCCGGGCGCCGACGGGCGTGGCGACGGTGTTGTCGACGATGAGCGGCAGGCCGGCGGCGTGCGCGGCGTCGGCCCACTTCGGCACGTCGAGGACGTTCAGCTTGGGGTTGCCGATCGTCTCGCCGAAGACGAGCTTCGTGCGATCGTCGGCCAGGCGGGCGACGGCGTCGGGGTCGTCCGCGTCGGCGAAGCGGACCTCGATGCCGTACTGCGGCAGGGTGTGCGCGAAGAGGTTGTACGTGCCGCCGTAGAGCTGCGACACCGAGATGATGTTGTCGCCGGCGTTCGCGATGTTGAGCACCGCGTAGGTGACGGCGGCCTGGCCGGAGGCCGTGACGAGCGCGGCCTGCCCGCCTTCGAGCTGCGCGAGGCGCTGCTCGAGCACGTCCCACGTCGGGTTCATGATCCGCGAGTAGATGTTGCCCGGCGTCTTCAGCGCGAACAGATCCGCGCCGTGCTGCACGTCGTCGAACACGTACGACGTCGTCTGGTAGATCGGCACCGCCCGCGCGTTCGTCGCCGGATCGGCCTCCTGTCCACCGTGCAGGGCGATCGTCTCGGGGCGGTACTGCGGCTGCTCGTCGGTCATGGGGTCTCCGTGGGTTGCGTGGTGCGGGGGCTCGCCGTCCTGGCGGTGCTCCGGTACCCGGGCGCCGCCCGCCGTCCCGCACGAACGGCGCGGGTGGCCGACCCTACCGCAGGTCGCGTGAAATACCCAAACCCGGGTCAGGTTTAGGTACCGCGGGTCCCAGGGGTCCAGCTGCAACCCCCGAAGGCCCGGATCGGGCGTGCGGCCCGGGCTCGCCTGTCACGGGGCTCCGTCCCCGGGGCCGACCGTGCCGGTGATCCCGGCGATGCGTTCCAGGTGGTCGAACTCGACGCGGAACCGCGCGCCCTCCGCCGGATCCGGGCGCCCGTCCGGCCCCGCAGGCAGGTCCTCGAAGGCCACGACGACCGACCCGTCGGTCTCATCCGAGAACCGTGCGCCGGCCGGCTCGGACTCCCGCCACTCCTCGATGAGCATCCGATGCTCGACCGGCAGCTCGGAGATGATCCGCATCACGACCATCGGGAACCGCTCGTACGGGATGCGCCGCTTGCCCAGCTCCTCGTCCTGGACCAGCAGCACCAGCGTCGCGCCCTCGCCGGCGGGAACGACGTAATAGCCCTCGGAGGTGCTGAACCACGCCCCGACGACCGCGGCCTCGAGCACGCCGACATCGCGGTTGACGTCGTCGTCCAGGGGCGTCGGCTGACCCCACTCGGCGACGCGGTCGCGGACGGCGGTCGCCAGCTCGACGACGTCCCCCGACAACGACGGGTTGGCCCACGCCCACAGCCACGAGCCGTCGGCCTCGGCCATCGTCCCCAGGATCCCGGCGTAGAACTCTCCGCCGCTTCCGAGGTCCAGCGCGCACCGCTCCACGTCGAACCCCCAACGCTCCGACCCCTCGCGTGCGGGATGGCTGAGCACCTCGTCCTCGAACCGCGCCTGGACCAGCATCGCCGGCAGGGCGGCACCGGTGACGAGGGAGCGCCACGCGAGCGCGGACGGAGACTCCACGGGGGAACGGGCGTCGAGAGAGGGCGTTTCGGGCGGTCGGGCGGCGGGGGGTGCGCCTCCGCCGACCCCGTCCATGGGGGTGCGCTGGGGCACCGGAGCGCCCGCGGACGAATCCTCGTGGGCAGGCCGGGACTTCCTACGGAACCACACGGGGGCAGCCTTCCACGGAAGCTAGGGAATGGCCAGCGACTCCGCGGTTTCGACGCGGGTCCGCAGCGGAACCGGCACGGTGCGACACCCACGGGTGACGAGATCTGGGTCAGGGTGTCGCTCTGCCCCAACACGGTTTTCGGCAGCCCGTGCGGCCGCACGCCACTCGGGTTCAGGACGCCGCCAGACCGAATGCCGTCCACCCCGTGCCCGCCGCCCCGTCCCCGTCCCCGCCGTGCGGGCTCCTGCCCGACGAGCTGATCCGCTGGTTCGCCGCCCGCCAGGACGATGTCGTCAGCCGCCGCCAGCTCCTGCGCGCCGGAATCTCCGGCCGACAAATCGACGGGCGGCTCCGGCGGGGGACCCTCCGCGTCGTTCACCGTGGCACCTACGCCGTAGGGGCCGCGCCGCTGTCGTTTCCCGGCCGGCTCTCGGCCGCGATTCTCGCCTCCCCCGACGGCTCAGTCGTGAGTCATCGCTCCGCCGCGATCCTCCACGGCATGCTGCCGGTGTCGACCGGGCCGGTGCACGTCACCACCCCCTTCCCCGTCCACGGCCGACCGGGGCTCGTGCTGCACCACTCCACGTCGCTGCACGCGAGCACCACCTCCCGGGACGGCGTGCCTTGCACCACGGTCCCGAGGACGCTCGTGGACCTGGCGGCCCTCGACGGACCGGTCGCGACCGAGCGCGCCTGGAGCACGATGGCCAGCCGGCGGGCCCTGCGGCCCCGGGCCATCGAAGAGGAGCTCGGCCGCCATCGCGACCGGCCCGGAACCCCCACTATCCGCGTCCTGCTCGCACGGCATCGCGCCGTCCTCACAGGTCGCACCCGGAGCGAGCTCGAACGCGCCGCCCTGCGGATGTGCGCCCGGTTCGAGCTTCCGACCCCGGAGTCGAACGCGTTGGTGGAGGTCGATGGCTCGATCTACGAAGCCGACCTGCTCTGGCGCTCCGCTGCCGTGGTGGCCGAACTGGACGACTGGGGCACCCACGGACACGCGGGAGCCTTCCGCGACGACCGTACCCGCGACTTCGACCTCGCCCTGACGGGCTACACAACCGTGAGGCTCCTACGGGACGACGTGACCACCAATGCCCGGCGGACCGCAGCCCGCCTGCGCCGCCTGCTCGAGCGGCGACGAGCCGGGTGACCGGGGGGACCGCGCTCGGGCGAGGGGGCGGAGGCCGGGGCGAGCGCGTCGCCCCGTTCCAGCGCGAGCCCCTCTGTGTTGTGGTTTGCCACCTCTGAGGTGGCAAACCACAACACAGACGCGCCCCGCCACCCTTGACCGCCCCGCCCGGCGCCACGCCACCCGACGCCTTCCCGCCATCCGGGCCCGGCCCGCGAGCCACGGCCGCGGCCCGCCACCGGAAACGCCCGGCCACCCAGAGCCAGCCCGCCACCCGGGGGCGCCCCGCCAACCGAAGCGACGCCGCCACCCGGAGCCGCCACGCCCCGCAGACCCGCCCCAACCCCCTACAGCGGGATGTTCCCGTGCTTCCGCTTCGGCAGCGCGACCCGCTTCGTCCGCAGCACCCGCAGCGCCCCCGCCACCTTCACCCGCGTCATCGAGGGCTCGATGACATCGTCGATGTAACCGCGCTCGGCGGCCACGTAGGGGTTGGCGAAGCGGGCCTTGTAGTCGTCCATCAGGACCTTGCGGCGGTCCTCAGGGGTGGGGGAGCCGGCGATGTCGCGGCGGTAGATGATGTTGACCGCGCCCTCGGCGCCCATGACGGCGACCTCGGCCTGGGGCCAGGCGAAGTTGAAGTCCGAGCCCAGGTGCTTGGAGGCCATGACGTCGTAGGCGCCGCCGTAGGCCTTGCGGGTGATGACCGTGACCTTGGGGACGGTCGCCTCGGCGTAGGCGTAGAGCATCTTGGCGCCGTGGCGGATGATGCCGTCCCACTCCTGCGAGGTGCCCGGGAGGAAGCCCGGGACGTCGCAGAACGTGATCAGGGGGATGTTGAAGGCGTCGCAGGTGCGGATGAAGCGCGCGGCCTTCTCGGACGCCTCGATGTCGAGGACGCCGGCCATCTGGTTGGGCTGGTTGCCGACGACGCCGACCGCGTGACCCTCGATGCGGCCGAAACCGACGAGGATGTTCTTCGCGAAGTTCTCGTGGACCTCGAAGAACTCCCCGTCGTCCGTGACGAGCTTGATGACCTCGCGCATGTCGTACGGCTTGTTCGGGTTCGCCGGGACCGCGTCGTTCAGCGCGAGCTCCTCGCGGTCGCCCGGGTCGTCCGTCGGCACGACCGGGGTCGTCTCGAGGTTGTTCTGCGGCAGGAACGAGAGGAGGTAGCGCGTCTCCTCGAGCGCGTGGTCCTCGTCGTCGAACGCGAAGTGCGCCACGCCCGACTTCGAGGAGTGCGACATCGCGCCGCCGAGCTCCTCCATCCCGACCTCCTCGCCCGTCACCGTCTTGATGACGTCGGGGCCGGTGATGAACATGTGGGAGGTCTCCTTGACCATCCCGATGAAGTCCGTGATCGCCGGCGAGTAGACCGCGCCGCCCGCGCACGGCCCCATGATGAGCGAGATCTGCGGGATCACGCCGGAGGAGTTCACGTTGCGCTGGAAGACGTCGCCGTAGGCGCCGAGCGAGACGACGCCCTCCTGGATCCGCGCCCCACCGGAGTCATTGATGCCGATGACGGGGCAGCCGATCTTGGCGGCCAGGTCCATGACCTTGCACATCTTCTCGCTCATGACCTCGCCGAGCGAGCCGCCGAAGACGGTGAAGTCCTGCGAGAAGACGGCGACGGGACGGCCGTCGATCGTGCCGTGGCCCGTGACGACCGCGTCGCCCCACGCCCGCTGCTTCTGCATGTCGAAGTCGTAGGTGCGGTGCCGCACGAACGTGTCGAGCTCCTGGAAGGAGCCCTCGTCGAGCAGCTTCTCGATCCGCTCGCGCGCCGTGTACTTGCCCTTGGCGTGCTGCTTCTCGACGGCCTTCTCCGAGGCGGAGTGGATCGCCTGGTTGCGGAGGTCGCGGAGCAGCTCGAGCTTGTCCTCGAAGGTCTCGGGCGATTGCAGACGCTGGCTCATGAGGCCGGGGATGCTATCCGCGCGGGGGAACGATGTGCCGCGCGGCGGGTCCGGATCGGACCGGCGGTAGGACTCCGGGGCCGGGCCGGGTGGACGGGGTCCGCGGTCTACGTGCGCGTAGGGCGGTCGTAGCGACCGGCGCGACGCACCCCGGCCGACGGCCGCCCGAGACGCCCGGTGAACAGCCCCGCCGCCCCTGTTCACCCTTCTTCACCACCCCGTGACAGCCGCGCAACATGTTTGCGGCGTACAAGGACGGAGAGTGACCCGGTCGCCTCGCGCCGGTCCCCCCGGTGCGTGGGTGCGACCCGCGGACGGCACCCACCAGGACGCCCGCGACCCCGCACCAGGCGGCCGTTCCCCCTACCCCACAGGAGTTCCGGTGTCCGGACCCCGTACCCCTGCGCGCCGTCGTTGGCGCGCCCCCGCGGCCGCCTTCGCGGTCGCCGTCGCCCTGCCCTCAGCGGCCCACGCCGCCCAGCCGCTGTCCCTCGTGGACGACCGGGAGCCCCTCGGCCCCGGCATCGAGCTGGCCCACGAGCACTACCTGGCCGCCACGGGCTGGGTCGACCGTCAGGTGCTGACCGTCGACCTCGCCAACCCCGCGGTCACGACCGACCTCCTGCATGCGGAGAAGATCGCTCAGGGCTCGGCGCTCTCCAAGCAGGCCAACGCTGCCGGCGCGGTCGCCGGCGTGAACGGCGACTTCTTCGACATCGGCAACTCCGGGGCCTCGCTGGGCTTCGAGATCGCCGGCGGCAACCTCCGCAAGAGCGGCACGCGCACGAACGGCCAGTCCGTCGGCGTGACGCAGGGCGGCATCGGCCGCCTGATGAACCTGGCGCTGTCGGCCAAGGCCACCTTCGGTGGGACCGACCACCCGATCGCGGGCTACAACAAGGTCGGCGTCGACACGAACACCATCGGCGCCTACACGTCGGACTGGGGCGCCTACGACCGCCAGGCGAACCTGGGCGGCAAGCCGCCCGTGGAGAGCGTCGCCGAGGTCTGGGTCGCCGACGGCAAGGTCGTCAAGGCCGCCACGGAGCCCGGCGCCGGCAAGGGCACGCTGCCCGAGGGGACCACCGCGCTCGTCGGCCGCGAGGGCCAGGCGACCACGCTGCGCACTCTGCAGGTCGGCGACGCCGTCGCGCTGAGCTACGCGGTCAGCCCGGAGATGGAGGACCGCTTCAAGTTCGCGGTCGGGACCGACGCGCAGCTCGTCCGCGGCGGCGCGACCGTCCCGGACGCCGAGGCCAACGCCGGCGCGTCCGGTGCGGCCGTGGCCCCGCGCACCGCCATCGGGTTCAAGAACGGCGGCCGGACGATGATCCTCATGACCGTCGACGGCGTCGGCGGCACCGGCAAGGCCGGCGCGACGCTGCCGCAGGTCGCGACGATGATGCACGAGCTCGGCGCCGAGACGGCCGTCAACCTCGACGGCGGCGGCTCCACCACGATGGTCGGCCGCGGCCTCGGCGCGTTCGACGCCACGGTCCGCAACACCCCGTCCGACGGCAACGAGCGCGCCGACCCCAACGGCGTCGGCGTCTTCGTCACCCCCGGGAACGGCCGGGTCGAGGACCTCGTCGTCACCCCGAGCGGCGACAAGGCGAAGGTCTTCCCGGGCCTCCACCGCACGCTGAAGGTGGCGGCGGTCGACAACCACCAGGTCCCGGTGGAGCTCGACCGCGGCGACGTCCGCTGGTCCGCCACGGAGGGCAGCGTCGACAACGGGGCGTTCCGCGCGCCGGCCTCGGCCGCGCGTGCGGTCACGGTCCGCGCGACCACCGACACCGCGCGTACGGACGCGAAGATCCGCGTGCTCGGCAAGCTGCGCACGCTCGAGCTCTCGAGCCGCCGCCTGTCGATCCCGGACGTCGCGACCGCCCCGGTCACGCTGAAGGTCACGGGCCGCGACGCGCACGGGTTCTCCGCGCCGATCGAAGCCGCCGACCTGGACCTGGACTTCGACGCGAACGTGGTGAAGGTCCAGCCGCAGGGCGACGCGCTGCGCGTCACCCCGGTGGCCAAGGGCGGCACGCTCATCACGCTCAAGGTGGGCGGCGAGACGGTGAAGCTGCCGACGACCGTCGGCGTCGAGACCGAGACGCTCCACGAGTTCGACGACCCGGCCGAGGTCTCCGCCTGGACGCCGAACGGCACCACCGGGTTCGAGAAGAAGCTCTCCCTGGCCCCGGAGGGCCTGCGCCTGGACTACGCGCTGCAGCGCAACATGGGCGTGACCCGCAACGCCGCCGCGAAGCCGCTGAACGTCCCGGGTCAGCCGCTGCGGATCCGCTGGCGCGTGTGGTCGGAGAACGCCACGGAGTACTCCAACATGACGTGGATCGACGGCGAGGGCGCCAGCAAGGCGCAGCTGTCGCCCGGCGTGAAGGCCGGCTGGAACGACATGGTGTGGACGCTCCCGAGCGACACGAAGTTCCCGGTCAAGGTCACGCAGTTCCAGGTCGTCGAGACGAACACGGCCCGCCAGAAGGCCGGCGCGATCGTGCTCGACCGCGTGGAGTACGACTACGCGCCCGACGTGGAGATCCCCGCCGAGGAGCCGCTGCGCCCGAACGACCTCGTCTCGCCCGACGGCAGCACGAACGGTGAGGAGGACTGGCACTTCGAGACGATGTCCGACGTCCAGTTCACCGCCGCGGACCCGACGCTCGCCGCGTCCGGTGTCGCCGCGATGAAGCGCATCCGTGCCCGCAAGCCCGACCTGGTCGTCCTGAACGGCGACATCACCGACAAGGGCGCGCCCGAGGACCTCAAGCTCGCCCGCAAGGTGCTCGAGGACGGGGGCTGCGAGCTGATCGAGGCCGGCAAGGAGCCCGCCGCCGACAGCACGCCCGACCACAGCAAGGGCACGGTCCCCTGCTACTACGTGCCGGGCAACCACGAGGCCTACGCGCCGACGGGTCAGGGCACGCTCGACGCCTGGAAGGCCGAGTTCGGCGCCCCGTACCGCACGTTCGACCACAAGGGCACGCGGTTCGTGCTGCTCAACAGCGCGCTCGGCTCGCTCCGCGGCTCGGACTTCGCGCAGCTCGGCATGTTCGAGGACGCGCTGAAGTCGGCGGAGGACGACGCGTCGATCGACAACGTCGTCGTCTTCGCGCACCACCCGGTCGACGACCCGGCCGAGACGAAGGCCAGCCAGCTCAACGACCGCAACGAGGTCGCGCTGATCAAGAAGATGCTCACGGACTTCCGTGAGGACAGCAAGAAGGGCGCGTCGATGGTCGGCTCGCACGCCGCGATCGCGCACGCCCGACAGGAGGAGGGCGTCTCGTACTTCGTCCTCCCCGACGTCGGCAAGAGCCCCTACGGCACGCCGGACCGCGGCGGCTTCACGGGCAACTTCGCGTTCTCGATCGACCGCGACGCGGACGCCGACGGCCAGTGGCTGACGGCCAACGTGCGGGCGTTCGCGCAGTCGATCACCCTGAACGCCCCGGAGTCCCTCGAGGTCGGCACGACCACGGAGCTCTCCGGCACGATCGTGCAGCCCAACGGCACGCGCCAGAACGGCACGCGCACGGTCCCCCTGCGGTTCCCGATGTCGGTCGGGTGGGGCGGCGAGGGCCTGGCGATCGGCAGCGGTCAGGCCGCGGAGGACGCCGCGCGCAAGGCCGGCAAGCTGGCCATCCTCGACCCGGTCACGCGCAAGCTGACGGGGCTGAAGACCGGCACGCTGAAGGTCTCCGTGACGAACGACTCCATGCGCGAGTACACGGACGAGGCCTCGCTGGCCCCGGTCACGGCGGAGCGGACGATCGAGGTCAAGGCCTACGCCGGCCCCGGCCCGCGCTTCTCGGCCAACGTCCCGGTCTTCACGCAGCAGCCGACGGGCACGATCAGCCCGGCGTCGGTCGTGACGGTGACGAACGAGGGGGATCAGCCGCTCGAGCTGCGCGGTGCGAAGATCGAGGCTACGGACGCCCAGTCCGCGGGCGACTTCCTGCTGTCGGCCACGACGTGCGCCGACGGCACGACGATCGCCCCGGGCGCGTCCTGCGAGGTGCTGGTGCGGTTCGCCCCGGCCCGCCGCAACGCCACGTCGAACGCGGAGCTCGTCTTCGAGACGAACACCGCCGACCGCACGCACCGCGTCGCGCTGAGCGGTCTGAGCACCGACCTGCCGCGCGGTGAGGACGGCACGGACGGCGCCCCGGGCGTCCCCGGTCCCGTCGGTCCGGTCGGTCCGCAGGGCCCGAAGGGCGACAAGGGCTCGAAGGGGTCCAAGGGTCCGAAGGGCTCCAAGGGCGACAAGGGCGCGAAGGGCGACCGCGGTCCCCGCGGCATCACCCCGCGCGTCGCGGTCTCCTGCCGCCTGACGAACGGTCGCCGCTCCGTGCAGTGCACGGTCCGGACGACCACGCAGGCGGCCAAGCGGTCGAAGGTCAAGGCCACGGTCCGCGTCGCCGGCCGCACCCGCACGCTCACCCGCACCGGTCGCGTGCAGCTGACGGTGAACGCCGGCAAGCGCCTGAGCACGGCGACCCGCGTGCGGGTCGCCACCGCGATCGGCTCTGCCGACCGCAGCATCACCGTCGTCGCGGGCCGCAAGGCGCGCACGACGACCCTGAGCAAGTAGGTCCGCGAGGGTCCGCCGCGTCCTGCGGGGCGCGGCGGCACCCTTCGCCCCGCGATGCCAGCATGGGTCCCATGCGCATCCCGGTCCTCCGCTCCGTCGCCGTGGCGATCCCGGTCGCCCTGGCCTCCCTCGCGGGCGCCTCGGGCGCCGCCGCACACGGGGGCACCACGCTCGCCGAGGGCGGGACGGGCGGCGTGACCGTGCTGCTCCAGGCGGCCGAGACGACGACGCAGACGGGCAAGCCGGCCGTCGACCTGTCCACGGTGCTGAACGGCCCGGGCACCGGCTCGAAGGCCACGGTCACCCTGTGGATCCGCCCGTCCGGCGGCAAGACGTTCAAGGTCACGACGGACCGCGACGCCCAGGGCGTCGCCCACCAGGACGTCGCCACGGCCGGTCGCGGCAGCTGGCGCGACTGGGACGTCTCGGCCGTCGTGGCGCTCAGCTCGGGCAAGCGCCTGCGCGTGAGCAACGCCGAGGCGAACCCGCCCGGCCCCGAGCCCGCCGCCACCGCCGGCGGGGGAGCGTCGGGCGCGGACGGCGACGAGGCCTCGGCCGACCCGGGGACGACCACCGACGCGGGCGGCGCGTCGGCCGGCGGGACGTCGGGTGGCGTCGCGCCCGGTGCGGGGGCCGCCGACGACGACACGACCGCCGACGCGGACGGGGCCGGCGCGGACGGCACGGGTGGCGAGAGCGCCGACAGCGCCGAGGGCGGCGAGGCCTCGGCCGCCGACGGCACGAGCGGCGCCGCCGCCGAGGAGCTCACCGACGTGACGGGCGAGAGCGACGGTGCCCCGGGCTGGGTGCTCCCGAGCGCCATCGTGATCGCGCTCGCGGCCGTGGTGTTCGTGGTCGTCCGCCGCCGCCGCGCGAGCTAGACGGGCCCGGGCCCTACGGCCGAACGATCACGGAGCGGTCGCTGCGCCCGAGCAGCCCGATCACCGCGGCGGGCGGGACCGGCACCGGGACGGGCGAGGTCCACACGTAGACGCGGAACTGGTCGTCGCGCTCGATCCGTGTGAGCTTGAGCCGCGGGTCGAGCGGCGGGAGCGCCGGGGCCGGCGCGGCGGGCGGGCCGGGCTCGCCGGCCTCGTCGGGGCGGTCGACGAGCGCGAGGGTGCGGACGTTCTGCACGGCCTCGACGGGCTGGGGCACGAGGGTCGGCTCGTACCAGGTGGCCGCGGGCTCCTGGTAGTGCGAGATCAGCAGCAGCTCGGGCCCGGGACCCTTCGCGGCCCGGAGCGCGCCGCGCCAGTCGTCGCGCTGGTAGACGGGGGTGACGGCGACCGCGACGATCGTCGCGACCTGCACCACGCCGGCGATCCCGACGGCGATCAGCGCGGGGCGACCGAGCCGCCACGCGCCGAGCGCCGCGAGTGCGACGAGCGGAGGCAGCAGGACGACGTAGTTGCGGGTCAGGACCACGTCGAACCCGGCGAGCAGCCCCAGCAGGGGCAGCACCCAGATCGCGACGACCATGCCGAGCACGGCGGTGCCGCGGGTCGGACGACCGTCGCGCGGCCAGGCGGCGGCGAGCACGAGGACCACGGCGGCCACGCCGAGGATGGCCCCGAGCACGTACTCCGCGGGTCCGTTGTAGCCCACGACGAACTGCTTCGGCGTCTCGATCAGCCGCGACCCGAGGCCCTTGACGTTCGAGATCGCCTCGTACATCGCCGTCGACTGCTGGCGCTTGGCGATCGGCAGCAGCACGGCCGCGGCGACGACGGACGCCACGAACGGCGGGAGTAGCGGGCGCAGCGCGGCGAGGCCCTGCCGGCCGGGGACGGCCCGCCCTGCGAACCCGGCCATCGGCCCGCGCACGGCCAACAGCGCGAGCGCGCCCCAGCCGACGACGAGCAGCAGACCCCCGAAGTAGTGCGTCCAGGTCGCGGCGACGGCGGCGAGCGCCCACAGCCACAGGTGGCGACGCGACGGCGCGTCCATCGCGGCCAAGAGCGCCGCCCACGCCGCGGCGGCGAACAGGATCAGCAGCGCGTAGGAGCGCGCCTCCTGCGAGAACCACTGCGCCAACGGGTTGATCGCGACGAGCGCACCGGCGACGAGGGCCACGGCCGCGGGAGGAACGGCGGCGGAATCCCGTCCGAGCCGCCGCGTCAGCGCGACGACCGGCACCACCGCGAGGGCGCCGGCCACGGCGGAGAGGGAGCGGAGTCCGAACTCGCTCACGCCGAACACGCGCGTCCACAGCCAATCGAGCAGGTAGAAGAGCGGCGGGGTGTTCTCCGTCTTCTGGATCGTCGACCAGGCGTGGCCGAGCGTGCCGTCGACGATCCGCCCGGAGTAGACCTCGTCGAGCCAGAAGCTCTGGACGCCCGCCGTCGGCAAGCGGAGCAGGAGCGCGACGAGGACGAGTGCGCCGACGGCGAGGAGCTCGCGACGGTGGGAGCCCTGCGCCGGCACCGCGTCGCCGTGCCCCTGCGGCCGGACGTCGTCCGCGCCGCCCATGGGGCCTCGGGTGCTCAGAGGTCGCCGCCGGCGGTCGGGGGCGCGCCGGCCTCGACGCCGTCGTCGCCGCCGAACGACTCGCGGGCGAGGAACTCCTCGACCCACAGCGGGTTGGCCTGCGAGCGCGTGACGGTGGTGAGGAGGTCGCTCATCGTGGAGACCTCCTCCACCTGCTCCTTCAGGAACCACTGGATGAACTGCTCGGACTGGTAGTCGCCCGTCTCGCGCGCGATGCCGGCCAGGCGGCTGATCTGGTTCGTGACCTCGCGCTCCTGCTCCAGCGCGATCTGCACCGGCTCGACGATGTCGGCGAACCCGTTGCGCGGCCCGTTGACGGCCGGGATCACGACGTCGGCGTCCTGGTCCATGAGGTACTGGACCATCTTCATCGCGTGCCCGCGCTCCTCGACGGCCTGGGCGTAGAAGAACGCGGCGAGGCGCGGCAGCGTGAGCTGGTCGTAGTGGACGGCGACCGCCACGTACTGCTGGCTCGCGGCGAACTCGTTCGCGATCTGCGCGTTGAGCGCGTCGACGAAGGCGGGGGCGGGCATGCGGCCACTGTACTTGGGGGGCGGCAGACGGCGAAGCGGGGCGGGGCGGGCGAGGCGAGGCGGGAGGCCTCCGGCCCTGCGGCGGCCCTGGGTGGGGCAGCCCAGTGCGTCACGTGTTCCGGCCCAGAAGCCATCTGCGGAGAAAACGCCCGCGTGCCGGCAACTCCTGAAGCAGCGCCGTTGGCGGCCGCGAAAACGTGACGCAGAGGACCGGCTGCACGGCTCGACCGCGCCCGAAGCGCACACGCGCTGCGGCGGTATGTCCCTCAGGACATATTCCATGCTCCTCACGACATAGCCCCGCGATGCGTGTGCGGTTCGGATGCGGCACTCACGACCTCGCCCCCGCCACGCCTGACCGCCCGGCCCCTGTGGCCACGGCAACCCGCGCACCGCCGCCCGTGGCGACGACACCCCACGCGCCGCCCCGCTGCGCCCCATCCCCGCGTGGCGCCTTCCCCCGCGGGGTACGGTGATCAGGGAATGGCCGACCAGCTCACCGTGAAGAAGAAGTGCTGCAAGAGCGGCCCGCGGTGCAAGAAGTGCCCGGTCGTGTGGAAGCGGCTCGAGACCGAGGGGCTCGCCGTGCGGATCGACAAGCGCACCTACGAGCCGGCGAAGAAGATTCCCGGCAAGAAGTTCAAGGCCGCCCGCCGGTAGCACCCCCCCGGCGCCCCGGCGCGCAGCCCTCCGGCACCCCCAGCCCCGGCCGGCCTCGCCGCCGGCGACGACCGTCCCATCGGGACCCCGTCGCTAGGCTGGGCCGATGGCCACGTGTCTTGTCACCGGCGGTGCCGGGTTCCTTGGGTCTCACCTGTGCGATGAGCTCCTCTCGCGCGGGCACCGGGTGATCTGCACCGACAACCTCGAGACCGGATCGCTGAACAACATCGAGCACATCCGCGGCTCGGAGTTCGAGTTCCGGCAGCTGGACATCGTCGAGCCGTTCTACGTCGACGAGCCCGTCGACTTCGTCTACCACGCCGCGTCGCCCGCGTCGCCGATCGACTACCTGCGCCTGCCGCTGCACACGCTGAAGGTCGGCTCCTACGGCACCCACCACGCCCTCGGCCTGGCCAAGAAGCACCGCGCCCGCTTCCTCCTCTTCTCCACCTCCGAGGTCTACGGCGACCCGAAGGTCCATCCGCAGGACGAGTCCTACTGGGGCCACGTCAACCCGATCGGCCCGCGCGGCGTCTACGACGAGGCCAAGCGCTACGCCGAGGCGCTCACGATGGCCTACCACCGCCAGCAGGGCG
>NZ_ATUD01000012.1 GCF_000420025.1 Patulibacter americanus DSM 16676
CAGCCGATCAAGGAGATCAGCGCATGTCCCTTCGCATCAACACCAACGTCGAGGCGTTTAACGCGCATCGCAACCTCAACGGCACCAGCGACAAGATCGCTAAGTCCATGGAGCGCCTGTCCTCGGGCCTGCGCATCAACCGCGCCAGCGATGACGCGGCGGGCCTGGCGATCTCCGAGAAGATGCGCGGCCAGATCGGTGGTCTCGATCAGGCCAAGCGCAACGCCCAGGACGGCGTCTCGCTCGTCCAGACGGCGGAAGGTGCGCTGACGGAGGTTCACTCCATCCTGCAGCGTGTTCGTACCCTGGCCGTGCAGTACCAGAACGGCACCGTCGGTGCCGACGACAAGGCCGCCATCGACGCCGAGGTCTCGCAGCTCACGACCGAGCTGGGCGCCATCGGCACGCGGGCGGACTTCAACGGCACGAAGCTGCTCGACGGCTCGACCGCCACGGTGACGTTCCAGGTCGGCGCGAACGACGACGAGACGACCACGGTCGCCCTCGTCTCCCTCGCCACCGAGCTCGGCACGGTGTCCGGCGCGACGACGCTCTCGGGCGTCAGCCTCGCCTCGATCGACACGGCGATCAAGAACGTGTCCCAGGTCCGCGCCGACTTCGGTGCAGTGCAGAACCGCCTGGAGCACACCCTGAACAGCCTGTCGGTCACGCAGGAGAACCTCACCGCCTCCGAGAGCCGCATCCGCGACGTGGACATGGCCTCCGAGATGGTGTCGCTCACGAAGAACCAGATCCTGTCGCAGGCCGGCACGGCGATCCTCTCGCAGGCCAACCAGGCCTCGCAGGGCGTGCTGTCCCTCCTGCGCTAGATCAGCCAGTAGGACCGCAGGACCAGGACCGCAGGACCGCAGGACCACGACGCCCCCGGAGCTTCGGCCTCGGGGGCGTCGTGTCGTTCGGCCCCCCTCCGCGGGGGCCGGCCTGGTCCCCTCCCGCGTTTCGATTCAAGTCGCGGGGGAGAGGGCCGATCAAGCGGGCATGGCGTTGCGCTTGACCCCTGGACCCGCCCCGACCGCGAAGCCGCTCGTCGAGCGCCTCGCCCCGATCGCCGACGAGCTGCTGCGTCGTCACGATCTGTCCGGCTGGGTGAAGCTCTACGACGGCGTCGCCGCCGAGTCCGACCCGCACCGGCGCTACGAGGCTCGCCGCGTCCTGGCGTCCTTGGCCGTCAACCACGACGCCGGCTCGACGGCGCAGACCGCCGCGCGGCTGCTCGTCGCCGCCGGCCGCCTCGTCCGCGTCCTCGAGGAGGATCCGCGGGAGCCCGTGCTGCTCAACGAGGCCGGCGTCGCGTTCTACGAGCTGGGCGCGCTCGACGCCGCCCAGGCCCTGTTCGTCGCCGCGCAGCGCCTCGACCCGACCCTCGCGGACGTCGCCCGCAACATCGGTGAGATCCGCCGGCGCCGCAAGTCCGGCGTCACGCGGATGCCGCTGCCGCAGGACGTGGCGCACGGCCTGCGCTCCCTGACCCCGCGCGCCGAGGCCATCGCCCGGGCCGCCCGCCCGGCGAAGGACCAGACCGTCTCGCTCTGCATGATCGTCAAGGACGAGGAGGCCATGCTCCCGCGCTGCCTCGACGCCGTCCGCGACTGGGTCGACGAGATGATCGTCGTCGACACCGGCTCGACTGACCGCACCGTCGAGATCGCGGAGCAGCGCGGCGCCCGCGTCCTGCACCACGAGTGGCAGAACGACTTCTCCGCGGCCCGCAACGTGTCCTTCGACGCCGCGACCTGCGACTGGATCCTCTACCTCGACGCCGACGAGGTCCTCTTCGACGGCGACGGCCCCCGGCTGCGCGAGCTGCTGACGCACACCTGGCGCGAGGCGATCTTCCTCATCGAGACGAACCACACGGGCGACCTCGAGGACGGCACCGCGACGACCCACGACGCGATGCGCCTCGTCCGTCGTCGCCCGGGACGCCGGTTCACCGGCCGGCTCCACGAGCAGCTGCAGGACATCCCGGCGTACCTGCCGGAGCGTCGCGAGATCTCGACGGTCCGCATCGAGCACTTCGGCTACCTCGGCGAGGTCCGCCAGCAGAAGGACAAGGGCACCCGCAACCGCGAGATCCTCGACCGGCAGTTCGCGGACGGCGACGTGTCGCCGTTCATGCGCTTCAACCTCGGCATGGAGCACGTCGCCGCCGGCGAGCACCACGCCGCCATCGAGCACCTCGAGCAGTCCTGGACCGACCTGGCCGACGACCCGGAGCGCGCGAGCTACGGGTTCATGCCGATGCTCGCGTCGCACCTCGTCGAGGCGCTGCGGACCGTCGGCCGCCTGGACGACGCGGATCGGCGCGCCGAGGAGGTCCTCGCGTTCTACCCGGCGTTCACCGACATCGTCCTGTTGCAGGCCCACGTCGCGCACCTGCGGGGCGACGACGCCCGGGCGGAGGAGCGCTACCGCACCTGCCTGCAGATGGGCGACGCGCCGAGCACGCTCGTCGCCGCCCGCGGCGCCGGCACGTTCCTCGCGGCCCGCGGCCTGGCCGACCTGCTGTCCACGACGGACCGCACGGCCGAGGCCGAGGAGCTCCTCACGGACGCCCTGCGCCGCTGGCCCGAGCACCTCCGCACCGCGGAGTCGCTCGCGGCCCTCCTGCGCAAGCGCGGCCTGTCGGGCGCCGAGACGCTGGCCCGCATCGGCGAGCTGGTGACGGAGCTGCCGCCGTCCGGCCGCTTCCTCGTCGCCGGCGCGCTGCACCGCTCGGGCGCCACGGAGGAGGCCGAGGCCGAGCTGCGTGCCGTGCTGCAGGCCCGCCCCGGCTCCGACGCCGCCCGCGTGCTGCTGGTCGAGACGCTCCTGCTGCAGGACCGCCTCGGCGACGCCCTGGTCGAGGCGGCCCTCGTGGCGCCGGGCGCGAACCGCGAGCCCGCCGCCCTGCGCCACGCCGCGTTCGCCGGCATCGCCGCCGGCTTGCCGGTCGACGACGTCCTGGCCCGCGCCGCCGGCGTGCTGCCCCCGGCGGAGCACGCGCTGTTCTGCGCGTGGGCCGGCCGCGACGTCTCGCTCGCGCCGTCCGCCGCCGACCTGGTGCTCACGATGCTCAACGCCCTCGCCCGCCTCGAGCGCTACGAGGCCTTCGAGGCCCTCGCCGGCGTCTTCGAGCGGATCGGCCTGCCGTGGCGCGATCGCCGCGAGCAGCTCGCCCGCCTGTACGTGCGCCGCGGGTTCCTGCAGTCGGCCGCCGACGAGTGGATGGCCGTCGTCGAGCGCTCCGGCCCGGACGCCGACGCCCTTCGTGGCCTGGCGATCGTCGCCGCCGAGATGGGCCTGGAGGAGGACGCCGCGATCTTCGCCGCCGACGCCGAGGCCCTCGAGGGCGCCGTCGCCGGGGCCACCCGATGACGGCGGAGGTCGGCGCCGGCGTCCGCCGGACGGACCACGAGGACGAGTACTTCCTCTGGCAGCGCCCCGAGCTGCGCGTGCGGGTGCCGGAGTCGGCCCGCCGCGTGCTCGACGTCGGCTGCGGCGCCGGGGGTCTCGGCGCCGCGCTGAAGGCCGAGCGCCCGGGCCTGCACGTCGCGGGCATCGAGGGCTTCCCCGAGGCCGCCGCCGAGGCCCGTGGGGTGCTCGACGAGGTCCTCGAGCTCGACCTCGACACCCTCGACGCCCTGCCGCACGCGGCGGGCCACTTCGACGCGATGATCTTCGGCGACGTCCTGGAGCACCTGCGCGACCCGGAGCGTCTGCTGCGCGTCCTGCTGCCGCACCTCGCTCCGGACGGCGTGTTCGTCTGCTCGATCCCGAACGTCAAGCACTGGAGCGTCGTCGTCCCGCTGCTGGTGAACGACCGCTGGACCTACGAGGACGCCGGCCTGCTGGACCGCACCCACGTGCACTTCTTCACGCTCGACGAGATCGGGTTGATGCTCGATCGGCTCGGGCTCGAGGCGGCGGAGATCGGCGTGAACGACCACGCCCCGCTGCCCCCGGGGCTCGAGCCGCTCGTCGACGCCGCGGTGCGCCTCGGCGCCGAGCGCGAGGAGACCGCCGCCCGCCTGGGCGCGTACCAGTATCTGCTGACCGTCCGGAGGGCCGGCGCATGAGCATCCCCGTCTCGATCGTCGTCCCGCTCACCGGCGGCCCCGAGGCCGCGCTGCGCTGCCTCGTCGCGCTCTCCGACGTGCCCGACGTCCCGGTCCACGAGGTGGTCGTCGTCGACGACGCCTCCGTCGGCCTCGAGGACCTGCTGGCCCGCATCGACGGCGACGCCGCCGTCGTCCGCCGCGCCCAGCGCGGCGGCCTGGCCGCCGCGTGGCGCTCCGGCATCGAGCGCGCCACGGGTGAGGTCGTCGTGCTGCTCGCCGGCGCCCCCGAGGTCGCGCCGGACTTCCTGGGTCCGCTGCACGCCGCGCTCTCGGGGGCCGGCGTCGCCGTGGCGACGGCCGGCGCGGGCGATCCCGTCGCCGCGCCGGCGCTCGCCGCCCGCCGCGACGCCCTCCGCGCGCTCCCCGTTCTCGACGTGCCCGACGCGCTGGCCCCGGCCGCCGTCACGGCGCGCCTGGCCGCCGCCGGCGCCGTCGTGCCGTGCCCGGGCTCCCGCGTCGGCGTGGCCCCGACCCGCGACGCGGCCGGGCGCGGCCTCGACCGCAACCCGCCGGGGACCCCGCCCGAGCTCACCGTCGTGATCCCGACGCTCGACGCCACGAGCGAGCGCCTGCGCCGCTGCGTCGCCGCCATCGGCCGCGCCACCCAGGCGCCGCACGACATCGTGATCGTCGACAACGGCGCGCCGCCACAGGGCTTCACCGCGCCGGTCAACGCCGGCATCCGCGCCGCCCGTGGCCGTTTCGTGGTCGTCTGCAACGACGACGTCGAGGTCCTCCCGGGCTGGTGGCCGCCGCTGCGCGACGCGCTCGAGGCCGGCGCCCCGGTGGCGTTCCCGCAGACGATCGACGGCGCGATGCGCCACGACTTCGCCGCGTGGTGCTTCGCCGTCTCGCGCGTCGCCATCGAGCGGCACGCGGTCGAGCCCGGCGAGTTCTTCCACCCCGGCCTGCGGGTCTGGTACCAGGACACCGACCTGCTCCTGCGCCTGCGCGCGGCGGGCACCCCGCCGGTCTTCGTGCCCGACGCGCACGTGCGCCACGGCCTCAGCGAGACCGTAGCCACCGAGGACCCGGCGCTGCGCGCGTGGATCGACCGTCAGGTCGAGGACGACCGCCGGGCCTTCGAGCGCCTGCACCCGACGGCGGTCGTGACCGGGGGCTGAGGCCCCCCCGGGGCGATCCGTCAGTCGAGGATCGCGGTCGCGTCGATCTCGACGAGCAGCTCGGGGCCGGCGAGCGCGGCGACGCCGATGCCGGTCAGCGGGGCCTGGGGGACGGGCACCCCGAGCCGGTCCGCCGCGCGGGCCACCCCCTCGACGTACGCCGCCATCTTGTCCGGCGTCCAGTCGACGAGGTAGACGGTGAACTTGACGACATCGGCCAGGGTGCCGCCCACGGCGGCCAGCGCAGTGGCGACGTTCAGGAGGGACTGCTCGACCTGGGCGGCCAGGTCGCCGACGCCGACCGTCGCGCCGTCGGCGTCCCACGAGACCTGGCCCGCCAGGAACACCTGCCGCGAGCCGGTGGCGACGGCGACGTGGTGGTAGAGGTCGACCTGCGGGATGCCGGCGGGGTTCGTGAGCGTGATGGACATGCGGTGCTCCTTCGGGATGGTCCGGGGAATCCGGTCCGCATCACCATAGCATTGCAATGCTATGCAACGTTCCCGGTAGGGTCCGCGGCCATGGCCAGGCCCAAGGACCCGGCGGTCCGCACGCTCCTCGTGGAGCGGGCCGCCCACATGCTGCGCACCCGCGAGCCGATCACCCTGCGCTCGCTCGTCGCGGGAACGGGCGTCTCGACGATGGCCGTCTACACGCACTTCGCCGGTATGGACGGCGTGTGGAGCGCCCTGCGGCAGGAGGGGTTCACCCGGCTGGCGGGGTGGCTGGCGACCGTCGAGCCGACGACGGACCCCGTCCGGGACCTGGCGGCGCTGCTGGCCGCCTACCTGCGCAACGCGCTCGACCACCCCGACCTCTACCGCGTGATGTTCGACGCGAGCTTCCCCCTCGAGGATCCGGACGCGGCCGAGGCGACCCTGCTCGTGCTCGTCGCGGCGGCGGAGCGGGGCGTCGAGGCGGGCCGGTACCGCCCCGACGTGGACCCGCTCGAGCTCGCCACGGAGAGCTGGGCGACGTGCCACGGGCTCGTCTCGCTCGTCACGCCGGGACCGCTGCCGCGCACCCGCCTGGACCTCGGTGTGCGGATGCTGACGGCGCTCTACGTCGCGGCGGGGGACGAGCCGGAGCGCTGTCGGGCGTCGGTGGCCGATGGGTGGGGCGGTCTGCTGCAGGCCGGCGGCCGGCCGATCGGCGCGGCGCAGCCGCCCGCTCAGCCCAGGTCGAGCACGTAGCGGTCGTAGACCGTGGTGCTGCCGCCGTAGCTCTCCTTGTTGCGGACGAGCCCGGCGTTGAGCGTGCGGCCCTCGTCCTCCGTGGAGATGCCGAAGTCGAAGTACGGCGTGGCCGCGTGCACGTCGGTGAGCAGGCGGTCGACGATCGCGTCGATTGCGGCGGCGTCGCGGCCCTCGGGGCCGGCGGCGATGTACTGCGCGTGGGCGACGAGCGGCGTGCTGTAGACGACCACGCCGCCCAGGACGGGGGCGCCCGGCGCCTCGCGGGCGGTGTAGAGGCGGATCTCGTCGGGGAACCGCGCCGCCAGGAGGGCGATCTCGTCGGCGGTATGGACCGGCGCGACGCCGTGGCGCTCGCGGAGCGTCGCCTCCTCCAGCGCCCAGAATCCGTGGAGGTCGAGGTCGTGGGCGACGTGCAGGCGACGGCCGCGCTTGACGGCCGCGCGGCGGCCCTTGCTGTAGGCCGGGCGCTCCGCGGTGCGGATCGTCGTGGCGAGGTCGCGGCGCACGACCCGTGCTCCGAGCGCCCAGAGGGCGTGCAGGTCGTCCTCGGCGGGGGTGCGGTGGTAGATGTGCGGCGCGGGCTTGTAGACGAGCTCGCGCACGCCGACGGCACGGAGCGCGTCGATGAGGCCCTCGAGCCAGGCGCGCACCCGGGTGGCCGAGGACGCGCCGTCGCAGATCAAGCCGCCGAAGGTCAGGCCCCCGTGGCTCGTGACGACGTCGCCCGCGCGGCTGGCGGGCAGCGCGGCGCGGAGCGTGCCGTCGACGAGGACCACGAGCGAGTGGTCGGCGAAGCGGTCGGCGTGGTACTCGAGGTAGCCCCGGCGCAGGAGCACGTGGGGCACGCGGGAGCGCTCCACGAGGGCGTCCCAGGCGGCGGCGTCCTCCGGGCGGTAGCGGCGGATCTCGACGGGGGCCGCCGTCACGCGGGCACCGGGGCGGGGGAGGGCAGCAGGGGTGACGCCGCGGTGGTGGTCGCGTCGAGGACGCCTGCCAGGTCGTCGGGCCCGCACGACGGCAGCCCGTCGGTGGCGGCGACGGCGCCGAGCGCCAGGTCGGCCCGCGCCGCCAACGCCGCGCGGCCGAGGGGCTCGTCGCCCGTCGCCAACACGTCGGCGTCCGTGGCCTCCAGCGGGCCGGCGAACGCGTCCATCAGCGCCCGGCCGGACCAGCCGGCGCCGTGCACGACGAGCGTGACGTCGTCCGCGTCGGTCACGTGGGCGACGTACGCGCTCAGGAGCTCGGGACGGGCGACGAGCTCGTCCGCGTCGGCGAGCACCACGGTGCGCCGCAGCTCGGGCTCGGAGGGCAGCGACCCCTCCCAGCCGCCGACGAGGTCCTGCAGCCAGGCCTCGAGCGCGGTGTGGCTCGGGTCGGCGGCGAGGCCGGCGACGCCGTGGACGACGGCACCGGCGACGTCGCCGACCGCCAGGGCGTCGCGGCCGGCGTCGGCGCGCAGGGCGGCCTGACGGCGGTCGTCGTCCGTCACGGGGACGGTGGTGCGCCCGGCGGCGGCCTCGGCCTTGCCGGGGCCGGCGCCGCACGCGGCGCGGAACGCCCGCAGGCCGTCGACCGCCGCCTGGGCGTGCACGTCGCCCGGCTGCACGCTCCGCAGCATCGCGCGCCGCAGCCCGCGCTCCTGGTACATCGCCTCGGCGACCTTCTCCGGGCCGGCGCCGAAGCTCAGGTTGTTCCCGTGCATCCGGTAGCGGCAGGTGACCTCGGGCAGGTACGCGACGTCCGCGGCGCGCGCGAGCGTCCACGCCCACCAGTAGTCCTCCCAGGGCGCGTGGTCCGGGATCGGGTGGACGAGGTGCTTGAGGCACGCGCGCTGCATGACGCTCGCGCCGCAGACGACGTTGTGCTTCAGGAGCGCGTCGAGGAGCGGACCGGGAACGGCCGAGATCCCCGTCACGTCGCGGAACGACGGCGAGATGAGCGCGCCGTCGCCGTCGATGACCTCGAGGTCGGAGTGCACGAGGCCGGCGCGCGGGTGGGCCTGCAGCGTCTCGACGAGGAGGCGGATGCGCCCGGGGACCCAGACGTCGTCGCCGGAGATCGAGGTGATGACATCGCCCGTCAGCTCGGCCATGCCGCGGTTGACGGCGCCGCGGACGCCGCGGTTCTCCTGGTGGATGATCCGCACCTCGTCGCGGTACGGCTGCAGAGCCTCCAGCGTGCCGTCCGTGGAGCCGTCCTCGACGACGACGAACTGGAGCCGGTCCGCGGGCCAGTCCTGGGCCAGCACGCTCTCCACGGCCTCGGCGACGAAGCGCTCGTGGTTGTACGCCGTGCAGTAGATGCTCACCACCGGGACGGCGGGGAGCGGCGGGAGAGAGCCCATGACCGGCTGATCGGCCCGGACGCCCCGGAATGAAGGGCCGGCGGGCGGATCCGCGGCGGCGTGGACTCAAGAACGGGGTGGCCACTCCGATGATCGGGCCATGGACTACACCCTGAGCTACGACCCGGAGGCCGACTTCGACCGGTGGTACACCGTCGGCACCGGCCGGGCGATCGCTTCCTGGATCCGCTCGGGGGATCGGCTGCTCGAGCTCGGATGCGCCACCGGCCTGATGACCGGGATGCTCGTCGACGCCGGCGCCGCCGTGACCGCCGTCGACCGCGCGGGCCACTACCTCGAGCGGCTCCGCGAGCGGGCGTTGCCCGGAGTCGACGTCGTCGAGGCGGACCTCTCCGTCGCCTTCCCGGACGGGGGGGACTACGGCCACGTGCTGGCCACGAGCATCCTGCACCAGATCCCGGATCCGGCCGGCTTCGTCGCCCGCGCCGCGGAGCGCCTCGCTCCCGGTGGCTTGCTGCACGTGACCGTGCCCAACCCGCGCTCGCTGCACCGCCTCCTGGCCGTCGACGCCGGACAGCTGCGCTCGCTGGACGAGGTCTCCGCCCTCGGCGAGGCCACGCAGGTCAGCCGCATGATGAGCGCGGAGGAGATCACGGCCCTCGGCCACGCCGCCGGGCTCTCCGTCGTCCACCGCGGCGGCGTCCTCCTCAAGCCGGTGCCGAACGCCGAGATGGAGTCGCTGCCGGCCGCCGTCGTCGAGCGCCTGCTCGACGCCGCGCGTCACGCACCCGAGCTCTGCGCCATGAGCTACGTGGTGCTCCGTCGTGCCTGACCACCCGCTCGACGCCGCCACCGGCCGCGAGACCGTGATCGTCGGCGGCGCATGGGCGGCGCTCGTCGCGGCCGATCGGCTGGCCGCAGCGGGGGAGCCCGTGCGGCTGCTGCTGCCGACGCGCGGCGTGGGGGGCGGGTTCGCCTCCCGCCGCGTCGGCGGCCGCTCGCTCGAGCTGGGGCTCCGCGTCCTCGAGCTGCACCACGAGGCCGCACCCGACGCCGCCGACGTCCGGCCGCTGGAGGCCTACGACCTGACGACCACCGGCCACGTGCCGTTCCTCCCGCTCGTGCGCGACTACGTCGCCGGCCTGGCGGGGGAGGACCTCGTCGAACTGGTGCCCGGGGCCACGGCGATCGGCGGGCGGCTCGTCGACGACCTCTTCCTGACCTCGGACCCGGCGGGCGTCCGGGCCGCGCTCACGCCCGCGCAGCGCGCCGCCGCCGCGACCGAGGTGGACCCCGACCGCTCCCCGGGCGCGCTCACGGGCCCGGCGGAGACCCGCACCCTGGCCCAGGCCTCCCGCGAGAACCATGGCGCCACGGTGCACGACGCCCTGATCGCCCCGTTCGTCGCCAAGGTCGTGGCCGGCGGCTCCGACGTCGTGCTCGCCGCGCTGCGCCGCCGCGTCTGGACGCCCGTCCTGTGGCCCCGCTCCGTGTGGGAGGCCTGCAGCGGCGCCCCGTGGGGGTTCCGTCCCGACCGGCCGCAGCACGGCGTCCGCGGCGGGGTCGGCGTGCTCGTCGACCGCGTCGTGGCGCGGCTGCAGGCGCAGCCGCTCGTCCGGATCGAGCGGGTCGGGCCGCTGCGGACGCTCGTTCACCACGGGGAGGGTCGGGTCGCCCTCGGCTTCGACGACGCACGCTCCGTCCTCGCCGCGCGCCCCGTCCTCGCCGTGCCGGCGCCGGAGCTCTTCGCGGCCTGCGGCGTCCCCTACGCGCCCGAGCGGGCCCGGACCGTCGTCGCGTGGGCCGAGCTGGACGCGGGCGACGTGCTCGCCGCGCCGTCCGTCGTCCACGTCGTCGACCCGGAGAACGCGGCCATGCGGATCACCGTCGCCACCCCGGCGGCCGGCGACGCGGGCGACCGCCGGCTGTTCTGCGTCGAGCTGCGCCACGACCTGGCGGAGGACGCGGCCGCGTCGGCGACGCGCTCCGGCCTCGTCGCGGCGGGGATCGCCCGCCCGGGCGCGCCGATCGACGTCGTCGACCACGTCGCGGCCCGCACGTTCCCGCTGCCCGTCGCCGCGAACGCCGCGGGCTTCGCCGCGGCCCGCGAGGCCTTCGACGCCCTGGGCCTCGACGTCGAGGTGATCGGCGGTGGCCGCGGCCTCGCCGGCGACTACCTCAACGAGCAGATCGTCTCCGGGCTCGCCTGCGCGTGGTCGCGGACGGTCGCGCCCGTCGCGGCCTGAGCCCGGGAGGTGGGGGTCAAGACCGCTTCCGTGCGGCCGATCACGGGAGCGTGAGCACCGTCCAGACCGCGGCGGGCCTGGCGGCCTGTCACCTCATCGCCTTCCCGCGCATCGAGGACCGACGCGGCAACCTGAGCTTCGTCGAGAACGACACACAGGTGCCGTTCGCGATGCAGCGCGTCTACTGGCTCTACGACGTGCCGGGAGGCGCGGAGCGCGGCGGCCACGCCCACCGCGACCTCGAGCAGGTCGTCGTCGCGATGTCGGGCAGCTTCGACCTCGTGCTCGACGACGGCGTCATCTCGCAGCGCTTCCACCTCAACCGCTCCTACGTCGGGCTCTACATCCCGTCGATGGTGTGGCGCGAGATCGACAACTTCTCGTCCGGCTCGGTCTGCATGGTGCTGGCCTCGAAGCCCTACGACGAGGCGGACTACATCCGCGACCAGGACGAGTTCCGCTCCGCCGTCCGATGACCGTCGCGTTCCTCGACCTGACGCCGCCCGCGGCGGTCCGGGCCGAGATCGAGGCCGCGCTGCTGCGCGTCGCGCGCTCCGGCCGCTACCTGCTGGGGCCCGAGCTCGACGCGTTCGAGGCGGAGTTCGCCGCGTTCGCCGGCGCGGAGCACTGCGTCGCGGTCGGCAGCGGCCTCGACGCCCTGCGCCTGGCGCTGCAGGCCCGTGGCATCGGCCCGGGCGACGAGGTCCTCGTGCCGGGGCAGACGTTCGTCGCCACGTGGCTCGCGGTGTCCGCGGTCGGTGCCACCGTCGTCCCCGTCGACGTCGACCCCGCCTCGCACCTCATGGACCCGGAGGCCGCTCGCGCCGCGATCGGCCCGCGCACCGCGGCGATCGTCCCCGTCGACCTCTACGGGCACCCGGCGCCGCACCCGGAGCTGCGCGCCCTGGCCGACCGCCACGGCCTGTGGATCCTGGACGACGCCGCGCAGGCCCACGGCGCCCGCCTGGACGGTCGGCCCGTGGGGAGCTGGGCGGACGCGTCGGCGTGGAGCTTCTACCCCGGCAAGAACCTCGGGGCCATGGGCGACGGCGGCGCGGTCACCACGGACGACGCCGACCTGGCCCGGCGCCTGCGCCGCCTGCGCAACTACGGCAGCGAGCAGAAGTACGTGCACCTCGAGCAGGGCGTCAACAGCCGGCTCGACGAGCTGCAGGCCGCCGTCCTGCGCGTGCGCCTGCGCGGGCTGCCCGCCGCGAGCGCCCGCCGCGCCGCCGTGGCCCGGCGGTACCTCGACGGGCTGGCGGGCACGGGCCTGGGGCTGCCGCCCGTCGCCCCGGGCGCGGCGCCCAGCTGGCACCTCTTCGTCGTGCGCACGCCCGACCGCGACGGCCTGCGAGCGACCCTGGACGCCACCGGCGTCCAGACCCTCGTGCACTACCCGTCCGTCCCGGGACGCCAGCCCGCCTACGCGGGCACACCGGCGGCGCAGGCCGACGTGCCCCGCGCCGTGCGCGCGGCGGCCGAGGTCCTCTCGTTGCCGATGGGCCCGCACCTCACCGACGACGACCTCGAGACCGTGCTGGCCGCGGTCACGACCGCGACGGCCGGACTCGTCACCGCCTGAGGGACGTCGTTCCGGGCGGCGCCGCGGCAGGGGGCCGGGTCAGGCGGTGACGAGCGGCGCGCCTGCGCCGTCGTGCGGCGCGTCGGCGGCGGCGGCGGCGATGACCGCGTCGCAGATGTCGCGCCGGGTGACGTCCTTGTCGAGGTAGCCAACCACGCCAGCGGCCTCGGCGCGCTGGACCGCGGCCCTGCGGTCCTCCGCGCTCAGGATGAGCACCCGGACGCCACCCAGGGTGGGGTCGGCCCGGACCTGCTCGGCCACGTCGATGCCGTCGAGGTGCGGCATCCGCAGGTCCAGCAGGGCGACCCGGGGGCGCAGCCGGCGGATGGCCTCGATCGCCTGGACCCCGTCGCCGACCTCGGCCACGACGTCGAGCGAGCGGCGCGTCAATGCCCGGACGACGCCGTCGCGGTACAGCGCGTTGTCGTCGGCGACGAGGACGGACACGCGAGCAGCCGGCGCGACGGGGGCGACCGGGGCGGGGACGCCCGCGATCATCGGGGTGCCGGGCGGTCGGGGTCGCGTTCCTCCATGGCCAGGAGTTCTACGCCGCGATCGTCGCGATCCCGCATCGTTCCCGTGGCGAACGCGTGTCCTCCGGCGGGCCGGCTCCGCCGCGCCGGTCGAGGACCGACACCACCGCTCAAGCCTGCGCCGCCCGCGCCGATCACCCGAAGGATGACCCTGGCTACGACGCTGAACCGCATCGCCGAGATCCAGACCATGGTCGACCCGGGGGCCGCCGCCCGCGCCGCCGCGGCGCGCCAGGCCGCCCTCGTGGGCACGGCCACCCCGGTCGTGAACGACGCGGGCCGCGCCACCTTCGCGAAGGCCCTGCAGGGCGCCGAGGCCGTGGGTGGCGGCGGGCAGGGGTCGACCGACATGGTCGCCGCCGCGCGCACGCAGCACGGCGTGGTGGAGCAGCCGCCGGGGTCGAACGACAGCCCGGAGATCAAGACGTACCGCGACGCCGTCGCGGGCGCCCCGGGCCCCGGCCCGTGGTGCGCCTACTTCGTCTCCTGGGCCGCGAAGGAGACCGGCACGCCGCTGGGCGACAACGGCCAGGGCTTCGGGTCCGTCGACCAGATGTGGGCCTGGGCCCAGGGCGCCGGCAAGGCCACCCCGAACGGCCCCGGCGTCAAGCCCAAGGTCGGCGACATCATCATCCTCAACCAGCACACCGGCATCGTCACGGGCGTCAAGCCCGACGGCACGGTCGAGACCATCGAGGGCAACACCTCGGACAAGGTCGCCGAGCGCACGCACCCCGCGGGCGCGGCGATCGGCTACATCAGCGTCCGCTAGCCGGACGCGGGAACACCGCCCGCGCGGCGCCGACACGGCGGCCCCGCGGCGCACCGTGCGTCGACCGTCCACGCCGGGCCCCGGCGGGCCCCGCGCCCCGCGCCTCTCATTCCCGACGAGCTCGCTGCCGGAACGCGAAAAACGCCGCAGGGTCTGCGGCGGAGGGGGAACGCTGGGGCCGACGAGCGGCGGAGGAGGGGCGGGGAGCCGCCGGGGCCGGTGGGCCTGCGCGGGGGCGCAGGGGGCTCTCGGCGGAGGGTGGCGCGGCGAGGCCGGGGGACGACGCGACGCGGAAGGGTGACGCTCAGTCGATGGCGGCGACGAGCAGCTCGGCGTGCGTGCCGAGGGCGGCGCGGAGACGGCGGCGCAGCGTGCCGGCGATCTGGCAGACGCGGGACTCCGAGACGCCCAGCAGCTCGCCGATCTCGCGCAGGCGGCGGCCCTCGACGTAGAGCAGGAGGGCGACCTCGCGCTCGCGCTGGGGCAGCTCGGCGACGGCGGCCGCGACGCGGGCCCGGGCCTCGCTGACCTCGAGGGCGTGGGCGGGGTCCGTGGAGCGGTCGGTCGTCGGGATGGTGTCGGCGCGGTCGACGGTCACGCCGTCGGAGCCGGCGACGGTCGTGGCGAGGGACTCGACCTCGGCGAGGGCGAGCTGGTCGCGGCGGGTGCGCACCTCGTCGACGCTCGACTCGAGGTGGGTGGCCAGCTCCGCGTCGGTGGGCTCGCGGTCCAGGCGGGAGCGGAGGTCGCGGCGGGCGCCCTCGGCTTCGCGCTCCCAGCGACGCAGCGAGCGGGGGGCCCAGTCTCGGCGGCGGAGCTCGTCGAGGATCGCGCCGTTGATGCGGGTCCACACGAACTGCTCGAGCGTCGCGCCCTTCGCTGGGTCGAAACGCTCCAGCGAGACGATGAGGGCCTCGAAGCCCGATGCGGCGAGGTCGTCCATCTCGCAGTACGCGGGAAGTTGACGCACCTTGCGGCCGACGATGTGGCGGACGAGCGGGGTGAGCAGGAAGACGAGCTCGTCACGGATCGCGCGGTCACCGGTCGCGCGGTAGGACTCCCAGCGCTCGAGGAGCTCCTCGGAGGTGGGACGGCGGTCGGTGCGCGTGCGGGTCGTGGTGGTGCTCATCGGGTCTCCTCGGGGGGGCTGGGGCGGCGGCGGGTCGGTGCCGTCGCGTGACCGGCGCCAGATGCTGATGTCCACCGATCGGCGGACCAGGAGAATCCCCCAACCGGTTTTGGACGTCTGTCCGATTCAGGCGCCCGAGTTCACCCCGTCTGGGGCCGAAAGAGGGGGTCGAACACCGTTACCCAGGGGCTATTTCGAAACCGGTGGGGGTCTCGAGCCTACGACCGCACCGTTCAGCGGCGGTCGTGCGTGCGCCGTCCTCGTCTTCCGAGGACGTTCGCGGGGGTGCAGGTGAACACCGATTGGGGGAGGTGCCCATCCCCTGATCGGTGGGTCGCCGATCGGCGGACGCTGCCCGCTCCTGGGCGGCGGAGGCGGCTCGGGCTCCGGGGCCTCACCCTGCGCGTCGCCGGGCCGGTGTGCGGGCGCCTTCGGACCGCCGTGCGGCACGATCCGGGACGCCGCGGGGGCTCTCGCGCGGCGCCGCCGTCCGTGGGCTCTTGCCTGGTATTCGGCCGAGACCCCGAAAACGTGACCGCACCGGTCAGCGGGCCGGCTCGAAGGGCCCCGGAACGACGTCGGGCGGCCCGGTGGCCGCCCGACGCTCAGCACTGCGCTCCCGGCCGCCGCGGCGACCGGCCCACCGCTCAGGCGGTGGCGCCCGTGTCGATCGTGCCGCCGGTGGGGGCGGGCACGTCGGCCTCGTCGAGCACGCCGTTGGCCTGCGCGACGATGCGCACGATGTCGGCCATGATCACGGAGATGTCGAAGTCCTTCGGCGTGTAGACGCCGGCCACGCCCGCCTCGTGCAGGGGAGCCGCGTCGGCCTCGGGGATGATCCCGCCGACGATCACGGGTGCGTCGACGCCCTTGGCCCGCAGCTCCTCGATCACCGCGGGGATGAGCTCGAGGTGGCTGCCCGAGAGGATGGACAGGCCGATGACGTGCACGCCCTCCTGCTCCGCGGAGTGCGCGATCTGCTCCGGCGTCAGGCGGATGCCCTCGTAGACGACGTCCATGCCGACGTCGCGGGCGCGCACGGCGATCTGCTCGGCCCCGTTGGAGTGGCCGTCCAGCCCCGGCTTGCCGACGAGGATCTTGATCCGGCGGCCCAGGGCCTCGGAGACGCGCTCGACCTCGGCCTGCACCTGTTCGACGGCCTCGGAGCGGTCCGTGGTCGACGCGGCCTCGCCGACGCCGGTCGGGGCGCGGAACTCGCCGAAGGCGGAGCGCAGCGTCTTGGCCCACTCGCCCGTGGTCACGCCGACGCGGGCGGCGGCGATGGACGCGGGCATGATGTTCTCGTCGCTCGCGGCGACCTCGGCCAGACGCGTCAGGGCGGCGTCCACGGCCTCCTGGTCCCGGCCGGCGCGCCACTGCGCGAGCGCGTCCTTCGCCTGCTGCTCCACCGCGTGGTCGACGGTCATGATGCCGCCGTCGTTCGCCGCGGTCAGCGGGGAGGGCTCCGTCTCCGTGTACTTGTTGATCCCGACGACGATCTGCTCGCCGCGCTCGATGCGGGCGATCCGCTCGCGGTGGCTCTCGACGAGCGCGCTCTTCATGTAGTCCACGGCCTGCACCGCCCCGCCGTGCTCCTCGACGACCTGCATCTCGGCGCGGGCGCCCTCGGCGAGCTCCTGGACCAGGCCCTCCATGACGACGGAGCCCTCGAAGATGTCGGGGTACTCGAGCATGTCGGTCTCGAAGGCGAGGATCTGCTGGATCCGCAGCGCCCACTGCTGGTCCCACGCGCGCGGGAGGCCGAGGGCCTCGTTCCACGCCGGCAGCTGCAGCGCACGGGCGCGGGCGTTGCGGCCGAGGGTCACGGCGAGCGCCTCGAGCACGATGCGCTGCACGTTGTTCTCCGGCTGCGCCTCCGTCAGCCCGAGCGAGTTGACCTGCACGCCGTAGCGGAACCGCAGGGCCTTCTCGTCGGTCACGCCGTAGCGCTCGCGGCCGATCTGCTCCCACAGCTCGCTCATCGCGCGGAGCTTCGCGTGCTCCTCGATGAACCGCACGCCGGCGTTGACGAAGAACGAGATCCGGGCGAAGACCTTGGTCATCTGCGACGGGTCGACGCGCTCGCGGGCGGCGTCGAGGACGGCGATCGCGTTGGACATCGCGTAGGCGATCTCCTGGACGGGGGTGGCCCCGGCCTCCTGCAGGTGGTAGCTGCAGATGTTGATGGGGTTCCACTTCGGGACGTGCTCGACCGTGTAGGCGATCATGTCCGCGATCAGCCGCATGGACGGGCCGGGCGGGAACGCATAGGTCCCGCGCGCGAGGAACTCCTTGATGATGTCGTTCTGGGTCGTGCCCTGCAGCCGGCGCTGGACCTCCTCCGGCGGCGTGTCGGCGTCCTGCTCCTCGGCCGCCACGATGTACATCGAGAGCATCCACGCGGCCACCGCGTTGATCGTCATCGACGTGTTCATCGTCTCGAGCGGGATGCCGTCCATCAGCGTCCGCATGTCGCCGATGTGCGAGACGGGCACCCCGACCTTGCCGACCTCGCCGCGCGCGAGGGTGTCGTCGGGGTCGTAGCCCGTCTGCGTCGGCAGGTCGAACGCGACGGAGAGACCGGTCTGACCCTTGGCGAGGTTGCCCCGGTAGAGCTCGTTGGAGGCCTTCGCCGTCGAGTGGCCGGCGTAGGTCCGCATGAGCCACGGGCGGTCGGGCTGCGGCAGGCGGGGGCTCGTCATGGCGGGAGTGTATTTCCTACCCGCGTTCGCGGCGAGTCGTCCGGCCGTCCGGCGCAGGGGCGCGGGCCACGGCCTGCGACGGGCGGGCCGGGGCGACGCCCAGATAGGGTCCGGGCGTGAGCTCCGACCTCGTCCCGCAGACCGTCGACCTGCTCCACCTGGGCCGGCCGAAGGCGATGTCGGCGCACCTCTTCGGCGACGTGATCGTCGACCCGGGCGCGGAGAGCACCATCGAGCGGGTGGTCGAGGCGCTCGACGGCCGCACGCCGCGGGCCATCCTCCTGACGCACATCCACTTCGACCACGCGGGCGGCACCGGCGCGCTCGTCGAACGGTTCCCCGACGTCGAGGTCTGGGTCCACGACCGCGGCGCGAAGCACATGATCGACCCCACGCGGCTCGTCGCGAGCGCCCGCAAGGTCTTCGGCGACTACTTCGACCAGCTCTGGGGCCGGGTGATCCCGATCCCGGAGAGGAACGTCCGGGTGCTGCACGGCGGCGAGTCCGAGGGCCCGTGGGAGGTCGCCTACACGCCCGGCCACGCCCAGCACCACGTCTGTTACCTCCACCGGCCGACGCGCACCGCGTTCACGGGCGACGTGACCGGCATCCGCATCGACGGCGGGCCGGCGCTCCCGCCGACCCCGCCGCCGGACATCGACCCGCCGCTGTGGCACCGGTCGCTCGACGTCGTCGCGGCCTGGGAGCCCCAGCGCATCGCCTACATGCACTTCGGCCAGACCACGGACGACATCCCCGAGCAGATCGCGACGCTGCACGAGACGCTCGACCTCTACGCCCAGGCCGCGCGGACGACGGACGCGCAGGGCATGGCGGACTTCATCCGCGTGTGGGTGCTCGAGCGCGCGGGGGAGGAGGGCCTGCCGACGTACTACGCCGCGGGCCCCTTCGAGGGCCTGTGGGCCGGCCTGGACCGCTACTGGAAGCGCGTGGAGCGCGAGACGGCGGTCAATGCCACGGAGGCGCAGGACCACTCCGCCGCCGAGCAGGCCGCGGACGACCCCGAAGCCTGAGGGCCGCGCGGGGTCGGGGCGCGGACCCGCGCCCGGGCCCCGACCGGTCCGCGCGACCCGCCGCCCACCGCGACCCGCCGCCGCAATGCCCGCTCAGGCCCGGACGAACGTCGGCTCGATCGTCATCTCGCTGCGCAGGCTGTTCGCGATGAAGCACTCCCGGTGGGCGAGCTCGCAGAGCCGGCGCAGGCGGTCCTCCGACGCGTCGGAGCGCACGACGACGCGAGGCCGCAGCACGATGCGCTCGATCCACATCGGCGCCGACCCGCCCGCGGGCTCCGGCATCTCGGCCGACGCTTCGTCCGTGTACTCCACGACGTCGATCCGGGCCCGAGCGGCGACCGCCAGGAACGCCAGCAGCTGGCACGAGCTGGCCGCCGCCAGCAAGAGGGCCTCGGGGTTCAGGAGGGCCGGGTCGCCCCGGAACGCCGGGTCGGAGCTCAGCTGCAGGTCGGCGGAGGCGGGCGCTGCGGTGACCGCGTGCGCGCGGGTATAGGCGTCGTAGCCGACGCCGGTGCTGCCCGTCCAGGAGAGCCGCGTCGCGTAGCGGTGGACGGAGTGGGCGGCGGCCATGCCTGGACCTTGGCACACGGCCGGGCGTCGCCTATCGTGGAGAGCGACCCGCGTCCCGTCGGCGGCCGTCCGCCGGCGCGGCAACCTCGCTACCCTGCACGACCGTGAGCCAGACCGCCGAGAAGACACGCGCCGCCGATCCCGGCACCGGCCTCGGCGGCTCCTGGAACGTCATCGTCCGCGACGACGACCACAACACCCACCAGGGCGTCGCGATCGTCCTGGCGCGGTTCATCCCCGGTGTGACCGTCGACGCCGGCCTGCGGATCGCCGACAAGATCCACCGCACGGGTCTCGCGATCGTCTGGACCGGCCACAAGGAGCTGGCCGAGCACTACTGGGAGCAGCTGCAGGGCGCGGGCCTCACGATGGCTCCGCTCGAGCAGAACTGACCCCGTCGGGGCCCGGTCGCCGGGCCGCCCCGGGGGTCTGCTGCGCCCTGCGGCGCCCCGTGCCCGCCTGGCCCCTTCGGGCGGCCTGGCCCGCAGGGACGTCCGCGAACGACGAAGGCCCGCCGATGGCGGGCCTTCGTCGTTCCTGCGGGCGACCGGGCGCCGACCGGGCGCCGAGCGTCCTAGCCGCTGCCCGTCGGGGCGGGCATGCCCGTGATGCGCGGGTCCTCGGCCGCCTTCGCGGGGCCGAACGGCTCGTCCGCGTACGGATCGACGACGCCGGGCGCGCGGCCGTGCGCGATCGGGATGTTGATCTCGTAGTTCAGGGGCTTCTGGTACAGGTTGCTGTGGACCGTGCGGAACTCGATGAGCTCCTCCGAGTTCCACAGGCGCTGCCACGTGACCTTGTCGGGCACGAGGATCGACATGCGGAACCGGTAGGCGTCCTCCCGCGAGCGCACGACACGCGCCTCGAGCGCCCCGAGCCGCAGGACCTTGGGGGTGAGCTCCTGGAGGGCCGCGGCGAGATCGTCCGCACGCAGGCCGTTCCCGTAGAACGGGAGTTCGTAGGCGATGACACTCATGGTCGCCCTATCGTCCCACGTCCGCGCCCATCGCGCCCGATCGGGACGCACGGGCCGCCACGGCGGCGTGCGTCCCGGCCGCGCGCATCAGGCGCCGACCTCGGCGATGATCGCGCCCGGGCCGTCCGCCGTGCGGCCCTCGTCGGCGTCCTGGGCGCCCACGAGGATCGCGATCTTGCCCGAGTGCTTGTTGTCGCGCATGAGCTGGTGGACCTCGGCGGTCTCCGCGAACTGCGCCGTGCGCCAGAGGACGGGCTGGATCTTCCCCTCGTCGATCAGCTGGTTGGCCTTCATGCACTGGTACGCGTTGGCGAAGTGGGAGCCGATGATCTCCTTCTGCTTCATCCACAGGTAGCGCACGTCGAAGTCGAGCGTGTAGCCCGAGGTGGCGCCGCAGATGACGACCTTGCCGAACGGCTTGACCGTGAAGACCGAGGTCGGGAACGTCGCCTTGCCGACGTGCTCGAAGACGATGTCGGGCGACTCGCCGCCGAAGAGCTCCTTGACCTTCTTCGCGAACTGGCGGGAGACGCCGAAGCGCTCCTTCTCCTGCTCCGGCGTCTCGTCGCCGGTGCGCATCATGCCCTTGAAGTCGTTGCGGTTGATGTACCCGACCGCGCCGAGCTCCTTGACGAGCTCGCCCTTCTCGTCCGAGGAGACGACGCCCACGGCCTCGGCACCCGCGGCCTTCGCGAGCTGGATCGCGAAGACGCCCAGGCCGCCGGCGGCGCCCCAGACGAGGACCTTGTCGCCGGCCTTGATGTCGGCGCGGTCCATGAGCATCCGGTAGGCCGTGAAGTACGTCAGGCCGTACGAGGCCGCCTCGGCCCAGGAGAGGTGCTTCGGCTTCGGCAGCAGCTGCTGGGCCTGGACCTTGCAGAACTCGGCGAAGGAGCCCCACGTCGTCTCGTAGGCCCAGATCCGCTGCGACGGCGCGGCCATCGGGTCCAGGCCGTGGACCTCGACGTCCTCGTAGGACGCCTGGTTGCAGTGCACGACGACCTCGTCGCCGACCTTCCAGCGCGTGACGCCCTCGCCGACCTTCCACACGATGCCCGAGGCGTCCGAGCCGCCGATGTGATGGCCGAACTCCGGGTGGTCCCCGTACTTGAAGACCGAGACGGGCTCGCCGAGCGCCGCCCACACGTTGTTGAAGTTCACGCCGGCCGCCATCACGCGTACGACGACCTCGAACGGGCCCGGCTGCGGGACGTCCACCGTCTCGAGCTGGATCGCGTCCTTCGGCTCGCCCAGGCGGTCCTCGCGGATCGCCCAGGCGGACATGGTCGCGGGCAGCTCGCCCGGGGCCGTGCGCGCGGTGTGCAGGTCAGTGAGATCGACGGACATCGGCGGAAGCCTACCGTCGGTCGCGTTGGCGCGCCCGCGCGGTGACGAACCGCACGTACGGCCCTACGCGTCCCGACGAACGGGGTCGTCCGGAGGCCTTCCCGGGTGCCCCGAGCCTCGCCGACGTCCGACGCGGTCCCGGCCCGCGACGCTCGGGGTGGGGCCCGGCCCGCTACGGCAGGAGGAGCTCGCCGTCGCCGCTCTCGCGTCGGGCGCCGACCACGAGCGTCGCGGGTGCGAGGTCCTTGCCGGCCGAGAGCCGCCAGGTGCCCTTCGTGACGTCGGCGTTCAGCGTCGCGACGCTGCCCGGCTCGAGCTTGTAGCGCGTGCGAGCCTCCGCCGAGTCGCTCCCGCGGGCGAGGCTGGCGCGGACGGTCTTCGCGCTCTGGTTCGAGACGACGATGCGCAGCGGTCCGCCGCCGACGCTGTCGGGGGAGAGGCTGACCCCGCGATCGGTGATCGCGGCGCTGAGCTGCTTCGTCGTGGGGGGCCGCTCGCCGGCGGGCTTCGACGCCTGGTCCACCCGGCCGCACGCGGTGAGGCCTCCGACGACGGCCAGTCCGGCGGCCAACTTCACGATCTGACTGCGCGCCACGTACATCGGTCTCCGTGTTCCGGGTCGCCGTCGCGGCGGGTGCTCCCCGACGGTCGCCCGCAACCCTACCCGAGGTCGGGACCGCGACCCGCCGTCCGTGTGACCGCGCGCACGGGGCGCGGGTGGCGGCTCAGGCGGTGACGCCGCCGCCGGCCCGCGAGAACGGCAGCGCGACGACCCGGCCCGACGTCGGCTCGCCGCCCGTCGGCCGCAGCACGACGGTGGCGTCCGGCTCGACCTCGCGGCGGACGAGGGCGAGGGCGATCGGGCCCAGCCCGGGGGAGTCCACGCTCGTGGTGACGCGGCCGAGCTCGCGGCCGTCCTCCACGATCACGGTGCCGACGGGCACCCAGCGGTCGAGGGCCAGGCCCCGGAGGTGCCGGTTCGGGCGGCCGCGCCAGTGCAGGCGGGCGACCGTCTCCTGCCCGACGTAGCAGCCCTTCGTGAAGCTCACGGCGCGTTCGACGATGCCGGCCTCGGCGGGCATGACCGTCTCGTCGAGCTCGTGGTGCAGGCGCGGGCGGCCGTGCTCGACGCGCAGCACCTCGACGGCCTCGGGCGCCACGGGGGCGGCGCCGTGGGCCACGAGGGCGGCGAGCACCTCGGGGCCGCGCTCCGCCTCGGCCACGACGTCGATCCCCAGGTCGGTGCGCACGAGCAGCACGTCGATGCCGTCGAGCGTGCCGCGCACGGACGCGTGCTCGTCACGGGGCAGGGCCGCAGCGGCGTCGCCGAGGACCGCGTCGGCGCGGGGGCCGATCACGGCGTGGAGGCTCCGCTGCAGCGTGCGCTTGTGCAGCTCGACGTCGAACCCGATGAGGTGGCGGCGCAGGTGGTCGAAGAGCGCCTGCAGGCCGCTGCGCTCGCAGACGAGGAGCAGCTCGGCGGCGTCCGGCTCGCCGACGTCGAGCACCCGCAGGTCGGCGATGACCTTGCCCTTCGGCGTCAGCAGGGCGGCGTAGGTGCCGTGGCCCGGCTCGAGCGCCTCGACGTCGGCGGTGACCTGCCCCGTGAGGAAGGCGCGGGCCTCCGTTCCGGTCAGCGCGAGCTTCCCGTCCTCCGAGCGGTCCTGCAGGCCGGCGCCGGCCGTCAGGCGGCGGTAGTCGTCGGCGATCGCGGCGGGATCGGGGGCGTCCACCGGCGCGGCGGGGACGGCCGCGGTGGGATCGGGGGGCACGTCGGACATCGATTCGACCCTAGCGCCCGTCGTCGGGCACCCGCCGCACAGGCGGATCCCGGCCCGACGCCCGTCGGGGACGGGGTCCGGGCGGTACAGTGCTGGACGATGTCGCTCGCCAAGAACTTCGAGCGGGTCCTGGACTCGCTGCCCGACGACTGGACCGACCTGACGGTCGATCTGCGGATCGCCGACGAGGACCGCTACGTGGAGGCGGCGACGTACGTCACGCCGACGTGCAACGCGCAGCCGTACTCGCGCAGCGAGTGGCACTGGCACATCCTCGTGGCCCACCGCTTCGGCCACGCCGCCGCGCCGACCGCCGTGCTGACCGCGCTGGGCCTGCTGGACCAGGCCGGCATCACGGGCGAGATCATCGTGCGGGACGTCCGCGTCGGACGGGCCGAGGTGACGAACATGTGGGGTCGCGGCGAGACGGCCCGGCAGGAGTTCCGCCGGCTCCGCGCCCACTAACGGCCGCGGGCAGACCGATGGCTGATCGAATCGCCGTCGTCGTCCCCGACCTGCTGTTCGGGTCGAAGGTCGTCGAGATCGTGCGCGCCGCGGGGCACGACCCCGCGCTCGTGTCCGACGTGGACGGGCTGGTGGAGCTGCTCGCGGCGGAGGACGTCGCCGCGATCGTGGCCGACCTGTCCGAGGACGGGGTCGAGCGGGCCGAGGCGATCGCCGACGTGCGCCCGGCCGGCGTGCCCGTGCTCGCCTCCTTCCCCCACGTGGACCCCGAGGTCCGCGCCGTGGCGCTCGAGGTCGGGCTGGACCAGGTCGTTCCCCGCTCGCGCCTCTCCCGCGAGGGTGGCGCGCTCCTGCAGGCCCTGCTCGACGACTGAGCACGGTCGGGGCCGGGCCTCGCGGCCCGGGCGCTCCGGGCCGCGTGCGGCGCGCCGGCTCAGGCGCCGGGCGCCCGGGACCAGACGAGCTTCGTGACGTCGGGCGGCGTCTTCGTGATGCCGACCTGCGCCTCCCACGTCGCCCAGCGGCGCATCGTTGCGCGGTCGAGCGTGCCCGTGCGACCCTGCTCGTCGCGGAACGCGGGCTGCACCGCCTGCAGCTGCTCCGCCGTGGTCCGCGGGTCGATCGTGCGGTCGCCCGAGCCGGAGCGCAGCGCGGCGATCGCGCTCCCGTCGTCCGTGGCCGGGGCCTCCGCGGCGACGGCGTAGCCCTGACCCACGGCCTCGGCCACGCGCAGGACGGCGTCGCCCGAGCGCGTCAGCGTCTTCGACGTGGCCACGAGCAGCAGCTCGGGGTAGCTCGGGGCGCCGTAGGCGTCGAGACGGAAGACGTTGGTGCCGGGCCGGCGGGCCTGCAGGGCGACGCCCTCGGCGTTCCAGAAGCCGATCGCGGCGTCGACCTTGCCCGAGACGACGGATGCGACGGCCTCGAAACCGATCGTCACCCGCTTGACCTTCCTCGGGTCGCCGCCGTCGCCGCGGACGATCTGGTCCAGCGCGGCGTCGTCGCTGGGCAGGCCCGTCACGCCGACGGTGCGGCCCTCGAGCGCGCGCGGACGGGCGACGTCCTTCGCCGCGAGCACGGCGGCGAGCGGGCGCTGGACGATCGCGCCGACGGCCACGATGTCGGCGCCCTTCTCGCGCGCGAGCGCCACGTCATGGATGTCCATGACGGCGAGGTCGGTCTTGCCCGTGGCCAGCAGCTTGGCCCCGTCGGCGCCGGATCCGGGAACGCGGATCTTCACGCCGACCTGACGCTCGGCGAACAGGCCCTCCTCCTGGGCGAGGTAGAGGCCCGTGTGGGCGGCGTTCGGCGCGAAGTCGAGGGTGAGGGAGAAGGCGCGCGTGGTCGCGGCCTTCCCGGCCGTGGTGGTCTCGGGGTCTCCGCCGTCGGAGCCCCCGCAGCCCGCCAGCACCGCCGCGCCCGCCCCGAGCACGACGAGCCGTCGCACCACCCGCACCCCTCGTCGGCGGAGCGCCGAGTGGTGGTGGGTGGACGGGCTCCGGGGGTCCTGCGATCCAGACATGCCCCCAAGGGTGGCGGACGCGGAGGGTCCGACGCGGTCCGGCGACCGCCCGGGCCGCGCGGGGGCCGGGGCGTTACCGTGGGGGGATGGAGCAGAGCGGCGAGTCGATCACCCCCGAGGGGCTGGAGGCCCTGAAGGCGGAGCTGGACGAGCTCGAGGGTCCCCGGCGGCGCGAGATCGCGGCGCGCATCCAGCGTGCCCGCGAGCTCGGCGATCTCAAGGAGAACGCGGAGTACCACCAGGCCAAGGACGACCAGGCGCACCTCGAGACCCGCATCGCCGGCCTCGTCGAGCGCCGCCGCAGCGCCGTGGTGACCGAGATCTCGACGAATCAGAACGTCGTCGGCTTCGGCTCGACGGTCACGCTCGTCGACGTCGACACGGAGCGCACGCAGACGTGGACGTTCGTGGGGCAGGCCGAGGCCGACACCACCGCGGGCAAGATCTCGATCGAGTCCCCCGTCGCGCAGGCGGTTCTGGGCCGCGCCGTCGGCGACATCGTCGACGTGACGACGCCCCGCGGCGTGCGGCACCTGCGCGTGGAGAAGCTCGGGTCCTGAGGCCCGCGGCCGTCCGAGCGGCCGGGGACCCGTCCGGGCACCGGCCGCGGACGCGGCCGGCCGGCCCGGACAGGGGTGTCGGCGGGGCGGACCGCCATCCCCGGCCCGCCGCCCCTCGAGGCTGGCGGGCCGGGCCGGCCTCAGCGGACGCGGAGGCTGACGCGCTCCGTGACGACCGTGTCGCCGAGCGAGACGCGAACCGTCAGCCGGTAGGTGCCGCGGCGCGCCCGCGAGCCGACCGGGATCCGCAGGTACAGGCGGCCGAGGCGGCCGGCCCGGACCGTGCCGAAGCCGGCGCTGCGACCCGAGCCGGCGCGCAGGCCGGCCGGCAGGCGGACGCTCGCGCGGGCACCGCGGATGGCCGACGTCGTCAGGTTGCGCAGGCCGACCCGCAGGGCGGCACGACCCCCGGCGCGGACGCGGTCGCCGCCGACGCTGATCCGGACGCGGCCGTCCTTGCCCTTCGGGCCCTGCGGACCGGCGGGACCGCGCGGACCGGCCGGGCCCTGCGGACCGGCGGGACCTTGCGGACCGGCGGGGCCCGCGGGCATCGTCGTGCTGCGGCCCGAGAGCGGGACCGCCAGGTCGCCGCCGTCGGAGGAGATCGCCAGCGTCGCCGTGGACGTCGTGGCCGCGCGGCCCGGCGCGAACCGCACCCGCACGGCGCAGGTGGCGCCCGGAGCGACCGTGTCATCGCCCGAGCAGGCGTCCGAGACGACCTGGAAGTCGTCCGCGGAGAGGCCGTCCGTGTCCGTCACCCGCACGCGGTCGACGCGCAGCGGCGCGTCGCCCGTGTTCGTGACCGTCACGGTCTGCGAGGGGCCGAAGGTGCCGACGGCCTGGTCGGGGAACGCCGGCGTCGTGGCCTCGGCCTTCGCGACGACGGCCTTGTCGCGCAGCGTCACGACCGGCGGGTCGTGGTCCGAGACGTGGAGCCCGAGCTCGGAGCGCTCGGCGTAGTCGTTGGAGACGTGGGCGTAGCGCACGTCCGTGACCTTGGGCAGCAGGTCGCTCGTGACCAGCGCGTGGTCCAGCGTCTGCAGGCGGCCCTGGAAAGCGAAGCTGTAGCGCTCCTGCTCCGGCGCGCGGTCCCACAGGTTCGTGAGCGTGCCGCCCTGCTGCATGGCGACCAGCGGGGACTCGTCCTCGAACGCGTTGAGGTCACCGACGACCATGACGGACTCGCCCGCGGCCTTCAGGCGCTCGGCCTCGGCGCGCACGATGGTCGCCTGCTGCACGCGGCAGGTGTCGGCCGACCCCTTCGACGCGAAGTGGTTCGACACGACCGTGAGGTCCGTGCCGCCGGGCAGCGTCACGTCGATCGCGAGCGGCGGGCGGTCCGAGACGTGCGCGGCGCTGTCGCCGCACTTCGTGCCGGACTGCGCCGGGACGTCGCGGCCGAGCTGGCGCGGCGCGCCGTCGACGGTGACGCCGTCCTTGACGAGGAAGCCGACGTCGATGCCGCGGCTGTCGAAGCCCTCGAGCGCGTAGGCCCGGTAGCCGCCGATGCGGTCGGCCAGGTCCTGCAGGACCTGCTGGCTCGTCTTGGCCGGCACGCCGGCCTTGCCCTGGCTGTCGCCGACCTCCTGGACCGCGACGACGTCGGGCGCCTTCAGGCGGTCGCCGATCGCGGCGGCGAGGCCGGTGAGCTTCTCCTCGTACTGGGCCTGCGTGACGATGCCGAGGTCGAGGTCGGCGCCCGGCGGGAAGAGGTTCTCGACGTTGAAGCCGGAGATCCGCGCGTGACCGGCGGGCTTCGCCGGCAGGTCGTAGACCTCGGGGACCTCGGGGTCGCGGGTGACCTTCGGCAGGCCGCCGGGCTGGACGACCATCGCGTAGTTGTAGAAGGAGAAGGCGAGGGGGCCCGTCGCGTTCTCGGTCTTCGAGAACAGGTCGCCGCGCACGAGCGTCGTGCTGTCGGGGCGGTCGTAGGGGTTCTTCGGGTCGCCCGCGCCGGCGTCGTCGATCAGGGCGATGTTCGAGACGGCGGGGTTCTGGCGGAAGATGCGCCCCTTCGTCAGGCCGGGGGTGACGAACAGCTCGCCGAACTTCGTGGTGCCGCCGCTGTTGGCGATGCCGACGGGCAGCGTGACCCGCATGTTCTCGAGCGTCTCGTAGTACGGGCGCGTGCCGTTCTCGACCGGGTCGACGTTCGTCTGCGCGTTGGCCTTGGCCGTGTCGATCACCACCGGGGCGGGCAGCGGGCTGTCGCCGAGGACGGTGGGCTCGGTGTCCTGCGTCTCTTGGATCATCGTCAGGCCGAACTTCTCGATGACCTTGCCCGACAGGCGCACGCGCTTGCCGACCAGGTCGGACCGCTTGCCGCCGGGGCCGTCGACGTAGCCGACGAAGACGCCCTCGGAAGTGTTCGGATCGGCGTCCTCCTGGCCCGGCGTCGTCTGCACGAAGACGCCGGCGTCCTCCGGGAACGTGCGCGTGAAGTTCGCGCCGTCCTCGTCGTCGACGCCGGTGACGACACCCTCGATCGTGACGGTCTGGTTCACGCGCGGGCTGGTGGCGCCGGCGCCCTGGATCACGTGGATGGGCGTGACGCCGCCCGTTCCGGGGTCCGGCGTCCCGCCGCCGGTGCCGCCGCCGCCCTGCGGGTTCGCGGCGGCGTTCTCGAAGTCCGCAGCGTTGTCGTCGGTGTCCTGTGCCTCGGTGGCGCCCTTGCGGTGCGCCGTCACGCCGCTCGGGGTCGAGATGGCGGCGAGGTCGATGCCGGTGCCCTCCTTGCAGTTCGCGCTCGTGGCGCTCCCGAAGCCGTCGACCACGGTGCCGTCGGCCTGCACCAGGCGGGCGCCGGACTGGCCGTTGTTGGCGAACCCGGACGCGTACGTCGCGTCGGGGGCCGGGGTGCCGCTGTAGCCCCCGGTTGCGGTGTTGGCCACGAGGTAGCGGGCGCCGGCGGGAAGCGTCACGCCGGTGGGGATCGTGACCCGATCGCTCGCGGCGCCGGAGCCCGAGGCGCAGCCCTGGAGCTTCCAGCCGCCGATCGTGACGGGCGACGAGGACGCGTTGAAGAGCTCGACGAACTCGTCGTTCGCGCCGCCGGGGCCGCCGAAGCGGGCCTCGCTGATCACGACGCCGGAGGCCGACGCCGAGGCGGCCGACGGGAGCGCGGCCGCGAAGCCGAGGGAGGCCGCGGCGAGCGCGACGGCGCCGAGGCGGGTAGGCAGGGACCTGCGGCCCCGTGGGGGACCGGTGAGACGTGACACGGGGGAGTCCTTCGCGTGGGGGCGGGGGCGCTGCGGCTCGCGAGCGCAGCTCCGACCGAGCGTAGGAACGCCCCGGCGGCCTGCGGTCACCGCCGCGTGAACGCCGCGTGTCCCGTATGTGACCATCGCCCGAGACGACGTTTGCGGCTCGTCGGACCGGGGACGCCGTCGCCCCTGTCGGTCCGCGCCGGACCCGCCTCAGGCGCCGAAGAGGTCCTCGGCCGCCGCGCGCACGAGCGTGGCGGCACCCGGGCCGTCGTCCGCGGTCACGAGGGCGCCGAGGCCGCCGACGAGGACGGCGGGCTGTCCCGACGCCTTGCGGCGCACGAGGTCGGCCGCCGAGGCCACGTGGTCGGCGACGGCGATGACCGTCGCCTGCAGCTCGCGGCCGTGGCGGTCGCCCGTGCCGCGCTCGTCCGCCACGGCGCGCAGGCCGGCGCAGCCGATCGCGACCTCGGCCTGGCCGTGGCGCCACGCGCGGCCGAAGGAGTCCGCAATCACGACGGCGGGCCGGCCCGGCAGCGCGGCCCGCAGCCGGCGGGCGGACCCGTCGGGGTCCACGGGCAGCGTCACCGCCCAGCCCTCGGCCACGTTCGACCGGTCGACGCCCGCGTTGGCGCAGACGAACCCGTGGGGGGTGCGGCAGATGAGCACGCCCCGGCGCGCCCGGATGATCTCCCGCGTGCCGTCCAGGACCACCTGCACGAGGCGGGGGTCCTTGTCGAGCTCGACGGCCAGCGTGGCGGCGCGTTCCGAGACCTCTACGCGCGCCAGCTCGACCAGGGCGCCCTCGGCCTTCGAGACGACCTTGTGCGAGACGACGACGCAGGCGTCCGCCGGGAACGGCGCGCCATCGTGCGCGGCCAGCACGAGCGCCGCGAGGTCGTCGCCCGCCCGGACCTCCGGCAGCGGCGCGAGCGCGCGGACGCTCAGGGCGGGGGACGGCGCGGGAGAGCTCAGGGCGGTGCGGTCGCTCGAGGGCCGAGCCGCTAGAGGATGCGCGGCAGCAGGCCGCGGGTGTGCGACGCTCCGCCGCGGACGTCGCCGAGGCGGGTCTGCAGCGCGGCGAGGTCGTCACCCGTGTCGACGTCGAGCACGATCGTCGCGGGCTCGGCCTCGTAGACCGCGGCGCCGGCGGCCTCGGCCGCGGCGGCGTGGCGGGCGCGGCTGCCGTCACCGAACGACGTCTCCATGACGTCCGGCGGGGTGAGGATCAGGGCGTTCGTGCCGGCGCCGTGGCGGTCCGGGACGATGATGACCTCGCGGCCCTCGGGTGCGGTCGTCAGCAGGCCGTCGATCTCCGCGGGGTCGATCGTCGGGACGTCCGCGGGCAGCAGGATGACGCGCTCCGCGCCGCGGGACTGCGCCACGGAGATGCCCAGCGCGGCCGCTGCGGAGTGCCCGAGGTCGCGGGGGTCCATCAGCGCCTCGGCGTTGTAGTTGATCGCGATCTGCTCCGCGATCGGCTCGCCCGTGACGACGATGACGGCGTCGACGAGTTCCGAGCGACGTAGCGCGATCAGGACGTCCGTGACCATCGCCTGCATCAGCGCGACGCGCGAACGGGCCGGGAGGGCGTCGGCCAGGCGCGTCTTGCCCTGACCGAACCGCTTCACGGGCACGATGGCGAACGTCTTCATGCGGTACCCCGTGCCCGTTCCACGGCGCGCGACCCGTCGCCGAGCTCCTCGCAGAGCGCGAGCGTCTCCCGCGCGACCCGCGCGCGGGCCTCCGGATCGGCCAGCAGGACGTCCGTCGTGCGGACGGCGACGCCCGGGACCTCGGCCTGCTCGTCCGTCAGCAGCCCGTCGAGCAGGCCGTCGTAGACCCGACCGACGCCGACGGCGTCGAGCCCCACGCCGGCCCAGGCGAGGAAGTCGCGGGTGGGGCCCTTGAGGACCTGCCCGTCGACGAGCGGGGCCACGGCCACGACGGGCGCCTCGGCGTCGCGGAGGGCCCGGCGGATGCCGGGGACGGCGAGGATGGGTCCGATGGAGATCACGGGGTTGGAGGGACCGATGACGATGGCGCGCGCGGTGCGCAGCGCCTGCAGCGCCTCGGGGGTCGGGCTGGCGGCGTCGGCGCCGTCGAAGGCGACGTCCTGCACGGGACCGGGGTCCGCGACCAGCGCGGCGCGCCGGATCATGAACTCCTGGAACGGCCACCAGCGGTCGTCGGCGCGCACGCGCGTGCGGACGGGGTCGTCCGACGGCGGCAGCACGCGGGCCGTGACGCCGTAGGCCGCTGCGGCCTCGGCGAGCGTCTCCGTCAGGCGGGCGCCCTCGGCGAGCCGGCGGGCCCGGCGGACGCAGAGCGCCAGGTCGCGGTCACCGAGGTTGAACCACACGTCGTCGCCGAGCTCCCGCAGGGCGTCCATCACGAGGAACGTGTCGTCCTTCAGGCCCCAGCCGCGCTCGTCGATGCGGTCCGCGAGCCAGAAGGTCACGAGGTCGGGGTCGGGGGAGACGTGGCCGCCGTGGATCTCGACGTCGTCGCCGGTGTTGGCCAGCACGACGAGGTCGTCGCCCACGACGTCCTGCATCCCGCGCGCGAGCTTGGCCCCGCCCGTGCCGCCCGCCAGGACGACGACGGGGCGCTCGGGCAGCCCCAAGGGGCGCTCGTCGGTCATGCGAGGCCCGTGATGCGGACGCCGGCGTGCGTCTTGTGGCGGATGTTGATGCCGATGAGCAGGGGGGTCAGGCCCTCGACGATCCGGCTCTGCTCGAGGCGCCCGGCGTCGACGACGCGCAGGCCCTCGATGCGGCCGAGGAGCTCGGCCACGGGCTCCTTGTCGGCCTTGCGGTCGCCGCAGATCAGGGTGTCCTGGTCCAGGTCGTGGTCGAGGTCCTCGAGCAGCGACGCCGAGAGCGTGTGCAGGCCGGAGACGACGCGCACGCCCTTCGGCACCAGCGACTGCGCGGCCTGGGCGGCGGAGCCCTGCCAGACCCCGATGAGCTGGGTCGGCTTGCCGCCGACCGCGGGGCCGAGAGGGACGGTGGCGTCGAGCAGGATCTGGTCCTCGCGCAGCGCCTCGCCGAGCCCCTTCAGCGTGGACGCCTGCGACGCGTACGGCACGGAGAGCACCACGATGCGGTCCGCGCGGGACGCGGCCTCGGCGTTCTCCGCACCCGAGAAGTCGCCCCCGGGGACGCGTGCCGAAGCACGGACCGCGGCCTCCACGGCACGCGCGCCGTCGCGGGAGCCGAGGACGACGGGGACGCCGGCCCGGCCGAGCCTGAGCGCGAGGCCGAAGCCGAGCTGACCCGTACCGCCGAGTATCGCCACCGGAGAAGACACGACGGGGGAGTATAGGCACCCCGAGGGGGGCGACTGGACGCGTACGGGGGCCACCTGCGACCGTGGGGCCGGCATGCTCGTCCACGCCCACCGGGGCAACACGCTGGCCGCCGGGACGGTCGTCCTCGCGGCGTTCGCGGCGGAGCTCGAGCTCCGCCACGGCACCCCCGTCGCGGCCCGTCTGGCACTGGCCCTGGGGCTCCTCGGGCTGTCGCTGCTCGGCGCGCTCGGCTCCCCGCGGGAGGGCGACGGCCCGCGCACCTACCAGGAGATCCTGCTGGCCCTGGCGACGATCTCCAGCGTGGCGGTGGTGTCCCACGCGCTCGTGCTGACGGGTGCCGCGTCGGCGTCCGCCTTCCCGGCCTGGGGGATCGCCGCGGCCGCCGCGACGGGGGCGACGGTGGGCGCGGTCCTCACCCGCGCGCGCGGCGGGACGATCGTGCTCGCGGCGGCCGGGATCCTCGCGGTGGTGGCGCTCGTGGCGGGGGCCGACGCGGCGCGTCCGCAGGGCGACCCGCGCGCGGGCATGCGGCTCGTCCTCGTGCTCGCCGCGGCCGTCCTGCTCGTCCAGGTGGTGCTGCGGCTCGAGCGGCGCTACCGGCAGGCGGTGGCGCTGGTCGACGTGCTGGCCGTCGTCTTCCTCCTGCTCGCGGCCACGTTCCTGATCGACGACGTCCCCGGCGCGACCGAGGCCCTGGGGCTGACGCCGGGCGACGGACGCGCGGGACTCGGGTGGGAGCTGTTGCTGCTCGCGGCCGGCTTCGGGCTCGTGGGGCTGGGCTCGACGCTTCATGAGACCGGCCCGGGCTGGCTCGGGGCGCTCGCCCTCGTCGCGGCCCTCGCCGTCATCGCCGACGGCGGGCGCGCGGGCTGGGCGGCCGCGCTCGCCGCGGCCGGGGCCGTCCTCGTCGCCGTGGCGCTGCGCCCCGTGGCGCACCGCGTGCCCGACGGCCCGGCGCCCCACCAGGAGCCTCCGCCCGACCCCGTGCCCTGGCCGCGACGGCTCGTCATCGCGCCGTCGGAGTCCGTGGTGGACGAGGGCGAGGACTGAGCGAGCGGCCGGCGGGTTCGCGCGTCCCGGGCGAGGCACGTGCGACCTGCCACCTGCGACCGGCGGATCGGCCGGGCGTGGTTCAGCCCGCGCGGTGCACGTCGCGGGCGCTGGCCTGGTCGCGGGGGCGGACGACGACCTCGTCGATGTTCACGTGCCACGGGCGGGTGGCGACGAACGCCACGACGTCGGCGATGTCGTCGGCCACGAGCGGCGTCATGCCGGCGTAGACCTTCGCGGCGGCCGCCTCGTCGCCCCCGAAGCGCACGCGCGAGAAGTCCGTCTCGACCATGCCGGGCTGGATCTCCGTGACCCGCACGGGCCGGCCGAGCAGCTCGAGCCGCAGCGTCTTCGTGACGGCGGAGACCGCGTGCTTCGCGGCGATGTAGCCCCCGCCGCCGGGGTAGATCTCGAAGCCCGCGATGGAGCCGATGACGACGACGCGGCCGTCGCCGGAGGCCTCGAGCCGGTCGATCAGCGCGTTCGTCACCCGCACCACGCCGAGCACGTTGGCCTCGAACATCCAGCGCCAGCCGTCGAGGTCCGCGTCGACGACCTGGTCGGTCCCCAGCGCCCCGCCGGCGTTGTTGACGAGCACCGCGACCTCGGGGACCTGGGCGGCGAAGGCGGCGACGGAGGCGTCGTCCGTGACGTCGAGGGGCAGCGCGCGGCCGTCGATCTCGCGGGCGATCGCCTCGAGCCGGTCGACCCGCCGCGCGCCGAGGACGACCTCGAAGCCCTCGGCGGCGAGGCGGCGGGCGGTCGCGGCCCCGATGCCGCCGCTGGCCCCCGTGACGACGGCGACGGGACGGGCGGCGGACGTGTCGGACATGCGCCGGTTCTAGCACGGAGCCGTGCCGGTCCTGCGCGAACGTCCTCGGGGGTGTCACCCCCGCCGCCGGCGCGGATAGCCTCGCGCCATGGAGATCGACGAGCTGCTGTGGGCCGGCGGGGACGCACAGGCGGTCGCCCTGCGTGACGGACGCGTGACCGCGCCGGAGCTGACGGAGGCGGTGCTGGCGCGGATCGACGCCACGCAGCCGCGCCTGAACGCGTTCCGCGCGGTCTACGCCGACAGCGCGCGGGAGGAGGCGCGCGCCGCCCAGTCGCGGCTGGACGCGGGGGAGACCACCCCGCTGCTCGGCGTCCCCGTCGCGGTGAAGGACGACCAGGACGCCGCGGGCGACGTCACGCCGCTCGGCGGGCGCCCCCAGGGACCGCCGGCAACGGCGGACGCGGCCCCGATCGCCCGTCTGCGCGCCGCGGGCGCGGTGGTCGTCGGGCGGACGCATGTGCCGGAGCGGATGCAGTGGCCGTTCACGGAGACCCTGACCTTCGGTGCCACGCGCAACCCGTGGGACCTCGACCGCACGCCGGGCGGCTCGTCCGGCGGCACCGCCGCGGCGGTCGCGGCGGGGGTCGTCGGCGTCGCCACGGGCTCCGACGGCGGCGGGTCCATCCGCATCCCGTCGTCGATCTGCGGGCTGTTCGGCCTGAAGCCGACGCGCGACCTCGTCTCGACCGCCCCGAACGACGAGGGCTGGTACGGCCTGGGCGTCGCGGGCCCGCTGGGGCGCACCGTGGCCGACGCCGCCGCCATGCTCGACGTGCTGGCGAACGACGGCTGGGCGTCCGGCGGTGCCGCGCCGGCCCATCCCCAGGGCACGTACCGCGAGGCGGCCGATCGCGATCCGGGCCGGCTGCGCATCGCCCTCTCGTGGCGCGCACCCGTGGGCCGCGTGCCCGTGCAGAAGGAGCGGCGCGCCGCGATCGAGGAGACCGCGGCCCGCCTGCGCGCGCTCGGCCACGAGGTCGTGGAGCGCGAGGTCCCGTTCGGGCCGCGGGCGTTCCCGCAGTTCCTCGTCCGGTACCTGCGCGGCATCGCCGACGACGTCGAGCCGCTGCCGCACAAGGAGTGGCTCGAGCCGCGGACCCGGGGCTCCTACCGCCTGGGCCGGCTGCTGCCCGACCGCGCGTTGCGCTGGGCGCTGCAGCAGGAGGCGGTGCTCCACGAGCGCCTCGCGCCGTACTTCGCCGACGTCGACGTGGTGCTGCAGCCCGGCATGACGGACGTGCCGTGGAGGATCGGCGCGTTCCAGAAGCGCGGGGCCCTGACGACGATGCTCGGCGTCTCGCAGCGCATGCCGCACATGCCGGTGTGGAACGTCTTGGGCTATCCCGTCGCCGCGGTGCCCATCGGGCGCGACCGCCGCGACCTGCCGATGGGGGCCCAGCTCGTCGGGCTGCCGGGCACGGAGCGCCGCCTGCTCTCCCTGTCGGGCCAGCTCGAGCGTGACCGCCCGTGGGCGCAGGACCGGCCGGCCGCGTTCGCCTGAGCGGGGGCGGACGTCGGCGGTCGGGCGTGCCCTAGCCCGGCCGGGCCGGGGCGGTGGCCCCGGCCCGCCACCCGTCGGCAACACGCCCGGCCGCCCCATCCAGCACGATGGGGGCATGAGCACCCCGCCGGCCACTGCCTCCTCCGCCGACCTCGACACCCTGCTCGAGGTGGCGGAGGAGGCCGCGCGCGCCGCGGCGGCCGAGCTGACGAGCCGCGCGGGTGACCTGTCGGCCCTGCGGGTGCTGACGAAGTCGACGGACACGGACCCGGTGTCCGAGGCGGACGTCGCGGCCGAGGAAGCCGTCCGCGCCGTGCTTGCGCGCCGGGTGCCGGACGACGGCATCGTCGGCGAGGAAGGCGACGACGTCCTGGGCACCACCGGCCGCCGTTGGATCGTCGACCCGCTGGACGGCACCGTGAACTACCTCTACGGGATCCCGCAGTGGTGCGTGAGCGTCGCGTGCGAGGGCCTCGTCGGCGTGGTCTACGACCCCAGCCGCGACGAGCTGTGGGCCGGCGCCGCCGACGGCCGCGCGACGGTCGACGGCCGCCAGCTCCCGCCCTTCGTCGCGCCGGCGGGCGGCCTGGGCCACGCCCTGATCGCCACGGGCTTCGGGTACGACGCCGAGGTCCGCGTCGCCCAGGCCGAGATCCTGTCTCGCCTGCTGCCGCAGGTGCGCGACATCCGTCGCGCGGGCGCCGCGGCCCTCGACATGTGCTGGACCGCGGCGGGCCGCGCGGACGCGTACTTCGAGTTCGGCGTGAAGGCGTGGGACACGGCGGCGGGCGAGGTCATCGCCCGCTCCGTCGGCCTCGAGGTCGCCACCCTCCACGGCCACGGCGCCCTCCCCGACGGCAAGATGATCGCCCCGCCGGAGCTCCTGCAGGAGCTGCTGGTGATCGTCGGGCCGCAGGAGTAGGGGGCCGGCCGAGAAGCACGGGCCGGGGCCCGTAGGGACGTGGGCCCCTGCGGCGGCAGATGCGGGTGGCCCGTGCCTCGCCGACGTCCGACCAGGCCCGAACCCGAGAAGCACGGGCCGGGGCCCGCAGGGACGTGGGCCCCTGCGCGGCAGATGCGGGTGGCCCGTGCCTCGCCGACGTCCGATCAGGCCCGAACCCGAGAAGCACGGGCCGGGGCCCGCATACATACCCGGGGAGGGAATCGAACCCTCACTCCCTCACGGGAAGCGGATTTTGAGTCCGCCGCGTCTACCGTTCCGCCACCCGGGCAGGTGTGCGGTGCTGATCCTAGGCGCCTCGGGGCGGGGCGCGTCGGCTGCTCAGGCGGTGACGGCGTCCCCGCGGCGGCGGTCGGTGTCGCCGCCGGCGTCGTCGCGCTGGCGGCGCTCGACCTCGACCTGCCAGTTCTGGGTGAACGCGGCGATGGCGAGGACGATGATCACGAGCTGCATCCCGAAGATCAGGATGGTGAGGAAGCCCAGGTCGGCGGAGAGGGCCGCGTCGGCGTAGCCGGGGGCGTCGCGCTCGTACCAGGAACGGACGGAGACGCCGGAGAAGATGGCGACGAACGCGGCGAGGCCGGCCGACATCGGCAGCACGCCGCGGCTCCAGCGCAGGAGCTGGATGACGAAGATGACGTTGAGGGCGACGAAGACGATGTTCAGCGTCTTGGCGTCCTGCATCAGGTGCCAACCGCGGATCGACACGATCAGGATCAGCGCGGACGAGATCAGTAGCGCGACGATCACCAGCACGCGCATGAGCTTGCTCGACGCCTTGTCGCGGTTGGGGTACTCGAGCTTCACGTTTCGCGCCATGCCGTCCGGCAGCCTACACTCCACGACGGCACGTGGCAGCGGTTTCCGACCGCCGGTCGCGTTCCGGCCGAGCGGGCGTGGTGGAATTGGTAGACACGCGGGCTTTAGGTGCCCGTGGCGCAAGCCGTGGGGGTTCGAGTCCCTTCGCCCGCATCGACGTCGGTGGTGCGCCCCGCCGGACGGCTGCGAGTGCCGTTCGGCGCCCGCCGCCGACCGGTCTCAGTCCTCGTCCTGCGGCTTGGTCATCGACCCATGGATCCGGGCGCCGGCGGCGTCGGGCAGGGCGTTGCCCGTGAGCACCTGGCCCTTGTTGCGCAGGCCGACGACCACGTGGTCGTCCCCGTCCATGAGCGCCTTGAAGCCCTGGGCGGCGACCTTGGCCGGGTCGTCCTTCTTGCCCCCGGCGACCTTGGTGTCCTCCATGCCGGCGCGGGCGAAGAACTCCGTGTCGGTCGGACCGGGCTGCAGGGCGGTGACCGTCACGCCGGTCCCCTGGACCTCGACGCGCAGCGCCTCGGCGAACGACTGCACGAAGGCCTTCGACGCGGCGTAGGTGGCGTACCAGGGCCCGGGCATGGAGGCCGCGACCGAGGAGGTGACGAGCACACGGCCCGCCCCGCGGGTGACCATGGCCGGGACGACGAGCCGCGCGAGCCGCACGACGTGGCCGACGTTGAGGTCGATGAGCCGCATGTGGTCCTCGAGGGGCGTCTCGAGGAACGCACCGCCGCCGACGCCCACGCCGGCGTTCAGGGCGAGCGCGTCGACGGGCCGGCCGATGGTCCGGATGCGCAGGGCCAGCTCCTCGGTGCCGGCGGTCGTCGCCAGATCGACGCGGAGCGCCTCGGCGTGCTGGCCCGTACCGCGCAGCTCCTGCGCCACGGCGTCGATGCCGTCGTCCTCCGCGGCGACGAGCACGTCGAAGCCGTTCTGCGCGAACTGCCTGGCCAGCTCGAGGCCGATGCCGCTCGAGGCGCCGGTGACGACGGCGAACCGGTGCGCCGGGTCGGCGGCCTGGGTGGGGATGCCGGGAGTGCTCTCGGAGGTGCTCATGTCCGGCCCCTGCCCGCCGCGCGGCGATCGATAACGGGGGCGGTCCGGGCGTCACGGCGCGCGGTCCCGGGAGCGCATTCGGGTCTGCGGCCGCCGGTTCCTGCGTCGCGAGAACGGGTCGGTCCGTCGCCGCGCCGCGGACCGGGTCGTCCAGCGCCGTTTGCCGTGGGCCCCCCGGGGGCAGATGTCGCCTGTCCGTCCCCTCCGCACTGGAGCACCACCGTGTCCCGTCCCACCCTCGGCCGCTACCTGGCCGGGATCCTGCTCGCACTCGCCGTCGCCCTGGGCTCCGTCGCCCCGGCCTCCGCGAGCGATGCGAGCCTGAAGCAGACCATCAAGAAGCTCGACCGGAGCCTCGAGAAGAAGGCCGGCGCCGTCGCCTTCCCGGAGGACCCCAAGAGCTCGACCTTCGCGAAGGACTACGCCGCCGCCACGGCCAAGCTCGACAAGCTGCTCGCGTCGTACCGCTCCGGCATCGCCGACGAGCGCGGCTCGACGAGCAAGGGCCGCCAGGCCCGCAAGCTCCTGATGAGCGCCACGAGCGGGCTCCGCACGTGGCTGAAGACGCTGACCGGTGTCGTGACCCGCACCCCCGCCGGCGAGGACGCCTCGGCCGCGGACCAGGCGAAGCTCAAGGACGCCGCGAAGGGCTTCAAGAAGGCCCTGAAGGACAACACCCGTGCCTACAAGCTGCTCGGCATGAAGGCGCCGGAGCCCAGCGTCCCGGGCGAGGACGGCACCACCGCCGTCTGACCCCGGACCGCGGGCCCGCCCGCCGTCCGCCCGTCCTACGTCGCCGGCCCGCCCGGGCCGGCGGACGCCGCGCCCCGCGCGATCTCGTCGCCCACCGTCAGGCCGGCGACGAGGTCCGCGTGCGCCTGACGCAGCACCGCGGAGGCGCGGTCCTCGAACTCTTCCGCGTCGTCGTGGGGGAGCACGCGCAGGCCCACGAAGCGGACGGCCGCGCCACCGTCGCACAGCTCGACGTCGTGGACGTCGAGCGCCGCCTTCCAGCGCGAGGCGACGATCATCCGGCCGTCGTCCGACAGCGGGCCCAGCTCCGCGGGCACCTCGACGTCGTGGCGGCCGCCGGGGGCGGGGGACACGCGCTTCGCGATCCAGATCAGCCAGGGCTCGGCGGACACGGCGGCGACCCTAGCGCCCCGGCGGACCGCCCGACAGGCGGCCGCGGCGGCGATACTGCGCGCGTGAGCGAGCGCAACGTCCTCGGAGGCCCGCTCGAGCGTTGCGGCACGGATCCCATGACCGGGTTCCTCCGCGACGGCTCGTGCACCGCCGACCCGCAGGACCCCGGCAGCCACACGATCTGCGCCGTGGTCACCGAGGAGTTCCTCCGCTTCCAGCGCGAGATCGGCAACGACCTCAGCACGCCGCGGCCGCGGTGGGGATTCCCCGGCCTGGTGCCGGGCGACCGCTGGTGCGTGACGACGGCGAACTGGCTGCGCGCGCACCGCTCGGGCGCGGCGGCGTTCGTCGTCCTCGCCTGCACGCACGAGGAGGCGCTCGACCTCGTGCCCCTCGCGGTGCTGCGCGAGCACGCCGTCGACGTGCCGGCCGACCCGGGCGACCTGCTGGCCTAAGGGCCCTCGGCGGTGCCGGTCCCGTACCGGCCTCAGTGCTTCGGGGCGGCGCGTGCGTCGTGCGCGCGCAGCACGGGCGCCACGCGCACCGCCTCCGCGGTCACGGGCGCGACGACGGACGACATTGCCGTGCGTCGCGCTGATCCTCGCCGGTCCCGACGGCCGAGGGCCCGCTGCGCGGCGATGACGCGCTGGAGCTCCTGGGCCGTCACGACGGCGTCCGCTCGATCCCTGGCCAGCATGGACCACGTCTACCCCGTACGTCGAAGGTCGTAACGTGGTGTTCGGGCGGCGGGGCCGCGTCCGTGGCGTTCGGCCGTCTGGCGGAGTTCCACCACGTCCCGCCCGAGGTATAACTGCGGAAGACCTGTACCGGGACCCGTGCGCGCGCTCGGGGACCAGATGTTGCGGCGCACCATCAGAGACCGTCCGTCGTCCTCCTCCGCCACCTCCCGCACCCGCACGACGGGGGACGATGGTGCGGTGGACCGCACCCCGCCCGGCGGCGCGAGCCCGGGGGGCCGGTGGTGGCGCGACGTCATCGCGGCCCGGGTGGTCCTGCTGCTCGTCGCGATGGCGGTGGTGCTCATCGGGCCCGCGGGCCCGTGGACCTGGCCGGCGATCGGCGTCGTGGCGGCGTGGGTCGCCGTCACCGGGGTCGTCGCCTGGCGGGCCGCATCCGGCGACGGCACGCGGCGGGCGATCGGCGTCCCCGTCGCGTTCATCGACGTGCTCGTGATCCTCGCCGGCGTCGCCACGACCGGGGGCACCGAGTCGGACATGCGCTGGCTGCTCCTGGCGGTCCCGGCGACGTGGGCCGCGATCGCGACCCCGTCCTTCGTGCTCCTGGCCGGCTCGGCCGCCGTCGGCTACGCCGTCGTGGCGGCCACCGACCTCGGGGCGGAGGGGGCGCTCGAGACCGCCGTCCGGTTCCTCGTCCTCTACGCCGGGGCGACGGTCTTCGCGCGTCTGGCCGCGAAGGGGCACGCCCGCGCCGACGCGATGCGCCTGACCCTCGAGCGTTCGCGAGCGGAGCACGCCGAGGAGCTCGCGGCCCGGGAGCGCCTGCACCACGAGCGCCTCACCGCACGCCTGCACGACGGACCGCTGCAGCTCGTCTCGAGCGCGTACCAGGACATCGAGGAGCACCGGGCGGGGGAGGAGATCGACTTCGCGCTCGTCAGCGACACGCTCCAGCGCAGCATCGCGGCGATGCGCGACATGACCCGCGACCTCTACGCCTCCGTGCTCGACGACGCGGGTCTGGCGGCGGCGCTCGGGCACGCCGCGGCGCAGGTGCAGCAGCAGGGCGGACCGCCGGTCACCGTCGAGGTGGGCGTCTCGTCCTCAGGGGCGCACGACGGCCTCCTGGTCGCGGCCACGCACGAGCTGCTCACGAACGTCCGCAAGCACGCGCACGCGACCCATGCGAGCGTCGTGGTCTCGCGCGGACCGGACGGCACGATCGTCCTGGCGGTCCGCGACGACGGCGTGGGGATGACGCCGGAGGACCGGGCGGACGCCATCGCGCGCGGCCACATCGGGCTCGACGCCACCGGTCGTCGCGTCGCGAGCGCGGGCGGGCGGGTCCGCTACGACGACGGCGAGCCGGGGACGACGGTCGTCGTGCTCGTCCCGGAGGCGCCCGACGCGCAGGGCGCCCCGGCCTGAGTGGCCGGCAGCTCGTCGTTTGACGCCGCCGCGGCGGGGGCACTTGAGAGACATGCCTCCCCGCGTCGTCGACGTCCCGACCAGCGCCCCGGGGGTCCTCGCCGCCACGGCGCCGCGCACGCTCTCCGTCCCCACCGTCGTGGGCATCGGCACGGCGCTGCCGCCCACCCGCACGCAGGCCGAGGCGTGGGACGGGTTCTTCAAGGAGCACTTCGGCGGCCGGACGGTGCCGGAGCAGATCTTCATGAACAGCGGGGTCGAGACCCGCCACGGCGCGGTCGACCCGTTCGAGGAGGACGTCCGCGAGTGGGGGACGGAGCGACGGATGCAGCGGTTCCTCGAGGAGGGCCTGCCGCTGGGGCGCGAGGCGATCGAGGCGTGCATCGCCGACGCCGGCATCGACCGGGCCGACATCGGGCAGCTCACCGTCGTCTCGTGCACGGGCTACGCCACTCCGGGCCTCGACATCCTGCTCGCGCGCGACCTGGGCCTGGACGACAGCGTCCAGCGGCTGCACATCGGCCACATGGGCTGCTACGCCGCCGTCCCGGGACTGGCGGCGGTCTCGGACGCCACCGCGGCCCGCGACAAGGTCTCGATCATGCTCTGCCTGGAGCTGACGTCGCTGCACCTGCAGCCGCCGACGCGCAACCTCGAGCAGGTCGTGGCGCACGCGCTCTTCTCCGACGCCGCGGTCGCCACGGCGGTGGCGCCGAACGCGCCGAAGGGCTTCGAGGTCGTCGACTTCGTCGCTCGGACGGACGTCGAGCACATGGGCAAGATGCGCTGGGACATCACGGACCGCGGGTTCCTGATGTCGCTTTCGTCGAAGGTCCCGAAGGTGCTCGAGAAGCACGTCGCGGGCGTCGTCGATGAGCTGCTCGCGCCCCGCGGCCTGACGCCGGAGGACGTGCGCGGCTGGGCCGTGCACCCCGGCGGCCCGCGCATCATCGACGTGGTCTGCGAGCGCCTGGGCCTGCCCGAGGAGGAGCTCGAGGAGACCGCCGCCGTCCTGCGCGACCACGGCAACTGCTCGTCGGCGACCGTCCTGATGGTGCTCGACCGCATCCGTCAGCGGCGCGACCTCGCCGACGGCGACCCGGTGATCTTCATGGCGTTCGGGCCGGGCCTGACGCTCTACGCCGCGCTGCTGCGCGTCCGCGCCTGACCCGGCGGGTGCTAGGCCGCGGGCGGTCCCGCGTGGCCCGCGGCGTGCTCGGCCGGCGTCCTGCCCGTGCCGGGTGCCCCCGCGTCCTTCACGCCGACGCCCTGGTAGACCGCGGCGAGCGAGCCCGTGCGGACCATCTCCACCCGCTGGGAGCGCCCGAGCGCGAAGCCCGCGAACGCCCGTGCGGCGGGGCGGATGCCGTGCACCCACAGCGTGACGCCATGACGCGCGCACAGCGCCTGCAGCCGTGCGGGGTCGACGAACAGCGCCGGGTCGTGGCAGGCCGGCGGCGGACCGCCGTGGATCCGCTCACCGATCGTCACGAGGACCAGCCGCGCGAGGGGCGTCTGGTTGATCGTGTCGCAGACGAACGTGCCACCCGGGCGCAGGACGCGCAGCGCCTCGGCGACCGTTCCTTCGAGGTCGGTGACGTGCTCGAGGATCTCGCCGGCGACGACGACGTCGAAGCTCGCGTCGGCGAACGGCAGGTCCGCCGCGTCGGCCTTGACCGCGTGGACGCCGTGCGCCTCGGCGACCGCGAGGCCCGGCTCGGACAGGTCCACGCCGACGTGCTCGTAGCCGTGGACGTGCGGCGCGAGCAGGCCACCGCCGCAGCCGACGTCGAGCAGCCGGCCGCCCCCGGCGGGCGCCGGGGGGATGAGCTGCGCGCGGCTGCGGGCGAGCCAGTGCAGGGAGCAGAACGGGCCGAGCGGATCCCACCACCGGTCGGCGAGGTCGTCGTACTGCCGCAGGTCGTTCGGGGCGCGGCGCGGGGGCTCGGGGCTCACCCGGCGAGCCTAGCGGCGCGCGGGGCCGGCGTCTCGCGTCGTCGCCCGTCGCGGGGTGCGTGCGCCGCGGGAGTCACGCCACGCCCGCCGGCCCTAGGGTGGCGCGGGTGAGCGGCGCCGCCCCCGATCCCGTCGTCGTGGTCGGCCTCGGTCCCGTCGGCGCGACGGTCGCGCTGTTGCTGGCGGGGCAGGGCGTGCGGGTGGTGGCGGTCGAGCGCGACGAGGCGGTCTACCCGCATCCCCGCGCCGTCGCGCTCGACGACGACGCCCTGCGGGTGCTGCACGCGGCCGGTGCGCTCGACGGCCTGAGCCTGCGTGCCGGCGACACCGTGCGGCTGCGCGGCGCCGACGGCGGGCCGCTCGTCGTGCTGCCGCCGCCCCCGACGACCACGGGCCACCCGGCGCTGGCGTTCTTCCGGCAGCCCGAGCTCGAGCGGCTGCTGCGGGCGCGGCTGGCCGTCGAGCCGCTCGTCGAGGTGCGCCTGGGCGTCGAGGTCGCGGCGGTCCGGCAGGACGGGCGTGGCGCGACGCTCACGGTGCGGGCCGCCGACGGAGGCGGTGGCGAGGAGACGGTCCGGGCCTCCTACGTGCTGGCGTGCGACGGCGGGCGCAGCGCGATCCGCCGGGGCCTGGGGATCCGGCTCGTGGGGCGCACGTCGGGGCAGCGCTGGCTCGTCGTCGACACGGCGGCACCTGTCCCGCCGCGGGCGCCCGTCGCCTCGGCCGTCGCGGGTCCGGCGCAGGCCGGGGTCGCGCCGACCGCTCCGGGCTCGGCGCCCGCGCCGGCCGCGTTCGCCCCGGAGGACTTCGAGTTCGTCTGCGACCCCCGGCGACCCTGGGTGCACGGCCCGCTGCCGGGCGGCGAGCACCGGTGGGAGTTCCTGCTCGGGCCGGGGGAGGACGCCGCGGCGATCGAGCGGTCCGGGGTCGTCGCCGACCTCCTGAGCGCCCGGCTCGGCGGGCCGGCCCCGGCGGTGCGGCGGGCCGCGGTCTACGTCTTTCATGCCCGCGTCGCCGCACGCTGGCGGGTCGGGCGGATCCTGCTCCTGGGCGACGCGGCGCACCTGGCGCCGCCGTTCGCGGGGCAGGGTCTCGGGGCGGGGCTGCGCGACGCGCACAACCTCGCGTGGAAGGTCGCGGTCGTCGTGCGCGACGAGGCGGCCGCGGGGGTCCTCGACTCCTACGCCGCCGAGCGCCGGCCGCACGTCGTCCGGATGACCGTGCTGGCCGAGGCCCTGGGCGCCGTGGTCCAGCTGCGCCGTCGGCGCGCGGCCCGGGTGCGCGACGGGGTGATGCGCGCCCTCGCCCGCCGGGCCGGGGTGCAGGCCTGGGTCGCCCGCGGGGGCTGGAAGCCGCCCTCGGCGATCCGCCGCGGTCTGGTGGCGTCCGGGGCCCACGGGTGGCGCGCGGGCGAGCCGCTGCCCCAGGGGCCCGGGGCGCCGCCGGTCGGACCGGGCTGGAGCTGGGCCGGCGGCGATGCGTCCGCAGTGGCCGCGTCGTCGTCTCCGCCCGCTTCACCCGTGTGGCCCGGCAGCACAGATGCCGTCACTGCGGCGTGGCTCGCCCCGGCCCACGCCGCTCTCGTGCGGCCCGACGGCGTCGTCTTCGGGACGGCGGAGCGCGGCGGCGAGGACGCCCTGCGGCGCGCGGCGGAGGCGGCGCTGGGCGGCCCGCTGGCCGGTCTCGCGCCGCCGCCCGACGGCGCCCGCGCCGCGGGTCGGCCGGGACCGCCCGGCGTCACCCCGCCGCGAACCCCACGGTGATCAGCCCTGCCGCGACCGCCCCGGCGACCGACCGCACGTGGTTGGCGAGCGTCCAGTCCCGGGCGTAGGCGGCCCACCGCGCGGCGGCGTCGGCCGCGTGCGGGTCGGCGGCCGCGAGCGCGTCGTTCAGCGGCACGCTGCGCACGACGGTCACGCCGAAGACGCCGACGACGAAGAGCACGCCCCCGGCGATCAGCCACGGGGACTCCGGGGCGCCACGGCGGGCCAGGCCGAGGACGACCAGGCCGCCGCACGCGGCGGTCGAGCCGAGCAGCAGCGTCATGAACGCCGGGGTCACCGCGGCGCGGTTGATCTCCTGCATCGCCACCGTCGAGGCCGCGGGCGCCAGCCGGTTCAGCGCGGGCATCACGAAGGTCGAGAACGCGGCCAGCGCACCCGCCGACAGACCGCAGCCGACGGCGGTGAGCAGCGTCGCCGCCGCCGGGAGGCCGGTCATCGGACCGGCTCCGCCGCCGTCGTGGTCGGTCCCGCGCCCGCTGCCGCGCCCGCTGAGAACGCGCCCGCCGCCGCGGCGTCGCGCGCGAACGCCGCGAAGCTCCGCGGCGGCCGGCCGAGGGCCCGGAGGACGCCGTCGGCCGGGGTCGCGTTGCGGCCGTCGAGGACCTCGGTGAACAGGTAGGTCATGAGCCCGACGACCTCGGGCGGTACGCCGTCCGCCGTCAGGGCGCCGGTGAACGCGTCGAGCGGGATCGGGACGAACGCGACGTCGCGGCCCGACGCCCCCGCGACGGCCGCGACCGCCTCATGGAACGTGAGCGCCTCCGGGCCCGTGACGACGTACGTCTCGCCGGCGTGGCCGTCCTCCGTGAGCGCGGCGACGGCGACGTCCGCCACGTCGTCGAGGTCGACGAACGGCTCGCGGACGCCGCCGGCGACGGGCAGGGCGAGCTCGCCCTGCAGGACGGGGTCGAGGAAGAAGCTCTCGCTGAAGTTCTGTGCGAACCAGCTCGACCGCACCACGGTGCACGGCACGCCGACGGCGCGGACGAGCTCCTCGGCGCGCTGGGCCTCGGTCTCGCCGCGGCCCGAGAGCAGCACGAGCCGCTCGACGCCGGCGGCGGCCGCGCGGGCGGCGAACGCGGCGACGGTCTCGGCGGCACCGGGCACGGCCAGGTCCGGGACGTACGCCAGGTACGCGGCGGTGCAGCCGCGCAGCGCCGCGTCCCACGTGCTCGCGTCGTCCCAGTCGAACGCCGGCGTGGTGGTGCGCGAGCCGCTCCGCACGGCGAAGCCGCGGGATCGCAGGCGTTCGGTGACCCGCCGGCCGGTCTTGCCGGTGGCGCTCGTGACGAGGACCAGGGCGTCGCGGGACGGGGCGACCGCGGTCGGGGTGGAGGCGCGCGGCCCGGCTGCGCCTTGCGGTCCGTGGGCGGCGTGCGGTACGGCGGCGGCGTCGGCCCTGGCGGCGGCGTCCGCCTCGGCGGCGGGCGTTCCGGAAGGCGTGGGGTCCTGCGGGGTGTGGGTCATGGGGACGATCCAACCACCGCGGAGCGAGACGGAGAATGGCCTCAACTCGCAAATCCATGTGTCAGCGTCTACGCTGCGCCCCATGGACGCCGTGGCGGGACTGCTCGACGGGCCGCGGGCGCGCGGCGCGTTCCTCCTGCGCTCGGTCCTCGAGCCGCCGTGGGCGCTGCGCGTGCAGGACGAGGCGCCGCTCACGGTCGTGGCCGTCGTGCGCGGGACCGCGTGGCTGCTGCCCGACGACGGCGAGGCGGCGCGGTTGGTCGAGGGCGACGTCGCCGTCCTCCGGGGCCCCGGCGCCTACCGCGTGGCGGACGACCCGGCGACCGCGCCCCAGGCCGTCATCCATCCCGGCCAGCGGTGCACCACGCCCGACGGGACGGAGACGGTGCGGTTGACCGGCCAGGGCGTGCGGGCGTGGGGGACGGGGCAGGACGGCGAGACGGTCCTGCTCACCGGCACGTACGAGCATCGTGCCGAGGTCAGCGAGCGCCTGCTGCGGGCGCTGCCGGCGGTGCTCGTGCTGCGCGAGGCGGAGTGGGACTGCCCGCTCGTCCCGCTCTTGGCGGGCGAGATCGGGAAGGACGAGCCGGGGCAGGAGGCCGTGCTGGATCGCCTGCTCGACCTGCTGCTGATCGCGGTGCTGCGCGCGTGGTTCGCCCGGCCCGAGGCCGACGCCCCGGGCTGGTACCGGGCGCACGCGGATCCCGTGGTCGGTCCCGCGCTGCGGCTGCTGCACGACGCGCCGGAGCGGTCGTGGACCGTCGCGAACCTCGCCCGCGAGGTCGGCGCGTCGCGGGCGGCGCTGGCGCGACGGTTCGGCGAGCTCGTCGGCGAGCCGCCCATGACGTTCCTCACGAGTTGGCGGATCGCCCTCGCCGCCGACCTGCTGCTCGAGCCGGGCGCCACCGTCGGCTCCGTCGCCCCACGGGTCGGCTACGGCAGCGCGTTCGCCCTCAGCACGGCGTTCAAGCGTCTGCGGGGCATGAGCCCGCAGGCGTGGCGGGCGCGGGCCGCGGCTCCCGGGGAGGCCTCTCCCGTCGGCGGCGCGGGAGACGTCCTCGAGGCGGGCGCGGAAGACGCCACCGCGGCCGCCGGTAGCGTGGCCGCATGAGCGACCGCGCCGCGATCCCCGTCCGCCCGCTGCGCGAGAGCGACCGCGAGGCGTGGGGCGCGCTCTGGGACGGCTACCTGGCGTTCTACGAGGAGGACCTCGACCCGCAGGTGACCGAGGTGAGCTTCGCGCGGCTGTGTGCGGGTGACGGCGTCTTCGGGTTCGTCGCCTGCGACGCGGACGACCGGCCGATCGGCCTGGTCCACGCGATGCTGCACCCGTCGACGTGGTCGCCCGGCGGCTACTGCTACCTCGAGGACCTCTTCGTCGGCCCGGACGCCCGCACGGGCGGCGTCGGGCGCGCCCTGATCGAGACCGTCGCGACCGAGGCCCGGCGCCGCGGCGCCACCAAGCTCTACTGGCAGACGGACCACGACAACGCCCGCGCCCGCGCGCTCTATGACCAGGTCGCGACGCTGGAGAAGGTCGTCCTCTACGGCCGTGAGCTCGGGGGCGACGCACCTGCGGGGTAGCGTGCGGGCCATGCACCAGGCGCGCGTCGAGCAGACGCCCGAAGGCTTGATCCCCGCCGACGACGGTTGGTGGGTCCTGAACCTCGAGGAGATCGCGTGGGACCACGCCGAGGACGGCGGCAGGTGGTGCGCGTTCGAGTCGCCGCAGGCACCGTCGCCGACCCTCGGCATCGGCGTGCACGTGCTGCAGCCGGGCGAGGCGAACGGCAAGTACCACCTGGAGGACGACGAGGAGAGCTTCCTCGTGCTCGCCGGCGAGTGCCTGCTCATCGTCGAGGGCGAGGAGCGGCGGATGCGGCAGTGGGACGTCTTCCACTGCCCGCCCGGCACGGCCCACATCACCGTCGGGGCGGGGGACGGGCCGTGCGCGATCCTCATGGCGGGCACGCGCACGGCGGCGGGCGTCACGACCTATCCGCCCGACGCGGTGGCGGCGCGGTACGGCGCCGACGTGCCGGAGGAGACGACCGACCCGAGGGTCGCCTACGCCGGCCGGCCGCCGATCGAGCGGGCGACCTCGCCGTGGGCGTCGGTCGTCGCCGAGGCGTCCGCCCCCGAGGGCGCGCACCCCGAGCCGTCCGCCTCCGGGGACGCGAACGCCGACCCGTCCCCAGACGACCTGCGCCGGCAGGTCGCCGTGCTCTCCGCCGCGCTCGGCATGCGGGAGCCGCTGTGGGACGTCCCGCCGATCGTCCGGCAGCACGTACGGGACGGGGAGCTCGTCAAGGCCGTGCGGGAGCTCCGGCGTGGGGTGCCCGGCAGGATCGGCCTACTCGAGGCCAAGCGGATGGTCGACGCGCTGGGAGAGCGCTCGACCTGAGGGCCGGCCGCACGCCCGTGCGAAGGCGGGCGCCGGCCGGCGCCCGGGACGAGCCGGCGAGCCGCCGACCGGACCGCCCGGGCGGGCGAGAACGCCGCCTGGGTGGCGCTAGAACGCCACCCCGGCCGTGTCCTCCGCAGACCCGATCGGCACGACCCGGCTGCCGAGCGGCACGAGGCTGACCGGGATCAGCTTGAAGTTGGCGATCCCGAACGGGATGCCGATGATCGTCAGGCACAGCGCCACGCCGGTGATCAGGTGCCCGAGCGCGAGCCACCAGCCGGCCAGCAGGATCCACAGCACGTTGCCGACGCCGGATGCGACCCCCGCGCCCCGGGCGGGGACGAGGGTGCGGCCGAACGGCCACAGGCAGAACCCGGCGATCCGGAACGCCGCGAGGCTGAAGGGGATCGTGACGATCGGGATCAGCAGCAGCAGGCCCGCGGCGACGTACCCGACGGCCATCCAGAACCCCGCGAGGACGAGCCAGAGGACGTTGAGTACGAGGCGCATGGGACCAGCGTACGCTGCGCGGGCCGGAGTCGATCGGCCGCCGGTCCATGCGCGTTGACGGCGTTCATCGTCGGGGCGACACTCCGCGGCATGTCCACCCCGCCCGTCCGCCGCGGCCGCGTGCTGCGCCATCTCAACCCCGCCACCGTCATGAGCGCCACCGCGTTGTTCGTCGCTCTCGGAGGCACGAGCTACGCCGCGATCACCCTGCCGGCGAAGTCCGTCGGGCCCCGGGAGCTGCGCTCCGGGGCCGTGAGCGCACCGAAGCTCAGGACCGGGGCCGTGACGTCGGCCAAGGTGCGGGACGGCAGCCTGCGCGCGCGCGACTTCCGCGCCGGGGAGCTGCCCGAACCGGATCGCGGCGCGACCGGATCGCAGGGTCCGGCCGGCCCCGCCGGCGCGACGGGACCGCGCGGCGCCGACGGCCCCGCGGGCCCGAGCGGACGCGCCGGTGACCCCGGGCCGGCCGGCCCACGGGGCGAGGCGGGACCGGCCGGCGAGCCGGGCGCGCCGGGGCCCCGCGGCGAGGCCGGCGCCACGGGTGCGCGCGGACCCGTCGGGCCCTCGGCATCGGCGGGCCGGTCGGTCGTCAGCGGGACCACCACGCAGCCCGGTGAGGTGACCACGGTCGTGACGGAGGTCCTCGACGTCCCGGACGGCGCCGCCGCGATGACGATCGCGGCGAACGTCCTGGTGGCGACGAACCAGGGGGCGGCGCGCTCCGAGTGCCGGGTGGCGGTGGACGGGCAGCCCCTGGGGTCGGAGGTCGTCGTCACGCACGAGGACCTCGAGGTGGCACAGCTCTCCACGGACCGCCGCGTCGCCGTCGCGCCCGGCGAGCACGCTGTCGCGGTTCGGTGCTCGTCGAACCGCGCGTCGAACTTCGGCCGGGGCGAGATCGTGCTCACCGCCACGGGATGAGCGCCCTCAGAGCACCGGCGCCTTCGGCAGGCACGGAGCCGTCCGCTGGGCCTCGGGCTCCAGGCCGTTGCGCACGAGGCCGGCGGTGCGCGGGCCGTAGCTCATGCTCAGGTGGTCGCTCAGGTCGATCGGGCAGCCGTCCTGGATCGTGACGTTCCGGACGGTCGCGCCCGGCCCGGCGGTGAGGAAGGTCGACCGGTACGGGGTGGTCACCTGGTCGTACCGCGTGGCGATCACGGTGTAGTCGACGCCAGGGACCGTGTCGCCGCCCGCGTTGAGGGTCTGCAGGAAGCTCGAGCCCCGGATCTGCTGGGTGGCGGCGGTGCCGAGCAGCGGCTCGGACGCGCCGAGCAGGCCGAAGGTCTGCGCGAACGTCGCGATCCCCGACAGCGTCGTGCCGTGGTGCGTTGCGCCGAGCGTGACGAGACGCTTGACGACGTTCTGCGCCGGATCCGCCGGGTTGGCGCCGCCGTTGAACCGTAGGTACTGCCGGGCGAGCAGGCCGCCCTGGGAGTGGCCGACGATGTCGACCTGTGCCGCCCCGGTCCAGCCGCGGACCTGCGTGACGTAGCTCGCGAGCTCGGCGGCCGAGTCACGAATGTCGCCCGTGCCCTTCAGCGACGGCAGGTACGACGCGGGGCTGCGGGCGTCGTCGCCGTAGTTCAGTGCGAAGACGCAGTAGCCGGCGCTCTTCAGCCGCGGGCCGAGCGAGGCCCAGTTGTCGTAGCGGTTCTCCCACGTGCCGTGGACGAGCACGACGGGCCGCGGACGCGCCGCGGTCGGCTTGCACGTCGGGTCGTTCGCACCCGGCGTGTCGAGCTCGGGCGCGACGAGCGAGGTGGCGAACGCGGCGGCGAAGCTCTCCGTCCGCGGGCCGGTGGCGGCCTGCGCCGCCCCGGCTGAGCCGGCGGTGATCGAGCCGGCGATGGCGACGGCGAGGACGGTCCGGCGGACTGACGGCATGGGGACTCCTTGGGCGGCGGGCCGGGAGCCGCGACGGCGTCGACCCTGGGGCGGGGTGGGCGCGCCGGACAGGCCGGTGCACACGTGTGAGCCTACCGCGACCGTGTGATGCCGGTCACGGTCCGGCGGGGTGAGTGTTCGGTTCGCGCCCGCCCGGTCCGCCCCCAACCCCGCCCGTGGTCGCCCTCCCGGTCCGCGCACCGCCCCGCTGGCCCCGCCCGGCCGTTCCGCGTCAGCGCCGCGCGTGGTGCACCGACTCGATGTTGTTGCCGTCGGGGTCGAGGACGAAGGCTCCGTAGTAGCCCGGGTGGTACTCGGGGCGCTCGCCGGGCGCACCCTCGTCGCGGTATCCCGCGCCGGTCAACGCGGCGTGGAACGCGCGCACCGTCGCCTCGTCCGGCGCTGCGAACGCCAGGTGGAGGTGGCGGGTCGGCTCGCCCGCGACCACGGAGAACGTGCCGCCGCCCGGGCCGGCGCGGTCGAAGGACGCGCGCTCCGGGGCGTCGTGGACGAGCGCGTAGCCGGCATGGAGGGCGACGGCGGCGTAGAAGTTGCGGGCGGCCGCGACGTCGGCGACGCGGATCCAGAGGTGGTCGACGTGCCCGTCGGTGCGCTGCCCGTCGCGGTGGACGGCCTCGACGCTGTTGCCGTCGGGGTCGCGGAGGAACGCGCCGTAGTAGGTGGGGCTGTACTCCGGCCGCGGGCCGGGGGCGCCGTCGTCGGGATGCCCGGCCGCCGTGCCCGCGCGCCAGAACGCGTCGACCGCCTCGCGGCTCGGCGCCGCGAACGCTACGTGCAGCCCTGTGGTGACGGGCCGCTCCGCGGTCGCGTCGGCGAGCGAGAAGTCCTCCCACTCCGCGTAGTCGTCGCCACCCGTCGGCGGGGCGAAGCCGAGCGTCTGCAGCACCGTCGCGTAGAAGCGCTCCGACGTCGCCCGGTCGGCGACGCGCAGGGTCACGTGGTCGAACATGGCGGCGAGTGTGCCAGGGGCGGGGGACGGCTCCGGGGCGCTCCCCGTCCGCCGTGGGACGCGTACCGGTGGACAGCGTGCACGTCCCGCGGCATGCTCAGGGCACCGCGGCCCGCCGGGTCGCCCACCCGACCCGCCGGAGCCCCCCGTGATCAAGATCTCCATCACCAGCGTCCTCGTCGCCGACCAGGAGCGCGCGCTCGACTTCTACACGCGCGTCCTGGGGTTCGAGAAGCGCGAGGACGTGCCGCTCGGCGAGGGGTTCCGGTGGCTCACCGTCGCCTCGCCCGCCGGGCCGCACGGCGTCGAGCTCCTGCTCGAGCCCAACGCGCTGCCGATCGCCCAGGAGTTCCAGCGGGGCCTCTACGACCAGAAGATACCCCTGACGAACTTCTCCTCCGACGACGTCCAGGCCGACTACGAGCGGATGGTCGCCGCAGGCGTCGAGTTCCGTGGCGAGCCGATCAAGACCGGCCCCGTCATCGGGGCGATCTTCGACGACACCTGCGGCAACTGGATCGGCCTGACGCAGTTCGTGGGGGAGTAGCCGCCCGCCCCGTCCCCGGGGCGGGGTCAGCGCCCCTCTTGCCGTGCGCGCTCGTCGTGCGCACGCATGATGGAGGTGACGTCCTCCGGTTTGAGCTCGGGGACACCGCTGCGGGCGGTGCGCTCGGTCGTGTCGCTCGGCGTGCCGTCGGCCTCCTCGAGGTCGCGCTGGGCCTCGCGGATGCGGTCGAGAGCGTCGTCGGGGCGGGGCGGTTCGGGACGGTCTTCGGGGGCCATGCCCGCCGGGTGCCCGTCCGGCGGCCGGGCCAACCGTGGCGGCGCTGCGGACTGGCCGTCCGGCGCGGTCCCGACCCCCCCCGTGGGCCTATCCCGGCATCGGCACGTTCTGCAGCCGCACACGCCCCTGAGCGACGAGCTTGCCGTCCTCGCGGGTCACGTCGCACTGCCACAGCTGACCCGTCCGCCCCTGGTGGATCGGCCACGCGCGGACGTCGAGCCGACCGGTCTTGTGCGCCCGCACGAAGTCGGTGTGGTTCGACAGCCCCACGGCGAACATGCCCTGGTCGGCGACGGCGGTCGACGCGCCGATGCTGCACGCGCTCTCGACCGCCGTGGCGTAGAGCCCGCCGTGGACGACGCCCCAGGGCGTGTGATGCGACGCGTCCGCGTCGATGTGGCCGGTCACCTCGGTGGCCGAGGCGGCGTCGACCTGCAGGCCGGCGGCCTGCAGGAACGGGCCGCCGGCGTCGAGGGAGAGGTCGGGCTCGGGCATGGTCGGTCCTTCGGGTTCGGGTGCGCGGGCGTGGCGACGGAAACAGCGGGTCCGGTCACCGAACCCACCGTCCAGCGGGACCATACGCGTCCGGCGCGGGGGAGGATCCCGGATCACCCGCCTCCGACGGCGGTGATCCGGAACCCTGGGCGAGTGCGAGCCCGCCACGCGCCCCGGGGTTCCGCATCGCCTGTGCCCTGCGGGTGCGATCCGGACCTCCGCGTCCGACGGTCCCGCCTCGGCCCTCAGGCCCAGACGGGCACGCCCCCGACAGCGCCCTCGGCGTCCGTCCACGCGGCGCTCTCACGCTGCTCTTCGACGTGCGCGAGCCGCTCGCGCAGCGCCTTCTCGATCATCACGGTCGCGTCGCTGCCCATGATCAGGCGCACCGGCGCCTCCGGGGCGTCGGCGGCGGCGATCATCGCCGTGGCCATGCGTGCGGGGTCGCCGGGGCGGCCCTCGTCGTCGAGTGCCTTGACCTGCTCGCGCATGTCGTCGGCCGGGGTGCCCGCGTAGGCCTCCATCGCCGGGGCGAAGGCGGCCGAGCCGTCCGCGAACGGGGTGCGGGCGCTGCCGGGCTCGACGACGGTCACGCCGATCCCGAAGGGCGCGAGCTCGCCGCGCAGGGCCTCGGTGAACCCGACCATCGCGAACTTCGTGGCGTTGTAGAGCGCGAGGCCCGGGAACGCGTGGTGCCCGCCGAGGCTGGCGACCTGCAGGATGCGGCCACCGCCCTGCGCGCGCAGGTGGGGGATGGCGGCGCGGATGACGTGGATCGAGCCGAGGACGTTCGTGTCGAGCTGCCGCTCGATCTGCTCCTCCGTCATCTCTTCGACGGCGCCGAAGAGCCCGTAGCCGGCGTTCGAGACGACGGCGTCGACGCGGCCGAGGGCGGCCCAGGCCGCGTCGACGGTCTCGCGGACCGCGGCGGTGTCGGTGACGTCGAGCCGCGCGACCCACAGGCGGTCGCCGTACTGGGCCTTGAGGTCGTCGAGCCGCTCGGGGCGGCGCAGGGTCGCCGCGACGCGGTCGCCGCGCTGCAGGAGCTGCTCGGTCATGTGGCGGCCGAAGCCGCTGGAGGTGCCGGTGATGAACCAGGTAGAAGCCATGGGACGATCCTGCGCCGCGGCCGTCGTCCGCACCAGATGTCGCTCGTGCCTGGGGTACGCGAGGGCCACCTTCGACGACCAGGGCGGTCGGGCGGGTACCTGGGTGGCCGCGTCAGGGCCACCTTGCGTGTCGGCCCCGGCGGTACCGTGACCCCATGGATCGTGCGAAGCGCCTCGGAGAGTTCCTGCGGGCCCGCCGCGAGCAGGTGACCCCCGACGACGTTGGCCTGCCGACCGACGTACGCCGCCGCGTGCCGGGCCTGCGCCGCGAGGAGCTGGCGATGCTCGCCGGCGTCTCGGCCGACTACTACGTGCGGCTGGAGCAGGGCCGCGACCACCGGCCGTCAGAGCAGGTCCTCGACGCCCTGGCCCGCGTGCTCCAGCTGAGCGACGACGCGACGGCGCACCTCTACGAGCTCGCGCGCCCCGCACCGCCGACCCACCGTCCGCACGCCGACGAGGCCGCGGTCCCGCACGCCACCCAGCAGCTCATCGACGGCTGGCCGACGACGCCGGCGGTCGTGCAGAGCCGCCACCTCGACGTCCTCGCCTCGAACGCGATCGCCCGCGCCCTGTCCCCGTGTTACGAGCCGGGCACGAACCTGCTGCGCGCGCTGTTCCTCGAGGACGACGCCCGGGCCATGCACGGCGACGACCTGGACCGCATCCTCGCCGACGCGGTCGCCGCCTTCCGCTCCTGGGTGGGCGCCGAGGTCGACGACCCGGACCTGCAAGCCCTCGTCGGCGAGCTGTCCCTGAAGTCCGAGCAGTTCCGCGAGCTGTGGGCCCGCCACGACGTGCGCGGAACGATGACGGGCGAGAAGCGCTTCGACCACCCCACCGTCGGCACGTTCCGCCTGAGCTACCAGGTCATGGCGCTTCCGGGCACCGACGGCGCGATGCTCTGCGTCATGCACGCCGAGGCCGGCGGCCGGGACGAGCAGGCGCTGGCGCTGCTGGGGACACTGGCGGCCGACGGGGCGGGGGCGGAGCGGGAGCGGCCCGCGGAGACGCCGCGGTAGGACGTCAGGCCTGCTCCCGACGCCGCAGCACGAACCCGGTGGCCATCACGACCCACCCGAGGGCGAGGCAGACGGCCTGAACGCCGACGCTGTCCAGCACGACCCGGATCGGGAATCCCGAGAGCGTCAGCACCGCACCCGCCAACACGGTGCGCTGGGCCCGTGTATGGCGACGGGCTCCGGGAATCACCCGCACGAGCATCAAGGCGAGAACGATGACGCAGATCGCAGACGCGACGGCGAATGGGGCTGCGGAGATCGAGGCGAGCACGGCGCGGTCAGCGGAAGCGGTAGAGCGCGACCGTCGTCTGCGGGTCGGCCGAGTAGGAGGCCTTGGTGCTCCCGCGCGCCTCGGGTGCGACCGCGAGTCGGCACGACTGCACCGATTCAGGCGCGGTCCGGCCCTTCGGGAGCGTCAGGAAGTCCTCTGTCGAGATGCGGTGGCCGACCGGGGTCACCGCTCGCGGCCCGGTCGTCTGCACGGTGACCCCCTGCGACGGCACGTCATCCGTCTTGCACGCGAGTTGGAGGCCCGTCGTCCGCGCGAGCCGCTTGCGCAGCGCCACGGTCGCCGTCGGCATGACCTGGATCGTCGCGCGCAGCCGGCGGTCGTCACCGTCCTTGGCGGGCCGCATCCACAGGCGTAGGCCGTGGTTGCGGTGCTCGAGCACGACGCCTCGCTCCGCCGCATCGCTGGACACGGCGGGAAGGGCAGGGGGGCGCGCCGCGGTCGTGGCGGTCGACGGCCGGGTCCGCGCGTCGGGGCGGGCGTCGTCCGCGTCGCCACAGCCCGCGAGGGCCACGCCGGCCAGGGCGCCGGCGGCGACGAGGAGCGCGGCGCTTGGGAGGCGGGGTCCCCGGCAGGACGAACGCACGGGGGAGGGAGGGACTGGTGACATCGCGAGCTGCTCCGGGGGACGGGGGACGCCGACCGGGGCCGGCGGGACGCCGTGATCCTACGACGCAGGCTGACCTCGCCGTCCGCGACCGCTGGCAGGATCGCCGCATGCCGGCCGACGAGATCGACCCCCGCGCCCTGAACCGGGCGACGCTCGCCCGCCAGATGCTCCTGCGCCGCGAATCGGTCTCGGCGGTTGACGCGATCGAACGCCTGGGCGGCATGCAGGCGCAGGACCCTGCGCCGCCCTTCGTCGGCCTCTGGACCCGGCTCGAAAGGTTCGACCCGGACGAGCTACGCCGCGCGCTGGCCGACGCCGAGGTCGTGCGCGCGACGCTGCTGCGCGGCACGCTCCACCTCTTCTCCCGCCGCGACTACCTGCGCTACCGGGCCACCCTCCAGAGCATGCTGCTGGCCGCCGCATCGAGCAACCTGCGGGGCCAGCTCGATGGCCTCGACGTCGACGCGACGCTGGCCGTGACGCGCGAGCTGCTGGAGGAGGGGCCGCGCACCCAGTCCGAGCTACGCGCGCTGCTGCACGAGCGGTTCCCGGAGGCCAACGACCGCGCGCTGGGGCTCATCGCCCGCTGCGGGGCGCCGATGGTGATGCGCCCCGTCGACCACCCGTGGTCGTTCCCGCGCGACAGCGCCTTCGTCCTGGCCTCCCAGATGCTGGGCGCGGAACCCGACGCGGAGGAGCGCCCGGAGGAGCTGATCCGCCGCTGCCTGGCCGCGTTCGGCCCGGCGTCGGCGACGGACGTCCGCACGTGGTGCGGCCTGCCGGGCATCGCCGAGGCCTTGGAGGCGATGCGCGACGAGCTGGTCATCTTCCGCCTCGGCCGCCGCGAGCTCTTCGACCTGCCCGACGCCCCGCGCCCCGGCCCGGACGCCGAGGCCCCCGTCCGCTACCTCCCCGAGTTCGACAACCTGCTGCTCTCCCACGCCGACCGCACCCGCGTCATCGCGGACGAGCACCGCCCCTTCGTCTTCTCGAAGAACCTGCGGGTGAAGGCGACCTTCCTCGTCGACGGGCGGGTGGCCGGGACGTGGTCGGTGAAGCGCAGCCGGAAGGTGGCGACGCTGACAATGGTGCCGTTCGGGAAGCTCGCGAAAGGGACGCTGCGGGAGCTGGTGCGGGAGGGGGAGCCGCTCGCGCGGTTGGCCGAGCCGGCGGCCGACGACGCGGACGTGGTGGTGGGTGAGACCCCCTGAACGCCCCCGTACCTGCTGCCGGTTCCGGCGCCCCCTTGCGGTTGCCGTAGCGTCAACTTCTACCGTCGTCGACGGGCCGGAATCCCCCGGCCCGATGGAACGCGAGGCGGGGAGGGAACAGCATGGAGTGGACGATCGCCGAGGTGGCCCGCCTGGCCCAGGTCAGCTCCCGGACCCTGCGGCACTACGACGCGATCGGGCTGCTGAAGCCCGCCCGTGTCGGACACGCCGGCCTGCGCCACTACGGCTGGGAGGAGCTCCTGCGGCTGCAGCAGATCCTCCTGCTTCGCCGGCTCGGGCTGCGGCTCGACCGCGTGGCGGACGTGCTGAACGGCCAGACCGACCGTGCCGACGCACTGCGCCGACACGCGGAGGAGCTGCAGGCGGAACGGGAGCGCCTGGACGTGCTCGCCCGCACCGTCGCGCGGACCATCGCCCAGATCGAAGGAGACGACGAGATGTCGGCCGAGGAGATGTTCGAGGGGTTCGCCGCGAGGCGGACGGAGCTGGAGAGCGTGCTGGTGCAGCGCCACGGGGAAGGGGTGCGGGAGCACTTCCGGACGGCGGAGCAGCGCACCGCCGGATGGACCGCGGAGGACTACGCGGCGGTGCAGCGGGAGGACGAGGACCTCCATCGCCGGCTCGCTGCGCTGATGGCGTCCGGGGCGGCGCCCGACACCCCCGAGGTGCTCGATGTCGTCGACGAGCACTACCGGAGCATCACCCGGTTCTGGACGCCCGACCGCGAGAGCTACGTCGGACTGGCCGATCTCTACATGAGCCACCCGGAGTTCCGCGAGCGGTTCGAGGCGGTCGCACCCGGGTTCGTGGCGTTCCTGCGTGAGGCCATGGTCGCCTACGCCGAGGCGCGACTGAGCTAGGGGCGACGGTGCGGCCACGCGCCGCGGGGCGGGTCGTGCCCCGCGCTGCGCGGCCGCTGCAGCCGCGCCTCGGCCCGCCCCTACGCCGTGGTCTTCTTCTTCGTCGGCGCCTTCTTCTTCGCCCCACCGCTCCCGCCGCGGGCCTTCGCGAGGCTCTCCTCGAGCGCCGCGATCAGGTCCGCGGGGGCCTTCTGAGGCTTGGGCTCCGGCTCGGGCTCGGGGATCTCGATCTCGCCGCCCTTCTTCTTCTCGTCGATCAGGCGGAGCAGGCGGACGCGGTGGCAGTCGTCGTAGCGGGACGGCTTGAAGTCGTCGGTGAGCTCGCCGATGAGGGCGACGGCGTCGTCGATCTCGCGCTTCGACGGCTCCGAGGCCTTGCCGGAGGGGATGGCGCCCGTGTCCTGCGGATCGCGGATCTCGTCGGCGAAGTGCATCGTCGTCAGCGACAGCAAGCCGTTCTGCTCGCGCAGGGCCACGAGGTACTCCTTCGCGCGCAGCACGATGCGGCCGATGGCCACCTGGCCGGCCTTGCCCATCACGTCGACGAGCAGGCGGTACGCGCGCACGGCGCCCTCGCCCTCGCCGGCGGGCAGCAGCCAGTACGGGTGGTTGAAGTAGATCGGGTCGATGTCCTTCAGGTCGACGAAGAGGTCGATGTCGACCGTCCGCGTCTTCTCGGGCTGGGCGGCTTCGAAGTCCTCGTCCGTGAGCACGACGATGTCGCCGTCCTCCGTCTCCCAGCCCTTCGCGATGTCCTCCCACTCGACGGGCTTGCCGTCGTCGGCGGCGACGCGCTGCATCTCGATGCGCTCGCCGGTCTCGCCGTGCACCTGGTGGAAGTGCACGTCCATGTCGCGCACCGCCGAGACGAGCTGCACGGGCACGTTGACGAGACCGAAGCTCAGCGAGCCGGTCCAGAGCGAGCGGGCCATCAGGAGTCCTTCTTCGTGGTGGACTTCGCGGGGGCGCGCTTCTTCGGCGCGGCCTTGCCGGATGCGGTCTTGGAGGAGGGGGAGGAGCTGCTCTTGGAGGACGCGGACGACTTCGAGCCGTTCGAGGAGGAGGAGGCCTTCGACCCGTCGGACGGTGCCTTCTTCTTCCGGTCGGGCTTGCCGCCCGCGAGGCTGGCCTCAAGCGCCGCGGCCAGGTCGTCGCCGGTCGCCGGCTTGCGCTTGGCCTTCGTGATCTTCGTGCCCTTGCGCTTCTGCTCGATGAGCTGCATCACGGCGTCCCGGTAGGTGTCCTCGTGCTCCTCGGGCTCCCAGTCGCCGGCGAGCATCTCGACGAGCTTGCCCGCCATGTTCACCTCGCGGTCGCCGGGCTTCTTGCGCAGCGAGGGCAGCTCGAGGTCGTCCTTGTCGACGAGCTCGTCGTCGAAGCGCATCGTCTGCAGGCCGAGGGCGCCGTTCAACGGCCGCAGGGCGACGAGCTGCTCGCGCGTGCGGAGGATGAAGGTGCCGATACCGACCTTCCCGGTCTGCTCCAGCGCGGCGAGCAGCACCCGGTAGGCGTGCTCCCCGTCCTTCTGGGCGCCCACGTGGTAGGCCTTGTCGTAGAAGACGGGGTCGATCTCGTCGCCCGCGACGAAGTGCTCAATCGCGATGACCTTCGGGCGCGACCCTTCGGCGGCGGCGATCTCCTCCTTCGTGAGGATGATCTGGCCCTTGCCGGTGTCGTAGGCCTTCTCGATCTCCTTGTAGGGGATCTCCTCGCCCGAGTCCGCACCGAGCCGCTTGTGCTCGACGCGTGACCCGTCCGACGCCCGGACCTCCTTGAACCGCAGCGCGTGCGGGCTCGTGGCGGAGAACAGCTTGATCGGGATCGCCACCGCCCCGAAGGTCAGCGTGCCGTTCCAGAGGGAGCGCGCGGCGGTCATGCTCGGAAGGTACCCCGCGGGGGCGAGGGCCATGTAGGGGTGAGGGTGGCTGCACGGTGGCGTGCGCCGGGCGGCGCGCGGCGACGACGGATGTTCACGCCCCGCCCCGCCGGCCTGGGGGAGACTGGCGGCGTGCGTGGACGAACTGCGTCGTACCTCCGGGGCCTCTTCACGGGTGAGCGGCCCGTGCCCCTGTGGATGAAGCTCATCCTCGTCGTGCCGGCCATCACCACGACGATCGAGCTGCACGAGCGCCGGGGGCTCGCTCTCGCGGTGGTCGGCGCGCTCATGTGGGGCGCGCTCCTCGCGGCGATGGTGCGCGGCACCGATATGACCGCGTGGTCGCGGGCACACCCCGTGGTGGACTCCGCCGTGATGGTGCCCGTGACGTTCGTCGCCCTGGCGTACCTGACCCACCTAGCGTTGGGGTGGTGCGCGCTCATCGGCGTCGCGCTCTGGCTCGTCGCCCTCGTCCTGGGGCGCTGGCGTCGGCGGGTGGTGTACCGCGGACGGGCCGGCATCGGGTAGGCCGCCCGCGCCCCGCGGAGCCCCGCCGTCCGGCGGCGCGCGCGTCGCCGAACGCGCTCCGGGCGCGACGGGGCGTTCGCGTCACCCGCGGCGTCGCCGCGCCGCGTGCGACGATCGCGCCGTGCGTGCTGCGCGGGCTCCGACGACGACCACCCGATCGCGAACCGTCGGGGCACGCAGCGGACTGGTCCTCCTCGCCCTCGTCGCCCTCGGGCTGCTCGCGCTCGTCCCGTCGGGCGCCCACGCGCGCTCCGTGAGCGACCCCGACATCGGCTGGCCGACCGCCCTGCGCCAGGAGCTCGGCCTCCGGAAGCTGTCGCCCCGGCCGTGCACGGGGAGCCCGAGCCGCGCGGCCATCCGTCTGCAGGACCGCATCGGCCGGCGCGACCCGCGCAACCGGCTCTACACGATCTTCCACGACCGGCCGAACGAGAACATGTGGGGGAACCTCTGGTACACGGCCTGCGACGGCGGGCGCCTGCAGGTGGGCGTCGCGAGCACGGGCACGCCGCGCAACACCCGGCGCGCCGTGGCCCGGGCGCGGCGGTTCCTGCGGGAGCGGGGACAGACCCGCGACGTGCGGCTCGTCGCGGTCCGCTCGACGTACCGGCAGCTCATGGAGGCGCAGGACGCGTTCGAGGACGCCTTCGCGGCGCAGTTCGCGGCCGACCTGTTCTCGTCGGGCATCGACACGAGCCGCAACGCCGTCGAGATCGAGGTGTTCAGCGACGCGACACCGGCGGACCGGTCGGCGATGCGCGCGTTCGCCGCCGCCTCGCCGGTCAACGTCCTGCTGCGGTTCGAGCCCGCCCCGGACCCGAACGCGCCGCTGGCCACGTACGAGGGGTCGTTCACCATCGACCGTGCGACGCTGCGGCGCGGCAGCCGCGACGTCACCGTGACGGTGGAGGACACGAGCTGCGCGTCGGACGAGACGTTCGACTCGGCCGCGCGCTTCGCGGGCGTGGACGTGCGCCGGGTCGGCCGGGCGTTCGCGTTCGCCGCGCGATTCCGGGTGAACCCGGACTGGCCCCGCTTCTCGACCTGCGAGGGCGTGATCGACCCGCGGCTGTCCGTGACGACGACCGTCCGCCTTCCGGGCCCGCTGGGCCGCCGCGGGATCGTGGACGGCGCGAAGGAGCTCGGCAGCTCGCGGACCGTCGTCGTCCCGCCCGTGGGCGTGAATGCGATCCGCTCGCTCGTCCCGCGGTACGTCTACGCCGGCGAGGACTGCGACGCCGGGCCGGTCCGCCGGGCGTTCCGCGCTCAGTCGAAGACCGATTGGTGCTCGTTCTGAGGGAGCCCGCCCCGCGAGGGTGGGCCGAAGGCCGTCGCAGCGCGGAGCGGGGAGGCCGTGGGGCCGGACGCGTCCTGGTCGCCGGCTTGGGCGGCGCACCCGAGCGACGCGCGGTCGAGGCGGATCGTCGTCACCGGAGGACGCGAATCCGCCTCACCGGACCGTGACCCGCCCGGGGCCGGAGGGTCGAGGCGGATCGTCGTCACCGGATGACGACGATCCGCCTCGGCGCGGCGCGGCCGCCCGCGGCCGCCCGCCAGCCCGCCCGCGCCTCGCCAGCCCCTACGTCAGCGAGAACTGCCCGACGAGCTCCTCGAGCCGCGCCGCCTGGTCGGCGAGCTGCTCGGCCGACGTGGCGATCTGCAGCGTCGAGGCGCTCGTCTCCTCCACGGAGGCGGAGACCTGCTGGGCGGAGGCGGAGGAGGACTCGGCCACGGCGGAGACGCCGCCGACGTCGTTCTGCATGCGGCGGGCGGCCTCCTCGATGCGGGCGATGGCGCCGGCGATCTGGCCGACGAGCTGGTCGACCTCGCCGAAGCTCTCGTCGATGCGGCCGAACGCCGTCTGGGTCTGTTCGACCGTGACGGCACCGTCGGCGGTGCGGCGCTCGCCCTCGGCGACGACGGCGATGGCCCGCTCGGTCTCGTGCTGCATCTCCGAGATCAGGCCCCCGATGGTGTCGGCCGCGGTGCGCGACTCCTCGGCGAGCTTGCGGACCTGCTCGGCCACGACGGCGAAGCCGCGGCCCTGCTCGCCGGCGCGCGCGGCCTCGATGGCGGCGTTGAGCGCCAGCAGGTTGGTCTGGTCGGCGATCCCCGTGATCGCGTCGACGATGCCGCCGATGTGCTCGGACCGGGCACCCAGCGCGGTGATCGCGGCGGTCGCCTCGGCGGACGCGTCGCGCACGGCGACCATGGCGGCCGTCGCGGCGGCCGCGGCGTCGGTGCCCTCGCGGGCCAGGTCGCGGGCGCGGCCGGCGGCGCGGACGGAGCCGTTCGCGTGGTCGGCACCCTCGCGGCTGGCCTCGGTGACCTCCTCGCCGCTGCGACGCACGGACTCGAGCGACTCGACCTGGCGCTCAGCGCCGGTGGCGACGTCGGTGACCGCGTGGGCGATCTCCTCGACCGCGCGGCCGGCCTCGTTCGAGCTCGACGCGAGCTCGTGGGACGCGGTCGTCAGCGTGCCGGCGGTCGAGCTGACCTCGCCGACCATCGTGCGCAGGCGCTCGGTCATGGTGCGGAAGGCGTGGCCCAGGACGTCCTTGTCCGAGCGCGGCTCGACGTCGTGCGTCAGGTCGCCGCGGGCGATGGCGTCGGCGGTGTCGGCGGTGCCGCGGAGCGAGGTGACCATGTGGTCGAACGCGGTCGACATGCGGCCGATCTCGTCCTCGGAGTGCGCGGTGACGGTGACGTCGAGGTCGCCCTGCGCGATGCGCTCGGCGGCGTCGGCGACCTCGCGGACGGGCCGGCCGATGCGGGTGGCGACGAACGCGATGGCGGCGCCGACGAGCAGCAGGGCGATCAGGCCGACGACGATGAGCTTGGTGCGCAGCGCGTGGACGCTGGCGAGGATCTCGGCCTCGGGGGCGGAGGCGACGAAGCCCCAGCCGCCGTTCTTGACCGGTGCGTAGAAGAGGACGGAGCGCTCTCCGCTGATCGGGTCGGTCGTCGTGACGTTCCCGGTGCGTCCGGCCTTGATGCCGTCGGCGATCGTGGTGAGCTCCGGCGTGCTCTTCTCCTTCGCCAGGCCGGCGAGGGTCTTCGTGCCGAGCCACTTCGCGTTGGGCGAGGTGACCATGGAGCCGGAGTTCGAGACGACGAAGGCGTAGCCCGAGTCGAGCACGTCGACCTGCTTGGCCTGCCGGGCCAGCGCACCGAGGGCCACGTCGACGCCGGCCACGCCGACGGACTTGCCACCCGCGCCGCGGATCGGGCTGGTGTAGCTCGTCATCATCACGCCGGCGTCGACGTACGGCTCGGCGACGAAGTCCTTGCGGGTCTCGAGCGGGACGGTGTAGTAGTCGTCGATCGACCAGCTGTCGCCGTTCTCGGCGTCCTCGAAGCTCGTGCCCGACAGCTTGCCCTCCGGGCGGTTCCACCAGTAGGCGAACCGGCCCGCGGCGTCGCCGAGCGGATCGCCCTTGAACGCGGCGTCGTTGCCGTCGTAGGCGTCCGGCTCGAACCCGGCCCACACGCCGAACGTGCTGGGGTTCCGGCGGACGAAGCGCTCGAGCACCGCGCGACCCGTCGGGCGGTCGAGCCCGGTGGCGCCCTCGAAGGCGGCAGCGATGCTGTGCGCGGTCGTCTGGTTGGCCTCGGCCTGGCCGTCGAACCGCGCGGCCTCCTTGCCGATGAGCTGCGTCATCTCGCCGTACACCGCCTTCTCCTGGGCCGACGAGCTCGCACGGATCGCGAGCGCGGTCAGCACGACGATCGCGAGGGCGACCACCGGCAGGACCTGGAGGAGCAGGCGTGTGCGGAGCGTGCGGGGACGGGGAAGCTTCCTGAGCATGGCCCCTCGGTCATCGGCGGGGTCCGGCAGGACTTGACCCTCCGGTGCGCTAGCGCTTGGCCTGCCGCACGACGACCGTCCGCTTGGCGGCGGCGTGCCGGGCGTCGCCGGCGTAGCTGGCGCGCACCGAGAGGCTCGTGGTGCGGGTGGGCAGGCGGCCCGTCCACGTCACGCGGCCCCGGCGCACCGTCGCGGTCTCCCGCATCGACCGCAGGCGCTGGCGGCCCCGGCGCGGGGTCACCCGCAACGCGACGGACCCGGTGGCCGTCCTCGGGGTGAGGGCGACGGTCATGCGGCCGCGGCGCCGGGTCGCGCTGCCGCGGAGGGTGCCGGAGACCTTCAGGCGCACGGCGCGGCGGACGACCGGCGGCGGCGCGGGAGGCGACGGCGGCTGCTGGGTCTGCGGCGGCGCGCAGCCCACGGCGGGCAGCGCCGGGGCGACCGTGGCGGCGGCGGCCGGGTTCTCGTTGCCGGCGGCGTCGACGAGCCAGAGCGAGGCGCTGAAGGACGCCGTCGGGGTGCCGCAGGCGTCGAGCGGCGCGGGGTCGATGGGGATCGCGACGTCCGTGGGCGCCGAGCGGCCGTCGATGCAGGTACCGGCCGTCGTCTGCGGGGCGTGCGTGCACCGGGTCCAGCGCACGGCCACCACCGGGGCGTTCTGCGCCTCGCCCGGGAGGACGACCGGACGCATGATGCCGCCGCCCACGGGCGGGATCCGCCAGTCCGCGACCGTCGGCACGCCCGGTGCGGTGCGGTCGATCGCGATGTCGACGAGCCCCTTGTAGAAGAGGCCGGTGCCCTCGGTCTGCAGCGCGAAGACGTAGCGGCCCTCGGCCAGCCCGCCGAACGCGGCGGAGGCCTCGGGCCCGGCTCCCGGTACGCACGCACCACCGGCGGCGGGGCAGAGCGACCACACGTCGTCTTTCGTGGGCGCCGCGGGACGCCGCCACGTGACCGTGATCGCGTCGGCCGTCGTGAACCGCGACGGGGATACCGCGAGGGCCGGGTCGTAGCCCGTCTGGGCCGCGGCGGACGCCGGCAGGAGGGCGAGGGCGCAGAGCGCGGCGGGGAGCGCGGACCGTGGGGGAAGGGTGCGCATCGCGCGGCGAACGTACACGCCGCACACGGCCCGTCCAACGAAGCTGGACCAGTGGCGGCGCGGGCGTCTGGACGCCCCGCCCCGACGGTGGACGAACCGTCTAGCCGCCCAGTTGCGGCACGTCCTGCTGCAGCGAGAGCAGCGGCGCGAACAGGTCGCCGTCGCGCTCCACCCGGGCCAGCACGTCGTCCGTGAGGAACACGAGGTCGTCGGGGTCGCCGGAGGCCTCGCACGCCTCGACCTCGTCCCAGCTGACCGGGGTGGAGACGGACGGCCGCGGACGCGCGCGCAGCGAGTACACACCGATCGTCGTCTTGTGCTGGTCGTTCTGGCTCCAGTCGATGAGCACCTTGCCGCCCCGCAGGTCCTTCTTCATGCGCGAGACGACGAGGTCGGGCAGGTGCTGTTCCATGAGCGCGGCGAGCGCGTGGGCGAACGGCTTGGTCTGCTCGTACGTGGCATCCCCGTTGAGGGGCACGTAGAGCTGCAGGCCCTTCGAGCCCGACGTCTTGGGGAACGCCTGCAGCCCGAGCTGGTCGAGGACCTCGCGGATCGCCAGCCCGACGCGGCAGCACTCGACGATCGTCGTGCCGGGCCCCGGGTCGAGGTCGAACACGACGGAGCGCGGCCCGGTCACGCCGCCGGGGCCCTGCGGGTCGCCGTGGGAGAGCGAGGGGTGCAGCTCGAGCGCCGCGAGGTTGGCGGCCCACAGGAGCGTCGGCAGGTCCTGCAGGAGGACGAAGTCGATCACGCCCTCCTTGCGCGAGTGCGGGACGGGCGTCGTCGTGACCCACTCCGGGCGGTGCTTCGTCGCGTTCTTCTCGAAGAACGCCTTGCCCTCCACGCCGTTGGGGTAGCGCTTGAACGTGACGGGGTGGTCGCGGTGCTGGGCGAGCATGACCGGCGCGATCCGCGCGTAGTACGCGAGCACCTGCGCCTTCGTGAACCCCGTGTCGGGGTAGAGCACCTTGTCGAGGTTGGAGAGCTTGAGCGTGCGCCCTTCGACCTCGATCTCGACCGCCTTGCCGGCGGACGGGATGAGGTCAGCGGCGGGGGAGGGCGGCAGGTCCTCCGCCTTCGTCGCTGGCCGCTTCTTCGCCGTGGCCTTCTTCGGCGTCGCGGCCTTCTTCGCCGCCGGAGCGTCGCTCGCCGCCGCCTTCGTCGTCGTGATCTCCTTCCCCGTGTCCTCGCCCTCCTTCGCCGCTGTCCCCTCGACCGGCTCGGCCTCCTCGGCCGCCGCATCCTCGGCCGCTCCCTGGGCGGCGGGCAGCTCGCGGACGACGTCCTTGGCCGCCTTGTCCGTGCGCAGGCCCTGGTAGGAGCCGTGGCGGATCGCGCCGTCGGAGGTCCACTCCGCGAACCGCACCTCGCAGACGAGCTTGGGGGTGGCGAATCGCGCCTCCCTCGGCGGCTGGCGGCCCGTGAACGGGGAGGACTTCCGCTCGAGCCGCTCCAGCCGGCCCGTCAGGTCCTTCAGCGTGGCCTGGTCAAAGCCCGTGCCGACCCCGCCGGCGTAGTGCAGCTCGCCCGCGTCGTCGTAGACGCCGAGCTGCAGCGACCCGAGCACACCGGCGCGACCGCCCTTGCCGGGGATCCAGCCGCCGACCACGAACTCCTGTCGCTGCTCGTTCTTGATCTTCAGCCAGGAGTCGGCGCGACGGCCGGGGCGGTACGGCGCGTCGACCTTCTTCGCGATCACGCCCTCCAGGCCCTGCTGGGCGGTCGCCGCCAGCAGCGCCTCACCGACCCCGATGTGGGCCGGCGGCGTCTGCCAGTGCGGTCCGTCGAGCTCGAGCGCCTCGAGCCGCTCGCGCCGCTCCTCCCACGAGAGGTCCACGAGCGGGTGCCCGTCGAGCCACAGCACGTCGAAGACCATGAGCGTGACGGGTCGCTTCTCCGCCAGCCGCTTCACGTGCGTCCCGCGCGCGTGCATGCGGGACTGCAGCGCCTGGAAGCTCGGGCGTCCCTCGTCGTCGAAGGCGATGACCTCGGCGTCGAGGATCACCTCGTGCATCGAGAGCGCGGGGTTCAGCGCGCGCAGCTCGGGATACGCCGCCGTGATGTCGTTGCCGTTGCGCGACAGCAGATGCAGCCGGCCGGGCTGGGAGTGCACGACGGCCCGCACGCCGTCCCACTTGACCTCGAACGCCCACCGCTCCGGGTCGCGGGGGAGCGTGCCGGCGCGGGCGAGCATCGGCGCGATCGTCTCGGGCATCGGCTCCGCCGTCTCGTCCTCCGGCGGGTCCATCCGGTGGATCATCCAGTCCTTCGGGTCCTTGCCCGCGGGGAAGAGCACGTAGCGGCCGCGCAGCCGCTCCCCGTGGAAGACGACCATGACCTCCTTCTCGCGCCACTTCTCCAGCGTGTAGGTGCCGTGGTCCCAGATCGACATCTCGCCGGCCCCGTAGTTGCCCTCGGGGATCGTGCCGTGGAAGTCGATGTACTCCAGGGGGTGGTCCTCGGTGTGGACCGCCTTGCGGTTCTGCTCCGGATCGGTCGGGATCCCGTTGGGCACGGCCCACGAGGCGAGGACCCCGTCGTGCTCGAGCCGCAGGTCCCAGTGCAGCCGCGTGGCGTGGTGCTCGTGGACGACGAACCGCGGCGCGTCGGGCTCGGGCGGCGGCGCGCCGTCCCCCGTGGGCTCGGGGGTGTCGTCGAAGCGGCGCTTCCGGCGGTAGTCCTGCAGGCGCTCGGCCATGGGGCACCGTACGCCATGGGGGCGCCCGGTCCTGCCGGACGCCCACCTTCGCGCCGTCCGGTTCACGACACGGACTCGCCGCGGGCCCCGGCCGCGGGTACATTGCGGGCGCCGCGGAGCGCGTCCGCGCGTCCCACCCCTTCCGGAGGTCCCATGACCGTCGCGTCCGTCCCGTCGCTTCCCGCCGTCCCCGTCCTCGCGTCGAGCACCACGACGATCGTGGTGCTCACGGTGCTGGCCGTGGCCTTCGTCGGCACGATCGTCGCGCTGCGCCGGATCGGCGACCGCCGCGCGGCCGAGGCGGGTGTGCCCCGGCGGAAGCTCTTCGGCGGCGCCGGCGCGGGCACGGGTGCGGCGGGCGCCGGTTACGCGGCCACGGGTGGCGACGACGAGCCGGGCCGCCGCGGCGAGGGCGGATCCGGCGGCGACGGCGGAACGGCCGGATCGGGGGACGCAAGCGGCAGCGGGCACGGCGGCGGCAGCGGCTGGTTCGGCGGCTGGGGCGACGGCGGTGGTGGTGGCTTCGACGGGGGCGGTGGTGGCGGTGGGGGCGACGGCGGCGGGGGCGGGTGACCCGCGCGGTCGCCGGGGTTGCGCATCCCGCGTCGACGCCCGCGACCTGTGCAGCGCCACGACCCGCGGACGCCGGCGATCCTGAGCACGGCCGCGACGTGCCCTGGATCGCGACGTGCGACGGGCCCCGACCGGCGAAGGGACGAGACCCGCGACTCGCCGGCCCCTGCCGACCTGTCACGCTAGGTGCGTGGTCGGCCCTCACAGGGTCGCCACCAGGGACCCGGCGGCCGCCACCGCGCGGGTCCCGTTTCGTTCTCCGGGCCGTTAGGGCCCAGGCAGCGGGCGTCGCATCCGGAAGTTCGTGAGCCGCTCGCCGCCGCGCGGCACGGATTGCTCCTCCAGCAGCACGAACCCATGGCGCTCGAACACCGGCCGGGCCGTGACGCTGGCCTCGACGGTCAGCTCCGCCAGTCCGGCGTCGTCGGCGGCGCGAACGATGTCGTGCAGCAGCGCGGACGCGACGCCGCGTCCGCCGCGGTCGGGGTGGACGAAGAGCATGTCGACGTGGCCGTGCGGATCCAGGTCCGCGAAGCCGGCGATCCGCCCGTCGAGCACCGCGACCCGCGTCGCCACCGCACGGCGCTGCGCGTCCCACGTCGCCGCGTCGCGGTCGCTCCCCAACCACGCCGCGATCTGGGCCGGCGTGTAGTCGCCGGCGGCGGTCTCGCGGATCGCGCGCACGAACGCCTCGAGCGTGGGCCGGGCGTCGCCGTCCGTGTAGGGACGCACGACGATCGAGGTGTCGGGCGACGTCGGCACGGACGGTCACCCTAGAGCCGCCGCGAGGCCACCGCGACCTCGACCCGCAACAGGCCCCACGGTCGCGGGCGGCCCCCATCCCGGGGCGCCGAGGGCCTCGGGCGCCGCGCGGCGGGCGTCTGCAGATTGGGGGAGGTCGCAGACGCCGGTTGGGGGAGGCGGACCGGAACCACCCGCCGGGCGCCGGTGCGGGCCGGCCGCGTCGTCTCGGTGCGAGACGGCCTGTGCCTGTGGGCGATCTCGGCCGGCCTCGGACCAGCACGACACGCGCGAGGGCATCGGACGACTGGGGGAGGAGGCGAAACGCGTGGTCGCGGCCAGTTCGGCCGAAAACCGGACATCCGTCCACTTCGGTCCGAAGATCGGGACACCGCGCGAACGGTGGGGATCGCCCTCCACCACGGCGATCCCGTCGTCGGGGGCCCGATCGGGGGGTTCCGGTGCTCAAGCGTGCACGGTGCGCGGCCGATGGGGGCCTATGCGAGCGGCCATATCGGCCGCCGAAGGCCTGGAGGGGCACATGGCGGCATGCGCGGCGGGGGACGCCACGAGCAGGGGTGAAGGGAGCGACGCCGAGGGCGGCGGTCCGTGCTCCGTCGTGGTCGCCGACGACCACGCGCGGTACCGCGACGGGCTCGTGCGCACGTTCGGCCGCTCGCCCGACCTCGAGGTCGTCGGCACCGCCACGGACGGCATGCAGGCCGTGCGTGTCGTGCGGCAGCTGCGCCCACAGCTCCTGGTCGTCGACGTCCGCATGCCCGTGCTCGACGGCCTGCAGGTGGCCGAGCTGCTGGCGGCCGACGACGAGTTCCGCCACACGCGCGTGGCGCTGATGTCCGCCGAGGGCGGGACCACCCTCGAGGACGCCGCCCGCAACGTCGGCGCCGTGCTGCTCGACAAGACGTGGCCGCGTGCCCGCATCCGTGAGGCCGTGCTCGAGCTCGCGGCGGCTTCGCGTCAAGACGTCGGCCGCTGACGGGCCCGACGGCCAGCCGACCCCCGGAGCGGCTCCCGGGTAAGATTCTCGGCCGCCGGGGGGATTGGTGTATCGGTAACACGGCGGTCTCCAAAACCGCAACGCGAGGTTCGATTCCTCGATCCCCCGCCTTCCCGGTCACCCCAGTCGCAGCGCCCCACGGCGCCTCGCGGCTGGGGTTTCGTCGTTCCGGGGCGATCGGACCCGCAGCAGCACCTCGGAGCGAGGCGGTCGGGCCCGCGACCGCGCGGTCAGCCTCAGCGGGGTAGCTCGCAGCGCTGCGTCGCGTCGCTGCCGCTCACGGCGATGACGAGGGTCGTCGCGTCGCCGAGCTGGTTGTCGTAGGAGCCCTGCCGCGCGTTGTCGCACCACACCTCGGCCTGGCCGGCGTCGCTGGCCACCGCGCGGGCGGTCCCGTCGCCGCGCACGGTGATCGCGGGCTGGTCGCCGTCGACGCTCGGGGCGGGGTCGGCCTTCGGCGGGGCGGTGCCGCCCGAGTCCGCCGACGAGGACGAGGACGGGGGCGTGGTGCCGCCGCTGGAGGACTCCGGGGTGCTGGCCGGGGGCGCCGTCGTGGTCGTGGTGTTCGTCGTGGTCTCCGTGGCGGCGGGGGCGGCCTCGGTCGTGGTGGCGACGGTGGGCGTGGTGGCCTGGGTCTCCGTCGTCGTCGCCTCCTGACGCGCGGCCGCGTCGTCGGTGTCGTCGCCCGAGCCGCAGCCGGCCAGCGCGAGGGCGCCGACGGTCAGCAGCAGGGCGGGATGGAGAGCACGCATGCCCTAGGTCATACCGACCGGGGGCGACGGCGTGCAGGCGGGGTTGCAGGCGGCTAGGGGCGTTCAGCCCTCCGGGCTGAGGCGCCGTCCGTCGCGGGCCGCGGACGCGACGTCGGGATCGGCGTCGTCGCGCAGGAACTGCAGCGCCGCTTCGATCTCCGGTAGCCGGTGGGCGAGCGGTTTGGCCGCCTGCAGGCCCCGCAGGCGGAACGCGGCATCGGTCCGCTCGTCGTCGAACGGCGAGGCCGCGCCGCGCAGCGCCTCGTCGAGCACGAGCTGCAGCCGCTCCGCTTGCTGCGCGGGCGTGAGCGGCGGCGGCACCTCCAGCGGCACGGGATCCGCCCGGTGGCGGGCGAGCACCTCGCGGCCGAAGAGGATGAGGGCCCGTTCGGCGGCTTCGAGCACCGTCCCCGCCGGGGCGTCCAGGGGGATGAACGCGAGGTGCGGCTCGTCGTGGGCCAGGCCGAGGGCGCCGTCCCCGACGTCCGCGGCGGCGCGGGCGATGAGCTCGTCGTCGGGGGTGCCCGAGGCCGCCTCGTCCAGCTCGGCGAGAAGCCGCAGGACGAAGCCCGTGGCGGTGTGCCCCGCCATGTGGACCCCCATCTTCGTCAGGGTCCGCTGGGCGCGGTAGTGGGCGGCCTCGGGCGACGGTCGGTGGGCCCGGAGCCGTCGGTGCATCACGTGTCGCGGCAGGTCGACGGTGACCGTCCCGCTCCGTTCGCCGAGGCTCAGCGCGACGCTCGTCGCCGTCGGCGGCACGCCGGCCTCGAAGGCGTAGGTGGCGCGACCGTTCGCGTCGCTCCCGCCGGTGATGGACCACGTGCGCCGGTGGTCCCCGTGCGTGGAATCCCAGACGCGCAGGTCGAGCCCGCGCGTCGCCGCGTCCACCGGGTGCTCCGGCATGCCGTCGCGAGGGTGATACCCCGCGGCCTCCCAGTCCGCCATGGCCTGCGCGTGCGCCGCGTCGAGCGCAGCGGCGGCGTCCTCGTCGGGCTCGGCGACGAGGTGGACCACCGTGCGCCTGCGCCACAGCTCGATCATCACGACGACGATCCGCACGCCGTCGACCTCGCCGACCACGACGGCGGGGGCGAGCGTGCCGACGAGGCGGTCGCGGGGCGTGACCGGCTCGACCATGGGGGCCAGTATGCCCGGGCGGGCCCGCACCCCCGGCCGGGGACGGCCTACCATCGCCGGGTGAGCACCGCCCCCCAGGAGCTCGACGCCGCGACGAAGGCCGGCCGTCGGCGCTCCGCCCTGTTGAGCGTCGGGGCGGCGTGCGTGCTCGTGGTGCTCAAGCTCGTCACGGGCCTGATCACCGGTTCCCTCGGACTGCTGGCCGAGGCCGCGCACTCGGGCGCCGACCTCGTCGCCGCGCTGCTGACGCTCTTCGCCGTCCAGGTCGCCTCGCAGCCCGCCGACTCCGACCACCAGTTCGGGCACGGCAAGGCCGAGCACCTCGCCGCGCTGGCGGAGTCGGCGTTCCTCGTCGCCGTCTCGGGCTGGCTGGGTTACGAGGCGATCTCGCGGCTGCTCGACGGCGGCAGCCACGCCGTCGACGCCGCGTGGTGGGCGATCGCGGTCATCGGCCTCGTGATCGTCATCGACCTGAGCCGCACGATCGGCTCGCGCAAGGCGTCCGTGAAGTACGACTCGCCGGCGCTGGCCGCCAACGCGCTGCACTTCGCGGGCGACCTCGCCGGCTCCGTGGCCGTCCTCTTCGGCCTGATCGGCGTGGCCGCCGGCTGGAAGGCGGCCGACTCCGTCGCGGCGCTCGTCGTCGCGGTGCTCGTGATCGCCGCCGCGGTGCGGCTGCTGCGCGGCTCGGTCGACGTCCTCATGGACCGCGCGGACCTGCGCGCCGTCAGCGCCGTGCAGGAGGCCATTGCGGGCATGGTGCGCCCGGAGGACCTGCGGCGCCTGCGCTCGCGCCACGCGGCGGGCCGCAACTTCGTCGACGTCGTGGTGGCCGTGCGCTCCGACGCGGGCCTCGAGCTCGCGCACGCGCACGCCGACGACGTCGAGCGGGCGATCCAGGCGTCGCTGCCCGGCGCCGACGTGGTGGTGCACGTGGAGCCGACCGCGCACGAGGGCGGGACCCGCGAGACCGCGACGGCCGCCGCGCTGCGCGTGCCGCGGGTCCACGAGGTCCACAACGTCGGCGTGCTCGCCCTGGCCGCGGGTGGCGAGGAGGTCACCCTGCACGTGAAGGTCGCGCCGGACCTGACGCTGGAGGAGGGCCACGACATCGCCGAGCAGGTGGAGGAGGAGATCCGCTCCGCCGTCGGCGGCGGCCTGCGGGTGACGACCCACATCGAGCCGCTGGCGCTGCCGTCCGACGCCTCGCCGGTCGCGGACGACGAGGCGTGGGCGGAGCGCGAGGCCGTCGAGTGCGCGGTGCGGGAGGCGACCGGTCGCGACCCGGGCCTGATCGAGATCCGCGACACGGGCGCGGGACGCGTCGTCCTCGTCACGATCCTGCTGCCCGGCGAGCGTTCCGTCGGCGAGGCCCACGGAACGGCGGCGACCGTCGAGCACGACGTGCGCGAGCGCTGCCCGTGGGTGGCCGACGTCGTGGTGCACACCGAGCCGGAGCCGCCCGAGGAGCGCGCCGCCCGGGGCGCCTGAGCGGCGGTCAGGCGGGGGAGCCGGTGCGCTCGCCGCGAACCCGCCCGTCGTCCGCGGCGCGCAGTTCGCGGACGGCCACGCCGGCCGTGCCGAGCGCGAGCAGCGCGGCCCAGCTCGACGGCAGCTCGAGCGGCTCCCAGGCCGGCGCGGCCCAGCGGGCGCCGGCGATCGACGCCTGCGCGGCCGTGCCGCCCGTCCACGCGTCCTCCAACGCGTCGTGGTCGCCGTCGCGCAGGGCGGCCGCCGCGGCCGTGAGCCGGGCGGCGGTGGCGTCGAGCGCGTCGGCCGTCGCCTCCGCGTTGGCGTGGAGGATCTCGACCCACAGGCCCGCCGGCGCGGCGGCGACGCGGGTCATGTCGCGCAGCGCCCCGCCGGAGAGCACCGCGGCGAGCGGGCCGCCCGTCGGTGGTGTCGTCGCGACGGCGGCGAGCGCGCCCGCGACGACGTGGGGGCCGTGGCTCGTGGCGGCCAGGGCCCGGTCGTGGTCCTCGGCGGTGCAGGCGACGATCCGGGCGCGCAGCGCGTCGAGGACGGGCGCGACGCGCAGCAGGGTGTCGAGCGTCGCCTCGGCGCCGTCCGGGTCGTCCGCGGGCGGGCAGACGGCCCACGTCGCGTCGGCCAGCAGGTCCGCCCGGGCCGCCGCGAAGCCGCCGCGCTCGCCGCCGGCCAGCGGGTGGGCGGGCAGGAACCGCCCGGCGTGCTCCGGGGCGCGGGCGCGCAGCTCGTCCACGACGGCGACCTTGACCGAGGCGGCGTCCAGGACGAGCAGCTCCGGGTTCGCCTCGAGCGCCGCGGCGGCGACCTTCGCCGTCGCGTGGGGCGGGACGGCGAGCAGCAGCACGTCGACCGCCCGGGCGGTCGCCTCGGGCGCGTCGTCCGCCGGGATGCCCTGCTCCCCGCACCACGTGCGCGGGGCCGGCCAGACGTCGCAACCGCGGACGTCGACGCCGGCGGCCCGCAGCCCCAAGAGCGCGGAGCCGCCGATCAGGCCGAGGCCGCAGACCCCGACCCGCACGCCGGTCACGCCAGCTCCGTGTGGTCGAGCATCGCCTGCAGGCGCCGCTCCTCGTCCGTGCCGTCCGTGGCGGGGCGCTGCGCCGGGCGGGTCGGGTCCTCGGGGTACGAGCCGAGGTAGCGGACGTCGGCCGAGCCGCGCAGCAGCCCGAGCGTCGCGTCCCGCACGCGCGGGTCGTGCAGGTGCCCCTGGACCTCGACGAAGAACACGTACTCGCCGAGCAGCTCCTTCGTCGGGCGCGACTTGATCGCCGTCAGGTTGACGCCGCGGCTGGAGAACTCCTGCAGCAGGCGCACGAGGCTGCCCGCGCGCTCCTGGGCGGGGGAGAGGACGAACGCCGAGCGGTCGCGGCCCGTCGCGCCGGGGCTGCGGCGGCCGAGGCGCAGGAACCGGGTGGCGGCCCGCTCGTCGTCGCGGATCCCCTGCTGCACGGAGGCGAGCCCGAACTGCTCGCCGGCGTCCGGTCCCGCGAGCGCCGCCCAGCCGGGCCGCGCCTCCTGGGCCACCTCGCGGCAGGCGACGGCGTTCGAGCTCGCCGCGCGCGTCTCGAGCCCCTGCGCGCGGATGAACTGCTGGCACTGCGCCAGCCCGACGGGGTGCGCGACGACGCCCGTGACCGGCGTACCGTCTCCGGGCAGCCGCCACAGGTCGAACGCGACCTCGATCACGCGCTCCGCGACGATGACGATCTCCTCGTCCGTGCCGAGCAGCAGGTCGAGGTTGGCGGCGACGGTGCCGTCCAGGCTGTTCTCGAACGCCACGACCGCCCCGTCGGCCGTGCCGTGCGAGACCGCGGCGATCACGTCGCCCGCGTGGTCGAGGGGCAGGAGCCGCTCGCCGTCCCGCGCCAGGTCGAGCGCGGCGCGGTGGGTGAAGGTGCCCTCGGGCCCGAGGAACGCCAGGTCGGCCATCCGGCGAGCCTACCCGGCGCACCTCCGGCTAGACTGCGTCGCTCCGGCGGGCGAGGTGTTGTGGTTGCACAGGAGCCTTCCAAGCTCTTAGGGCGGGTTCGATTCCCGTCGCCCGCTCCTCATCCGGAACGCACGAAGGCCGCGGTCACCCCGGGGCCTTCGTCGTTCCCGGTCCTACGCGTCCGTCGCGCGTTGCGCGTCGACCGCGGCCGCCAGCCGGTCGATCGCCGCGTCGTCCACCGTCCCCGCGCGGTGGCGCTCGACCACCTCGCGCGCGGCGGCGCAGACCCGGTCGTCGCCGCGCTCGTCCAGGCGGAACCGCTCCTGCAGGTGCTTCACCCGCATCACGGCGTCGGCCAGGTCGTTGCTCAGGTGCTCGAAGTCGTCGTCGATGCCCTGGGTCGCGTCGGCCTCGGCGAGCGCCGCGACCGACATCCGGGCCGCCACCACGCCGGTGATGGCGGCGACGCTCAAGAGGCCCGAGGCCATGACCCAGACCGCGACCATCCGCATGCCGATCGAGGCGGGGGAGATGTCGCCGTAGCCGACGGTGGTCAGCGTGACGACGGCCCACCACAGCCCGTCGGCGTAGTTGATCTCGGCGCCCTCCGTCAGGGAGTAGAGGGCCGCGGCGATCAGGACGACGAGCAGCAGGTACAGCAGCAGGTTGCGGATCGGCCGCCGGCCGAACCAGCCGAGTATCCGCAGGGACAGGACGTCGAAGCGTGCGGGCATCGGCGGCACCGTACCGGTGCCGCCGGCCCCCTACGCGACGGTGAAGCGCCCGACGAGCCGCTCGAGCTCGCTGGCGGTGGCGGCGAGCTGCTGGGCGCCCGAGGCCATCTCCTGCGCCGACGCGCTCGTCTGCTGGGTCGAGGCCGAAACCTCCTCGGACGACGCGGAGGACTGCTCGGCGACCGCGGCGACCTGCGTCATGTCGGCCTGCACGCGCTCGGCGGACGCGGCGATCTGGCCGACGGCGGCGGCGATCGACTCGACGCGGCCGCTCATGTCCTCGACGGACACGCCGATCTTGGCGAACGCGTCGCGGGCCTCGTCCACGGTGACGGCGCCCTCGGCAGAGCGGGTCGCCCCGTCCTCGACGGCGACGACGGCCTGGGCGGTCTCGCCCTGGATCTCCTCGACGAGCTTCGAGATCGACGCGGCGGCCTGCGAGGACTCCTCGGCGAGCTTGCGGACCTGCTCCGCGACGACGGCGAAGCCGCGTCCCTGCTCGCCGGCGCGGGCGGCCTCGATGGCCGCGTTGAGCGCCAGCAGGTTGGTCTGGCCGGAGATCGCGGTGATCGTCTCGACGATGCCGCCGATCTCCTCGCTCTTCGTGGCCAGGCCCTGCATCGCGGCGGTCACGTGGTCGGAGGACTCGCGCACCTGGCGCATCGCCTCGGTGGCCTGGGCGACGGCGGTCTCGCCGTCCGTGGCGATCTGCCGCGCCTCGGCGGCGACGGTGGCGGTGCGCTGGGCGGCCTCGGCGCCGGTGCGGCTGGCGACGGAGACCTCCTCCGTGGCGGCCTTCGCCTGCTCGACCGAGCGGACCTGCTGCTCGGCGCCCTGGGCGACGTCGGAGACGGCCTGGGCGATCTCGGTGACGGCGCGGCCGGCCTCCTCCGAGGTCGACGCCATCTCCTGGGAGGCGGCCGAGAGGGTCTGGGACGAGGTCGACACGGCGCCGACGAGGTCGCCGAGCTCGGTGCGGGTGCGGCCGTACTCCTCGACGGAGGCCAGGGTGGCGACGCGGATGGCCTCGACGTCGCGGGTCAGGTCGCCCAGCTCGTCGTCGCCGTGGGAGGCGGCGGGCGGCGCGTCGGCCTGCACCACGAGGGTCAGGTCGCCGGCCGAGAGGGCCCGCAGTCCGCCGGCGAGCGGCTCGACGGCGCCGGTGCGCAGCGCCACCACGGTCTCGCGCACCTCGCGCACCGACCGCACCATGCGGCGAGCGACGTAGAGGCCCGAGCCGAGCGTGGCGACGAAGGCGAGGACGAGCATGCCGAGGATGAGCGAGCGCCGGCTGTCGGAGACGTCGGTGATGGCCGCGTCCTGGTCGCGCGAGATCTTGGTGGTCAGTGCGTAGAGCGTGTCGAAGCCCTCGCCGATGCGCGTGATGAGCTCCTTGTTCTGCCCCGTGAGCGCCTGGGCGCCCGCGTCGTTGCCGGCGGCGGCCCGCTCGACGTACGCGTCGCGGACGGGGGCGTAGGCGGCGAGGTCGCGCTGCAGCGCGGCGGCGACCCTGCGGCCCTCGGGGTCCTCGAGGTGACGCCCGGCGGCGGCCACGAGCCCATCGGTCTGCGCGGCGTTGGCCTTCAGGTCCTCGCGCAGCGTGGCGAGCGTCTCCGGGTCCTCCTGCAGCAGCAGGTCGCGCAGCACGGTGCGGTTCTTGTTGTAGGCCACCTGGGCGGTGCCGAGCTCGGCCAGCGGCCGGGCGGCGTGGGCGTACATCACGTCGCTACGCGTCGTGACGCTGGAGAGCGCGTTGACGGCCACGACGCCGACCACGACGAGGAGGAGAAGCGCCACGACCGGCGCCACGAGCAGTTTGACGGTGAGCGTGCGGCGCATAGTCCCTCGCTAATCGGCAATGCGTCACACGAGTTGAGCGCACCCGCCCCCGGACGCAGCGAGGCCGCGGTCTGCGCCGCGGCCTCGGAGGGTCCTGCTGTGGTCTGTGCCCGCGCCCGCCCTACTGCTGCGGACGCGGGGGTCTTGGGGGCTCCATCAGACGGAGCGACGGTCAGAAACGGTGCGGTCGGTGATCATGCGGCGAACTCCTTCGACGGGGTGGCTGCTGCGATGGATCCATTGAACTGCCCCGACCTTGGCGCGAGGGAGCGGCAACCTTCGGCCGGGCTAATCGTTGTGGGGGACGCAGCTAAGGCGGGGCCGGAGGCGGCGCCGCGGGGCGGGACGGGCGACAGCGGGCACCGCCGACGCACCCCGCCCGGGGCGACACCCCGGCGCGGGCGTGGCGGCCGACGGGTGGGACGTCCGTCCACGGACGGCGGCGCGGTTCGTGTGTCCCGACGCACTTCCGCCCCGCGTCGTGTCACGCTTGGGGCATGCGTGGACCCGGAGATCCCCGATGAGCCCAGGCGACGAGCGTCCCCCGTGGGCCCCCACCCGGACGGTGGAGCGGGCGTTCGTGCCCGTCGAGGTGCGAGATCCGGACGCGGACGCCGAGGACAAGCGGCGCGAGTTCCACATGGGCGGCTGCCGGCCCCGGACCGACGGCGAGGAGGGCATCCGCCCCGTCTTCGTGCGGATCGCCGCCGACGACCGGTACGCCCACGGGCCCGGCTGGGTCGTGGTCGAGGAGCAGGGCGACGGCACGGGGCAGTACCTGAACTTCGACGGCCTGTGGCGCCGCACGATGTTCGCGTCCTACCCGACGGCCGCGGCCGCCAAGTCGGCCTACGAGGTCGCCGCCCGCGCGGAGCTGCGCGGGCTCTCCGCCGGCCCGGCCGGCGTCGACATCGAGCCGGGCGGCGGCTCCCGCGCCCCGACCTCGTCCAAGCTCACCTGAGGACGGGAGACGACGCGATGAGCACCCGACGCCCCCGACGCCGCGACGAAGACGCCCGCAAGGCTCGCCCCGACGACGACCGCCGCATGACCTACGACGAGCGCGACGAGGCCAAGCGGCTCTGGGCCGCCGGCAACACCGTCGCGGACATCGCGAAGAAGATGGGCCGCACGGTCCAAGAGGTCTCCTTCGTCATGCACGACGCCCCGCCGGCCGAGGTGCGCACGATCGACCCGAGGACGGGGCGGCCGCGGTAGGGGGGAGCCCAGCGGGTTGGGACCACCGCCGTTGCAGGAACGTAGGGTCCCCGTCCCGGGGCGACGGAGACGGCTCAAGATCCCGGCTGTGGCGTAGCAGGCCAGCCGCCGCGAGCCCTTGTGTGTGGCGTCTGCGGCGAGTACGGTCGTGGCGCGCACGTCCCGCGCACCATTCTTCGCACCAGGAGTCCCAGTGAACATCTCGCTCAAGAGGCCGGTAGGTCTCTTGCTAACCGCCGGTCTTGTCATGGCCGCCCCGACAGCGGCGCATGCGTTCGTCGCAATCCCGGGGCCCGGCAACGAAATCTCGTTGACGACCGGCGTGGGCAATGACTCCGTTTCCGTTTCGCGCGTCGCCGATGGCCGTCTGGCGGTCGACACGTTTGGGCAGGCGCTTGAGGGCCCTGCCCCCAGCGGGTGCACGAACGACGAGGACCTGCAACAGCTCTTGTGCCCGAGTGACACGCAGTTGGTCGTCATGCTTGGCGACGGGGACGACCAACTCGATGTCTCGTCGGACATTTCGGTCGTGGCGTTTGGTCAGGCCGGGAACGACATCATGCAGTCAGCACCAGTCACGGGCTCCCGGCTGGACGGAGGAGCCGGCAACGACCTGCTCACCGGAAACGGGGGTATTGACGTGTTGTCGGGTGGAACCGGGGACGATCAACTCGACGGCGGCGGAGGTGGGGACGTGCTCGACGGGGGGACGGTGCCGACCAGCTGCTCCCTGGCGTCGGTAGCAACGTGTCTAGCGCTGGGGCCGGGGATGACCAGGTAACCGTCGAAGGCGACCAGGACCAGGTCGACGGCGGCGGCGGGAACGATCTCCTTCTTTCGACCGACGCCACCGGCGCAGCCACCCTGCGTGGAGGCGACGGAGACGACCAGATCCTCGGTACACGACACGCCGACCGGTTGTTCGGCGGCGGCGGGCAGGACACGCTCCGCGGTGACGCTGGAGCAGACGGCCTGTCTGGTGGCGACGGGACGGACACCGTGAGTTACGCCGACCACGACCAGCGCGTCGTGGTGACCGTGGGCGGGGGCGCGGGAGATGGGGCAGCGGGAGAAGGCGACGACGTGGCCGGGGACGTTGAACGCGTTGACGGGACTACAGACGATGACCTCCTGGTGGCGGGCCCCGCGGGGACGGTGCTGAACGGGAGTGATGGAGACGATCGACTCTCCGCTTCGACGGGGAGCGACGTCCTGCTCGGGGCTGCGGGAAGGGACGTCCTTGACGCAGGACCTCAGGGCGGTCCCACAGTGTTCGACGGCGGGGCCGACGTCGACGAGCTGACGTACGCGCAACGCACGTCGGCGACCACGATCGACGTCTCGTCCCGGCAATCGAACTCCGGGGCGGCAGGCGAAGGGGACCGAATCGCGGATGCGATCGAGAACGTCGTCGGGGGCACGGCCGGGGACCTCGTGATCGGGGCGATTGGCACCGCCCACCGGGTTGCTGCCGGGGGTGGAGACGACACGATCCGCGTGGACGACCTCTCGCCCCAGGCGCCCGACGCCGGAGCGGACAGCGTTCGGTGCGACGCTGGCCGGGACACCGTGGTCGCCGACAGCTTCGACAGCATCGCGGTCGCCTGCGAACGTGTGACCGTGGGGTCGTACCTTCGCCGCCCCGAGATGATCTTCGCCACCCGGACGGCGGATCGCGTCGTCGTAGCGAAGAACGCGATGCGATCGACGGTCCGTGTGGGCTGCGATGCCCAGACGGCGGGGTACTGCGCAACCACGGTGTTGCTACGTGACCCGGGGAAGAAGAACCGCAACTTCGCACGAAGGGTGATCCGGATCCAGGCCGGAAAGACCGTCACGGTTCGGGTTCCGACCATAGATCGTCGCCGCGCAAGGACGCTCGCGAAGAGGAAGAGCGTCTTGGTGGTCGTGGCTGCACGCGACGAGTTCGGTAAAGGATCCATCGCCAAGCGAACCGTCAAGATCAAGCGGGGCTGAACCATGAAGATCTTGCCGCGATTCGCGCGGACTCTCCTGGCGGCTTCGGCGCTGCTCCTGGCCGGGCTCCCCGGGACGACGACGGCAGTCGCTAAGACGACTGAGCTCACGTACGATTTCACGGACCCGTCGTACGGCAGTGCCGGTTGGCAGGCACTCAACGACCCTCCGCGCCAGGAGGGGCAGCAGGGCCCATGGTACGAGTCGACGTTCACACCCGGCACCGGCCTCAGGATCGCTCCCCGGGGCAACGGGGGAGTCGCCTACAGCAACGCGCTCGGCGCTTGGTGGTGGTACGCGCCTCTCGGTGCGACCGTGAAGCGCGTCCGGGTCGAGCACCTCTCGGGCAAGGCCTTCGCTGGGCAGATCGGCAGGGTCTGGATGGCGTCCCTCGACCCGGATCCGCAACCGCGCTCGCCTTCGGTGCTGCGCGAAGTGATCGCGTCGGGTGCGACGTGGGATGACGAGAGCTACCTGTTCCAAACCCCCCCTGGTCAGACAGCGGGCGGGTTTGGCCTGTGGCTGTACAGCCGTCCGTGCAGCGTCCTGGTCCCCGGTGACTGCAAGCCGGCCGATCCGGCCGACGGCGCCTACGTGCGGCTCGGCAAGGTCACGTTCACGATCGATGATCCAAGCCGGCCCACGCTCGCGGTCAGCGGGGTGGATACCGGAACGCTATGGACGAACTCGCGGACCGTGGATCTCGGGGTCGTTGCGGAGGACAAGCAGACGGGGGTCGAGCAGATCTCCGCTGAAATTCGATCGCAGACGGGAACCAGAACATTGGATCTCGGGCGGTGGCAGGCAGATGCCAAGCACACGGTGCCGAGAGCGTACGCCACTCCACCGCTAGCGGAGCGGCAGTCGGTCGACCGCGTGTTCGGCATGGCAGAGGATGGCCGCACCACGTTGATCGTGCGCGCCAAGAACGGCGCCGGTCTCGCACAGACGACCCGGGCGACGGTGAGAGTCGACAGACGGGCGCCACAGATCGACTGGCCGTCGGCGGTCAGGCCCGGAGCCACGATCCGGATTCGCGACACCGCCTCAGGGTTTAAGCGCAGCACCCTCTCGGTTGCCGGTGTGGACGTCCAGGGCTGTGCCGAGGGCCAGCGCTCGTGCGTCTTGCGAGTCCCGACCGAGGTTGCGCCGCGGTCGACGGTATCCGTGAGCGTCGAAGATCAGGCCGGGAACGTCGTGACGGCACAGCGCCGCACGCCCGCCGCAAGGAAGCCTAGGCCCGGACGCGGTGGCAGGGCACCCCTACCCGATCCCGGCCTGGATGTGGGTGTTCGGGGCGACGTGGAGCGTGTCGTTGTCATGGCGCGGCCTGACGGGATCCCTCTGACGCAGGACGTCGACGGCCCCGAGGTGGAGCCCCTGACGGTGGCTGAAGGCGTGCCGAGGAAGGGCGGGACGTTGTCCCTGCAGCCCAACATGGCGGATCCCGCCGTCGCGCAGTTTGTTCGGGAGCGCGACGGGCTGATCAACGTCGAAGTGATGGCATACGGCCGTCGAGGGATCACGATGAGTAGCGCCTCGTGGTTCGTGAATCCCGACGGCAGCGTTGCGCGGACGAGAGCGCGGGGCGCCGGAGACCTGGGGATCCCGCCGTCGAGACCCCTAAAATCTCGACCGGTGCTGCCTGGCGGCATCCCGGTCAAGGACGAGTGGATTGCTCCGAAGGTGCAGCTCGACCTCCGGGCCGCGTCGCCGACCATGGTGCCCGTAACGGCGGCGCCGGGTTCGTCCCGAGCTGCTGGCAATCCGCCGCCGCCCGATATCTCCGGGAAGAGCAGCTTCTGCTCTTCTGACGGAAATACGCCCGACCGCGTCACGGATCGGAAGGTGAAGCCGGTGCTCCCTAGAGCGCCTGGCCGGCGGGACCGGGCGTACATCGAAGTCAACGTGGCCGAGGCACAGACGACGCGGGGCGTGAAGTTCGATCTGACGCTTTCCGAGCGCAACGTCACCACGACAGGGTCCGCGATCACGTTCGGCGGGGGCCCTGTGAGGACCGGCAGGAAGGTCACGGTTCGAGGCTCGAGCGAGTTCGGTGCCAGCCGGACGTTCGGCGGCCGCGCTCGACACCAGATCTACGTGCGCATCTACCTCACGGAATACCGGTGGATCTACACGTGCGAGACGGGCGAGACGTACAAGGTCAACTCGATCGAGCCTACGACGTGGGAAGGGAAGAGCCGCTCGAGGCCGTTGTCGCTCGTCCGATGCGGTAAGCAGAGGCTCCGGGACGGCAAGGCCGTCTTGTTCATGGCGGGGGAGGAGAAGCTCAAATCCACGATCGACTCCTCGTTCACAAGGGGCGGGGATTCGTCTCTCGAGTGGGAGGGCCTCGCAGTCGCGTTCGAGAATGAGGTGACTTGGGGCAAGGGTAAGTCGCAAACGATGACCTTCGGCCGCAACGACGAGGGTAAGAACTACCTTGTCTGCTGGCCCGGAGGCGGAGAGAGAATCTCAGAGCAGAGCACCTGGTGGGCGACGGGCACCACCCTCGACGAGGATTCGAGGCCCTGATCCACGTGCCGACCCGCCGTGCGAGCTACGTTCTGGCATTTGCGGCGCTCGTGGCGGCCGTCGCCGCTGGGGGTCTGTGGGTGCTTGTCGCGGATCGGGGGCGGTCGGTTGAACTTCGTATCGGCGCCGTGGCGGAAGTCGATCCGCGAATCCCGACCGGCGTGCGGGTGACCGTTCTAGATCGCTCGACGGTGCGCATAGCGTTCGGGTCGCGTCAGCAGCCGGCTGTCCCATCATCGCCCGGATTGACGATGTGGGATGCGCAGACCCGGGTCTCGGTTGCTGGGCTTCCGAAGGGCACGAAGTGTGGCTCTGATGAAAGTGACCTGTACGTCGGCCTGCTTCGTTGGTGGCGGGGCCGGGACAAGCAGAACCGCATTCGCCCGCCCGTCGACTTGATCACCACGTCGGACGCGAGACCGGCGCGGCGCCGCGTGAACGTGGCGAACGGCGCCTATGTCGACATCAAGCTGAACCGCGACGTCGAGGACGATGTGTGCGTCGGGGTCTCGGGGTACGTCGGCAACGGAGCCACGGGGTTCGGCGCGAGCACGCAGTACCGACGGTTCTGAACCGACTACGGCAGCGGCGGGCCGGCTCGGGCTGCGGGCTCGCCCGCCTACGAATCCTCATCGTTCCCGGCTCTGAAGGCCAGCGCAGCCCACCTCTGATCTGGTGACGGACGGGTGTGGGTGGCGTTGCGGGCGACCGCGCACACCGTCGTGCATCCGAGACCACGAAGGGCCCGCTCTCGCGGGCCCTTCGTTCCTCAGTCGGGGAGACAGGATTTGAACCTGCGACCGCCCGGCCCCCAGCCGGGTGCGCTACCAGACTGCGCCACTCCCCGAGGACACAGAAGACTAGCTCAGAGGGGGCCGATCGCGGCGTGCGGGTCCCGGGGCAGGGTCTGTCGAGCGTCGCCCGGTGCTTTTCTACCGGCGTTCACAAAGTCTCCACCACGAGCGCACCGGGGTCGCCGATACTCAGGGGCCGCATGGGTACCTCCGCTGTCCGCACCACCCGCCGCACCATCGTCGTCGGCGCCGGCGCCGTCGCTGCCGGGGTGGCGCTCAGCACGCCGGCCCACGCGCGGCTGCTCACCGGCACGCGCGGCGTCGGGCCGGGAGCGTTCCTCGACGGCGTCGCCTCGGGCGAGCCGACGCCGGACGCGGTCACGTTCTGGGGCCGCATGACGACCGACCGTCCACGCACCGGCGCGCGGCTGCTCGTGTCGTCGGATCCCGACCTCCGCACGATCGTGGCGACGGTGCTCGTTCCGACCTCGTCCGGGGTCGACCACACGCTGAAGGCCCGCGTTCCCGGCCTGCGGCCCGACACGCACTACTGGTACGTGTGGCAGTCCCGGGACGGCATGTCGCCGATCGGCCGCACGAAGACCGCGCCCGATCCGCAGAGCGACAAGGAGATCGCGGTCGGCTACTCGAGCTGCCAGCGGCTGACCGCCGGGTTCTTCAACGCGCACAAGGACGCGGCCGCACACGACCTGGATCTCTACGCGTTCCTCGGCGACTACACCTACGAGTACGCCGCGGCGCGCGACACCGGCGGCGCGGCCGACGAGCTGACGACGAACGACATCACGAGCTACCGCGCGAAGCTGCGCTTCTACCGCTCCGACCCGCACCTGCGCGAGCTCCACCGCCTGCACCCGACGGTCCACGTGTGGGACGACCACGAGGTCGCCGACAACTACACCGACGGCGAGGAGCCGCTGTCGGCGATGCAGCGCGCCGCGGGCTACCGCGCGAGCTTCGAGTGGCACCCGCGGCTCTCCGTCCCCGGGGACCGCTACCGGCTCTACCGCAACTGGCGCCTGGGCAAGCACGCGGAGATGTTCATGCTCGACCAGCGTCAGTACCGGACGACGGGCGACCCCGGCCAGGCGTTCCTCGGCCGCGCGCAGCTCGACTGGGTCAAGGCGGGGCTCTCGAACAGCGGGGCGAGCTGGAAGCTCCTCGGCAACCCGGCGATGATCGCCCTGCTGGGGTTCAACGGCCCCCTCGGCGGCCAGACCCTGAACACGGACCAGTGGGACGGCTACGTCGCCGAGCGCAACGAGCTCCTGGGCCACATCGGCTCCGGCATCAACGATGTCTCGTTCCTGACGGGCGACATCCACATCTTCTTCGCCAACCAGCTGACGGTGGACGGCACGACGACCGGGAAGGAGGTCGCCACGGAGTTCGTCGGCGGCTCCGTCACGTCGTCCGGCATCCCCGAGGTCATCGAGCTGCTCGGCAACACGGTGGTCAATCTGATCAACCCGCAGTTCCGCTACGTGCAGGGCGCGCGCCACGGCTGGTCGATCGTGCGTGCGAACGAAAAGCAGATGCGGGTGGAGTACCGGGCGTCGGACATCACGAAGCAGGGCGACGCCTGCACGACGATCGCGGCGTTCGTGCAGCAGCGGGGCGCGAACAGCTTCGTCCAAGAGGCCGGCGTGCTCGGCGGCGACCAGCGCGTGACGCGCGCGGGGGAGCCCGCGGAGCGGCCGGCGAAGGCCGGCACCGCGCTGGCCAAGCGGCGCATCGCCGAGGAGCGGATCGCCACGGCAGGGCCGGCCCGCCGTGCGCGTCTGGCCGAGCAGCAGGCCACCGTCCGCACGACGCACGACGACCGAATCCGCGACCGGCGGAGGGCCGGCTGATGCGCCCGCTCCGTTCCGTCGCCGCGGGCCGCTGTGCCGCCGACCGCCTTGCCTCCGACCGCCCCACCGGCGGTCGGACGACGACCCGTCGCACGGCCGTCGTCGCGCTCTCCACGCTGACCGCGGCCCTCGCGGCGGCGGCACCGGCCCTCGCGGCCCCGCCCGCCTACGACATGCCCTCCGGCGCGCTGCCCTTCGTGGCCGTCGAGGCGGAGAACCCGCCGAACCCGACGGACCGCGAGGCCGTCACCGACCTTTCCGCCGCGACGGCTGACGCCGGCGTGCCGCGCTGCCTGGGCGCCACGAGCTTCACCCGCACGGGCTGGGCGTGGGTCGCTCCCGAGGCGCGCCCGCGCGTCATCCGCGTCTCCGCCACGCCGGCCTCGACGAACGCGGGCAACGTCCCGACCGCCGTCCCCGACCTCGCGCTCTTCGTGCAGCCCGTGGGCGGCACGCCGCAGACGGCCCAGGTCACGGAGCCGCAGCTCTGCGACGGACGCGAGGTCTTCGGCGACACCGGGCGCGGCGAGGTCTCGCCCGATGTCACCGCCGTCCTGCCCGCCGGCCGACCCGCGCTCGTGCAGGTGGGCGGGCGCGACGGCGACCCGTTCGGCGCCGTCGTCGCCAGCCTGACCGCGACGCCGGCCGATGCGCTGCCGTCCCCGGCCGGCGACGACCCGGAGGGCGCACCGACCCTCACGCCGTCGAGCACCACGGACGTCTCTCTCGCCGGGGCGACCCTGGGCCCGGGCGACCCCGCTCAGCCCGCCTGCCAGGCGCCGGCCACGGTCTGGCGCCGCCTGCAGGTGCCGGCCGCGGGGTCCTGGAACGTGACGGCCGACGGCGCCGCCCGCACGCTGACCGCGTTCGGCGATCCCGTCACGGGCGACAGCGCGCAGAGCTGCGCCGACACCGGCGACGGCGACGGCCTGGGGCTGACCGTCCGCGCGACCGGCCCGGGCACCGTCTGGCTGCGCCTCGGCGTCGACCGGCCGCTCGCCGGGGCCACCTCGCGGCTGGCCGTGAGCGCGGCGCTGCCGGTGACGGGCACGCCGCGGCCCGAGCCCGCGAAGCAGCTGACGGCCGCCGACGCGCTGCTGCAGTGCACGACCCACAAGCTCCTGATCACGAACGCCCGCACGCGCGGTCGCTCGAAGGTGCGCCTCGACGGCGTCGCGGGCACCCGCTACGCGGGGCGCAAGATCGCGCTGCGGCTCGTGGGCCGCAAGAAGGCCGTCGCCTCGGTGCGCGTGGGCAAGCGGGGGACGTTCGCCCGCACGTTCTCCGTCGCGAAGGCCGGGCGGCGGGCCGGCTCGCGCTACTACGCGACGATGGGCCGCGTGAAGGCCTCGAGCGTGCGGCTGCGTCCGCGCTTCGCGGTCACGAGCGTCGGGCGCGCCGGCTCGACCCGCGTCGTGCTCCGCGGCCGACTCTCGAAGCCGCTGGCCGCCACCCGCGCGGTGCGGGTCCAGACCGCCACGTGCACGAAGGGCCGGGCGACGTGGAAGACGGTGCGCACGGTCAAGCGCAGCCGCACGGGCGCGGTGTCCGCGCGGATCGCCCGCCCGAAGGGGCAGCGGGTCGTGGTCGTCCGCGCGACGGGCCGCGTGCGCAAGACGGCCCGCGGCCGCACGGTCTCGGCCACGACGCTGATGCAGGTCGTCGGCTTCTGAGCCGACGGCCGGCGCGCTCCGCCGTCTACTCGGCGAACACCGGCGGCGTGGCCTCGGGCGCCGGGGCGTCATCGGCACCCCGCTTGTCCCTCCACAGCGCCATGAGCAGCGCCGGGACGAACGCGAGCGCCAGCAGGGCCAGCGCCCACACGAAGGTCGCGGCGAACGCGTCGGCCAGCGGCGACGCGATCGCCGCCCGCTGCGCCTCGCTCATGCCGTGCACGGCGTCGAAGCCGCCGCTGCCGGCGCCGCCGAGCTCGCCCTTGATGTTCGACGCGAGGATCACGGACAGGATCGCCGTGCCGATCGACGCGCCGGACTGCCGGATGATGTTCATGGCGGTGCTCGTCCGGGCGATCGCCTGCGGCGGCACGGCCTGCATCGCCGCGGTCATCGTCGGCATCATCGACAGGCCCATCCCCAGCCCGAGCACGAAGCCGAACACGCAGAGCAGCGCGTAGGACGTGTCCGCCGTGACGAACGCGAACGGGGAGATGCCGACGACGACGAAGGGGATGCCGAAGGCCGCGAGCTTCGTCGGGCCGATGCGGTCCGAGAGGCGCCCCGCGATCGGCATCGTGATGACGGCGCCCAGACCCTGGGGGACGAGCAGCAGGCCCGACTGCAGCGCCGTGTCGCCGCGGACAGACTGGTAGTAGAGCGGGATCAGCAGCAGCGCGCCGAAGAACGCGATCGAGAACAGCAGGAACGTGCCCGCCGCCGCGCCCGCCCGGCTGTGGGTGAACAGCCGGATGTCGATGAGCGGGTCCTTCGCCGTCCACGAGTGGCGCAGGAACCCAACGACGAGCGCGGCGCCGAGCGCGATCGGCCCCCACGAGCGGAAGGCGCCGAAGCCGTCGCTCGCGGACTCGGCCAGGCCGAAGATCAGGAGCGTCAGGCCGGGGGAGAGCAGCACGAGGCCGAGCCAGTCCAGGCGGTGGGCCCGCTGCGGCTGGTCCTGGTCGAGCACTCGAAGCGCCGCGAAGAAGGCAACGACGCCGATGGGCAGGTTGATGAAGAAGATCCACCGCCAGGAGACGTCGTCGACGAGCCAGCCGCCCAGGACCGGGCCGACGATCGGGGCGATCAGCATCGGAATGCCGAGCGCGCCCATGACGCGCCCCATGCGGTGAGGGCCGGCCTTCTTGGTCATGATCGTCATGACCGCGGGCATGATCATCCCGCCGCCGATGCCCTGCAGGACGCGGAAGACGATCAGCGAGCCGGAGCTCCAGGCCAGACCGGAGAGCGCCGAGCCGAGCACGAAGAGCACGAGCGACCACAGGTAGATGCGCTTGGTACCGAAGCGGTCCGAAGCCCACCCCGTGATCGGGATGACGGCGGCCAGCGCGAGCGTGTAGCCCGTCACGACCCACTGGATCGTGGTGAGCGAGGAGTCGAAGTCCGACGCCAGACGGTCGATGGCGACGTTGATGACCGTGGTGTCGAGGATGGACATGATCGCGCCGAGCATCACGACGCCGGCGACGATCCACGTCTCGCGGTCGATCGCGTTGGGCGGGGCGCCGGGAGCGCGCGCGGGAGAGGGAGGAGCGGCCATGCGGCGAATAGTACAGTCACACGACCTTTACGGCGACTGAGTGTTTACGCGCCACGCCCGCCCTGGCACCACCGCCGCGCCCGTCCGGTTCGCCGCGCCCGCCGGTTCGCCGCACCCGCCCGGATCGCCGCACCCGCCCGGAGCGCCGCGCCCGCCCGTCCGGCCCGCCCCGCCCGCCCTCCGCGGACGCGTCGGGCAGGGGATCCGACGGTGCCGCCGGGCCCCCGGGGCCCGTCCGGCAGAATCGGACGGGTGACGGTCTGGGTGGACGACGGGTTCGTGGACGGCGATTGGGGCCGCTGGAGCGGCGGCGGGCACCTGCAGGCCGACACCAACGACGAGCTGCACGCGTTCGCCGAGCGCCTGGGCCTGCGTCGCGCGTGGTTCCAGTCCAAGCCGGGGCGCCCGTGGCACGACCATTACGACCTCACCCGCCTGGGCCGCGAGCGGGCGATCGCCCTCGGCGCGGTGCCGCGTCCCTGGCGCGAGGCGGCGCGCAGCAACATCGCGGCGCGCCGGGCGGCCCGTTCCGCCGCGAGTGGCTGATGTGGCCATAAGAAGAATCCCCGGTCCCGTCCGGCATGTACGGGGTCCACGGACGAATGATGCCCTCGGGGCTGGGGAGCGCTCCTAGTGTCGCCCCGTCAGCACCCCCCGAGACCCGGAGCACCATGAGTCCCCTCCAGCCCCGCCCAGTCGGCCGTCGCGGACTGCGCGCCGCCGCGGTGACGCTCGCCGCGTCAGCCGTCGCGCTCACCGCGGCCGGCCCCGCGTCGGCGTACGACGCGAAGGTCACCCGGACCACGGGCGGCGTCGCCCACATCAAGGCGTCCACCCTCGCCGACGGCGGCTTCGGCGTCGGCTACGCCGCGGCGCAGGACAACATCTGCACGCTCGCCGACGCCTACCTCACCACGAGCGGCGAGCGCTCCCGCTTCCTCGGCGCGGGCACGAACAACGCGAACGTCACCTCGGACTTCTTCTGGAAGTCGATCATCGACGACCGCACGATCGAGAAGCAGCTCGAGCGCAAGGCGCCCGACGGCCCGTCCGCCGACGCGAAGGCGATGGCCGCCGGCTACATCGCGGGCTACAACCGCTACCTGCAGGAGCAGGGCGGCGCCGACGGCATCAAGGATCCCCGGTGCAAGGGCGCCGCGTGGGTGCGTCCGCTCCAGCCGATCGACGGCTGGCGCCTGGCCAACAGCCTGGGCATGCGCGCCAGCTCGGTGCCGTACCTCGCCGACCTCGTCGCCGCGGCCCCGCCGATCGCGACCCCGCTGACCCGCGCGGCCCCGGCCCCGGCCGCGTCCGCCGACGAGGCGCCGTCCGCCGCGGAGATCGCGGAGAACCTGAAGGGCTCCGTCCTCGACCCGAATCCCGACTCCGAGGGCAAGCTGGGCTCGAACGCCCTCGGCCTCGGCGCGAACGCGACCCGGTCGGGCACCGGCATGGTGCTCGGCAACCCCCACTTCCCGTGGCAGGGCAACGAGCGGTTCTGGGAGTTCCACCTGCAGGTCGCGGGCGACGTCGACGTCGTCGGCGCCAGCCTGATGGGCTCGCCCGTGGTCAACATCGGCCACAACGAGCACGTGGCCTGGTCGCACACCGTCTCGACGGGCCGCCGCTTCACGCTCCACCGCCTGAAGCTCGTCCCGGGCTCGCCCACGAGCTACGAGTACGACGGTGAGACGGTCCCGATGCGCAAGCAGACGGTGACCGTCGACGTCCGCGGCGCGGACGGCACGCTGAGCCCGCGCAGCCACGACTGGTACTACACGCGGTTCGGCCGCGTGACGGCGTTCTCGCCGCTCGGCATCACCATGAACGTGCAGGCCCCGGCGCAGCAGACGCCCGCGTGGAGCACCACGACGGCCTACGCGTTCAACGACGCGAACGCCGGCAACCTGCGGCTCTTCGACCAGTGGCTCGCGATGAACCGGGCCGACACCGCCCAGGAGCTCGTGCAGTCGCAGAAGGACATCCAGGGCATCCCCTGGGTGAACACGATCGGCGCCGACGATCGCGGCAACGCGTTCTACACCGACATCTCGGTGACGCCGCACCTGACGACGGACCAGATCATCGGGTCCGGGAGCTGCGTGCCGGGGTCGAACGGGGTCGCGAGCGTGGCCGACGGGATCGCTCAGGCCGGCAGGGTCAACCGGGTCTACGTCCTCGACGGCTCGCGATCCGCGTGTGCTCTCGGCAGCGACGACGACGCGGTCGCCCCCGGCATCTTCGGGGCGGCCAAGCTGCCGCAGCGGGTCACGAAGGAGTACGTCCAGAACGCGAACGACTCGCACTGGCTCACGAACCCGGAGAACCGGCTGACCGGGTTCTCGCCGATCGTCGGTCTGGAGCCGGGCAACCTCGTTCCCGGCCAGACGGCCGAGCAGGGGCTGCGCACGCGTCTGGGCGTCGACATCGTCCGGAAGCGCCTGGCCGGCACGGACGGCCTGGGGGCGGCGAAGTTCTCGCTCGCCACGCTCGAGGGGGCCTGGACGTCGCAGCGCAACCTCGGCGCCGAGCTCATGGTCCCCGGCCTGCGGCAGCTGTGCACGGAGAACACGACCGTGACGGCCACGAACGGCGCGACCGTGAACATCGCGGACGCGTGCGCGGTCCTGAACACGTACGACATGACCGGTAGGCGCGACGCCCAGGGTGGCTGGCTCTTCGCCCGCTTCTACGCCCGCGCGAAGATCGGCAGCAACGGCTTCTGGACGACGCCGTTCGACGCGGCGGACCCCGTCGGTACGCCGTCGGGCCTCAACCCGGCCCTCGGCACCACGAAGGCGGCGCTGGGCGACGCGATCCAGGATCTGCAGGCCCGCAGCCTGCCGCTGTCCGCGACCTGGGGCGACGTGCAGAAGTCCACGCGCGGCACCGACCGGATCGCGATCCCGGGCTGCAACACCGGGTGCTACCCCGTCACGACGGCGTCGACGAACCCCGCCAACTACGGCGAGGTCACGCACGGGTCGAGCTTCGTGATGTTCGCCGAGATGGACCCGAAGACGGGCCCGCGGGCGCGGGCGCTCCTGAGCTACTCGCAGTCCGAGGATCCGACGTCCCCGTACTACCGCGACCAGACCGACCGGTTCTCGAACTCGGAGTTCCTCGACCTGCCGTACACGGACGAGCAGATCGCCGCGGCGCAGCTGGCCGTCGCGGACGTCGGCGACGACGCCCCGCCGGCCGGCGAAGGCCCCGCCGGCCCCGCTGGTCCTCCCGGGACCGACGGTGCTCCCGGGCCGCAGGGTCCGGCCGGCACGCCCGGTCCGGCCGGCGTCCCCGGTCCCGTCGGCCCGAAGGGGTCGAAGGGCTCGAAGGGCTCCAAGGGCGCCCGCGGGCCGAAGGGCGCGCGGGGTCCGCGCGGGTTCCGCACGCAGGTGCGCTCGGTCTCGCGCATCCGCTCCGGTCGCCGCGTCGTCCGCATCCGCGTGACGTCCGGCAAGGCCGTCGCCCGCGGCCGTCGGGTGCTCATCCGCGTGGGCGGTCGCAAGTACCAGGCCCGCACCGACCGCCGCGGCATCGCCCGCTTCGTGGTCGGGCCCCGCGGCGTCATCCGGGTCTCGGCGGTCCGCTGAGCCTCCGGGCGGGGCGCGCGTCGCCCCGCCCTACGTGGCGTGCAGGCCGTCGACGGGCAGGACGCCCGAAGGCGGCCGGCGACCCGCGAGCACCTCGCGGTCCACGCGCAGGGCCACGAGCCACTCGCCGCGCTCCGCCCGCCTGATCAACGCCGGGCAGCAGGCGCCGCCCTCGCGCCGCAGGAACGACGCGGCGCCGGCGGCCTCGTCGCGCGGGAGCCACCCCACCACCCGTCCGCCGACGACGACCGCCACGGCGTGCCCGTCGGCGGCGATCGCCGCGTGGTCGGCCCGCACGCGCAGGAGCACGGCCCAGGTCAGCCGGACGCGGTCGGGGAACGGCGCCACGACGGCCGCCAGCGCGTCGCGGTGCAGGCTCTCGCCGATGACCTCGAGCCAGTCGGCACCCGCGACGTCCGCGGCGTTGAGCGGTCCCGGGGTCGCGCGGCGCGGCTGCCCCGTCATCCGCTGGTCGAGTCGCTCAGGTGCCGTCCGACGGGTCCGACGTAGACGCCCCGGGGAAGCCCCGCGAGGTCGGGCTCGGTGCCCTTGACCAGCGCCAGGTACACGCGACAGGTGCGCTGCAGCCCGCGGCCGGTCGCGACCCGCACGTGCGGGCCGGCCCAGAGCGGGCGGCCCTGGTGCGAGAACTGGTACTCCCGGGCGTTCTGGGCGCGCGCGGTGACGGAGACGTCGTCGGCCCAGTCGAGCTGCTGCTCGAGGGCGACGTCGCGGATCGGCCGCCCGATCCCCGTCTCCACGTCCCACGCGGCCGCCACGCGGTCGAGCGCCACGAGGTCGCGCAGGAGCTTCTGCGGCTCCGTGTAGGGCGCGGTGCGCGCGGAGGAGAACGCCCGGTCCGTGTAGATCAGGTGCTCGGCGTGGGCGGCGGCGAGCTCGACGGCTTGGAGCACGGTGCGGACCTCGGGCAGCTCGTCGGCGCGCAGCGGGGCCGCGTCCTCCGGGTCGACGAGGTCGACGTCCTTGGCCCCCGCCTCGAGCGCCAGGCGCCGCAGCCGGCGGGCGGAGGTGACGAGATGGTCGCGCTCCGCCTCGGCCGCCTCGCGCGCGTCCGTCAGCTCCTCGAGGGCCACGGCACGCTCCTCGAGCTGGGCCTCGAGGTCGAAGACGCGGGCGAGCAGCCCGGCGACCTCGACGTCGTCGTGGCCGGGCACGCCCCCGGGACGCGCCGCTCCGTCGACGTGCGGGCCGCGCAGGCGATCGCGCTCCGCGGCGACCTGGCTCAGGCGGGCCTGGGTCCGCTCGAGCTCGCCCGCGAGCCGCTGCCGCTCGCCCTGTTCGGCGCTGGCCTTCTCGCGCTGGCGGGTCTCGCGCTCCTGCGCGCGGGCGACCTGCGTGCGGGCCCGGGCGGCGTCCCGCGCCCGGCGGTCCGCGGTCTCCTCGGCCTGCCGCCGCGCCGTCTCCGCGGCGTCCCGTGCCGCCGTCAGCAGCCGTCCGAGGGCGCGGAAGGCGGCGGGCAGCGCGTCGGGTGCGCCCGGGGCCGGAAGGTCCTCGCGGGCGAGCGCCGCGGCGTCCTCCGCCGGCAGGCGGGAGAGGCGCGCGATCCGCGCGGCGAGCGTGTCCGGGGCGAGGGCGTCGTCCGTGGCGGGGGAGGCCCGGGCGGCCGCGGCCCGGTCGTCGCGCCCGCGACCGCGCCGGCGACCACCGGTCCGGCCGGGCCCGGCGCCCTTCGGCGCGCGCCAGCCGCGACGGGCGCCGTAGCCGGTGCGCTCCTCGTCGTCGCCGGTGGCCCCCATCGGGACGATCATCGCAGCCGCGGCCCGGGGGCCCGCCGTGCGTCGGCGGCCCGTCGACGCCCGGTGCACCGTCACCGTCGGGCCGCCCGTCGCCGTCGGGCCCCCCGTCGCCGTCGGGCCGCGCGCCACCGCGCGGCGGGCTATCGCGTCGCGTCTGTCCGCCACCGGCCCACGCGCCGGCGATCCGGCCGGCCGCGGCGGGCGCTAGCGTCCCGGCCATGGCACGCATCCCCCGCAGGGACGAGCAGCTCGTCTGGTCCAGCGACGGCGGCGACGTCCGCCGGGACAAGGGCAAGGGCAAGGGGAAGGCCCGCGGCGGCGCTCCCGCGGGCGGGGGCGGGGGAGCCCCGGCCGGCGGCCCCACCGCCGCCGGGTCGCGCGTGAAGGTGCGTCGCGAGACCGCCGGCCGGCGTGGCAAGACCGCCACCACGGTCTCGGGCGTCCCGCTCGACGAGGACGGCCTGCGCGACCTCGCCGGCCGGCTGAAGAAGCGCTGCGGTGTCGGCGGCTCCGCGAAGGACGGCGTCATCGAGCTGCAGGGCGACCACCGGGACGTCGTACTCGAGGTGCTCAAGGGCGAGGGCTACGACGCGGTGCTCGCCGGCGGCTGAGCGAGGGGGAGCGCCTGTGCGGCGCATCGCACAGTGCCATTCGTCGACCGAGATTCAAGGTCTCGGTTGCAGCGTCGATAGTTGACGGCCACCCCAGCCGTCGAGATCCGCTCCATGCCTTCAGTCCTCCGGCGCGCCGCCGCGCGCGCCCCCTTCCGCCTCGTCGCCCTCGCGACGGCGCTCCTCGCCCTCGTGGCGCTGGCCGCGCTCGGCCGCCCAGGCGTGACCGCGGCGGCCGCCGCGGCCCCGGTCTGCGACGCCGCGCCGCTCGGCGCGGCCAGCGGTTGGACGGAGTTCGTGGCGGGCGACGGACAGCGGCGTGCGGAGTCCGAGGGCACCGTCGCCTACGGCGGCTCGCTCGACGCGCAGTGGATGGTCGTCGGCACCCGCGTGCGTCCGAAGGCGCCGACCGACCCGACGCTGGTGGTCAACGGCACGGGTGGCTCCTTCACCATCCAGGCCGGCTCGGCCTACGTCCGCGATCTGCGTGGCGGCATGAACCTGAACGGCGGCGCCGGGACGAAGCGGCTGGCGACCTCGCCGCTCGACGTCGTCGCCGCCTTCCCCGACCTGCGCGCCCGGTCCGCGCGTTGGCACGCGCTGCCCGCCAACGGCACCGCGGCGGTCGTCAACTCGGAGACGACCTCCACCCCGACGGGCGGCGACGTGCTGCTGCTCACCGGCACCGACCCGGCGCTCAACGTCTTCCGCGTGCAGCAGGCGGACTTCCAGGGCTCGAACTTCCGGGCGACGTACATCGACGTGCCCGCCGGCTCGACGACGTTGATCGACGTGGACGGCACGGGGCCGATCACCATCAACGGCCGCGTCGAGTACCGCAACGCCACCGGCCGCTTCGAGCAGTCCAACGACGGCACGACGGAGCGCAACGCCCGCACCCTGTGGAACGTCGCGGAGGCCGACACCGTGACCTTGCAGACGGGCGCGGCCTTCGGCGGCACCGTCTTCGCCCCGGCCGCCCGCGTCGTCGTCGGCGGCAACGTCGGCCACACGCTCGGTCAGACCGTCGCCGCGAGCTTCACGTCCGACCGCGAGACCCACCAGCACCTCTTCGCCGGCTGCCTGCCCGTCGACGCCGGCACGCCCCCGGGCGACGGGGGCGGGGGAGGAGGCGGCGGTGGCACCACGCCCACGACGCCGACCACCCCGACGACGCCCGAGACGCCCGCGCCGGCGCCCGTCGCCGCGCTGCACGTGCGCAAGAGCGTCAGCGCCCCCGTCGTCCTGCCCGGCGGCGCGGTGACCTTCACCCTGACCGCCGAGAACCGCGGCACCGCGCCGGCGAACGACGTGGCGCTGAGCGACCTGCTGCCCGTCGGCCTGCAGGACGTCACCGTCGACGCGGCCTGCACGGTCACGACGATGGTCGTGCGCTGCCCCGTCGGCACCCTCGCCCCGGGCGCGACGCGGAGCTTCGAGGTCCGCGGCGTCGCCGCCCCGCTCGCCGCCGCGCCCGATCCGGACGACCAGATCCAGCCCTACAAGGACGAGACCCCGACGTCCGAGCTCGTCGCCGGCGAGACCCGCACCCTCGTGCTGGCCTGCCGCGCGGGCGACCTGCTCGCCGACGGCTCCCTCCGCATCGTCGACGTCGACCACAACGGCCCCGCCGACCGCAGCGTCGTCCACGTCCTCGCCCAGCGCGTGCGCGCCGACGGGGCGTTCGAGGCGATCGTCGAGAACCGCGGCACCGGCCACGCCAAGGTCCGCCTGCACGCCGCCTGCCTGCCCGCGAGGACGACGAGCGGCCACGCGCTGCTCGCGGGCGACCCCGTCACGAAGACCGTCGTCCTCGACGCCCGCGCGACGCCCTACGCCGTCGTCTTCGACTGCGGCACCGGCCGCACGCCGATCGCGGCGAGCGTCGACGCGCCCCCGGGCCGCGCGCGCATCGTCGCGTCCGTCCCCGACGGTGCCACGCGCCGCGTCGTCCGCGTGCGCGTCGACCAGGACGCCACCACGGTGACCGTCGGCGTCCGCTGCCTGTCGCACCTCACGGGCCCCGCCCGCGGGTCGACGACGGAGCTCGCTTGGCGCGTCATCTCGGCGCCGGTCGAGATCGCCGCGCGCACCTCCGCCGTGCCGAAGCTCGAGTGCGGCGAGCAGGAGAAGGGCATCGTCGCGGGTTGGGACCTCGACGCCGGCCTGCTGCCCGTCGGCAACGAGCCGCAGATCAAGTCGCGCGTGTTCTCCATCGACAACCCCGCCCCGACCGTCCTGCGCGGCACGGTGTACCTGCTCTGCCTCGGTGACCGCACCCGCAACGCACAGGGGGTGCTCGACCTCGTCAACACCGTCACGGGCACGTCGTCGAGCGCGCTGCGCGAGGACGCCGTCCTGAGCGCGAGCGCCACCGTGCGCGTCCAGGCCGCCCCGGTCCCGCAGGACCCGCCGGCCGTGCAGATCGACCCGCCCGCCGCGCCCGTCGCTCCGGTGGCGCGCGTCGCCGCCGCGCCTGCCCCGGCGCCCGCACCGGCCCCGGCCGCGCGCGCGGCCGCCGTCGCGCCGCCCGCGCCGAGCACTGCGGTGCTGAAGGGCAGCACCGTCGCCGTCGCCCTGCGCTGCGCCACGGCGTGCTCGGGGACGGTCGAGGTCCGCACCGTGAGCCGCCTGCGCTCCGGCGGCCGCACCTACCGGGCCAAGGCGCTCCTGGCTTCGCGTCCATACCGCGTGCAGGCCGGCCGCACCGGCACCGTCCGCGTAGTGCTGAGCAAGCGCCTGGCCCGCGACCTGCGCGCCCAGGGCGTCCGCAAGGTGCGCGTGACGGTCCGCAACGCCGCGGGCCGCACGACGACCCGCACGCTGCGGCTCGGGCGCTAGGCCCGGGCCGGTCCGGCCCGGGCGGGCCCCGGCGGCCGACCCGACGGGCCACACGGTCACGACGGACCGACGGGGCCTCGGGCTCCCGTAGCCCCAGGGACGCCGGCCCTCAGCGGCCGGCCGGCAGCCGCGCGAGCACCCGCGCCGCCTCGTCGGCGACGTCGTGGTCGACCATGACGTCGTAGCGGTCGGCCTGCATCGTGGAGATCGACCCGAAGTCCTGCGTGCCGCCGAGCGCCGCGTGACCCACGGCGCCGAGGGCCGCGCCGAACAGCGCCGCGAGCACCACGGCGTAGATCAGCAGGCCGAGGAACGCCGGCCCCGTGAAGAAGAGCCCGAAGAGGAGGGCGAAGAAGACGCCGATGACGGCGCCCTGCGCGGCCCCCTGGCCGGCGGCGCGGCCGACCGTCACGCGTCCCGTGACCTGCTCGACGGCCTTCAGCCCGCTGCCGACGATCGCGACCCGCTGCACGGGGAAGCCCTCGTCGGACAGCCAGTCGACGGCGCGGACGGCCTCGGCGTGGGAGGCATAGCCGGCGACGGAGCGGCGGACGCCCGCCGCAGTCCCGCCCGCCGCGGTCCCGGCCGCCGCGGCCCCGGCCGGCGGGGTGGGGTCCGGGTCGGCGGGGCCGCCGGCGGACGGGGTGGGCGGGGCGGGATCCGTGCTCATGGGTCGACCGTACGCCTCTCGCCCGCCGTCGCAACGGTCGTTCGACCGTGTCCGTCCTCCTCGGCGCGACGGCCCGGCGGCGAACCCCTGGCGCGTCTGCGTACAGTGCATAGCGTCCGCGCGTCGCGATCCACCGTATTCCGCCCAGAGGCTCGCCATCCGATGAACGCTCCCGACGACCACCGCCTGCTCGTCCAGCTCCTGCGGGCCGTCCAGGCCGCCGAGGGGGCCGGGGACGAGCTCGACCCCCACGCGTTCGCGGCGGAGCGGGGCGTCGCGCCCGGTCGGCTGGAGTGCATCCTGAGCGAGGCCAACGCCTACGGGCTCGCGGTGATCGACGGCGGGCCACCGGTCCTGCTGCGGGCGGGGCGGCAGTACGCCGCCGCCGACGGGCAGGTCGGGCCCGACGTTCTCGCGTTCCTCCCCGACGTGATCGACGACCTGCACGCCCGGCGGGCCATGATCGACGCAAGCGTGCTGCTGCTGGACGACTTCCGGGCGGCCGTCCGCGACGGCCACGCGGTGGACCACGCCGCGACGCTCGTGCCGCCGGCGTTCGTCGTCGCCGTCGACGGCGCCCTCGCCGTCGACCTGTACTCCGCCGCCGTCGCGCTGATGGTCCGGCTCGGCGACGGGCTGTCGGCGGGTTGCGTGGCTGAGGAGATCATCGGCGTGCGGTTGCTGGAGGAGGCGGCGGGGATTCTGGGTCTGCGCTCGGACGCGGGCGAGCTGCCGGCCCCGGAGGCGGCCGAGGCGGTCGACGCGCTCGAGGGCCTCTTCGAGGTCTTCGAGGACGACGACGTGCTCGCCCTCTTCGCCATGACCGACCCGGCGGACGCGGCGGTGGCCGGCCACACCGAGGCCGCGGACGAGCTGGGGATCGCGGACCAGCGCGTCGAGGCGTGGTTCACGGCCTTCGGCGGGGTGGCCCCGGTGGGGTATCTGCGGCGCGCGTAGGGGCGGCCGCCCAAGGCCCCGCCGGAGCGGGCCTTCCTGCAAGTGCCCGCGGAGGAGCACTCTGGAACCGTGTGAAGGCGCTTGACTCAGTCCGGGAAGGGCGTCTGGAACCGCGGTCCCTTTCGGATCCGCCGCCAGATCCCAGACGTTCGGGATGTCCAACGCTGCAACGGATGCGATCCGGATAGAGAGGGTTCCGCAATGTGATCGACGTTGTACGCTCTTGGATCTCAACGTGACCGACAGCATCTCCGAGAGTGAGTTCTCCATCCTTGCGTTTCGCGAGCCGGCGAAGGCTCTCAAGCGCATCGGATACGCCTGGCAGCGAAGCCCCGAAGCCGCTTCACGAGCGGCAAGCCTGCATCTGATTCTCGGCGATTTTCCGGAAGCGCTCGCTCTCGGGCGCCTTGCTCTGCGCCGGGCTGGAGAACTGGACGTGCAATCTCGTGTTCGCGCTCTGATCGCGGTTGGCACGGCGGGGACTCAGGCCCATCTCGATCTCCGCTATCGAGATGCCTTTATCGAAGCGCGTGGACTACTGCGAGATCATCAGAAGCTAGGAACGGACATCGAGGTTGTACTGTTGATTAACTGGGCCTCATCCCAGATGGGAGCATACCATTATTCGGCGGCGCATTCTACACTGTTGCGCGCTGCAGAAGTAGCGAATCAACTTCCAGCATCTTGGCCCCTAAAAAGTCAGCGCCTGAATGTCATCGAGTTCAACCGCTTCATGTTGTCCGACTGGCAAGCACGAGAGCCAGTCACTGCATACGCGGAGATGGCATCAAAATATGAGCGGGGTGGCGCATGGAATCTTGCTGCCCAGTGTCAGCTGATTTACGCCGGACAGCTCAGACAGGCGAAGCTGTACACGGCCGCTGTTCACCACGCTTCCCGCGCTGAGCGAGCAGCCGTCGCAGCCGACGCCCCTCAGTTGCTCTTTCGCGCGAGAGCGGAGGCGGCGCGGGTATTCCGAAACCTCGGGATGGCCGATCAAGCCCGCGAGATCCTTGAGACGCCGCGCCCTGGCCTTCGCGGCTCGGCCGCTGCTGCGGACGCGGGGCGCCTTGAGATGGAACGCAGTTCGGAAACCGACCGCACCGCTGACTACGACGCTTCGTTGACGCATCTCGAGCGTGCGTGGCATCACTTTGAGCCCATTGTTGTGACAGCGCCCGGTATAGCTGTCCGTGACCTCCCGCTGTCGGAACTGTTGTTCAACGCACTACTGACAGCCCGGATGGTTGACGACACATCGCACTTCGACCGTTGGGCGCTTCGGACCGAGACAACGATAGGCCGGTTCAAGGCCATGCCGTCGGGTTCGCCCCATGCGCTAATGCTGCAGACAATGCTCGCCTTCGTCGCGGGTGATCGGTCTGCAGCCGAGGCAAACGCGCTCGCGCTTGAGGACCTCGCGAAGGAGCTGGCGGTCGACAGTAGCCGAGTCGTCACGCTGCAGGATCTCGATGATCTAAATACGCAGCTCGAAGCTCTGGTCACGAGCACGCCCAGCCAGGGGGACGATGTAGCCGAGTATTTCGGGCACCTTGCGCATGTGGCAGCTGAGGACGACGAATCCGTGCGGGCGGCTTTCAGACGTGCAAACATAATACCCGTCCTGAACAGGATGTTGATGCGCGGAGAATTGACTCCCTGGGGACAGTTCGAGGCGGTAGAGCTGTCGCGGTGGGGATCTCTTTCGGGGGCACTTGGCAGATGGACTGACTCGCCTACCGCCAAAAGTCAGCTACGCGAGCGGTTTCTCATGGATGCGGCGGCCCGGAAAGCGTCATATCCCGCTTCTCTTGGGGAGCCGCACACGCTCCGTTGGACCGATCGGTGGCCCGGCGGCGTTGCGCCGGACTCGCGGACGCTCGACAAACCGGGTCCGGATGCACTCGAGTCCCTCGATCTCGGCCGGATGATCGGTGAGGCTGACTGGTGCGAGGTTCCCGAGGTTCTGCAGCTCTATCGCCTCGGGTCGGACATCGTCTGGTCGTTGATCGACTGCTCAGATGGCTCGATCAGTTCCGGCCGCGTGCGACTCGACACGGGCCAACAAGCACTGCTCGCAGCTACGGCAACGTGGAGTTCCCCGGCCGTTGCGCCACTCGACCATCGCCTTCTCACGGCAGCCCGGTTGTCGCCTGAGCACCTGCCGACCGTAGCGGCAGTCCGCTGCTGCACTGGACCCTTCGTTGACAACCTCATCCACGCTCAGGACTTCGCTCTGCGGCTGCCGGCGGGATCACGAAACGCGTTGGCGAACGCGCTCCGGGCGCTGGAGCGTCCGCGAATCGACGCCATCGGGCGGGCCATCAGTGGCATCCTCCCCAGAACCGTAGCCGTCGCCACGGACCGCCCGTTGTTGATGGCGATCGCGCCAGACCTAGCTACGGTCCCGTGGGGGCTAGGCACAGACAATACGGGTCGGTTCCTGATGACCCAACGACCCGTCGCCATGCTCCCCCCAGCCAACACGATTGCAGCGACTACGGGACGCCGCGCAACGAGCGATGTGCCCGCATGGGACCTGATCCGCATCGGCAGCTCGTTTGGAAACCTATCCTATGCCGGAGCAAGCGCCCCAGTTTCTATGGACGTGCTCATCGGTGCCTCACGCGGTACGGAGTGCCGTGGCTCCGCGGTGCTATACGTTGGCCACCTGTATGCGGGGACGGGCGTCCCTAGTGAAAGCTCAATCCCCCTTGCACCTTCCGACCGCAACGTACTCACCGCAGCTGACATCATGCAAATGTCAGGAGTTGCCAGCGAGCGAGCTGCCCTGATGTGTTGCCGTGGAGCTGGCGTCCACTTCTCCCATGAATGGGGCGGTTTTGCGTCTGCGCTGATGCTGAAAGGTGCAAACGAGATCATTGCCCCAATCTGGCCCCTCATAGACAGTCTCGAGGCCGGGATTGTCGATAACTGCGTCGCTTCAACCATCGTCCGTCGAGGGCACCTCGAGCTACACGTTCGAGATCTCATTCGCGAGTTGAGCTTGGACGCCCGAATAGCGCCCCACTGGTGGGCCGGAATGACGTTGGTTAAGGGTTAAAAGATGCAGCTCTCATCCGAAAACCTTCTTGTGCAAGTGCCGGTCGAAATCGCTGGCCAGATGCTCGCTGACGAGGGCATCGGGGCTCGTGCGGCACCAGGGGTCCGGGACGGCCTGCTCATGGAGGCATCCGCGATCGCGATCTCGACGATGGCCGTGTCGGCGGATGCGCTCTCGCTCGTCTTGTCACGGGACCAGATCGCCCCGTTCGCGAAAGGACTTCTTTCGGCCATGCGACAACGCCGGGTGGCCGAGGTGACGGTGAGTGCGGTCGTCGATGGGTACCAGTTCAAGGCAACCGTCCGGCATCAGACCAGCGAGCTAGACGCTGCAGAGGTGCTCAGGCAAGCAGCCGATTTCGTGGAAGCCACACGCCCACCGCCGCGACCCTAGCTAGGGCACAGCATGGCCGCTGTTTCGGTCAGCAGAACCACGGTGCTACTGCACTCGCTCAAGACGCCGGGGCAGAAGTCGGCACGCCGTGCCGGCCGAAGTGGCGGTCTCTGAACTGCCGCGAGGGCCTTTTGGCTCGATTCCAACGCCTAGCAGGAGGAAGTCGCGTCCCGTGGACGAAGTACGCTCTATGTCGCTGCCCGATGGGTTCTACGCGCCGTGGGAAAGCGAGATCGATGGTTTCGAGAAGATCAACGACCTCCTTACACGGCTGTCCGAGAGATGGTTGGTCACGGATCGCCTCTTCGCGTGGCGCGGCGTCTCGGACGCGACCTTTCCTCTGCATAGCTCTCTCTACCGCCGTCTGTTGTGGCAACGCGAGGCATCAGGCAACCCGGAGCCCCCAGACGAGGCAGCTCTTGCCGAAGCGGAGGGAAAGCTCCTGGCGGAGACGCACCGATGGGGGCTCCACAACGGGCCTCAGGGACGGCTGTCGATCCTCTACCAGCTCGCCGCACTGCAGCACTTCGGAGCGCCCACCCGGCTGATCGACGTCACGCTTAACGCCTACATCGGTCTGTGGTTCGCGGTCGAAAAGGACGACGGCCGCGACGGTCGCCTCTTTGCGGTCGACATCACATCAAAGCTGATCAACGAGCAGTCCGAGCTGCGCGACTGGGAGGACCGCCGGGAAAGGCCATGGGCGGAACTCCCTGAAGCCCGGTGGACGGGTGAGACGTTCGCGTGGAAGCCGCCACCGTTCGAGCGTCGTATCGCGGCGCAAAATGGCGCCTTCCTGTTCGCGGGCGTGCCGAAGACGGCGCCCGGGTTCCAACTGCAGAAGCAGCCGGGCGGCAGCAAGACGTGGCCGCGCGCGGACGTGCGCCGTGGGACATCGCTGCCTCTCCGTCTACATAAGGCCGACCCCAAGGCCGGCGGGGTCGGGGCTGGGGGCGCCCCGGCTTATACGTTCCGCATTGTGTCCGCAGCCAAGCCGGCCATCCGGAAGCGGCTTGAAGGACTGTTCGGCTATACCCACCAGACGATCTACCCAGACCTACCGGGGTTCGCCCAGTACGGGACGGACCTGCCGGCCGCTCCGTCGGCATGACGGGGCCTCCCGGGGCGGTCCTGCGCTGGGGGAGGCCGTCGGCTGACGGCTTCGGGAGCGCGTCGGTCGCCGGGCGTCGTTGGGCCCCGTAGGTGCAATAGACCATGACGGCCCGCTTGCATGCATCGCACGCATGCCGGGGTTCTCGAAGCCGAAGCTCGACTACGTAGTTGAGCTCCGGCGAGAGCGAGAACGGCTTCTTGCGCACAGGGCGGTCCGAGGGCTCCCCGATCGCAGCGACGGCCACCTGCTGTTGCCACCTGGAGCATCGCGAACCTGGGGGCCACCGAGCAGCCCCGTGACGATGCGTGCTTCGCCCTGCTCGCAGCGATCGTCTCGTGGTTCGATCTCGTCTCGATCGTCGAGGTCCGAGACAACGTCAACAGCGGCTTCGCCGGATCAAGGAGCTGCTGCCGGACTCGTGGCGCCTCCTGTTCTCAGAGGTCGACGGGAACTACGGGCGGATCGGGTTTCTCTGGGACTCCGACCGCGTCGAGCACGGCAGCTCGTTGCAAGACCGTCGCCGAGCCGAAGGACGTCGGTTCGGCGGGTGGGAGCGGATTCGAGGCTTCAGCCGCCCGTACGTGGGCACCGTTCACCGCGGCAGCCTGGCGGTGGCCCTGGTTCGGCCCTGCCCTTCAGCGTAGGCGTCAGTCGTCATCCCCCTCGGCCGCTGGCTCGTCTGCTTGATTCACGGCGGCTTCCATGAGGAGTTGGTCGAAAGTCGTTCGCGTGGCAGGCGACCCGTGCTTCATACGCCACGCTGCGTCGGGTCGCCGGTGTCCGTGCATCGCGACGCGTGCCCGGACAATCAACGTCCCGAAGTAGACGACAGAAAGGACGACATGGTCGCCACCGGCGCGCGGGTAGAAGTAGAGGAGGTGCTCGCCAGGCCGGGCGGCCGCACTCTCGAATCGGTTCGCCTCGACGGGGAACGCCAGCGCGTTCGTCCCGTCCTCGTTACGAGGCTTCTCGTCCCACAGCCATCCTCGATACTTCGCAGCTTCGGAGGTCGTGACCCAGGACTCATCCACGGTTGTCGAGAATGCAGCGAGCGTCACCTTGGCTGCCATGCGGAGCCATACGACACCTTCGATCCGGGACGTCACCCGGATCTCCCCGATCGGTGCCGAGTCAGGGATTTCCGTGAGTCCGTCCGGGATCGTCTTGCCCTCGGCGGCGAGCTGCTTTCGCGCCCGATCGACCAGCTTGTTGTACTCGGTCAAGTCATTGGCACGGATACGGATGAGATTGCCGTCGCGCTCAATCGCGGGTCGCACGCGCGCGTTCCATCTTCTCCGCCCCATTCGGATATCGACGGGCGTGCCGTCGTCGAGCTTGGCGTCGAGCGTCGGGGCAAGCTTGGTGCGGCCAGGGATGTGGGTTTGCCGGTCCGAGAAAATCAGCAGGTCCTCCATAAACGGTGCGTCAATCTCAGTGCCGGCGCGGTGGTTGCAATCGCGGCAGACACGGTCGGTTTTCAGCCTGCCGCCCATCTCATCCGGAATCGCGTGTTCCGGAGGATCGTCAACGCGCAAGGCTTCGAAACCGCAGTACCAGCAGAGTCCGGGCCGTGAAGCGGCGGTGCTTCCAGGCATAGCCGCTATCCGCGAGAGTCGGTGCCGGGATCTGGGGGGAGCCGTTCGTCGTGCTCTCTGCGCAGGTAGGCCAATGCCTCGACCTCGCCTGGGTCGTAACCGAGCTTCTTCTTGACGAACTTCAAGCGATGCTCCGCGTCGTGGAGAATCTCGCCCCAGGTCTTTACCCAGACCCGGACCCGCCCGCCCCGCAGCGTGCTGGCGAGGCCGAATTGATCCGGATACTGGCGACGCTCTTCGTCGGCGGTGCCTTTGACGTCGGTCGAGACGACCCAGAATTCCCATCGCGTCCGCTCAAGATCAAACCGCGGATCGGTGGCTATGGCGAGGGCATAGTCCTTCACCTGCTGGAGCTCTTTCGGGCCGACTTTGACAGAGGGCCGCTTGAGCTCGACTACCAAGTGTCGGCGCTGATCTTCGGCGGTCTCGATTGAGCGCGAGAGCAAGAGATCTACGATCCGACGGTGTCCGTCGACGTCCAAGACTTCGTCAGCGTCGCCGCCTTCCTCGCCGTCGTCATCGGACGCAGTGAGCCCGAGATAAGCGAGATGGTGTTTCAGTACCTCGGAGAGCCCCTTGTCGCTTGCGGCGAGCGCGTATTCCTCGCCGAAAACCCAGGTCTCGGCGGCAAGGATCTTGTGAAGCTCGCTTCGCTCCTTGACTCGCTTCTTCCAGTCAGGGTGCGTCGTCAACGAGGCGAGCCCGGCGACGAAATCGAGCCGATCGGCAATGGCCCGCGAAGCCGCGATCACCGATGCGAGCGGCGTACGCGTCAGCAACTCGGCGAGCGAGTCGACCTGGTCGGACGGTAGTGCGAGGACGTTCGTCAGTACGCGGTGAAGAGACCCCGGGTCCTGTTCCAGCGCCTCCCTAAGCAGGCCGAGCGACAGCCTCTTGTTGGGTTTCGGCGCTGCATTGATGATCTCCTCTGCCTGAAGCGCCACCAGATCGAACGTGTCGCGAGCGGCTCTCTCAGCCCGGGACTGCGGTGGCTGCTTGAAGGGGTAGACACCCTCGCTCTGCCAGTCGGCGACGATTTTCTGCCGGCGTTCAGCGAGACGCGCCCGGAAGTGCTGCCGCAACGCCTCACGCGAAGCGTCTAGTACCGCTCTGGCCGGCCCGGACTGCATTTCGATTGTGGACAACTCCGCGGCTTGGGTTGCGAAGCCGTCCCACTTGACGTAGGCGGTGAACTCGAAACCACGCGCCTGGATCCCTACGTCGATCTCTTCCAGCGCCGCGCCGCCACCGTTGCAGAGATAGAGCCCGCGGTCGATCTTCCGCTTCCACTCGATGACGGTGACCGTGAGCGGGACATCCTCCACGGCATCGAGGGTGTACTCGCGGCGCACGTCTTGCAGTAGCGCCGGGTTCACCTTCTTCCCGTCAAAGGTGATCGACACCCCGTAGCTTTCGATGGGCAGCGCGAATCTCGCTACCAGACGGTCGTGGGCGCTCTCGCCCTCGATGCCGGTGACGGGCTGGCCGAGCCCCTCGAGTGTGACGGACGTCCCAAGCGGTGCGTCCGTCGGTTCGGGGTCGGAGACATCGCAGGCGCGCAGGTCGCTCGCAGCGATCGTAATCGTCGTCCGTTGGCGGCCGTTTGGCGTCTCGGCAACGCTGTCCCAAACGACGCGACCGCCGGACCCGAAAGGACGGAAACGTCCCTGCCCGTGGCGACCATGCAGCGTGCGTCCTGCGGGCGACTTCGGTGTCGTCTTCTTAGTCGAACCCCCGAGCTTCGCGAACTGACTCACGGCCATTGCCGGTGTGATTCCGTGTCCGTTGTCGCGGACCACGACGCTCTCAATGCCGGTCAGCGCGGACCGTTGCAGTTCAACGTCCACCGTCGTGGCGTCCGCATCGACCGCGTTCCAGATCAGCTCGGTAATGCCCGTCAACAGCGAACGGGTCAGCCCCTGAACATAGGTCGTGTCGATGTCTAGCGAGAGCCGCACCGGCTCATCCTCTCAGGACAAGCAGTCGGTAGGGCGTGGCTTCTTTTGGGTAGTTCCGCACGTCCTCCCGCTCTCCTGATGCCTCACCCAAGCCGCGAGGCAACGGGCAAGCCGCGGCGGACTAGTGAGATCCGTGCCTGCCCGTGGTCGGTGGCATAAAGCGCGGCGTCGGAGTCAGCTTTCCGGTCCCGATCTGGGCGGAAAGGGAGCGTCGCAGCGGTGGTTTCGTCGACCGGCGAGCGACCGCGTTCGCTCCGCGCGCTGCCTGGACTGCCGCAACGAACCGCCTCCGGCCGTCCGCGGTCCCGGTGGTTGTCGTTGGAAGCCCGCGAAGGCTTCGACGAGCCCGGGAAACCTATGCAAGACGCTCGACGTGATCGCGTCTCAGGAATGGGGGATCGAACTCTTTGGCGATGCCAGCGACCTGTTACGGCGTGGCGCCGGGCTCGCGCCTGGGCGCGTCGTCGGCGGGGCCACCGTTGTCGCTGCGCTGCCGCCGGCGCCTCGACGTGGGTGCTGGTCTCAACACCACGTGCGGCGCGCCTGAGATCCCTGAGCCGTTATGAAAGTGCCGCTCCGCGGCGTAGGAAGGCCCCCGAAGCGCCGGCAATCGTCAGACAACCGATTTTCGGCTCATCAGCGTCGCTGTGTGGCACCTCATCCGCGCCACGCCCCGAGAACGCGAAAGGCCCCGCCGGAGCGGGGCCTTTCTGCAGGTGCGGATGAGAGGACTCGAACCTCCACGGGGTTGCCCCCACGGCGACCTGAACGCCGCGCGTCTACCAATTCCGCCACATCCGCGTGGCGATCGCGACCTGCATCGCGGTCGCGCACGATAGCGCATGGACCCCGGACCGTGCCGGGCGCCTACGCCCCGCCGAGCCGGCGCGCGTGCGTCGCCCGGCCCACGGCGCGGTGCCGCGGGGGCGGCCCGTCCCTACGCCGGCTCGGGCGGACGGGTCCGGCGGGCGACGTGGCGCAGCAGCCGCTCGGCGCCCTCGTAGCCGGCGGTGAGCAGCGCGACGAGCAGCGACGCGTGGAGCGGCGGGTCGTCCTCCGCCATGCGGGCGAACGCCCGCGGCGTCAGCACGGCGAGCTCGGCCTGGTCGTCGGCGCGCACCGCCGCCCGGTGCGCCCGGCCGGTGACCAGGGGGACCTGGCCGAAGATCGTTCCCGGGGCCAGGCGCAGCGTCCTGTCGGCGTCGTGGGGGGCGCTCAGGGCCACGGCGCCGCCCAGGACGAGGAACAGGCCCTGCGGCTCGTCGTCGGCCGCCACGAGGGACGCGGCGTCGTCGACCGCGCGCGGCTCGAGGTAGGGCCGCAGGCGCTCCGCGTCGACCGACCGCAGCAGCGGGTGGTCCTCGAGGGCGATCGGCGCGTCGAGCACGGCGCCGTGGCGCTCCAGGAGGCGCTCCTCGCACCAGTCGATCGCCGCGGCGGCGTGGCGGAACACCCGGGGCCGCACGTCCTCGGGCACGTCGTCGACGGGCAGCGCCTCCTCGGGGTCGACGACGACGAGCGTCCGGTCCGACCCGGCGAACCGCTCCGCCAGCCGCAGGACGGTCCGCACCGCCACGTCGGGGACCTCGTCGCAGCGCCCGAGGTCGAGCACCACCAGGTCGACGTCGTCGCCCAGGTCCTCGACGCCGCGCGCCACGGCCTCGGCGCCCGCGAACTGCAGGTCGCCCTGGAGCTCGAGCACGCGAGCCCGCCCGCCGACCTCGTCGAGCAGCCGCGTCTCGGCCTCCGGGCGCTCGCGCAGGGAGGGCCCGTCCGTGAGGTCATACGAGTCGCGGACCACCTTGCGGGTGTCGCGGGCGACGTGGAGGAAGTGCAGCCCCAGCTCGTTCGACAGCCGACGGCACGCCGCGACGCCGCGCACGCTGCTGCCGTGCTCGTCGAGCCTGGGGGACCAGACGGCGATCCCCACCTGGCCGGGCAGCACGCCGATGATCCCGCCGCCGACGCCGCTCTTGGCGGGCAGGCCGACGGTCGCGACCCAGTCCCCGGCGTCGTCGTACATCCCGCACGTCGTCATGACGCTGAGGACACGGTCCACGTGCTCGCCGGCGAGCAGGCGCTCGCCCGTCCGGGGCTGCACCCCGCCGTTGGCGAGCGTCGCGGCCATCATCGCCAGGTCGCGGCAGTCCGTCAGCAGCGAACACTGGCGCAGGTACACGTCGAGCGTCCGGTTCGGGTCGTCCTCGAGGATCCCGAACTCCCGCAGCATGTGGCCGATCGCCCGGTTGCGGTGGCCGGCGGCGACCTCGGCCTCGAGCACCTCCTCGCTCAACTCGAGCTCCCGGCCGGCGAAGGCGGAATAGGCCTTCTGGATCCGCGCGAACTGCTCCTCGGGGGTCGCGCCGGCGACGAGGGACGCGGCGGTGATCGCCCCGGCGTTGATCATCGGGTTCAGCGGCCGGCCGGTCTCCGGGTCCAGGCTGATCTCGTTGAACGCGTCGCCGGAGGGCTCCACGTCGATCTTCGCCGCGACCGCGTCGGCCCCGGCGTCGGTGAGCGCCAGCCCGTAGGTCAGCGTCTTCGAGATCGACTGGATCGGGAACGGGGCCCGCGTGTCGCCCGACTCGTAGAGGTGCCCGTCGGCCGTGGCCACGCAGATCCCGAACGCGTCGGGGTCGATCGTCTTCAGGTGCGGGATCGGATCCTTCGACTCGCCGGACCGGTCGTCGATGCAGGCCTCCCGCACCGCGTCGAGCAGCTCGTCGACGACGGGGGTCACCGCGGCGCCTCGGCTCGCGGGGCGGGGGAGCGGCGGACGGGAGGGCGGGGGAGCACGGGGCGAGTCTCGCAGTGCGGCCGCGCCCGACGGGCCGGAGGCGCGCGATGTGTGACGGAACCCGGGGACGTGACGACGCGCCCCGCGAATCTCGTGCTATAAATCCGCTCCGCGCGTCAGAGACGCACGGAACAGCGCCGCTATCGTCCAGGGGACTAGGACGCCGCCCTCTCACGGCGGAAACCCGGGTTCGAATCCCGGTAGCGGTACCTCTCGAAAGCCCCGCATGGCGGGGCTTTCGTCGTTCTCGGGGTGGTTGCGCCCGCTACGCCTGCGCGCGCAGCGCCTGCAGCTCGGCCTCATCGAGCCCGGATGCCTCACCGATCGCCTCGTCGCTCGGCCCGCCTTCGGCGCGCATCGCGGCGAGCACCGCGGCGTCGAGGTCCTTGCGGGATCCCGCGATGTCCTTGATGAGCAGGGAGCGGCGATGGCGGTCGCCGGCGCCCTCGTCCATTGCTGCGGTGCCCTGGTCGAGCGAGCGGCGGTGGCGGCGGATCGTGGCGAGGAGCGCGTCGGCGCGGCCCTCGGGAGTGTCGGGCGTCGCGCTGGTCATGGAGGGCACGGTACCCCGATCGCAGGCGCCGCGGGTCGGGGTGACCGTGGCCCGGCGGACGGCCACGGGCGCGGCCGACACGCACACGCGTCGCGGCGCCATGTCCTGGGCGACATGGGGTATGTCCTCAGGGACATGTCCCCCTGGGGCATGCGTCATCGGCGTGCGCCACGAACACGGCACGGTCGTGGCCGCCCCGCCCGCCACCGCGCACCACGGCCACTGTGCACCGCTGGCCCTGTGTCGCCCGGTGCGTCCGTGTCGCCCGGGGCGGCCCCGGGTACGGGCACCGCATGACCCAGTCCACGCCTGACGACGCCGCTCCCGACCCCAAGGTCCAGCCCGACACGACGACCCCGGCGGCGCCGCAGCGCTCCCCGGAGAAGGACCCGTCCGACTGGGCGACCGGCGGCGAGCCCGCGACCGGTCCGCAGCTCTCGTACGTGTCGACGCTGGCCCAGGAGGCCGGGGTCGACGTGCCGGAGAACCTGACGAAGGCCGACGCCTCGAAGCTCATCGACGAGCTGCAGGAGAAGACGGGCCGCGGCGGTCAGCCCACCGGCGGCTGAGCCGTACCGCGGAGTAGGTTCCCTGCATGGGCCTCCTCTCCACGATCCGCATGTACGCGAAGCGGTCCAAGCCGCTCGACGCGCCGACCGACGTCTACGCGCACGAGGTCGGGCTGCTCGAGGGCGGCACGCTCGACCTCGGCGCCCAGCGCGGTAAGCCGACGCTGATCGTCAACACGGCGAGCAAGTGCGGGTTCACGCCCCAGTTCACCGGCCTGCAGGAGCTCTACGACGAGTACCACGGCCGCGGGCTCGAGATCGTCGGGTGCCCGTCGGGGGACTTCGCCGACCAGGAGCACGACGACGCGGAGGCGATCGGCGAGGTCTGCCAGCGCAACTACGGGGTGACGTTCCCCGTCACGGAGAAGATGTCGGTGCGCGCCGACCCGCACCCGCTCTGGGACGACCTCGCCCGCCAGCCCGACTCGGGTGCGCCGGCCTGGAACTTCACGAAGTACCTCGTCGACGGCGACGGGCACCTCGTCGCCCGCTGGGGCGCGAAGACGAAGCCGCGGGACCCCGAGCTCGTCGCGAAGATCGAGTCGCTGCTGCCGCCGCAGCAGGCCTAGGGCCGCCGGCGCACCGACCACGGGGTGGCGCGGTCGGCGGCAACCCGTCGGCGCCGGGTCACGTCGCGGCCGGCGCCCACCCCGTGAGCTCCTCGAGCGCGTCGACCGCCGTGGCGCAGCCGTCCTCGGCCCACAGCGCCGTGCCAACCGCGGCCGCCCGGCGCACGTAGCCGGGGTCCCTCGCCAGCGCCCGCAGCCGGGCCGCCAGTGCGGCGCGGTCCAACCGGGCGAGGGGCAGCGCGGGCGGGCCGACGCCGAGGGCCGCCAGGCGGTGGCCCCAGAAGAACTGGTCGGCGAGGACCGGCAGCACGAGCGTCGGGCGGCCGTGGAGCAGCCCGCGACCCGTCGTGCCCGCACCTCCGTGGTGGACCACCGCCCGCACGCGCGGCAGCAGCGCGTCGTGGGGGACGTCGCCCAGGACGCGCACGTCGTCGCGCCCCTCCAGCCCGGCGCCGAGGTTCGCCCAGCCGCGCTGGAGCAGCAGGCGGACGCCCGCGTCCCTCGCCGCGCCGACGATCGCGGCCGTCGTCGCCTCCGGGTCCTTCACCGGCATGGACCCGAGCCCGACGAGCACGGGCGCGGGGCCGGCGGCGAGGAACGCCTCCGTGGCGTCGTCGAGCGGTCCCGGTGGGGGAGCGGGCCGCCACCACGGGCCCGTCAGACGGACCCGGGCGGGCCAGTCCGGCGGACGCGGCACCACGTGCGGGCTGACGGCGACGAGCGCGCCGCGGTCCGGGCGCCGGGCGGCGCGCACCGCGCGCACGCCCTGGGGCGCGAGTCCGAGCACGTCGCGCCGACACGCGCCCACGGGACCGCGCAGCAGCAGGGCCGTGGCGCTCTCGTCGAGCGCGAAGGACGCGCGGTTGCCGAGCGGCCCGAGCGTGCGCGCGCCGACCCAGGCGACGGGCGCCGGGAACGCGCGCGTGGAGGCCAGCGGCTGGAGCTGTGCCTGCACCACGGGCACCCCGTGGGCCTCGGCCGCGTCCAGGCCGGGCATCGTGGCGGGCGAGCAGAGGACGACGTCAGCGCCCGCGACCCCGGCGGCGGTGTCCGCGTAGAGCAGGCGCAGCTCGGGCTCGAGGAACGACGCGAGCCGGCGGACGGCCCGGAACGGGTTGCGCACGCCGTCCAGGAGCGCACGGCCCTCCGGGTCGTCGAGCAGCTCGCGCACGCTGCGGCCCCGGGCGCCGCACACGACGATCCCCGTGCCCTCCGCCATCGGCGCGAACATCGCGTGGGTCACGAGCCGCACCTCGTGGCCGCGGGCGACGAGCCGCTCGCCCAGCGCGACGAACGGCTCCGCGTCGCCACGGGAGCCGAACGTCACGAGCGTCACCCGCACGGGCTCACCAGACCGTCCCGGGGACGCCCCACGCGGCCAGCTCGGCCTCGACCCGCGCGTGGGCGGTGCCGCCGGGCCCGAGCCGCCCGGCGTCGGCGACGACGCCGAGGGTGATGTCGCCGCCCGAGCGGCCGAGGCAGACGGTGAGGTCGGTCATCATCGGGCCGCCCAGCAGGTAGGACTCCGCGGCCCGGTGGGCGCCGAGCCGGCCGACCTGCGGCGGGATCGGCCCCACGTTCGACGCCACCCCGTCGGCGCCCTGGGCCAGCACGGCCATCCGGTGGGTCAGGGCGTCGGGCAGCAGCCGCATCGCGTCGACCGTCCCCGTCGGCCCGGCCGGGCGCCCGTCGCGACGCTGCGCGCCCGCGGGGGCCGCGGCCTCGATCGCGGCCTTCGTCGCGTGGCGCACCTCGTCGAGTCGCCCGTGGCGCGGCGCCCCGCCGTCCAGGACGACGAGGGCGCCGACGACCGCGTTCGCGGTCACGTCGTGCTGGCCGTTCGGCCGCTGGTGGCGCAGGTCGACCGGCAGCAGGATCCGCAGCGGGCGGTCCGTCGTCTCGCCACGCGACTGCCGGGCGCCGCGGATCAGATTGGCGACGACGGCGAGGAGCAGGGTGTTGCCCGAGCCGCCGTGGTCCCGGGCCGCGGTGTCCCAGTCCTCCGCCCGGGTGCGCACGAGGGCGACGTTGCGGCGACCGGAGCGCACGCCGACGCCCCGGTCGCGCTCGCGCAGGGCGGCGATGGTGGGCGTCAGCCGCTGCAGGTCGCCGGGGGTCGCGGCGCTCCGCCACGCCCCGGCCGCCTCGCGACCCAGGCGGACGCTGCCGCCGACGCCGTGGCGCACGCGCTGGACCACGTCGGTCAGCTCCTCGACGGTCTCCGTGCGCCAGCGGCGGGGGACGACGGGCGGGTCGGCCGGGGCCGCCGCGGCGTCGAAGGCCGTGGAGAGGATCGCCCGGGCGTCGCCGTAGGCGTGGTTGACCCAGAGCGTCACGATGCTGCCCCCGTCGCGGGTGCGGGCGGCGGCCAGGCGCCAGCCCGGTGCCGTGGCCGGATCGGGCTGGGAGCTGACCTCGTCCTCGAGCAGGGCCACGATCTCGGGCCCGTCGAGCGCGTCGGGCTCGTAGCGCATGGGCGGCAGGTCGGCCGCGGCCTGCCAGCGCAGGCGGGCGCCGGGGACGCGTGGGCGGACGACCCGGCGGCCGAAGCCGCGCGGGTTGTGGGCGAGCTCGTTGGCCCAGCGCAGCAGGGCGTCGCCGGTGACGGGCTCGTCGAAGCGGCGGACGAGCCCGATGCACGGGCGGTGCCTGCGGGTCCGGGTGGCACCGACGTACATCGCGGCGTGGTCGTCGAGGGGGATCTTCACGGGGTCTCCTGGGGGGGCCGGAGGGGTGGGGGAAGGCCGGCGCGCGAGGGCGGCGTCCGGCGGTGCGGCAGGGTCGGCGGGCGTGGCTACCAGCGGCCGTCGGGCAACCCCCACGCATGGAGCTCGTCACCGAACCACGCGCGGACGTCGGCGCCGGGGCCCAGGCGCGACGGATCCCCGACGGCGCTGACCGACACGGTCTCGGGCGTGCGGCTGAGCGCGACGAGCAGGTCCAGGCCGATCGGCCACCCGACGACGCAGGCGTCCGTCGCGCGGTGCGGGCCGAGGTCGCGGACGCCGTCGGGGAGCGCGCCGGGGTTGGAGGCACAGGCGTCGAAGCCCATCGCGGCCCGCTCGGCGGCGCGGATCGTGAGCGCCTCGGGCAGCAGGCGGGTCGCGTCGCCCACGCCGCGCACGGGCGGGGCGGACGCCGCGTCGGCCACGAACGCCGCCTTCGTCCAGCGGCGGGCGACGGTCAGGTCGCCGCACTCCGGCGGGCCGCCCGGCAGGACGAGCGACGCGGTCACCATCGTCGCCCGCGGGCCGGAGCTGCCGTCGCGGCGCTCCCCGATCGCGTCGTCGCCCAGGTCGATGGGCAGCACGAGGCGAACGGGACGCTCCGTGTCGCCGCCACGCCCGGCTCGGCCGCGCCGGACGAGGTTCGCGGCGATCGCGGCCAGCAGCGTGTTCCCGGTGCCGCCGCGGGCGGCGGCCGCGGCGTCCCAGACGGCGGCGTCGAAGCTGGCGACCACCCCGGCCCGGCGCGGTCCCGGGGCGCGGCGGGTCGCATCGCGGCCCTTCGGCGCCCGGATCGGGGGCGGGTCGACCGGCGCGGCGGGCTGCGAGCCGCGCAGCGCCGCCCGGGCCCCGTCGACCGCGGCGCGGGCGGCGCCGGCCAGGCCGAGCTGCAGCCGCTCGCCGACCCCGTCGAGCTCCCAGCGCAGGCCGTAGCGGCCGCCGGGCGTGAACGTCGCCTCCGTCGTCCCGTGCCACGCCGGCAGGGAGCCGTCGCCGTACGCGGCGTGCAGCACCCCGGGCGCCGTGCCGAAGAGGTGGTGGACGAGGACGAGCAGCACGGTGCCGCCGTCGGCGGTCGGGGTGGCGGTCAGGAGCCAGCCGTGGCCGTGCTCGGGGTCGAGCGGGATCGTGAGCTGCTCGTCGAGCCAGGCGCTCAGACCCGGGCCGTCGACGGGATCGGCCGCGAGCCGCACGGGCGGGGCGTCCGTCGTCGCGACCCACCGCCGGCGGGCGCCGGGCACCCGCCGCGGGGCGACGCGCCGACCGAGCGCGTAGGGCGAGGACGCCAGCCGCCGCGCCTCTGCGGTCAGCTCGGGCCGGGTGATGCGGGTCGGGAACCGCACGATCCAGCCCATGTGCGGCAGGACGGTGCCCATCCGGCCGGCGCGCAGCACCAGGCTGGCGTGGTCGACGAGCGGGGCCTCACCGCCCGACGGGGCGAGCGGGGGCGGGTGGACGGTGGGGGGAGCGGCGGTGGGGGACACGGGGCCTCGTGGGGGGACGATGGCGGGAACGGGGGAGCGGCGGGGAGCCTCACCAGACCCGGGCGGGCAGCTCCCAGGCGGCGAGCTCGGCGGACAGGCGCTCGCGCAGGGTCGGGCCGCCACCCAGGCGGCTGGGATCGGCGACCACGCCGAGCCGGACCACGTCGCCGTGGCGGGCGAGCGCGACGGAGAGGTCGCTGCCCATGGGGAAGGCCATGAGGACCGCGTCGGTGGCCTGGTGCTCGCCGAGCCGCAGCATCCCGGGCGGCAGCGGGCCGACGTTCGACGCGGCGGCGTCGTAGTGGCCGTGCACCCCGAAGACGACGCGGCGGGTGAGGTCGTCGGGCAGCAGGGCCATGGCGTCGATCACCCCCGGCGCCACGGGCACCCGGCCGGTGCGGGCGACCTGGGCCGAGGCCTCGCCGAACGCCCGGCGGGTCTCGCCGCGGACGTCCTCGAGCCCACCGTGGTCGGCGCGCCCGCCCGGCAGCAGGACCGTGGCGCTGGTCAGGCGGATCGGCCCGACGGTGGCGGCGGCATCGGGCAGCTCCTGGCGGTCGGCCAGGTCGACGGGGACGATCAGCCGCACCGGCCGCTCGACGGGCCCGCCGCGGGCCCGCCGCGCCTCGCGGACGAGGTTGGCGACGAGGGCGACCTGCAGGCTGGTCCCCGTGCCGCCGAGCTCCCGCGGTCGGGCGTCCCAGGCCGCGGCGTCGACGGTGGCGATCGCCGCCACGCGGCGGGACGAGCGCCGGCCGCGGCTCGGGTCCCGGTCGCGCAGCGCCTCGAGCGGGGCGCGGAGGGTCGCGAGCTCGCCGTCGGGGTCGCGGCGCCACGGGGCCGCGGCGACCTCGCCACCGAGCCGGACGAGCCCGCGGACGCCGCGCCGCAGCCGGTCGGCGGCGTCGAGCGTCTCGTCGAGCACCGGCGGCCGGCCCTGGGGCAGCGCGTCCAGGCCGACCTCGGGCAGGCCGCCGTAGAGGGTGGTGGCGATGTCGCGGCCCGTCCCGAAGAGGTGCGTCATGCCGAGCGCGACGAGGGTGCCGCCGTCGGCGGCGCGCGCGGCCGAGAGCCGCCAGCCCGGGCCGCCCTGGGGGTCGTGGGGCACGCTCATCTCGTCGTCGAGCCAGCGGGCCAGCGCCGGGGCGTCGAGGCCGTCCTCGCGCAGCGGCACGGGGGGCGGCTCGCCGGCGGCGTGCCAGCGGGGACGCGCCCCGGGGACGCGCGGGGCCCGCAGACGCCGGCCCAGGCCGAAGGGGCTCGCGGCCAGCCGCGCGGCCTCGGCCTGCAGGTCGGCGGCGGGCACCTCGTCGGCGAACCGCGTGACGAGCGCCATGTTCGGCAGCACGGACGTGCGTTGGGCGGCGCGGAGCATGAGCGAGCCGTGCTCCACCAGGGGGACTTCCATGGGCGACGTGACCTCGGGGGATCGAAGGACCGACGCCCGGCGACGCTAGTGGCGCGCATGAGAAACAGCAAGGTACGCAGTCTGTGAGTCGCGTCACACGGAGAGAAACGCCGTAGTGATCGGGGTATTCGTTCCGCTACGGGACCGTAGGGGTCCGCATCTGGGGTATTCGAACGGATGACCCGCGTTGTGACAGAAACTTCAGGAACACGCCGTGTGCATCTGTCCCATCGCGGGCCCGTCAACGGCCCCGATCAGCGCGAGGCGCCGGGCTTCCAGAGCGGCTCGTCGCCCTCCGTACAGGCCCGAGCGAGGATGAACAGCAGGTCGGAGAGGCGGTTGAGGTACTTCACGACCTCGGGGTTCGCGCCCTCGACGACGAGCGCGCGGCGCTCGCTGCGGCGGGCGACCGTGCGCGCCACGTGGAGCTGGGCGGCGACCATCCCGCCCCCGGGGAGGAGGAACGAGCGCAGGTTCGGCAGCTCGCCGTTGACCTCGTCGCAGCGCTCCTCGAGCCAGGTGACCTGCTCCGGGGCCACGCGCAGGCGGTCCTTGCGGGCGTGCTCCGTGTCGTGGGGGACGGAGAGGTCGGCGCCGAGGTCGAAGAGGTCGTTCTGGATCCGCAGCAGCCACGGGCGGAACCGCTCGGGCACGCCGGGCAGCGCGCCGACGACGCCGAGCTGGCTGTTGAGCTCGTCGATGTCGCCGTAGGCCTCGATGCGGGCGTGGGTCTTGGGCACCCGGCTCATGTCGCCGAGGTGCGTCTCGCCCGCATCGCCGGTGCGGGTGTAGATGCGGGTGAGGTTGACGGTCATGCGCCGACCCTAGCGCCCGTCCTAGAATCGGTCGCCGTGTCGCCGTCGCCCCCTCGCCCGTCCCGCGCCCGCCGTCTGGTGGGTCTGATCGGAGCGGTGGCCGCCACCGCGGCGCTCGCGTCCTGCGGGCAGGTCGACGAGTCCGGGGTCGGCGTCCGCGTGCTCGTGACCACGGACTCCGGCGCCCGCACCGTCCTGGACCGCTCGGGCATCGAGGCCAAGGACGGGGAGCCGGCGCTCGCCGTGCTGCGTCGGGCGACGACGGTGGAGACGGACGCCCGCGGGGCGCTCACGAGCCTCGACGGCCGGCGCGCCACGGGCGGGCGCACGTGGACCACCTGGCTCAACGGCGCGCCGCTGCGCTCGGGTGCGCTGAAGACCACGGGGGAGGACGTCAACCTCCAGCAGCTCCCCGTCGTCAACGGCCCGCGCACCACGAAGGTCCACGACGGCGACACCCTGTGGGTCGACCTGCAGCCCGCCGGGGCCACCCCGCCGCGCGGGGTCGTCGGCACCTTCCCCGAGCCGTTCGAGCACGGGCAGGAGGGCATGCGCTGGCCCGTCCGCGTCGAGTGCGCCGAACCCCGCGGCCGCGCGTGCCGCATGGTCCGCGATGCGCTGGTGCGCTACGACATCCCGGCCGTCACGAACCTCATCCGCAGCTCCTACAACCCCGAGTCCGCCCGCGTGGCGGTGGGCACCTGGAAGCAGATCCGCGAGGACCCGTCCGCCGGACTGGCGGAGCGCGGGGCGGAGGAGTCCGGCATCCCCGTCGTCCCGCAGAAGGACGGCCGCGGGTTCGCCCTGCTGGACGCCGCGGGACGGGAGACCCGCACGATCGGCGCGGGCTCGGGGCTCGTGTTCGCCTCGCGCTACCGCAACGAGCCGCCGAGCTGGGCGGTCACCGGCACGGACGACGCCGGCGTGCTGCGTGCGGCGGGCGCGTTCGACGCGACGACGTTGAAGACCGCGATCGCGCTCGCGGTCTCGGGGCCGGACCTCATCCGGCTGCCGGACCGCGGCGACGCCACGCGCTAGGAGCCGCCGCCCCGGTGGGGTCGGGCCGCGAGCGGCGCGGCACCCGGGGTGTCCGGGGTGGGACCTGTGCGCCCCCGGCGAGATCGGGGCGCCTGGGGCGGGACGACCGGGCGCCCGCGGGCGGGGGCGGCCTACGGGTACTCGGACTGGGGGCGGATCTTCCGCCACGGCTGGGCGGCCCGGTCGACCTGGAGGACCTCGCAGCCCCGGGCCTCGGCGACCGCGGCGTTCTTGCAGCTCCAGCGGCCGTCGCTGGCCAGCCGGCGCACGAGCACCATGGCGGTCGGCGTCGGTGCGGCGACCGCCGTCAGCGCGGAGCCGTAGCGAGTCGTCTGCGCGCCGGAGAAGCCGGACTCGAGCGTCCACGCCTTCCGTCCCGAGAGCGTGGTGCGGTAGATCTCGGAGCGGCTGCGCATGCCGGTGCGCAGCCGGGGGACGGTGACCTCGCCGGCGGACAGCACGGGCCGCCCCAGACGGCGCAGCGTCGAGCGGGTCGACGTGGCGGTCAGCAGGATCTTGCCCCGGCGCTGGCCGCGCTGGACGACGAGGCGCCAGCGGTCGCGCAGCCCGGTGGCGTGCCACACGAACGCGAGGGTGGACCCCTGCAGGTCGATGCTGTCGGGCGTGTAGGCCCGGAAGTTGCGCTTGCCCGTGCCGATCCGCTCCTTGGCCGGCGGGTAGATCAGCCGCGACGGCGGCTCCGTGGCGTCAAGCGTCGTGAGGGCGACCGCCGAGCGGCCCGCGCGCGGCCGGCCGACGCTGCGGGAGAACGCGATCCGGTTGCCCCAGACGGCCGGCGCGCGCTCGTCCACGCCCGGCAGCGAGGCGGACGGCACGGGCGCGTCGACGCCGGTGCGCGGGTCGATGCGGTGGACGTCGCAGCCGATGGGCGGCGAGGCGTCGGGGCGCGTGCAACGGGCGTAGACGACGAGCGGGCCGCCGTCGGGGCCAGGGCCGATCGAGGCGTCGATCGGCGCGGTCTGGGCGGGCACCGGCAGGAGCACGCCGACGCCCTCGGGGGTGCGCGCCACGAGCCCGAAGGTGCCGTCGTCGGCCCGCCGGCTCCACACGAGCCAGCCGCCCCAGCCGTCGATCGCGGTGTCGTTCGGCTCGACGCTGAGGACGGAGGCCCCCTGGGGTCCCCGCTCCCCGGCGGCCTGGGCCGCGGGCGCACCGGTGGCGACGGCCGCGGCGGCGAGGAGGCCGGCGGCGAGCAGCGGGGCGGGGGAGCGCGGGGTCACGAAGGAGAGAACCCCGCAGCGGCCCGGGAGTTCCGGTGCGCTCACCCGGCGGGCACGAACGCCGGGTCGGCCTCGTGCTCGCGGAAGAACGCCACCATCGGGCCGACGTACGTCGCCGCGGGCGGGCAGCGCACGCCGTGGCGGCCCAGCAGCTCGGTCGCCCGGGCGGTGTCGTAGCGGACCTGGTGGTTGAGGTAGAGCAGCGATTCGCGGGGCGTGCCGCCGAGCAGCCGGCGGACGGTCCCCAGGCGCAGGCTCTGGTCCACGAGCCCCCACGGCAGGCGGAACGCGGGCGGCTTGCCCGCGTAGGCGCGGCAGAGGAGCGCGTAGAGCTCGGCGGCCGAGATCGGGTCCGGGTCGACGAGGTGCAGCGTCTCGCCGGCGAAGGCCGAGTCCCCGGCACCGGTGACGATCGCGTCGATCACGAAGTCGATGGGGACCACGTTGAACGGGGCCGCCATCTGCCCGGGCTGGACGATGGGCGCGTGGCGCCCGACGGCCGAGGCGATCGTGCGCAGCAGGTAGTACGGGCCGTCGAACTTCTGCGTGACGCCCGTGCGGGAGTCGCCGACGACGATGCCGGGCCGGTAGATCGTGGTCGGCACGTCCTCCATCGACGCGCGGACGATGACCTCGGCGGCGAACTTCGTCGACTCGTAGTGGTTCTTGAACGCCTGGCCGGCCGCGAGGTCCGCCTCCTTGACGGTCCCCCGGCGCAGGCCGGCCACGTACGAGGTCGACACGTAGTTGTGGCGCTCGAGCCGCGGGCAGGCCCGGCAGAAGTCGACGACGTTCTGCGTGCCCTCGACGTTGACCCGCTCCGCGATCGACAGCGGGACGGCGAGGTCGTAGACGGCGGCGAGGTGGTGCACGGCGACCGTGTCGGCGGTGAGCTGCCGGTAGGTCTCCGCGTCGAGGCCGAGGGCGGGCTTCGTGATGTCGCCCGCCTGGATCCGCAGCCGGTCGCCGCGCCCCAGCTCGGCCGCTACCGCCTGGGCCTTCTGCGTCATCCGCGGCTCGACGAGCGCGACCACCGTGGCCTCGGGGTCCTGATCGAGGAGGAGCGGGATGAGGCGGGCGCCGATGAAGCCCGGGAAGCCGGTGAAGAGGATCGTGCGCGACGCCATGGCCGCGGATCCTACCCATGCGTAGGAAACGCTCGCCGTGGCCCTCAGTCGACGAGCCGGCGCTCCGTCGCCCAGCGCGTCAGCTCGTGGCGGTTGGAGAGCTGGAGCTTGCGCAGGACGGCGCTCACGTGGTGCTCGACCGTCTTCGGGCTGATCGTCAGCCGGCGGGCGATCTCCTTGTACATGTAGCCGCGGGCGATGAGGCGCAGCACCTCGCGCTCGCGGTCCGTGAGCCCGTCGAGCTCGGGGTCGGCGACGAGCGCCACCGCCGCGTCGATGCGGCCGGCGAAGGCGTCGAGGACGAACCCGGCCAGGCGCGGGGAGAAGACGGCGTCGCCGCCCGCGACCTTCGCGATCGCGCCGACGAGCTCGTCGCCGGAGATCGTCTTGGTGACGTAGCCGCGGGCGCCGCCGCGGATGAGCGCGATGACGTCCTCGGGCTCGTCGGAGACGGAGAGCGCGAGGACCTTCTGGCCCGGCCGCTTCTCGTGCACGCGGCGCAGCACCTCGGCCCCGCCGCCGCCCGGCATGTGGACGTCGAGGAGCACGACGTCGGGCTCGCGGTCGAGGATCATGCGGACCGCCTCGTCGACGTCGCCGGCCTCGCCGAGCACCTCGGCACCGGCGTCGCCGCGGTTCTCGAGCTCGGCGCGCACGCCGGCGCGGAACAGCGCGTGGTCGTCGACGAGCACGACGGTGGGACGGGTCACGATCGGTCCTCCAGGAGCAGTTCGACCTCGGTCCCCTCACCGGGGGCCGAGAGGATGGTGGCGCGTCCGCCGGCGCGGCGCATGCGGCCGACGATGGACTCGCGCACGCCGCGGCGGTCCGCGGGCAGCGCCTCGGGGTCGAAGCCCTGCCCGCGGTCGCGGACGAAGACCTCGACGCGGCCGTCCTCGGCCTCGGCGAAGACGGAGATGACGACGGGATCGAGGGCGATCCGGCCGTCGGGGCCCACCTTGCCCGGGGCGCCGGCGGTCGCGGCGGGGCAGGCGTGCCGGGCCGCGTTGACCATCGCCTCGCGGGCGGCGGCCACGACGGCGGCGGAGCGATCATCGAGGGGCCGCTCTCCGCTCGTGACGACCTCGATCTCGACGCGGTGCTCCACCTCGACCGCGGCCGCCGCGGCGCGCAGCGCGGCCATCAGCTCGTCGTCGGGGCGCTCGGAGCGGCCGGAGAGCCAGGTCCGCAGCTCGCGCTCTTGACGACGCGCGAGCTGGGCGACCTCGCGCGGGTCGTCGCTGCGGCGCTGGATCAGCGCGAGCGTCTGCAGCACGGAGTCGTGCAGGTGCGCGGCGACCTCGGCGCGCTCGTCGCCGCGGATCCGCTCGGAGCGCTCGGCCTGGGCGCGGCGTGTGGAGCGGCGCCAGAAGGGGGCGACGACGACGGCGATGGCCGCGACGGCGACCACGAGCTGCAGGAGCCCGGAGCGCGTGGTGTCCAGCGCGCCGAGCGAGGAGAGGGCGACGAGCGCCCCGAGGACGACGAGGCCGATGCCGCTGCTCAGGAGCAGGCCGTCGGGGCCGTTGCCGTGCCGGCCCCCGCCGCGTCGGCCGACGACCCGCTGCCAGCCGCTCAGCGGCCGGTCCGCGTCGGCGTCGGGCAGATCGGTGGTCTGCGCCCAGAGGACGAAGCCGCCGGCCCCGAGCAGCAGGAGGGCCCACGCGCTGATGCCCAGGGCGGACTCCAGCGCCAGCAGGCTGACGAGCGCGCCGGCGAGGACGAGCACGAAGCCCGCGACGGTCTGGCGGCCGCCGACGGGCAGGGCGGCCGGCGGCGCGGCCAGGCGGGCGGCGCGGATCCGGCGACGCTCGCCGCGGCGGTCGAGCCACAGGCCGACGCGCGCCGACAGCGCCGCGATCACGAGCAGCGCGCAGGCCACGCCGAGCGCCGCCCGCGCGCCCGTCGCGTTCGTCGCGTCGGCGGCGAGCAGCAGGAGCGCGACGACGAGCCCGCACGCGGCAGCGACGCGGATCAGCGGGCGCTGGGTCACCGCGCGCTGCGCTCCCGCGTGGTCCGGCAGGCCGCGGTGCGCAGCAGGTCGTCGGAGCCGGTCACGCCCGTGCGGGTCATCGGCCGCCAGCCGTCGATCTCGCGGCGGCTGTGGCCGACCACGATCTCGCCGATCCCCGTGCGCAGCTCGAGGGTCACGCGGGGCCGGGAGGTACCGCCGCGCTTGCGGCTGACCGGGTCGATCTCGACGGTGCGGCGGCTGCCGTCCGTGGTCGTCCAGTCGTTGCGGATGAGCTCGTCGCCGAGCACGTCGGTGCGGCCGCCGATGCGCACGCGGCTCTCCACGGTCCAGGCGACGCACGCCTTGCGCGGCAGGATCACGCCGAGGGTGCCGATGTCGACGCTCGCGGGCACGGTCACGCGGTCGCCGCGCGCCAGGTCGAGGCTGCGCAGGTCGACGATGAGCCGCCCCATGCCGAGCTTGTAGCCCTGGGCCGCGCGCGCCTGGGTGACGGGGCGGACGGTGCGCTGCCCGGCGGAGCGGTCGACGTGGACGTCGGCGACCACCGCGGCCGTGGCGGGCACCGCGAGCGCGAGGGCGAGCACGAGCAGCGTCCCGGCGGTCCGGCGGTTGCGGGCCGAGAGCAGGAGCAGCACGCAGATGACGAGGAGCACCACCGCGACGGGCCAGGCGCCGAGCAGGATCGTGGCGCCGAAGCTCACCGCCGCGACGGCACAGAGGGCGAAGAAGACCGCGATGGCGACGGCGAGGCCGACCGTCCAGCGCAGCAGGCCGTTGGCGGCCCCGACGGCGCCGCCGGGCCGCGGAGTGCCGCCCGCGGCGGTCGGCGCGTTCGGGATCAGGACGGCCGCGGCGAGGTAGAAGAGCACGCCCGCGCCGCCGAGGAAGAGCGTGAGCAGGAACCCGAGCCGTACGAGCAGCGGCTCGAACCCGTAGCGCTCGGCGATGCCGCCGCAGACGCCGAAGAGGACGCGGTCGCTGGCGGAGCGCGAGAGCCCGCGCTCCTCGGCCGCGGCTGGAGCAGGAGCCGCGGCGGAGGCGGCGTCGGCCGGCCCGGTGCCGTACTCGCGGGTCTCGTCCGCGGCGTACGACCGGGTCTCGTCGGCGCGGTGGTCGACGGGCCCGTCGGTCCCGTGGCCGACGGTCGACGCGGGGTCGGCGCCGCCGCCCAGGGCGGGCGACGTCCGGGTCTCGTCGTCGGGGCCGCCGGGGCGCGGCGGGGTGGGGTCTGTGGGGTCGCTGCTCATCGGTCGTCCTGGATCGCGTTGTCCTGATCCAGGGTGCCCGCGCCGGCCCTCCGCGCCTATGGGGGATCCCCCGGGCGGACCCCGGGCCGGTCCCTCAGCCCGGCGACGGCCCGTGCGGGGGTCGCCGCAGTCTGACGGCCCCCGCGGCGGTCCGCCGCCGGGGCCGTCCGGCGGTGCGATGCTGCAGGGGTGCTCGAGCGCGCGGACGCCCTGAAGGCCCTGGCCGGCGAGGTCTTCGACGTCGTGGTGGTCGGCGGCGGCGTGACGGGGGCGGGGGTGGCCCTCGACGCGGCGTCGCGGGGGTACTCCGTGGCGCTCGTGGAGCGGTTCGACTACGCGTCGGGCACGTCCAGCCGGTCCTCGAAGCTCGTCCACGGCGGGCTGCGCTACCTGGCGTCCTTCGACATCGGCCTGGTGCGCGAGGCGCTGCTCGAGCGGCAGATCAACGCACGGCTGGCCCCGCACCTCGTCACCCCGCTCCCCCTCGTCGTCGCCACGACCGAGACGCACCGGCCCGACCGCATGACCGGGGTCGGCCTGAACCTCTACGACGCGCTGGCCGTGGACGCCCGCCGCCCGGGCCGTCGCCGGGGCCGCGCGGCGGAGGAGGAGCGCGGCTGGACCCCGGACCGCCACCGCACGCTCGACGCCCGCGAGGTCGTGGAGCACCTGCCCGCCCTGGCCGGGCAGGACCCGACGGGTGGCTGGCTCTTCCACGACTGCCAGACGGACGACAGCCGGCTCGTGCTGACGATCCTCCAGGAGGCCGAGCGCTTCGGCGCGGTCCCCTGCAACCGACTCGAGGTGCTGGGGCTGCTCGAACGCGACGGGCTGGCCGAGGGCGTCGAGGTCCGCGACGGCGAGACCGGGGAGACCTTCCCGATCCGCGCCCAGAACGTCGTCAACGCCACGGGCGTGTGGGCCGACCGCCTGCGCCCGGCCGAGCTGCACACGGAGGCCGAGGTCCCGCGGATCCGCCCGTCGCGCGGCACCCACGTGACCCTCCCGGCCGACCGCCTGCCGCTGCGCTCCGGGGCGATCGTGCCGTCGGGCGGCGGCCGCTTCATGTTCGCGCTGCCGTGGCTGGGCCGCACGCTCGTGGGCACGACGGACAACGACCTCGACGAGCGCGACCTCGACCACGTGCGCGCGCCGGAGGAGGACGTGGAGTACATCCTCTCCGGCGTCAACGACTTCTTCGGCACGGCGCTGCACGCGGGGGACGTCTCGGGGGCCTACGCCGGCGTGCGGCCCCTGATCGCGACGGGCGACCCCAAGCGCTCCGTCGACATCTCGCGTCGCGCCGAGCTCTACGAGACCTCGTCCGGGATGCTCACGATCACGGGCGGCAAGCTCACGACGTGGCGGCGGATGGCGAAGTCGACGGTCGACCGGCTGACGGAGCGCGACGGCCGCGACGCCCCCTGCCGCACGGAGTCGCTGCCCCTCGGCCAGCCCGTCGACCCGCTGCGCCTGCCGCACGCGCCCGGCACGAGCGAGGCCGCGCGGGCGCAGCTCGCCGCCCGCTACGGCTCCGTCGCCCGGGACGTCCTCGAGCTGACGACCGGCCGCCCGGAGCTCGCCGCCCCCGTCGTCGACGACGGCCCGGTCGACCTGCTCGCGGAGGCGGTCCACGCCGTGCGCCACGAGCACGCGCGCACGCTCGGCGACGTCCTGCTGCGCCGCACCCGCCTGGGGGTGACCGCGGCGCGGAGCCTGTTGGCGGACGACGCCGCGGCCGTGCGACGGGTGGCCGCGGTCGTGGCGCCGGAGCGGGGCTGGGACGCCGCCGCGACGGAGGCGGCCGTGGAGGACTTCCGCGTCGAGGCGCGCCTCGAGGGCCTGCTGCCCGGTGCGGCGTAGCCCGCTGCACCCTCGACCGGACGACACCCTAGGATCCAGCTGATCGATGTCGAGTGAGCACGGAAGCACCCCGAGCGCCGGACCGGCGGTAGCCGCATCGCGGTTCGACCGCAACGGCGAGACCGTCTTCAACCTGGCGCTGCGCATCACGGGCAGCCCGGGGGCGTCGTGGCACGCCGCGGTGGCGGCGTTCACCGCCGTCACGGAGCGGATCCCGGCCGACGCCGCGCCCGGCACGGACGATCGCGACCTGCTGCTCATGGGCTGCTGGCACGCCCGCGGCCTGCTGAGCCAACTCGCCGCGAACCCGGAGTACGCCGCCCAGCTGCGCGCGCACGACGAGGCCTCGGGCGCGACGGCCCCGCTGCAGGCGGCCGTCGTCGCGGGCAACGACGCCCTGCCCGTCGACCAGCGCGAGGTGCTCGCGCTGCGCGGGCTGAGCGACCTCGACCACGCCGAGCTCTCGGCGCTGCTGCGGGTCGACCCGGGCCTGCTGGCCTCCATGCTCGCCCAGTCGCGGCTCATGCTCCGCGACGCGATGCGCGGCGGCGCGCTCGCCCAGGACGCGATGGCCGACCCCGAGGACCGTCACGCGCTCGCGCTGGCCGCGCTCCGTCAGGACGGCCAGCTGCGCGGTCCCGAGGGCCGCGAGCGGCTCGCCACGTGGATCGAGGCGAGCCCCGCGCACGCCGAGGCCGTCGACGCGCTCGAGGAGGCCGGGCTCTCCTACGGCGCCTGGACGCCGAGCCCGCCGCCCGAGGGTCTGCGCGACGCCGTGATCGCCGCGGCCGCCGCGGTCACCCCGGCCTCGGGCCTGGGCGGCGCCGCCGCCCCGGGGGCCGCCGCGGCCGCCGCCGCATCGGCGGGCGCCGACGCCGCCCCGCAGTCCGCCCTCGCCGCGACGGGCTCCTCCGCCCCGGAGGGCGCGGCCACCGCGGCCGACCCGCACGCCACGGTCGAATGGTCCTCGAGCGACGTCGCCGCGCTCGGCCTGGAGGGCGCCAGCCCCGGCCGCCGGCCGGCCGAGCCGCTGCCCGACGACGACGACGTCGCGGACGACGGCGAGCCCGAGCCGTGGGACGACGGCTGGGACGGCGGCGAGCCCTCGGGTGAGCTCCTGCAGCCGCTGGACCGCAGCGGCCGCGCCCCGCGCTGGCAGATCGCCGTCGTCGTGATCCTGCTGGTGGCCGTCATCGTGGCGCTCGTCGTGGCCCTGACGAAGGGCGACGAGCCCACGAAGGAGGCGCCGACGCCCGGCACGAGCACCCGGGAGCGCACGAGCACCCGCGACACGGGCGCCGCGCCGACCGACCGCGTCCTGGGCTCCGTCACGGTCCAGCACCAGACCTTCCGCATCGTGCGCGGGTGAGCGACCCGCTCTTCCGCAACCTCGAGGGCGCGGGTGACCCGGGCGGCGCGGTGCCGGTCGCCGGGCTGCTCGACGCGATCGTCGCCGACGCCGCCCCGCCCGTCGCGGGCCGGCCGCGCACGATCGGCGTGATGGTCGCCAGCGTCGACGGCCACGTCGCCGTGAACGGCCGCTCCGGCGCCCTGGGCGGCCCCGAGGACCGCGCGGTCTTCCGCGGACTGCGCTCCCGGGCCGACGCGCTGCTCGTCGGCACGGGCACGCTCAACGCCGAGCGCTACTCCACGACGCTCGACGCGCCGCACCGGCAGGAGCGCGAGGCCGCGGGCCTGCCGCCCGAGCCGCTCCTGGCGACGATCACCCGCTCCTTCGCGCTCGACGAGGACGTGCCGCTGCTCCACGAGCCGCTGACGCACGCCGTCGTCTACACCGAGACCGAGCCGCCCTACGGGGTGGACGACGGGCACGTCGACGTCGTCGTGCTGCCGTCCGCCACCCCCGAGGCCGCGCTGCGCGACCTGGCGGGTCGCGGAGCACGGCAGGTCAACTGCGAGGGCGGCCCGTCGCTGCTGGCGGCGCTCGCCCGCGACGGCGTCCTCGACGAGCTGCTCGTCACGGTCTCGCCGCTCCTGGTGGGCGGTGACGACGCGCTGACCATGCTTCGCGGCGAGCTCGGCCGCGACGGCACACCGCTGCCGATGGCCCTGCGCGGGGTCTGGCGCGGGGGCGACGTCCTCTTCCTGCACTACCACCTGAAGAACGGGAGCCCGGCGTGACCGACGAGCTGCACCTCCGCCTGCGGGACCGCACCCTCACGCTCCAGGCCGGCCGGCCGGCGCTGATGGGGATCGTGAACTGCAACCCCGACTCGTTCAGCGACCGCAACCACCTGGAGACGGTGGAGCAGCGGGTCGCCTACGGCATCGGCCTGGCCGAGGCCGGCGCCGAGATCATCGACGTCGGCGGCGAGTCCGGCGTCACCCACACGCCCGTGACGGGGATCCGCGAGGAGATCTCGCGCGTCGCCCCGGTCGTCCGGCGGCTCGTCGACCACGGGCTGATCGTCTCCGTCGACACGTGGAAGCCCGAGGTCGCCGAGGCCGTGCTCGACGCCGGCGCGCACCTCATCAACGACGTCTCCGGGCTGTACCACTCCCGCCTGGCGTCCGTCGTCGCCGCGCGCGGCGCCGGGATCGTGCTCATGCACACCCGCGCGGACCCGAAGACGGAGCACTTCCCGGACTACGGCTCCCGCGTCGTCGACGACGTCCGTCGCGTGCTGAACAGCCTGCGCGAGCGCGCGCTGCAGGCCGGCGTCCGCGCCGACTCCATCGTCCTGGACCCCGGTCCCGACTTCGCGAAGATGCCGGGCGAGACGGTCGAGGTCCTGCGTGACCTGCCGAACCTCTCCGTGCACGGGCACCCCGTGCTCCTGGCCGTCTCCCGCAAGTACTTCGTCGGCACGATCATCCACCGCGAGCCCGACGAGCGCCTGGCCGGCACGCTGGCCGCGCTCGGCTGGTGCGCCGAACGGGCCAAGTACTCCATCGCCCGGATGCACGACGTCCGCGAGGCCGCGGACTACCTCCGCGTCCGCGCCGTGATGGACGGCCGCGAGCCGATGCCGTCCGTCGACCGCGAGTCGGGACTCGACGAGCGCCTGCAGTGGCTCCACGACTCCTCCGACGACGACGATGACGACGACCGCGGCGACGAAGGGGGCTCACGTGAGCCCGCTGTACGCTGAGAAGACGTCCCCCGCAATTCGACACCCCTCTGGGAGCAACCCCGCATGAAGCTGTTCATCGACACCGGATCCGTCACCGAGGTCGAGGAGGTCGCCCGTTGGGGCGTGCTCGCCGGCGCGACCACCAACCCGTCGCTCCTCGCCAAGGCCGAGGGCGACGCCGGTGAGGCCATCAAGCGCATCGCCGAGATCGTCGGCGGCCCGACCTCCGCCGAGGTCGTCTCCGAGGATCCCGACCGCATGGTGGAGGAGGGCATCGCCGTCCGCACCCTGCACGAGAACATCATCGTCAAGGTGCCGTTCGGTCCCGCCGGCCTCGAGGCTACGGCCCGCCTGCGCGAGCTCGGCCACCCCGTCAACATGACGCTCGTCTTCTCGGCCGCCCAGGCGATCCTGGCCGCCGAGGCCGGCGCCACGTACATCTCGAGCTTCCTCGGCCGCCTGGACGACATCGGCGTCGACTCGGAGTACGAGCTGCGCGAGATCGTCGAGGCCGTGCACGAGAACTCCTCGGGCGCGCAGGTCCTCGCCGCGTCGACCCGCAGCCCGCTGCACGTCGTCAAGGCCGCCACGGCCGGCGCCGACGTCGCCACGGTCCCGTACAAGGTGCTCAAGCAGATGCTGAACCACCCGCTGACGGACTCCGGCAACGCCGGCTTCGCGAAGGACTGGGCGACGAAGCCCGAGCTCGCCGAGTGGCTCAACGGCCTCGTCGAGCAGTCCAAGAAGAACGCCTGATCCGCCCCGCCGGCCACGTGCCGGCGGAGCCCGCAGGACCGACGGGCCGCGCATCGCGCGGCCCGTCGTCGTTGCACGCGCCTCGCCTGCACCGCGCCTGGGTCCCGGCTCGCACCCACCGCACCCGGCCCCTGGCTTGCTCGCGCCGTGCCTAGGCCACGGCCCGCCGTGCGCGGAGCAGTCTGAATATGTCAAGCGCACTGTGCATATTCAGAATGGCGGCGGGGAGCGGCCCGGCTCGCGCGTCCACGGGCGTTCTGCCTGCTCAGCCCGCCTTCAGGCCGGCGCGGGGGCGAGGCGCGGTCGCCCGGGGGTCCTCTAGGGTGTGGCGCAGTCGCCGGTCGCTGCGCACAACGCGGCCGGGCGCCAACCGACACGAACTCCCGAAGGAGCACCCTGTATGACCGTTCTGACCCGTGAGGTCCTGGAACAGAGCAGCCTGGCGGACCTGCACGCCCTCGCCGGCGAGCTCGCCGTCGACGGCTTCCGCAAGCTGCGCCGCGAGCAGCTCGTGGACACCATCGTCGAGCGCCGCGGCGGCGACGCCTCCGCCGACACCCGGTCCGCCGACGCCCCGTCCGCCGACGACGAAGGCCAGGGCGGCCGTCGCCGCCGCCGCGGTGGTCGCCGCGACGAGGAGCGCTCCGAGCCGACGTCGACCGACGTCGTCTCCCTCACGGACGAGGACGAGGACGACCGTCCGCGCCGCCGTCGTCGCCGCGGTGGCGACGAGAGCGCCGAGAGCCCGCGCGACGAGCGCCGGGGCCGCGAGGACCGCGCGCCGCGTGAGGACCGCGACCGTGGCCCGCGTGAGGATCGCGCCCCGCGTGAGGACCGCGACCGCGGTGGCCGCGACGACCGCGACCGCGGTGGCCGGGACGAGGAGGGTGTGACCGTCGAGGGCGTCGTCGCGATCGGCCAGAACGGCTCCGCGATGCTGAAGGCCCAGGACGGCTCCGAGGTCTACGTCTCCGCCGGGCAGGTCCGCCGCTGCGAGCTCGTCGACGGCGACACCGTCTCCGGTCCGACCCGCACCGCCCGCCGCTCCGAGCGCTACCCCTCGCTCATCCGCGTCGAGACCATCAACGGCGCCCCCGCCGACGAGGCCGCGACCGGCACCCGGTTCGAGGAGCTCGCGGTCGTCCGCCCGACGGAGCTGCTCGCGATCGAGACGCAGGACCCGACGGTCGCCGCGATCGGCTGGCTCACCCCGCTCGGCCGCGGCTCCCGCGCCGTGATCGCCGGCCCGCACGCCGCCGGCAAGAGCGAGGCGCTCCGCCGCCTCGGCGTCGCCCTGAACGCCATCGACGGTCTCGAGCTCCTGCCCGTGCTCGTCGGGGTTCGCCCGGAGGAGCTGGGCGACTGGAAGGACTCCGGCCTCACGCCCGCCGTCGCGCTCGACCTCTCCGTCGGTCCCGACGCCCGTGCGAAGGCGATCGACGAGGTCGTCGACCGCGGCCGGCGCATCGCCGCCCGCGGCGGCCACGCCGTGCTGCTGATCGACACGCTCGACGGCCTGGGGGAGGGCGCCGCGCGCCGCATCCTCGCGGCCGCCCGCAAGCTCCAGGACGGCGGCTCGCTGACGATCGTCGCGACCCGCGAGGCCCCGGCCGGCGGCGAGAGCACGGTCATCCGCCTCGACGCCGCCCTGACGACGACGGGCCGCTTCCCGGCGCTCGACCTCGCCGCCTCCGGCACCCTGCGCCCCGAGCTGCTCGTGGGCGAGGAGGGCGCGGCCGCCATCGCCGCCGCCCGCCAGGAGCTCCAGCAGGTCTAGCGGCCGCCGCGACCCCCACCCGCCGCAGCGGCGGGTCGGGGTCGCCCGGTACGGCAGGGGTCCGCGCGGTGACGCGGTCTCCCGAGAACGACGAAGGGCCCCGAGATTCGGGGCCCTTCGTCGTCGTCCTGGGTGCCGGGCGGACCCGGCGGCGGGGCGTTCAGCGGCGGTCGTCGACCGGCATGTAGGAGACCTGGAACCAGGAGGGGGCGGGAGCCAGCTCGACGGGCTCGTCGCCGCGGGCTGGTTGCACGTACTCGAACCGCTGACGGTCCTCGTCGAAGCGGATGTCGAGCTCGCCCTCCTTCACGCGCTGGTCCATCCAGGCCCCGCGGAAGACCAGGCGGCGCATCCAGTGGACGAGGGAGCGCTCGGCGGGGCCGGACAGCTCGGTCCAGCACTCGTTGACGTGCTCGCCGAGGCGCGAGACGGGCTCGACGACCTCGCCGCTGACCGTGAGCTCGACCAGGTCGTCGACCTCGTCGGGACCCAGGCGGTCGTGCACGAAGCCCAGCCGCACGGCGGCCTGCTCGCAGCGCTCGGCGAAATCGCGCTCGTTGAAGGTGAAACGCAGATCTCCGTACTCGAGGACGAAGTCCTCGCCGGAGTCGTAGTTCCCGTGGAAGGTGGAATCCATGAAGCTCGTTGGACGCGGTGGGGCGGAGGCGGCAACGAGGCCGACCCACACGACAGATGATGGCTCCCGGGGCGCACGGCGGCAACCGCGTCCCAGGACGTGCTCGGCATCCTAGGGGCGAGTCCTTCCCCCGCACACCCCCTGGGTTCGATGTTGCACCCGCGCAGATGCGCTACGGCTCCCGCGGCCACCGTGATCGAGGTGCCCCGCGACGCCCTCGCCGTGCGCCGGATCTGCACGGGACCGGGCCCGAGACCCCGGCGCACGCCACCCCGGCCGGGTCAGCGCGTAGCTTTGAGAGGACCGCATGACGCAGGCTCCCCCCGACCAGACGACCCAGGCCCCGATCGGCGTCGCCGACTACGCCGCCCGCATCGGACGCGCGCTGCGCGAGGCCGGTCCCGCGTGGGTGGAGGGCGAGGTTCAGCGCCCCAAGCAGGGCGGTCGCGGCGTCTGGTGGTTCGACCTCACCGACGGCGAGAACGTGCTCCCGTGCTCGTACCTGCCGTGGCTCACGGGCCGGCACCGGCGTGGCGCCGGCGGCCCCACGCACGAGCCCAGGCACGGCGACCGGGTGCGCGTGCGCGTGCGCCACACGGAGTTCTGGGGCGGGGGCGGCCGCCTGCGGGTCGTCGTCGAGGACGTCGAGACGGCGGGGGAGGGCGAGCTGCTGCGCCGACGCGCGGAGCTCGTGGACCGGCTCACGCTCGAGGGCCTGTGCGACCCCGACGGGTTCCCGGCCCTGCCGCGGTTCCCTCGCGGCGTCGGCCTGATCTCGGGCGCGGACTCCGACGCGCTGAAGGACGTGGTCCGCGGCCTGCGGGACCGCTTCCCGGCGGTGCCCGTGGTCACGGCGTGCTGCCGGGTGCAGGGCGTCTCGGCGCCGGGCGAGATCGTCGACCGCCTGGCGCGCCTCGACGCCGACCCGCGCGTCGACGTCATCGTCGTCGCCCGCGGCGGCGGCTCCGTCCAGGACCTCGCCTGCTTCGACGACGAGCGGCTGTGCCGCGCGATCCGGGCGATCGCCACGCCGGTCCTGACCGCCATCGGCCACACGGACAACAACCCCGTCTGCAACCACGTGACCCACGCCGCGTTCGTGCCCCGGCACGCCGCGGAGCGGGTGGTCCCCGACCGCCGCGAGCTGTTGCGCGAGGTCGAGCACGCGGCCGGCGCCCTGGGCCGGGCCGCCCGCCGCCCCGCGGAGCTGCGCCACCGCCTCGAGGCCGCCGGCGCGGGCCTCCACGCCCGCGGGCGCCTCGAGGGCCACCGCTCCGCCGTCCACAGCGCCGGGCGCGCCGTCGACGCGCGCACGGAGCGGTTCCTGCGCGGCACCCACGCCGACCTCGTCGGCGCCTGCCGGGCGCTCGAGCGGGCCCCCGAGCGCGTCCGCTCGCAGGCCCAGGCGGTGCGCCACGCCCTCGACGCCCGCCCGATCGGACCCCTGGCCGCCCGGGCGACCGCAACGCTGCGCACCGGCGTCGACGCGCACGCCCGGTTGCTCGACGCCGCGGACCCGCGGCGCCGCGGCTGGATCGCCGCGACCGACGGCGACGGCCACGTCGTCCGCAGCGTCGACGAGCTGACGCCCGGCACCGACCTGACCCTGCACCTGAAGGACGGCACCGCCCAGACGGTCGTCCGGTCCCTGCACCCCGAAGAGGAGCCCGCATGAGCCCCGCCCCCGACGCCCCGGTCGAGCTGAGCTTCGGCGCCGCCTACGAGCGCCTGCAGGAGGTCGCGACGGAGCTCTCCGCCGACGCCTCGATGCCCCCCGAGCGCCTGATCGCGCTGCTCAAGGAGGGCAAGGGCCTGGAGCGCGCGCTGCGCGACCACCTCGACCGCATCGAGCAGGAGGTCCGCGCGATCGACGAGGGTGACGGCGCGACCCCGTTCCGCATCGTCGACGCGGTCACGGCCTCGCCGGCCGCCGGTGCGGCGACGGCCGACGCCGCACCGACAGCCGCCGCACCGGCCCCCGCCGCGGCAGACGCCTCGGTGGCGGCCGCCGCCGCACCGGTGCCCGACGCGCCCGCGGACGAGCCTCCCGCCGCGCCCCGGCGCCGGGCCCCCGCACGCCGGACGACCCCGGAGCCCCCGGCCGCACCCGCCGAGCGGACGCCCGCGCCGGACGCTGCCCCGACCCTCGGGTTCGTCGGCGCCGACGACGACATCCCGTTCTGAGCCGCGCCGCCGACACCCCCGCCGCACCAGCCGGCCCCGGCGTCCCCGGGCGTGCCGCGGGGTACGCGCGCCGGCGCGTCCTGGCCGTCCTGCGCTCCGCGTGGGCGGTCCGCGCCGTCTCGACGCGGATCGGCATCAGCTTCGTCGTGCCCCTGGCGATCGCGGTCGCGCTCGGCCACCCGCACGAGGGCGCCATCGCCACGCAGGGCGCGTTCGTGGCGATCTACGCGCGCGACGAGCCGTTCCGGCGGCGGCTGCTCGTCATGGCGGCGATCGGTCTGGCACTCACCGGTGTCGTGGTCCTCGGCACGCTCGCGTCCGCGTTCACGCCCGCCGTCGCGATCGGCGCCGGCCTGGTCGCGGGCCTCGGCTCGCTGGCCTGCCACGCGTGGGACGTCGGCCGGCCCCGCGAGTTCATCCTCGTCCTCGCGTTCCTCGCCGCCACGCAGTACCCCGGGGACGCGAGCGACGTGCCTGCCCGCGCGGCGCTCGTGCTCGGCGGCGCCGCGGTGGTCACCGCGATCGCCATGGCCCCGGTGCTGCTGCGCCCGCGAGGCCCGGAGGAGCGGGCGCTCGAGGTCTTCTGGGGCCGCCTGGCGCATCTGCTCGACGCCCTGGGGCGCGACGACGTGCGCGAGGCCCGGCACGACCTGCTCGTCGCCGCCGAGGAGGCGCGCGCCGTGATGATCCGCGCCGGGCACCGCCGCGGCGACGGCGACCGGCTCTTCGGCATCGCGCTGGCGGGCGAGGCCGTCACCGACGCGGCACTCGGGCTCGTCCTGCGCGACGCTCCGCCGGCCGACCCGGGCTGGGGCGCGGCGGCCCGCCGGCTGCGCGATGCGGTCCGGGACCCCTCCGCCGCTCGCGACCTGCGGCTCCCGCCCGACCCCCCGGGAACGATCCACGGCGAGCGGTTCGCCCGCATGATGTCCCGCGCCGTGGCCGCCGCCGACCCGGTGATGACCCTGCAGTCGACGATCGTGCCGTTCGGCCGTCGCCGCCGCCGTGGTCCGCTACCCGCCCTGCGCCGGGTGCTGCGTCCCGGATCCCTCGTGCTGCCGACGGCGGTGCGCACCGGCGTCGCCGTGGCGGCCGGCACGGCCCTCGGCCTGCTCATCGACGACCAGCGCGGCATCTGGGTCGGTCTCACGACCTCAGCGGTGCTCCAGGCCAGCAACGTGACCCTGACGGCCCGCCGCACGGTGCAGCGTGCCGTCGGCACGATCCTCGGCGTCGGGCTCGCCGCCGCGATCTTCGCCGTGGATCCGACGGCCGGCTTCATCGTCGTGGCGCTCGCGCTCTGCCAAATCTCGATGCAGGCCACGCTGTTCTCCGCCTACGGCGTCGCGACGTTCTTCGCGACCCCGATCGCGCTCCTGATCGTCGATCTCGGCGTGCCCGGGGTGCCGGCCGGCTCGCTCGTCGGGGCCCGCATCGTCGACACCCTGCTGGGCTGCGCCGTAGGCCTGCTCGCCCGGCGGTTCCTCTGGCCGCAGACCGCCGCCACGAGGCTCGGGGCCGCGCAGGGCGCCGCGATCGAGGCCGCCCGCGACGTGCTCCACGCCGCGCTGACCCGGTCGGAGGCGCCGTCGAGCGCGCTCGTCCGCCGCTCCCGCCGCGGGCTGCACACCGCGCTGCTCAACCTGCACGCCGTCCAGCAGGACGCCGTGGGGGACCTCGTCCTCTCCAGTCGGGCCGCCGACGAGCGCTGGACGATCACGGGCGCGGTCGAGCGCCTGGCGTACGCCGCGATGGGGTTCGCGGCGCCGGCGGACGGGGCGCCGTCGGGGCGCGAGCACCTCGACGCCCTCGACGAGGTCCTCGGTGCCCTTGCCGCGATGGCCGAGGGGCACCGGGTGCGGGCGGTCGTGCCGGTCCCGCCGATCGACGGGCATCCCGCCACGTACCGCGCGCTCCTGGGACTCCGGGACGCCCTGGCGCCCAACGAGGACCCGGACGGAGCCCCGGGACCGGCCGGCGCGCGGTCGTCCTCCGCCGCTGCTCCGGCTCCCTGAGCACGCGCCCGTAACCCCGTCGTCGAGCCGAGGGCCGGCGGGCGGTGGCCCCTCGGGGGGGCGACGCCGGGCGCCCGCCCGCAGTACAGGGGCAGGCGTTCCGGCCGATCACGGGGAGAACCGGCGCCCTGTCGGCCCACCGACCCCTTCTTCTCCTCGGAGCACCCCACCCATGTCCTGGTACACCCGCAGCCTACGCGCCAAGCTCCTCAGCGGCTTCGGCGTCGTGCTCGCCGTTCTGGTGGGCATCATCCTGTTCAGCGTCTCGGCCTCCTCCGACATCGGCGACCGCGCGAAGTCGATCGGCACGAGCGACCTGCCCTCCGTCCTGCTCGTCGGGCAGCTCAACACGGAGCAGTCCGACTACCGCATCAGCCAGCTTCAGCAGGCGGTCGCCACCGGCGCCGCCCGGACCGAGCGCGAGGAGCGGCTCAAGGAGATCAACGCCGAGATCACCCGCGACCTCGATTCCTACAGCACGCTCGTCGGGGGCCCGGTGGACCGCAAGCTCTGGGAGACCGCACGCACGCAGTGGGCCGACTACGTCGAGGCGACCGCCGGTTCCATCGCCCGCGGGCGCGCCGGTGACCCGGCGGGCGCCATCGGCATCCTCAACGGCGGGAACCTCGACCGCTACAACACGCTGGGCGACAACCTCGACGCGTGGGTCGCCTTCAGCGTCAAGGAGTCCAGGGCCGCGGTCGCCGACGCGGCCGACACGACCTCGAGCGTCCGTACGGTCCTCATCGTCCTGGGCTTCGTCGCCGTCTTCATCGCGCTGGCGATCGCCCTCTTCCTCTCCCGCAGCATCGTGGGCGGCGTCCGCCAGGTCCTCACGGCCGCCGACGGCATCGCCGAGGGTGACATCGACCAGAACGTCACCGTCTCCTCGAAGGACGAGGTCGGACAGATGGCCGGCGCGTTCGGCCGCCTCGTGGCCTACGTCCGCGAGATGGCCGGCACCGCCGACCGCATCGCCCAGGGCGACCTGACGCAGACGATCGAGCCGCGCTCGGAGAAGGACGTCCTCGGCGTCGCGTTCCGCGACATGCAGGCGAACCTCTCGAGCCTCGTCGGCTCCGTGAGCAGCTCGGCGCAGAACCTCTCCGCCGCGTCGCAGGAGATGGCGTCGAACTCCGAGGAGGCCGGCCGCGCCGTCGGCGAGATCGCCCAGGCCGTCTCCGACGTCGCCGAGGGCGCCGAGCGCCAGGTCCGCTCCGTCGAGGCCGCCCAGGCCGCGACGGCCGAGGTGTCCGAGGCCACGCGCTCCAGCGCCGAGTCCGCCCAGCAGACCGTGCAGGCCGCGGTCGAGGCCCGCGAGGTCGCCGCCGAGGGCGAGCGCGCCGTCGAGCGGGCCACCGAGGGCATGCGCCAGATGCGCGAGTCCTCCAGCGCCGTCACCGCGACGATGCAGGGCCTCGCCGCCAAGAGCGAGCAGATCGGCGGCATCGTCGACACGATCACCGGCATCGCCGGCCAGACGAACCTCCTCGCGCTGAACGCCGCGATCGAGGCCGCCCGCGCCGGCGAGCAGGGCCGCGG
>NZ_ATUD01000013.1 GCF_000420025.1 Patulibacter americanus DSM 16676
CCGGTCTTCGTGTCGCCGGGCTTCATGTTCGCGCCGGTCACGATCGAGGTGCCGTTCTTGGAGTTCGTCTGCAGCAGCGTGCCCGACGTGAACGTGTTCGCCGCGTTGGCGGTGCGGGAGGAGAACGTCGCGCCGGACCCGACGGCCACGCCGGTGGCGGCGAGCAGGACGACGAGGGCGGAGAGCAGACGACGGGGCGAGGAGAGCAGAGCGCGAAGCATGAAGAGGAGTCCTGGGGGTGGGAGTCGGAGAGCGCTTTGCCCGGGTGGGCTGCGCTGATGGACTGCATCCTGAGACCCCGTCGTGGCGAACACGCATCCGCCATGTAGCGGTCGTGTATCGCGGTGCGAAACCCCTGAACCCGGGGCCGCGAGCCTGCCCCCGAGGGGCCTCTACGCCGGCGTCGGCGAGCGCACCACGGACGCGGACGCGGGCACGCCCGGCGCCTCTACGCGCAGCTCCGGGGTCGGCCGCGCGTCACCGGTTCCCGGGCCCTTCGACGTGCTGTCGACGCTGCGGATCATCACGACGACCAGCACGATGAGGAGGACGACGAGGACGACAGCCGCCACGCGCCCGATGGGGGTCTTGAAGAATTTCACCCCCTACGGGTACCCCTCAGGGCGTTCGGCGATGCCCTCGGCGCGCGTCAATCGCGAGCGCGGGCGGACGCGCCGATGCGCAACCGCGTCACCGTGCGGCCGCCCGTACGGCGGACGTCGACCGTGCCACCGAGGTCTTCCACGCGCCGCGTGATGCCGGCCAGCCGGGCGGCGTGCGCGTCGACGGCCGGGTCGGCGCCGGGGCAGCGACCGTCGTACTGGGCCTGGGCCACGAGCTCGTCGCCGCGTCGACCGACGACGATGTCGACCCGGCGCGCACCGGCGTCCCGCGCGGCGAGCGAGACCAGGGCGTTGACCGCCGCCGTGAGGGACGGGGCGAACCGGTCGGGCACGTCGGGCCCCACGAACAGACCCACGTGGGCGAGCCCGTCGGACGGACGGGCGGCGACGGCGCGGCGCAGGCTGCGCTCGGTCCGGCCGGTCGACGCGCTCGACGACGGCCGGTCCGCCGGCACGGCGCGACCGTGGGCGTCCTCGCAGTACACGTGCCCCGACGCCACGGATCCGCGGCCCTCGGCGCGCCCGCGGCCCGCCCGGTCGGCGATCACGGGAACGGGATCGTGAGCGCCTGGGCGGGTGCCGGTGATAGTTGATCCGTCCGGCGCGCTCATCGTCGGAGAACCCTGTCAGCCCGCCGTATCGGGGCGGTGTCGTCACCGCATCGAGGGCGTTACGGAACGCGCATCGGTGTCCACCTGCCACCCGTGACTCAGACGACCGCGCCGGCCCCCACCGCGACGCTCGCCCCGACGGGGCGGAGCCCGACGCCGAGGTCCTCGTACGCCCTGGCCAGGCGCACGACGGCGTCCTCGAGCTCCTCCGCCGGCCGCGTGTAGGGCAGCCGCAGGAACCGCTCGAACGCCCCGTCGACGCCGAACCGCGGGCCGGCGATGACGCGCACGCCGTGGCGCTCGGCCGAGGCCGCCAGCGCGGAGCTGACCGCGTCGGGCAGCTCCACCCACAGCGAGTTGCCGCCCGGCGGGGTCGGCACCCGCCACTCCGGCAGATGGGTCTCGAGCGCTGCGACCAGGCGGTCCCGCCGCTCGCGCAGCAGGGCGCGCCGCTCGTCCAGGCGCGACTCCGGGCCGGCCAGCAGGGCGAGAGCCGCGAGCTGCTCCACGATCGGCGTGCCGAGGTCGACCGCCGGCCGCACGCCGGAGAGGGCGGCGACCGTTCCGACGTCCGCCCGGATCCAGCCGATCCGTAGACCGCCCCAGTAGCCCTTGCTCATGGAGCCCAGGGTGATGACGAGGCCGTCGCGATCGTGCGCCGCGAAGGGCCTGGGCGGCGGGCCGTCGAGGGCGAGGTCCACCATCGTCTCGTCCACCACGATCGTGGTCCGCGAGCGCGCAGCGGCGCCGGCGATCCGCTCGCGGCTCTCGGCGTCCATGCACCGCCCCGTGGGGTTGTGGAAGTCCGGCACGAGGTACGCCATGCGCGGGCCGGTCTGCCGGAGCGCCGCGAGCACGCCCTCGACGTCCCAGCCCGTGGTCGGGAGGCCTACGGGGACCGGACGGGCCGAGGCGCGCGCGATCGCGTCGACGGCGTGCGGGTACGTCGGGTGGTCGATGAGCACCCGGTCGCCCGGGCCCACCAACAGCTGCAACGTGAGCGAGAACGCGTGCTGCGCACCGAGGGTCACGAGGATCTGGTCCGGCGTCGTCGGCAGGCCGCGGCGCGCGTAGCGTTCCGCGATCGCCTCGCGCAGCGCGGGCAGGCCCCGCGCGTCGTAGCCATGGCCGGGCAGGTGGGCGGGGAGGGCCTCGAGCGCCGACGCGTAGGCCTGGTGGACCCCCGCGCCCGCCGGCAGGGCCGAGGCGCCGAGGTCGATCCCGCCCGGGGTGTCGACGGAGATGAGCGCCCCGATCGACGGTCGGCCCGGACCCGCCGGCACGCTCGTGCGGCTGCCGGACCCGTGACGGCTGACGAGGTGCCCGCCGTCGCGCAGCAGCCCGAACCCCGTCGTGACCGTGGTGCGACTGACGCCGAGGGCCGACGCCAGCTCGCGCTCCCCGGGCAGGCGCACGTCGAGCGGCAGGCGCCCGTCGAGGATCAACATCCGGATCGCCTCGGCGAGCTGCCGGTACGCGGGGTCCGGCCGGGAGTCGTCGCGCCAGCCTCCGAGGTGGCGGACGAGGGCGGCGCTGGTGATGCTGCGGGGCGTCATCGCAGTCCACTATCTCGTAACTGGCCCTGGATCACAAGGCCACTCGGTGGCACCGTGCAGTCCATGGACCGCACCGCGACCACGCCCACCGTCTCTCCCGCCCTCGGCGGCGCCCCGGCCCGCGGCGTCGACCGCCGGGCGCGGATCCACCGCTCGCTCCTCGCCCGCGGCACCGCCGTCGGCGGCGGGGCCGGCGGCCCGCTCGAGATCCGACCCTCGGCGCCGGCCGACGTCGACGCGCTGGCCGACCTGGCCCAGCTCGACTCCGCCCGCGTGCCCGCCGAGCCGCTGCTCGTCGCGGAGCACGGCGGACGGATCGTCGCGGCGATCGGGGTCCTGGACCGCCGCGTGATCGCCGACCCGTGGCTGCCCACCGCCACGGCGGTCGACCTGCTGCAGGCCGCCGCCGCGGAGGCCCGGGGGCCCGAGCGCCGGCGCCGCTGGTCCGTCCGGCTGCCCTGGGGCGCCGGCGCGCGGACCCGCCGCGCATCGGCCGGCGCGGCCGACTGACCGCGGGCGGCGTCACAGCCACCCCGGCGCTCAGCCCGGCGCCGGACGCCCAGGCGGCGCGCGCCCAACCGCCGCGCACCCAGGCGCCGGGCGCTCAGCCGCCCGGCGTGAGCGTCTTCCGCGTCTCGCCCGCCTCGAGCCGCGGGTCGCTCTCCGCGGCCCGCAGCTCGTAGCCGCGGCGCGCACCGGCGTCGGCCTCGATCAGCGTCTTGTCGGCCCCGATCATGCGCGCGATCCCCTCGCGGCCGCGGCGCGGCAGGACGCCCACGACGGTCGTGATCGTGCCGGCCGCCTTCGGCACGTAGACGTCGAACCGCGGCGTGCGCAGCGCGTCGACGATCGCCTCCGCGACGTCCCCCGGCGTGACCTTCTTGACCCCGCGGGTGTCCTTCGCCCCCGCCGCCAGCTCCGTCTGGACGATCGCGGGCATCACGCACGAGATGTCGACGGGGGCGCCCGCGTAGTGGAGCTCGCCGCGGAGCGCCTCGGACAGCCCGACGACGAAGTGCTTCGTGCCGCAGTAGGTGGCCGCGCCGGGCACGCCCGCCTTGCCCGCCATCGAGGCCACGTTCACCAGGTGGCCGCGCCCGCGCTCGACGAACCGGGGAAGCACCTCGCGGGCGCCGTGGATCACGCCCATGACGTTGATGTCGATCTGCCGGCGGGTGCTCTCGGCGGACTCGTCCAGGAACGTGCCCAGCGGCATGATCCCCGCGTTGTTGTCGAAGACGTCGAGGGGCCCGAGATCGCGTTCCGCGGCCTCGACGAAGGCTCGGACGGACGCCGGGTCGGTCACGTCGAGGGGGTAGGCGCGGATCGCGGGCGCCGCCGGCGGGGCCGCGCCCGCGGGGCGACGGGCGTCGAGCTCGGCCTGCAGCTCGGCGGCGGTCTGCTCGGCCAGGGCGGCATCGAGGTCGCCGATGGCCACCTTCATGCCCTCGCGGAGGAACGCGCGGGCGGTCTCGCGGCCGATGCCGCGGGCCCCTCCGGTGATCGCGGCGATGCGACCGACGAGGACGCGGGGCTGCTGTCGGGCCATGGGGTCTCCTCTCGCCCGCCGCGCGGGCGGGGGTGGTGCGATCGGCGTCGAAGTTGACGCCTCCGTCACGTTCGACCCTATCCGCGGGGTCGCGGTGGGCGCAAGGCCGGACCGGCGGACGCGGCGTCGTGGAGCACCAGGCGCAGGTGGGACGCGTCGGCGGCCCGGGGGGCGCCGAAGAGCCCGGGGGCACCGACACCCAGGCCGGGACCGCCGACGCCGGGGGCCGGACGCACGGCGAGCGCGAGCGCGAGGGCGATCAGGACGGTGGTCGCCAGGACGACGGTGCCGAGGGTCGCGCGGCGCAGGGCGCGGTCGCGGTCGAGGCGGTCGCGGAGGGAGGGGCGGTAGTCGGGCGCCGGCCGGGCGCACCGGGCGGCCTCGGAGGGCACGAGCGGCCGGACCGCAGCGGTGCGGTCCTCGGGGTCGTGCGGGAGGCGGGCGTCCTCCCATCCGCGCATGTCGGCCACGTCTTCTCATCGAACGACGGGGCCGATCTGTGACCGGACCGCTCGAAAGCGGCCGATCGGCGGAGACCCGACGGCGGCGGGGGCGGCCGTCGGGTGCTCGGGGTGGCGGCGCGGGGCGCGCCGCCGCGGACTAGATCCGCTTGCCGCCCTTGCGGGAGTTCATGAGGATGTAGACGAGGACGAGGACGGCGAGCACGCCGAGGATGCCGCCACCGACGGCGACCTTGGCGACGAACAGGATGACCGCGATGACGGCGAGGGTGACGACTAGGGCGTAAAGCATGGGCGACAGCTACCCCCGGGTGGGGCGGCGAACCGGATCGGATGACCAACTGGACGTTTGTACGAGATATTCGGCGTTTGCTCGCGGGCAACCACCATCTCTTGACCGTCGCCCGGTCCGGGCCTCAGCGGGGCGGCGCGTCCCAGGCGGCCCCGTCACGCTCGACGCCCGCGCCCCCCAGGACCACCCGCACGGTCATCGCGAGGATCCGCACGTCCGTGCGCAGCGAGCGATGCGCGACGTACCAGCGGTCGAACTCGATCCGCTCGGGCCAGCTCAGGCCGGCTCGACCCTGGACCTGCGCCCACCCGGTCAGGCCGGGGCGCACGAGCAGCCGCTCGACCTGCCGGGCGTCGTAGCGCTCGACCTGCACCGGCACCGTCGGCCGCGGGCCGACGATCGCCATCTCGCCGCGCAGGACGTTGACGAACTGGGGCAGCTCGTCGATCGAGGTGCGGCGCAGCAGCCGCCCCAGCCGCGTGATGCGCGCGTCGCCACGGACGATCGCGAGCCCGGCCCCCATGCCCTCGGCGCCCTGCACCATGGTGCGCACCTTGAGGACGTCGAACTCGCGGCCGTCCCGGCCCACCCTGCGCTGGCGGAAGAGCGGGCTACCGGGCGACTCGAGCCGCACCGCGAGCAGCACGAGGCCGAGCGGCACCGCGAGGACGAGCAGCGCGACGGCCGAGACCACCACGTCGAAGGCCCGGCGCACCACGTCGCCGGCGCGGGTGCCGGCGGGGCGGACGATCGGGCCGTCCGGACCGACGGCCCGGCCGGCGGCGCGCATCGCGGCGCGGAGCTCGGCGTGCGCGTCGGGCCCGCGGCCCGTGAGGTCGCGGACGCGCGGGCCCGCGGCTGCCGCGGTCACCGGGTGCCCTCCGCCGGCTCCCAGCCCGCGGGCGTGCCGTGGCGGAGGTGGTCCTCGAGGCCCGCGGCGATCGACGCGGTCATGAGCACGTAGTACCGCGCGAGCAGCAGGGGCCGGGCCGGGCGGGCGCCGGCGGCCGCGGCGCCGGCGAAGAGCGCCAGGTGGGCGGCCAGCAGCAGACGGTGCGGCGAGAGCGGGCGACCGCGGCGCGCGGCCACCACGCCGGCCGCGAGGGCCACGACGTGCAGGAACGGGCTGGCGTAGCGGAGCCAGCGGTGCGAGACGAGCGCCGCGAGGTACGTCGGGGGCAGGCCACGCGGGTCGAGCACGCCGCCGACGAGCCCGCCGTCCCGCCCGCCGCGCAGGACGACGCGCCACATCTGGTTCATCATGCGCCGCTTCCGGCGCCACTCGCCGGTCACGGTCGGGACCATCGGCTCGCTGGCCCGGGCCGACGGCCGGTCGAGGGCGAGCATCCCGGCCCGGACGGTCTGGTGCGGCAGCGCGAGGTCGTGGCCGAACGCGGTGCGCAGCCGCGGCCACAGGGAGGCCCGGACCGCGTAGATCGCCCCGTTGCCGGCGGTGACGGACCACGCGTCGCTCTCGAGCCGCCGCATCGCCATCTCGAGCCGCCAGTACGCGCCCTCCTGGTTCGTGGCGCCGTCCGGCGCCACGAAGTGCACCCGGCCGCAGGCGTAGCCCACGCGGGGGTCGACGAACGCGGCGACGAGCTCGCGCAGGGCGTCGGGCTCCCACAGCGTGTTCGCGTCGGAGAACGCGAGGACCTCGCCCGTGGCGTGCGCGACGCCGGCGGCCTGGGCGGCGTGCTTGCCGCCCCGGGGCAGCTCGAGGACGACGTCGGCCCCGGCGGCGCGGGCGCGCTCCGCGGTGCGGTCCGTCGAGCCGTCGCACGCCACGACGATCTGCAGCCGGTCGGCGGGGTGGCTCTGGGCGCGGAGGCGCTCGACGGTGCGGCCGATCGCGTCCTCCTCCGCGTACGCCGCGACGACGAGGGTGACGCGCAGCGCGGAGACCGGATCGTCGCCCGTCCCCGGTCCGACCGGCGCGGCCTCGCGGTCGTCCGTCACCCGGCCGAGGCCGGCGCGGCGGGCGATCCGCAGCGCGACGTGCCAGCCGGCGTGGGTCCAGGCCAGCAGCCCGAGGGAGAACAGGTGCAGTGCGCGCACCCGTCGATCGTCCCAGAGCGACCCTCGGGCCCGGCGCGCGGCCCCGTCCTCCGTCCGCCGCGGCGCGCGACTAGCCTCCGGCGCATGTCCGCCGCCGAGCTCGGTCCGCCCGTCGACTTCGTCCCGGCCCGCGAGCCGGGCGGCGAGGTGCTGCGGGGGCAGTACGTGCGCCTCGAGCCGCTGGATCCGCGGGGCCACGCCGAGGGCCTGTGGGCGGCCGCCCAGGGCGGCGACCCGCGGCTGTGGGACTACCTGCCCTACGGTCCGTTCGCCGACGAGGGCGCGTTCGCGACCTGGCTGAGCACCCTGCCGGGTCTCGCGCCGGAGGAGCGCTTCTACGCCATCGTCGCCGAGGCCACGGGCGCGCCGGCGGGGATGATCGCCTACGCCCGGATCGCCCCGGAGCGCGGCCGGACGGAGATCGCGCACGTCTGGTTCGGCGCCGCCCTGCAGCGCACGCCGGGGGCGACGGAGGCCGTGTACCTGCTCGCCCACCACGCCTTCGCAGACCTGGGCAACCGGCGCCTGGAGTGGAAGTGCCACAGCCTCAACGCCCGCTCGCGCCGCGCGGCCGAGCGCTTCGGGTTCACCTACGAGGGCACGTTCCGTCAGGACCTCGTCGTGAAGGGCCGCAACCGCGACACGGCCTGGTTCTCCCTGCTCGACGCCGAGTGGCCCACCGCCGACGCCGCGTTCCGGGCCTGGCTGGCGCCGGAGAACTTCGACGCGGACGGCCGCCAGCGGCGCGGGCTCGCGGAGCTGCGGGCGGGCTGACGGTTCCGCTCAGGAGGCCTGGAAGTCTCCTGACGCCCGCCACTGCGCGTACAGGTCGAGCACGCGCTCCGACATCGGGAGCATGGGTCTCGGAAGGTCATCGATCGAGAAGAACCCGGTGCGCAGGCTCTCCTCCCCGTCCGGCCGGGCCTCACCAGCCCAGTCGCGAGCGACGAAGCAGAGGTTGAAGCTGTGGACCTCGTCGCCGTTCGGGAACGTGAACCGCGTCCAGCGTTCGTCGGAGAGGCTCGCGAAGGCCGTCAGGCGCTCCCGGTCGACCTGCAGCCCGGTCTCCTCGAACGTCTCGGCAACGGCCGCCGCGGAGAAGGTCTGCCCGGGTTCGGCCGAGCCGCCGGGCAGGCACCAGTGCCCCGTGTCGGCGCGTTCCAGGAGCAGCACCCTGTCCTCGGCGTCCAGGATCAAGGCCACGGCCGCCGCCGTCACGATCAGCCGCGAACCGACCAGCTGCCGCAACTGCCAAAGGTGCGAACCCTCGTAGGTCATGCCGCGACCTCAGCCCGCCGAGGCCAGCGCCATCGCCGCGATCAGCGCGCCGGCCTCGGCGGGCTCGAGCGCCGGCGACAGGCCGTCGCGGAACTCGGTCTCGGCGCGCGCGAAGGCGGTGTTGGCCGCCTGGCAGTCCGGACAGCCGCGCACGTGTTCGAGCAGCCGCAGCTCGTCCTCCCGCGGCAGCCGGGCGCCCGCCCACGACACGAGCAGCCGGGGGATCCGCTCGCACACCGCGGTGCGCTCCTGCGTCCGGCGCCGACCGTCCGGACGCAGCGGGTTCTCCGCGAACCGCGTCGCGGCCCGGCGGGTGGCGGCCAGGAGCTCTGCGGCGGGATCGAACTCGGCGCCGCCCGTCGTCAGCACCCGGGCCCGCAGGTCCGCCAGCGCCCAGGCCGCGGCCCACAGCGCCTCGCCGGGCGGCGTCACCTCGCGGAGGTAGCCGACGACCGCCCCGCCCCGGCGCTCGACGAGCAGCCCCAGGACGGCGGGGTCGCCCTCGCGGACCCCTGCCGCCGTGAGGGTCACGGCCGGCAGCCGGCGGGACGGGGCGGGCGGCGCGGGACCGGAGGCCGAGGCGCCCGCCGTCGGGTCGGTCGCGGTCATCGCAGCAGCGAGGAGTAGAGCGCCAGGTGCGACGCCGCGATCGCGTCCCACGAGTAGGGGCCCGCCGCGAGCTCGGCGGCGCGCGCACCCAGGGCGGCGCGGCGGGTGCGGTCGGTCAGCACCGCGTCGAGTGCGGTGGCCAGGGCGACCGGGTCGCCGGCGGGCACGAGCTCGGCGGCGCCCTCCGCGGCGATCTCGGGGAACCCACCGACGTCGCTCAGCACGAGCGGCCGGCCGAACGCCAGGGCGGTGAAGAGCACGCCGGACTGGTCGATCTCGCGGTAGGGCAGGACGACGGCGTCGGCGCGCGCGAAGAACGCGGCGGCCTCCTCGTCCGTCACGAAGCGGTCGACGAACCGCACGCCGGCGGGCGCGGCGGCCTTCAGGGTGGAGACGTCCATCTTCGGCAGGCCGACGACCCACAGCTCCGCGGGCGGCTGGCCGCCGGCGACCAGCCGGGCCCACGCGTCGAGCAGCACGTCGACGCCCTTGTAGGGCCGCAGCAGGCCGAAGAAGAGGACCACGGGCCGCCGCGTGTGCTCGAACGCGGGCGGCAGGGCGGCGGGCGGCAGCGTGGTCAGGTGCCGGAAGGCGCCGTGGGGGATGACGTGAACGCGGGCGGGGTCCAGGCGCAGCTCCTCGACGAGGCGCGCGCGGCCGTGCTGCGAGTGCACCACGACCGCGTCGACGCGTTCGAGCAGGCGGCGCTGAGCGTCGCGCTGGCCCCGCCTCGCCTCCCGCGGGAGCACGTCGTGGGCGGTGAGGACGACGGGCCGGTCGCGGGGCAGCAGGTGGACGTCGGCGTGCTGGACGGGCAGCCACTGGAAGTGCACGACGTCGGCGTCGCGCGCGGCCCGCCGCAGGCGCCGCATGTCGGGCACGTGCTGGGCGAGTTTCGCGATCCGCCGCGTGCGCGACCCGGCCGGCCCGATCGCCCGGCGGTAGAAGCCGTGCTCGATCGCGTACCCCTCCGGGCCCGGCACCTGCCCGTACGGGAACGTGCTGGTGACGAGCGTGACGCGCGCCCCACCCCGCGCCAGCGCGCTCGCGAGCGCGTGGTCGTACGGCGGCGTGTAGGCGGACGGGTCGACGAGGCGGACGTGCACTTGAGGTCGGACGCTATCTGCACGGCGCCGGCGCGCGGGGGCGGACCCGACGGGCGCGGGCAGCGACCCGACAGGCACGGGGGGCGGACCCGACGGGCGCGGGCCGGGCTACCGGATGCCGGACCCGGGGTGCGCCTCGTCCCAGCCGCGGCGGGAGGCCGCGATCGCGTCGCGGTGGTCCAGCGACCAGTCCGCCAGCGCCTTGATCAGGTGCGTCATCTCGCGCCCGAGCGGGGTCAGCGCATACTCGACCTGCGGGGGGATCGTGGGGAAGACGGTGCGGCTGACGAGGCCGTCGCGCTCGAGCCGCCGCAGCGTCAGGGTCAGCATCCGCTGCGAGATCCCGTCGACCGCCCGCTGCAGCACCCCGAACCGCCGCTCGCCCCGGGCCAGCTCGACGACGACGAGCACGGTCCAGGTGTCGCCGACGCGGTCGAGGACGTCGCGGATCCCGCAATCCTCGTGCTCCTCGCACACGACGGCGGGCGGGGCGGTTCCCTCCGTGTGCCCTACCGACATTGGGGTGCCTTCTTGTGGGCGAGCGCCGTCATCTCCACGATCGTGACAGCCCGGAAGACCTCCACCGAAGACCCAGCACATGATCCTCATCACCGGTGGGACGGGCGCGCTCGCCCGCCTGACCATCCAGCGCCTCGCCGGCCGCGACGTCGTCGTCGGCAGCCGCACCCCGCAGGCCGTCGTCGGCGGCCTGCCGACCCGTGACCTCGACTTCGACGACCCGGCAACGCTACCTCCCGCGCTGGCGGGCGTCGACACCCTCGTCCTCGTCTCCGCGGGCTACGCCGAGGACGACGTCGTCCTCGCCCGCCACGGCGCCGTGATCGCGGCGGCGGCGCACGCCGGGGTCCGCCACGTCGTCTACACCTCGCTCTACGGCGCCGGCGACGGCCTGGGCATCGCCGTCGCCCACCGGTGGACGGAGCGGGCCCTGGCCGACGCCCCCTTCGACGTGACCGTGCTGCGCAACGGGCTCTACCCCGAGGTCCCGGCGGGGCTGGCGGCCGGTGCCGCCCCGTCCCCCTCCGCCGACGTCCTCACCGCGCCGTGGGGGTCGGGACGGATCTCGCTCGCCTCCCGGGAGGACCTGGCCGAGGCGCTGGCCACGGTGGCGGCGCAGGTCGACGAGGCCCTGACCGCCGGCGGGCCGACGCCCCACGCCGGGCGCACCTACGAGCTGGCCCACCCGGAGCCGGTCAGCGGGGCGACCGTCGCCGCGGCACTGTCGAGCCCGGACGCGCCGGTGCGCTACGTCCCCACCCCGCTGGCCGACGCCCGCGCGGCGCTGGTGGCGAGCGGCGCTCCGGCGTACCAAGCCGCCCACGGCCTCTCCATCCTGAGCAACGCGGTGGCGGGGGCGCTCGTCCAGTCGCACACGGACCTGCCGGAGCTCCTCGCCGGCCCGCCCCGGGACGTGCTCCCCGAGGTCGTCGCGGCGCTCGACCACCCGGCGCTCTCGGTGGCGGGGTAGACGGGCGGGGCGAGGACGGACGGGCCCCCGCGGGTCCGAGGCGTACCGAGGAGGGCGAGCGTCCCGGTTTGCGCCCTTCGGTGCACCCTTGCCACGTCAGGGGTGGCGAAGATGCCCCGAAGCCGCGTTCAACGGACCCGCAGTCCCGACGCCGCCCGGCGGGCGAGCCGCCGCGCGCCGTCCGCGCGGTGCGCGCCGGCGATGAGGAGCACCCCACCGCTGGGGCCGTTGGCGGGGACGGCCGCGCAGGCGTCGGCGCACAGGGCCCAGCGACCCCCGCGGAAGAGCGTGGCGGTGACGCGCCCGGCGTCGGGCAGGCGCACCGCGAAGCCGGCGCCGGGCGCGGGACCGAACACGGCCGTCCGGCCCGGCAGCTGCTCCACGAGCAGCCGGACCCGGTCGGGCCGCTCGAGCCGCGTGACGATCCGCGACCCGCCGTCCTGCTCCGTGCTCGACGTCTGTCGCCAGCCCTCCGACGCGGGCAGGTCGAGCGACCAGAAGCCCCCGCCGAAGCGGACCTGGCCACGCGCCACGGGCGGCAGGGCGGCCGCCGCGCCCGCGCCCGGAGCGGAGCCTCCGACCGACGGCGGTGCGGCGGTCCCGGGCGAGGGCGTGGCACGGGAGCTGCCTGCGCCCGCACCGGAGCCGCCGGCGCCCGCGCCGCCACCCACCGGAGACCCGGCCGACGACCCCGTCCCCGCACCCGACCCCCGGGAGGCCCCGGACCCGGACCCCGCATCCGACAGCCCCGCGCCTGACCCGCCGCGGCCCCCCGTGGAGGGGCCGGCACCCGACGCCGCCGCACCGCCAGTGCCCGCGCGGCCGCCGGACGACCCGCCACCGCCCGAGGACGCACCTCCGCCCGACGACAAGCCGCCGCCCGGAGCCGCGCCGCCGCCCGAGGTCGTGGCGCCGCCTGGAGCCGCACCCCCGCCCGAGGTGGCACCCCTCCCCGAGGACGCGCCGCCGCCAGTGGTCCCGGTGCGCAGCGGCGTGCTGCCCGCGGCGCCCGTGGTCGTCCCGGCCGCGGGTGCCCCGGCGCGGCGGTCGGTGTCGTCCGCGCCCGTGCCGAGACGACCGATGAAGACGAAGGCGGTGGCCAGGGCGGCCAGCAAGAGCACCGCGAGGGGGAGCAGGAGCCAGCGGGTGCGGCGCCTGCGCCGCGGCGGGGCCTCCCAGGTCACGGCGGTCGGCCCGACCTCGGCCGGGGTGGCGGGGAGCGCAGCGGCGGCGCGGACGTCGGCGGCCGGGGGACCGGCCACCGCGGGGCCCGCCGCCGGCCGGGGGACGGTCAGGGCCGCCCGCGCCCAGATCGCCAGCTCGCCGGCGGAGGCGAACCGCCGCGCGGGATCGGGGTCGGTGGCGCGCTCCACGGCGGGGTCGAACGCCCCACCGAGCCGCGGCAGGGCCTGCGACGGCCGCAGGGGGCCCGCGGCGCGCGCACCGGCCCCGCCCACCGGGTCGGCGTCGTAACCGGTGCCACCCATCGTCGGTACCGGCGGCGCCGGCGGGGCGACGCCCGTGAGCAGCAGGTAGAGGACGCAACCGAGCCCGTAGACGTCGGCCGCGGGTGTGGCGTCGGCGCCCGCGAGCTGCTCCGGCGCCGCGTAGCCCGGGGTGCCGCCCGGGTCCTCGGGGCCGGGCGCGCGGGCCAGGCCGAAGTCGGCCAGCTCGACGTGCAGGTCGCGGCCGGGTCCGTCCTCGATCAGGACGTTGCCCGGCGAGACGTCGCGGTGCACGACCCCGGCAGCGTGGGCGGCGTCGAGCGCGGCGGCGACCTGCTCGACCACGACGACGGCCTGGACCGGGTCGAGCCGCCCCGTGCGGCGCAGGAGCACGCGCAGGTCGGGCCCGTCGACGTAGCGCATGGCCAGCCACAGGTGGTCGTCGTCCTCGCCGCTCTCGAGGATCTGCACGACGTTCGGGTGGTCCAGGCCCGCGACCGTGCGGGCCTCGTGCCGGAACCGCGCACGGAACGCCTCGTCGTCGGCCAGTGGACGCCCGACGACCTTCAGCGCGACCCGGCGGTCCAGCGCCTCCTGGTGGGCCAGGAACACGACGCCGGTGGTCCCGCGGCCGAGCTCGCGTTCGATGCGAAAGCCCGCGAGGCGGTCTCCGGGTCGGGGAAGGGCGGGCACGACGACCACGGCTACGCCTCGGGCGAGCGCGCTCCTCCGCGCTGAACGCGACCGTGCAGGGCGCGGCCGCCCCCGCGTCCCAGCAGCGGGAACCCCCTCCCCGCCGCGCCATTCTGGATATGACAAGCGAACCGTCCATATTCAGAGTGGCCCGGCGGGGAGGCACCGGTTCCGTTTGCGCCGCCCCGCCCGCCGGGCACCGGTCGGCCCATGCACGTTCTCGTCCCCGGCGCCCTCGGCGTCATCGGTTCCGGCGTCATCGAGCACTTCGCGGCCCAGCCCGACGTGACGGTCACGTCCGTGTCCCGCCGCGACGCCCCGGCCGACCACCCCGCCGACCGCCACCTGGCGCTCGACCTGCTCGAACCCGACGCGGTCGCCGCGCAGCGGGAGGCGCTCGCCGACGTCACCCACCTCGTGTTCGCCGCGTACGCCGAGAGCGGCGATCCGCACCGGGACATCGACGTGAACGTCGGCATGCTGCGCGGCGTGCTCGACGGTCTGCGCGAGGCCGGGGCGCCGCTGCGGCACGTGACGCTCTACCAGGGCGGGAAGGCCTACGGCGCGCACCTGCGGGTCTACCGGACCCCGGCGCGCGAGACGGATCCGCGGCTGCCGATCCCGCACTTCTACTACGGGCAGGAGGACCTGCTGCGCGAGCGCTCGGCGACCGAGGACTGGGCCTTCACGATCCTGCGGCCCGACATCGTGCTGGGGACGAGCGTCGGCTCGCCGATGAACCTGGCCCAGACCCTCGCGGCCTACGCGCTCATCAACCGCGAGCTCGGCCTGCCGCTGCGCTACCCCGGCACGCTCGGGGCCACGGCGCTCGTGAACTGCACGGACGCGGGTCTGCTGGCCGAGGCGACGCACTGGGCGGGCACGACGGAGGCCGCGGCGGGCGGCACGTTCAACGTCGTGAACGGTGACCTCTTCCGCTGGCCGCAGCTCTTCGACCGCGTGGCGGACTACTTCGGCATGGAGACGCACGACCCGCAGCCGTTGGCGCTCGCGGAGAACATGCCGGCGCTCGCCCCGGTGTGGGAGCGCCTCGCGGAGCGCGAGGGCCTGGCGCAGTCCGACGTCACGCGGGTGGCGGGCTGGGGCTTCGTCGACTTCCTGTGGTCGACGGAGGAGGACGGCGTGCTGGACCCGCTGGCCCTGCGCGCGGCGGGCTTCGACGGGTTCCGCCGCACGGAGGACGCGCTGGTCGCCGTCCTCGACCGGCTGCGCGAGGCGCGGGTGATCCCGGCGCGCTGAGGCGTCGTCCTACCCCGTGGGGCCCGTCGCCCGCACCACGCGCTCCACCAGCGCCCACGCCTCGTCGGCCGTGGGCGCGGCGACGAGGACGCCCCAGCCCGGGCCGCTCTCCGACGCGTTGAGGGGGACGTCGACGCACTGGGCGCTCGCGCACTCCGGGATGGACGCGATGCGCGCGTCGTTGAACCGGTAGCCCGTGGCCTCGCCGAACGCGGTGCCGCCGATCGTGCGCGTCTCGAGGACGTTGCTCGTGTCGAACGCCGCCTTCTGCTTCGGCGTGTGGTCCACGAGGATCAGCCGTCCCTCGGGGCCGCGCTGGCGCAGGCGGATGAGCGCGCCGCCGCTCTGGGAGGAGCGCGTCGGCTTGGACCAGCCGCCGCCGGGACGCGCGACGAGCGTGCGCCAGCTGCCGTCCGACGACACGTAGGTCGCCGCCGCGCCGTCGGCCGGGAGGGGCGCGCCCTGACCCGGGTCGTTCTCCGGCGCGCCGCCGCGCACCGTGCCGCCGCCGCTGACCGTGATGTCCGCGGCCGCGGGGTCGGCCTCCTCCGTCGTCGTGGGCGGCTCCTCCGTGGTGCCCTCCGGCTCGGGCTCCGGGGTCGCCGGCGTCTCGGCGGTGGACACGGTCGACGCCGGGCGGTCGCGGGTCGTGGTGCGGGTCGACGTCTCGGCGCGCGTGTCGTCGCCACCCGAGCCGCCGAGGCCGAGCGCCACCGCCGCGACGATCACCGCGAGCAGGAGCACGCCGACGACCGCCGGCAGGATCCAGCGCTTCGGGCTCCCGCCGCCGCGCCCGTCCCCCGGGGCGCCCGGGTCGTGCGGCGGGCCGGCGGGTGGTGCGGCCGCGGCGGGGCGGGCCGTCCGCGGGCCGGCGGCGGCCGGGGCGACCCGCGTGGCGTCGGGGCGCTCGTCGCGGACGGGCTCGTCGCGCGGGGGCTCGTCGCGCTCACGCAGCCGGGGCGCGAGCGGCACCCCCGTCGCCGGCGGCCGAGGACGGGGCGGCGCCGCCGGGACGGAGGGGGCGGCGAACGCCACGGTCGCCTGCCCGTCGTCGTCGCCCGCCAGCGCCTTGCGCGCCAGGGCCGCGAGCTCGCCGGCCGAGGCGGGGCGGTCGTCGGGGTCGCGGGCCATCCCGGCGGCGACCACGGCGTCGAACGCGCCCAGGCCGGGCAGCAGCGCACTGACCTGCGGGCGCTCGTTGTTGACGTGCGCGAAGAGCTTCGCCATCGCCGGGCCGGTGAAGGGCGGCTCGCCCGTCAGCGCCACGTAGAGCAGCGAGGTCAGCGCGTAGACGTCGACGCGCGCGTCGACCCGGCGGCCCTCGATCTGCTCGGGCGCCATGGCGTCCGTCGAGCCGAGCAGCATCCCCGTCTGCGTCAGGTCGTGCTGCTCGTCCAGGTCCTTCGTCAGGCCGAAGTCCGCGAGCAACACGCGCCGCCACGGGGTCAGGACCGGGTCGTCGCCCGTCCCGCCCGCGCCGCGCACGGGCCGGCCGCGCTCACGCGGCGACGCCTCGAGCAGCACGTTGCCCGGCTTGACGTCGCGGTGCAGGATCCCCCGCTCGTGCGCGTGGTCGAGGCCCGCGGCGATGCCCTCGACGATCGCGACGACCTCCTCCGGCGGCAGGCCGTACCGACCCGCGGCCACGGTGGCGTCCGGGTCGGCGGCGCCACCGGCCGGCCCCTGGCGCTCCATCCCGTCGGAGCCGTGCGCGGCGGCCACGCGGTTCAGGCGGCGGCGCAGGTCCTCGCCCTCGACGTAGCGCATGGACAGCCACAGGCCGGCGGGGTCGGTGCCGGCGTCGTAGACGGGGACGACGTTGGGGTGGTCGAGCCGCGCGGCCAGCCGCGCCTCGCGCATGAAGCGATCCTGGAACGACGGGTCGTCCGCCAGGCCGTGCGCCAGCACCTTGAGCGCCACGCGCCGCCCGAGGGTCACGTGCTCCGCCAGCCACACCGTGCCCATCGCGCCCCGGCCGAGCTCACGTTCGACCCGGTGGCCGCCGACGAGCGCGCCGGGATGCACCCCGCCTTCCGCCATCAGTGGTCTCCCCGTCGCGGCACGCCGTGCAGTCTGCCGCACATCGAGCCGCCCAGGTACGGTGCGGGCGTGTCCACCGCGGTCCCCACCCCGCTGGTCTCCTTCTGCGTCGTCGGGACGAACGGGGCCGAGCACCTCCGCGCGTGCCTCGACGCGATCGCCCTGGAGCAGCGTCTGCTCGAGCGCCCGACCGAGGTCCTCGTGCTCGACAACGCGTCGACGGACGACAGCGTGCGCATCGCCCGGGAGCACCCCGTCGGGGCCCGCGTGATCGCGCTGGACCGCCGCGAGGGCAAGGCGGCGAACGACTCCCGGCTGCTCGACGAGGCCCAGGGGCGCTTCGCGCTCCTGCTCAACGAGGACTCCGAGCTGCGCGCCGGCGCCACGAAGGAGCTCGTCGACGCGCTCGAGCGGGATCCGAAGGCCGCGTGCGCCGGCGCCGCGCTCATGCGCCCGGACGGCACGGAGCAGCCCTCCGCCTGGCGGTTCCCCGGCTTCGGCACCACGCTGGCCCAGACCCTCCTCCTGCACCGCTGGCTCGTCGTGCAGTCCGGCGGCCGCAGCACGAAGCGGGTCGACTGGTGCCAGTCCGCCTGCCTGCTCGTGCGCGTGCAGGCCTCGGCGACCATCGGCCACCTCGACCCGGAGTACTTCGTGTACGGCGACGAGGTCGACCTGCAGCGCCGCCTGGCCGACGCCGGCTGGCACACGCTGCACGTGCCGGCGGCCCGCTGCATCCACCACGAAGGCCTGTCGACCGGCGACGGCGCCCGGCGGCGGATCATCGAGCTGCACCGCAACCAGGAGCGCTACCTCGCCGCCCACCACGGGGCCGCGGTCGCGCTGGCGTGCCGCCCGCTCGCCGCGCTGCCGTACGCGCTCCGTGCCCTGGCCGCGACCGTCCTGCCCGGTCACTCCGTGCGGCGCTACGCGTGGCACGTGCAGGCGATCCTCGCCCCGCACCACGGGGAAGGCATCCGCGAGGCCGCCGAGGCGTTCAACGCCCAGCTCGAGCGGCCCGCCAGCGCCTAGCGGGCGACGCGGGACGCGGGACGCGCCTCAGGGGCGCTTGGCGAGATCCGCGGCCAGCGCGTTGAAGCGCGCCGCGTGGTCGATCAAGGCGTGGGCCGCGGGGAGCAGCCGGTGGCCGGCGGGCGTCAGCTCGACGGAGCCGCCGGAGCGGTGGAAGAGCTGCACGCCGAGCTCGCTCTCGAGCCGCTTGATCTGTTGGCTCAGCGTCGGCTGCGAGACGTGCTGGCGCTCCGCGGAGCGCCCGAAGTGCAGGTCGCGGGCCAGCTCGACGAAGAAGGTGAGCCGGCGCAGGTCGGAGGTGCCCGTCATCGCCCACCGCCGCGGGCGACGCGGTCCGTGGTCGCCCCGTCGGCGCGACGCCGGGGAACGCCGGGCCGGCCGGGTGATCGCGGCACGCAGCGGGGCGCTGGGGGTTGGGGGACGGGGACGGTCATCGTGATGCGGGGAGCGGCAGGGCGACGGGCGACGCCGAGGAGCGCCGGCGGATCCCCCGGGGGGAGAACGCGCCGCAGCAGGCAGCGGATGCGCACCGGTGCCCGGCGACGGGATCGGGGTGCCCGGCGGGCGAGGTCCCCCGGGGTGCGTCGACTACGCCGCCATCTCCGCGTGCTCCACGGGATAGAGGCGCCGCTCCTGCTTCTCGATCTGGCCCTTGAGGACCGCGCGGCGCACCCAGGCGTAGACCGCCGCGCCCGGGACGCCGACGGCGTCGGCGACCTCGCGCTGCGTGATGCCCGGGCGGTCGGCCACGACCCGCAGCAGCTGGGCCGAACGGGTGCCGCGGGGCACGCGATCGACTGACGCGCGAGCGGCCTGCGGAGCGCCGTCGAGGGCGTCCAAGGCCCGCTGCAGACGCTCTGCCTCGGCCCGCGCAGCCTCCAGCTCGCTCAGGCGTCGCTCGATGTCGCCACGCAGGGTGCCGACGAACCCGTCATCCATACGTCGAGAAACGTAGCCGTCTGGCACCCCGTGTGCCATAGACCATCGGCCATTCGAATCGCGACCGTCGGTAGGACCAAGGTCGGACGACCCGCGAACCCCGGTGGGGACTGGCGTTGCGGGCCGCCGGAGGCCCGCCTACGGGCCCGAAGGTACCCCCGAGTAGGGGGTCTTCTCAGCCCGTCGTGGAGTCGGGCAGCTTGCGCCCGACGGGCCCGACGTAGACGCCGCGCGGCAGGTCGCCGTCGCCGTCCGAGCCGGGGTGGAACGCGCAGTAGACACGGGCGCAGCGCTGGGCGCCCGAGCCGTTGGCCACCCGCACGTGCTCCGCCACGCGGAGCGTGTGCCCCTCGTGGGTGAAGTGGTAGTCGTTCGGGTGGATCCCGTACCAGACCTCGCCCACCCCGGAGCGCCAGTCCAGGCCGAGATCCTGGGCGTACTGCCCGACGGGCTGGCCGATGCCCTCGGGGCGCTCGTAGGCCTCGGCGACCTTGTCGAGCTTGATGAGGTCGGCGAGCACCATGTCGGGGCGCCAGAAGGGGCTGTCCTCCGCCGTCTCCAGGGAGCGTTCCGTGAAGACGAGGTGCTTGCAGCGCTTCTGGGCCTCCTGGACCGCCTCGAGCACCGTCTCGACCTCGGGCAGCGCCTCCTCGACGGCGCCCTCCTCGGACTCCGCGCCCTCCACCTCGTGGTGCAGGCGGATCGCCTCGCGGCGCGCGGCGTCGAGCGCGACCTCGAGCCGCTCGTGCTCCGCGTGCGCCTCGACCAGCAGCTCCTCGCGCTCCTTCAGGCGGTGGCGCAGCTCCTCGACCTCGGCCTGGTCCGCCGCGTCCCCCGCGACGAGCTCCGGCGCGTCGTGCAGCTCGTGCTCGAGCTCCGCGGCCTTCCCCCGCGCGCTGTCCAGCCGGCCCTGCAGCTCCGTGATCTCGGCTTCGGCCGCCTCGAGCTTGCCGCGCAGCTCCTGGCTCTCGGCGACCCGCTCCTCGGCGCGACGCTCGTGGCGGGCGGCCTGCGTCTCGGCCTGCTCCGTGCGGCGGACGGCCTGCTCGAGCTCCTTCTCCGCCCGGATCGCGCGCCGTTCGAGCGAGACCATCGCCTCGCGGCAGATCGTCAGGAGGCGCTTGTCGACCTCGGAGATCTGGCGCTCCTGGTCGGCGTCGGCGCGCAGCAGGCGCAGCTCCGCCTCGGGCTCGAGCTCCGGCAGCTCGTCGGCCCCTGGCTCGATCCCCAGCTCGGCCTCGAGCTCGCGGACCGCGACGACCGCGTCGTCCTCGTGCTCTAGCTCGTCGACGAAGGCTTGAAGGCTCGGCACGGAGGAGCGCTCGAGGGCCACCGTCAGCGTCAGGCCGATCTGCTCGCGGAGGATCCGGTCGATCTCCGGCTTGCCGATGCGGTCGAACGTCAGCTCGGTCGGCGCCGCCGCCGACGAGACGGGGCGCTTGTGGCCCGGGTTGCCTGACCGCTTCGCCTTCGGCTTGCGCTTCTTCGTGCTCATGCGGCGACCCTAGCGCAGCCCCCTCAGCGGTTCCTGAGGATGCGGAATGGGTGGGCGGACGGCGTCAGCGGGGCGGGCGAAGCATCAGACCGCGCGGCGGCGGGACGTGATCACGCGCACGACGGCCCGGACCTCGCTCGGCCGCACCGCGCCGACGAGGACGAGCAGGGGCGGGACGGCCGCGCATCCGGCGAGCCGGAGAGCGATCCCGCCGACGCCGTCGGGCGCCGCCACCGCGTCGAGGCCCGCCGCCACGACGACGAGGAGCGCGACCGAGCTCGCGATCCGCACGCGGTCGAACGGCACGACCATCAGCCGCCGGGTGCGCAGGTGGGCCACGCCGAGGGCCACGACGTAGGCGGCCACGAGCGCGATCGCCGCTCCCGTCGCCTCGAGGGAGGGCACGAGCAGCCAGAGCGCCAGCACGTTGACGGCGAGGCCCAGGAGCGCGGCGGGCAGGGTGCGGCCCGTGACGTGGTGCCGCCCGGCGATCGTCGTGAAGACCCAGGTCAGGCCCCAGAGCGCCCAGCCGACCGCGAGCCAGGGGAGCGCGCCCGCGGCGTCCGCGAACGCCGGGCCCACGAGCAGGTCCGTCACCTGGTGACGCAGGAGCGTCAGCCCGACGACCATCCAGCCCAGCAGCAGGACGTACGCGCGCACGACGTGGGCGTAGGCCTTCGGAGCCTCCTCGTCGCTGAGGTCGTAGGCCAGGGGCGGCCACGCGGCCTGGAAGGCCCGGGCGACGACGATCACGAGGGTCGCCAGCTTCGCCGCCGCGGAATAGACGCCCGTCGCCTCCAGGCCGACCTCGTGCGTCAGCCACTGCCGGTCGACGAGGTTCAGCGCGAAGACCGCCGCCTCGGGCGGGACGGTCGGCAGCCCGAAGCGCAACAGCTCGCGCAAGCCGTCCCGGTCCGCGCGGGCACGGACCGCCGGTGACCCGTCCCCGCCGTCGGCGTCGCCGGGGCGCGCGGCGGGCCGGCGCAGCAGCCCACGCTGCGACCACGCGAGGCCCGCCAGCACCACGGCCGAGGCCGCGTAATTGCCGAGCAGGTAGCCCGACGCGCCGCCGTCCAGCCCGACGACCAGGACGACCGTCGCGGTCACCGTCAGGCCGACGTTGCTCAGGGCCGCCACGAGGTAGACGAGCCGCGCCTCCTGCGCCCGCAGCAGCGCGTTCATGACCTCGAGGTTCGTGAACGCCCAGATCCCCAGCGCCGTCGCACGGAGCGGCCCGGGCCACGAGCGGTTCAGCAGCAGCTCCGACAGCGGCTCGGCGGCCACGACGACGAGGGCCGCCACGGCGGTCGAGGTGAGGAGCACCCAGCCCGTGACGCGCCGGGCCAGCCGCGAGCGCCGGTCGGGGTCGTCGTCGTGGAACCAGTGCCGGAGCATCGCCTCCTGCAGGCCCGCCCGCAGCAGGATCGACGCGAGGATGATCCACGTCAGCAGCGTCTCCGCCGCTCCGAGCTCCGCCCCGGTCAGGTGCCGCGTGTAGAGCGGCAGCGTGACGAGGGCCAGCACCCCCGAGATCAGGCTCGACGACTGGTAGGCGAGGCCGGACGCCGCCAGGCGACGGAGCGGGTGCGACGCCATCGCGCAGGATCGTAGTCGGGCGGAGCGCGGCGGCGCACGGGCGGCCGGAGCGCGAGCGGCGTCGCGTAGCCTCCGGCCCGTGAGCGACGACCTGCGCCCCGCCTGCGTCCTGCTGCTCCCCCGGCCCCTGGAGGAGTTCATCCTCCGCGACCAGGCCGAGGACCTGCTGCGCGGGCCGGACGTCGTCGCCCTCGACCCGCCGCGCCCCGGCTACGGCGCCGCGCTGCGCCTGCCCGAGGGGGCCGCGGGCGCCGTCGCCGGCCGCCAGGCGGGGGCCCTTCTCAAGCGCCTGCACGCGGACGGGCGGGACCCGCGCGTAGTGGTCCTCTTCCACGCCACCCAGGAGCCGGTGGCCGCCGCCCTACGCGCGCGGACGGGCGCCGAGCTCTGGTACTGGCGCTGGGACCGCTACGAGGCCGCGGGCGACGCCGACGAGGCCCGCCGCGCCCGCCTGACCGCCCTGCACCGCCGCGCCGCCCAGGCCGCCTCGCTGGTCATCGCCTCGAGCGGCCGGCTCCAGGAGCTGGCGCAGGAGGAGGGCCGGCCGACGGTGCTGAGCCCGCTGGCCGCCGACACGTTCCCGGCGCCCGATCCGACGGTCGAGGTGGTCGGCTTCTCCCTCGGCCACCTGGGCCGGCGCACGGACTGGGCGCTCCTGCGCGCGCTCGGCGAGCGGCTGCCCGGGCTGAGCGTCCTCTTCGTCGGCGCGCTGCACGACGACGAGGTCGAGGGCGACGAGGACGCCACCTGGTGCCGCGCGCACGAGCCCTTCGCGTTCCTCGGCCCCCAGTCCGACGCCGCGGCCGCGCAGCTCCTGCGCGTGAGCGACGTCGGGATCCTCCCCTTCCGCGTCGACGCCTTCAACGACGCGGGCCTGCCCTACCGGATCCTCAAGGCCGCGCGCCTGGGCCGCCGCACCGTGGTGCCCGACCTGGCCGGCCCCCGGACGTGGTCCGAGGCCGTCGTGGTGGCTCCCGACGCCGACCGCTTCGCCGCCGCCGTCGCGGCCGAGGCGGGACGCCGGAGCGCACCCCACGCCGACCTGCGCGCGTGGGCGCTGGCGCAGACGGCCGAGAAGCAGAACGCCCCGCTGCGCGAGCGGCTGGCGGGGCTCGGGCTCGACGCGGGCTGAAGGAGCTCGGCCTCCCGCCCGACCAGGCCGCCGCGTGGCGCTCAGGGTGCGGGCAGCACGAACGTGCCGATGGCCCGACCGGTTCCAGCCTGCGTCACGGTGCCCTTCGCCGGCAGCCGGCAATCCTTCCCGAGCGTGCCGGGCACCCGCACCGTCGCGGGCCGGCCGCCGCGCAGGCGCGCGGTCACGAAGGCCGCGGCCGTCTTCCGCGTGCACGCGATCATCACCTGGTAGTCGTGCAGGCCCCGCAGCGGCGGCACGAAGCGGAAGCCCGGCGGGTCCAGCCCGCGGATCGACACATCGAGGGGCTGCTTCCGGGCCCGGGCGCGGCGTGCGGCCATGCGTGCGAGGGCGCGCTGCGTCGGCGTCCGGCGAGCCCCTTTCCGTCGGCGGAAGTCGAAGCCCGCCGCCGCCAGGCATGCGCGGGTCGGGCCGCGCGGCCGGCCGCTTCCGCCCTGCGAGCAGGTCCGTCCGTCGGCGAACCGCGCGGTGAGCCGCACCCTCCGGTGCGCCCCCGGAGCGCCGCGCAGGACGAAGAGGTAGGCGCCGTAGACCTTGCGGCCGGTGTCGATCGTCCGCGATGGCCCACCCCGCTCGTGCAGCGTCACGGAGCGGGCACCCGGCCCGGCGAACCCGTAGACCACGGTCCGCGCGGACGACGGTGCGCACCCCGGGACCCCGGCCGGTGTCCGGGTCCCGGCGGGCACGCATCCCCCGGTCTGCTCGGACCAGCCGCGCAGGCCGCTGGCCGTCGCCTCGCCGGACGCCTGGAGCGACGGAGCGCCACGCGCGTCGAGCCCGCCGCAGCCCTGGACCAGCGCCTTGGGCAGGGCGTGGAACCGGCCGTCGTCGCCGAACGCGCCGTCGCGGCCGACCACGCCTATCCGCCCGTCCTGGGTCCGCCCGACCTGGGTACAGCCCATGCCCCCGGTCGGCCGGGTGCGGGTGAAGCGCAATCCCCACGGCAGCCCGCCGTCCGGGTCGGCCGCCCGCAGGCTCAGGACGCGATCGGGGCCGGTGTAGCGATGCACGTACGCGCCGGGCCGCTGCTTCGGCGCGGGAACGGCCCGCCCCTCCGGCAGCAGCTGCGTCGCGGCGAACGCCGCGGACCCGCCCGCGAGGATCGCGAGGACGACGGCGAGGAAGAGGCGGGTGCTGCCCCGGCGAGCGCGCCGGGCTGCGCGGTCCTGGCGGGCGGCCTCCTCGACGAGCAGGCGCTCGAGCTGCGGCAGACGGCTCATCGACGGTCCTCCAGTCGCGAACGGAGTGCGCGGAGCCCACGGCTCACGCGTTGACGGACGACGCTCTCCGAGCAGGACAGCGCCGCCGCGATCGCGTCGTACTCCCACTCGTCGACGATCCGTGCGCGCACGCCTCGCGCTGGTCCTCCGGCAGGTCGGCCAGGGCCGCGATGGCGTCGACCCCCGTCAGCTCGTCGACCCGGGCGAGGTCGTCGTCCGTGAGGGCGAGTGGTGCGACGCCGAGGCGTGCACGGGCCTCGTTCTCGACCCGCCCGACCTCCAGGCTGCGGGCGAGGACGTTGTGCGCGATGCCGAACAGCCATCCGCGCGGCTCGCCCCGCTCGGGCGAGAACCGCCCGCGCCCCGACAGCGCACGCACGAACGTCTCGGCGGTCAGGTCGGCGGCCACTTCGGGCCGCCCGGTGCGGCGCAGGAAGTAGGCGAGGATCGCGTCCTCGTTGCGCCGGTAGAAGCGTCCGAAGGCGGCGGCGTCGCCGGCAAGCAGGGCAGCGTCGTCGGTGGAGGACGTCCGGGGCATCACCAGTACTTGCGTCGAGGGGGTCCCTTGTGACCGACGAGCAGGCGGCGACCGTGCCTCCCCCGGCACCCACAGGACTCCTCACCCCGCGTAGACACTCGAGGTGTACTCGCGGTGTATAGTCCTCTCCCATGTCCATCGCGAAGACCTTTCTCGGGCTGCTTGAGGGCGGCCCGAGTCACGGGTACGACCTCAAGCGGGCCTACGACGAGCGCTTCGGCCACGACCGCCCCCTCGCCTACGGGCAGGTCTACGCCACGCTGTCCCGCCTGCTGAAGAACGGGCTCGTCGAGCTCGACGGGGTCGAGGCCGGCGACGGTCCCGAACGCAAGCGCTACGCGATCACCGAGGCGGGGGTCGCCGACGTCGACGTGTGGCTCGGCCAGCCCGAGGCGCCGCAGCCCTACCTGCAGAGCACGCTCTACGCCAAGGTCGTCCTCGCGCTGCTCACCGGTCGCCCCGCCCAGGACGTCCTCGACGTCCAGCGCGCCGAGCACCTGGGCCTGATGCGCGAGCTCACCCAGCGCAAGCGGGGCGGCGACCTCGCCGACCAGCTCGTCTGCGACCACGCGCTGTTCCACCTCGAGGCGGACCTGCGGTGGCTCGAGCTCGCCGCCGCCCGGCTCGACGCGCTCGCGAAGGAGGTGGCCGCATGAGCGCCCCCCTGCTGCGCGCCGAGGGGCTGCACAAGGCCTTCGGCTCCACCGCGGCCCTGCATGACGCCTCCTTCGCGATCGACGCCGGCGAGGTCGTCGCCGTCATGGGCCCCTCCGGCTCGGGCAAGTCGACCCTGCTGCACTGCCTCGCAGGCATCGCGGTGCCCGACCAGGGGCGCGTCCTCTACGGCGACGTCGACCTCGGCGCCGCCTCGGACGCGAAGCGCAGCGCTCTGCGCCGCACGGACTTCGGCTTCGTCTTCCAGTTCGGCCAGCTCGTCCCGGAGCTCACCGCCGTCGAGAACGTCGCGCTACCCCTGCGCCTGAACGGCGTCGCGCGCCGCCCCGCGGAGGCGACGGCGACGGAGTGGCTCGACCGCCTGGAGGTGGGCGACGTGGCCCGCAAGACGCCCGGCAACATCTCGGGCGGTCAGGGGCAACGGGTCGCCGTGGCCCGCGCGCTGGCCACGCGGCCGCGCGTGCTGTTCGCCGACGAGCCCACCGGTGCGCTCGACTCCCTGAACGGCGAGCGCGTGATGGAGCTCCTGACGGAGGCCGCGCGCGAGACCAGCGCCGCGGTGGTGCTGGTGACCCACGAGGCCCGCGTCGCCGCGTACTCCGACCGCGAGGTCGTCGTCCGCGACGGCCGCACCCGCAGCCCGGAGCTGACGCGGTGAGCGGTTGGCTGCGCGACCTGGCGCTCGGGGCCCGGCTCGCGATCTCCGGCGGACGCGGGGCCTGGGTGCGCACGGCGATGACCGCCGTCGGCGTCGGCCTCGGCGTCGCCCTGCTCCTGCTCGCCGCGTCGTTCCCGACCGCCATCGCCGCCCGGGACGACCGCACCTCCGCGCGCGACGACTACCGGTTCGGCGTACCCGAGGTGCGCCGCGGTCCGGCCAGCTTGCTGATCGCCGACGCGCCCACGGTGTTCCGCGGCGTCGACGTCCGCGGCCGGCTCGTGCAGCCCGAGGGCCCGGACGCCCCGTTGCCCCCGGGCCTCGATCGCCTGCCTCGGGCCGGCGAGGTCGTCGTCTCGCCGCGCCTGCAGGAGCTGCTGGACCGGCCGGACGCGGCACTTCTGCGGCCCCGCATCCCGGGCCGGGTGGTCGGCACGATCGGCGACGCCGGCCTCGAGGGCCCGGTCGAGGCGGCCTACTACGCCGGCGCCGCCGACCTGAGCGTCGAAAGCGGCGCGCGGCGGATCGACCGCTTCGGCAGCGTGCAGCCGGACGAGGGGCTCGACCCCGTCCTGGCGTTCCTCGTCGTCGTCGCCGTGGTCGTCCTCCTGCTGCCCGTCGCGGTGTTCGTCGCCGCCGCCGCGCGGTTCGGCGGCGAGGCCCGCGACCGGCGCCTCGCCGCCCTCCGGCTCGTCGGCGCGGACCGCCGGGGCGTGCGCCGGATCGCCGCGGGCGAATCCCTCGTCGGCGCGCTCGGCGGCCTCCTCGTCGGCGCGGTGGTGTTCGGGCTCGCCACCCGGGTCGTCCCCGAGCTCCCCGTCGCGAGCCTCAGCCTCTTCGCCTCCGACGTGCGCCCGGCGCTGCCGCTCGCCCTGCTCGTGCTCCTCGCCGTCCCGGCCGTGGCGGTCGTCGTCACGCAGATCGCGCTGACCCGGGTGGCGATCGACCCGCTCGGCGTCGTCCGGCGGGGAGCGACGCGTTCGCGTCGCCTCGCCTGGCGCCTGGCACTGCCCGTCGTGGGGCTCCTGCTCCTCGTGCCGCTGCTCGGGGTCGACCTGACGCAGGGGGAGGGGTTCAATCCCGTCCTCACCTCGGCGGGCGTCGTGCTGCTGCTCGTCGGCGTCACCGCCCTGCTGCCCTGGCTCGTCGAGGCGCTCGTCGACCGGCTCGACGGGCGCGGCGGCGTCGCGTGGCAGCTCGCCGTCCGGCGGCTGCAGCTCGACCGCGGCGCGTCGGCACGCACCGTCTCGGGGATCGCCGTGGCCGTGGCCGGCGCGATCGCGCTGACGTCGCTCTTCGGCGCGGTCGAGGATGACCGGGCGGTGGCCACCGGCGCCGACCTCGAGGCCGCGCAGGCGCAGGTCTACTACACCGTCCGTCCCGGCCGGGACGATGCGGCGCAGCTCGACCGTCGGCTGGCCGCCGTGCCGGGCGTCCGCTCCGTGCTCGCGTGGTCCGAGGCCTCGATCACCGAGGCCGCGCACCCCGACCGGTCGGCGTTCCTGACCGTCGCGTCGTGCTCCACGCTGCGCCGGCTCGCCCGGATCCGGTCGTGCCAGGACGGGGACGCGTTCGTCACGCCAGAGGGCCCGGCCCCCGGGGCGAGCGTGCGGATCGCGGAGACCGGCCCCTGGCGCGTGCCCGCCGACGCCCGGCGCGTCGTCTCGGACCCGAAGCCCTCGGGGGGCGACACGACCGGCGTGCTGGCCACGCCGTCCGCCGCGGCGGACCTCACGTCCGTGGGCGCCACCTACGCGGACGTGGCCCTCGACGCGAGGAATCCCGACCACCTGGAGGGCCTGCGCAACGCGGCGGCGGCCGTCACGCCCCTCGCCGTGGCCCAGGAGCTGCAGTCGACCCGGGACGACCGCGACCTCGCCGCGGTCCGGCGGGCGGTCTACGCCGGGGCCGTCGCGGTCCTGGCGCTCATCGCGGCCAGCATGGTGGTGGCCGCGCTCGAGGGGCTGCACGAGCGCCGCCGGCTTCTGGCCTCGCTCGTCGCGTTCGGGACCCCGCCGCGCACGCTGGGGAGGTCCCTGCTGCTCCAGACGGCGGTGCCGGTCGCGTTGGGACTGGTCCTCGCCATCGGGGTCGGGCTCGGGCTCGGCGCGCTGCTGCTGCGGATCGTCGGCTCGCCCGTGCGGTTCGACGTGGTCCCGATCCTCGGCATCGCCGCGGTGGGAGCGGCCGTCGTCCCGGTCGTGACCGCCCTCACCGTCCCCGCGCTGCGGCGGATCGTGCGGCCCGACGGCCTGAGGACGGAGTGAGCAGCGCGGCGGCGTGGGGCGCCGGTCGGCCGCACGCCGCCCGGCGGCGCGCGGTGGTGCTGCTGCTCCTCGCCCGCGAGCGCGAGCGGCGCGCCGCGGGTGACGAGGCGGTGCGTCAGTCGGCCTTGCGCCCCGCGGGGGCCGACGGCGTCGCCGCCCCGGCCCCGGACTGAGCCTTCGCGCCCGCGCCGGGGGCGCCCTGGGCGGGGGCGGCCGGGGCGGCCGTCGCGCCCTTCGTCGTCCCTGAGCCCTTCGTGGTCCCGGCGCCCTTCGCGCTCCCGGTGCTCTTCGCGGCCCCGGTGCTCTTTGCCGCACCGGCGCCGCTCGTGCCTCCGCGCCGCGCGCTCCCGGTGCCCGAGGCGCCCACCGCCTTCGCGCCCTTCGCGGCCCCGCCCGAGCCGCGCGACGCGCCGCTCCCGGAGGACGATGAACCAGACGCCTTCGGCGACGAGGACTGCGGCTTCGGCTTCGGCTTCGGTGCGGGGGTGCGACGCGGTGCGGTGGCCGCAGGCGCCGGGCCCTTGCCCACCGGCCGCGCCGACGCGGCGCCGGGACGGGGCTTCACCCGGGCGGCGGAGCTGCCGTCCCCGGACGCCCGGCGCGTCGTCGGGCGTTCCGGGGCTCGGTCCCGGGCCGCTGCGGTCCTGGCGGGACCGGGCGCGGCGTCGGCGCGGGCGCCGTCGGACCCGGCCGCCCGACCGCCGGGAGCGTCCCCGGGTCGCCCACCGTCGGCGACGGCCGCCGCGGGGGCCCGGCCGGCGCCACGGGCCTCGCGGGCGTCGCGCGCCGCGCGCGCATCCGGCCGGCGCTTCGCGCCCGCGCGCTCGCCCACCGCCCGGACGCCGGGCCCGCGGTCGGCGACCACGAGTCCGAGCGGGGACGGGCGCCCCGTCAGGGTGCTCGTCAGGAGGTCCGTGCCGCCCGCCGCGCCGAGGCCGGGGGTGGCGAACGTGACGCCCCCGCCGTTCCCGGCCGCGCCACGCGCGCCGCCCGCGCCAGCCGGCGCGGCCACGCGCTGGGTCACCGAAGACTGCGCCCGCCCGGACGGACCCGGGTCGGCCACGGCGATCACCCCACCCGTCACGGCGGCCGTCGCCGCGACCACGGCGGCCACCTTGCCGGCCACGGCGAGGACCAGGCCGGACCCGCCGCCGACCGCGAGGGCCGCCGAGCCGGCGGTGACGCCCGCCACCGCACCGCCACCCGCCGCCGAGCCGCCCGCGAGCGCCCCGCCGCCCAGGGCGCCCCCTGCCCCGCTCCCGACCGCACCGCCGACGCCGCCGCCTGCCGCGCCGCCGCCGAGCCCGCCGACGGAGAAGACGCCGAGCGCGGTCAGCGGGACGACGGGGGACAGTGCCGCCAGGTCCTTCGGGCGCTGCACGAGCGCCGCCTTGAACATCCGGCAGCCACGGCAGGAGCGCAGATGCGCCCGGATCCGGCGGCTCTGCACCACCCGTCGGTCGTCGTCCGACAGCACCCGCCGGACCGCATCGCACTCCATGTCGCGACCCTCCGCACAGTCGTCCAGCCCGGAACGGGCCTCGTAGATGGTCTGCTTGACCGCCCGCGCCGACGTGTCGAGCGCGGCGGCGATCTCCTCGTGCCCCATGCCGCTGAGCTCCCGCATGACGAGGGCCGCGCGCTGACGCTCGGGCAGGTCCTGCAGGTCCTCGCGCAGGTGCGCCAGGCGGTCCCGCGTCTCGACGGTCTCGTGCAGCGTGTCGTCCGCGCCGCCGACCTGCTCGTCGAGCTCCGTCGTGTCCGGCCGCCGGCGCAGCAGCGAGATCGCCTCGTTGTGGGCGATCCGGAACAGCCAGGGCCGCAGATCGATGTCGCGCCCCTCCGTCTGCAGCGCGGTGAACGCCTTGACCATCGTGCTCTGCACGGCGTCGCGGGCGTCCTCGTCGTGCCGGACGATGGAGCGGCAGTAGCGGTAGAGCTCGAGCTGGTGGCGCTCGTAGAGCGCCGCGAACGCGGCGGCCTCACCGGCCGCGTGCCGAGACCGTGCCCGGCCACGCAGGCGTGCCGGGCGCGGTGGGATCGCCACCGCCCCGGGAGTCATGCGCGTCCCCCTCGCCTGCCCCTCATGGGATCTACAACGGCTCGGCCGCCCCAAGGTCAGGGACTACCTCGTACCGGTTCCGCGCCACCCGCCGTCCGTCCACCGCGCCTCGGCCCGCCCCCTACCGGGCGCGTCCCGGCCGTCCCACTGGGGACCTCGTCGCCGGGTCGTCCCTGACCTTTCGGCCGCGGGCGCGTCACAGGAAGCACAGGACCACCACGGCGGAGCCCACCCGGCCCCGCCACGCACGGCCGGATCCCCGGCCGAAGAGGAGATCCATGAACCGCACCCGCAAGACCCTCACCACCACCGCGCTGGCCACGGCCTGCGTCGGCTTCGCGGCCGCCGCGCCGTTCGCGCTCGCCGACGAGCCGACGACGCCGGGGTCCGAGACGACCACCACGGCGCCGACGACCACCGCCCCCACGACCACCACGCCGGAGGCGCCCGCCCCGGACGCCCCCACGCAGGCGGAGAAGCGCCAGGGCTACGGCGTCCTCTGCAAGGGCGTGAGCAAGAAGCACGTGAAGGGCCGGAAGGGCACCCCCTTCAGCCAGTGCGTCACCGCGATGGCGAAGCTCGACCGCGGCGAGACCACCTCGGCGAAGGTCGCGTGCAAGGGCCTGAGCAAGAAGCACGTCGCCGGCCAGAAGGGCACGCCCTACGGCCAGTGCGTGACCGCCGCGGCCAAGCAGCGCCAGGCGACGAAGAAGGCGGAGCAGGCCGCGAAGAAGGCCGCCCGCGACGCCGCCAAGGCCGCGAAGACCGCCGCCTGATCCGGCGGGCGCGGGCCGCGACGGCCCGCGCTCGCCTCACGGCCCGCGCTCGCCTCACGGCCCGCGCTAGCCCCAGGGCTCGCGTCCGCCCGACGGAGCGCGCCCGCCCTACGGCGCGCAGCGCACCCAGGCCCGGAACGCGCCGGACCGCGCGGCCTCGCGGAACCCGGCCGGCGCCGCCTGGGTGCTGCGCGGCACGCCGTCGGCGCGCCCGTAGCGCGAGGCCCACTTGCCCTGGTCGACCGTGATGGCGACCCCGCTCCGCGCGACGCCGAGCGCGGCCGCGCGGGGGTCCGAGCGGGCCACGACGCGCGCGCCGCTCCACCCGGTCTGCAGGCGGATCTCGGGCACGAGCCGGTAGGTCGGCAGCGAGATCGGGCCGCAGCGCGCGCCCGCCCGCACCGCCGGGGCGTCGATCAGCGCGCGGACGTCGGTGCGCGCGTCGGCCAGGAACCGCAGCTCCGTGCCGAGCCGGCTGACGGAGTCGCGCTTGACGGTCAGGTACGCGCCGACGCCGAGCACCGCACCGACGAGGACGAGCGCCGCCCACGCCCGGCGACCGGGTGCGGTGGCCGGCAGGGCGACCCAGCCCGTCGCCGCCAGGGCCGCCAGCACGGTGAGCGCGACGACCGGCACGGAGAGGTAGCGCGGGATGAGCGAGAGCCCGCCCACGCCGGCCGCCAGGAACGTCAGGACGCCCGCACCGAGCAGGGTCGCCAGCACGGCCGTGACCCGGCGCGACGGCCGTCGCAGTCCGACCCGCGCGCCGAGCGCCAGCACGGCGAGCCCGGCGATCCCCGCCACGAAGACGGGGGGCCGCGCCTGGTCGACGAGCTGGGTGAGGAGCAGCCGCGGCGCCTTGGCGATCCCGCGGTCGCGGCCGAGCTCGTCGGCCAGCGCGCTCGTCGCCGTCAGGGAGTGGGTGGCGTTGCCGGTGACGATCCAGTCCACCGCGATCCACGCCACCGGGCCCAGGAGCACGAGCCCCAGGTGCACGCCGCGGCCGGGCAGCGTCGAGCGGGCCGCGTCGTCGTCCGCGTCGGCCGCCGACCAGCGGCCGCGCAGCGTGCACCAGAGCCAGTGGGCCCCGGCCAGGAGCCACGCCTCGGGGCGCAGCAGCCCCGCCAGGGCGAGCAGCACCGCCGGACCGCTCCAGCGCGCCGGACGCGCGGCCGCCCACGCCCCGGCCCAGACGACGAGGGCGAGGAAGGGCACGTCGAGGTAGCCCTTCGCCGCGAGCAGCCCGAAGGCGAAGCTCGAGAGCGTGAGCAGCCCTGCGACCGCGGCGGTCCAGCGGCCGGTCGCCGCGGCCCGATCCGGGGGCGCGACCGCCTCGCCCGCCAGGCGCCCCAGCCGCGCGGCGCCCGCGGCCAGCACGGCAAAGGAGAGCGCCGAGAGCAGGACCATGACGCGGTCCGCGTCGTCGCCGAACACCCCGACCACCGGCACGCCGACGGCGAGCCAGAGCGGGTGGGGCGTCGACGCGGCGTACGCCTCGAACCCCGGCGTCGTCCCGTCGAGGAGCTCGCGCGCCCAGACGAGGTCGAGGACGGTGTCGTAGTTGCCGGCGGACGGCGCGAGCGCCCAGACGACGACCGCGCCGACCAGGCCGAGGACGAGGATCGCCCACTCGGCCAGGGGCCGCGCGTCGCGCTCCGTCCAGTCGTCCCCCGCCCGGACCACGGCCGGCGCGGGCGCCGTCCCGTCGTCGCTCACGGCGCGGGGGTGGCCGTCCGCGGGCGGCGCTCGCGGACGTCGCGGCGCCGGCGCAGCACGATCCGGGTGCGCGGCCCGGGCGGCGGCGCCAGGGCGGAGCCGACGGCCAGGAGCACCCACAGCACCGGGTCCTCGAGGAACGCGGCGTAGCCCATGGTGTGCGCGATCAGGGCCGCGGTCATCGCCGCGATCGCCGCCCGTGGCGCCGAGTCCTCGGCGTCGCGCAGCAGGCGGCGGAGCACGAGGACGAGCAGCACCACGTAGGCGAGGAGGCCGATCAGGCCCTGCTCCGCGGCGATCGTGATCGGGCTGGTGTGGGACGCGTCGGTCGTCGACCGCTCGCCCTTCCGCTCCTGCTCGCGGAAGCCCTGCGCGAACCCGCCCGAGCCGACGCCGGCGATCGGGTGGTTGGCCCACAGCCGCACTCCGCCGCCGGTGAGCGCCACGCGCCCCGAGGTCGCGTCGTCGAGGCCGCCCTCGTCGAGCCCCTTGATGTTCAGGGTGCTGGGCGAGGCGAGGACGAGCACCAGGCCGACCGCCAGCACGGCCAGCAGCGTGCCGAACGCCTTCCAGGGCCCGAACCGCAGCCCGCCGAGGACCGCGAGGCCGAGCAGCAGCGCCAGGAAGCTCGTCTGGGAGTAGGTGAGCACGAGCGCCGCCAGCAGGATCGCCAGGAGGACCGCGGCCCCGCCGACGACCCGGCCGCGGCGCGTCCACAGCATCCGGGCCGTGACGCCCAGGATCACGAGCGCGAGGAAGCGCCCGTAGATGTTGGGGTCGAAGAACAGCGAGTTGACCCGGAAGACGTCGTCGATCTGGTTCGACGCCACGACGCGCGGGTTGAGCAGCACGTGGTTCGTGGCGCGCTCGTAGAAGCCGATCGCGGCGAGGACGAGCGCCACGGCGGTCGTCACGCCGAACGCGCGGCCCACGAGCCGCGGCGTCCACGGCACGGTGCGCAGCACGACGTAGAGCAGCGCGAAGGGCACGTAGAAGAACGCGACCTGCTCGACGGCCTTGCCCTGGTCGTCGGACCACAGGCTCTCCACGGCGTAGAGGACGACGAACAGCAGCAGGGCCGCGTCGGCCGCGCCGGGGCGGCGGTCGGGCGACGGCTCGTCCGGGTCGGCGGTGGCGCGGTCCCACACCCAGGCCAGCGCCGCGGCGCCCGTCACGAGGTACAGGGGCAGCAGCAGGTTGACCGGGGGCCCGTCGCCCAGGTCGATCGGCAGGCGGAAGGGCAGGACGAACGCGACGAGCAGCGGCACGGCCAGGGGCCAGCGTCGGAACGCCCACGCCCCCGCGGCGAGCACCGCGAGGCCCGCGACCACCACGCCGGCGAAGACCGCCGGCTGCTCGCGCAGGCGCTCGACGGGCCCCGTCGTCCAGACCTCGGTCAGCAGGATGATCGGCGCGCCGGCGAGGGCGACGGCCATCGCGCCGGCCCGGGCGTGCGGGCCGCGCAGCAGCAGCGCGAGCGCGGCGGCCAGGGTGACCGCGGTCAGCGCGAGAGTCGTCGCCATGTGCTGTCCATCAGCTCGGAGGTGTCGGAGTCGTCGGCCAGCCGCGAGGCGAAGGTCGGCAGTCCGGTGCGGATCACGAAGCCGTCGCCGACCTTGACCGCGGCGATGACGACGTGGTCCTTCGTGTCGACGGCGCGGGCCACGACGCGCGCGCCGCCGGTGTCGTCGAGCGGCCAGGCGACGGGGTAGCCCTCGAAGCGCCCGTCCGTGCCGTCGAAGAGGCCGATGTCGTCCGTGTCGATCTGCGGCGGGCCGTCGAGGCGGACGGCGCCGCGGCTGACGAGCCCGAAGGCGTTCTCGGCGACGAACGGCCCGGGCGCGCGCAGCACGCCGCCGTCCTCCCGCGACGCCTGCGAGAGGGTCACGGCGCGACGCAGCCCGGTCGGGTCGAGGGCGGCGACGCTGCCGCCGCCGCGGACGAACGCCCGCAGGTCGTCGCCGAGGCCCGCCGTGATCCAGCGGTGCTCGCCGGCCAGCAGCACGCCGCGGCGGCCCTCGAGCTTCGGCCCGGTCCCGGCGGCGAGCGCCAGGTCGGAGGTGATCTCGAAGCGCTTGCGGTGGCGAGCGAGCCACTCCAGGACGGGCTGCACGTCGGTGTCGAACCCGCGCGGGATCGCCGCGAGGACGCGCCGGGCCTTCACGCGGCTGGCGCGGCTCGTCTCGCCCCCGGTGAGCACGTTGACCAGTCCGTCACCGTCGTCGTCGAGCGGGTTCAGGCCCTGCCACGCGATCGCGGGGACGACCACGAGCACGGGCTGCTCGCGCGCGTCGTTCGACATCGCCGGCACGTCGACGCGGCGGCCGTTCGCGCGGACCGTCAGGCGGTAGAGCGCGCCGCGGTCGGACTTCGTCTCGGTCTTCAGGACCGGGTTCGTGCTCGTCCCGCGGTCCAGCACGCCGGGGGTGCCGACGCGACGCAGCGCCCACTCGTAGCGCTTCCCGCGGGCGTCGACGAAGAACGTGAGGCGGTGGCCCGCGGTGACCGGCGCGGGGTTGGCCTGGACGCCGACGGGGCGCACCGTGATGCCGCCACGCCCGCGCATGCGGCCGTTCTCCTCCGGCGCCGGCAGGCCGTTCGCGCCCCGGCGCGGGCCGCAGCCGAGCACGCCGGCGACGTCACGGACGCACACCTGGACGACGTAGGTGCCGGGCGGCGCGTCGCTGCCGTCGTCGAGGCGGCCGTCCCAGTCGGCGGTGCCTTCGATCGCGCGGTACTCCTTCGGCCCGCCCTTGCGGTCGGTGAGCTGCGTGCCGTCCGTGTCGCGACGCGTGACCTTGACCGGCAGCGACCGGACCGTCTGGGCGGGACCCGGCGCGGTGCGGACGACCCGCGCCGTCGGCTCCCAGCCGCGCAGGCGCAGGGTGGCGCGGACCGCGCCGCCGTCGGCGGTGGGCAGGATCGCCGGACCGCTCTTGGGCACCGCGCCGGGCGCGGCGACGCGCAGCACCCGCGGGCGGGGCGGCGCCGTGCGCACGGAGAACGAGCGGGAGCGGACGACGATGCTGCGGCCCTCGTCAGGCAGGACCACCTTCAGGCGGTAGACCCCGTCGTCCACGACGCGCGCCTCGGGACCCGTGCCGTCCTTGCCGTCCCAGACGAACGTCGCACGCTGGTACTGCGTCACCGGCTCGTCCTTCGCCAGCGTCCGCACCGTCTCGCCGGCCTGGTCGACCATCTCGACGGTGACGGGCTGCGAGCGCTTGACCCGGAACGAGACCTTCAGCCGGTCGCGGCGGCCGTCGCCGTCGGGCGAGAAGTACGCCGAGCCGCGGACGCTCTGGACGACGGCGGGCTGGTTCTTCAGCCGCTGGGCGAGGAAGAACGAGCCGACCGTCGCCACGACGAGGAGCCCGAAGAGGAGGCGCGCGGCGCGGGTCACAGGGCCTCGAGGTGGGTGTTGGCGATCTCCTCGTGCGTGGGCTGCCGGCCGTGGAAGTGGCCGAGCAGCAGCCGGATCACGTTGCCGTGGCAGACGACGAGGATGACGTCGTCGGGGCCCTCGCTCGCGCGCAGGTCGGCGATGGCGGGCAGCAGCCGCGCGAGCTGGTCGGCGAACGTCTCGCCGCCCGGGGCCGAGAACGCCGGCTCCATGCGGCGGAACGTGGCGTAGGCCTCCTCGCCGCCCGGCTCCGCGAGGACCTCGGCGTAGGTCCGGTCCGTCCACTCTCCCGTGTCGGTCTCGGCCAGCCGCGGGTCGACCTCCGGGGCCAGCCCGGTCCGCGAGGCGATGATCGCCGCGGTCTCCATCGCGCGGGTGAGCGGACTGGCGACCATCCGGGTCACGTCCCCGCGGGCGACGATCCGGTCGGCGAGGGCGAACGCCTCGCTGCGACCGTGCGCGTCGAGGGGTACGGGACCACGGCCCTGGAAGCGACCCTCGTCGTTGTAGGCGGTTCGACCGTGGCGAGCGAGCAGGATCATGCGGCGTTCGGGACTTCGACGGGGAGCGCGGCGCTCCTGCCGGCCACCGCACGTGGGGTGGCCGGGCGCGGCGCCGCACCCAGGACGGGACGGCGCGGTGCGGACCCTACGGGGTCCGGCGCGGGCGGGGTCGCGCTAGGGCGCCGTGCCCCCACCGGCGGTGCCGGTGGGGTCAGCGGTGCCGTCCGGCGTCGCCGTGGCGTCCGGGGCGGCGGTGCCGGCGCCCGGGTCGACCGGCGCGCTCGGCGTCGTCGCCCCGCCCGTGCCACCGGTGGTCCCCGGCGTGGTGGTGCCGGACGTCCCGCCGGTGCCACCCGTGGTGCCGCCGCTCGTGTCGCCGGTCGCGCCACCGTTGGCGTTCGACGAGCTCGGCTCGTCCGCGTACTTCGCGGCGAGGTCCTGGCCCACGACGACGACGACCTTCGCGTCGGGCGCGTTCGCCTTCGCGTCGGCGTTGGCCGCCCGGACGACGGTGCCGTTCGTCTTCAGCCCCAGGCCCTTCGCGATGTCCCGCGCCGCGTCGCGGTTGCGGGACTGCCCCTCGCCGGTGGCGTAGAGGACCAACGTGGTCGCGAGCGACGGGGTCGGCGGAACGCCGTTGACGAGGTAGTTGCTGGGCTTGCCGAGGGGGAAGCGCAGCTTCTGGTCGATCTCGTCGCTGACGGACTTCGCGACGCCGGACTGGCCCGAGCCGTTGAGCACGGTGACGCGCGTCGACGTGAGCGAGTACGTGCGGGTCGTCTTCCGCGGCTTCTCGGGGTTCGCGATCGGGTCGGCCCGGTTCTTCTCGTCCACCGCCGGGTTCCCGCCGTCGCCGCCGATGACGCCGAAGGCGAAGAGCAGCGCGACGAGCACCACGAGGACGACCGCGCCGACGCCCAGGATCTGGCCGAGGGAGCGGCGCGAGCCACCGTCAGCGGCCTCGCGCTCGCGGGCGGTGGCCGCCGCCATGCCCGCCGGCGTGGCCGCCCGGGGGCCGCCGGCCGTGGAGGCGGCGGGCAGGATGCGGGTGGCGCCGGGACCGCCCGGGGGCGTGGGGCGCGGCGGGACGGGGCGGGCGCCGCCGGGCGGCACCGCGGCGCCGTCGGCGGTCGTGGACGCGCCCGTCACGGGCGAGCCGGGCGGCGGCGGGGTGGCCGTCGCCGCGGCGGTCACCGGGGCACCGGGGGGCGCGCCCGGGGCGGCGACGCCGGCGGCGCCGGCGACCGCACCCGGGTGCCGGGCGAGCGTGCCGGGACGCGCGGGGCCGGCGCCCTGGGCCTGCGGCGGGGCCCCGCCGTACGCCCGCGCGCGGATCTCGTCCTCGAGCGCCTCGAGTCGCTCGGGCGACGTGCCGGCCCACTCGCGCAGGCGCTGCAGCTCCCGGCCCTGCGAGAACACGAGGATCGCCATGGCGACCACGGCGATGAGGGAAGCGAAGCCGACGTACGGCCCGATCGTGTCGAATTTGCTCGCGAAACTGGCCGCGAGCAGGGGGACCCCGGACGTCATAGCGGACCAGTGTAGGCGCTGGCGCCGTCCCCGACGGCACGGCCCGGGTCGTCCGCGGGCTCCGCCACGGCCGCGTGGACGCGCTGCAGGTCGGCGACCTTGCCCGCCACGCCGCGGGCGTCGCCCTCGAGCACGAGCAGCGCGATCTCGTCGAACATGCCCTCGATCGCGTCGGCCGTCAGCGGCGTCCGCTCGGCGCGGTGGATGCGCTCCGCGCCCGTCGGCCGCAGCGTCTCGAAGGGGTTGAAGAGCTCCTCGTGGAGCTTCTCGCCGGGGCGCGGACCGACGACCTCGATGGCGATGTCCTCGTCCGGGCGCAGCCCGGAGAGCTCGATCATGTCGCGGGCCAGCTGCATGATCTTGACCGGCTCGCCCATGTCGAGCACGAGGATCTCGCCGGACGAGCCGAGGGATCCGGCCTGGATGACGAGCTGCACCGCCTCCGGGATCGTCATGAAGTACCGGGTCATCCCCGGATCGGTCACGGTGACGGGACCGCCCTTGGCGATCTGCCGCTGGAAGATCGGGACGACGGAGCCGCTCGAGCCCAGCACGTTGCCGAACCGCACGCAGGCGTACCGCGTGTCCGTCCAGCGCTGGGCGGCGCTCTCGACGGCCAGCTCGGCCAGCGCCTTGCTCGCGCCCATCACCGTGGCGGGATCGACGGCCTTGTCGGTCGAGACGAGCACGAACCGGTCGACGCCCTGCTCGCCGCACAGGCGCGCGAGCAGGCGGGTGGCGATGGAGTTGTTGCGCACCGCCTCGACGGGGTTGAGCTCCATGAGCCCCACGTGCTTGTAGGCGGCGGCGTGGAAGACGATCGTCGGCGCCTCGTCCCGCAGGACCTCACGGATCCGCTCCCCCTCCTTCACGTCGGCGATGACCGAGCCGACCACGCCCTCGGGCACCTGCCGGTCCTCGAGCAGCTCGCGCTCGATGCGGAAGAGGTTGTCCTCCGCGTGGTCGAGCAGGATCAGCCGCTCCGGGCCGACGCGGGCGATCTGGCGGCAGAGCTCCGAGCCGATCGAGCCACCGGCGCCCGTCACGAGCACGCGCTCCCCCTTGAGGTACGCGCCGACCCGGTCGAGCTCCATCACGACGGGGTCGCGCCCGAGGACGTCCTCCACCCGGATCTCGCGCACCTGGCGGACGACCTGGCCGCTGCCCGCCTGCAGCAGCTCGAAGACCGTCGGCAGCGTGCGGACCGGCACCCCGCGCTGGCGGCCCGCGCGCAGCACGTCGGCGCGCAGCGTGCCGGGCGCGGACGGGATGGCGATGATGATCTCGTCGGGCTCGACGTCGTCGATCACGCGCGGCAGATCCGAGATCCGGCCGTGCACCCGCACGCCGTCGACGCGGGTGCCGCGCTTGGCGGGGTCGTCGTCGACGAACCCGACGGGCCGCAGGCCGAGCTGGGGGTTGCGCAGCATCTCGCGCAGCACGAGCCGCCCGCCCTCGCCGGCCCCGACGATCAGCGCGCCCTTCCCCGTGCCGCGGCGGCCGAAGCCGAAGAGCAGGCTGCGCTCGGCCACGGCGCGCACCACGATCCGTGCGCCGATGATCAGGCCGATGCCCGCCACCGTCGCGAGGCCGTAGATCGAGGGCGGCGGGTAGGTGGTGGTGATCCCCTGCGAGCTGACCCACGTGGCGGGGTGCAGCACGCCGTTGGCCCCGAGGAACAGCAGCAGCCCGAGCACGACGCCCTGACCGGCGCGGAAGTCGTCGCGGCCGTCCGTGTGGCGCCACGAGCGGTGGTAGCCGCCGAGCGCCCAGACCGCCAGCACCACGCAGATCCCGACGAGGTACCAGGTGTGGTCGAAGAGGTTCGCGAACTTCGGCGAGACCTCCGAGACGTGCCGCAGGTCGAACCGCATGCGGAACGCCAGCCAGTACGCCCCGACGGCCAGCACGAAGTCGACCAGCGCCTGCAGGGGCGAGAGCCGGTGGAAACTCAGCGCAGCGGGGCGACGGCGCATCCGATCGATTCTCGCACGGGTGGGCGGAGCACCGGCACCCGGGCGCTGCACACCCGTCTACCATCGCCGGCGATGGCCCCCGACACGCAGCGCCCCGGTCTCACTCCCGACCGCGTCGTGCAGGAGGCCCTGGCGCTCGCCGCCGAGCAGGGCACGGACCAGGTGACCCTCCGCCCGCTCGCCGCCCGGCTGGGCGTGAGCGCCCCCGCCCTCTACCGGCACGTCGACTCGCGCGGGACCCTGCTGGAGCTGATGCTCGAGCACCGGCTGGCCGTCGTCCCCCGCGTTCCGGACGGCCTGGACTGGCGCGCCACCTTCGACGGCTCGGCCCAGCGGATCTGGAGCGTCTACCGCCCGTGCCCCGGCCTCGCCGCCGAGTCGCTCGACGGCCGCGCCGCCACGGAGGAGACGCGGACGGAGGCCGAGCAGCTCGTCGGCGTGCTCGTCGACGCCGGCCTGGAGCGGCCCGCCGCCGAGCGCGCCGCGGTCTGCTGGGTCCACTGGGCGCTCTCCTTCCTCGCCTCCGTCGAGCGGCGCCAGGGCGCCGGCGTCCCGTTCGCCCAGCTCCCGGACCGCCTACCCGACCCCGTGCGCGAGGTCTACGACCAGGGCGCGGGCTACCTGCTCGCGGGGCTGGCCGCGGAGATCGCCGCGGCGAACGCCGGCTGACGCGCCACGTTGAGGCGCCCCTGAGGCGCATGCTCCAGGATCCGGGGCGATGCCCGTCCCGGACCACGCGAGGCCTCGCGTCCCCCGTCGTGCCGAGGAGGCGAGGCCCAGCGCCCTGCGTCGCCCGAGGGGCGACGGGCCGGGCGCCGGGCCGTGGGGCCCGACGGACGGCGCCCGCGGGCGCAGCCGCCGGGTCCGCCCGCGCGGCGTCCCCGTCCTACTCGTCCTGCTCGTTGCGGTGCTGTTCGCCGGCGCTCTCGGGCTGATGGGCCGGATCACGACGGAGGGCCCGTTCCGCGGCGCGTGGGAGTTCTCGCGCCTCGGCGGCCCGTGGCTCGTCGGGGCGTTCGTGGCCGGTGCGCTCGGCGGCTGGCGTCGTGGGGCCGGGGGCCTCGTCCTGGGCACGGTGGCCGGCGCGATCACCATCGCCCTCGGCTCCGTCGCCTACTACGCCATCCCGGTGTGGTTCGACGGCGACACGGGGCTGCGCCGCGCCGCGGTCCTCGGCGTGGGCTGGGGGGCGGCCGGCGTCGTGGTGGGCGGCGCGGTCGGGCTGCTGGGGGCGTGCTTCTCCACCCGGGTGACCATGCGCGTCGGGCGGGACGGCCGGGCGCGGGGCTCCTGGCTGCACGGCGCCGCGCTCGGTGTCCTCGGGGGCCTGCTCATGGGCGAGTCGATCGCGCTGCTGTGGGTCTGGGAGCAGCCGGGGCTGCGTGCGATGGCCACGCTCGAGGGCGTCGCCGGCGCGGTGATCGTGGCCGCGGGGGCGGCGGCCCGGGCCCGCCGGTTCGTGATCGCGGCCGTCGTCGCGGCGGGGATCACGGCGGCGGTGGCCCCCGTCCTCACGACCGGCCTGCGCGACGCCCTGCGGACGATCGGCTGGGCCGGGGCGTAGGGGTCCCGCTCAGCCCGCCGCGGTCAGCAGCAGGTCGGTGAGGATCCGCGGGTCGCGGCGGGTGCGGCCGGCGTCGGCGCCCGAGCGGTCGCGGCGCTCCAGCACGACCTCCTCCGGGTCGTCCAGGCGCCGCAGGCGGCCATCGGCGATGAGCGCGTCGTCGACGGCGCCCGGCTTGCCGTCGAAGGTCGTGAAGACGGGCGTGCCGAGCGCGACGGCCTCGCGGTTCATCGTGCCACCCGCGCTCACGACCAGGTCGGCGAGCGCCACGAGGGAGGGCCCGTCGATCGGCCGCTCCGGGATCACGAAGCCCCCGGCCTCGCGCAGCTCGACCCGCTGCGCCTCGGTGCGGGGCAGCACCACGACCTGTCCCTGGGCGCGCAGGCGGTCGAGCACGATCGCGAAGCGGTCGTTGTGGAAGCGGTGGTAGAGCGACACCTCGGGCGGGGTGCGCACGACCGCGAGCGGGAGCGCGGGGTCGAGGCCCAGCTCGGTGAGGACGGACGTGTCGGGCTCGAGGTCGGAGAGGTAGTACTCCTCCTTCAGCCCCTCGTACTCGCGGATCTTGCCCGTCGCCCCGTAGGGCGCCAGCCGCTCGGGCGGGATGACGGCCGGCACGACCACGGAGCGCGCCAGCCGGCAGTTGATCTGGTGCTGGACCGTCGCCCACTCGTAGTCGAAGGCCGTCGCCGACGGGATGCCCAGCAACGCCGCCGCCACCGTCACGTCGTTGGAGCCGTGGCCGAGCGCGACGTCGAAGGGACGCGCACCGCCGGGCCACCCGCCGACGCGGCGGGCCCAGCGCAGCAGCGCCGTGGTGCGCGAGGCCAGCCCGCGGGCCTTGTCGGGCAGCCGCTCGCCGCGGTGGTGGCCGATCGCGGTGTGCGCGATGCCGAGCCGGTCGCACAGCCCCAGGGTCTGGGCGAAATCGCGCGCGGTGACGTCGACCTCGTGCCCGCGGGCGCGCAGGTCCTCGATCACCGGACGCAGGACGAGGACGTGCGGGCTGTTGGTGAGGTCGATCCAGACGCGCATCGCGGGCCATGCTCGCGCATCGGGGCGGCGCCCGGCGGTCGGCGTCCCACCGGGCGCCGAGGCTCGCGTCAGCCGGCGACCCGGGCCACGCGGTCCCGGGCGACGCGCGCGAAGGCGTCGCCGATCAGCGCGTAGCCCTCCGCGGTGGGGTGGAAGTCCGCCAGGGTGCACAGCCGCGTCAGGTCGCACGTGCGCTGCACGACGCCATCGGCCGTCGCCGGCCGGTGGCTGCGGAACACCCGGTCGACCCGGGCGACGGCGAAGCCCTCGGCCTCGTACAGCGCGACGATCGCCGGGTTCGCGCGGCGGCGGACGGCGTCGTGGAAGGCGATCGCGGCCTTCCGGGTCGCGCCGATCCGGACGAGCGCGACGGCCGGGTCGTAATACGTCATCGCCGCCAGCACGGTGCGGGGGCCGGCCGCGGCCCGCAGCCGGCGGGCGACGTCCCGCAGCTGCGCCTCCACGACGGGCAGCCGCTCGTCGAAGCACGCGCGGACCCGGTCGGGGTTCGGCGTGAAGCACCCGAGCAGGTCGTTCGCGCCGATGTCGATCGTGACGAGGGTCGGGCGGTCGCCGCGGCGACGCAGCCAGTCCTCGGCCCAGGCGAGCTGGCTGGTCCCCGGGCCCCGGTTGACGTAGGCCAGCGGGCGCGGCGGCGGCGGCAGGCAGTCGCGGGCGCCCTCGACGAGGCTCTCCACCGTCGCGCCGGAGCAGCCCACGCGGCCGAGCGCCACGGGGGTCCCCGCCGCGCGCAGCCGTGCGGCCAGCACGTCGGGGTAGCCCTGGTTCGTGGTGCGCAGCCGTCCGTCGATGTTCTGGATGCCCTGCGCGAGCGAGTCGCCGAGCGCGAGGTAGGCCGTCCCGGGCGCGGTCGGGGACGGCGGGACGAGCGCCGGGTCGCCGGCCTCGTCGCGCCGGAGCGGGGCCACGGGCGGCCGGCTCCCGTCCGTGCCGGTCCCCGCGGCGCCGTCCGTTCCCGCGCCGCCCTCGGGGCCGTCCCCCTCCGCGGGGGCTCCGGAGCCGTCGGCGTCCGGGGTGGCGGGCGCGGCGTCCGTGTTCGGCGCCGCCGCGGCGCCGCGGGCCGTGGTGGTCCCCGGCGCGCCCGACCGCGCCGGGTCGTCGCCGTCCCGGCCGACGAGCACGGACACCGCCACGGTGACCAGCAGGAGCAGCAGCCCCGCCGCCGCGAGGGCCAGGCGCGGGCGGCGCACGATCAGCCGGCGAGGACGTCCCCGACGGCGCCGACGACCTCGGCGATCTGCTCCTCGGTGATCGTCGCGCTGATGGGGAGGGCCAGGTGGGTGCGCGCCAGCTCGTCCGTCACGGGCAGGTCGGCGAGCCCGTCGGGCTGGAACACCGCCATCGGCGCCTGGCGGTGCACGGGCGTCCGGTAGTAGGCCCGCGCCCCGATCCCCCGCTCCTGCAGGCCGGCGACGAGCTCGTCCGCCCGCGGCGAGCGCACGACGTAGAGGTGCCAGGCCGGCGTGGCGTCCGGCGCGGCGACGGGCGGCTGCACGAGCTCGTCGATCCCGGCGCGGTGGTAGCGGACGTGGCTGGCCGCGCGGTGCGCCGCCCAGGCGTTCAGGTGCGGCAGCTGCACGCGCAGGACGGCGGCCTGCAGCTCGTCGAGACGGCTGTTGTAGCCGATCTCGACGTAGTCGACCTTGTCCGCGCTGCCGTGGAAGCGCAGCGTCCGGACCCGCTCGGCGAGGGCGTCGTCGTTCGTGGTGATCGCGCCGCCGTCACCGAACCCGCCGAGGTTCTTCGACGGATAGAAGCTGAACGTCGCGATGTCGCCCAGCGCGCCCGGGCGGGCGATGGGGTGCGTCGGGTCGCCGTCGGCGGTGAGCGTCGACCCGGCGGCCTGCGCGGCGTCCTCGAGCACCGGCAGCCCGGTCTCGCGGCGGATCTCGGCGACGGGGGCGACGTTGCCGAACAGGTGCACGACGATCACCGCCTTCGTGCGCGGGGTCAGCGCGGCCTTCACCGTCTCCGCCGTGACGCACATCGTCTCGGGATCGACGTCGCAGAAGACGGGCGTCGCGCCCGTCGGCGGGATCGCCTCGGCGCTCGCCCAGAACGTGAAGGACGGGACGACGACCTCGTCGCCCGGTCCGACGCCCAGGGCGCGCAGGGCGATCGTGATCGCCTCGGTGCCGTTGGCCACGCCGACGGCGTGGCGCGCACCGAGCCAGCCCGCGAACTCCTGCTCGAACGCCCCCACCTCGGGCCCGAGGATGAAGGCCCCGCCGTCCGCCGTCCGCAGGAGCGCGTCGTGCAGCTCGCCGCGCAGCGGGGCGAGGGCGGTCGCGGTGTCGAAGAGCGGGACGGCCATGGGTGGAGGGTAGGGGTCGACTGCGGGCGCGGCACCGTGGCGCCGGAGCCGAGGGCGCGGCGGGCGGCGGTCACACCGGTCGGCCGGGGAGCGGTCTACCCTGCCTCCGTGCCCGTCCCCGAAGCCATCAGCCCGCGGCGCAGCCTGGCCGCCGCGCTCCTGGCCGGTGCGCTGCACGGCCCGGCGGAGGCGCTGCCCGTCTCCTCCTCCGCCCACGTCGCCTTCGTCGCGCGGCTGGCCGCGGGCCGCCGCGGCCGTCGTCCGGCCGATCCCGAGGTCGCCAAGAGCGTCGAGGTCGGGGCCCACGCCGGCACGCTGCTGGGCCTCACCGTCGGCCTGCGCCGCGAGGCCGTCCATGCCCTGCGCGGCGTGATCGACGACCCGGGGCTCACGGCCCGGACCGCCCTGCGGATCGTCACCGCCTCGCTGCCCGCCGTCGTCGGGGCGCTCACCCTCGAGCGGCAGATCGAGCGTCACCTCGGCGGCGACGCCACGATCGCCGTGGGCCTCGTCGCGGGCTCCGTCGCAATGGCCACCGCCGACGCGCTGAGCCCCGCCGCGGGCCGGCGCTGGGAGGACGCCACGTGGACCGATGCGCTCGTCGTCGGCACCGCCCAGGCCGCCGCGCTGTGGCCGGGCGTCTCGCGCTCCGGCGCCGTCCTCACGGCCGCCCGCGCCCGCGGCTTCTCCCGCGGCGACTCCGGCAAGATCTCCGCCGCCCTCGCCGTCCCGGCCGTCGGCGGCGCCACGGCGCTGAAGGTCGTGCGTCTCGGCGTACGCCTGCGGCGGGGCACGATGGACCCCCGCCACCTCGTCCCGCTCGTGGCCGTCACGACCACGGGCGCCCTGTCGGGCCGCGTGGCCGCCCCGATGGCGCGGCGCACGCTGGAGGGCCTCCCCCTGTGGCCGTTCGCCGCCTACCGGGTGGGGCTCGCGACGGCGCTGGCCGCGGCCGACTGCCGCTGGCGGGCGCAGCCGGCGGACCCCGCGCCTAGCGGGCGCCCGGCCTAGCCGGCGCCCGGCCTAGCCGGCGCCCGGCCTAGCGGGCGCCGGGCCTGGCCGCCTCGGCTCGGGCCGTTCCGGAACCCGGTCGCCCCGGACCTCAGCCGCCTGCGGCCTGGGGCCGCCGTCCCGCCACGGTCTGCGACCACCAGGAGACCTCCTGGCGCACGTCGACGAGCCCCGCCGCGGCGAACCGCGTGGTGAACGCGTCGGGTGCGAACCCCCGCAGGCCGATCGCCCCGTGCGTGACGGCGAACGCCGTGCGCGCCGCGGCGGGACCGCGGTCGCACGTCGTCAAGAGCGCGACGCGCCCGCCGGGACGCAGCACGCGCAGCAGCTCGTCGACGGCCCGGAACGGGTGCTCCATCAGGTAGAGCGCGCCGTAGCACGTGACCACGTCGAAGCTGCCGTCCGCGAAGGGCAGCGCCTCGGCGTCGGCGCGCACGTAGGCGACCCCGGGACCGGGGCTGTCGCGCACCGCACGAGCGAGCATCGACGCGGACGTGTCGCAGCCCACGGCCAGGCCGTCCCCCAGCGCCTCGCGCAGCCGGCGCGTCGTGTTCCCCGGGCCGCATGCGACGTCGAGCGCCGTCTCCCCCGCCCGCGGCCGTACGAGGTCGAGCCCCAGCCGGGTCTCGGCCGCCGTCGACCGGCCCGTCCACGCGCGGAACAGCAGCGGGCGCCACGCCCGCTCGTAGATCCGCGGGAGCACGGAGGAGCGCATGGCCCGCTGCGCGACCGACGGGCGCTCGTCGGGCTCCGGCGGCAGCAGGTCGACGTAGCCGTGCGTGGCCGGCGGGTCGGGCCGTGGCGGGTCCAGCAGGGCCCCGATGCGCGCGGCGGTGCTGACGGCGTCCATGCGGCCACGATAGCCCGCGTCCCCGGGCACCCGGTGGCGGCGCTCGCGGGCGCCCGTGCCCGGCCGTCGTTCCGCAGCGGTCCGCCCCGCGACGCACGGGGCGGGGCCCGCAGGTCGTCGTCTCGACGGAGCACCTGCGTCACACCCCCGTCTGCGACGATCCCTCGCAATGAGCGACGCCTACGCTGCCTCCGGGGTCGACACGAACCAGTCCGATGCGGGCGTCGGCGCCCTGGTCTCGGTGCTGCGGACGATCAACACCGGGAAGCCCTCGACCTCCGTCCTCGGTTCCGGGCACTACGCCAGCGTGCTGCGCGTCGCCCCGAACCTGGGGATCGCCATCGCCACGGACGGCGTCGGCTCCAAGCTGATCGTCGCGGAGGAGACGGGCCGGCTCGACACCGTCGGCATCGACTGCATCGCGATGAACGTCAACGACCTCATCTGCGTCGGCGCCGAGCCGATCGCGATGCTGGACTACCTCGCGGTGCAGGAGCCCGACGGCGAGCGCCTCGCGGCCATCGCGCGCGGGCTGAAGGCGGGTGCCGAGGACGCGGGCATCGAGATCCCCGGCGGCGAGCTCGCCGTCCTCCCCGAGCTCCTCAAGGGCCACCCCGACCCGCACGGCTTCGACCTCTGCGGCACGGCCATCGGCACCGTCGCGCTCGACGAGATGGTCACGGGCGAGAAGATCCAGCCCGGCGACGCGATGATCGGCCTGCCCTCGAGCGGCATCCACTCCAACGGCTACACGCTCGCCCGCAAGGCGCTGCAGCAGGACGGCGGCCTCTCGCTCGACGACCGGCCGGAGGAGCTCGGCGGCCTGTCCGTCGCCGACGCGCTGCTCGAGCCGACCGTCATCTACGTCCGCGCGATCGTCGAGCTCCTGCAGAGCGGCGTCGCCGTCCGCGGCCTGAGCCACATCACCGGCGGCGGCCTGCTGAACCTCGTGCGCCTCGGGCCGGACCGCCTCGGGTTCGACATCACCGAGCCGCTCCCCCTGCCGGCGGTCATGCCGCTGATCCAGAAGCTCGGCGGCGTCTCCGACGCCGAGATGTGGGAGGTCTTCAACATGGGCTGCGGCTTCGTCGCCATCGTCCCCGAGGACCAGGTCGACACGACCGTCGCACTGCTCGAGAAGCGCCACCACGGCACCCGCCGCATCGGCACCGTCTCCGACCGCCCCGGCGTCTGCACCGCCCCGGGTGGCGTCACGCTGCAGGGCTGAGCCCGTCGCGGGCCCGGCCCCCGGCCGGATCCGCGACACCCGCGTGCCCCGGCGGTCGGGGCACGTCGCCCCCGGCCGCCGTCCGGCCCCTCAGGCGACGCCGAGGACCCGCGTCACCCGGCCGTCCGTCACCTCGACGTTGATCCGGCTGGTCGACAGGTCCTGGGTGACCATGAGGTCCTCGCCGTCGCGGCGCGCGACGCGCACGGAGCAGCCGCGGGCCTTCGCGGTGGCCTGCGCCTCGGCCAGCGGGCGACCCTCGAGCTCGCGGGCGTCGAAGGCGCCCGGCGCCCCGCCGGCCTTGTCGGACGGGCAGAGGATGGGCTGATCGGCGTCGGGCACGTTGGCCTCCGTATCGGTGGTGGTGCCGCCCGGCGACGGGGCGGCATCGGGGACGGACTGCGTCGACGCGGGCGGTGTCGCGCCGGTGGACGCGGTCTTCGACGGGACGCTCCCGGGCGTCGCGAGCCCCGTGGTGGACGGGTCGTCGTCGGAGCCGCAGCCGGCCACGGCAGCGGCGACGAGCAACGTCGCGCATGTCGTGCGGATCCGACGGCTCATGCGCCCACTCTGGCGCATGACGGGCCCGGCCGCGCGCGTCGGGACGTCATCCGCCGAACGCCACGTCGCCCGTCGGGGGGCTCGGCTCCCGGTAGCGGTTGCGGGCCACCACCCGTCGCCCGTCGTGTCCGAGCCCGACGGCGTCGACGTTCGGACCGAAATCGTCCGTCCCCGCACCCGAGTCCGGCCAGATCGCGAGGGCGACGCCCGGCTCAGCGACACGGACGGTCTGCACACCACCGACCGTCCGCAGCTCGATCCGGTCGACGCCGCGAGGCGCGAGGACCACCGCGGTCGAATAGATGGCGGTACCTCCGGCGGCATCCGGAACGCGGAGGGCTCCGACGCTCGCCAGCGGTCGGGTCGACCGCGGGTGGCGGCCGATGCGATCGCACTGGTGAAGCGCATCGACCTCGATGACCCCGAGGGGGCCGCGCAACCGTCCCGCGGTTCCCATGAACGCCGGAACGACCCCGGAGGCCACGCACGGCTCCCCCGTCCCGCCCATGCGGCCGACGACCACACCGACGGTCCCGATCGGCGTTCCGCTCTGGCTGATCACCCGGGGATGCCGCACGTCGGTGGTCACGTCGGGGAGCCCGCTCGCCTGGCGCTGCATCCGCCCACGGGACGCGTAGGTCACCCGAGCACGCATCGGTGGGCGCGCATTCACCGGCGTCTCGCCCGCTACGGGGCGGTCGACCCGCACGAACCCTGACGCATGGCGGGGCAGCGTCACGGTCCGGCCGTGCACGACGGCCCGTCGACCGCGCCGGCCGAACCCGAAGGTGACCAGGGCCGTCCGCCGCACGCGGCCGCCCCGCGCGTCCAACACGGCCAGGGTCTGCAGGTCACGCCCGCGCCCGTCCACGGTGCAGAACGTCGGCCGGCGCTCGTCCGACACCCGACCGGCGCGCCCCAGGGCGTCGAGCCAGGCGACCCGCCGGCCGACGGCACGGCCGAGCCGGACGCACTCCACCGGCCCCTTCGGTACCCGCACGTACGGCGCGAACGGCCGGCCCCGGAGGACGAACCGCTCGACGACCCAGTCGGGGCCGCCGGCCACGTCTCGCGCCCGCGCAACGATCCGCACCGTTCCGCGGACGGACCGGAACGCCGGTGCCTGGCGTCCCGTGGTCGCCGCCCGCACGTCTGTCGCGTCCGGCCCGTGGTCGGCACCCGACTCCGCCTCGGCCGTCCCCGGCCCGCCTCCCGCCGCCCAGAGCACCGCGGCGACGAGCGTGCCGCCCAGCACCGCCCAGAACACGTTCCGCATCGACACGCTCACGGTCGTACCCCTCGTCTCTCGCGCAGGTCCCTGCGCCTCACCGGAACGGCGGTCGGGGCCTTCGCGCCCCGCTGCACGCTGACCTGGACGTCCGCCGGCTCGACCGCCCCTGGGAGCAAACCCATGTAGACCGCGTCGCCACGGCTCCCGCCGATATGGGCCACGCCGACGCGGCGCAGTGCCCACGCCCGCCCGAGCGCCCGGACGGTGGGGAGGCTCCGCGTCCCCGGAACCCGGATCGTCACCAACGTCCTCGTCGGAAGCCCGGCCCAATCCACGGGTCGGAGCAGACGCCCGATGCCGAACTCGCCGCGGGCTCCCGATCGCAGCCGGGTGACCGCGGCCCACGTCCCGCGGGGCACGGCGCAGGCGCGCGGCATCTTCGTGTCCCATCCGACGAAGGGCGGGACCGGCGAGACCCGGAAGCAGGTCGCGTTCGTCGCACCGACAGTGCGGTTGCCCGTACCACGCCCGAGGTCCGACTCGGCGGTGAGCTTCCATGGCCGCCCCCGTGGGTCGGGGTCCGGGAGCGTCCTCGCGAGGTCGAAGCGGACGGTGGCACCGGCGGACGCTCGGCGGACGTCGACGATCGGCTGGGCCTGTCGCGGCTCTCCGGGGAGCAGGGCCACGAACGAGCCGTCGGCGGCGAGCGACGCCACCACGGTGCGGCCGTTGGGCAGCAGGGCGCGGACCCGATCGGTCCCCGGGCGCGCCACGCCGAAGAGGACCGTGAAGCGGCCCGCACGGCCCGACACCGCGCGGACGTCGCGCAGGCCGACTACCGGAGCATGGGCCGCGGCACCGCCGTCGGCGATCTGTCCGCACTGGGCGTCCGCCGTGGGACCGAGCGGTTCGAACCGGCCCTCGGCGGTCTCGATCCCCAGCCGCTCACCGCGGACCTGACCCACGGTCACGCACCGCGTCCCGTCGCCCGCCGATCCGACCCGGACCGTCCAGGGCAGGCCACCCGCCGGGTCGGCCGCGCGGACCGTCGACAGCCGGACGCTCGTCGGGGCTGGCCGCACGACGGGCGCCTCGGCCCGCAGGAAGGGCGGGACGGGCGAACCGGTCGCCGCGGTCAACGCCAGGCCCGTCGTGCCGACGAATGCCGCCAGGAGCACGCCGGGGCCGCCGAACCCCGACCCGCGCCGCCACCGGCGGACGTCGGCTGCGGCGAGCCGCTCCCCGAACGCCTCCAGCGACGGGAAGTCCTCGATCCGCGGCTCGCGCGGCGGGCCCACGGGCGGCTCGTACGCCGTCATGCCGTCACCTCCCCCTCGCCCAGCGGCCGCAGCCGCGCCGCGAGCCGCCGCAGCGCCCGCGACACCCGTTGCCGTGCCGCGGCCTCCGTGATGTCCAGCCGGGCCGCCACCTCGCCGAACTCGAGCTCGTCGACCACCCGCAGCTGCACGGCCTCGCGCTCGCCCGGCGGCAGCTCCAGGAGCTCACGGGCCACGGCGGCGCGTAGGCCCGTCAGGGCGGCCAGCTCGTCGACGCGCTGCAGCTCCTCGGCGGTGGCGGGCGGGCGCTCCACGCCCAGGCGCGTCCGGACGGCGCGGTCGGCGTAGCCCTTGCGCAGGTACGCGGCGAGCTGCCGTTCGGCGATCGTCCGCACCCACGCACGGGCGGAGCGCACGTCGCGCCCGCGGAACCCGCGGCGGGACACGAACGCCGCGGCGAACGTCTCCGCCGTCAGGTCCAGCGCGGCCTCCGGGTCCAGCACGCGGCGCGCGAAGAACACGACCATGCGCGGCGCCTCCTCGGCGTAGAACGTGGCGAAGGCCTGGGGATCGCGCCGGCTCAGGGCCAGGGCGCTCTGGGGTGGCTCCGCCATCACCTGGGTAGTGCGTGGGCGCTCCGATCCTGTGACACGGGACGGCGGATCGGGCTCCGGGGACGCCGCGGAGGCTAGCCGCCGGGGCGCGGACGAGCGCCCCGAGCGCCCAGGCGCGGCCGTCCCGTGCTCGCCTCAGCACCCGGTGGGGGCGTACGACGTCTCAGGCGAACGCCGGTAGCCATTTGTCCGTTAGGCGTACGGAAGATCACGGCCCGGACTCCCCGGGCCGACGAAACCGGACGTCGCCGGGACCCCGGCGCGCCCTTCTCCTCTCGAGGCCCCTCTTGCTCAGCTCCCGGCGGTTCTTCCGTTCCGCCCTCCTGTCGACCGGCGCCCTGCTGGCCGGAACAGCCCTGGTCCTGCCGGGCGTTGCCCAGGCCGATGCGCCGTCCTTCCCGGCGAAGTTCGACTTCACGACGACCACCGCGGTCACCACCAACCCCTCGCTGGGTCAGCTCCGCGTGATCGGCGGCCTTCCGGATGGCGGCCGCACCGGCGTCGTCCGGGTCGACGCCAGCATGGATCTGGGGATGCTGCGCTTCACCGATTTCATCGCCGGGGCGGACGCCGTGCTGCGCGAGGGCGGAATCGCCGTCTACGGCGGCGTCGAGCAGGTGCAGTACACCGGCGCAGGCCACATGAACGCCGCGGACCAGGCCGGCACGGCCGTCGCGGCCGTCGTCTCCAAGATCGGGGGCGGCCACCTGCTCGCGATCTATGGCGCCGACGGCGCCGACGGCATCGCCGCGCTCGACCTGCCCGACCAGCCCACCGGGCTCGCCGTCGGCCGGTTCCTGCCCGACGCGACCGCCGACGGCGTCGCCGTCTCCCTCGCCAGCGGCGAGACGCGGATCTATGGCTTCGAAGGCCCCGAGCTGGAGGAGCAGGCCATCTGGGCCGACCTCGCCGGCCCCCTCTCCTCGTGGAAGCAGGGCGCCGGCGCGCAGCTCGCCCTCGGAGCCACCCGGAACGGCGGGGCCGTCTCCGCGCTCGGCGTGGACGGCACCACGGCCACCGTGACGTCGCCCGTCGGCATCCCGGATCTCGCCGAGATGCAGTCGACGGGCTCCCAGGACCTCGACCTGCTCGGACGTCGTTGGGGCGGTACCGGCAATTCCGACGGCACCACGCGCGCCTTCGGCTTCTCGGTCCTCGGCGGCCCGTCGGATGCGTTCACAGGCTCGAACTCGAAGGCCAAGCGTGCGGTCGTCGCGCGGTTCGGGCGAGTCGGTGCCGGCCGCGACACGGTCGGCCTGATCGGCGAGAGCGGCGCGGACTTCCGCGCTCCCGACGGCACGGAGTCCTCCTTCTCGCTGGGCGGCCAGGACGCCGCCCTGGTCGACGCGGACCGCGACGGCCGCGACGACATCGTCGTCCCGCTGCTCACCGGCGGACCGGCCGAGCTCGTCGTCTACCGCAACATCACGGGTTCGCAGGAGACCGCGACGACCCTCGCGGCGGCGCAGTTCGTCCAGCCCCTCACGGAGAACGCCGCCGGCGACCTCTCGACGACGGAGACCACGTTGGACTGGAAGGTCCCCTCCGACGGTGCGGCGTACCGGTGCGCCGTCGACGGCGCACAGCTCGGGACGTGCGCCGGCACCTTCACGTTGGCTCAGCTTGGCACGGGTGCACACACCCTCCGGGTGCAGCGCCGGGAGCAGGGCCTCACGTTCTTCTCCGCGGTCTCGGAGTTCGAGTTCGTCGTGCAGCCGAAGCCCCCGGTCTTCGCCACGACCCCGCCCGCGGCCGTGCAGAACGCCGCGGCCCGCATCACGGACCGCCCGGGCTCGACGCTTCAGTGCCGGGTCTACGACCCGCGACCCTTCCTGCCGGACACCGGTGACTTCGCCACGTGCGCCGCCGACTGGACCCGGGAGCTGGCGGAGGGCGAGTACCGCGCCGAGTTCCGCTGGGTCGACGGGAACGACGTCGCCTCCGAGGCGCTCTCCTACGACTTCACGGTCGACCGCACGGAGCCGGGCCAGCCCGGGATCATGACCGTCCCGGACGAGCAGACCAGCAGCCGCACCGCCGTCATCACGTTCATGACATACGGCGACGCCGTCGCGACGCAGTGCTCCCTCGACGACGGCCCGTACGAGACGTGCGTGGACGAGTTCCGCCGCACGGGCCTGACGCAGGGCCCCCACCGGGTGCGCGTCCGCCAGGTCGACGCCGCCGGCAACGTCGGCGAGCCCGACGTCGTCGACTGGGAGATCACGGCGCCCGAGGCCCCGCGATTCACCTTCGGCCCAAGCGGCTTCACGACGGACACGACGGCGTCCTTCGGGTTCCAGGACCAGACCGAGGGGCAGATCGAGTGCGCCCTCGACGGCGCCGCGTTCCGCGCCTGCGGCCCCACGGTCGAGCTCAGCGGCCTGACGGCAGGCGACCACGTCCTCCATGCCCGGACCAGCATCGGCGCCGACGTGTCCGAGGTCACGGACTACCCCTGGACCGTCGCGGCGATCCCGGACGGCGACACGAGTGAGCCCACGGGCCCGCAGTTCGGTGACGCCCCGGTCAACCCGCTGGCGCCGGCCCCCACGCCGACCCCAGCCCCGACGCCCGCCCCGGCCCCGACCCCCATGCCGGAGCTCAAGGCCCCCACGGCCCCGCTGGCCGGCAAGACCGCCGCCGTCGTCGGCCGCACGCTGACGGTCGGCTGCACCGTCCCCGGCGCCGCGTCGTACCGCTGCGAGGTCTCGGTCACCAAGGGCGGAAAGACCCTCGGGCGCGCCGTCCGCACCGGCAACGGCTCCGTGCAGATCAAGCTCACCCGCGCCGGCGCCCGCCAGGTGCAGCGCTCCGGCAAGGGCCTGACGGTCCGCGTGCAGGTCAAGGCGACGGTCGACGGCAAGAGCACGGTCACGACGAAGACGGTCCGCCTGCTGCCGACGAAGGACCTCGCCCTCTCGGCGGACGAGTTCTTCGGCGCGAAGGGCGCCAAGCCGACCGCCGCCGCCAAGCGCATCGCCAAGGACATCGCCGCGCAGCTCTCCGGCGCGCGCCGCATCACCATCACGGGCCACACCGACAACGCGGGCTCCCCGGCCGTGAACGAGCGCCTCGGCCTCGAGCGCGCCCAGGCCATCTCCGCCCTCCTGCGCGGTGCGGGTCTCGGCGGCGCCAAGGTCGTCGTCGAGAGCGCCGGCGAGACGTCGCCGACCGCGTCGAACGGCACGGCCAAGGGCCGCAAGGCCAACCGCCGCGTCGAGATCGCCGTCCGCTACTAGCGACGGGACGCGCCCCGCGGGTCGCCACGGTGGCGACCCGCGGGCCCGACGCGTGCAAGCCCGCCTGCATCCGGCCCCCGTGGGCGCTGCCCTGCGCCGCCGGGGCACTCCGACCGGCAAGATGCCCCGGGTGGCCGCCCTCCCCGACGTCCGACCCCGTGCGTGAGCGCGCGCCGCGCGGCGACCGGCGGCACCTTCCCGGGCAAGCGCAGGACACGGACCCCCGTCGGACCCGCACAATAGGGCCGTACCGGTGACCATCGACGTCGGGACACTGCTCGCGGATCGCTACCGCCTCGAGGCCCAGATCGGCTCTGGAGGCATGTCGACGGTCTACCGCGCCTTCGACACCGTGCTGGAGCGCACGGTGGCGATCAAGCGGATGCACCGCAACCTGGCGGAGAACCCGGAGCAGCTCGAGCGGTTCGGCCGCGAGGCCCGGGCCGTCGCGCGCCTGAACCATCCGAACATCGTCCAGGTCATCGACGCGGGCGAGCACGACGACACCCCGTTCATCGTCTTCGAGTACGTCGCGGGCGAGACCCTCAAGGAGCGCGTCCAGCGCGCCGGTCGCCTGCCCGTCACCGAGGCCGTCGCCTACGCCATCGAGATCGCGCGCGCCCTCGGCGCCGCCCACGAGCGCGGCATCGTCCACCGGGACGTCAAGCCGCAGAACGTGATGATCAACGAGGACGGGCAGGCGAAGGTCACCGACTTCGGCATCGCCCGCTCCGTCGAGGAGCACGGCCTGACCGCCGACGGCCGGGTGCTGGGCACCACGGACTACGTCTCGCCCGAGCAGGCGATGGGGCACGACGTCGACGGGCAGAGCGACATCTACTCGCTGGGCATCGTGCTCTACGAGATGCTCATCGGCGACATCCCCTTCAAGGGGGACAACCAGATCGCCGTCGCGATGAAGCACGTGCGGGACGAGATCCCCGACGTGCAGCAGCTGCGCCCGTCGATCGGGACCGCCCTGGCCGCCGTCGTCGACCGCGCCACCGCCAAGCCGCTCGACGTCCGCTACTCCTCCACCGAGGAGCTCGTCGCCGACCTGGAGGACGTCCTCACGATCGAGGCCGGCCGCCGCGGCGAGACGACGGGCGAGGCCACCGCCGTCTTCCGCAGCCTCCCGCAGGCCCAGCGCAGCCGCGCCAACCTGCGTCCCGGCAAGCGCACCGTCATCGCCGTCGCCGTCCTGCTGGTCCTCGCGGCCCTGGCCGTCGCCGCCGTCCTGCTCACGAGCGACAACGCGACGCGCGGCACGAGCCAGAAGCCGCGGGTCGAGGTGCCCAAGGGGGAGGTCGCGATCTCCCTCAAGAGCGACGCGGCGTCGGACTACGACCCGCCGCCCGGCGACGGCCAGGAGCACTCCTCCGACACCTTCCGCGTGCTCGACGGCGACAAGAACACCTCCTGGTCGACCGAGACGTACCAGGGCGACACGATCGCCGGCAAGGACGGCGTCGGCATCTACCTCGACGCCGGCGGCGGATCGCGCTCCGTGGCCGCCACCAAGCTCGACGTGACGACCCCCAAGGGTGGCTGGGCCGCCACGGTCTACGCCGCCACCGGCTCGGAGCCCCCGAGCACCGTCACCGACGCGGGGTGGACCGAGGTCGGCAGCCTCTCGTCCGCGAAGACCGGCGACAACCGCGTCGCGCTGGAGACGAACGGCAAGCGGTACCGCTACTACCTGCTGTGGATCACGAAGATGCCCCCGGCCAGCGGCGGGCGCACGAAGGTCCAGATCAGCGCGATGGGCCTCGTGCGGGCCCGCTCCTAGGGCACGGGCTACGGCGCCTGCCCCACGACGGGGCACCACCGGCAGAGCCGCCCCGCAGAGCGCCGGGCGACCCCGGGCGCTCCCCGGGGCTGCGCCCGCTAGAAGGCCTGCGCGCGCTCGCGGTCGTAGCGCTCGAGCGCCAGGGCCACGAGGCGGGAGACGAGGTCGGGGTAGCTGACCCCGCTGGCCTCCCAGAGCTTGCCGTAGGCCGACGTCTCCGTGAACCCGGGCAGGGTGTTGAGCTCGTTGAGCAGCACGTCCTCGCCGTGGACGAAGAAGTCCGCGCGGGCGAGGCCGTCGCAGCAGGAGAGCGTGAACGCGCGCGCCGCGAGCTCCTGCACGCGGGCGCGGGCGGTGGCGCTGATCGGCGCCGGCACCCGCAGCTCCATGCCGCCCGGGGTGTACTTCGCCTCGTAGTCGTACCAGGCGTCCGGGTCGTCGCTCGTGAGCACGATCTGGCCGATCTCCGACACCGTCGGCGCGTCGTTCGACCCGAGCACCGCGGTCTCCGCCTCGACCCCGACGGCCGACGCCTCGACGATCACGCGCGCGTCGTGGCGCAGCGCATCCTCGATCGCGGGAGCGACGTCGTCGGGCGTGCGGGCGGGCGCGATGCCGACGGACGAGCCGAGCCGCGAGGGCTTGACCCACACGGGCATGCCCAGCCGGGCGATGCGCTCGAGCACGCCGGCGCGGTCGTGCTCCCAGTCGCGGGCGTGGACGGGCTCGTAGGCGACCTGCGGGATCCCCGCGGCGAGCATGAGGTCCTTGAAGACGAGCTTGTCCATCGCGACGGCCGAGCCGAGGACGGACGAGCCGACGTAGGGCACGTCGAGCAGGTCGAGCAGCCCCTGCACGGTGCCGTCCTCGCCGAACGGGCCGTGCAGCACGGGGAAGACGACGTCGCAGTCGAGCAGGCCGCCGCCGGGGGTGAGCAGGACGGGCTCGCCGTCGCGCGTGGTCCAGGAGCCGTCGCGGTCGAGGTCGACCTCGACCACCTCGTGGCCGGCCGCCCGCAGGCCCGCCGCCACCGCCGCGGCGGAGCGCAGCGAGACGTCGTGCTCGGAGGACCGGCCGCCGCCGAGGACCGCGACGCGGGTCACGAGCGGCCTCCGCCGGCGACGGTCGACGTCGCGCCGGCCGCTGCCGTGGACGTGCCGCTCTGGGTCCGCCCGCCGGCCCGGTCCGTGGTCGCGCCGCTCTGCGTGCGCGCGTCGGCCGCCTCCGAGGACGTGCCGCTCTGCGTGCCGCCCTCCGCCTCGTCCTGCGCCTGGTACTTCCCGACCGTGATGGTCACCTGCGAGCCCTTCGCCACCCTGCCCCCGTTCGGCACCTGATTGACGACCTTTCCGTCCTCGCTCTGCTCCGTGGTGGTCGTCGTGACCACGGAGGGCTTCAGCCCTGCCGCCTTCAGCGCCTTCTCGGCGGCCGCGCGGGTACGTCCCGTGAGGTTCGGCACGCGCACGTCGGTGCTCTCCGGGGCCGTCGTGGTGGGGTCCGTCGCGGTATCGGGGTCGGCCTCGTCGACCGGCTCCTTCGCGAGCGTCACCGCCACGGTCCCGCCGCGGTCGACCTGCGACCGCGCGCCGGGGTTCTGCGCGATGACGGTGCCCGGGGCCTCCTCGCTCTCCTCCTCGGAGAAGCTCGCCGACAGCCCGATCCGCCGCAGCGCGGCGGCCGCCTCGGCCCGCCCCTGGCCCTCCAGATCGGGGACGGTCACCTTCTGGGTGGCCGTGCCGTCCGCGGCGGGGCCCTGCGAGACGTAGATCGTGATCTTCTCGCCCGGCGGGATGCTGGCGCCCGCCACCGGGTCCGTGCGCGTCACGAGCCCTCGGGTCACGTCGTCGCTGTTCTCGTTCGCGACGAGGAAGTCGTCGAACCCGGCGTCGCCCAGCTTCGCCCGCGCCTGCTCGGGCGTCAGCGACTCCACCACGGGCACGGACGCCTGCTCCGGACCGGACGAGACGACGAGGCGGATGGTCGTGCCGCGCCGCACCTTCTTGCCGCTCACGGGCGACTGGTAGACGACCTCGCCACGCTCGTAGCGGCGGCTGGTGACGTCGCGGTTGTCGCGGACGACGTCGAACCCGCGCGCCTCGAGCCGCTGCTCGGCCTTCGTGAAGCTCTGCCCCTTCACGCTCGGGACGACCTCCATGCGGCCGAACGTCAGGTAGGCGGCGATCGCGGCCACGCCGAGCACGGCGAGCAGCGAGACGATCCCGACCGTCCACCGGCGCCGCCGGCGGGCCTGCGCGTTCTCGCGCGCCTCCTCCGGCGCCACGCCCGCAGGGACGGCCATGCCGGCGGCGGGCTGGAGCCAGCCGCCCGTGGTCTGGCCGCCGTACATGCCCGGCGCGGGGGCCGCGGTCAGGAGCTGCGGCTGCGCGGGCACCGGGGCACCCGAGACGATGCGGTGGCGCACCGACTGCAGCGCCGCGATGAAGTCCTCCGCGTCCTCGAAGCGATCCTCGGGCTGCTTCGACATCGCCTTCAGGACGACGTACTCGAGGTCCGCGGGGACGTTCGGGTTGACGATGGAGAGGGCCGGCGGCTCCTCGTTGACGTGCTTGAGCGCGATCGCGACGGGCTGGTCGCCGTCGAACGGCATCCGCCCCGTCAGCATCTCGAAGAGCACGACGCCGACCGCGTAGAGGTCGGCGGACGGCGCGACGGGCAGCCCGGACGCCTGCTCCGGGGAGAGGTAGTGGGCGGTGCCCACGATCATCCCCGTCTGCGTCATCTGCAGGTCGTCGATGGCGCGCGCGATGCCGAAGTCCGCGACCTTGAGGTCGCCGTCGGGGCCGACGAGGACGTTCTGCGGCTTGATGTCGCGGTGGACGAGCCCGCGGCGGTGCGCGTAGCGCAGGGCGTCGAGCACCTGCGAGATCTGGTCGATCGTCTTGACCGGATCCAGCGGCGCCTGGTCGCGGATGACGTCCTTCAGCGTCACCCCGTCGACGAGCTCCATCGCCATGTAGGGGATGCCGTCCCAGTCGCCGCGGTCGAAGACCTGGACGATGTGGGGGTGCTGCAGGCCCGCGGCGGACTGGCTCTCGCGGCGGAACCGCGCGACGACATCGGGGTCCTCGGCCAGCTGCTCGTGGAGGACCTTCACCGCGACGTGCCGCCCCAGCTGCAGGTCCTCGCAGGCGTAGACCTCGGCCATGCCGCCCGTGCCCAGGCGGCGCTCGACGAGGTAGCGCCCGTCGATGGTCTGTCCGGCCCGGTTCATCTGCTCGCCGCTCCCTGCACGCGAGACCCATCATGCCCGTCGAGGGCGACCGACCGCGGGGCGCCCGCCGTCGGTCCACCGGCCGTCCACCGGACAGCCTCGAACCATCGACCGAACGTCCGCCCGCCACCCCCCGGGCGGGCGGGGTGGCCCGCCGGGCTCACCGGCCGGCCCCGGCCGCGAGGGCGGCCTGGATCACGCTCTTGGCGATCGGCGCGGCGACCTGGCCGCCCTGGCCCGGGCTGTTCTCCACGATCACGGCGACCGCGACCTTCGGGTCCTCGAGCGGGGCGAAGCCGATGAACCAGAGGTTGTTGATGCCGTCGGCGATGTTGCCCAGCTCGGCCGTGCCGGTCTTGCCGCCGACCCGCACGTCCGTGCCCAGCTGCGCCTGAGCGCCGGTGCCCTCGTCGACGACGTTGCCCATCATCTGCTGCAGCTGACGCGCGCTCGAGGCCTTCATCGACTGCTTGTAGAGCTGCGGCTGCACCTCTTCCTGCACGCGCCCGTCCGGGTCGACCACGCGGTCGGTGAGGTGCGGCTTCATGAGCCGGCCGTCGTTGGCCACGGCGGAGACGACCATGGCCATCTGCAGCGGGGTGGCCCCGAGCTTGTCCTGTCCGATCCCGGTGCGGGCCAGGTCGACGTACTTGCTCGTGGCCGGGATCAGCTTGTCGTTGCGGCGGATCCCCGAGGTGCGGATCTGCCCGGCCGGGTAGTCCAGCGGCGGCTTCGCGTCGAAGCCGAAGCGCTCCATGTACTCCTGCAGGGTGCGGCCGCCGAGGTCGTTGGCGATGTTGCCGAACGCGCCGTTGATGGACTGCGTCAGCGCCTGCGTCAGCGTGACCTGGCCGAACTGCTCGCCGTTGAAGTTCGCCAGCGGCTGCCCGGAGAACCGCTGCCCGGTCGAGCCGTCGACGGTGGTGTCGGGCGTGTACTTGCCCGAGTCCAGCGCCGCGGCCGCGGTCAGCACCTTGAACGTCGAGCCGGGGACGTAGGCCGCCTGCGTGGCCCGGTTGAGCTCGGCGCTGTTCTTCAGCGTCGTCCGGTAGCCGGGCTCGGAGATCATGCGGTTGGGGTCGTAGCCCGGCACGGAGGCCATCCCGAGCACCTTGCCCGTCTCCGGCTCGAGCGCGACGACCGAGCCGGCGCGCCCGTTGAGTCCGGCCAGCGCCGCCTCCTGGACCTTGGGCTCCAGCGTGGTGCGGATGGTGCTCCCGCGCTGGTCACCCTGGATCAGGCGGTCGACCGCCGTGGCGAGCTTGACCGCCTTGCCCCCGAGGAACGCGTTCTGCGACTTCTCCAGCCCGGACTGGCCGAACTGCAGGTCCGAGACGCCGACGGGGCCCGCGTACGCCGCGCCCTTCGGGTACCGGCGCTTGTAGACCGTGGTGTTCGTGCCGCGGGAGCGCGTCCGCACGCTGCGCGCGAGCACGGTGCCGTCCGCCGCGAGGATCCGCCCGCGCGGGACCCGCTGCGCCCGGATGACGTCGCGGTTGTTCTGCGCCGACGCCCGCAGGTCGCCGTCCTCGAGGACCGTCCAGCGCGAGGTGAAGACGAGCAGCAGCCCGAACAGCACGAGGACGACGAGGAAGAGGTTCCGGATCTGCCCGTTCACGTGGGCCTCCGGGCGTCCTCGGACACGCGCATGAGCAGCGCGAGCAGGATGAAGTTGGCCATCACGGAGGAGCCGCCGTACGAGATGAAGGGGAGCGTGACGCCGGTCAGCGGGATCACCTTGGTCACGCCGCCGACGATCACGAACACCTGGAGGGCGAAGACCGACGTCAGGCCGGTCGCCAGCAGCTTGGAGAACGGGTCGCGCGCCAGGGACGCGATGCGGAACCCGCGCTGCACGATCAGCAGGTAGGTGAGCAGGATCGCGGCGGCGCCGATCAGCCCGGTCTCGTTCGTGATCAGCGCGTAGATCATGTCCGTCTGCGACGCCGGCAGCAGCTCCGTCGTCACGGTGCCACCGTCCGAGACCCGCGTCAGGAGCTCGGCCTGGCCGAAGCCCCGGCCGAAGAGCCCGCCGTCGGCCTGGGCGAAGAGCGACTGCGCCAGCTGGTAGCTCGAGCCGAACCCGGGCTTGCCCTGGTCCGCGATGTCCGCCCCGAACAGCACGGGGTCCAACGGGTTCTGCCACGCGGCGACGCGGTCCTGCACGTGCCCGACCCGCCCGCCGACGACGTAGGCGCCGAGGGCGAACGCGCCGAGCCCGAGCAGCGGGTAGCGCTTCTTGCCCGTCGCGACGTAGAGCAGCGCGAGGAACGCGCCGAAGAACATGAGGGCGGCGCCGAGGTCGCGGATGAAGATGAGGAGCAGCATCGCCGTGCCCCAGATCGCCAAGAGCGGGCCGAAGTGGCGCAGCGGCGGGAGCGACATGCCCAGGAACCGGCGGCCCCCGTGGATCAGCACCTGCCGGGTCTCGCGCAGGTAGCCCGCGAGGAAGATGACGATGCCGATCTTCGCGAACTCCGCGGCCTGGAACGAGAACGGCCCGAGCCGGATCGAGAGGTAGGCCCCGTTCGTCGCCTCGCCGATCACGGGCATGCGCGGCAGCACCAGCAGGAGCAGCGAGCCTGCCGCGATCGTGTACCGGTAGCGCTCGAGCAGGTGGTAGTCGCGCAGCACCACCATCGTGAACGCGAACAGCCCCAGGCCGACGACGAACCACTGCGCCTGCAGCCGGGCGAAGCTCTCGTCGATCCGGTAGAGCTCGACGAGCCCGAAGCACGCGAGCACCGCCACGAGCGGGAACAGGTACGGGTCCGCGTTCGGCGCCGTGAAGCGGATGACGAGATGCCCGACGAGGCAGAGGCCGAGGAAGACGGCCCCGTACGTCAGCGAGGCGTTGGAGAGGAAGGCGTCGCGCTTGAGGAAGATCGCCGCGAAGCCGGCGGTGACCAGCAGGGCGGACGGCAACAGCGCGAGAGCCTCGCGGTTGCGGGCGCTCACGGCTTGACGACCTCGCCGCGCTCCAGGCGGGAGACCAGGTCGTTCGCGTCACCGAGCGAGCGGATCCGGTGGTCGAACAGCCGCTCGCGCAGCGCCGGATCCACCTCGCTCACGGGCACCGACGACGGGTAGTTCGGGCTGTAGAGGTCGATCCCGAGCGGCAGCTCGTACGGCAGCCCGCGGTAGACCGTGACGAGGCCGCGGTAGGAGCCGACGAAGTAGACCGTCTGGGACGCGAAATACACGCCCGTCAGCACGCAGCCGACGAGGAACAGCACGATGAACGGGCCGGCGCGCAGGCCGCGACGGCGGCGCTTCGTGCCGCCCGTGACGGTGCCGTGCGGCTCGGGCCGGTCGATGAGCGGCCGGGGGCCGGGCTCCTCGCGCTCGGGGGCGGCGACGGCCGGCATGACCGCCGTCGTCTGCTCGCCGCGGCCCGTGCCGTCGTCCGTCAGCTCGCCCGGGGCGTCGGGGCCGGCGTGCGGCATCGTCGGCTCGTCCTCGATCGCCGCCCCGCGCGTGGCGGGGTAGACGGGCGCCGACTCGTCGCCCGCGACGCGGAACAGCAGGACGGTGATGTTGTCGCGGCCGCCGGCCTCGTTCGCCGCGTCGACGAGGGCGTCGACCCGGGCGTCCAGCGACGCGTCGATGTTCAGGAGGTCCTCGATGCGGTCCTCGGACAGCATCGCGGTGAGGCCGTCGCTGCAGACCATGTAGAGGTCGTGGTTCTCGACCCGCAGGACCTCGGAGTCGACGGCGACCTCGGACTCCGGCCCCAGCGCGCGGGTGATGATGGAGCGCTGCGGGTGCTCCGCGGCCTCCTCCGGCGTGAGCCGGCCCTGGCGCACGAGCTCCTCGACGAGCGAGTGGTCGCGGGTCAGGCGCTCGAGGTGGTTGTGGCGCAGGCGGTAGAGGCGGCTGTCGCCGACGTGGACCACCACGAGCTCGCGCTCGTCGACGTAGGCGGCGGTGAGCGTCGTGCCCATCCCGGCGTTGGAGCTGTCGCTCTGCGCGCGCTCGTGGATCCGGCGGTTGGCCTCGACCACGCGGTCGCGCAGCCGCTCGGCCATCGTGCCGTCCTTCGCGTCGCCGAGGCCCTCGTGAAGCACCTCGACCGCCATGCGGGAGGCGACCTCGCCGGCTTGGGCGCCGCCCATGCCGTCCGCGACGGCGAACAGGGGCGTCCGCGCCAGGAAGGAGTCCTCGTTGGCGGGGCGCTGGCGGCCGGTGTCCGTCCGCTGGGCGTATTCGATGACGCGAAGCACTCAGTCGTCCAGGTAGGTGAACTCGGTGTCACCGATGCGGATGCGGTCGCCCAGCTGGAGCGGCTGGGCACCCACGAGCGGCTCCTCGTTGAGGAACGTGCCGTTCGTCGAACCCAGATCCTCCACGATGACCACCCCTGCCTGTCGCACCAGCCCCGCGTGCCTGCTCGATGCGTACGGATCCTCGATCTGGATCTCGACCTGGGCACCGCGGCCGATGACCGCGCCCTGGCCGATGTCGTACTCGTCCCCGGGATGGTGCCCGATCGCGCGCTCGACCCGCAGCCGGGGCTCGCCGCGACCGCCGCCGGAGAGGCCCTCGCCCGCCACCACGCCGGGCGCGACCGCGCCCACGGCACCGCGGGAGAGGTCGACGACGCTCGAACGCGCCACCCACGCCAGGAACAGGTAGAGCACGCCGACGATCGCGAACTTCAGCGCGACGGAGACCGGCTCGACGAGGTCCGCGAGGGGTGGTGCGATCACGCGCCGTCCTCCACGTGCAGCACGACGGTGCCCAGCTCCAGGCGGTCGCCGATGCGCACGGGCGTCGGCTCGTTCGGGCCGCCGATCATCCGGCCGTTCAGGCGCACGCCGTTCGTGGAGCCCAGGTCCCACACGAGCCAGCCGTCGCCACGCGGACGCAGCTCCATGTGCTGGCGGGAGACCTCGGCGCTGGCGATCACGACGTCGCAGTCGCGGCTGCGTCCGACGGTGCCGCCGTCGAGCGGCACGGACTCTCGCCGGCCGTCCATGGACAGCACGATCGCCGGCGCGACGCCGGAACCGCCGCCGCGCGGGCGGGGCGGGACGACCTCGGCGGGCCGCTGCGGCTCGCGGGAGCGCGCCGCGGGCTCGGCCGGACCGGTGCGCCCGACGGGCTCCTCGCGACCGGTGCGCTGGGGACCGGCGGGGCGGGCGGACCGACCGTGGTCGGGCTGCGCGGCGACGGCCGGCGGGGCGTCCTCGTGGCTCGCCCGTACGCCGTAGCGGCTCGTGGGCAGCTCGTCGCCGCGGTGGAAGACGACCTGCGGCGCGTGCGCCAGCGCGAACCGCTGCTCGCGGGCGTGCAGCACGAGGTTCGCCGAGAGCTCGTCGGCGAGGATGGTGGCGCCGTCGGAGATCCGGCGGTAGTCGGCGGGCGAGAGGTACACGTCGTAGTGGTGGGCGACCCAGGTGCGGTCGAGCCCCTGGCGGCGCGACGACTCCATCTCCCGAGCCAGCCCACGGGCCAGCTCAGCGGGGGTCACCTCGCTTCGGAACAACCGGCCGAAGGTGCCTTCGACCAGACCAGCAAGCTTGCTCTCGATGTCTCGCAGCACAGGGGTACCGGGCTCGGTCACCGGATGCTACGGGGTGTTCGCATCCGACCGAGGCACGCTCCCGTGGCCGCCGTGAGCAGGAACGCGACGACGGCCGCGACCGCGCCACTCCCGGACCCGCCGACGGCCGCGACCGCCACGGGGACGACGACGCCCGCCGCCGCCGCGACGAGGGCGAGCAGCGCGACGCCCGCCGCTACCCGCGGTCGCATGCCGGTCCGGGCCGCCGGGCCACCCACCGCGCCGAACGCGACCGCGAGCGCGGCGAGGAGCAGGGCGGCGAGCGCCGCGGGCCCCACGGCCGCGCCGAGCGCCGCGGCCGCCGGGGCCGCGCGCAGGAGCGCGGGACGCGGGGCCGAGGCGCGGGCCGCCGGGGCGCGTTCGGCCACCGGACGGGAGCCCCGGGGACGAGCGGTCCCGGCCGGACGCGGCCCCGCGACGGGCCGCGGGGCGGACTCGCGCAGCACGGGGGCCACGGCGACGCCCCGCTCGGCGAGGCCGCTCCGCAGGGCGCGCTCGAGCTCCTCCACGGTCCCGCGGTCGACGGCGTCGGTGGACGAGGCGCGGTCGATCGCCGCGACGACGCCCTCGGGGAGGTCCGGACGGCGCGGGCCCAGGGACGGCAGGTCCGTGTGCGTGCGCACGAGCGCGCTCGCCTTGTCGGGCTTGCCCGCGGGGTGCTCGCCGACGAACGCCTCGTGCAGGATCACGCCAAGCGCCCACAGGTCGCCGGACTCGTCGCCCGTCGCGCCCTTCAGCCGCTCGGGGGCCATGTACGAGAGGGTGCCGACGATCCGGCCCTGACGCGTCTCCTCCGGCGCCTCCTTCAGGCGCGCGATCCCGAAGTCCGCCAGCTTGGCCGGCGCGACGTGGGTGCGGCAGGGCTGCTTGGGGTCGGTGCCGTCGAACGCGCCGACGGGCACGAGGATGTTGCGGGGCGTGACGTCGCGGTGGACGATCCCGCGCGAGTGCGCGTGCCGGAGCGCCACGCACACCGCGACGCCGATCTGGAGCAGCTCGTCGTCCGTGTGCGTGTCCTCGGCGATCGTCCGCCGCAGCGTGTCGCCGGCGACGAACTCCGTCACGAGCCACGCGCAGCCGTCGGCCGTGCCCAACCCGTAGGTGCCGACGACGGTCGGGTGGCCCAGGCGGGCGGCCGCACGGGCCTCGGCCAGCGCGCGGTCGCCACCGTCGCTGGGCAGGCACTTGATCGCCACCACGCGCCCGAGGTTGCGGTCCTCCGCCTGCCACACGGTCCCCGCGCCGCCGCGGCCGACGATGCGCACGAGCGCGTAGCGGCCGAGCACGAGGTCGCCGGGCGCGCGGTCCGCGCCGGGGGGCGTGGGCCGCACCTCGCGCGCGGGTGACCCGTGGCCCGCGGCAGCGGGCCGGAGCCGCGCGGCCGTGGGGGCGCCGTCCTCCATCGCGGGAGGAAGGACGGGTGACGCTTCGGTCCTGTGGGCGGTTCCCGTGCGCACGGCACCGTCTTCGCCCCCCTCCCGGACCCTCCTTCCCGTGCAGGACGGCGCCCGCGGCCCCGGCTCGCCCCGCCCCCCGCGGTCGCCCGGACCGCCCCCCGTGGTGGCCCCGATCCGCCCCCCGCGGTCGCCCGGACCGCCCCCCGACCGCCCGGGAAGTGTCCGGAATGTGTCCTCTCAGGAAGGAACCGCCCCAGGAACGGTGAACGGCAGGCAGGACCGTCGGTTAGCGTCCTCTGGACTCTCCGGCGCATTTCTTGCCACCTCCCCAGGAGCGCACCCCGTGTCGTTCTTCGACGACGACGACTTCGATGAGCCCACGCACGTCGCCGACGCCGAGCCCCGGCGCGGTGCCGGCGCGCGCGCTGCTGGCCGGTTCGGGGGATTCGGCGCCGGTCGGCCCTCCGGCCCCGGTGGTGGTGGCGGCGGCGCGGGCGGGTCAGTGGACCCGAAGACCGCCCGCCAGCGCCAGATCGTGGCCAGCGGCATCATCGTGCTCGTCCTCATCCTGCTGGTCGTCGGGGTGCAGAGCTGCGTGAACGGCAGCCGCACCTCGGCCCTGAAGGACTACGCGCGGGACGTCACCGCCGTGCTGCAGGAGTCCCGCGACGACGTCTCGGAGCCCCTGTTCCGCGCCCTGGCCTCCGGCGAGGACGCCAACACGCTGCAGACGTCGCTGAACCGCCTGCGCGAGACGGCGGAGAGCCAGGCCGAGCGCGTGAAGAACTTCAGCGAGCCCGGCGACGACAGCGGGAAGGCGGCGCAGCACGACCTCGAGCTGGCCATGAACTTCCGCGCCCGCGCCGTGCGGATCATCGCCGAGCAGATCCCCGCGGCCAAGGCCGACGAGGACACCTCCGAGGCCGCGGCCCGGCGGATCGCCGGCGAGCTCGGCGCGTTCCTCGCCAGCGACGTGATCGTCTCCCAGCGCACGAAGCCGCTGATCGACGAGGCGCTCGCGGCCAAGGACGTCTCGGGCGCCAACGTCAGCGCCCCGGCCACCCTGCGCGACGTCTCCCTGCTCGACCCGGTCGCCGTGCTCTCCACGCTGGCCGGCGGAGGCGGCGGCAGCACCGGGGAGGCGGCTTCCTCCGGCGCCGTCCGAGACCGCTCGGGCGAGGAGCCGGCGCAGCCCGGCACCCACGGCACCGCGCTCAACGCGGTGAGCTTCGGCGACACGGCCCTGCAGGCCGGCGGCGAGGCGACGACCGTCACGGGCCGCGCCGTCACCGTCAGCGTGCAGAACGGCGGCGACACGGACGAGACGAACATCGACGTCGGCGTGACGTTCACGCCGTCGGGCGGCGGCCGCGCCGTGAGCACGAAGAAGACCGTGGCGTCGATCGCCCAGGGCCAGACCGCCGAGGTCGAGCTCGAGCTCCCCGCGACCGTCCGTTCCGGCCAGAGCGGCGAGCTCGTCGTGAAGGTCGGCGGCGTGCCGGGCGAGGAGAAGCTCGACAACAACGAGGCCACGTACTCGGTGACGATCGGCGGCTGACCCGGTGCCCGGCGGCGAGGAGACGTATCACCTGATCGCCGTCGTGGGCACCGCCCTGGCGGCGATCGCCCTGATCTGGCTGCTCGTGCTGTCGCTGCGGTTCCGCGGCCTCCGCCGGGCCCAGTCCGCCGTCCTCGGCGAGAGCGGCACGCAGGATCTCGTCGCCCACGCCGCGCGGCTCACCCACCACGTCGACCGCTCGACGGCCGAGTGGCGGGCGCTCTCGGATCGCCTGTCGACCCGGATGGGCGGCATCGAGGGCGCGATCCTGCGCGTCTTCTCCCGCCACGGCCTGGTGCGGTACGACGCCTACGGCGAGCAGTCAGGGCAGCAGTCCTGCTCGCTCGCGCTGCTCGACGTCCGCGGCGACGGCTTCGTGATCACCTCGATCCACCACCGCGACCAGGCGCGCCTGTACATCCGCCGCATCAATCGCGGCGAGCCCGAGCACCGCCTCGCCCCTGAGGAGGAAGAGGCGCTCGCCCACGCCCTCCGCGCGGGCGCGGTGGCCGCCGACGGCGCCATCGACGGCGTCCCCCCGGCCCCCCGACCGGGCATCGACGACTGAGTCCGCGTACGCGGGCCGGGCCGTCCCGTGACCCGCCCGTGAAAGCCGTTGGACAACCGCGAGACGGCGGGTATCCTCGGTGTCGAGGCACAGGTGATGCACGCGGGCGAGCCCTCAGCCACCGTCGTGACCCTGCCGCCCCGAGGCGCCGGAAACGCTCCGGTCCCGCCGAGGGGTGGTGGACACATCACTGCGCGCAAACGCCGGTCGCCCGGAGCGGCGGGCAAGGCCGGCTCGGGCTCCACGAACGGCAAGGCGGGTGCCGGCGCGACCGGCGGCGCCACCACGACGGAGACGTCGCTCGACGCGGGCTCCGCGTCCGCCCCGAGCTCGCACGTGCTGGTCCTCAACGCGACCTACGAGCCGATACACGTGTGCGGCGTCAAGCGCGCCGCCGTGCTGCTCTTGAAGGAGAAGGCCGAGGTGATCGAGACCGGCGAGGGCGAGCTGCACGCCGAGCACACCGCCCTCCCCCGCCCCGCGATCATCCGCCTGCGCACCTACGCCCCGGTGCCCCGCCGCAGCCGTCGCCGCCTGACCCGCCGCGCCGTCTTCGCCCGGGACGACTTCACCTGCCAGTACTGCGGCGACCGGCACGACCTCACCGTCGACCACGTCATCCCGCGCTCGAAGGGCGGCTCGAGCGAGTGGGAGAACATCGTGGCCTGCTGCTCCTCGTGCAACCGCCGCAAGGCCGACCGCATGCCCCACCAGGCGCGGATGTTCCCCAAGAACACCCCCCGCGCCCCGCACCCCTCGGTCTTCATCCAGGTCGCGTGCCCGCGAATACCGGCCAGCTGGGACGCCTGGCTGGGGATGGCGGCGTGATGCGCGACAGGACACCTCGCGGGGCGTAGCGCCGCTTCCGGCCTTTCAGCTTCGTCGCCCGGCCGCCGACCGTCGCCGTCGCGAACCACGGAGCGGCCCTGGGGGGACGCCCGGCCGAAGGACCCGTTCCGCGGCAGACGGCCGCGGCCGGCCGATCAGCGCCGTCAGACCGCCGGCCGGCGCCGTCGTACTCCGCGGCGCGGCGCAGTCCGCGCCTCCGCGGAGGCTCTACGCGGGTTCCGCACCGCACGCCGACACGGGTGCCCTGTGCCGCGCCGCAGTCCTACGCGGTCCGGCCCGAGAAGCACAGGGCGGGGCCCGTTCTTATCCCCCACCCCGAAACGACGCGCGGCGCCCCGTGGGGCGCCGCGCTGAGAGTGCCGGGTGGTGAACCCGAACTGAGGTTCCGCTCCCCCCGTGCCAGTAACACGGGTGCGTATCCGCTGGGACCAGGTCGAACCCTCGTTCGGCGATGACGTCGCTGCGTCACCGGACCGCCCGAATGACCGTCGTCAGACGACGGCCACCTCCTGGGTCCCGAAAGTACTGTCGTTGATTCGGACCACCTCCTTTCTCTGGTGCTGCAGTGGAGAAAACGTAGCACGCAGCGCCGCGCAGGTCGACGGTTCCGGGCGACCTGGCGCGTCGGCGTTCGGCCGCCCGTCGGGCCCGGCTCCGGCGGCCCGGCGCGGCACCGTTCGGCGGCCCGTCGCGGACCGCCCGAGCGCGGCCGCGGCGCTCAGCCCGCCGTGCGCCCCAGGCTCCGGATCGTGGTCGTCCGCCCGGCCGCCCGCACCCGCGCCTCGACGCGCACCGCCGCGCCCGCAGGCGCCGACACGGTGGCGCTCCAGCGGCCGCCCGTCCCCGCGCGCACGTTGCGCACGACGCGCCAGGCGCCGCACGGGCGCCGCACGCCGATCCGTACCACCGTCCGGCGCGGGGCGGCGACCCGTCCGCTCACACGGACGCGCAGACCGGCCCGCTTCACGGTGACGACCCGGGCCCGCTGCGTCCGCGCGGCCGAGGCGGCGCGCACCCCGGGCAGGGTGACCCGGTACCGGGCGGTGCGCCGCACGGCGGCCTTCGGCGCGGCGACGCGGAACCGCACGGCGCCCGTCGCCCCGACCTTCGCGCGCCCGACGGTGCGCCACCGCCGGCCCTCGCGGCGCTGCAGCGTGGCCCGCGCCCCGGCGTGGGTCGTGGGCACCTCGCCCCGGACGACGTCACGTCCCCGCCCGACCGCGACGTCCGTCACGGCGGTCCCCTTCGCGGTGCACCGGGGAGTCGGCGAGCCGGGCTGCGTCGCCGGGCCGCCCGGGCCGGGGACGGGGTCGCCGGGCGTCATCGGGGCCGCGTCCGCGGCGCAGTCGTACGTGTCCGTGACGCGCTTGGGGCCCGTGCCCTTGTGCACGGTGAACTCGTCGAGCGTGTCTCCGACCGGCTTCGGCGTCGTCGCCGCGTCGCCCTTGCCGATGATCGTGGCGCGGAGCGCGAGGCTGTCCCGGCCCACGCAGACGGTCTGCGAGGTCGAGGTCTGGCCGACGATCAGCTTCGGGGTGGCGCCGTTGCCCGTCCAGTCCTGGCCCGGGGTGCCGAGGTCGTAGTACTTCGGGCCGCTCGTGCTCACGACGTACTGCGGGCCGTTCGGCCGGCCGTTCACGTGGCCGCGGCCGTAGGCGTGCGTGTGGCCCTGCATGACCAGGTCGACGTCGTGGTGCTCGATGACGTCGAGCCACGAGCGGCGCACGCGCCCGGCCTGGTCGTGGTGCTGGTCGGCGCTCGACCACATCGGGATGTGGAACAGCACGACGGTCCAGCGCGCGCGGTTCTCGGTCAGCGTCCGGTCGAGCCACTCCCGCTGCTGCGGCGACGGGTCGTACCCGATGTTGTCGCCGGTGTTCAGCGCCACGAACCGCACGCCCTGGTACTCGAACGTGTAGTTCGTGTCCTCGAGGCCCTCGACGCCGTTGCGGGGCAGCTCGAAGTGGGCGCGGAACGTCCGGGCCGACGAGTCCGCGTCGACGAACGGGAAGCTCGACTTCGTCCCGAGGTACTCGTGGTTGCCGGGGACGGCGAAGACGTTGCGGCTCTCGACCGTGCCGGCCTGGCCGCCGAACCACTGCGCCCACTCCCCGTCCTCGTTCGGCGCGTTGATGAGGTCACCGACGTGCATGACGAGCCGAGCGTCGGGAACGGCCGCGAACGGCCGCTTCATCCACTGCGCCCACACGTCGAGGCCCTCCTGGGCGTCGCCGAAGGACAGGAACCGCCACGGCTTCGTCAGCCCGTCGGTCGCGGTGCGGAACCCGTGCCACGCCGACCAGCCCGCCGCGCCGCCGACCCGGTACTCGTAGGCGGTGTCGGGCGTCAACGAGTCGATCGTGACGGCGTGGTGACGGGCCCGCCGGAGGACCACCCCGCCGGGGGACGGGATCTCGCGCACGGCACCGCCCGGCACCCGCAGCTCGACGCCGCCGGCCGCACCGTCCGGCGCCCGCCAGGTGAACGTCTGCGCCGTCGCGGGCGTCGCGGTGGGGTTCAGCGCGACGCGATCCGGCGCTACCGCGGACGCGGCCGGTGCCGCTGCGCCGGCCAGCGCGGCGGCCGTCAGCAACGCGGTGGCCAGCCGGCGGCGGCGTCCTGATCGCTGGTGGCCCGGGTCACGAGAGAGGGTCACGGTGACCGGCGATCCTACCGGCGGTCGGGGCCCCGTTTGGGACCATCGCGTGAAGCCCGGGGTACGACCGCCCGCCCCGAAGGGCGAGCGGTCGGAGGGACTCAGTCCTGGTCGGACTCGCCCGGGTCCGGGTCGATCGGGTCGCTGTTCACGACGCCGGGCGTCTCGTCGGCGCCGTCCTCGTCGATGAAGCCGGGGGCGTCGCGCTCGTCCGTCGGCTGCTGCACCGTCGTCTCGGACACGTCCGAGGCCACCGGGGCGTCGGCACCGGAGAGGTCGACCGGGCCGCCACTGACCAGGGCGTTGCCCTCGGCGTCGACGAGCTCCTCGACCACGTCGGTCGTCTCGTCGTCGAGGATGCGGGCGATCGCGGACACGCGATCGTCGTCCTTGACGTTCATGACCTTGACGCCCTGCGAGTTGCGGCCGTAGCGGTTGATGCCGCGCACGGCGGTCCGCTGGACCATGCCGCCCTCGGAGATGAAGACGAGGCCCTCGTGCTCGCGGACGACGAGCGCGCCGGCGAGGCCGCCCTTCGTCTCCGTCAGCTGGATCGTCTTCACGCCCTTGGCGCCACGGCTCGTCTTGCGGTACTCGCGGATGAGCGTCCGCTTGCCGAAGCCGTTCTCCGTGACCACGAGCAGGTCGTAGTCGTCGCGGGCCACGTCCATCGCGATGACCTCGGACGAGCCGACGTCCATGCCGCGGACGCCGCTGGTGTCGCGGCCCATGGAGCGCGCGTCCGCCTCGGAGAACCGGACGGTCAGCCCGGCCTTCGAGACCATGACGACCTCGTCCTCGGCGTCCACGTTGCGGACGGCCACGAGCTCGTCGTCCTCGCGGATCTTGATCGCGATGATGCCGTCGGCCTTGATCGGCGTGTTGTACTGCTGCAGCTCGGTCTTCTTGATCGTGCCCTCGCGGGTCGCGAAGACGAGGTACGCCGTCTCGGTGAAGTCGCGGGTCGAGAGCACGGACTGGATCCGCTCGCCCTCGCGCAGCGGCAGCACGTTGCCGAGGTAGCGACCCTTCGCGGTGCGCGAGGCCTCCGGCAGCTCGTACACCTTGGAGCGGTAGACCTTGCCGCGGTTGGAGAAGAACAGCAGGTAGTCGTGGCTCGAGCACACGAAGAGGTGCTCGATGTAGTCGCCGTCCTTCATGTCCATGCCGGTCACGCCGCGACCGCCGCGCTGCTGCTGGCGGTAGGTGGCCAGCGGTAGGGACTTGATGTAGCCGGACTGCGTGATCGTGATGACCATCTGCTGGTCGGCGATCAGGTCCTCGATGTCGATCTCGCCCTCGGCGTGGGTGATGAGCGTCTTGCGCTCGTCACCGAACCGGTCGCGGATCTCGATCATCTCGGTCTTGATGAGCTCGAGCACCTGCTGCTCGTCGCCGAGGAGCTGACGCAGCTCGCGGATGCGCTCCATCACGTCGGCGTGCTCGGCGCGGATGGCGTCGCTCTCCAGCGCGGTCAGCTGCGAGAGGCGGAGGTCGAGGATGGCCTGGGCCTGGATCAGCGTCAGCCCGAACTGCGAGATGAGCTCGCCGCGGGCCGTCTCGCGGTCCTTCGACGAGCGGATCACGGCGATCACGGCGTCGAGGTTGTCCAGCGCGATGAGCAGGCCCTCGAGGACGTGCGCGCGGGCCTCCTTCTGCGCCAGCTCGTACTTCGCGCGGCGGACGACGACCTCGCGCTGGTGGCCGACGTAGGCCGTCAGCACCTGGCGCAGGTTCAGCGTGCGCGGCACGCCGTCGAGCAGCGCCACCATGTTGACGCCGAACGTCGTCTGCATGTTGGTGTGCTTGAACAGCTTGTTCAGCACGACCTTCGGCAGGACGTCGCGCTTGAGCTCGATGACCAGCCGCATGCCGCGGCGGTCCGTCTCGTCGCGGATGTCGGAGATCTCGGGGATCTTCTTGTCGCGGACGAGGTCGGCGATCTTGACGATCAGGCCGTTCTCGCCGCCCTTCTTCACCTCGTAGGGCAGCTCGGTGACGATGATCGCCTCCTTGCCCTGCGTCAGCGGCTCGATGTGCGCCTTCGCCTGGACCCGGATCTTGCCGCGGCCCGTCTCGTAGGCGCTCTTGATGCCGCCCGTGCCGAGGATGATGCCGGCGGTCGGGAAGTCCGGGCCCTTGAGGTGCTCCATGAGCCCCTCGACCGTGATCTCGGGGTCGTCGATGAAGGCGATCGTGGCGTCGATCGTCTCGCGCAGGTTGTGCGGCGGGATCTTCGTCGCCATGCCGACGGCGATGCCGGCCGAGCCGTTGACGAGCAGGTTGGGGTAGCGCGACGGCAGGACCGTCGGCTCCATCTTGCGGCCGTCGTAGTTCGGCGTGAAGTCGACGGTGTCCATGTCGAGATCGCGCAGCATCTCGAGGGACAGGCGCGTGAGGCGCGCCTCGGTGTACCGCATGGCCGCGGCGTCGTCGTCGTCGATCGAGCCGAAGTTGCCCTGACCGTCGACGAGCTCGTAGCGCATCGAGAAGTCCTGGGCCAGACGCACGAGCGTGTCGTAGATCGACGCGTCACCGTGCGGGTGGTAGTTGCCCATCACCTCGCCGACGATGCGGGCGCACTTCGCGTAGGGACGCGTCGGGCCGATGCCGAGCTCGGACATGCCGAACAGCACGCGGCGGTGGACGGGCTTCAGCCCGTCGCGGACGTCCGGTAGCGCCCGACCCACGATGACGGACATCGCGTAGTCGAGGTACGCCGTGCGCATCTCGTCTTCGAGGTTGCGGGGCTCGATGTTGCCGCCGCCGATGACGTCAGTCGTCATGGATCAGGCTCCTTGCCCGGTGGTGCTGGTGGTGATCGTGCCCGGCCGGGCGTCCTGTGCCCGGCCGGTGGTGAAGCCGGCCCGGTGCGGGCCGGCGGGCGTCTCGCGACGGGACCTACACATCGAGGTTGGCGACCTGGCGGCCGTGCTCCTCGATGAAGTCGCGGCGGTGCTCGACGTGCTCGCCCATGAGCATCGAGAAGAGGCGGTCGGCGCCGGCGGCGTCATCCACCGTCACCTGCTGCAGCGTGCGGTGCGCCGGGTCCATCGTCGTCTCGCGCAGCTGGTCGGCGTTCATCTCGCCCAGACCCTTGAAGCGCGAGAGCTGCACGCCCTTCTGGGCGACGGAGAGCACCCCGCGGCCGAGCTCCTCGAACGTGTCCGCGTCCTCGTGGCGATCGCCGAGGCGGATCGTGAAGGAGGGCTGCCCGAACAGCCCGACGAGCTGCTGGTGGACCTTGACGAAGCCGACGTACTCCGGGGAGTCGAACAGCGTCCGGTCGAGGTCCGTGGTGCGGGCCAGGCCCGTCTTCTTCTCCGTCGTGCGGATCCGCAGGTGCGTCCCCTCCGACGAGAGCAGGCGCACGTTGATCGCCGCGTCGTCCCCGGAGACCTCGGAGGACTGCAGCCGCTCGAGCACCGCGTCCGAGCCGGTGATGCCGTCGTGGACCAGACCCGTCGAGGCGAGGAAGTGGACCGTGTCCATGCCGTGCTCGGCGCGCAGCGCGCTGGCCCACCCCTCGTGCTGCTTGCGCAGGCGGGCGAACTTCTTCCAGCGCGCGTCGTTCAGGCCGACCGTCTTGCCGGCGGCGTTGATGATCTCGAACTTCTCGAGCTTGTCCGAGAGGAGGTACTCCTCCAGCTCGGCCTCCTTCTCGATGTAGCGATCGTTGCCGCCCTGGCGCACCTTGTAGAGCGGCGGCTTGGCGATGTAGACGAACCCGGCCTCGATGAGCTCCTGCATCTCGCGGAAGATCAGCGTCAGCGCGAGCGTGCGGATGTGGGCGCCGTCGACGTCGGCGTCCGTCATCAGGATGATCTTGTGGTACCGCGCCGCGGTGATGTCGAACTCCTCGCGGATGCCCGTGCCGATCGCGGTGATCAGCGACTGGACCTCGACGTTCTGCAGCACCTTGTCGATGCGCGCGCGCTCGACGTTCAGGATCTTGCCGCGGAGCGGGAGGATCGCCTGGGTGTGGCGGTCGCGGCCCTGCTTCGCCGAGCCGCCGGCGGAGTTGCCCTCCACGATGAACAGCTCGGCCAGCGACGGGTCCTTGACGGAGCAGTCGGCGAGCTTGCCCGGCAGGCGGGAGTTCTCGAGCGCGCTCTTGCGGCGCGTCAGGTCGCGGGCCTTGCGGGCGGCGGAGCGCGCCTGGGCGGCCTGGACCGCCTTGCGGACGATCGCGACCGCGTCGGAGCGGTTCTCCTCGAAGTACTCCTGGAGCTTCGCGTTGACGACGCGCTGGACGAACCCGGCCATGCCGGGGTTGCCGAGCTTCGTCTTCGTCTGGCCCTCGAACTGCGGATTCGTGAGCTTGGCGGAGACGACGGCGGTCAGGCCCTCGCGGATGTCCTCGCCGGAGAGCGCGGGGTCCTTCTCCTTCAGCTCGCCGTTCGCGCGGGCCCACGTGTTGATCGTGCTGGTCAGCGCGGAGCGGAAGCCCGAGAGGTGCGAGCCGCCCTCGTGGGTGTTGATGTTGTTGGCGAAGGTGTGGACGGACTCCGTGTAGGTCCCGTTCCACTGCATGGCGACCTCGACCGCGGCGCCTTCCTTCTCGTCCTCGGACTCGAACGCGATGACCTTCTTGCCGATCGCGTCCTTGTTCTCGTTGAGGTACTCCACGAAGTCGGCGATGCCGCCCTCGTAGTGGAAGTCGACGGTCTTTCCGCCCTCGCGCTCGTCCGTGATCTTGATCCGCAGGCCGCGGGTCAGGAACGCGGTCTCGCGCAGGCGGTTCTCGAGCGTCGGCCAGTCGTACTCGGTGGTCTCGAAGATCTCGGTGTCGGGGAGGAACCGGATCTTCGTGCCCGTGCCCTCGCCCTTCTCGAGCGCGCGGCCCTTCTGCAGCTCGTTCGCCGGCGCGCCGCGGACGTAGGACTGCGTCCACAGGAACCCGTCGCGGCGGATCTCGATGTCGAACTCCTCCGACAGCGCGTTCACCACGGACGAGCCGACGCCGTGCAGGCCGCCGGAGACCTTGTAGCCGCCGCCGTCGCCGAACTTGCCGCCGGCGTGCAGGACGGTGAGGACGACCTCGACCGTGGGGCGCCCCGTCTCGTGCATCGCGACGGGGATGCCGCGGCCGTCGTCGGTGACGGTGACGGAGTTGTCCGGGTGGATCGTGACCGTCACGGTCGACGCGTGACCGGCCAGGGCCTCGTCGACGGAGTTGTCGACGATCTCCCACACCAGGTGGTGCAGGCCGCGGGGGCCGGTCGAGCCGATGTACATGCCCGGCCGGTGGCGGACCGCCTCCAGGCCCTCGAGGACGGTGATGTCCGCCGCGTCGTAGGTCCCGTCCGAAGCGGTCTTCGCGTTGGCGGCCGTGGCCGCCTCCGTCTTGGCCGCTCCGAGAGCCGCGGCGTCGGCCGCGATCTCGGCCTCCGTCTTCGCGGTCTCGTCCGGGGTGGGGTTCTCGTCAGTCGCCATAAGCCTCCGTGCAGCAGAAACGCCTCGGTCCCGGGGCCCAACGGGTCGGGACGAGGCGCACCGAGCGAATCCCTCAGAGGGTACCACAGGGGCCCCCCTGAATCCCAGTCCCCGCGGGGTGAAATCAGGCCTTCAGGCGCCCGTGGAGGCCGTTCTGGCGGCCGGGGCCGGAGATGGCCGCTACCCCCCCGGGTGTCATCGGCGGCGCGGGCGGCTCGCGCCGCGCACGCCGCCGGAGGCCCCCGCTCGGGCCCGGATCCCCGTCACGTCGGTCACGCCGGCGTCCCGCAGACGGGTCAGGAGCGAGGACTCGAGCAGCTGCAGCTCGTGGGCCCAGGTGGCGTCGGAGCAGGCTACGTGGAGGGTCCCGTCCGTCAGCGCGACGGGCGTACCGGCCCCCGCGATCGCCGGCCCGACGGCCGCCGACCACGCGCGCTGCATCCGCGCCAGGCCGACGTCGCCCGTGTCCTCCGGGGCGATGTCGTCGAGCAGCGACTCGAGCCCGGCGGCCGCGGAGTGCGGGGTGGAACGGCGGCGTCCCCGGCTCATGCCGCCGCCTCCGGGGTCCGCTCCGACGCGACCCGCGTGGCCTGCGCCGACCCCGGGGTGACGTCGATCGCGCCGACCTCCGGGTCGTCGGCCCCCGGGACGTGCGAGGCCTCGGTCACGGTCACCAAGGCCTGGCCGCGCTCCCGGATCACGGCGACGAGTCGGGCCCGCCGGTCCGCGTCGAGCTCGCTCATCACGTCGTCGAGCAGCAGCACGGGGCGCTGGCCGGCGGCCTCCTCGATCACGTCGGCCTCGCCGAGCAGCAGGGCGAGGAGCGAGAGTCGCTGCTCCCCCTGCGAGCCGAACCGGGTGATCAGGCGTCCGTCGCGGCGGACGGCGAGGTCGTCGCGGTGCGGTCCGTGGTGGGTGAACCCGCGGTCCAGGTCCCCGGCGTGGCGCTCCGCCAACGCAGCGACGACCTCGTCGGGGTCCTCCGCCGAGCGCGGGCGGTACGCGATTTCGAGCTCGCCGCTCAGGCCGAGCTGCGCGGCCCGGGCGTTCACGGCCGGCTTGATGGCCTCGGCCGTCTCGCGACGCGCCGTCGTCAGGGCCGCAGCCGCGCCGGCGAGCGTGCGGTCCCACGGGGCGAGCTCCTCGGCCGCGCGGCCGACGTCCGTCCCCCGGGCCTTCAGCGAGGAGAGCAGGGCGTTGCGCTGCCGCAGCGCCTCGTGGAACCCTCGCCGCAGCGGACCGGACGACGGCCGCAGCACGCCCAGCAGGCCGTCCAGGTGCGAGCGCCGCAGCGCCGGTCCGCCCTTCACGAGCACCATCCGGTCGGGGAGGAAGACGCTCATCCGTGGCCGTCCCGGGTGCTCGAGCAGCCCGTCGACGGGGTTGCCGTCCACCCGCAACCGCCGGCGGTCGCCCGGGTGGACGCCGACGGAGAACACGCTCGGCCCGACCGCCGTCTGCACGGTGGCCCCGACGTGTCCCGCCTCCGCGCCGCGCCGGACGAGGTCCTGGTCGCTCGCCTGCCGGAACGACCGCCCGGTGCACGCCAGGTAGGCGGCCTCGAGCAGGTTCGTCTTCCCGGCCCCGTTCGGGCCGGCGACGACGGTCAGCCCGGGCCCCAGCTCGACGTCCGCCTCGACGTAGGTCCGCAGGTCGCGGACGCGCAGCCGCGAGAGGTGCGAGGCGGACAGCGGAGCCCTCTAGGAGTTCAGGCGGATGGGCATGATCAGGTAGAGGAACCCCTGATCGTCCGTCGTCTGCAGCAGGCCGGGACGGATCGGGCTCGTCAGGCGCAGCAGCACCTCGTCGCCGTCGATCGTGTCGAGACCGTCGCGGAGGTACTCCGGGTTGAACCCGATCGCGAACGCCTCGCCGTGGAACGGGACGGGCAGGGCCTCGCGGGCCTCACCGACGTCCTGCGTCTGGGCCGAGACGACGAGCTCGCCCTCGGAGAAGGCGAGGCTGAGCGCCGCGGCCTTCTGGGCGAGCAGCGAGACGCGCGAGACGACCTCGCGCAGCTCGGCGGTCGAGACGCGCAGCTCGTGGTCGAACGTCTCCGGGATCAGCGAGCGGTACTGCGGGAACGTGCCGTCGACGAGCCGCGAGGACAGCACGTGCTCGCCGATCGTGAACAGGACCTGGTTCTCGCCGCGGGCCACCGTGAGGGTCTCCGCCCCGCTGGCGGGCACCAGGCGCTCCAGCTCCTGCATCACGCGGGCCGGCACGTTGGCCTCGAACGAGCCCTCGAGCGGGGTGGCGAGCGTCGTCTTCTTCTCCGAGAGGCGGTACGAGTCCGTCGCGACCATGGTGAGGACCTCGCCCTCGGCGCGCACCAGCACGCAGGCCAGCAGCGGCCGGGTGTCGTCCTTCGCGGCGGAGCGCACGACCTTGCCCGTCGTCTGCACGAACGCCGCGGCGTCGACCTCGACGCCTTCGACGCCCGTCGGCTCGGGCAGCGGCGGGAAGTCCTCGCCGCGGAGCGTCCGCAGGTGGAAGACGGCCGAGCCGGCCGTCACCTCGACGTCCTGCTCCTCCGTCCGCAGCTCGAGCGTCAGCCGCGGGCCCGGCGCCTGCCGGGTGATGTCGAGGAGCAGTCGTGCGGGCAGCACGATCGTCCCCGGACGCTCGACGTCGCCTTCGAGCTTGATGCGCAGTCCGACCTGGAGGTCCGTCGCCCGCAGCTCGATGCCGTCGCCGGTGGCGGCGATCTGAACTCCCGAGAGCGTCGGGTTCGCGAGTCGCCCCGACGCGATGCGGCTGAGCGACTGCAGATGACCGAGCAGGTCCTGTGCGGCGGTGTGCAGTTTCACCTTGGAGTCCTCAGGAGAGAAGAGTTATCAGGAGTCGTAGGAAGGCCTGTGCGTCCTGTGGAGCCGGTCGCCGAGAGCCCGGATCGCCCGTGTCCACGGGGTCTCGGGCGCAGCGTCCACGCACAGGCCGCTGTGCAGTCTGTCAGTCGCGGCGGTCGGTCTGTGGACCGTGCTCGCCGGAGGCGTCCGCGCCGTGCACAGTCCGGAGCCGCGAACGCACACGTGCGAGGTCGACCTGTGCGGCCGGATCGCGGTCGATGGCCTCCCCCACGCTGCGCACAGCGGTCATCACCGTGGTGTGGTTGCGGCCGCCGAAGTCGCGTCCCAGGGTCGGGTACGAGGCACCCGTCTCCTCGCGCGCGAGATACATGGCGAGCTTGCGGGCCCAGGCCAGGCGCTTGTCGCTGCGGCGGGAGATGAGGTCCTCCTCGGACACGTCGAACGTCTGCGCGATGGCCCGGAGGACGTGCGGGACGGTGACGGGGCCGAGCGCCGGCTCGTCGATCCGCTGCCCGGGCGTGTGCGTACGGCCGGGGTACAGCGAGCCCAGGACCTCCTGGGTCAGGCCGGCGGTCACGGGGCGGTCGGTCAGCGAGGCGTAGGCGACGACGCGGACCAGGGCGGCCTCGACGGCACGCACGCTGGAGGACACGTGGCGGGCGATCTCCTCAAGCGCGGCGGGCTCGGCGAGGTCGATCGTCTGGCCGGTGATCCGCTTGCGCAGGACCATCAGGCGCGTGGCCAGGTCGGGCGGCTCGACCTCGGCGGCGAGGCCGGAGGCGAAGCGGTCGCGCAGGCGCTGCTCGAGCTGCTCCATGTCGTGCGGGAGCCGGTCGGCGGTCAGCACGACCTGGGCGCCGGCCTCGTGCAGGGCGTTGAAGGTGTGGAAGAACTCCTCCTCCGTCGCCTTCTTCGCCATGAGGAACTGCACGTCGTCGACGAGCAGCAGGTCGAGCTCGCGGTAGCGCTCCTTGAACGCCTCGATGCCCTTCGAGCGCAGGGCGCCCGTGAACTCCGAGGTGAACGTCTCCGCGGTGCAGTAGCGGACGCGCAGCCCGTGGTGGTGCTGGCGTGCGTACTGCCCGATGGCGTGGAGCAGGTGCGTCTTGCCCGTGCCCGGCGGTCCGTAGAGGAACAGCGGGTTGTAGGCGACGCCCGGGTTCTCGGCGACCGTGAGCGCCGCGGCGTGGGCGAACCGGTTGGACGGGCCGAGGACGAACTCCTCGAAGCGGAAGCGGGGCGTGAAGGGGCGCTCGGCCGGGAGACTGTCCGCGCCGGTGGGCGGGAGGCCGCGACCCTGGCCGGCACCGGCCCCGGCGGACGCGCCCCGCGGGCCGCCCGGCGCGGGGGCGGCGTCGATCCGCGGGCCGTCCGGCGCCGCCAGGGCGACCTCGAGGGGGCGCTGCATGACCCGGGTGGCGCTCGCGCTGAGCACGGGCACCAGGCGGGACTCGATCCAGGTGCGCGCGTGGTCGGGCGCATGGACCCACAGCTTGTGCCCGTCGGTGGAGACGGGCTTCAGGACGGAGAGCCAGGTGTCCCACGCGCCGTCGCCGATGCGGTGACGGGCGTCCTCGATGATGGCGCTCCAGGCGCGGTCGAGGTCGGTGGGATTCACGGGCAGACGGAAGCGGCCGCTCGGCGAGCGGCGAGAGTTGTACGACGGGGACCGTGCTGGAGGTCCGGAGGGGCCAGCGCCAGGGGCGTCGGCGAGCCGCGAATATACCAGCGGCGTCCGGCCTCGCACGGCCCGTCGACGGCCGTCCGAGCGGAGTTCCCGGAAAGAGCGGGAACATCGACCGGTGGCCCGGCGCGTTGCCGTCCGGGGGGTGCAGTACGGGCACGCAGCCTGCCCGGGCCAGGGTCGCTAGACTGCCCACTCCGTGCCCGCGTCGCGGCAGGTGGTTCTGCCTGCCGCCGACCGGCGCCCCACGACTCGAGCTCTGACGATATGAAGCGCACCTACCAGCCGAAGAAGCGCAAGCGCGCCCGCACCCACGGCTTCCGTGAGCGGATGTCCACCAAGGCCGGCCGCGAGGTCCTCAAGCGCCGTCGCGCCAAGGGCCGCCACAAGCTGACCGTCTGAGTCATGGCTGATCCCCGTCCGGCCGCTCCGCGGTCGAAGCGGGGTCGCCTGACCCGCAGCGCCGACTTCGAGCGCGTCTTCCGCAAGGGGCGCTCGTTCGGCAACCGCCACCTGGTGCTGCACCTCTTCCCGCAGGACGGTCCCGACGAAGCGCGGGACCCGCGGGTCGGCCTGAGCGTCTCCCGCCGCGTCGGTGGCGCGGTCGAGCGCAACCTCGTGAAGCGCCTCCTGCGGGAGGCCTTCACCGAGCACGTCGGCCGGTTCCCCACCTCCGTCGACCTGGTGATCGTCGCGCGCCCCGATGCGCGCGAGCTCGCCGAGCGCGAGGGTCTGGCCGGCATCGCCGCGGCCCTCCGCGAGCTGGTCGACAAGGCCGTGCCGGTGGCCACACCCGGCGCCGACGCCGAGGCGCGCTGAGCGGTGCATCCGCTCCGCTCGGCGGTCATCGCGCCGATCCGCCTCTACCAGCGCCTGATCTCCCCCGCGCTGCCGCGCTCGTGCAAGTACGAGCCGACCTGCAGCCACTACGCCGTCGATGCCGTGCGCACCGAGGGTGTCCTCCGCGGGCTCGTGCTCGCGACCTGGCGCATCCTCAGGTGCAACCCCTGGAGCCACGGCGGCTACGATCCCGTGTCGGCCCAGAGGCTGTTCCGCTCTCGCCGTTCCTCACCTGACTCCTGAACGAGTTCCATGCCCTCAGCCGTCATCGCTCCGATCCAGTGGCTCATCGAGCTCTTCCTGCCGATCCTGGAGTTCTTCCATGAGATCGGGCTGCCTTGGGGCGTCGCGATCATCGTCCTCACGATCTGCCTGCGCCTGGCGGTGCTGCCGCTGAGCGTGAAGTCCTTCAAGTCCATGCGGGGGCTCCAGGCGATCGCCCCGCAGATGAAGGCCCTGCAGGCGAAGTACAAGGACGACCGCCCACGTCTCCAGCAGGAGACGATGAAGCTGTACTCGCAGCACAAGGTCAACCCGTTCGGCTCCTGCCTGCCGATCGTGGTCCAGATCCCGTTCCTGATCAGCTTCTACTACATGCTGCGCACGGATCTGAAGTTCGAGATCTGTGGTGGCGGACGTGACCTGGGGCTGCCGCACGACGTCGGCTGTGGCCAGGTGCCGAACCCGCCCGGGGACTTCATCTACAACGCGCAGACGTTCACCTCGGACATCGCCGGCAAGACGCTCGGCGGCTTCGGCGAGACGTTCCTCGGGATGCACGACATCACGGCCGTCGCCACGGGTGGCCTGCTCATCCTGCTGCTGGTGCTCTACGTCGGCTCGCAGATGGCCTCGTCGCTGGTGAACATGCCCCCGACGGCCGACAAGAACCAGAAGCGCCTGATGCTCGCGCTGCCCCTGGTCTTCGTCTTCTTCCTCATCCCGATCAAGCCGCCGGCCGGTCTGTTCCTCTACTGGATCACGACCAACGTCTTCACGCTCGTCCAGCAGTGGGGCCTGATCCAGGTCTACGGCCACGTCAAGCCGGTCGAGGTCCCGGAGGACGAGCCGGAGGAGCCCAAGAAGGGTTCCCGCTCGTCTGGCAGCGGCAAGGCCTCCGGTGGCGCCGCCACCGCCACCGGTGCCACCCCGCCCCCGCCGCCCCGCAAGCGCAAGCGCAAGCGCTCCGGCCGGAGGCGCTAGAGATGCCCGACAAGGACGAGACCGGGCAGCTCATCGCGACCGAGGTCGGCACCCTCGTGGGCCGCGTCGCCGCGGCCATCGAGGCCGGCGACGAGGTCGAGGTCACCCGCGCCGGGACCCGCATCACGGCCACCCTGCAGGGCGATCAGGTCGCGCCCTTCATCGGGCGCCACGGCCACGTCATCGACGCGGTGCAGCACCTCGCCACCCGCATCGCCGCCAAGCATGCGCCGGGCGGGGACTGGGTCGTCACCGTCGACGCCGGCGACTACCGCACGCGTCGCGCCTCGATCCTCGAGCGCATCGCGGACGAGGCCGCCGAGCGCGCGCTGCGCACGAGCGAGCCGGTCGCGCTGGACCCGATGACGGCCAGCGAGCGCCGGTTCGTGCACGAGCGGCTCCGCGACCGCGGCGACGTCGACACGCACAGCGAGGGCGACGAGCCCGAGCGGCACCTCGTCGTCACCCGCCCCACGGCGTGACGGCCACCGCCGTCCCGGCCATCGGGGGCCCCTCCTCGGGCGGGGCCGCACGGTGAGCGCGGTACCCCGCTTCTCCCCCGCCGTCGAGGATCGGCTCGAGGCCCTGGGCGCCGAGTACGCGTTCGACGGTCGGGCGCTCGACGCGCTGCGGGTCCTGCTGGACGTCTACGCGACGGACGAGCACGCCGCGACGACGGTGCGCGAGCCCGAGATCGCCATCGACCGGCACGTCGCCGATGGCCTCACCGGTCTGCTGGTGCCTGCCGTCGCCCGCGCCGGCAGCATCGTCGACATCGGCACGGGCGCCGGCGTGCCCTCCCTGGTGTTGGCCGCCGCCCGGCCGGAGTGCGAGGTCGTGGCCCTCGACACCGTCGGCAAGAAGGTGACCTGGGTCATGGCCTGCGCCGAGCGCATGGGGCTCAGGAACCTGACCGGCGTCCACGCGCGCGCCGAGGCGTGGCCCGAGGGCCTCGGCCGCTTCGACGTCGTCACCGCCCGTGCCGTCGCCCAGCTCGGCGTGCTCATCGAGTACGCCGCGCCCCTCCTCGCTCCCGGCGGCCGCCTGGTGGCCTGGAAGGGCTCCATCGAGGGCGATGAGGAGACGGTCGCCCGCTCCGTCGCCAAGAAGATGCGGATGTCGCCCCCGGAGCGCATCGCCGTGCAGCCGTGGCCCGACGCCCGCGACACCCAGCTCGTCGTGCACGTCAAGAGCGGCCCGACACCGAAGGGCTACCCCCGGCAGCCCGGGGCCGCGCTGCGCAAGCCGCTGCGGTAGGCCGGCGCGCGGGGCTGGCCCGGAGGCGGCGCGGGCTGGTCCTGACGCAGCGCGCCACGTTGGACGAGCGCGAAGGCGAGAGTCCGGTCGGTCGGGGGACGCGGTTCGGCGCCCCACGGGGTCAGGTGGCTCGGCGCACAGGACGGCGCGGGCGGGTCAGCCCGCGTCGAGGGGGAACGAGTGGTGTTCGTGGTGGACGGTCCACCGGTCCCCCGACTTGCGGAGTCCCAGGGTGACGCGCAGCCGCTTCTCCGGCCGCACCGTGCGGCCTTCGGGCGTGTCGCACCGCAGCAGGATCCAGGCGAAGGCGACGTCCGCACCGGCGGTCACATGCGCCTCCACGATCTCGAAGCTGCCGCCCGCGGCCTGCCAGGAGAAGAAGCCGGGCCATGCGGCCCGGTAGGCGTCGATCCCGCGGACGCCCTCGTGAGGCGGTGGGACGTCGAGCATGACGATGTCGTCGGCCCGGTCCGCCACGACCGTGGCGAGGTCGCCGCTGTGGACCGCGGCGGCCCACCGCACGATGCCGGCGTGGATGGCGGTCTCGTCGTCGTTCATGAAGGCAGGGACCGTCCGCGGCGATCGGACTCATCGGCGAAGCGCGGGTGGCGATCGACGCAAGATCCCTTGCAGGACGGGGTCGTGAAACAGCAGGCGGGGCGTTGTCGCGCCGGGACGCTGCGTTTCACGTGAAACGGGGGCTGGTCGTGGGTCGGGCGGTGCGGCAGCGGGAGAAGCGGGTGGGGGAGGTTCACTAATCGTGGAACGGGGCGACGCGAGAGTTCACGGGGCTCGGACGACGCTTCTGGGAGGCCCGCCTGGCCGGAGCTGGGCGGCTCGCTCTGCCCCAGCTAGCGCTCCTCTGGCCCGACCGCATCCCTCGGCGCCACCGTCTCGTGACGTCCGGCCGCCGGCTGGCGCAGTCGGTCCGCGTCCACCGCTGGGCGGTGTGGTCCGCGTCCCGGCCTGCCTCTCCCCCTCTCTCCCACGGCGTCTGGGCTCGAGAGCGCTCCGCTCCGGGCCCTGAATGGGCGCCCCCTGACGCAGCCTTGCTCGGCGTCGCGTGCTCCGCCGGCGTCGGCTGCATCCTCGGGCCGAGCGGTGCGTGCCCATGATTGGCCGAGCCGACGCTCGACCGCTTGAGGCGTACGGTCTGAAGCCCTGCCCGGGCTCGGTGACCGACGCCATGCGGTGCACCTAGGCGTCGCCGCGGTCGGGTCGGGCCGCGGCGGCGACCGGGCGAGAGGGGGGGTCTGTGGAGTCGTCGATCCATCCAGGCCGGGCGCGCCGGGTGTTCCAGCCGGCTCTGGGGAACAGGCACGGCAACCACCCCACGAGCGGTCGGGCCGCTGGTTCGGGGGGCGACATGGAAGGGAGTGGTCCCGGTTTCGCCGGCAGGTCGGCCACCGCACGAGGAGGGCGTCGGAACGACCGCGGGCCGGTCGTCGTTACGGGGGACAGTGCGGCACCGCACGGCCGTCACGACACCGCGGATGCTGATCCGGTGCATCCCTGACTGCAGCGCCGCGGCGCCGTCGGCTGCGGGACATCGGGGCACGCGAGCCTCGGGAGGATGTCGCGACGGCGGAGGGCGAACGCTGGCCTTGGGCTGCTGCGTTTCACGTGAAACGCGTTTGGTGGACTTGGGCGAGGGCAACGGGCGGCCATGCACCAGCCCATCAAGGTCGCCAGCCACGGCGTGATCGACTACGGACTGTTCGCCGCTGCGGTCGCTGGCCCGCGATTGCTTGGTCTCACCGGTGCCGCTCGCGTCCTCCCGACGGCGTTCGGAGCGACCCAGGGGCTGCTCAACGCGATCACCGATCAGCCGCTCGCGGCCCGGAAGGTCGTACCGTTTCGCAAGCACGGCCAGCTCGAAACGGTCGCCGTTCCGGCCTTCGCGGCGGCCGTAGCCCTGAGCGGGGCGTGGCGCGGGGTGCGGGCCGGCGCGTTCTTGTCGACCATGCTCGCGAGCCTGGCGGCGGTCTACGTTTTGACGGATTGGGACGCGGCGGGCGACGAGCGCCCGGCCGAATAGCGCCGGCCGTCTAGCGCGCGACCGGCCCCGCCGCGCGACCGCGCCCAACAGCGTCGGCCGCAGGAGGCGGAGGGGAGCGCGACCGATCGGCCGGGACGCGGACGACGAGCGATCCGGGCGGGGCCCGGGGGTGGCGCGTAGCTCGGACGGGGTGCCACCGGTGTTCCGGCTCGCAACGGATGTTTCACGTGAAACGCCCAAACGGCGCTTCAATGGGCGGTGCGGACCCCCGCCCGGTACCGTGGGTGGCCCTTGGGCACGATCTACGCCATCGCGAATCAGAAGGGCGGCGTGGGAAAGACCACGACCGCGGTCAACCTCTCCGCCTGCATCGCCGAGGCGGGTTACCCGACGCTCCTCGTGGACGTCGACGCGCAGGCCAACGCCACCGTCGCGCTCGGGGTGGACAAGTACTCCGAGCCGAGCGTCTACGACGTGCTGCGTGGCGACGTGCGTGCGCGCGACGCGATCGTCAAGACCGAGGTCGAGGGCCTGTCGCTGCTCCCCGCGCAGCCCGACCTGGCGGCCGCGACGGTCGAGCTGGCCCGTGAGGCCGGGAGCGACGGGCGGCTGCGCGACGCGCTCGAAGAGGTCCGCGAGGACTACCGGTACATCCTCCTCGACTGCCCGCCGTCGCTCGGGCCGCTGACGATCAACGCGCTCGTCGCCGCCGACCGGGTCATCGTGCCGGTGCAGGCGGAGTACTTCGCGCTCGAGGGTCTCGCCGGGCTGCTCGACACGCTGGGCCTGATCCAGCGCCGGCTGAACCCGCGGCTCGCGATCGCCGGGATGCTCCTCACGATGCACGACACCCGCACGCGCCTCGCGCACGACGTGGAGCGCGAGGTGCGCGAGCACTTCCCCGAGCTCGTCTTCGACACGGTCATCCCGCGCAACGTGCGGATCAGCGAGGCGCCGAGCTACGGCATCCCGGTGATCCACCACGACCCACACTCGAACGGGGCGACGGCGTACTTCGACCTCGCGAAGGAGATGGTGGCCCGTGGCTAAGCCGAAGCAGCGGGGAATGGGACGCGGCCTCGCGGCGATCCTGTCCGCCGACGAACAGGGGGAGGGCGCGACGGCGCACCGCGCCGAGCTGCGCACGCTCCCCGTCGAGCTCGTCGTCCCGAACCCGAAGCAGCCGCGGCGGAACTTCGACCAGGACGCCCTGCAGGCCCTGGCCGGCTCCATCGCGGACCGTGGCGTCCTCCAGCCGATCCTCGTCCGGCCGCTGCCCGGCGGCCGCTACGAGCTCGTGGCGGGCGAGCGTCGCTGGCGGGCGACGCAGCTGGCGGGCCTGGGCGAGCTGCCGGCGCTCGTGCAGGAGCGCGACGACGAGACGACGCTCCAGGCGGCGCTCGTCGAGAACATGGCTCGGGCCGACCTCAACCCGATCGAGGAGGCCCGCGCGGTGTCGGCGCTCGTCGACGACATGGGGCTGACGCGCGAGGCCGTGGGCAAGATGGTCGGCCGGTCGCGCGTCGCGATCTCCAACCTGCTGCGGATCCTGGACCTGCCGGACGAGACGCTCGACCTCATCGGCGAGGGCCGGCTGTCCGAAGGTCACGGGCGTGCGCTCCTGCTGGCCGACGGCCACGAGACGCGCCGCGACCTCGGTCGTCAGGCCGCCGACCAGGGCTGGTCCGTGCGGGTGCTCGAGCAGAAGGCCCGCGTCGCGGGCACGGGCAACCGGGCCAAGCGCTCCCGCGAGGTGGCCCCGGCCGACCAGGTCGCCGCGGCGGTCGACCTCAGCGAGCGCCTCGGCAGGGTCATGGGCCACGATGTCGAGGTCAAGCCCAAGGGCGACGGCTTCGCGATCGAGATCCGGCTCCGGGACGCCGGTGCGGCACGCCGTCTGACCGAGCGCCTGGGGGCCTGAATCCCCGTCCCCGCGGGCGATTCGGGCCGATGGGCGACGAGCAGACGCGTCGGCGCGAGGTGCGGTAATCTTCCGCTTCTTCGGGCGATTAGCTCAGTCGGTTAGAGCGCTTCTCTGATAAGGAAGAGGTCCCTGGTTCGAATCCAGGATCGCCCACTCTCGAAGGCCCGCCCCGGCGGGCCTTCGTCGTTCCCGGGCCGCGCCGGCCCCGGGCGCGTCCCACGGTGTCGAGCGGCGAGGCCCGACTCGACGTGGCGCGTCGTCCGCCCTGCCTATACTCGGGGTCTAGGACGCCGTGTCGCCGTTCCGGCCCACAGCACCCACCACGCGGAGCTGAGCATGCAGGAGATGACCATTTACGGCGTGAGCTTCGACATGGTCGGCAAGCAGCCGATCGTGCTCCTGAAGTGCGCCGAGTCCAACCGCTTCCTCCCGATCTGGATCGGGCATCCCGAGGCGGCCGCCATCCTCATGCGGCTGCAGGGCGCCTCGACGCCGCGGCCGATGACGCACGACCTGCTCGTCGACGTGCTCGAGCAGTACGACGTGAAGTGCACCAAGATCACGGTCACCGAGCTGCGGGACAACACCTTCTACGCCACGATCACGCTCGACCAGAACGGCCGTGAGGTCGAGGTCGACTCGCGTCCCTCCGACGCGCTGGCGATCGCCGTCCGCTGCGGCGCGCCGATCTTCGCCGCCGACGAGGTCATCGAGGAGTCTGCGATCGAGTTCGACCGCGGCGCCGAGGAGACGGACGACGTCGTCGACCGCTTCCGCTCCTTCCTAGACCAGGTCTCCCCGGACGACTTCGGCCAGCAGGGCTGAGGGACGGGCCGGCGCTCGGCGCCGGCCCCGGCCGCGCGCCGGTCCTACGCCGGCGAGACCTCGTGCTCCTGGAGCGCGAGGTCCAGGAGCCGGCCGACGAGGTCGTCGAAGCTGATGTCCGCGGCCTCGGCGGCCACGGGCAGGTAGCTCGTGTGGGTCAGGCCGGGCACCGCGTCGACCTCGAGCACGGTGAGGTCGCCTGTGCGGCGGTCCACGAGCAGGTCGACGCGCGCGAAGCCGCGGCAGCCCAGGGCCCGGAACGACCGTAGGGCCAGGGCCTCGGCGGCGCTCGCGGTGGCCGGGTCGAGGTCGGCCGGGCACGTGAACGTGGTCTGGCCGATGGTGTACCGGGCGCTGTAGGGATCGAGGTCGCGCGGGTGGACCTCGACGATCGGCAGGGTCGCGTCGTCGAGGACCGAGATCGACAGGTCGTGGCCGTCGACGTGCTTCTCGAGCAGCACGCGGTCGCCGTACGAGAGGGCGGCCACGAGGGCGCCCGGTGCCTCCTGCGGCTTGCGGACCATCCGCAGGCCCAGCGCGGAGCCCTGGCGCGCCGGCTTGACGACGATCGGGTAGCCGAGCCGCTCGCCGACGGCGTCGAGCGCGTCGGCCGCGCCGAGCTGCTTAAAGGCGGAGCCGGAGACGGAGACGGCGTCCGGGGTGGCGATGCCGGCACCGGCCAGCACGCGCTTGGCGACGACCTTGTCCCAGCACTGCTCGCAGGCGCCGGGGCCCGACCCGGTGTACGGGATGCCGAGGACCTCGAGCAGCTCCTGCACCGTGCCGTCCTCGCCGTCCTCGCCGTGGAGGGCGACGAACGCGACGTCGGGGCGCAGCGACGTCAGCGTCGACACGAGGGCGTGGTCGACGTCGACGCCGTGGACCTCGTGGCCCAGGCGCCGCAGCGACTCCTCGACGCGCTGGGCGGACTGCAGCGAGACCTGGCGCTCGAGGGAGCGCCCGCCCTGGAGGACCGCGACGCGCATCAGCCGTTCCCCCGACGACGGCCGGCGGTGCGCAGGGGGACGATCGAGCCGTCCGTGGCACTGCGCCCGTCCGGGCCCGTGCCGTCGGCCCCCGCTCCGCCAACCCCGCCCGTGCCGGACGCCCCGCCGGAGCCGGCCCGCGTGGACCCGCCCCGGGGTCGCGCCCCGCCCGTGATCGAGGCGTAGAGCTCGAGCTGCTCCGCCACGACGGTGCCGATGCGGCTGATGCCCTCGCGGATGTCGTCCTCGCCGACGCCGGAGAAGTTGATCCGCATGGAGTTGCCGCCGCGTCCGTCGAGGTACGCCCCGCGCCCGGGGACGAAGGCGACGTCGTGCTGCAGCGCGCGGGCGAGCAGGTCGGTCGTGTCGAGGTAGTCGGGCAGCGTGAGCCACACGAACAGGCCGCCCTGCGGGCGCGTCCAGGTCGTGCCGTCGGGCATGTGGCGCGTCAGGGCCTCGAGCATCACGTCGCGGCGCGCGCGGTAGACCTCCGCCTGATGGCGGACGTAGTCGCGCCAGTCGCGCTCGCGGAAGTAGTAGGCGACGAAGAGCTGCGAGAGCGAGGACGAGTTGAGGTCGCTGCCCGCCTTGCCGATCACCATCTTCTGTCGCACCGGCGCGGGAGCCAGCGCCCAGCCGACGCGGATGCCGGGGGAGAGGATCTTCGACAGCGTGCCCGCGTAGATCACGAACCGCCCGCCGTCGAGCGAGAACAGCGTCGGCAGGGGCTCGCCCTCGTAGCGGAGGAGCCCGTACGGGTTGTCCTCCAGCACGAGCAGCTCGCGCTCCTGGGCGATCTGCACCAGGCGTCGGCGGCGCTCGAGCGACATCGTCACGCCGCTCGGGTTCTGGAAGGTGGGGATCGTGTAGATGAACTTCGGGCGGCGGCCCTCGGCCTCGAGGCGGTCGAGCGTCTCCTCGAGCACGTCGATCCGCATGCCGTCCTCGTCGCAGGCGATCTGGACGAGGTCGGCCTCGTAGGCGCTGAAGGTGGGGACGGCGCCGGGGTAGGTCGGGGCCTCGGCGATGATCACGTCGCCGGGGTCGACCAGCGTCTTGCAGACGAGGTCGATGACCTGCTGGCCGCCGGTGGTGACGAGGATCTCGTCGGGGTCGACGACCGTGCCCTCGGCCGCCATCACCTCGGCGAGGCACGGGCGGATCTCGGCCATGCCCTCGGTCGGCGCGTACTGCAGGGCTCGGGCGGAGTCGCGCGCGGCCATGTGAGAGAGGACCTTCGCGAGGTCCTCGGCCGGAAACAGGGTCGTGTCCGCAAGGCCGCCGGCGAGGGAGATGACCTCGGGGCGCTCCGTCAGCGCCATCAGGTCGCGCATGGCGGAGCTCTTCATCACGCGCGTGCGCTTGGCGAACAGCTCGGCGTACCGCTCGCGGTCGCCCATGCCCGGCGCCGAGGGGCGGGGCGCGTCGGCGCCGGGGACGTCGGCCGCGGACGGGTCGGCGGGCGCGTCGCCTGCTGCGGAGGGTCGGGCCGCGTCGGCCGCGCCCGCGGCCGGGACGGATCCCTGGGCCTGCGGGGCGGTCGGGTCCTGGTCCTCTACAGTCATGGCGGACACGGTACTGCCTCCATGAACTACCTCCTCGACCTCCTTCAGGGCATCGGCGTCGCCGCCGCTGCCGGCGCCAGCCCCTTCCTCCCGCTCGCGGTCGCCGCGATCGCGGGCTTGGTGAATCTGGGCGCTGACTACGAAGGGACGACGTTCTCGTTCCTCGAGTCGCCGGTGCTCATCGCCCTGGCGGTGCTGCTCGCGGTGGTCGGTCTGGTGGCCCGCCGCAAGCTCGAGTCGCCCCAGGCGGAGCGCGTGATGCTGGGCCTCGGCGTGGTCTTCGGCGCCGTGGTGACCGCCGCGACGATCGCCGACCGCAGCGACACGTGGTGGCCCGGCCTGATCGCCGGCGCCCTCGCCGCGCTGATCACCGGCCTGGCGGTGCAGTCGCTGCTGCGCCGCACCCGCGCGCGCCTGGAGGACGAGCAGCGCACCCTCCTCTCCGTCGGCGGCGCCCTCGGCGCGGGGCTCGTGGCCCTGCTCTCGGTCGTCCTCCCGCCCCTCGGGCTCGTCGCCGTCGCGGCCGGCATCTGGCTCTACGCCGGCGGTCGCAGGCAGGACACGAGCAAGCACGCCGGGCTGCGGATCCTCCGCTAGACCCGGCCTGTCCCGCCCCCGACCGCGACCGATCGCCCGCCTCGCGTGACCGTCGCCCCTGACCGCGCCGACGCCGACCGCGGCACCCCCGACCGCGATGACGCCGACCGCGCCGCCGCCCGCGTCCGTGCCCCTTCCCGGGTGACGGACGCCGACCGCACCGCGGCCCAGGCCGCCGCGGCCCGCCGCGCGGGCCCGGACGGCCGCCGACGCCTGGTCTTCGCCGTCGTCGACGGCTGCTCACCGCCGCAGCTGCGGCGCGCGATCGACGAGGGTCGAGCCCCGATGCTGGCCCGCGCGGTGGAGGAGGGGCGGCTGCACGAGTCCGTCGCGGCGTTCCCCTCCGTGACGCCCGTGTGCGCCACGGCGCTGGCGACCGGGGTGCGCCAGGACCGCCACCGGATCCCGTCCATCAACTGGTGGGACCGCTCCCGCGGGCGGTACGTGGAGTACGGGTCGAGCTTCTCGGCCTCGCGGCGGCTCGGCATCGCCCGGCAACTCGCCGACGTGACCTACCACCTCAACGGCCGCCACCTGGCGCCCGAGGTGCCCACCGTCTTCGAGTCGCTCGACGACGCCGGGGTGCGCACCGCCGGCACGACGTTCCTGATCACGCGCGGCCGCTACCGCCACGCCATCGCGCGCGACCGCACGATGACCAAGCTCGCCGCCTCGGTGTTCCGCGCGCCGATCATGGGGCCGCGCGAGCTGTTCTTCGCCGACCTCGTCGCCACGCGGGACACGCCGTGCCGCTCGCGGTTCGGCCACCCGGGCATGCGCGACCAGCACGCGGGCTGCGTGTCGGCGCACTTGGTCGAGCACGACCTGGCGGACTTCATCCTCCTCTCGCTGCCCGACAACGACACGCACAGCCACAAGCACGGTCCCGAGGCGCAAATCGACTCGATCGCCCTGGCCGACGAGGAGCTGCGCCGGGTGATCGACGCCGCCGGCGGGCCGGACCGGTTCTTCGCCGAGTGGGCGCTCGTCGTGGCCTCCGACCACGGCCACACGCTCGTCGAGCGCGCCGCCGACCCGCGGCCGGCGTTCGAGCCGTTCGGCATCACCGGGCCGAAGGGTCCCGGCAAGAAGGACCGGATCGCGTACTCGCCGGCCTCGCGCGCGGCCATGGTCTACGTGCTCGACCCGCTCGAGCGCCCCTCCCTGCTGCCGCAGCTGGTCGACGCCGGACGCGAGGCCGAGGGCGTCGAGCTCGTGATCTGGCGCGAGGACGACGGCACCGCGGTCATCGCGAGCGGGTCGGAGAGCGCGGCCATCGGCGAGCTGCGGTTCCGCAAGGTGGGGGAGGGCGACTCCCGGCCGGTCGACGTGGCGGGCACGGGGCGCGCCCCGCAGACCGAGCCCGACGGCTGGCGGACCGTCCGCGACCAGCGCGGCGGCACGTGGCAGGTCGCGGGCGACCTCGACGTGGTGGGCGCCACCGTGCAGGACGGCGTCCTGTCGAGCGCCTCGCACCCCGATCCGCTCGGGCGCTGCTGGTCGGCGCTGACGTGCGTCAACAGCGGCGATCTGCTGCTCTCCGCGTCGGCCGGCGTGGAGTTCCCGGACTGGGGCGGGGTCCATCACCTCGGCGGCGGCAGCCACGGCTCGCTACGCGCGGACGACGCGGTTGGCATCCTGATCCATACGGGTCTGCACGATCAGGACGACCCGCGTGGTCGCCCGGAGCTCGACCCGGGCGCCTGGTCCATCGAGGACGCCACCCCGCTCATCCTGCGTCACTTCGGCGCGACGCCCGCCCAGACGCCCGCATGAACACGTCCGAGTTCGAACTCCCCACGCCCGCCGCGGTCACGCTGCGCGGCCGCCTCGCCGCCGCCGTGCGCAGCCCGCAGGCGTGGGCGCAGCTCCTGCGCTTCGCGGTCGTCGGGGCGACGGGCACCGTCGTCAACCTGGCCGTCTTCGCGATCCTCTCGGGTCCGCTGGGCTGGGACTACCGCGTCGCGGCCGTGGCCGGCTTCGTCGTCGCGGTGACCAACAACTTCGCGCTCAACCGCCTGTGGACGTTCCGCGACGCCGAGGGCCACGCCGGCTTCCAGGCCGCGCGGTTCGTGGCGGTCAGCCTGGCGGGTCTCGTCGTCAACCTCTTCGTCCTGCACGTGCTCGTCGACGGCTTCGGTGCCGGCAAGCTCGTGGGCCAGGCCGTCGCGATCGCCGCCGCCACACCGATGAGCTTCGTCGGCAACAAGCTCTGGAGCTTCGCCGAGCGATGACGCTCCGCCGGCCGGTTCTCGCCGTCGTCCTCCTGCTCCTGGCCCTGGCCACGACCGTGGGACTGGCGGGGCTTCCGGATCGGGCGGCGGCGCAGGGGGCGGGTGCGGGGAGCGGGAGCGGCGCGCAGACGGGTGGTGCGCCGGGGACGGCCGCACCCCCCGGGGTGGCCGAGGAGGCGCAGGGGGCACGCACGCTGCCCGGCTCCGGGACCCCGGCCCTCAAGCCGACGACGGCCGGGTCGACCGACCCCAACGCGGTCACCAACCCGGCGACGCGCGACACGCCGCCCGCCGGCCACCGCCTGACGGCGGACCAGGCGCAGCGGATCGCGCGCGCCGACCCGAAGGTCGCGAAGGTCCGGCGCGAGACGAAGGGCTCCTACGACTCCATCTTCCTGAAGGGGCAGACGCGCTGGCAGCTCTCGCTCTACGCGCCCGGCAAGCCGCTGACCGAGATCGGGCAGGTCCTCGTCGACGACCGCACGGGCAAGGTCACCGAGTCGTGGGACGTCCCGTACGTCGCGTGGACGATGGCCCGCGGGTACGACGGCGCCTTCGGCCGCTCGGTCACGAACCCGTGGCTCTGGGCGCTGCTGCTGGTCCTGTTCCTGCTGCCCTTCGTGCGCCTGCGTCCGCTCCGCGGCCCGCCGGTGCCGCTGCTGCTGCTCGCCGGGTTCACCGCCCCGCTGGCGTTCTTCAACAACGCCCGGCTGGACTGGGCGGTGCCGCTGAGCTTCGCGCTCCTGGTCGGGCTGTTCGGCTGGGCGACGTGGCGGGGCGTGCACCGGCCGCGCAAGCCCGCGAGGGACGTGCGGATGCTGCTGCCCACGGGCGGGCTGGTGTTGCTCGGGGTGGCGCTGCTCGTGTTCCGGATCGTCCTCAACGTGACCGACGGCAACGTCATCGACGTCGGCTACGCCAGCGTGGTCGGCGCGTCCAAGGTGGGGGCGGGCGAGACGGTCTACGGGGTGTTCCCGTCCGACGTCGGCCGCGGCGACACCTACGGCCCGCTGACGTACCTGGCCTACGTGCCGTTCGAGCAGCTGTTCCCGTGGGGCGGCCGCTGGGACGACCTGCCCGCAGCGCACGCCGCCGCGATCGGCTTCGACGTCCTCGCGGCGACGCTCCTCTTCTTCGTCGGTCGTCGCCAGGAGCACGACGGTCGCGCGGGCACCCGGCGGGGCATCCTCTACGCCTACCTGTGGCTCGCGTGCCCGTGGACGGCCTACTGCCTGAACTCCAACGCCAACGACGCGCTCCCGGCGGCCGCGCTGGCCCTGCTGCTCCTCGTCGGTGCCCGCCCCTTCGCCCGCGGCATGGCGGCGGGCGCGGCGGGCGCGGCGAAGATCGCCCCCTTCGCGGTGCTGCCGGTGCTCATGACCCGCAGGCGCGTGGCGCCGACGGTGGCGGTGGACCACGGCCCGCCGGCGTTCTGGCCGACGCGGCGACGCGGGGACGGCCCGGCGCGCGGCGTGCTCGGCGCGGTCCTCGTCCTCCTCGGCGCGCTGGTCGTCGTGGCCGTCACCGCCCTGATCGCATTGGACGGGCGTCCGCTCCGGGTCCTCTTCGACCGCACGATCGGTTACCAGGCGGGCCGCCCGGCGCCGTTCATGCCCTGGGGCTTCTACGACTGGCTCGACTGGGCGCGCGACCCGGTCCGGTACCTCGCGATCGCCTTCGCCCTGGTCGTGGCCGTGCTGCCGCGCCGCCACGACCTGACGGGCACCGCGGCCCTGGTGATGGCCGTGATCCTGGGCCTGCAGCTGGCCACGGAGTACTGGTTCTACCTCTACCTGACGTGGCTGATCCCGCTGATCTTCGTCGCGGCCGTCGGCGACCGCCGCCTGGCATGGCCGGGCATCGCCCCGGCCCCGTCGGTGATGCCGCGGATGCACGGTCCGCTGACGCGCGAGGACGCCCCGTGGGCGACCGACGCGCCGGCGACGGGCAGCACGCGGGCGAGCTGACGGGGCGGGGCGGCGCGGCGCGGGGCGGCCGCGATCGCTCGTCCGGACGCCGGCGTACGTCCTGACGCCGGCGTACGTGCCGACGCCGCGGGCCGCCGGGCGGGCCCGACGAGGTGTTGCGCGGCCGAACCGCACACGCATCGCGGCGATATGTCCTGAGAGACATATCCCATGTCCCTGAGGACATACCGCCCCGCGACGCGTGCCGTTCCGGCGCGGACGGCCACCGCAGCCGCACCCGTCCCCGGCGCGGCGTCTGGTCCGGCCCCGCCGCGGCGTCTGGCCCGTCGCGGTGGTGCCCCGTCCGGAGCCGGAACGCCGCTCCCTCAGTACAGGAGCGGCGAGACCTGGATCGGCTGGATCGACACGGCGCTCAGCGGCTTCTCGCCCGCGCGGATCAGGACGGCGCAGAGCCACGGGTCGCGCTCGGAGGGCTCGAACCGCACCGGGAGCTTGGTGCGCATCGCCTCGATCGCGAGCTCCTTCTTCACGCCGATGACGGAGTCGCGGGGGCCGCACATGCCCACATCGGTGATGTAGGCGGTGCCCTTGGGGAGCACGCGGGCGTCGGCGGTCGGCACGTGGGTGTGGGTGCCGACGACGGCGGTCACGCGGCCGTCGAACTCCCAGCCCATCGCGACCTTCTCGCTCGTGGCCTCGGCGTGGACGTCGATCAGGATGTGGTCGCAGCCCTGGCGCAGCAGCTTCTCGACCTCGGCCTCGGCCAGCGTGAACATTTGCCGGCCCGGGTCGAGGTAGAGGTTGCCCATGACGTTGAGCACGCCGAGCTTGATCCCGTCGCGCTCGACGACGCACGAGCCGTGGCCGGGCATCGAGGGCAGGTAGTTCGCCGGGCGCACGATCTCCTTCACCTCGTCGAGGTAGGACCACACCTCGCGCTGGCGGAACGAGTGGTTGCCGAGCGTGATCGCGTCGACGCCCTGCGAGAACAGGTCCTCGGCGATCTTCGACGTGATCCCCACCCCGCCCGCCGCGTTCTCGCCGTTGACGACGACGAACGTCGGCCGGTGCTCCTCGCGCAGCGCCGGCAGCGCCGCCCGCAGGGCCTTGCGCCCGATCGACCCGATCACGTCGCCGATGAAGAGCACGGAAGGCGCGTCAGACATGGGATCAGGGTCGCAGGGCGGGGGCCAGGGGCGGCTCCCGCCCGCGCCTCAAAGGCCTGACGGCGGCCGCAGTCGCCCGGTGTAGCGGCTCCGTCGCCCGCGTGCCGCCCCGCGCCTCAGGCCGTCGGATCCGGGTACCGCTCCGGGTGGTCGAGCTTGTCGCGCAGCGCCGCGATCGCCCGGAGGATGCCGGTCGTCTCGTCGTCCAGCGGCTGGCCGGCGGCGTGCGTCTCGGCCTGCTCCAGGTGGTCCCGGGCGCGCGCCGGATCGCCGAGCTTGCGGTAGCCCTCGCCCAGGTTCAGGTGCAGCGAGGGGTAGAAGGTGCGGATCCCCACGCCGCTGGGGTCGCCGCGCTCGGCCAGCGCGTCGGCGGCCTCGAGGGCGAGCAGGTCCCAACGGACCTCCTCGGCCGGGTCTTCCTGGGCGTCGGCCATGATGTGCGCGACCCAGATCCGGTGCTTCGGATCGCCGCTCGCGCCGATCTCGGCCCACAGCTCGCCGTAGATCGCCCGCGCCCCCGCGCGGTCGCCGCCCATCAGCCGCTGTTGCCCCTCGAACGCGCGCTGCATGATCGGGTCGTCGTTCACGCTCGTCGCTCCTGGCTCGCCTGCGGCCGGACGACCGCCCGGCGACGGTAGCCGCGCGGGCGGACGCACACCCGCCGCCGGGGCGGATAGCCGCCGACCACCGCGCGGTCGCGCCGGACCATCTGCCGCGCCGCCTCGGCCGGGCACACCCGCCCCCGCCCGTCCCGCCCCCGACTACCATCCGCCGCGTGTTGCGCGCCGAGGGCCTCGTACGCCGCTACGGCGACCGCACCGTCCTGGACGGGGTCGACGTCGTGGCGGCCGCGGGCGAGACCGTGGCGATCCTCGGGCCCAACGGCGCGGGCAAGACGACGCTCCTCTCGCTCCTCGCCGGCCTGCAGCGGCCCGACGGCGGCACCGTCGGTCGACCCGCGCGCGAGGTCGGCTGGGTGCCACAGCAGTCCGCGGTCTACCGGCGCCTGACGGTGCGCGAGAACCTGGCGCTGTTCGCCCGGCTCGACGAGGTTCCCGACGCCGCCGACCGGGTCGAGCGGATGCTCCACCAGGCCGACCTGCTCGACCGCGCGGACGACCGCGTCGGCAGCCTCTCCGGCGGCGGGCAGCAGCGGGTGAACGTCGCGATCGGTCTGCTCGCCGACCCGCCGGTCGTGCTGCTCGACGAGCCGTCGTCCTCGCTCGACCCCCGCCAGCGCGAGCGCATGTGGCGGTTCCTCGGGGCGCTCGCCGCCGAGGGTCGCGCGGTCGTCTTCTCGACCCACGACGTCGGCGAGGCCGAACGCTATGCCGATCGGCTGATCGTCCTCGTGTCCGGACGGGTCGCCTTCGACGGTCCGCCGGCCGAGCTCGCGATGGGCGGCGACGGCGACCTGACCCGCGCGTTCGTGGCGCTGGCCGAGGCGGGGGAGGACGCGGCATGAGGATCCGCCACACCGTGTCGCGCTCCGCCGGGAAACGCCGGTGCGACGTTCCCGAGGTGGGAAGCGCCGCATGAGCCGCCTGTCCACCGTCGCCGCCCTCGCCGGGAAGGACGCGCGGATCGTCCGCCGGTCGCCCGTCCTGCTGGGCCTGCTGATCGTCTACCCCCTGCTCGTGGCGCTGCTGCTCGGCCTGGCGCTCTCGGGCGGGCCGGCGAAGCCGAAGGTCGTCCTCGTCAACCTCGTCCCGACGGGGGCCAGCACCGTGGAGACGGGGACGGGCACCGTCGACGCCCGCACCTACGCCCGGCAGCTCGTGCGCGACACCCGCGTGACCTACGCCGACACGCGCGCCGAGGCCGAGCGGATCGTGCGCGACGGCGATGCGGTCGGCGCGATCGTCATCCCGGAGAACACGATCGAGCGCCTGCGCGGCGTCCTTTCGCTGCGCGGATCGCCCGACCTGCCGACGATCGAGGTCCTGACGAACGACGCGGACCCCGTCCGGGCGCGCGCGCTCCGCGAGCTCGTGAAGGCGCGGCTGGCCGACGCGAACGCCGAGATCTCGCGTCGCCTGATCTCCGTCGCCGGCCAGTACCTCGGGGTCCTGACGACGGGCGGCAACCTCAACCTCTTCGGGAACAACGCGGACATCCTGGGCCTGCGCCAGGCCGGCGAGATCATCGCCCGCGCCGCGGCCGAGACCGACCCGGGGCCGACCCGCGACGAGCTCGTCCGCGTGCAGCGGTTCGCCGAGCTGGCGGCCCGGAACCTCGCGCTGGCCTCCCCGCTGATGCAGTCGGTGGCCGACCCGATCCGCGTCGACCAGCGCAGCGTCACGGGCCCGGCGGTCGAGCTGGACACCTACGCCGCCGCGGTCGCGGCGACGGTCTCGCTGCTGCTCGTCGCGGTCCTGCTCGCGGCGGGGCTCGTGGCGCTGGAGCGCGAGGAGCGCACGTTCGGCCGCCTCGTCCGCTCGGCGGTGCCGACGGGCGCGCTGCTGGGGGCGAAGACCCTGCTGGCCGGAGCGGCCGGAGCGGCGGTCGCCCTCGTGGTCTCCGCGGGTCTGGCAGCGTTCCTCGGCCTGGACGCCTCCCGTGGGCCCCTGTGGATCCTCGCCGCGGTCGCGGGCGGCGCGGCGTGCGGCGCCCTGGGCGTCGCCCTCGGCGCGATCGGCGCGGCGGGCGGCGACGTCCGCGCGGCCAGCCTCCTGGCGATCCTGCTCCTCGTCCCCGTCGTCGTCATCGGCCTCGTCCCCGAGGGTTCGACCTCGGGCGGCGTCACCGCGGTGGTCGACGGCGCGTCGGCGCTCTTCCCCTTCCGCCCCGGCCTGCGCCTGACGACGGCGGCGCTCGAGCACGGACCGGTCGTCGAGCCGCTGCTGCACCTGGTCGTGCTGACGGCGGGGTGGTCGCTGGTCGGCTGGTGGGGCCTGCGGCGCACGGACCGGGCGGCGTAGGGGGCGGCCGGCCCCCTTCCGTGCCCCCTCGCACCGGCCCGCCCGCCGCCTGGTCCTACGATGGACTCCATGGCCTCCTTCCCCCGTTCCCGGCCCCGCCGCCTGCGCCGCACGCCCGCCCTGCGGGCCGCGGTGCGCGAGACGATCCTGCGGCCGGAGCAGCTCGTGCTGCCGATCTTCGTCGGCGAGGGGCAGGACGGGCCGGTGCCGATCGAGGCGATGCCCGGGGTGGCGCGGCACACGGTGGAGGGGGCGGTCGAGCTGGCGCGCGAGGCGCGGGACGCCGGGGTCGGCGGGCTCATGCTGTTCGGGATCCCGCTGCACAAGGACGCCGAGGGCAGCGGCGCGTGGGACGACGACCAGGTCGTGCAGCAGGCCAGCCGCGCGATCCGCGAGGGCGTCGAGGGGATCACCGTCGGCACCGACCTGTGCCTGTGCGAGTACACGGACCACGGGCACTGCGGGCTGCTCGACGGCCACGGCCACGTGCTGAACGACCCGACGCTCGAGCTGCTGAGCCGCGCCGCCGTCTCGCAGGCCGCCGCGGGCTCCGAGGTCATCTACCCCTCGGACATGATGGACGGCCGCATCGGCGCCATCCGCGACGCGCTCGACGCCGCCGGCCACACGGACACGATCATCGTCGCCCACTCGGGCAAGCTCGCCTCCTCCTACTACGGCCCGTTCCGCGAGGCCGCGGGCTCGACGCCGGCGTTCGGCGACCGCCGCAGCTACCAGATGGATCCGGCCAACGGCGACGAGGCGATCCGCGAGGCGCTGCAGGACGTCGACGAGGGCGCCGACATGATCATGGTCAAGCCCGCCGGCCCCGCGCTCGACCTCATCCGCCGCACGAAGGACGCGACGAACATGCCGATCGCCGCCTACCAGGTGAGTGGCGAGTACTCGATGATCAAGGCCGGCGGCGCGGCGGGCTACGTCGACGAGTCCCTGGTGATGCTCGAGTCCCTGCTCGCGATCCGCCGCGCGGGGGCCACGACGATCGCGACGTACTTCGCCATCGAGGCGGCCCGGGCGCTGCAGGGCTAGGGACGGTTCCCGCCACCCCCCGCGCACAACGGGCCGCCCCGTGCGACCCGTCAACCACGGCCCTCGCCCCGTCCGTACCATGGAGGGATCGACCTGAGGAGCCCCATGGCCACCAGTGACAAGACGGCTGTACCGAAGATCCGCAGCCGCAAGGAGGGGTCCGCCGTCCCCCTCGACGACGTGGACAAGGCGCTGATGAACACGCTGCAGGGCGCGTTCCCGCTGGTCCCGCGTCCGTACGCGGAGATCGCCACGACGGTGGGGATCTCGGAGGACGAGGTGCTGCAGCGGACGCAGCGGCTCGAGAAGGAACGCATCATCCGGCAGGTCACGCCGATCTACGACACGCGCGCGTTCGGCTACGGCTCGATGCTCGTGGCGGCGAAGGTCGACCCCGAGCACCCGTGGGGCCCCGCGAAGATCATCAACTCGCACCCGGGCGTCAGCCACAACTACCTGCGCAACCACGACTTCAACATGTGGTTCACGCTGGCGGTCGAGGAGGACTCCAAGCTCGGCCTGCAGGGCACGCTCGACGTGCTGCAGGAGCTCACGGGCGCCGAGTCGATCCGCCAGCTCCCGACGCTGCAGCTGTTCAAGATCCGCATGGACCTGGACATGGCGGGCGACACGAAGGACCTCGCCACCGCGGGCGTCGCGATCGCCCCGGCCGAGACGGAGCGCCAGCCCTACGACGAGTTCGACAAGAAGGTCGTGCGCGAGACGCAGGGCTCGCTGCCGATCGTGCAGGAGCCCTTCGCGCCCGCCGCGAAGGCGCTCGGGATCTCGCAGGAGGCGCTGCTCGAGCACCTCGAGGGCATGACGGAGCGCAAGCTCCTGCGCCGCGTCGCCGCCATCCTCTTCCACCGTCGCGCGGGCTTCTCCGCCAACGGCATGGGCGTGTGGCAGGTCGACCCGGACCGCATCGAGGAGATCGGCATCCGGATGGCCGCCTACCGCGGCATCAGCCACTGCTACCAGCGGCCGACGTACGCCGACTGGAAGTACCAGGTCTTCACGATGGCCCACGGGCGCTCCAAGGAGGAGTGCGACGCCATCCTCGACGCGATCGCGAACGAGGTCCCCGGCATCGAGGACCGCTCGACGCTCTACTCCTCCACGGAGTTCAAGAAGATCCGCCTCCTGTACTTCACGGAGGACTTCAAGAACTGGGAGCGGGAGAACGCCGGGGTCTGACCCCGCACCACCCGCCTCAGCGGTCCTTCCCGTCCCGCCGACCCGGTGGGACGGCCGCAGGACCGGGTATCGGCAGGGTCCGGCCGCCCGCCGGCCCTGACCGACCGACCGGCCCGCTCGACGCGCCCCACCCACCCCGCGCCCTCACCCCCGGAACGACCGTGCCCCCCATCTCCCTCACCGACGCCCGCTCCGCCGAGCTCTACGCCCGCGCCCGCCGCGTGCTCCCCGGCGGCGTCAACTCGCCCGTCCGCGCGATGCGCTCCATCGGCCGCGACCCGCTCTTCGTCGAGCGCGCGACCGGGGTCGACCTCGTCGACGTCGACGGCAACCGCTTCATCGACTGGGTCGGCTCGTGGGGGCCGCTCATCCACGGCCACGCGCACCCGAAGATCCTCGAGGCCGTGCACGCGGCCGCCGAGGCGGGCACCACGTTCGGCGCGCCGACGATGGTCGAGGTCGAGCTGGCGGAGGAGATCGCCTCCCGCGTGCCGTCCGTCGAGATGATCCGCATGACGTCGTCCGGCACCGAGGCGTCGATGAGCGCGATCCGCCTGGCGCGCGCCGCGACGGGCCGCGAGAAGGTCGTGAAGTTCGCGGGCCACTACCACGGCCACGTCGACGGGCTGCTCGCCGACGCCGGCTCCGGGCTGGCGACGCAGGGCATTCCCGCGTCGGCGGGCGTGCTCGCCTCGGCGACCGCCGCCACGGTCGTCGTGCCCTGGAACGACGAGGAGGCGGTCCGCGAGGCGCTCTCCGGCGACGACGTCGCCGTCCTGATCGTCGAGCCGTACCCCGCGAACATGGGGCTCGTCCCCCCGCAGGACGGGTTCCTGCAGTTCCTCCGCGAGCAGACCGAGGCCCACGGCACGCTGCTGGCCTTCGACGAGGTCATCTCCGGCTTCCGCGTCGGCCCGGGCGGCGCGCAGGAGCGCGAGGACGTCACGCCCGACATGACCGTCATGGGCAAGATCCTCGGCGGCGGCCTGCCCGCCGCGGCGTTCGGCGCCTCGCGCGAGCTCATGGAGCGCCTGGCTCCCCTGGGCGACGTCTACCAGGCCGGCACGCTGTCCGGGAACCCGCTGGCGGTCCACGCGGGCCTGACGAGCCTGCGGATGCTCGACGACGACGCCTACCTGCGCCTGAACGAGACGACGACCGCGCTGGCGACCGGCCTCCGCGAGGCCGCGGGCGACCGCCCCGTGGAGGTCGTGAGCGTCACGGGGCTCGTCACCGTCTTCTTCAGCGCCACGCCGGTCCGCAACTACGACGACGCGAAGGCGTGCGACACCGAGGCCTACGCCCGCTGGTGCCGCGGCCTGCTCGCGCGCGGGATCTACGCGCCGCCCTCGCAGTTCGAGGCCCTGTTCGTGTCCCTCGCGCACGAGCCCGAGCACGTGGCGCAGACGGTCGAGGCCGCCGCGGCCGCCTTCGAGAGCGCCTGGTGACGGACGACGCCCTCAGGGAGCGGCCGACGGGCCACCCGACGGCCGGCGAGGGTCCGGGGTCCGCCCCGGACCCCGGCACGACCGCGCCCGCGTCCGACGCCCCGACGGACGCCGGCACCGACGCCCCGGCGGACGCGACCGCCCACGCCGACGCCCTGAGCGCGATCGCCGCGGCCATCCGGGCCGAGGGCGGTCTCCTCGCCGACGTCACCGCCGACCCGGCCCCGGACGCCGACCGCTCCCTGCAGGCCGCGGTCGACGCCACCCCCCGCGCGGCGGTCGTCGGTCCCGACCTGGCGCTCGCCGCCGAGGCGACGCGCGAGGCCGAGCTGCTCCACCACGCCCCGGAGCACGCGCGGGTGCTGTGCACGGACGACCGCGACCTGGCGCTGTTGGCCGGCGACCGGCTCTACGCGCTGGGCCTGGAGCGGCTCGCCGCGGGCGGCTGGACGGCCGAGGTCGCGATCCTCGCCGACATCGTCGCCCTCGCCGCGCGGATCCACGCCGACACGGCGTGGGAGATCGGCCCGGCGACCCCGGGCGTCGTCGCCGGCGGCACGGGCGCGCCCGACGACGCCGCGGCCCGCACGGAGCCGCTCTGGCGGGCGGCCGCGCAGGCCCTCGGCGGGGGTCCCGAGCACCCGGCGACGGTGCTTCTGCAGGCCGCGCGGACCGGTCGGATGCCGGATTCGGCAGCGCTCTTGCAGGCCGCGCGCCCAGTGCCCGACGGCTCGCCGGCGCCCTAGCACGTTCAGCGGACCGCAAGCGCGGATCGCGACGCGCTCCGGGCAGGTACGATCCGCGAGTCCACGCTTCCCTTGTGGACGCACGCAGGAGCCTCACACGTGTCCGATCGACGCCCAGAGCAGAGCAAGTACACCCTCGACCGCGGCATCCCCGGAGCCTTCGAGGGGGAGACCATCACGCGTCGACGCCTGATGGTCTTCGCAGCGAACGCGACGGCCGGCGTCGCCATCGGTGGTGTCGTCCTGGCCGCGACCGGCTTCGCTGCCGGTCAGCCGTTCGTGGAGGTCGACACGGGCTGGCACGACGTCGGTCCGCTGGACGAGATCCCGGACGACACGTACCTGCCGCGCGTGATCACGCTCGATCCGCGCACCGGCCAGGTCGGCAAGTCGACCATCTACGTGCGCCGCCGCAACGAGGCGGTCGACACGGAGAAGCCCGACAAGTGGAACCAGATCATCGCGATCTCGTCCCGCTGCATGCACATGGGCTGCCCCGCCCGCTACGTGCAGGCCGCCAAGAACTTCGTCTGCCCGTGCCACGGTGGCGTCTACGACTTCCGCGGTGAGGTCGCCGCCGGTCCGCCGGTCCGTCCGCTCGACCGCTTCTACACGCGCGTCGTCGACGGTCGCGTGCAGGTCGGCAAGCGCTTCTCGGTGAACTCGCAGATCGAGCGCTTCTCGCCCCGGCCGCCCGGACAGCCGCTCGACGGCATCGGGCAGTACCTGTACCCGTCGCGCCCGACCCAGCGCAAGATCCCGGGCACCTGATCCTCATGGCGAAGAAGACCCCCAAGCTCGCCAGCGCGAAGGAAGCCGGCGTCCACGCCGTCGACTTCGTCGACGAGCGCACATCGATCTCCGGCACGCTGCGCTGGGTGATGTTCCGTCCGATCCCCAAGGGGACGAACTGGTTCTACACCCTGGGCACGGCCACCATGGTCGCCTTCATCAACCAGGTCATCACGGGCATCGTGCTCGGGATGTACTACGAGCCGTCGACGACGCGCGCGTACGAGTCGATGAAGTACATCAACAACGAGGTCTTCCTCGGCGAGTTCGTGCACGGCATGCACCGCTGGGGCTCGTCGGTGATGGTCATCCTGATCTTCCTGCACATGGCCAGGACGTTCTTCTTCGGCGCGTACAAGTACCCGCGCGAGCTGAACTGGGTCATCGGCGTCGCACTGCTGGTGCTGACGCTGCTGATGTCGGTCACGGGCTACCTGCTGCCGTTCGACCAGCGCGCCTACTGGGCGTCGGTCGTCGCGATGAACATCGCCGGCAACGCCCCGCTGATCGGCCCGTTCACCCCGGACATCGCCCTGGGCGGTCCGGACGTCACCACCTTGACGCTGTCCCGCTTCTACATCATCCACATGATGTTGATCCCGGGCGCGATCATCGCCCTGATCGGCGCCCACCTGTACCTGGTGGTCAAGCTCGGCACGACCGCCCCGCCGTGGGTCCGGGCTGACAAGGTCAGCGCCGACCTGAAGGAGCACGAGGGATGAACCAGCGCGAGAAGGAGGAGTACCTCCGCGAATACGCCGTTCTGAAGTCGGCGGGCAAGCCGTTCTTCCCCTACATCATCGTCAAGGACGGCGTGATGATGATCGTCGTCATCGGCGTCATCATGCTGATGTCGATCATGCTCGGTGGCGAGCTGACGGCGAAGGCCGACGCGACGACGACGACGTACGCGCCGCGACCGGAGTGGTACTACTTCTGGGCGTTCGAGCTGCTGCGCGTCATCAAGCCGCCGTACCTCGTCTCGCTCGCGACCGTCGGCATCCCGACGATCGCGATCCTGCTCCTGATCCTGCTGCCGTTCTACGACCGCAACCCGGAGCGCCACCCGCTGCGCCGCCCGGTCGCGACGACGGCCGGCATCTTCATCATGGGCGCGATGTTCTTCCTCTCGTACCTCGGTGCAGAGGCCGGCGCGCCGTCGCAGGTCGAGATCGGCCCGCCCCCGGCGATCGCCGAGGCCGGCGGCGCCACCATGCTCAAGTGGGACGCGGGCCGCAAGCTCGTCGCCCAGAGCTCCTGTGGTGGCTGCCACAAGATCGGCGAGAACGGAAACGACGGCCCCGGGCCGCCCTTGACCGAGATCGGTGACCGCCTGAAGGAGGGCGCGATCCGCGAGACGCTGATCAACCCGACGCGCCCGATGCCGTCCTTCGCCCAGCTGGGTGCGGACAACATCGACAAGATGGCGTTCTTCCTGGCCTCCCTCAAGTCGGGCGGCGAGGGCAAGGGCACCACCGGCGGTGGCGCCGAGGGCACCGGCGAGGAGTCCGAGGGCGGCTCGACCCCGGGCCAGTCCCCCGGCGGCTGAGCCACGCCCGGCGGCGGTTGACCCCCGCCCCCGGCGGCCGGGCGATCCGCCCGGCGCCGGACCGGTCCGTCCCGAGGAGCGCCCCGCGCTCCGGGTCGGATCACCAGAGCGTTGATCCGGACGGCCGGGCCCTTGGGCCCGGCCGTTTCGCGTACTGGGAGTCGAAGTCGGGATTCGGCCGCCTATAGCGGCCGAATCCCGCTCTCGGCCCGGAGCAGCGAGGACGTGACCCGGGCCGCGCGGGGTGGTGCCGTTCTCCGCGGCCCGCGGGCGCGGCCCCCATCTCGCCGCGGGAGCATCCGGCAGCTACCCTCAACTCGATGAGCACGGCCGCAGGCGCCCCCGACCATCGCGCCGCCGCCCCGGTCCCCGGGGCCGCCCCCGCCGCCCCCGCTGCCCCGGCGGTCCCGCCCGCCCCCGCGGTCCCCGCCGTCATCGCCCCGATCGTCACCACGGCCGGCGCCCACGTCCCTGACGTGCTCGCCGAGATCGAGCGCACCCTCCGCCACGCCGCCGCCCCCGGCAGCGCCCAGATCGACCAGGCCGCCCACGGCACGGTCGCCGCGGGGGGCAAGCGCCTGCGCCCCCTGCTGGCGATCATCGTCGGCGGACCTGCCGTCGCCGAGCCGGGCTCCGCAGCGCGTGAGGCGGTCGTCCGGGGCGGCGTGGCGGTCGAGCTGACCCACACGGCGACGCTGCTGCACGACGACGTCCTAGACGCCGGCCTGCTGCGCCGCGGCGAGCCCACCGCCTACGCACGCGACGGTCGGGCGGCTGCGACCTGCTTGGGCGACGTGCTCTTCGCCGGGGCGTTCGCCACCCTCGCCGGTGGCGGGAGCGCGGCCGCCCTGCAGATCCTCGCCGCCGCTAGCCGCGACCTGGCCCGCGGCGAGCTGATCCAGCGCGCCGACGCCTGGTCGACGGCGATCGACGAGGCGCGGTACCTGCACCGCTGCCACCTGAAGACGGGGGCGCTGTTCGAGGCCGCCGCGCGGCTCGGTGCCCTGGCGGCGGGCGAGGACGACGCCGCCTTCGCCCGGTTCGCCGCGGCGATCGGCGTGGCGTTCCAGCTCTTCGACGACGTGCTCGACGTCGTCGCGCCGCCGGAGCAGACGGGCAAGCCCCGGGGCAGCGACCTGCTCGACGGCACCGTCACCCTGCCGATGCTGATCGCCCGCGAGCGCGACCCGGCCCTGGCCGCGCTCGACCTGCGCGAGATCCGCACGTCGGAGCAGGCGGCCGAGGTCTGCGACCGCATCGCGGCGACCGGCGCGACGACGGCGACGGAGGCCCGGGCCCGCGAGCTCGTCGCCGACGGCGTCGCGGCCCTCCCTTCGGATCTGGACCCCGCCCGGCGCGCGGCCCTCGAGCTCGTGGCCCGCGGCGTCATCGACCGCCGCCTGTAGGGCGACCGCCCGCGCGCCAACCCGACCCCCCAGGCATCCAAGGCGCGCTCCCCAGCGTTCCTTTAACCGACATGACCTGGGAGGATCCCCATATGTACCTCGCCATCGGCGCCCCCGGCCTTCCGGAGCTCCTCGTCCTCCTGGTCGTCGTCCTCCTCGTCCTGGGGCCGAAGCGGCTGACGGGCGTTGGCCGCTCCCTCGGCACGAACGCCCGCGAGTTCAAGGACTCGATCACGGGTGGCGACAAGGACGAGAAGAAGAAGGCGAAGAGCGATCTGCACGCCGCCCCCCACGAGGACGCCGCAGGCGCCCCCGCTCCGCACGAGGGTGCGGAGGAGACGGTGACGGGCGAGCCGGTGCCTGAGTCGCGCCGCACGCCCCGCACCTAAGCGCCGGATGGCGAAGCTGCGCCCGGTCTCCTCGGAGGACCGCTTCACGCTCGTCGAGCACCTGACGGAGCTGCGCTCCAGGATCATCGCCTGCATCGGCATCTTCGTGGTCGCGTTCGCGATCTCGTACTGGCAGAACGAACGCGTCATCAGCGTCGTCAACAAGCCGCTCGAGAGCGCGCAGACGCCGAGCGCCAAGAAGTGCACCACCACGGGCGACAGCCTCGAGCAGAGCAACTGCTTCGACCGCGCCGTCGCCGACGCCCTGGGAAAGATCGGCCCGATCCTCAAGCAGGGCGGCAACGGCGAGAACGCCACGCAGGCCGAGCGCCGCGCCGAGGCCCTCGCGGCGGTCCGGCAGGTCGAGAGCCTGCGGCCCACGAACGTCAACCGCAAGCCCGTGACGCTGGGCGTGGCGGAACCGTTCTTCCAGACGCTGAACGTGGCGATGTACGGCGCGCTGGTGCTGTCGCTGCCGTTGCTGCTCTACCAGCTCTACGCGTTCCTGATCCCGGCGTTCACCAACCGGGAACGGAAGGCGATCGTCCCGCTGCTGGTCGGCGTGCCGTTCCTGTTCTACGCGGGCGTGGCGTTCGGCTACTTCCTGGCGCTGCCACGGGCCGTCGACTTCCTCCAGAACTTCAACGACGACGCGTTCGACATCCTCGTCCAGGCCCGGGACTACTACAAGTTCGTGGGGCTGTTCCTGGCGGGCACGGGCCTGGTGTTCCAGGTGCCGGTCGTGGTCATCGCAATCACGCGCCTGGGCATCGTGAGCCCGACGCAGCTGCGCAAGCAGCGTGGCTTCGTGCTGATCGGCGCGGCCGTCGTCGCGGCGATCATCACCCCCACGCCCGACGCCGTGACGATGCTGCTGATGATGGCCCCCCTCGTGGTGCTGTTCGAGGCCAGCGTGCTGTTCGCGTCGTTCCTCGAGCGCCGCAGCCCGGTGCGTGGGCCGCTGGCGGACTGGAAGGACCTCCGCAACGGCGGCGACGATGAGGACGACGAGGACGACGACGACTTCGGCGGCCCGGACCCCGCGCCGGCCCCGGCGTCGGGCGGCAACCCGGCCGACGAGTTCCTCCCGGAGTACGAGGGCGAGGACGACGACTTCGAGGACGACGACGAGGCCGCCTTCGCGAGCGTGTTCGACGACGACGAGGACGACTTCACCCTCGACGATCAGGGCGCGCCCGACCCGGAGGCCCCGGACCCGGACCTGCTCGGTGATCCCGCCGGCCCCCGGCTGGCGACGGACGGCGACCCGGCGCCGGTCCACCCGGGCGGAGCCCCGTCGTTCGACGACGGCGACGAGCCGACCCTCGTCCACCCGGCGACGGGCGACGACGCGGGCGCGGGCCCGGCGCCCTTCATGCCGCCGATGCCCGGCTCGCGCCGCGGTCCGTCGCCCGCGGCCGAGGGCCAGCCGCAGCACGACGACGCCCCCCAGCACCCCGTGACGGAGCCCCCGGCCGCCCCGCAGCCGCCGTCGCCCGCACCCCAGCCGCCCGCCGCGGGCTGGATGGCCGAGGCCGACGAGCTCGACGCCGCCGACCCGTTCGCGACGGACGACGACGCCGGCGACGGGCCCGACGCGCCGCCCGCCGGCGGCTCCTCCCGCGAGTAGTCCTGACCGCACCGCGGCCCGTGGACGGGCGGCGGCACGGGCCCCGCGCACGGATGCGCGGGGCCTACCCGGGGTAGTCGTCACGACCCGGTGGCGGGTTCGCGCTCGCCGCCGTCTATCCTGGGCCGCATGCTCTTCGACCTGCGAGCCCCCGGCCGCAAGCGCGTCATCCAGGTGGTCTACGTCGTCCTGGCGGTGGTGCTCGTCGGCGGAACGATCCTGTTCGGCGTCGGCACCGGCCTGCCGGGCATCTTCGGCGGCGCCGACGGCAACTCGGGCGGCCAGTCGCTCGAGGACCAGCGCGCCGACCAGATCAAGGCCGCCGAGAAGCGGATCGCGGCCAACCCGAACGACGCGGCCGCGTACGCCGCCGTCGCCCGCCTGCGCTACGCGGCCGGCCTGGACGACTACCCCGAGAACGCGGCGACCGCCCCGCCCGCGGCGAAGGCCGAGTTCCAGAAGGCCGCCGCGGCGTGGGACAAGTACCTCTCCCTCGACCCCAAGACCATCGACACGGGTACGGCCAACCGCATGGCGGCCGCCTTCAGCCCCACGGGCCTGAACCAGCCGGCCAAGTGGGCCGACGTGCAGGCCATCGTGACGACCGAGGCCGAGGAAGAGGCCGAGAAGCGCGACGAGGCCGTCGAGCCCGCCACCTACCTGGCGCTCCTGCAGGCCCAGTACGCGGCCAAGCGCACCCGCCAGGCCAAGATCACCGAGGGCAAGCTCCGCGAGGTCACGCCGAAGGAGCTGAAGAAGCAGGTCGACGCCGCCATCGCCGTGGCGAAGAACCCGGACGACCCCAAGGCCCAGGCCGCGGCGCAGGCCGCCCAGGGTGCCGGCACCAGCACCGGTGGCGGCACGGTGACCCTCCCCGAGGACGAGAAGTAGCCCCCGACCAGCCGACGCGATCGGGCGAGCATCTTGTACGATGCTCGGGCCCTGGTAGCTCAACTGGTTAGAGCAGCGGACTCTTAATCCGAAGGTTGAGGGTTCGAGTCCCTCCCGGGGCACTGTGCAAGGCCCCCGTCTGAGACGGGGGCCTTTTGCGTTCTTGGGGCGGCTGGTCCGGCGACGCTGAGTCGGAGACTGGCGCCGGGTGCAGCACTCGCGCCCGCTTTGCCTTAGAACCGCCCTTCGGCGGGGCCGCGTTCCCTTCTGGACGGAATTGCAGGGCGGTTCGTCCCGCGCCGAAGTAGGCAGCCCCGGGGATGGGGAGTGGGCAGGCGCTGGGACTACCGGCTGACCCGAGGTTCCCGTTTCCCGTCATGGTGTTGGGCAGGTGTCGTCAGGAGCCCGCGAACGCGCAGCATGATGCGGCGGTCGCGAGCCATGAGGCGGAGGACGCGATTAACGGACCGTTGCGGCGGACGTTCGGGTCCTTTGAGGACGAGCTCGACGACCGCAACGTCACTCGAGGCGTCGTCCGGGCGGGCGCGTCGGAGATCACGTCGGGGCGACGCAGCGGGAAAACTTGCCGCGCCGCAAAAGGCGCGCTGCTCACGGGGTGGAATTCGAGGCCCGGTTCAGGCGCACGGTTGGCCGAGGCTGGTATCCGAGCGGCCGCCCAAGGACTAGGGCAGAAGCAGGAGCGAATCCAGCGCGCAGCACCCGGCCCGGAGGCCCCGACTTGCCTCCGGCGGCGTTCGGGGGCAACGCTGGGCCGTCCGGCGTATGCAATGCGTCGAGCGGACTTCGGGGACCGCTGCCGGATCCGGCACTCCGCGGGACTCATATACAGCATGTGTTTCCGGGCAAGATTGGGCGTGCAACGCGACGAGAAGGGCGCAGGTCGCCTAAGACGTGGGCACCGCCAGCGGTAAAGCGTGACTCAACGAACGGGCCGTCTGCCCAGTATCGATGTTCTAGACAAGCCTGATTTGCAGGACTTATCGAGAGCTGACGCGTCGAAAATGTCGCCGGCGGAGCGGTCCGGTAGCTATGCGGTGTATGTGCGCTCTTGCATAGAGAATCCGTGCGGTGTACGTTGGCCCGGCATCACCCACACAGGCCATGCCGCGTCAGGCGTGACCGTTTAATTCCACAGGTTCCCTGAGAGAGGTCCCATGTACCGCACCCCGAGCGTTACCCGCTCACGCCGTCTCGTGGTTAGCGCCGCGGCCGCCGTCGCCACCGTCGCTGTCGCCGCTCCGTCGGCCGCCGCAGCCCCTACCGGCATCTACGCTGACTTCGCCGGTTGCCCGACTGCCAACCCCGCCGTGGTGTCCTGCCTCGTGAGTGACACGACATCCGGCGCGATCAAGCTCGGCAATCAGAACGTTCCGATCACGAAGACCATCCGCCTCCAGGGCGGCGTGACGCAGGACCCCGAGACGTTCGAGACCGGCTTCGTAAATGCGGCGAACGGGAAGCCGACCCTGTCGCGCACCCCGCTCAAGGTTCCCGGTGGCCTGACGGGCCTCATCACTCCGGAGCCCAGCTGGAGCGCACCGCTCCGGTCGCTCTTCTACGCGGCCGTCAATTCGGTCAACGACGTCACGGCGACTGCGGAGCTCGTGGGCCCGGTTGGATTCAACTTCGGCAACCTGCTCAATGGTGACGGGGTGTCCATCACCCTGCCGCTCCGGATCAAGCTCGACAACCCGTTCCTCGGTGACAGCTGCTACGTCGGCTCGTCGGGCTCGCCGGTGACGTTCCGGTTGACGAACGGCACCACGGCGCCGCCCGCAGGTGTGGCACCGCTCGTCGGCGACGCCGGCCAGCTCTCCTTCCAGGAGGACATCACCAAGCTGACCGGCCAGTCGCTCGTCGACAACACCTTCTCTGCCCCCAAGGCGTCCGGCTGCGGCGGGGTCTTCTCGCTCATCGTCAACCCGATCGTGAACGCGAAGATCGGGCTGCCGGCGGCCGCCGGTGTCAGCACGGCGCGGCTCAACGGCGATGCCAAGATCGCGCCGGCCTCGTCCGTGGCGGCCAGCAACAACTGATTCAACGCGACCGTCCGTCGCGACCCGCATCTAGCGGCGGGCCGGACGGGCGGTACGTCCCCCAACTTCTCGCCCTGACTGCGCGCTCGAACCATCGCAAGGCATCACCTCCTCGGTGTGCCCGATCGACAGGAGTGCTTTGTCAGGAACGTCCCGGCCGGAGGCAACCGGCCGAGACGCAGGTACCACATCGTGAGTCGAGCTCGCTCGGCGTCGCGTGAAGCACCACACCCGAAGGCCTGGCGCCAAGCGGTGCCGACCTTCGACCCACCCAACGAAGGAGACTAGACCATGTCCCAGTTCCTCAAGGCTCGTACCGCGGCGGTCGCCGTCGGCACCGCCGCCCTCATGGCCGCCGGCGCCTCCGCGGCGTCCGCGACCACCCTGTCCAACGGCGGTGGCCCGCTGGCGGCCGGCTCGACGATCAGCGGCCCGCTGGTCGGCACGGCGTCGCTGCAGACGGCCCTCGGGCCCTCCTCCTGTAGCGCCGGCACCCTCGGCGGTACGGTCGGAACCAATCCGGCGCCGACCGTCGCCATCACGTCCCCGGTGTTCACGCTGAACACGTGCACGGGCCCGACGCCCCCCGGCGGAGCGCTGAAGATCAACAGCGCGAACCTGGCGTCCGTGACGACGGCGGGCATCACCTACGGCAGCGCGGCGGCGAGCACGCTCGGCATCACCGGGGCGAACATCACGCTCAACGTGACGGCCAGCGGGCTGACGCAGAACTGCAACATGACGGCGAACTCGGCCACGGGCATCGCGCGGAACGCGGACAACTCGATCACGTTCACCAACGTGCCGGTCACCGGCGCGACGGGTGTCTGCGCACGCGCGCTCCCGGCGCAGTTCTCGGCCAAGTTCGGGCCGATGACGTCCGGCGGCAGCGCGGTGACGGTCAACCCGTAGCCGGTCCTGCGTGGGGCGGGGGCCGCGGCCCCCGCCCCACGCGCTAGGCAGGGGCCTGCGGATCCCCGCATGGCGTGCCGGGCTGCGTTCGGACCAAGGACGGGAGGCCGAGGACGCAGCATTGCAGGCTATGCGGCGTTTCCAGAGGCGCGAGACCGGCGTAGGCAGCCGCTGGCTCCCGGCGGAGTTCTCGGCCAAGTTCGGGCCGATGACGTCCCGTGGCAGCGCGGTGACGGTCGGCCCGTAACGGCCGATGCCTTGGCGCGCGAGGCAACCGCTGCAGCCAGTTCCTTTCGGGAAACGCCGCCATGTTCAGGTCGCCAAATGCTGAAGTGGCCAGTGGCTTGAATGGGCGGCCCGACTCGGCGTCCTCCAGCGTGAGCATGCGGTCGCCTGAACGTGTGGTCGCAGGAGCGCTGGGGTCGTTGGGCCGCGACGAACGTCGGCGAGGCGGGGCCCGTGCAAACAAATCCCCCTCGGACACGGCAGCGCAATACGCTGCACGCTGGACCCGTGAACCCCAATTCGAGCCGTCATGTGCGTCGGCTGGTCAGCTGTCCCCCAGGAGGACGTAACACATGAACACAGACGGGAAATCGTTCCATGCCTCCCGCCATCACCGATCAGGGATGCCCGTGAGGCGGGCCCTCGTCCGCGGGACGCTCTACGGCGTCACCGCGCTGCTCGCCACTGCTGGTGCCGCCGGGGCAGCGACGCCCCCGGTCTCGGAACCGGTCGGGGGCTACCCGGACGGTCGCAAGGCCGAACTCGTCTCAACGGCGGACACCAACGGCGCGCCGGTCGCCGTGGCGGCGCCTGCAGCGGACGACGGGAGCACGGTGGCTTTCGAGATGCCCGGTGCGTCGGATGACGCCCTGGCGTCCCCGCAGACGACTGCGACGGTCGCCCGCCGAACGGGTAGCGGATGGGCGCTGAAGCCGGCCAACCCGCAAGTCGACAATACGTTCGGTGGATCCGACTTCTTCCCGGTGGCGTTCTCCCCGGCGTTCGATCGGCTCCTGGTCCGGAGTACCGCGATCATGGCGCCGGACGATCGCAACGTCGAGCCGGATGCGTACTCGGTCGACCTCGAAGGGCCCACCCCGACCGCGACCCGCATCTCGAAGAACCCGCTGGATCCGACCACGACGGGCGGCGACTTCACCGTCAACGTTATCGGGGCATCGGCCGATCGGCGGACCGTCATCTTCTCGATGGGTCAAGACAACCCGCTGGCGGACGGTGCTGCGCCGTCGACGGCCACGATCTACCGCTGGCGCGATGGTGAGCTGGAGATCGCGTCGCGGCTGCCGGATGGGAGCACGACACAGAGCCCGTTCGCGCAAACGGTCGCCTTGTCGGCGGCCGACTACGGGACCCAGACGTCCTTCACCCCACGATTCGTGGCGCACGGAGGAACGCACGCGACGTCGGAGGACGGGTCGCGCGTGTACTTTGCGAACAGCGACCTCGACTTCAACCTCGGACAGTTCACCCAAACGTTGTACGTTCGCGACGGCGACCGTACCCTGCCCGTGTCGGGGTCCCGTCGCCCGGGGGATGATCCGGTCTCGCTCGACGCCCAGTTCATCGGCGCGAGCCGCGACGGTGGGACTGCGTATTTCCACAGCAATCAGGCGCTTACGACTGCGGCGAACACCGGAGGGCTCTACCGGTACACGGTCGACGGGGACGAGCTCGAGCTCTTGACGCCCGCGACGACGTCGGGCCAGTCGGGGATCACCGGGGCAATCCTGTCCGACGACTCCTCGACGCTGTACTTCGTCTCGACCGAGAAGATGACGGCGGACGCGATCGACGGCCAGCAGAACGCGTACCGATGGACTGCTGACGGCCTCGATCTCGTCTCCACGTGGTCGGGTGCAGGGGCGACCGTGGATCGCGTCACGCGAGACGGCCGTTACGTGGTCTTCCGCTCCTATGCCTCGATCGGCGGTGCGCAGAACGCTGACTTCCAGGCCCTCTACCGGTACGACGCGGAAGCAGACGAACTCGACTGCGTGTCGTGTCGACCGGACGGTGCGCCCAGCACGGCAGATGCCGCGCTCGACGTGCCCTATCCGTCCCCCGCGGTGCGCCCTGGTGGCCTGCGGAACATCGCCGATGACGGCACGGTGTTCTTCCTGTCTCGCGATCGCATCGTCGCTGGCGACACCAACGATGTTCATGACGTCTATCGGTACGGCGCTGACGGGCCGCGTCTGCTCACGCCGGGCACCGGCGACGAGGACAGCTTCCTTGGCGACAACAGCGACGACGGCAAGACCGTCTTCGTACTGACGGCGAGCCGGTTGGTTGCAGCGGACCGGGACGCGGGCGTGCCGGACGCCTACGCGCTCCGGGTCGGCGGCGGCTTCGCCGACCCGCCCCCGGCTCCCGCCGACTGCGACGGCGAGACCTGCCGTCCTCCCGAGAGCGGCCGGCCCCCGGCGCCGCTGCCGAGGAGCAGTGTCCCCGGCGCGGGGAACGTGGACCCGCCGAAGCTGCCGGAGCGCAAGCCGGGCGGGATCTCGACCCTCAAGGCGCCGAGCCGGTCTGCCCTGCGCACGCTGGCAAAGCAGGGGAAGGTCAAGGTTCGCGTGGCCATTCGGGGTGGAGGACGCATCACGCTGAAGGCAACGGCGTCGGTCGACGGACGTAACCGTACGGTCGGTTCGGGGTCGCGAACGATCAGGTCCACAAGGTTCAAGACCGTGTCGGTCAGGCTGCGGCTGTCGCCCGCCGCACGCCGCGAACTGCGCCGGTCGGGCCGACTGCGCATGCGCCTCGCGGCCGAAGTCACGGGCTCGAACGCGACGCTCGTCCGCCGCTTCACCGTCAGGAGCGGGCGATGAGCTTCCGCGGAACCACGACAGACCTCGACAAGGCAGACATCCTCATGACCCCGCCCAAGCGCCTTGCCGGAAGCATCCGCACCGGCCTGGCGGTCCTCGGCGTCGTGCTCGTCTCGGCCGTCGGTGCAGCGCCGGCCGGCGCCGCATTCGGCGCGTCGGACTTCTCGACGCGGTTCGTGCAGCCGCGGACTGACCCCATTGGCGGTGATTATGGGCCGGCCGTGACGCGCGCCGGAGGCCACGGCGATCTGGTGGTGGACTTTAGCTTCAACACCGCGGACGACGGCATAACGCCGACCGAGGCACCTGACGAGAGCCTCAAAACGGCGACCGTGGACCTGCCCGCGGGGTTCTATGGCAATCCACGGAACGCCCCCACGTGTTCCAGCCAGGCGTTCTCGGACATCTACGCCCTGCGTTGCCCGGCCGGCAGCCAGGTCGGACGAGTGGAGATCTACACGGCTCCCGTCGAACCGGGTAGTCCGGAGCCTCCGGTGAGTGGTGTGACCCCGGGCCTGTACAACCTTGCGACGGCCGACGACGAAACGGCGCGCATTGGGTTCGCCGCAGCCACCGTCCCGGTCCAGGTCTCAATCACCCCGCGGAGCACCGGGGATTACGGGCTCACTGCAACGGTCAAGAACACCACACAGGCTCTCTCGGTGTACCGGGTGCGCATGACGATCTGGGGTGATCCCAGCGACCCGGCCCACGACGCAGAACGAGAGGTGCCGGCGGCGAGCCCGCTACCGGGCACGCCTGCGCGACCGTTCCTGTCCATGCCTTCGCGTTGCGACGGGGCGCTCACCTCAACGCTTCGGGCGAACTCGTGGGAGAACCCGAAACAGCTGGTCAGCAGGGACTCAACCATTCCTGCGCTGACGGACTGTGACCAGCTGTCCTTCGAGCCGTCGCTCACCGTTGCTCCCACCGGGGCATTGGCCGGTCAGCCGTCCGGGTACGGCATCGATCTCAATGTCCCCCAGACGGAGACGGTCGACGAGCCGGCGACACCAACGGTGAAGGACGTGTCGGCCGCGTTGCCGGAGGGTGTCGCGATCTCCCCGGGTGCCGCCGACGGGCTGCGTGCGTGCTCAGACGAGCAGCTGGCCACGGAGTCCGCGGATAAGGAGTCGTGCCCCGACGCCTCGAAGATCGGTATCGCGCGGATCTCGACGCCGCTCCTCGAGGAGAAGCTCGAAGGCTCGGTCTATCTGGGGACGCAGAAGTCCCAGGACCCGGCATCGGGCGAGATGTACCGGATGTTCATAGCCGCGTACGGCAAGGGCGTGCGGGTGAAGCTGAAGGGCCAGATCAAGGCGGACCCGCGCACCGGGCAGCTGACTGCGTCGTTCGCGCAGAACCCGCAGCTGCCGTTCGACAACCTGCATCTGCAGCTCGACGACGGACCGCGCGCAGTGCTCGTCAACCCGACGACGTGCGGGACGAAGACCACGCGTTCCGTCGTGTCGTCCTACGCCGGGCAGAGTGCCACCTCGGATTCGTCGTTCGAGATCAACCAGGGGTGTCCCACGGGCCAGTTCTCCCCGGCGTTCACCGCAGGCACCCTCGATCCGTTCGCGGGCGGGCTGTCCCCGTTCGTGATGACGACGACGCGCACGGACGCGGACCAGGATCTCTCCGGCATCCGACTGGACCTGCCGTCAGGCCTGCTCGGGATGCTCGGCAAGATCCCGGTGTGCGGCGACGCGCAGGCGGCGGTCGGCACGTGCGAGGCCGTCTCGAGGCTGGGGTCCACCACCGTGGGGGTCGGCACCGGGCCGAACCCGTACGCGCTGGGCGGCACCGTGTCGCTCGCTGGCCCGTACAAGGGCGCGCCGTACTCCCTCTCGATCGCGGTCCCCGCGAAGGCTGGTCCGCTCGATCTCGGGATGGTCGTGGTGCGGTCGCCGCTCATCATCGACGCAAACAAGGCCAGGGTGTCGGCCCCGGTCGATGACCTGCCGCAGATCGTCGGGGGCGTCCCGATGCACTACCGCTCGATCAGCGTGGCCCTCGACCGGCCCGGGTTCATGTTCAACGCGACGAACTGCTCTCCGCAGACCGTCGTGGGGACGCTCACGAGCTCGAACGGCGCCGTTCAGAGGCCCGGTGTGCGCTACCAAGCGCAGGGCTGCGACAAGCTGAAGCTGACGCCCTCGCTGAAGCTCACCTACTCCGGCAAGGCGGACCTGAAGAAGGGCAAGAACCCCAAGTTCACGGCCGATCTGGGCCAGACGTTCGGGCAGGCGGGACTCAAGCGGGTGCGGGTCACGCTACCGCTGACGTCGACGCTGAAGGCGGACAACGCCAACGCGCTCTGCACCCCGGCGCAGGCCGCGGCGCGGGACTGTCCCGCGGCGTCGATCGTGGGCCGGGCGTCGGCGACGACCCCCGCGCTGCACGAGCCCCTCACCGGGCCCGTGTACTTCCTCCAAGGCACGAAGACGACGGCTTCCGGCAAGGTCGTGAAGACCCTGCCCAAGCTGTGGCTCAAACTGCGTGGCAGCGGCGTGGATCTCGATCTGCGCGCCGATTCGGCCACCAACAACAAGACGAGCCAGCTGATGGCCACGTTCGTCGACATCCCGGACGCCCCGATCGCGAACTTCAAGCTCGAGATTGACGGCGGCTCGAAGGGCATCCTCGGGGCGCCCAGCGACCGGGACCCATGCATCGCCAGCCGCCGTGCGGAGGTGCAGTTCGACGGCCAGAACGGCGCCCGGCAGATCCGCTCGCTCAACATCGCGGCCCCGGACTGCGGGGTGCGAGCGGAAATGAACGCGACCTCGAAGCGCGCCCGGGTCTGGTTCACGGGAATCGGGGCCGGCAAGGTGACCGTCTCGGGCAAGGGCCTGGTGAAGCGCAGCCGCACGATCAAGAGCAATAGCCGCGCGACGGTCACGGTAAGGCTCAGCGCGTCCACCCGGCGCCAGATCGCCTCAGGCCGCACGGTCAAGCTTCGCCTGACGGCGACGTTCGACCCGCAGGCCAGGGGTAAGAAGACGACGAAGATCACGAAGACGGTGACGATCAAGGGCGCGAAGAAGCGCCGTTGATCCGCTGATCTCGCCACCGCCCGCTCGGGCGGCGGCGTCGGCGTCCCGAGGCGCCCCGGACCTGCGAGTCCGGGGCGCCTCGTGCGTTCTGGCGTGCCGTACGGTCGGGTGCGCTCTGTTAGCGGCGTGTGAAAGAAACCCCCGCCGCGCTCGATGCCGCGGGAGACTCACCCCGTAGGTTCGCCTACCGCCCGTCGTGGTCCCGGATTCCGCGGCCTGCACCAAGGAGGGACCGCGGCGGGTGACATGGCGCGTTCGGCCGCCGCCGTGTGTGCGGTGCGTACGACGTCTAGCCATCCGTCGAATCACGGGCCCGCCGGGCTAACGCCGTTGCTACCCGTGGTACAAACCTGCGCGTGTACACCGCCTATGACCGGCTGGATCCGGATGCGTCACCTGGCCAGCTTCATGTCCGCAGGCTGGCAGAGGAGGCGCAGTCCGTCGACGCGTTCTGCGCCCTGATGCAGCGCGACCGGCCGCTCCTGCACGGCGACAAGGTGCTCGGCCGGCCCGACACGACGACGGTCTGCGAACGGGCGTACCTCACGTGGCAGCAGCGGCGGGGCGACACGGCCCAGGAGGACGGCGTCCTGCAGGAGCGGCACGCGGCCTACGTCGGCGAGCGCGGCGACGAGCCGCACGGCGGGACCCTCGCCACGCTGCTCGCCCCCGACGGCGACGAGCCGCCGCTGGCCACGAAGATCCTCTTCAGCCTCTTCCACGACGGCCCCGACCCGACGGTTATGGGTGCCAAGCGGCTCGGCGGCCGGGTCTTCCCCGAGGAGGGGGTCGTGGTCTGCGACGGCGGGTCGCAGCGGGTGGCCGCCCACGTCGCCGGCGGGGTGCTGCTCACGCCCGAGCTCGGCGGGGAGTGGTCGGTGATCCGCACGACGGCGGACCGCGAGCTGCTCGACGCGCTGCGCCTCTTCACCGAGGTCGTCGACCCCGACGGCCTGCTCGTCCCCCAGCCCGCCGACGACGTCGAGGCCGTGCGTGGCCAGCTCGTCGCGATGGCGGGCCAGTTCGAGGACCTCTTCGTGCGCCGCCTCCGCATGCCGGAGTCGACGCGCGCGGAGCTCTACCACCGCCCGCTCGACACGACGCTCGAGCGGCTGTCGGACGAGATCGACCGCCTGGTCGCCCAGGTGCGGCGGGAGAGCCGGCCGCGGCGGCGGCTGATCCGGCGAGGCTGAACGTCGGGCTCACGGCGGTCGCGTACACCGCTGCGGCCGTGGACCACGTCGGCCGCACGCCGTAGCCTCGTGCCATGGGAGACGCCGTCAGCATCGGTGAGGCCAAGACGCACCTGTCGCACCTCGTCGCCCGCGTTGAGGCCGGTGAGGAGATCGTGCTCCAACGCGGGAACAGCCCGGTGGCCAAGCTGGTGCGGTACGAGGAGCCGGCGAAGCCGCGCACCCCGGGGGCGCTGAAGGGACGGATCCGTATTCACGAAGGCTTCGACGACCCGACGCCCGGGTTCGAACCGGCAGCTCCCGCTCCCACGGCGGAGGAGCTCGACCGGCGCATCAGTGAATGCGGTCGCGCCGCGATCACGACGGACGACATCCTCACCGCCCGAGACGCTGCCCGCCGCCTTTGAGGTCGGTCGCCGACGCGTCCGGCGTCATCGCGTAGCTCCTACAGGCAGGCTCGGCGCAGCGTCCGAAGGCGTCCGGGATCGCCGGGGCGAGAATCGGCGTCACGCCCAGAGCCCGTTGAGCGGCACGGCGAACAGGCGGTCGCCGAAGGGCACGGTGCCCTCCCCGCTGTACAGCACCGCCCCGCCGCGGAATCGCGGTCCGAGCTTGTCCCATAGGTGGCGCAGGCCGGAGAAGTCGGACGCGCTGACCGACGCGGCGGTCTTCACCTCCACGCCCGCGATGTCGCCGCTCTGGAGCTCGAGGACGAGGTCGACCTCTCGCCCGTCCTTGTCGCGGTAGTGGTATGGGCGCGCGACGCTAGCGCCGGCCAATATGGAATTCGCCCGTCGGCCAATGTGGAACAGCCGGGCCGTCCGATGAGGAGAGCGGTCGAACACGGCCGTCAGCCCCAACCGGCTCGATGTCACGGGCCCGACGGGCGCTGGTGTCGCCTCGGGGAGGCACGTAACGTTTGCATTACTGAAACGCGTACATTACCGTTACGTAGGCATGTGGACCGTCCTCTTCAGCGCCGACCGGGACGACTGATGAACGCCAAGATCTCGAAGACCCTCACCGAGATCCGCGCGCAGCGAGCCGTCACCCCGCAGATGCACGAGCGGACCGCCGAGGAGCGGGAGGTCCTCGGTGCCGAGATCGCGCTGCATGCGTTGCGCGAGCGCGCCGGCGTCAGCCAGGCCGATCTCGCCGACCGCCTCAGCGTCAGCCGCCCCCGCGTCTCCGCGATCGAGCGCGGCAGCGACGACCTCCGCGTGTCGACGGTCAAGCGCTATGTGGAGGCCCTCGGCGGATCCATGCGCATGGTGGCCACGATCGACGGCCAGGACATCGACCTCGACCCGCAACGCACCGCCGGCGCCTGACCGGCCGCCGCTGCCCTCCGCGACGGGCCTCCGGCCACGGCGAGCGGGGAGCGCGGCTCGGTGCGGAGCACCGACCCCTGGTACTTCGATTTGCAGTCGAAGGCCCGGCCAGGTTGCGGTCGGCGCCGATGACCGGCGAAGTGGCCTTGCGGCTACTTGCAGCTACTTGAAATAAGTAGCCGACAAGTAGTCCGTTCACGTGGTCTTGAGCTGCCAGTACGCCCGCGGGTCACGCGTGGACTTGCCGATCCATTCGACGATTCCGGCATCCCGCAGCGCAGCGAGCTCACGCTGCGCGGTGGGTCTCGACATCCCGATTCGTTCGGTGAGCTCTCCGGTGCTCAAGCGTCCGCTCTCGCGGAGCGCGCGGGTGATCGCCCGGGCGTGTTCTGGCATGCGCGACTCGAGCGCTCGATCTACGGGGTCCGCGGACAGCGTGAGTTGCACGCTCCCCGACGTCTGGTGGTAGACGGGGTCGACCAAGCCGGCCTGCCGCATCTCTTCGAACATGCGCCGGACGCCTTCGCCCAACTCCTGCCCGAAATGCAGGTCGGCACAGACCCGGGCGATGCGCGGATTGCGCGCGAATCGGGTGGCGTTCGCCGGATCGGTGAGGTCGACCAGGCCCGGGAACCGCCCGGGGCTGGAGATCTCGATGCGATCGTCGAAGATCTCGACGCGAATGTGGTCGCCCGCGACGCTGTAGGACCTGTGGACGACGGCGTTGACGAGACCCTCGAGCCAGGCGTCTTCCGGGACCAACGGAACGTCAGCGAACCTGCCGTCTTGGAGCGCCCGACGTTTCGGCTGTCGATCCGCGATGGCGCGGCGCGCGCCGGCAAGGAGCTCAGGAATCGGGCCCTCGATGCGCTCGTCGTTGAGCATCTGCTGCCGCGCCCCGGTGCCGCGCTCGCGTCCGCGGTAGCGGATGACACGTACGAACGTCTCCGGAAGAGGCCCCTGCGGATAGCGGGCAAAAAGGAGGCAGCCGGCGATCGTCAGTTCGCGGTCGACTGCGAGCCCGCGCGCCTGGAGCAGGCGCAGTGCGTCAGGTGCTTGAACGGCATCAACGTACGCGTTGATAAGTCCGCTTTCGACGTCATCGACCGAGGCGCCAGGCAGAACCCGCGCCTCGTAGGAGGCCTGCCCCTTGTCGTAGAAGAGCTCCTGCCGTTGATGGAACCCCAGCTTCCGGGTTTCGTCGCCGACGCGTAGGAAGACCTCGTCCTTGACCGTGGCGTGCACGGTGTCACTCGCCTCTACGCGCAGCACGAGGAGGTGGTCCGCTACGCCGTCTTCCCGAACACAGCCCAGAAGGTGATGCTTCACGCGGACCGGCGGAACGCAGAAATCGATCGAGGCCTGAACGAGCGCGTTGCGCCGCCTGGGATCCGAATCGGTGCCCTCGACGCTCCCGTCGTGCAAGCCGATCACGAGGATGCCGCCGTCGGCATTCGCCATGCCGCAAATGGCCGGAGCGAGGGTCTTCGCCGGGGTCTTCGCGGACTTCCGGTCGAACCATTGGTCCTCGACGACGGCTAGGAGCTCCGTGCCCACATCCTCTGGCGACGCGCTGAGAGCGGCCTCGACGGCAACGGTCGTCATGCGTACTTGAACATATTGCAAGTAGCGATAAGTAGGACAAGGTACCGTCGGCTTCGGACGGACCGCGGAGCAGCAGCCCTGACCGGCCTGCCCGTGAGCGCCCGTCCCTAGAACGCCCCGCGGCGACCGAAGACGGCCGGGATCGTCTTCACGAGGATCGACATGTCGAGCGAGACGGACCAGCGCTCGAGGTAGAGGAAGTCCAGGCGGACCATGTCGTCGAACTCCAGGTCCGAGCGGCCCGAGACCTGCCACAGGCCCGTCACGCCGGGGAGCACGAGGTAGCGCTTCTTGTGCCACTCCTCGAGCCGGTCGTAGTCGCGCTGCGGGAGCGGGCGCGGGCCGACGAGCGACATCTCGCCGCGCAGGACGTTGAGCAGCTGCGGGAGCTCGTCGAGGGAGAGCCGGCGCAGCATGCGGCCGACGGGGGTGACGCGCGGGTCGTTGCGCATCTTGAAGATCGCGCCGCCGGCCTCGTTGAGCTCCTCGAGCTCGCTCTGGCGGATGTCGGCGTCCTGGTACATCGTGCGGAACTTGAGGCAGTCGAAGGGGACGCCGCCGACGCCCGGGCGCCGCGAGCGGTAGATGATCGGCCCCGCGCTCGTGAGCCGCACGGCCAGCGCCATGGCGAGCCCCAGCGGGCTGAGCACCAGCAGGATCAGGCTGCTCATCACGAGGTCGAACGTGCGCTTGATCGCGAAGTCGAGGCCCTCGGTGACGGGCGGCTTGAGCTCGAACAGCGGGACGGTCTGGCCCGGCAGGAACTCCGCGCGGTGGACGAGGATCTCCATCGTCGACGGCGCCACGCGCACGTGGATCCCGAGCCGGTGCGCCTGGTCGACGATCTCGAGCGCCTGCTCCTCCGGGAACGCGGGGTCGGTGATGATGACCTCGTCGATGTCGCCCGCCGACAGCAGCGCGGGCAGGTCGGCGACCGTTCCCAGTGCGCGCGCCTTGCTCGGCCGCGGCTCGCGGGCGGTCGTCGTCACGACGCCGGTGACCTGGATGGCGGAGTCGACGTCGTCGGCCAGCGCGGACGCGATCGCGTCGGAGTGCTGGGTGGTGCCCACCAGGATCGCCCGGCGCTGCTGGCCGGCCGACTTCAGGAGGCGGCCGGAGATCGTCTCGTACGCCAGGCGCAGGACGCCGATGTACGCCACGCCGAAGATCAGCGTGCCGTAGAAGATGTAGTAGCTCGAGAACCGGTCGCGCTGGCCGTTGATCAGCACGAACACCATCGACACGACCATCACCTGGAACAGCCCGGTGACGATCCGTCCCAGCCCTGGTCGCTCCGTGCGTCGGCCGTAGAGGCCCATGCGCGCGAAGTTCAGGAGCACGACCAGGATCGTGAAGGGCGCGATCTCGCGCGCCTGGTGCGCGTGCCAGCCGGGATCGATCCCCTCGAACCACAGCGCCTTGAACGCCAGGGCCGTGAAGATCGCGGCGTAGACGCTGGCCGCATCGATCGCGATCAGGCCCAGCAGGCGCATCGCGTGGCGGATCGTGTCGCGCCGCAGCAGGAACATCAGCGCCGGTGGGCGCTTGGCCCGGATGTCGACCGCCGGACGCAACGGCGTCACCGACGCGGGCGGTGGAAGCTCCCGCGTCACACTGCGGTCCGGGACCGCGTCAGGGCTGTGGTGTGCCTGGTGCACCACTCTCTAGCCTCTCAGATGCGCCCGGGGGGTGTCGCAGGGACCCCTGCACGACGCGACGCGGCGGTCAAGGGGCCCGGCCGGAGAGCTCGCCCGGTCGGGGGTGGGGGCCGACGGTGGCCCGCCGGCCAGGCCGCTCAGCCCATCAGGCCTTCGCGGCCGGCGAGCTCGATGGTCTTCTGCAGCCCGTCGCGGAGGTCGATGGTGGGCTCCCAACCGAGCAGCTGGTTGGCGCGCGTGATGTCGGGGCGGCGCTGCTGCGGGTCGTCCTTGGGCAGCGGCTGGTGGACGATCTCGCTCTTGGAGCCCGTCACGTCGATGACGGTCTTCGCGAGCTCCATGAGGGTGAACTCGCCGGGGTTGCCGATGTTGACGGGGTCGTGCTCGCCGGACTCGGCCAGGGCGATGATGCCGCGGATCAGGTCGCTGGAGTAGCAGAAGGACCGGGTCTGGGACCCGTCGCCGAACATCGTGATCGGCTCGTCGGCCAGTGCCTGGCGGAAGAACGTCGGGATCGCGCGGCCGTCGTGCGGCCGCATCCGGGCGCCGTAGGTGTTGAAGATCCGCACGATCGCGGTGTCGACGCCCTGCTGGCGGTGGTAGGCCATCGTGAGCGCCTCGGCGTAGCGCTTGGCCTCGTCGTAGACGCCGCGCGGGCCGATCGGGTTGACGTGGCCCCAGTAGGACTCGTCCTGCGGATGGACCTTCGGGTCGCCGTAGACCTCGGAGGTGGAGAAGAGGAGGAAGCGGGCGCGGTGCTTCTTGGCCAGGCCGAGGGCGTGGTGGGTGCCGTAGGAGCCGACCTTCAGCGTGTGCAGCGGCAGGCGCAGGTAGTCGATCGGCGACGCGGGCGACGCGGCGTGGTAGACGAAGTCGACGGGCTCGTCGACGTAGAACGGCTCGACGATGTCCAGCTGCCGGAACTCGAACTCCGAGCCGCGGATGTGCTCGATG
>NZ_ATUD01000014.1 GCF_000420025.1 Patulibacter americanus DSM 16676
ACGCCGCCGCCCTGCAGCGACTCCCAGAAGAGGGTGTGGTTGTAGTGGCCGCCGCCGTTGTTGCGGACGGGGCCCTGCTTGTCGGCGGGGAGCGCGTCGAGGTTCGACACGATCTCCTCGATCGACTTGTCCGCGAACTCGGTGCCCTCGAGCGCCGCGTTGGCCTTGTCCACGTAGGCCTGGTGGTGCTTGTCGTGGTGGAGCTCCATCGTCTGCTGATCGATGTGGGGCTCCAGCGCGTCGTACGCGTAGGGCAGCGGGGGAACGGAGAACGCCATGGGGGGCTCTTTCGGTCGAAGGGGTCCCGGCGGCCGGTCGGCCGGCCGACGCACGAGGCGCCGCGCCGGGCCGGTCGGGATCGCCGGACGGTCCACCGCAGTATTCAACCTCGACCTAGGTGGAAGTCAAGGATCCCGCCGCGCGGCACGCCCGGGCGTAGGCCGCCGGCGTGACGCCCACCGTCGTGCGGAAGTCGCCCGTGAAGTGCGCCTGGTCGGCGTAGCCCAGCTCGAGGGCCAGGTCGGCGAGGTCCGGCTCCGGGTCGCCGGCCAGCCGCTCGGCGGCCACGTGCAGGCGGTAACGCGAGAGCACCCACTTGGGGGAGACGCCGATCGTCTCGCGGAACGCTCGCTGCAGCGTGCGCGGCGAGACGGCGTGGTCGCGCGCGATGTCCGGGATGCGGGCGTCGGGGGAGCGGCCCAGCATGTCGGCGGCGACGGCCCGGACGAGCGCGAAGACGGGGTCGCGGTCCCGGATGCGCGGCGCCACGAAGCGCTCGACGGCGGCCCATACCGCGTCCTCGTCCGGCGCCAGGTCGAGCAGCTCCTCCTCCAGCGCCCGGCCGTCCGGTCCGAAGGCACGCTCGAGGGTCACCGGAGCGTCGCGGAGGGCGGCGGGCGGGAGCGGGGTCAGCGCCGCGAAGGCCCCGGGACGGAACTTCGTGCCGATCGCGCAGCCGTGGCCCTGCAGCGGGCGGCCGTCGATGCCCGTCGGCACGCCGTGGACCCGGACGATGCCGCCGTAGACGACGAGGTTGACGCTGGGGTGGGGCAGGATCCGCTGCACGTGCGGGTCGCGGCCGCGGAGATCCCAGCGCGTCGACCAGTGCCGCTCGATCCGGCCCTGCGTCTCCGGCCCCGGAGCCACGCGCCGGAGCACGAAGGGCAGGCTGGCGTCGCCGAGGATCCCGCGCGTGCTCGTCGTCGCGGGCGCGCCGGCGTCCGCCGTGGCGGTTTTCTCCAAGACGGTCGGGGTCGCGGGCGGCACCCTGTGAGCATGCCGATCGCCGCGCGACACGTCGAGTTCACCGCCCGCGCCGGGGAGGGAGAGCGCCTGTGCGGCCTGCTCGTCGAGGTCGGCGAAGCGCTGCGTGGAACCGCGGGGTGCGAGTCGTGGATCGTCTCCCGCGTGCCCGGCGAGCCCGACCGGGTCGTCGTGGACGAGCGCTGGGCCGACCGCGCGACGATGGACGCCGCGGCCGCCGCCGCAGGGGACGACGAGCGGCTCGGGCACATCCTCGAGCTGCTGGACCCGGAGCATCCGCCGCGGCGCACGGAGCTCGAGCCGGTCGGCGGCGCCGGGCTGCTGCCCCGCCCGCGCGCGGGGCTGACCCACCTGCCGCTGCTCGAAGCCGAGGACCAGGCGGCGGCGTACGGGTTCTCCTCCCAGGGCGAGTCGCGGTTCCCGACGGAGGCCCTCGGGCTGGAGCGCACGGGGATCGGCCACCACCGGATGCCGGCGAGCGCCCGCAGCGCGTTCGGCCATCGTCACGCCGAGGCGGAGGAGGTCTACGTCGTGCTGGCGGGCGCGGGGCGGGCGGCCGTGGGGGACCGCACGGTGGAGCTGCGCCCACGCGACGCGCTGCGCGTCGCGCCGGGGCTGGCCCGGGCGTTCGAGGCGGGTGCCGACGGCCTGGAGCTCCTGGCCGTGGGGCCCCGACACCCCGGCGACGGCGACATCCTGCCGGGCTGGTTCGGCGACGACGGGGACGCCGCCGCGGGGGCCTGAGCGCCGCGGGCGCGGTACGGGCGGATCATCTGCCCGGCTTCCACCGCGGGCCCGCCCGACGGCGTACGGTGCGCACATGTCCACCGGGAGCGACGCCGACGCGATGATCCGCCGCCTGGAGGAGCTCGAGGCGCTCCCGGCCGCGCCAGGGCTGTCCTGGCTGCCCCTCCGCGACGGCGTCGGGTTCACCGGCGCGGCCGCGAACGTGTTCCGTGCCGAGCACGCCGGCGGCGTCGTGATCGAGCCGCACGACGAGACCACCTCGGGGGCCGCGGGCCACGACGAGCTCTACGTCGTCCTCACCGGCCGGGTCACGGCCCGCCTCGGTGGCCAGTCACTGCCGGGTGCCGAGCACGACGCTCCAGTCGGCACCGTGATCCGCGTGCCCGTCGGCGTGCGCCGCGAGCTCGTGGCCGCGGAGCCGGCCACGGCCGTCCTCGTCGTCGGCGGAGCCCCCGACGCCGCCGGCCCGCGCTCGGCTTGGACGCGCTGGACCCGGGCCTACGCGCTGCACGCGCGGGGCGACACGGCGGGTGGCATCGCGGAGCTGGTCGCCGCGCACCACGACCACCCGGGCCACCCGCTCGTCCACTACCACCTGGCCTGCCTGCGCACGGCGGCGGGCGACCTCGACGGCGCCCGGCGCGACCTCGACGCCGCGCACGCCGGCGACCCGCGCACCGTCGCGTGGGCCGCCGCCGACGAGGATCTCGCACCGCTGCACACGGCCTGAGGGCCGGGCCGGCCACGCACACCGTCCACCCGTTCAGCCACTAGAGAATTGCTGTTGCTAAAGCGGGGTATGGTCCAAGGGTGAGCTCCACCGCACCCCGCGCAGACGAGCAGCTCGACCCGGCCCCGGCGTACGCGCTGGACCCGCCGCTCTCCCGCGAGGCGATCGCGAAGGCCCTGGGCCACATCCGGGAGCTGCACGAGCAGGAGCGGCGTCCCGACGAGGGGCTGCGGGAGCGCAAGAAGCGCATCACGCGCCAGCTCATCTCGGACACCGCCACGTGGATGTTCTGCGAGCGCGGCTTCGACCGCGTGCGGGTCGCCGAGATCGCGGCCGAGGTGGGGGTCTCGGAGAAGACGGTCTTCAACTACTTCCCCACGAAGGAGTCCCTCGTCTTCGACCAGGAGGCCGACCTCGTCGCCGGGATCCGCGAGGCGCTGACCGCCCGCGGCCCCGGGGTCTCGCCGACCGCGGCGATGGTCGCCTTCATCGAGCGGGAGTGCGCGCATCTCGACGCGCTCGGCCCGGAGTTCCACCCGCTCTTCCTGGCCTTCGGCCGCATGGTCGAGGACACCCCGGCGCTCCGTGCGGCGCGGCAGGAGCTCTCGGGCAAGCTCGTCGCCGTCGCCCGCGAGGCGCTCGCCGAGAGCGCCGGCCTGGACCCCCGCGATCCCGAGCCCGCCGTCGCCGCGCAGGCGCTGATCTCGCTCTGGGACATCCAGTTCGCGTCGCGCCGGCGCCACATCGAGGGTGGGGTGCCGACGCCCGGCTTGCGCGAGGCGGTCCTGGGCGACACGCGGCGGGCGGCGCGCCTGCTCGACACCGGCCTGTGGTCGTTCAACTCCGTGGCCCAGGGGGCGACCGAGCCCTCGGGGCTGCGCGAGGCCGGCAGGGCGGCCGAGGAGGCCCGGAAGCAGGTCGTCGAGGCATTGCGACAGGCCCGCGCGGCGTGGGCGCAGGTCCGCGGTTGCCGCGGCGCCGACGGGCGCCGCGACCGCGGCTGAGCCGCGCCTCGTCCGCGAGCGCGCCCTACCCGGGGGACCCCCGCCCCTACTTCGAGGGCGCGACCATCCCCGGGGCGACGATCGTCCGCACGTCGACGGCCTTCGGCAGCTCGCCGTCCTGCAGCAGCCGGTCGGCGAGCGCCTGCTCGCGCTCGACGGCCCGGTCGTCGACGGGCTCGACCGTCGTCAGGCGCTGGCGGGCGGCGATCCGGGTGACGGAGAGCGGCAGACCGGACTCCTTCGACCACGCCTGGGCGAACTGGTCCGGGTGCTCGTCCAGCCACCGGTACGCGCGACGCAGGCGCGGCAGGAAGTCACGGATCGCCGCCGCCCGGTCCGGGTCCTCGAGCGCGCCCGTGGCGGCGAGCGAGAAGTAGTAGCCGTGGTCGTCGGGCTCGCCACCCGCGATCGCCCGCGATTCGAGGTTCTTCGCCTGCGTCGTGAACGGCTCCCAGGTCACCCAGGCGTCGACGCGGCCCGACCGGTACGCCGCCAGGCCGTCGGCGGGCGGCAGGTAGACGAGCTCGACGTCCGCCGGCTTCATCCCGGCGCGGTGCAGGGCGCGCAGCAGGAACCCCTGGCCCGAGCTGGCCCGGCCGACGGCGACCTTCTTGCCACGCAGGTCCTGGATCCGCCGGATCGACGGGTCCTTCGGGACCATCAGGGAGTTGTCCTGGCGGTTCTTGAGCTGCAGGGACGCGACGGCGCGGAAGTTCGTCTGCTTCCCGGCACCGAAGATCGGCGGCGTCGAGCCGACCGCGCCGATGTCGACCTTGCCCGCACCGAGCGCCTCGACGATCGGCGGGCCGAACGAGAAGCGCGACCAGCGGACCTTGAACGGGGCGCCCCGCAGCGCGCCGGAGCGCTCGAGCAGCGACCGGGTGCCGTCCGCCTGGACGGCGATGTTCAGCGTCGCCTTGCGCGCGTCGCCGCCGGTGGCCACGCGAACGGCTTCGTCGTCCCGGTCCCCGCCGACGGAGCCGCTCGTGAAGCCGACCACCGCCAGCGTCGCCGCGACCGTGGCGGCCAGCGCCGCGCGGGCGCCGAGCCGGCGACGCGGCGAGACGCCGGGCGCGGCCTTCGGGGCCGTCCCGTCGTCCGTGCGGTCGTCACCGAGCAGGCCGAGCAGGCGCTCGGCGTGGGCGGCCAGGGCCGGGTCCTCTCGCCGGCGGGGGCGCTCGAGCGCGACGCGCTCGTCGTGGACGATCCGGCCCTGGTCGATGAGCACGACGCGGTCGGCGAGCAGGAGCGCCTCGTCGACGTCGTGGGTGACGAGCAGGACGGCGGGGCGGTGGCGCTCCCAGAGCTCGACGACGAGGCCCTGCGCCGAGGAGCGGGTGAGCGCGTCGAGCGCGCTGAACGGCTCGTCGAGCAGCAGCAGGTCGGGCTCGCGGACGAGGCCGCGGGCGAGCGCCACGCGCTGCCGCTGGCCGCCGGAGAGCTGGCGCGGCCAGGCGCGCTCGCGGCCCTCGAGCCCGACCTCGGCCAGGGCCCGGCGACCACGCGCGTCGGCGTCGGCGTCGCGCAGGCCGAGCGTGACGTTCTGCAGGGCCGAGCGCCAGGGCAGCAGCCGGGCGTCCTGGAACACGACGGCGGGGCGTCGCCCGCTCTGCACGTGCCCCTCCGCCTGCGGATCCAGCCCGGCGAGCACGCGCAGCAGCGTCGTCTTGCCCGAGCCGGAGCGGCCGATGACGGCGACGAACTCGCCGGCCTCGATCGTGAGGTCCAGCGCCTTCAGGACCTGCTGCTCGCCGAAGGAACGGGTGACCCCGCGGAGGTGGACGACGCTCATGCCGTGCCCTCCGCGTCGCGCCACCTGAGCGTGCGGCGCTCGAGCCGGCGGACGATCGCGTCCGTCAGCAGGCCGAGGATCGCGTAGGCGAGCAGCCCGACGACGATCGTGTCCGTCTCGAGGAACTCGCGGGCGTTGTTGATCATGAAGCCCAGGCCGGAGGACGCGTTGATCTGCTCGGCCACGATGAGCGCGAGCCACGCGAACCCGAGCGACTGGCGCAGGCCGATGAGCGTGCCCGGCAGCGCGGCGGGCAGCAGCACGTGCCGCATCCGCTCGCCCCGGGTCAGTCGCAGCGTGTCGGCGACGTCGTAGAGGTCGGGGTCGATGTCGCGCAGCGCGCCGACGAGGTTGAGGTACAGCGGGATCGCGACGCCCAGGGCGACGAGCAGGATCTTGGGGAGCTCGCCGATGCCGAACCAGAGGATGAAGAGCGGGACGAGCCCGAAGAGCGGGATCGTGCGGAGCATCTGCAGCACGGGGTCCGCGACCGCGTCGCCGACCCGGGAGAACCCGACCCAGACGCCCGCGGCGATCGCCACGGCGGCGCCGAGCAGGAACCCGAGGATCGCGCGGCGCAGCGACACCCAGAGGGCGTCGAGCAGGATGCCCTCCTGCACGAGGTTCACCGCCTGCTCCACGATCTGGCTCGGCGCGGCCAGCGTCCGCTCCGGCAGCACGCCGGTGACGCTGAGCAGCTGCCACAGGACGACGATCGCCAGCGGCGTGATCCACCGCAGCTCGGACGGGTAGGGCGGCGTGTCCGTGCGCAGCCCGCCGCGGCGACCCGCCGCAGCGGCGCGCCGACCGGCCGCGCCGGTCGGCGCCGGCACGCCCGGTCCGGGCACGAGTGGCCCGTCCCCGCCGGTCCGCGCCCCGGACGACGCCGGGGCGATCGACGTCTCCGTGCTCATGCCGGGATCAGGGAGGGAGCGCCGGGGTCCTTGAGCAGACCGCGCGCGGCGAGGATCGGCCGGACGCCCTCGCCCACGTGGTAGGCCTCCTCGAGGTGCGGGTAGCCCGAGAGGATGAATTCGTCCAGGCCGAGCGCGTGGTACTCCGCGATCCGGTCGGCGACCTCCTCGTAGGAGCCCACGAGCGCCGTGCCGGCGCCGCCGCGGACCAGGCCCACGCCCGCCCACAGGTTCGGCGAGACCTCGAGGGCGTCCGTGCGGCCGTTGTGCAGGTCGCTCATGCGCTGCTGCCCCTCGGACTGCGACGCGCGCTGCGTCTCCTGCGCCCGCCGGATCGCCTCGGGGTCCAGGCCGTCGAGCAGGCGCTGGGCCTCGGCCCAGGCCTCCTCCGACGTCGGCCGCGCGATCGCGTGCAGGCGGATGCCGAAGCGCAGCTCGCGCCCGTGGGCGGCGGCGCGCTCCCGCACGCGGTCGAGCTTCTCGGCGACCTGCGCGGGCGGCTCGCCCCAGGTCAGATAGACGTCGGCGTACTTCGCGGCAACGTCGAGGGCGGCCTTCGAGGAGCCGCCGAGGTAGATGTCGGGCCAGGCCGGCGTCTCGACGAGCTGGGCGTTCTCGACCTGGACGTGCTCGCCCTGGAACGTCACGGGCGCGCCCTTCCAGAGCTCGCGGACGACGTGGAGGAACTCGCCGGCGCGGGCGTAGCGCTCGTCCTTCGTCAGCGTGTCGCCGAACCGACGCTGCTCGATGTCGTCACCGCCCGTGACGACGTTCAGCAGCAGGCGGTTGCCCGAGACGCGCTGGAACGTGGCGGCCATCTGCGCGGCGAGCGTGACGCTCTGCAGGCCGGGGCGGAAGGCGATGAGGTACTTGAACCGCTCGGTCTGGGCGGCCAGCGCGGCGGCCACGACCCAGGAGTCCTCGCACCACGTGCTCGTCGGCGTCAGCGCCGCCTCGAACCCGAGCTGCTCCGCGGAGCGCGCGATCTGGCCGAGGTAACCGATCGTCGGCTGCCGGTCCGAGACGCCGCCGAGGGAGACGAGGTCCTGGACGTCGCCCTGCGCGCCGTCGCCCGCGTCGGTCCGGACGCGGGAGCCGCGGGCGCCGACGGCGTTGCCGAGGCTCAGGTCGCTGCGGGAGTCGCCGTTCGTGGGCAGGAACCAGTGGAGCGTGACGGGCATCGGGGAGGTCTCCGGGGGATGCGGGAGGTGGGCGGCGGGACGCATGGGGTGCCCCACCAGACCCGGCGTGGGGAAAACGTAGCAATGTCGGTCAGGTTTCATGCCCGGCCGCGTGATGGTGGCCGCAGCGCGCCTCGATCAGCGGCCGTCGCCCCTCCACAGACCCCAGCCGCCGCGTACGCGGTCGACGCCGAACGGGCTACAACAGGTGTCCAGTTGTCAGCTCCCGACCCACCGGTAGGCGAACATCGTTACCGGGACCCCCGTCCCTTCGGCGTTCGTCCCCTCGCGTCGTGTCCGTCAGTTCACCGATCGAGGGAACCCCCTTGCCATCACCCATCGTTCTCCGCCGCCTTGCGCTCGCAGGCGCGGCCACCGGCGTCGCCGCGCTCAGCGGCTGCTCAGCCATCAACCAGGGCGACATCACCGCGGTCCAGGCCTCGCCGCTCGCCGCGCTCGACGTCCAGCAGTCGTTCTGCCTCCCCAACGAGGGGTTCGGCCCCGCGCCGGTCGCCGAGGGCGAGGCCTGCGGTCCGTGGAACGGTTACCGCGACCTCTCCAACCGCTACCCACCCAACGGCCCCGCGTCCGGGCGGTTGCTCGTGGCCGCGGAGGTCGCGGACGGCGCGGCTGACCCGGTCTTCCGCCTCCGCCGCTCCACCGACGCCCCGCTCGTGCGGGACGACGCTGCCACCGCGAATCTCCCGGCGGCCGCCGACGGCCACCACTGGGTCGGCTTCCGCTCGGCGATCGTGACCTTCGTTCCGGGCCAGCGCGACGCCGGCGACGTGGTGCAGGCGTCCGTGCCCGTCCGCCCGCTGGCGTCCACCGCCGAGGTCCGCAGCCTCCACATCGGCGACCAGGTCGTCCTGGACGGCTACGGCGCGGACTACGGCGACCGGCCGACCGACTGCGCCGAGAAGCTCCCCGTGGGCGAGGGCGACGCCAACGTCTCCTCGACCACCTGCCCGGTGTCCGGCGACCCCCTCGCCGGCTACGGCGACCCCTTGACGGACGCGCAGGTCAGCGCGCCGGAGGGCGCGGCGGCCACCGCCGGCACGACCGCGACGCTCGACTTCTCCGTCGCCCACTCCGGCATCGTCGCCGAGGCCACTGCGCTGCGCGTCGACGCGAGCACGACGGTCGGTGGCGGCGCCGCCACCCCGGACGCGGCCGAGATCCCGTGGGCCTTCACGCCCGAGGAGGGCGAGGAGGGCGAGGGCCCCGGGCCCATCCAGGACCGCCGTGCCCGGGCGTCGGCCACGGCCCAGGACGCCACGGTCGGAGAGGACGGCGTCGCGCGCACCCCGGTCGCCGTCGCGGTCGCGATCCCCGACGGCACCGCCACGGGCGACTACGCCGTGACGCTGCGGATTCGCGACACGGCGGGTGTCGAGCGCACCGCCACCACGAGCCTGCGGGTGACCGGCAAGCCCGCTGCGCCCGCCGCGGCCCCCGCCGCACCGACGCCCGCCGCACCGGCGACACCCGCGACACCGGCCCCGGCCGCCGTCCTCAGCACCCTGAAGGCGACGAAGGTCAACGCGACGCGACGCCGCGTCCACGCCGGCCGGGTCGCCTGCAAGAGCGACACGCGCTGCATCGTCAGCACGGTCGTCCGCGCCGGGAAGAAGCGCGTCGGGTTCGTGCGCTTCGTCCTGCAGCCCGGCAAGTCCGGTTCCGTGGCGCTGCGCCTGTCGCGTCCGGCGACGGCGCTGCTCGCCAAGCGCGGCGGCACCATCACGGTGTCCGTCGACGCCGGCGGTCCGAAGACCCTCGTCCGCGTGACGAAGCTCGCGGTGCAGCGGGGCTGAGCTCCTCGGGGTCCGCGCCGGACGGCGCGGACCCGGCCCGGCTCAGGCCTGGGCCAGCTCCGCCTCGGCGCGCTTCTGCGCGTCGATGATGATCTCCATGACCCGCTTCTCCTGCCCGTCGCGGATGAGCTGGAGCGGGTCCTCCGGGCCGTTGACGATGCCCTCGAAGAAGACCTTGCGGTCCTGGTAGGTCGGCAGCGTGCCCTTGGCCCAGCCGCGGACCTCGTTGAGCATGACCGCCATGCGGGCGTACTCCTCGCCGAAGAGCTCCTGGACCTCGCGCTTCATGCGCTTGGCCAGGGCCGGCGAGGCGCCGGCGGTCGAGATCGCGATCGCGAGCGGCCCGGTGCGGACGATCGCGGGCAGGATGAAGTTGCACAGCGGCGGCACGTCGACGATGTTCGCGAGCATCGCCCGCTCCTCCGCGTCGTCGTAGATGCGGATATTCGTGTCCGTGTCGTCCGTGCAGGCGATGACGAGGAACTTGCCCTCGAGGTCGCCGTGCTCGTAGTCGCGCTTGATCCACTGGATCGAGCCCTCGACGGCAAGCGCCTCGACCTCGGCCTTGACCTCCGGCGCGATGACGATCACGTCGCCGTCGCAGGCCAGGAGGCCCTCCGTCTTCTCCAGGCCGAGCTCACCGCCCCCGACCACGAGGCACTTGCGGCCCCGGAGCCGCAGGCAGGCGATGTAGAAGGGCGTGTCCAGCATGTCCTTCACGCAGGTCTGATCACAGATCCCGCGCTTGAACTGACAGACGCACTCCTTACCGGCGTAAGCGGCAGCAGGCATGCGACCCATGGTAGCTCGCCAGGCTGTGACCCCCGTCGCGTGCCCCGCATGCCCGGCCCCCGCACGGGGGCCGCCCGCCCGTCGCCTGGGAGGCCGGTGGGGCGCGACCGGGGGTGCGCCGGACGCCGGGGCGGGTACGGTGGGCGCGTGCACAGCGGACCGGAGCTCCTGGGGGAGAACGTGCGGCGCCTGCGCCGCACGCGCGGGCTCTCCCTCGTCGAGCTCGGGCGCTTCGCGGGCCTGGCCAAGGGCACGCTCACGCAGATCGAGGCGGGACGCGGCAACCCGACGATCGAGACGCTGCAGGCCCTCGCCCGCGCGCTGGGCGCCTCGCTCACCGACCTGGTGGCGGAGACGGACGACGACAGGCCCCAGGTCGTCCGCAGCACGGAGGGCGAGCCGCTCGTCCGCCCCGGCATCGCGGGCCGGCTCGTGCACCGCACCCACGCGGGCAGCGCGATCATCGAGCTCTACGAGTGGCGGCTCGCCGCCGGCGCGGTCCACCGCGGGGTCCAGCACCCGCCGGGCGTGACGGAGCACGTGTTCGTGCTCGACGGCGAGGCCGAGGTGGGCCCGGAGGACACCACCGTCGTGCTCGGCCCCCGCGACTCCGTGCGCTATGCCGCCGACGTCCCGCACCTGTACCGCGCCGTCCAGGGCCGCGCGCTCGTGCTCGTGCAGATGGTCTATCCCGCGCTGCCCTCGGGGACTCCGCCGCAGCTCCTCGCCACCCATCCCGTCGACGCGATCGCCCCCGTGCCGGACACGATGCCCGCCGCCCCGCCGACGCCCGTCCCGCCCGGACCGGTGCCCGTGCCCGGTGTCCGGCCGGCGCTCCCCCAGCCGCCCGTCCGCGGCCGACGCCCGACGACCCGGACCCTGCCGGGCCCCGCCGCGCGGCCGAAGCCGCCGGGGCCCGGGCGCTGAGCCCTACGGCTTGCGGCCACGGGCGTTGCGGCTGGCGGCGAGCCGGTCGCGCAGCACCGTCTCGTGCGGCGCGGGCTGCACGAACCGCACGTCCTCGAGCCCCGCGGGCATGAGCTCCTGGCGGCTCACGCCTCCCGGGTTCGTGTGCGGGTAGTCGTACTGGCCCGGCTCGAAGCCGTCGCTGAGCTTGCCGCGCAGGTACGGCGGCGGGGCGGTCACGCCGTGCTCCTCGATGTGGGCCAGGGCGTCGCCGATCGCGCGGTACGCCGCCGCACTCTTCGCCGCGAGCGCCAGGCGGATCGTGATGTGGGACAGGGCGATCCGGCACTCCGGCATGCCGATCCGGTCGACGACCTCGGCCGCCGCGATCGCCAGGGGCAGGCACTGCGGGTCGGCCAGACCGACGTCCTCCGACGCGGAGACGACGAGCCGGCGGGCGATCGTGCGCGGGTCCTCCCCGGCCGCGAGCATCCCCGCGAGGTAGTAGACCGCCGCGTCCGGGTCGCTGCCGCGGATGGACTTGATGTAGGCCGAGAGCAGGTCGTGCGGCTGGTCCGGGCCCGCGGTGACCACCGCGCGGTCGAGCGCGGCGCCCGCCTGGCGGACGGTGATGCGCACCGTGCCGACCGACCGCGTTCCGTCGCCGGCGGCGGCCGCGGCGTCGCCCGGAGCGGTGGCCGCCGGATCGGCGTCAGCGTCGCCGGTCATCGTGGCCGTCGCGGTGCGCGCCAGCGCCGCGGCCGCCTCGAGCGCGCCGAGCGCCGTGCGGGCGTCCCCCGCACTGCGGTTCGCGAGCAGCTCGAGCGCGTCGTCGTCCGCCACGACCTCGGGGCGCTCCGCCCCGGGGTCGCGATCCAGCGCGCGCCGGTCGATCGCCCGGTGCAGGAGCACCAGCACGTCCTCGACCTCCAGCGCGCGCAGCCGGTAGATCCGCAGCCGCGAGCGCAGCGCGGGGCTGACGGCCGCCCACGCGGGCTCCGTCGTCGCGGCGATGAGGGTGACGAGCCCCTCCTCGACCGCCGGCAGCAGCGAGTCCTGCTGGGTGCGGTTGAAGCGGTGGATCTCGTCGATGAAGAGGATCGTCGGCGTGCCGGTGGCGTCCCGCCGCTCCTGCGCCCGTGCGAGCGCGGCGCGGACCTCGGCCTTGCCCGAGTCGACGGCCTGGAGCTGCTCGACGGCCGCACCGGCGGAGTCGGCCACGATCCGGGACAGGGTCGTCTTGCCCGAGCCGGGGGGCCCGTGGAGCAGCATCGCGTGTGGCATCCCCGCGTCGATCCCCGCGCGCAGCGGCCGACCGGGGCCGAGCAGGTCCTCCTGGCCGACGACGTCCTCGACCACCCGCGGACGCATCCGGGCCGCCAGCGGCGCGTCGGACGGCGGCAGCGCCCGGCCGGCGGGCGCGCCGTCGTCGGGGTCGGGGACGAAGAGGCGATCCACCGTTCGAGGATCGCACGAGGGGTACGGTGCCCGGTTGATGGCTGACCTCCTCATCACCGCCAGCGGCCCTGGAGTCGCCCGGGTAAGCAGCGTCGATCCGTTCGACACACTTCGGGTGTTCAGGATCCACCGCGACGCATGGCAGGCGACACCCGACGAGCCCGGGGTCTATCTGCTCTACGGGGTCGCGGCCGGCGACCAGCTGACGGCCTACGTCGGGATGAGCACGACGAGCATGCTCAAGCGGATCCGGACCCACCACGTCACCCCGGCGAAGAACTGGTTCGGCGTCATCTTCGCGGTGCCGGTGCCAAGCCCGTTGCTCTGCCCCGCCATCGAAGCCGAACTCATCGGCGAGATGCAGGCCGCCAACGTCGTGTCGGTCATCGCGAACGTGGCGGAGGAGACGCGCCACCGCGGCCTCGACGACGTTCACATCGATCCGGCCCTCGAGAAGATCCGCTCGGCACTCGAACTCCTGCTCGGGCAGGACGTCTTCACCGCAGCCGAGACCGACGGCGAACCACCGGCGAAGCTGGATGCGCCGCTTACGCGGCTCACCCCGCTGAGCAGGGAGAACCGGTCGACGGCCGCAGAGGCTACGACGCGCGACGAAAGCGATCCCGTGGAAGCGACACATCGCTACGTGGGTGCAGCCGGCCCTGGGTGGGGGCGCTTCAAGGGCCCGGAGCCGGCCAAGGAGTTCATCGTTCTGGCGGGGAGCGGATGGCGCGCGCCGAAGCTCGACCCGGACCAGACGACATATCCGCGGCAGAAGCGCGTGGCGGGCCTGCAGCAGGAGCTCCTCGAGGCGGGCGTCCTCGACGCTTCCGACGGTGTCTTCACGCGCGACCACGAGTTCTCAAACTGGAACTACGCGACCCAGGTGGTGAGCGGCAAGGCCCAGTACTCCGGCGCTTACCACTGGCAGCCACTTCCGACCTAGTCGGGGGCGACGGACTGTCGCCGTGGGCCTACGCCGAGCGGCTCGCCTCGGTGCCCTTCAATCGCACGGAGGAACCCACCCCACCCGCAACCGCTCGCCCCCCACCGGCGTACCGTTGGCTACCCGCGGGTATTCACCCCGGGCCCGGCACGGCCAGGACCAGCACCATGCACGCCACGGACTCCACGCTCGATCCCACCACGCGCTCGCCCCGCCCGGGCGCCACGATGACGCGCCCGCACGCCAGTGCCGAGGGCCTCTTCGACGACCACTCCATGATCCGCCGCGTGCACCGCGAGCGTGCGGTGATGCTCCACGGGCCGCGCAGCCTGCTGATGCAGGCGGCGCATCCGCTGGCGTTCGTCGGGTTCTGGGGCGCGACGGCGGCGAAGGAGCCGGAGAAGGCCTACCCGCGGCTGCAGCGCACGGCCGAGGCGATGGCCACCGCCGTGTTCGGCCCCGCCGACGCGGCCGAGGCGATGGGCCGCCGCGTGCGGGCCATCCACGGCAAGGTCTCCGGCACGCTCGAGCACGACGCCGGCCCCTGGCCCGCCGGCACGCCCTGGCGCGCCGACGACCCCGAGCTGCTGCTCTGGATCCTCGCCTCGCTCGTCGACTCGGCGCTCGTGGTGCACGAGCGGTTCGTCCGCCCGCTGCGGCCGGAGGAGCGCGACGCGTTCTGGCGCGACTACCGGCGGGTGGGCGAGCTCTTCGGCCTGCGGCAGGACGACATGCCGCAGACGATCACGGCGTTCGACGCCTACGTCGCCGACACGCTCGCGTCCGACCGCACCCAGGTCATGCCGGAGGCCCGCGAGGCCGGTCGGCAGATCGTGCTCAACCCGCCCGTGCCGCTGCCCGTGCGCCCCGCGCTGCGGCTGGCCAACGAGATCACCGCGGCGTTGCTGCCGGCGAAGGTGCGCCGCGGGTTCGGCCTGCGCTGGGACCCGGTGCGCGACCTGAGCGTGGGCGCGTTCGGCACGTGGTCGCGGGTGGTGCTGCAGCCCGTGCTGCCGCCGACGATCGGGTGGACCCCGCACGGCCGCCCGGCGCCGATCGACTGAGCGGCCACCCCTTCCGACCGCCGCGCCCCTGCACTAGCCTGGCCGGGTGAGCGCCTCCTTCCCGACCGACGCACCCGCCGGGCTCTCGGCGACCGAGCTGTTGCAGCGGCTCATCCGCTTCAACACGGTCAACCCGCCCGGGCAGGAGCACGAGGCCAACGAGTACCTGGCGGGCATGCTCGAGGCCGCCGGGTTCACCGTCACGCTCGTCGGGCGCACGCCGGAGCGGCCGAACCTGATCGCCGAGCTGCGCGCGCCCGAGGGCGCCCCGGAGGGCCCGGTCCTCGGCCTGCTCTCCCACGTCGACACGGTGCTCGCCGCCCCGGAGGACTGGCGGCACGACCCGTGGTCGGGCGACTTGCAGGACGGCGAGATCTGGGGCCGCGGCGCGATCGACATGAAGTCGCAGACCGCCGCCGAGGTCACCGCGGCGCTCGACCTCGTCCGTGACGGCTGGCGCCCGTCCCGCGGCGCGCTGAAGATCTTCGTGGTCGTCGACGAGGAGACGGGCGGCTCGGAGGGCGCCGTCTGGCTCTGCGAGAACCACCCGGATCTGGCGCGCTGCGACCTGCTGCTCAACGAGGGCGGCGGCGCGCCGCTGCGGTTCCGCGACCGCCTGCACTACGGCGTCTGCGTCGGCGAGAAGGGCCCGCTGCGGTTCGCGCTGAAGGCGAGTGGCCGCGCCGCCCACGGTGCCACGCCGGGCCTGGGCGACAACGCCCTCGTCCGCCTCGCGCCGCTCATCACCCGCCTGGCCGAGGCCGAGCTGCCCTACGACGTCGCCCCCGCGGTCGCCTCGATGCTCGACGGCCTGGGGCTCGACGGTGCGGACCCCGAGCGCTCCTACGCCGCCCTGCGGGCCGAGGACGCCGACCTGGCCGCCGCGATCGAGCCGATGGCGAAGATCACGTTCTCGCCCAACATCGTCACGACCGGCGACAAGATCAACGTCATCCCGGACCGCGCCGAGCTGTTCGTGGACTGCCGCGTGCCGCCGAACGTGCCGACGGAGGACGCGAAGGCGCGGATCCTCGCGGCGATCGGCGAGCTGCCCGACGGCGTCGAGGTCGAGTGGCGCATGACGGTGCCCGGCAACGACTCGCCCGGCCACGGCGAGCTCTTCGACGCGCTGCAGGAGTGGCTCGGCGACCACGTGCCGGGGGCGGGGATCGTCCCCACGTTCCTGCCCGGGTTCACCGACTCGCGCACGTGGCGCGAGGCGTTCCCCGACGTCGTGGCCTACGGGTTCTTCCCGCACAGGAACCTCGAGCTGCGCGAGCAGGCCGGACGCATGCACGCGAAGGACGAGCGGATCGACGTCGAGGACCTCGAGTTCGCGACGGCCTGCTTCCGCGACGTCACCCGCCGCATCCTGGGCTGAGTCCTCGCCCATACGGGTGATCCTCTGGCGGTCGGGCTCAAGGTTCCGTGATACCCGACCGATACGAACATGTGAGGTTCTCCCTGCGCCGCTCCCCCTCGGCCGCATCGACCGGTCGTTCGACGCCCCGCTCCCCCGCCCTCGACCGTCCGTCGTCGGCCGGCGGGGACGCATCCTCGGTGCGGAGCGTCGACCCGGACGAGAAGGGCCTGGCGCACGTGCCGGAGCTCCTCCGCGAGCTCGAGCGCGCCGGCCACGACGCCCGCCTGACGGACCGCACCGCGCCGGGGGACGTCACGCCCGTGGTCGGGCACCAGGCCTACCTCGTGTTCCAGGACTCCGTCGACCTGCTCGTCCGCCGCGCCCCGAGCCCGCAGCGGCTGGACCTGCGCGTGCGCATCGACGACGGCCAGCTGCTCGTGTCGATGCAGAGCGTCGGCGTCGATCCGGACTCGACGCCCATGGAGCTGACCGCCCACGATCTCGGCCCGCTCTACCGGCGCATCGAGGCGGCCGGCGGGCGGACCACGGTGCGCTCCACCCAGAACGGCAACTGGATCGCGATCGCGCGCCTACCGCTGTAGGCGCGCTGTACGGCGCACGACGCGCGGGCCGCCGGGCCGGCTCGTCGCCCGCGATACGGTCGGGATCCCCAGTGCGCGCCGGACGGCCCGGCGCGCGGAAGGACGCGCACCACATGCAGGAGCCCCAGAACCCCGTCGCCCTCGTCGTCGGCGCCAGCGGCATCACGGGCGGCGCGATCGTCCGGCTGCTCGCGGAGCGCCAGGGCTGGACCGTCCACGGCCTCGCCCGCCGGCCCGGCACCCCGCCCGCCGGCACGCACGTCGTCGCGGCCGACCTGCTGGACCCCGAGGGCCTGCGCGCCGCCGTGGCGGACCTCCGCCCGACGCACGTCTTCTTCACCTCGTGGTCGCGACGCGAGACGGAGACGGAGAACTGCGCCGTCAACGCCGCGATGCTGCGCCACCTCTTCGCCGCGCTGCAGCCCGCCGGCACCGTGCGCCACGTCGCGCTGGTCACGGGGCTCAAGCACTACCTCGGGCCGTTCGAGGCCTACGGGACGGGCGACGTCCCCGACACCCCGTTCCTCGAGGATGCGGAGCGGCTGCCGGGCGAGAACTTCTACTACTCGCAGGAGGACGAGCTGTTCGCCGCCGCCAAAGCCCAGGGCTTCGGCTGGAGCGTGCACCGCTCGCACACCGTCATCGGGTTCGCGGTCGGCAACGCGATGAACATGGCGCTGACGCTCGGCGCGCAGGCCGCGATCTGCCGCGAGCAGGGCCGGCCGATGGTCTTCCCCGGGTCCGAGGCCCAGTGGAACGGCGTCTCCGATGTCACGGACGCCGACCTGCTCGCGGCGCACATGGTCTGGGCGGCCACCACCCCGGCGGCGCGGAACGAGGCGTTCAACGTCGTCAACGGCGACGTCTTCCGTTGGCGCCGCCTGTGGCCGCAGATCGCGGCCCACCTGGGCGTCGAGGCCGAGGGCTACGCGGGCGAGCCGCGGCCGCTCGAGGCGCAGATGGCCGACGCCGGGCCCGTGTGGCGTGCGATCGCTGAGCGCGAGGGGCTCGGCGAACCGGACCTGGCCCGCGTGGCGTCCTGGTGGCACACGGACGCCGACCTGGGGCGGCCGTTCGAGGTCTTCGCCGACAGCGGCAAGAGCCGCGCCCTCGGGTTCTCGAGCGCGCTGCGCACCGGCGACGCGTTCCTGCGGACGATCGACGCCTACCGCGACGCGGGGCTCCTGCCGCGACCGTAGGGCGAGCTGCCGGACGCGGCTGACGGCGCGCCCACCGTCCCGTGCGCACCCCGGGGTGGTCCGTCGCCGGGACGCCACCGGGGCCCCGGCCGCCCGGGGTGACAGGATGGGCGCGTGACCGATCCGCGGATGCTGCTGCTCTGGGACTCGCCGAACATCGACATGGTGCTCGGCCAGCTCATCCTCCGGCGCAAGCCGACGGGGCGGGAGCGGCCGCGCATCGACGCGCTGCGCGACTGGCTGCGCGAGCGCGCCGACGACACCGCCGATCCGAATGCCTCCCCACCCATCCCGCGCCCCAAGATCGAGGCGTCCGTCTTCGCCAACGTCACGGAGCGCACGTTCAACGGCGTCGTCGGCTGGGCCGAGGTCGTGCGGCAGTCCGGGTTCCGCATGTTCCTCAAGCCGAAGTTCCGGGACGACTCGGACGTCGACGAGGACATCCTCAACCTGCTCGCCGAGCGCCACCGCGAGGGCGGCCTGCGCGAGGCGATCCTCATGTCCCACGACGGCATGGCGTTCGTCGAGGCGGCGAAGACGCTCATCGCCGACGGCGTGCACGTCACCGCGCTCGTCTTCCCCGAGCACGCGCACCAGCTCTGCATGGTCGACGGCATCGAGGTGTTCGACCTCGAGGACATCCCGGGCCTGTTCGAGTCGGCGCTCCCCCGCCTCACCTTCGCCAGCCTGCCCGAGACGGGTCGCTGGCTCGAGCCGATCGGCGAGATCTAGGCCGCTCAGCCTTCGAGCTCAGGGGTGTCGGCGCCCCGCCGGCGCCCGCCGGGGAGCTTGCCGGCCATCCGCCCGATCGGGTTGACGGCGCGGCTGAGCTCCTCCGCCGCCTGACGCATCCCCGCGACCGTCTCTGCGATCCCGTCGATGGACTCGCGCAGGCCCTCGAGCGGGCGCAGCTGCTGCTCGAGCGCGCCGAGCGGGCGCAGCGTGGCGTCGAGCGTCGCGAGCGGCCGGAGCGTGTCGCTCAGGGTCTCGAGCGGGCGCAGGGTGTCGCCGAGCGTCTCCAGCGGGTGCAGGGTGTCGCCCAGGGACTCGAGCGGGCGCAGCTGGTCGCCCAGCGCCTCCAGGGGGCGCAGCCGGTCGCCGAGGTCCTCGAGGGGCTTCAGGCGCTCACCCAGGTCCTCCAGGGGCTTCAGGCGGTCGCCCAGGTCCTCGAGCGGCTTCAGGCGGTCGCCGAGCTCGCCGAGGGGGCGCAGGCTCTCGTCGAGCGTCTCGAGGGGGCGGAGGCTCTCGTCGAGCGTGCCGAGGGGGCGGAGCGCGTCGTCGAGGCCCGCGAGCGGGCGCAGCGCCTGCTGCAGCTCGGCCAGGCCCGCCAGCGCCTCGGACAGGTCGGCGAGCTGGTCCAGTGGGCCGTCCGGGGCCAGCAGGCGCTCCACGCCCCCGTCCTCGGCCAGCAGGCGGTCGAGGGTGCCGCCGTCCTGGATCGCGCGGTTCACCGTCGAGCCGGGCTGGAGCAGCAGCTCGAACGTCCCCCGGTCCTGGAGCAGCAGCTCGGCGATGCCGTTCGGCGCCAGCAGCCGGTCGAGGACCCCGTCGCGGACCAGCGCCTGTTCCAGCGCGCCCCCGGGCTGCGTGAGCAGGTCGAGCGGGCCGCCGGGGGCGAGGAGGCGGTCGAGGGGGCCGTCCTCCGCGATCAGCCGGTCCAGCGGGCCGCCCTCGTCGACGAGGCGGTCGACGGCCCCGCCGTCGGCGAGCAGCCGGTCGAGCGGGCCACCCGGCGCCAGCGCGCGGCCGAGCGGGTGGTCCGTGCCGGTGAGCGCGGCGAGCTGCTCGATCCGGGCGAGGGGACCGTCCGGGGCGGCCAGGCGCGAGAGCTGATCGACCGTTCCGCCCTCCGCGATCAGCGCGGTGATCCGCTCGCCCAATCCCCCCGGTCGCCGCAGCGGTCCCCGCGGAGCGGTGAGGTCGCGGGCGGCGAGGACGAGCTCGGCGGAGGCGACGACGGTGCGGGCCGGGAGCAGCGCGAGCGAGAGGAGGCCCATGGCCGCGACCCTACGGGCTGACCGACCGGAGGACCAGTCGGGGCGAGCCCGGGTGGCCCGCGCGGTACAAGGAGGACGCCATGCCCGACGCCCCGCAGGTCTACCTCGACCACCTCACCGCCGTGACGACCGCCGACGCCGCGCTGCTGCGCCGCGTCTGGGAGCCGGACGGCCTGCTCGAGTTCCCGTACTCCACGAGCATCACGGGCGACGTCATCCGCCTGGAGGGCATCGAGGCGATCGTCGACCGCTTCGGGCGCCCCGGCGGCGGCATGTTCACGGGCGGCTGGACGTTCCGCGACGTGGAGGCCTGGCCCGTCGCCGACAGCCGCGACTGGGTGCTCGAGATGCACGGCTCGAGCGTCGTCGCCGCCACGGGGAAGCCCTACGAGCAGGACTACGTCGTGCGGTTCGGGCTCTCGGAGGGCGGTCGGCTGGCCTGGATGCGCGAGTTCTGGGACCCGACCCGCGTGTGAGCCCGCCCGCACCGGGCCCCCGCCCTACAGCTCGACGGTCCCCGCGATGCAGGTGACGCAGTCGCCGCCGACCCAGATGTCGTCGCCGGCGTCCTGCACGTGGACGCGGCCCGCCCGCTGCATGACGGCGCCCTGCGCGGCGACGTACGAGGCCGGGGCCAGGCCCGCGCCCCGGAGCCACTGGGCGATCCCCGCGTTGAGGCTGCCCGTGACCGGGTCCTCGGCCGAGCCGCCGACGTCGGGGTAGAACGCGCGCACCTCGAACGCCGTCTCCGCGCCTTCGGGCTGCGGGGCGACGACGCCGAGCTTCGTGTCGCCGAGGATCCCGAAGTCGGGGCGCAGCGCCAGCACGCGCTCGGCGGAGTCCAGCAGCACGCCGACCCAGCCCGGGCCGTTGTCGATCCACGCGTGGGCGCGGAGGTCGTCGCGCTCCAGCCCGAGCCCGGCGGCGATCGTGGCCAGCAGGTCCTCGTCGACGGGGCCGGAACGCAGGAGCTCCGGGGCCGCGAAGGCCAGACGACCCCCGTCGCGGCGAAGCGGCACGAGCCCGACGCCGCACTCCTGGACTATCCGCTCGGCGTCCTGCGGCGTCCCCCCGGTGCCGTCGGGGCCGCCGCCCTGCAGCCACGCGTGGCACGAGCCGAGGGTCGGGTGGCCCGCGAAGGGCAGCTCGCCGCCGGGCGTGAAGATCCGCAGACGGTAGTCCGCCTCGGGCGTCGTGGGCGGGAGCAGGAACGTCGTCTCGGACAGGTTCGTCCACCGCGCGAAGGCGCCCAGCTCCTCGTCGCTCAGGCCCTCGCCGTCGAGCACCACGGCGACCGGGTTGCCGCGGTACGGGACCGCGGTGAAGACGTCGACCTGGCGGAACGGACGCGTGCGCATGCCGCGATCTTCGCAACGGCCCGCCCCGGCCGGGGTCGCCGTGCGCACGCCACCCGGCGGCCGGCGTCCCCCGCGGCGGCCGGGGCGCACGGGGCGGTGGGCGCCCAGGGCGGGCGGGCCGGGGTCGCGTGCGAGATAGGCTGCGCCCATGTTCGACCGGATCGACCACCTGGGCATCGCCGTCGCCCCCGAGGACCTCGACGACCAGATCGCGTACCACCGCGACGTCCTCGGGTTCGAGCTCGTGCACCGCGAGACGGTCGAGTCCCAGGGCGTCGAGGCCGTGCTCTTCGACGTCGGCGAGAACCACGTCGAGCTGATCTCGCCGCTGGGTCCGGACACGGGCGTGGCCAAGTTCCTCGCCAAGAACGGCCCGGGCCTGCACCACGTCGCCTACCAGACGACGGACATCGTCTCGGCCCTCGCCACGCTGAAGGAGCGCGGCGTCGTGCTGATCGACGAGGAGCCGCGCACCGGCATCCGCAACAGTCGCGTGGCGTTCCTCCACCCGAAGTCCACCGGCAAGGTGCTGACCGAGCTCACCGAGCCGGCGCACCACTAGCCCCCCCTCTTCCCGCCTCACCCCACCGACCCCTCAGGAGAGCCCGTGTCCGACGACAAGCAGCTCCGCGTCTCCATCGGCCTCGACAGCGCCCCGCCGCTGACCGTCCGCCTCACCGCCTCCCAGCTCGACGCCCTGCGGGGGAACCTCGCAAACGGCGGCTGGACCGAGGTCGAGGCGGAGGACGCCGACGTGCACCTCAACCTCGACAAGGTCGTGTTCCTGCGCGTCGAGAAGGACGACCAGAAGGTCGGCTTCGGGCTCTGAGCGCCCCCGGGGCGGTGGCGCTCACGCGTCGCCGCCCCACGGCCGCACCCTGGCCACCCTGGGCGCGTCGCCGCCCCGAGCGGCCCGCGCCTCAGCGGATCGTGCAGCGCGGCCCGGCGTCCGCCAGGCACCGCGTGAGCTCGCCGCGCGCGTAGCGGGCCGCGTTCGTGCGCTCGCGGGCGAGGACGCGGGGGTCCGTCCGCGTCAGGCACGCCTCGTAGACCTCGTCGCTGGCCGTGTAGTTGCAGTACCGCGTGACGCGCTCCAGGCTCTCGCCGGAGCCGCGCGCGTCGAGCTTCGGCGGCCCGCTGCTCAGCGAGTTCAGCACGACGACGAACACCACGACCATCGGGATCGCGCCGAACATCAGGAGCAGCAGCAGGCGGCTCTGCGAGCGGGCGTGCGCGCGGGCCGGCCGCGGACGGTCCGGCCGGTCGCGCAGGTGCGGCGCCAGCGGCGGCTGCTCCTCGACGACGCCGTCGTGGTCGTCCTCGGGCGGCACGGCGGTCACTTGGTCCTCCGCCACCAGGCCTGCGCGACCTCGGCTGGCAGCACGACCTGCACGGGCCCGAGCGGCGCGGCGGTGACGTCGCCGAGGTCGAGGATCTCGCCGTCGACGTTCCAGAGCAGGTCCGGGTCGACGTCGATGTGGATCTCGTGGCCCTGGAAGATCTGGGTCCCGCCGCGGTTGCCGCCCTGGCGCATGCCCCACACGCGGCGGATCAGCGACGCACGGGAGCCCGCCTCGAGCACGAAGATCTCCATCTCCTTCGTCTCGGCGTCCGCCGTCGGCAGCTGCACGCCGCCGCCGAAGGACCCGGAGGCCGCGACGAGCGCCTGCCACACGTCGCCCTCGTAGACCCGCTCGCCGTCGACGCTGACGCGCGTGTGGACCTGGGTGCCCTTCATCCCGGCCTTCAGCGCGCCGATGGCGTAGGCGATCGGGCCGAGCTGCTTCTTCAGCGGCGCGGCCTCCTTCGCGGCGTCGACCGCCAGGCCGATCGAGGCGACGTTGACGAACGGGTGGCCGTCGAGCGTGGCGCCCCAGATCGTCTGGTCCCGCGCGTCGGGGTCGGCGGCCAGGGCGATCGCCGCGTCGAAGTCGGCGGGGATGCCCATGCCGCGGGCGAAGTCGTTCGCGGTACCCGCGGGGAGGATCGCGAGGGTGGCGTGGTGCTTCGCGCACGCGGCGAAGACGGTGCCGATCGATCCGTCACCGCCGGCGACGACGACGCGGTCCGCACCGGACGAGGCCGCGGCGTCGACGTCGTCGAGCGTGAAGGTCTCGACCTCGTGGCCGGGCTTCCGCAACCGGTCGGCGATCTCGTCGGCGTCACGACCGGCGCCGGACTTGGGGTTCACGACGAGGGCCAGGCGCACGCCGCGTATGTTGCCCGACCGGCAGGCGGCGAGCGCGACGCCGGACGATCGGGCGGTGGGACCGGGCGGCCGGGGCGGTCGACCCGTGCCGACACCGGCCGTGGGGCGACGGCCCCGGCGCGGCACGGGTCCCGGCGTGGCCGTACCCTCGTGGGGTGTCGTTCCTGACCCCCGACCCACGCCTCCGCCGGGAGGCCGTCGACGCCCGCCGCAGCCTCATGGCGCGGGCCCTGCACGGCCCCGTCGGCCGGACCTTCGCCCGCGTCGACCTGGCGGGCATGCGCCTCATCCGCTCGACCGCCCGGTCGCGGCGCGCGACGCGCGTCATCGTCGTCTTCTCCCGCTCGGGCGAGCACGGCGCGCTGTGGCTCGGGATCGGTGCGCTCGGCGCCACGCTCGACCGCGATCGCCGCGAGGACTGGCTCGTCGGCGTCGCCGCCATCGGTGCGTCCTACGTCGCCAACACGATGGTCAAGCAGGTCGCCCGCCGGCCGCGGCCGCAGCTGCGCGACCTGCCGCCGCTCGTCCCGACCCCGACGCAGCTGAGCTTCCCCAGCTCGCACTCCGCCTCCTCCTTCGCCGCCGCGGCTGGGTTCGCCCACCTGCTGCCGAAGGGCCCGCTGTACGCGACCGCGACGGCGATGGCCGTCTCGCGCGTGCACCTCGGCGTGCACTACCCGACCGACATCGCCATCGGCGGCGTCCTGGGCTGGGCCGTCGGCGGGACCGTCCGCCGGGCCGGCCACCGCGTCGCCGAGCGCCGCCGGGCCGCCGGGAACCAGGACCGTCCCGTCGAGCAGGCCGCCACCGCCGCGGCCGTCGCCACCGCCACCGTCGCCGCGACCGCCGCGGCCACCACCGAGAACGGAACCGCCGCATGAAGATCGGCATCGTCGGCATGCCCAACGCGGGCAAGTCGTCCCTCTTCAACGCCCTGACCAAGTCGGGGGCCGAGGCCGCGAACTACCCCTTCACGACGATCGAGCCCAACGTGGCGGTGGTGCCCGTCCACGACGACCGGATGGTCGCGATCGCGGAGCAGATGGGCGCGTCGGAGATCGTCTTCGACCACATCGACTTCCACGACATCGCGGGTCTCGTCGCCGGCGCGCACAAGGGGGAGGGCCTGGGCAACAAGTTCCTGGCGAACATCCGCGAGACGGACGCGATCGTCCACGTCGTCCGTGCCCACGACGACGCGAACATCATCCATCCCGACGGCTCGGTGAACCCGATCCGGGACATCGAGACGATCGAGACCGAGCTGCTCATGGCCGACCTCGAGCAGGCCGAGCGCCGGCTCGAGCGCGTCACGAAGATGGCCCGCGGCGGCGACGCCGAGGCCAAGGCCGAGCAGGCGTGGCTCGAGGAGGTCATCGCCGCGCTGAACGAGGGCAAGCCGGCGCGCATGGTCGCCGCCCCCGAGGACCACCCGCACGTGGTCAAGACGCTCTCCCCCCTGACGGCCAAGCCCGTCCTCTTCGTCGCCAACGTCGACGAGAACGACGCCTCGGGCGAGGTCCCGCCCGCGATCGCGGAGCACGCCGCCGCGATGGGCGCCGTCGCCGTCGCGGTCTCCTCGCGCCTCGAGGCGGAGCTGATCGAGATGGACGACGAGGAGGCCACCGCGATGCGCGAGGACATGGGCTTCGCCGAGTCGGGGCTGCAGCGGATCGCCAAGGGCGCCTTCGAGCTGCTCGACCTGATCACGTTCTTCACCGTCGGCTCCGGCGTGCGCGGCCAGTCCTGGCACCTCAAGCGCGGCCTGACGGTCTGGCACGCGGCCGGCGAGATCCACACGGACATCCAGAAGGGCTTCGTCCGCGCCGACGTCGTCGGCTGGCAGGAGCTGCTCGACGCGGGCGGCTACTCCCAGGCGCGCGACAAGGGCACGCTGCGCACCGAGGGCCGCGACTACGTGATGCAGGACGGCGACGTCATCACGGTCAAGCACACGAACTAGGCGGCAACGCCGGCCGCCCCCGGGCCCACGGGCGAGGAACGCCGTATACAGCGAGCCCGCCCGCTGGCATGATGGCGCCCATGCGCCGCATCCTGCTGATCGTCCTCGGTGGTGCGCTCCTCGTCCCGGCGGGGGCGTCGGGGGCGGTGCGGCACGCTGCGCCCGGGGGGACCGGGTCGGCCTGCGAGGCCACGACGCCATGCCGGCTGTTCACCGCGTTGGACGGCGCGGCCGCCGGCGACGAGGTGGTGGTCGCGCCGGGCGACTACGGATCCGCCGCCGCGCCCCTGACGTTCGACGGCCAGTTCAACGCCCCCGGCCTCGACGTTCACGGCCTACCCGGCCAACCCCGCCCGCGCATCTACTCCAGCGCCGCGTACGCCCTCGCGTTCTACGGCGGCGGGGTACGGGTCTCCCACCTGCACGTCATCACCACGGGAGACGGGCAAACCCCGCTGTCGCTGTCGTTCGCCCCGGGCAGCGTGGCCGACGACGTCGTGGCCGAAGCACGGGGATCGTCGACCGCGTGCTTCGTGGGCAACGTGCAGACGATCCAGAACTCCGTCTGCTGGGCGTCCGGGGAGAACGGACGCGGCGTGGCGGCGCTGGGGTCCGTGTACGGCCCGACGGACGCGACGCTCCGGAACGTGACCGCGTGGTCCGCCCAGGGTGAGGCCGTCTTCGCACAATCCTCGGCGGACCGCCCGGTGCAGCTGCACCTCCGCAACGTCATCGCCCAGGGATCGGGGGTCTCGATCGGGGCCTACGCGTTCGACGCCCCGGCGACCATCGACGCGTCCGGCTCGAACTTCCCGCCCGAAGAGGTCGAGGCGAGCGTCGGGGCCACGGCTCCGAGCGCGGCCGGGAACCAGAGCACGCCCCCGCTCCTCAACGACCCCGAGGCCGGCGACTTCTCGCAGGTCGCCGGCTCACCGACGGTCGACGCCGGACGGGACGACCAGACGGCCGGCACCTTCGCCTTCGGCGGGCTCACTCCGCGGGTGCTGGGCGGGGGCGTCGACATCGGCGCGGACGAGCAGACCGTCGCCCCGGCCGTCGGGACCGCCAACCTGGGGCCCGTCGGCCCGACGACCGCCGTCCTCGTCGGCACCGTCGACCCCGAAGGGCTCGCGACGACCCACCGCTTCGAGTACGGCCCGACGACCGCCTACGGGTCCGCCACGCCCGAGGGCACCCTGCCGGTCGGCGGTGCACCCGTGACCGTCTCCGGCGCCCTGGACGGCCTCGCGCCGCGGACGACCTACCACGCCCGGCTCGTCGCCACGAACGCGCGCGGCACCACGGTCGGGCCGGACGTGACGTTCACGACGACGAGCATCGACGTCCTCGCGCCGCCCCGGGTGGGCTCGCCCGGTCCGCCGCTGCCACCCCCGGTACCGGTCGCGCCGAAGCTCGCCGCCGTCTCCGTCACCCCCGCCCGCGCCCGCGCGGGCAAGGCCGTGCGGCTGAAGCTGCGGCTCGACCAGGACGCGACGGTGCGGATCGGACTCGTCCGCCTGAGCACCGGGCGCAGGAAGGGCACCCGGTGCGTCGCGCCGGCGAAGGCCGCGCGCAAGGCGAAGCGGTGCACGCGCGCGGTGCCCGTGCGGTCGATTCGCCGTGAGCTGGACGCCGGCACGCGGACGGTGACGTTGCCGCGCACGTTCCTGCCGCGGGCTGCGGGCCGCTACCGCATCACGGTGCAGGCCACGGCCGCGGACGGACGCCGCAGCCGGACCACCACCCGGGCGCTGACCGTCCTGCGCTAGAACGCGATCCGCGAGCCGAGCGTCACCACGCGCTCGGCGGGCAGCCCGAAGTAGTCCGCCGGACTGGCGGCGTTGCGGGCCATGGCGACGAACAGCGCCTTGCGCCAGCGGGCCATCCCCGGCGAGCGGTCGGGGACGATCGTGATGTGGGAGAGGAAGTAGGTGGCGTGGTACGGGTTGAAGTCGACCTCGAGGCCCGGCGGGGTGCGGCGCGCCTGGGCGAGCGCGCCGGGCACGTCGGGGCGGTCCTGGAACCCGAACCGCAGGGTGATGTGGCTGTAGCCGTCGTGGTCGGCGCCCAGGGGGTCGAAGAGCACCCGGTCCGCCTCGGGGACGTGCGGCGTGGTGGTGGTCTCGATCGTCACGATCACGACCTCCTCCGGGATCGCCTTGATCCGGTCGACGGCCACGCGCAGCGCCAGCGGCGTCGTCTCCCGCGACGGGTTGAGGTACACCGGCGACGCCGGGCTGGCGCGGGATGGGCGGCACCTTGGTGTGCATCCCGTCGACGAACTCCTGCAGCGGCCCCTCGGCCTGCACGCGGGCGGCCGTGACCTCCTCGCGCCCCCGGTCCCACGTGGTCAGGAAGAGCAGCACGATCGCGCCGACGAGCAGCGGGAACCAGCCCCCGTGCGCGATCTTCGTGACGTTCGCGGCGAGGAACAGCAGGTCGACCGTCACGAAGCCCAGGACCCCGGCGACGACCATCCACAGCGGCTTCTTCCACAGCACGCGCACGACCACGAGGAAGAGGATCGAGTCGATGAGGAGCGTGCCGGTGACGGCGATGCCGTAGGCCGTTGCGAGCTTCGCCGAGCTGCCGAACCCGATCACGAGCGCCACGACCGCGACGAACAGCGCCCAGTTCACCGCGGGCACGTAGACCTGCCCGATCTCCTCCTCCGACGTGTGTCGGACCTGCAGCCGCGGGAGGAACCCGAGCTGCACCGCCTGCCGGGTGACGGAGAACGCCCCCGAGATCACGGCCTGCGAGGCGATGAGCGTCGCCATCGTCGCGAGCACCACCATCGGCACGCGCGCCCACTCCGGCATCAGCAGGTAGAAGGGGCTCGAGATCGCGGACGGGTCGTCCAGGATCAGGGAGCCCTGGCCCATGTAGTTCAGGGTGAGCGCCGGGAAGACGACGAAGAACCACGCGCGGCTGATGGGCCGCCGGCCGAAGTGGCCCATGTCGGCGTAGAGCGCCTCGGCCCCCGTCACCGCGAGCACCACGGACCCGAGCGCGATGAACGCGATCCCCGGGTGCCCCGCGAAGAACTCCACGGCGTAGTGCGGCGAGAGCGCCCGCAGGATCGCCGGGTGGTGGACCAGCCGGCCGATCCCGGCCGCGGCCAGCACCACGAACCAGACCACCATGATCGGCCCGAAGACCCGGCCGATGACGTGCGTCCCGTAGCGCTGGACGGCGAACAGCCCGGTCAGGACCGCGAGGGTGAAGGGGAGCACGACCGACTCGAGCTCCGGGGCGGCGACCTCGATGCCCTCGACCGCGGAGAGCACGGAGATCGCGGGCGTGATCATGCCGTCGCCGTAGAACAGCGCGACGCCGAAGAGCCCGGCGACGATCAGCGCCGCCTTCACCCGCGGGCGCTGCAACCCGGCGCGGCGGACGAGCGCGACGAGGGCCATGATGCCGCCCTCGCCCTCGTTGTCCGCCCGCATGATGAACGTCACGAACTTGATCGAGACGATCAGCGTGACGGACCAGACGATCAGCGAGATGATCCCGTAGACGTCGCCCTCCGTCGGCTTCACGGCCCCGTCGTCGGCCGCGAAGACCGCCTGCAGCGCGTACAGGGGGCTCGTCCCGATGTCGCCGAAGACGACGCCGAGGGCCCCGAGGGTCAGGGCCGCCAGCCCCGCGTGGTGCCGGGGGTGCCGCGTGCGGGGGGTCGCCATCGCGCCGGGACTGTACGCCTCCCCCGGCGCGGCGTCGGACGTGGCGCGCCGCCGCTCAGACCAGCCCGACGACCCCCGCCATCAGCGAGACGCCCGCGACGATCGTCACCGCGCCGATGACGTCGAAGACGAGGCCGGAGCGCACCATCTTCGTGATCGGCACCATGCCCGAGCCGTAGACGATGGCGTTCGGCGGGGTGGACACCGGCAGCGCGAACCCGTAGGACGAGCCGAAGACCGCGGCGAGCGCCGGGATCAGCGGCTCGACACCCGCCGACGCCGCGATCGGGATGACGATCGGGACGACGATGGAGACGCTCGCGGTGTTCGACGTCGTCTCGGAGATGACCACGGCGACGACCGTCGCCAGCAGGGTGATCGTCAACAGCTGCGAGACGCCGAGCGTCTCTGCGAGGTTGCTGCCCACCACCTCGGCCAGCCCGGTGTCGGCGAGCAGGCCGCCGAGGGCGATGCCCGAGCCGAAGAGCAGGATCGTGCCCCAGTCGATCTGCACGGCCTCGCTCCAGCTCAGCGTGAACTTGCGGGCCTTCCAGTCCACCGGCAGGACGAAGAGCAGGGACGCCGCGACGAGCGCGACCACGCCCTCGTCCGCGCGGTCCAGGACCTGCTCGTAGAACTTCGCGTCGTCCCCGAGGACCAGCCCGATGATGCCCGGGAGGATCCAGAACGTGACGGCCACGCCGAACGCGACGAGCGTGTTGCGCTCGCCCCGCGACATCGACCCCAGCCCCGCCCGCTGCTCCGCGATGTACTCCTCGGCCCCCTCGATGCGCCGGACCTCGGGCCGGTTCAGCGCGATCAGCAACACGCTGAGGATGAGGAACATCACGAGCACGATCGGCGCCGCCGTGGCCACCCAGTCGAAGAACGTGATGCGCTGGTCCGTCGCCTGCTCGATGAACTCGCGGCCGATGAGGTTCGGCGGCGAGCCGATCGGCGTCAGCAGCCCCCCGATCGAGGCGGCGTAGGCGATCATCAGCATGAGCGCGGTGCCGAACCGCAGGCGGTTCGGATCGCGGTCGCCGTCGGCCTGCTCGGCCACCATCTTGGACAGCGACCCGACGATCCCCATGCCGATCGGGAACAGCATCGCGGCCGCCGCGGTGTTCGAGATGAACGCCGAGAGCAGGGCGGAGATGACGCCGAAGGCGATGATCGTCCGGTAGGTCGAGCCCGCCACGCCCGGCAGGCTCAGCACCGCGAACGCGAACCGCCGGTCGAGCCCGTGGACCCGCATCGCCTGGGCGATGATGAAGCCGCCGATGAAGAGGAAGATCGTCGACGACGCGAACGCGCCGAAGACGACATCCGCCGCGGGATCCTCGGCGTCGGCCGGCACCGCGTTCAGCACGATCGCCAGGGCCATCCCCAGGAACGCGGTGACGGGGATCGGGATCGCCTCGGTCAGCCACCAGGTGATGACGAAGAGGAAGACCGCCGCGAGCCGCTGCTGCTCCGGCTCGAGTCCCAGGGGGAGCACGAGGAAGAGCAGCAGGAGCGCCGGGCCGAGGAACAGCCCGATCGTGCGCCGGCCGCGCTCGAAGCGCTCCTCCTTCGGCGACAGGCTCTCCGTCTGCTCGTCCAGCGTCGCGTACGTCCCGCCCTGCCCCATGCCAGCCTCCGGCCTCGTGTGGGCCGACGCTACCTGGCGCGCCGTCGCTCGTGGCGTCGGTCGACCGGCGGACGGGGGTGGACGGGAAGGCGGGTGGCCGGGCGCGGGTCGCCGGCGCGCGCAGGTCCGACCGACCCGAGCCCGGGGCGGGCCGCTCAGCCCGCGTCGACGGACGGCGTCGTGAAGCCGCCCGCGGCGACCCGCCACCGGCCGGCGCTGGGGACGGCGACCTCGAAGCCGCCACCGCCGTCGAGCGCGACGCGGCGGACGGTGCGCCAGCGCCCGTCGACCCGGCGTTGCACGCGCGCGGCGCCGCCCCGGGGTGCGGGACGGATCCCGCCGACGAGCCGGCAGTCGTTCGCGGCCTTCTCCGGCGCGCGCTCGCCGGCCTGCGAGAGCAGCGCCGCCAGGTCCCGGGTGCCGCGCTCGGCGATCGCCAGGGCCCCGGTGGCGGGGTCCTCGGCCGCGGCGGCCGGTCCCGCGCCGCCCGCCGGCGTCGCACCCGGCCCGGCCGCGGCCGATCCCGCCGTGGCCGCGCCCGGTCCGGTCGCGGCCGTCCCCGGTTCCGGGGTGGCCGCGGCGGCCTCGGAGGTCGTCGCCGAACCGGCGTCCGCCCGCGCGTCGCCGACCGTCGCCGCACGCCCGTCGCCGCGACCGGCCGGCAGGCAGCGCGAGATCGAGACGGTGGCGAAGGACGCCCAGCGGTCGGGCAGGTCGAACGCGAGCTGCAGCGCCTCGCCCGAGACGCGGCGCACCCCGCGGGTGCCGACCACGCGGGCGCGCACGACGCGGGGCGAGTCGCCGCGGCGCAGGACCTCGATCCGCCGCAGCGCGCCGACGCCGAACCGTGCCGTGCGGTCGTTCGCGCCGGGGGTGGAGAACGTGCGGGTCCAACGCCGCAGGCCCGCGTCGGGCTCGTGCGGGTCGGGCACGCTGACGAGCCAGGAGCGCTTCGCGGGGTCGGGGAAGACGTTGCGCGCGTCCTCCGTGCGGCCGCCGCTCGTGGAGAAGAAGTACGTCGTGACGGGCTTGCGGTCGACGGTGACGACGCGTCCGCGGGTGGCGGCGATCGCCTTGTCACCCGCGGCGCTCTCGCCCGAGATCCCGGCGTAGACCTGGGAGCGCGTGTCGGGCCACTGGTCGAACGCGCGGCCGCCGACGGCGTTCGTGATCGCGTAGGTGCGGGCGGCGACCGCCTGGGCCTGCAGCGCCGCGGCGGGCCACGAGGCCGGCGACTCCTTCGTCACGACGCCGCGCAGGTAGTCCTCGAGGTCGAGGTCGTTGACGACGACGATCCCGTCGCCGTCCGGGAGCACGTCGAGCCGCCCGCGGAAGCTGCCGTCCTGCACGCCGTCGGCCGCCTGCCCCGCCACGCGCACGGCACCGCCGCCGCCCGGGAGCACCCGCACGCCCGTCCCCGCCCGCCCGAGCGCGCGGGAGGCGCCGACCCGCCGCACCTCGACGCCGGTGCCGCTGCGGAGCAGGCGGTAGGAGCGCTCCGGCGAGACCTTCAGGCCGCCGATGGAGCCCGCGCCGGAGACGGTCGTCTCGCTCCGGCCCCACTGCAGGGCCACGCGCACGCGGCGCGCCCGCGGCAGCCGCGAGAGCTCCGTGCCCGTGTAGTAGTGCGCGAGGATCGTCTTCGCGTCGGCGCCACGCAGCGCCATGCCGCGCGCGCCGTACTGGCTCATGCCGACGCCGTGGCCGAAGCCCGCCCCGCGGATCTGGAGCTGCTCGATCGCCCCGGCGGGCGCGGCGGACACGCCGGACGCCACCGCGGCGAGCAGCGCCGCAGTGATCACCGCCGTCCGTCGTCGCCCGTGCTGCACCCCTCGACCGTAGCGCCCGACCGGCCCTGCGCGACGCACCCCGCCGACGCGGCGCTCCCGGGCCGACCGGCCGCGGACCGACTCGCGAGTAGGTCCGGCGCGCGTGGCGGCTCGAGACGGTGTCCGCCGACCGGCACGACCCCCTCGGACCTCCGCTAGGCTCGCCCCTTCGCGCGACCGGCGGTCGTCCCCGTCGCGCTCCCTCCCCGTGTCGCTCGCGCCCCGCCGTACGCTGCTCATCCTCGCCGCGCTGCTCGTCGCCGCCGGGCTGGTGGCCGCGGTGCTGCTGCTGCCCGGCGGTCGTCCAGCCGGGACCGCCGCCCACGCCGCACAGCCCGTCCCCGGCGCGCCGGGGACCCCGGTCACGCTGGGCGGCCCGTTCGGGCGCGTCGCGCTGTCGACGGGGTGGACGGTCGCCGACGACCCCCGGACCCAGGGCACCGGCCGCGGCTGGCAGCAGGGCGGGTTCCGTGGCCGGGCCGTGACCGTGCCGTACGTGCCCAACGCCGCCCGGATCACGGGCGCGCGCGGGGTGGTCAGCCACCGCGGGTCCGTCGCCTGGTACCGGCGGACGATCCGCGTCGACGAGGACGGGCAGTACGCGGTCGCCTTCGGCTCCGTCAACCACCACGCCACGGTGTGGCTGGACGGGAAGCAGCTGGCGAAGCACACCGGCGAGTTCCTCCCCTTCGAGGCGCGCACCACCCTGGAGGCCGGCCGGACCTACACGCTCGTCGTCCGCGCGGACTGGCGCGACCCCGAGCGGATGAAGCGGCAGGGCTGGCACCGCCTGTGGTTCAACTACGGCGGCATCAACCGCGAGGTCACGCTCCGCCGGCTCGGGCCCAGCGAGGTCCGCTCCCCGTACGTGACGACGGTGCTGCAGGGCGGCAAGGCGCGCGTCACCGTCAGCGCCGACGTCGTCAACCGCACGGGCACCGCCGCGCGCGAGGTGCCGTTGCAGGGCGTGCTGCGCCGCGACGGCCAGGAGATCCCGATCGCGTTCGCGCCCGTGACCCTGGAGCCCGCGAAGGACGCCCGCGTCACCGCGACGGTGAGCGTCGACGACCCCGCGCTCTGGGCGCCCGGCTCGCCCCACCTCTACGACCTGACGCTGTCCGTGCCGAACGAGAGCGCCTACCAGACCCGGGTCGGGCTGCGGCAGATCGAGAAGCGCGGGACGGACGTCTTCCTGAACGGGAAGCGCATCGAGCTGCGCGGCGCGTCGCTCCACGAGGACGCCCCGGGCTACGGCACGGGGCTGCACGCGCGGCAGATGGACGCGCTCGTCGCGGACCTCGAGCGAATCGGCGCCAACGCCACCCGCGCGCAGCACCCGCTCGCCCCCGCGCTGCTCGAGCGCCTCGACGCCGCCGGCATCCTCGTCTGGCAGGGCATCGGGCCGACGGACTCGCCCGGCGCCTGGACCAACAAGACGCCGGCGCAGGCCCGGAGCGCCCGCGAGCGGGTGCAGACCACCCTCGACGAGACGCAGTCGCACCCGTCCATCGTGGTCTGGAACCTCGTCAACGAGATCGCCCGCAACGGCAACAGCCAGGGCCAGATCCCGTACCTGCGAGCGATGACGAAGAAGCTCAAGGCGGAGGACCCCGGCAAGCTCCTCGCGCTCGACGTGTGGGCCACGCCGGTGGAGTACTCCCGCGAGGACCCGCTCGGGGGCGCCCGGGTGCCCGACCGGATGGGCGCCGTGTACCGCGACGTCGACGCGATCGGCATCACGAGCTACCAGGGCTGGTACAGCGAGCCGGGGCGGCCCATGGCAGTCCTGCGTGACAGCGTCGCCCGCTTCACCGACGCGGTGGCGAAGGTCTACGCGGGCAAGATCCTCGTGCTGACGGAGTTCGGCGCCGAGGCCAACGGCGAGAACCCGCGGGACCGGCCCGGCGGCTACGGCTACCAGGCCGACCTGCTGAAGACGACGATCGAGGCCTACGCGGCCAACCCGCGGGTCTCGGGGATGATCGTCTGGAACCTGCGCGACTTCGGCGTGGCGCCGACGTTCTTCGGCGGCTCCATCCGGCGCACCTACGGGGACACGATCCGCCTGGTGCGCGGCCTGAACCAGAAGGGCCTGTTCACCTACGGCGGCCGCCCGAAGCCCTCCGTGGCCGTCGTCCGCGACGCGCTGCTGCAGGCGACGGCGGGCGCGCCGGGCTCGACCGCGGCGACGACCGCCGGGAAGTAGCGAGCGCTCCGCCGGGGCGGGCGCGGGGCTCAGTCCTCGTCGTCCGGCACCGCGAGCAGCTCCGCCGCGCTGCCGACGGGCACCGGCTCGCCGACCACGAGGCCCGGCACGCCGCAGAGCTCGATCGTCACGGGGCCGGGGGCCGCGGCGTGGTCCGTCGGGAACCACGGGCGCCACTCGCGGACGCAGATCAGCAGGCCGGACTCGTCGCCCACGGCGGCGAACCCCGTCTGCGGGTCGCCGAACCACAGCTCCTCGCCGAGCGCCTCGAGCCGGTCGACGAGCGCGCCGACGTCGGGGGTGCAGATGCCGACCTCGCTGATGCCGCGCACGAGGGCCGCGCCGTGCACGGGCGCGCCGTCCTCGCCGCCCGGCGGCGTCCACGGGCGGCGGTGGCGGGCGATCAGCTCGACCACGTGGCCCGCGGGCGACATGACGTAGACGGAGTGGGCGACCCAGTTGGGGAAGTCGACGATGGTCTCGCCGTCCTGCAGCGCGATCAGCGGCGAGGCCCGCGCGAGCCACTCCGACGCCTCCACAAGCCGGTCCTCGGCGACCTCGAGCGCGACGTGGTGGCTCGGGGTCCCGGTCGCCCCGCCTCGCAGCCGAGCGCCGTCGGGCACCGGTTCGAACGCCAGGACCCCGTCGCCGACCCGCACCGCGAACCCGCCTTGGGGCGCGCCGGGCGCCGTCGCCAGACCGAGGCGCCCCGTCCACCACGCCTGCTCGTCCGCCATCCGGGCCGTCGCGAGGGTCACGCGGCGGATGCGGGGCGGGGCGTCGGAGGGCGGGGGCGCGGGCACCCCCACCACGCTAGTCGGTCGCGCGCGGCGGGTCGTCGGCGGGGCCCGCGACGGGCGTCGACGGTGGAGCGGTCCCGGCGACGCCGTTCACACCGGGGCGGTCGGCTAGCGTGCCCGGCCGTGACCGACGGTGCTCCCGGCCCGCACGCGACCCGCCCACACGACGTCGACGCGCCCAGGCCCGCTCCCCCGGAGGACGCGCGGGGGCCCCGCCGGGCCCGGGAGACGGCGGGGATCGGCCGGCGGCGCGGCCCCCGGTGGGCGTGGACCGCGGTCGACGGGGCGCGGGCGCGCCAGCGCCGCCTCGAGGCGTGGGTGGAGCGACGCTACCCGGCGTTGTACGACGGGCGCCACGCCGCCGCCGGTATCGGCCGACTCCTGTGGCCGCTGATCGGCCCGCTCCTCGCTGCCCTGGTACTCCTGCCGGTCGTGGCCGTCCTGGCGGGCCTCGTGTACGCGCTGCTGGCCCTCCTGGGCGCACTCGGCGTCGAGCCGCCGCGCGTCGACGTGCCGACGATCCCGCTCCCGGACGTCAGCGCCCCGGGATGGCTGCGGTGGCTGGGCGACGCGGTGTCCGATGTCCTCGACGTCCTGGGCCCGATCGCTCGCGTGCTGGTCGTCGGCGGCGCCGTGGTCTACGGGATCCACCGCACGTGGTCGGCCCGGCGGACGCGCCGCGAGGCCGAGGCGCTCGGGCGGACGGAGCTGGTGCGGCGGCTGGGCGTCGCGCTCGCCGCGACCGAGGAGCGGGCACGGGCCGCGGGGGCGACGACCGTCGGGGACGCGGGCGCCCGCGAGGCGTAGCGCCGCGAGCGGGGGTCGGCGACCGTCGTGCCCGTTTACGCTGTCGCCATGACGACGACGCCCCGGCGCGCGTGACGCCTACCGACGTCCCGCCCGCCCCGCGCCCCCGGCCACCGCGGACCGCCGCAGCCGGATCGTCGCCGGAGCCCACCCCGGCGACGCCGCTGCACCTCTGGGTCCGCGGCGGGCTGCGCCGCCGGATCGTCCTGACCGACGGCGGCGACGAGGCCCTCGCCGAGCTGACCATGCCCGGGAGCCGGCGTGCCCGGCGGCGGCAGGCGGGGACCGCGGAGGACCGCGACGGCGTCACGTGGGAGATGCGGGACGAGGATGGCGACGGCGTGACGGTGCGGCGCGACGGCGTCGTGCACGCGGCCGTCCGCGGCAGGGAGCTGCAGGTCGGCGACCGGCGGTACGTCCTCGTGCTCTACCCCGACGGGCTGCGCAGCGCGTCCGTCCGGGCGGCGGAGGGCACACCGCTGTTGCAGGTCCGTGCGCAGAGCGGACGGCGGCGCCGGCCCTGGGCCGTCCTGCGACCCGGGAGCGCGGGTCCGCTGGCGCTCCCCGGGATGCTCGCCGTCACCTACACCCTGCTGACCGACGAAGCCGACGCCGAGGGCGGTTCGGTCAGCGATCTCTTCTGGTCGCTGGTGCGCCCGTGGGAGTGGGGCACCGGCCCCTGAGGCCGCCGGGGGCCTGCGGGGCGCGGCGGTCTACGGGATCCACCGCACGTGGTCGGCCCGGCGAACGCGGCGCGATGCGGAGGCGCTCGGGCGGACGGAGCTGATGGGGCGGCTCGGCGTCGCGCTGGCGGCCCTCTACGCTGCACGCATGACCACCCGCTGGACCGTCACCGCGCGAGGCCGACTGCGAACCGTCATCGAGCTGCGCGGCGACGACGACGAGCTGCTCTCGACGCTGAAGCTCGGCAGCCGGCGGGACGACCACCGGGTCGCCGAGGCAACCGACCCCGACGGTCGGGAGTGGCGGGCCGAGGTCGGGATCGACGCGGTCGCCGTCGGGCTGGACGGCCGGACGTACGCGACGCTGGACGACGGGACCCTCACGGTGGCCGGCAAGAGCCTGCGCTGCACCGTCTCCCGGACCGGGGCCCGCACGGCGAAGGTCGTCGGCCCCGCGGGCCGCACGCTCCTGACGGCCGCACCCGGCCCGAAGGGTCGCTCGTGGGTGGTGTTCGAGTTCGACCGCGGCGAGCTCCCCCAGCCCCGCGCCGTGGTCCTCGTGATCGCGTTCCTCCTGCTCCACCTCGACGCGGAGCAGCTCAAGGGCAGCTCGTGGGCGGGAAACAACGGCAGCTTCGGGGGCTGATCACGCCGCACGCATGACCACCCCCGGGACCGTCCCGGCGCAAGGCCAACCGCGCGGGTAGCCGCCACGTCATCCTCAGGTCGCACGCGCGACCGTCAAGACCCCTCCCTGGACCGACGACGCGGCGCCACCCCGCGCCTACGGTCGGGGCATGATCGACGTCCAGTCCCTGACCAAGCGCTACGGCGAGCGCGTCGCCGTCGACGGGCTCAGCTTCCGCGCCGAGCCCGGGGTCGTCACCGGGTTCCTCGGCCCGAACGGCTCGGGCAAGTCGACCACGATGCGGATGATCCTCGGCCTCGACCGGCCGACGTCCGGGCGCGCCACCGTCGGTGGGCGGCCCTACGCGGAGCACGCGGCGCCGCTGCACGAGGTCGGGGCGCTGCTCGACGCGTCGGCGGTCCACCCGGGGCGCACGGCCCGGGCGCACCTCTCGTGGCTCGCCGCGACCCACGGCCTGCCGGCGCGGCGCGTCGACGAGGTGCTCGAGCTGGTGGGGCTGTCCGAGGTCGCCGGCCGCCGGGCCGGCCGGCTCTCGCTCGGCATGGGCCAGCGGCTCGGCATCGCGGCGGCGCTGCTCGGCGATCCCCGCACCGTCGTGCTCGACGAGCCGGTGAACGGGCTGGACCCCGAGGGCGTGCGGTGGATCCGCGAGCTGCTGCGGGGGCTGGCGGCCGACGGCCGGACGGTCCTCGTCTCGAGCCACCTCATGAGCGAGATGGCGCAGACCGCCGACCGTCTGGTGGTCATCGGCCGTGGCCGGTTGATCGCGGACACGACCGTCGCCGCGCTCGTCCGTGACGCCGCCGGGGTCGGTGCGCGCGTGCGCTGCGCCGCCCCGGACCGGCTCGGCAGGCGTCTGCGGGAACGCGGGGCCGAGGTGCACGCCGGGGCTGACGGCCTGCTCGTCGTGCGCGGCGTCGACGCCCCCGCCGTCGGCGACGCGGCCCTGGCGTCCGCCGTGGCGATCCACGAGCTGACCCCGCTGACCGCCACCCTGGAGGACGCGTTCATGGCGCTCACCGCCGACAGCGTCGAGTACCACGCGGGCGCTCGCACCGACGCCGACGATCGGATGGTGGTGCGATGAGCACCGCTGCCGCCCCCGTCCGTCCGCGCGACGTGACGCTCCCGTTCGTCCTGCGGTCGGAGTGGCGCAAGCTGCGCTCCCTGCGCTCGACCGTGCTCACCGTCGCCACCGCCGGCGCGTTCATGGTGCTCTTCGCCGCCGTCGGTGCCGTCGACCTGGCGGGCGACTGGGACGGCGCCACCCCCGCGGAACGCGCCGAGATGGACGCCGCCCAGGCCCTGCTCTCCGGGTGGTTCCTCGTGCAGGTCGTCGTGGGTGTGCTCGGGGTCCTGACGGTCACCTCGGAGTACGCGTCCGGCACGATCGCCACGACGCTCGCGGCCGTGCCCCGCCGGGTGCCCGTGCTGCTTGCGAAGCTCGCGGTGCCCGCGGCCGTCACCCTCGCCGTCCTCCTGCCCTCCACGCTCATGGCCCTGGTCGTCGGCAACGCCCTGCTGCCGCCGGAGCTGCGGATCGCGGCGGGCGACGACGGGCTCGTCCGCGCCGCGGTGGGCGCCTGCGTCGGGCTGACCGGCGTCTGCGCGCTCGGCACGGCGCTCGGGTTCCTCCTGCGCAGCACCGCCGGGGCGATCGGCCTGCTGGTCACCGTGCTGCTCGTCCTCCCCGGGATGGTCGCCGGCCTCTCCGATGGCCTGCACCGGGTCCTCCCGAGCAGGGCCCTGGACGCTCTCGCGACCGTGCATCCCGCCCGCAGCGCGTTCCCCCTCCTGGACTGGCCCGTCGCCCTGGCGGTCCTCGGCGCCTACGTCGGCCTGACGGCGGCGGGCGCCGCCGCCGTCCTGCGCCGGCGGGATGCGTAGGCGGGCGCCGCCTATGCTGCGCGCGATGCCGGCGACCACGCTGCACCAGGCGGTCGCAGACCCGCGGGCCCTGCCCCGCCGCGTCGCCGCGGCGTGGTCGGCCCGGCCGATGGTCGGCGACGCCGCGGTCGTCGTGCTGCTGCTCGTCGTGCTCCTCGTGAGCACCACCCCCGCGGTCGTCGACCCGGGCGACGAGCTCGCGCCGCCGGTGCTCGAGCTCGGCGGGGCCTGGCGCGCGACGGGCTGGGCGTGGGCGCTGCAGCTCGCCCTCGTCCTGCCCCTGCTGTGGCGGCGCACGGCGCCCACCCCGGCGTTCCTGGTCATCGCGGCCGTCGCGTTCGCGCAGTGGCTCGCGGGTCCCGAGCTCTACGGCGACCTCGCCGTGCTCGTCGCGCTCTACACCGTCGTGGCCCACGAGCCGCGCCGCGGGGCGGTGGCCCTCGCGTGCGGGATCTCCGTGCTCGGGCTCGTCCTCGCCGGGGCGCGGTGGGCCACACCGTCGGACGCCGGCCCGGCGGTGGCGATCGCCCTCGGGTCGCTGCTGGCGCTGCCCGTCGCGCTCGGCCTGGCCGTCCGCGGGCGCCGGAGGATGCTCGCCGCCACGCGGGCCGACGCCGCCCGGGCCGAACGGACGAGGATCGCCCGCGAGATGCACGACGTCGTGGCGCACAACCTGTCCGTCATGGTCGCCCTGAGCGACGGGGCCCGGGCGACCCTGGCCCGGGACCCCGCGGCGGCGAGCGACGCCATCGCCCACGTCTCGCGCACGGGCCGCGAGGCGCTGGCCGAGATGCGGCGGCTGCTCGGCATCCTCCACGCCGACGACGACGCCGCCGGCCCGCTGCGCCCGCAGCCCGGGCTCGACGACCTGCCGGAGCTCGTCGAGGCGGTGCGCTCCGCGGGGCTCGGGGTGACGCTGGACGTGGACCTGGGACCCGGCGCGCCGCCCCCGGCCGGCCTGGCCCTCACCGTGCACCGGGTGGTGCAGGAGGCGCTCACGAACGTCCTCAAGCACGCCCCGGCGGCGACGCAGGCCGAGGTGCGCGTCCGGCGCACGGGTGGGGCGGTCGACGTGACGGTGCAGGACGACGGCGCCCTTGCCACGCCGGTCCCCGCGACGGCTGGACCGGCCGGCGGAACGGCGGACGGCCTCGGGCTGCGGGGCATGGCCGAGCGGGTCGCGCTGCACGCCGGCACGGTGACCGCCGGACCGTCGGGATCCGGCTGGCGCGTCCACGCGACGCTCCACGAGCACGGGGCCGGGCGGTGAGCGTGGAGGGACCGATCGGCGCGGGGCGCGTGCGCGTCGTCCTGGCCGACGACCTGGCCCTGCTGCGCACCGGGTTCCGCATGGTCCTGGCCGCCGAGCCCGACATCGACGTGGTGGGCGAGGCCGCCGACGGCGACGAGGCCGTCCGCGCGGCCGTGCGGCTGGACCCCGACGTCGTCCTGATGGACGTGCGGATGCCCCGGACCGACGGGATCGAGGCAACCCGCCGGATCGTGGCGGAGGCCCCGCGCTCGCGGGTGCTGATCCTCACCACGTTCGACCTGGACGAGTACGCGTTCGCCGGCCTGCGCGCGGGAGCGAGCGGGTTCCTCCTCAAGGACGTGCCGCCGGAGCAGCTCGTCGGGGCGGTGCGCTCCGTGGCTGCGGGGGACGCGGTCGTGGCCCCGCGGGTGACGCGGCGGCTGCTCGAGACGTTCGCCGACCGGCTGCCGGCCGGGGACGATCCGGCGGAGCACCCGGACCTGGCCGCCCTGACGCCGCGCGAGCGGCAGGTGCTGCTCGAGGTCGCCGCGGGCCGCTCGAACGCGGAGATCGCCTCCCGGCTCGTCCTGACGGAGGCGACCGTCAAGACCCACGTCGGGCGGATCCTCGGCAAGCTCGGGCTGCGCGACCGGGTGCAGGTGGTCGTCTTCGCCTTCCGCAACGGGCTGGTGGATCCGGGCGCCCGCGGCGGCGGTTGAGCGGCCACGCGCCGGGCCGAGACGGTGTCTACGCTGCCGCCATGCGGCGCGCGAACCTGACCGCCCGGTGGAACATCCAGGTCAAGGGGTGCAGGCACCGCCGCCGGATCGCTCTGACCGACCACGCCGGCGACGTGCTGGCGACGTTGACCATGCCGCGCCGCAAGCGGCGCCGGCGCCGCAAGCCCGGGAAGGCCACCGGGGCCGACGGCACCGAGTGGACGCTGCAGTACGCGAAGGGCGACCGGGTCGAGGTCCGCAGCGGCGGGCTCGTCGTCGCCACCGCGGCCGTGCCCACGCTCGAGGTCGGCGGTCGGCGCCACAGGCTGAAGGTCCGCGACGAGGGCCCGCGCAGCGCGACGGCCGTCCCCTGGGACGGAGGCCGTCCGGCCCTGCGCGTCCGCGCCGACCTGGGTCAGCGCAACCCGTGGGCCACCCTCCACGTCGACCCCGACCTGGAGCACCCGCTCCCCGCCGCGCTCGCGCTGTCCTACCTGCTGCTCGCGATGGACGCGAACGAGGAGACGGGCTGCGGCGAGGCCCTCTGCGACTTCCTCGCCTCGGCGTGAGGGGGCGGGCGCCGAGCGCCCGCCCCCTCCGGCCTACGCCTGGTTGCCCGCGGCGATCTTCCGCAGGTCGATCGTGCGGTCGTAGAGGTCGGCGTCGACGCCCTCCGCGAGCGCCACGTCGCGCAGCGGCTCGCCGGACTCCGTCGCCTTCTTCACGATCTCCGTCGCCTTGTCGTAGCCGATCGCCTCGTTCAGCGCGGTGGCCGTGGCCAGCGTCGCGCCGGCGGACGCGTCGGTGCCCGCCTGGTTGGCGCGGATGCCGTCGATCGCCTTCTCCGCGAACGCCTTGCTGGCCGTGGAGAGCAGGTGGATGGACTGCAGCAGGTTGCGGGCGATGAGCGGCACGCGCACGTTGAGCTCGAACTGGCCCTGCATGCCGCCGATCGTGATCGCCGTGTCGTTGCCGATGACCTGCGCGGAGACCTGCAGGACGACCTCGGGCAGGACCGGGTTGACCTTGCCCGGCATGATCGACGAGCCCTTCTGCAGCTCGGGCAGGAACAGCTCGCCGATGCCGGCGCGCGGGCCCGAGCCCATGAGCGCGATGTCCTGGGCGATCTTCGTCAGCGAGACGGCGACGGACTTCAGGGCGCCGGAGAGCTCGACGAGCGCGTCGCGGTTGGCCTGTGCCTCGAACGCGTCCTCCGGGCCGGAGATGAGGTCGAGGCCCGAGTCGGCGATCAGGCGCTCGCGGACCTGTGGGGCGAACTCCTTCGGCGTGTTCAGGCCCGTGCCCGTGGCGGTGCCGCCGAGCGGGATCTGGCCGACCTGCGGCAGCGCGTTCTCGACGCGCTTCTGGCCCAGGCGGAGCTGCGCGGCGTAGCCGGCGAACTCCTGGCCGAGCGTGACGGGGACCGCGTCCATGAGGTGCGTGCGGCCGGCCTTGACGACGTCGGCGAACTCGTCGGCCTTGGCCTGCAGCGACGCCTCGAGCTGGGCGAGCGCGGGCAGCAGGCGGTTCGTCGCCTCGTCCAGCGCGGCGAGGTGGACGGCGGAGGGGAACGTGTCGTTCGACGACTGCCCCATGTTCACGTGGTCGTTGCGGTGCGCCTTCTCCCCCGTGAGCGCCGAGATGACCTCGTTGACGTTCATGTTCGTCGACGTGCCCGAGCCCGTCTGGAACACGTCGATCGGGAACTGGTCGTCGTGCTGCCCCGCGACGATGGCCGCGGCGGCCTCGCTGATCGCGTCGGCGATCCCCTGGTCGAGCTTGCCGAGGTCGGCGTTGACCTGGGCGGCGGCGCCCTTGATGCGCGCCTGCCACCGGATCACCTGGATCGGGACGCGCTCGCCGGAGATCGGGAAGTTCTCGACGGCCTTCTGGGTCTCGCTGCCGTACAGGGTCTCAGCCATGGTTCGGTCCCTCTCTTAAGGGTCGTGGGGCGACTGCGCCGGACACTACTCCGGCGGTGCGGGCCGGAGCGCGGACGCGCCCGAACAGCGCCCGATCTCCGCGTGCGCGGCACACCCCGGGCGTCAGCGGCCGGCCCCGGCGTCAGCGCACCGCGTAGCGGCTCGCGACCGCCACGCGGTTGAAGGCCCCCATCACGGTCGCCACCCACGTGACGGCGGAGAGCTGCTCCGCGGACAGGACCTCCGACACCGCGGCGTACTCCTCGTCGGACAGCCCGCCGTCGCCGACCCGCACGAGCGCCTCGGCGACGCGCAGCGCCGCCCGCTCCTCCGGCGTGAAGTACTCCGTGTCGCTCCAGGCCGGGAGCACGGCCAGGCGGTCGGGATCCTCCCCGTGCTTCAGCGCGTCGCGCGTGTGCAGGCGCAGGCAGAACGCGCACCCGTTGAGCTGCGACGTGCGGATCTTCACGAGCTCCACGAGCAGCGGCTCCAGACCGGCCTCGGAGGCGGCGTCGGCCGCCACGGACGACAGCGCGACCAGCGCCTCGTAGCCCTCCGGGTGCTGCTTGCCGACGTTCACACGGGCGGGAGCGGACATCGGCCCACCGTATCGAGGCCCGCTACGCGGGCGGTACGGCTCGCGGCGGGCGACCGGCGACGTGGCCGCGCGGTGCGGCCGACGCCGCGCCGCCGCAGTACGGCCGCCGCGGTACGGCCGCCGCCGGCCGCTAGCCTCGTCCGCCGGTGCCGGCCCTGCGCTCCCCCCACGACCGCGAGATCTTCCGCCTGGCGCTGCCCGCGTTGGGCACGCTGGCCGCCGAGCCGACGTACCTGCTCGTCGACACCGCCATGGTCGGCCACCTCGGCACGGGCCCGCTGGCGGCGCTGGCCCTCGCGACCGCGGTGCTGGCCACGATCGCCGGCCTGGGGACCGTCGCGACGTACGCGACGACGGCCGCCGTCGCGCGGCTGTCGGGCGCCGGCCACGACGCCGACCTGCGGCGCCTGGCCGCGCAGAGCCTGTGGCTCGGGGTCGCCGTCGGCGCGGTCGGCGCGACGGTCGCGGCCGCCCTGGGACCGGTCTGGATCTCGGCCCTGGGCGGCGAGGGGCGGACCGCCGACGACGCGGCGCGCTACCTGCGCATCGCCGCGCCCGGCTTCGCGCTCGCGCTGCTGAGCATGGCCGCCCAGGGCTGGCTGCGCGGCACGGGCGACCTGCGCACGCCGCTGCTCATCGTCGTCCTCGGCAACCTGATCAACCTGGCGCTGAACCCGGTGCTGATCTACGGCGCGGGCCTAGGGCTCGACGGCTCGGCGATCGCGACGCTGATCGGCCAGCTGACGATGGGCGCGCTGTTCGTGCGGCTGCTGTGGCGTGGGAGCGCGGCGCCGTCGGACGACGCCGTGTCGCGGCGCCCGTCCCTCGCGCTGCTGCGCCGGCTCGGGGCGACCGGCGCCTACCTCCTCGTGCGCTCGGGAGCGCTGCTCGCCACCTTCGCGGTGGCCTCGGCCGTCGCGGCCCGCGCGGGCGAGCCGTCCCTCGCCGCCCACCAGATCGGCTGGCAGCTGTTCATCTTCCTCGCGCTCGTGCTCGACGCGATGGCGATCGCCGGGCAGGTGCTCATCGGCCGGGCGCTGGGCGGCGGGCGCACGGACGAGGCCGTCGAGGCCGCGCACCGGATGATCTTCTGGACCGTCGCGGTGGGCGTCGTCGCCGCCGTCGCCCTGCTGCTGGGCCGCGACCTCATCATCGGCGCGTTCACCGACGCCGCAGACGTGCGCGAGCGCGCCCGTGAGCTCTGGCCGCTGCTCTGCCTGATGCTCCCCTTCGCCGCCGCGGTCTTCGCCTTCGACGGCATCCTCATCGGCGCCGGCGACGCCCGCTTCCTCGCCCTCGCGATGACCGCGGCTGCGCTCGTCGGGATCCCGGCGATGGTGGTCTTCCGCGAGGCCGGCTGGGGCGTCGCCGGCGTGTGGGGCGGGATCGTGGTGACGATGACGGCGCGGCTGGTCGGCACGTGGTGGCGGTTCCACGGGCGGCGGTGGGCGCAGCCGGGGGCCTGGCGGGGGTAGCGGGCGCCGCGGCGAGGGAATCGCGGACGATCCGCGCTCGGCATCCGCCGCGGGCACGCCATCGAGCGACGCCGGACGCGGCCCGCGAGGGCGTGGCACGTACACGCTCAGGCGCCGGTCGAACGTTCACGCGATCGCGACACGGCGACAACCGCCGGGCAACAAGCGGGGTGACGGCGGTTCGTAGCGTGGGCGAACGACCACGAACGAACACGGAGCACCATGCCCCGCAGGACCCTTCTCACCGGCCTCGCCGTCACCGCCGTCGCGGTGGCCGGCGCCGGAACCGCCGTCGCCGTCGGCACGGGCGGCGAGCGCTCCGCCGCGATCGCCGGCGCCGTCGACCCGTCCGTCCCCAAGAACGTGATCCTCATGATCGGCGACGGCATGGGCGACAGCGAGATCACCGCCGCCCGCGCCTACCAGGGCCTCGACAAGCCGCTGCGCATGGACGGGCTGCCGTTCCGCGGCGCGATGACCGTCCACTCGCTCGGCCGCACGGGCTCCGGCACGACGTACGACCCGGTCCCGGACTCCGCCTCCGCCATCACGGCGATGGCCACGGGCCGCAAGACGCAGCTCAACCGGCTCTCGCAGGGCCCCGCCGACGACCCGAAGGCCGTGGGCGACAACGCGGGCTACGTCACCGCGATGGAGCGCGCGAAGCAGCTCGGCAAGCGCACGGGCAACGTCACCACCGTCGACTTCAACGACGCGACGCCCGCCGGCCAGCTCGCCCACATGAGCTACCGCGAGTGCTTCACGCCGCAGGACGCCGCGAAGGACTGCGCGAAGGAGACGAAGAAGGCCGGCGGGCCCGGCTCGATCTACGAGCAGATCATCGACTCGAAGACCGACCTCATGGTCGGCAGCGGCCGCGACATCCTCAACCGCGGCACGATCGACCTGCCCGGCACGGAGCACGACGGCAAGTCGCTCGAGCAGTACGCGAAGGACGCCTCGGGCTACCGCTACCTGACGACGAAGGACCAGTTCCTCGGCGTGAAGTCGCTGAAGGACGGTCCGGTCTTCGCCCAGTTCGGGCTGTGGAACACGGACAAGTCCTCCCACCCGCGCGAGTTCCAGGGCTCCCCGGGCACGAAGGCCGACGAGGGCCTGCGCGACGACGACACCTGCAAGGTCAACGAGACCTACCCCGAGCAGGAGGTCCCGCGGATCGACGCGTCGACCGAGAAGGCGCTGCAGCTGCTCTCGGAGGACAACGACAAGGGCTTCTTCCTCCAGATCGAGGGCGGCGCCATCGACGACGAGGCCCACGCCGCCCACGCCTGCCTGCAGATCGGCGAGACGCTCGCGTTCGACCGCGCCGTCGGCAAGGCGCTGGACTACCAGGCCAAGCACCCCGACACGCTCGTGATCGTCACGGCCGACCACGGCCAGGCCGGCCAGATCCTGTCGGCCGAGGCGCCGCAGATGCCGACGCCGCCCGTGGCGGGGGACCCCGCCTCGCTGTCCGAGGACGACAAGCCCGCCGGCCGCACGCGCACGCTGCGCACGAAGGACGGCTCGCGACTGCGCCTGGGCTACGCGACGAGCAACCGCTCGGCCACGGGCTCCAAGCGCGAGCGCCACGTCGGCGTGCAGGTGCCGATCATGGCCGTCGGCCCGCAGGCCGCCAACATCATGGGCACGATCGACAACACGGACCTGTATCCGCTGCTGACGTTCGCGAAGCAGCCGTCGGAGCTCCCCGACACCACGAAGACGGTGACGGTGTCCGGTCCCGCCACGACGGTGACGACGCCCGGCCCGGCGGTCACGACCCCCGGCGCGCCCGTCCCCGGTCCCACCCGTGAGGTCCCCGGCGCCCCGGCCCTGCAGGTCGGCGTCGCCGCGCCCCGCACGATCCGTGCGGCGGACCTGCGTGCGGGCCTCCCGGTCTCGATCGTCGCCACCCGCGGCGGCCGCGCCACGGTGCAGGTCCAGCAGCATGGCCGCACGATCGCCTCCGGCCGTACCACGGTCGGCACCAAGGGCGCGAAGGCGGTCCGGGTGAAGGCCCGCCTGAAGCCGGCCGCCCGTGGCACGGCCCTGCGCGTGCGCGTGACGGTGACGGCCGGCGGCCAGACCCGCACGGCCACCGCCGCGGTGACCGCGCGCCGCTGAGGCCCCCGGGGTCGGGCGCGACGGTTCGCGCCCGCCCCCCCGCTCTGTGTCATGGGTCACGGCGTACGTCGCATGCGCGCGATTGGGTACCGGCGGTAGGAGAGGCGAAGAACGGTGCATCCGCGCGCCGTCCGCCGGTCGAATTCCGCAACCGAAGGACGCCCCCATGAGCCGAGCCCAGACGAAGGTCCTGCAGTACGTGAAGGAGGCGCGCGCCAGCGAGCTCGCCCTCGTGCGTGTGCTCCAGTCGCAGATCGCCATGACGCCCCGCGGCAGCCTGCGGTCCGGCCTGGAGAAGCACCTGCAGGAGACGCGCGACCACGCGGAGCGCCTGCGCGTGCGCGCCGGCGAGCTCGAGCACGGGTTCAACCCCATCGCCCTCGCCGTCGGGGTCGCCGAGGCCGTCACGGGCCAGGCGCTGGCGCTGGCGAAGACGCCGCTCGACCTCGTCCGCGGCACGGGCGGCGAGGAGAAGGTCCTGAAGAACGCGAAGGACTCCTCCGCCACCGAGGCGCTCGAGATCGCGACCTACACGGCGCTGGAGCGCATGGCCGAGCTGGCCGGCGACACGAAGACGGCCGAGCTCGCCGCGAGCATCCGGGAGGACGAGGAGCAGATGCTCGGCTTCCTCCTCGAGGAGATCCCGACGCTGACCGAGGCCGTCTTCGGCGCCGACGTCGAGGGCGACCCGTCCTTCGACCCGGCGAAGACGGGCGCGGCCGACGCCGTGCGCGGCGCCGCCGAGGCCGCCGGCGACACGGCCGACTCGGCCGCCGACGCCGCCAAGGGCGCCGCCGCCGACGCGAAGAGCTCCGCCAAGGGCGCCGCCGCCAGCGCGAAGAGCTCCGCCAAGGCCGCCGCGGGCGAGGCGAAGGACACCGCCCGCCGCACCGCCGCGGGCGCGCAGGCCGCCGCGTCGACCGCCGCCGACGACGCCGGGCGCACCGCCGGCAAGGTCGCCGACGACGCGAAGGACGCGGCCGGGAGCGCCAAGGCCGCCGTGAGCGACGCCGCCGACGGTGCCCGGACCACCGCGAAGGACGCCGCGGACGACGCGCAGGAGGCCGCCGCCACGCCGCCGGTCGACCCCGACGCCGAGAAGCCGTGGGCCGGCTACGACGAGCTCTCCGTGGAGGAGGTCCGCGCGGTGCTGCTGACCGCCGACGCCGAGACGACGGCCCAGGTCGACGCCTACGAGCGCGCGAACCGGGGCCGCAAGGGCATCCTCGGCGTCACCGAGCCGCAGGTCCAGTCCGCCTGAGGACTCGAGGGGCGCCTGCGGGCGCCCCTCAGCTCTCGCCGGCCTCTTCGTCCTTCGCCTCCAGCGGCTCCGGCAGGGCGAAGCCGAGCTGCTCGCAGCGCTCCTCGATCCGCTTGATGACCGTCTCCATGACGGCCACGCGGGCCCACCGCTTCGAGTCGGCGGGGATCAGGTCCCACGGCGCGTGGCCCGAGTCCGTCTCCGCCACCATCTCCTCGATCGCGGCTTCGTAGGCGGCGCGCTTGTCGCGGTTGCGCCAGTCCTCCTCCGTCAGCTTCCACGCCTTCAGCGGGTCGTCGCGGCGGCGCTCGAAGCGCGAGAGCTGCTCCTCGTCGCTGATGTGGAGCCAGAACTTGATGAGGATCGTGCCGTCGTCCGTGAGCTGGCGCTCGAACTCGCGGATCTCCCCGTAGCCGCGGCGCCAGTCGACCTCGGGCGTGATCCCCTCGACGCGCTCGACGAGCACGCGGCCGTACCAGGTGCGGTCGTAGACGGCCATGCCTCCGCGGCCCGGCAGCGGCAGCCAGAAGCGGTGCAGCCAGTGGTGGCGCAGCTCGTCGGGGGTCGGAGCCGCGTACTGCACCACGCGGTAGTGGCGCGGATCCAGGCCGCCGGTGAGGCGCTTGATCGCCCCGCCCTTGCCGGCCGCGTCCCAGCCCTCGAAGACGATCAGGAGCGGCGGGCCGATGGGGTGGTCACCGCGCTTGGGGTCCTCCAGGCTGCGCATGCTGCCCGCGCCCGTCTGACCGCCGAGCGTCAGGCGCAGCTGCGAGAGCCGCACGCTCGCGGCCTCGATCCGCGCGTCCTGCTCCTTGCGGGAGAGCCGCAGCGTGAGGTCCAGATCGTCGAGTCGCCCCATGGGGGGAGCCTACGGGGCCGCCGTCAGCGACCCGCCCCGGTGCGGCTCCCGGGCCCGCCGGGAACCGCAGCCCGGCCGGCTCAGCCGCGCTTCGTCGGGACGATCCAGAGCGTGCGGTTCGCGACGCGCACGTTGCCGGCCTCGTCCGTCGCCTGCACGGTGATGCGGGCGCGGACGCGCGCCTCGCCCCTCCCGCGGGCGGCCTTCTCGAGCCCGCGGCGCAGGCGGTCGAGCTGGGACGCCCGCAGCCGCGGGTGCAGGCGGCGCGTGTCCCGGCGCAGGGCCTTCAGGCGCCGCGCGCCGAGCGTGTCGGTGCGCGGGCGGACCCGCTCCCGGCGCTCCTTCTCACGCGCGGAGCCCAACGCGCTCGTCGTGACGGAGACGACAACGCTCGCCGGCTCGTCCGTGCGGACCGTGACGCGCACGCCCTCGGCGAGGAAGCGGCCGAGCTCGACCGTCCGCGGCGCGCTGACCTTCAGGCCCGGCGCGTCGACGTCCTCCTGCGCCGGCGGGGCGGCGGGCGGCGACGGCACGACGGGGAGGACGGTGACGGGCGCGGTCGGCACGGGCACCGGCACCGGGGTCGGAGCGGGATCCGGGACCGGGCTCCCGGCGCCGGGCGTCTCGGGCTGCGGGGGGACGGGCGCGTGGCGGAACGGGCCGGTGATCTCGTAGACGGAGCCTTGGTTCTCGTTCGCCCGCTGCGAGCCGACGTACATCCGCTCGCCGTCCGGGGAGAACGTGACGCCGACGAGCTCGGAGCCGCGGTGCACCGCGCCGGCCGCCCGCAGGAACGGAGCGACGATGCGGTCGCCGTAGCTCAGGATCACGACGTCGAAGGAGGCGTCGCTGTTGTCCTCGCACACGAACAGGTCGCCCGAGCGGGAGACGCAGATGTTGTCGGGCCCGCGGAGGAACGCCCCGTTGCCCGACGTCGCCGGGTCGTAGAGGCGCTCGACCGTGGCGGCCGCGACGTCGTAGAGCCACAGGCTGTTGTCGCCCTTCGACGTCCAGGTGACGACGCCCTGGTCGTACCAGATGCCCTCGGAGCCGTTGTAGCGGCGCACGCCGGGCACCTGGGTGCGCAGCGTCTTCGTGACCGCGCTGGGGTCGGGCACGGGCGCCCACGTGACGGGGCCCTCCTGGCCGGCACCGCACGCGACCTCGAGGACGCCGGCCGTCAGGTCGAGGCGCCCCCCGTCGAGCAGGCCGGCGCTCGTGAAGCGGTAGAGGCAGCCGTCCGTCTTGTCCTCCGTGAGGTAGACCTGCCGGCGCTCGAGGTCGACCGCGGCCGCCTCGTGGGAGAACACGCCGAGGGCGGGCCGGGCGACGGCGGGGGTGGCGCCGGTGGGGTCGCACTCCCAGATCCGGCCGCCGTCGAACTCCTCGCCGGTCAGCCAGGTGCCCCACGGCGTGGGGCCGCCGCCGCAGTTCGAGCGGGACGGGTCGCCGAGGATCCGGTAGGCGTCGGCGATCTCGCCGGTCTTCGTGAAGCGGATGCCGGAGACGCCGCCGGGAACGGACTCGGAGTTCGAGACGACGATCCAGCCGCCGTCCTCCGTGGCGTACGTCGCCATGCCGTCCGTGTTGCTGTGCCAGGCGTACTGCGTGGGGCCGACGGGCCGGCCGCCGCGGGCGACCTCGCGCGACGCGAAGCCCCGGGGCAGCCGCAGGCCGTGGTCGTTGGCCGGCATGAGCGGGCCGTAGGGGCCCTCGCCGAGCTTGGCGGGGGCGGCCAGGGCGCCGCGCCAGAAGGCGGGGCCGAAGGTCAGCAGGCCGGCGACGGCGGCCGAGGAGGACACGAACGCGCGGCGGGAGGTGGAGGTCATGGGGCGGATCTCGGTGGTGCGGGGTGGTAACGGGGGGCCGCAGCCCGGACCGGAGCCGGGGACCGCGGGGTCGGGGGCCCGCGGCCGGGCGCGAGCCCGGGAGCGCGGGGTCCCGCGGCCCGGGCCGAAGCCCGGGCGGCGGGGGGTGCTCAGCGGCGGCTGGCGCCCGGGGCCGGCAGCACGCGCGTGCGGTCGCCGGTCGCGCCGGCCGTGACGCTCACCGTCATGCCGCGACGGCGGACCACGGTCCGGCGGGCGGACGCCGAGAGCGTCACGCGCACCAGGACGACGCGGCCCTTGCCGACCGTGATCGGGCGGGAGCGACCGACGGTGCGGGCGTTGCGGCCCGAGCCCGTCCGCACGAGCACGCGGACCCGGCAGCCCGCGTCGGACGTGCAGCGCACGCGGACGGCCATGCGGCCGCGGCGGTCCAGGCGGACCCGATCGGGCGCGACGACCGCCGCGCCGGTGGCGCGGGGGCCGGCCGCCGGGGCGGGAGCGGCCGGGGCGGGAGCGACCGGGCTGGGGGCCGGAGCGGGCGCGGGGACCGGAGCCGGCGTGGCGGGGCCGTTGCCGTTGCCGGCGCCGTTCCCGTCGCCGGAACCGTTGCCGTCGCCGGAACCGTTCCCGTCGCCGGAGCCGTTGCCGTCGCCGGAACCGTCGCCGTCACCCGGATCGGGCTCGGGCTGCGGCGTCGCCGGGTCCGCGACCGTGGCGACGTCGAACAGGTGCACGGCACCCTGGTTCGGGCGATCCACCTGCACCCACGCCGGCACCCGGCCGGCGGCGACGGGCACGGACGCGGAGAGGATCTGCGCGCCCGTCGCCTCGCCGTTGTCGGGCCCGACGCGGCGGGCGGTGCGTGCGACCTCGACGACCCCGTCGGCCAGCGAGGAGCCGTTCGGCGTCCAGTCGGCGAGCGTCACGGTGCTCTCGGTCGTGCCGCCGTCGGCGTAGCCCACGGTGACCTTCGAGGTCGACGGGCCCTTCGTCGCCGTCGCGAGCACCCCGATGCGGGTGGCGTTCGCGACCGGCTGCAGGGCGATCCGCTGGCCCCACGCGTCGACGTTGTCGAAGCGCTTGCCGTCCATGACCGGCCAGCGGTACGCGAAGCCGTCCTTCGTGGCGACGGGCTCACCCGACGCGAGGCCGGCCTCGCGCAGCGATCCGATGGAGAGCGCGTGGCGCGTGTAGTCCAGCTCGGCCCAACCACGCTGGCCCTCGATCGCCGCTCCCGGGGTGTTGAAGAGCTCGGCGATCGGCTTCGCGGTCCCGGCCGCCAGGTCCACGTCGAAGACGTGCAGCACGTTGGCCGACGGCTTGCCGACCGCGACGGAGGCGACCGTCTTCGTCCCGTCGACCGGCACGGAGACCGAGAAGGCGAGGGTCGGCATGCGCTGCGCGCCGCTCGTGCGGTGGTTGCGGTACGCGCTCTTCACCGCGATCAGGTTGCGCGCCTCGCGGGCGTTGCCGCCCCCGCCGCGCACCCAGTCGCCGAAGGTCACCCGCTCGGTGGAGCGGGTGCCGTCGGTGTAGCGGACGGTGATCTCCGTCGTCGCGTTGCCGAGCGTCGCGTTGCCGAGCACGCCGACGCGGGTGGCGCCGGGAACGGGGGTCACGGCGATCTGCTGGCCGGCGGCGAGCATGTTGTCCGGGCGGCCGGGCTCGACGTCCGGCCACGTGTACTCGAAGCCGTCGATCGCGACCTTCGCGCCCCGGGTGACGCCCTCGACCGCGAGCGCGTCGGCGGACATGGTGCAGCAGTCGTCGATGGCGCCCTCCGTCCGGTTCGAGTCGCGGCTGATGCCGACGTTGTCGCGCAGCTCCGCGAGCGGCTTGACGTCGTCGAGCACCACCCGGGCGACGGTCGGCTCGAGCGTCTCGCCGCCGACGACCCGCAGGCCGAGGTCGACGAGGGCCTGCCCGACCGGTGCGTCGGCCGCGGCGCTCAGACGCAGCGGCACCTCGACGCGCTGGCCCGCCGGGACGGCGACCTCGCCGCCCGCGACGCCGAGCGTGGCGCCGGTGGGCAGACCCTTCGGCGCGACCGCGATCCGCACGTCGCGCTTCGACGTGCTCTGGAGGACCAGCGTCGTGACGTCCGTGCCGCCGTCGCTGGCGATCAGGGAGGAGTCCTTCGTGGCGGCGATGACGGGCTGCATGCCCTCGCCGAAGGACGGCGGCGCGTCGGCCTCGTCGGCGCCCCACGCCTTGTTGGGCTCCTCGCCCATCGTCAGGCGCAGCGTGTGGTCGGCATCGCCGGCGGCGAACGCCTCGGTCAGCCAGGCGCGGCCCAGCGGCGCGCCGTCGAGCTGCGCGTTCTGCACGTAGACGGCGGCGTTGGTCGTCTCGGGCGCCTCGATCGTGATCGTGCGGCCGTTCTGGCGCTTGATGACGGCCTTGGTGAAGATCGGCGAACCGATCACGAGCTCGGCGCGCCCGGGGATCGCGGGGTAGACGCCGAGCGCCGCCCACACGTGCCACGCCGACATCGCGCCGAGGTCGTCGTTGCCGGGGATGCCGCCGGGCGTGTTCGTCCACGTCTCGGTGACGGCCTGGCGGGTGATCGCCTGCGTCTTGTAGGGCTGCCCGGCCCAGGTGAAGAGCCACGGGGAGAGGATCGACGGCTGGTTGCCGACGTCGGGGCGCAGGTTGCCGCCCCCGCCGACGAGGTAGTCGCCGTCGTCGCCGCGGAAGTAGCGCTCGAGGCGCCCGGCGGCGCGGTCGCGGCCGCCCATCGCGGCGAACAGGCCGCTCACGTTGTGCGGCAGGTTCCACACGTACCGCGCGGCGCTGCCCTGCGAGAAGCCCGCCTCGGAGGCCGGGTCGAACCCGTGCCAGGTGCGGTCCTCGTTGCGGTTCTGGACGTAGCCGCCGTCCTCACCGGCGAGCGGGTCGGCGACGAGGTTGAACTGGTTCTGCCACCACTGCGAGCGCTGGGTGAAGCGGTCGGCGAGCGTGCCGTCGCCGGAGCGCCGGGCCATCTGCGCGAGGGAGAAGTCCGAGACGGTGTTCTCGAGCGTCTCGCCCGCGCCGCCCCAGGCGTTGGACGGGTCGGGCATGAAGTGCAGCGCCAGGTACTTGTCCAGCGACGGGCGCTGGCCCGGCGACATGTTCGGCCAGCCGATGCGGCCGGCGGCCGTGTCCTCCGGCGTCGGCACGTCGGCGGCCCGGACGAGCGACTCCAGGCCGCCCTGCACGTCCCAGTCCTTCGCGCCGAACGCGAGGGCGCTGGCGACGAACGGCGGGGCCGGGTCGCCCGTCATCGTGCCGACGGCGCCGCCGGCGTGCGACCAGCGCGACCAGCGGCCGTTGACGTCCTGGCGCGCGTTGTTGAGCAGCGACTGCGCCATGTCGGAGGCGACCTTCGGGTCCAGCAGCGAGACGAGCTGGATCTGGGTGCGGTAGACGTCCCAGCCGGAGAACGTCGCGTACTGCGCGTCCTGCGACGGCGCCTTCGTGGCGATCGTCTCCTGCGGGTCCATGCTGCGGTAGCGCCCGTCGACGTCCGAGAAGACGTTCATGTGCTGCATGGAGTGGTAGAGCGCGGTGTAGAAGACCGTGCGGCGGTCCGTGGAGCCCCCCGTCACGTCGATCTGCGCGAGGCGGTCGTCCCACGCCTCGGCGGCGCGCGCGGCGACCGCGGCGGCGTCGCCGTCGGGGTTCTCCGCGGCGAGGTTCCGCTCGGCGCCGTCCGCGTCGACGTAGGAGAGCCCGATGCGGGCCTCGACGTCGCGATCCTGCGCGGTGTCGAACGTGACGTAGCCCCCGGAGCCCTTGCCCGGGGTGGCGCGGCCGCCGCCGGCCAAGACGCCGCCGGAGGAGCCGCCGGCGTAGGACGTGCCGCCCTCGGCCGTGTCGGCGCCCGCGTTCAGCGTGCCGTCCTTCCAGGTGCCGTGCGCCTGAAAGTCGCGGTCGAACTTCGCCGTGAAGTAGAGCGTGTAGTAGCTGCGGCGCCCCGGGGTGCCGGCGACCGTCTTGTCGCCGCAGAAGTTGCCCGAGCGGACCCAGCCGCTGATCGTGCGCTTCTCCGGGTCGATGTTCGTGACCGCGTTCTCGCTGCCGGCGATGGAGTTCGACGTGCGCAGGAGCAGGCTCGCCGGCTTGCCCTCGGGGTAGGCGACACGCATCGCGCCCGTGCGGGTCGTGGCGGACAGCTCGGTCGTGATGCCGTCCTTCGTGCGCACGCGGTAGCGGCCGGCGGAGGCCTGCTCGTCGGCGTGGGAGAAGCCGGTGGCGTACTTCTCGTCCTTCACGTCGGCGGTCGGCGACGTGTCGACGGCCCCGGCGTAGGGCTGCCACGGGAGGTCGCCCGAGGCGCCCTGGCAGCCCGAGCCCGAGATGTGGGTCATCGAGAACCCGCGGATGCGGTCGCGCCCGTACTCGTAGCCGTTGGGGTTGGCGGGGAGCGCCTGGTTGCCGCTGGAGTTGTCGGGCCCGAACTGCACCATGCCGAACGGCGTGGCGGCACCCGGCGGGATGTTGCCGGCGTTCGCGGTGCCGATGAGCGGGTTGACGAACCGGGAGAGCCCGGGGTCGGCCGCGGTGGCCGTGCCGGGCAGCGCGAGGGCTGCGGAGGGCAGGGCGACGGTGGCCGCCAGTGCGGCGGCGCGCAGCAGGGTGCGCGCACGGGGTGCTGATGCTCGGGGCACGAGGTCCTTCGGGAGCCGAATGGGCGCGGGGCGTCCCGGGTCGCTCCGCGGCACGGGCCGAGGGGGCGGTGGTGGACGTCCGGCGCGCGCCCCGGGGGAGAGGGCGCCCCGGGAACCTACGAGCGGCGCGACGCCAACATGTTGCAGCCCCGTGATCGAGCTGTGACCGGATGTGACCGGCCGTGTGCGAGCGCGATCGGCCGAACGGACGGGCCCGGGGCCCCCGGCCCGTCCGACCGTTCCTCGCTGGTCGTCACGCGGAGGGCGGAGGACCTGCCGCGTACGGGTGAGGGCCGGCGTCGGCCGGCCCACCCGTGGCGGCTACGACGCGCGGGAGGCCGAGCGCTTCGCCGGGGTGATCCAGAGCGTCCGCGTCGCGACGGTGACGTTGCTCGAGCGGTCCCGCGCCGTGACCGTGACGCGGGCGCGCACCCGGGTCTTGCCCTTGCCGCGGGCCGCGGCACGCAAGGCCCGCTGCAGGCGCTCGGCCTGGGTGGAACGCAGCTTCGGGTGCACGTTGCGGACGCCGGAGCGACGCGGCGCGAGCCGACGCGTGCCGAGCGTGTCGGCGCGCGGGCGCACGCGGGTCGGACGCTCGCGCTCGCGGGCGTAGCCGAGCTCACCCGTCGTCACCGTGACCGTCAGCGAGGTCGGCTCGTCCGTCGTCACGGAGACGAGGATGCCCTCCTCCAGGAACGTGCGGACGTCGACGTCGCGCGCCACCTTGATCTTCAGGCCCGGCGCGTCCGTGTCCTCGACCGCGGCCGGCGGGCGCGGGGCGGACGGCACGACCGGCAGCACGGCGACGGGCTGACGCGGTGGCACGGGGGCCGGGGTCTCGCCCGAGCCGTCGGCCGGGACCGGTGCGTGACGGAACGGCCCCGTGATCTCGTACACCGCACCGGCGCCGCCGTGGGCCCGCTGGGAGCCGACGAACATGCGCTCGCCGTCGGGGGAGAAGCAGACGCCGGCCAGCTCGGAGCCGTTGTGGATCGTCGAGCCGTTGGCGGCGTCGCCGACGGCGCGAAGGAACGGCGAGACGGTGCGCTCGCCGTAGCTCAGGAGCACGACGTCGAAGTCCAGGTCGCTGTTGTCCTCGCACACGAAGAGATCGCCGGAGCGCGAGACGCAGATGTTGTCCGGGCCCTTGAGGAACGTGCCGTTGCCCGACGTGGCAGGGTCGTAGAGGCGCTCCACGACGGCGGTCTCGACGTCGTAGCTCCACAGGCTGTTGTCGCCCTTGGAGGTCCAGATGACCGCGCCGTCGTCGAACCAGACGCCCTCGGAGCCGTTGTAGCGCCGGGCGTCGGCGACCTGGGAGCGCAGGAGACCCGACGCGGCGCTCGGGTCCGGGACCGGCTTCCAGACGACGACGCCCTCCTGGCCGACGCCGGTGGCGACCTCGAGCACGCCGGAGGTCAGGTCGAGGCCGCCGTCGCCGAGGGTCTTCGCCGCGGTGAAGCGGTAGAAGCAGCCGTCCCGCTTGTCCTCCGTGAGGTACACGTGACGACGCTCGAGGTCGACGGCCGCGGCCTCGTGGGAGAAGACGCCGAGGGCGGGACGCGCGACGGCGGGCTGGCGCCCGGTCGGGTCGCACTCCCAGATGAGGCCGCCGTCGTACTCCTCGCCCGTCAGCCACGTGCCCCACGGGGTCGGGCCGCCGCCGCAGTTCGAGCGGGAGGGCGCGCCGAGGATGCGGTAGGCGTCGGCGATCTCCCCGTCCTTCGTGAAGCGGATGCTGGACACGCCGCCGGGGTTGGTCTCGGAGTTCGAGACGACGATCCAACCGCCGTCCTGCGTGGCGTAGGTGGCCATGCCGTCCGTGGCGCGGTGCCAGGCGTAGGCGGTGTTCTGCACGGGCTGGCCGCCGCGGGCGATCTCGCGGGACGCGAAGCCGGGGGGCAGCATCAGGCCGTGCTCGTTCGCGGGCAGCAGCTCGCCGTAGGGGCCGGCGCCGAGCTTGGCGGGGGCGGCCATGGCGCCGCGCCAGAAGGCGGGGCCGAAGGTCAGGAGCCCCGCCGCGGCGAGGCTGGAGGACACGAACGTGCGACGTGAGGTGGAGGTCATGGGATCCGGCGGTGTGGGGGCACGCCGAGCCGACGCCCGAGACGTGTCACCGCAGTCCGGGCCGCGACGCGACCGGGATTGACAGGTGCACGCTGTCGGAGGGTCAGCGGCTCGGGAAGGAGTCGACGCGGGCGGTCCGTGGCCGGACCGGTGGTGCGTCGTGGCGCGCGCCGGGGTCCGGCGACGCGTCCCGAGGGACCGTACGAGCGGTGACACCCGACGATGTTGCCGTTCTGTGTACGACCTTGGTTGTAGGTTCCCCTAAGTGCCGCTCGGCGTTTCCGATGCCGCCGAGCCGAGGCGCGACGTCTCAGGTCTGCAGCCCCTGGCCCCGTGCCGCTCAGGCGATGGCGCCCGTCAGAAGCTCGGCGTGCGCGCCCAGCGCGGTGCGGAGGCGGCGGCGCAGCGTGCCGGCGATCTGGCAGACGCGGGACTCGGACACGCCGAGTGCCTCGCCGATGTCGCGGAGGCGGCGTCCCTCGACGTAGAGCATGAGGGCGACCTGGCGCTCGCGCTCGGGGAGCTGGGCGACGGCGGCGGCGACGCGGGCCTTGACCTCGTTGGCCTCGCACGCGGCGGCGGGGTCGGAGAAGCGATCGGTGCTGGCGATCGTCTCGGCACGGTCGACGGTCAGGCCGTCGGAGCCGGACACCGTGGTGGCCAGCGACTCGACCTCGCAGGTGGCGAGCTGGTCGCGGCGGCCGCGGACCTCGTCGGTCGAGCAGCCCAGGCGGGCGGCGAGCTCGGCGTCGGTGGGCTCACGGTCCAGGCGGGTGCGCAGCTCGCGGCGGGCGCCCTCGGCCTCGCGCTCCCAGCGGCGCAGCGAGCGGGGCGCCCAGTCGCGGCGGCGCAGCTCGTCGATGATGGCGCCGTTGATGCGGGTCCACGCGTACTGCTCGAGCGTGGCGCCCTTCGAGGCGTCGAAGCGCTCGATGCAGAGCACGAGGGCCTCGAAGCCGGCGGAGGCGAGGTCGTCCATCTCGCAGTACGCGGGGAGCTGGCGGACCTTGCGCCCGACGATGTGGCGGACCAGCGGGGTGAGGAGGAACACGAGCTCGTCGCGGACCGACCGGTCACCCGAGGCCTGGTAGCGCTCCCACATGGCGAGCAGCTGCTCGGAGGTGAGGCGGCGGGAGGTGCGGGTGCGGGTGGCGGCGGGGCTCATGACGGGGTCCAGGGGAAGAGGAGAGGGGGTGCGCCGGGCCGGAGACGGGGCGTCTCTGCGGCGCTGATGAGACCACCATGCAGACCGATCGGGCCGAGCGCCAGCGGTTTTGGACGTCTGGGGCGAAGTTCACCGAACTGTTCCCGGGCTGATACCGGAAACGCTGTTCCCCACTGGGTTTGCGCCACGAAACGGATCCGTTCGTGACACGCGGCCGACACCTTCGGGCGGAGCGTCAGACCCCCTGTGCGGCCGACGTCCGGGCGCCGGCCGCCGGCGTGCTCACGCCACGCCCGCCCGACCCCGCGGGTCGGGGTGCGGGTGGGCGGCGAGCAGCGCCCGGGTGTACTCGTGCTGCGGGTCGCGCAGCACGACGCCCGCGTCGCCGATCTCGACCATCCGGCCCTGGTGCATGATCGCCACCCGGTCGGCGACCTCGGCGATGACCGCGAGCTGGTGGGCGACGAAGACGATCGCCACGCCGAGCTCGTCGCGCAGGTCGAGGAAGAGGTTCAGCAGCTGCGCCTGGACGGAGACGTCGAGCGCGCTGACCGCCTCGTCCGCGATCAGGACCTCGGGCCCGACGGCGAGCGCGCGGGCCACGGCGACGCGCTGGCGCTGGCCGCCCGAGAGCTCGCGCGGCCGGCGGGCGGCGATCGTCGGGCTCAGGTGCACGCGCGCCAGCAGCTCCGTCACGAAGCGGTCGGCGTCCTCGCTGCCCGGGCGGCGGTGCACGCGGCCCGCCTCGTGCAGCGCCGTGCCGACGGTCATCCGCGGGTTCAGCGACGCGTAGGGGTCCTGGAACACCATCTGCATCCGCCGGCGCAGCTCGCGCAGGTCGGCGCCCTTCGCGGCGAGGACGTCGTCGTCGCCCAGCCGCACCGCCCCGGAGTCCGGCTCGACGAGCCGGATCAGGCAGCGCGCGAGGGTCGTCTTGCCGCTGCCGGACCCGCCGGCCAGGCCGAGGATCTCGCCGCGACCGACGGTGAACGAGACGTCGTCGACCGCGCGGTGCTCGGCGGCCTCCGCGCGGCCCACGCGCTCGCGCAGCGTGCGGCGCATCCCGAACGTCTTCGTGACGCCCTCCACGTGCAGGATCGGCTCGCCGGTCATCGTGTCGACTCCTGGTCCGTCGGCTGGGTGATCCGCGCCTCGCCCGGCGCCGGGAGGTCCCCGGGGTCCCCGGTTTGGGCCCGGGCCGCGGTCTCCGCGGCGGTCATGGCCGCGGTCGCGGCGGCGGGCTGCGGCGACACCGGGACGGCGACCGGGTCGGGCGGCGATCCCGCGACCGGGTCGAAGGGTCCCCCCACGGAGAACGGCCGCACGGGGCACGCGGTGCTCCCGGCGTCCGGCGCCGCGGCGTCGACGGGCTGCAGCACCATCGGCACCGATGTGCACCCGGGGCGCGCGTGGGCGCAGCGCGGCGCGAACACGCAGCCCGGCAGCACGTCCGTCAGCTCCGGCGGGTAGCCCGGGATGCCCTCGCGGCGGACGGGGTTGCCCGCCGACTCCATGTCGGGCACGGAATCGAGCAGCGCCTTCGTGTAGGGGTGCTGCGGGTCGGCGTAGATCCGCTCGACCGGGCCGGTCTCGACGACGTGCCCGCCGTACATCACGCAGACGCGGTCGCAGACCTGGGCGATCACGCCGAAGTCGTGCGAGACGACGAGGACGGCCATGCCGAGCTCGCGCCGCATGTCGGTGAGCAGGTCGAGGATCTGCGCCTGGGTCGTGACGTCGAGCGCGGTCGTCGGCTCGTCCGCCAGCAGCAGCCGCGGCCGCGAGGCCGTGGCCAGGGCGATCATCACCCGCTGGCGCATGCCGCCGGAGAGCTCGTGCGGGTAGGAGAGGTAGCGGCGCTCCGGGTCGGGGATGCCGACGCGTTCCAGGAGCGCGATCCCCTCGGCCCGGGCCTCGGCCTTCGACATCCCGCGATTGGCCCGCAGCGTCTCGCGCAGGTGGTCGCCGATCCGCATGACGGGGTTCAGCGAGCTGAACGGGTCCTGGTAGATCATCCCGACGTCGTGGGCGCGGAAGTCGCGCAGCTCCTTCGACGACATGGCGAGCACGTCGCGCCCCTCGAAGTCGACCGTGCCCGCCGTGACCCGCCCGGGTGCGCCGATCAGGCGCATGATCGACCGGCAGGTGAGGCTCTTGCCCGAGCCCGACTCGCCGATCAGACCGACGATCTCGCCCGGCGCGATGGTCAGGCCGACGTCCTTGACGGCCACGAGCGGAGCGTCGGCCGGGCCGAACTCGACCCGCAGGCCGTCGACGGAGAGCAGCGCGTCGGTGGTCGCGTCCGCGACGCCCGGGAGGTCCTGCGCCACGGCGGTCATGCGCCACCCCCTCGCAGCTCGCCGTCGGACAACCCGTCGCCGATCAGGCCCACCCCCACGCCGAAGACCACGAGCACGAGCCCGGGCAGGGTGGTGATCCACCAGGCGTTGAGCAGGTTCGCCTGCCCCTCGGCGATGATCGTGCCGAGCTCGGCGTTCGGGGGCTGCATGCCCAGGCCGAGGTACGACAGGCCCGCGAGCAGCAGCAGGTTCACCACGAGGTCGACCGTGGAGTAGATGAGGCTGGAGCGCATGAGGTTCGGCACGGCGTGGCGAAGGATCGCCCGCCGGCGGGTGTAGCCCAGCGCGGTCGTGGCGAGCATGAACGGCTGCTCGCGCAGGACGAGCATCTCGGACCGTGCGAGGCGGGCGTAGAGCGCCCAGGCCACGATCGGCACGCCGATCATGATCCCCGTGAGCCCCGGCCCGACGATCGCGACGATCGCGATCACCAGGACGATGAACGGGAACGCGATCGTGATGTCGATGATGCGCGAGATCACGAGGTCGACCTTGCCCCCGAAGTAGCCGGCGATGGCGCCCATGAGGACGCCGATCGGCAGCGGCACGTACGTGATGAAGAGGACGACGGCGAGGTCGATCCGCAGGCCGTAGAGGGTGCGGGAGAACACGTCGCGACCCGTGTCGTCCGTGCCCATCGGGTGCGCCAGGGACGGGCCCTGCAGCTGGGCGTTGAAGTCGAGGTCGTTCTGCCCGTAGGGGGCGAGGAGCGGGGCGAAGACCGCCGCGAACACGAGGATCCCGACGAGCACGCCGCCGATCCGGACGGGCAGCGGCTGTCGCCACACCCGGCGGAGCAGGCGGCCGGCGGCGGACGGCCGCGCGGGAGGGGTGAGGGTGGCGGTGCTCATCGCTTGGCCAGTCGGACGCGGGGATCGATGGTGGCTTGCAGCAGGTCGGTGGCGAGGCTCAGCAGGACGACGGCGGCGCCGGCGATCAGCGCGATGGCCTGCACGAGCTCGTAGTCCCGGGCGCGGACGCTCTCGACGAGCAGGGATCCGGCACCCGGGATCTGGAAGACGCTCTCGACGACGACGGTCCCGCCGATGAGGAACCCGATGTCGACGGAGAGGACGGTGATCGTCGCCATCACCGCGTTGCGCAGGGCGTGGCGGCCGACGACGCGCCACTCGCCCAGGCCGCGGGAGCGCGCCGCGTCGATGTACTCCGTCTGGAGCACCTCGAGCAGGCTGGAGCGCAGGGTCCGGACGACCACCACCGCGAGGGAGAGCCCGAGCGTGACCGCGGGCAGGGTCAGCGTGCGGAGGATCCCCCCGATCCCGCTCTCGTAGCCCGAGACGGGGAACCACTTCAGGCTCAGGCCGAAGATCAGCGCGAGCATCAGCCCGAGCCAGAACGCGGGCATCGCGAACGCGAAGGTCGTGACGAGGCGGATGCCGTTGTCGACGACGCCGTTGGGCCGCAGCGCCGCGATGATCGCCAGCGGCACGCCGATCACGAGCGCCACGAACAGGCCGTAGACGATGAGGATCGCGCTCGGCGCGAGGCGCTGGCCGATGATCTCGGTGACGGGCGCGTTCTGCGCCACGGACAGGCCGAGGTCGCCGGTGACGACGCCGCCGAGGAAGTCGCCGAACTGCGTGAGCAGCGGCCGGTCGAGGCCGAGCTGGCCGCGCACCTCGGCGACCGCCTCCGGGGTCCCGCGGCCGCCCAGCGCGAGCTGGACGGGGTCGCCGGGGACGAGGTGGATCATGAAGAAGGTGACGACCGCGAGCCCGAAGAGGACTCCGACGCTCAGGGCCAGTCGGCGGAGGACGTAGAGGGTCATGGGGCTCCTGGGCTCGCGGTCGCCGGGGGGGCTAGCGGCTCGCCTTGGCGGTGGTCAGCCAGGTGTTCTCGAGGTGGTCGGCCCCGAGCGCGTTGATGTCGGTGCCGCACACGTTCGTGCGGTGCGCGGTGATCGACGGCAGGTTGATGACGTTGATGACCGGGGTCTGGTCGAGCATCGCCTTCTGGATCACGGGCCACTGCTTCGCGCGCTCCGCCTCGTCGGGCGTCGTCGCGAACGTCTTGACCATCTTCGTGATCGCCGGGTCGCTCCAGTTCGAGAAGAACCCGTTCGTGCCGCTCGCCGGGTCCGCGAGGAAGCCCGCGTACTCGTCGGGGACCGTCAGGTCGCTCGTGAACTGGGCGTACGGGATCGTCATGTCGTAGTCGCCCGAGTTGAAGCGGTCGGTGCCGGTGGCGCCGTCCTCCTCGATGAGCTTGACCTTGATGCCGATCTGGCCCCACTGGTTCTGCAGCAGCAGGCCGAGCTGCTTGTAGTAGTCGTAGCCCGCGGGGTACTGCAGGGTCGTCGAGAAGCCCTGCGCGTGCTTCGACTTGGCCATCTCGGCCTTCGCCTGGGCGAGGTCGAACGGGTACGGCGGGACCTGGTCGGCGCCGGCGTCGTACTTCAGGGGCGGCAGGACGCTGTTGGGCACGGAGCCGGCGCCCTTGAAGATGCCGTTCTTGATCTGGTCGCGGTCCAGGGCGAGCTGCATCGCCTTGCGGACGTTGAGGTCGGCCAGCGGCGCGCGCTTGTGGTTCAGCCACAGCCCGACGAACTGCGGGACCTTCGTCTGCTGCAGGACGACGTTCTTGTCGGCCTTGAGCGGGTCGATCTGCGAGAAGGGGACGCCGTCGGCGATCTGCGCCTGGTCGTTCTTCAGCGCCAGCAGGCGGCTGTTGGAGTCCGAGGCGAAGTTGAACCGGACCTCGTCGAGGTACGGCTTGCCGTCCTCCCAGTAGTGCGGGTTGCGCTCGAAGGCGATGTACGAGCCGCGGACGAACTTCTTCAGGCGGTAGGGGCCGGTGCCGACGGGCGTCTTCCAGAACGCGTCCCCCTGCTCCTCGACCAGCTTCTTCGGCACGATGAAGGCCGGGAAGATCGAGATGTTGTAGAGGAAGGCCGCGACGGGCTCCGTCAGGTCGACCCGCACGGTGGAGTCGTCCACGACGGTCGCCTTGTCGTAGCCCACGGCCACGACGCTGAGGATCTGGTTGATCTTGGGGTCGCCGAAGCGGTCGAGCGAGAACTTCACGTCCTCGGCCGTGAGCGGGTCGCCGTTGGAGAACTTGACGCCCTGGCGCAGCTTGAAGGTGTAGGTCTTGCCGCCGTTGCTGACCTCCCAGCTCTCGGCCAGGCCGGGCAGCAGCTCGTCGCCGCCCTTCGGGTCCGCGCGGGTCAGCCCGTTGTAGAGCAGCTCGCTGGCGAAGATGTCGCCGTTGCCGTTGCGCAGGTCGATCGGGTTCAGCGACTGCGTCTCCGCCTGACGGGAGTAGACGAGCGAGCCGCCCTTGACGGGGGCCGCCTTGCACTCCGCCGCGACGGCCGTGCCGCCGGCGGCGTCGAACTTGGCGGGGTCCGATCCTCCGGACGAGCCGCCTCCGCAGGCCGTGAGTCCGAGGGTCGCCACGAGCCCACCCGCTACCGCGATACCGGAACTACGCATGTGTGTCTCCTTGTGGGGTTGGGGGCGACGGGGACCCGTCGCGGTCCGTACGGCTGCAGCTGAGGGCCTCGAACTCCTGGTCGACGAACGCCACCTGGCGCTCGCGCGTGACCTGGGAGTTGGGCAGCACCGCGTGAAGGGAGACGCCGTCGATGAACGCCAGCAGGCGCTCCGCGACGTCGTGGGCGGGGGCGTCGTCGCCCAGCTCGCCGCGCTCGCGTGCCTCGTCCACGAGGTCGGCCAGCCGGTCGACCAGCAGCGGGCCGCGGCGCCACTGCTCCGGCGGCTGGCCGTCCGTGACGAGCCGGCGGCTCCAGTAGTTGATGAGCAGGCGCGTCTCGCGCTCCCGCTCGTCGTCCAGCGGCAGGTTGTCGAGCACGAGCTCGCGCAGGGCGGCGAGGCCGTGGAGGCCCTCGAGCTTCTCCTCCCACCGCGCCGCGATCCGCTCGTGCACGAGCCGCAGGGCGGAGATCAGGATGTCGTCCTTGTCGGCGAAGTAGTGCGCGAGCACGCCGGAGGACCACCCCGTCTCCTTCGCGATGGAGCGGATCGTCGTGCGCTCGATGCCGTCGCGCGCGATCACGCGCCAGACGGCCTCGAGCAGCTCCTCGCGCCGCTCGTCGCGGTCGACGTTCTTCGGCATCTCAGGCGCTCCCGACCGGCCGGGCGGCGAGGTCGCCGCGGGTCGGATCGCCGGGGACGATCGGGGCGGTGCGGTACGGGTTGTCGGTCATGTAGGCGACAGCCTCCCCCACCGTCCGGGCGCCGGCGTCCGAGCCCAGGCCGCGCATCGTCAGTCCGGCGGTGGCACCGCCGAAGCGCGCCGCGTCGTCGATGGACCAGCCCGCGCAACGCGCGACGATCGTCCCCGCGCAGAACGCGTCACCGCAGCCCGTCGTGTCGACCACGGGCGCGTCGTGCGCCGGCAGGGTACGCAGACCCTCGTCGTCGGCGATCAGGCAGCCGTCGCCGCCGCGCTTGACGATCACCCGTGCCGCACCGAGCTCGCGGAACCGGCGCGCGGCCTCCGCGGCCGTGGACACCCCGGCGATCGCGAGCGCCTCGCCCTCGTTGGGCATGAACAGGTCGACGTGCGGCAGCGCCTGCGCGAGGACGTCGATCGCGTCGGGGCGCTTGACGCCCAGGCAGTCCGCCGTGGTCATGGCCCCCGCCGCGCGCGCCCGCTCGAGCAGCTCGGCCGCCGGGGCGCCGTCCATCGCCGGCAGCGCGGTCAGGCCGCCGAGGTGCAGCGCGTCGAGCCCGTCCAGGCGGTCCCACGGCACGTGCTCCGTGCCGAACAGCGCGTTGGCGCCGCGGACGTGCCACGCCGGGCGGCTGCCGTCGGGGTGGATCGGCAGGATCGTCGCGGAGGTCTGGACCGCGTCCGTCCGGGTCAGGCCAGAGACGTCGACGTCCTCGCGGCGCAGGCTGTCGAGCAGGAAGTCGCCGAGCGCGTCGACGCCGATGGCCCCGACGGCGAGCACCTGCGCGCCGAGCCGGGCGAGGTCGACGGCGGTGCCGCCGGCCGTGCCCGCGGGGGTCATCCGGATCTCGTCGAGCGGGTGCGAGCCCTGGCCGACGGGCAGCGCCGAGACGGGTCGGCCGAGCACGTCCACGATGTAGATGCCGACGCTGGCCACCCGCGGGCGGGCCGCGACGAGGGCGTCGACGTCGAGCGCCGCGGCGTCGAAGGCGGCGCTCACGACGGCTCCGTCAGGGAGTAGCGCAGCGCCCGGCTCTGCTGGACCGTGCGGTCGAGGTCGTCGGCGGAGAGCAGCTTGGGCGAGCCCGCGACCGTCGCGTGGTAGGCGACGGAGCAGAGCCACTCGAGCTGCAGGGCCAGGTCGACGGCCCCGTCGATCGTGTCCGCCGCCACGACGGCGCCGTGGTTGGCGAGCAGCACGCCCCGCCGGCCCTCGAACGCCGCGCCGACGGACGCCGCGAGCTCGTCGGAGCCGAAGATCGCGAAGGGCACGACCCGCACGGGCCCGCCGAACGCGGTCAGCCCGTAGTGGATGGCCGGCAGCTCGTCGACGAGCGTGCCGAGCACCGTGGCGAAGTGCGAGTGCGTGTGCACGACGGCCCGCGCGTCGGTCGCGGCGTAGACGGCGCGGTGCAGCGCGGCCTCGGACGTGGGCTCGGAGTCCGTGGGGTGGTCGTCGGCGACGGACCCGTCGGCGAGCGCGACCTCGACGCAGTCCTCCGGGTCGATCGCTCCGAGCTTCGCCCGGCGCGGCGTCACGAGGACGCGCTCGCCGCGGCGCACGCTCAGGTTGCCGGACGCCCCGACGACGAGGCCGCTCTCGGCGACCGCGCGGGCCGCGACGACCAGCGCGTGCCGGTCGTCCGCGGTGATGGGGTCGAGGGACATGGGTCAGTCGGCCCCGTAGACGCCGCGGAGCGTCGCGAACGCCTCGTCCGTGCGCTCGAGCGCGGCGTCGATCGAGGCCGCGTCGTGCGCGGCGCTGAGGAACCAGTTGTGGACGGGGTGCAGGAACACGCCGTTCTGGGCGCACTCCCCGGTCCAGCGCTTCGCGCGCTCGAACGTCGCGTCCCCCGCGAAGGAGAGGAAGGGCAGCTGGGGCGGGCCGGAGACGGTGACCTGCAGCCCATGGGCGGCGGCCTGCGCGGCCAGGCCGTCCTGGAACCGCTGCCCCGAGTCGCGCATCGTGCCGATGCCGTCCGTCTCGCGCAGCACGTTGATCGTCGCGACGGCCGCGGCCATCGGCGCCCCCGCCATCCAGAAGGAGCCCGTCGCGGTGACGCCCGAGGCCGCCTCGCGGAACGCCTCGGCGCCGAGCAGCACCGCCAGCGGGTGGCCGTTGGCCAGCGACTTGCTCCACGCGCTGAGGTCGGCGCGCACGCCGAGGGCCTCCCACGAGCCGCGCAGGTCGAGCCGCAGGCCGCAGCGGACGTCGTCGACGATGAGCGCCGCGCCGACGCGGTCGCAGACGGCGCGGACCCCGCGGGCGAACTCCGGGTCGGCCGGCTCGAGGTCGCGGAAGACGTCGTGGCGGATCGGCGTGACGACGATCGCGGCGACGTCGTCCTCGCCGGCCTCGGCCACCGCGGCCTCCACCGACGCGAGGTCGTTGTAGTCGAAGAAGACCGTGTTGGCGTGGTCCTCCGGGGTCATGCCCGAGACGCCGGGACGCGACGACCAGCCCGCGATGCCGTGGTAGCTGTTGTTCGCGACGAGGACCTTGCGGTGCCCCGTCGCGGCGCGGGCGACGACGACGCCGAGCGTCGTGACGTCGTTGCCGTTCTTGGCGAACATCGTCCAGTCCGCGTGCGGGACCTGGTCGACGAGCAGCTCGGCCAGCTCGACCATGTGCGGGGTCGGGCCGTTGAGCACGTCGCCCGTCGCCATCGCCGCCGTGGCCGCGGCGTCGACGACCGGGTGGGCGTGCCCGAGCAGGATCGGCCCCCAGGAGCACATGAAGTCGAGGTACTCGCGGCCGTCGACGTCCCAGATGCGGCAGCCCTCGCCGCGGGCGAAGAACTGGGGGTAGCCCTCGGGCATGTGCCGGGCGTTCAGGTGGCCGTACATGCCACCCGGCACGACGCGCTGTGCCCGGAGCCGGAGCTCCGAGTCGTTGGCGCCCACGGTGGTGGCGAGGGGGGTGGTGGTCACGGCTCTCTCTTCTCCTGTTCGGCCCCCAGGTCCGGCGGCTGGGGGTTTTATCTCAGACGTCCGAAATAAAGTCAATGTGACCGATGTCGCAAAGCGCTTGGACGTCTGGCCAGGAGGGCCGGTGCGGGCAGCGGCCCCGAAGAGCCACACCGCCCGGGTTCGCCGCGCCACCCGTCCGGCACTGCGTCGACCGCGACCGCCCGCACCGGCCTGACGCTTCCGGGGCCGCGCGCTCTCCCGTGAAGCGACCCTCGAGCGTTCACCCCCGCGGATTCAGTCACCCGAAACTTGCAAAGGCTGCGAAGTTGCGTATCCTGCAGCAATGACCCCGGCACCGGCGTCGCGGACGCGCCGACCATGACCACGTCCTCGTCCGTCGCCGACCGCGCCCGTGGGCGCCGCCGCACCCTCCTGAACACCGTCCTGGGCACCTGCGCGCCGGCCGGCCGGCCGGGTGCTCGCCGTGTGCCCGGCAGCCGCTCCGTCCTCCCCGCCGACGCCGCGACGGGGCGCCGCGCCGCGCCTACCGGCCCCGCCGACGTCGCGATCGCCGCGCTGGACGGCGCGCTCCTGCGGGACGGCGGTCAGCCCTCCGCGGGCACGCCCGAGGGGGCCGCCGGGCCGCGGGCCGCGCCCGTCCGCGCGTTCCTGCTGCTCGGCAACCTCGGCCCCGGGCCGCGGGTGATCGCCGGGGCGCTCGGCGCGACCGGACGGATCGTCGTCGCCGGCGCCTCCTCCGACCCGGTGACGGGCATCGAGGACGCCGCGCTGCTGACCCCCGAGGTCGTCGTGGTCGACCGCTTCGTCGGGCTGACGAACGGCCTGGCCGTCGCCCGCCACCTGCACGGCGACCTGCCGCACGCGGCGATCGTCGTACGCACCCCGTGGCCCGACGCCGACCGCCACGACGCGGGCCGCGCCGGGGCCGCGGCCACCGTCGACATCGCGGCGACCATGGACGAGCTCGCCGCCGCGATCGTCGCGGCCGACCCGCGCCGCGCCGCCGCCTGAGCGGGCTGCCGGTGCGGGCCGCCGGTCGACGGCGGGCCGGCCCGGCGGGACGCGGCTGAGAAACGGAACGCGTCGATACCGAATCGACGCACGACGGACCGCGCATCGCCACCCGGCGGCGCCATCTTTGTTGTCCGAGACGCGTCCCCGTCCCGCCCCGAACCATGCTCCTCGCCTCCTCCGCCGACATCTCCCTCCTCTCCGCCCCGTCGGCCGCCCCGGCGACCGGGCCCGGGGGCGACCCCTCGCCCGCCGACCTCGCCCGCATGACGGCCGACGCGGCCGCCGGTGCCGCCGCGATGGCCGCGCGCCTCGAGGAGCTCGGCCGCCTGCAGGCCCTCGTCATCTCGACGACCGCCCACGACATGCGCACGCCGCTGACCGTGATGCGCGCCCACTGCGACATGCTCGCCGACCGCGCCGACGAGCTCGACACGGACACGCAGGCCTCGCTCGCGGCGATCAGCGGCGCCGTGGCGCGCCTGCAGGAGACGAGCGACCGGCTCGTCCACGAGCTGCGGGGCAGCGCCGGCGGCGCCGAGGACGCGCTGCGCGAGTGGCTCGCCCTCGAGCCGGGCTCGCAGCGCACCCGTCCCGCCTGAGGCGGCGCGCCCCGAAGGCGCGCCCGCTCAGCCCACGACCACGGGGTTGCGGAGCGTGCCGATGCCGCCGACCTCGGTCTCGAGCGTCTCCCCCGAGCGCAGGTAGCGCGGCGGGTCGAGGAACGCGCCGCAGCCCCACGGGGTGCCCGTCAGCAGCAGGTCGCCGGGCAGCAGCGTGAAGGAGTGCGAGCAGAACGAGATCAGCTCGGCCACGCCGAAGAGCATCTCCGCCGTCGACGAGTCCTGGACGGTCTCGCCGTCGATCCGCGTTCGCAGCGTCGCCGCCTGCGGGTCGCCGAACTCCTCCGGGGTCACGACGACGGGGCCGATCGGGCAGAACGTGTCGAGGCTCTTGCCGCGCACCCACTGGCCGTCGGCGAACTGCACGTCGCGGGCCGACACGTCGTTGGCCGCGGTGTAGCCGAAGACGGCGTCCAGCGCGTCCTCGACGGCGACGCGCGTGGTCGGCCGGCCGATCACCACGCCGAGCTCGACCTCCCAGTCCACCTGCTCGGTGATCGCGGGATCGATGCGGATCGTGTCCGTCGGCCCGATGATGCTCGACCGCAGCTTCGTGAACACGAGGGGGCGCGTCGGGCGCTCCATCCCCGTCTCCCGGATGTGGTCCAGGTAGTTCAGGCCGATGCAGACGATGGACGCCGGCCGCAGGGGAGCCAGCACCGCCGCGTCGTCGGCCACGGGCCCGCCGGGGGCGAGCGCGGCCTGACGCTCCGCCTCGGGCAGCGCCAGGATGTCGGACAGCGTGCGCCCCGCGCCACCCGAGGCCAGCCGCGGGCCCTCGGGCTCGTGGACGACCACGTGGGGGGCTCCCTGATGTTCGATCGTGCTGTACCGCATGCGTCGTCCTCCGATGGTGGTCCGTCGGGGCCCGCGACGGTCGGCCGCGGGCCGGCGGGCCGCCCGCCGCCGCGGCGGGGCCGCGGGGACGGCGCTCCCGCGCTCCGGCCGCCAGTATCTGCGGCGGGGACGCACGGTGTCAAGCCAGACATCGGATGATTCGGGGCCACATCCGCCCCACGCCGCCGTCGCGTCCGGATAGGGTGCCTCCAGACCTCGGAGGTCTCTTTCAGCATGAGTGTCACGGACCAGGCGATCGAGAAGATCAAGGCGATGATCATCGGGGGCGAGCTCGGCCCGGGTGATCGCCTGCCCAAGGAGTCCGACCTGGCCGCCCGGCTCGGCCTGTCGCGCAACTCGCTGCGCGAGGCCGTGCGCGCGCTCTCCCTGATCGGGCTGCTCGAGACGCGCCAGGGCGACGGCACGTACGTCACGAGCCTCTCCCCCGACGTGCTGCTCGAGACGATGGCCTTCGTCGCCGACCTGCACCAGGCCGACACGGTGCTGCAGGTGCTCGAGGTCCGGCGGGTCCTCGAGGCCGCCGCCACGGCGCTGGCGGCGCAGCACATCACGGACGACGAGCTCGAGACGCTCGCCGGCCTGATCGAGGAGATGCGCACGTTCGACACCGTCGAGGACCTCGTCGAGAACGACCGCACGTTCCACCGCACGATCGCGGCCGCCTCCGGCAACCCCGTACTCGCGTCGCTGCTCGAGAGCTTCTCCGGCCGGACGAGCCGGGCGCGGGTGTGGCGCGGCGTGACGCAGGCCGACGCGATCGAGCGCACCGCGCGCGAGCACGAGGCCCTGTTCTCCGCCCTGCGCCGCCGCAACCCGGACCTCGCGCACGCCTGGGCCACCGCGCACGTCGCGGGCGTCGAGGAGTGGCTGCAGGCGGCGGGCCCGGCGGTGGACCTCTCCCAGGAGCCGCCGGCCGACGCCGGTCAGGCGCCGCCGGACACGCCGTAGAACGCCGCAGCGTTGCCGCCGAGCACCGCGGCCTGCTCGGCCTCCGGCAGTCCGGCGACGGTCGCGCGCACGAAGGCGAGCGCGTCGGCGTGCCCCGCCGTCAGCGTGCAGACGGGCCAGTCGCTCCCGGCGATGCAGCGCTCCGGCCCGAACCTCCGGAGCAGCGCGGCGGCCCACGGGGCGGCGGCGTCCCACGACGCCTGGGAGCCCGTCAACGTCCCCATCCCGGAGAGCTTGCACGCCACGCCCGGCAGGGCGGCCAGCGCGTCGACGCCGTGCCACCACGCGTCGAGGTCGCCCTGCAGCGGCGGCTTGCCCCCGTGGTCGAGGACCGCCCGCAGGCCCGGCGTCGCCGCAAGGGCCCGCGCCGCGGAGGCGAGCTGGTCGGGGCGCACGAGCACGTCGAAGGTCAGGCCCGCGTCGGCGACGGCGCGCAGGCCCCGCAGCACGGCGGGGCGCTCGAGCCAGGCGGGATCGGGCTCGTCCTCGACCTGGTGGCGGACGCCGCGCAGCAGCGCGCCGTGGGGTCCGGCCCGCAGGGCCGCGAGGTGCTCGGGGAGCGCCGAGTCCTGCAGGTCGGCCCAGCCGACGACGCCCGAGATCAGCCCGTCCGAGGCGCCGGCCGTGGCCAGCAGCGCCGTGGTCTCCTCCGCGCTGCCCGTCGCCTGGACGAGCACGGTCGCGGTGACGCCGGAGGACGCCAGTGCGCCGCGCAGGTCGTCGAGGCCGTAGCGGCGGGCGAGCTCCCCGACCTCCGGACCCATCCACGGGTACTCCCGCTCGGCCGGGTCCCACAGGTGCACGTGGGCGTCGATCATGCGCGGGCCCCGTCGGGGTGCGACAGCGGGCGCAGCTCCTTCCACAGCGCCTCGGGCACGTCGGCGGCGAAGGCCGCGGCGTTCGCGCGGACCTCGTCGGCGGAGCGCGCGCCGATCAGCACCGACGCCACCGCGGGGTCCCGCAGGGGGAACCGCATCGCCGCAGTGGCCGTGGCGACGCCGTGGGCAGCGCAGCGCTCGCCGATCCGCGCGGCGCGCGCCAGGACGTCGTCCGACGCGGGCGCGTAGTCGAACGTGGCCCCGGGCCGGGGGTCCAGCAGCACCCCGCTGTTGAAGACGCCGGCGGCGATCACGGAGACGCCGCGCTCGGCGCAGAGCGGGAGCAGGTAGTCGGCGCCCGAGCGGTCCAGCAGCGTGTAGCGCCCCGCCAGGAGCACGCAGTCGACGTCGGTCTCGCGCACGATCCGCGCCAGCGGGCCGGCGGCGTTCATCCCGGCCCCGACGGCCCCGATCACGCCCTCGTCGCGCAGCTCCAGCAGGGCGGGCAGCGCCTCGGCGATCGCCTGGTCGAGGTGGTCGTCCGGGTCGTGGACGTGCAGGACGTCGACGCGGTCGAGCCCGAGCCGTTCCAGGCTGGCCTCGAGGGAGCGGCGCACGCCGTCCGCGGAGAAGTCGAACGCGACTCCGCGTCCCCGGGTGTCGGCGAAGATCCCGACGCCCCCGCCCTCGCCCTCGTCGCGGGGGACGACGAGCCGGCCGACCTTCGTGCACACGACGAGCTCGTCGCGCGGACGGCCGCGCAGCGCCGTCCCGAGCCGCTCCTCGGCCCGCCCGGCGCCGTACTGCGGGGCGGTGTCGAAGGTGCGCACGCCGGCGTCCCAGGCCGCGTCGACCGTGGCGCGGGCGTCGTCCTCGGGGACGGGCCGGAACATCCCGCCCAGGGGCGCGGTGCCGAGCGCCAGCGCCGTCACGGGGACGGCGGTGCGGCCCAGGGTGCGGGCCTCCATCACAGGCTCCACACGACGGGCAGGGTCTGCGCGTCGCCGCCCGGGCCGTACTCGTGGCGCACGGCGAGCAGCGCGCCGATCCGCTCCTGCCACGCCACGTTGACGGGCAGGTCGGCGAGCTGCGCGAGCATCGCGGCGTAGTCGTCGCACTCGACGACGTGGAACAGCTCGAGGCCGCTGCGCCAGATCGTCCACTCCTGCACCCCGGCCGCGCGGATCGCCGCGGGCAGCTCGCCCGAGAGCTCGGCGTGGGCCCGGTCGTACTCCTCCTCGGCGCCGGGCTTCAGCCGGGTGTGCAGGGCGACCCTCACGCCTGGCTCCGCCCGCTGGTGATGCGGGAGAGGATGAGCGCGAAGAGGATGATCCCGCCGTAGATCGCCTTGATCCAGAACGGCTCGACGTGCGCCAGGGTGAGCAGGTTGTCGACCATCGACAAGAGCAGCACGCCGCAGAGCGCGCCGAAGATCGTGCCGCGTCCGCCGTCGAGGCTGACGCCGCCGATCACGGCCGCGGCGAACACGGTGAAGATCATGCCGTCGCCGAGGTTCGCGTCGATCGCGCCGATGCGGCCCGCGAGCACGAGGCCGGCCAGCGCCGCGAGCATGCCGCCGATGACGAAGACGAAGAACGCGATGCGATCGACGCGGATGCCCGCGGCGCGCGCCGCGTCGGCGTTGCCGCCGATGGCGTAGAGCGCGCGGCCCGCGCGGTGGTAGCGCAGCACGAGCCCGGCGATCAGGAACGCCACGCCGGCGATCCAGGCCGAGATCGGCACCCCGACGAACGTGCCGGAGCCGATCGTGAAGAACGCCTCCGGGGCGTCGAACAGCGTCTTGCCCTCCGTCGTGCCGACCTGCACGCCGCGGAGGATCGTGAGCATCGCGAGGGTGACCACGAACGCGTTGAGCCCGAGCTTCACGGTCAGGAACCCGTTGATCACGCCGACGACGGCGCCCACGAGCAGGATCACCACGATGCCGACCCATACGGGCAGCTCCGTGCCGAACCCGGCGGCGGCCGCGGGGATCACGAGCATGATCCCGAGCGCGGGGGCCAGCCCGGCGGTCGACTCGAGCGAGAGGTCGAACTTGCCCGTGAGCAGGATCAGCGTCTCGGCGAGCACCAGGAGCGCCAGCGCGGACGCGGCCCCCAGGACGTTGAGCAGGTTGTTGCCCGTCAGGAACGTGCCGTTGATCAGGCCGCCCACGACGAGGATGACGACCAGCGCCGGCACGAGGGCCAGGTCGCGGTAGCGCGCCAGGCGCGGCGCCGAGCGCGGGCGATCCGTCCCCCCGGTCTGCGGCGGCGTCGCCGGCGGTGTCCCGTGGACCGCGGCCGGGGCCGTGATCGTCGAAGCCGATTCACTCATGGGTCTCCTCCACTCCCTCGATGTGCGCGACGAGCGCGCCGTCCTGCCATCCCGCCTGGAGCTCCGCCGTCAGCGTGCCCTTGTGCAGCACCACGACGCGGTCGCAGGGCCGCAGGTCGTCGAGCTCGTCCGAGACGATCACGACCCCCGTCCCCGTGTCCCGCACGCGGTCGACCATGCCGAGCAGCGACTCCTTGCTCTTCACGTCGACCCCGGCCGTGGGGTTGATCAGCACCAGCGCCTTCGGGTCCGACGCGAGTGCACGCGCCATCACGACCTTCTGCTGGTTGCCGCCCGACAGGCCCTCGACGGGCTGGTCGGGGCCGGCCGTCACGATGCCGAGCGCCTCGATCCGCTCGCGCGCCCAGGCGCGCTGCTTCGCGGGCGAGATGAACCCGTGTCCGGGGCCCAGGCGGCCCGCGATCGTCATCGACGCGTTCTCCGCCACCGAGAGCTCGGGGACGATCCCCTGGCGGTGGCGGTCCTCCGGGACGAATCCGACGCCGGCCTTCAGCGCCTCTCGGACCCCTCCGCCGCGCAGCGGCTGGCCGTCGACCTCGACGGTGCCCGCCTCCGGCTTGCGCAGGCCCGCGAGCGTCTCCGCCAGGGCCACCTTGCCGCTGCCGCTGGCGCCCGCGATCCCGACGACCTCGCCGGCCTTCAGCGCGAAGTCGATCCCGGCGAACTCCGGGGCCGTGAGCCCCTTGGCCTGCAGCACGACCGGCTTGCCTTCCCCGGCGCCGACGCGGGGGCTCGGCAGCGTCAGGCCGCCCGGCTCGCCCGTCATCGCGTCGATCAGCGCGGCCTTGTCGAGCTCCTCCACCGGGCTGGTGACGATGTGCCGCGCGTCGCGGTAGACCGTCACGGCCTGGCAGACCTCGTAGACCTCGGCGAGGTGGTGCGAGATGAAGAGGAACGTGACGCCCTCGGCCTGCAGCACCCGCATCTGCTCGAACAGCCGGTTGATGGCGCGGCCGTCGAGCTGCGCGGTCGGCTCGTCGAGCACGATGAAGCGCGCCCCGAACGACAGCGCCCGGGCGATCTCGACGAGCTGGGTGGCCTCGACGGTGAGGTCGCCCGCGATCGCGTCGACGTCGACGTCGACGCGCCAGCGGTCCAGCAGCTCGCGCGCCTCGGCGCGCAGGCGTCCCCAGCGGATCCGCCGGCCGGCCGGCGCCTGGCGGTTGAGGAAGATGTTCTCGGCCACGGTCAGCCCGGGCACGACCGTCGAGTGCTGGTAGACGCAGGCGACACGGGTCTGCCACGCGGCGCGGTCCGTGAGCGCGGGGGCGTCCTCGCCCGCGAACCGCACGGTCCCGGCGTCGGGGCGGCCCAGTCCCGTGAGGATCTTCACGAGCGTCGACTTGCCGGCGCCGTTCCGGCCGACGAGCGCGTGCGACTCGCCGGGCTCGACGCGCAGGCGCACGTCGTCCAGCGCGACGACCGGGCCGTAGCGCTTCGTGATGCCCACGGCCTCCACGACCGGGAGCCCGGCGGGCGCGCCGGCGGCCGGCGCGCCCTCGGTGATGGATGCGGTGCTCATCGCGACGTCCGGGTCAGCTCTTCGTGTTGCCCCACAGCGCCGGATCGTCCACGTTCTCCTTCGTGACGAGCGGCGCGGGGAGCTGGTCCTCGAGGTTGCCGTTGGGCAGCTTCACGATCGTGCTGTCGTGGTCGGTCTTGCCCGGCTTGAACGTCTCGCCCGCCATGGCGCGCTTGAGGTAGTCCAGCCCGTACTGCGCGTACGTGTCCGCCGGCTGCGAGACCGTGGCGTCGATGGTGCCGGCGCGGATCGCGTCGAGCTCCTGCGGGATGCCGTCGTTGGAGATGATCGTGATGTGGCCCTTCTCGCCGGCCTTCTTCAGGGCACCGGCGCGCTTCAGGGTCTGCAGCGTCGGGGCGAGGTACACGCCACCGGCCTGCATGTAGATGCCCTTGATGTCGCGGTTCTGGGCGTAGAGGCTCTCGAGCCCGGCCGCGGCCTTCTCCGACTCCCAGTCGGCGGGGATCTGCAGGACCTCCATGTCCGGGTAGTCCTGCTTCATGCAGTCGCGGAACGCCTCGGAGCGCTCGCGGCCGTTGATGGAGGACAGGGCGCCCATGATCTGGACGACCTTGCCGGACTTGATCTCGTCGCCGAGGAACTTGCAGGCCTTCTGGCCGTACGCGACGTTGTTCGCGCGCACGACCATCGCGACCTTGCCCTTCTCGGGCGCCACGTCGACGCTGACGACGGGCACGTCCTTGCGCTCGGCGAGCTTGAGGGCCGCGCCGATGGCGGCGCTGTCCAGCGGGGCGACGACGAGGCCCTTGATGCCCTGACTCAGCAGGTTCTGGATGTCCGTGATCTGCTGGGCCGGCTTGCCGTCGGCGTTGACGGCGGGGAGCGCGTCGACGCCGAGCTCCTTCGCCTTCTCCGGGACGTAGGCGCTGTAGGCCTGCCAGAACGGCGAGGTCAGCAGCGGCAGCTCGACGCCGACCTTGCCGCCGCCGCCCGAGCCGCCGGAGGCGCCCGCGTTGCTCGTGTCCTCGCCGCCGCTGCCGCAGCCCGTCGCTGCCAGGGCGATGGCCGTCAGGCTCGCGATCGTGCCCAGTGTCTTCCGTACGCGCATTCGGTGTTCCTCTCTCCGTGGTTTCCCTCCCCCCGGCGCGGTGCGACCGCTGGCCGCTTCCGCCGCCGGGCTCCTCCAGACCCTCCGCCGCGTCGCGCGGCGCTCCCGGGGCGTCGCCGCCGCCGGGGTCCCTCAGTCCTCGCGCGGGCGCAACCGCAGCCCCTGCATCCCGCCGTCGACGGCCAGCGCGATCCCGGTCGTGGCCGAGGCCGCGGGGCTCGCGAGGTACGCGATCGCCGCGGCGACCTCGTCGGCCGAGACGAGTCGGCCCGTGGGCTGGCGCGCCTCGAGCGCCGCGCGCTCGGCCTGCGGGTCGGCGGCCGCGTCGAGCAGGCGCCCGACCCACGGCGTGTCCGCCGTCCCCGGGGTCACGCAGTTCACGCGGATCCCCTCGCGGACGTGGTCGGCGGCCATCGCCAGCGTCAGCGAGAGCACCGCGCCCTTGCTCGCGGAGTAGAGCGCCCGGTTCGGCAGCCCCGCGGTCGCCGCGATGGAGCAGACGTTCACGATCGCCGCGTGGTCCGACGCGCGCAGGTGGCCCAGCGCCGCGCGGCTCGCGCGGACCATGCCGACGACGTTCACGTCGAGCACGCGATGCCACTCGGCGTCGTCGTTGTCCGCCACGGTGCCCTGGGCGCCGATGCCCGCGTTGTTGACGAGCACGTCCAGGCCGGACAGCAGCTCGGCCGCCTCGCCGACCGCGCGGTCGACGGCCGCGGCGTCGGAGACGTCGGCCTGCACGCAGGCGCGGTCGGGCTGCCCCGAGACGTCGCGGTCGAGCACGACGACCCGGGCGCCGCGCGCCTCCAGGTGCAGAGCGGTCGCCAGGCCGATGCCCGAGGCGCCGCCCGTGACGAGGACCCGCAGGCCGTCGAGGTCGCTCATCGTGCCGCCTCCGCGTCGGCCCACACGGAGCCGCCGGGGAACGCGTGCGCCGCGAGCGACTCCGGGCGGATCTCCGAGCTGTACCCGGGGGCCAACGGCGTGACGTAGCGCCCGTCGCGGACCTCGCAGGGGTCGACGAAGTGCTCGTGGAGGTGGTCGACGAACTCGACGACCGCGCTGTCGAAGCTCGCGCCGACGGCGACGAAGTCGAACGCCGCGAGGTGCTGCACGAGCTCGCAGAGCCCGACCCCGCCGGCGTGCGGGCAGACGGGCACGCCGGCCTTCGCGGCCATGAGCAGCACCGCGATGACCTCGTTGACGCCGCCGAGCCGGCAGGCGTCGATCTGGCAGAAGGCCATCGCGTCCTCCTGCAGCAGCTGCTTGAACATCACGCGGTTCTGGACGTGCTCGCCCGTCGCCACGCCGATCGGGGCGACGGCCCGCGCGATCCGGGCGTGCCCGAGGACGTCGTCGGGGCTCGTCGGCTCCTCGATCCACAGCAGGTCGAAGGGCTGCAGCTGCGCGACGTAGTCGATCGCCTCGTCGACGCCCCAGACCTGGTTCGCGTCGACCATCAGGCGGTGCTCGGGACCCATCGCCTCGCGGGCGATGCGGCAGCGGCGGACGTCGTCCTCCAGGCTCGCGCCGACCTTGAGCTTGATGTGGGTGAACCCCTCATCGAGCGCCTCGCCCACGAGGCGGCGGAGCTTGTCGTCGGAGTACCCGAGCCAGCCGGCCGACGTCGTGTACGCCGGGATGCCCTCGGCGCGCAGGAGCTCCTCGCGCTCCGCCCGGCCGCCCGCCCGCTCCTCCAGGAGCGCCAGCGCCTCGGCGGGGGTGATGAAGTCCTCGATGTAGCGGAAGTCGACGACGTCGACGAGCTCCTGCGGCGTCATGTCCGCCAGGAGCTTCCACAACGGCTTGCCCTCGCGCTTGGCGTAGAGGTCCCAGACCGCGTTGACCACCGCGGCCGTCGCCATGTGGACGACGCCCTTCTCCGGCCCGAGCCACCGCAGCTGCGTGTCGCCGACGAGGCTGCGCCAGAACCCGCCGAGGTCGGCCAGCAGCTCGTCGACCGAGAGGCCGACGACGAGCGGCCGCAGCGCCTCGATCGCCGCGACCTCGACCTCGTTGCCGCGGCCGACGGTGAACGCGAAGCCGTGGCCCTCCAGGCCGTCCTCGGCGTCCGTACGTAGGACGACGTAGGCGGCGGAGTAGTCCGGATCCGGGTTCATCGCGTCCGAGCCGTCGAGGGCGCGCGAGGTCGGGAAGCGCACGTCGATGGTCTCGAGGCCCACGATCGTGGTCCCGGTCACCGGCGGCGGAGCGTCGTGCTGCAGCATTGATCGGATGTCTAACAGCGATTTCGGGCCGTGGGGGAAATTCTCTCCGCGATAACACGACATAGACCCGATGAACACGGGAGGCCGGCACCAAAGGGCCCAGGGGCCACCGGACTGCGCAGGGCGTGCGGATCCCGACCGCGCCAGGACGGCGGCGGTCGGGACCGCCCCCGTCGGGACGGCGCAGTCGTCGGAGGTCTGGCGGGGCCGGCCGGCAACGCGTCGGCGGCGGGTCCGGCGGAAGGCCGGACGGAGAGGGCCGACGGAGGCCGGACGGGCAGTCCCGAAGAGGCTCAGGCGATGAGGCCGAGGCGCATCGCGCTGGCGACGGCCGCCGCGGCGTCCGACGCGTCGAGCTTCGCGTAGATGTGCGCGAGGTGGGTCTTGACGGTGGCGGCGCTGATGAACAGCGTGGCGGCGGCCTGCTGCGTCGTCAGCCCCCGCGCGGTGAGCTGCAGGACCTCGAGTTCCCGCGCGGTCAGGCGCGCCGCGCCGAGCAGCCCGCGGCGGCGCCCGAGGAACTCGCCGATCTCGTGGCCGAGGCCCCGCAACGAGCGCATGAGCCCCTCCGTGACGTGGCCGTCCTCGCGCAGCGGCACCTCGACCACGGCCACGACCTCGCCCCCGGCGAGCGCGGGGATGGCGAGCACCGCGGGCAGCCCCGCCTTCCGGGCGGCCGCGTGCCGCGGGCCGCGGCGCATGATCGTGCCGTCGGGGTCGAAGACCGGCTCGCCACGCGCCCACGCCGCGCCGGCCACCTCGACCCCGCGCCGCAGGCGGGCCTCGTGCGTCGCGGCCCAGAACGCCTCGAGCGGGACGTACGGGTCGGCCCAGACCACGCGGGCGACGAGCGCGTCGTCCTCCTCCGTCCACAGCACGCCGCCCGCGCCGTCGAGCGCCTCGGCGAGCCCGGACAGGAGGCGCTCTGCCCCCGGCTCCAGCCCGTCCCAGGCGGCCAGCGCCTCGGACACCGCCATGTGCGCCGCGACCTGCTGGTCCGTCTCCCACTGCTCCGTGACGTCGCGGACGGCGCCGACGAACCGGACCGGGCGGCCCGCCGCGTCGCGCTCGACCGCCCCCAGGATCCCGCGCAGGTGCCGCACCCGGCCGTCCACGACGACCCGGTACCGCATCGGCCGCAGCGTGCCCTCCTCCCGCATCGCCTCGATCGCGGCGTGGATGCGAGCACCGTCCGCGGGATGGACGAGCGCGGCGACCGTCTCTGCGTCGGGCTGGGGGTCCCCCGGGGCCAGGCCGAACAATCGCCGCATGTTCGCCGACCACCGCAGCTCCCCCGTGTCCGCGTGCAGCTCCCAGCTCCCCGACCGGGTGACGACCTCGGCCTCGCGGAGCAGGGTCCCCTCCTGGTCGACCGCGTCGGCCTGGGAGGTCACGGTCAGGTGCGTCGCGTCGTCGCCCGGGCGGGAGACGAGGACGCCCGCCGCTTCGGGGTCCACCTCCGCCCGTCCGCTCGCCGCGGGATCTTCCTGCTCCTGGCGCTCGAACACCCAGTTCGGGATCCGCAGCTCGACCGCCGGACGTCCGTGCCGCTCCGTCCGCCGGAAGCCCACGAGTCGCTCGTCCCCGGGCGCCGTCCGCGTGAGCCGACCGCCGGTTCGGACCGTCACGGGCCCGTCCGCCGGCGCGGCCTCCTCGGGAGCGTCGCTCCGTGGCTGTGACGGCGACGGGACGATGCGTACACCCTAACCTCGGGCGGGGCCGAGGAGGACAGATTCCGACCGTTCGTCCGCTCCGGCGTGCTCAGGCGATGAGACCGAGGCGCATCGCGTTCGCGACGGCCGCGGCGCGGTCCGTCGCGCCCAGCTTCACGTAGATGTGCGCGAGGTGGGTTTTCACGGTCGCCGCGCTGATGAACAGCTCGTCCGCCGCCTGCTGCGTCGTCAGCCCCCGCGCCGTCAGCTGCAGCACCTCGAGCTCCCGGGCCGAGAGGCGCGAGGCGCCGAGAAGCCCGCGGCGCCGGCCGAGGAACTGCCCGATCTCGTGCCCGATGCCGACCAGGGACCGCATGAGGCGGTCCGTGAGGAACCCGTCCTCGTGGAGCGGGAGCTCCACGACCGCCACGACCTCGTCGCCGACGAGCGCGGGGATGGCGAGGTCCGCCACGATCCCGGCAGCGGCGGCGGCGGCACGCCGCGGCCCGCGGCGCATGATGCTGCCGTCGTGGTCGAAGACCGGCTCGCCCGTCTGCCACGCCGTCCCCGCCACCCCCTGCCCGCGCCGCAGGCGCGCGTCCCGCGTGGCCGCCCAGAACGCCTCGTGATCCCACGCCGGGTCGTGCCACAGCACCCGGGCGACGAGGGCGTCGTCCTCCTCCGTCCAGAGCACGCCGCCCACGGCGTCCAGGGCCTCGGCGAGCCCCGCCAGCAGCCGCTCGGCGCCCGGCTCGAGCCCGTCCCAGACGGCCAGCGCCTCCGAGACGGCGACGTGCGCCGCCACCTGCTGCTCGGCCTGGCGTTGCTCCGTGACGTCGCGGACCGCGCCGACGAGGCGCACCGGCCGGCCGTCGGGGCCGCGCTCGACCACCCCGAGCGTCGCATGCATGTGGCGGATGCGGCCGTAGACGACGATCCGGTAGCGCAGCGGGTCCAGGACACCGTGCTCCCGCATGCCGCTGATCTCGCGCATGAAGCGCTCCTGATCGGCCGGGTGGATCAGGGCCCGGGCGGCGGTCTCGACGTCGGGCTCGCCGTCGTCGGCCGTCAGCCCGAACATCCGGCGCAGGTTGGCCGACCACCGCAGGGCACCCGTCCGGGCGTCGAGCTCCCAGCTGCCCGAGCGGGTGACGACCTCGGCCTCGCGCAGCAGGACGTCCTCACCGTTCTCGGCGGCGGTCCTGGTCGCCATGGACAGGTGCGTGGCCCCGTCGGCGGCGCGCGAGACGACGACGCCCGCCACGCCCGGGTGGGCGTCGCCGCCGGGTGGGTCACCCCGGTCCTCCCCGGGGGCCAGCAGCTCCTCGTGGCGGGCGACGATCCACGCGGGCACCCGCAGCTCCACGGAGGCCCGCCCGTCGCGCTCGACGCGGCGGAACCCCAGCAGCCTGCCGTCGGCGTCCGACAGCGGCACGAGACGCCCCCCGACCCGCACGGTCAGGAGCGGATCCGACAGCGGGGTGTCCCGGCGCGCGTCGCCGGGCTGGTTGGCGGCTGGGACGGCGATGGCGCGATCCTACCTCCGGTCGGGGCGCCCTCTGCAGCTTTCTCCCCGGGCGCCCGGGAAGGACGGGACCGCCGAGCCCCCGCAGGGCCCCCCGCGCCTTGTTTTAAGGCCCTACAATCAGGGAGTGATGCGCGACGTGACCCCCGCGGAACAGGAGTACCTCGAGACCCTGCTGCACCTCCACGAGGCGGGACGGCCGCTGACCGCCGCGAACGTCGCGCGCGAGATGGGGCTCTCCGCCCCGACGGTGCACGAGATGGTCCGCCGGCTGCAGACGGACGGCCTGATCGAGCGGGACGAGCGCAAGCGGATCTCGTTCACCGAGGACGGCATGGCCGTGGCCCGCGAGGCCGCGAGCCGCCACCGGCTGGTCGAGCGGTTCCTCACCGACGTGCTGCACATCCCGTGGCACGAGGTGCACGCCGAGGCGGAGAAGATCGACCAGGCCATGAGCCCGGCCGTCGCGGCCCGCATGCGCGAGGCGATCGGCGGGGCGACGACCTGCCCCCACGGCCACCCCATCGCCGCCGGCAACCGCGTGCAGTGCGGCACCCGCCTGGCCGACGTCCCCGTCGGCGGCCGCGTGACCGTCCTGCGGTTCGAGAACGAGCGCCCCGAGGTCCTCGGCGACCTGCACGCCGCGGGCCTGCGCCTGGGCCTCGGCGGCACGGTGACCGCGCGCGACGACGACGCGGTCGAGGTCGACTTCGGCGCCGAGAGCCCGGCGCGGCTGCACACGCACACGGCCGACACGGTCACGGTCTGGACCTCGGCGGCCCCCGAGGCCGTCGCGGCCGGCTGAGACACGGCGCCGCCCGCTGACCGCGCGGCGTCGGCGGGCGACCTCAGGGCCCCAGGAGCGCCAGCGGCACCACGGCGATACCGTCGCTCCGCCGGTAGGCCTCGACGCCCGTGGTCACGATCACGCGGTCGAGGACCTGATCGCCCAGCTGCCGCTCCAACCAGACGAGGTGCCGCTCGTCGCCCGGCGACGGCGTGGCCGTCAGCTTCACCTCGATCGCGACGATCGCCCCGTCGGCACGTTCCACGATGAGGTCGATCTCCTGGCGACCGCGCTGCGTCCGCAGGTGCTTCACGCGCGCCTCGGACTGAGCCGCGTACGTGCGCACCGAAAGGGTGGCCAGGCTTTCGAACAACGCGCCCAGCAGCGTGCCGTCGCGGACGACGTCCGGGCCGCCGCTGCCGCCCGCGAGCAGCGTCGACGCGTCGACGCCCAGGAGCTGAGCGGCCAGCGCCGGGTCGGCGAGCTGGCGGACGGGGGCGTGGCCCAGCTCACGCAGCCGATTGCCGCTCGGGATCCACGCCGGTACGTCGTCGACCAGCCAGACCCGCGCCAGGGCGTCGGTGTACGTGGTGACCGTGTTCCTCGCCGGCTTGTCCGCGTGGCCGGCGGTGGCCGCGTCGCGCAGCGTCTCGAACGTCGCCGTGGTGGACGATGCCGCCGCGTACGCCGCGATCCAGCGGCGGAGGGCCTGGGGGTTGCGGACCTTGACGCCCGCCTCGTCCGGGATGTCGCGATCGACGACCCGGTCGACGTAGGCCTGCAGGCTGCTGCGTCGCGCACGCCCCGGGGGGAGGTGCCGGAGGCCTGGCAGGCCGGGCGCCAGGAGCTCCTCGGCGTACCGGTCCAGGCCGACGTCCGTCCTTCCGGCAACGGATTCCAGGCCACCCCGGAGCAACGCTGACAGGCTGACCGTCGCCGTCCCCAGCCGCTCGCTGAGGGACAGGGGCCGCATCCGCACCGCGACGATCCGGCCGGCACCGGAGTGCGTCGGGGGCGGGTCCGGGACGGCGGAGCCCGTGAGGAGGAAGCTCCCCGGCTCGGCGCCGTCGTCGACGGCGCGGCGGACGAGGTCCCACACCTGCGGGAACCGCTGCCATTCGTCGAAGAGGATCGGCCGAGCCCCGTCCAGCAAGCGCGCCGGGTCGGCGCGGGCGACGGCCAGCTCCGCCGGGTCATCCAGGCGATGCACCGTCCGCGCCCGTTCGAGTGCCGTGCGCGTCTTCCCAACGCCCTTCGGCCCTTCGATCGCGACGGCCGGCAGCGCCGTCAGCAGCTCGTCGAGCTCGTCGTCCACGATCCGGCGTTCGTACGGTGCGAGCGCAGGCATCGCGCCGACCGTAGCAGGGAACGCCCCGCTACTGAACACGAACGTCCTGATCTATTGAACAAGAACGGCAAACGGTATTGAGACGATCCGGCAACGTTCGTTGCGCGACGACGGCACCTCAGAACGCGCGAGAGCCACAGCTCACCCCCTGTGCCCGGCCCCGCAGAACGAGGTCGGAGCCGTCGCCCAACGGCTTCTAGCGCGCCTCGTGCCACCCCGGCGGGCCGCACCGCGTCCGCACGAAGTCGTCGGGGATCGGCGGATCGAGCCGCACCGACACGCCGCCGAGGCGCAGGTCCACGCGCTGCGGCACGGCCCGCGCTTCCCTGAGGAAGTCGTACGCGTACACGTTGCCCTCGACGGCGAGCGGCACGACCGCCCCGTCCGCGAGCGTCACCGTGACGTCGGAGGCGTCATCCGGCAGCAGCCCGAGGATGCGCCCGCCCCGCGGGCCGACGCAGTCCTCGAACCCGATGCCCTCGCCGGTCAGCGCGTGGTCGATGTCGTCACCGCTCCCGGATCCGCCCCGGCCGACGAGGTGGATCGCGTCCGTGCCCGGGACGAGGAACAGGGGCGATCCGTCCGGCGCGTCCCGGGCCTTGCGAGCCAGGGCCGGGTTGGCCCCCAGTCCGCTGTCACCCAGCATCCGGGCGGCGTCGGGCGGCAGCGCGTCGTCGTGCCGGCGAGGGCGCCGGAAGACCGCGAGGCGCTGCACGAGCCGGGGGTCGACCTCGCTCGCCATCGGGCGCGGTCCCCACTCGCCCGGGTCCGGCTCGCCGACGAACAGCTCGTAGCTCCCCGCCACGAGTTCCGCCGTGTCGGCCTGGTCGTCGACGTCGCCGCCGCGACCCGCGTCGCCGCCGGCCGCGACGAGCGCGAGGCGCTCGGGCGGCACCCGCCCGGGAACGATGACCCACCGGTCGTCGCGCCCACCGCTCGAGGACGGGTCCGACACGAGCCAGAGGCCGCGGACGTCGACCGCCCAGACGTCGGTCTCCTCCTCGACGAAGGTGCGGAACCAGGATTCCTCGCCCTCGTCGCCGAGGAAGACGCCGTCCCACTCCGGCTCCGGGTTGCCGGCGATGCCCGGCAGGGTCATCCGGCGCGGGTCCAGGCCGTGGCGCAGGACGGACTCCCGGTTGGCCGACCGCGTCACGTGGAAGCGGACCTCGTCCGTGCCCCGGCTCACCAGCAGCGCGGCGCGCCCGTCTCCGTGGCCGCGAGCCGCCTCGTGCTCGAGCGCCGTGCTCACGGTCGCCACCCACTCGGGGTCGGGGTCCCGTGCGCACGCCCGCAGCACGGTCTCCACGTCGCCTCGTCCCCGTCCGGCCGGCCCCTCGCCCGACCACGTACCCTCGGCGTCCGGGACGAGCAGCACGTCCCCGCCCGGTGCCATGACGGTGCGCCCGGCGTCCTCGACGGTGTCGTCGTCGCCTGCCTGACCGCTGCTCACGCGTGCATCGTCGCGCATGAGGACGGCTCCGCAGGGCTACGACGCGCCGGACGGTACCGGCGCCCCCGCCGCACGTCGCGTTGCCGCGCTTGTGCCGGGGCGCCACGTGCCGGACGATCGTCGGCTCATGACCGCGATCCGCACCACGGCTGCATCGGAGCTGCTCGGCGTCTCCGCCAGCACGCTCCGTGCGTGGGAGCGGCGCTACGGGTTCCCGACCCCGCAACGCACGGGCGGCGGGCACCGGCAGTACGACCTGGGCGAGATCGAGGCACTGCGCGAGGCGATCGAGCGCGCCCCCGACGCCGCGACCGCCGTGGCGATGGCCCGGCGCGACCACGCCCAGGACGCCCCGGAGGACCCGTTCGCCGACCGCGGCCGCGGCGGTCGGTCCGAGCGTGAGCGGCTCTCGCCCGTCGACCGGCTGCGACGCGCGCTGCGGCGGCTCGACGAGGCGCAGGCCGACCACGTGGTCGAGGAGTCGCTGCACCTGCGCTCCCTGGAGCGCTCCGTCGACGAGGTGCTGCTGCCCGCCATCGACGGGCTCGACCGGGACGGGCCAGGGTCCGTCGAGTACGCGTTCGGCTGGCGCTGGGCGCAGCGGTGGCTCGCGGCCGCCACGCGCACGGCCCCGCCCGCGCACCGCCCGCAGGTCGTCCTCCTCCTCGACGGCAGCGCCTCGGGTTCGGTCGACGCGCTGCGCGTGCAGGCCCTCGACCTGGCGCTGCGCCGCGCCGGCGTCCTGCCGATCGCCGTCGGCGCCGAGCTGCAGGCCACCGAGCTGGGCCGGGCCGTGGGCCGGATCGCCCCCGCGGCGCTCGTCCTCTCGGGCCGCACCGTCCCCCTCGACCGCCTGGGCCGGCTCGTCTTCGCCGCCCAGCGCGCGGTCGGCGGCGAGCTGCCCGTCCTCGACTTCCACGGCCCGCTCGACGCGGGCCGGCAGACCGGGGTCGAGCGCCTCGACCCCGCGCCCCTCGTCGCCCGCTCCCGCCTGCTGCAGGTGCTGGACGACGAGGACGGGGACGACCGCGTGCGGATCCGCCGCGGCCGCTGAGCGACGCCCCGGAACCCGCACGCACCGGGCGCCGTGTTCTCCGGGGCGTGCCCCCGAGACGCCACGCGGCGCATCGCGCCTCGACCCGCGCGGGAGCCGGGAGTAGGTTCCGCCCCATGCTGCAGTGGGAGTACATGACGATGGAGTGCACCCGGACGGACGACGGCGGGAGCACCGCGATCCGGATCAGCTGGCCGACGCAGGAGGCCTACGACCTGCCGCCGTCCACGGAGCCCCTGGCCGCCATGAACTCCGTGGGCCACCTGGGCTGGGAGCTCGTGGGCAGCGAGATCCTGCGCACCGACATCCACTACGCCGACCTCTCCGTGGCCCACGGGAGCTCGCGCGGGATCCGCTATCTGTTCAAGCGCCCCCGCGGCGCGGACGACGCCCTCCTGGTCGCCGAGGCGATGGAGACCGTGCTGGCGCCGGAGACGGCCGGCCCGGCGTAGGGCGGGCGGCGCGGTCTCGCCAGGCCGGGGATGCGAAGGCCGGCGTGACGCCGCCGGCCCGGCTCAGCGGTCGAGTGCGGGGAGTCCGTCGAGGCTGCGGGCACCGCGCTTGCGCCGGGCGGCCTCCACGGCCTCCGGGCCCTTCACCCGCAGCTGCTTCGCCGAGCTCAGCGCGTGATGCTCCCGGTGCCCGTCGAGGGTCATCAGCGGGACGCCGTAGCCGCACGCGTCGCTCACCCGGGTCACGTCGACGACCACGATGGAGCGCCGCGCCTCCGGGATCGACGCGTCGTCGAACCCACCCTCGGCGAGCAGCGCCGCGTAGGCGGGGTCCTCCGGGAACAGCACCTCGGCGGTGCCGTGGAGGCGCACGATGCGCGGCGGACCCTCGAAGGCGCAGAACATCACGACGATGCGGCCGTTCTCGCGGACGTGCGCGATCGTCTCCGCGCCGCTGCCGCTGATGTCGAGGTACGCGACGCGGTGCGGGCCGAGCACCCGCAGCGAGCCGATCGGGCCCTTCGGCGACACGTTCACGTGGCCGTCCGCCGCGAGCGGCGCGGAGCCGACGAAGAACAGCGCCTGGCGGCCGATCCACTCCTGCAGCCGCGCGTCGATCTCGTCGAACACCTTCGCCATCGGCCGAGTGTACGGCCGACGGTCGCCGCGGCCGGGGGCGCGGCGGACGGCCGCGGCGACCGTCGGCGATCCGAGCCCACCCGGCGCCCCGTCGCGGTCCGCCGCCGCACCTTGCGACAATGCACGGTCCATGTCACGCCGCCCGGTCGACCCGAACCAGTCGTTCCCCGCACTGGAGGAGCAGATCCTGGGGCGGTGGCGGGAGCGCGACGTGTTCCGCGAGTCCGTCCGTCGCCGTCAAGACGCGAAGCCGTGGGTCTTCTACGAGGGCCCGCCGACCGCGAACGGCCGCCCGGGCAGCCACCACGTGCTGTCCCGGGCGTTCAAGGACATCTTCCCGCGCTTCCAGACGATGCGCGGGCGACTCGTCGAGCGCAAGGGCGGCTGGGACACGCACGGCCTGCCCGTCGAGATCGCCGTCGAGAAGCAGCTGGGGCTGTCCTCGAAGGCCGAGATCGAGGCCTACGGCATCGCCGAGTTCAACCAGCGCTGCCGCGACTCCGTGTTCGAGTTCCTCGAGGACTGGAACGCGCTGACGGAGCGCATCGCCTACTGGGTCGACCTGGACGACGCGTACCGCACGCTCGATCCGTCCTACGTCGAGCAGGTGTGGGGCGCGATCCGCCAGATCAACGACAAGGGGCTGCTCTACGAGGGCCACCGCGTCGTCCCATACTGCCCCCGCTGCGGCACCGCGCTCTCGAGCCACGAGGTCGCCCAGGGCTACCAGGACGTCGTCGACACCTCGGCGTACGTCCGCTTCCCCGTCGTCGACCCGGGCGACTCGGCCCTGCAGCCCGGCGACGCGCTGCTCGCGTGGACGACGACCCCGTGGACGCTCGTGGCCAACGCGGCGCTCGCCGTGCACCCCGAGCTGGAGTACGTCCGCGTCCGGGTCACCGGCCGCCCGCGCTCCGAGGCGATCCCGAAGGGCGACGCCGCCCCGGCCGAGCCCGAGGTCGTCGTGCTCGCCAAGGCGCTCCTGGACCGCGTGATCCCGACGACGAAGCCGGGCCCGGAGAACGCGCCCGTGCCGAGCGGCGTCGAGTACGAGGTGCTCGAGACGCTGACGGGTGCGCAGCTCACGGGTGCCCGCTACACGCCGCCCTTCGGCTACATCGCCCCGGAGGACTGGGGTCCCCGCGGCAACACGATCCTCCCCGCCGACTTCGTCACGGCCGACGACGGCACGGGCGTCGTCCACACCGCCATCGCCTTCGGTGCCGACGACTACGCCCTGGGCACCGAGGCCGGGCTGACGATCCAGAACCCCGTCGGGCTCGACGGCCGCTACGACGAGCGGATCACGGACTACGCCGGCCAGAAGGTCAAGGACGTCGACGACCAGCTCGTCGAGGACCTGCGCCGCTCCGGCGCCCTGTGGCTCGGCAAGCCCTACGAGCACTCCTACCCGCACTGCTGGCGCTGCGGCACCGCGCTGCTCTACTACGCCAAGCCGTCCTGGTACATCGCGACGTCGAAGATCCGCGACCGCCTCGTCGCCGCGAACGAGCAGGTCACGTGGCACCCCGAGCACGTGAAGGAGGGGCGCTTCGGCAAGTGGCTGCAGGGCAACGTGGACTGGGCGCTCTCCCGCGAGCGGTACTGGGGCACCCCCCTGCCCGTGTGGCGCTGCGACGACGAGGGCTGCGACCACCTGCACTGCGTCGGCACGTTCGACGAGATCCAGGAGCTCTCGGGCCAGGAGCTGCCCGACCCGCACCGGCCCTACGTCGACGAGCTGACCTTCGCCTGCCGGCAGGAGGGCTGCTCCGGCACGATGCGGCGCGTCCCCGAGGTCATCGACGTCTGGTTCGACTCGGGCTCCATGCCGTTCGCCCAACGCGGGCAGACGCTGCAGGAGACCCAGGCCGCCGGCCGCTGGCCCGCGGACTACATCTGCGAGGCGCAGGACCAGACCCGCGGCTGGTTCTACTCCCTGCTGGCGATCGCCACCCTGCTGCAGCAGCCCGACGCGCCCGACGCCGACGGCACCGTGCGCGCCACCCCGACGACGGTCCGCGCGCTGCCCGCGACGCCGCACGAGGGGGCCGCCACGGCGGTCGACCGCGAGCTCGCGGGCGTCGACGCGCCCGCGGGCGCCGAGCGCCGCGCCGTCGACGGCGACACCGCCCCGGGCGACGGCGACGGCAGTGGCGGGACCGCCACCCTCACCGCCTCCGGCACCGCCCTGAACCCGACGCCGCCGTTCCGCGACGTCGTCTGCCTCGGCCTGATCCTGGACGAGCACGGCCAGAAGATGTCGAAGTCCAAGGGCAACATCGTGGTGCCCTGGGACGTCATCGACCGCTACGGCGCCGACGCGTTCCGCTGGTACTTCTTCACGAGCAAGCAGCCGTGGGACGGCTACCGCTTCTCCACCGATGCGATCGGCGAGGGCGTGCGGCTGTTCCTGCGCACGCTGTGGAACACGTACGGGTTCCTCGTGATGTACGAGAACGCCGCGGCCGACTCCCGCGCGTCGACGGCCGACGAGGGGCTCGGCGACGAGTCGCCCAGCGCGCTCATGGACCGCTGGATCCGCTCGCGCCTGTCCGCGACCACGACCGAGGTCACGGAGCGGCTCGAGGCCTTCGACGTCACGTTCGCCGGTCGCGCGATCGCGTCCTTCGTCGACGACCTCTCCAACTGGTACGTCCGCCGCTCGCGCCGGCGGTTCTGGGAGGGCGACCCCGCCGCCCTGGCGACGCTGCGCGAGTGCCTGCTCACGGTCTCCCAGCTGCTGGCCCCGTTCACGCCGTTCGTGGCCGACGAGATCTACGACAACCTCGACGGCACCGAGCCCTCCGTCCACCTGACCGACTGGCCGGCCGCCGGCCCCCGCGACCTCGAGCTCGAGGCCGCGATGGAGACGGCGCGCGAGACGGTGCAGCTCGGCCTGGGCGCCCGCGGGCAGTCCAAGCTCAAGGTCCGCCAGCCGCTGCACGAGGCCGTCGTCGTGGCCGCCGACCGCGAGCGGGTGGCGATCGAGCGCCTGAGCGACATCGTCCGCGACGAGCTCAACGTGCACGAGCTGCGGTTCGTGGACAACGCCGACGAGCTCGGCTCGTACGAGATCAAGCCGAACTACCGCACGCTCGGCCGCCGCTTCGGCAAGGCGATGCCGCAGGTCGCCGAGGCCGTCGCCGGCCTGGACCCCGCGCGCGCCGCGGCGACGGTCCGCGCCGGCGGCACGGTCGGGATCACGATCGACGGGGCCGACCACGAGCTGAGCGAGGACGACCTGCTGCTGCGCATGGAGCCGCTCGAGGGCTACCAGCTCGAGCGCGAGGGCTCGCACGCCGTGGCGCTCGAGCTGCAGATCGACGACGCGCTGCGCCGTGAGGGGCTGGCCCGCGAGGTCGTCCACGCGATCCAGGCGGCGCGCAAGGCCGCGGGCCTCGAGATCACCGACCGCATCCGCCTGACCCTCGACGGCGCGGAGGAGCTCCTGGCCTCGGCCCGCGAGCACGAGGCGTACGTGACGGGCGAGACGCTGGCCGTCGAGGTCGAGTACGGCCGCGTCGGCGCCCAGCACCACTCCGCCGACGTCGAGGAGCAGGAGCTGCGGGTCGGGGTGCTCAAGGCCTGAGGGCCGGGCGCCGGCCCGGGCCGCGGGCGGGCGTCGTCCACGACGTCCGCCGGAAGTCAGGTGTGGCGCGGTCCTACCGTTGGGTAGGTGCAGGGGCACGGACCGCGCGGTCCCCGCTCCTCCGGGTTTCCCGGGCGGCGAGGGGTCGCCACGCGGACGATCCCCGGTTGATCCGGCCCCGATACGCGCGGGGCGGATATTGCGTCTCTGTCCTCCCGCATCCCCCAACGATCCTCGCTCACCGCGCTGCCCGCCCTGCTGGCCGCGCGCCTCGTCGTCGTGGGCACCGGGGCGATCCTGCTCGCGCTGAACGGCGGGCCGTGGACCGGGTGGCCGATGCTCGGCGTGGCGCTCTCGTGGGTCGCGATCAGCACCCTCGCGGCGGTCCGCGCGGACCGGCGGATGGAGAACGTCGGTCCGTACCTGGGGACGAGCGTCGCGCTCGTCGACATCGGCATGATCAGCGTGGCCCTGCTCGCGACGGGCGGCGCGGACTCGCCCGTGCGCTGGGCGATGCTGGCATCGCCGACGATCTGGGCCTACGCGGAGCAGCGCCGGTTGCCGCTGCTCATGGGTCTGGGCGCCCTGGCCTACGTGGTTGCGGCGATGCCCGACGCGCTCCGGGGCGGGACGGGCCCGGAGACCGCCCTCGGGTTCCTCGTGATCTACGCGATGGCCGTCGCCGTGGCGCTGGCCGCCGTCGTCTCCCGCCGCCGCGAGTCCGTGCTCGAGCTCGAGCTCGCCCGGGCCCGCGCCGAGATGTTCGACGAGCTCGTCCGCCGGGAGCGGCGCCAGCAGGAGGACGTCGCCGTCCGCCTGCACGACGGCCCGCTGCAGATGGTGATCGCCGCCCACCAGGACCTGGAGGAGCACCTGGAGGGCGAGGACCTCGACCTGCGCGAGACGCTCTCCACCCTGCGCCTCGCGGTCACCGCCCTGCGGGACCTGAACACCGACCTCTACGACGCCGTCCTGCGCGACGCCGGCCTCGCCGCGGCGCTGGGGCAGGCCGCCGAGGCCACGCAGCGCAACGGGGGGCCGCCGATCGAGGTCACCGTGGGCGCCCACACCTCGAGCGCCCACGACCCGTTCGTGGTCAGCGTCGTCAACGAGCTGCTCACGAACGTCCGCAAGCACGCCGACGCCTCCTCCGCCGCCGTGCTCGTCTCCCGCTCCGAGACGGGCTGGCTGCGCGTCACCGTCAGCGACGACGGGATCGGCCTGAGCATCGCCGCTGCGGACCGCGCGGCCGACGACGGCCACATCGGCCTGCGGTCGATCCAGCGGCGCGTCGAGGACGCAGGCGGCACCTTCGCCGTGCGCCCGCTCTCGCCCGGCACCGCGGTCGACCTGCAGCTGCCCGAGGACGCCGAGGTCCCGGGGCCCGCCGTCACCCTGCTTCGCGTCTGACGACCCGCGCCCAGACGGCGCGGTGGTCGCTGCCCGGGACCCCGACGACGCCACTCTGCAACGCCCGCTGGCCGCGACCGGTGAGGACGTGGTCGATCGTGGGGCGCAGCCAGCCCAGCGGGCCGCCGCTCCACGTCGCCCGGAGCCCCTGGCCCGTCTCCGCGCCGCTGTCCCGGCAGCCCGCCCCGAGCACCTGACGCATCGGGGAGTGGTCGAGCGTGGCGTTCAGGTCGCCCGCGATCACGTCCGCCGTCGTGCACAGCGGCCGCAGCGCCAGCAGGTCGGCGCGCCACTCCGCCTGCGTGGCCGCGGGGTAGGGCGGGCGCGGATGCACGGCGGCGATCACGGTGCCCGCCAGACCCCCGGCGCCGCGGGTCAGGCGGACCCGTACGCCGCCGTGGGCGCCTGCGGGTGCGCGCGGCTCGGCCAGCCGCTCCGGTCCGAGCACCGCGCGGACGAGCATCGACGTCGGGCCCGCGGACGGGTCGTCGTCGGCGTGCCCGCGGTCCGACCACGTGCGCCACTCCTCGCCCCCGGCGGCGCCCAACGCCCGGGCGTAGCTCCGCGCGGTGCGGGCGTTCGCCTCCGGGAGCGCGACCACGTCGGCCCCGGTGCGGCGGACGAGGGCGACGATCGCCGCGGGCTCCACCCGGGACAGGAGGACGTTGGCGGTGACCACGGTGACGGGCCGGCCGCCCGACGGCGGCGGCTCCCCGGACGACACTGCGCGCGGGGCGATCTGGAGCCCGGCCCCCACCGCCACGACGAGCAGGGCCAGCGGGGCCAGGACGCCGCGCCGCCGCCGCTGGGCGACCCCCAGCCCCACGAGGGCCAGCAGCGCCGCCACGACCACGCCCAGAGGCCGGGCCGCCAGGAGCTGCGCGAACGGCGTGACGGTGTCCAGTCTCCGCCCGCCGGGCAGCGGCACGTGCGCGGACCACAGCACGACGGCGGCCCCGAGCACCACGACCCACGGGATCAGCCGCCAGGGCCGCAGGAGCATGGCCGGGAGCCTGACAGACCCCCGAA
>NZ_ATUD01000015.1 GCF_000420025.1 Patulibacter americanus DSM 16676
GAGTTCTTCGCGATGATCGCCGTGATCGTCGGCATCCTGGTGAGCGCCGCGCTCATCAAGGGCGGCGACACCGAGGGCACGGACGAGTTCGTCGCCCGCCAGGCCTGGCTCTACGTGTCCATCGTCGCCGGCGCGTACTTCATCAGCCGCGGCCTGGCCAAGTCCGGCAGCCGCGAGCCGTACTTCGATGGCGGCTCCAACAGCGAGCGCGGCGACCGCTAGCACCCGAGGGCCCGCCTCGGGCGGGCCCACCAGGGCGCCCCGCGCACCTGCGCGCGGGCCTCGGCCCGCGCGCCGCCTGCCGGTCCGGCCGGCGAGCGCCCCCGGGCCTCAACCCCGCGGCGCGTACATGATCAGGCCGACCCCGGCCAGGCAGACCGCCGCGCCGGCGAGATCCCACCGGTCGGGACGGAAGCCGTCGACGACCACGCCCCAGGCGAGCGAGCCGGCCACGAAGACCCCGCCGTACGCGGCGAGGATGCGGCCGAATTCCGCGTCGGGTTGCAGCGTCGCCACGAGCCCGTAGAGCCCGAGCGCCACCACGCCGCCGCCGACCCACAGCAGCCCGCGGTGCTCGCGCAGGCCCTGCCAGACGAGCCACGCCCCGCCGATCTCGAACAGTGCCGCGACGACGAAGAGGGCGATGGAGCGGCCGGTCACCCGGCCGATCGTAGACGGCCCGGGACCGCGCGCCGGGGCGGTCAGGCCGCCGGCGTCTCGGCGGTCGCCACGAGCGTCGCCCGGCCCAGCGTGTGAGCGAGCATCGTGAAGCCGAGCACGGCGGGGGTCGCGTCGGCCGCGACGCCGATGTCGTCGACGTCGAGCGCGTGGACGGCGACGACGTACCGGTGCTCGCCGTGGCCGGCCGGCGGGGCGGCACCGACGAACCGCGCCAGGCGCAGGTCGTTCGGGAGCTGCACCGCCGACGGGGGCAGCGCCGCGCCGCTCTCGTCCCCCGCGCCCTCGGGCAGCGAGGTGGTCGTCGCCGGCAGGTTCGCGACGGCCCAGTGCCAGAGGCCGGAGCCGGTCGGCGCGTCGGGATCGATGACGGTGACGGCGTAGCCGCGGGTGCCGGCCGGCGCGCCACTCCAAGAGAGCTGGGGCGAGGCGTCCTGGCCGCCGGGCACGCCGGAGAGGCCGGAGTGCTGGGCCAGCGGGAGGCGCTCGCCGTCGCGGACCGACGTGCTCGTGACGGTGAAGCTCGGCACCTCCGGGTGACGGGCGTAGGGGTTGTTCTTGTGCTGCTGGGTCGTGGTCATGATCGATCACCATACAGATAATCGATTATCTGTACTAGACTGCGTTCCATGGCCGATCCGACCGACCCCGGGAAGCGCTCGCCGTCCGAGCGCGTCTACGTCGCGTTGCGCGACGCCGTCATCCACGGCGACGTCGCGCCCGGCGAGCCGCTGCGCCCCCAGGAGCTCGCGACGGGTCACGCGGTGAGCCTCGCGGCAGTCCGCGAGGCGCTGCTGCGCCTCGTCGGGGAAGGCCTGGCGGAGCGTCACCGCAACCGCGGGTTCGCGGTGCCGACCGTCGACGCCGGCCACTGGCGGCGCGTGGCCGAGGCGCGGGCAGTCGTCGAGCCGGCCATGCTCCGGCTCGCGATCGAGCGCGGCGACCTGGAGTGGGAGGTCCGCGTGCGGGCCGCGTACCACCGGCTCGCCGGAACTCCGCCGGCGACCGACGAGGAGGACCGGGATGCAGCGGACGCATGGTCCGAGGCGCACCGCACGTTCCACCGGACCCTGCTCGACGCGTGCGAGAACGACGTCCTGCTTGCGACCTTCGACCGGCTCTGGGTCGCGAGCGAGTTGGCCCGCCGGTGGTTCATCAGCCGGCTTCCGGGCGACGATCGGGCGGGCGAGCACCTCGCCCTCGAGCGCGCCGCCCTGGCGCGCGACACCGACGCCGCGGCCGACCTGCTCGTCGCGCACGTCGGGCAGACGGTCGACCAGCTCGCACGAACCCGCCACGCCTGACCCGGCCCGCCCGCGACCCACACCTCACGGTGCCCGACCGGCCACCGCCCGCCCCGCTTCGCATCACCGCGACCCCACCCGACCCCACCGAAGGACGAAGACATGCCCTCCTCCCCCACCCGCGTCGTCCTGCTGACCGGCGCGACCGACGGCCTCGGCCGCGCGCTGGCGGACCACCTCGCCGACCGGCCCGGCACGCTGTTGATCCTCCACGGCCGCGACGCCTCCAAGCTCGAAGCCGTGCGCCGGACCCTCGAGGGTTCCCGCGCGGAGATCGCCACGGTCGTGGCCGACCTGGGGGACCTCGACCGCGTCCGGGACCTCGCGCGGCAGGTCGCGGGACTCACGGACCGGCTCGACGTGCTCGTCAACAACGCCGGCACCGCGCCCCCGGACCGCCGGCTGACCGTCGACGGCCACGAGCTGACCTTCGCGGTCAACTACCTCGCGCCCTTCGTGCTGACCCGCGAGCTCCTGCCCCTCCTGACCGCGGCGGCCCCGGCTCGGGTCGTCCACGTGGCGTCGCTCTCGACCTCGCCGGTCGACTTCGACGACCTCACCATGGAGGGCGGCTACGACCAGGGCCGCGCCTACGGCCGGTCCAAGCGCGCCCTGGTGGCCGACGGGTTCACCCTCGCAGGGGAGCTTCCCGCCGACCGGGTGACGATCAACAGCCTCCACCCGGGCAGCCTCATGCCGACGAAGATGGTCCGCGAGAGCGGCGGACGGACCGTCGACACGCTCGAGACCGGGGTGGAGTCGACCCTGCGGCTGGCCGACGACCCGGCGCTCGACGGGGTCACGGGGCGGTTCTACGACCGCCAGGAGCTGGCCTCCGCCCCGGAGGCGGCGGACCCGGAGTTCCGTCGGCGGCTGCTCGCGGTGACGCGGGAGCTCGTCGGCACGGAGTGACAGGGGCAGGAGCGGAGCTGCGCCCTACCCGTGCGCCGGCTGCGAGGCGCGCCACGCGCTCGGGCTCACCCCGCACTCGCGCTTGAACGTGGCGCTGAGCGCGAACGCGCTCGAGAACCCCACGCGCTGCGCCGCGGTCTCCAGCGTCACGGCGGGGTCGCGCAGCAGCTCGGCGACGTGCTCGAGCCGCTGGTGGCGCAGGTAGCTCATCGGCGGCTGGCCGACGAGCGCGGCGAAGCGCTTGGCGAGCGCCGCGCGAGAGACGTGCAGCCGGGCGGCGAGCGAGGCGACGGTCCAGGGGTGGGCGAGGTCCTCGTGCATCAGCCGCAGCGCCGGGCCCACGACCGGGTCGCTGTGGGCCGCGTACCACGCGGGGACCTCCGCGCCGGGGCGCGTCAGCCACGCCCGCAGGGCGGTGATCAGCATGAGCTCGAGCGTGCGGTCCAGGAGCACCTGATGGCCGGGCCGAGGATGCGCGAGCATCTCCAGCGCGCCCGGACTGATCGGGCAATCCTCCTCGACGTCGTCGACCACGGCGAGCGGCGGGAGGCTCGCCAGGAGCCGGGCGGGCGCCCCCGTGTCGACCGTGTAGCGACCGGTCAGCAGGACGGAGGCGTCGGGCTCGTCCTCGTCGGCCGGCCGGGCTCCGACAGCGCCGGCGCCCGCCGGGAACTCGGGTGCCGCGCAGCGGGCGTCGCGGCGGAGGTCCGAGCCGGGTGGACTGCCCGGATCGCCTGTCACCACGTACGGTGCGCCGCCGGCGAGCACCGCGACCTGGTCCGGAGCGACCCGCGCCGGCGCTCCCTCGTCGGGCAGGATCCACACCGGCCCTCGGAGGGGCACCACGAGGGCCAGCGGCGAACCGTCGTCGCACCGCATGGACCACGGTCCCCGCAGCACGGACCGGTCGAAGGCCGCCCCCGTCGCCCGCACGCCGTCCAGCAGGTCCGCGAGCAGGTCGGAGCGGTCGGGGGAGACGAGCGCCACGGGGCGAGCGTAGACGATCGAGCATGCGGCCGAGGGCGCACGGCATGGCCATCTCGCCTCGTCGCTGGTTGGGTGGAGGCATGAGCACGACGCAGACGGTTCTGGTCCTGGGCGGCACGGGGAAGACGGGGCGGCGGGTGGCCGCCGGCCTGGAGGAACGCGGCGTCACGGCTCGGGCCGCCTCGCGCTCCGGCGCCACGCGGTTCGACTGGGCCGACCGCGCGACGTGGGGCCCCGCGCTCGACGGCGCGTCGGCCGTCTACGTCGTCGCCCCGGACCTCGGCACGGGCCTGCGGCCGACGGCGGACGAGATCGATGCGCTCGTCGGTCAGGCGGCCGCGTCCGGCGTGCGGCGGGCGGTGCTGCTCTCGGTCCCCAACGGTGGGGCCGTGGACGTCGACGACGCCCGGGCGGCGGAGCACGCGGTGCTGGACGCCGACCTCGACGGCACGATCGTGCGAGCCCACTGGTTCTTCCAGAACTTCAGCGAGGACTTCTTCCGCGACCCCGTCATGCGGGGCGAGCTGCGGCTCCCGACCGCCCAGGGCCGGGACGGCTTCATCGACGCGGACGACATCGCGGACGTCGCCGTCGCCGCGCTGCTGGACGCCGACCATGCGGGACGGGTCTACGAGCTGACGGGCCCGCGGCTCATGACCTTCGGGGACACGGCCGCGGAGATCGCCCGGGCCACGGGCCGAGAGCTGCGCTACGTGCCCGTGAGCGCCGACGTGTTCGCGCAGGAGGGGCGCGACCAGGGCTGGCCGGAGGAGGGCATCGGGTCGTTCGCCGCGCTCTACGCGAAGCTCGCCCACGACGAGCTCGCCACGCTCACCGACGACGTCCGCACGGTCCTGGGCCGCCCGCCCCGCGACTTCGCGGACTACGCCCGGGAGGCCGCCGCGCAGGGGGCCTGGGCGGACTCCGTCGAGGGGTAGGCGCCGATCCATGCCGGTCCGTCGGCCCGGCGGCGTCAGTCGCCGTGGCCGAGCGCCCGCCAGTAGACCGCCGTGTGCGCCCGGTGGTTCGCCGCGGCGATCCGCTCCCGCTCGGCCAGCCGCTCGGCGGCGGGCGGGGCGGGCGGGGCGGCCAGGAGCCGGTCCAGCGCCGCGCCGACGGCTGCGGGCCGGGCGGCGTCGAACGTGGCGAGCGCCCACCCCTCGCGGTGCTGGCCCGCGATCGCGCCGACGGCCGGCGAGAGGACGGGTACGCCGAGGTCCCAGCAGAGCTCGAGCCAGCCCGAGTGGGTGCCGTGGGCGTAGGGCAGGACGGAGACGTCGAGGCCGACGAGCTCCCGGGCCAGGCCGTCGTCGTCCGGGCGCGGGCGCACGACGAGGTGCGCGCCGTGGGGCTCCAGGGCGCGCCGGAGGTCCCCGAGCGCCTCGTCGGCCGGGGTGCCCGCGCGGACGTCGTCGTTGACAAGCACCCGCAGCGCCCCGTCCCGCGCGGCGGTCTCGGCGGCCAGGCGGGCCAGCCAGGCCCCGGGACGGACGTTCGCGCGCAGACTACGCAGGTGCACGCCGACCACAGGCCCGCGGGGCGACGGGTCCTCCGCGGTCGCGTCGGGCGGGGACGACGGGCGGGAACGCGACGCCGCCGCGTCCTCCCGTGCCGCGTCCGCTCGGGCGAACCACGCGTCGGGCGCCATCTGCGGGTGCGGAACGACGGTCGCCTCGCGCCCGTACCGCCGCGCGATCTCGGCGGCGGCCTCCTCCGTCAGGGTCAGCAGCTCGGCGGCCTCGCGCATCAGCAGCTCGAGGTGCGCGCGGTGCGGCGCCTGGTCGACGAGGTGCGGGTGCTCGAGGTCGTGGACGGTGTGGACGAGCGGCCGCCCGAGCTCGCGCAGGCTGCTCAGCGCCGCGGCCAGCGCGTCCAGGGACAGGCTCTCCGTCCCGAAGTGCACGTGCAGCAGGTCGTACTCCGTGGCGTGCGCCCGCAGCCACGCGGGCGTCAGGACCTGCGGCGGCCACCACTGCGTGGGCGGGGCACCGGGGACGGGCGGGTCGGCGAGCACCACGTCGCCGGGCACGCGGACGGCCTGGACGTAGGGGTGCTGCGCCGGGACCGCGGCGATGCGGACGGGGCGATCAGGCACGGCGGGGTGCGGCGCCCTCGAGCCGGGCCGCGCGTCGGGACGGCGCGGGAGCGGGCAGGCCGGCCCGGTCGCGTAGATTCGCCGTCTCGTGACGCCCTCGAATGCAGATGCCCGACGGCGCCACTACGGCGGATTCTACGGGCTCGATCCCGTCCCGGAGGACCGCCCGCTGCTGCTGATCCACGGCAACTGCCAGGCCGAGTCGCTGCGCGTGGTCGTCGAGGCGTCGACCGACCAGGTCGTCGCGGTGCGCGTGCCGCCGGTGCACGAGCTCGAGCAGGACGACCTGCCGCACCTCGACCGCCTGCTCGCCCGCGCCGAGGTCCTGGTGAGCCAGCCCGTGCGCGACGACTACCGCGAGCTGCCGCTGGGCACCGCGCAGCTCGCGGCCCGCGCGCCGCGGGCCCGCCTCGTGCGGATCCCCGTCGTCCGCCACACCGGCCTGCACCCGTGGGCGGCCCTCGTCCGCACGCCGTGGATGGGGGACCCGCCCGCGGTGCCCTACCACGACCTGCGCACGATCCTGGCCGTCGCGCGCGGCAGCGCCCGGCCGGTCGGCCACTTCGCCCCGGAGGGCTTTCGGGCCGTCGCGCGGCTCTCCCTCGACGAGCTCGCCCGGCGCGAGCGCGAGGGCGGCACCGTCGTCGCCAGCGACCTCGTCGAGGCCGCGGGCGCGGAGGCCATGATCACCGTCAACCACCCCGGCAACGCCGTGCTCGTCCCCCTCGCGGGCCGGATCATGGCCTCCGCCGGCCTGGGCGACGCCGCGCGCGACCCGGGGCGGACCCTGCTGGCGTCCGTCCGCGCGCCGATCCGTCCCGAGGTGCTCGACGCGCTCGGGCTCGACGTCGCCCACGCCGTGCCGGAGTGGGACGTCGGCGGGCGGCAGCTCACCGAGGACGAGGTCGCCGAGACGCAGGCGGGTTGGTACGCCGACCGCGCACCGGTGGTCGAGGCGGCCCTGCGCCGCTACGCGGCCACGATCGAGGCGCTGGGCCTGTGAGCGCGTCGGGCGCACCGACCCCGAGTGGCGACCCGACCCCTGTGGCCCCGGGGCGCGCAGGCCAGACCCTCGGCGGCTCGGACAGCGGCGCGCCTCCTGTCCACCATGTCGTCCTCGGCGACGGCGCCCACGGCGTGACGGGCGTGGCCCTCGCACTGTCCGCCGGCCGGCCGCGGACCCGCGTCGCCGCGCTGCGCGACGTCGACGACGCCCGCGCCGCGCGGGCGCTCCTGCCCGCCCCGGACGCGGCCCCGCTGCTGCACCTGCACCTGACGGACAACCTGCTCGGGGCCGACCCGGTCGACGCGCTGCGTGAGCTCGCCGCCGGCCGCCGGGTCGCGATCACGCTCCACGACGTGCCGCAAGCCGCGGAGGGCGAGGCGCGGTTCCGGCGCCGGTCGGCCGTCTACGTCGAGCTGTGCGCCGCCGCCGACCTCGTCGTCGTCTCGAGCGCCCACGAGCGGGGCGGCCTGCGCGCACTCGGCGGCGACGCGGACCACGTGCTCCCGCTCGCGATCGACGCCCGGCAGGTCGCGGCGGCCCCCGGGCCGGAGCCGACCGTCGGCGTCCTCGGCTGGCTCTATCCGGGGAAGGGCCACGCCGAGCTGGCCGAGTTGCTCGCCGGCGTGGGCCGCCCGACGACCCTCGTCGCGCTCGGCGCCGTCTCAGCCGGCCACGAGGGCCTCGACGCCGAGCTCGCCGCCCGCTGCGCCGCACTCGGCGTCGGGTTCCGCTGCACGGGGTACCTCGACGACATGACCCTGCTCCAGGAGGCCGCGCGCGTGGCGGTCCCCGTCCTGCCCCACCGGCACGTGTCGGCGTCGGCGTCCCTCGGCACGTGGATGGCCGCCGGCCGCCGGCCGATCGCGGCCGCCGGTGCCTACGCGCGGGAGACGGCGGAGCGGCTGCCGGCTGCGCTCGTCGTGGCGGACGACCTCGCCGCCGCCGTCACCGCCGCGCTGGACGACCCGGCGTCGACGGTGCTCCCCGCCGACGTGGCCGTCGGCCCGACGACCGCGGAGGCCGCGGCGGCCCAGGACGCCGTCCTCGCCGCCTGGGCCGCTCCGTCGGCGGGGCGGGCGGCATGAGCGTACGCGCCACCGTCGTCGTCCCCTTCTTCGAGGACCAGCGCTGCCTGGACCTCGTGCTCGCGGCGCTCGAGCTGCAGACGCTGCCCGCGGGCGACTTCGAGGTGGTCGTGGCCGACGACGGCTCGCCGCACCCGCCCATCACCGGGGAGCGGCCCTATGCGGTCTGCACGGTCCGCCAGGACGACCTGGGCGCGCGGCCCGGCACGGCGCGCAACCTCGGCGCGCGGGCCGGCACGGGGCAGGTCCTCGTCTTCCTCGACGGCGACACCGTCCCCGAGCCCGCGTACCTCGCCGAGCTCCTCGACGCCTGCGACGGCCGCCGTCTGGCCGTCGGTCGCCGGCGCCACGCGGACCTCTCGGGGTTCGACGCGGCCGCGCTCCGCCGCTGGCTCACGACGGGGGCGCCCGCCCCGCCCGAGCTGCCCGCCCCCGAGTGGCTCGAGCACGGCTACGCGGCCTCGGACGACCTGCGCGACTCCGACCTGCGCTCGTACCGGTTCGTGATCAGCGCGGTGATGGCTTGCCCGCGGGAGCTGTTCCTGCGGGTCGGCGGGTTCGCCGAGGAGCTCAACCGCTACGGCGGCGAGGACTGGGAGCTCGCCCGGCGCTGCTGGCTCGCGGGTGCCGACTTCGTCCACGCCCGCCGCGCCGTCGCGTGGCACGACGGTCCCGACTTCGCCGGCCGCCCCGGCGACCTCGCGGCCGTGAAGAACGCGGAGACGCTGCGGATCGCGGGCCTGCTCACGGACCCGGCGCTGCGCGGCCGCGGGTTGCTCTGGCCCTACCCCCGGTTCGTCGTGCGCCTGGCGCTCCCGGCCGACGTGCCCGACGCCGTGCGCGTGGCGTGCTGCGAGGGGCTCCTGGCCGCGGGCGACGTCGGGATCTGGCTCGGCACCGACGACCCCTCCCCCGTCCCCGACCCGCGGATCCGCCCCGGCCTGCCGAGCGCCGCCGTGCTCGGACGCTGCGAGCTCGTCGTCGACCTGTTCGCGCCCGTCGCCGCCGACGCGGACACCCTCGAGACGTGGCAGCGGAGCGCCCCGGCCCGAAGCACCCAGGCCTTCGTCCGCTCCCCGCGCGACGAGGCGCGCGGCCAGGAGGCGGGTCCGCTGGACGCGCAGCCCGTGCTGCCGGAGGACCTGCAGCTCGAGCGCTGGTTCGCGCGCTGAGCCGCCCTACTCCGCGTCGCCACCCGACCCGCGCCGCACGAGCGAGAACCGCCCGACGTCGACCCCGGTGCTGCCGTGCTGCGCCAGGTCGGCCAGGGCCTGCCCCAGCAGCGGCGCGAACTTGAACCCGTGGCCGCAACCGATCGCCAGCGCCACGCCCGGGTGCCCCGGCACGGTGTCGACCAGGAACTCCCCGTCGGAGGTCAGGGCGTACAGGCAGCTCACCGTGCGCGGCGGTCCGGACGGCACCCCCGGCAGCACGTCGCGGACGGCGGCGACGACCCGGTCGAGGTTCGCCGGGTCCGGGTCGTAGGTGCGGGTGTCGGCGGTGACGTCGAACCCGCCGAGGTGCTGCGCGGCCTTCACCCCCGTCGGGCCCAGGTCCGGGAACCCGTAGAACGCCTCCGCGCCGTACCGGATCCACCCGGGCTGCACCGCGGGCGCGAACCGCTCCGGGTCCTCCTGGGGGAAGTAGACGACCTGCTCCTGCGTCACGCGCACCTCGAGGTCGAGCCCCAGGTCGGCCGCGAGCGCGGCGGTCCAGGCCCCGGCCGCGAGGACGACCCGCGCGGCGCGGTAGGTCGCGTCGTCGGTGTGGACGAGGTAGCGCTCGCCGTCCGGCGCGATGCGGCGGACGGGCGCGTGCGGCACGAGCTCCGCCCCGTGGTCGGCGGCCAGCCGCGCGAACGCCGCCACGGCCCGGTCGGCGCGGACCACGCCGGCCCGCGGCTCGAAGAGCGCCGGCACGTCGTCGGGGACCCCGAACGCCGGCCACCGCTCGCGCACCGCCCGGCCGTCGAGCCGCTCGCTCGTCTCGCCCGCGTCCGCGAGTCCCGCGGCGAGCCGGTCGGCCTCGGCCGCGGCCCCCAGGGGGAAGAACGAGACGACCCCGGACTCGACCAGCAGCTCCTCACCCGCCTCGGCCCCGACCGCCAGCCACGCGTCGTATGCCGCCCGGGCCAACGCCACGTCGGCCGGCGACTCGTGCGCCAGCCGGAACAGCCGCGAGTCGCCGTGGGACGAGCCGTGCGCGTGCCCCGGCTCGTGCTGCTCGAGCGCCACGACCGTCCCCGCGGCCTCGCTCGCCAGGCGGTACGCGGCCGCGCTGCCGAGGACGCCGAGTCCGACGACGAGGTGGTCGACGTCGCGGACCGGGCTCATGCCCACGGTGTAGCGCACCGGCCGCGGCCACCGCGTGACGCGCGGGCTCAGGGGGCACGCGGGCTCCGGGGCCACGCGGGCCGCGCGCCTCAGGCGGCCGCGGCCAGCGCTTCGGCGTGGGTGCGCCAGGACGCGTGCAGCGCGTACCCCTCGCCCGGGCGGGCGCGGGCGCTCACCTCGGCCGGCTCGCGGTGAGCGGTGCCCACCAGCCCGTCGACGGTCTGCTCGTACTCCGCCAGCCACAGCAGCGCCCGGTGGACGAGCGGGTCCGGGCAGGCGGTGCAGCCCGCGCGGACCGCCGCCAGCTCGCGGGCCGTGAAGCAGTCGGGCTGCGACGCCAGCGGCCACCACGACGCGCGGCCCCGCCGCGGCAGGAGCGCGGCGCCGCGCTGGTCGCCGATGCAGAGGGCGAAGGGCCAGACCGCCACGAGCGTCGCGCCGTGGCGCAGCACGTAGCGGGTCACGGCCGTCCGTCGTCCGGCCGGCGCGGCCTGCCGGGCGAAGCCCATCCGGGGCAGCAGGTTCCCCTCCGGGTGCGTCACGTCGCGGCCCATGTGGTGGAACTGCGCCTCGAGCAGCCGGGCCAGGGTGGTCCGCCCGCCCGGGGCGTCGCGGGCGTGGGCCAGGCAGGTGCGGGCGTCGACGGGCGGGGCGTGCATGTTCAGCGCGACTCGCGGAAGACCTCGATCTTCCGCGTGCGCTTGTCGAACTTGCGGAGCTCGAGCCGCTCGGCGGTGTTGCGCTTGTTCTTCGTCGTCATGTATGTCGTCCCGGTCCCGGCCGTCGAGACGAGCTTGACCTGGATCCGGACGTCGCCGCGTGCCATCAGATCCGCTCCCCGCGGGCCCGCATCTCCTTCACGACCCGGTCGATCCCGCGCCGGTCGATGACCTTCTGCCCGCGGGCGCTGACCGTCAGCCGGATCCAGCGGTTCTCGCTCGGCACGAAGTACCGCTTCTTCTGGATGTTGACCCTGAACCAGCGCTTCGTCTTGTGCTGGCTGTGGGGGACGGAGTTTCCGGACCGCGGGCGGGCGCCGGTGACCTGGCAGGTGAGCGACATGGGGAGGTGCTGGGTAGGGGGCGGAGCGTCCCACTATATCGGAACGAGACTCAGTCTCATTAATTGGTGCCCGTGTCGCCCGGCGTTCCGGCCGATCGAGGGCAAACGCCGCCCCCGCTGCCGCGCCGACCCGGCGGCCGGCGGGAATTCCTCGCGCGGCCCCACCTCCAGGTGCTTTGATGATGGGGACATCAGCACCAAGGAGAGCTTCATGGCCGACTACGCGGTGATCGACCCGGCGACGGGCGAGACGATCAAGACCTACCCCACCATCAGTGACGCGGATCTGGAGGCGGCCATCGGTCGCGCCCACGCCGCCCACCACGGCTGGAGCAAGGAGACGGGCGTGCAGGACCGCGCGCAGGTCATCCGCCGCGTCGGCGAGCTGCACCAGGAGCGTCGCCAGGAGCTCGCGGAGATCATCGTGCGCGAGATGGGCAAGCCGATCGAGCAGTCGCTCGGCGAGGTCGACTTCTGCGTCGCGATCTACGAGTACTACGCCGACCGCGCGGAGGACCTGCTCAAGGACGAGCCGATCGACCTGCTCGAGGGCGAGGGCTCCGCGTTCATCCGCCGCTCCTCGCTCGGCGTGCTGCTGGGCATCATGCCGTGGAACTTCCCGTACTACCAGGTGGCCCGGTTCGCCGGCCCGAACCTGCTGATCGGCAACACGATCCTGCTCAAGCACGCCCCGCAGTGCCCGGAGTCGGCCGCGGCGCTCGAGCAGATCTTCCAGGACGCCGGCCTCCCCGCCGACGCCTACATCAACATCTACGCGACGAACGAGCAGATCGAGACGGTCATCGGCGACCCGCGCGTGCAGGGCGTCTCGCTCACCGGTTCCGGCCGCGCCGGCGCCGCGGTCGCCGAGATCGCCGGGCGCAACCTGAAGAAGGTCGTCCTCGAGCTCGGCGGCTCCGACCCGTTCATCCTGCTCGGCACGGACGACCTCGACTCCGTCGTCGAGTCCGCCGTGGGCGGCCGCATCGACAACGGCGGCCAGGCCTGCAACGCCGCGAAGCGCTTCATCGTGGTCGACGAGCTCTACGAGCCGTTCCTCGAGAAGTTCACGAAGGCCCTCTCGGCCGTCCAGCCGGGCGACCCGACGAAGGAGGACACCGAGCTCGGACCGCTCTCCTCCGCCAACGCCGCGGACAACCTGGAGGACCAGGTCAAGCGCGCGACGGAGAACGGCGCGAAGCTCGTCGCCGGTGGCGGTCGCGACGGCAACTTCTTCAACACCGCCGTCCTGACCGACATCACGCCCGAGAACCCCGCCTACAAGGAGGAGTTCTTCGGCCCGGTCGCCCAGGTCTACCGCGTGAGCTCTGAGGCCGAGGCCGTCGAGCTCGCGAACGACACGGAGTTCGGTCTCGGCTCGTACATCTTCACGGACGACAGCGACCAGGCCCTGCGCGTGGCCGACCAGATCGAGGCCGGCATGGTCTTCATCAACGCCGTCGGCGCCGAGGGCGCCGAGCTGCCCTTCGGTGGCGTGAAGGGCTCGGGCTTCGGCCGCGAGCTCGGCCGCTTCGGTGCGGACGAGTTCGTGAACAAGAAGCTCATCCGCGTCGCGGGCTGACCCTCGGGCCCCGCTACACCGACGGGCCGAGCCCGGCTCGTCGGTCGCCCGGCGCCGGAGGATCGGCGACCCGCCCGTGGCCCATCGTCTCGGGCCGCAGGCGGCGCCGGAAGCTCTTGTCGTCGTACATCCGGGTGTCCGCGAGCCGCAGGGCGGCCGTGGGCGACCCGGCCTCCCGCGGCAGCACGACGACCCCGGAGGACGCCCCCACCCCGACGGCGTCCTCCCCCGTCCCGTGCAGCGCCTGCACCACGCCGGCGATCCGGGGGTCGCGGGCCGTGACGGCGCCCGGCAGCAGCATGCAGAACTCGTCGCCGCCGAGCCGGTAGGCGGCGCCGCCGTCGGCGACCGCGTCGCGCAGCGCGCAGCCCATCTGCACCAGCAGGCTGTCGCCGGCGAGGTGTCCGTGGGCGTCGTTGTAGGCCTTGAAGCCGTCCAGGTCGAGGAACACGAGGGTGGACGGTCCGGTGCCCCGGGTGAACGCGAGGTCGAGGTCGCGCATGAGCCGCCGGCGGTTCGGCAGCCCCGTCAGGCCGTCCTCGTACGCCTCGCGCCGGCTCGCCAGGAGCAGCCGCACGTTCTCGCGGTGCGTGAGCCACGCCCGCGCGCCCGTGACCAGCAGCGCCGCCGCGGCCGCGACGATCGCCATCAGCCCGACCGCGTACAACGCCGCTCCCAGGAGCACCGCGAGGGAGATCCCGGCGAACGCCAGGGGCACCTCGATGACCCCGTAGTCCGCACGGGCCTGGAGGGGAAGCGGCTCCGCCGGTCGCCAGGCCGCCCAGGCCAGCAGCGCCAGGCTCAGCGGCCAGGTGCCGTCGATCCAGTCCGTCTGCGGGTAGACGTCGCGCGCCGTCGCCCACCAGAACGCCGCGTCGCCGACCGCGACGACGGCGAGGGCGGCCCCCAGCGTCAGCCAGGTGCTTCCGACGCGCCATCCCCGCACGCCGTAGGCCGCGCCGATGAGTCCGAGCAGCACCAGGTCGCACACGGGGTAGGCCGTGGTCACGATCCGCTCGAACCCGGCCCCGCTGGCGGGGGTCCCCGCCGGGGAGAGCACGACCGCGGCGCAGACGGCCGTGATGGACAGGCCGGCGATGAGCCCGTCGAGGTAGAGGGTCCGCCGCACGTGCCCACCGACCTGGGCCCGCAGGAGCAACCCCAGGCCGGCCGCGGCGAAGACGTAGGCCGACAGGTATGGGCCGTCCGTCCAGTTCGGGATGGGCGGCTCGACGAGCGCGTCGAACGACAGCGCCCAACCCAGCTCGCCGAGGGCCGTCAGCACGACGTACCCCGCGAGTGCAGCCCACGCGAGCCGGTCCTCCGCGCGCAGCACCACCCGCAGCACGATGGCGATGGCGGCGCAGAACTCGATCGCCAGCGTCACGCCCGGGTCGAGCAGGACGCCCAGGGCGTCGGGCTTCCAGCCCACCACGCGGCGGGCGATCTCTGCCAGGGCGAAGAGGACGAGCGTTGCGCACGCCAGACGGAACGGAGCGATGTGAGGACGGGCCACCACCCCTGAGTGATCGGCGGCGTTGGCGCGCGCCTGAATCCGCCGTCCGGCGGGCCCTCAGATCTGCCCGTGGTTCGGCGGCACCGCGTCGTTCAGGACGCCGGCGCCGACGTGGTGGTACTTCCACCGGATCGGGTCGTGCACGGAGTGCGTGCGCGCGTTGCGCCAGTGACGGTGCAGGTCGTACTTGTCGTCCGTGGCGCTCGCGCCCGTCAGGGCGAAGAGCTCGGAGGCGATCGCCACCGCGGCCTCGGAGCCGAACGCCTTGGCCTCGGCCACCGCGAGCGAGCCGCGTGCGGCCTCCTCGCGGGTCGCCGGCACGTGGGGCAGGCCGTCGAGCACGCGCGCCGCGCGCTCGAGGAGGCCCTCCGCCGCGTGCAGCCGCGCGGACAGCTCGCCCGTGCGGTGCAGGACGTGCGGGTCGTCGCTCGCGCGCTCGTAGCCCGCGCCGGCCGCCTCGAAGTACGGGCGGCTCTTCTCGCGCACGAAGGTGACGGCGTCGGCGAACGCCCCGCCCGCGATCCCGACCTCGATGGCCGCGTGCACCAGCTGGGCGCGGGCGCCGAGCAGCTGCGGGCCGGCGTAGGCGCGGCCGTACGGCAGGAGCAGGGCCGGATCGACTTCGGCGGCTTGGAGTGTCGTGGTGCCGCTGGCCGTGGCCCGCTGCCCCATGGCGTTCCAGTCCTCTTCCACGGTCACCCCCGGGGCGTCGCGGAGGACGAACGCGACGACCACGTCGCCCTGGGGGTCGACGGCGGAGACCGCGATCCGGTGGCTCGTCGCCGCGCCCGTGCAGTAGTACTTCGTGCCGTCCAGGCGCAGCACCCCGTCGGCGTCCGGGGCCAGGGTGGTGCCGAGCGCCATCGCGTGCTTCGTGCCGCGCTCGGCCAGCGCGTTGCCGAGCCGTCGACCGTCGAGCACCTCGGCGAACAGGGTCGCCTGCTGCTCCGGCGTGCCGAGCTGGCGCAGCACGTCGACGAAGAGGAAGTGCGCCTGCGGGCCCTGCGCGATCGACGGGTCGGCGGCGGCGATCAGCCGGATGACCTCGGCGAGCGTCGCGTGGGAGACGCCGGCGCCCCCGTGCTCGGGCGGCACCGTGATGCCGATCAGGCCACTCGCGTCGAGCGCCGCCAGCGCCTCGCGCGGCACCCCGCCCGCGCGGTCGCGGTCCGCGGCCCCCGGCCGCAGCTCGTCGGCCAGGGCGCGCGCGGCGTCCAGGGCTTCCTCGTCCGTCCTCAGCACCGGCACGGACGGGATGGTCGCACGCGGAGCCGGGTCCCCAGGCGCCACCGGGGCGCGTGCGAGCGCCGCTCTAGCATGGGATCGTGAGCGATCCAGACCCGCCGGCAGATTGGGAAGCCCGCATGGCCGCGGTGGAAGCCCGGCTCGACGCGCTCGAGGACCCTCCGGCCGAGCGGCAGGAGCTGGGGTCCGTGGGCCCCACGCCGACGACGCCCGACGGCCGCTGGTGGATCGTGGAACGCCTGGCGAACGACCCCGGCGCGAACGAGCAGCGCAACGGCGTGGCAGGACACATCGCGTTCGGGGGACGGACGGTCGATGGGCAGGCCGGAGAGACCGTCTGGCAGGTCGAGCAGGCCGCCGCGGACGTCCTCGACGCCGACCTGGACGCCGCCGCGTCCTTCCTGGCGGCCCTCGGCCACCCCGTCCGCCTCGCGATCGTCCGCGAGATGCTGCGGGGCGCGCGGACGCTCGAGGACCTTCGGGCCGTCGAAGCATCCGGCACGACGGGCCGACTGCAGCACCACCTCCGCGAGCTCCGCTCCGCCGGTGTGGTGACGCAGATCCGCCGCAACGACTACGCCCTGCGGCGCGAGCACATCGTGCCGTGCCTGGTCCTCATCGCTGCGGCGTCGAGCCCACCGGCGTAGACCCGGACGCCGAACGCCCCCAATGGGCTGGAGAAAGTCGAAAATTCGTTATATCGACATTTTTAGCCAATCATGAGATTGCGCCCGAGTGGACGTCGTACAGTGGCCGCGGGCCGGGACCCCGGCCCGGAAACGCACACCCACACAGGAGTTCGCAATGCCGATGAAGACCCGTCCCCTGGCCCTCGCCGCAGCCCTCGCGCTGGCCGTGCCCGCGACGGCGCTGGCGGCCGACGACCGCGCCCCGGAGCAGGCAGACAGCACCGCGGCCGCCTTCGCACTCGCCGCAACGCCCGGGGAGGCCGTGCAGTCCGAGGTGGAGCCGCAGGCCATCCCGGCCGTGATCGCCGGCGTCGCTGCCCGCCAGGCCGGGAAGTGGGCGGCCAAGAAGGTCGCCGAGGGGGCCCTCCGCGAGGCCGGACGCCAGCTCATCGGCGGGCGAGCGGCGCGCGACGCCGTCGCTCCGGCCGCCAACGCCGACGTCCTCCTCGACCCGGCGCGTTGATCCGCGAGTGGGCCGGGAGCACCGCCCCGGCCCACTTCGGCATCGCCCCTCCGGACCATGCTCCCCACACCGCAACGACCGACCGACGGCCCGGGATCCGCGCCGCAGGCTCGCACGTCGACACGCCGTCGCCTCGCACTCTCCGCCAGCCTCGTCCTGCTCCTCGGAGCGTCGGCGTGGCACCTCGGTGGCGCCTTCCTCTCGGCTGCCCCGCTGAACGTCGTGGCCACCCGACAGCCCGCCGAGGCGCTGATGCGCCACATCTCGCCGTTCTTCGCACAGAACTGGCAGCTCTTCGCCCCCGATCCGATCTCGGAGGACACCGGGCTCCTCCTCAAGGCGCGCCACCGCGTCGACGGTCGGGCCGTCGAGAGCCGCTGGATCGACATCACGACCCCCCGCGTGGATCGATCGCAGACCCTGGGCGGGCGCGTGTTCCCCAACCGGATCCACCGCATGCCCGGGACGCTCGTGCAGCTCGCCTCCTGGGAGGACCCCGACCTGCGCCGGCTCCGGAACCGTCCCGACGACGACCGGCGACCGGGCGAGGTCGAAGAGGGCACGGACGACCGCCCCGAGCAGCCCGCCGACCGGCTGCCGATCAGCCGCACCGAAGCGGGCCGCCGCCGCTCGTTCGAGCAGTTCCTCCGGTCGCTCCTCAGCGCGGAAGCACGCAGCCGCTTCCCCGACGTCCTCGCCGTGAGGGCCCGTCTCGTCGTCCACGAGTTCCCCCGCTTCTCCGAGCGCCACGACCGTGGGCCCGGCCGCGTGTTCTACGAGGACCAGGCGTGGATGCCCGTCGCGAACGTCAGGAGTGCCCCATGACCGGCCGATTCGGAACCGCCCTGGCATCGAGCGGACCCGCACGCCTGGCCCGCGCAGCGTCGACGACCCGCGTCGGCCTCATCGGCCTGGCGGTCGCTCGCATCGGGCTCGCTGCCATCGCGTTGCTGAACTACGCCGTGCACTTCGCGGACCGTCAGTACCTCTGGGGCCCCGACGGCGTGTGGCCGTGGGACGTGTTCGTGGAGCAACTCGACACCGACGGGTCGTTCTCGCTCTACACCCTCTCCTCCTCGACGACCGTCTTCGACCTGCTCTACGTCGGCGGCGTCCTCGCCGCCCTGCTCTTCCTGCTCGGCGTCCTGCCGCGGGTGACCGCGCTGGTCCACTGGGCGTTCCTGTGGTCGCTCTACGAGCGGAACCCCTCGCTGCTGGACGGAGGGGACAACCTCACGTACGTCCTGCTGCCGCTGTTCTGCCTCGTCGAGTCCAACCGCTACCTCGCCGTCGGGGCCGCTGCGCGGCGTGCGCGGCTCGCCGGCGCGCTCCCCTCAGACGCCCCCGTTCCCGCCCGTCGCATGCTGGCCTCCCAGGTCCACAACGTGGCGTGGTTGACCATGGTCGGACAGATCGTCGTCGTATACGTGCTGTCGGGTCTGTACAAGGCCGGCGGGGAGCTCTGGCAGAACGGGTCCGCGCTGTACTACGCGATGCGCACCGACGAGTTCCGCTGGCCCGGACTCAGCGAGCACTTCTACGAGAACGCGCTCTTCGTCGGCACGGGGACCTGGTTCACCGTCGCGTTCCAGCTCGCCTTCCCGTTCCTGCTGTTCTCGCGGACCGGTCGTGCGCTCGCGTTCACGGGCGCCGTGCTCCTGCACCTCCAGATCGCGGTCTTCATGGGCATCGTCACGTTCTCCCTAACGATGATCTTCAGCGAGGCGATGATCGTGGACGATGCGACGTACCGACGAGTCGCAGCGCTCTCGCGCGATCTGCGCCGCGCCGTTCGCGGCCGGCTCGGCGCCCGGGGCCGGGAGACGTCTCCTCGGGCGGCCGGCGCGGAAGCGGAGACCACCCATGGCTGACGCGGCCACCCGTCGCCTGTACTGGGCGTTCCGCAACCCGTCGCGCTCGCCGATGGACCTCGCCGTCGCGCTGCCCGTCCCGTCCGCCCAGCAGGAGGTGGAGCTCGTCGAGCTGCGCGGCCTGGACGCCGCCGAACCCGTGGGCGGCGTCGGTCCCGACGACATCCGGCGGGTCACGGTGCCCGCGCGCGGGAGCGTGGCGATCCAGGCCCGGGTGCGCCTCGTCGGCTGGTCGGCCGACGGCGGCCCCGACCCCCGACGGGTGGTCGACGACCCCAGCGACGGGCGTTGGGTCACCCCGTCCCCCAGCCAGCGCCTCACCGCGGAGACGGCGGCCGACCTGCTGCGCGACGCGGGCGTCCGCAGCGGCGACGATCCGCAGGCCGTCGCTCGCGACGTCTTCGAGCTCCTGGTCGGCGGCCGGTTCTCGTACGCCTACCCGAGCGACCTCAGCGCCGCCGCGTTGGCTCGAGACGGCGCAGGTGACTGCGGGGCGTTCTCCGCGCTGTTCGTCGCGCTCTGCCGCGCGGCCGGCGTGCCCGCTCGGGTGGTGCTGGGTGCGTGGGACAGCGTCACGATGGCTCCGCACGCCTGGGCGGAGTTCGAGGTGCCGGGGCTCGGGTGGGTCGGTTCGGATCCCTCGGGCGGCCTGGTGCACGGTGTGCCGTCCGGCGACGCCGCGCGGTGGCACGGCGCGCTTCCCGGCGCACGGATCGCGTTCTCCCGCGGCCTCGACGTCCCGATCGTGGACCCTGCGGGCGCACCCCCGCAGGAGGAGTCGGGCTCCCGGGTCGCGGGCACCTGGCGCGACGGACGATGGGTGGCCATGGGGACGACCGACGAGGACGGCACCGTGCCGTACCTGCAGCCGGCGTGGCCGCTGGCCGGCGCGCCCGACGGCGGGACGGGCACCTGGTTCCTCTGGCGGGGGATGGCGCACAGCATCGGGCCGCTGGCGGCGTTCGGTGCCCGCCGCGCCGGGCAGGTCGCCCGCGCGTTCCTCCGGGACGAACGGCGGCGAGCGCGATGACGAGGCAGGAGCCTCCGGAGGCGCCGGCGATCCTGTTCTACGATCGCGAGTGCCGCTTCTGCATCTGGGGCGTCGTGGGCATCGCGCACCGCGCGCGGCCCGGGTCGCTGCGGCTCGCCCCGATCCAGGGCGACCGCGGTCAGCGCGTCCTCGCCGGGGTCGAACCCGGCCGTCGCCTGGAGAGCTGGCACCTCTGGGACGGGACGCGGCTCCGCAGCGGCGCCGACGTGGTCGACGGTCTCGCGCCGCGCGTCGCGACGTGGTGGTTGCGCGTCCTCGCCGAGGCCGCCCGTTGGACGCCTCGGCCGGTGGCGTCCGCCGTCTACCGCCAGGTCGCTGCGCGGCGTGTCCTGCTCTCGCGGCTCGTTCCCCAGGCCGCGAAGCGATGCGCGGCCGACGGTCTCGCGCGATACGAGGCCCCGCCCCGATAGCCGTGAGCGTCGGGTGCGACGCGTCCCGTGCCGTCGGGCGGGGGTGAGCGCTCGTCCTCACGCCGCGAGCAGCCGGCCGGCGGTCGTCGCGCCGGCGACGCCGCTGGGCTCGAGCCCACGGTCGGCCTGGAAGCGTCGGACGGCGTCGACCGTCGGCGCGTTCCAGGCGCCCGTCGCGGCGGCCTCGGGCAGGAGCCCCAGGTGGACGAGGCGCGCCTGCGCCTGGCCGGCGTCGATCGCCGGGATGGCGTCGGCCCCCGCGGCGGCGCCGGGGAGCAGCGCGACGGCCAGCAGCCGCGTGGGGCGGCTCCGGCGCGCGTCGGGGTGGCGCGTCCCGGGCTGGCGGCGCGGCTCGGTGCGGCGACGCGGACGGAGGTGGAGGAGCGGCTGGGCGATGGCGTTCATGGCCCGATCCATCCTGCGGAGCGGTGCGGACGGCGTGCAAGCGAACGTGCGTTCGTGACGTTCGGGCCCTGGGGACGGGCCGAACGGCCGCGGCGCCGGCCCCCTAGCCCCTCAGCGCGCCGCCCACTCCTCGACGCTCCACCGCTCCAGGTCCCGCAGCCACGCCTCGGCGTTGCCGTCGGACGGCGCCCGCCAGTCGCCGCGGGGCGAGAGCGAGCCGCCCGCGGAGACCTTCGGACCGTTGGGCAGCGCGGAGCGCTTGAACTGAGCGAAGGCGAAGAAGCGGCGGACGAAGACCTCGAGCCACTTGCGGATCTCGGCCTCGTCGTAGGCCACGCGCTTGTTCTCCGGGAAGCCGGCGGGCCAGTCGCCGAGCTCGGTGTCGGGCCACACGTGGGCGGCGAGGAAGCCGATCTTCGACGGGCGGAACCCGTAGCGGAGCACGTGGAAGAGCGTGAAGTCCTGCAGGGCGTACGGGCCGATCTTGCCCTCGGTGGACTGCAGCTCCTCGCCCGGGACGAGCTCCGGGCTGATCTCCGTGTCCAGGATCGCCGTCAGCGTCTCGTTCGCGTCCTGCTCGAACTGGCCGGAGGAGACGACCCAGCGGATGAGGTGCTGCATCAGCGTCTTCGGCACGCCGGCGTTGACGTTGTAGTGGCTCATCTGGTCGCCGACGCCGTAGGTCGCCCAGCCCAGGGCCAGCTCGGAGAGGTCGCCCGTGCCGAGCACGATGCCGCCGCGCTGGTTCGCGATCCGGAACAGGTAGTCCGTGCGCAGGCCGGCCTGGACGTTCTCGAACGTCACGTCGTAGACGGGGTCGCCCTGCGAGAACGGGTGGTCCATCTCCTTCAGCATCAGCCGCGCGGTGTCGGTGATGTCGATCTCGGCCTTCGTGATGCCGAGCGCGTCCATGAGCTTGTGCGCGTTGCTCTTCGTGCCGTCGCTCGTGGCGAACCCGGGGAGCGTGAAGCCGAGGATGTCGGTGCGCGGCCGGCCGGCGCGGTCCATCGCCTTCGCGGCCACGACGAGCGCGTGCGTCGAGTCGAGCCCGCCCGAGACGCCGATGACGATCTTCGGGTTGCCGATCGCGCTCATGCGCTGCATCAGGCCCGCGACCTGGATGTTGTACGCCTCGTAGCAGTCGAGCTCGAGTCGGTCGTCGTCGGCGGGCACGAACGGGAACCGCTCGACCTCGCGCTTCAGGCCCAGCGCAGCGTCGCGCGGCGGGTTCAGCGTGAACGGGATCCGGCGGAAGCCGTCCGTGCGCTCCGCGTGCACGCGGCGGTTGTCGTCGAACGTCCCCATCCGCGTGCGCTCCTGGCGCAGCAGGTCGATGTCGACGTCGGCGACGGAGCGGCGCTCGCCGTCGGGGAACCGCTCCGTCTCCGCCAGCAGCACACCGTTCTCGTAGATCATCGTCTGGCCGTCCCACGAGAGGTCGGTCGTCGACTCGCCCTGGCCGGCCGCCGCGTAGACGTAGGCCGCGAGGCAGCGCGAGGACTGGGAGCCGCAGTAGAGCTTGCGGTCCTCGGCGCGACCGACGGTGATCGGGCTGCCCGAGAGGTTCAGCAACACGGTCGCGCCGGCGAGCGCGGCCTCGGAGCTCGGCGGCACCGGCACCCACATGTCCTCGCAGACCTCGGCGTGGACCACGAGGCTCGGGACGTCGTCGGCGGCGAAGACCAGGTCCGGGCCGAAGGGGACGTCGATCCCGTCGATGCGGATCTCGCCGCGCTCCGTGGCCCCCGTCGTGATCTGCCGGCCCTCGTAGAACTCGCGGTACGTCGGCAGGTACGACTTCGGCGCGACGCCGAGGACGCGCCCGCGGTGGATCACGACGGCGCAGTTGTAGATGCCGTTGCGGTGGCGCAGCGGCGCGCCGACGACGAGCAGCGGCAGCAGGTCGGCCGAGGCCTCCACGATCGTCCGCAGCGCCACGACGACGTCGTCGAGCACCGCGTCCTGGAGCACGAGGTCCTCGATGGAGTACCCCGTGAGGCACAGCTCGGGGAAGACGGCGACGGCCACCCCCTCCTCGTGGCAGGCCTGCGCCTGGGCGAGGACGGACTCCGCGTTCTTCGGCGGGTCGGCGATCGCGACCCCTCCGGTGCAGGCGGCGACGCGGGCGAACCCGTGCTGGTAGAGGCTGCGGAAGCTCACGCCTGAGTCTTACCCGATCCCCCGGGGGCGCACCCGGAGCGATCGGACCGCCCTCACCCCCCGAGCGCCTCGTCCAGCCGCGCCACGAAGAAGTCGGCGCTCTCGCGGGTGAAGGTGAGCGGCGGCTTGACCTTCAGGACGTTCTGGCGATCCCCCGTCGGCTGGACGATCACGCCGAGCTCGAGCATCCGGTCGCAGAGCTGGGCGGTCTCCTCGACGGCGGGCTCCAGGGTCTCCCGGTCGCGCACCAGCTCGATGCCCTGGTAGAGGCCGCGGCCGTGGACGGCGCCGATCAGCGGGTGCTTCTCCGCCAGCCGCTCGACCTGCTCCTTCAGGTGCGCGCCGACGACCCGCGCGTGCTCCTGCAGGCCCTCGCGCTCGAGGACGTCGAGGACGGTGACGCCGATCCGCGAGCTCAGCGTGCTGCCGCCGGCGGAGGAGAAGAACGTGCCCTGGTCGGCGAGCGCCTGGGCGATCTCGCTCCGGGTGATGACCGCCCCGAGCGGGTGGCCGTTGCCCATCGCCTTGGCGACGGTGATGACGTCGGGCACCACGCCGTGCTCCTCGTAGCCCCAGAACCACTCGCCCTGGCGGCCGTAGCCGACCTGGACCTCGTCCGCGATGCACACGCCCCCGCCGGCGCGGATCGCGTCGTAGACCCGCGGCAGGTAGCCCGGGGCCAGGCCGATGGCCCCCGCGTTGCCGTTGCGAGGCTCGGCGATCCACGTGCCGACCGGCGTGCCGGCCGCCGCCAGCCGCTCGATCTCGGCGACCGCGTCGCGGGCGTACGCCTCGCCCGCGTCCGGCCCGCGGTGGGTGCCGCGGTAGGCGTTGGGCAGCTCGACGGCGTGGACCCATCCGGGCCGCGTCTCCTCCGCGCGCGGGTTGTCCGAGGTCGACGTCGAGACGGCGTCCGAGGCCACGGACCACCCGTGGTAGGACTCCGTGACGCAGAGGACGTCCTCGCGTCCGGTGAACGCGCGGGTCAGGCGCAGCGCCAGGTCGACGGCCTCCGAGCCGCTGTTGACGAGCAGCACCGTGTCGAGCTCCACGGGCACCGTCTGGAGCAGCCGCTCGCTCAGCTCGGCCACCGCCGCGTAGTGGAACCGCGAGTTCGTGTTGAGCCGCCGCCACTGGTCGGCGGCCGCCGCGGCGACCTCGGGGTGCCCGTGGCCGAGCACCGTCACGTTGTTGACCATGTCGACGTAGTGCCGGCCGGTCGTGTCGATGAGGTGCTCGCGCCAGCCGCGCTCGATCCGCGGCGGGGCGGCGTAGTAGTGGCTCTGCAGCGGCGCGTAGGCGTGGACGCGGCGGTCGAGCAGCGCGTCGGCCTCCGCCGGCACCGCCGGGGCCGGGACCTGCGCCGGCAGCCCCAGCAGCGGCGCGGGGTCGAGCACCCGGGTGGCCCACGCGGGCAGCTCGCTCGCGCGGACGAACCGCGGCGGCAGGCCGTCGGCCACGAGCGCGGGCGTCGTCAGCCACAACGTGCAGTGATCCGTCGTCACGAGCGGCTCGCCCGGGGCGACGCGGACGGGGCGCGCGCCGCCGGGGTGGGCGACGTCGGCGACGTCCGCGGCCTCCGCCGCCTCGCCGGCGTCCAGGTCGAGCACGAGCGCGTGGAGCTCGCCGGTCAGCACGAGGGCGCCGCCCTCCACCGACAGGTGCCCGTCGAAGGGCGCGACCAGCGTGAGCGGCGCGCGCGTCACCAGGTCGACCCCGAGCGCGACGTTCACGGGCTCGTCGCGGCCCAGCGCCGACGCACGGGTCAGCCGCCCCTCGCCGTACGGCGTGACCACGACCCCGCCGTCCGCGTCCCGGGCGGCCGCGGTCAACGCCCGCCGCTCGACACCGGGCCCGTCCGTCAGCCAGTCGCCGTCCCACAGCGCATCGCCGTCGTGGCCCAGCCGGACGACCGTCGGCGGCCGCGCGTCGAACGCGGGCGCCAGCGCCACGGCGTCCGGAAGGGCCGCGGGTCGCTCGACGGGGCGGCCGAGGGCCAGCCGGATCGCGGCCGTCATCGTCCCCGCGTCCTGTGCCGCCGGCACGGCGAACATCGCCCACTCGTCCTCGAGCGCGGCCGCCGCGTAGTCGTTCGTGGGGTCGACCGCGAGCTGTTCCTCGCCGCTGACCACGAGCGTCGCGCCGCGCAGCACGATCAGCGGCCACAGCGCCGCGATCTCCGCGTCGGTCAGGCCGACCTCGGCGTCGAACGCGGCGATCAGTGGCAGCACCGCGAGCGGCCGGGCGGGCTCGCGGGCGAAGACCCAACTGCACGCCACGGCGAGCTCGGCGACGCGCCAGCTGACCATCGCGTCGCCGAAGTCGATGATCCCCGACACCCGGAGCGCGCCGACCGCGCCGCGCTCGGCCACGAGGTTGTCGGCCGTCAGGTCGCCGTGCACGGGGCCGACGGGCAGGGCGTCGCGCACCGGGTCGAGCGCCCGGCGGACGCCGACCAGGGCTTCCTCCAGCCGCGCGCGCCGCTCCGGGTCCCGCACGACGTGCAGGCGCTCCGCGACGACGGCCTCGCCGCGGCGCAGGTCCCACTGCAGCGCGCGCTGGAGCCCCGGGTGCTGCAGGCCGGCGAGCGCGACGACGACCCGGCCCGCGAGCCGCCCGACCCCCTCGAGCGTCGGACGCGCCGGGCTGCCGTGGTCCGCGAGCGGCCGGCCGGGCAGGAAGGTCAGGAGCCGGAGCCCGTGGGCGACGCCATCGATCTGAACCCCGACGACGTCCGTGCCGTCGCGGGCGGGCAAGGGACGGGGCGTCGCGTGCCCGTGCTCGGCCAGGTGGCGCATCACGAGGTTCTGGGCCGCGATCTCGGCCGGCGCGAACGCCGGGTTGCTGACCTTGAGCAGGAACCGCTCGCCGGCGTCGGTGGTCAGCAGGACGTTGCGGTCCTGCTGGCTGCCGAGCTCGACACCCGTGCCCTCCACACCGAAGTGCTCGCGCGCCCAGGCGAGCGCCTGCTGAACGGTGACGGCGGGGCGGGGCAGGCCGGTGCTGACGGGGTCCATGGGTCTCCGGGCGGTCGTGCGGGGGCGTCGGAGGGGACGACGCGCGTCGCCGCTGATCGTAGGGCACCCACGCCGTATCGCCAACGAATCTGCAGCGATTCCGCCGCGGAACTGCGGATTCGTCCGCCTTGAGCGCCGTCATACTGCGGGGATGGCCCCCGACGACCGCCCCGACGACGGCCTCGACGCGATCGACCGCCGGCTCCTGACGCTCCTGCAGGAGGACGGCCGGCTGCCGTACTCCGACCTGGCGGCGGACACCGGGCTCTCCTCCGGCGCGGCGCGCGCCCGGGTGCTGCGGCTGCAGGAGCGCGGGATCCTGCGCATCGTCGGCGTAACCGATCCGCTCGAGCTCGGGTACCGCAGCATGGCCATGCTGGCCGTCTCCGTGGAGGGGGACGTCGACGCGGTGGCCGACGCCCTCGGCGCGCTCGACGCCGTCATCTACCTCGTCGTGGCGGCCGGGTCGGCGGACCTCCTCGTCGAGGTGATCGCGCCCGACACCGACGCCCTCTACGACGTGGTCAACCGGCAGATCCGGACGGTGCCGGGCGTGCGGGGCATCGAGACGTACTCCTACTACCGCACCCACACGCACCGGTTCACCTGGGGCACCCGCTAGTCGACCCCGAGCGCCCGCACGACCTCCTCGGCCTGCGCGATCGCCTCCTCCTGCCAGGGTCGCAGCGCGTGGGCGGGCGAGTGCTCGAAGCCGACGGCGAACGGGTCGACGACCCCCGTCGGCCGGCCCGAGAGCGCCTCGAGCACCGCGAGCGCGCAGAAGGGCGCGTGGACCGGCGAGTAGCCGCCCTCGTGGGTGAGCACGAGGTGACCGTCGCAGACCTCGGTCGCGATCTCGACGAGCCGCGCGGCCATCAGGCCGAAGCCCTCCGAGCCGACCGTCATGCACCCCAGCGGGTCCAGGGGACTGGCGTCGAACCCGCTGCAGACCATGATCAGCTCGGGCGCGAACGCCGCGATCGCCGGGGCCACCACGCGGTCGATCGCCGCGAGGTACGCGCCGTTCCCGGAGCCTGCGGGCAGCGGCACGTTGATGCAGGAGCCCTCCGCGCCCGGGCCGCCGGTCTCGGACACGTCGCCGCTGTCCTGCGGGAACAGCCGCTCCTGGTGCAGCGAGATCGTGAGCACGTCCGGGTCGTCCCAGTAGATGGACTGGGCGCCGTTGCCGTGGTGCACGTCGTAGTCGACGATCGCCACGCGGCGGGTCCCGTATGTCGCCCGCGCGTGCTCGATCGCCACCGCCACGTTGTTGAACAGGCAGTAGCCCATGCCGGTCTCGGCGACGGCGTGGTGCCCGGGCGGCCGCACGAGGGCGTAGGCGTTGTCCGCGGCGCCCGTGAGCACGTGGTCCGTCGCGGCGATCGTGCCACCGGCCGCCAAGGCCGCGATCTCGTACGAGCCGGGGCCGAACGGCGTGGTACCGTCGCCGCCGTCGCCGCCCGCACCGTCGCTCTCGGCCTTGATGCGATCGACGTGCGCGGCGGTGTGCACGCGCAGCAGCTCGTCGCGCGTGGCCGGGCGGGCGCCCACCCGCGTCAGCTCGTCGAGCATCCCGGAGACCTCGATCAGGCCGGCGATGCGCGACTTGGACTGCGAGGACTCGAACGCGTGGTACGGCTGCGACATCCCGCCCGAGGGGTAGATGCCGATGTGGGTGCCGGTGTCGTGCCAGGCGTAGCGCTCGTGCCAGACGTAGCCGGTGCGACGGGTCATAGGGCGGGCTCCAGGTTGGGGGATGCGGAGGGCGAGGGCGGACCGCCCGCGCCGGCGGGGGACTCGGCGTCGACGCTCGCGAAGAGCTCGTCCACGCGGCGGCGCTCGGCCTCGGGCGTCGGCACGAGGTACGCGCAGGCGACGTAGAGGGCGAGGTTGACGATCAGCCCGACGACGCCGGCCGTGAGGCCCTCGAGGCCGGGGATCGAGGTCGGGTACTGCCACTGCAGGATCGCGGCCGTGAGGAAGCCGCCGATCATCGAGACCGTCGCGGCGGTCGCGTTGCCGCGGCGCCAGAAGATCCCGAGGAACAGCGTCGGTGCGAGCTGCGAGATGCCGGCGTAGGAGATCATCGCCAGCTCCACGAGCCCGGAGCTCGTGCGGGCGGTCGACACAGCGAAGATCGCCGAGAGCAGCACGAACAGCGCGACCGCGACCTGCCCGACGCGCGGGCTGTCGATGCGGCGCCGGCGGATCACGCCGACGATGTCGTTGGCGGTCTGCGCGCCGAGGGCCTGCAGGTTGGCGCCGACGTTGCCCATCGTCGCCGCGACGACGCAGACGCCGGCGATCGTGACCGCGACGGGGCCGATGGCGTCCGCGACGAGGAAGAAGACGGCGTCCGGCGCCTCGGCCACCCCCGGGAGGGTCGACGCGGCGATCGCCATCAGGCAGATCGCGGAGCCGAAGACGAACATGAGCGGTGCGGCGCGGACCGCGGCGCGCTTGATCGTCTCGGGGCCCTTCGACGCGAAGAGACGCACGAAGATGTCGGGCCAGCACCAACCGCCGAGCGTGCCCGTGAGCACCAGCGAGAAGTAGTAGAGCGCGCCGGTCGCGCTGCCCGGTCCGGGGATGGTGAAGAACGACTCCTCCGGCCGGCCGAAGCCGTGCCCGTTCGTGAGCAGCCAGGTCACCATGCCGAGCAGCAGCAGCGTGCCGAGCACGTAGGCGACGAGGCCCTGGACCATGTCCGAGATCACGAGGCCGCGGGCGCCCATCCGGACCGTCCACAGCTGGCGGAGCACGATCACGGCGATGCCGATGTAGACCGCGTCGGACGCGTCGACCCGCCCGAAGGAGAGGTACGAGAAGACGAGCGTGAGCGACTGCATCCCGAGGACGATCCACGGGAACGACGCGACGATCCCGATGATCGCGGCGACGACGCGCACGGTGGTCGAGGAGTAGCGCAGGCCGAGCAGGTCGGCCTGGCTGCGGAGGTCGTGCTCGCGGCCCCACACGTGCACGGGGCGCGCGAGGAAGTACATGAGGACGACGGCCAGCAGCGAGTACGGGACGAAGTAGAACCCGATGACCCCGGACGCCGCGGCGAGCCCGGCGAACGAGATGAACATCGTGCCCGGGTACCACGTGTTGACGAACGCCATCATCGAGAACCAGGGCCCGAAGGACCGGGCCGCGGTGGCGTACTGGCTGAAGGTCTCGCCGGAGCGCTTCGTGCGCTCGAGGACGACGACGATCACGACGAAGAGCAGCGCGACGCCGCCGTAGCCGAGGACCATGCTCATCGGTCCTCGCCCCCGGCGTCGAGGTGGTGGATCAGCGCCACGCTGAGGACGACCGCCAGGCCGGCGAGCAGGAAGTAGGCGAGGCTGATCGTCGCGTTCCCGTCGGCGAGCCACCACTGGATCGGCGGGAAGAGGAGCACCACGGCGTCGAGGACGCCGATGGCGACCATGGCGCGCTGGGTGCGTGGCGGGCGGCGGCGGGTGGGTGGGGCGTCAGGGGGCATGGCGGGTCTCCGGGCGGGGCCGCGGGGCGCGGCGGACGGGGCGCTGATGCGCCGTGCTGGTGCGGCGCTGGCGCGCCTTGTGGGCTGGGCCCGGAACGTTCCGGGCAACCCGCGGCACAGAGTGCCCGCTGTCACGCACCGTGTCAACCCCGGATCGCGGCGGACCGCGCCGCCGACCCCCCGGCCGTACGATGCGACGGCGATGTCCCGGTCCCGCGTCACCATCGTCGACCTCGCGCGCGAGCTCGGGATCTCGAAGACGACGGTCTCCGACGCGCTGCAGGGTCGGGGCCAGGTGGCGGACGCGACGCGCGAGCGGGTCCGCGCCGCGGCGGAGCGCCTGGGCTACGTCCAGAACCGGGCCGCCCGCAACCTGCGCACGAGCCGCGTCGGTGCCGTGGGGCTGCACGTGCCGCCCGTGGTGCGCGAGTTCTCCTTCTACATGGAGTTCGCCTTCGGGGCCGTGCAGGGGGCCGCGGCGCTGGACACCGACCTCGTGCTGTTCGCCCGCGACCCGGACCACACCGCCGGGCGCCCGTTCGCCGTCGACGGGGCGATCGTCGTCGACCCGCTCCCGGACGACCCGATCGTCCGCCGGCTCAAGCAGCAGGGCGTGCCCGTCGTGACCGTCGGGCGCTGCCTCGGGGACGACCCGCCCGTGGTCGACGCGACGATCGAGGCGACGCACTCCGCCCGGGCCCGCGAGGTCCTCGACGACCTGTGGGCCGCGGGACGCCGACGCCCCGCGTTCCTCGGCTCGGACGCGCTGTTCTTCTCGTCCTGGGCGTTCGACGTGCGCGCCGCCTACCTCGGCTGGTGCGCCGACCGCGACGTGGAGCCGCGCCTGGACGACGTCGCCGTCACCGCCGGCCCCGACGAGGTCCGCCGCACCGTGGAGGAGCTCGTCGACGCGCCGGGGGTCGACGCCCTCGTGTGCGCGCCCCAGGGCTTCGCCGGCCGCGCCCGCGGCATCCTCGCCGCGACGGGCCGCGACGTCACCGCCGGCTTCGACCTCGTCTCGCTCGTCGGGGACCCCGCGACGGAGCTCGGCGACCCCGCCATCACCGTCGTCGATCCCACCCCGTTCGCGTTCGGCGAGGAGGCCGCGGCGCTGCTGGGCGAGGTGCTCGCGGGCACGACGGGGGGCCCCGTCGCGCGGTTCCACGAGGCGCGGATCCGCCAGTCCGACGCGCTGGCCGCGGCGCTGGGGCGCGCGGACTGAGGGATCGGGACCGGGGACGCCGACGGGCAGCGTTCCGCCCGGGCGGCGTCTTCCGGCGGCGTGGGAGGGCGCCCCGAAGCGGGTAGCCGGGGCCCATGACGTCCTCCTCCCCCGTCCCCGACGGCTTCGCGCCCCTGCCCGACGCCGGCGCCTTCGTCGACCACGTCGGACCCGTCTTCGTGCGCGAGGCGGACGGCGTCGTCGGGGTGCGCGTCGAGGACCGGCACCTCAACGCCGCGGGCACGGCGATGGGCGGGTTCCTCGCCACCCTCGTCGACGTCTCGATCGGCCGGGCGGTCCGGGCGAACGCGGACGGCGAGGCCGCCGTCGCCACCGTGTCGCTGACCACGGACTACCTCAAGCCCGGGCCGGCCGGCGCGTGGCTCGAGGCCCGCTGCGAGGTCGAGCGCCTCGGCGGCAGCCTGGCGTTCGTCGACTGCTCGCTGCGCGCGGACGACGACGAGATCGTGCGGGCGCGCGCCGTCTTCGCGGTGCGCACCGAGGACTGAAGGGCCGACGAGGCCCCGTACGTGCGGCGCCGGCCCGGCCCGTCCCGGGGTAAGGCCTCGGCGCCGCCGATCCGCACCGTTCGCCCGATGTGGGACGGGGCGCCGCAGGCCAGGATCGACGCATGGTCTTCCGCTCGTCCCGTCCCACCGGCCGCCGCCTTCCCGACGCGCAGGGCCCGCTCGAGCTGCGGGCCGCCCTGCCCGCCGACGGCGCCGCGCTCCGTACGGTCGCCCAGCGCGACAGCCGTGCGCTCCCGGAGGGCCCGCTGTTGCTCGCCGAGGTCGCCGGCATCCCGATCGCCGCGATCGCCACCCGCACCGGAGAGACGGTCGCCGACCCGTTCTGGCCGACGACGGCCGCGGTCGCCGCGCTGCGCGACGCGGCGGGCGACGTGCGGCCGGAGCGCCCGGGCCCGCGGGGGCGCCGGGCGGCGCGCGGCGTGCTGCGCCGCCGCCTGTCCCACTGAGCGCCACGGGGCCATTGGGGCGAACGTGCCCCCCCCCCGCGGCCGTGGCACTCGGCAGAGCCGGTACGCGTCTGCACGGTCCGCTGGGCCGACGCGTACCGCCGCAGCGGACCGCCCGGGGTCAGTCGGCCTCGCGCGCCACGACGACCTTCCCGATCGTCCGCCCCGACTCCACGAGCCGGTGCGCCTCGCGCAGCTGCGTGGCGTCGATCGGGGTGAGGGTCTTGGTCAGCGTCGTGCGCAGCGCGCCGACGTCGACGAGGCGGGAGACCTCGTCCAGCAGGCGGTGCTGCTCGATCAGGTCGCGGGCGTCGTGCAGGGAGCGGGCGAACATGAACTCCCAGTGCCAGGTCAGGGCCTTGGACTTCAGGGCGACGACGTCGACGGCCTTCGGGTCGTCGATGGCCACGATCTCGCCGAACGGGTTCAACACGTCGACGTAGAGCGGGAGCTGGCCCTCCGAGTTCATCGTGAAGATCCAGTCCACGCCGTCGGGCGCCGCGTCCGCGATCTCGGCACGCAGGTCGCCGCGGTGGTCCACGGTCGCCTCGGCGCCCAGGCCACGGACCCACTCGTCCGTCTCCGGCCGCGACGAGGTCGCGATCACGCGCACCGCCGGCAGCAGGTGCTCCGCGAGCTGCAGGACCACGGAGCCCACGCCGCCACTGGCGCCGACCACGAGCAGCGTGCCGCGCGACTCCCGGGTCAGACGCAGCTTGTCGAACAGCCCCTCCCACGCGGTGATGGCGGTCAGCGGCAGGGCGGCGGCCTCGGCGAAGCCCAGGGACTCCGGCTTGCGGCCCACGATCCGCTCGTCCACGGCGTGCAGCCCGGCGTTCGTGCCCGGTCGGTCGAGGGCGCCGGCGTAGAAGACCTCGTCACCGGCGGCGAAGAGCGTGACCTCCGGGCCGACCTCGCGCACCACGCCCGCGGCGTCGTAGCCGAGGACCTCGGGCCGGTCGGCCTTGGGCTCCCTGCTCGCACGGACCTTCACGTCGACGGGGTTGACCGACACCGCGCGGACCTCGACGAGCAGGTCGTGCGGGCGGAGGTCCGGCACGTCGACCAGGACGTCCTGCAGGCTCTGCTCGTCGTCGATGGGGAGGGGGGCGGCGAAGCCGACGGCGGGGATGCGCTCGGTCATGCCCACAGGGTGCACGACGGCCCCGTGCTCCCCGTGACGGCCGTCGATCCTTGCCGGCCGGCGCGCGAACCGCCCCCGACGGCGACGCGCCGACGACCCGGGCCGGGTCCCGACGGGCCCCGGCCGGGGGGAGCGATCCCCCATCCAGCGCGGGCGGCCCCCACGGCCTGTCACCATCGACGCACGATGAGTACGGGGGCATCGACCGATCGTGATCCGGATGCCCCTCGTCCCGTGGCCCTGAGCCCCGTCGCCACGCCGACGGGGCCACCCCTCCTCCCGCTCGACGCCCCCGCCATCGCGGCCTTCGCCGACCGGCTGGCCGGGTCGCTGCGCGAGGGTGTGCGGATCCGCGACGAGGTCCTCCAGACCGTGCTGTGCGTCGTCCTCGCGGGCGGGCATCTGCTCCTCGAGGACCGCCCCGGCGTCGGCAAGACGCAGCTCGCGCGCTCCCTCGCCGGCGCCATCGGCGGGCGCTTCTCCCGCGTGCAGGCGACGGTCGACCTGCTACCCGCCGACATCCTCGGCGCCACGGTCTGGCACGCGGGCACGGAGACCTTCGCGTTCCACCCCGGCCCGGTGTTCGCGAACGTCGTGCTCGTCGACGAGCTCAACCGCGCGACGCCGAAGACGCAGTCCGGCCTGCTCGAGGCGATGCAGGAACGGCAGGTGACGGTCGACGGCCACACCCACCCGCTCGAGCGCCCGTTCACGGTCGTCGCCACCCAGAACCCGACGGTCGGCTACGACGGGACGTACGTGCTGCCGCCCGCGCAGCTCGACCGCTTCCTGGCGCGCGTATCCCTCGGCTACCCCTCCGCCGAGCAGGAGGTCGCGCTGCTGCGGGAGCGCCCGAGCGCGAACGTCCGCGTGGCGGGGAGCCTCGACGAGCTGATCGCGGCGCAGGCCGGGACGGAGCGGATCCACGCCGCCGAGCCGCTCCTGGCGTACGTCGTCGCGCTCCTGCACGCCACGCGCCGGCACCCACTGGCCGCGACGGGCGCCAGCCCCCGGTCCGGCCTGGGCCTGCTCGGCGCCGCCCGCGCCCGCGCCGCGCTGCTCGGCCGCGACTTCGTGCTGCCCGACGACGTGCAGGCGCTGGCCCCGGCCGTCCTGGCCCACCGCATCGAGCCCGTCGCCGCCGCGCCGCCCGAGGCCCAGGACGAGGTCGTAGCCGACGCGCTGCGCGAGGTCCCCGCCCGGTGATGCGCCTGGCGGTGTGGCTCGCGGCACCGGTCGTGGTGGGCGTGCTCGCCGCCGGCCTGGGCTCGTTGCCGCTGTTCGCCCTCGCGCTGGGACTCCTCGTCGTGCTCGTCGGGTGCGCCGTCGTCGTGCGCACCGCCGCCCGGCGGCTGCGGGTCCTGCGCACGCTGGACCGCCACGAGACCGTCGAGGGTCACCCGCTCTCCGTCTCGTTCGCCGTCTCCGGGGTCGGCGGACTGCCCGTGCAGGTCGAGGTCGAGGACCCCACCGGCGCGTGGCGCCCCCTGCCCGCCGGCGGCGGCGAGCTGCCCCTCGTCGTCGACCGCCCCGGTGGCCACGTGCTCGAGCCCGCGCGGCTGCGGGTCCGCGACGACCTCGGGGTGTTCGCCCGGCACACGCGCGCCGGGCGACCCGAGGCCCTGCTCGTGCTCCCCGCGCCCGCGCCCGCCGCCCCCGCGGGACGCCACCGGGGCCACGACCCCGTCGGCGACCCGGAGCCGGACGGCCTGCGCGCCTACGTGCCGGGCACGCCGATGAGCCGGATTCACTGGTCCAGCGTCGCGCGCGGCGGCGACCTGCAGGAGCGCGCGTTCGTGACCACCCGCGACCGGCTGCCCCTCGTCGTCGTCGACACCGCGGGCGCCGCGGGCGACGGCGCCGTCGACTGGGCGGCCCGCGCCGCCGCCGGGCAGGTGCAGGTGCTGGCACGGGCGGGCGGCTGCCGCGTGCTGCTGCCGGGGGACCGCACGCCCACCACGGTGGCCGACGCCGCGGGCTGGCCGGCGGTGCACCGGCGGCTCGCCGACCTGGACCACGACGTCGCCACCCGCGTGCCGCCCGGCGAGGACGACGCCCTGCGGATCTCGGCCTCCGCCGCCCCGCCCGAGGCGACGGGCGACCGTCCGCCGCTGCCGCTGGGGCTCGTCCCCCTCCCGACCTGGTCGGCCGCATGAGCGCCTGGACCGCCCGCCGCGGCCGCGGTTCCGGACCGAGCGCGCCGTCCCGACCGACCGCGCCGGCCCGGCCGGTCCACCGGGGCATCGCCCTCGGCGTGCTCTCCGCCGCCGGCGCCGCCGCCTGGTGGCCCGTTCTCGGCGCCGGCCTCCTGTGGGCGATCCCGATGGCGCTCGTCGCCCTCGCGCTGACCCTCGGGCGCCTGCGGGTGCGGACCGGCGTCCTGTTCCTGCTCGCCTGGATCCCGATGGCGTTGCTGCTCGCGGGCGTCCCGGCCTCGTCGCTGAAGCCGGGCGCGTGGAACGCCTCCTCCGTGTTCCTCTTCGACGGCCTCGACAGCCTCACGGTCCCCGGTCGGGAGCCCGTCGCCGGCGACCCGTGGCCGCTGGCCGGCGCGCTGCTCGTCGGCGGCGCGGGCGCCTGGCTCGCCGCCGCGTTCGCCCGGCGGCGGGGGCGCACGACCGCGATCGCCGCCTTCGGCCTCGCGGCGCTCCCCCTGGTGACCGCCCTGCTGCTCGAGCAGCCCGGTGACGCCTCCTGGCCGGGGGCCGCGGTCCTGGCCGCCGGCGTCCTGTGGGCCGCGCGCGGTCGGCTGCGCACGGCGATCCCGGCCACCGCGGCCGTCGCGCTCGTCGCGGCGATCGGCGGGCAGGCCCTGGGGCCGCAGGACCGCTGGCTGCCGTTCGTCGACGCCGCCGGGCGTCCGCCCGCGTTCTCCCGCCTCGACACCACCCAGTCCTACGGCCCGCTCACCGACCGCCGCACCGGCGCGACGATGCTCGAGGTCACGGCGGATCGCCCGGCCCTGTGGCGCATGCAGGTGCTCCAGCGCTTCGACGGCCGCGGCTGGACGATGTCCGTCCGCCCACCCGACCCCCTGCCCGAGCCGGCGGCCACGAGCACCACGACGAAGGTGCGCGTCAAGGGCCTGCGCAACGCGCTCGTCGTCGCGCCGGGGCGGATCACCGGGGTCGACGGCGCCGGCGCCGTCACCCCCGAGTGGGGCGAGGCACGCCGGCTGCAGCCCGCGCCGCGCCGGGACCAGACCTACGAGGTCACCTCCGACGTCGTCGACGTCACCCCCGCCCAGCTCGAGGACGTGCAGATCCCGACGGGCGAGCAGTACGAGCCCTTCACCCGCTTCTGGCCGCGGCAGAACGCCCGCCGCAGCCGCCGCCCCGCGGTCGAGATGGCCGACGGCATGCCTCGCGGCTGGCGCGCCACGCCCTGGGGCCGCACGCTGCAGCTCGCGCGGAAGCTGTCGCGCGGGACGACCTCGCAGCTCGAGGTCGTGCGGCGGGTGCAGGCGCACCTCGTCGAGAGCGGGGAGTACCGCTACACGACGGACGTCGCGGAGTACCCCATGGGGGACGCGCCCGTGGTCGACTTCCTCGTCGAGTCGCGGGAGGGCTACTGCCAGCACTTCGCGGGCGGGGCGGCGCTGCTGCTGCGCCTGGCGGGGATCCCGACGCGCGTCGTCACCGGCTTCGCGACCGGCGTCCCCGCCGGGGACCGCACCTACGAGGTCCGCGACCGCGACGCGCACGCGTGGATCGAGGTCTACTTCCCGGGCTACGGCTGGGTCCCCTTCAACCCGACCCCGCTCGACGCCGAGGCCGCGGTCGACGCCGAGGTCGACCTGCTCGCGACCGCCGGCGCCGGCGGGACGGGCGGCGCGGGGCTGCCCCCGGCCGTCCTCGCCCCGCTCGCGCTCCTGCTGGCGGGCGGCGGCGCGATCGTGCTGCGGCGCCGACGCCGCGGCGGAGCGCCGGTCGGCGACCTGCTCGTCCGGCTCGCCCCCGGTCCGGTCGGCCCCGCCACCACGCTGGCGGCCCTGCGCCCGCGCCTGGCGGAGATCGGCCCGGCGGTGGCGGAGCTGGCCGACCGCGAGGAGCGCGCGCGGTTCGGGGGCGACGGCGCGCCCGCGGCCGCGCATCCGCGGCTCGCCGTCTGGCGGGCGCTCGTCCGTGACCGGGGCGCCGTGCGCGGCACGGCGCTCCTGCTCCGCGGGGTGCGGCGTCAGCCGCGCGCGGCGGCCCGCTGAGCGGCGCTCCCCTCGCGGTAGAACCGCCACCCGCCGTGGTGCAGGACATCGCCGTCGAACGTGCCGTCGGCGGTGAAGCCGGTGTCGTCGACGTAGTCGATGTGCGTGCCCGTCACGGCGTAGCGCCCCGTGTACGCGCGCTCGACCGTGCCGCGCGCCTCCTCGTAGCGGCCCTCCGGCAGCAGCTCCTGGCGGATCCGGTCGTCGGCGGTCACCCACATCCCCACGTAGGGGTGCGGCGCGTCGTCCGCCGCGGCGGACGACGCCGGAACGGCCGCGGCCGTCTCGTCGGTACCGGGCGCCGGAGCCCCCGTGGTCGCCGGGTCGCCGGACGCCTCCGGCGCCCGGCCCGTCGTGGTGGTCCTCGTAGTCATCGTGCGCTCCTCGTGCTCGCGGCGGGCCCGGGTCAGATCGCCTGCTGGGTCGGCAGGATCGTGATCTCCGCCAGGTTCACGTGGCGGGGCGCGCCCGCGACGAAGGCCACGGTGTCGGCCACGTCGGAGGACTGCAGGACGTCGATCTGGGCGATGAGATCGGCCATGAGCTTCGTCGCGTCCGGGTCGTCGACGTGCTCGGGCAGCTCCGTGTCGACCATCCCGGGCGAGATCGTGGTGACGCGGACCCCCTTCGGCGCGAGCTCGACGCGCAGGACCCGCGACATCTGGCTGATGTAGCCCTTCGTGCCCGAGTAGACCTGGAACTTCTCGAGCTGGCGGCTCGCGGCGATGGACGACGTGGTCATCAGGTCGGCCGGGCGGCCCTCGGCGGCGGCCGCGATCAGGGAGGGGACGAACGCCCCGATGGTGTTCATCACGCCCGTGACGTTCAGGTCGATCTGGTGCTGCCAGTCGCCCGTGCGCAGGTCCTCGATCGGCGAGACGTGCTGCACGCCGGCGTTGGCGAAGACGAGGTCGACGCCGCCGAGCTCGGCGGCGATCCGCTCCGCGGCGGCCCGCACGGCGTCGCGGTCGCGGACGTCGGTCGGCACGGCGAGGGCGGTGCCGCCGGCGCGGGTGATGCGCTCGGCCAGCGCGGCCAGGCGGTCCTCGCGGCGGGCGAGCAGCGCGACCTTCGCGCCGCGGGCGGCGAGCGTCTCGGCGGTGGCCTCGCCGATGCCGCTGGAGGCCCCGGTGACGACGGCCACGCGGCCGGCCAGCGGGAGGGTGTTCTCGGTGTGGGTGGTGGTGTCGGTGGTGCTCATGGACCACACCTTGCGCCCTGCGCCGACGGGCAACCAGACCTCCCTGCGACCCGGTTCCGGCGAGACTGGTTCCGCCAGGGCCACGTTGCGGACGGGGCCCCGTGGGATCATCCCGGCATGCCCGACCGCAGCGAGATCGCGGAGTTCCTCCAGTCCCGCAGGGCGCGCCTGCAGCCCGAGGACGTGGGCGTGCCGTCCACCGGCGAGCGCCGCCGCGTGCCGGGCCTGCGCCGCTCCGAGCTCGCGCAGCTCGCGGGGGTCAGCGTCGAGTACTACACGCGGCTCGAGCAGGGCCGGGCCGGCAACGTCTCCGACATGGTCATCGACGCCATCGCCCAGGCCCTGCGCCTGGACGCGACGGAGCGCACCCACCTGACCGACCTGCTGCGCCCCCAGCCCGCCGCGCGCCGCCGCCGGCGCAGCGCCCCGCAGCGCCTGCGGCCCGGCGTCGTCCAGCTGCTGAACAGCATCTCCTCCCCCGCCTTCGTGCTCGGCCGCCGCATGGACGTGCTGGCGACCAACCGCATGGCGCGGCTGCTCCTGACGGACTTCGACGCGCTGCCCGCGCCGCAGCGCAACATGGCGCGCTGGATCTTCCTCGGCGAGGAGGCCCACGAGCTCTACCCGGACTGGGAGACGGTGGCCCGCGAGACCGTGGCGATGCTGCGCTTCGACGCGGGCCGCCACCCCGAGGACCCCGACCTGAGCGAGCTCATCGGTGAGCTGTCGATGAAGTCCCCGCAGTTCGCGGGCTGGTGGGCGACGCACGACGTCACGGAGCGCACCTTCGGCACGAAGGACTACCGCCACCCCGTCGTCGGCGAGCTCTCCATCCGCTACGAGGCCCTGCGCCTGCCCGACGACCCGGACCAGCTGCTCATCGCCTACACGACCGAGGCGGGCTCGCCGTCGGAGCGGGCGATGCGGCTGCTCGACGCTTGGGGGGCCGAGGTCGACGCCCCGGAGCGCGCGGACGACGACGCGCCGGAGCGGGCGCAGGTCGACGCGCCGGAGCGCGCGGAGGACGAGACCCCCGTCCCGACGGGGCCGGCCGCCGGGCCCGCCGGCCCCGTCGCCCCCGAACGCGCGTAGCCCCCGTCGTCCCGTGCGGGACGGCCGAAGCCCGCGGTGTGCGAGCGTCCCCAGGGTCACGCGCACCGTGCGCGGCGCCGCCGACCGCCGACACGGCCACCCCGGCGGCGCGGTCGGTCCGCACCCGCGACACGGCGCCCCCTCCCGCACCCACCGACACCCGGAGCACCCATGTCCGTCACCGCCATCCTCGACGTCCAGTTCACCCAGGAGGGCCTGGACGAGGGCCTCGAGATCCTGCGGCGCGAGCTGCCGCGCACCCGCGCCTTCGCCGGCAACCGGTCCGTCACCGTCGTGCAGGACCACACCGATCCGACGCGGGTGCTCGCCGTCGAGGAGTGGGAGTCGCTCGACGCCGACGCCGCCTACCGCGAGTGGCGCGCCGGCGAGGGCGCGATCACGGAGCTGGCGACCCTCGTCGCCCGCGCGCCCGTGCTGACGGTGGGCGTCGTCCGCGACGACGTCTAGGCCGCGCCCACGCCGGTCGACGCCCCGGACGCCCGGGGCGTCGCGGCACGCCGGCACCCCGGAATGCCGCGCCGCCCCCGCCGGCCTGGAGCTGCCGCCGCGCCTACGCGGGCGCGGCAGGTGTCCGCGGCGGGCGGGACATCGTGCCGCGGGTGCAGGCGAGCACCACGGCACCGAGCACGCCGACGCCGCCCAGCGCCAGGGCCGCCGCGGCCGAGGTGCTGTCCGCCAGGTGCCCGGCCAGGGCCCCGCCGGCGGCGGAGCCGACCATCATCCCCGTCGACGTCCACGTGAACGCCTCCGTCAGCGTGCCGGGCAGGGCGATCTGGTCGAGCAGGCCGTTGAGGACCGTGAACGTCGGCGCGATCGTCGCCCCCGCGGCCAGCAGGCCGATGCAGAGGAGCAACGGGCTGCTCGCGACGGCCAGCAGCCCGTGCAGGGCGCCCCACGCGGCGACGAAGACCGCCAGGCGCCGGACGGGCCGGGCCGGGGCCTGCGTGCGCGACATCGCGATGCCGCCGAGCATCGATCCGAGGCCCCAGAGGCCGAGCGCGATGCCGGTCAGGGAGCGGTCGTGCATCTCCTCCAGCGCCGCGGGCACCCCGACCTCGGCGGCGCCGACGGCGACGCCGAGCGTGAGGAAGACGACCGCGGCGACGACCACCCCGGGCGCCCGCAGCGCGCCCACGAACCCGTGCCCCGTCGGGGGCGCCCCCTCCAGGCTGCGCACCGCGGGGTGGCGAGCGAACAGCAGATTGCCCGCCAGGATCGCGACCGCGCAGAGCACCATCGCCCCGGTGTGCGACCACGAGCCGACGCCGGCGACGACCGCGACGGGCCCGAGGATGTAGACGAACTCGAGGAGCGCGCCCTCCGTCGCGTAGGCCCGGTGACGCAGCCCGTCGTCCGTGATCAGGACGTTCCAGACGCGTCGCCGGAACGAGCCCACGGGCGGCTGGGCCGCGCCCACCACCCCGGCGAGCACGACCCGCAGCCAGAGGGGCGCGGTGTCGGGCAGCAGGGCCTGCGCGACGAGCGCCGCGGCACACACGGGCGCGCCGAGCAGCAGCACGCCGACCTGTCCCCGCCGGTCCGCGAACCGCGCCTGCACGGGGTTCGTGATCCCGAGGACGAGGGCGTAGACGCCGGCTACCAGCCCGCCCGCCGCGTAGTCGCCCGTCACGTCCCGCGTGTGGAGGATGAACAGCAACCCCAGCGCGCCCATCGGGATCTGGGCGATGCAGGAGGTGATCAGGGCCGAGAGGACCCCGGGGACACGCAAGACGACGGACACGCCCGGGGCACCCTACGCCCGGCCGGACGTCCGCGCCGCGTGGCCCGCGCCACCCGGCCGGAGCCCCACGGGGTTCGAATCCGGCGACCCCCGAACGCGCCCGCCGCCGGCCGAGGGGCACGTCGCCCGCGCGGTGCAGAGCGAAGCGGCGTGCCCCTCGGGGTCGCGTCGCGGCGGAGCGCGAGGGACGGTCAAATGACGCTATCTGCGCCCGTCCCGCGGATCTACGGTCGCCTGGACGCCGCACTCCCCGCGGCCACCCGAAGGAGCACCCCATGTCCGAGCACGTCCTCAGCGTCGACCACCACCCGACCCTCCGCCACGCCGACCGCGAGGCGATCGGCGCCGAGCTGCAGTCCGTCCTCGTGGTCCTCACCGACCTGGCCCTCCTGGGCAAGCACGCCCACTGGAACGTGCAGGGCCCCCACTTCCGCAGCCTGCACCTCCAGCTCGACGAGATGATCGACGCGTGGCGCGAGGCCGGCGACGCCGTCGCCGAGCGCGCCGTCGCCCTGGGCTACGCCCCGGACGGCCGCGCCGAGACGATCAGCTCCCGCTCGACCCTGCCCGCCCTCGAGGCCGGCCCGCAGCGCGACGCCGAGCTCGTACGCCGGCTGACCGCGATCCTGACGGACGCCGTCGGCGTGATCCGCGAGCGCAACGCGCCGATCGAGGACCTCGACCCGGTGACCTCCGACGTCCTGCACGGCGTCATCGCCAAGCTCGAGGAACAGCTCTGGATGATCCGGGTGCAGGGCGCCTGAGCCACCCCCCCCCGCACCGCCCGCCTCGAGCCCAGCGAGCAGGTCGCGCCCGGCGGCGGACCGCGCCGGGTGCCGCCGCGGGAAGATGCGCGCGATGCCGCCCGTCCCCGACGCCCCGGTCCGCGCCGCCAACAGCGCCCGCAACGCCCAGGCGTCCCGCGCCCGGTTCGCCCGCTGGCGGCCGGCGCGCGCCGCGACGTGGACGGTGCTCGATGCGGTCGTCGCCCAGGGTGCCCGCGTCGCGGTCGTCGGTGCCGGCAACGGGCACGACCTGCCCCTCGGCCGGCTCGCGCGGCGCAGCGGCGCGCTCGACCTGGTCGACGTCGACCCGCGCGTCGTCCACCGCACCGCACGGGCCACGCGCCACCGGCACGTGCGGCCCGTGGTGGAGGACGTGACCGCCGGGGCGGCGGACGCGATCGTGTCCGCCGTGACGACGGCCACCGACGCGGCGGCAGCGGACCCCGTGACCCTCGTCCGATCCGTCCGCGGGCCGGTCGGGGCCGGCGGCTACGACGTCGTGGTCGCCGACCTCTTCCTCACGCAGCTCCTCTACCCCGCGCTGCGCGACGCCGGGCTGCCGGGCCGCACCGCCGGCGCGGCGCTGGACCGGTACGGCCAGCTGCTGACGGACGCCGTGGTGGCGCGACTCGTCGCAAGCGCGCCGGGAGGGACGGTGGTCGTCCTCCACGACCTGGTGGGGTGGTGGGCCGGCCACGAGCAGCCCTTCGCGCTCGACGACGTGCTCCAGCTCGCCACGACCGACCCGGACGCCGCGCTCGCCCTCGCCGCGACCGGCACGACCCCGTCCGGCTGCGACCCGCGGACGGCCCTGGAGCGCGCCGGCGTCCACCCCGGGCCGCCGACGTTCTGGCGCTGGCCGTTCGCCCCGGGGGCCGACTACCTCGTGTGCGCGACGGTCGGCCGCGCGGCGGGGTGAAGCGGAACGGGTGCGGGCCCGGGCGGCACGCAACGCACCCCGGCGGCCACGTACGGTGCACGCTCGGATCCGCCCCACCGCGGCCCCACCCCGGGGTACGCTGAGCCATGCCGGTCCACCCCCTCCGCTCCCGGGCGACGACGGAGCGCGCCTCCCGATGATCCGCGAGCCGCTGCTGCTCCTGACGGCCGGCGCGGCCGGCCGGCGCGCCCTCGACCTGGCGGTCGCGGTGTCCAGCAGCCATCGCTCGCGATTGACGGTCGCCCTGGTCCCCGCGACCTGGGTCCCCTGGTGGTGCGGCATCTACGGCGGCTTCGAGCTCGCCATGGCCCGGCGCGAGGCCTGCGTCACCGGCGAGCGCCTGCTCGCCGCCGCGCGCGACGAGCTGCCCGCCGACCTGTCCGTGCGCACCTGCGTGCTCGACGGTCCCGAGCGCCCGGACGAGCGCGTCCTGCGGGCCCTGGAGCGCGGCGGGCACGACCTGCTCGTGGTGCAAGGGGCCGAGCCGGGCTCGTGCGGGATCCCCGGACTCCGGCGCCTGGCGCGGCGAAGCCCCGTCCCCGTCCTGCGGCCCTCGTGCGGCGGGGCCGCGCTCCACCCGGCCACGACCGCCGCGACGCACGCCGGGGCCGCGACGCACCCGCCCGCCACCGTGGTCTAGACGGGCCGCCCGTCGCGGGGCGCGGGCCGCGGGGGTGCGACGACCGCCGCCGCCGCGCGCAGCGCCGCGTCGAGCCCCTCGGCCGCCTCTCCGACCGGCTGCCACCGCGGCAGCAGCAGGTGTGCGGGGCGACCGCCCAGGGCCACGTACGCCAGGGCCGTCGGGCGATCCACGTGTCCGCCGCGCCGGGCGCCGCGAGCACGACGGCGGGGCGGGCGGGATGCGGGGAGCGGGGCGGCACGGCGGAGCAGGCGGTCGGGGCGGCGAGGGCGCGTCGCCGGTCCGGGCACCGTGAACGTTTTCGCGAATCCGTGATTGCCGGGCGCGCGACGTGGGTTCTTGTGTCGGTGCGTAGCGATTGTCGTGGCGTGCAAACCGGCGCCGACCGCTCCCCCCGGGGTGGTCGCACCCGGGAATCACGCGCGGGTGTACCCGACGGCAGTTCACGTGCAGAGACAGCAAGGTGCGGTGCCCTGGAGATGTGTCCCCTCGTCTCCGAGGACCAGCCGGAATGGAAGACCACGCAACGCGGAGGCACATTCATGCTGGAAGACGCAACACGGCGCGAGCAGGTCGATCTCGATCTCCTGCGACGCGTTCACGAGCACGGCGACGTGCAGGCCCGCGAAGAGCTGGTGCGACGGTGCATGCCGCTCGTGCGCTCCCTCGCCCGCCGGTACGCCGGCCGCGGCGAGCAGCTCGAGGACCTGGTCCAGGTCGGGCTGATCGGCCTGGTGAAGGCCATCGATCGCTTCGATCCCGGCGCGGGGACGCGGTTCGTGTCCTTCGCCTCACCCAACATCACGGGCGAGATCAAGCGGCACTTCCGGGACCACTGCTGGGCGCTGCACGTGCCCCGCTCGGTCCAGGAGCTCGACCAGAAGCTCCAGGCGGAGCGTCGGCAGGTGCTCGCCGACCACGGCCGCGAGGCGACCCCGGAGGAGCTCGCCGAGCGCCTCGGGATCACCGTGGAGCAGGTCCGCGAGGGCATGCAGGGCGCGCAGGCGTACCGCGCGCTCTCCCTCGACCACCCCGCGGGCGAGACCCGTGAGGTCCTCGACACGCGCGGCGGCGACGATCCGGGCTACGACCGGGTCGAGCTGGACGCCACGATCCGCGACGCCTTCGAGGCGCTGGACGAGCGCGAGCGCTCCGTCGTGACCTGGCGGTTCTACGACGAGCTGCTGCAGCGGGAGATCGCCGAGCGCATCGGCGTGTCGCAGATGCAGGTCTCGCGGATCATCAGCCAGTCCGTCGAGCGGATGCACGAGCACGTGGCCGCCGGCGGGCGCCCCGCCCCCGCCGCCCTGGCGGCGTAGGCCGCCGACCGGGCCGGCCACTCACCGGCCGGTCCCCCGGGCCTCCGGTGGGGAGGCGACGCGCGCGGCGCGTCGCCTCCCCACCGCGGCTCAGCCCTCGGACTGCGTCTCGCCGAGCGCGGCGCGGGCCGCGTGGTCGTCCGTCGTGTGGCTCGCGACGATGGAGACGTCGACGCCGTGGTCGTCCCACAGACGGTCGCGCAGGGCGGTGCGGACGATCGTCTCGCTCAGCCCGAGGCCCTCGTCCGTCATGCCGGCGGCGGCGACGACCAGGCGGTCGTGGGTGTAGCGCCCCGTGACGGCCGGCGCCGGGAAGAGCTCCTGCAGCAGGTGCGCGGCCTCGCGGATCGCGGGGTCCTGCAGCTGCGCCCCGCCGCCGGCGGCGACCTCGAGCCGGACGGAGAGGATGCCCACGACCTGGCCGGCCCGCAGCATCTCGGCGACGGACTGCTGCACGCTCGCCCGGTTGGCGAGCCCGGTCAGCTCGTCGTGGGTGGCGCGGTGCTCGAGCGCCCGCTCGGCCAGCCGGCGGTGCGTGACGTCGGTGTGCGTGACGACGGCGCCGACCCCGGGGACGGCGATCCGCGTCACCCGCATGTTGAACCAGCGGAGCTCGTCGGGCGCGTGACAGTCGTACTCGGCGACGTACCGCTCGCGACGGCCCTCGAGCACGCTGCGGATGCCCGCGGTGACGGAGTCCTCGCTGCCGTCGACCCGCGGGACGCCCGCGCCGAGGTAGTCCATGCCGATCCAGCGGGGGTTCTCCCAGCCGTTGTTCAGCGCGAACCGCTGCCAGGCGACGTTCGCGTGCACGACCCGGCCCTGCGGGTCGAGGATCACGACGTGGTCGTCGACGGCGTCGAGCGCCGCGACGACGGCCGCCAACAGCGTGGGGACGGAGCGCGTGCCGTCGGCGGCGGGTACGACGCGCGGCCCACCGGCCCGATCGGCCTGCCGCGGGCCGTCGCCCGGCCCCCCGTGCGTGCCGGGGACGCTCACCCCGTCACCGCCGAGGAGTCACCGAGGGTCGACGGGCTGCCGGGGTCCGGCGCCAGGTGGTCGTGCATCGCGTCGATGGCGCGGTTGAGCAGCCGCGAGACCTGCATCTGCGACACGCCTACCCCGACACCGATCTCGCGCTGCAGCTGCTCGTCGAAGTACCGCAGCTCGACGACCTCGCGGTCGCGCGGCCCCAGGACGGAGAGGGCGTCGGCTACCTCGTCACGAAGCACCACTTCCTCGTACCCCATCTCGTGCGTGCTGACGCGATCCATCGGTGATGCGTCCTCGTCGGGGGCACGATAGTCCAGCGAGCGGACGCGGTAGGCGTCGTGCGCGACCTCGGCCTCCATCACGGACTCGACCGACGCGCCGACGTGGCCGGCGATCTCGTCGACGGTCGCCGACGGCATCGCCTTGCGGGCGTGGTTGACCTTCGCGCCCAGCTCCTGCATGGAGCGCGGGACCTTCACGGCCCACGTGTGGTCGCGGAAGTGCCGCTTGATCTCGCCCGAGATCGTGGGCCGCGCGTAGGCCCCGAAGCTGCCGCCGGAGGGCTCGAACCGCTCGATCGCCTTCAACAGGCCGAGCATGCCGACCTGGAAGAGGTCGTCCGCCGCCTCGCCGCGGCCGACGTACGGCCGGACGATGGACCGCACGAGCGGCGTGAACCGCTCCACGAGCCGCTCGAGCCGCCGGGGATCGCGCGTGGCGCGGTACAGGCGGATCAGGGCGACGTCGAGCACGTCTCGCTGTTCGTAGCTCTCGGACACTGGTGGGGGCTCCTCGCCCCGGGGGTGGGGGCTCGTGACGACGGTCGTACCTGATCGCGCGGAGGTCGGCTCCGCGTGCCTGGGGCACGTGTGCTGCATGTCGTCAGCCGCGGGACCTCTCCCATGCGCACCGCCTCGGAGTCGACCCGTCGTCAACGAGCCGTCACCGCCGGCGCAGCGCAGCGCCTTCGAACCTACGTTCGTCGAGGCTACCGCGTCGGCCCCCCGTTCGCCACCGTTGCGGCCGCGCGGGCGATACGCGACTGATCCCGCGCCGTTCCCGGAACGATCTGTCTCGGCTGCAGCATGGCCTCCATGAGCAGCAACGTCGTGGCCGCCGCGGGAACCCCTTCCCGCCGCGCCGACTCCCAGGCCTCCGGACGCGTCGCGACCCTGGTCGCCCTCCTGGGCGTCCTCCTCGCCGTCTCCGCCGCCGTGCTCTTCGTCCCGGTCGCGCCCACCACCGCGGCCGGCACCCAGCTCGTCACGGCCGCCGCGGCGGAGCAGTTCGTGGAGGACACGCACGTCCGGGCCTGCCCCGGCCAGGTCCCCGCGGTCACCTGCGCCGCCGCGGGCGCCGGCTGGAGCTGCCGCTGGACCGGTGGCGCGACGCAGGTCGCCCGCACGCCCGGCGCCTCCTTCGTGCTCGCCTGCTGAGGGCGCGTGGACCCCACGGCGCCGGCAGGGGCGGTGCGCGACGTCGCCGGCGCTTAGGGGGCCTGTAGGCGGCGGGGCTAGGGTCGCGGCGTCCCCGTCTCCCCACCCCGAGGTCCCCGTGCAGATCGACATCCGTCACCGTCCCGCCTTCGCCGTCGCCCGGATCACCCTCACCGCCGGGGAGGGGGTGCGCGCCGAGTCGGGCGCGATGATGGCCACGTCGTCCGGGGTCTCCGTCGAGTCGAAGGCCGAGGGCGGGCTGCTCAAGGGCTTCAAGCACAGCGTGCTGGGCGGCGAGAGCCTGTTCGTCACTCGCCTGACCGCCGGCCCCCAGGGCGGCTGGGTCGACTGCGCCGCGCGCCTGCCCGGCGACGCCACGGCGATCGACGTGGACGGCGGCGTGAACCTGGCCCGCAGCGCCTGGCTCTGCTCCTCCGACGGCGTCGAGATCGACACGAAGTGGGGCGGCCTGAAGAACCTGGCCGGCGGCGAGGGCGGGTTCCTCGTCCGCGCCGAGGGCCGGGGCCAGGTCGTGGCCTCCTGCTACGGCGCCCTCGACGTCGTGGAGCTGGCCGCGGGCGAGACGATGGTCCTCGACTCGGGCCACATGGTCGCGTTCGAGGACGGCGTGCAGTTCACCACCCGCAAGGTCGCCAAGGGCCTGATGCAGACCCTGAAGTCCGGCGAGGGCCTCGTCTTCGAGTTCTCCGGCCCCGGCCGCGTGTGGACGCAGAGCCGCAACCCGGGCGAGCTCATCGGCTGGCTGACGGCCGAGCTGCCGTTCAGCCGGGGATAGCCCGCCCTCCTGCGGCCCGCCGGGTCCGCTCAGACGACGGCCACGGCCCCGTGGTCGTCGCAGTGGTCCCCGTGCGGGTGGTGCAGGTGGCCGTCGACGAGGTAGTCCTCGTGGTCGCCGTGCGGCACGGCGGGGTGGCCGCAGTCGGGCCCGTGGACGTGGGCGGCCTCGTGGCCCGCGGCGGGGGTCGTGTGGCCGTCGGGGTGCGTCTCGTCGACGGCGACGACGTGCTCGTCGACGTGGTCCCCGTGCGGGTGGTGCAGGTGCCCGTCGTGCAGGTAGTCCACGTGGTCGCCGTGCTCGATGGCGGTGTGGCCGCAGCCCGGACCGTGGACGTGGTCGTGCCCGGCGTGGATCTCGTGGTCGCTCATGCCCCAGACCGTAGGGCCCGGCGGCCCCATCGCCCAGCGGATGCACATGGGACGCACTCTCAGGTCGGCGGCGGCCCCTGCGGCCACGTGCCGCGGAGGACCACGTCGTGCCCGGTCAGCTCAAGGCCGAGCCGGCGGGCGACGGCGGCGATGGCCGCCTCGAGGTCCTCGTCGTGGAACGGCCGCACGGCGCCCGTGCGCTCGTCCACCGCGTGGTGGTGATGGTGCTCCGGGTCGGCGATCTCGAACCGCGCCACCCCGTCGCGGCCGTCGAGCCGGTGCAGCAGCCCCAGCTCGGAGAGCTCCTCGACGACCCGGTAGACCGTGGCGATCGACGCGGCGCGGCCGTCGCGGGACAGCGCCGCGATCTCCGCCGCCGTGAGCAGGCACTGACCCTCGCGGGCCAGGGTCTCGACCACGGCGGTCCGGGCGGCGCCGGCCCGCAGGCCTGCCGCGGTCATCCGGGCCGACGCGTGGGCCAGCCAGCGGTCGCGGTCGGCGCCGCCCGCGGTCACCGGGTCGGCGCGGCGTCGCAGCCCTTCGCCTTGCCGGTCAGGCCGCGGACGACGGCGTCGGCGTTGTGGGCCTCCATGCCGAGGTACGTGTCGCCGTCCGAGCCGTCGGGACCCAGCGTGTCGCCGTAGAGCGTCAGGTCGGACGACGCCCCGGTCTCCTTCGCGATCGCGTCGGCGAGCTTCGGGTTGACGGAGGACTCGGGGAAGATCGCCTTGACCTTCTCCGTGCGGATGAGCTTCGTGAGCCGCGCGACGTCCTGGGCCGAGGGCTGCGCCCGCGTGGTCTGGGACGGGATCGCGGCGCCGACGACCGTGATCTCGTAGCGGTGCGCGAAGTACCCGAAGGCGTCGTGGCTCGTCACGAGCTTGCGCTCGCCCTTCGGCACGGCCGAGACGCACTGCTCGATCTTCGCGTCGAGGTCCTGCACCTTCGTGAGGTAGGCCGAGGCGCTCTTGCGGATCGCGTCGGCCGCGCCCGGGTCGGCCTTGACCAGCGCGTCGCGGACGACGCCGACCGCGTGCTCGACGTTCTTGGGGTCGTGCCACCAGTGGGCGTCGAACTCGCCGTCGCCGTGGTCGTGCCCCGCGTGCTCCTCCTCCGCCGCGTGCTCCTCCTCGGCGTGGGAGGCCTCCCCTTCGGCGTGGTCGTGGCCGGCCTCGCCCTCGGCGTGGTCGTGGCCCGCCTCCTCGTCGGCGTGGTCGTGCCCGGCCTCGTCCTCGGCGTGGTCGTGGCCCGCCTCCTCGTCGTGGGCGTGCTCGCCCTCGCCGGCGAGCTTCGTCGGCACGGTGTCGCCGACCTTCACGAGCTGCGCCTTCGCGCCCGACTGCTTCTGGACGTCGGCGACCCAGTCGTCGAGGCCCAGGCCCGAGGCGAAGACGACCTTCGCCCCCGCGGTGGCGGTCACGTCGGAGGGGCGCGGCTCGTACTCGTGCGGGTCGGTGTTGGCCGAGAGGATCTGGTGCACGTCGACGGAGGAGCCGCCGACCTCGCGGACGATGTCGCCGAGCTGCGAGGTCGTGACGACCACGTCGACCGCGTCGCCCGACGCGCCGGACGTGCCCGAGGCGTCGTCGCCGGAGCCGCAGCCGGCGAGCACCACGGTGGCCGCGGCGACCGCGAGCGTGGGACGGAGCGCGCGGCGCAGCGCGGGACGGGAGGAGCCCCGCGACGGGCGGGACGGAGAGGTGCTGAAGGGCTGCGGCATGCTGGTCCTGACGACGAAGAGGGGGCGCGGGAAGCGGCCGAACCACACCCGCGTCGCCTCAGTCTACCTGAGAGTGGATCTCATCATTGCCGACCTATGATGCCCGCCGCCGACGCGCCGGCCGTCCGGCCCGCCGCCCGCGGGGTGGCACCCCGCGGGACGGCGGACACGCTCTCGGAAGATCATCCGATCGGACTATCGTGCGGTGCACGCAGGGCCCCGATACTCGTTGTGATGGCAGACGCGAACGGATACCAGGAGCCCGCGACGTCGCCCCGGAACGAGCACCTGGCGGACCGCATCACGGAGGAGATCGTGCAGCTCCTCTACGTCGTACGGCAGGACCTGTGCGAGCTGGGTCATCCCGACCCGGACCTCGCCGCGGGCGCCCGCTGCCGCACCTCGCAGGCCATCGCGGGCCTGTTCGAGGTCGCGGAGGAGCTCCGCGGATGCCCCGCCGGCATCCCCCGCCACGCGGAGCACGAGGACGTGCGGCGGCGCGCCCTCGCCGGCCGCACCGCCGCGCAGATCCGCCTGGACGACGCGCTCGCGCTCTGCCGGGACCCGCGGCCGTCCACCGTGCGCAGCGGCGCTCTGGGCGCCGTGCTGCCGGACCCCCGGGCGCGGCGCGCCGGCGCCGGCCGGGCCCAGCCGGGCCGGGCGTCGCGCGGCTCCACCGCCGCGTCCGCGAACACGGCCGCCTAGAGACACGGCCGCCGGGTCGCCCGCCGCGCCCGAGGCCGACCCCACGGCCCCTCCCGGGCAGCGCGGACGGCGCGGCCTCAGCCCACGAGCCCGGCGAGGGCGTCCCCCTCGCGGGCGAAGAGCCCGGCCAGGATGCCCTCCACCACACGCAGCACGTCGGCGTCCGGGGCGACGCTGGCCGCGAAGCTCGACAGGTAGAGCAGGTTCTTGAAGAAGAGCACGAGCTCCTTCGGCATCACGAACCCACCGGAGGCCAGGGTCCGCAGCAGCCGGCCCAGCGTGTCCCCGAGCCGGTCGAAGGTGACCTCGCCGTCCGTGCGGGCGTCGAGCCGCGAGACGTCCTCCTGCAGCCGCGCGACGAGGGCCTCGACGTCGGCGTCGGCCCCGATCGCCCCGAAGGTCCGCATCGCCTCGACCTGCCCGCGGGCGTCCGAGGCCGCGAACGCGACGAGGAACCGCACGAGCCCGGCCCGCTGCGCGGCGTCCAGCCGGCCGCACATGCCGAAGTCGACCATGGAGAACGTCTCCCCGTCCACGAGCACGTTGCCCGCGTGCAGGTCGCCGTGGAAGAGCCCGTGCACGAGCGTCGCCTCGAGCACGCTGCGCACGCCGACCTCGAGCAGCCGCTCCCCGTGGGCGCCGAGCTCGGCCGCCGGGGGCAGGCGCGCATAGGACACGCCGGCCACGTGCTCCATGACCAGCAGCCGCTCCGTGACCATCCCCGGGATCGGCCGCGGCACGCGCACGTGGCCCGCGCCGAGGTCCTCGAGCACGGCGATGCTCTCCACGAGGTTCGCGGCCTCGAGCCGGAAGTCGAGCTCCTCGAGCGTGAGCTGCGCGAAGAGCTGGACGAAGCCGGGCAGGTTCGCCGCGCGGGCCCCCGAGTGCAGCCGGTCCGCGGCGGCGCAGACGAGTGCGAGGGCCTCGATGTCGGCGCGGAAGCGCTCCCGCAGGTCCGGTCGGCGCACCTTGACGACGACCTCGGTGCCGTCCGCCAGCGCGCCGCGGTGGACCTGGCCGATCGATCCGGCGGCCAGCGGCTCGGCGTCGAACCGGGCCAGGGCCCCGAGGTCGCCGCCCAGCTCGCGGCGGACGACCCCCTCGGCGACGCCGGGCGCCAGCGGCGGCGCCTCGTCGCGACACCACGCGAAGGCGTCGACCCACTCGTCAGGCAGCAGGCCGCGGGCGCTCGCCACGAACTGCCCGAGCTTCACGTACGCCGGCCCGCCCGCGCGCACGAGCCGCTCCGCGCGGGCCAGGGTGCCCGCGCTCGTGTCGGGCGGTGCGACGGGGAGCCCGACCGCGGTGGCACCGGCGGAGAGCAGCGCGAAGGGCGCGTCGGGCGCCGCGGTGCGGACCACGCGCCAGGCGGTCCCGGCGAGGCTGCCGACCGTGTCGGACCACAGACGCGGGGCGGCGAGACGGGTGGCCTCGGCTGCGAGCTGCGGGCGTCGCCTGGCCGCCTCCGCCTGCCACGCCAACGCGGCCACGGGAAGGCCCTCGCGCCCGGCCAGCCGGGCCGAGGCGCGCAGCAGCGGCCCGCGCGGCGGCAGCGGCGGCGCCGGGCGCCCCGCGTCGCGACGCGCGCCGGCAGGGGCGGGAGGAGCACCGGTCATCGTCCGAGCATCCTAGTGCACGGGTGTGCACTGTGTGACGTCGACCCGCCCGTCGTCCGACCGTCGTGGCGGGCGAACGCTCCTAAGGGGCGCACGGAGACGCGCATCGTGGCATCCTCGGATGATGCTGGCCGCACTGCTCACCCATCCCGCGGTCCTGGCGCTGGCGGGCCGAGGCTCGGGCCGCTTCAGCGGCGGGGGCAGCTCCGGCGGGGGCTTCGGCAGCGGCCGACGCACCGGCGGCGGCGGCGGGTTCTTCTTCATCCCCATTGGCGGTGGCGGGGGCCTCCTGGTCCTCATCCTCATCGTCGTCGTGCTGATGGTCGTCCTGCCGATGATCTTCCGCGCGATGAACTCGGCCGCCGCCTCGGGCCAGCGCCGCAGCAGCGGCCGTCAGCGCGCCCAGCGCGAGGCCGAGGTGCTCCCGCAGGCCATGGAGGCCGCCGAGGACGACGCGGCGTTCGACCCCGACGACCTCAAGGCCGCCGCCGCCGGTCTCGTGGTCGACACGCAGGACGCCTGGGACGAAGGCGACCGCACGCGGTTGGCCCGGCTCGTCGGCCCGGACCTGCTGCGCGAGTGGACGCGCCGGCTCGACGACTTCGAGAGCCGCGGCTGGCAGTCGCACTCCCGCGTGGTCTCGACGCCCGAGGTGCGCATCGTCAACGTGGTCAACCACGCCGCCGACGAGGACGACCGCGTCGTCGTGCACGTGCAGGCCCGGGCCCAGAGCTGGGTCGACACCCGCTGGGGCCAGCGCATGTTCGAGGAGGGCGCCGTCGACGAGAACATCGTGCTCTCGCAGTACTGGACCCTCGGCAAGCGCGACGGCCGCTGGATCCTGCTCTCGATCGAGGAGGACGGCGAGGGGGACCACAACCTGATGGCCCCGGTCGTCGCCCGGCCCGACATGGACCCGACGCTCGCCGACCGGTCGCGCACCGAGATCGCGGTGGCGGACCGCACCGACCTCGAGACGCTCACCGAGCTGATCCCGGCCTCGCTCTCCGACGACGCCCGCGCGACCGCGCTGGACCTCTCCCTCGTGGACGACCGCTTCAGCCCGGACGTGCTGACCGTGGCGGTCCGCCGCGCGGTCGCCGCCTGGACGACGGCGATCGACGGCCCGGACGCCGGCCTCGAGGAGGTCGCCACCCAGGACGCCGTGCGCCGCCTGCTCTACGCCGACACCCGCGGCGACGTCCGCACGGTCGTCCGCGGCCCGCGCATCGACGAGGTCGTCATCGAGCGCGTGATCGGCGAGAGCTCGCCGCCCCGCATCGAGGTCGCCGTGCAGTACCACGGCCGCTGGTACCGCGAGGACCGCGACACGCAGACGATCGTCGAGGGCTCCCGCACGAAGGAGCAGGCCCGCGCCGAGCGCTGGACCTTCGCGCTGACGGACGACACCGACGTCGTCTGGCAGCTCGTCGCGGCCTAGGCCCGGCGCGCGGACCCCGGCCCGGCCGGGGTCCGGCACCGCGGTCCGGCACGCGCCGGACCGCGTCGCCCGCGGGTGCGGGCGGCACCCCTCCGCAGGACCCGGGCTTCAGCCCGCGGGCGTCGTGGCCGTACCGGCCGGCGGAGCGGGGGGCGTGTCGTCGACCTCGACGAGCTGCTTCTCGCCCCGGTCGATCCGCCACTCCGAGTCCACGGTGCCGCCTACGGTGTCCTGGCTCGCCGCGGTGTCCTGGTCCAGCTGCTGCGCCGTCAGGCGCACGAGACGGAACGTGAACGGCGGGTTCTTGCCGCGCCGGGCCGTCACGACCGCCCGGTCCTCCGTCTGCGAGACGGTCTCGTAGATCAGGTCGGTGCTCGCGCGGCCGGCGTCGTCCGTGGACGAGTACGGCCCCGGCATGGAGCTGACGGAGTTGTTCAGCGCCTGACGGCACGAGCCGGCCGGGCCGGCGTCGAGCCGCTCCCGGGCCGCCACGCTGAGCAGCGAGCACGCGCGCTGGCCGTTGGCCTGGCCGATCGCCGCGTTCAGGAGCTGGTTGACGGCGCCGCGGGGGTCGTCCGGGCCGTACTTGCCGGCCTGCCCGCAGCCCGTGACGCCGGCGGCGAGCACGCCGCCCACGACGAGGGTCGTCGCCGCGCGGCGGAGCGCACCCGGGCCGCTCACGGCAGGAACTCCAGGATCTGGTCGACGGGCCGCCGCTCGGGCGTGCGCACGTCCTGGCGCGGCGGCCCGAGGTGGATGAGCCCGAGGGCGTTCTCCTCCTCCGGCAGGCCGACGGCCTCGCGACCCTTCGGCTGCAGCAGCGTCTCGGGGGTCCGCCAGTAGCCGGCCAGACCGCGCGCGTGGGCGGCGAGCAGCAGCCCGTAGACGGCCGCGGCTGCGGCGTCGCGGTCCTCCTGCGCCACCCGCGGGTCGTCGTCGATCACCACGGAGGCCACGATCAGCGTCGGCGCGCGGTCGTACTTGCGGGCCTTGTCGGCGGGGCCGGCGTCCTTCAGCGCCTGCAGCGCCTGGGGACCGAGCACCCGGAACCGCCAGGGCTCCGTGAGGTGATGGTTGGGCGCCCACCGCGCGAGCTCGACGAGCTCGGCGATCGTCGCCCGGTCGACGGGGGTGTCCCCGTAGGCCTTGTGGGTGCGGCGGCCGCGCAGCGCCTCGACGAGGCCCATCGCGGCCGGGTCCGTGCCGGAGGGGCCGCCGGTCACGCCTCGTCCCCGGCGTCCTCGTCCTCGTAGAGCGACTCGCGCGCCAGCTCGCCCCCGCCCGCGTCGACGAGCACGACCTCGAGCGTGTCGCCGAAGTAGTCGTCCGGGGCCAGCAGGGTGAAGCGGCCGTCGCGGACGGCGCAGCGGTCGACGACGGTGCCGTCGAGCTCGGCCAGCGCGTGCGCGGCACCGTTCACCAGGGGACGGCCCCACACGAGGGTCATCGCCGCGGTCTCGCCGTCGCCGCGCCACGAGCCGACGACCGTCTCGCACAGGTCGATGCGCCAGTCGGGGTTGTTCTCCGCCAGCTCGTCCGTGACCTGGGCCTCGCCCGTCAGGTGGCGCGGCTCGCCGGTCTCGGCGCCCTCGTCCTCGTCGGCGGGCACGAAGCGGACGAAGCCGTAGGCCTCGAGCCCGGTCGACGTGCGCGTGGTGACCGGCGCGAACGTGCGGCCGTGCCAGGTGCGGTCGGGGTACCACGAGAGCTCGCCGGCCTCGCCGATCCCGTCCTTCTCCGACGGCTCGTCCGGATCGGGCTCGATCAGCTCGACGGCCTGCAGGAACGCGGCCGCCAGGCTCTCGGCCCAGCGCCCGTAGGGCGCCGTCTCGTGCGGCGGCTCGGCGGCGTAGCGGGGCAGGAAGCGCTCGAGTTCGGGCATCCGCACGAGTCTACGCGCGGGTCCGCGCGACCTGCGGCACCCGTCGCGGGAGACGCGCCCGGCGTCCCCCGCGGTGACCTCTGCGGCCTAGGCGGCGGGGAGGGCGGCGCGCTCCGCCAGGCGACGCGCGCGGGCGTCGGGGTCCGGCGTCGGGACCGCGTCCAGCAGCGCCCGGGTGTAGGGGTGCGCCGGCTTCGCGTAGAGCTCCTCCGACGTGGCGAGCTCCACGATCTCGCCCGCGTACATGACGGCCATGCGGTCGCACATGTAGCGGACGACGGAGAGGTCGTGCGCGATGAACAGCAGGGACAGGCCCAGGTCCTTCTGCAGCTGGCGCAGGAGGTTCAGGATCTGCGCCTGGATCGACACGTCCAGCGCCGAGACCGGTTCGTCGGCGATCAGCAGCTTCGGCCCGAGCGCGATGGCGCGCGCGATGCCGATGCGCTGCCGCTGGCCGCCCGAGAACTCGTGCGGCAGGCGGTTGTAGTGCTCCGGGTTCAGGCCCACGAGGTCCATGAGCTCCTGGACCTTCTTCTTGCGCTCGCCCTCGCCGGTGGCGATGCCGTGGATGTCGAGCGGCGTGCTGATGATCGAGCCGATGGTCTGGCGCGGGTTCAGCGACGAGTACGGGTCCTGGAAGACCATCTGCACGTCGCGCCGGAACGGCACGAGCGCCTTGCGGTCCAGCCCGGCGATGTCCGTGCCGTCGAAGTCGATCTTCCCGCCCGTCGGGTCGAGCAGGCGGCAGATCATCCGGGCCGTCGTGGACTTGCCGCAGCCGGACTCGCCGACGAGGCCGAACGTCTCACCGCGGCGCACGTCGAAGGACACGCCGTTGACGGCCTTGACCGCGTGGACCTTGCGCTTGACGAACAGGCCCTTCGTGACCGCGAACTCCTTCTCGAGGCCGCGGACCTGCAGGATGTTGTCGCCCTCGCCGAGGGTGTCGCGGCGGACCGCGGCGACGGTGGTGTCGGCGATCGTCGGGTCGCCGACGACGCCCTCGTTGTCGACGACGGGATCGGGTGCGGTGCCGCTCATGCGACCTCCTCCGTCTGCGGAATGCCTGCCGCGACCGCGGCCTGCTCGGGCGTGCCGCCCTCGGAAAGGACGTTCCAGATCGTCTCGCGACGCTCCGCGGGCATGGTGCACCGCAGCGCGTGCTCCGGGGCACCCACGACCGGATCGAGGTCGGGCATGCCGGGCCGGCAGCAGCCGGCGGCGTACGGGCAGCGGGCGCGGAACGAGCAGTCGTCGCCCAGGCCGATGAGGCTCGGCGGGCGGCCGTCGACCGGCACCAGCTCGACGTCGCGCGGCATGTCGAGCCGCGGGATCGAGCGCAGCAGGCCCCACGTGTAGGGGTGGCGCGGGTGGCTGAAGAGCTCGCGCACCGGCGCGCGCTCCACGATCCGTCCGGCGTACATGACGGCGATGTCGTCCGCGGTCTCGGCGACGACGCCGAGGTCGTGGGTGATCATCACGATCGCGGTGCCCAGCTCGCGCTGCAGGCGGTCCATGAGCTCGAGGATCTGCTTCTGGACGGTCACGTCCAGGGCGGTCGTCGGCTCGTCGGCGATGAGCAGCTTGGGGTCGTTCGCGAGCGCCATCGCGATCATGACGCGCTGGCGCATGCCGCCGGAGAACTCGTGCGGGTACGCGTCCACGCGACGCCCGGGATCGGGGATCCCGACGAGGCCGAGCATCTCGACGGCGCGGGCCTTGGCCTGCTTCTTCGTGACGTCGTTGTGGGCCCGGACGGCCTCGATGATCTGATCACCGATCCGGTAGAACGGGTGCAGCGAGGACAGCGGGTCCTGGAAGATCATCGCGATCTCGTTGCCGCGGATCCGGCGCAGCTCCTCCGTGGAGAGCGTCAGGAGGTCGCGGCCCTCGAACAGCACCTGGCCCTTGATGGTGGCCGACGCGGTGCGCGTCAGGCCCATCAGGGTCATGCTCGAGACGGACTTGCCCGAGCCGGACTCGCCCACGATGCCGAGCGTCTTGCCGCGCTCGACGGTGTAGGAGATGCCGCCGACGGCCTGCACGAGGCCGTCCTCGGACCGGAAGCCGACGGAGAGGTCGCGGACCTCGAGCAGCGGCGCGTCGGCCGCCGGTCGGTCCGTGGCCGGGACCGCGGCGCCGTCGCCGGCGCGCGTGGCGCCGGCCGTGGTCCCGCCGGCGGGAGTGAGGTCCTGGGAGTCGGTCATTCGTACTTCACCCGCGGATCGATCAGGGCGTAGAGCAGGTCGACGATCAGGCTGGAGATGCAGACGAAGAAGGCGAGGAAGAGGACCGTCGCCTGGATCGTGGCCACGTCTCCGCGCTGGATGGCGTCGAAGGAGAGGCGGCCGAGGCCGGGGATGTTGAACACGGACTCGGTGAGGATCGCGTTGCCGCCGATGAGGAGTCCGACGTCGACGCCGAGCGCGGTGACCAGCGGCGTGACCGCCGAGCGCGTCGCGTGCCGGAAGATCACCCGGCGCTCGGTCAGGCCCTTCGCGCGGGCCGTGCGGATGTAGTCCTCCTGCATCGTCTCGAGCAGGCTCGAGCGCAGGAGTCGGGCGTAGACGGCCGAGAAGGCGGCGGCGAGCACGAGCCAGGGAAGGATCATCGCGCCGGCCTTGTCCAGCACGGTGGTCGCGTCCTGGTAGGCACCGGCGCCGGGGAAGATCCCGAACTGGCCGATGTCCTTGGCGAAGAGGTAGAGCGCGACGAGACCGAGCCAGTACACGGGCGCGGAGATCGCGACGAGCGCGCCGCCCATGGCCACGCGGTCGGGCAGGGTGCCGCGGCGCAGGGCCGAGATCGTGCCGACGACGGCGGCGGCGCCGAGCCAGACGATGGCCGCACCGACGACGAGCCACGCGGTGGCGCCGAGGGCGTCGAGCATGAGGGGCCGCAGCTCCGCACCGGAGATGTAGGAGCGGCCGAAGTCGAAGTGCGCGGCGTTCCAGAGGAAGTCGCCGAGCTGCTGGTACCACGGGTTGTCGAGCCCGAGCGATTCGCGGATCGCGTCGAGGCGCTCCTGCGTGGGCGCCTTGCCGGCCCGTGCGCGGACGGGGTCGCCGGACGGGAGGACGCGGAAGAGGAAGTACGCCACGGCGGTGATGACGACGAGGGTCACCACGGTCCAGAGGAGGCGTTTGACGATGTATCTGGCCACGGAGGAGCGGTTTCCGATCGAGGAGACGGAGACGGGAGCGGACGGAAGACGCTGCGGGGAGCCGGGCACGTGGCCCGGCCCGCCGCGAGAGGGGCCGGGCGGACGCCCGGCCCCTCATGCGCCGCTCGCGACTACTTCAGGGACGTGAAGTTCAGGTCCCAGAGGCTGTTGAACGAGCTCGGGACGCCGGCGACGTCCTTCGAGCGGACGCTCGTGGTCTTGTCGGCCACGAACGGCACCGCCGGAGCGGCCATGACGATGGCCTTGTCGACCTCGGCCCACGCCTTGAGGCGCTCGTCACCGGTGGTCGGCAGTGCCTTCTCGACCGCCGCGTTGACGGCCGGATCGTTCAGGAAGGACAGGTTGTAGGAGACCTGGCCCTTCTCCTTCGGGATCGCGCCGCCGTAGAACGGCACCTGCAGGAGCGTCGACGCGTCGTTGAAGTCCTTGAACCAGCCGGCCGTGCCACAGATGGCGACCTTCTTGGTCCGCTGACCGCACCACTCGTTGTAGACGGCGTCCTGCGGGACGAGACGGAGACGGACCTTGAAGCCCATCTTCTTGAACTCGTTCGCGGCGACCTGCGCGGCGGCCTTGCCCGGATCGGCGTTCGCGCCGATCATGAGCAGCTCCTCGCCACCCTCGTACTTGCCCGAGGCGAAGCCCGCGGCCTTGAAGTACTTCGCCGAGACCTCGGCGTTGCCCTTCGGGTAGTTCATGAAGTCGACGTCGAAGCCCTTCTCACCGCCGGCCTCCTCGTACCCGGGGAAGCCCTCCGTGAGGTAGTGCGTCGGGATCGGGCCCACGAACTTGCCGCCACGCGCCTTGCGGGCCGCGTCGCGGTTGAAGCCGGCGATCACCGCGCGACGGACGTTGACGTCGTCGAACGGCTTGATGTCGTTGTTCATGGAGAAGTACCGGAAGCCACCCGAGGGCGTCTGCGTGTACTGGTCCTTGATCCGCGTCGCCAGCTGCTCGAGGATGTTCGCGGGCGGGTTGGTGTCGAGCAGCATGTGGCTGCCGTCGAGCACCTGGCGCGCCGCGACGTTCGCGTCGCTCACGTCGGTCTTGATCTTCCAGCCGTCCGCGTAGGCGGGGCGGAAGTCCGTCTTCTCGTCCCAGTTCGGGTTGCGGACGAGCTCGATGCTCTTCGTCTTCTTCCAGCCGACCCCGTCGACCTTGCCCTTGGCGTCGTTCTTCACCATGTAGGGACCGGTCGCGACCAGGTTGTCCTGGTACGTCGAGGGGTTCTTCTTGTCGAACTTCGCCGCGTACTCCTCCGGGACCGGAGCGTTGTACGGCAGCACGAAGGACTGCACGAGCTGGGCCGCGTACGGCTCGTCGAGCTTGAAGATCAGCGTCTGGTCGTCCGGCGTCTCGATGCCCGAGATGTCCGGGACCTTCGACTGCAGCTCGTCGGGCGCGCCCGTGATGAAGTCGAAGTAGTTCGTGTAGCCACCCGGCGAGTTCTTGGCGAACAGGCGGGAGATCGCGTACTTCACGTCCTTCGACGTGATCTCGCGGTCCACGGGGGGCGAGAACTTCACGCCCTTCTTCAGCTTGACCGTGACGGTCTTGTTGTCCTCGGAGATCTCGGGCTCGCCCTCGGCGAGGTCCGGGATGATCTTCGTGGCGTCGTTCGGCTCGAAGTAGTACAGCCGGCGCTGCGTCGCCTCGGCGATCACGAACGCGAACTGGTAGTACGTCTGGCCCGGATCCATGTAGTCGACGTCGCTCGCCGAGAGCATCGTGCCGACGCCGCCCTTCTTGCCCGGGGCGGGCTTCTGGGTGGCGTCGTACGAGCCCGGCGCGAGGTTGGCCGAGGAGGAGTTGGCGGATGATCCGCCGTTGGACGAGCTGGAGCTGGAGTCGTCGCCGCCGCAGGCGGTGAGCCCGATGGAGGCCACGGCCAGACCGGCGATCGTGAGCGGGAGACGGAGGTGTCGACGCATCACGGGTCCTTTCTGTCGCTGACAGGGGTGGTGGTGTGAGGGATGAAGGTCCGGTCGGCGCGCCGGGGTCGGCGCGCCGAGCCCGCGGCCGGGGCCGCGGGGGTCACTTGCCGGTTCTGCCGGTCCGCGGGTTGATCGCGTCCTGCAGGCCGTCGCCGACGATGTTGAACGCGAGCACCGCGAGCAGCAGCGCCACGCCGGGGAAGACCATGAACCACCAGGCGGTGTCGAAGATCGAGATCGCGTCGGAGATCATCGCGCCCCAGGAGGGCGTGGACGGGTTCACGCCGACGCCCAGGAACGACAGGGCCGCCTCGGCCAGGATGTTCTGCGGGATCAGGACCGTCGCGTAGACGATCAGCGGTGCCGTGAGGTTCGGCAGGATCTCGCGGAAGATGATGCGCCGGTCGCTCGCTCCGAGGGAGCGGGCGGCGTCGACGAACTCCTTCTCGCGCAGCGAGAGTACCTGGCCGCGCACGAGACGCGCCACGTACGGCCAGGAGGTGAGGGAGATCACGAGCACCACGACCGTCAGCCCGGGCTTGATCGCGCCGCCGAGGCAGGCGTCGGCGCAGGCGACGCTGAGGCCGATACCGAGCAGGATCGTCGGGAAGGCGAGCGTCAGCTCCGTGAAGCGGGAGAGGACCGCGTCGACCTTGCCGCGGTAGAAGCCCGCGATGAGGCCGAGCACCGTGCCGACGATCATCGTCACGGCCGTCGCGATGACCGCGACGAGCATGGACACCCGGGCGCCGTAGAGCACGCGCGCCAGGACGTCGCGACCGCGGTCGTCGACGCCGAAGGGGTGCGCGCTCGACGGGCCGTTGGGCGAGCCGAAGTCGTTCAGCGCCTCGTCGTTCTGGAAGTTCGGGTCGTCCAGGCCCATCACCTTGACGATCACCGGCGCGAAGATCGCGATGAGGATCACCAGGACGATGAAGGCCAGGGCCACCATGGCGACCTTGTCCTTGCGCAGCCTGCCCCAGAACAGCTGGAGCGGCGACCGCGCGGCGATTGGTGCGTTGGCCGCCGCCGATTCTGCGGAATCGGGAACGACGGGTTCTTGGCCGGGATCGGCCGCGATCGGGGTGCTCACGTAGCGAGGTTTCCGGGGAAGAAACGGACGGAGGACGACACACCGCAGCCGTGAGGGACGGACGCGTGGTCGTGCAAACTTTCAGCAGCTTGACACATCGCACAGGAAGGGGGGGAAGAAGATTGGGCCAAGGACTCCCCCGTGGTTCTGGACAGCCGGACAACGCCCCGCACACACGGGCATCCGGTGTCCGTGCACGTCCGCTCTCACGGCGTGGTGCTCAGGCGCGCTCCCGCTCGACGAGCAGCGTGACCGGCCCGTCGTTGACCAGCTCGACGGCCATGTCCGCGCCGAACACGCCGCGCCGGGCACCCAACCGGGTGCAGAATCGCTCGTACAGCGGCTCGGCCATCTCGCCGGGGGCGGCCGCCGACCAGGACGGCCGCGTGCCCTTGCGGGTGTCGCCCAGCAACGTGAACTGACTGACGCAGAGCATCTCGCGCGCGCCCAGCGGCTCGGCCATGCGGCCGTCGGCGTTCGGGAACAGCCGCAGGGCGGCGACCTTGTCGGCCACCCAGTCGCAGACGGCCTCGTCGTCCGTGCGGGCCACGCCGAGGAGCACGAGCAGCCCGGGGCCGATCGCCGCGACGGTGTCGCCGTCGACGGACACCGAGGCGCGGGTGACCCGCTGCACGAGGGCGCGCATCAGCCCACGAGGGTCACGACGACGACGCCGAGGGTCATGATCGCGGTGGTCCACACGATGGACGCCGCCACGGGGCGGAAGTCGAGCCCGAAGCGGTGGGCCACCAGCATCCCGTTCAGGCCCGTGGGGGCTGCGGCCTGCAGGAGCATGCCCGGAGGCAGGTCGAGCGCGACGACCGACGCGACCACCACCACGAGCGGCGCGACCACGAGCCGCAGCACGATCACGAGCCCGACCTCGGGAGAGATCAGCCGGCCCCGCTCGTCGCGCAGGATCGAACCGTCCTGCCCCTGCGCCGAGAGCTGCACGCCCACGACGAAGAACCCGACGGGCAGCACGGCGATCACCACGTCCTGGGCGACCTCGCCCGCCCAGTCCGGCGCGTCCCACGGCAGCAGCAGGCCGAGCAGCGCCGCCCACAGCAGGGGGTTCTTGAGGAACGCGGCCAGGCGGCTCTCGGCCTCCGCCTCCGCGGCCTCCTCCCCGTGCCCGCGCCCGGCGCCGAACGCCGCGCCGACGGCGAAGGCGGCGACGAACAGCGTCGGCGAGGCCACGAGGCTGTCCCATGCGACGGCGGGCCCCAGCTCGTCCCCACCCAGGACCGTCCGCACGAGGGGCAGCCCGAAGTAGCCCGTGTTCGTGACGATCACCGCCAGCACGACCGCACCGACCGTCGCGCGGGGCAGATGCAGCACCCGGGAGGCGAAGAACCACGCCAGCACGCCCGCGATGCCGACGGCGGCGTAGCCCGCGATCAGCCCGGAGACCAGCGTCAGGTCGACGTGCACCCGGGAGACGAGCACGAGGTAGACGACGGGCAGCACCCACGTCAACAGGAGGCTCATCGTCCCGCGGGAGCGGCGCTCCGCCCCCTCGTGCCAGTGCCGCTCGGCGACCACGCCCGCGGCGGTCGCCGCGACCATGACCGCGACGAGGACCGGCAGGCTCACGGAGCCGGCACCGCGCCGGCGGAGCGCCGACGCGGCGGCAGCACCTCGCGGACCATCCACACGTGCTCGATGCCGGCCTCCGGGAACGGCTCGCCCACCCGGCGGTAGCCGGCCTTCTCGTACAGGCCGACCGCCTGGGTCTGCGCAGCGAGCCGCAGCTCCTCCGCGCGCACGCCCTGGGCGTACTCGTAAGCGCGCGCGAGCAGGCGCGAGGCGATGCCGTGCCCGCGCCATTCGCGGTCGACGGCCACGCGGCCGACCTTCACGGTCGACGCGCGCGAGACGAGCCGCATCGTGCCGATCACGGCGCCGTCGGGCGCGACGACCACGGCGTGGCGGGCGACGTCGTCCAGCGCGTCGATCTCCTCGTCGCGCGGCACGCCCTGCTCGTCGCAGAACACCCGGAAGCGCAGCTCGTAGGCCTGGCGCAGCTCGCGCGCGTCGCGCACCCAGTGCAGATCGATCCCGTCCGGGGCGGTCATCGTCCTTCTCCGCTCGTCGTGGTCGGGCCCGCGGCGGCCGTCTCCGACGCCGCGCGGCGCGGGGTCACCCCCGCGTAGTCCCGCAGTACCCGCTCGAGGCGCTCGAGGCTCGGGAACGCGCCGGAGTAGACGGTGGCGACGCGGCCCCGGGCGTCGAGCACGATCGTCGACGGGTACGACTGGCCGGCCTGGAGCTCGCGGGCCAGCCGGTCGCCCCGGTCGCGCACGTGCGGGTAGACCGTCGGCTCGCCGCGTAGGAACTCCGTGACGTCCGCGTCGGACCCGTTCCGGATCAGCCCGACGAACGCGACCTGGCTCCCGTGGTCGGCCGCCGCGCGGCGCAGGAGGGGGAACTCCTCCCGGCACGGCGCGCAGTCGGGGTACCACGAGTTGATCACCACGGGCCGGCCGCGCAGCCCCCGGAGCCAGGAGCGGACGCCCGGCAGGTCGAGCTCGAGGACCCGTGGACCGTCCGCGTACACGCGCGCGAGGGTGGGTGGGGCGTCCGCGACGGCGGCCTGCGCCTGGGCCAGCGTCGGCACGGACGAGGGGCGCTCCACGCCGTTGCCGCCCTGCAACAGGCCGACGACGAAGGCGGCGACGATCGCGACGACGACGAGCCCCGCGAGGGCGCGGCGGTGCGAGCGCAGGACGGCCATCGCGTCGAAGGGTGCCACAGCCGCGGGGGAGGCCGTACGGGCCCCGGCCCGTGCTTCTCGAGCCGGGCCACCCGCGTGACCGTGCAGGCCACGGGCCGGGCCGCTCGCGGCACATCGGTCGCCTCACCGTCCACCCGCCGCTCCTGCCGTCGGGCGCGTCAGGTACGATGGCGCTGCCTGTACGGAAGGAGACCGGTTCGTCTCCTTCCCAGTGTCCCGCAGGCTCCTCGCCGCCGGCCGACCGCACTTCCCGTGGTCGGTGCTGCCCGAGCAACCTCCCGTTTCCAGTCCCTGCCGTATGGCGCAACGACCTCCCGTCGTGGCCCCCGAGGCCACCTCGATCCCCGAGCCCGCGGACATCGCGCGGGTCGCGACGTTCGCTCGCGAGCCCTTCGTGTGCGATGGCGAGGTCGCCGAGGACGTCCTGGCGCCGGGCTCGATCCGCCGTCACGCCTTCGAGTTCGCCCGCGCCGAGCTCGACGCCGGCGCCGAGGTGCCCTCCCAGAAGTGGCGCCGCCGCTGGTCGCTGCTCCTGGGCCTGGACCGCGCGCTGCACACGGAGGTGCCGGTCCTCGCGGACGGCACCACGCTGAACCCGCACCAGGTCGACGCGCTCTCGGGCACCTACGCCGCCCTGCTGGCCGACGCCCAGCGGCGCGCCCGTGGTGACGGCACGAGCGACGGCGACGCGCTCCTCCTCTCCTTCGAGGACGACGAGCCCACCCAGCTCGACGAGCCGCCGCCCCGGGTCACCCCCGCCGACGAGGACGAGGACGAGCCGGACGACGGCCCGGCCGAGCCCGGCGACGAGGAGGACGAGGACGACGAGGACGAGTTCGGGAAGTCCGGCCGCTCGTCTGTCGAGGACGAGCTCGAGGAACTGCCCGACGCGGAGCCCGAGAACGAGTCGGCGCTCTACGACGACGAGGTCGAGGAGGACGTCGACGAGGACATCGACGCCGCGGCCCTGGACGACCCCAACGCCCACAAGCGCTTCTGGTTCGAGCACGCGACCGGTGCCGGCAAGACCGTCGCCGCGATGGGCTTCGTCGAGGCCTGCCGCACCGGCGGCGTCCTCATCCTCACCCACCGCCGCAACCTCGTCGACCAGTTCATCGACGAGCTGCAGACCCGCGGCTACGGCGAGCGGCTCTCGAAGCCGCTGCTCGGCGACGACGACCGCGCCGACGGCCCGGTCACGATCGAGACGTACCAGTGGTTCGTCCGCAACGCCGGCCAGATCTCGGGCGCCTACACCGTCGTCATCTGCGACGAGGCCCACACCGCGCTGGGCGAGAAGACCTCGGCCACGATCCGCGCCTGGACCGGCCCGATCTTCATCGGGATGACGGCCACCGGCGCGCTCATCGCCCGCCACGTCACGGACCTCTTCCCGACGCAGACCTCGCGCTTCGACCTGGCGCAGGCCGCGCGCCGCGGCGTCATCGCCCCGCTGCGCTCGCTGCGCATCCCGCCGGGGCCGGGCGTGCGCACGATCGCCAAGGTGCCGCTGCGCAAGGGCGAGGTCGACATGGAGTTCGACCAGGACGAGCTGGCCAAGCTGCTCGACCAGGCGCCCTTCAACCTGGCGATCGCCGACCTCTACAAGACGCGCTTCCGCAACACGCCGGGCGTCGTCTACACCGCCGGCGTCCAGCACGCCTACAACGTGGCCGAGAGCTTCCGCGCGCTCGACATGAAGGCGGAGGCCGTCTCGGGCGAGACGCCGAAGCGCGAGCTCGCGAAGATCCTGGCGGACTACGAGGCGGGCGACATCGACGTCCTCGTGAACGCCCAGCTGCTCGCCGAGGGCTGGAACTCGCCCCGCGCCACCATCTGCATGCACCTGGCGCCCACGGCGTCCAAGCGCATCTACCAGCAGCGCGTCGGCCGCGTGACCCGTCGTCACCCGGGCAAGGAGGCGGGCGTCGTCATCGACTTCGTCCACCCCGCCACGAGCAACGACGACCCCGTCGTCACGCTGCACTCGCTGCTGGACCGCGACGTCTACCGCGGCGGCGCCATCGTCGTCGGCCCGGTCCGCCGGGGCCGCGGCCGCCGGGTCAAGGTCGAGCGCCGCGTCCTGCCCGTCACGCCCGACATCGAGCGCCGGCGCGACGTCTTCGAGCGCGAGCTGTGGCGGATCGCCGTCGAGCAGCTCGACTGGGGCGAGCAACGCATCTGGGCCGCGCTCGCGGGCGCGAAGGCCTCCCCCGCCAACTGGCGTCGTGGCCGCGCGATGCTCAACTTCGACCGCTCGGGCGAGCTCCGACGCCAGTTCCTCATCACCGCCCTGGAGCGCAACCGCAACCCGCAGCTGCGGATGCGGTCGATCCAGGAGATCGCCGTCCTGCGCGAGGCCGAGCCGTTCGACACGGCCATCGATCACGTCGGCCAGTGGCCGCGCGAGGAGCGCCGCGAGGCCTCCCGCACCCTGCTGCAGGCGATGGCGGACCGCCGCATCGGCCGCCGCGACCAGGCCACGGCGTGGATCTGGCGCCTGGCGGAGTACACCCGCGACCTGCACGAGGAGTACGCCGCCCAGCGCTGGCCGGCCACGAAGCACCTGCTCGGGCTGCTCGTGAACTCCTCGGGCGCCGCCCACGCCCGCAACGCCCGCCGGCTCGTCCACGCCGCGCGTCAGCACGACCGCCGCCTGCAGGCCGCCCTGCTCGCCGCCGCCGTCGCCCACACGCCCGAGGCCGAGGAGGTGCTGCGCGAGGCGCGCACCCGCCTCGCCCGCAAGCCCGGCGCGCTGTCCCGCGACCTGCTGAAGGACTTCCCGAGCGGCAAGCGGCGCAAGAAGCGCTCGCGGAACAAGAAGAAGGGCGGCGAGAACGGCGTCGCCCAGGGCACCCCGCAGGACGCCGCCGTCGAGGGCGTCGAGGCGGAGGGCCAGGAGGGCGCCGTCGCCACCCTCGAGGCCGAGGAGACGCAGGGCCAGAACGGCCAGGGTCAGGGCGGCAACGGCCAGGGCCAGGGCGGCAACGGCGCGGGCAACCCGCCGGGCACCGGACGCCGCAGCCGCTCCCGCCGGGGGCGCTCCCGTGGCGGTCGCCGTCGCGGCGGCCAGGGTGGCGGCGACGGCACACCCGTCGAGAACGGCGACGAGCCCGTCGAGACGATCACGCTGACGGTCCCCGTGGCCGGCGGCGACCCCGTGCCCGCGGACACCGCGAGCGCCGACGTCTCCGCGGACCAGGACACCGAGGGCGACGCCCCGCCGCGCCGTCGCCGGGTCCGAGGCCGCAAGGCCGCCGAGGCCCGCGCGGCCGCCGAGACCGACGCCGGCCCGGCCTCGGAGGGCACGACGCTCGCCGACGCGCCCGGGCCGACGCACGAAAGCGCGGCTGAGCTCCCGGCCGCGGCCAGCGCGGACGACGCCCCCCGTCCCGTCCGCCGTCGCCGCCGCACCGGCGGGGTCGACCCGGAGGCCGCCGAGGCCGCCCCGACCGTCGCCAGTGCCGCACCCCCGGAGCTCGAGACCCCGAAGCCGCGGCGCACCCGCAGGACCGCCGCGCAGGCCGACGCACCGACCTCCCGCGAGACCCCCACGCCGGAGCCGACCACGGCGACCCCCTCCGCCCCGGCCGAGGTCGACGCGGCCCAGCCCGACGCGGCCGCCAAGCCCAAGCGCACCCGCAAGACCGCCGCGCAGAAGGCCGCCGAGGCCGCGACCACCGCCGACGCCGCTCCGGCCGTCGCGTCGACGACCCCGTCCGACGCTGTCGCCGAGGCCGCGAAGCCGAAGCGGGCGCCGCGCAAGACCGCCGCCCAGAAGGCCGCCGAGACCGCCGCCGCGACCGACGCGCCGCCCGCCGCCCCCGTCGAGGCGGCCACGTCGACGGACGACGCGCCGGCCAAGCCGAAGCGCGCGCCCCGCAAGACCGCCGCGCAGAAGGCCGCCGAGGCCGCGACCGCCGACGCGACGTCGGCTGCGGACGCCGCCGCCGAGACGCCCAAGCCCAAGCGCGCGCCGCGCAAGACGGCCGCCCAGAAGGCCGCCGAGACCGCGGCCGCGACCGACGCGCCGCCCGCCGCCGCTCCTGCCGAGGCGGCTGCGTCGATCGACGACGCGCCGGCCAAGCCGAAGCGCGCGCCCCGCAAGACGGCCGCGCAGAAGGCCGCCGAGGCTGCGGCCGCCGACGCGACGTCCGCTGCGGACGCCGCCGCCGAGACCCCGAAGCCCAAGCGCGCCCCGCGCAAGACCGCCGCCCAGAAGGCCGCCGAGACCGCGGCCGCGACCGACGCGCCGCCCGCCGCCGCTCCCGCCGAGGCGGCCACGTCGACGGACGACGCGCCGGCCAAGCCGAAGCGCGCGCCCCGCAAGACGGCCGCGCAGAAGGCTGCCGAGGCCGCGGCCGCCGACGCGACGTCCGCTGCGGACGCCGCCACGGAGACCCCGAAGCCCAAGCGCACCCCGCGCAAGACCGCCGCGCAGAAGGCCGCCGAGGCCGCAGCGGCGACCGACGCCGCGGCGCCGACGTCCGCGACGGACGACGCGCCGGCCAAGCCGAAGCGCGCGCCCCGCAAGACCGCCGCGCAGAAGGCCGCAGAGGCCGCAGCCGCCGACGCGACCGCCGCCGGCGACGCCGCGGCCGAGACTCCGAAGCCGAAGCGCGCCCCGCGCGCCACGGCGGCGAAGAGCACGGGCACGACGACCACGCGTCGCCGGGCCGGCACCACGAAGAAGGTCGACGAACCCGCATGAGCCACCAGAGCCGCGAGATCCACCTGACCGAGCGCCCCGTCGGGACCCCGACGCTCGACACGTTCCAGCTCGTCGAGACCGACGTCCCGGAGCCGGGCGAGGGCGAGATCCTCGTCAAGAACCACTGGATGTCCGTCGACCCCGCGATGCGCGGGCGCATGGACGACCGCCCGTCCTACGTCGCCCCCTTCGAGGTCGGCGCGGCGCTCGAGGGCGGCGCCGTCGGCGAGGTCGTGGCGTCGAACTCCGACCGCCACGCCGTCGGCGACCTCGTCCTCCACGGTCTGGGCTGGCGCGACCTCGCCGTCCTGCCGGGCAAGCGCGCGGCCCCCGTCGACGCGTCTGCCGTCCCGGAGCAGGCGTTCCTGGGCATCCTCGGCATGCCGGGCCTGACGGCCTACGCCGGGCTCGTGCGCCCCGGCGCCATCAAGGAGGGCGACGTCGTCTTCGTCTCCGCCGCCGCCGGCGCCGTCGGCTCGGCGGTCGGGCAGATGGCCCGCCTCATGGGCGCCTCGAAGGTCATCGGCAGCGCCGGCGGCCCCGAGAAGGTCCGCCACGTGGTCGAGGACCTCGGCTTCGACGCCTGCATCGACTACAAGGCGGGCGGGGTCCGCAAGCAGGTCAAGGCGCTCGCGCCCGACGGGATCGACCTCTACTTCGACAACGTCGGCGGCGAGCACCTCGAGGTCGCCATCGGCCTGCTCCGGCTCCACGGCCGGATCGTGATCTGCGGGATGATCTCCCAGTACAACGCGACGGAGCCGCCCGCCGGCCCGCGCAACCTCGTCCGCCTGATCGCGACCCGCGGCTCGATGCAGGGCCTGCTCGTGCTCGACCACGCCGACCTGCGCGAGGAGTTCGTCACGCGCGTCGGCGGCTGGCTCCAGAACGGCGAGCTGAAGTACCAGGAGACCGTCGTCGACGGCCTCGAGAACAGCCCCCAGGCGTTCCTCGACCTCCTCGCGGGCAAGAACACGGGCAAGATGCTCGTGCGCATCGCCGGCTGACGGGGCGCCGGTCCTCGCTTCCGCAGGAGTCTCACCTCCTGCGGGGAACGAGGCCTCGTGGACGAGCGCACCGAGCGGGTAGAACGACGCTTCCGGATACCGATGCTCGTGGCGGCGGCGCTCGTCGTCCCGATGCTCGTCCTCGAGGAGTCGGCCGTCGGCGAGCCATGGGACACCGTCGCTGTCGTGCTGAACTGGGGGACCTGGCTCGCGTTCGTGACTGAGCTCGTCGTCATGCTCGCGATCGTTCCGGACCGCCGGCGTTGGATCCGCGAGCACCCCGTCGAGGTGTTCGTCACCCTCCTCACCCCTCCCTTGCTGCCGGCCGGCCTCGCGGCGACGCGCGTCCTCCGCTTGCTCAAGATTCTCCGGTTGCTGCGGCTCGTCGTACCGTTGCGCCAGTTCCTTTCGACGGACGGCATCCGGTACGCCTCGTTGCTGGCGTTCCTGACCGTCGTCGGGGGTGGCACCGCGTTCGCCGCCGTCGAAGACCAACCGAACTCATGGGACGGCGTGTGGTGGGCCGTCTCCACGATGACCACCGTCGGGTACGGGGACATCTCCCCGGAGACGGATCTCGGAAGGGTCATCGCGATCGTGGTGATGGTTGTCGGCATCGGGTTCGGGACGCTGCTGATCGGCGCGATCGCCGAGCGGTTCACGACGGCGAGACCGGTTGATCCGGCGTCGGACGACCTCCGTACGGAACTCGCCGTCGTTCGAGCGCAACTCGATCGCATCGAGCGGCTGCTGGCTTCTCCTCCGAAGCCCTGAGCCGCGTTCCCGCTCAGGGGGCCGGGGCGGCGCCCCGTCAGGCCCCCGGCACCGCCGTTGACCGGATCCGGCGTGCTGCACGCCCCGGTCCGGGGCGTGCGACACAATCGCCCGATGGTCGCCGCCGCTCCTCGCCGCGTCACGTTCAGCCGGAACCACACGCTGTCGCTGTCGCGGACGTGCTCGTCGGTGTGCAAGTACTGCGCCTTCGCCACCCGCAAGTTCCACCTGCACCCGCCCGCGGAGGTCGAGGAGATCCTCGACGAGGCCGTCAAGCGGCGTGCGAAGGAGCTGTTGATCCTCACGGGCGAGGAGCCCGACTCGCACCCCGAGGTCCTCGCGCAGCTGCGGGAGTGGGGCTTCACGGACTTCGTCGACTACGTCGTCTGGGCGGGCGAGCGCGCGCTCGAGCGGGGGCTCCTCCCCCACACCAACCTCGGTGCGATCTCGAAGACCGATCTCGCACGGCTGCGGCACGTCACCGCCTCGCAGGGCGTGATGCTCGAGTCGATCTCCGAGCGGCTGATGGAGACGGTCCACGCCGGCTCGCCGTCCAAGCACCCGCAGCGGCGGCTGGCGACGATCCGCGCCGCCGGGGAGCTCAAGATCCCGTTCACCACGGGGATCCTCGTCGGCATCGGCGAGACGCGGCAGGAGCGGCTCGACTCGCTCGCCGCGCTGGCCGAGGTGCAGGCCGAGCACGGCCACCTGCAGGAGATCATCCTCCAGAACTTCGTGCCGCACGAGAAGTACTACGGCCGCGACGTCGGCGCGATCGCCGACGAGGCCGCCCGCGACTACTGGCGCACCGGGGTGGGCGACAGCTCGCTGGGCTGGGAGCGCTCGCCGCACCTCGGGCTGCCGAAGTGGGCCAACCCGATCTCGATCGATGACATGGTCGAGCTCGTCGCCGAGACGCGGCGGCTCATGCCCGACATCGGGATCCAGATCCCGCCGAACCTCGCGGACTGGTGGCCGCAGCTCGTGGCCGCGGGCGCGACCGACCTCGGCGGGCTCTCCGCCAACGGCGACCACATCTCCCCCGAGCACCCGTTCCCGTCGCCGCAGCAGGTGCGCGAGCAGCTGAAGCCCCAGGGCGCGGCCCTCTCCGAGCGGTTGTGCGTCTACGGGCAGTACATCAACGAGGAGTGGATCGACCCCGCCGTCCTCGACACCATCACGGTGAAGTACTGGACGTTCATTCCGCGCGGGACGTCCGGCCGTTCCGAGGCGCCCTTCGCGATCGACCGCGATCTCGTCGCCCCCGCGCTGGAGAAGGCGCGGGAGGGTGTGCTGCTCTCGGAGCAGGAGCTGACGGCGCTGTTCGTCGAGACGGACCCCGTCGCCGTGGAGGAGATCCGCCACGCCGCCGACGGCCTGCGCCGCGAGCTCGCGGGCGACACGGTGACCTTCGTGGTCAACCGCAACATCAACATCTCGAACGTCTGCGTCGTCGGTTGCGCGTTCTGCGGGTTCGGGCAGTCCAAGCGTTCCCCCGACGCCTACAACGTGTCCGAGGAGCAGTACGCCGAGCGGGTTCGCGACGCCGTGGAGTACGGCGCGACCGAGCTCTGCATCCAGTCCGGGATCCACCCCGACTGGACGCTCGAGGACTACGAGCGCTGGCTGCGGCTGGCCAAGCGGTTCGGCCTCGAGAACGGGCGCGACCTGCACCTGCACGCGTACTCGCCGATGGAGATCGCCCACATGGCCGACATCTCCGGCCTGCCGCTGGACGAGCTCTTCCCCCGCCTCGTCGAGGCCGGGCTGGGTTCGACGCCGGGCACCGCCGCCGAGGTGCTCGTCGACGGGATGCGTCAGCGGATCTCGCCGAACAAGCTGCCGGTGCAGCGCTGGGTCGACGTGATCCAGGCGGCGCACCGCGCCGGCGTACCGTCGACGTCGACGGTGATGTTCGGCCACATCGAGGAGCCGTGGGAGCTGGCCCAGCACCTGCGCCTGGTGCGTCGGGTGCAGGAGGAGACGGGCGGCATCACGGAGTTCGTCCCGCTCTCGTTCATCCCGTTCCAGACCCGCCTGGGCCGCACCCACGGGGTCGAGGAGATCACGACGGAGGACAGCCTCCGCCACACCGCCGTCTTCCGGCTCGCGCTCGGCCGTACGATCACGAACGTCCAGGCCTCCTGGGTGAAGATGGGCCTCGAGGGCGCCACCGAAGCCCTGCGCTGGGGCGTCAACGACCTCGGCGGGACCCTGATGGAGGAGAACATCTCGCGCCTCGCCGGCGCCCAGCACGGCACGATCCTCCACCCCCACCAGCTCGTCGCCGCCGCGCACGCCGCCGGCCGCCCCGCCGCGGAGCGCTCGACGCTCTACGCCCGCCTGCGGGAGTACCCGGTGGGCGTGCCGGCCGCGCCGCCCGTGGCCACCGCGGCGGCGTAGCCATGGGCGAGCACGTGGCCCGGGGCCTGCGTCGTCGGGTCGTCGCCGTCGCCCGGACCCTCGAGGCCGACGGCCTCGTCGTCGGCACCGTCGGCAACGTCAGCGCGCGCGACGGCGGCGCCCTGCTGATCACGCCGACGCGCGCGCCCTACGCCCGCATGCGCCCCCGCGACCTGGCCCGGGTCGACGTGGTCTCGGGCGAGCCGCTGCCGGGCGGCCTCCCGTCCCGCGAGCTCCCGCTGCACCTCGCCGTCTACCGAGCACGGCCGGACGTCGGCGCCCTCGTCCACACCCACAGCCTGGCGGCGACCGCGTGGAGCTTCCTGGACGAGCCGCTCGGCCCGGAGCTCGAGGACCTGGCCTACCACGGCATCGACCCCGTCCGGACCGCCCCGCCCGCCGCGCCGGGCAGCGCCGAGCTCGCCGAAGGCGCCGTCGCCGCGCTGGGCTCCGGCAGCGCGGTGCTGCTGGGCCGCCACGGGGTGCTGGCCGCCGGGGACACGCCGGAGCGAGCGCTGCTCGTCGCCCGCGTCCTCGAACGCCAGGCGCAGATCGGGTGGCTGCTGCGGGGCGCCGCGCCGTGGGCCGCCAGCGCCTCCGAAATGGCGCTCCCCGCCACGACGGGCTGGGCCTCCGCTCCGTGACGGACGTGCCGGACCAGGATCCCCGCGCGGCGACCACGGGTGCGGGCGGGGAGTCCGGCGAGGCGACCGCGGGCGCGGGCGGCGAGTGCGCCCGCGCCGCCGCCGCCGAGTCCGACCTGGTCGCCGAGCCCATCGTCGTCGCGAGCTTGACGCTCGACGTGCTGCGCCCCCGCGACCCCGAGGCGCTGCTCGACGAGGACGCGTTCGAGCACGAGGAGTTCCTCCCCTACTGGGCCGAGCTGTGGCCGAGCGCACCGGTGCTCGGGGCGCGGTTGGCGGAGCGCGGCGTGGCCGGCCTGCGGATCCTGGAGCTCGGCTGCGGGCTCGGCGTCACGGGCCTCGCGGCGGCGGCCCTCGGGGCTGAGGTGACCGCGACGGACTGGGCCCCCGACGCCCTGGAGCTCCTGACCCGCAACGCCGCGCGCAACGGCGTGGAGCTGACGGTGCGACGTCTGGACTGGTTCGCCGCGGTCGACGGGCCCCTCTTCGCCGACCCCGGCCCCCCGGCCCCGCACGACGGGTGGCCGCTGGTCGTGGCGGCCGACGTGCTCTACGAGGCCCGCCACCGGGAGCCGCTGCTCGCCACGCTCGACCGCGTCGTCGCCCCGGACGGCGAGGCTTGGATGGCCGACCCGGGCCGGCCGCCGGCGGACGCCTTCTGGGCGCTGGCGCGCGTCGCGGGCTGGCGGGTGACGGAGCTGCCGCCGCGCGGGGGTGAAGAGGCGACCGTGCGGATCCTCCGGCGCCGCTGACGGCGGCGCCAACGCCCACGCCCCGCGGGCCGACGGCCGCGGCGGTGGGCCGACGGGGCGGTGTGTGACGGGGCGGTGGGCCGACGGGGCGGTGGGCCGACGGGGCGGTGTGTGACGGGGCGGTGGCCGACGGGGCGGTGGCCGACGGGGCGGTGGCCGACGGGGCGGTGTCCGCCCCCAGCGCCCCTACCGCCGCACGAGGTGCACTTCGCCGGCGTCGAGCGCTTCGACTCCGACGTCCGTCCGCACGAGCAGCCGGCCCTGGGCGTCCACGCCATCCGCGACGCCCGCACCCGGGTCGCCCCCGCCCGGGCGCTCCCAGGCGATCTCGGCGCCGGCCAGCACGTCGCGGGCGGACCAGGCGTGCAGCAGGTCGGCGGGCTCGCGGTCCAGCGCCGCGGTCAGCCGCTCCAGCAGCTCGGCCAGGACCGGCTCGAGCTCGTCCGCCGAGCGGCCCATCGTGGCCGCGCGGGCGGCGACCTCGTCGGGGACGTCGGCGAGGTCGAGCGCGACGTTCAGCCCGATGCCCGCCACGGCCCACCCCTCGGCGGGGCGCCCCTCGCAGAGGATGCCCGCGACCTTGCGCAGGGCCCCGTCGTCGCCGACGAAGACGACGTCGTTGGGCCACTTGATCCGGGCGTCGTCACCGACCGTCTCGGCGACGGCGACGGCCACGGCGAGCGGCAGCAGCGCCGGGTGCCGCAGGCCGCGCAGCACGATCGACACGGTCAGCGCCTGGCCGGCGGGCGCGACCCAGACGCGGCCCTGGCGGCCTCGGCCGGCGGTCTGGCTCGTGGCGGTGACCGTCGTGCCGTGCGGGGCGCCGTCCGTGGCGAGGCGGCGGGCCTCGTCGTTCGTCGACCCGACCTCGACGAAGTGGTGGCGCGGCTCGCCCAGGCGGCCGGCGCCGGGAGGCACGGGCCGGCCGGTCACGCGCGGCGGATCCGGACGGGGGCGTCCGCGACGAGCTCGAGCGCCTCGCGCGCCGAGGAGCGGTTGATCGCCACGGCCATCGCGCGGTTGGCGTCCTGGTAGAGCAGGACGGTGCCCGGCGGCACGTCGGCGAAGGTCGAGGCGTAGATGCCGCGCAGGCCGTTCACGTCGATCTGGTCGCCGAGCTTGAGCCCGACGCCCGCGGTCAGCTCCTCGTGCTCGAGGTCGAGCATGACGTTGCCGAAGCGGTCGAACGCGAGCACGTGGGCCACGAGCTCCTCCCCGTCGAGCTCGGCCATCGGCATCGCGAGGGGGAGCACGGCGTCGGGCTCGAGCGGATCACCGACGTCGTCGAGGTCGAGGCCCGCCGCCAGCCGCGCGGCGATCGGGGCGTAGATGTCGCGCCCGTGAAACGTGGCCGAGACCGGCTCCAGGCGGTACGGGGAGCGCGAGACGTCGGCCGCCTGGACGATGCCGCCGAAGCGCTGCGCGGCCAGCCACAGCAGGCCGTTGTCGGGCCCGACGAGGATCCGGTCGTCCTCGGCCACCCGGATCGCGATCGGCCGGCGGTGCCCGCCGACCTCGGGGTCGACGACGGCGAGGTGCACGCCCGGAGCCGCGTAGGGCAGCGTGCGCTGGAGGGTGATGGCCCCCAGCCGCACGTCGAAGGACGGGATGCCGTGCGTGAGGTCGACGATCCGCGCGTCCGGGGCGATCCGGGCGATGACGGCGTGGCAGACGCCGACGAACTCGTCGTGGAGGCCGTAGTCGGAGAGGAAGGTGACCGTTCTGCGCTCGATGCGTCGATCCTAGAGGCGGCCGGGGAGCCCGCCGCGTGAGAGTGCTCCGCGGCAACGCGACCTGCAGATCCCGGGCGATAGTCCCGCGTCCGACCGGGTAGGAACGGGGCATGGACCGTGATCAGGGACGAGGCGCCGACGCGATGCGTGGAGACTCGTGACCGCCGGGGCGACGCACGCGCCGGCGCCCGTCCTGGGCGCCGGGGTGCGGGCCGGCATCCCGCCGACGCCCGCGCCGGACCGCCCCTCGCGGGCGCGGCGGCGCAGGCGCTCGGCGGTGGGACTCAGGCCGTCGCGCCGGCCGGTGCGACGTCGTGCTCACCCTCGGCGAACTCCTCGACGACCTTCGCGTTGAAGGCGTCGAGGTCGCCGGGGTTGCGGCTGGAGACGAGGCCCTTGTCGACCACGACCTCCTCGTCGACCCACTCGCCGCCCGCGTTGACGATGTCCGTCCGGATCGACGGGAACGAGGTCAGCGTGCGGCCCTTGACGAGGTTCGCCTCGACGAGCGTCCACGCCCCGTGGCAGATCACGCCGACGGGCTTGCCGGTCTTGAAGTACGCCTGGAGGAACGCGATGACGTCCGCGTCCTGGCGCAGGTTGTCCGGGTTGGCGACGCCGCCGGGCAGCAGCAGGCCGTCGTAGTGCTCGACGTTCGCCCCGCCGACCTTCTTGTCGACGGGGAACGTGTCGCCCTTGTCGATGTCGCCGTTCATCGCCTGGATCTCGCCGGTGTCCAGCGAGAGCAGCTCCGTCGTGGCGCCGGCCTGCTGCACCGCGTCGCGCGGGCTCTCGAGCTCGACCTGCTCGACCCCGTCCGTCGCGATGATCGCGACCTTCTTGCCCTGCAGCTCGTTCGCCATGCTGGTCCTCCTGATCGGTGGTCCTGTCTCCCCCCACGGCTACCCGAGGTGCTTGCGCCGAAAACGACCCCGGTCAGGAGTCCGGGGCCTCCGGGGTGACGAGCGCGAGCAGCCCCTCGGCGTCCTCGGAACAGGCCGCGCAGCTCCGCAGGTGCGCGGCGACGGTCGGCTCGGCGACCTCGCCGGGGAGGCCCGAGGCGACGCCGTCGGCCCACACGTCGAGGCGCGCGAGGCACGCGTCGCACCCCGGGTCGGCAGCCTCGACGTGCAGCAGGCGGTGGCGGACGTCGTCGTGGGTCATGGCAGGTACTCCGCGTAGCCGGCGGCCTCGACGTGCGCGCGGAGCTTGCGGCGGGCGTCGTGGACGGTCTTGTAGATCGCACCGCGGTTGGACGAGAGGCGCTCGGCCAGCACGTCGATCGGCACCTCCTCCAACACTACGGTGCTGAACACCAGGCGTTGGCGGTCGCTCAACACCTCGTCCATCCCCTGGCGCACCAACCCCAGCACCGCACGCTGCTCCGCGCCCGCGTCCCGCACGCCCGGGAGCCGGTCCCAGGCGTCGTCGTCGAGCTCGACGCGCTGTCCTCGCCAGGCGTGCCGCCGCAGCCGGGTGGAGATCTCGAAGATCGCGAACTTGTACGCCCACGTCGTAAACCGGCTGTCGCCCCGGAAGTCGTCGAGCTTGCCCACCACCGCCTGCAGCGCGTCGTTCGCGGCCTGCAGGCAGAGGTCGTCCAGGTCCGCGCGGACCGCGTCGGGCAGCGAGCCCAGACGCCGGTGGGCCTCCTTCCGCGCGCCCCCGAGCAGCAGGCCGTGCAGTCCCGCGACCGCACGGTCGTGATCCGGGTGACCGGCGTCGAGACGCTGCACCCACATGGCGGTGGTCCAGTCGGCGGCAGCAGGCACAGGGCGTCGCCGGCGATCGTCGCAGAAGTCTTCGGCGGTGGAGGTAAGACCACGGGCCGCACGGACGCTGACGAGAGGCACAACGATCCAGGGCCGGCCGTTCCGGCAGGCCCGCCACGCAGAAGGACCACCCATGCCCCGCATCGCCCCGATCGATCCCACCTCCGCCGACGCCAAGGCCAAGCCGCTGCTGGACGCCGTCCAGGCCAAGCTCGGCGTCACGCCGAACATGATGCGCACGATGGCCCAGTCCCCGGCGGTGCTCGAGAGCTACCTCGGCTTCGGCGGCGCGCTGGGCAAGGGCACCCTCGGGGCCCGCCTCGGCGAGCTGCTCGCGCTGGATGTCGCCGAGGCCAACGGCTGCGGCTACTGCCTCAGCGCCCACACCTACCTCGGCACAAACGTCGCCAAGCTCAGCGACGAGCAGATCACCGCCGCGCGGTCCGCCGACAGCGAGGATCCGAAGACGCGAGCCGCGCTCCGGTTCGCTCGCCAGATCAACGACGGACGCGGCCACGTCACCGACGAGCAGGTCGACGCGGTGCGCGCCGCCGGCTGGGGTGACGCCGCGATCGCGGAGATCGTCGCCCACGTCGCGCTGAACGTCCTGACGAACTACTTCAACACCGTCGCCCAGGTGGAGATCGACTTCCCCGTCGTCCTCCCCGCCGCCCAGCGCACCGCGGCCTAGGCCCACGGCCGATGGCACCCGGCGGCCGCGCCTTCGCGCCGGTCGCCGGCTGCCGGTCGCCGGGCTGCCGGTCGCCGCCGGTCGGGACCTCAGCCGCGCAGCGCGGCGACCGCCGCGGCGACGCCTGCGCCGACGTCGGTCGACGCGCCCAGGTCGGCCAGCGCCGCCCCGAGCCCCGCCACGCCGGCGAGGACCGTGCGCTCGTTCGCCGCGGGACCCATGTGGTCGATGCGCACCATGACGTCGCGCAGGCTGCCGCCGCCCGGGGTCAGCGCCACGCCGTAGACGTCGCGGGCCCGGTCGACGAGCTCGGCGCGGTCGACCTCGTCGGGCAGCCGGATCGCGGTCGTCAGCTGGCAGGCCTCGGCGTCCTCGGCGACCCAGAGGGCGGCCCCGAGCCCGGCGACGCCCGCGCGGCACGCGCGCGACGTGCGGGCGTGGCGGGCGATCCCGGCGTCGACGCCCTCGGCGAGCACGCGCGCGCAGGCGGCCTCGAGCGCGAGCATCTCGAGCACGGCGGGCGTGCCCGGGATGGCCTGGCGCCCGGCGTCGATCCAGCGCTCCTTCCAGTCCAGGAGCGAGAGGATCGACCCGCGCCACGGGGTCGGCGCGGCGGCCAGCGTCTCCCACGCGCGGGCGCTGACGGTCAGCGCCGAGACCCCGGCGGGACCGCCCAACGCCTTCTGCGGGCCGACCATGACGATGTCGAGCCCGGTCTCGTCGATGGGCAGCGCGTGGCCGCCGACCGAGGCCACCGCGTCGACCACCGTGAGGACGTCGTGCTCCCGCGCCACCTCGGCGATCTCCGGCAGCGGGTTCACGGTCCCCGTCGCGACCTCGGCGTGGACGAAGGACAGGACGGAGATCTCGGGCCGATCCTCGAGCACCCGGGCGATCTCGTCCGCGGTCACCGCGCGCTCGAGCGGGATCTCCAGGTCGACGACCTCGGCCCCGCCCGCCGCGAGCCACTCGCCGAAGTGCGCGCCGTACGGGCCGGTGATGACGTTCAGGCAGACCGTCCCCTGCACGCCGACGCCGCGGGCGACCGCCTCGAGCGCGAGGATCGCCTCGGCCTGCAGCACGACGACGTCCTGTTCCGTGCCCAGCAGCCGGGCGACGTCGCGTTCGATCGCCGCGAAGCGGTCGGCGCTGAGCGCCGGCGGGTCGAGCAGGGCGCCGTTGGGGATCGCGAGGCTCATGGGTCGATCTTGGCACCTCCGCGGGCGGGGGACCGGCGGGCCCAGGCCGCAGGCTCGTCGTGACCGCCGGCGAGGCGAACACGCCTGGCCGCCCCGTGCCTCGGGCGACTGACGGACCGCGTGGGGCACGCGCGGGTCGTCATGGGTCGGCTCCTGGCGGCCGCGACCGCGATGGGTCTCCAGGCGGTGGCACACGACGTACGACGCCGGGCCGGCCACCGTCCCCCCGCGCCAGTACGAATATGACAAGCGCGCTTGTCATATTCGTACTGCCCGGTTCGAGGCTTGCCACCACGCGGCCCGCAGACTGCTCGCGGCAATCGGTGCGGCCGTCGGAACGAAGCCGGCCGTGAGCGCGGGAGGCGGCCGTGAGCGCACGACCCGGCCGGGAGCGCGACGCGCCCTCAGCGTGGTGCGGCCGTGACCGCGACGGGGCCCTCAGCGCATCGCGGCGTCGGCCACGAGCGCGGCGATGAGGCCGTCGATCGTGGCCTCGTCGGCCTCGACGGCCGGGCTCGCACCCAGCTCGGCGAGCGCCGCCGAGGTGACGGGGCCGATCGAGACCGCGCGCGTGTCCGGGCCGACGGGGAGCCGGCCGTGCGGGGCCGTGGCCTCGGCGTCGGTGACGCCGCCCGCGTCGGCGAGGAACCCGGCGGTGGAGGCCGAGGTGAAGGTGACGTAGTCGACCTCGCGCAGGCGCTCGAGGGTCTCGGGGGCCAGGGGCTCGGCGACGGTCTCGTAGACCGGCAGGTCCGTGACCTCGAGGCCCGCGGCGCGCAGGCCGTCGGGCAGGGCGTCGCCGGCCGCGGCGGCGCGGACGAGCAGCGCGCGGCGCGGGCGCGGCGCCGGGCCCGACGCCCGGCGGACGGGCGGCGCGGCGCCGACGGCTGCTGCCAGCGCCTCGCCCGTGAACGTCTCCGGCACGACGTCGGCGCGGATGCCGTGCTCCCGCAGGGCCCGGGCGGTGCCGGGGCCGACGGCGGCGATCATGGTGCCGTAGAGGTTGCGACCGTCCTGGTCCGACCGCAGGAGCGCGGCCATGAACTCGCGCACGCCGTTCGGCGAGGTCAGCGCCAGCACGTCGACGTCGACGAGGTCGGGCAGGGTCGCCTCGAGCGAGCGGGTGCGGATCGTCGGGGTCTCGACGACCTCGGCGCCCAGCGCACGCAGCCGGCGCGCGACGCCCGACGCCTGGGCGCGGGCGCGGGTCACGGCGACGGTCTTGCCGAAGAGGGGGCGGTCCTCGAACCAGCGCAGCTCGTCGCGCAGGCCCGCGACGCCGCCGACGACCGTGACGGCCGGCGCCTTGATCCCGGCCTCCGCGGCCACGGCGGCGATCGTCGCCAGCGTGCCGGTGACGACGCGCTGCGTACCGAGGGTGCCGGACTGCACCACGGCGGCGGGCTCGTCCTCGGGGCGGCCCGCGGCGACCAGCGAGGACGCGATCGCGGGCAGGCGGCGCACGCCCATGTAGAAGACGAGGGTACCGGGGAAGTTCGCCAGGCCGTCCCAGTCGATCGTCGACTCGGGCTTGTTCGGGTCCTCGTGGCCCGTGACGAACGCGACGCCCGGGGCGTGCTCGCGGTGCGTCACCGGGATGCCGGCGTAGGCCGGGCCGGCGATGCCCGCGGTCACGCCCGGGACGATCTCGAACGGGATGCCGCGGTCGCGCAGACGCTGGGCCTCCTCGCCGCCGCGGCCGAAGACGAACGGGTCGCCGCCCTTCACGCGGGCGACGGAGCGGCCGGCGAGCGCGTGGTCGAGCAGCAGCGCCTCCGTCTCGGCCTGCGGGACCTGCTTGCCGCCGCCGCGCTTGCCGACGTCGACCAGGAGCGCGTCGGGGCGGGCGCCGTCGAGCGCCGTCGGCGGGATGAGCTGGTCGTAGAGGACGACGTCGACCTCGGCGATGACCTCGAGCGCCCGCACCGTCATCAGCCCCGGGTCGCCCGGCCCGGCACCGACGAGGTACGCCGTCCCGGGGGTCGGGGTGGCGGCGCTGTCGGGGGTGCTCACTCGGGGCGGTCCTCTCGGTGGGGCTCGGGGCCGGGCGGGATGTCGGACTCGGCGCGCGCGGCGTCGAGCAGCTCGTCCGCACCCGCGCGGCGCAGGCGCTCCGCGACGAGGGCGCCGAGCGCCTCCGGCTCGGAGCCCTCCTGGATGTCGACGACCCAGCCCGAGCCGTCGGGCGCGCCGACGAAGCCCTCGAGCGTGAGGCCGTCGCCGATCCGGCGGCAGTGGGCGCCCACGGCGCTCGTGCAGTCCGCGCCGAGGGCCCCCGAGACCGCCCGCTCCGCGAGCAGCGCGACCCACGAGTCCTCGTGGTGCACGGCGCGGACGGCCTCCGCGATGGCCGGGTCGTCGGCGCGTGCCTCGAGGGCGAGGGTGCCCTGGCCGGGGGCCGAGACGAACGCCGGGCCGATGAGGGGAGAGACGCCCTCGGGCTCGCGGCCCAGGCGGTGCAGGCCGGCGGCGGCGAGGACGATCGCGTCGACCGGGTCGGCGTGGGCCGGGACGGCGGAGGAGAGCCGGCCCAGGCGGGTGTCGACGTTGCCGCGGATCTCGACGACGTCGAGGTCGGGGCGGGTGGCGAGCAGCTGGGCGGCGCGGCGCAGGCTGGCGGTGCCGACGCGGGCGCCCTCCGGCAGGTCCTCGAGGGACCGCGCGCCGATGAGGACGTCGCGCGGATCCTCGCGCTCCGTGGCCGCGACGAGCGCGAGGGAGTCCGGGATGTCGCCGGGGACGTCCTTGGCGGAGTGGACCGCGAGGTCGATCGTGCCCTCGACGAGCCCGCGCTCGAGCTCGGTGACCCACTTCGCCTTGTCCGGTGCCGCGCGGTCGCGGTCGCCCGTCGTGACGACCTCGACGATCTCCACGTCGTGCCCGGCCGCCCGCAGGGCGCCGGCGACCGCGTGGGCCTGGACGAGCGCGAGCGGGCTGCGGCGGCTGCCGAGCCGGATCACGAGCCGTGCGCGCGCCGGCCGGCGATCGCGCGGACGTTGTCCGGGATCGCCGCGTGGGCCGCGGCCGCCGCGGGCGTGTGCGTCTCCACGCCGTGGCCGTGCGCCCGCTCGCCAGCGCCGTGGACGTGGTCGCCCTCGCCGTCGAGGCCGAAGAGCTCGCGGAGCACCTCGACGTGGCCGTGGGCGTCGTCGCGGTCGCGGGCGTCCTTCAGGCGCACCGTCGGCTCGTGCAGCAGGCGCTGGACGACGGTGCGGGCGGCGCGCTCCATGCGCTCGACGTCGGCGGCGCTGGCGGACTCCCAGCGGCCGTCGTTCTCCGCCATCACGGCCTCGACGATCTCCGACGCGCGGGTGCGCAGGTCGACGATCGTCGGCGTGATCTCCATCTGCCCCATCCAGCGGGCGAAGCGGTGGATCTCCTCCTCGACGATCTCCTCGGCGACCTCGGCCTCCTCGCCGCGGCCGGCGAGGTTGCGGGCCACGACGGCCTGCAGGTCGTCGATGTCGTAGAGCGAGACGCCGGGGACGCGCGCGCACTCCGGATCGATGTCGCGCGGGACGGCGATGTCGATGAGGACGAGGGGGCGCTCGTCGCCGCTCTCGGCCCGCTCCTGCATGACGAGCCCGAGCTCCTCCGCGCCGAGCACGGGGTGCGGGGAGCCGGTGGAGGAGATGACGACGTCGGCGCTCGCGAGCTGCTCCGGGAGGTCCGTGAGCGTGCCGACGCGGCCGCCGAAGCGGTCGGCCAGCGAGCGGGCGCGGTCGGCGTGGCGGTTGGAGACGAAGAGCGTGCGCACGCCCTGGGTGGCGAACGCCTGGGCCGTGAGCTCGGCGGTCTCGCCCGCGCCGATGATCATCACGCGCCGGTCGGCGAGGTCACCGACGGTCTGGGCCGCGAGGTCGACGGCGACGGAGGCCACCGAGGTGCGGCGCGAGGAGATGCCCGTCTCCGTCCGCACGCGCTTGCCCGTGCGCAGCGCGGCCTTGAAGAGCCGGTTGAGCATCGGACCCGTCGTGCCCATCTTCAGCGCGGTCTCGTAGGCGCGCTTGACCTGGCCCTGGACCTCGTACTCGCCGAGGATCATCGAGTCGAGCCCCGAGGCGACGCGGTAGAGGTGCCGCGCGGCGTCGCAGTTGCGGGGCGTGTAGACGAGGTTGGCCAGCTCGGTCGGCCGGATCCGCGAGCTCGTCGCGATCTCCGAGAGCAGGTCGCCCTCGGCCTGGACCGGGTCGCCGACGACGACGTAGACCTCGGTGCGGTTGCACGTGGAGAGCACGGCGGCCTCGTGCACGTGCTCGCTCTCGCCGAGCGCCCCGAGCATCCGCTCGATCTGCGGGTCCGTGACGGAGAGGCGTTCGCGGACGGCGACGGGCGCGGTCTTGTGCGAGATGCCGAGGACGAGCAGCTCGTTCATCGTGGCTCCCCCGACGCCTGGGCGGCCGCGGCGACCGCCTCGGCCTCGCGGACCGCCGCGCCGTCCTCCGGGGTGCCCTGGACGTCGCGGCGGGCGGCCGCGGCGGCGTCGAGCCGGGCCTCCAGTGCCTCGAGCCGGTTGGCCGAGTCGCGTACGCGGAACGCCACGATCACGAGGTACAGGAGGACCAGCGCGCCGGAGACGACGACGGCCGCCACGACGTAGCCGGGGCTCCCCGTGTCGGGCGCGGTCTGGGCGATGAGGGTCGGGATCACGTGCTCGTTCCTGGGGTGCGGCGGCGCTACAGGGTGACCGGGGAGGACGCGCGGGCGACGACGGGGACGGCGTCCTCGCCCTCGACGCGGCGCTGCAGCTTGCGGACGCGGATGCGGACGCTCTTGTGCGTGACCTCGAGGTGCCACAGCGTGATGAAGAGGGCGAGCAGGGCGAGGACGGAGAGGCCGAACGCGAGGCCGGCGGTACCGGGCAGGTTGGAGCCCGGGTCGTTCAGCGGCTGCGGGTGCAGCAGGTTCGTCGTCATCCGCACGACGCCGAAGCAGACGGGCGCGAAGATGCCGGCGGAGACGGCGAAGACCGACGCCGTGCGGGCCTGGCGCTCCGGGTCCTCGATCGCGAACCGCATGGGCTGGTAGGTCGCGTAGAGCAGGAAGATGATGAGGAACGTGACGAGCACGGGCTCGCCCCAGTCCCACCACACGCCCCACGCGGTCTTGCCCCAGATCGCGCCCGTGATGAGCGCCACGACGCAGAAGATCTGCCCCATGTGGATCGCCACGTAGGCGCGCAGATCGTCCAACGGGCGATCGTGCTTGAGGTGCTGCCAGCCGAAGAACGCCCCGGCGACGAAGGCGATCAGGGTGACGATCGCGAACGCGGGGTGCAGGTACGTCAGCCGCTGGCGGATGCCCTCGGTCTGGTCCGTCGGGACCACGGCGGTGGACACGACGATCCAGGCCACCACGATCAGCGCGGTGACGAGCGTCAGGGGTAGGAGGCGACGGGCGTAGGGCATCGTCGGCGGGGTCAGTCCTCGACGATGCCGTCGGAGACCGCCCAGGAGACCAGCAGGAACACCCCATCGTACAGAGCCAGCCCCACCCACCACCGGACCTCCGTCACCTTGGCGGGCGAGGTCAGGAGCGGGGCCAGGGCCTCGGAGGCCATCGCGACCAGCGGGATCAGCAGGGGCACCGCCAGGAGCGGGACGAGCAGGTCGCGGGAGCGGGCCGCGGCGGCGATCGCGCCCACGAGCGCCCCGGCCGCGGCGATGCCGAGGTCGGTGAGGGCCAGGCCCGCCACCACGCGGAGGATCGCCCCGCCGTCGAGCCCGTCCTGCAGCAGGAGGAACACGAACGCAGGCAGCGCCACGGCGTGGAGCACGAGCAGGAACGACCAGAGCGCCAGGCCCTTCGCCGCCACGAGCGCCGAGGCCGACGCCGGGGTCAGGCGGTACGCGTCGAGCCCGCCTTCGTCCTGCTCCGCCGCCCACAGCCGCCCGATCCCCAGGACGGCGGCCAGCAGCGTGGTCACGAGGAGCACGCCGGCAGCGAGCGGGCCGTCGACCCGTCCGTCCTGCAGGCCGAAGCGGAAGAGGACGAACGCCCCGACGCTGAAGAGCAGCATCGTCGGGAGCACCTGGGGGGCGCGGCGCTCGCGGCGCCACTCCAGCGCCAGGACGGCACGCACGTCGGAGAGCCAGGGAGTCACCGCGCCAGCGCCCCCGGCCGGCGGTCGTGGCCCGTCGTGCGCCGCGCGCCCGTCGTGGGTCGAGCGACACTCATGCGTAGAGCGCCCCGATCTCGGCGTCCGTGACCCGGTCGGGCGTGGCCAGGAGCGCCGGGGCGCCGTCACGCAGGCCGAGCACGATCTGGGCCTCGGCGAGCGCGGCCTCGGGGTCGTGCCCGGCGATCACGCGGGTGCGGCCCGGCCGGGGCCCCAGCAGCTCGCCGAGGCGGCCGGAGGCCGACGGGTCGAGGTTCGCCAGCGGCTCGTCCAGCAGCAGCAGCTCGGGGTCGCCGAGCAGCGTGGCCGCGGCAGTCGTGCGCTGGGTCAGGCCCCGGGAGAGCGCGTGGACGGGGAAGTCCGCGCGCCGCACGAGGCCCGTCGCCTCGAGCAGCTCCGCCACGCGCGCGGGGATGTCGTCCACCCGCAGCAGCCGGGCGCGGTGGGTCAGGTTCTCGCGCACCGTCAGGTCGCGGAAGAGCATGGGCTCGTGGGCCAGGTACCCCACGCGGCCGCGCAGGGCGTGGCGCCCCGCGGGCAGGGCGTGGCCCAGCACGGAGCACACCCCGGCGGTCGGGCGCATCAGACCGGCGAGCACGCGCAGCAGCGTCGACTTGCCCGCGCCGTTGGGGCCCAGGAGCGCCACGGTCACGCCCACGGGGACGACGAGCGTGAGGTCGGAGAGCACGAGGCGCTCGCCGCGGCGGCGCGTCAGCCCCTCCAGCCGGACGGCGGCGTCCGGATGCGCTCCCTCCGGTCCCGGCATCGGTCGGAGAGCCTACGTGGCGCGGGACCGCCTACCCTTCGCCCCTATGGCGCGCGCCGATCGGACCCCGGATCCCGAGCCCAAGCAGCGGGGTCGTCTGTTCTGGATCTGCATCCTCGTCGTCATCGAGTTCGCCGTCTGGACGATCCTCGCGGTCGCGGGCGCGTCCGACGTGGTCGCGACGATCGCCGCGCTCGCCGTCGGGGTGGCGTTCGTCGTCGCGTTCCGCGGCAAGATCTGGGGCGAGGACTGGAAGGACCAGCTCGCCGCGCAGCGGGCGCGCGAGCGCCGCTGAGAGCGTGCGGGCTCCGGCGGCCGGCGCGCGCCCTCGCCGCTAGGCGCCCTTCCGGAGCACGAGCGGGCCGCTGCCGGTCTGCCCCGCGCGGTCGTCCGGATTGGCCAGCGCGCAGCGGTCGAGCGAGAGGCAGCCGCAGCCGATGCAGGTCGTCAGCGCGTCGCGGATGCGCTCGAGGTCGGAGATCGCCTCGTCCACGCGGGCGCTCCACCCCTCCGACAGGGTCGCCCAGTCCGCGCGCGTCGGCGTGCGGTCGTGCGGGAGCGTCGCGAGCGTGCGCTCGATCTCGCCGAGCGTGAGGCCGACGCGCTGGGCGAAGACGATGAACGCCAGGCGCCGCAGCACGCTCCGGGGGTAGCGCCGGTGCCCCGCGTGGGTGCGGTCCGGCGCGATCAGCCCCCGCGACTCGTAGTAGCGCAGGGCGGTCGCGGGGATCCCGGAGCGCTCGGCGACCTCGCCGATGGTCATGACGGACGCCACGACGAGGTCCCGTTCAGCGTCCGCGGATCAGGCCGCGGCGAAGCGCTCGGCGACCTTGGCCCAGTTCACGACGTTCCAGAACGCCTTGAGGTACTCCGGGCGACGGTTCTGGTACTTGAGGTAGTAGGCGTGCTCCCAGACGTCGTTGCCCAGCAGCGGGGTCTTGCCCTCGGCCAGCGGGGTGTCCTGGTTCGGGGTGGTGATGATCTCCACGCCGGAGTCGCCCTTGACGAGCCAGACCCAGCCGGAGCCGAAGCGCGCGACGCCGGCGGCCTCGAACTGGCTCTTGAACTCGTCGAAGGAGCCGAACGCG
>NZ_ATUD01000016.1 GCF_000420025.1 Patulibacter americanus DSM 16676
TCGCCCGCGTCGCCGATCGACTACCTGCGCCTGCCGCTGCACACGCTGAAGGTCGGCTCCTACGGCACCCACCACGCCCTCGGCCTGGCCAAGAAGCACCGCGCCCGCTTCCTCCTCTTCTCCACCTCCGAGGTCTACGGCGACCCGAAGGTCCACCCGCAGGACGAGTCCTACTGGGGCCACGTCAACCCGATCGGCCCCAGGGGCGTCTACGACGAGGCCAAGCGCTACGCCGAAGCCCTGACGATGGCCTACCACCGCCAGCAGGGCGTCGACACCGCGATCGTGCGGATCTTCAACACCTACGGCGCGCGGATGCGCCCGCACGACGGCCGCGCGATCCCGACGTTCTTCCGCCAGGCGCTGGCCGACGAGCCGATCACGATGTTCGGCGACGGCAGCCAGACCCGGTCCTTCTGCTACTCCAGCGACCTGATCCGCGGCATCATCGCGCTGGCCGAGTCCGGCGAGCACGACCCCGTCAACATCGGGAACCCCGGCGAGTTCACGCTCATGGAGCTCGCGAAGACCGTCATCGACGTGACCGGCTCCAAGAGCGAGATCGTCCACCAGCCGCTGCCCAAGGACGACCCGCAGCAGCGCCGCCCCGACATCACACGCGCCAACCAGCTGCTGGGTTGGGAGCCCACCATCGACCTGCGCGACGGGCTGCAGAAGACCATCGAGCTCGCCGGCCGCGAAGGCCTCCTCGGCATCGAAGTGCGGGGCGTCTGACTGTGCGCATCCAGCTCTGGTCCTACAACTACGCGCCCGAGCCGCAGGGCATCGCGCCGCTCAGCGCGATGCTGGCCGAGGCGCTCATCGCCCGGGGCCACGACGTGCTCGTCGTCGCCGCGCATCCGCACTACCCCGAGCCGGCGTGGGGCGTGCGCGTGCGGCCCTACCGCGAGAACCGCAACGGCGTGCCGGTGCTGCGCCTGCCCCTGTGGCCGGGCCGGTCCTCGGGACTGGCCCGTGTGCGGCAGGAGCTGACGTTCACCGCCGCGCAGTCGCTCGCCGCGCCGCTGCTCCCGGACGCCGACGTGATGATCGCCGTCACCCCGTCGTTCCCGGCGCTGGCGCCCGCGATGGCCTTCTCGAAGGCCCGCGGCATTCCGTGGGTCATGTGGCTGCAGGACATCGTCACGGACGGCGCAGCCACCACCGGTCAGCTCTCCGAGGGGCCCGCGCTCAAGGCGGCCCGCCGGTTCGAGCGTGCGGCCTACGCGTCGGCCAGCAAGATCGTCGTCATCTCGGACGAGTTCCGGCGCAACCTCGAGCGCAAGGGGGTTCCGGCGGACAAGATCGTCCGGGTCTTCAACCCCTCCAGCCGCCAGGCGGACACGCCGAACGACGTGCGCGCGAACGCGGCGGCCGACCGGCCGAGCGTCCTGGTGATGGGCAACATCGGCCACAGCCAGGGTCTCGACAAGATCGTCGACGCCTGGCAGGACAACGACGAGCTGGCCGCCCGCGGCGCCCGCCTGGTGATCGCCGGCGGTGGCGTCGCCGCCGATGACGTCCGCGCCCGGATCCGCACCGACCGTGTCGAGATGACCGGCGTCCTCTACGACGAGGAGCTGACCCCGGTGCTCCGCGAGGCCGCCATCGGCGTCGTCAGCCAGCGCGCCGACGTCGCCGAGTTCAACCTGCCGTCCAAGCTCATGAACTACATGGCTTACGGCCTTCCCGTTGTCGCCTCGGTCCGCATCGGTAGCGAGACGGGGCGGATTGTCGAGGAGTCCGGGGGAGGGTGGGTCACGGACGCCTCGCAGCCCGAGGCGTTCCCGGCGCGCGTCGCGGAGGCGCTCCGAGATGGAGACGCGCTCGCCGACCGTGGCGAATGCTCTTTCCGGTTTGCTCACGACTCCTTCTCGCCGACGATGGTGGCGGAACGGTTCGTGAACGTGATCGAAGGTATGGAGGCAGGACCAAGTGGCGGTGCAGGGAGTAAGCTGCGCGCCTCGTCGGCCGACACGGTTCAGTCGCGTCCTGCTTCGAACACGTGAACCGGTGACCACACCCATGTCTCAGACTTTTGGTGCCGACCGTAATGAGTCTGCGGTGACGCACTACGCGCGGATCGTACGGCACAACCTCGCGCTAGTACTGGTGCTGACGCTCGGTGTGCCGCTCGTGGCGGTGCTGGTCTCCTTGACGCAGGAAGACCGCTACGCAGCGACCAGCACGGTGCTGGTGAGTCGCCAGAGCGTTGCGAACCAGCTTTCCGGCGGGACGGATGTCGGGCTCCAACAGCAGAGCTTTCAGCAGATCCTTGTGACACAGGCGCGCCTGGCGCGGACGCCGACGGTGTTGGGGAAGACGCTCTCCGCTATCGGCCTCCCCGCGACGGACGGGACGGTCAAACAGCTCGAAGCCGACACGACGGTCGAGGCCGAGCAGGACAGCGACCTGCTCAACTTCACCGTCACGAGGGGTGCGCCCGACCAGGCTCGACGCCTGGCGGTCGCCTACGCGAATTCGTACATCGCGTACCGGCGCGATCTCGATGGCGCTGCCCTCGAAAAGGCGCTGGAGGACGTGGACGCTGCGCTTGTTGCCGAGCGAGCCGCTGCTCGACCGTCATCCGCCCGTATCGAGCGGCTGAGCGCTAGTCGGCAGGATCTCGAACAGCGTCTCGTCCTTCAGACCGCGAACGCTCAGGTGGTTGCGGTGCCCAGCGAAGCGCCCCAGGTGCAGCCGCGTCCGGCACGGAACGGGCTGGTGGGTTTGATCCTCGGCGCCCTGCTCGGGATCGGGGCTGCGCTGCTCCGGAATGCCGTCGACACGCGCGTCCGCTCTGGATCTGAGGCGGAGGCTGTGCTCGACACCCCGGTGCTTAGCCGGCTTCCCCGTCCACGTGGTCGGAACCGGAAGGGTGATTCCGCCGCGTTGGTGATGCGCGCAGCGCCCGGCGGTCCGGAGGCCGAGGGGTTCCGCATCCTGCGGGCGAACCTGAACTTCGGGTTGGTCGCGCACTCCGCCAAGACCGTGATGGTCACGAGCGCGGTTCAGGGGGAGGGAAAGTCGACAACCGTCGCAAACCTCGCTCTGGCGACCGCCATGTCGGGCAAGCGGGTTGCAATCGTCGACTTCGACCTTCGACGCCCCACGCTCGCAAGGCTGTTCGAGATTAACTCGGGTGTCGGCATCACCACGACCGTCGTCGACGGCGCCACTCTCGACGAGGCCCTCGTGGAGGTGGACCTCCCCGGGCTGTCCGAGGGCGCGGCGCTTCCACGGACACGCGGTTCCCTCCACGTCCTGCCCAGCGGATCGCTGCCCCCTGATCCTGCAGAGTTCGTCGGGTCGAACGCCGTCGTTGAGGTCATCCGCGACCTGCGGGAGCGCTTCGACATCGTCTATATCGATGCCCCGCCGGTGCTGGCTGTCAGTGACGCGACCATCATCGCTTCCTACGCCGACGCTGCCTTTATCTGCGTGCGGATCGGCGTCGTCCGCCGTGCGATGTTGCGCGAGACCCATCGGGCGCTCGACCGCCTCGACGTCGCGATACTCGGGCAAGTCGTCACAGGCGCCGAGACTGATGCTGAGGGTCGCTACGGCGACTACTACACGTACAGTGCCTCGACATCGCAGCCGGGCGAGACGGTCGCGGCTCCGTCCGCTCCGTAGGCGATCTGGAACTCGGGTGCGGATGGGCGGCGCAGTGAATCGGCTGCTTGATCGCTCTGGGCGGAGTCACACGGGTTCAGCCTCGGCGATTCTGGTCGGGCTCGGCGTCGCAACTACGGTTGGCGTCGCCGTAGCTCAGTGGCCGCGTGCGACGTTGATCGCCGCGATGGTCGTCGTGGTCGGGCTCGTCGTATCGCGTGGAACATTGGCCGCGAATCGCCGGCTTCTGTCGCTGGGGCGGTCGCTGACACGCGCCACACCGCGTCTCGACACCCTGCAGTACGTGGGCGTGGGCTCGCTGGCGGTGGCCATGCTGACAATCAGCTGGAACGGCGTTCGGCTTGCTCCGGGGCTCACCGTCTCCGATCCGTTCCTCATGGTGGCTGCGGCGGCCTGGATCGCGTCCCCGCGGACCCGGACCCGGCTGTCCGTGGTGCCGGGCTGGATGGTGTGGAGCGTCTACCTGTTGCTGCTCGCGATGCTCGTCTCCGCGCTGACAGGCCTAGGCCCTCTGGCCGACGCTTCTGAGGGTGTGCGGCTCGGCGTCGCCGTCGTTCTCACGACCCTCGTGATCGGCACGGTCGGCCACGGCAGCGGCTTGCTCGGTTTCTTTGTCGACCTGTGGCTCGCTTCGGTCGCCGTGAGTGCCGCCGTGGGCGTAGCCGACATCGTGGCCGGTACGTCGATCGGGACCTCACTGACCGGGGTGGAGATCGTCGACCGTGCTGCGGGCCTCACGACCCAGGTCAACCACCTGGCGGTGTCGGCGGCGATGGCGGTTCCGGTCGCGTTCTCGCGGTTCGCACACGCACACACCCCGAGACAGCGGTTGGTCTACGCCGCGCTCTTCACGATTGCGGTCATGGGTTGCTTGGTGTCAGGCTCCCGAGCTGGAGTGATCGGCCTCGTCGTGGGCCTCGCGGTGCTCCCCTTGATCCAGCCGTCATCGAGCGGTCGCATAGCACGGTGGATGGCGATTGCCGGGGCCGTAATCTGCGTGGTGCTGCTCGCCATCCCGGGCGACAGCACTACGATCGCCGTGCAACGGCTGACCGGGTCGTCTGGAGTCGCGGCCAGCGTTTCGGACTCCGATCGCGAGCGAAGCGTCGCTATCCGCGATGCTCTCGAACGCATCAACGAGTCCCCAGTGGTGGGATCGGGCTTCGGCGAGCTGCGCCGGGCGCACAGCGTCTATCTCCAGCTCTATGCCGCTGGGGGCGTGCTGGGAATCCTGGCGTTCGCGTTCTTCACGTTGGGGCCGATCCGCGAAGGTCTTCGGCTCGCACGTGCCGCATACCTGTCAAGTGCGCTGGCCGGTGTCGCGGCCGCATCGTCGGCATCGATCATCGCGCTGGTGGTGATGTCCATCCGCTCGAACCAGCTGTTCGACCGCTATCTCTTCGTACCCGCTGGCTTGATCCTTGCGGTGCACCTCTTGGGACGCGACGCTTCCCCGGCGTCGGAGGAGGGACACCCGCAGGAAGATGAACGTGCGTCTTCGAGGCGAGGCCCGGCAGCGTTCTCCGATCAAGCCCACGTCCCGAGGGGTGCCTCAGCGGGCCACGGCCCGGTACAAGCAAAGCACTGATTCGCCGTAGGCTCGGAACGAGAATTGCTCCACTGCGGCGCGATAGGCGTTGTGGCCCATCGCGTGACGGCCTGCCGCGTCATCCACAGATCGTCGAAGAGCCCGTTGCAACGCTTCAGGGTCGTCGGTGGGCACCACGATTCCCGCTCCGTAGCGTTCCACGACATCGGCAACCCCGGACGTCCGAGTGACGATGACCGGGGTTCCACTAGCCATGGCCTCTGCAGCCACCATTCCGAAGCACTCGTACTGAGAGGGCATGGCAAGGAAGCGGATCGAGGCGAAGAAGGCGGCCTTCTGATCCGCAGGCACGAACCCGACGAACCGCACGCGGTCGTCGACTCCCAGCCGTCGAGCGTGCTCGCGGAGTTCCGCGTACTGCTCCGGGGGGTGGTTGCCCCCGACGACCAGAGTTGCCGGGCCGTCCGTCGATGCGACCGCGTCGAGGAGGAGCCCGACCCGCTTCTTCTCGTGAAGGCGGCCAAGGAAGCCGAAGTCAATGGGCGGCTCCGAGACCGGCCTATCGTCGGCTTCCAGCTCGGCGGCCCGCATGACGGGGTGCGGCACGACAGCTGCCAGGTCTGCCGAGAGTCGGCTGTCGCGGCGCTCGAGTTCGGACGCCACGATCACCTTGCGGATCGAGCGGAGCAGCAGCCACCGCACAGCCCGTTTCTGCAGCGTTCGCAGCCGCGAACGTGAGACCACGATGTCGAACTCCGTCAGCGACTCATGGGGGGTCATGACGACGGGGCGACGCCACAACAGGCCCGCCAAGACGCCGGCCACGGTGCCCACGGACCACACGTAGTGCACGTGGATCACGTCGAACGCCCGGCCGTTGCGGAGGATCCAGCGCACGAAGCCGACGCTGATGCCCCAACGTGCGGCGAGCTCAGCCGCGACCCCGATGCGCTTGAAGCGCAGGTGGCGCACGCCGGCCTGCTCCAGGCCAGGAGGAGCGAACCCTCGGTCGCCGAGCACGTCCGTAGAGACGAGCGTCGTCTGAACGCCGGCCTCCTGCTCGGCGATCGCGGCGTTCGTTGCCGAGTACGACGGCCCGCCCACGTGGGGCTCGACCGTGGTGATGATGCGTAGGACCTTCATTGGTGCGTCTCCGTCAGCCGGATGGGTCACGGGACAGTGGTGCTTGCGGCAGGCCCGTCGATGGCCCAGCCGCCTGGGCGTAGCGTGAGGTACCCGAGGACGGCGGCACTGACCGCGTACGAACCGACCAGCACCCAGGCGACCCCGTAGAGCCCGAACGGACCGGCAAAGACGAGGAACCCCGGAACGAGGACGAGCCAGGACAGCATCTCCGCGCGCGACCCTGCGCTCTCGAAGCCTGCGCCCCGCGTCGCGTCCGTGAGCACCCGTCGGACGCACAGGAGGAACGTGGCGATTAGGAGGACACGGAGGGGCCCGGCCGCCGCCTCGAATTCTTGCCCGAATGCGATGGTCACCAGCGGGTGCGCCAAGATTGCGAGCCCGCCGCAGACCACGAAGCTGAACAAAGAGCCGAGGCCGAGGAACCCCAGGGTGGCTGTTCGTTTCTCGACGGGTGAGGTGGCCCGGCTCACGCTTGGATATGCGACCAGGCCAACAGCTTGCGCGACGAAGCGAGGGAAGTTCGTGAACGCGAGTGCAGCGACGTACAACCCCAGGCTGTGAGAGGAGAGCACGAGCCCCACGACGAGTTGATCGACACGGAACGTCTCGGTCGGGGACGCCCATCCGAGGAGGCCGCGCAACCCGAACCGCCGCATGCTGGCGACGTCGGGGCGTCGATTCTGCGTCGCGGCGGCGGGCGCACGTTGGAGACATTGGACTAGCACCCATATCGTCACGGCGGCCGACGCCGCGTAGCTTCCGATCCACGCCCACGTGACTGCGAGCAGGGTCGGATTCCCGATGACGGCCAGCGCGATGAGAGCTGCGGCATAGAGCGCGAGCGGGAGCGTTCGAAGCAGGTTCAGTGTGCGGAACTCCCGCAAGCCCTGGAGCACCGCGAGCCCGAACATCTGGGCGAGCATCGGGGGCAGGACGACGAGCGAGAGCCACGCTGCCGCCGGCGGGAGAGACGTGAACGACACGAGCGCCGCCACGGTCGCGGCGTGCACTAGGGACACGACGGCTATCTGCACCAACACCGGCCTGCGCAGCTCGCGAGCCAACGCCCGGGCATCGGTGTCCCGCTGCGCCGCCTCCTTCGTGACGGCAAGGGGCAGACCCAAACTGCCGAGCTGCGACAGGGTGAGCGTGACGGTCCAGATCAACGCGAGGTTGCCCCGGTCACCAGGACCGAGCAGGCGCGCTGCGGCGATGCCGCTGATGAGCACGCACGCCTGGATGAGGACCGAGGATCCAAGCCCGTCGATGATCGCCCGGACCTGCGGGCTGCGGAGTCGCGCGATCACCGAGTGGCGGTCAACAGGTAGTGCGTGGCGAGGTCTTCGGCACGACGCCGCTCGATCGCGTCCTCGTAGGCGAGGTACGCCCGGCTCGCCACTTTCGAGAACCCGAAGTACCGGGCCCCGGCGTAGAACGGGGCCACGTCCACGGCGGTCCACTCTCGCAGCATCGTCCGCAGCCTGCCCGCCGTGCAGCGGTCGTAGTAGGCCGGGAAGACCGGGTTGCGATCCGAGCGGCCCATGACCTTCTTCACGATCGGCGCGCCGATGTGGAAGGGGATGGCGCGGTTGACGAGGGCGAACGCGGAGCGGCCACCCGAGAACATCGCGACAAGGACGCCGCCCGGCTTGAGGTAGGCCCGCATGCAGACGAACGCGGCGCCCAGATCCTCCACGTGTTCCAGGACCTGCCAGCTGACGATGAGGTCGAAGCGGCCGATGAGCTCGTCCTGCAGCGCCCCGACGTCGGCGACGGCGTGTTCGTCGTAGGCGCGGGGGCCGGCGGCCTCGAGCTCCTCACGGGAGAGGTCCAGGCCCACGTACGTGGTGCCGCCCGGGCGCTCGTCGGGGAGGATGGTCGGGTTGCGGCCCGAGCCGACGTCGAGGATCGCCATGCCGGGGCGCAGCGTCCGCTCGATCGCGTCGCGGAACGGGGCGTCCCACACGGCCTGGTAGCGCGGGGGCAGGGGGACGCGGTCGGGCGGGGCGGACCCGTCGCCGCGGGTCTGCGGCCGGAGAGCCATCAGGCGACCGCGCTCCACTGCTCCACGTTGGCGTCGTGGATCTCCTGCAGCACCTCACGGATCCCGTACTCCAGCTTGAAGCTCGGGTACTTCGCCTCGAAGTCGGAGAAGTCGCTGACGTACCAGCGGTGGTCGCCGGCGCGGTTCTCGGACGAGAGCGTGTACTCCAGCTCGCGGCCGGCGATCTCCTGGCACAGCGCGATCGCCTCGAGCATCGAGACGTTGCTCTGCCGCCCGCCGCCCAGGTTGTAGACCGCCGAGGCCGTCGGGTCGCCGTGGAACAGGTCGAACGCCTTGACGACGTCGGCGGCGTGGATGTTGTCGCGCACCTGCTTGCCGTCGTAGCCGAAGATCGTGTACGGCGTTCCGGAGACGGTGCACTTCATGAGGTAGCTCAGGAACCCGTGGAGCTTGGCGCCGGCGTGCGCGGGACCCGTCAGGCAGCCGCCGCGGAAGCAGACGGTCGGCATGTCGAAGTAACGCCCGTACTCCTGCACCATCACGTCGGCCGCGACCTTCGACGCGCCGAAGACGGAGTGCATGGTGCGGTCGATCGACATCGAGGTGTCGATGCCGCCGTAGAACTCGTGGTCCTCGGGCAGCTCGAGTCGCGTCTCGGTTTCGATCAGCGGCAGGAAGTTCGGCCGGTCGCCGTAGACCTTGTTCGTCGACATGTGGATGAACGTCGCGTCGGCCTTCTCGTGCCGGACGGCCTCGAGCATGTTCAGCGTGCCGTTCGCGTTGACCGTGAAGTCAGCGATGGCGTCGGACGCCGCCCAGTCGTGCGACGGCTGCGCCGCGGTGTGGACGACGAGCTCGAGCCCGCCGGCGTTGTCGCGCACGAGCTTGCGGACGCCCTCCGTGTCGCGGATGTCCATGTCGACGGTGCGAAAGTGCTCGGGGTAGCTGTCGGCCAGCCGGCTCGACGTCCGCGAGGTCGAGGCCTCAGGCCCGAAGAACTGGGCCCGCATGTCGTTCTCGACGCCGATGACGTCGAAGCCACGCCCGACGAAGTGCTCGACCGTGGCGGATCCGATGAGGCCACCGGACCCGGTGACGATTGCGAGAGGCATGTGCGACTTACCTTTGGGACGAGGCGTGAAGGACGGGGCGTGCGCGGTCGCCCGGGGCGACGGCGTTGATGAACAGGAGGTCGGCCTGGAGCGTCTGACCGCCCTGGCCGGTGGCGAGGCCGTGGACGCCGGCGAGCCGGAACCCGTGGGAGAAGAGAAAGGCGATCACCTCGTCGGCGAGGGCCTGTCCCTCGTAGAGCTCCACGAAGGAGCACTCGACGAAGATGGTGTCGACGGCGGCGGCGAGGGCGTCGCCGGCGCCGCGGAGCACGTCGAGCTCGAGGCCCTGGACGTCGATCTTCAGGAGCACCGGCCCCGCGAGCCCCTCGTCGATGACGTCGTCGAGGGTGACGACCGGGACCTCGAGCTGGCGGGCCTCCTGCGTGCCCGGGAACTCGGCGAGCTGTCGCTCCCCGATCGGCAGGAGCGACGACGAGTCGTCGGCGGCCGACACATGCATGCTCGCCGTGCCCGCCTCGGCGCCGACGGCGACGGGACGCAGCTCGACGCGGTCACCCAACACGCGGCGGAGGGTCTGCTGCGATGCCGGCAACGGTTCGAAACAGACGATGCGCGCGTCGGGATAGCGGTGACGGGCGTGCAGCGCGAACTGCCCCCGTGAGGCGCCCACGTCAAGCACGGTCGCGTACGGTCCGCCGAGCGGCGCGCGTTCGTGCTCCACGGTCGGGACGACGCCCGCCCGCACCGCGGGCCAATGGCTCGGAGTCCGTGCGAGGGCGAGGGCCTTGGACGCGCGGACGCGTGCGAGCCGGATGCGGCTGTGAAGGGATGCGCTCATATGAAGGTGGGTCGAGAGGGCGGGCGGCGTCGGGACCGGCGGGTCAACGCGCACCACGGCCGGCGATGACGGCGGGCAGGGTCTGGAGCAGCAGCTTCACGTCGCCCCAGAGCGACCAGTTGTTCACGTAGACGTAGTCGAGCTTCACCATCTCCTCGAAGGGCACGGACTTGCGACCGAGCACCTGCCAGAGGCCCGTCAGGCCGGGGGTGATGTCGAGGCGGCCGCGAGCCCAGCCGCCCACGCGAGCGTCGTCGCGGACGGAGAGCGGGCGGGGACCGACGAGCGACATGTGGCCTGCCAGCACGTTGTAGAGCTGGGGCAGCTCGTCGAGGCTGGTGCTGCGCAGGAACCGTCCGACGCGGGTGATTCGCGGGTCGTGCTCGAGCTGCAACCAGTGCGGGTCGGAGCTGTCGGCCATCAGGCGCTCCGTCATGGCGTCCGCGTCGGGGACCATCGTGCGGAACTTGAGGAGCTGGAACCGCCGGCCGCCGCGGCCGATCCGCTGCTGGCGGAACAGCACGGGGCCCGACGAGTCCATGCGCACGGCCACGGCGATGGCGACCATCACGGGCAGTAGCAGCACGATCCCCGAGGCCGCTCCGAAGAGGTCCAGGGCGCGCTTGAGCGTGCGGGCCGTGCGCGAGAGCGCCGGCGGCTGCAGCGACACGACGGTCGCGCCGCGGACCTGATCGATGGCGGCGCCGACGCCGACGATGTCGAAGTGCTCGGGCAGCACCGTCAGGCTGACGTTCACGCGGCGGCTCCAATGCAGGAAGTCGCCGACGGCGGTGTCGCCCAGCTCCATGGTCGACAGCAGCACGCGGTCGACCTGCTGCCGCACGACGATGCGCTCGAGGTGGTCGACCTCGACTTCCTCGTCGTTCATCTCGCGCCGCCACTGACCGGGCAACCCGACATGGTCGACGACGACGATGTCGCGGCGCACGTCGAGCGCCTGCTCGACCGTGGCCGTGGCCGAACCGGTTCCTACGAGCAGCACGCGTTCTGGGCCTACGAGCCTCGTCAGTACCTGCCGCGTGATCAGCCGCAGGAGCGGGAGCAGCACGATCGCCGAGCCGAGGAGGACGGCAAGGGGACGGCTGAGGGCGTCGGCACCCCACGCGGTGAGGCAGAACCCCGATGCCACCGTGCTCACGAGCGCGGCGTGAAAGAGCGTCGGGAGTTCGTTGAGCGTCGAGGTCGTGACGTACCGCGGGAACCGTGGGTAGAGCCCGTAGAGGTGGAGCAGCAGCACCCAGATGGCGGCGACCGAGACGGACGCCAAGGTCGGTACCTGCAGCCCGAACGCGCCGTTCGAAAGGTTCAGCAGGTACAACGGCGCGGCGACCGCCACGGCGTCGCCGCTGACGAGGAAGAGCTGGCGTATACGCCCACGGCGGTACCTGCGGACACCGGCGATGCGAATCGCTTCGTCGTCAGCAGACGGCGACGATGCCGCGGACCGGCGAAAGCCGGAGGCGACCCGCGAAGGCGTGGCGGTTGGGTGGTTGGGACGGTTCACGAATTCGGACGTACGGCGTCGGCTACCGCTGTTACGCGGCGCGCGGGGTGCAGCATAGACGGGCGGGAGGGGGTGTCATTGAGTCATTCGGATAACGGCATGAGCTTTGTGACATCCCGAGTGGTGATCTTCGAGGTTTCGCCGCTATGGTCCCGCCAGTTCCGACCCGTGTCCCCGTGCTCGACGTCTCCGCCATCTACACGAGCCACCTGGACCGGGTCTATGCGTTCTTCGCGTATCGCGTCGGTCGCACGTCCGACGCCGAGGACCTCACGTCGCAGACGTTCGAGCGGGTGGTGCGCCACGCCCGCCGGTTCGACCCCGACCGCGGCGGGGTCACCACGTGGGTGTTCGCCATCGCCGAGCACGTGCTCGTCGACCACTACAGGCGTCAGGGGCGCCGGGACGAGCGGGCGTTCGACGACGAGCGTGACGAATGGGCGGCGGAGGAGATGCGGCCCGCCATCGGCATCGACCCGCGCCTGCAGGAGGCCATCGCGTCCCTCGGCGACCGCGAGCGCCGCGTGATCGGGCTGCGCTTCGGCGCCGACCTAAGCGGCCGCGAGATTGCCCGGCTGATCGGGACCACCGAGGCCAACGTCCACCAGATCCTGTCGCGCGCCCTGCGGCGGATGCGCGCGGAGATCGGCGACGCTAGCGCGGTCCGCTGAGGGCCAGGACGACGGACGCGGCCAAGAGTGCACCGCCCGATACGACGAACGCCGCGGCCCGCGGGCGCAGCGCCCGGCGCGCGAACGCCGCGGCCACCCGGTCGCCGACGCGCCGCCGCAGGCGGGGGGAGGGGCGCGGCGCGTCGGCGCGCAGGCGCTCCGCGAACGCCTCGTCCTCCGGCGAGAGCGGCTCGCCCTCGAAGGGATCGGCTTCGTGGTCGACGGTCATGGGGCGAGCAGCTTCGAGTTCGGGTTGAGCTGCCGGGCGCGGCGGAACGCCGTCACGGCCTGGCGGTCGCGGCCCCGGGCCGTCTCGACCCGGGCGAGGACGAACCAGGGACGCCAGTCGTCCGGCGTGCGGCGCGTGGCGGCCCGCGCGGCCGAGGCCGCCGCTGCCAGCCGGCCCTGCTGCTCGCGGACCGTGGCGAGCTGCAGGAGCGGGCTGGCGGCGAAGTCGGCCGCTGCCGCGCCGTCCGCCGCCCGGGCCGCGGCCTCCGTGGTGTCTCCCCGCGCGGCCGCAGCGCGGCTGGCGTCGACGGCCTGCGGGGCGACCAGGGCCGTCGAGAGCACGGCGATGGAGCCGACGGAGACGAGGGCAATTGCGACGGTCCGGACCATGGCGCGACGCCGACCGCTGGGGCCGGACGGCGCGGCGCCCGGCGCGGTCGTTGCGTCGGGGTGAGGGCGCGCGACCGCGACGGCGGCCAGTGTCATGCCCGCGACCGCGAACGCCGAGATCTGCCAGTTCCAGTCGATGAGGAGCGCGACGCAGAAGGCTACGAGGGCGGGAGCGACCAAGGCGGCGTCGGAAGCGAGCGCGCGTCGCCGCAGGCCGCTGACGAGGCCGCTCAGCAGCGGGATCCCGACGACGGCGAGGAACAGGAGCCCGCCGATCAGGCCGAGCTCGGCCGCCAGCTCGAAGGGCTGGGAGTGGGCGTTGCGCACGAATCCGGTGTCGGCCCGCCGTGGGTTCCACCACGACTCCCACGACCCGAGCCCGATGCCGGCTAGGGGGTGCGCCGAGGCGGCGTCCCACGCCCCCGACCACACCTGGTAGCGCCCGTTGCCCGAGATGCTGCCGAGCCGGTCCGAGCCGCCGGCGTTCGCCACGGTCGCGCTGACCGTGGGCACCCGGAAGTCGTCCCAGGCCTGCGAAACCCGGTCGGGGGCGCCTGCCACCACTGCAGCGAGGACCACGGCAACGACCGCGGCCGCGACCGCCGCGGCGACGACGCGACGGCCGCGGGGGCGGGGGAGCCGTGGCGTCCACCAGGCACGGTCTGCCGTCGTCCATCCCGCCTGCAGCAGCGCGACTCCGGCGGTGGCCAGGATCGCCACGGCGATGACCCGCCCGCCGGCATCGGACTGGGCGGCGCCGCCCGTGGCGTCGACGAGCGCCGGGGACCGCCACGCCGCACCGACGACCGTGGCGGCCCCGATGGCGGGCCCGACGAGCGTGCGCAGGACGACGGGCCGCGGGGCGACGGTCAGCAGTAGGGCCAGGAGGCCGCAGGCGGCGGCCACGATGCCGCCGCGGGAGAGGGTGAAGGCGATGCCCAGCACGAGCACCGGAACGGGGGCTACGGCCAGCGCCGCGGTCCAGGTATGGCGCGCCCGTGCGGCCAGGGCGATCCCCAGCGGCAGGGCCATGGCCCCGGCCGCCGCGATCGCGTTCCAGTAGTTCAGCGGCCACGACGTGCGCTCGCGCGTGGCGAGGAACTCGGCGGTGGTGCCGGCCGCGGGGAACAGGTCGGGCTGCAGGCGGGACAGCACGGCCGCGGCGACGATGGCGGACAGGCCCGCGAAGACGCCGCCGGCGAGCACGCGGGCGTGGCCGGCGCGGACGGCGCTCATCCCGAGCAACAGGGTGCCGCCCGCGACGACCATCCGGGCCACCTCCGTCAGGCCGCGTTCGGCGTCGGCGCTCCAGCCGAGCGAGATCCCGCCCCACACGGCTAGCGCGAGCAGGCTGCCCAGCACGACGCGGCCGCCCGTGGTGGGAGCGGGGCGCGGGAGGGCGCCGGTGAGGAACCCGACGAGGACGAGCCACCAGAGCGCCACGCCGTACCCCGCGACGGTCGCGACCTCGTAGCCCCCGTTGCTGAACCCGAGGAGTACGACGGGGCCGCCGCCCGCCAGGAAGGCGCCGACAGGAGGGACCCAGCGGCTCAGGTGCTCGAGGGCATCTAGGCGCGCGTGCGTGGCGGTGGCGGTGGGCATTCAACTCATGTACGTCGTGCGTCACGGGTTCCTGACGCGCCGCGGGGAAGCCCGCGGTGGAGCGATCACGTCCCCGCGTCAGGAATGCGGCCGCCGGAGCGTATGGAAGGGCGTGAAGGTTCGCCAGATCGCATCGATCGCCGCCCTCGCGCTCATGGTGCCGTCGGCGGCCCAGGCGCAGTCGGCCGCGCCTCCGGGCAGCGCCGCCGTGGACCAGTACCGCGAGCAGGCGCCGCCGGCGGGCTCGGGCGGCGGCAGGCTCTCCGACGAGCGTCGCCGTGAGCTCGAGTCCCGCGGCCCGGAGGGCCGGGCGCTGGCCGACGCGCTGGACCGCAACGGCGGCGTGCCGTCGGGGCCGTCGAGCGCCGGGTCGGGCGCGGCCGGGGGTGGCGAGTCCACGGACGACGCAGGCGGCGGCAGCGCATCGGGCGGCGGGGACGACGGCACGGGGCATAGCGGCTCCGGTGGAGCGGGCCGCGACGCCGCGGCGAAGCCGTCCGGCGGGGACTCCTCCGCGGCGGACGGCGGGCAGGCTCCGGCGACGGCGGACGCCACCGCGGCGCCGAAGACGTCGCTCGCCGAGTCGAGCGCGACGAGCACCGTCGGCGGGCTCCCGGTGTGGAGCCTCCTCGTCGGCGCGATGGCGATCGTCGGCGTCGGTGCCGTCGTTCGCGGTCGTCGCGCGTCGTGACCGTCCGCGCCGGGCGCGCCCGGCCGCTGCCGCCCGGGCTGGCCCGGTGGGTCGCGCTGCTCGCGGTCGTCGCGGGCCTGGCGGTGCCGGCGAGCGCCGGCGCGGCAACCTCGGCCCTCCGGCTGGGGTTCACGCCCACGCAGGAGTTCTCCGGGGCCGACGCCGGCGCGTGGCTCGATCGTGCCCGCGCCGAGTCCGGCTCGGTCGTGCGGGTCTACGCCTCCTGGGGCGCGGTCTCGCCGAGCCGGCCGACCGACGACCAGGCGTCGGACCCGGGCTGGCCGGGCTACCGGTGGACGGCCGTCGACGCGCAGGTGCGCGCCACGGTGGCCCACGGCCTGCAGCCGCTCGTAATGATCAACGACGCCCCCGCGTGGGCGCAGGGTGCCGACCGGCCCGGGGGCAAGACGACCGCGGCGTGGAAGCCCGACGCGGCGGCGTTCGGGCGCTTCGCCGGAGCCGTCGCCCGCCGGTATTCGGGGAGCGTCGCCGACCCCGCGATGCCGGGCGCGACGCTGCCGAAGGCGACGCAGTTCCAGCTCTGGAACGAGCCGAACCTCGACTTGCACCTCGCCCCGCAGTGGGACGGCGGCAAGCCGTTCGCGCCCGTGCGCTTCCGTGACCTGGTCAACGCGGGCTACGTGGCAGTGAAGGCCGCGCAGCCGTCGGCCACCGTGGTGACCGCGGGCCTGGCCCCGTTCGGCGACTACGGGACGCGGAGCGGCACCCGCACGCCACCGGTCGCGTTCCTGCGCTCGATGCTCTGCCTGGACGGCAGGCTCGAACGCAGCTGCTCGGCCACGACGCGTTTCGATGCCCTGTCGCACCACCCCTACGGGGTGCGCAAGCCGTCGAGCCCGGCCCTGAACGCCGACGACGTGACGGTGCCCGACCTGGGCAAGCTCACGCGGGTCCTGCGCGCGGCGCGCAAGGCCGGGACGCTCGGGCCGACGACGCCGGGCCTGTGGGTGACGGAGGTGTCCTACGACTCCGACGGGCCCGACCCCGATGGCGTTCCGAGCACGACGCTGGAGCGCTGGATCCCCGAGCTGCTCTGGCGGCTGTGGCGCGAGGGCGTGGGCACAGTCCTGTGGTTCCAGGTCCGCGATCAGCTGCCGACACCCAGCTTCGACAGCACCTACCAGTCCGGGATGTACCTGAACGACGGGACCCGCAAGCCGTTCGCGCAGGCATTCCGGTTCCCGGTCACGGTCACCGGCAGGACGGCGAAGCGCCTGAAGGTCTGGCTGCGCTCGCCCGTCGCAGGCACGGCCAAGGTCCAGGTTCGCCGTGGTGGCCGGTGGGTGACCGTGGCCCGCACGGGCGTGCGGGCGGCGGGCGTGCGGACCCTGACCGTCCCCCGCCCGCGGGTGACCGGCGTGCGCGCGGTGGTAGGCAGCGAGACGAGCTCCGTCGCCGCCGCCCGCTGAACCGGCTGAAAAGAAACCTCAAGGGCTTGTCAGGAAATCCTGGCTTCCACCGTAATCCCAGTCAACGAGGGCGCAGTAGCGCGCTCGGCCCCTCGATAGGAGTTCCCGTGAAGAAGCAGTTCCTCATCGCCGCCGCGACCGCGGCAGCCGCAGCAGGTTTCGCCACGTCCAACGCGAGCGCGCAGACGACCTGCCCTCCCGGCAGCACCAACCCGGCGTACTGCCCGCAGACCCCGCCCCCCGGCACCCCGGTCACGATTCCGCCCGGAGCGACCGGCCCCGTCAACATCCCGGCCGGCGCCCCCAGCACCGTCTCGGGTGACCTCAGCAACGTCACGCTCGTCCTGGCCCCCGGCGCCAGCGTCGTCGTCGCGCCGTCCACGCCCAACCAGGAGATCGAGATCCAGGGCACCGGCGCCACGGTCACGATCCAGGGCACCGGCACCGTTGCCAACGTCACGGGCGCCGGCAACACGATCACGGCCTCGGGCCAGAACAGCACGGTCAACGCCCCCGGCGCCAACCAGACGATCACGGCGACCAACGGCAACAGCACGGTCGTCGCGGGCTCCGGCTCCGCCGTCACGACGGGCGCCGGCACCGACAGTGTCAACGTCGGTCCCAGCTCCACGGTCAACACCGGTGCCGGCTCCGACTCGATCACGGCCGGTGCGGGCAGCATCGTCGACTCGGGCTCCGGCTCGGACTCCGTGACCATCGGCGGCGCGGCCTCCTCGGCGCGCTCCGGTGCCGCGCGCGCCACGACGCGCGCCGCCTCGATCAAGCTGGGCGACGGCAACAACCGCCTGGTCACGAAGGCCGGCGCCGGCGACGTCAACGTCTCGGCCGGCAGCGGCAAGGACCGGATCACCCTGACGAAGGCGCGCAACGTCGTCGTCCGCGGCGGCGCCGGCAACGACATCATCACCGCCGGCACGGGCACCGCCAAGATCTCCGGTGCCGGTGGCAACGACACCATCAAGGGCGGCGCCGGGACGACGACGATCTCCGGCGGCGAGGGCAACGACAAGATCACCGCCGGCAAGGGCCGCACCACGGTCATCGGCGGCGCGGGCAACGACCGCATCGTCACCCGCAACGGCAAGGTCAACACGATCAACGGCGGTCCCGGCCGGGACCGCGCCACGGTCGGCGCGCGCGACAAGGTCCGCAACGTCGAGACCGTGACGCGCTACCGGTAGACCGGCCGCGAGCGCCCCGCGCTCGCACCGCGACACCGCAGGCCCAGCAACACCCGACGCCCCCGCACCCGCGGGGGCGTCGCCCGTTCCGGCCGGCTCTCCGCCCGCAGGCGCGCCCCGGGGCGCCACGCCACGACCGCCGTGGTGCGCCGCCACCGGGGCTACCCTCGCGGTCATGTCCCGCCTGCGCCCCCGCCTCAGCTACGCCAACGTCGTCGCCACGCTCGCGCTCTTCGCCGCGCTCAGCACCGGCGGCGCCTACGCCGCCGACCGCCTCGACGGCCGCGACCTGCGCACCGGCAGCGTCACCGGCGCCAAGATCAAGAACCGGTCGCTCACCCGCAGCGACATCAAGAACGGCACGCTCAGCTCCAAGCAGCTCAGCGCGTCCGTGCGGCGCCAGCTCGCCGCGAAGGGCGGCGGCGGTACGGGCCCGCAGGGGCCCGCGGGCAAGACGGGGCCCCGCGGCCGCACCGGCGCGACCGGCAAGACCGGGAAGACGGGGCCGGCCGGCAAGACGGGCGCCACCGGGGCGCGCGGCGCCACCGGTCCCGCCGGCGCGACGGGTCCGATCGGCCCCGCGGGTCCCGCCGGCGCCGCCGGCCCCGTCGTGGCCCTCCGCAGCACCGTCGCCGAGGAGACGACCGTCGGCACCACCCCGCGTACCGTCGCGCTCACCTGCCCCGGCGACGGTCTGGCGCTCGGCGCCACGGCGACCTCGCCCGACGGCGCCACGTTCAGCGCACCGCAGTACGGGCGCTCGACCTCTCAGGTCACCGTCACCGGCGCGGCCTCCGGCTCGCGCTACCGCGTCGAGCTGACCTGCCTCTCCCTCTAGCGTGCGAGGGGGTGGGGGAGGCACCCCGCCCCGCTACCGCGGCAGCGTCTCGTAGCTCGAGACGAGCGGGTACTTGCTGACCGGCGAGGAGATGACGACGCGGTAGTTGCGGCGGCTGCGCACGCCGCCGGTCGCGTCGGAGACGGCCACGCGGTTGGCGCCCGCCTTCGCGCAGACGTTGATCGTGCGGACGAGCGTGGTGCCGCGCGAGACCTTGCGGTGGACCGCGACGGTGATCGGCGCCGCGCGGCGCATCGTCACGCGCACGTTCATGCCGCGCCGGCCGCGCTTCGTGGTCCGCACGTCCCACAGGGGGCTCTCGCCGCCCTTGCCCTCGCCGAACCCGGCGCACGTCGACAGGTCCTCCACGCCCGCCTTCGTGCCGGCGCGGGGCCCGGATCCCCCGGTCGAGCCCGACGAGCGGCCCGCACCCACGTACGTCACCTTGCGGCAGCCGACGACGACGTCGAACGCCTTGTCGGCGCGCACCGTGCCGGCGTAGCCCGCGGCGCACGAGATCCGCTCGGGGCAGCCGTCCGCGGCCTCGAGCGCGCCGGTCCCGCCGCCCAGCCGCACCGCGACGGGGATCCAGGCGCAGACGCCGCTGCCGCCCTTCGCCTTCGTGTTGAACTGGATCACGGAGCGCTCGCCCTTCGCCGCCGCGTCGATCACGAGCTCGCGGAACCGGCGCATGTCGCAGCGCCACGACGCGTACGGGTTGTTCGTCGCCGGGCAGCCGGCGGGGGCGGCCAGCGCGGGGGCCTTGTGGTCCACGAGCCAGACGCACGGCACCTTCATGCCGGCGAACGGGCCGGCCGCGGTCGGGTCGACGGCGCAGCGCAGGTGGGAGAGGACGTTGACCGAGTCGCTCGAGCCCGCCAGCGTCCAGTGCAGGGTGCTCGTGCCGTCGGCGTTGGGCTCGGCGACGAGCGGCGCGGAGGGTGGAGACCCGGCGGCCGTCGCGGGGCCGGCGGCACCGACAGCGCCCGCGAGGACGAGGAGCAGGAACACGCAGGCACGGCGAAGCGGCACCCCGTCACGGTACGCCGTCGCACCGCGCACAGGCGCCGGCGTCGACAACCGTCCGGGTGCACGCAGCCCCGCACGTTGCGCCGAACCGTCCGCCTTCGTATCGTGCGCCTCCCAACGCGTGCACCGTGCACGCGCGTCCCACACCAGGAGTGCCTCACCCATGAGTTCCACCACGCCGGCCCGGCGCACCCGGCCGCGTCGCGTCGCCCGCATCGCCGTCGTCGCGAGCACCTTGGCGTGCTCACTCGTGGCGGCCGCAGGGGCGCACGCCGCCGGCCCTCGCATCGTGTTCGACATCGCGGTCTACCCCGCCGACTTCATGTGGGACGGCACCACCCAGCCGGCACCGACGGACACCGCGTCGCACTACGGCCACTACGTCCCCGACCGCGACAACTACGACAGCGAGACCCCGTCGCCCCGGTTCCTGCAACTCCGCGGAGGCGCCGTCGTCCACGAGTTCGGGACCGACGCCCCGCCGCAGGCGCCGTTCGCCGTCACCGCCGGCGACGTGTTCCGCATGGTGCGCGCGTCGGACGGCGCGGTCCTGGCCGAGACGCAGTTCACGGGGCACCCGGCCATCACCTCCAGCGTCCTCGGGCAGACCCTCTTCGCGGGGACCACCACCGCCGACGCGACGGATCGCACCGTCGACCTCTACCGGCGCATCGCCCGCACCGCAGTCGGCCGGCACTACATCCCGACGACGTACCGCTGGGTCGACACCACGCCGCGCCCCGCGGACGCGCCCGACTACGACGAGAGCGCCCGCGTCGACGACGGCGGGTACGTGCCGTCGGCGCCCGGCACGCCGGCCCCCGACCACTACTGGAAGCTGACCGTCGACCGGCCCGGGTACCACCAGACGTCCGTGCAGACGTCGAACGATCCGGAGATCATCTCGGCGGGCAAGCTCGAGGCCGTCACGCCGACCGCGTTCTCCGGCTCGTTCGCCACACCGGCGATCGCCGGCGACTGGGTGCAGGTCCGCCAGACCACGCTCGGCTACGCGAACGACTCGCGCACCCAGGTCAGCTTCACCGTGACCGGCCACGCCGGCGTCGTGCCGCCCCCGCCCGCCCCCGACGCCACGGCGCCGAAGGTCGCGGCGCTCGAGCTCGGCACGCGGTCCATGACCGTGGCGTCGTTCCTGAAGGACGGGCTCCGCACGTTCACCACGCTCGACGAGCCCGGCGCCGTCGAGCAGCAGCTGCAGGTCTTCGTGAAGGCGGCCAAGAAGGCCCCGAAGAAGAAGAGCGGCAAGGGCCGCAAGGGCAAGAAGAAGGCGGCGGTCCAGATCGCGGCGAAGGCCAAGCTCGTCGTCGTCGGCACCGGCACCGGCTCGACCGCCGTCGCCGGCGGCACCGCGAAGGCCGCGGTGCGCTCGGTGAAGGGCGCGAAGGCGGCGCTGGCCAAGACGGGCAAGACCGTCGTCAGCGCCAACCTCGTCACGGTGGTCAAGGACGCCGCCGGCAACGCCACGACGGTCAACACCCCGGTCAAGCTGACCGGCAACAAGGTCGCCAAGGCGACGAGGAAGACCACGAAGAAGTCCCCGAAGAAGGGCAAGGGCAAGAAGGGCTCCAAGGGCGCGCGGAAGTAGGCGCGGGCGGCGGGCGGCGGGCGGCGTCGGCGGCCCGCCCCGCCCCCGAATCCTGGTTCGTTTGATCCTGCAAGTCTTCGGGTAAGTGACCCCGATCACGGTCCCGACCAGGGGGACCGATGGAGGAGGGAGACCCGATGAGCAGGAACGCGGAGCTGGGCACCATCAAGACGGACGTCGCGGCGCGACTCGACCGTCTCCCATGGTCACGCTGGCACTGGATGATCGTCATCGGCCTCGGCACGGTGTGGATCCTCGACGGCCTCGAGGTCACGCTCGTCGGCAACGTCGGGGGGCGCATCGCCGAGGAGGGCAGCGGTCTCGACATCAGCGCAGCCGAGATCACCGGCCTGGCGGCGTCGCTCTACGTGGCGGGCGCGTGCGTCGGCGCCCTCTTCTTCGGGCGGCTGACCGACCTCTACGGCCGCAAGAAGCTCTTCATCATCACCCTGCTCGTCTACCTGACGGGCACGGCCCTGACGGCGATCTCGATGAACCCGCTGTGGTTCTTCGCCTGCCGGTTCCTGACCGGGTTCGGCATCGGCGGCGAGTACGCGGCGATCAACTCCGCGATCGACGAGCTGATCCCGAGCCGTGTGCGCGGGCGGGTGGACCTGATCATCAACGGCTCGTTCTGGCTCGGGGCCGTCGGCGGCTCGCTGCTGTCCATCGTGATGCTGAACGAGTCGCTGTTCGCCCCGAACCTCGGCTGGCGGCTCGCGTTCGCCCTCGGCGTCGTGATGGGCTTCGTCGTCCTCCTCGTCCGCCGGCACGTGCCGGAGAGCCCGCGGTGGTTGTTCATCCACGGTCGCGAGGACGAGGCCAACGCGCTCATCGACGACATCGAGCGGCAGGTCGAGGAGTCCATCGGCCGCAAGCTCGAGCCCGTCGACTCGACGATCACGATCCACCAGCGCAAGGCGATCGGGTTCGGCGAGATCGCCAAGGCGCTCGTCCGGCTCTACCCCAAGCGGACCGTCCTCGGGTTCTCGCTGTTCGTCGGTCAGGCGTTCCTCTACAACGCCATCACCTTCGGCTACGCGACGATCCTGATCGAGTTCTTCGACATCGACAGCGGCCAGACGGGCTACTACTACGCCGTCATCGCGCTGGGCAACTTCATGGGGCCCCTGCTGCTCGGCGGCCTGTTCGACTCGATCGGCCGGCGGATCATGATCTCCGGCACCTACATCACCTCGGGCGTGCTGCTGCTCGTCACCGCGTGGCTGTTCCAGGCCGGCCACCTGTCCGCCACCACGATGACGCTCTGCTGGTGCGCCGTCCTCTTCTTCGCCTCGACGGGGGCGAGCTCGGCGTACCTGACGGTCTCGGAGGTGTTCCCGATGGAGACCCGGGCGATGGCGATCGCGTTCTTCTACGCCATCGGCACCGCGGTCGGCGGCATCACGGGCCCGCAGGTCTTCTCCCGCATGGTCGAGAGCGGCGAGGAGTCCCAGGTCGCCCTCGCCTTCGCCATCGGCGCCTCCCTGATGCTGATCGCGGGCATCGTGGCGATCTTCTTCTCGGTCGACGCCGAGGGCAAGAGCCTGGAGGACATCGCCCGGCCCCTGACGGCGGGGGACGACGACGCGGCCCCGCCGAAGGCGTCCGCGGCTGCCACCGGCTGAAGGACGGCGCGTCCGACCCGCGGCGGGGGAGACCCCGCCGCGGGAAGGCCCGTGCGTCGTGCCCAGGCGCTTGGGCTTGCAAGGCGCGCGGACTGGACGGCGCGCGGACTGGGGGGCGCGCGACATCCGTCCGCTCGCGTTTCGAAACACGCCCGAAGCGCCGTCCCGCGCCGATGCGCGATCATGACCGCGATGCCGACACCCGCCGAGACCAAGCTCGGACTCGACCCCGAGCTCCCGAAGCACATCGAGAAGCCGTGGGGCCACGAGGTGTGGTTCGCCCACACCGAGCGCTACGCGGGCAAGATCATCACCGTGCTGGCCGGCCACAAGCTGTCGCTGCAGTACCACGAGGCCAAGGACGAGACCTCGCACCTGGTCTCCGGCCGCATGCGCCTGTGGCAGGGCACGGACCGCGACGCCCTGACGGAGACGATCATCGAGCCGGGCGCCACGTGGCGCAACACGGCGGGCACGATCCACACCGTCGAGGCCATCGAGGACGCCACGTTCTTCGAGGTCTCCACCCCCGAGCTCGACGACGTCGTGCGGCTCGAGGACCAGTACGGTCGCGAGGGCACCTCGGCCCCGTAGTCGCCGGCCGCTCGGACACGCGTCCAGCGGCGTTCAGGTCTCCGCCATCCGGCCGAACAGGCGGGCATGACCCTGCTCCTGTTGGCCGTGGCCGGTTGGCTCGTCGCCAACGTCCTCTTCGTCGTCTGGGTGACGCACCTGTCGCGGCGCGGGCAGGAGCGGCGCCGTGCGACGCGCGACGGCGGCCGGCGCGGCGTGCTGACGCAGGAGCGCGTGACGGACTCCCGCGCCGCCGGGCAGGACCACGCAGCCGCCTGAGCTAGCGGCGGAACCAGCGGCGGCGCTCGGGCGCCGGCTGGAACGGCGGGCGCGGCGGGATCGGGATGCCCGCCAACATGGAGCGCGGCACCTGCTCGCCCATCCACTCCGTGAGCGGGGCGTAGCCGGCCTCCTCCATCTCGTGGATCAGGCCGGGGGAGCGGTGCGTGGCGTCGTGGCTGTCGGAGCTGACCACGTGCACGAGGCCCGCATCGACGTAGCGACGCGCCGAGGCCTGCACCGTGCGACCGAAGAACCCGGTCAGCGCGTTCGCGGTCACCTGGGCCCGGCAGCCCCCTGCCACGAGGCGGGCCAGCAAGTCGGGGTCGGTGTGGAACGACGCGCACCGCTCCGGGTGAGCGAGCAGCACGCGCACCCCGCGGCTCTGGACGATCCCGACGAGACCCTCCACGCCGGGCGAGTCGACCGAGATCGGGGCCTCGAGCAGGAGCCACGGGCCGTCGCCCAGGCGGAACCCGGCGAGCTGCTTCGCCGTCAGGTCCACGGCGCGGGTCAGCGCCACCTCGGCGCCGGCGAGCACCTCGAGCTCGATGCCCTCCTCGCGCAGCGCGGCGTTCAGCGCGGCGACGCCCGTCGTGATCTCGTCGGCCGTCGTCGGGTAGTCCCAGCTGACGTGCGGCGTGGCGATGACGGTGCGGGTGCCGCGGGCCACGTGTTCGCGGGCCATCGCCAGGCTGCCCTCGAGGTCGGCCGGGCCGTCGTCGACGCCGGGGAGGATGTGGCAGTGCAGATCGATCACGGGCACCACCGATGATGCAGGATGGGGCAGGGGCGCGCGGACGGCGCGCCGACCGCCCCACCCGTCCGGCGGAGCCGGTGGCTCAGGCCCCGGACGCCCAGCGCGTCAGCGCGGCGCGGCCGAGCGTGGTCAGCTCGCCCGACGTGTTCATCCAGTCGGCGCGGTGCAGCGCGATCGCGGCCTCCACGGGCTCGGGGAGCTCGGCCTCCTCGCCCGTGTAGAGCTCGGGGAGCAGGTCGCGCGGGTCCTGGATGTCGTCGGGCTCGGCCTGCCACTCCGTCGAGGTCGCGGACCACCGGCCGAAGATCGAACGGGCCACCCAACGGCCGGAGTCGAACGCGGCGAGCCAACGGCCCTCCTGATCCGTCGGCATGGCGGTGGGGCGGTCAGGAGACATGAGTCAAAGAATATTTCTTGTGGTGGCCGGATGTCGTACGGATGGAACACTACGACCAATGTTGTAACTCTCCCTGAGGGGAGAATCGGGTGGCGCCGGTGACGCACATGCCCAGGTCCCGACCCTGCGAAGCAGGCTCGTCGCGCATTCCCGATCGAGTATGGGGCCTGGGGCGGCCGGTCGGCCGTTCCCGTGTCCGGCCCGGCGGGCCACTACGCTCGGACCATGAGCATCCCCGAGCGCGTCCAGGCCGACATCACCGCCGCGATGAAGGCGGGCGACAAGGGACGCGTCGGCGCCCTGCGCCTCGTCCTCTCCGAGCTGCAGAAGGACGCGAAGGAGGGCAAGGACGACGCCGTCGCCGTGCTGCGGCGCGAGCGCAAGCGGCGGGAGGAGTCGGCGGAGACCTACGAGCAGAACGACCGGCCCGAGCTCGCCCGGGCCGAGCGCTACGAGGCCGAGCTGCTCTCGGGCTACCTGCCGCAGGAGCTCACCGACGACGAGCTGCAGATCCTCCTCGCCGACGCGATGGCCGAGGTCAACCCCACCTCGCAGAAGGACATGGGGCGCGTGATGCAGGCGGTCATCTCCGCGGCCGAGGGGCGCGCCGACGGCAAGCGGGTCTCCGCCGCCGTGCGACAGGCGTTGCAGGCGCTGTAGCCGGCCTCGTCCGTCTGTCCGGCGGGCCCGGCGAACATCAAGCGGGGGCCGCGGGAGCCGACCAGAGGGGAGACACCGTCCACGTCGCCGTCCCGAGCCCCCGTGTTCTTCGCCCCCTCCACCTCATCCCGCCTGCGGCGCACGGCCGACCACGTCGGTGCCCCCGGCGACGGTCGGGCGGCCGTGGTCGCCCACCTCGACCGCTGGCGGACGGGTGAGGACGGCGTGTTCGTCCGCGGCGCCCTCGTGGTGCTGGACGTGGAGACGGACGACGCGCTGCCGACCTGCGGCCCCGCGGCCCGCCGCCGGCTGGGCCGGACCGTCGAGCGCGCGGTCTGCTCCCGCGTGGTGGCCGGCGACGTCGTCGGGCGCCTCGACGAGGGACGCTTCGTCGTCCTGCGCCGGCTGCTCCGGCTCGACCAGGGGGCCGGCGACCTCGCCGCCGCGCTGGCGGGCACCGTCGAGCACGCCCTCATCGGCCGGCCCGAGGGCCAGGGCGTGCGGATCACCGCCGGAGGCGCCGTCCTCGGCGGCGGCCCGATCCCGCCCGGCCGCGAGGCGCTGAGCGCCGTCACCACGGCGATGCTGCGCTACAAGCTGTTCTCGGACGAACGCGTCGCGATCGTCGTGGCCTCGGTCGAGCAGCCCGTCCTGGGCTGACCCCCGCCGCGTCAGACGACGATCGTGCGCTCCGCGGCCTCGCGCACCAGGCCGTGGTCGTTGTCGTACGTCAGCAGCTCGATCGCCTCGTTCGGCGTGACCCAGCGCAGCTCGTCGACCTCGTCGTTCTGCGTCCACTCGCCGCCGGTGATCGTCATGAGCCAGTAGCGCACGAGCTTCGGACGGCCCTTGTGGTCGTCGTAGCGGATCTCGGTGAGCTCCTCGCCCAGCGCGACCTCGTAGCCGGTCTCCTCGCGGATCTCGCGCAGTGCGGCCTCCTCGAAGGTCTCGCCCGCGTCCAGCTTGCCCTTCGGCAGCGACCAGTCCTCGCGGTGTGGACGGTGGACGACGGCGATCCGGCCGTCCTGGACGATCACGCCACCGGCAGCGTGGACCTCTCGGGGGAACATGCCTGGAGGATAGGCGCCCACGCGGCGCGGTCGCGAGTCCCGGGGGGAGCTCAGCGGCGCCGGTGGCGCTGCGCGGCGGTGGTGACGTACCGGCCGCGGGTCCCCTGGTGCCGGACGACGGGGCCACCGGGGGCCACGGTACGACCGGGACCCGGGGCACGCAGGCCGGCCGAGGGAGGCTGCGTGGTGGCGGAGCGGCCGGCGGGGGGACGGCCGGTGGCGGAGCGGCGAGTGGCGGAGCGGCGGTCGGCGGCGGGACGGCCGGTGGTGGAGCGGCCCCGGCGGGACAGGAGCACGACGACGCCCGCCGCGGCGAAGCTCGCGACGACCCAGACGGCGACGGCTATGACCCACCAGGTCATCACCTCATCGTACCGCGCGGCTAGAACCTTCGTCGAGGGTGGTGGTCAGCGGCGCTCGGACCGTATACGCACGAGCGCGCCGAACAGGCGGGAGAGGAGCGAGCGGCGCGGGCGGGCCCAGCGCGGGGGCCGGACGCGCGTCAGCCGGTGCTCGTGCGCGGACGGCCAGCTCGTGATGCCCTCGCGGCCGAGGACCGTGACGGCGGTGAACGCGTCGTCGCCGCGCCGCGGGTCGCGCATGAGCACGAGCAGCAGCCACCCGCCGATCTGCACGAACGCGTCGGCGTCACGACGGGAGTGGGCCCACCGCGGGCGGTCGTGGACGACGCGGCCGTCTCGGGCGACGAGGGCCCGGAGCGCGCCCTCGAGGTCCGCCCGTGATCGGGTGGGCACGCCGCCGCGCTCGCAGAACCGCTGCAGCGCGTGGTCGGAGTAGCCGATGCGCAGCCGCCGGGTCTCGACGGCCGGTGCCGCCGAGCGCCCGCGGCTCACTCCGCCTCGGGGTCGCGCCGCGCGGCCGCGCGCGCCGCCTGCTCCTCGGACTGCGCCTCGTGCTCGCGGCGGGCCCGGTTCGAGGCGTCGCGCATCTCGAACACGTCCGTCGCCCACGAGCCGACCTCGCGCGCGACGTCGCGCACGGCGCCGGTGACGATCGTGGCGATCCGGCCGACGTGGGTCGCACCGGACTCCACGGCCTCCTGGACCTGGTCCTTGCGGGTCTCGAGCGGGCCGGGCATACGCCGCAGCCTAGTCGAGGCCCGGGGTGGCGAGGTGTGGGTGGCCGCACGCCCGGCCGGACGGGGCTGTCCGGCCGCCGACGTAGGCCAGGCCGGAGAGCGAGGGTGTGCCCGGCCGGACGTTGGCCCGGCCGGACGTTGGCCCGGCCGGACGGCGGCCCGGCCGGACGTTGGCCCGGCCGGACGGCGGGGGTCAGGCCGCGTTGGCCGCCACGGCCCCGCGGGCGCCGGCCACGGCACCCTCGACGGCCCCGCGGGCCACCCCCACCGTGCCGCGGGCTGCGCCGCGGGCACCACGGAAGGCGCCGGCGGCCGTCTTGACCAGGCGGCTGGTGCGCGGGCGCTCCACGTAGTCCTGCAGCTCCGCACCCGTCGGGACGGAGAGCCGCACGATCTTGCGGAAGACCGTGAACAGCTGCCAGGGCAGCGGGCCGGCGTGGTAGTCCAGGCCGTAGCGCTCGCAGGCCTCCTTGACCTCGACGGAGATCTCGGCGTAGCGGTGCGCCGGGATGTCGGGGAAGAGGTGGTGCTCGATCTGGAAGCTCAGGTTGCCCGACATGAGGTGGAAGAACGGGCCGCCCGTCAGGTTCGCCGAGCCCAAGAGCTGCCGGACGTACCAGCCGCCGCGCGTCTCGCCGGCCGTCTCCTCCTCCGTGAACTCCTCGACCCCGTCGGGGAAGTGGCCGCAGAAGATGATGGAGTAGGTCCAGACGTTGCGGACGATGTTCGCTGCGACGTTGGCCGACAGCGTCGCCGGGAAGAACGGGCCGGCGAGGGCGGGGAAGAGGACGTAGTCCTTCAGCGCCTGACCCTTGACCTTGTCGAAGATCGCCTTGAGCATCGGCAGCCGCGCCTGGAGGTCCCACTTGCCGTAGCGGATCTCCTCCGTCTCGAGGTCGTGCACCGCTACGCCGTACTCGAACAGCAGCGCCAGCAGCGTCGCGTAGACGGGGTTGCCCAGGTAGTAGGGCTCCCACGGCTGGTCCTCGCTCATCCGCAGGATGCCGTAGCCGATGTCGCGGTCCTTGCCCACGATGTTCGTGTGGGTGTGGTGCATGTAGTTGTGGCTGTGGCGCCACTGGTCCGCCGGGCAGGCGGTGTCCCACTCGAAGGTCCGGCCGTTGAGCTCCTCGTCCTGCATCCAGTCGTACTGGCCGTGCATGACGTTGTGCCCGATCTCCATGTTGTCGATGATCTTCGACGCGGAGAGGGCCGCCACGCCGCCGAGCCACAGCGGCGGGAGGAACGCGAACTCGAGCATCGCGCGGCCGGCGATCTCGAGCCGGCGCTGCGCCTTGATGACGGACCGGATGTACGTCGCGTCGCGCTCGCCGAGGTCGTCGACGTGCTTCTTGCGGATGGCCTCCATCTCGCGCCCGAACGCGTCGAGCATGTCCTGGCTCAGGTGCGGGACGGCGTGCAGCGGGCCCGGGACGGCGGAGGTGTCCTTCGCGTCGCCCTTCGACGGCCCGGCCTCGCGGTCGGGGGCCTTGGGCGAGAGCGGCTTGTCGGACCGGGCGACGGCGAACGTGTCGTCCACGTCGACGTGCGTGCCGTTCTTGGCGGGGGCGGGGGCGGTCGGGGTGCTCATGGCGTGCTCCTCGGGTCGAGTTGCTGCGGAAGGGGGTGCGGTCGCGGGGGTGCGGGGTCGCGGTACGGCGGGGTGCGGTCGCGGGGTGCGGGGTCGCGGTGAAGCGGGGTGCGGTCGCGGGGGTGCGGGGTCGCGGTGAAGCGGAGTGCGGTCGCGGGCGGTCGGGACGGCCGACGCGGGCGGGGTCGCGGTGGAGGTCGGGCGGCTAGAGGTCGAGGGCGACGTCGCCGACGGGGGCGGAGACGCAGATGCGGATCTCCTCGCCGGGCGTGCCGTGGATCTCGCCGTTGAGCGTGTCGCGCACCTTGCCGTCCTGCAGGGTGCACTTGCAGGTCAGGCAGATGCCCATCCGGCAGCCGTGCGTGGGGGAGAGCCCCGCCTGCTCGGCCTGCTCGAGCAGCGTCGAGCCGTCGGCCTCGGCGGTGACGCCGGAGCCGGTGAACGTGACGGTGCCGAGCTGGTCGGGGTCCAGGTCCGGCAGCACCGGCGGCGCGAAGTGCTCGAACCGCAGCGGCGTCCGGAGACCCTCCTCCGCCCACAGTCCGCGCACGGCCTCGACGAGCCCGCCGGGGCCGCAGACGAACGCGGCGGCGTCCTCGTCGTGGGGTAGCGCGCGGCGCAGGTGGTCCAGGCCGAAGCGGCCGGTCAGCTCGCCGTCGTCGCCGCGGGTGAAGCAGCGCAGCAGCTGGACGTTCGGGTGCCGCGTCGCGATCCGGTGCAGGTCGCCCGCGTAGAGCAGGTCGGCGGCGGAGCGGGCGTAGTGCAGGAAGACGATCTCGCCCCGGTGGCCCTCGTCCGTGAGGGTGCGCAGCATGGAGAGCACGGGCGTGATGCCGCTGCCGCCGCTGATGAGGACGATGCGACGCGGCCGCGTCTCGGGCAGCACGAACTCCTCGCCCTGCGGCACGGACAGCCCGACGAACATGCCGACCTTCGCGTGCTCCTTGAGGTACCGCGAGACGACGCCCTCGGGGTGGCGGCGGACGGTCAGCTCGATGTTGCGGCTCTTCGGGTGCGCCGAGGCGGAGGGGGAGTAGCAGCGGCGGTGGCGGACCCCGTCGACGTCGACCGCGATCTCGACGTGCTGGCCGGCGCGGAACCCGGGCCACGTGCCGGTGGGACGCAGCGTCAGCGTGACGCTGTCGGCGTTCTGGTGGCGCACGTCGACGATCTCGCCGCGGATCTTCCGCACGGCCCAGTCGGGGCGCAGCAGCTCGAGGTAGTGGTCGACGTCGTGCGGGCCGGCGAGCACGTCGGCGACCTTCGTGCCGAGCAGGCGCTGGGCGAGACCGCCGCGGCGGGCGGGCCGCGGGGCGGCGGGGCGGACGAACTCGGTCTCCACCGGGCGGGCGGGATCGGGGGCCGCGCGGCGGTCGGACTCGGGGGCCGCGGGGCGGTCGAACTCGGGGGCCGCGGGGCGCGGCTTCGCGTCGGCGGGGCGGGCCTCGACGGCGGAGCGGACGTCCGAGTCGATGGCGCGGACGTCCGAGTCGGCGGGGCGCGGGGGTGTGGCGGTGGCGGGAGGGGTCATGGGTGTGGCGTTCCTTACGGCGGTCGGGAGGGCCGAGCGACAACCGAGACGCGGCGTACGCGTGTTCGGTGAACGGCTGTGCACAAACGTACGACCCGACGCCCGGGTGGGTCAAGGGATCCGTAGGCTCTGGCCGTGACATCGGGCACACCGCAGGGGTGGGGTCCGGATCACCTGCTGAGATGAGACGCGTGCACCCCGAGCAGACGGCCCCGCAGGGCGGCCGCGCATGACCCCGCAGCCCCGGCCCGTCGGACGGCCCGGCGCGTCGCTTCGCCTCGTGGAGACGTCGTTGGACGAGCCACCGCTCTCGCGGCAGGAGCGCAAGGAGCGCACCCGCCAGGCGTTGCTCAACGCCGCGCTCGCGCAGCTCGAGGACCGCAGCTTCGGCGCGATGAGCCTGCGCGAGGTCTCGAAGGCCGCCGGCATCACGCCCACCGCCTTCTACCGCCACTTCGACAGCATGGAGGAGCTCGGCCTCGTCCTCGTCGACGACTCCTTCGCCTCGCTGCGCGAGCTCATGCGCGCCGGCCGCTCCGAGGTGGCCGAGCCGGGGGACGACATCCGCACCTCGGCCGCGATCCTCGTGCGCCACGTGCAGGAGCACCGCCTCCACTACCGCTTCATCGCGCGCGAGCGCTCGGGTGGCATCGCGAGCCTGCGGGCCGGCATCGCCCGCGAGATCCACTCGTTCTCGAGCGAGCTCGTCGGCGACCTGCGCCGCTACCCGGTGCTGGGCGAGCTCGACACCCCGTCCCTGGACATGATCGCCAGCCTCTTCGTCACGGTGATGGTCGCCACCGCCGAGCGCCTGCTCGACGCTCCGGAGGCCGAGGGCGAGATCCGCGCCCGCACCGAGGACCAGATGCGCATCATCGTCCTGGGCGCGACCCAGTGGCACCGGGTCTGAGGGACTCGCGTCGGCGCCGCGCGGCGTGACCTCGACGCAGGACCCGGATCGCGGTCGTCGTCGCCTCGAGCAGCGCCTCGCGATGACGGCCGGCCCACCGGGTCCGCCACGTGACCCAGACGGCCTCGTTCCACGGGCCGACGGGTAGCGACTCGACCGTCTCGAACTTCCGGGGCCGTCGATCGATGTGGTCGCGATGCGGGTTCGGGACGCTGCGAGTCGTGAGTGCCGCTTCGAGCTCGCCGTATGCGAGTGCGCGGGTCAGCGGCCCGGGGCGCTGTTCGGAGACCTCGACTCGCCAGCCGGGATCGACGCGCTCGAGGCCGAAGATCAACGCGTCGATCAGCGGGGTCCGACGCGGGAAGATCCCGATCCTCACGACGCCGTTCGTGCCGGTCGCGACAGCCTGTGCCTCCCGCGCATGGAGCGCCGCCGCCTCGACGAGGCGCCGCGCCGCGGGCAGCACCGCATGTCCCGCGGGCGTCAGGGCGATGACGCACCGGTGCGACCGGTCCACGAGCGTCTGACCGACCGCCGCCTCGTAGGCGCTGACGCGTGAGGCGATCGCCTGCCGCGACACCCCGAGCTCTTCGGCGACCAGGCCGATGCGGCGACGGTCCGCGACGCGTACGAACGCCAGCACGGCGTTCAGGCTCGGGGTCTCGTCCATGGTTCCGACCGTGCCACCTCGAGTTCCTCCGCGCCCGTTCTTTCGCGCGAAGTCGCGATGTCGGGGCCACCTCGCAACGGAGTGCGCCCGTTTCGCATCGAGGCGGGGTCCCCGGACGCGGGACGTCGCCCCTCGCGGCGCAGTATGAGAATGCCGAGAAGTCTTGTCATTCTCATACTGCGCCGGGGGAGCTCTCTCGGCGCAGGCCGACACCCCGAGGAGCACCCATGGCAGTCGTGAAGATCAACGCGATCGAGGTCGATCCCGCTCGCGGTCCCGAGCTCGAACAGCGGTTCGCCCAGCGGGCCGCCGAGGTCGAGTCGATGCCGGGGTTCCTCGGATTCGAGCTGCTGCGCCCGACTGAGGGCGAGACCCGCTACTTCGTGTACACGCGCTGGGAGACCGAGGAGGACTTCCAGGCCTGGGTCAAGAGCGCGGAGTTCCGGCGCGGCCACGCGCAGGCGTCGGCGGACCGCGGCGCGGAGAAGCCGGTCGCGCACGGGTCTAGCGTGCTGAGCTTCGACGTCGTGCTGGCGGTCGGGGCTGCGGACGCTGCTGCGTCGGCCTCGGCCGAGACCTCCTGAGGCACGGACATAACGACGGAACCCTCGATCTCGACCTCAGTGGGGTCGAGGGCCGTCGAGCATCCCGCCTTCGGCCGTTCGTTCATGAGAGTTCGGCGCCGCCGCGCCGAGTCCTCCCCCGGTGAGCGTGCTCAGGCCAGCTCCGGGTACGCCCCGCGGCTGAAGACCATGGGGTGGTCGCTCTCCGTCACCCCGAGGTCTCGCACCGCGCCCACCACGAGGGAGTGGTCGCCGAGCTGGATCTCGCGCTCGAGCTCGCAGTCGATCCAGGCGACGATGCCGTCGAGGATGGGGGCGCCCGAGTACGGCCCCGGTCTCGTGGGCAGGCCGGCGAACTTGTCGCCGCCTCGGCGCGCGAACCGTGCCGCCATCGCGTTCTGCCCCTGGGCCAGGACGTTCACGCAGAACCGGCCCGCCTCGCGGATCACGGGCCAGCTCGTCGAGGTGTTCGCGGGGTAGAAGCCCACGAGCTGGGGCTCGAGTGAGATCGACGTGAAGGAGCCCACCGCCATGCCCGCGGGACCGTTGGGGGCGATCCCGGTGACGACGACCACGCTGGTCGGCACGTGCGACAGCACGTGTCGGAAGTGCTCGGGGTCGCCGTGCTGCTCGGGGCCGGGGGAGGGTGCGCTCATGGGACGGAATTCCACTCGGGATTCGGAGAAAGTCTACGCCGCGGACATCTCGGGGCCGTTGCAGAGGGTGGTCGAGGATGGTCGAGGGGGGTTGAGGTGCCGCAGGCGTCCCGCCGATCACGTACGCTCAGCGTCTTCTGTGCGAAAGGTCCGGTTTTCCGGAGCCACGTCCAGAAACACCGATACCAAGCTGATACCGAGCGAACCGCCCGCGGGGCCGCCATCGAACGCCGTTAATAAACAGACGGCCGATGCTGGTGGACAGTGCCCCTCCCCGGACGTAGCTTGCTCGAGTTTCCGCACCCGGAGGAGAGAGCCTGTGCGCTCAAGGACCATCAGGACCATCGGCAGCCCGCCACGTAGGGCGTCAACCCGCTCGCGTCTCATCGCGGCAGCGGCTTGTGCGGTTCCCGCGCTCGCCATGTTCGGCGCCACCAGCGCCCAGGCCTACGAGATCGACAACTTCTCGGCGCAGCTGCTGAACGGCAGCACGGGGCCGACGGGTACGTTCGCCAGCCAGGCGAGCGACCACCCCGACTTCGGCGTCATCAGGTTCGACACGAAAATCACTCCGGTGAACAACGCCGGCGTGAGCCCGGTGACGGAGCAGAACGGGTCCACGAAGACGATCCGCGTCGACACGCCGCCCGGCCTGGTCCCCAACCAGGAGGCGACGCCCAAGTGCGAGGACGAGGACCTCGAGGCGAACACGTGCGCCCCGGCCACGCAGATCGGCATGGTCGAGCTGCGCCTGCGCACCTACATCCCGCCGAATGCCCAGGCCGGCCTCGGCTTCCCGCAGGGCGCCAAGGGCACGGTGCGCGTGCGCATCGGCCTCTACAACATGGAGACGCACGAGGGCGAGCTCGCGCGCTTCTCGTTCAACCCGCAGCAGGCCCCGAACGCCACGGGTGAGGTGGTCGACATCGTCGGCGGCATGCGCCCCGAGGACAACGGCCTCTTCTTCACGATCAACAACGTCTCGACGCCGACGGCGGCGAACCCGACGACGCCGCTCCTGACCGGCTCGACCCTGACGTTCTGGGGCACCCCGGGCTCCGCTCTGCACGACGCCGAGCGCGGCTCCGCCACCCTCACGCTCGTCAACACGGACAACGCCGGCACGTGGCCCGGCGGCGGTCCGTTCCCCAGCCCGCCGTTCCCGCCCATGGGCACGCCCATCGCGGCCGGCCCGACGAACGTGCCGCTCGGCGCCCGCCCCGCCACCGGCCCGCTCGGCATCACGAACCGCACTTCGGCGTTCCTGACGAACCCGACGACCTGCGTCGGCCCGCAGACGGCCACGCTCACCCTCGACTCCTACCAGGGCGATCGCCGCACCCGCGACGACATCGTCGGTGAGGAGACGAACGGTCTGCAGGGCTGCGACCAGGTGCCGTTCTCGTCGCAGACGAGTTTCGGCCCGAGCTCGATGCAGAACGACGCTCCGGTGCCGCTCTCCGTCGCCCTCGACATCCCGCAGACCGAGGACACTAACGTCCTGGGCACGTCCCACGTGGACGACGTCTCCGTGACGCTCCCGCCCGGCATGACGATTTCCCCGTCGGCCGCCAACGGCCTCGAGGCCTGCACCGACGCCCAGCTCGGTCAGGGCACGAACGACGCGATCGCCTGCCCGGCGAGCTCCCGCGTCGGCGCGATCAGGATCGCCACCCCGGTGCTCGACTCGCCGCTCGAGGGCAACGTCTACATCGGCCAGCCGCTCTCGGGCAACCGCTACCGGCTGTTCCTCAACGCGGACGGCCACGGCATCTCCATCCGCCTGAAGGGCACCGTCACGCCGAACCCGGAGACGGGTCAGGTCACGGCCGTCTTCGAGAACAACCCGCAGCTCCCGTTCTCGCAGTTCAAGCTCGACTTCGACGGTGGCTCCAAGGCCATCATCGCCAGCGCGCAGACCTGCGGCGCCGCTGAGGGCAGCGGCACGCTGACCGCCTACTCGGGCCACCCGGCCTCCCGCACCGCCTCGACGGTGCAGACGGTCGGCTGCAACGGCAACCCGTTCGCTCCGTCGGTGAGCGCCGCGTCCGTCTCGACGCTGGCCGGCAAGTACTCGCCGATCGGGGTCGTCTTCGGCCGCCCCGACGGCAACCAGTTCCTCTCGGGTCTCTCCGCCACGCTGCCCATCGGCATGACGGCGAAGATCAAGGGCGTCCGCCAGTGCAGCGAGGCGCAGGTCGCCGCGATCACCTGCACGAACGACTCGCGCATCGGCACCGTGTCGGTCGCCGCCGGCCCCGGTGAGGCGCCGTACCGCCTGACCGGCACGGCGTACCTGACCGGCAGCTACAAGGGCGGCGCCTTCGGCTCCGTCGCCGTGATCCGCGTCATCGCCGGTCCGTACGACCTCGGTCACGTCGTCGTCCGCCAGGCCCTGCGCGTGGATCCCGAGACGGCCCAGGTGACCGTCGACAGCGATCCGCTCCCGCAGATCAAGGAGGGCATCGTCCTCCGCCTCCGCGAGCTCAAGCTCGACGTGGACCGCAGGGACTTCCTGCGCAACCCGACGTCGTGCGGCCCGGCCATCATCGAGGCCAACCTGACCGGCAACGCCGGTGGCACGGCCACCCGCGGCGCGCGTCAGACCTTCACGGACTGCAAGAAGCTGCCGTTCCGTCCGAAGATCACGGTCGCGTTCGGCGTCAAGTCGCAGATGAAGAAGGGCCGCAACCCGAGCGTCACCGTCACGGCGACGCAGCGCGAGTCCGAGGCCGGCATCCGTTCGACCCAGGTCGCGCTGCCGAAGGACGTCTCGCTCAAGGCGGCCAACGCCGAGACGCTCTGCACCCAGGTGCAGATGCGCGCCGACAAGTGCCCGAAGGCGTCCATCGTGGGCTCCGCGCGGGCCACCACGACGATCCTGAACCGTTCGCTCAAGGGCCCGGTCTACTTCGTCAAGGGTGAGCGCACGACGGCCGCGGGCAAGGTCGTCCGCACGCTGCCGGCGCTCTACATCCCGCTGTTCGGCGAGGCACGCATCAACGTCCGCGCCCAGACGTCGGTCAGCCGTGGCCGCCTCGTGACGACGCTCCCGGCGATCCCGGACGCGCCGATCACGAAGTTCACGCTGAAGATCAACGGCGGCAAGCGCGGCATCATCAACGCCAACCGCGACCTCTGCAAGCGCAGCGTCAAGGCGTCGGCCCGGTTCGCGAGCTGGAGCGGCAAGAAGGCTCCGACCCGCAAGCCGCGCATCTCGCGCTCGGTCTGCAAGACGAGCTCGAAGTAACCCCGGTCGGCCGCCGCCCGGCGGCCGACCGACACTCCCCGCCGGCGACGGCGGGGACGCAGCACCGAGGCCCCGGACCACCGTCCGGGGCCTCGGTCGTTCACCGGCAGGAGTCGAACACGAAACGCAACACGACCGCAACGCGTTTCTGGTGGACAACCGTGCTCCCACCCCGTAGCCTGCTCGCGCCGCACACCCTCGACTGCGGTGCCCCCGAGGAGAAGACATGAGCCCAACGGTCGTCGCGGTCCCCCACCGCACCACACCCGCATCCCGCCGAGGAGTCGCGCTTCTGGCGCTGCTGCTGCTCGCCGTGTTCGGCGTCGGCATCGCCGGCGCATCATCGGCGCACGCCTACGGCATCGTCGACTTCAAGGCCGGGCCGCTCAAGAGCCAGGCCGACGGCGCCGAGCAGGACCGCGCGAACGACTTCTCGCAGTCCGCCGGCCGCCCGACCTACGGCATCACGGACTTCACGTTCGCCCAGGGTGCGAACGACGAGCCGGTCGCCAACACGAAGAACGTCCGGGTCGACATCCCGGCGGGTCTCACACCGAACCCGCGGGCGGTCCCCACGTGCTCCGATGCCGACCTCCTCGCCACCCGGTGCGCGCCTGAGACCCAGGTCGGCGTGAGTCAGCTGACCATCCGCGGCACGCTGACGCTCCCGCTCATCCAGCTGCCCCTGTCGCGGCAGACGATCATCGCCCGGGTTCCCGTCTTCAACATGGAGCGCCGGCCCGGCCAGGTCGCGCGCTTCTCCTTCAACCCGCGGCAGGCCCCGGGCGCCGACCTCCTCGGCGGCGACCTCGACCCGATCGACATCGTGGGCGGCGTGCGCAGCGAGGACGCCGGGCTGTTCTTCACGATCACGGACCTGCCGCAGGATCCGGCAACCATCCGGTCGAAGCTCATCTTCTGGGGCCAGCCCGGCGCGGACATGCACAACCGCGAGCGCACTCGGGCCTCCGCCGACATCCCGGCCCTCGAGGCCATCCCGCTGGTCGGTGCGTTCATCCAGATCGCGACCGCCGACACCGGCGGCAACCGGCCCGTCCCGAACAAGACCCGCGCCTTCTTGACAAACCCGTCCTCCTGCGCCGGCCCGCAGACGTCGACCGTCGCGACGGAGTCCTACGCCGGCGAGCGCGCGTCGCGCAGCTACGCCACGCCGGTCGGCATCTCGGAGTGCGAGACCACGCCGTTCGGCGCGGAGATGGGCCTCGGCCCCCAGCAGGTCACCCGCGACAGCCCGAGCGGCCTCGAGGTCGGCCTGAGGGTTCCGCAGAACCAGGACTCGGAGCGCGGGACGGGCCACGTCAAGGACGTCTCGCTGACGCTGCCCCCCGGGGCGACGATCAGCCCGTCCGTGGCCAACGGCCTGGAGACGTGCTCCGACGCCGCGTTCAAGAAGGGCACGAACGAGGCGATCGACTGCCCCGCCGCCTCGCGCATCGGCTCGACCGAGGTCGTGACGCCGCTGCTCGACAACCCCCTGACCGGCAACGTGTACCTCGGCGACCCGATGCCCGGTGACCGCTACCGCCTGCTCATCAACGCGGACGGTCCCGGCTTCTCCATCCGCCTGACCGGCTCCGTCAAGCCGGACCCGAAGACGGGCCAGCTGACGACGGTCGTCAGCAACGCGCCGCAGGTGCCGTTCTCCGACTTCAACCTGCGCTTCGACGGCGGCCCGCGCGCCGTCATCGCGACGCCGCAGACGTGCGACACGGCGACGGGCTCCGCGAGCCTGGCCCCGTGGGCGGGCACCGCGCCCGCGACGCCGACGGCCAACCTGAACGTCACGGGCTGCGAGGGCGGGTTCAACTTCGCTCCCGCGTTCGGCGCGAAGGCCTCGCCCACGGCCGGGGCGTTCCAGCCGCTGTCCGTGAGCTTCGGGCGCAACGACGGCGACCAGTTCCTCGAGAAGATCGCCGTCGACCTGCCGCCGGGCCTCCTGGCGAAGATCAAGGGCGTCACGCGCTGCTCCGAGGCGCAGGTCGCCGCGGCCGCGTGCCCGGCGGCGTCGCGGGTCGGCACCGCCAGCGTGCAGGCCGGTCCCGGCTCCGCGCCCTACGGCCTCTCCAGCCCGGTGTACCTGACGAACGCCTACGGCGGCGGCAACTTCGGCTTCGCGACGATCATCCGCGCGATCGCCGGCCCGTACGACCTCGGCAACGTCACCGTCCGGCAGGCCATCAAGATCGATCCGAACGACGCCCACGTGTCGGTCGTCTCCGATCCGCTGCCGCAGATCCAGGAGGGCATCCTGCTCCGCCTGCGGGCGCTCGAGCTGAACGTGAACCGCGCCGGCTTCACGCGCAACCCGACGTCGTGCGGCCCGAAGACGCTGACGGCCAACCTCGGTTCGCCGAACGGCGGGACGGCGCAGCGCACGACGAGCCTGACGTTCGCCGACTGCGCGAAGCAGAAGTTCGCGCCGAAGATGCGGCTCTCGTTCACCGGCAAGAAGGACATGAAGGCCGGCCGCAACCCGGGCGTCACCGCGAAGGTCACGCAGAAGGAGGGCGAGGCCGGCATCAAGTACACGACGGTCGTGCTCCCGAAGTCGGTCGCGCTCGCCTCGAGCAACGCCAACACCCTCTGCCCCACCGACGCGGCGCTGCAGGACAAGTGCGGGAAGAACACGATCGTCGGCAGCGCGTCGGCGGAGACCCCGATCCTGGGCACCAAGCTCTCGGGCCCGGTCTACTTCGTCAAGGGTCAGCGCACGACCGCGACGGGCAAGGTCGTCCCGACCCTCCCGACGCTGTTCGTGAAGCTCCAGGGCGAGGCCACGATCTACCTGCGGGCGGTGACCGCGGTCAACAAGGGCCGCCTGACCACGACGTTCCCGGCGATCCCGGACGCGCCGCTGACGAACTTCACGTTCAACATCAGGAGCGGGAAGGGCGGCATCATCAACGCGAACGCCGACCTGTGCGCGAAGCGGCAGCGCGGCAGCGCGCGGCTCGCCTCGCACTCGGGGGCGCAGCCCAAGGCGTTCAAGACGACGATCGCCACGGCGTGCGGCAAGTCGCCGAAGCTCAAGGTGCGCTCGATCAAGCGCTCCGGGACGACGCTGCTGGTCAAGGGCACCGTCACGAAGAAGGCCAAGGGCCGCGTGACCGCCCGCGTCACGTGCGGCAAGACGACGGTCCGTACGACGGCGACCCCCAAGAAGGGCCGCTGGACGGCGAAGGTCCGCCTGACCAAGGGCTGCAGCAACGCGTCGAAGGCGACGCTGAAGGTCGGCGTGGCGTCCAAGGGCGCCTACGCCTCGCAGACCGCGAAGAGCCGCAAGCTCAAGCTGCGGTTCTGACGCGGGTAGGCTCGGGCGCATGAGCGTCCGAGCCGAACCGATCGGCGTCGCCATGCTGGGCGCGGCCTTCATGGGCCGCGCCCACGCGCACGCCCTGCGGATCCTGGGGGGCCCGGCCGGACCGGGCGGCCCCGGGGACGCCGCTCCGCCCCGGCTCGAGGTGCTGGTCGGCCGCGACGCCGAACGCGCCGCGACCGCCGCCGCCGGCCTCGGGTTCGCCCGCTCCACCACGGACTGGCAGGCGGCCATCGCCGACCCGGCCGTCCACCTGTTCGACGACGTCGGACCGAACGACCAGCACGCCGAGCCGATCATCGCGGCCGCGCGGGCCGGCAAGCACGTGCTGTGCGAGAAGCCGCTGGGCCGCACCGCCGACGAGGCGCACGCGATGTGGACCGCCGCCCACGAGGCCGGCGTCGTCCACGCCACCGCGTTCAACCACCGCTGGCTCGCGGCCGTCCGCCACGCGCACGACCTGATCGCCGCCGGCCGCATCGGCGCGGTCCGCCACGTGCGGGTCCGCTACCTGCAGGACTGGCTCGCCGACCCGGACGCCCCGTGGTCGTGGCGGCTGTCCCGGGAGCGCTCCGGCTCCGGCGTCATCGGCGACCTCGGCTCGCACCTCGTCGACCTCTGCCGGCACCTCGTGGGCGAGATCGACGAGGTCTCCGCGCTCACCCGCACGTGGACGACGGAGCGTCCGGGCGGCACGGTCGACGTCGACGACAGCGTCGACGCCACCCTCACGTTCGCCGGCGGGGCCACCGGCACGCTCTCCGCGTCCCGCGTCTCGCACGGCCGCGTCAACAGCCTGACGCTCGAGATCACGGGGGAGTCGGGCACGATCCTCTTCGACCTCGAGCGATTGAACGAGCTGCGGCTGATCGTCGCGGGCGAGCCGTCGACGGAGCAGGGACTGCGCACCATCCTCGTGACTGACCCGGGGCACCCGTTCCTGCGCGACTGGTGGCCCCCCGGCCACACCCTCGGCTGGGACGTCGGGTTCGTCCACGAGCTCCACCACGTGCTGCAGGCCATCCGCACCGGCGAGCCGATCACGCCGCTGGGCGCCGACTTCGAGGACGGCTACCGGGCCGCCGAGGTCTGCGACGCCCTGGTGCGCTCCGCGGCGGGGGGCCGGCCGGTGCGGCCCGTGTACCGGGCGGTCGGGGCGTAGGGGGCGGGCCCCTACGCCACCCCGTTCTCCCGCGCACGGGCCACCGCGGCCTCGAGTCCGCCCGTCCAGGCCGGCCCGTGGCCCGTGAGGCCCTTCGAGGCGCCCGTGGCGGCCAGGGCGTCGAGGGTGCGGAGGTTGCGCTCGCTGTCGGCCGTCGCGGCGCGGGCCACGACGCGGGGGCCACGCTTGCCGGTGTAGGGGTCGAGCATCACGAAGGCGTCGCCGACGATGACGGCGTCGCGATCGCGGAGGTGCAGCGAGGTGTGGCCGAGGGTGTGGCCGGGGGTGCGTACGAGGATCGGGTCGCCGGGGACCGCCAGCGTGTGGGTCGCGTCGTCGTAGCGGACGACCTCCTTGATCGCCGCCGGCCAGAACGCCCGGTTGCGGACGAGCGAGGCCACGATCGGCATCGCCTTGACCTGGGTGGCGAGGTAGAGGGAGCGCGGCCGCTCGTGGTCGTAGCGCGAGGGGTGGCGCGTGAGCGGGGCGTCGTTCTCGTGCACGTGGATCGGCACCCCGAGCTCCTTGCGGGCGCGCTCCGCGAAGCCGACGTGGTCGAAGTGGGCGTGGGTGAGGACGACGGCACGGACGTCGTCCGTGGTGCGCCCGATCGCCTTCAGCGCGTCCTGGAACGACCCCCACGAGGTGGGCACGCCGCAGTCGACGACGGTCAACCCGGCGTCGCCCTCGACGAGGTACCAGTTCGTGTAGGCGTCCTCGATGCGGTGGACGCCGGGTGCGACATCGGTCTCGAGCATGTCGCGGGGATACCCCATCGCCGCAGGGATACGCGCGCATGGCGCCGGGTTCCGCGGGTACCTCGCGAGGATGCTCTTCTTCTCCTCCGGCCTGGGCTGCTTCGGCTCCCTCGTCCTGTCCGTCATCCTCACGCTGGCTTTGCTGTTCGTCCTGCGCGTCATATGAGGGCCGCCGTGCCCGCCCCGATCCGTGCGGGCCTGGCCGCGGCCGACCGCCTGCACGAGCGCCTGTTCGTCGCGGGGTACACCCGGGTGCAGGAGCGCTCCGAGGCGGCCGGCATGCGCGGGATCCGGCGGGCGCTCGTCGCCGACGCCCACGGGCGGGTCCTCGAGGTCGGCGCCGGCACCGGGCTGAACGTGGAGCACTACGGGGCCGGGGTGGACGAGCTGCTGCTCGTCGAGCCCGCGCCGGCGATGCGGGAGGCGCTCGTGGCGGCCACGGATGGGCGCTCGTCGGCGCCCGCCGTGCGGGTCCTGGACGGCACGGGGGAGGCGCTGCCCGCCGCCGACGGGTCCGTCGACACCGTGGTGGGGACCTTCGTGCTGTGCAGCGTCGACGACCCCGCGGCCGTGCTGCACGAGGTCGCGCGCGTGCTGCGGCCTGGCGGCCGCTACCTGGGCCTGGAGCACGTGCGCGCGGACACGCGGCTCGGGGCGGGGGCGCAGGACGCCGTCGCGCCGGCGTGGCGGTTCGCGGTCCGCGGCTGCCGCTGCAACCAGGACGCCGTCGCCGTCGTCGGCGCCAGCCCGCTCGAGGTCGAGGCCGTCGACCGGTTCGCCGGCCCGCGCCAGCCGTGGCCGGTGCGTCCGGGCGTGCGGATCGCCGCGCGGCGCCCCTGACGCCGCGAGGCTCACGACCGACCAGCTCCGGCCGCGTCCGACCGGCTCCGCCGGGATCGCGACCGATCCCCTCCGCCCGCGTCCGTAGCATCGCCCCGATGGTCCCCCCGCTCGACCCCGCTGCCGCCGGTCGCCCCGCGTGACCCTGCGCGAGCTCCACGAGCGGATCGCGGCCACGCAGCCCGCGCACTGGCGGCTCCTGCCGGCCGGGCCGGGGTTCGGCGGCGGCGGGGCGACCCGGGCGGTCGCCGAGGAGGACGAGGGCGAGGGCGACGGCTCGGGAGCGGTCCAGGGAGACGACGCCGGCGCCCGGCCCGGCACGCCGAACGCCTCGGACGCCGGCCACCTCCACCGCGCAGTGCTCCGCGCCGACGTCGACCTCGTCCTCACGTGGGGCCTGCGCGAGTCGCCGCGGGACTACTTCGAGCCGTGGCTCGGCAACCTGGGCCGGATGAGCGAGGTGCGCTGCGACCGCATCCTGCTCGACGTGCTCTGGCGGGGGTCGCTCGTCGACCGGCTGCTGGGCCTGGCGTTCCGCGACTTCCTGCTGCCGTTCCCGCGCTCACGCACCCCGCGGGTCAAGGGCCTGCCCGACCGCTTCTACGCTCGCGACGAGACCCCGGCGTGGAAGCTCGCGCACGAGCTGACCTTCCCCGACGGCGTGGCGTTCGAGCGCGTCGGGCACCGCTCGGGCCTGCGGGTCGAGTAGGCCGCCGAGGTGGTCGCCGCCCTCGCGGGTCCCCGCGTGATGTCGGTGCTCGGCGCGCTGACGATCGCGTTCTCGAGCATCCTGGTGAAGGTCGCCGACGTCTCGCCGTCGACCGCGGCGATCTTCCGCTGCGTCTACGCCATCCCGGCCCTCCTGCTGCTGGCGTGGTGGGAGTCCCGGGGCGCCGACGCGCCCGTCCGCGGCGCCCGGGAGCGCCGCCTGGCGTGGGCGGCCGGCGTGTTCTTCGCGGCGGACCTGCTCTTCTGGCACCACGCGATCCAGGACGTCGGCGCCGGGCTCGCGACCGTGCTCGCCAACCTGCAGGTGGCCCTCGTGCCGCTCGTGGCGTGGGCCGTGCTCTCCGAGCACCCCGGCCGCCGCGTGCTCGCCGCCCTCCCGGTGGTCCTCGGCGGCGTCGTGCTGATCTCGGGCGTCCTCGACCAGGGCGCCTACGGCGAGCACCCGCTGCGCGGCGCCGTCTTCGGCGTGCTCACGGGCCTGACCTACGCCGGATTCCTGCTGCTCCTGCGCGCGGCCACCGTCGACCACACCCGCCCCGCGGGACCGCTGTGCGACGCGACGATCTCGAGCGCCCTCGTGGCGATCGCGGCCGGCCTGGTCGTCGGTGACGCCGACCTGCTGCCCTCCTGGCCCGCGCACGCCTGGCTGCTGACCCTGGCCCTGACCTCGCAGGTCCTCGGCTGGATGCTGATCTCGCGCGCCCTGCCGCAGCTCCCGGCGGCCCTGACCTCGGTGATCCTCACGATCCAGCCGATGGGCTCGGTGCTCCTGGGGGTCGTGCTGCTCGGGGAGTCGCCGACCGCGCTGCAGCTCGTGGGCGTGGGCGCGGTCCTGTGCGGGCTGGTGATCGTGACGGCCCCGTCGCGGCGGGGGCCGCGGGGCGGGGCGGACGGGGCATCGGTGGCGGCCGGCGAGGCGCCGACGGGGGCCGCGGCGCGATAGGGAACGGTCGATGGACGTCTCGCGCAAGAACGCCTGCTCAGTCGTACATCGCCGTCCCGGCCCCGATGCATAGGCCTCCGCGTGCGAACATACGTTCGCCTTGGATCCCTCGAGTCACGAGCTGCGCGGCGCGATCATCGACTACCTCCGCGACGTGGTCGGGATGGACGACCGCTGGGCCGAGCACCACGGCCGCAACCTCGCACGCACCGCCCTGCAGATCGCGGGACGCGACGCGCTCGTCGAGGCGACGCGGTGCCGGCGGATGCTCGACCACGAGGTCGCCCGCTCCCGCGCCGCGCAGGCCGAGCTCGTCGCGCTGCGCGTGGCGCTGCACCGCTACGCCACGCAGGAGCACGACGAGGGGGCGGCGGCGCGGGCGGTGTTGCGCGGGTTCCTGCGGTGAGGGCGTCGGGACGTCCCGGGCGCTCCCCGCCGGCGGGGCCCATCGGCATCCCTTCTGGCTCCGGGCCGCTTCGTTCTTGGCGACGGGGGCCTCCGGGGTGAAGCTGGCTTGGTCCGCCGCGGGCGTCCGCGGCGCCGCCCGCCCCGTACCTCGGCGGGGGTGGAGTGGGTCCACGGCGGGCACCGGCATCGACTCGAAGGAGCAGGACCTTGTCCGCCAAGTTCACCGGACGCTGCGAGTGCGGCGCCATCACGTACGAGTTCAACAACGCCCCCGACTTCGTCGCGGACTGCTACTGCAAGGACTGTCAGCGGTCCTCGGGTGGCGTCATGGCGTCGTACTTCAGCGTCGCCGAGGACGACTTCAAGCTCCTCAGCGGCAACCCGCGTCCCTACGCCTACGTGGCCGACAGCGGCAACACGCTCGAGCGCAACTTCTGTCCCGACTGCGGCGCCCGCGTCTTCACGAACAAGCTCTCGGGCTTCCCGGGCACGGTGTTCGTGATGCTCGGCAGCCTCGACGACCCCGAGACCGTCAGGCCGCCGATCACGGAGATCTTCACGGCGCGCCGCATCTCCTGGACCAAGCCGCTCGACGTGCCGCAGCACTGGGCCCGTCCCGACGTGGACGAGGGCATCGCCCGGCAGCACATGCCCGGAGGCTGCGGCTGAGGGCCGCGCCCGTCCAGCCCCCCAGAACGACGAAGGCCCCGCCATGCGGGGCCTTCGGTGTTCATGGGCATAACTGGACTCGAACCAGTGACCTCTCGCGTGTGAAGCGAGCGCTCTAACCAACTGAGCTATACGCCCGGAGAGTCGTAGAGAGTAGCGCGCCGCGCGCGGACGCGTCCTCTGACGGCGGGTCGTCCCGCCCGTGCTACCCGCGCGCCGCCGTTCATGGGATCCTTAGGCGATGGAAGAGCGCGAAGAGCCGTACGGGCGCGAAGAGGCGGCGAAGGGGACCATCAACGACTCCGAGGCCGCGGGCCTGCACCGCACGGACGATGAGGGTCCGGCGCAGCCCAGCGACGAGGCCGAGGACCGCAACAAGTCGCCCCGTGGCGGCGCCCGCTTCGACGACGACGAGATCGCCGTCGACCCGGAGGACGCCCCCACGGCCAACGCGTTCCTCATCCGCATCACCGGCGTGATGTTCGTCCTCGTCGGCCTGCTGGTGCTCGCGGGCATCACGCACTCCACGGTCTTCCTCGTCATCGCGCTCGTCGCGATCCCGGTCGGCGCGTACTTCGTGCTGAAGGCCGTGTTCCAGATGATGGCCGGCGACTGACCGACGACACCGTCGCCTCCGGGCGACGTGCGCGGTCCGGCCGCGGCCCGGCCGCGAGCACCGAGGTCCGGCCCCGGCCGCTCGCGCAGCGCCGGCGCCCGGTCACCGCGGCGCCGGGCAGGGCGGGCGCCCGGTCTTCGCGGCGCTCGCTAGGATCGCCAGACGCGTACGGCGGGATGAGCCCGTCGTCGACGGCATCGATGGGGGAGTCCCCGTGCGACGCCGGCCCGTGAACCAGGTCAGGTCCGGAAGGAAGCAGCCTTAAGCGGTAGTCGGTGGGCGCGCGGGTGCCTCCCCCGGAGTCGTCGGCGACGGGCTGATTTCGTGTCGGCGCCGCGGCGCATAGGGTGGACGGCATGACCGGCCTCGCTCCCGCGATCACCCTCCACGTGCTGCCGCCCTCGCCGCCGTGCCACACGGTCGAGGCCGCGCTCCAGCTCAAGGGCCTGCCGTACGAGCGCGTCGACTTCGCGCCCGGCCCGCACGTGGCGCAGATGGAGGAGATCTACGGTGCGGGCCGCACGACGGTCCCCGGGATCCTCGTCGACGGCGAGCCCGTCCACGGCTCCGTCACGATCCTCGAGCGGCTCGAGCAGATCCAGCCCGAGCCCGCCCTCTACCCGGCGCCGATCGCCGAGGCCGTGCACGAGGCCGAGCGGTGGGGCGAGGCGGAGTTCCAGGACCTCGCGCGGTACATCCCGTGGGGCGCCCTGTACTTCCGCCCCGAGTCGCTGGGCACCTTCGGCGGCGCCGGCCAGCTCGACGCGGCCGGCACGGACTACGCCATCAAGGTCATCCGCGCCACGTGGAAGTACCACGGCCTGACCGCCCAGACGCTGTTCGACAGCCTGCAGGGCCTGCCGGAGAAGCTCGACCGGATCGACGCGCTCGCCGCCGACGGCACCATCGGCACCGACCACGTCACCGCCGCCGACCTGCAGATCGGGGCGTCGCTCCGCACCCTGCTCGTCGTCGAGGACCTGCACCCGCTGATCGTGGGCCGCCCGGGCGAGGAGATCGCCCGCCGCCTGTTCCCGGACAACCCGGGCCTCGTGCCCGCCGGCGCCCTGCCCAAGGGCTGGGTGCCGACGCGGTAGGGGCCGCTACCAGGCCACGACGCCCTCGGCCTCGAAGAACGTGCCCGTCGGGCCGTCCGGGCCCAGCAGCGCGGCCTGCACGATGGGCTCGACGCCGACCTCGACGGTCAGCGGCCCGAGGTGGTCGTTGAGGTCGGTGGCCGAGAACCCCGGGTTGACGGCGTTGACCCGGGCGCGGGGCAGCGCGCGGGCGAGTTTCACGGTCACCATGTTCAGCGCCGCCTTCGACGCGGGGTAGGCCACCGGCAGGTAGCCGTGCTCGAACAGCTCCGGGTCGGTGGTGGAGCGTCCGAGCGAGCCGAGGCTGCTCGAGACGTTCACGACGACGGGGGCCGGCGACGCCTGCAGCAGCGGCCAGCAGGCGATGGCGAGGCGCATCGGGCCGAGCACGTTGGTGTCCATGATCGCGTTCATCGCCGCGACATCGGTGTCGACGAACGGCGTGGCCATGCCGTCGGCGATGGCGGCGTTGTTCACCAGCACGTCGAGGCCGCCCGCGGCGGCGATCGTCGCGACGGCAGCGTCGATGGTGTCCTGGCGCGTGACGTCGAGGGCGACGAAGCGGACGCCGAGCTCGTCCGCCGTCGCGCGGCCGGCCTGCTCGTCGCGGGCGCCGATCCAGACGTCGTGGCCGGCGGCGTGCAGGCGGCGGGCGGTCTCGCGGCCGAGGCCCTTGTTGCCGCCGGTGATGAGGGAAGTGGTCATGGGCACAGCGTTCCGCGCTTCCTCGTCCGGCAAAAGAGACCGCGTGAGGCGGGTACCCGCAGGGCGACCTTCCGCCCGCCGGAACGCGCGATCATGGAGGCGTGGATCCGAACGACCTCGGGAGCTGCCTGCGCACCTGGCGCGACCGCCTCGACCCCGCCGTCGCCGGCATCGCACCCACGCGTCGGCGGCGTACGCCCGGCCTGCGTCGGCAGGAAGTGGCCACGCTCGCCGGCCTGTCGGTCGAGTACCTGGCCCGTCTGGAGCAGGGGCGTGCGGCGCGGCCGTCGGCCGAGGTCCTGGGGCCGCTGGCGCGGGCGCTGCGCTTGAGCGCGGACGAGCGCGACCACCTCTTCCGCCTGGCCGGCCACGCCGTCCCCGGGGCCGGTAGCGCGGGCCGGCACGTGACGCCCGCGGTCGCGCGCATCGTCGATCGCCTGGGCGACGCCGCCGTTCGCGTGATCGACGTGGAGTGGAACGTGGTGCTCAGCAATCCCCTCGCGGTCGCCCTCCTGGGCCCCGAGGCGAGCGCCCCCGGTCGGCCGGGCAACGTGCTGCTTCGCCAGTTCACCGACGTGCCCAGCCGTGTCGTCCAGACCGTGGAGGAGCGGGACGCCTTCGAGGCGCACGCCGTCGCGGACCTGCGCGACGCCCTGGGCCGCTTCCCCGGGGACGACCGCCTGCGGGCGTTCGTGGACGACCTGCGGCGGACGAGCGACCGCTTCCGCACGCGGTGGGAGACGGGCGCCGTCGCGCCCTCCCGGGGAATCCTCAAGCGGATCGTGCATCCCGATGTCGGCGAGATCGTCGTGGACTGCGACGTGCTCGCGGACGCGTCGTCGGACCTGCGGCTCGTGGTCTACAGCGCCGAGACGGGTACGCCCGCGGCGCGCGCCCTCGCGCTGCTCGACGCGATCGGCACGCAGGACCTGGCGGTGGAGTCGGCCGGCTGAGGGAGCCTCAGCCCTCGACGCGGCGGCGCAGCGCCGTCAGGAACTGCGCGGCGTAGAGCCCGTCGAGCGCGCGGTGGTCCCAGCCCATGCAGAGATGCACCATCGGGCGGATCCCGATGCTCTCGTTGCCGTCGTCGTCCGTCACCACGACGGGGCGGCGGACGATCGCCTCGAGATCGAGGATCGCCACCTGCGGCAGGTTGATGACCGGGGTGGCCAGGAGGGCGCCGGCGGCCCCCGGGTTCGTGATGGTGAAGGTGCCGCCGCGGACCTCGTCCGGGCTCAGCCGGCCGGCGCGGGCGCGGGCCGCCAGGTCCTTGATCCGCCGGGCGAGGCCCTCGACGCTCAGGTCCTGCGCGTCGTGGATCACCGGCGCGATCAGGCCGTCGTCGCCGAGGGAGACGGCGATGCCGAGGTGGACCCGTTCGCCGTAGCGGACGGCCGTCTCGCCGTCGAAGGTCGCGTTGAGCGCGGGGAACTCCCGCAGGGTGCGGATCGTGTGGTGGGCGAGCAGGGGCAGGGCGGTCAGGCCGCGCTCGCGCCGCTCGCGCTCGATCCGGCTCATGTCGCACTCGACGACGGTCGTGCAGTGCGCCGCGGTGTCGAGCGAGCGACGGACGGCCGCGCCGATGGAGCGGCGCATGCGGGACGCCGGCTCGGGGACCCCGCCGAGGTCGGTCGGCACGACGGGCCCCGGGCCCGGGGCGGCGGCGTCGGCGGACGGCGGGCCCGGGGTGGCCGACCGCGCCTCGGACCCCGGCGGGCCGGGGTCCACCGCGGTCGCCTCGACCGGTGCCGGTCCCGCCACGGGGATCGACGGGTCGTGCCGGTACGGCGACTCCGTGTGCATGAGCGCGGGCGCCTGCGCGACGGGGGCCTCGGCCGCCGCGAGCACGTCGCGCTTCGTCACCCGGCCGTTGCGGCCGGTGCCCCGCAGCTCCAGGACGTCGAGGCCGTGCTCGGCGGCGAGGCGGGCGGCGACGGGGGAGGAGCGGCGCAGCGCCTCGCGGCGGGACGGGGCGCCGTTGCTGGGCGTCGACGCCGCGGCGCCCTCGGCGGGCCTCGCGGTGGCCGCCGGGTCCGGGGTCGCCCCCGGCACCGCGGTGGACGTCGTGTTCGCGGCGGCTGCTGGGTCCCCCACCGCGGCGTCGAGGCTGGGCGCCGCAGCGGCCGCGACGCCGTCCCTCGCCGCCAGCCGGGCGATGACGGCGCCCACGTCGAGCGTCTCGCCCTCCGCGGCCACGAGCTCCGCCACGACACCGGCCGCGGGGGCGGGGCACTCCACGTCGACCTTGTCCGTCGTGACCTCGCACAGGACGTCGTCGCGCTCGACGGCGTCGCCCACGGCCACGCGCCAGGCGACGACGGTGCCCTCGACCATCGAGGTGCCCATCTGGGGCATCAGGACCTCGACGGTGGCGGCGGACGCGCCGGGCACCGCGCCCGGGGCCGCGGACTCAGTAGGCGAGGAGCTCACGCGCGGCCTCCGCGATCCGGTCGGCGGTGGGCAGGACCTGCTGCTCGAGGACGGGGGAGAAGGGGATCGGCACGTCCGGCGCGGCGACGCGGCGGACGGGGCCGTCGAGGTCCGAGAACGCGCGGTCGGCGACGAGCGCGGCGACCTGGGCGCCCGCGGCACACGTCTCGTTGGCCTCGTCGACGATCAGGACCTTGCTCGTGCGGCGCACGCTGGCGAGGATCGCCTCCTCGTCCAGCGGCACGAGGGAGCGCAGGTCGAGGACCTCGACGCGGCCGGGCTCGAACCTTGCCGCGGCCTCGAGCGCCAGGTGGAGCATCGCGCCGTAGGCCACGATCGTCAGCTCCTCGCCGGCCCGCGCCACGCGGGCGGTGAACGGCTCGAGGTGCTCGCCGACGGGCACCTCGCCCTTGATCCGGCGGTAGAGGTGCTTGTGCTCGAGGAAGCAGACCGGGTTGTGGTCGCGGATCGCGGCGCTGAGCATGCCCTTCGCGTCGGCGGGCGTCGACGGCGCGAGCACCTTCAGGCCCGGGGCGTGCATGAACCACGCCTCCGGGTTCTGGGAGTGGAACGGGCCGCCCGCGAAGCCGCCGCCCGAGGGCAGCCGCAGCACCATCGGGACGGCGAGGCCCGTCCGCCAGTGCATCTTGCCGGCGACGTTGACGAGCTGGTCGAAGCCCGTGGCGACGAAGTCCGCGAACTGGACCTCGCAGACCGGGCGCAGGCCGGCCAGCGCGGCCCCGACGGAGGTGCCGATGATCGCCGCCTCGGCGATCGGCGTGTCCTGCACGCGGTCGGCGCCGAACTCGTCGAACAACCCCTCCGTGGCCTTGAACGCGCCGCCGAAGGCGCCGACGTCCTCGCCGAGGACGAAGACCCGCTCGTCGCGGCGCATCTCGACGCGCAGGGCGTCCGTGATCGCCTGCAGGTAGGTCATCGTGGCCGTGGCCGGCGCGGTGGTGTCGAGGGTGCTCATCGCGGGCTCCCGGCCGCGGGCCCGGCGCCCTCGATCGTCGTGTCCCCGGCCGGGGGGTCGCCCGCCGCGGCGTCTCCGGCCGCTGCGCCGCTGCTCGTCGCCGCGTGCCCGCTCCACGGCGCGTCGCCCCGGCCCAGCGGCCGCGGCTCCGTCGTGCAGAACAGGCCCTCGGTGGCCGAGGACGGGTCGGGCAGCGGGGTCGCCAGCGCGGCCTCCACCGCCGCGTCCAGGCGCGCGAGGACGGCCGCGCGGATCGCGTCGACGTCGATGCCGTCGGCGCGCAGGCGGGCCTCGTAGGTCGCGATCGGGTCGCGCTCCGCCCACGCGGCCAGGAGCTCCGGGTCGACGTAGCGGGCGTCGTCGTGCGAGCCGTGGCCGTTCATCCGCATGGTGCGGGCCTCGATCAGGGTGGGGCCGTCGCCGCGCAGGGCGCGCTCGCGGGCGGCGTGCGTGGCGGCGAAGACGGCCTCGACGTCGTTGCCGTCGACCACGACGCCCGGCATGCCGTAGGCGGCGGCGCGCTCCGCCGGACCGACGGCGAACTGGGCGCTCGACGGCGTGGAGTACGCCAGGCCGTTGTTCTCGCAGACGAGGATCACCGGCTCGCGGCGCAGGCCGGCGAAGTTCATCGCCTCGTGCCACGCGCCCGGCGACGTCGCGCCCTCGCCGAAGAACGTCAGCGCCACCCGGCGCTCGCGGCGCAGGCGGAACGCCATCGCCAGGCCGACGGCGACGACCATCATGTCGGGCAGCATCGAGACCATCCCGACCACACCGCGGTCCACGTCGCCGAAGTGCACGTTGCCCTCGCGGCCGCGGCTCAGGCGGTTGTCGCGGCCCAGGTGGTGGCGGATGATCTCCGTCAGGTCGGTGCCGCGGACGAGGTGCGCGCCGAGGTCGCGGATCAGGGGCGAGCAGATCACGTCGTCCGGGCCGAGCGCGAACGCGGCACCCACGGAGATCGCCTCCTGGCCGCGGCCGTCGTAGAAGGATCCGGGCGTGCGGCCCTGCTTGTAGAGGGCGACGCCGCGCTCCTCGAAGGTCCGCATGCCGACGAGGAACCCGAGCAGGGCCTCCCGGTCTGCGCGGTTCAGCGACGGGACGGTGGACGGCGGGGCGGGGGACTCGGCGAGCACGACGGGCCCGATTCTGCCCCATCGGGAGGCGGTCGCGGAGGCCGCCCGGGGACGGGAATCCCCTGCTGTACCGGGGGTTTGCGTGGGGTACGGCCGCCGGTATCGACGGCGGTACGCGGAGGGGCATGAGGGGGCCCCAGGGCTCGCCCGCCGGAGGGGTCCGTGGCGCATCCGCCTTGACGCCATCCTGCATCCTGGATACAAAAGGCCTGTGCTGTTCGTCACGCAGGTCCGGCGAAGCACGGCCCGCCAGGTCCTCCGTCACAAAGGTGCCGCTGTGCCCCGATTCGTTCCCCAAGCCACTGCACTGCTCGCCGCCGGCGCGCTCTCCGCCTCGCTCGCCGCCTGCGGTGGCACGAGCACGAGCTCGAGCGGGGGCGGGGACGGCGCGAAGGAGCAGAACGTCGCCATCGGCCTCACGGTCGAGCCGGAGAACCTCGACTTCAGCACCACGGACGGCACGGGCATCCCCGAGGCGATGCTCGTCAACGTCTACGAGGGCCTGGTGAAGCTCGACCAGGACGGCAAGATCGTCCCGCTGCTCGCGAAGTCGTGGGAGATCAGCGACGACCGCAAGACCTACACCTTCGAGCTGCAGGAGAACGCGAAGTTCTCCAACGGGTCGCCGTTCGACGCCGAGGCCGTGAAGTTCTCGATCGACCGCGTGAAGAGCGACGACTGGAAGGTCTCGCTCAAGTCGAACATGGACGTCGTCCGGCGCGTGAAGGTGCTCTCGCCGACGAAGGTCGCCGTCGAGCTGAAGAAGCCGTCGAACGGCTGGCTCTTCCAGATGACCACCCGCATCGGCGCGATGTACACGCCCGACGGCGTGGACGACCTGCCGACGAAGCCCGTCGGCACGGGCCCCTACGTGCTTAAGCGCCGCACCCGCGGCGACTCCATCGTCCTGGCCCAGAACCCCGCCTACTGGGGCGACAAGCCGGCGATGAAGGAGGTCACGCTGAAGTACTTCAAGGACGGCACCGCGCTGAACAACGCCATGCTCTCCGGCGCGATCGACGTCGTGGGCGACGTCCAGGCCCCCGACTCGCTCTCGCAGTTCGAGGGCGACGACCGCTTCGTGGTCACCGAGGGCACCACGAACGGCGAGCTGACGATGGCGCTGAACAACGCCAGCGGTCCGATGAAGGACCCGAAGGTCCGCGAGGCCATCAGCCTCGGCATCGACCGGGACGCCGTGCGCAAGGCCGCCTGGGCCGGTCGCGGCACGCCGATCGGCAGCATGGTCCCGCCGACGGACCCCTGGTACGAGGACCTGAAGGCCGCGCACCCCTACGACGCCGCGAAGGCCAAGGCGCTCCTGGCGCAGGCCGGCAAGTCCAACCTGAAGCTGCGCTTCCGCATCCCGAACCTGCCCTACGCCGTCGCCCCGGCGCAGGTCGTCAAGTCGCAGCTCGAGAAGATCGGCGTCGACGCCGACATCGAGATCCTGGAGTACCCGGCCCGCTGGCTCGCCGAGGTCTTCACGAAGAAGGACTACGACATGTCGCTCGTGCGCCACACGGAGCCGCGCGACATCGTGACCTTCGGCAACGAGGACTACTACTGGGGCTACGACAACGCCCAGGTGCAGTCGCTGCTGGCGAAGGCCGACTCCGGCACGGAGGAGGAGCAGGTGGCCGACATGAAGCAGGTCGCCCGCAAGATCTCCGAGGACAACGCCGCGATCTGGCTCTACCTCATGCCGAGCCTGCTCGTGGCGGACAAGGACGTGAAGGGCCTGCCGAAGAACCGCGTCAGCGAGGCCCTCGACGTCACCACGATCTCCCGCTAGCCGATGACCCGCCTCGGCCACACGCGCAAGGGGGTCGGCACGTGCTGCTGACCGTCCTGCGCCGGACCGCCGTCTTCGTCGCCTCGATCGTGGCGGCGTCGGTCCTCGTGTTCCTGTTCATGGCCGTCCTCCCCGGGGACGCGGCCGAGGTCTCCCTGGGCACGAACGCCACGCCCGAGGCGGTGGCCGCGGTGCGGGCCGAGTTCGGGACGGACCGCCCGCTGCCCACCCAGTACGTCGACTGGGCCGGCGGGCTGCTCACGGGCGACTTCGGGCGCTCGCTCATCAGCCGCGAGTCCGTCACGGCCCAGATCTCCGACCGCCTGCAGGTCACGATGATCCTGGTCTTCGCCGCGATGGTCGTCTCGCTGCTGATCGCGCTGCCCCTCGGCACGCTGGCCGCCGCGCGGCACCAGCGGGGGAGCGGCTTGGCGCTCTCGGGCGTCAGCCAGCTCGGCGCCGCGGTGCCCGCGTTCCTCGCCGGCATCCTGCTCGTCGCGCTCTTCTCCGTGACGCTCGGCTGGTTCCCGTCCTCGGGCTGGACCGCGCCCGACGACGACTTCGTCGGATTCCTGCGGCAGCTCGCGCTGCCCGCGATCTCGCTCGGGCTCGTCGAGGGCGCGGTGCTCACGCGCTACGTCCGCTCCGCCGTGCTCGAGGTGCTGCGCGAGGACTTCCTGCGCACCGCCCGGGCCAAGGGGCTCACGCGCTCGCAGGCGCTCGTCCGCCACGGGCTGCGCAACGCCGCGATCCCCGTCGTCACCGTCCTCGGGCTCCAGCTGGCCGCGCTGCTGATCGGCGCGGTCGTGATCGAGCGCGTCTACGTCATTCCCGGCCTGGGCAGCCTGCTGCTCGACGGCGTCTCGAGCCGCGACCTGCTGCTCGTGCAGGGCGTCGTGATGGTGCTCGTCGTCGCGGTCCTGCTCATCAACTACGTCGTCGACCTGCTGTACACGGTCATCGACCCCCGTCTGCGCGGCTCCTGATGCCCGCCCGTTCCCCCTCGGAGGTGGTGCGATGAGCACCGGTGTCGCCGGCATGGCGCCGGACGTCCAGGAGCCCGCCGTCGTCGCGACGCCGCGGCGCCGGCGGCCGATGACGCCCAGCATGCGGATCGGCCTGACGCTCGTCGGCCTGATCGCGCTACTCGCCCTCGTCTCGTTCGTCTGGACCCCCTACGACCCGACCGCCATCGACGCCGACGCGCGCCTGACCGGCTCGAGCGCCAGCCACATCCTCGGCACGGACAAGTTCGGCCGCGACGTGCTCAGCCAGATCATGTGGGGCGCGCGGACGACGCTGTTCGTCGGCGTCGTCGCCGTCGGCGTGGCCGCGCTGCTCGGCACGCCGCTCGGCGTGCTCGCCGGGATGGCCCCGCGGGGGGTCGACCAGTTCATCATGCGCGCCTGCGACCTGCTGCTGGCGTTCCCGGCGCTGCTGCTGGCGATCATGTTCGGCGCGGTCTTCAGCGCCAGCACGCTGACCGCGATGCTGGCCATCGGCCTGGCGACGGTGCCGGCGTTCGCCCGCATCGCCCGCGGCGGGACCCTGCAGGTGGTGCGCTCGGAGTACGTGCTGGCCGCGCGCTCCGCCGGCCGCTCCCGCTGGGCGATCGCCCGCCGCCACGTGCTGCCGAACATCGCCCCGCTGCTCATCGTGCAGTCGTCCGTGGCGTTCGGCATCGCCGTCCTGGCCGAGGCGGCGCTCTCGTTCCTCGGGTTCGGCACGAAGCCGCCGAACCCGTCCTGGGGCCGGATGCTCCAGGAGTCGCAGGAGACGCTGCACTCCACCCCGATGCTCTCCGTCTGGCCCGGCCTGGCGATCGCCCTGGCGGTGCTCGGCTTCAACATGCTCGGCGACGGGCTCCGCGACCGCTTCGATCCCCGACTGGACGACCGCCGATGAGCGCCGCCGACGCCCCCGTCCCCGCCGGCGCGACCGACGGGCCCGCGCCCGTGATCGCCCCCGTCCTCCAGGTCTCCGACCTGCAGGTCAAGACCGCCCACACCACGCTGTTGCACGACATGCATTTCACCCTCGGCGCCGGCGAGCGCCTCGGGATCATCGGCGAGTCCGGTTCGGGCAAGTCGCTGACGGTGCTCTCGGCCATGGGGCTCCTGCCCGACGGGCTCACCGCCGAGGGGTCCGTGCGGTTGAGCGGCTGCGACCACGACCTCGTGGGCGCGACCGAGGCGCAGATGGCCCGCATCCGCGGGCAGCGGATGAGCATGGTCTTCCAGGAGCCGATGACGGCCCTGAACCCGCTCATGCGCGTCGGCGCCCAGGTCGCCGAGGTGATGCTGCTGCACGGCAAGCACAGCGACAAGCGCGCGGCGGCCGCCGACGCGGTCGAGATGCTGCGCCGGGTCCGGATCCCCGACCCGCAGGCGACCGCCCGGGCCTACCCGCACCAGCTCAGCGGCGGCCAGCGCCAGCGCGTGATGCTGGCCATGGCGCTGAGCAACGACCCGGCCGTGCTGATCTGCGACGAGCCGACGACGGCGCTCGACGTGACGGTCCAGGAGCAGATGCTCGACCTGATCCGCGAGGGCGTCGCCGACCACGACGCGGCACTGCTCTTCATCACCCACGACCTCGCCGTCGTCGCCAGCGTCTGCGACCGCGTGCTCGTCCTGCACGACGGGCGGATCGTGGAGGAGGGCCCCGTCGCCCGCGTCTTCACGACCCCCGAGCACCCCTACACCCAGAGCCTGCTGGCGGCGTCGGACCTGGAGAGCGGCGGGCGCGGCGAGCGGCTGCGCAACGCGGGGGAGGCCCGGACGGCCGCCGCGCCGTCCGCCCCCGCCCCGTCCGGGGTGGCCCCGTCCGCCGGCGCCCCGTCCACCACCGCGGCCCATGGCCGCCCCGGCCGTGCCGCGCACGCCGCCGAGGCCGACGAGGGCGACGGCCCGCTCATCACCGTCCGCGGCGTCGAGCGCAGCTACCGCCGCCCGCGGACCTCGCTGCGGCGCCCGGCGCCCGAGGTCCGCGCGCTGCGGGGCATCGACCTCGACATCCACGCGGGCCAGCGGTTCGGGATCGTCGGCGAGTCGGGCTCGGGCAAGTCGACGCTGATCCGGCTCATCGCCGGGCTGGACCAGCCCACGGCCGGCTCCATCCGCTTCGCCGGGCAGGAGATCGCGGGGCGCAAGGAGCGCGACCTGACGTTCCTGCGCCGCGACCTGCAGATGGTGTTCCAGGACCCGATGGGCTCGCTCGACCCGCGGATGCGCGTGCAGGACGTGATCGCCGAGCCGCTCGTCGCGCAGGGCGCGCCGGCCGCGGAGCAGCGGGCCCGCGTGGCCGAGCTGCTCGAGGCCGTCCGCCTGCCGGCCGACGCCGCGACGCGGTACCCGCACCAGTTCTCCGGCGGCCAGCGGCAGCGGATCTCGATCGCCCGTGCGCTCTCCGTCCGGCCGCGGGTGCTCGTGGCCGACGAGGCGGTCTCGGCGCTCGACGTGTCCGTGCGGGCCCAGATCCTGGACCTGATCACCGACCTCGTCGAGCAGTACGGGCTCACCCTGATCTTCGTCTCGCACGACCTCTCCGTCATCCGCCACGTCTGCGACGCCGTCGCGGTCATGCGCAACGGCGTGGTCGTCGAGAGCGGAGCGACGGAGCAGGTCTACACCCACCCGGCGCACGCCTACACGCAGGAGCTGCTCGCGGCCGTCCCCACGCTCGAGCGGTCCCTGCGCGCCCACGGCGTCCACGACTCCCAGGAGGTGCTCGGCCGATGACCGAGCAGACCACGACGGACACCCCGACCCTGCTGGACGTGGATGCGCTCGTCCGGTTCACCCAGGAGCTCGTCCGCATCCGCAGCGTCCACGAGCCCGAGACGGGCAGCGACGAGTCCGTCGCCGCCGCCCTCGTCGCCGACCAGATGCGCGCGTTCGGGTGGGAGCCGCAGGTCGTCGAGGTAGCCCCCGGCCGGCCGAACGTCCTCGCGGTGATCGAGGGCGGGGGCGGCCCCGGGCCGACGCTCGGCTTCGAGGGCCACACGGACGTCGTGACGGAAGGCGACCTGGGTCAGTGGAGCGTCGAGCCCTACGGCGCCGAGATCCGCGACGGCCGCATGTACGGCCGCGGCACCGCCGACATGAAGGCGGGCGTCGCCTCCATGCTCTTCGGGGTCCGCGCGCTGCAGCTCGCCGGTCCCTTCCCCGGCCGCGTGGTGCTGCTCGTGCTCGCGGACGAGGAGGGCATGATGCTCGGCGCCAAGCACGTCGCCCAGACCGAGCTCGCGCGCTCGATCGACGCGTGCATCGTGTGCGAGCCCGAGGGCGACGAGGTCTGCGTGGCCGCGAAGGGCGCCGTCCGGATCGCCCTGGAGTTCCGCGGCCGGATGGCGCACGGCGCGATGCCGCACCAGGGCCGCAACCCGATCGTCGCCGCCGCCCGGCTCGTCGCCGCCCTCGAGGCCTACGAGGAGGGGCTGCGCGAGACCTACCCCGAGCACGAGCACCTCGGCGTGGTCCACGTGACGCCGACGGTCTCCCTGGCGGGCAGCCTGGACCAGGTCAACGTCATCCCCGCCGACGCCTCGGTGCGGATCGACGTGCGGACGGTCACCGGGGTCGACCACGCGCGGCTCGTCGCCGAGGTCGAGGCGCTGGCCCGCGAGGGCGCCCACCCCCTCGGCGTCTCCGTCACCGCCTCCGTCATCGACGACCGCCCCGCCGTCGAGATCGCCGAGGACCACCCCGTCGTGCAGGCGGTCGTCGCCGCCCACGAGGCCGAGACGGGCGTCGTGCCCGCCTACGGCGGCGTCCCCGGCGCCACCGACGGCACGATCCTGCAGCGCGACGCCGGCGTGCCCGTCGTCGTCTACGGCCCGGGCGACAAGTGGATCGCCCACCAGGCCGACGAGTACGTCGACGTGGACGACCTCGACCGCTACGCCCGGGTCTACGCCGACGCCGCGCGCCGGTTCCTCGCGGGGGACCACTAGCCCCCATGGGCGACTCGGACAGCATCAGCTGGCGTGGCCGGATCCGGCTCGTCGACGAGGTGGCCCAGGTGCTGCGCGAGCGCATCTACGCCGGCGCGTACGAGCCGGGTGCCGCGCTGCGCCAAGAGCAGCTCGCCGCCGACCTGCAGGTCTCCCGCACCCCGCTGCGCGAGGCGCTGCGGGTGCTCGAGCGCGAGGGCCTCTTGACCGCCGAGCCCGGCCGCGGCGTCCGCGTCGTCGCCATCGACCACGAGACGCTGCTGGACGCCTACGCGGTCCGTGAGGTCCTCGACGGGCTCGCCGCCCGCCTCGCCGCGCTGCGCGCCACCCGCGCCGACGTCGCCGAGCTCGAGGAGATGCTCGAGCGCCAGCACACGTTCACGGACGCCTCCGGGTCCTTCGACGTCGGCGGCTACACGCAGGCCAACGTCGCCTTCCACGCCCGCATCGTCGACCTGGCCGACAACGACTTCGTCACCGGGCAGCTCCCCCTGGTGCCGCTGACCTCCCAGGTGTTCGTGCCGAAGCGGCTGATCGCCGAGGACCGCGCCCGCAGCGCCGTCGCCGAGCACGAGCTGATCGTCGCCGCCATCGCCAAGGGCGACGGAGCGCAGGCCGAGGAGCAGGCCCGGCAGCACATCCGGGTCACCATCGACGGCCTCCTCCGGACCCGCGAGCAACAGGCGGAGCGGGTGCCGTCCACCCCATGAGCGGCACCCCGTCGGCCCACGGCGGCGTCGCCGTCCCCGGCGCGCCCGGCCCGCGCCTGACCATCCCCTTCCTGTCCCCGCCTTCCCCCGAGGTGCCTCCCCGTGCCCACTGACACCCCCTCCACCGCCGCCCCGCAGGCCGGGGCGCGCCCCGTGCCCCACGCGAGCGGCCGCCGGCTCGAGGGCCGCATCGCGATCGTGACGGGCGCCGGCTCGGGCATCGGGCGCGCGACCGCCGCGCGGCTGGCCGACGAGGGCGCGTCCGTCGTGGCCTCCGACCGCGACGAGGCCGCCGCCCTGCAGACCGCCGAGGCGATCGGCGCCCACGCCCTCGCCGTCCAGGCCGACGTCACCGACCCCGACGCCATGGCCCGGCTCGTCGCGGAGACCGTCGCCCGCTTCGGCGGCGTCGACGTCTTCCACAACAACGCGGGGATGGCACAGGCCGCCAAGCCGCTGGCCGACGTCGGCCGGGGGGAGTGGGACGCCCTCATCGCGGTCAACCTGACCGCCTTCTTCGTCGGCGCGCAGGCCGTCGCCCCGGCGATGCGCGAGCGCGGCGGCGGGTCGATCGTCGTGACCGCGTCGACGTCCGCCGTGCACCCGCGGCCGGGCCTCTCCGCCTACGCCGCCGCGAAGAGCGGCGTTCTCGGCCTGACCCGCGCGCTGGCGCTCGAGCTCGCCGCGGACAGGATCCGCGTCAACGCGATCAACCCCGTGGCGGTGAAGACGCCGATGCTCCACGAGTTCAAGCTCGCCGCGGAGGACGAGCTGCTGGACAAGATGGCCGCCACGATCCCGCTGGGCAGCGCGATCGACGCGGAGGACGTCGCCGCCGCGGTGGCCTACCTCGCGTCGGACGACGCCCGCTACGTCACCGGCATCGCGCTCAACGTCGATGGCGGGCGGGACCTGTGAGCACCGCCGCCCCGACGTTCCCCGCCGTGGACCCCGCGACCCGTCAGCCGTTCGCCGAGGTCGTCGAGATGACGCCGGCGCAGGTCGACGAGGTCGTCCGCTCCGCCCGCGACGCGCAGCGCACCTCGCACGAGTGGCGGTTCCCCGTCAACCGCGCCGCCGCGCTCTCCCGCCTGGCCCGGCTGATCGAGCGTGACGGCGCCGAGCTGGCCGAGCTCGAGTGCCGCGACACGGGCAAGCCCATGGCCCAGGCCGTGGCCGACGTGGCCGTCACCGTCCGCTACCTCGAGTTCTACGCGGGTGCCTGCGACAAGCTCGAGGGCCGCTCGATCCCGCTCGGCCCCGACGTCGTGGACTACACCCTGCGGGTGCCGTGGGGCGTCTGCGCGCAGATCATCCCCTGGAACTACCCGCTGCAGATGATCACCCGCGTCGCCGCGCCGGCCCTGGCCGGCGGCAACGCCGTGGTCGTCAAGCCGTCCGAGCTGGCCTCGCAGACTCCGATCCGCTGGGCGCAGCTCGCGGTCGAGGCCGGGATCCCGGAGGGGATGGTCGGCATCGCCACCGGACACGGCGCCGTCGGCGCCGCGCTCGTGGACCACCCCGACGTCGCGCACGTGACGTTCGTGGGCTCCGCCGCCACGGGGACCGCCGTCGCGCACGCGTGCGCCGAGCGGCTCGTGCCCGTGGAGCTCGAGCTCGGCGGCAAGTCGCCGAACGTCGTCTTCGCCGACGCCGACCTCGACCGCGTGGTCCCGGCCGTCGTCAAGGCGCTGATCCAGAACGCCGGGCAGAGCTGCTCGGCCGGCAGTCGCCTGCTCGTCCACGCCGACATCCACGACGAGGTCGTCGCGCGGGTCGGCGACGCGCTCGACGCCCTGCGGATCGGGCCGGGCAAGGACGACCCCGACCTGGGCCCCGTCGTCGCGCAGACCCAGCTCGACCGCGCGCTCGGCATGCTCGACACGGCCCGCCGCGAGGGTGCGACCGTCGCCCGCGGTGGCGAGCGCCCCGCGGGCCACGAGGACGACTGGTACCTGCAGGCCACGCTCGTCACCGGCGTCACGCCCGGGATGGAGCTGTTCCGCGAGGAGGTCTTCGGGCCGGTGCTCGCCACGACGCCGTTCACGACGGACGCCGAGGCCATCGAGCTCGCCAACGACTCGCCCTACGGCCTCGTCGCGGGCGTCTGGACCCGCGACCTCTCGCGCGCCCACCGGGTCGCCGCGGCGATCGACGTCGGGCAGGTCTTCGTCAACTCCTATGGCGTCGCCGGCGGCGTCGAGATCCCGTTCGGCGGGATGAAGCGCTCCGGCTACGGGCGCGGAAAGGGCATGGACGCGATGTTCGCCTACACCCAGGTCAAGAACGTGTGCGTGGCGCTGTGAGCACGCCGCAGAACGGCCGCACCGTGCGGGTCGCCGCCGTGCGCGGCGACGGCATCGGCCCCGAGGTCGTCGACGCCGCGCTGCCCGTGATCGCCGCGGCCGCGCGCTTGGACGGCGCGGGGCTCGAGGTCACCGACCTCGACTGGGGCGGCGACCGCCTGCTGCGCACGGGCACCGCGATGCCGGACGACGCGCTCGACGTCGTCCGCGCCCACGACGCCGTGCTCTTCGGCGCCGTCGGCCACCCCAAGGTCGACCCCGACGTGTCCGTCTGGACGCTCGTCCTGCCGCTGCGCAAGGGCCTGCAGCTCTACGCGAACCTGCGGCCCGTGGTGGGCTGGGAGGGCATCGAGACCCCGGCCCGCGACGGCGCGAAGGTCGACTTCCTCGTCGTCCGCGAGAACACGGAGGGCGAGTACTCCGGGATCGGCGGGCGGGTCCACCAGGGCACCCCGGACGAGGTCGCCACGGAGGTCGCCGTCCACTCCCGCCGCGCGATCGAGCGGATCGCCCGCGTCGGGTTCGCCCAGGCGCGCGAGCGCGGGCAGACGCTCACCCTGGCGACGAAGAGCAACGTCGCCCGGCACGGCTACGGCCTGTGGGACGAGGTCGTCTTCGGCCTCGGCGCGGCCGAGTTCCCCGACGTCGCACTGGAGAAGCTCTACGTCGACGCGCTCGCGACACGGATGGTCGCCCGCCCGGAGTCGATGGGCGTGGTGCTCTGCTCCAACCTCTTCGGCGACATCCTCTCGGACCTCGGCGCCCCGTTCGCTGGCGGACTCGGGATGGCGCCGAGCGCGAACGTCGCCCCGGGGCAGGACGGTCCGGGCTTCTTCGAGCCCGTGCACGGCTCGGCGCCCGACATCGCGGGGCAGGGCATCGCCAACCCCCTGGCCGCCGTCCTCTCCGGCGCGATGCTGCTGCGCGAGAACGGCTGCCCGCAGGGGGCCACCGCCCTGGAGCGCGCGGTCGGCGAGGCGGTCCGCGACGGCGCGGCCCGCACCCGCGACCTCGGAGGCACCGCAACGACCGCGCAGGCAGCCGACGCGGTCGCCGACGCGCTGCCCCGACCCGTCGCGGTCTGAAGGCCGGGGGCCGGGGCGGCCGCGCCCCGGTCGGTCCTCCGGGCAGCAGGACCGGCGGGCGCGGCCTCCGGCCGCCGCCTCAGGCCGCGGCGCCGCCCTCGATCCGCCGGCGCAGGGCGGTGAGGAACCGGGCGGCGTAGACGCCGTCGAGCACCCGGTGGTCCCAGCTCATGCAGAGGTTGACCATCGGGCGGATCGCGATGCTCTCCCGGCCGTCGGCGTCCGTCACGACGACGGGCCGGCGGACGATCGCCTCCAGGTCGAGGATCGCCACCTGCGGCACGTTGATCACCGGCGTGGCGATGAGCGCGCCCGAGGCCCCGGGGTTCGTGATCGTGAAGGTGCCGCCGCGGACTTCGTCCGGGGCGAGCCGCCGCTCCCGGGCGCGCACCGCGACGTCCTTGATGCGCCGCGCGATGCCCTCCGCGCTCAGGTCCTGCGCGTCGTGGAGCACGGGGACGATCAGACCCTCCTCGCCGAGCGAGACCGCGATGCCCAGGTGCACGCGCTCGTACCGCCGCAGGGTCTCGCCGTCGAACGTGGCGTTCAGGGCCGGGAACTCGCGCAGCGCGTCGATCGCGTGGCGGGCCAGGAGCGGCAGCGCGGTGACGCCGAGCTCCCGGCGCTGGCGCTCGATGCGGCTCATGTCGCACTCCACGACCGTCGTGCAGTGCGCGGCGGTGTCCAGGGCGCGGCGCATCGCGGTGCCGATGCTCGTGCGCATCCGCGACATCGGGGTGACGACGCCGCCCAGGTCGTCCGGGACGGCCGGCGCCGGGGCCGGGGACGCCGACGGGGCCGTCGCGGCCGACGACGCTCGGGCGACGGGCGACGGCGCCGGCGGGACCGCGGGGGTCGCGGGCGTCGTCGGGGGGACGACGTCGGTCGCGCCGCCCGCCGGGACGGCTTGAGCGCCCGCCACGAGCAACGTCGGGTCGGCCCGGTAGGGCGACTCGATGTGCATCGGGGCGTCGTCGCCCGCGCCACCGTGCGCGTCCGCGGCGGGTGCCGGCGCCGCCGCGCCGGTGCCCTGCGCCACGGCGTCGAGGACGTCGCGCTTCGTCACGCGGCCGTGGCGGCCGGAGCCCTCCAGGCGGGTGACGTCGAGGCCGTGCTCGTCGGCGATCCGGGCCGCCACGGGGGAGGAGCCGCGGAGCTGCTCCCGCCGCGAGGGCCGGGAGGCGTTGCTGCCCGTGGCCGCGCCGGCGGGCGCGGTGGAAGGGGTGCCGCCGCTGGCTGCGTCCGCTACGGGCGTGACGTCACCCTCCGGCGCGCCATCGGTCGCCGCGCCGCCGTCCGAGGCCGCATCGCCGTTCGGCGCCGCGCCGCCGCCCGTGTCGATCCGCGCCAGCACGGTGCCGACCGCGACGGTCTCGCCCGTGGCGACGAGCACCTCGGCGACCGTGCCGGTCGCGGGGGAGGGGCACTCGCTGTCGACCTTGTCCGTCGAGATCTCGCAGATCGGGGCGTCGGCGGCGATCGGGTCGCCCGGGCCGACGTGCCACTCGACGATCGTGCCCTCCACGACGGAGGTGCCCATGGCGGGCATGAGGACGTCGACCAGGCCGACGGCGGTCTCAGTAGGCGAGGAGCTCACGAGCGGCCTCCGCGATGCGGTCGGGGGTGGGCAGCACGGACGCCTCGAGCGTCGGGCTGAACGGGATCGGCACGTCGGGCGTGGCGATCCGGCGGACGGGGCCGTCGAGGTCGGAGAACGCGCGGTCGGCGACGAGCGCGGCGACCTGGGCGCCCGCGGCACACGTCTCGTTGGCCTCGTCGACGATCAGGACCTTGCTCGTGCGGCGGACGGAGGCGAGGATCGCCTCCTCGTCCAGGGGCACGAGCGAGCGCAGGTCGAGGACCTCGACGCGGCCGGGCTCGAACGTGTCGGCGGCGGCCAGCGCCGCGTGCACCATCGCGCCGTAGGCGACGATCGTCAGCTCCTCGCCGGCGCGGACGACGCGGGCCTCGAAGGGCTCGAGGTGCGTGCCCTCGGGGACCTCGCCCTTCTGGCGCCGGTAGAGGTTCTTGTGCTCGAGGAAGCAGACCGGGTTGGGGTCGCGCAGGGCGCTCATCAGCAGGCCCTTCGCGTCGGCCGGGGTGCTCGGCGCCACGACCTTCAGGCCCGGGGCGTGCATGAACCACGCCTCGGGGTTCTGCGAGTGGAACGGGCCGCCCGCGAAGCCGCCGCCCGTCGGCAGGCGCAGCACCATCGGCACGGCCAGGCCCGTGCGGTAGTGCATCTTGCCCGCGACGTTGACGAGCTGGTCGAACCCGCAGGCCACGAAGTCGGAGAACTGCATCTCGGCCACCGGCCGCAGCCCCGCCAGCGCCGCCCCGACGGACGCGCCGATGATCGCCGACTCCGCGATCGGGGTGTCCTGCACGCGGTCGGCGCCGAACTCGTCGTACAGGCCGGCGGTGGCCTTGAACGCCCCGCCGAACGCGCCGACGTCCTCGCCGAGCACGAAGACCCGCTCGTCCTGGCGCATCTCCGTGCGCAGGCCGTCCGTGATGGCCTGCAGGTAGGTCATGGTGCTCATGCCGCGGCCTCCGGGGAGTGGAAGCTCCACGGGGCGTCGCCCCGGCCGAGGGTCGCGGGCTCGCCGGCGCAGAAGACGTCGGAGGTCGCCACGGCCGGGTCGGGCAGCGGGGCGGTCAGCGCGACCGTCACGGCCTGCTCGAGCTCGGCGGCGACGCGCTCGCGCACCGCCGCGGTGTCGACGCCCTGCTCCGTCAGCCGGGCGTCGTAGCGCGTGAGCGGGTCCTTCGGCGTCCAGCTCGCGAGCAGCTCCGGGTCGACGTAGCGCTGGTCGTCGTGGGCGCCGTGGCCGTGCATCCGCATCGTCCGCGCCTCGACGAGCGTGGGGCCGTCGCCGGCGAGCGCCCGCAGCCGCGCGGCGTGCACGGCCGCGTGGACCGCTTCGACGTCGTTGCCGTCGACCGTGGTCGACGCGACGCCGTAGCCCGCGGCTCGCTCTGCGGGGCCGACCACGAACTGCCGGTCCGACGGGGTGGAGTACGCCAGGCCGTTGTTCTCGCAGACGAAGACCACGGGCTCCTTGCGGACGCCCGCCCAGTTCATCGCCTCGTGCCAGTCGCCGCGCGAGGTGGCGCCGTCGCCGAAGAAGCTCAGGGCGACACGCCGCTCGCCGCGCATGCGGAACGCCATCGCCAGCCCGACGGCGACGACCATCATGTCGGGCAGCATCGAGACCATCCCGACGACGCCGCGCGCGCGGTCGCCGAAGTGGACGTTGCCCTCGCGGCCGTGGCTGAGCGCGTTCTGCCGGCCCATGTAATGGCGCAGGATCTCCGTGACGTCGGTGCCGCGCACGAGGTGCGCGCCGAGGTCGCGGATCAGCGGCGAGCAGACGACGTCGTCGGGCCCCAGCGCGAAGGTGGCGCCCACGGAGATCGCCTCCTGGCCGCGGCCGTCGTAGAACGAACCGGGGACCTTGCCCTGCTTGTAGAGCGCGACCCCGCGCTCCTCGATCGCGCGCATCTGGACGAGGAAGCGGTACAGCGCGAGCCGGTCGTCGGGCGTGAGGGCGGGGTCCGACGCGGCGGCCTCCGCGTCCGGGGCCGCGGCGTCGGGGGCGCCGGCCTTCGGACGGGGGCCTGCGGCGGGGGTGGGCGACTCGGCGCGGGTGAGGGTGGCCATGCTCGGGGTCCTTGGTCGTCGTCGCGCGCCTCGGCGGCCGGGCGGGGCACCCGTCACCTGCGCGTGAGGATCAGTCAACCCCTGTGACGCCGCGCACGCAACGGTCCCCGGCGACAATCGTGCCTCTGGCGCAACGGATCGGCGGCGATCGGGCCGACGGCGATGATCCGTTGCGTCCCGGCGGCTCTGCCGGTAGCGTCGGCCCGTGAGTGCCCCGCCCGATCTGGACTCCGTCGACCACGATCTGCTCGGCCTGCTGCAGCGCAACTCCCGCCGCACCCTCGCGCAGCTCGGGGAGGAGGTCGGCCTGTCGGCGGCCGCCACGAAGCGGCGGGTGGACCGCCTCGAGCGGCTCGGGGTGATCACGGGCTACACCGTGCGGATCGACCACGAGAAGCTCGGCTGGACGCTCGAGGCGTTCACCGAGCTGAGCGTGATGGGCCACTCGCGGATGGCCGAGATCGAGGCGGCGGCGCGCGACCTGCCCGAGGTCCTGCGGATCTTCACGACGGCCGGCGACCCGGACGCGCTGGTGCACCTGCGCGTCCGGGACATGGCGCACCTGCGTCACGCCGTCGACCAGCTCCGCAGCTCCGGGCAGGTGACGGGGACGAAGACGCTGATGGTGCTCAGCGTGTGGGAGCCGCCGGAGCGGCCGACCCGACCGGCGCCGTAGTCCGCACGCCGATCAGCGCGTCGATGCGGTGGGTGAGGAGCGCCAGCCGGGACGGCTCGCCGTCGACGGTCAGCAGCACGCGGCCGCCCTCCTCGTCCGCGTCGAAGCGCAGGGCGACGATCGGGCAGCGGCGGGCACGGCACAGCACGAGCACGCGCTCGAGGGCCATCGGGTCGGTCGGGACGAGCGTGAGCTCGAGGTGGTGATGCACTGGGGCTCCTCGGTGCCCCGCTCCGGACGACCAGGCGGCATGCGCTGCGACTGCACCACCAGCCGTCCCCGCGGGGACGACGGGCCTGCGCAGACGCGCAGGCTCAGGTGGTAATCGACAGGACGACGGCAGCACCGAACCGCCCGCGGATGCGGGCGGAGGACGGGTGCGTCGTCCGGAGGTGCGCCATCCCGAGGGACCCTAACGGACGGCGCGCCCCCGGCCGGGGGGTTCGTCCCCGGCCCGCTAGCCGCGCGCCTCGATCACGGCGATCTCCGTGGCGACCGGGTCGTTGTCGAGGAACGGGTCCAGCGGCTCCTGCTTCGGCTGGGAGCGCAGCGCGCGCGACAGCGTCTTCGGGGCCGCGGCGACCGGGTCCGCGGGGAAGACGGTGTGGTGCTCAGGATGCGCGGCCTGGTAGTCGATCATCGCCTGCACGAGGCGCGGCTCGCTGAAGCGCGGGCCCCAGAACTGCACGCAGATCGGCAGCCCCACCTTCGACGTCCGGCCGACGGGGAAGTTGACCATCGGCCACGAGATGTTGTTCGCGATCTGGTTGTTGCGGCGCAGCGGCAGGCCGTTGCCGGAGTTGGCCGGATCGCGCTTGCCGACCTCGGCGCCGATCGACATGACGAGCATGAAGTCGACGCCCGCCTCGTCCAGGGAGCGCTGGTAGTTCTCGATGAACAGGCGCCGGCGGCGCTCGCCCTCGCGGCGCGCGGCGTTCGTCACCCCGCCGACGAGGTTCGCCTGGGCCTCGAGCGTGACCGGGACGGGCCAGGGCTGGCCGACCGGAGGCGCGGGCGGGTTGCCGGCACGCCGCCCGTACTGCGTGGTGAGGGCCGCCCGCACCTCGGCGCTCTGCGTCGCGGCGAACGCGGCGACGGCCTCGATGTAGCTGATCTCGCAGCGGTTGGCGTACGTGACGGCCAGCTGCGGCGTGATGGTGGCGCCGTCGACGGTCTCCAGGACCTTGGGGTTCTGGTAGTACGGGTTGTCGCCGTCGAGGTAGTCCTTCTCCGGCGTGCCGAAGCTCGCGATGTCGCAGCCGCGGAACTCCTTCACCGTCGCGCCGAGCGCCTCGAGCTCGCCGCGCACGCGGTCGAACGCCGCCTTGTGGTCCGCGTCGTAGGTGGACTGCGGGGCGACGCCCGCGCCGGCGCCCGTGCCGTACATCCAGTCCGTCTGCGGGATGCCGATCGTCAGGCCCTTCAGCGGCTTGCCGCCTTCGCGTGCCGTCATCGGCAGGACCGGGAACGGCGTCGGGGCCGCCAGCGTCTGCGGGTCGCCCGAGGGGTCGGGTCCGATGATCGCGTTCATCAGCAGCGAGGCGTCGCGGCCCGAGCGGGCGATCGGACCGAGCACGTCGTAGGTAGCCGACAGCGGCATCACGCCGGCCATCGACCCGAGCCCGAGGGAGGGCTTGATCGCCGACGCGCCGTTGATCGCGGCGGGCCAGATGATCGATCCGCCGGTCTCCTCGCCGATCGCGGCGGCCGCGAGGCGGTTGATCGGCGCCGCGCCGGAGCCCTGACTCGAGCCGCCCGGGATGTAGTCCTTGTTCCACGCGTTGCCCGCGAAGTTGCCGGCGATCGCGCCGGAGAACGCGGAGCAGATCGTGTGGCCGAGGAAGACGACCCCCTGGTCGCGCAGGCGGGCGACGGCGGTCGCGTCCTCCTCCGCGATGTTGTTCGCGTAGGCCGGGCTGCCGTTGCCGGCCGTGCGGCCCTCCACGCCGACGGAGTCCTTGATGCCGATGGGGATGCCGCAGAGGTACGGGGCGGGGTCGCCGCCGCGGCGGGCGATCTCGAGCCGCGTGTCGGCGGCCGCGGCCTGCGCGAGCGCGCCGGCGGTGTCGACGCGCACGAACGTGTTGTAGCCGCCGTTGTCGCCGTAGACCTCGAACGGCCCGTTGAACGCCGCGATCCGGTCGAGGTAGGCCTGCGTCAGCTGTACCGACGTGATCTCGCCGGCCTGCAGGAGCGACGCGAGCTCGACGATCTCGTGGTCGACGAGCGGCTTCTCCAGCGCCTTGACGCTGGCGGCGCTGGGCAGGCCCGGTGCGGCCTGCGCGCGGACGGCGGCGGCCCTCGGGGTCTTCGTCGCGGCCCGCGCGGGGGCGGCCGTCAGGGTCGTGGCGACGACCGCGCCCGCAGCGGCGGCGGCGCCGGTGCGGCCGAGGAACGCGCGGCGTGAGTGGCCCGTCTCCGGGGTGTCGGGCTGCTCCGGGGCGAGGTCGGTGAACGTGAGGAGGTCTGCGTCGTGCATGGAAGGTGCTCCGTGAAGGGGTGCCGCGGCCGCCGGACGGCGGCCGCGGGAGAGGGCGGCGGGGGCGGGCGGACCTCGGGCGAGGCCGCCGGCTCCGCGCTACTTCGTCTTCGAGGCCTTCGCGGCCGGGGCGATGGTCACCGTGCGGCGTGCGGTGACCTTCCGGCCGTCGCGGTAGCGCGTGGTGATCACGAGGCTCGAGCGCACCCGCGACGAGCGGGTGATGACGCGGCGCCCCGTGGCGGTCGGCTGCAGCCGCACGGTCGTCGTGCCGGCCTTCAGCGGCAGGGTGCGCTGCGTGGTCAGGCGGCGCCGGGCCGTCGTCGCGCGCCGCGTGGAGAGCCGCTTCCTCATGGTCGCCTCGAGGTGCAGCGTCACGCGGGCCGACTCGTTCAGCGTGACGCGGACGCGGATGCCGCGCGCCCGGAAGTTCACCGGGTTCAGGCGGCCCGGCGCGCGCACCTTCGCGGGGGTCGCCGGCCGCACGACGCCGGGGGCGGGGGCCGGAGCGGGGGCGGGCAGGCCGGCGCCTGCTCCGGCCCCGGCACCCGCGCCGCCGCCGGCGCCGACGTCACCCGGGGCCGGGGGCGCCGGCACGTCGACCGGGTTGGTGACGACGGGGTCGGGGTCGCTCGCGCGCTGCTTGAGGTCGTCGGGGTCGTAGGGCAGCACGTACGTGCTCTGCTTCGGCGTCCACGGCACGGCGAGCGAGGTCTCGAAGACCTCGCCGGCGTCGACGGGCAGCAGGCCGATCGAGTGCGGGGCGGTCCAGGCGATGGTGAGGATGCTCATGAGTCGTCTCCGGGTCTCTCGGGTCAGCGGCCGGCGGCGCGCATGGCCTCTTCGTAGACGAGCGGGTCGTTGCTGAGGAGGGGGTCGACCCGCTCGTCCACGTCGGTCTTGCGCGAACCGCGGCTCGGGTTGGACGAGAGCGGCTGGTCCGGCGGGACGGCCTGGTGCCACCGGGGGAACCGCGCCTGGTAGTCGAGCGCGGCCTGGACGATCTGCGCGGTGCTGTCGCGCGGCCCGAGGAACTGGACCGAGATCGGCATGGTCGGGCTGCTCTCGGTGTAGCCCACGGGGAACGAGAGCATCGGCCACCCCAGCGCGTTAGGGCCCTGGAAGAAGCTGCGGTAGACCGGCAAGGTGTTGCGCAGCGTGATCTTCGCCCCGAAGTTCATGACGAGCATGAAGTCCACCCCGTCCGTGTCGAGCGCGGCCTGGTAGTTCGCGGCGAGCTGGCGGCGGCGACGCTCGCCCTCGCGGCGGGCACGGCTGCTGATGCCGCCGTTGAACGCCGCCGCGTTCGCGAACGAGTTCGTGCCGCTGCTCGTCCGCCCGTAGTTGCTCAACAGCCGCGTCGCCTGCTCGTAGGGCACCGACTTGGCGAAGTCGGCGATCGCCTCGACGTAGCGGCTGTCGGAGCGGTTCGAGCTGACGACCGCAGTCGACGGGGTGATGTTCGAGCCGTCGACGGTCTCGAGCACCGTCGCACCGGTGGACGGGTTGTACGGGTTCTCCGTCGGCTGGCGCATGTCGAGCCCGCGGAAGTCCTTGACCGTCGCGCCCATCGCCTCGAGCTCCGCGCGCACGCGGTTGAAGACGGCGAGGTTCTCCGGGGAGTACTGCGTCTGCGGCGAGGCCGTGGTCGAGGTGGTCATCCAATCCGTCTGCGGGACCCCGATGACGAGCCCGGCCAGCGGCTTCGAGCCACCCCGCGGCGCGAGCGGCAGCGCCTCGGGGACGGGCAGGGAGAGCGTCTGCGGATCGCCGTCCGGGTCCGGGCCCATCATCGCGTTCAGGACCACGGCGGAGTCCTGGATGGACTTCGCGATCGGGCCGATGACGTCGACGCCGGGGCTCAGCGGCATCACGCCGGCGACGGACGCCGTGCCGAGCGCGGGCTTGATGCCCGAGGCCCCGTTCGCGGCGGTCGGCATGATGATCGAGCCGCCGGTCTCCTCGCCGATCGCGGCGGCCGCCAGGCGGGCCACCGGCGCGACGCCGGAGCCCTGGCTGGACCCGCCGGGCACGTAGCGCTTGTCCCACGCGTTGCCGGCGAAGTTGCCGGCGATCGAGCTCGAGAAGGACGAGCAGACGGTGTGGCCGAGGAACACCACGCCCTGGGCGCGCAGCCGTGCCATCGCCGGCGGGTCCTCGTTGCCGACGTTGCCGAGGAACGCCGTGGTGCCGTTCTGGGCGGGGCGGCCCTTCAGCCCGATGGAGTCCTTCACGCCGATCGGGATGCCGCAGAGGAACGGGGCGGCCGGGCCGCCGTTGCGGGCCGCCTTCAACCGCTCGTCGGCGGCCTTGGCGCCGGCGAGCGCGTCGGCGCGGTCCACGCGGACGAACGCGCCGAGGCCGCCGTTCTCCCCGTAGGTCTCGAACGGGCCGTTGAACGCGTCGATGCGGTCGAGGTACTGCTGGGTCAGCTCGACCGACGTCAGCTCGCCGGCCTGCAGCAGCGCCGCGAGCTCGAGGATCTCGAGGTCGACGACGCGCACCTTCTCCAGGCGGACCTTGACCGCGGCGACGCTCGGCAGGCCGGACGGCGCCTCGGCCGCGCCGGCCGTCGCGGCGACGGTCCCGCTCGTGGCCAGGACGGCGCCGGCGACCCCGATCAGCGCGCCCTTCCCGACGAACGAGCGCCGGCTGAGGCCTGAGCGCTCGACGGTGGCCGGGGCGTCGGGAGCGTCGTGCAGGACGACGTCGACCGCGTCCGCGGTCGCGGATGAATCTCGCATGGAGAGGACCTCGTGGCAGGAGGGAGGTGCCTGCGGAGCGTGGACTCCGCGGGCACCGGAGTGCACGGATCAACCTAGGAGCCGGGGCGCCGTCCGCTCCTGTCCCCGTGGCGAAATCCGGGCCCCGGAGATTCCCCGGACGGGCAGCCGGAATCGGGGTGTTGACCCTAGGCGCCATCCGCCGGCCGCCGGGACCGCCGGTGTACGGCCTAGCTGGCCATACGACCGTCCCGCGCGAAGTGGGGCGGGGTGTCTCGGCCCTCCGGGTGCCCGTCCGCCGTCGGCGTCCGCCACCTCCGGACGCGCCGGCGCCTGTCCCTCCGGCTGGGTCGCCCTGACCGGGGCGGCAGGGTCTACCGCACCGCCGTAGCCAGCCGGTCCCGCAGCGCCGCGGCGCAGCCCGCGTCGTCGCCGTAGACCGTCCAGGTGCCCAGGGTGCCGGCGCGCACCGCGCCCGCCGGCGGACGGGGCAGGCCCGCCCCGCGGTCGGCGCGGTCGAGGATGAATCCGCGCGCGACCCGCTCGGAGGAGGGGATGAGGGTCACCTGCGGACGGGCGCCGGGCTCCAGGGCGTTCACGGTCGGCTCGGCCCCGGTCGTCCCACGCTCGCGGCCCAGCCACAGCAGCACCTGGGGCACCGCGCGGTGGTTCGGCAGGGCGACGTCGGGGCGCTGCCTGGCGTAGGTCGCGGCGGCGGCGTTCGCGGATCCGGGCCCGCCGGGACCGTCGACGTCCGCGAACTCCGTGATGCGGCGCCGGCCGCACGCATCGGCCAGCGCGGGCCGCACCACGTCGCCCGTCACCGTGCGCAGGTCGTCGATCACCCGTTCCTGCAGCGCCAGGGCGTTCTGCAGGCGGTCGAGGCGGTCGACCTGACTCGGCGTGAAGACCACGAAGGCCACAAGGGCGAGGGCGGCGAAGGCCTGCCACGGTCGGCGGCGGCGGTCGCCCGCGGGCAGCAGCCGCCAGCCCAGGAGGCCCGCGGCGGCGAAGACGATGAGCAACGTGGCGGGGAAGACGAGGTACCGCGTGAGCAGGGGCAGCCCCGCGGCGGCGAGCACGAAGAACGCGACGGCGGCGGCGATCCCGGCCCCGACGCCGAGGAGCGCCCGGCGGCGCAGCAGCCAGAGCGAGAGCACGGCCCCGCCGACGGCGGCGAGCAGCACCGGCTCGCGGACGATCTCGCCCAGCCGGCGCGGCATGACGGTCACGGCCGATCCGACGCCGGTCACGCGGTCGAGGTCGGCGGCGTTCTGCTGCGTGCCGGTCAGCGCCTGGAGCGGGTCGCCCGCCAGGACCAGGCCCTCGAGCAGCCAGCCGACGGGGGCCACGAGGGACAGGGCGACCAGCGGCACGAGGCCGCGCCACCCCACGCGTGCGAGCGAGAGACGCCGGGCTGGGCGCGGAGCGGTGGCGGCCGCCCCCCGGCCGGTCGCCTGCGCCACCACGAGGTACCCCACGTACGCGGCGGCCAGCAGCCACGCCTCGGGCCGCAGCAGGCCGGCGAGCGTGATCCACGCCATCGTGCGCCAGCCGTTGCGGGGGCGGCGGGTCTCGGCGAGCAGCGCCAGCAGCAGGAAGACGGCGTAGGGCAGGTCGAGGTAGGAGCGCAGGCCGTAGGAGAGGACGGGCTCGCGCGTGAGGACGAGGATCGCGGCGACGACGCCCGCCGCGGTGCCGAACCAGGCGGCGCCGAGGCGGAACGTCACGACGCCGAGCGCGCCGAGCCAGAACAGCGCGAAGACCACGACGGCGGACTCCGCCCCGCGGCCGACCGCGCCGGCACCCGTGCCGCCGGCGTCGCTCAGCGGCACGAGCAGGGCCGAGAAGAGGTCGCTCAGCGGGTGCGGGGTGGGGGAGAAGAGGCGCGTCAGGTCCGGGCGGTCGCCGCCGGCCACGACCTCGCGTGCCCAGTTCAAGGACCACGCGCTGTCGTAGTTGACGAACGAGGTGCGGCCCGAGGCGAGCCAGAGGACCAGCCCGATCACGCACGAGGCCACCAGGTGGGCGGCGACGGAGGCGGCGCTGGGCCACGGGCGGTCGGCCGTGGGCCGTGGAGAGTCGGCCGTGCGCCGTGAGCCGTCCATGCGCGGGCGACGGTATCGCTAGCCTCCGCGCCGTGAAGCCCGACGCCGTGCAGCTCCGCGTCCTCGGTGCCCTGCTCGAGAAGCAGCGCACCACCCCGGACGCCTACCCGCTGACGCTGAACGCCCTGCGCGCGGCGTGCAACCAGACGACGAACCGCGACCCCGTCGTCGCGTACGACGAGGCCCAGATCCGCGCCGCGCTCGAGGAGCTGGCGCGGCGCCGGTTCACGCGCTCCGCCGGCGGCACGCGCGCGGCGAAGTACCGCCACCTGCTCAACGACACGCTGGGGCTCTCGCCGGAGGAGCAAGCCGTCCTCGCCGTCCTGCTGCTGCGCGGCCCGCAGACGCCGGCCGAGCTGCGGGCCCGCACGGAGCGCCTGCACCGGTTCGAGAGCGGCGACGCCGTCGAGACCGTCATCGACCGGCTCGTCACCCGGCAGCTCGCCGTCCGGCTCGAGCGCCGCCCGGGCCAGAAGGAGGGGCGCGTCCAGCAGATCCTGGGCGGCGAGGAGCTCCAGACCCCGCAGGCCGCCACGACGGGCACCACCGACATCGATCGGGCGACGACCGTGCCCGCCGGTGCGGTGGACGGCGCGGCGCCGAACGGGCTCGACGCCCAGGCGCTGGCCGGCCGCGTCGGCCAGCTCGAGGGCGACGTCGAGGCGCTCCGCGAGGAGCTGGCGGCCGTGCGCGACGAGCTCGCCGGGTTGCGCTCCGAGCTCGGGGCCTGAGCCCCGGCTCGGCCGAGACCGGTCGCCGCCGCGGGCCGCGCCGACCCTGCGCCGCGCAGCCGCCGAGCCGGGCGGTCCGTCCGTAGACTCGGAGGTGGTGTCCGCCCCCTCGCTCTACCGTCGCCACCGACCCCGCTCCTTCGACGACGTCGTCGGCCAGGAGCACGTCGTCCGCACGCTCCGCAACGCGATCGACCAGGACAAGGTCCATCACGCGTACCTCTTCGTGGGCTCGCGCGGGACGGGCAAGACGTCGATGGCGAAGATCCTCGCCGCGTGCCTGAACTGCCAGGGCGATCCGAACGCCGCGGCGTCCGAGCGCCACGTCGGCCCCACGACGCAGCCGTGCGGCCGCTGCGAGTCCTGCCGTTCCATCGCCGAAGCGACGTCGATCGACGTCGTCGAGATGGACGCCGCGTCGAACAACTCCGTCGACGACATCCGCGACCTGCGCGACTCAGTCGCCTTCGCCCCGGTCGGCGGCCGGCACAAGGTCTACATCCTCGACGAGGCGCACATGCTCTCGTCCCAGGCCTGGAACGCGTTCCTCAAGACCCTCGAGGAGCCGCCGCCGCGGACGATCTTCGTGCTCGCGACGACGGAGGCCAACAAGGTCCTCCCGACCGTCGTCGACCGCTGCCACCGCTTCGACTTCCACCGCCCGACGCCGGACCAGCTCGCCCGCGTGCTCGGCCGCGTCGCGGACCAGGAGTCGATCACCGTCGGCCCCGAGGCCGTCAACCTCATCGCCCGCCACGCGACCGGCTCGTTCCGCGACGCGCTCGGCACCCTCGAGCAGCTCGTCACCTACGCGGGCGACCACATCGCCAACGAGGACGTCCTCAACGTCCTGGGCGTGGCCGACGCCGAGCTGCTGTTCCGCGCGATGGACGCCGTCGGGGCCGGGGACGCCGCCGCCGCGCTCGGCGTCGCCTCCGACCTGGCCGCCCAGGGTCGGGACCTCAAGCAGGTCATCAAGGACCTCGAGGCCCACGCCCGGGCCCTGCTGCTCGTCCTGATGACGGGCGACCTCCCCGCCGAGCTGCGCATCAGCCCCGACCGCGATGGGCGCACGGTCGAGCAGGCCCGCACCCTCACGGGCGCGGCGATCATCCGCGTCATCGACCTCGTCGCCGTGGCCCTGGCGGCCGTGAGCGACGGCGCCGACGACCGCACCCAGCTCGAGCTCCTCCTCGTCCGCGCCGCCCTGCCGCAGATCGACCCGCAGGCCAAGGCCCTGGCGGCCCGGATCGCGCGGCTCGAGCAGGCGCTGGCGGGCGGGGCGCCGGCCGCGGCGGCTACCGGAACGTCGACCGCGCCGGCTCCGGCCCACGCGGCTCCGGCGGCCGCGCCCGCCCCCGAGGCAGCCGCGACGCCCGCGGCGCCCGCGCCTCGAGCGGCCTCCGCGCCGTCGCACGACCAGGGTGCCGGGGCGTCCGAGACGGTGAAGCCGACCTTTGCCCGCTCTGAGCGGGCAAAGGTCGGTCTCGACGCTCAGGGCCCGGCTTCTGCCCCCGACCAGGCTGCCGCTCAGGGCCCGGCCTCCGCCCCCGACCACGCTGCCGACCAGGACCAGGCTTCCGCCCAGGACCCGGGTTCGGCCGAAAACCGCGCCTCCGACCCGGTCCCGGCCCGTCCCGAGGCGCCGGCCCACGACCGGGCTCCGGTCCCCGGGCCCACCGACCACGAGGTGCACGTGCCGGCCGGTGAGGCCCGGGACGGGGCTCCGGGAGCGGCCGCCCCCGTTCAGGGTCCGCAGTCCGAGGCCCCCACCGCCCCCGCCACGCACGACCGCGGTTCGGCGTCCTCGGAGGCGGGCGGACGGGATTCCGCCTCGGATCCCGCGCGGTCCGCCCAGGCGTCCCCCGACTTCTCGTCGCCCGCCCCGCCGGCGCCGGTGCCGCAACCGCCCGCGGCCGCCCCGACGCCACAAGAGCCCCAGCCGCCCGCGGCCGCCCCGCAGGCCCCCGCGCCCCCGCCCGCCGCGACCCCCGTCGGCATCGGTCCGACCGACGTGGACGAGCTGCTGCCCACCATCGCCGACCAGATGCCGGGCAATGCCGTCCGGGCCGCGCTCGGCCAGGCGCAGACCGTGAGCGTCTCGGGAATCGACCTCGTCCTCGGCCTGCCGGCCGGCAAGGCGTCGGCCGCGCGCCTCCTCAACCGTGAGGACTCCAAGGACGCGATCGCCGCGGCGCTCGAGGAGTTGCTCGGCGTCCGCTACGTCGTCCGTGCCGAGGAGCGCGCCGGGATGGCCGCGCCCGAGGAGCCGGTCCTGCCCGAGGACGAGGTCGTCCGCCGCGTCCTGGCCGAGTTCGAGGCCGAGGAGGTCGGCGACGGCGCGTCCGGCGTCGCGTCCCCCGGCGTCGAGGCCGGAGAGCCGTCCGAACCCGCACCCACCAGCACCAACGGAGAATCCTGATGCGTCAGCCGAACATGCAGCAGATGATGAAGCAGGTCCAGAAGATGCAGGCGGACATGGCCGCCGCGCAGGAGGCCCTGAAGACCGAGGAGCTCGACGTCACCGCCGGCGGCGGCATGGTCACCGTGAAGATCACGGGCGGCCTCGAGGTCAAGGGCATCACGATCGACCCCGACGCGATCGACCCGGAGGACGCGGAGCTCCTGCAGGACACCGTCACGGCGGCCGTCAACCAGGCGATCCGCGAGGCGCAGGAGCTGGCGGAGAAGCGCCTCGGCGGCCTGACCGGCGGCATGGACCTCGGCGCCCTGGGCCTCGGCGGCCTCGGGGTCTAGCCCCTTGCAGCCGGCGCCCATCGAACGGCTCGCGGCCGCGTTCGCGCGGCTGCCGGGCGTCGGCCCCCGCACCGCGCAGCGGCTGACGTACTACGTGCTCTCCCGTCCGGACGACGAGGCGCGCGCGCTTGCGGCTGCGCTCGTGGAGGTCAAGGAGAAGATCGGCGAGTGCCGGATCTGCTTCAACCTCGCGGAGGGCGACCGCTGCGTCATCTGCCAGGACGCGCGCCGCGACCCGACGCTGCTCTGCGTCGTCGAGGGGCCGGCCGACATCCTGCCGATCGAGCGCACCCACGAGTACCGGGGGCGCTACCACGTGCTCGGCGGCTCGCTCTCGCCCGTCGACGGCGTCGGCCCGCGCGACCTGCACCTCGCGGAGCTCTATCGCCGGGTGACCCAGGGCGACCCCGACCTGGGCGAGCCGGGCGCCCCGCCGACGGGGCCGCTCGTGCCGACGTCGGACTTCGGCGGCGACGACGCGTGGCCGACCGCGCAGGCCGACGGCCCAGCGAGCGCCGGCGGCGACGACTCCGACTTCGGCCCGACCGGCGACGGCCAGCGCCATCGCAGCCCCGTGCAGGAGGTCGTGGTGGCCACGAACCCCACGACCTCGGGCGAGGCCACCGCACTGCACATCGGCGCGGAGCTGCGCGAGGTCGCCCCGCACGTGACGGTCTCGCGGCTCGCGTCCGGCCTGCCCGTCGGCGCGGACCTGGAGCACGCCGACGAGGTCACGCTCGGCCGCGCGTTCGCCGGCCGCCGCACGATCTGAGCCCGGCCACGGCGGGCGACGGGCCGCGCCCGCGCACGCCGTCCACCCCGAACCTTCGGACCCGTAGGCTGGCCGGGTGCTGCTGCGTCCCAAGCTCCCGGCCGTCCGCCTGCCGCGCCCACCGGCGCTGCCGGACCCGCTCCGGCGCATACGCGTCCCGAGGGACCTCGAGCCCCTGACCACGCGCGCTCCCCACGAGGTCCCCGCGGCCGAGGGCGGGATGACCGCGGAGGGCGTCGAGCGCATCTGGGCAGCGACGGAGCGGCTCTACCGCCACGGGGTGCACCCCGCGATCGGGCTGACGGTCCGGCGCGAGGGCGCCGTCGTCCTCGACCGCACGATCGGCTGGGCGCGCGGCGTCGGCCCGGGACCCGCGGGGCTGCAGGCGGACGCCGAGCTGGCCACGCCCGAGACGCCCTTCTGCATCTTCAGCGCGTCGAAGGCGGTCACGGCCACGGTGATCCATCTGCTCGACGAGCGGGGCCTGCTGCACGTCGGCGACCGCGTGGGGGAGTACGTCCCCGAGTTCGCGGGCCCCGGCAAGCGCCGGATCACGATTGACCACGTCCTCTCGCACCGCGCCGGCATCCCGAACCTCCCGGGCGAGGCGATCGACCTCGACCGGCTGGGGGACCACGCGTTCGTGATGGGGCACCTGAACGAGGCGCTGGTGCGCACGCGGCCGGGCAGCCGGCTCTCGTACCACGCGGTCTCGGGCGGGTTCGTGCTCTCCGAGATCGTGCGCCGGGTGACGGGTCGGGAGCTGCGTGACGTGCTGCGGGACGAGATCCTCGACCCGCTCGGGTTCCGCTGGATGTCCTACGGGGTGGCGCCGGAGGACGTCGGGCTCGTCGGCGTCTCGCACGCGACGGGGCCGGTGCCGCTGCCGCCGCTGTCCAACGTGCTGCAGCGCGCGTTCGGCATGCCGTTCGACGAGGTCACGCGGATCTCGAACGACCCGCGGTTCCTCACGGGCGAGGTCCCGTCGGCGAACGTGGTGGCCACGCCGAACGAGCTCTCGCGGTTCTTCGAGCTGCTGCGCCTGGGCGGCACGCTCGACGGCACGACGGTCCTGCGGCCGCGCACGATCCGGCGGGCGATCGTCGAGCGCTCCGTCCACGAGGTCGACCTCACGCTCGGCGCGCCGCTGCGCCACGCCTCGGGCTACATGCTCGGGGCCCAGGCCCTCGGGCTGTTCGGGCCCGACACGGAGAGCGCGTTCGGGCACCTCGGGTTCACGAACGTCCTGGGCTGGGCCGACCCCCGGCGGGCGCTGTCGGTAGCCCTGATCACGAGCGGCAAGCCGGCGCTGGCCCCGCACCTGCCCGACGTCTGGAACCTCACGCGACGCATCGGGCTCGAGGCCCCGAAGGTCGCCGACCCGGTGCTGTTCCGGGGGTGAGGGGCGGCCCGCGGGGCCGGGCGCGCGGGGGCTGGACCGGCGAGGACGGGGCAGGACACGTGCCGCCGCATCCTGGCCGCGGGTCCGCACGCTGCGCTCGCCGCCGGGCCCGGTGTGCGCCACGCCACGTGCCGCCCCGTCGGCCCGTAGGATCCGCCGGGCGCATGAGCCACCTCATCGACACCGGATCCGGCAGCGACACCGTCGTCATGAAGTTCGGCGGCACGTCCGTCGCCGACGCCGAGCGCATCAAGCGCGCGGCGCGGCGGATCGTGAAGAAGCGCGAGGCCGGCCAGCGCGTCGTCGTCGTGCTCTCCGCCCGCGGCAAGGAGACCGACCGGCTGATCGCCGACGCGCTCGAGATCTCGGAGCGCCCCGCCCCGCGCGAGATGGACATGCTCCTCTCCACCGGCGAGCGCGTCTCCTGCGCGCTGGCGGCGATGGCGATCAACGACCTCGGCCACCAGGCGATCTCGCTCACGGGCTCGCAGGCGGGGATCGTCACCGACACGTCGCACACGAAGGCGCGCATCCTCGACGTCCGCGCCGACCGCATTCTCGAGGCGCTGGACCAGGACCGCATCGTCCTCGTCGCCGGCTTCCAGGGCGTGTCGACGGCGAAGGACGTCACGACGCTCGGCCGCGGCGGCTCCGACACCACCGCCGTCGCCCTGGCCGCCGCGGTCGGCGCCGACGTCTGCGAGATCTACACCGACGTGCCCGGCGTCTTCAGCGCCGACCCGCGCGTGGAGCCGCGCGCGAAGAAGCTCGACGTCGTCTCCTTCGAGGAGATGCTCGAGATGTCGTCGTCCGGCGCCGGGGTGCTGCAGCTGCGCTCCGTCGAGTACGCGCGCACCCACGGCGTGCGGATCCACTGCCGCTCGAGCTTCGAGGACTCCGACGGCACGTGGGTCGTATCCGAGGCCGAGGCCGCCCAGGCGCTGCAGGCGCTCAACGAGAACAGCGAGGGACAGTCCGTGGAGAACCCGCTCATCACCGCCGTCACGCACTCGACGGTCGAGGCGCGCATCACGCTCTCCGGCGTTCCGGACACCCCCGGTGCCGCCGGCACGATCGCGACCGCGCTGGCCGACGCCGGCGTGAACGTCGACATGATCATCCAGAACGAGCCGCCCAAGGGCGACGCCGCCCACCCCGGTGCGGACATGTCGTTCACGGTGCCGCGCGAGGACCTGCTCGCCGCCCAGGACGCCCTGAAGCCCGTCATCGCCGACCTCGGCATCACGGCGCTGCGCACGGAGGCCGAGATGGGCAAGGTCTCCATCGTCGGTGCCGGCATGAAGACGCACCCGGGCGTCGCCGCCAAGGTCTTCACCGTCCTGGGCGAGCACGAGATCAACATCGAGATGATCTCCACCTCGCCCATCAAGATCTCGTGCGTCGTCCCCGGCGCGCAGGTCCCGGAGGCCGTCCGCGCCCTCCACGCCGCCTTCGGCCTCTCGGGCGAGGACACCATCCGCCCCGAGCAGCCCTTCGGGCAGTTCTCGTAGCTGCGCGCTCCGCCCCCGAGAAGCTCGGGGTGGGGCCCGCACGCCTCTGCGGGTGCCCCGAGCCTCGCCGGGGTCCGACGCGCTCCGCCCCCGAGAAG
>NZ_ATUD01000017.1 GCF_000420025.1 Patulibacter americanus DSM 16676
GAGCCGTGGCCGGCGGTCGCGGACGGCGTACCGCAGGACGTGCGGCGCGGCGAACCGCAACGGCGGGGCGGCCACTGCGCCCTGCCGGCCGCGGCTCCCTAGAATTCCCGTGTATGTCGCCCGTCGCCCCCGCCGAAGTGGACGCCCGTCTGGTCGCGCGCCTTCGCGGTGCGGGCCTGCGGGTCACGCCTCAGCGCCTGGCGCTGCACCGCCTGGTCGCCGGGAGCCCGCGCCACGTGACGGCCGAGGCGCTGCTGCGCGAGGCGGCGACCGAGCTTCCCGGCCTGGCGCTGCCCACGGTCTACTCGACGCTCGAGCTGTTCGCGGAGCTGGGCGTCGTGCGTCGCGTCGCCGCCCCCGGCGCCGCACGGTACGACACCGATCCGTCCCCGCACGACCACTTCACGTGCGTCCGCTGCGGGCAGCTGTACGACCTCGACACGAGCGCCGGCCGCGCGGCCGCCCGCCGTGCCGCGGAGTCCGCCGGGCACCAGGTCGAGGCCGCGACGGTCGTCGTGACCGGCCTCTGCGTCTCCTGTCTCGGCTGAGCCGCGCGGCGTCCGTGTAGTCGTCGACCACCTCCACGGTGGCAAACGACGACACGGACGCTCGCGCCGGTCGCCCCCGAATCGGGCGTTCGGCCCCCGTCGGTCCTGGGGGACGCCGTGCCCGCACCCCGCGCGGCCCGGCACGCTGATCCCCCCGGCGCCGCCCGCCCTCCGGGGCGCAGTCGTAGGATCGATGGCATGTCCGTTCCGACCGCCGGCCTCTACGACATCCCGGAGGAGTTCGCCGAGTTCCGCGACCTCGTCCGGCAGATCGCGCAGGAGCGGATCGCTCCGCGGGCGGCCGAGATCGACGCCACGGGCGAGTACCCGTGGGACGTCCGCAAGCTCCTGTCGGAGCAGGACATCATGGGCCTCGCGGTGCCGGAGGAGTACGGCGGCGCGCACATGGGGACGCTCATGCTGCAGATGGCGGTGGAGGAGATCGCGAAGGTCGACGCGTCCTCCGCGCTCATGCTGATGGTGCAGGAGCTCGGCTCGCTACCGATCCGCCTGTTCGGCTCGGAGGAGCTCAAGGGGCGGTTCCTGCCGAAGATCGCCACGGGCGAGTGGTCTCCCGCCTTCGCGCTGTCGGAGCCCGAGGCCGGCTCGGACCCCTCCGCGATGAAGACCCACGCCGTCCTCGACGGCGACGAATGGGTCATCAACGGCGGAAAGAACTGGATCACGAACACGTCGATCGCCGACTTCTACGTCGTCTTCGCCAAGACGGACATCGCCGCCGGGCGCGTCACCGCGTTCGTCGTGGAGAAGGACCGGCCCGGCCTCTCCTGGGGTCCGCTGGAGCACAAGCTCGGCATCAAGGGCTCGCCCACGGGCTCCCCGACGTTCGACGACGTCCGCGTGCCGCAGGCCAACGTCGTCGGCGAGGTCGGCCGCGGGATGCGTGTCGCGCTCGGCACCCTCGAGCGCACGCGGCTCGGTGCGGCGGCCCAGGCCGTCGGGATCGCCCAGGGCGCCATCGACTACGCCCGCGACTACGCGAAGGGCCGGATCGCGTTCGGGCAGCCGATCGCGACGTTCCAGGGCCTGCAGTGGAAGCTCGCCGACGCCGAGACCCGAACGGCCGCGGCCCGCGAGCTGCTCTACAAGGCCTGCGCGATGGCCGACCGCGACCCCAAGCCGGAGGACCTCGGCAAGTGGACGTCGATGGCCAAGCTGTTCGCGTCCGACACCGCGATGGACGTCACCGTCGACATGCTCCAGATCCTCGGCGGCTACGGCTACGTGAAGGACTACCCCATGGAGCGGTTCATGCGCGACGCGAAGATCACCCAGATCTACGAGGGCGCGAACGAGATCCAGCGCATGATCGTCTCGCGCTCCATGCTCCGATAGCCCGTCCTGGCCTGCCGGTCGCGGCGGTCGCGTACGCTGGGCGCATGACCAGTCGCACGCCGATCGTCGTGGCGCTCGCCGGGATCTGCCTGGCCTCGACGCTCGGGTACCTCCTCGTCGGAGACTGGGTCGGCGACAGCACGGTCCGGGTGATCCAGCAGCTCGGCGTCATCGGCACCGTGCTCGGCGTGATCCTCGGCGTTCTGGCGCTCATCGTGAGCAAGCTCTCGGACTACCAGGAGCCCGCGTCGGACGACGACTTCGAGCGCGTCGTGGCCCGCTCGGAGTTCCTGGCCGAGCAGGGCTTGGCCGTCGACCCGGACGAGGGTGAGTTCCTCGCCCGCGACCCGTTCGACGACCACGACTTCGAGAAGCTCGTCCGCGACGCCCTCGACGACCTCCCGGACCTGCTGCTGGGCGTGCTCGACACGAACGTCGCCGTCGTCATCTCCGACCTCGGCCGCCGGCACGGCGCCTACGGCCTGTACATGGGCGACGGCGCCACGCGTGACGACCACTCCGACCGGATCATGATCTTCCGCGACACCCTGCGGCGCGACTTCGGGCACGACCCGGACCTGCTGCGCGAGCAGGTCACGATCACCGTCCGCCACGAGCTCGCCCACCACGTGGGCTTCGACGAGCTCGGCGTGCGCGACCTCGGGCTGTAGGCCGCCGGGCGGCGCGGGGCAACACCGTCCGCCCTGCCGTCGTCGGCCCTGCCGTCGTCCTCCACGCAGGGCAGCGAACGGACCCCTTCCGCGGCGGCCTGCCGCGGGTCCGCGCCGGACGGCCGTGGCGAATTCATTGACTGACCAGTCAATCTAGTGGGTAACATGCGACACGACCGCACCACCCCGAGGAGTCGCCGTGTCTTCCGAAGTCGTCATCGTCGATGCTGTCCGCACCCCGATCGGCCGCGCCGTCAAGGGCTCGCTGAAGGACGTCCGGGCGGACGACCTCGCCGCCCTGCCGATCAAGGCGCTCATGGAGCGCAACCCCGGCGTCGACTGGTCCGAGACCGTCGACGTCCTGATGGGTGCCGCGTCGGGCGAGGGCGAGCAGAGCTACAACATCGCCCGCAACGCCGCGCTCCTGGCAGGCCTGCCCTTCGAGGTCCCGGGCGTCACGACCAACCGCTTCTGCGCGTCCTCGCTGCACACGATCCGCACGGCGTTCCACGCCATCGCCGCGGGCGAGGGCGACCAGTACATCGCCGCCGGCGTCGAGGCCGTCTCCCGCACCGTCCAGGGCGGCCAGTGGGAGTTCCACCCGCAGCTCAACGGCTCGGAGGGCTCGATCTGCAACGTCTACCTGCCGATGGGCCTCACCGCCGAGAACGTCGCGAAGGAGTGGGGGGTCTCCCGCGAGGCGCAGGACGAGTGGGCCGCCACGTCGCAGCAGCGCGCCGTCGCGGCCCAGGAGTCGGGCCACTTCGACAAGGAGATCGTCCCCGTCACGCTCGCCGACGGCACCGTCGTGTCGAAGGACGACGGCCCGCGCCCCGGCACCACCGTCGAGAAGCTCGCGCAGCTCAAGCCCGTCTTCGACCCGGAGAACGGCACGGTCACCGCCGGCAACGCCTGCCCGCTCAACGACGGCGGCGCCGCCACGCTGATCATGAGCGCCACGAAGGCGGAGAAGCTCGGCCTCACGCCGCGCGCCCGCATCATCGCCACCTCCGTCGCGGGCGTCCGCCCCGAGGTCATGGGCGTCGGCCCGATCCCCGCGATCCAGAAGCTCCTGGCCGCCACGGGCAAGACGATCGAGGACATCGACATCGTCGAGATCAACGAGGCCTTCGCCGCCCAGATCGTCCCCTGCAAGCAGGAGCTCGGCATCGCGGACGAGCAGCTCAACCCCTTCGGCGGCGCGATCGCCCTCGGCCACCCGTTCGGCATGACCGGCGCGCGCATCATGACGACGCTCATCAACGGCCTCGAGGCCAAGAACGGCCGCTACGGCATCGAGTCGATGTGCGTGGCCGGCGGCATGGGCATGGCCGCGCTCATCGAGCGAATCTGAGGCTGGGGTCGGGCGCCGGCAGTGGTCGTCGGCCGGCGCTGCGTCCGGGGTTCGCCGGATCGCTCCCACCCCCGTCCGCCATCCGCGCCCGACCGGGGCGCGGCGGGTGGCGACGAGGCTCAGTCGTCGGGCGTACGCCGGTCGACCGCGACCGCCGCACTGTCTGCGCGTGGCGGTGCCGCATCGGCCCTGGCGGGACGCCGGCCGCATCCGGTGGTCGGTCCGCGGCGTTGGAAGGGGCAGATGACCCTTCGTTCCCTGGGCCGCCCGCGTGCGGTCGGCCTCGCCCCGTTCCTCGTGGCCGGCGCGCTGCTCGCCGGCTGTGGCTCCGACGCGCCGTCGGGCGAGTCCGCCTCGGTGACGGCCGCCCCGCCGGCGACCACCGCGCCGACGGCCCCGGAGACAGCGCCTCCCGGGCCCGGGGCGATGCCGCCTGGGCACGGGCCCCGCGGTGGGCTCCCGGCGCTCGAGCAGGTGCCGCGGCGGGCCGAGGGGGCCGCCGATCCGGCCGCGCGTCGGGTCGCCGAGGAGTGGTTCGCGCGGGTGCGGCGCGGCGACGACGTCGGCGCGGCGGCGCTCATGGCCGACGGGACCCGGTACGTCAACGGCGCCATCCTCGTGCTGCGCAACCGCACCGCCCGGGTCGCCGCCGCCGCCGGCCTGCCCTGCGGGGCGCTGCCGATCGAGATCGGCGGCGCGGCCGGCGGCTACGTCGTCCTCAGCATGCGCCTGACGGCGAAGGCGGGCGCCGGGTCGTGCGACGGCGAGGGCTCCGCCGTGTCCGTCGCCATCCACGTGAAGACCGGGGACGGGCCCGCGCGCATCGACGACTGGGTGCGCGTCGACCCCGGCAGTGCGCCCGACCCGGGCACTCCGGTCTAGGGCGCGGAGCGTCCGGCCGACGGCGGTCACGTCCCGCCGTCCGGCGGGTCCGTCGTACGGCGTCCTCCCCGGCCCGCCGCACGCGACCGTAGGCTCGCCCCATGCGCGTAGGGATCCTGACCGCCGGCGGCGACTGCCCGGGACTGAATGCGGTGATCCGCGCCGCGGGCCGCAAGCTGCTCCGCGAGGGGCACGAGCCCGTCGGGCTGCTGCGCGGCTACCGCGGCCTGGCCCACCAGGAGCACCGCTCGCTCGACCACGAGGCGCTCTCCGGCCTGCTGCCGATGGGCGGCACGATCCTGTCGACGTCGAGCTACGACCCGTTCCGCCACGACGACGGCCCGGCGCTCGTCCGCGCCGCGATGGAGCGCTGCGACGTCGACGCGGTCATCGCCATCGGCGGCGAGCACACCATGGAGATCACCCGCGAGCTCCACGCCCAGCTCGGCCTGCCCGTCGTCGGGGTGCCGAAGACGATCGACAACGACATCGTCGGCACGGACCGCACGTTCGGCTTCGACACCGCCGTCCACGTCGCGACGGAGGCGATCGACCGGTTGCACTCGACGGCGCAGAGCCACGACCGCGTGATGGTCGTCGAGGTCATGGGCCGCAACGCCGGCTGGATCGCGGTGACGGCGGGGATCGCCGGCGGCGCCGACGGCATCCTCGTGCCCGAGGTCGACATCCCGGTGGAGCAGATCGCCTCCACCATCCGCCAGCGCCACGACCGCGGCAAGGATTTCTCGATCATCGTCGTCTCGGAGGGCGCGCGGCTGGCGTTCGAGGACGGGTCGAGCAAGAAGGTCCGCGCGAACGAGACCACCGACGAGTACGGCTACGAGCGCCTCGGCGGGATCGGGGCGGCGCTGGCGCAGGAGCTCGAGGCCGCGACGGGCTACGAGACCCGCGTCGTCGTCCTCGGCCACATCCAACGCGGCGGCACCCCGACCGCCACGGACCGCGTGCTGGCCACCCGCTACGGCGTCGCGGCCGCCGAGGCCGTCATGGCCGAGCACTACGGCACCATGGTCGCCCTGCGCGGCAGCGAGATCGTGCCGATCCCGCTCGCCGAGGTCGTCGGCGTCAAGGGCGTCGACCTGCGCCTGCTCGAGCTCGCGACGACGTTCTTCTAGGCCGGACGCCGTCCGGGCGGCACGGGCGCCGGGGCGCGGCTTGTGCCGCCCCCGGATGCGCCACAGGATCGCCCGGCTCCGGGGAGCGACGACCAGGGCCCCGCGCCGGACCACCTGCGACGATCCGCCGCGATGCGGATCGTCACCGTCGTGGGCAACCGCCCCCAGTTCGTCAAGGCCGCCGCGGTCTCGCGCCGCCTGCGGGAGCACCACGACGAGGTGCTGATCCACACGGGGCAGCACCACGACGACGCGCTCTCGGCCGTCTTCTTCCGCGAGCTCGACCTGCCGGCGCCCGACCACGAGCTGCGGCTCGGCGGGGGGACGAACCTCGCCCAGACCTCGCGCATGCTCGTCGAGCTCGAAGGGCTGCTGCGGGGCGCGCTGGACGACGGTCCCGTCGACGGGGTGCTCGTCTACGGCGACACGAACACCACCCTGGCCGCCGCGCTCGTCGCCGCCGACCTCGGGGTGCCGATCGCGCACGTCGAGGCCGGCATGCGCTCCTTCGACCGCCGGATGCCGGAGGAGCGCAACCGCGTCGTCACCGACCACCTCGCGCAGCTCCTGCTCGTCCCGACCGCCACTGCGGAGCGCAACCTCGAGCGCGAGGGTCTGGGGGAGCGGGTCGTCGACGTCGGTGACGTGATGACGGACGTGACGCTGCTCGTGCACCCGAAGGCCCGGGAACGCGCGGGGGAGTGGCTCGCCGCGCGGGACCTGCGGCCCGGCGGCTACGTGCTGGCGACCGCCCACCGCGCCGGCAACGTCGACGACCCGGACCGCCTGGCCGCGCTGGTCGACGTGCTGCTGGCGGTGGCCGCGCCGGAGCGCCCGCTCGTCCTGCCGCTGCACCCGCGCACCGCGGCCCGGTTGACCGAGCACGGCCTGGACGAGCGCCTGCGCGGCGCCCCGGGCGTGCGGCTCGTCGAGCCGGCGGGCCCGCTGGACTTCGCCACCCTGCTCGTCGGCGCGGAGTCGGTGCTGACCGACTCGGGCGGCGTGCAGAAGGAGGCCTACCTCGCGGGGATCCGCTGCGTGACGTTGCGCGACACGACGGAGTGGGGCGAGACCGTCCAGACGGGCTGGAACGCCCTCGTGGACCTCGACGCCGAGGCCGCGGTGGCCGCGCTCGCGGTGCCGGTGCCGCGCGAGCACCCCGACGTCTTCGGCGACGGCCGCGCGGGCGAGCGGGTCGTGCAGGCCCTGGAGCGCGGGCTGGCTGCGCCCCCGCGCTGAGGACCCGGCGGCGTCAGCCGCCGACGTTCCAGCGCACGAGCGCCGGGCGCTCGCGCTCCGAGCCCAGCACGGAGTAGGCCGCCGTGCCGAGCACGAGCTGGGCGCCGAAGGCGGCGGGCTGCTCGAGCCAGCGGGCCGCCAGGATCCGCAGCAGGTGGCCGTGGGCGACGACGAGGACGTCGCCGCCGCCGTGGGCGTCGCCGGCCGCACGGGCCCGGGCGATCGCGCCGTCGACGCGGGCGCCGACCTCGTCGATCGTCTCCGCGTCCTGCGTGGGGGTGGTCCACGAGTTCCAGCCGGGCTGCTCCTCGCGCAGCTCGGCGGTCGTGATGCCCTCCGCAACGCCGTAGTCGCGCTCCCGCAGGTCGTCGTCGAGCTCGTAGGGCTCGCCGGGTCGCGCGATCTCCAGGGTCTCGCGAGCGCGGGACAGGGGGGAGGAGCGGATGGCCACGAACCGCTCGGCGCGCAGGCGGTCGCCGAGCTTGCCCGCCTGCTCCCGTCCGCGGTCGGTCAGCGGGATGTCGGTGCGGCCCGTGTGCCTGCCGGTGCGCGACCACTCCGTCTCGCCGTGGCGCGCGAGCCACAGCCGCGTCTCGCCCTCGGCGGGCGGCGCCATCCCGTCCGGCCCGGCCCGGTGGGCGGACACGCCGTCCGGGGTCACGACGGGACCGCCGCGCCGCGCGGGCTCACGCTCGGACCCGCCACGTCGTCCGGGGTCACGCGGGGACCGATCCGGCGGCGCGGGCGTCGGTCAGCGCCGCCTCGTCCGCGATGATCAGGAGCCGGTCCGCGGGCAGCAGGCTCGCGGGAGCGTCGACGCCGGGCACCGCGAGGGTGCGCGCGAGCGCCTCGGCCTTGCCGGCGCCCGTCACGAGCAGCACGAGCCGGCGCGCGGCCTGCAGCGCCGGCAGGGTGAGCGTCACGCGCTCCGGCGGCGGCTTGGGCGAGTCGAGCACGCCGACGGTGACGCCGTCGGCCTCGAGCGCCGGGTGGCCGGGGAAGAGCGACGCGGTGTGGCCGTCCTCGCCCATGCCGAGCAGCACGACGTCGAGCGGGTCCTCACCGAGCGCCGCGGCGTAGGAGCGCGCCCGCTCGCCGGCGGAGCCGCGCTCCGAGAGGCGGTGCAGGACGTGGCCGCGGTCGGCGCCGAGCGCCTCGTCGACGAGCCGGGCGTTGCTGTCCGGGCTGTCGTAGGGCACGCAGCGCTCGTCGGCCAGGAAGACGTCGACCGCGGGCCAGTCCTCCACGAGGGGACCGAGCTGCTCGTACGCCTTGACCGGCGTGGTGCCGCCCGAGAGCGCCACGCGGACGCGGTCGGCGCCGCCGGAGCGGGTCTCGGCCACGGCGTCGGCCAGGGTGCGCGCCGCCAGCTCTGCGGCCGCGGCGGCGTCGGCCACGGCGACGATCCGAGGCCGCTCGCGCGGGGGCTGGGTGCTCTGCGGACCGTTCACGGCTGCACCGAGGGCGGGGTGGGGCCGAACGGGCCGGTGGGCTCGGAGGCGCGGATGACGTGCATGACGGCGTTGATCAGGGCCAGGTGGGTGAAGGCCTGCGGGAAGTTGCCGAGGTGCCGGCCCGTGCGGGGGTCGAGCTCCTCCGCGTAGAGCTGCAGGCTCGAGGCGAAGGACAGCAGGCGCTCGCACAGCTCGCGGCCGCGCTCGACCTCGCCGATCTCGACCAGGGCGGAGACGAGCCAGAAGGAGCAGATCGTGAACGTGCCCTCCTCGCCCGAGAGGCCGTCGTCGGTCTCCTCGACCTTGTAGCGCAGGACGAGGCCCTCCTCCGTCAGCTCGTCCGCGATCGCCAGCACCGTGGCGCGGATCCGCGGATCGTCCGGGGGGAGGAACCGCACGAGCGGCATCATCAGCAGGGAGGCGTCGAGCGCGTCCGTGTCGTAGTGCTGGCAGAACACGCCGCGCTCGTCGATGCCGTGCTCGCAGATGTCGGCGTGGATCTCGTCCGCGATCTTCTGCCAGCCCACCGCGATCTCGTGCTCGCCGCGCAGCTCGGCCAGCCGGGCGCCGCGGTCCAGCGCGACCCAGCACATGACCTTGGACGAGGTGAAGTGCTGCAGCTCGCCGCGGACCTCCCAGATGCCGGCGTCCTTCTCGCGCCAGTGCGCGATCGCCTCGTCGACCTGCTTCTTCAGGATCGGCCAGATCGACTCGGGCAGCTGGTCGCGCGAGCGCGTGTGCAGGTAGATCGAGTCCAGCATCGCGCCCCAGACGTCGTGCTGGTTCTGGCGGTACGCGCCGTTGCCGATGCGCACGGGCCGCGCGCCGTCGTAGCCCTCGAGGTGGTCGAGCTCGAACTCCTCGAGCTCGCGCTCCCCGCCGATGCCGTACATCACCTGCAGTGGCTGCTCGCCCCGGGCGACGTCCTGGATGAAGTAGAAGAAGTCGTTGGCCTCTTCGTCGAAGCCCAGGGTGTAGAGGCCCCACAGCATGAACGTGGAGTCGCGGATCCACGAGTAGCGGTAGTCCCAGTTGCGCTCGCCCTGCGGCGTCTCGGGCAGCGAGGTCGTCGCGGCGGCGAGCATGGCGCCGGTGGGGGCGAACGTCAGGCCCTTCAGCGTGATCGCCGAGCGCTGCAGGTGCGTCCGCCACGGGTGGTCGGGGAACTCGCCGTGCGAGAGCCACTCGTGCCAGAAGTCGGCGGTGTAGTTCAGCCGGGCGTGCGCGTCCTCGTAGGTCTGCGGCGCGCCGTGGTTGGACCACGAGAGGGCGATGAAGTGCGTGTCGCCGGCACGGACGGTGGTGCGGGCGCGGGCGCGCTGGGCCTCGAAGCCCAGGCGCAGGTCCGTGGTCAGCGTGAGCTCGGTCTCGCCGCCCGGGTCCTTGATCTTCCCGATCCCGTAGCCCTCGGAGCCGTAGGACCAGGTGCCGTGGCGCTGGCCGTAGTCGAAGACCGGCTCGCACTCCATGTACATCTCGACGTAGCCGTTCACGCAGCGGATGGTCCGCAGCAGCACGTGGTCGGCGTCGTCGTCCGTGGGGGAGCGGCGGTGCGTCTCGGAGCGCTCGCCCTCGTGGTGCCAGGGACCGACGAGCAGCGCGTCGCGGACGACGACCCAGCCCGTGCGGGTGCCCCAGGTCGTCTCGAGGATCATCGTCCCCGGCAGGTAGCGCCGACCCGCCGGGACGGCCTGGCCGACGGGCGCCACGCGGAACTGGCCGGCGTCGCGGTCGAGGATCGCGCCGAACACGGACGGGGAGTCGTGCCGGGGCAGGCACATCCACTCCACGCCGCCCGACGGACCGATGAGCGCATTGCTCTCGCAGTCCGAGAGGAACGCGTAGTCCGCGATCGGCGGGAAGGGGGAGTTCTGGTGCGGGCGTTCCACGGGGCTCAAGTGCACGAGAGCAGTCTCCGGGCGGTGTCGAGGGCGCCGACGTAGCCGTCGTCCGGAACGAGGGTACGGCGCAGGGCGCGGCCGAGCACGCCCGCCTCGCCGCGCGAGGCGCCGAGGACGGTCCACTGGCGCTCGACGGCCGGCTCGCCGGCGCCCGGGCCGCTCTGGTCGCCCTGGACGTCGAGGCGGCGGGCGCGGAGCCCACCGGGGTTGCGGCCCAGCGCGAACGCCGAGCCGTCGCGGGAGGACACCGCGGTGCCGGCGAGGCCCTGCACGCCCACGTCGACGGGGGTCAGCCGCAGGCCGACGTCGTGGCCGGCCGCGTCGAGCACGCGGAAGCCCTCGCAGCGCCAGTTCAGGCGGTTGCCGAGCCAGCCGAGGAAGAGCCACGCGGCGGCCTCGGAGCCGGGGTGATGCTGCACGTGGACGTCGCGGATGGACCACAGGCCCGCGCGGCGGTGCGCGGGCTCGTAGTGGGCGGCGAGTCGCAGGCGCCACGGCGTGGCGCGCAGCCACGCGAGGTCGACGACCTGCAGGCCCCGCGGGTCGATGAGCCCCGCGGCCTCGTCGAACCCGGTCGCGATGTCCGCCGCGTCCGTGGTGTCGAGCATCACCGTCTGGGCGATCTCGCCGAGGGACTCCAGCGCGGCGCCGTGGCCGTGCGGGGCCCACACGAGCGTCGGCACGTCCGTCATCACCATGGGGTCGATGATCGACTCCAGGCGGGTCAGGTGGCGCTCGGCGACGTCGAGCATCACGAGCTCGTTGGCCGCCTCGGCCGCGCCGTCGCCCTGCGTCGCCACGGTCACGCGGGCGCTCAGGCCCTTGCGCTTGGGGTGGACGCGGATCAGGATCGTGCGGGACGGGGCGTTGCGGCCGATGCCCTCGAGCCGCCGGGCGATCTCGCCGGCGTAGTCGGCGTCGACGATCGCCACGAGGTTGAGCGCGCGGGCCTGCAGGCCGCCGGAGCGGCGCTGGAACCGCTCGCGCTCCAGGGCGCGCATGGCCTGCTCGACGGCGGCGGGGTCGACGTCGTCCTGCTGCCAGACCGTGTGCTCCACGATCAGGGCGTCCGTGTCGAGGACCGCGCCGGGACCGGGCTCGCCGGCCGGCGGCCGATCCGTGTGGTCCCCGGACATCAGATCGCCCGCCAGCGGTCGCCCGGCATCAGGATGCGGCGCTGCGTCTTCGGGCCGTCCGAGCCGGCCGGGTACTCGTCCGGCGGCGCCGACGAGCGGGCCCAGCCCTGCATGATGGGGTCCATCACGGCCCACTGCGCCTCGACCTCGTCGGCGCGCGTGAAGAGCGTCGCGTCGCCGCGCAGCGCGTCGGTGATCAGGCGCTCGTAGGCCTCGGGCGAGGTCGAGAGGAACGCCGTGCCGTAGGAGAAGTCGAGCGTCACGGGGCGCAGGTGCATGCCGGAGCCCGGCACCTTCGCGGCCATCTTGATCGACACGTGCTCGTCGGGCTGGATGGAGAAGACGATCTGGTTCGGCTCGACCGCGCTGCCCTGGAAGGCCATGTGCGGGACGGGCTTGAGCGTGACCGCGATCTCCGTGAGCTTGCGCGAGACGCGCTTGCCCGTGCGGATGTAGAACGGGACGCCGGCCCAGCGCCACGTGTCGACCTCGAGCCGCAGCGCGACGAACGTCTCCGTGACGGAGTCCGCCGGGACGTCGGGCTCCTCGAGGTAACCCGGGACCTCCTCGCCGGCGATGGCACCCGGGCCGTAGCGGCCGCGGACGGCGACCTCCTCGATCCGATCCGGGTCGATCGGGTTGATCGCCCGGAGGATCTTGACCTTCTCCGTGCGCAGGTCGTCCGCGGTGAAGTCCGTCGGCGGCTCCATCGCCAGGTGGCAGAGGAGCTGCAGCAGGTGGTTCTGGACGAGGTCGCGCAGCGCGCCGGCGGTGTCGTAGTACCCGGCGCGGCCCTCGAGGCCCACGGACTCGCCCGCCGTGATCTGCACGGACGCGATGTGGTTGCGGTTCCAGATCGGCTCGAACAGCCCGTTGGCGAAGCGCAGCGCCAGCAGGTTCTGGACGGTCTCCTTGCCCAGGTAGTGGTCGATGCGGAAGACCTGCTCCTCGCGGAGCACGTCGAGCACGCGCCGGTTGAGCTGGTGCGCCTCGGCCTTCGTGGTGCCGAACGGCTTCTCGATGACGACCCGCACGTCGGACTCCTCGCGGTCCGACAGTCCGTGGGCGCCGAGCTGCTCGACGATCGGGCCGAAGAACCGGGGGGCGGTCGAGAGGTAGAACGCGCGGTTGAGCGCCTGTCCCGCGTCGAGGTCCAGCGCGTCCAGGCGCGGCTTGAGGGCGACGTAGGCGTCGTCCTCCTCGAACCCGCCCGTGACGTACCCGACGTTCTCGAGGAACGCGTCGAGCACCGTCGGGTCCGCGGGGCGTCGCGAGAACTTCGTGATCGCCTCGCGGACGTCCTGGCGGTACTCCTCGTCCGTCAGCTCGCTGCGCGCCACGCCGACGAACGCGAAGCGCTCCGGGAGCGCCCCGTCGTGCGCCAGGTTGTAGAGCGCCGGCAGCAGCTTGCGCCGCGCCAGGTCGCCCGTCGCCCCGAAGATCACCAGGACCGAGGACGGCGGCGGCAGCTGGTCGAGTCCCTCGCCGAGGGGGTTGTCTTCGATGGTGGTGCTGCTGTCGGGGCTCATGGGTGTCCGGTCCGCGGAGGGGTCGGTCTTCGGGGTCTTGGGGGTCTTGGGGTGGTCGGCCGGTCAGGCGTTGCGCTTGACGGCGTGACCGCCGAACTGGTTGCGCAGCGCCGCCAGCACCTTGCTCTCGTAGTCGTCCTCGCCGCGGGAGCCGAAGCGGGCGAAGAGCGACGCCGTGATGGCGGGCACCGGGACGTTGTGGTCCAGGGCGGCCTCGATGGTCCAGCGGCCCTCGCCGGAGTCGTCGACCCACGGCTGCAGGGCGTCGAGACCCGTGCCCTCCTCCTCGAAGGCACGGGCGGAGAGCTCGTTGAGCCAGGAGCGCACGACGGAGCCCTGCTCCCAGAGGTGCGCGACGCGGGCGAGGTCGAGCTCGGGGTTGTTCTTGTGCAGGAGCGCGAAGCCCTCCGCGAACGCCTGCATCATCCCGTACTCGATGCCGTTGTGGACCATCTTCACGAAGTGGCCCGAGCCCGACTCGCCGACGTGCTCCCAGCCCCGCTCGCCGATGACGTGGCGCGAGCTCTCGCTCGTCTCCGGCGCGAGCGAGTCCAGCACGGGGGAGAGGGTCTCGACGGCCTCGGCGGGGCCGCCGACCATCATGCAGTAGCCGACGTCCAGGCCCCACACGCCGCCGGAGGTGCCGACGTCGAGGTAGTGGATGCCCTTCTGCGCCAGCTCGGAGCTGCGGGCGGCGTCGTCGCTCCAGCGGCTGTTGCCGCCGTCGACGATCACGTCGCCCTCGTCCATCAGCTGACCGAGCTCGTGGACGGTGGAGATCGTCGGCACGCCGTGGGGCACCATGACCCACACGTGGCGCGGGCCGTCCATGGCGGCGACGAGCGCCTCGAGCGAGTCGACGGCGCGGGCGCCGGTCTCCTCGGCCAGGGCCTGGGTCAGGGCCAGGTCGCGGTCGTAGGCGACGACGTCGTGGTCGTCGCGGCGCAGGCGGCGGACCATGTTGCCGCCCATCTTGCCGAGTCCGACGAAGGCGATCTGCATCAGTGGTCCTCCTCGATTGCGGTGACGAGCGCCTCGAGGCGCTCGAGCCAGTCGCTGCCCAGGTTGACCCGCAGGACGGGCCGGTCGTGCGCGGACAGCGTGCGGTAGTCGCCCTGCGACTGGGCGTGGAACAGCGTGCGGAAGGACGTGGTCGGGTTGGCGGGGCCACCCTCCTCGCCGTCCTTCGCGGGGGCCGGGATGGTGCGCTCGGCCCGCGGGTCGTGCTCCAGGATCAGGTAGCGCCCGACGGGCTGGCCGCCCTTGTGGAGCTGCCCCGTGGAGTGCAGGTAGCGGGGGCCGAAGCCCGTGGTGATCGCGGCGTCCGTCTTCGCGGCGATGGCGGCCCGCAGGCGGCCGATCGTCGCGGCGGCGTTCGCGCTCGGGGGCAGGTAGGCGAGGATCGCCAGGTACCCCGGGGCGGCGAGGCCGTCGACGAAGCGCACGACGTCCTCCGGCTCGAGCTCGGGCGCCCCCTCGATCTTCCCGCCGCCCTGGACCTCGGTCAGGACGGCCTGCGTGGCGTCCTTGGCGGCCTGCACGTCGGGCTGGTCGAACGGGTTGATGCCGAGGCCCCAGCCGACGACGGCGACGGCCACCTCGGTCGCGGTGAACGCGGCGCCGAGCGCCTCCTCGCCGTCGAGCACGAGCTCGAGGATCGGCACGCCGGCGGCGGCCGCCTCGGCGAGCTCGTCCTCGAGCGCCGGGTCGTCGGCCGAGCCGCGCAGCACGAGCAACTGCCGGTCGGAGCCGACCGTCTTCAGCGCGCTCGCGTCGGCGGCGGGATCGTCCACGACGGGGACCACGCCGACGCCGTGCTTGCCCGTCGACTCCGCGACGAGCTGCTCGAGCCAGAGGCCGAAGGACGCCAGGCGGGGGTCCTGCACCTTCAGCGTCAGCTTGTCCCGGCCGGCCTGCGCCAGCGCGGTGATCGCGGCGCCCAGGCGGACGGGAGCGTTGTCGGCGACGGGGCCGCGGGAGGCCTCGAGCGCGCGCTTGCCGCCGTGGAGCAGCGTGCCGAGGTCGGCGCCGACGAGCGCGGCGGGGACCGTGCCGAAGGGAGAGAGGGCGCTGTAGCGGCCGCCGATCTCCGGATCGCCGTGGAGGATGGCGCGGAACCCGTGGGCCTTGGCCATCGTCTCGAGCCCGGAGCCCGGGTCGGTCACGGCGACGAACGCCTTGCCGTCCGGGTTGCGCTCCCAGAAGTGCCGGAAGAGCGACACGGTCTCGAGCGTGCCGCCGGACTTCGTCGATACGAGGACGAGCGTGCGCTCGGGCTCCGTCGCCGCCTCGACGGTGGCGATCGCGTCGGGGTCGGTCGAGTCGAGCATCCGCAGGCGCAGGTGGTCGCCCTGGCCGCCGCTCCACTCCCAGATGACCTCGGGGGCGAGCGAGGAGCCGCCCATGCCGACGAGCACGACGTCGGTGTAGCCGTCCGCGGCCACCTCGGAGGCGAGGGTCTCGAGCCGCGACTGCTGCTCCAGCCCGTGGTCCGGGGCGTCGAGCCAGCCGAGCCGGTTCGCGACCTCGGGCTGGCCCGCGGGCCCCCAGAGCGTGTCGTCGCGTTCCCAGAGGCGTTCGGGGACGCGCTCCTCCTCCGCGCGGCGTACGAGGGCCTGGACGGCCTGCTCGTGCTCGTCGCTCAGGCGCCAACGCAGGACGGGGGGACTGCTCATGCGGGGGTGCTCTCCTCGATTCGGGCCAACAGTGCGGCGCCACGGAGGCCCGCCTGGGGGCCGTGCTGGGCGACGCGGATCTCGGTCTGGATTCCCAGACCGGGCAACAACAAGCGCTTCGCGGTCTCCCGCGCCGGGCCGACGAGCAGCTCGCCGGCGCGGGAGACGCCGCCGCCGATCACGACGGCCTCCGGCTCCAGCAGCGTCACGACGGACGCGATGCCGACGCCGAGGCGCTCGCCCAGGATCCGCAGCGCGTCGACGGCGGCGTCCTCGCCGGCCTCGGCGGCGTCGGTGATGGCGGGGCCGTCGGCGTAGCCGCGGTCGCGCGCCAGGCGGTCGAGCGCGCGGCCGCTGGCCCAGTACTCCAGCGACGCGGGATGCGGGGCGTCGACGGGCGCGGGCGCGCCGTCGAGCAGGTCCGCGGCGACGATGAGGTGGCCGAGCTCGAAGGCCGAGGTGTGCGAGCCGTGCAGGGGACGGCCGCCGAGGACCGCGCCGCCGCCGATGCCGGTGCCGACCGTGATGCACACGAGCGACTCGTGCAGCAGGTGCAGGTCGTCGTCCCAGGCCTCGGAGAGCGCCGCGAGGTTGGCGTCGTTGTCGACGTGCACGGGGACGCCGAGGCGCTGGGCGAGCTCGTCGCGCAGCGCGACGTCGCGGAACGCGTCGATGTTGGCCGAGCTCATGACCCGGCCGTCCGAGATCCGGACGACGGAGGGGACCCCGACCCCGACGGAGTCCACGGGACCGAGCGTGCCGACGAGGCGGGCGATCTGACTCAGCAACGCCTCCGGCTCGTCGAGCTCCGTGGGCTCGAGTTGGTGAGGGGTCAGGGTGGTTCCGTCGAGGAGGCCGACTGCGACCTTGGTGCCTCCGACGTCCACTCCCGCTGTCCGGGACGTGCGATCCATCCCGGCGAGGTTCGCACATCGGCCGCCGCTCCTTGGTGGCCGCACGTGAACATCCGGGACGATCGGGCTGGACGGACGGCGCACGCGGGCCGTCGCATCGGACGCAACCGCCCGCCCGGGCGCTGCGTAGTCTGCGGTGATGGTCGAGACGACGGCTCCCGAGCGGATCCTGCTGACCGGTGCGACGGGCGCCATCGGCGGCCGCCTGCTCCCCGCCCTGCTCGAGCGTGACGCGCCCGTGCGCGCGCTCGTCCGGGACCCGGCCAAGGCGTCGCTGCCCAGCGCGGTCGAGACCGTCCGTGGTGACGTCTTCGCGGGGGAGGGCATGGACGCCGCGTTCGAGGGCGTCGACGTGGCCTACTACCTCATCCACGCCATGGGCCGTGGGAACAAGGGCGACTTCGCCGAGCTGGACCGGCGCGGCGCCCACGCGTTCGGCGCCGCCGCCGGCCGGGCGGGCGTGCGCCGGGTGATCTACCTCGGCGGTCTCGGCGGCCGGGGCGAGGAGCAGTCCCACCACCTGCAGAGCCGGGCCGAGGTCGCGAAGATCCTCGCCGCCCACGTGCCCGAGCCCGTCCACGCCCGCGCGGCGATGGTGATCGCGTCCGACAGCCAGTCGTTCGTGATCCTCAAGCACCTCGTCAGCCGGCTGCCCGTGATGATCTGCCCGGAGTGGGTCGGCACCTCGAGCCAGCCCATCGCCGCCCGCGACGTCGTCTCCGCGCTACGTGCGCTGTCCGAGGTCGACGGCGTGCCGGACGAGGTGCAGCTCGGCGGCGCCGAGGTCCTGACCTACCGCGAGATGATGCTGCGGACCGCCGACGCGCTCGGCCGCCGCCGCCCGCCGATGGTCCCCGTGCCGTTCATGACCCCGAAGCTCTCGTCCCTCTGGGTCAGCCTGTTCGGCGGCGTGGAGTACCCGCTCGTGCGCCCCCTCGTCGACGGCCTGCGCGCCGAGATGATCGTGCGCGAGCCCCCGCCCGCGGGCGTGAACGACGCCCCGCTGGGCTTCGACGCCGCGGCGCGCGAGGCCCTCGCGGGCTCCTGAGCGGCGCGGCCCGCGCCCCGGCGCCCTCCGCGAGTGCTTGACTAGGGCGCGATGCCGTTCGCCCCGCTGATCGCCGTCGTGATGATGGTGACCCTGCCGCTGGCCCTCCGGATCATGCGCGCGCGCCTGAAGGCGCAGGAGCGGCACGACCGGATCCGCATCGGCGCGCTCGTCAACCACACGGGCCTCGACACGGGCACGGGCTCCGTCTACTCCATCCAGACGGCGTCGATCACGACGCCCACGGAGCGGCTCGACGAGATCTGGACGACGGAGCACCTCGAGCGCCTCGCGCGCTCCTACTGGCTCTACATGGAGAAGTTCTCGCTCGGCCTCGTGCGCGTGCACTACGACGCGCGCGGCCGCTACGTCTGCTTCCTCTCCAAGCGGCTCCCGCTGCTCGGGTTCAAGGAGCCGGAGTACGAGTTCGGCGAGCGGCTCGGCGTCGTGCGCTGGCCCATCGACCGCGGCCTGCTGATCTCGCGCAAGGGCCGGGGCCGCGGCTACCTCGAGATCGAGGTCCACCGCCGCGACGGCGTGGGCGAGGACGGCGACCCGATGAGCCGGGCGTACGTCGAGCTCGAGGTCTCGGGCTTCTACCCCACGATGTCGTCGGGCATCGCCTACTGGATCTACAAGCAGACCCAGTCGCGCTACCACGTGCTCCTGGCCTACGGCTTCATCCGCTCGCTCGCGTCGGCGGACCTGGCGCCGTCCAAGATCGGCCGCTTCGCCCGCGTGTTCCAGGGCAGTGGCGAGGCCCCGCCGGAGAAGATCCCGCAGACGGGCACCCGCGAGCTGAGCGACGAGGGCGACCCCGAGGTCCTCGGCGAGCCGCGCGGCCCGCTCGGCTGAGCGCGCCGCGGGCGCTGCGTCCTACGAGATGCCGTAGCCCGGCATGTCGACGAGCTTCAGGCGGCGGTGGCGCGCGTTCACGCGGCGGATCGTGTCGGAGCCGGCGCGCATGACGACGGACTCCGTCGTCGCGCCGCCGCCGGGCAGCCGGCGGACGCCCTGCAGCAGCTCGCCGTCCGTCACGCCGGTGGCGGAGAACAGGCACTGGTCCGCGTTGACCAGGGTGTCCTGCGTGAGCTGGGCGTCGAGGTCGTATCCGCCGGCGATGGCGGCCTTGCGCTCCGCGGCGTTGCGCGGGTAGAGGCGGCCGACGATCGCGCCGCCCAGGCACTTGATGGCGGCGGCGGAGATAACGCCCTCCGGCGTGCCCCCGATGCCCCACAGGAGGTCCACGGCGGACTCCTCCATGCACGCCAGCAGCGAGCCGGCGACGTCGCCGTCGGAGATCAGGCGGACCTTGCCGCCCGCGCTGCGGATCGCGTCGATCTGCTGCTCGTGGCGGGGCCGGTCCAGGACGACGGTCAGGACCTCGGAGACGTCCTTCTTGCGCCGCTCGGCGATGAGGCCGATCGTCTCGGTGACCGGGCGGTCGAGGTCCAGGAGGTCGGCGATGTCGCGGTCGCCGGCGAGCTTCTCCATGTAGACGCAGGGTCCCGGGTCGAACATCGACCCGCGCGGCGCGATCGCGATGACGGCGAGGGCGTTGGGCTGGCCCTTGGCGGTCAGCGTCGTGCCCTCGAGCGGGTCGACGGCGATGTCGACCTGGGGGCCCTCGCCGTTGCCGACGCTCTCGCCGTTGTAGAGCATCGGCGCCTCGTCCTTCTCGCCCTCGCCGATGACGACGACGCCGTCCATCGCCACGGTCTCGAGGACGTGGCGCATGCCGTCGACGGCGGCCTGGTCGGCGGCGATCTTGTCGCCGCGTCCGGCGAGACGGGACGCCGCGAGCGCGGCCGCCTCCGTCGTGCGGACGAGCTCCATGGCGAGGGTGCGGTCAGGCGTGGTGGTCATGCTCTCGGATGCTCGGGAGTTGGACGAGGCACGCTCGGCGCGCCTGCGCGGGCCGGGGCGATGCGTGGCCGGGAGCTTATGGCGCGCCGCCCGAGGGCGCGCGCCGCGCGGATGCCGCGCGGCGCGGGCTGCGGCTCAGCGCATCGCCGGGGCGTTGCCCGGCGTCTTGAGCCGCGGGAGGTCGTCGCGCTGCAGGAAGGTGACGGCGCCGACGCCGTCGAGTCCGACCTCGTCCGCCACGTTCTTCGTCAGGTCGAGCGAGGCGCCGTTGGCGAACGGGCCGCGGTCGATCACGGGCGCGACCACGGAGCGGCCGCCCATCCGGACCTCGACCTGCGTGCCACACGGCAGGGTGCGGTGCGCGATGCCGACCGTGTCCTTCTGCAGCTTCAGGCCGCAGGCGGTCTTCCGGCCGTAGAAGCCCGGGCCGTACCAGGTGGCCTTCGCGCGGCCGAGGACGGCGATCGTCACGGTCTCGGAGGTCGCGGCGGCGGTGCGGGAGCCGGCCTTCGCGGCCTTCTCGTCGTCGAGCACGACGCGCAGCTCGTGGACCCGGGCGGCGCTCGTCTTCCAGGTGGAGGAGAAGCTGCCGGTGCTGCGGACCTTCGTGGTCAGCGCGCGCGCCCAGCGACCGCCGGGCGTGCGTCGCTGGACCTGCACCGTGCGGCCGGCGAGGTCGGCCCGGAACGTCCCGGCGACCTTGACGGGGCGCCCGGGCTTGGACGACGGCGACGCCGTCCAGGTGCCGGCACCGGCGAGCTCGGCGCTCGCGGTCGTCGGAGCGCCGGCCTCGGCGACGGGCGCGGGGTCGGCGGCGGGCGGCGCCGCGGGGGCGGCCGCGGCGGGCGGGGCGACGCCACCGGTCGGGGCGTCCGCCGCACGGGCGGCAGCGGGCATGGCGAGAAGCGTCAGCAGGCCGAGAGCGGCCGTGCGACGCACGGTCAAGTGTGCGGTCACGTCATCCAGTTGGTCTCGTTCCGTGCCTACGGGGTGAGCTGTCGGGCTCGCGCTGAACGAGTGCGCTACGGACCACAACCGGTCCGATTCGCCCCGACGACCGGCCTTCTCAGGCGGGTCGCGGTGGGTCCCCCGTTCCGGATCGATCAGGTCGGTCCGGACTCGGCGACGAGGAGTATGGCAGACGTTCGCCGGGGGTCATAACGCGGGGTGGAACCCGCGTGCCGACGGGGGCTCGGAGGAGGGGTGAGGGCGGGCCGGTCGACGGCGAGGCGGCGCGACGGGAGGCGTGGCGGGCGGCGTGGCGGGGGGCGTGGCGGGCGGCACGACGGGTGGCGTGGCGGGGCACGACGGGTGGCGTGGCGGGGCACGACGGGTGGCGTGGTGGGCGGCACGACGGGTGGCGTGGCGGGCGGGCGCCCGGCCGGGCCGGCGATGTACGTCTCGCGGGGCGGTCCCGGACGATTCGTGCATCGTGGGGGCCAGGGACCGACGACGTACGAATCGGCCCGGCCGGCCACGCCGAGACCTCCATCGGCGTGTCGGGGTTGCGGAGCGGCGCGCCGCCGGAGGCCTACCGGCGGACGATCCGACCCAAGACGCCCCGCACGAGGCGCTCGCCGCCGTGGACCGCGCCGCCCACGAGCCCCGGCAGGCCTCCGCCGCCGTCCTTCGCGCCGTCCTCCGTCCGCGGCGTCGCCCACCCCGAGCGGGGCGCAGGCGGGACGGGCGGCGAGTCGGGAGCCGGGCCGCGCCGGACGCTGCGGTTGGCCGACGGCCGGGCGGCTTCGACCTTTGCGCGGCCGGGCTTCGTTCCGCCGGCCTTGGTGGTCGCGGCCTTGGTGCCACCGCCCTTCGCCGCGCTGGCCTTCGCCGCGGCGGCCTTCGTCCCGCTCTTCGTGCCGCCGGCCTTGGGTGTGGCGGCCTTCGACCCGTCGGCTTTCGTCCCGCCGGTCTTGCCCGTGGCGGCTCGGGTCTTCGCCGCCCCGGTCGCGCCGGCGGCCTTGCGGTCGCGGGCCGTCGTGCCGGTCGTCCGGGCCCCGTCGGCCTGCGCCTCGCCGGTCGCGTCGGCCTGGGCGCGCGGGGGGTTGGGCTCGTCGACCGCCACGGGGTCGGAGGGGACGGCGGCCCGGCGGGTGCTGCGGCGTCCCGGGCGGGTGGCGGGCAGGTTGCCCAGCACGCCGTCGGCCCCTGCGTGGTCCTGCGGATCGTCGGCCATCGTGGGAGGATGGTGGCGTACGCGGGCTCGGAACGCATCCTTCGCGTGCGATGGGGCACACGACGGCCCTTTCCGGCGCTTTTCGGCGTCGACGGGTGCACCTTTTCGGCCCCGGCGGTGTATTGGAACCTGACGTCGCTGCGACGCCCGGACGAATCCCCTTCACGCGCGGGATCCGTCCGGCGAACCGTGGTAGACTGCGAGAAGTCTGTCGGTAGCCTGGGCCGCTTGCGCCAATCACTCGATCTGGCCGACGCACTCCTCTTCTCTTATGTATTTGCTCCGCCGCTCGCCCGGCGGAGCGCCGATGGGACGCCTCATATATGTCTGCCGTTGAACTCCAGGAACTCGAAGAGGTCAAGACGCTGGTCCACCGGGGCCAGACGCTCGGGGTGCTCACGCACGCCGAGGTGAAGAAGGCGATCGCCGAGCTCGACTTCGACGACTCCGACGTCGAGGAACTGAACACGTACCTCGAGAAGGTCGAGATCGAGCTCGTCGACGAGATCGATCCCGCCCAGGCCGACCAGGTCGAGCGGGCGCCGGAGAAGCGCACGCGCAAGAAGCGCGTCGCCACGCCGCTGGACCTCCGCCCCGACATGACGACGGACAGCCTCCAGCTGTTCCTCAAGGACATCGGCAAGGTCCGCCTGCTGACGGCCGCCGAGGAGGTCGACCTCGCCAAGCGCATCGAGCGCGGCGACCTCGACGCGAAGCAGAAGATGGTCGAGTCCAACCTGCGACTCGTCGTCTCGATCGCCAAGAACTACCGCAACCAGGGCCTGCCCTTCCTGGATCTCATCCAGGAGGGCACGCTCGGCCTCGTCCGTGCGGCGGAGAAGTTCGACTACCGCAAGGGCTTCAAGTTCTCCACGTACGCCACGTGGTGGATCCGTCAGGCGATCGCGCGCGCCCTGGCCGACAAGGCCCGGACGATCCGCATCCCGGTCCACGTCGTCGAGAAGCTGAACAAGATCGGCCGCGCCGAGCGCAAGCTCGTCACGGAGCTGGGCCGCGAGCCCACCCCGGAGGAGATCGCCGAGGTCACCGGCATCGACCCGGAGGAGGTCGAGTCGATCAAGCGCTCCGCCCAGGCCCCGGTGTCGCTCGAGAAGCCGGTCGGTGACGAGGAGGAGTCCGAGTTCGGCCAGTTCATCGCTGACGAGCGCGCGGAGTCCCCGTACGAGCGCGCGGCGGAGATCCTGACGAAGGAGCACCTCCGTGAGGCGCTCGAGAACCTGAGCTACCGCGAGCGGCGCGTCCTCGAGCTCCGCTACGGCCTCGGCGGCGAGAAGCCCTGCACGCTCGACGAGGTGGGTCACCGCTTCAACGTCACGCGTGAGCGCATCCGCCAGATCGAGAACCAGTCGCTGAAGAAGCTGCAGTCCCTCGCGGAGGCCCAGAAGCTCCGCGACGTCGCCTAGCGAGCACGCCTCAGGCGTCCGCGGGCGCGTCGCATCTCGGCCCGGACGGGGCTCGGCAGTACTGGCGTACAGCTCTCGCCCCGTCCGAACCGACCTGCTCGACCCGCGAACACCTGCGACGCACTCGCGGGTGGTCGGGATTCGACACGAAGGGCGCCGTGAGGCGCCCTTCGGCGTTCCCGGGTGGACACGCCCGTGGGGGCCGTGCTTCATTCGGTAAAGTGTTGGCCATGGCTGTGGATCCGACCTGCCCGGTGTGCCGCACCGCCGACATCGTCTGCGGCAAGTGGACGCTGCTGCTCGTCCGCGACCTCGCGGAGGGCAACACGCGGTTCTGCGAGCTCGAGCGCTCCCTGGCCGGGATCAGCCCCCGGACGCTGTCCCTGCGGCTGCGCGGGCTCGAGGAGGAGGGCATCGTGGAACGGCAGACGTTCTCCGAGGTGCCGCCGCGCGTGGAGTACGCGCTCACCGCCAAGGGGCAGGCCCTGCTCCCGATCATCGAGGGCATGCGCGCCTACGGCACGCAGTGGCTCGGTGACGCGTGCGCCGACGACGACGGAGCCGACCGGCCCGTCGCGACCGTCGCCGGCTGACGCCCAGCGGGGCCCCAGCGACGCCGCGCTCCGACCGCGGATCGGGGCCCGCGATGCCCGGTCCGGAGAATGAGCGGCGGGTTGCAGGCGTTGCGGATTCGTCCTCGGACCGGAACTCTGGGGCGAGTCCCCGGTTGGGACCTTCGATGCCGTACGTCCCGAGCCCCCACGACCGCCCCGACGCGACCGACGGTGCCCCCGCGCCCGGCGCGGGGCTGACGCGTCGACGCGTCGTGCACGCCGGCGCCGCCGTCGGCGCCGCGGCGGTCCTCGGCAGCGCCGTCCCGGCCGCCGCGACCGCCTCCGGTCGGACCGGACGCCTCACCGTCCGCCGCGCCGCGCTCACCCCCGGCAGCACCACGGGGCCGCTGCGCGCGCCGCACCGCTTCGATCTGCTGGGCGCCCCCGTCGACGTGCTCCACGGGGCCGGGCTGCAGATCCGCGCCCGCGCCGCCCGCGGCCGCTGGAGCGCGTGGCAGTCGCTCTCGGGCCACGACGGGCACGCCCCGGACGGGCGCCGGTCGCGCATGTGCGATCCGCTCTGGTTCGGCGACGTCGACGAGGTCGAGCTGCGGGCCCGCCGCCGCCCGGCACGCGACGTGCGGCTGGACCTCGTGGCCGTCGACCCCGCGGCCAAGCGCGCCGCGGGTCGTGCGTCATCCCGCGCCGTCGCCCGGGGCGGGGCCGATCTGCGCCCCGCGGCGACCCGCGCCGCCGGACGGGCCTCCACCACGCGCGCCGCTCCGACGATCATCCCGCGCACCGCGTGGGCCGCCGGGCTGACCCCGAAGGGGACCCCGGACTTCGGACAGGTGCAGGTCGCCTTCGTCCACCACACCGTCAACGGCAACACGTATTCCCAGGAGGAGAGCGCCGGCATCGTCCGGGCGATCTTCGACTACCACGTGCGGTCCAACGGCTGGAACGACATCGGCTACAACTTCCTCGTCGACCGCTTCGGGCAGATCTTCGAGGGGCGCGCGGGCGGCATCGACCAGGCCGTCATCGGCGCCCAGGCCGTCGGCTGGAACAGCGTCTCGACGGGCATCGCGATCATCGGCACGTTCGAGAACACGCCCGCTCCGGAGCCCGCGCTGCGCGCCGTCGCGTCGATCATCGGGTGGAAGCTGCCCCTCCACGGCGTGCCCACGGCGGGCACCGTCTCCCTCGTCTCGTCCGGCGGCTCCGGCAACCGCTGGAAGTCCGGCGCGACCGTCGCCATGAACCGCATCAGCGGCCACCAGGACGGGTGCTCCACGGACTGCCCGGGCGCCAGCCTCTACGGACAGCTGCCGGCGCTGCGCTCCCGCGTAGGCACCGTCGAGCCCGCGCCCGTCGCGACCGCCGGCCTGCAGATCGAGGAGCCCGACTTCGCCGTGAAGTACGGCGAGACGACGACGGTCACGGGTCGCGTCGAGGGCGCGACCGTCGCCGGCGTCACCGTCGTGCTCGACAAGCGCTCGCCCACCGGCAAGTGGGTCCCCTTGGCCCAGACGACGACCGACGGGTCCGGCGCATGGTCCGTCGGCTTCCCGCTGCGCAGCGCGACCGCCGTCCGCGCCCGGACCGAGGCCGTCACGTCCACGGCGGTGACGCCGGCGCTCGACCCGGGCCTCGAGGTCACCCCGCCGACCGGCCGCACACGCGCCGGGGGCACGCTGCTCGTCCGGGGCCGGGCGCGCGGGGTGAGGGAGGCGAAGATCGTCCTGCGCCGGAAGGTCCGCGGCCGGTACGTCGTCGTGGCGAGCAAGACCGTCCGGGTGAAGAACGGCCGGTTCAGCGGTCGCCTGCCCGTGCGGCGCGCCGGGATGCACAACGTCTCGGTGCAGGCGACGTCGGGCGGCCGCAACTACCGCTCCGCGTCGCGCTTCACCCGCGCCCGCTAGCGCCGTCGGTCCTCGGCCCGCCCGCTCCCCCGTCGCTCGGCCGCCCACGGCGTGCTCGGCCGCTCACGGGTCGCCGGGCGGCGCCGGCGGCCACGCGGTCCTCGCCGCCGGACGTCGTCGTCCTAGTGGTGATGGTGGTGGTGCGCGTCGCCGAGCGCCGCCTCGGGGAGCCGTCCCACGAGGGCCGCGGCCAGCGCGGTCGAGAGCGGGACGGACAGCACGAGCGCGGCCGAGCCGACGAGGGTCGAGACGATCGGCTCGGCGAGCTGGGAGTCGTTGATCGCGTCGCCGAACGAGACCCCGTTGGCGGAGGCGACGAGCAGCAGGGGCAGCGTCGCGCCCGCGTAGGCCAGGACGAGGGTGTGGATCGTGGCGGAGAGGTGGTCGCGGCCCACGATGAACGCCTCGCGGTACAGCGCGCGCGGCGGCAGCGACGGGTTGTTGCGGTGCAGCGCCGCGACCGTGGAGACCTGCGAGACGACGGTGTCGGTGAGCACCCCGAGGGCGCCGATCACCATGCCGGCCAGGAGGATGCCCTGCAGGGGCAGCTCGCCGCCGCTCTGTAGCGCGAACGAGCCCAGGTCGCCGTCCTTGCCGTCGAGGCCCGCCAGCTCCGACCACAGCGTGCCGAGCAGCGCGGCGACGAGCAGCGAGACACCGATGCCCGTGACGGCGGCGAGGCTCTGCGTCGTCACCCCGTAGGTGAGCGCCGTCGTGACGAACATGACCGCGAGCGCTCCGACCGTCGCCACGAGGATGGGGGAGGACCCGTCCAGGATCGCGGGGACGAGCCACAGCACGACGAGGGAGAGGCTGGCGGCGGTGCCCACGAGCGCCAGCAGGCCCCGGCCGCGGGCGACGACCGCGCCGAGCAGGGCGAAGATGATGGCGAGCGCCACGAGCGGGACGCGGCGGTCGACCCCGCTGAACGCGTAGACGGGCCCGGAGTCGGCGGCGCCGGCCCCGGGGGCGTCCGCCCCGCCGGCGTCGCCCGCGGCCCCGGCCTGGCCGGCCGAACCGCCGCCGCCGGCCCCGCTCGCTCCGGCGGCCCCGGGGGTGCCCTCGGCGGGGCGCTGGTCGACCAGGCGCACCTTGTCGCCGACCTCGAGCGCGGGGCTGACCTCGGGCGGGCCCAGGACGACCTTCGCCCGGTACCCCTCGTCGGGTCCGTCCGTGACGCGGAAGGTGGCCGTCAGGCAGCGCTGGTCGGACGGGCCGCCGCAGGACGCCGACGCGACGCCGACGACGGTCGCGCCCACCGTGCGTGTGCCCGCCCCGGGGATGCTCGGTCCGTCGCCCTGCGGCCACAGCGCGATCAGGCCGACGACGGTCAGCAGGCCGACGAGGGAGACGACGCCGACGAGCAGGCGCCCCGGACCGCCGTCGAGGAGGGTCCGGAGGGCGTGGCGGTCGGCGGCGCGCATCCTCCCGAACTACGCCGCGGGAGGGGCGGATCCTGCCCGGGCGCGGCTGCGGGCGCGGGCCGGTGCGGCGCGTCGCGGGCGGCGACGCGGGGCGGACGGCTCAGGCGGTGCTGACGGACGCGGCCGCCGCGGCGCGGCAGGCCGCGCAGGTGCCGTGCAGGACGACGTCGTGGCCCGTGACCTCGAAGCCGGCGCCGGCGGAGAGCCGGTGGATCGCGTCCTCGAGGCGGTCGTCCGTGAAGGGGATCACCGCGCCGCAGTCCTTGCAGGCGAGGTGGTGGTGATGGTGGTCGGGGGCGAGACGCTCGTAGCGGGCGATGCCCTGGCCGACCTCGATCCGCTGGACGAGGTGTAGCTGCTCGAGCTCGTCCAGCACCCGGTAGATGCTCGCGCGGCCGATCGTGCGGTCGCTCGCGCGCAGCTCGTCCTCGATCTCGAGCACCGTGCGGGCGCAGCGCTGGACGTCGAGGAGGTCCAGCAGGGCCGTGCGGGCACCGCCGCGGCGGTACCCCGCGTCCGTCAGGCGCTCGTCGGCGTGCCGGCGCCAGTCCGTCTCGACCCCGCTGTGCGCAGTACCCATCCGTTCCATCGTAGCCGCCCGGCCGGTGCACGACGGCGTGCAGCCGGAAGGCGCCCGTCCTGGGGCGGCGAAGCGGCGGACATGCGTCACCCCCAGCTGCACGCAGCCCTCCGCTCCGCGGGCCAGCACGCCGCCCGTGAGCTCGCCGCCCGCGTCCGTGACGGGGACGAGGTGCCGTTCGAGCTGCTCGAGCACGCGCACCGGGGCAAGCCCGGCGGTCCGCGGCCCACGCTCTACTCGTACCGGCCGCTCGTCGGGCTGTACGTCGAGCGGCACGCCGACGCCCTGGCGCGGCTCCCCGCCGTCGCCGAGGCGGAGCACACGATGGTGGCCGCCTGGGGCGTCGAGGCGTACCTCGAGGCCCGCGGCGTCTCGCGGCCCCCGGCCGACCCGCACGCCCGGGCGGCCCTGGCGGTCCGGCAGTTCCTGGAGCGCCTGTTCGAGGACGCCCCGGACTTCGCGCCGACGCAGGAGCACTTCGACCGGGCGTTCGCCGAGCTCGACGCCGTGCTGACCAACGACGTGACGGAGACCGTCGTCGCGATCCCGCTCGTCGGCGTGGAGCCCGCCATGGCGACCGTGGCGATCACGCGGGGCGTGGCGCTGCAGCGCCCCGACGCGCTGCGCGGCGAGGTGCCCGACGCCGCGCTGACGGGCCCCGACGGCCAGCCCGCCGACGCGATCGCCACCCTGCGCTGGTCGGCCCGCCCGGGCTCCACGGCCACGCCCACCCGGGCCCGCGAGGCGTCACGCCGGCTGGTCACCGCGCTGCGGCTGCACGTTGCGGGCGCCGTCCCGTCCGCCGGCCCGCTCGTCTGGCTGCGCGCCTCGGGCTCCGGGTGGCGTGCGATGGCCATCGGCGGCACCTTCGCCTCGCGCGGCGTCGCGACGATCACCCCGGAGGACATCCCGGACCTGCGCACGTTCGTCGACCTCGTCGCGCGGCGCCTGCCGCAGCAGGGCGAGGTCGCCTGGGCGCTGCGCCGCTGGACGCTCGCGCTGGACCGGGACCGGCCCGAGGAGACGCTGAGCGACCTGCTGCTCGCCGGCCGCGCGCTGCTCGAGCCGGAGGGCCCGCGCTCCGGCCGCCTGGCCGGCCGGCTCGCCGCGCTCTGCGCCACCGGGGACGAGCGGACCGCGCTGGCCCGCCGCCTCGCGCGCCTGGCCCTGCAGGAGCAGGAAGTCGTGGCCGGCAGCCGCCGCATCGACCGCGACCTGCCCGACCGCGTCGATGAGCTGGCGGAGTGCCTGCGCGCGGTGCTGCGCGACTGCGTCGTCGGGCACCTGCGCGGCGACCTCGTGGAGATCGCGGAGGGCATCCTCGACGGCGTCGCCGACGAGGCCCGCCCCGCCCCGGCCGGCTGGCCGTCCGAGCGCGAGGCCGGCGCGGCCCACCGCCGGCTGCACGCCCCGGTCTGGACGCCGGCGGCGGAGGAGCCCTACGCGCCGGCGGACGACGCCGTGGCCTTCGACGACGCGGCGGCCTTCGACGACGCGGCCGAGGTCGACGACGACACCTTCGAGGACGCCCCCGGGTTCGAGGACGAGGACACCTTCGAGGAGGGACCCGGCTTCGAGGAGGCACCCGGCTTCGAGGAGGGGCCCGGCTTCGACGAGGAGCAGGGCCTCGACGAGGCGCGCGCCTCCGAGGAGGGCCCGGCGTTCGACGTGCCCCCGCCCGCCGTGGACGCCGCTCCGCCGATGCCGCCGCGGATCCGCGAGCCGACCTTCGGGATGCCGCCGTACGTGGCGCCGGGCGAGGCCCACCCGGCCGACGGCTCGCACCCCGGCGACCAGCGGTCCGTCGGCGGCCACACGCCGGCGACCGGCCGGACGCCCGAGGGCCTCGACGCGCCGGTGCCCGAGTACGCGCCGCCGACGCCGTTCCGCTCCCGCGACGCGGGCACGCCCGGCGAGAACGCTCCCGACGACGGGCGCCCCGCGCGGATCCGCCCGCTCGACCCGACGGGCGAGATCCGGGCCGCCCGCCTGCGCCCGGCGCCGCCCCGCGACCTCTGGCTCGACGTCACGTGGGACGAGCCGCAGATGGGCGAGAAGGGCGACGACGACGACTCGACCGGCCCCTGGCCGGTGTCCGAGGCCAGCTGAGGGACGGGGCGGGCGTGGCGTGACGCCCGGGTGCCTCAGCCGGCGACGAGCACGTCGCGGATCGCGCCGAGCGCAGGCAGGTCGAAGACCTCGCCGCCCTGGGTCGGCACGACCGCCGGGCGCGGGTCGCCGACCGCCGTGGCCAGCTCGGCCACGGTCTCGGCGTCGCGCGCGGCGCGCTCGCGGTGCTCGTCCCACGTGCGGCCGACCTTGCCGGCCAGCGCGGCGCCGAGCACGTCGGTCAGCTCGGCCGTGACCCGTGCGCCGTCGCGGGCCGCGTCGTCGGGGGCGACGACCTCGACGCGGTTGACGACGAGGCCCGTGAACGGCATGTCGTTCTGCTGCAGATGGGCGCGGAAGAAGCGCGCCTCGGCCGCCGGGATCGGGGCGGGGGAGGTGACGACGACGAACCGCGTGCCGGGGTCGCGCAGGATCGCCCGGACCGCCACGGCCCGCTGCGCGAAGCCGTCCGTGAGCGGCCCAAGCGCCTCGAAGAACGTCGCGAGGTCGCGCACCACGTCGACCCCGGTCAGCCGCTGCAGCGCGCCGAGGGCGAGGCCCGTGCCCCGCCGGGCCAGGCGCGCGGCGAACCCGGTGCGACCCTGACCCAGCAGCGCCTGCATCGCTCGGCCCTCGAGGAAGCCGGCGATGCGGTCGGGGGCGTCGAGGAAGTCCAGCGCGTTGCGGGAGGGCGGCGTGTCGAGGACGACGACGTCGAACCGGGGGTCGGCCACGAGATCGTGGAGCCGGGCGACCGCGGTGAACTCGTGGGAGCCGCCCGCGGCGCCCGAGATCTGGCGGTAGAGCGGGTTCTCGAGCACCCGCTCGCGCGTGGCGGCGTCCGGGCTCAGCTCGGCGATCAGGCCGTCGAAGGTGCGCTGCGGGTCGAGCATGCACGCCCACAGCTCGCCGGGCGGCGTGACGCCGAGCGCGGTCAGGCGGTCGGCGGGGACGCGCTCCGGGTCGTTCGACAGGCTGCCCAGGCCGAGGGCGTCGGCCAGCCGGCGCGCGGGGTCGATCGTCACGACGGCCACCCGCCGGCCGCGGCCTGCGAGCGCCAGGCCGAGGGCGGCGGCCGTCGTCGTCTTGCCGACGCCGCCGGGGCCGGCGCAGACGACGACGCGGGCGTCGTCCAGTCGGTCGACCAGCGGACGCACGCTCACGAGGCCTCCGGCGTGGTCGGCGACGAGGGAGCGGCGGCGACGCGCCGCAGGCCCTGCTCGAGCCGGTCGGCCAGCAGTGCGACGTCGTCCGGGCCGAGCCGCCGGCCCGGGGCGGCGGGGAGCGTGATCACGGGGGCGCGGAAACCCCGACGCAGCCGCGCGAGCTGGAGGGCCTGCCCGTGGGCGCGGCGGGCGTGGGCGTCGGCCACGGCGATCGCCGGGTCGTGGGGCGCCCCGGCGCCCAGCGCGTCGCGCTCCGCGGCGGAGAAGCGGTCGGGGAGCACCCCGTTGACGACGCCGAGCACGACCCGCACGCCGGCGCGCTCGGCCAGCGCGTCCTGCAGCTCGAGCGCCTCGGTCACGGGCAGCTCCTCGGCGGTGGTGACGACGACCACGCCGGTCTGCGCCGGGTCCTCGAGCGTGCCGGAGATGATCGTCCCCTGCCGGGCGATCGGGCCGACGCGGGCGGTCCGGGCGAACTGGGCCGGAGCACCGAGGACGGTGACGGCGTGCCCGGAGGCGGGGGCGTCCATCACGCAGAGGTCGTACGGCGTCGCCCCGGGCGTGCGGCGATCGGGCTGCGCGAGCTCCCAGACCTTGCCCATCGCCAGCAGCTCCCGGAGCCCCGGGGTCGCGGCGGTGAGGCCGGTGAAGAGCTTGCCCGACCCGAGCAGGTCGGCGATCCCGGCGATCGGCAGCTGGTCGCGCAGGTACTCGCGCAGCGCGGCCTCGGGCGAGACGGAGACGTGGAAGAGGGCCCCGGGCGCGCCCCCCGGTACGGGCACCGCGGTCTCGACGAAGCCGTCCGGGTCCCCCGGCCCCTCCGCGTCGCCGACGGGGGCGACGGGCGGGACGAGCGTGTCGAGGACGTCGCCGCGCCGCCCGACCTCGGCCAGGACCGCGCGGCGGCCGGCGCGGGCGGCGAGGACGCCCAGGGCCGCGGCGACGGTCGACTTGCCCACGCCGCCCTTGCCGGTCACGACGACGAGGCGCCGCTGGAGCAGATCGTGGGGCATCGGCGGCCGATCCTACGGGACCGCCCGCCGGCGCCCACAACTCGTCCGCGACGCGGGAAGGAACGCCGATCGGCCCGGCGAACCTAGGGACCGCAGGGCGTCTCCACGCCTCGCCCCAAGCCTCGTGACCCCCGACAGCACGCCACCCCCCGTCTCTCGCGCCGCCGCCTTCGGGTCGGCGCTGGACCGCCCCGCGGCCGCGCCGCAGCACGCCGTCGTCGAGACCCCCGCGCCCAAGCCCGCGGCTCCCACCGGGCCGTGCGTCATCGTCATGGCCAACCAGAAGGGCGGCGTGGCGAAGACCACGACCACCCTGAATCTGGCCGTCGCGCTGAAGGAACAGGGGCACCGCGTCCTCGCGATCGACCTCGACCCGCAGGGCAACCTGACGATGTCGCAGGGGCTGGACCCCGACCGGGTCGTCCCCTCCATGTACCACGTGCTGGTGCAGGGACAGCCGATCGCGGACGTCACCCACACCGCCGAGATCGACGTGGCCGCGGCCTCGATCGACCTCGCGTCGGCCGAGGTGGCGATGGCCCCGATGATCGGCCGGGAGCGCGCCCTCGAGCGCGCCCTGCGCGCCGTCGCCGCGGACTACGACTACGTCTGCATCGACACGCCGCCCAGCCTGGGGCTCTTGACGATCAACGCGCTCTGCGCCGCGCACAAGGTCATCGTGCCCGTGCAGGCCGAATACCTGTCCCTCCGCGGGCTCGCGCAGCTGCGCCAGACCGTCGAGATGGTCCGGGAGCAGCTCAACCCGGACCTCGTGATCCAGGGGATCCTCCCGACCCTGCTGGACACGCGCACCGTGCACGCGAAGGAGGCGCTGGAGATGCTCGAGGAGCACTTCGGCGACCAGATGTTCGTGACGCGCGTGCGCAAGACCATCCGCTTCGCCGAGGCCCCCGTCCGGGGCATGTCGGTGCTGCGCTACGACCCTGACAGTACGGCCGCCCAGGCCTACCGCGACCTTGCTCAAGAGGTGCTCCGCTCATGACCCCGCAGAACAACAATCGCTCCAGCCTCCGCGAGGGCCCGCTGGCCGACCTCTTCCGTCGCACCGACGAGCCGGCGGCTCCGGCCGCCCCGGCTCCCGGCGTCACGGGTGGGAACGCCACCTCGCAGGCGGCGTACGACTCGCGCTACCCGACCCGCGTCGGCCTCGACGCCGACCCGGAGCAGATCCTCGGGCTGGCGGACGTCGAGCCCACCCGTGAGGAGGTCGGCTCGAGCTACGTCGACCACGTCGCGCAGACCGCCGCGACGGTCGAGGCCTGGGGCGACCGCCAGCCGAAGATCCAGAACGCCTACGGCCCGGTCATCCGCGTCGTCGGCGTGGGCGGCGGCGGCACGAACGCCGTCAACCGCATGGTCGAGGCCGGCATCACCGGCGTCGAGTTCATGGCGATCAACACGGACGCCCAGTCCCTGCAGGACTCCTCGGCCGACACGACGATCCACATCGGGCAGTCGTCGACCCGCGGCCTCGGCGCCGGCGCGAACCCGAACGTCGGGCGCAACGCCGCGATGGAGGAGTACGACGAGATCAAGGCGACCCTCCGCGGGGCCGACATGGTCTTCATCGCGGCCGGCGAGGGCGGCGGCACCGGCACCGGCGCCGCACCGGTCGTGGCCCGCATCGCCCGCGAGCTCGGCGCGCTGACCGTCGGCATCGTCACGAAGCCGTTCGCCTTCGAGGGCAAGCGCCGCGCGGAGTCCGCCGACGTCGGCATCCGCGAGCTGGCGGAGGAGGTCGACACCCTCATCGTCGTCCCGAACAACCGCCTGCTGTCCGTGCTCGAGCGCAACACCTCGATGGTCGACGCGTTCCGCGTCGCCGACGACGTGCTCCGCCAGGGCGTCCAGGGCATCTCCGAGCTCGTCACGGTCCCGGGCCTGATCAACCTCGACTTCGCGGACGTGCGGACGATCATGTCCGACCGCGGTGCGGCCCTCCTGGGCATCGGCCACGGCACGGGCGAGTCCCGCGCCGTGCAGGCCGCCGAGCGCGCCGTCTCCTCCCCGCTGCTCGAGACCTCCATGGACGGCGCCAAGGCCATCCTGCTCTCCATCGTCGGTGGCGGCGACCTCTCCCTGTGGGAGATCAACGAGGCCGCCGAGGCGATCGGTGCCGCCGCGCACCCCGACGCGAACATCATCTTCGGCGCGCAGGTCGACGAGAAGATGGGCGACGAGGTCTGGATCACCGTCGTCGCGACGGACTACGACCACCAGCCGCACCTGCAGGCGGCCGACGTCGCCCCGGCCGCCCGCCGCGCCGAGCCGCGTCGCGAGCGCCCGGTCGAGCAGCCCGTCCGCGACTCCCGCGGCACGATCCCGGCCGACCGCGAGCCCCGCGTCGTCCGCCGCCGCGAGGTCGCCGAGCCGGCGACCGTCGGCGGCCGCAGCGGCTCGGGCGCGCCCGGCTGGAGCACCCCGGAGTACCAGCGCCGCGAGAGGTGAGGCCGGGGGCGCGAGCGGGCAGGGCGCCGCGGCGGATCTGCCGCGGCGGTTCGCCGCGCCACTGACCGCTCCGCTCCGCCGACCGCGACCGCCCGCTCACGCCCGGGGTGGCGCGGCGGTGTCGCTCGCGCCTGGACGTCGGCCCTTCCTGCCCCGGGCCGACGACGCAGGACCCTTCCGCCCCACGGCGCACCGTGGGGCGGTTCGCGTTCCAGGGCCCGGTCGGCGTCGTTCGTGGCCCGCGGCGCGCGGGGGCGGTCGCGGTCGGCGGAACGGGGTGGCAGCGGTACGACGAACCGCCAGCCAGGGTCTCTCGGCGCGCACTGCCCCCGCGCGCCATCCTTCCCTCCATGTCCTCGTCCCGCGGCACCGTGGCCGCCGGCCACCCGCGCACCGCCGAGGTCGGCGCCGCCGTCCTGCGCGAGGGCGGGACCGCGGCCGACGCCGTCGTCGCCGCGGCCCTGGCGTCGTGGGTCTGCGAGCCGCTGCTGACCGGGCCCGCGGCCGGCGGGCACCTGCTCGCGGTGCCGGCGACGGGCGACGCCGTGGCGATCGACGCCTTCTGCTCCGTCCCGGGCCGCGACGCGCCCGCCGGGGCGGGGGATCCGCTCGACGCGCTGGTCCCCGTGCAGGTCGACTTCGGCGGGGCGCACCAGACGTTCCACGCCGGCGTGGCGTCCGTCGCGGCGTTCGGCCTGATGGACGGGCTCGAGCGCCTGCACCGCCGCTGGGGCCGGCTGCCCCTCGCCGACCTCGCTGCGCCTGCGGCCGCGATGGCCCGGGAGGGCGTCGCGCTCAACGAGCAGCAGGCCTTCGTCGCGGTGCTGCTCGAGGGCATCCTGGGGCTGACCCCGGAGTCGCGCGCGCTCTGGTTCCCCGAGGGGCGCGTGCTGCGCGAGGGCGAGGTCTTCCTCGACCCCGAGCTCGGCGACACCATCGAGCGCCTGGGCCGCGAGGGCGCCGCCCCGCTGCGCGACGGCGACCTCGCTGCGGCGTGCGCGGACTGGTGCGCCCAGCGCGGCGGCACGCTGACCCGCGCCGACCAGGCGGCCTACCGCGCCGTGGAGCGGCCCCCGATCGCTCTGCCCTACCGCGATCGCGAGATCCTCACCGTCCCGCCGCCGTCGGCCGGCGGGGTGCTGCTCGCGCTGGCGTTGGGGCGCCTGGAGGCGGCCGGCCGGGGCGCCGGCGTGGGGCAGGACGCGACGGCGCGAGGAGAGCACGGGGGACGGGTCCCGCCGAGCGCGGCGGCGCTCGTCGCCGCGATGGCCGACGCCGACGCCGAGCGCACAGCCGCGTTCGAGGAGGGGCTGGTGCGCGACGGGTTCGCCGACGAGCTGCTCGCCCTGCGCCTCGGCTCGACGACGCACGTCTCCGTCATCGACGCCGACGGCCTCTCCTGCGCGCTGACCGCCACGAACGGCGAGGGCTCGGGCGTCGTCGTGCCCGGCACCGGGATCCACCTCAACAACGTGATGGGGGAGGAGGACCTCAACCCGCGGCTGCGGCCCGGCGGGCGGGGCCTCGACCCCTTCGCGCCCGGCCGCCGGATGCCGTCGATGATGGCCCCGACCGCGGTGCGTGCCCCGGGCGGCCGCGTGGAGGCCATCCTCGGCTCCGCGGGTTCCAACCGCATTCGCTCGGCGCTGCTGCAGACCGTCGTGGGGCTCGTCGACCACGGCCGCGGCCCGGTCGACGCGGTCGACGCCCCGCGCGTCCACCTCGAGGACGGAGTGGTCTACGCCGAGCCCGGTGTCGACCCAGCCTGCGCGGCGGCGGGCGGGCAGACGCTCGTGGAGTTCCGCGAGCGCAACCTCTTCTTCGGCGGCGTCCAGCTCGTCTGTCGCGACCCGGAGACCGGGGCGCTGTCGGCGGCCGCGGACCCGCGGCGCGGCGGGGCGGTCGCGACGGCCTGAGGGCCGACGGCCCGACGCGCAGCAACTTCCGGGATGCGCCGGGGTTTCGACGGGCGTCCCGTCTTCCAGGAGCGTCCCGCCCATGATCCCCGTCCGTTCCCTCCGCCGCGCATCTCGCCGCGGCGAACCAGCAGTGCTCGTCGGGGCCGTCGCCCTGGCCCTCGGCGTTCCGGTGGCCCCCGCCGTCGGTGCCGAGAACGCCGGGGACTGCTCGCGGTCGAACCCGGGGGTCGTCGCGACACTGGGTACGTGGTCGTCCGACGGCGCGGAGATCACCGCGCCCGAGGAGCTGCTGGACGGCGAGGACCTCCTGGGCTTCGAGACCCGAGGGGTCGCGTCGGGGCTCGGCCACCTCGCGGCGCGGGCCCTCGGCGGGACCGGCTTGCCGCGCGGTCGGCCCGTCGTGCTGCGACGGGTGGGCCAGGACGGCCGGTCGCCCCGGCTCGTGCTCTGTCACGGTGGTCGTCGGCTGGCCGTGGTCGGCGCCGCGGACCCGCAGGCCCGGGTCGGCGGCGTGAGCGTCAACGGCGATCGCCTCGTCTGGCGCACGTGGCGCCCCGGCCGCCGCGGGACGGTGACGGTCGGCAGGGTGTCCCGCGGGCGCGTGGTCGGCCTGCGACGCACCGAGCTGCCCGTCGTCGGGGCCCGCGGCGCGGTCAACGGCCGCATCGTCGTGATGCCCGACGGCACGGCGTCGTGGAGCCTCGAGGTCGCGGGGCGCGCGGCCGTCTGGCTGTGGCCCCGCGGCGCGCGTCCCCGTCGGCTGACGGTGCCGCCGGACCGGGAGCGGCAGCCCGGGGGGTGGGACGTGCGCATCGTCGACGACCGCCACGTGCTGCTGGGCTCGACGAGCACGGTGCTGCGCTACGGGCCCGCGACCCCCGGACGCTGTCCCACGCCGGTCGGGGCAGCGGTCGACGCGCTGGGTGGGCTGCAGCTCGTGAGCGTGCCCGGCGTCCGTGCGCAGGAGAGCACCGACGTGCAGGAGTGGTCCCAGCGTCTCGTCTGTGACCCGGCCGTCGGCGACTACGTGCACGTCCACGCGAGCTTCGGCGGCGGGGACAAGTACGGCAACGCGTTCGGCACCACGCCGGTCGCCACCCTGGCGACCGCCGGCGTGCTGCTCCACGTCGATCGCGCGTCGGGTGGCAGCTACGCCTATTCGTACGCCACGGAGGTCACGCCCCTGGCCACGAGGCGCCCCACGATCGCGCGGGGCATCGTCGACGATCCCGAGACGGTCGCCGTGACCACGCCGCCACCGGCCGGCGGCGAGCCGGCCGCGTCCGTCGGGGTCCGCGTGCTCCCCGGAGTGGTCGCCTGGGTCACCGGTCCTGCGGCGACGGATGTGGAAGCGACGCCCGTCGACCGCGACGTGTGGGTCGCGGACGCCGACGGTGCCCGTGTCGTCGGCCGGCTTCCGGCCGACGCGCCGTTGTACCCGGCCCTGACCTTGACGCCCTCGACGGTCGGGTGGACGGGGCCGGCGGGGCCGGTCTCCGTGCCGGTTCGTCCCGTCCCCGGCGACGTCGTCCACCGCGTGTCCGCGCGGGCGTCCGGCTGAGCGTCGGGAACCCGCACGGTGGGCGGTGCCGTCAGCGGACCCAGCGCTGTTCGGCCGGGACGCGAGGATCGTCGGCGACGAGCACCCGGTGGACGTCGCTCCAGACGCTCGGCGGAGCCTCGGACACGGGCCGGTCGAGATCGATGACCGTCGTCGCCCACGGGAGCTCACTCGGGATCGGGGCGTGCCCCGGTGCGGGACCGACGGAGGGCTTGCGCTTCCGACTGGCCGTCGCCTCCCGGTGGCACGTACTCGCCGCCCTCTCCGCGTCGGCCCGCAACCACTGCGGTACCAACCGTGCGGCCACGTCGAGGTCGACGCGCGCCGTCTTCGGATCCTTCAGGTGCCGGCGGACGACCTCGCCTCGCACGGAACACAGGACCCCACGCTGGCCGTCATCCCCGATCCAGTGCTCGAGAGCGTGGTCCGTCGCGTGCACCGCGGTCTTGTTCTGCCCGAGCTGCAGTGCGCTGGCGGCGGAGACCAACCACGGGGCGAGCGTCCTGGCGCCGCCGGCCGAGATCCAGGCCTGCGTGTGGTCGTAGACGACCATGGGGCGACCGGCCGCGAGGGCCTCGAGCGCGCGGCCCCTGCACTCCGTCGCCCACTGGCGCAGCTCGGTCTCGCTCAGCATCCGCGCGCGACACGCTCGCAGGTCGCGCGCGCAGGTGCCCCCTACGCCGGCGGAACCGCCCCCGCGTAGATCGCCCCGAGCCACGTCGCCACGAGCGCGTCGACGACCTGCGCGGCCGGCACCGCCGGCGACTCGCCGGCGAAGGTCGTGTGGAGCACCCGCTCGTTCATCCAGTTCAGGGTGACGGCCAGGTGGCGGGCCGGGACGGTGTCGGGGGCGGCGCCGCGGGCGCGCTCGGCCTCGATGGCGTCCGTCGTCTCCTGGACCCAGCCCTCCATCACACGCGCCCAGAGGTCGCGGACGTCCGGGCTGCTGGCGCGGGCGCCGGCGGCGGCCAGCGCGACGGCGCGGTGGGCGGCGAAGGCGTCGTGGAAGGCGGCGATCGCGGCGCGCCAGCGGGCCGCCGGCTCCGGCGGGGCGGCGGCCAGCGCGGCCACCCGGAGCACGTTGGCCTCCTCGACCATGCGGTCCAGCAGCGTGAGCAGGACCGCCTCCTTCGACCCGAAGTAGAAGTAGAACGTCGGCCGCGAGATGCCCGCGCCCTTCGCCAGGTCGTCGACGGAGATCTCGTGGAGCGCGCGGGTCTGCAGCAGCTCCTCGGCCGTGGCGAGGATCGCGCGCTCGCGCTCGTCGCCCGAGACCCGCGGGGCGCGGCGCCCGCGGGCGGGAGGGGACGGGGACGGCAACGGCGCGCTCTCGGTGGTGCCGTCGGACGACGCGGAGGGGGCGGAGGGGGCCGACATCGGTGTCCGAGCGTACAACACGTCGGCGCACTCGACAGGGTGTTGACAACGCCGACTGCGTGTCGCTACGGTCCCCCGGGTCCGCCCCCGACTCGCGAGTAGCCCCATGTCCACGGAACACCTCGACGTCCTCATCGTCGGCGCCGGCCTCTCGGGCATCGGCGCCGCCCACCACCTGCAGGAGCGCTGCCCCGGCAAGCGCTTCGCCCTGGTCGAGGCGCGGGAGGAGCTCGGCGGCACGTGGAGCCTGTTCACGTACCCAGGCATCCGCTCCGACTCGGACATGCACACGCTCGGCTTCGGGTTCCGCCCGTGGAAAGAGGCCAAGGCGATCGCCGACGGGCCCTCCATCCTGGAGTACCTGCGCGACACGGCCCGGGAGTACGGGATCGACGAGAAGATCCGCTACGGCCGCAAGGTCGTGGCCGCAGACTGGTCGACCCCCGACGCGCGCTGGAACGTGGAGATCGAGCGCACGGACACGGGCGAGCGCGAGCAGCTCACCTGCTCGTTCCTCCTGGGCTGCACGGGCTACTACCGCTACGACGAGGGCTACACGCCGCACTTCGAGGGCCGTGACCGGTTCGCGGGCGAGATCGTCCACCCGCAGCACTGGCCCGAGGACCTGGACTACGCGGGCAAGCGCGTCGTCGTCATCGGCTCCGGTGCCGCGGCGGTCACGCTGGTCCCGGCGATGGCGAAGGAGGCCGCGCACGTCACGATGCTGCAGCGCTCGCCGACGTACATCACGTCGCTGCCCTCGATCGACCCGTTCGCCGAGCGCGCCCGGAAGGTGCTGCCCGACAAGCTCGCCTTCCCCGCCGTCCGGTGGAAGAACGTGCTGCAGCAGATCGGCATCTACCAGCTCTCGCAGCGCCGGCCCAACACCGTCAAAGGCTTCCTGCGCAAGATCCTCGAGCGCCAGCTGCCGAAGGGCTACGACATCGACCGGCACTTCTCGCCGAGCTACGACCCGTGGGACCAGCGCCTCTGCCTCGTCCCGGACGGCGACCTGTTCCGCGCGATCCGCTCCGAGAAGGCGTCCGTGGTCACCGACCACATCGAGACGTTCACCGAGAAGGGGATCCTGCTCAAGAGCGGCGAGGAGCTCGAGGCCGACGTCGTCATCACGGCCACCGGCCTGAACCTGCTCATGCTCGGCGGCATCGAGCTGGCCAAGGACGGCGCGCCCGTCGACGTGCCGAAGGCCATGACCTACAAGGGCATGATGCTCGAGGGCGTGCCGAACTTCGCCTTCGCGATCGGCTACACGAACTCGTCCTGGACGCTGAAGGCCGACCTCACCGGCGAGTACGTCGGGCGGCTGCTGAACGAGCTGGACCGCAAGGGCGAGAAGCAGGCCACGCCGGTCAACGACGACCCCACCGTCGAGCAGGTGCCGCTGCTGGACTTCGACGCCGGCTACGTCCTGCGCTCCGTCGACCAGCTGCCGCGCTCGGGCTCGAAGGCTCCGTGGCGGATGGGGATGAACTACGCGGTAGACGCCGTCGCGCTGCGCCTGGGCAAGGTCGACGACGGCGTGATGCGGTTCACCTCGCCGCCGAGCCGGGACCGCACCGGCCGGGTGTCGGCGCCCGTCGCCGAGGAGCCGACCGCGGTCTGAGCCAGGCGCCGGCCGGACCCTTCACCCGCGCACCACGGGCAGCAACGCCAGCGCCAGCAGCACGTCGGTGACGCGGCCCTCGAGGTCGCGGCCCGTCGCGGCGCGCACGCGGTTGAGGCGGTTGGCGACGGTGTTCTCGTGCACGCCGAGCAGCCCGGCGGTGGTGCGCACGCTGCAGCCGTGCTCGAGGTGCACCCGCAGCGTCTCGGCCCACGTGCGCGCCCGCGGGTCGTTCGCGGCCACGGGGCCGAGCTGCTCCTGCACGAACCGGCGCGCGTGGTCGAGGTCCGCGCTGGCCAGCGCGGCCGGGGCGACCGCCGACCAGGCCGTCCGGCTGCCGCCGTCGGCCCCCGCGAGCATCGCCACGCGCCGAGCGCCCGTCGCCTCGCGATGCGTCCGGCGGAACCCGTCGACCCCGAGGCCGGGGGAACCGACCGCCGCGAGCACGCGGGGGCCGAGGTCCCACTCCGGGAGTGGGTCTGGGGCCCCCGGGGTGCTGACCCAGCCCGCGAGCGCGTCGCGTCCGAGGGGGTGGAGCAGCAGCGCCTCGCGGCCCGGGCGGCCGACGCCGGCGACGCGGCGGGCCAGCGCCTCGAGCTCGGCCGGCGTCCCCGCGTCGGGCGCGGCGCCCCAGAGGACGAACCCGACGTGGTGGCGCTCCAAGCCGTGGCGCAGACGACTCTCGGCCGCGCGCGGGTCGATCGGGTCGCCGTCGAGCAGCGCGCGCACCGTCTCGGCGCGGACGGCCTCCGGGCTGCGGACCCACCGGGCGCGCTGCTCGTCGTGCTCGCGCAGGGCGTGGGCGGTGAGCGCGTCCATGAAGGCGAACATGTAGGTCGCCGACGACTCCAGCGCGGGGCCGATGGCCTCGGGCGGGAGCGCGGCGTGGAGCGTCTCGGTCCACGCCCGCCAGAACGCGCCGTGGGCGACGCGGTAGACCTGCACGAGCACGGCCGAGTCCAACCGCCGACGGACGAGCAGGCCCACGTAGCCCATCGCCGCCGCGCCGAGCCGCACCGCCGAGGGGTCCTCGCCGCGCGACGCCAGGCCCGCGAACATCGCCAGGTTCTCCTCCGTGCTGGCGCGCGTGGCGTCGCGCAGCTCGGAGTCGCGGCCGAGCCCCTCGACCTCGCGGTGCAGCGCGTCCGTGACCTGGATGGCCAGACGGTCGCGCCACTCCGGCTCGGCGACAAGGCGGGCGGCGAGAGCACGCCACGCGTCGGCGTCCGACCCCGCGCCGGGCGACCGCAACCGGCCGTCCGCGACCACCCCGGGCCGATCCACCGATCGCCACCGGTCCGCCGTGCCTCGGCCCGCCGCGTCCCGGCCCGCGGTGCTGCTCTCGCTCATGGGGACCGACCCTAGGGCGAGGGACCGCGCTTGTGGGGAATCCACAGTACGCGCGCGGGCGCACACGACGAGGATCGGAGCATGCCCAGTGCCGACTACGTGATCGTGGGGGCCGGCTCGGCCGGCTGCGTCCTCGCCAACCGCCTCAGCGAGGACCCGGAGGTCACGGTCCTCCTGCTCGAGGCGGGCGGGAAGGACGGAAGCATCAACGTGCGGATCCCCGCGGCGTTCCCGAACCAGTTCCACACGAAGCTCGACTGGGACTACGAGACGGAGCCGGAGCCCCACGTCCTCGGCAAGCGGATGTACGTGCCGCGCGGCAAGTCGCTCGGCGGGTCGAGCTCGATGAACGCGATGCTCTACGTGCGCGGCCGACCGTTGGACTACGACCTGTGGGAGCGCCAGGGCGCCCCGGGCTGGGGCTGGGACGACGTGCTCCCGTACTTCAAGCGGTCGGAGAACAACGCCCGCGGCGCCTCGGAGTTCCACGGCGTCGGCGGGCCCGTCGAGGTCACGGAGCAGCGCTCGCCGCGACGGCTCTCGCGGGACCTCCTGCAGGCCTCCGTCGCGGCCGGCATCCCGCAGATCCCCGACTACAACGGGCCGGAGCAGGACGGCGTGTCGCCGTTCCAGGTGTTCCAGAAGGACGGCCGCCGCTGGAGCGCCGCCGACGCCTACCTGAAGCCCGCGATGAAGCGGCCCAACCTGCAGGTGGTCACGGGCGCGCTCGTCCAGGGCCTCGTCCTCGACGGCGACCGCGTGACGGGCGTGCGTTACCGCAAGGGCCGCTCGGGCGAGCAGGTCGCCAGCGCCTCCCGCGAGGTGTTGCTGAGCGCCGGGGCGATCGGCTCGCCGCAGATCCTGCTGCTGTCGGGCATCGGCGACCCGGACGAGCTGCGCGAGGTCGGGGTCACGCCCCGCCACACGCTCCCCGGCGTGGGGCGCAACCTGCAGGACCACCCGTTCCTCGGCGCGATCTTCGAGGTCTCCGACACCGACACGCTCTACCAGGCCGACAAGCCGAAGCACCTGCTGGAGTGGGCCCTGCGCAAGAGCGGCAAGCTCACCTCGTCCGTGGCCGAGATTAACGCGTTCGTCCGCACCCGGCCGGGCCTGCCGGCGGCCGACATCCAGTTCCACATGGGCGCCGCGTACTACGAGAACCACGGCGAGGAGACCTACGAGGGGCACTGCGTCGTGATCGCCCCCGTGCTCGTCAGCCCGAAGGCCCGCGGCCGGGTGTGGCTGCGCTCGAGCGACCCGGCCGACAAGCCGCGGATGGTCACCAACAGCCTCTCCGACCCCGAGGACCTGCAGTCGCTCGTCGCCGGCATGAAGCTGGCCCGCGAGATCGCCGCGCAGGAGCCCCTGGCGTCGAAGGTCATCCGCGAGCTCAAGCCGGGCCCGTCCGTCGTCGACGACCAGGAGCTCGAGGACGACATCCGCGAGCGGCTCATGCTCATCTACCACCCCGTCGGCACCTGCCGGATGAGCGACACGGCCGAGGACGCCGTCGTCGACGCCGAGCTGCGCGTCCACGGCCTGCAGGGGCTGCGCGTGGTCGACGCGTCCGTCATGCCCGTCATCACCGGCGGCAACACGAACGCACCGACGATGATGATCGCCGAGCGCGCGGCCGACCTCATCCGCGGGCGCGTCGGCGCGGCGGCCGCGGGGGCCACGGCGTGAGCGCCGTCCTCGAGAGCCTGCCGCCCACGTCGGGCCGCACCCGCCCGGACCTCGACGTCGGCACCGTGATCGTCGGCGCGGGCTACAGCGGCCTGGCGATGGCCGTCGGCCTGCGGCAGGCGGGGCAGGAGGACTTCGTCGTCCTCGAGCAGGAGGGCGACGTCGGCGGCGTCTGGCGCGACAACACCTACCCCGGGGCCGCCTGCGACGTCCCGTCCTACCTCTACTCGCTGTCGACGGACCAGCGGAAGGACTGGACCCGGCCCTGCTCCCCGCAGCCCGAGATCCACGCGTACCTGCGTGACGTCGCCCGCCACCACCGGCTCCACGAGCGTGTGCGCACCGGGGTCACGGTCGAGCGGGCGTCGTGGGACCCGGAGGCGCTGGCGTGGAGCGTGGAGCTGCGCGGCGGCGAGACGCTGACCTGCGCGGCGCTCGTCCTCGCCTGCGGTCAGCTCTCGGCGCCGGCGTTCCCGTCCATCCCGGGGCAGGACACCTTCGTGGGGGAGACGTTCCACTCCGCCCGCTGGGACCATTCCGTGCCCCTGCAGGGCCGACGGGTCGCCGTGATCGGCACGGGCGCCAGCGCCGCCCAGTTCGTCCCCCCGGTGGCCGAGGCCGCGGAGCACCTCGACGTCTACCAGCGCACCGCGAACTGGATCCTCCCGCGCCGCAACCGGCCCTACGCGAGCTGGGCGCGGAAGGCGATCGAGCGCGTCCCGGGCCTGCAGGCGCTGCGCCGGCTGGGGATGTGGACGTTCATGGAGACGGGGATCGCGGGCCAGACCCGGATGCCCGCCATCCGCCTGGCGCTTCGGGCCTGGTCCACGTGGCACATGCGCCGGCAGGTCACGGACCCGGCGCTCCGGCAGAAGCTGTTCCCGGACTACCCCATCGGCTGCAAGCGGGTCCTCTTCAGCTCGGCGTTCCTCCCGGCGCTCACGCGCCCCGACGTCGACGTCGTCACCGACCCGATCGCCCGGATCACGCCCACGGGCGTCGTCGTCCGCGAGCCCGACGGCACGGAGCGCGAGCGCCCGGCCGACGTCCTGATCTACGGCACGGGGTTCCGCACCCACGACTTCGTGGCGCCGATGGAGGTCACCGGCACGGGCGGCCGGACCCTGGCCGAGGCGTGGGCCGGCGGCGCCGAGGCGCACCTGGGCATCACGGTCTCCGCGTTCCCCAACCTCTTCCTGCTCTACGGCCCGAACACGAACCTGGGCTTCGGGTCGATCATCGTGATGATCGAGGCGCAGGTCCGGTACGTCCTGAGCGCCCTGCGGACCCTGCGGGCCAGCGGCACGGCGGCGCTCGAGCTGCGGCCCGAGGTCCAGCGGATCTCGACGGAGCGGGTGCAGGAGCGCCTGCGCCACTCCGTCTGGTCGAGCTGCCGCTCCTGGTACCGCCAGGGGCCCGACGGCCGGATCGTGAACAACTGGCCCGGGCAGATGAGGGAGTACCAGCGCGACACCCGGCAGATCGACCTGGGGGAGTACCGCTCGCTGGGGCGGCTGGCCGACGTGGTCGGGGCAGCGGGCGAGGACGACCCGGTCAACGGCGCCGGTACCACCACGTCCACGGGGGCCACGGGCGCCGATGCGGCCCACGACGCCGACCCCGCCGGCGTCCGATGACGGCGGCGCCCGTCGTCCACCACCACCGGGAGGGACGCGGCGAGCCGCTCCTCCTCCTGCACGGCATCGGGCACCGCTGGCAGGCCTTCGCGCCCGTCATGGGCGACCTCGCCCGCGACTTCGACGTGCACGCATGCGACTCGCCGGGGTTCGGCCGCTCGGCGCCGCTGCCCGCGGGGGTGCGGCCCGACGTGACCGCCTACGCCGACGCCTTCGCCGGGTGGATCGCCGCGCAGGGGCTCGACCGGCCGCACGTCGCCGGCAACTCCATGGGCGGCGCGATCGCACTCGAGCTCGCCCGCCGCGGCGTGGTGCGCTCCGCGACGGCGATCTCGCCCGCCGGCTTCTGGACGGCGCCGGAGCGCCGGTACTGCCAGGCGACCCTCGGGGTGCTCGCGGGCCTGCCGCGCGCGCTGCGTCCCGCGGTGGTGGCCGCGGCGGGCAGCCCCGTGGGTCGGACGGCGCTGGCCGCCCAGCTCTTCGCCCGGCCGTGGCGCGTGCCCGCCGACGAGTTCCGCGCGACGCTCCGCGACGGCTGGGCCGCCCCGGCGTTCGGTCCCGCGCTCCGGGCGTTCGACGACTACGTCTTCGCGCGCGGCGACGAGCTCGCCGGCACGCCCACGACGGTGCTGTGGGGGACGCGCGACCTGCTCCTGCCCTACGCGCTGCAGGCGCCCCGGGCACGGGCGGCCCTGCCGGGGGCGCGGCACGTGCCGCTGCCGGGCCTCGGCCACGTGCCGTTCACGGACGACCCGGGGATGTGCGCCGCCGCCATCCGTCGCGGTGCCGGCGCGGCTTGAGCTCGGGGCCCGGCGCCGAGTGCCCAGGCGGCACGCCCACGGCCGGTGCCGTCCCGCGGGCGGGTACGCTCGGAGCCGTCCCCGGGTGGCCCGCCGCCCGTCCCCCCGCCGAGAGCGCGTCGTGACCCCATCAGCCCACCTGCGCGTCCCCGACGCGGAGCTCGAGGACCTGCAGCGCCGACTGCGCGCCACGCGCTGGTCGGAGCCGTGGGCGCTCCCGGGCTGGGACGCGGGGACGCCACAGGGCGAGCTGCGGCGCCTCGTCGCGCTGTGGGCGTCGGACTACGACTGGCGGCACCACGAGCGCGCCCTCGAGGCGCTGCCCTCGAGGGCCGTCGACATCGACGGCACGCCCGTCCACTACCTGCACTTCGCGGCCGAGGTGCCCGGTGCGCTGCCCCTCGTCCTCACCCACGGGTGGCCGAGCTCGGTCCTCGAGCTCACCGCCCTGGCGCGGCGGTTGGCCACCCCGTCGCGGTACGGGGGCCGGGCCGAGGACGCGTTCGAGATCGTCGTGCCGTCGCTGCCCGGGTTCGGGTGGTCGCCGGCGCGCCCCCGGGTCGCTGCCGGCACGCCGACGCACGAGCTCTGGCACCGGCTGATGTACGACGAGCTCGGCCACGACCGCTACGGGGCGCACGGCGGCGACCTGGGCGCGGGCGTGACGTCGAACCTGGGTGGGGCGCACCCGGAGGCGGTCGTCGGGATCCATCTGCTCGCCGTCCGCGAGCCGCTCGAGGTCGACCCGGAGACCCTCACGGCGGAGGAGCGGACGTTCCGCGAGTCCGTCGCGGCGTGGTCCGCCGGCGAGGGCGGATACCTGCACCAGCAGGCGACCCGCCCGGTCACCCTGAGCTACGGCCTGTCGGACTCGCCGGTCGGGCTGCTGGCCTGGATCCTCGAGAAGTACCGGGCGTGGACGGACGGGGAGGGGCTGCCCGCGAGCCTCAGCGACGACTTCGTGCTCACGCAGGCGTCGCTCTATTGGTTCACGAACACGATCGGCACGTCGTTGCGCCCGTACTACGAGGCGGCGTTCAACCGCAGCTTCGCCGCGCCGCGTGTGCGGGTGCCGACGGCGGTCGCCCTCTTCCCCGGCGACCTCGTCCAGCCTCCGCGGAGCTGGGCCGAGCGCTCGTACGAGGTCGCACGGTACACGCGCATGCCCCGCGGCGGCCACTTCGCGGCAATCGAGGAGCCCGAGCTCCTCGCGGCCGACATCACCGCGTTCTTCGGGCCTCTGCGGTGACCCGCCGGCAGACCGTCCTGCTCCTGCTGCTCGCCAGCATCTGGGGCGGCAGCTACGCGCTCATCAAGGTCGCCCTCGACGACGGTGTGCCGTGGGCGTGGGTGGCGTTCATCCGGATCGGCGTGGGCGCGCTGATCATCACCGCGCTTGCGGTGCGACAGGTGGGGGTGGCCGCGATCTGCGACCGCCTGCGGTGGACGGCCCCCATCGGTGCGGCGCAGATCGCCGTGCCGTTCCTCCTGATCTCGTGGGGCGAGCGGCGCCTCCCCTCCGGGCTGGCGGGGGTGCTGGTGGCGACCGCGCCGCTCTTCACGGCGCTCCTGGCCGTGCGCTTCGTGCCCGACACGGCGCTCGGCCGCCGTGGGCTCGTCGGCGTCGGCATAGGGTTCGTCGGCGTGGTGCTGCTCTTCGGTGCGGATCTGTCGGGCAGCGGCGGCCTCGTCGTCGCGGGCCTCGCCCTCGTCCTGGCCGCCCTGGGGTACGGCGTCGGCTCGACGCTCTCCCGCCGCAAGCTCGCAGGCATGCCGCCCCTCGCGGTCTCGGCGTCCACGCTGCTGTGGTCCACCGCCATGACCGGCGCGGTGGCGCTGCCGTCCGCCGCGCCGCCCAGCCCGTCGGGCGGCGCGATCGTCGCGCTGCTCGTCCTGGGCGCCGTCGGGACGGGACTGGCGTACCTCATCTTCTTCACGCTGGTGTCCGAGGTCGGTCCGTCCCGCACGATGCTCGTCACCTACCTGGCGCCCGTGTTCGCCGTCGGCTACGGCGCGGCGTTCCTGGACGAGGCGATCACCGCCGGGGTCGTCCTCGGCATCGTCCTCGTGATCGGGGGGTCCGTCATCGGCAGCCGCTCCGCGGGCGCGGGGCGAGCGCCCCGACCGGCGCGCCCGCCCCGCACACCGCTGCCCTGAGGCCGCGGCCCGCTCAGAGCTGCAGCTTGAAGCCTTCGTGCGAGGCCTCGAACCCGAGCCCCGCGTAGAAGCGGTGGGCGCCGTCGCGCTCGCGGGACTTCGAGCTCGTGAGCTGCACGAGGCCACAGCCGCGCTCGCGCGCCCGTCCGATCGCGTGGCGGACCAGTGCGGTGCCGACGCCCGTCCCACGCTCGGCGGCCGCGACGTGGATGGTCTCGAGCTGCGCGCGGTCGCCGTCGCGGGCGAACTCGGGCAGGACGGACAGCTGCAGCACCCCGACGACCGCGTCGCCCCGCACGGCGACGAGCAGCTCGTGGTCCTCCGCGGCGAGGATCCGGCGGAACCCGTCGCGCTGGGCGGGAGCCGGCCAGTCGCCCGCGACGCGGGCCCGCGTCATCGCGTCGGCGCCGACGAGGGCCAGGACGGCGTCCTCGTCGTCCGGGCGGGCCGGGCGGAGCTCGATGCCCTCCACGGTCAGCCGAAGCGGACGACGCCGTTGCTCGCCCCGCGGACCTCGGCGAGGTCCGCGAACTCCAGCCGCTTCAGCGCGGCGCGCAGGAGCGCGAGCAGCTGGCGCAGGCGCTGGTTCTCCGACCGCGCCTCGAGCAGCTGCTGCTTGGCGTCGGGCGCGAACTCGACGGACGCGGCGAGGTCGTAGGAGGACGCGGCGACGAGGTCGGCGGGGGCGACCTCGTGCTCCGTCGCCTGGTTGGCGAGCGAGGCGTAGGCCTGGCGCACGGCGGCGGCGGCGTCCTGGTCGAGCGCCTCGGGCTCGTCGTCGAGGAACTCCACCTGCGCCGAGGCGTAGGCGTGGCGGTGGTGCTCCTCGATCACGCGGAACGGCCGGGTGCCGCGGGTGACGACGTCGAGCCGCCCGTCGTCGAACTGCTGCAGCACCTCGGTCACGCGCATCGCGCAGCCGACGGAGCGCGGCCCGTCCTCGTCGACGAGGACGATGCCGAACTCGCGGTTCTCGGCGATGCAGCGGGCGCCGAGCTCCTTGTAGCGCTCCTCGAACAGGTGCAGGGGGACCTGCTCGCCCGGCAGCGCGACGAGTCCGAGGGGGAAGAGCGGCAGATCGGGGTCTGAATCGGCCATGCACCGAGTCTACGCCGGTCGCCCGGCGTCCTCGACCCCTCGGCGCCCAGGACGCGCCAACCCCCGCCGGGCCGCGCGGGCGCGGGCGGACGTCCCGCCGCAACCGGCGGCCGGGGTCCCGTCGTAGCCCTCTCGATGGGTACGACGGAGATCGTCTGGTTCCGCCGCGACCTGCGGGTGCGCGACCACCCGGCGCTGCACGCCGCCGCGGCGGCCGACGCGGTCGTCCCCCTCTTCGTCGTCGACCCCGTCATCACCGACGGCCGCGCGGCGAGCGGTCCCCGCGCGCACTTCCTCGCCGGCTGCCTGCGCGCGCTCGACGCGTCGCTGCGGGAGCGGGACGGCCGACTGGTCGTCCGCCACGGGGATCCCGCAGCCGTCCTCGTCGCGCTGGCCCGCGAGACGGGCGCCACGGTCGTGCGCTGGACGAGCGACGCCAGCCCGTTCGCCCGCCGCCGCGACACCCGGGTGACCGCCGCGCTGCGTCAGGCCGGGATCGAGGCCCGCCCCTCCCCGGGCCAGTACGTCGCCGACCCGTCCGTTCCGCGCACCGGCCAGGGCCGCCCCTACACCGTCTTCAGCCCCTTCGCCCGCGCCTGGGAGCACCTCGACCGCCGTTCGGTGCTCGACGCGCCGGCGGGCCTCGTCGTCCCCGACGTCCCGTCCGAGCCGCTCCCCGCGCCCGATGCGCTGGGCGGCACCGGCCGCCCCGACGCGCCCGAGCGGTTCCACGAGCCGGGGGAGGACGCCGGCCTCGCCGCCGCCCGCGAGTGGCTCGACGGTCCGGTCGCGACCTACGACGACCTGCACGACGTGCTGGCCGGGGCCGAGGGCACCGAGCGCTCCGCGGGCGGCACGAGCGGCCTGTCCCCGCACCTGCGCTGGGGCACGATCTCCCCGCGGTGGCTCGAGGCCCGCGCGCGCCGGCTGTCGGGCCCGGGTCCCGCCGCGTTCGTCCGCCAGCTCGCGTGGCGCGACTTCTACGCCCACGTCTACCTGCACCACCCCGAGGACCGCCTGCAGGCCCACCAGGCGCGCTACCGCGCGCTGACCTGGGAGACCGACGACGATGCGCTGGAGGCCTGGCGCACCGGGCGCACGGGCTATCCGCTCGTCGACGCAGGGATGCGCCAGCTCGCCGCGACGGGGTGGATGCACAACCGCGCACGGCTCGTGACGGGGTCGTTCCTCACGAAGGACCTGCAGCTGGACTGGCGGCTGGGGGAGGCGCACTTCTACGCGCACCTGCTCGACGGCGAGCCGAACCAGAACGACGGCAACTGGCAGTGGGTCACCTCGATCGGCGTCGACCCCAAGCCGTACTTCCAGCGGATGTTCAACCCGACCCGCCAGCTGCAGCGGTTCGACCCCGAGGGGCGCTACGTGCGCCGCTGGGTGCCCGAGCTGCGCGACGTCCCCGTCGAGCGGATCGCCGAGCCGTGGACCATGGGCCCGCTCGAGCAGCAGGCCGCGGGCTGCGTCATCGGCGAGGACTACCCGGGCCCGATCGTCGACCACGCCGAGCAGCGCGCGGTCGCCGCCGCCCGCTACCGGTCGGCCGGCGACGGTTGAGCGCCGACGCGCGCGGCGCGGCGCGAAAGGACACCGTGCCGCGCCGCCCTGACGCGCGACGGCGGCGGGCGGCGCGGTCCTCGGTCCTCAGTCCTTGACGAGCCCGCCGTCGACCACGAGGTTCTGTCCCGTCACCGCGCGCGACCAGGGGGCCGCGAAGAACAGCACCGCGTCGGCGAACTCGGCCGGGGTGGTGACGGAGCGCAGCGGCGTGCTCGCCGCGATCGCGTCGAACACGGCCTCCGGCGTCGCGGCGCTCGCGTCCGTGGTGCGCAGCAGGCCGCCGCTGACCATGTTGACGGTGATCCCGCGCGGCCCCAGGTCGGCGGCGAAGGTCCGGGTGAGGGAGAGCAGCGCCGCCTTCGCCGCCGTGTAGTCGTGGTACGGCACGACGGGGTTCTGGAAGAGGTTCGTGCCGACGTTGACTACGCGGCCCGAGCCGAGCCGCTCGAAGCCGGGGAGCGCGGCCTGGATGACGTTCAGGGCGCCCTGGACGGATCCGGCGAACTGCGCCGAGAGCGCGTCGTAGCCGATCTCGTGGGCGTGGGGCCGCGCGTCGCCGTTGAACGCGAAGTCGACGAGCGCGTTGTTGACGACGGTGGAGACCGGGGCGCCGAGCGCCTCGCTCCCGCGGGCGAGCAGCGCGTCGACCTGGCCGCGGTCCCGCACGTCGGCCTGGATCGCGACGACGCGCCCGGGATTGGCCGCCTCGAGCTCCTCGGCGGCCTCGCGGCTGGTGCGGTAGTTCACGACGACCTTCGCGCCCTCGCGCAGGAACGCCTCGGTGAGGCTCAAGCCCAGGCCGCGAGCGCCGCCGGTGACGAGAACGACCTGGTCGGCGAGCGCCGGAGCGCGAGGGTCGGACTGCGGGCGGATGGACGTGCTCATGCGGGTGCCTCTCGGGAAGGGCGAGGGCACGCCGGCACCCGGCGCCCCGCGGCACGCCGCCCGGGAGACCTCCGTCGGGCGGGGTGCGCGGGGACCGCGCTCGACATCCCTTCGCCAGTGCTGGCTGGATCAGGTTCGACGGGTGTGCTCTCAGCCAGGACTCCCTGGCACCCCGTGTCGCTGCGCGGCACCGTAGCACCGCGTCCCGCTCCGGTTCCGCCCGCGCCCTCAGGGGCGCAGGACCGCCACGAAGTCGAGCGCCTCGTCGAGGTTCGCCCCGTCGGCCGCGGACCGCAGCACGAAGTCCGAGGCGGCGATCGCGGGGGTGAACCACGCGTAGAACGGCTTCGTGATCCGCAGCGTCTTGTGGATCCGGTCCCATCCCAGGTGCTCGATCGCCCACGCGTGGACCTTGAGCTTGCGGGCGTGGAAGAGCCCGAGGATCTCGACGTGGCCGAAGTGGCGCTCGAGGAGCTCGCGGTACTCGCTGGCCCGGTACTCCTTGATGTGCCACGGGTTCTCGGACTTCTCCGCGCCGGGGGGCGCGAGCGTGAGCAGGTTCGGGGTCGAGACGTAGGCCTCGCCGTCCGGGCCGATCAGGGTCTTGAACCGCTCGAGGATCGCGTCGGGGTCCTGCACGTGCTCGATCGTCTGCAGGAAGACGAGGACGTCGGTCGGCTCGTCGAACGTCTCGACGAGCGTGCGCACGAAGCGGACGTTGTCCCGCGTGTAGCGCAGGCGCGCGTGCTCGTAGGCCTCGGGGTTCGCGTCGACGCCGACGGCCTCCTTCGCCGCCCCGGCGAGCACGTCGGTGCCGTAGCCCTCGCCGCAGGCCAGGTCGACGACCTTGGCCGGCGACGTCCGCGCCGCGACCCGCTCCGCGATCCACTCGTAGACCACGAGGTGGCGGCGGTACCAGTAGTTCTCCTCCGGCACGTCGGGGAGGGTCCGCTCGCCGGTCAGCTCCAGCGGAGGAACGCCCTCGGGCTGGTTCCGTTGGACGTAGTGCTGCGGGGGCGCGGTCATCGGTCCGCAAACGTACTGGACGGGCCGTAGACTGCGGCGGCCCATGAGCCCTTTTCCTACCACCGGTAGTGCGGCTGCGGAGCCCGATACGGCCGAGCGCATCCGCGACGTCAACACCCGGTACCACGACGGTGCGGCGGCGCAGTACGACGCCAAGTGGGGCATCGACTGGGGTGAGGTCGGCGCCGATCAGGTCCGCCAGAAGCTCGAGAAGCTGCTCGGCACGCCGCTGCCGCACTTCGACGCCGCGCTCGAGATCGGCGCGGGCACGGGCTACTTCAGCCTGCACATGCTGAAGGCCGGCATCGTCGGCGCCGCGACCGCCACGGACATCTCGCCCGGCATGATCGATGCGTTGCGCGGCAACGCCGAGCGGCTCGGCCTGCAGGTCGAGACCGCCGTCGCCGACGCCGAGCGCCTGCCCTTCGACGACGCCTCCTTCGACCTCGTCCTCGGTCACGCCGTCCTGCACCACATCCCGGACCTCGAGCAGGCCTTCCGCGAGTTCCACCGCGTGCTGCGCCCCGGCGGCGTCATCCTCTTCGCCGGTGAGCCGTCCCGCACGGGCGACAAGATCGCGATCGTCCCGAAGAAGGCCGCCGACTACGCCGCGCCGCTGTGGCGCCGCGTGATCCGGGCCCGTCCGGCCCAGCACGGCCACGACGACGGCGGCGCGGAGAACCACGCGCTGGAGTCGCAGGTCGACGTCCACGCGTTCGTCCCCACGGAGCTGCGCGCGCCCATCGCCGCCGCCGGGTTCGAGACGGTCGACGTGCAGGGCGAGGAGCTCGCCGCAAACTGGTTCGGCTGGTTCAACCGCGGCATGGAGTCCAGCGCCCGCGACGAGGACGTCCCCTGGGGCTGGAAGATGTACGCCTTCAAGGGCTACCTCTTCTTCCAGAAGCTCGACCGCCGCCTGCTCGAGGGCCGGCTGCCCGCGAGCATCTTCTACAACCTGATGGTCACGGCCCGCAAGGCGGGCTGAGCGGGCCGCAACCCCCCCGGGGGGCGGCCGACAGGCGCCGTCGCCCCGGTCGCCGCGCTTCCGCCTCAGTCCGTCGGCGCGGCCGGCGGGGCCTCGTTCCGCGCGCGGGCGGCCGCGCGCCGCTCCTTCGCCTGGCGCTCCTCGCGCAGGCGCACCCGGTCCTCGGCGGGCAGCGGCACGTCGTGCGGATCGGCCCAGACCATCCGCTCCGGGGCGTCACGCATCCGGACGACGCGGGCGGGCACGCCGGCGGCCACGGCGTTCGTCGGCACGTCCTTCGTGACGACGGCGTAGGTGCCGAGCACCGCGTTGTCGCCGACGGTGGCGCCGCGCAGCACGCAGGCGCCGTAGCCGATCCACACGTTGTGGCCGACGATCACGGGGCGGGTGTAGATCCCCTGCTTGCGGATCGGGGTGTCCGTCCACGCGACGGAGTGATCGAAGTCGATGAACATCGAGCGGTCCGCGACGATGCACTCGCGGCCGATCGAGATCCGCTCGTACGTCGAGAGCGTGCACTCCTGGCCGATCACGCTCTTGGCACCGATCTCGATCGTGCCCTCGTGGCAGCGGATCTTCGTGTCGTCCCCGAGCCACGACCAGCGGCCGAGCCGCACGACGGCGTTCGGGCCGATCTCGAAGTGCACGCCGGGGCAGATGAACGCGGGCCCGTCGAACTGCAGCCGCTCGCGGTACTTGAGCTTGAGCCGCAGGGCCCGCAGGCCGAGGACCCAGTACCGCCAGCCGAGCATGTGCTCGCGCCGCGCGTGGCGCAGCAGGTGCAGCAGCCCGCCCTTCGCCGGGGCGGGCGGACGCTGCACCTCGGGAGCCGGGCCGGGCGTGTCGGTGCCGGGCGCGTCGTCCGGATGCGGGACGCCCGGGGTGGGGCCGTCGGCGTCGTCCGCGGCGGTTCTGGGGCTGTGCTCGGTCGCCACCGCCCAAGCCTAGGGCGGCGCGGCGCGCCGCGTCGGGGGGTACGCGGCGCGGGCCAGGCCTCGAGCGTCGTGGTCCGCGCGGTGGAGGACCTGGGCGGGGCTCGGGGCACCCGCGGGGTGCGTGGGCTGCCATGGTCTCCGCTACGGTGCCGCGCGTGCGTGGTCCCCGGCTTCCCGACGTCCTGCGTGCCCGCGGACGCACCCCGATGCCCCGCGGCCGGCCGCGACCACGAGCCAGCTGGACGCTGATCTGCCTCGGGCTCGTCGTCTCGGCGTCGGCCATGTCCTTGATCGGGGTGGTCGGCGGGACAGTCTGGTTCGTCGCGGAGCTGTTCGCGAGCCCCTCGAACGAGAAGGGCGACGCCCTCGGTCTCGTGGTGAGCCAGGCGATCGTCCTGGCCGTGACGCGCCGACTGACGCGCGGCATGATGGCGCTCTGGTTCGCCGAGTCGGCCCCCGAGGCCGACGCTGCGGACCGCTGGCTCGCCGAGCTCGGGCCCGCGCCCGACGCCCGCTGACCTTCAGCGCCGGAAGACCGGCAGGACCTGCTCGACCCCGGCCCAGGGCAGCGCGCCCTGCGGGGGCGCCGAACCGGCCCCCGGATCCAGGACGGCGGCGGCGAGGGTCCAGACCGTCGCGACGACGGTGAGCCCGGCGAGCACCGCGCCGGCCCGCGGCACGCGCTGCCACGCCCAACCGACGGTCGCGGCGGCGACCGGCAGCGCCGCCGTCGCGCCCGCGCCGCCGAGCCAGTTCGTGGCCGGCCAGGGGGAGAGGATCGCGTAGGGCACCGTGGCGGCCACGAGCACCAGCAGGAGGAACAGGACGCTCACCTCGACGTGGATCTCGTCGGCGAACACGCGGAAGAGCCGCGAGCGGCGCCAGTGCACGAGCCGCCACACCGCGACGAAGACGAGCGCCAGGACGGGCGCCCAGCGCAGCAGGCCGAGGTCGCGGTCCAGGAGCAGCCCGACCGGCGAGAGGACGATCCGGGCGAGCACGTCGCCCACGCCGTCGAAGTACGTCGGCAGCGACCAGCCGACCTGCGGCGCCCACGGCGTCGGGCCGCCGAAGAGGCGGTCGTGGACGGTGAGGTAGACGAAGGCCGAGAGCAGGAGCACCTCGAGCGAGAGGAACCCCGTCAGGCCGCGGCGACGGCGCCGCATCCAGCGGGTCAGGGCGGCCGCGACGAGCAGGGCCACGGGCGCCAGCGGCAGCCACAGCCAGGGCAGCAGGGCGCACAGCAGCGCGCAGGAGAGCGCGGCCCAGGTGCGGGGGTGGTCGCGCACCGCGAGCGCCGTGGCCACCGCCCCCGTCACGAGCAGGGCCGCGGGGCCCGCCGGTCCGATCTCCGTGGCGCCGAGGACGACGGGGACGGAGAGCGCGATCGTCAACACGCCACGGGTGGCCCAGGGGTCCGGGACGATGCGGCGCGCGACGCCGAGGGCGAGGACGAACGCGGCGGCCATCAGAGCGGCGCACCACAGCTGCACGGCCACGCGGCCCCCGAGGCCCGTCGTGCGGCCGGCCCAGTACGCGGGGGCGAGCACGGCGCCGACGCCCGGGCCGGTCGGCTCGAGGTAGCCGCCGGGAGCCAGGGGCGGTCCCTCCTGACCGCGGGCGTCGCGGCGCACGGCGACGTTCGACGGCAGCGCGCCGTCGGGTCGCACGCCCTCGATCCCGCCCCAGTCGCGCCACGGCCGGGCGATGTAGTCGTCGAGCAGGTCGATGTCGCCGTCCGTGACGACCGAGTGCGTGACCAGCAGCCGGTGCGCCTCCGTGCTCGTGAGCGCCCGGTCCGGCGCGGCCGGCAGGGCGATGCCCACGGAGTAGACCGCGAGCAGGGCGATCCACAGCAGCAGCAGGCGTATCGGACGGGGAAGGGCGAGCAGCACGACGGGTCGGCGGCGCGCAGGGGAGGGGACGCCGCGCCGCACGGGCACTGTAGTCGGCACCGCCCGCAGCCCACGCCGCGCGCCGCGCCGGGGGCCCGGACGGGCGTTGACGGATTGGTCACGTCTCGATCACACGACGGCAACGTCGTGGGTGCACGGCGGTCATAGCGTCGCCCCGTCACGTGCGGCGACCCTGCCCGCGCTCCGCCACGCCCTCCGTCCTCAGGACACGCATGACCGACCTTCACTCCGCCGACGCCCCCTCCGCCGACGAACTTCCGGGCGACACCTCCGCCCACACGCGCCGCGGCTTCATCCGCGGCGTGGCCATCGCCGGCGCCAGCACGATGGCCGTCGCCTCGCTCGACGCCACCGGTGTCGCCGACCTCATGGGCGACAGCGCCGTCGCCGCCGGCGCGCCGACCCCCTTCTCCGACTTCCGCGCCCTGGGCGCCTCCTCCGCGGACCGCTTCGAGGTCCCCGAGGGCTTCCGCGCCGACGTCCTGATCTCGTGGAACGACAAGTTCGAGAACACCGACGGCACGACGCTCCGCTACGGCTTCAACAACGACTACCTCGCCTTCCTGCCGCTCGAGGGCAAGAAGGACGAGGCGCTGCTCTTCGTCAACCACGAGTACCCCGCCCCGTTCTTCCAGCACGGCGTGACGAAGGCCGCGGAGAAGAGCGCGAGCCAGATCGCCGAGGAGAAGTACTCCGTCGGCAACTCCATCGTCCACGTGCGCCGCGACGCCAAGGGCGTGTGGGGCGTCGTCTCGCCCTCGCCGTACAACCGCCGCATCACGGGCGACTCCCCGGCGTGCGAGGTCACGGGCCCGCTGCGCGGCCGCGGCGACGTCGCGCTGGCCGACGAGGTCAAGGACGCGAACGGGACCGTCACGAAGCCCGCCACGAAGGTGCGCGTGGGCGAGAGCCTGACCCGCGCGAACGTCATCGACGGGTCCGTCGCCAACTGCTCCGGCGGCACGACGCCGTGGGGCACGACGCTCTCCTGCGAGGAGAACTACGACTCCTACGCGTCCCGGGCGACCCCGGACAACACCTACGGCTGGGGCGGCACCTACCAGCTCGACACGCACGCGAACTACGGCTGGGTCGTCGAGCACGACCCCTACGACGCCAAGTCCACGCCCCGCAAGCACACCGCGCTGGGCCGCTTCCGTCACGAGAACACGGCGTTCCGCCACGTCGACGGCAAGCCCTTCGTGCTCTACATGGGCGACGACAAGACGAACGAGGGCGTCTACAAGTTCGTCTCGACGCGCCAGTTCATCCCGGGCAACCGCGCGGAGAACCTGAAGATCCTCACGGAGGGCCAGCTCTTCATCGCGAAGTGGAGCCCCGAGGGTCGCCGCCGGTTCTCCAACACGAACGGCACCGGCCTGCTGACGGCGGAGTCGGGCACCGGCGAGTGGGTGCCGGTCGAGGCGTCCGAGCTCGTCGACACCTCCGCACACCTGCGCAAGCGCTTCGGCACGGCGGACTTCAACCAGTTCTTCGCCACGAACCGCCCGGAGGACGTCGAGGTCGATGTCGACGGCACGGTCTACATCGCCTTCACGAACAACTCGGGCGTCAACGACCAGCACGGCGCCATCCGCAAGGTGCGGGAGCAGGGCAACGACCCGGTCGCCACGACGTTCACGTGGGAGGACTACGCGGACGGCGGCCCGACGGGCCGCTCCGACGTCGGCGAGCAGGGCTTCTCCTCCTGCGACAACCTCTGCTTCGACGAGAGCAACAACCTCTGGGTCGTCACGGACATCTCGTCGAGCTCGCTCAAGGGCGGCCTGCAGCAGAAGGCCTTCTACGAGTACCACGGCAACAACGCGATCTTCATGATCCCGCGCTCCGGCCCGAACGCCGGCGTCGCGTACCGGTTCGCGAACATGCCGATCGACGCCGAGGGCACGGGCCCGTACTTCTCGACGGACGGCACCGCGCTGTTCGTCAACGTGCAGCACCCGGGCGAGGAGACCCCCGCGACGCCGGGCGCGACCTACGGCAAGGCCGAGACGTACACGAGCTACTGGCCCGAGGGCGACAAGACGGCGAACCAGAACCCGTCGATGCCGCTTCCCTCGACCGTGGTCATCACCCGGATCCGCGAGGACGACCCGGGCGACGGCACGCCGACCATCCCGAACCCGCCGGTCGTTCCGGGCCAGCCGGGCCAGCCGGGTCAGCCGGGTCAGGGCCCGAAGGGCAAGACGACGGTCGACGTGCCCGAGACCGTCTCCTACGCGACCCTCGCGGCCCGCGGCGTCAACGCCAAGGTTCGCGTGCGCGAGGCCGCGCGGATCGAGCTGAAGCTCCGCATCCGCCTGCCGAAGGTCGGCCGCAGCAAGGGCCGCGTCGTGACCGCCGCCATGGCGAAGAAGACGGTCGGCGCCGGCTCGCACAGCGTGCGCCTCCGTCCGGGCGCCCTCGCCCGCACCGCCCTGCGCACGCGCAAGGGCAAGACGATGCGCGCCGAGGTGACCCTCGAGGTCCGTCCCGTCGACGGCAGCCCGAAGAAGCTGCGCCGCAGCGACGCCTTCCGCATCCGGTAGGCAGGTCCGGTCCGGTCGGCGCGTCTCGCCGGCCGGACCCTGTCGTCGGCCGCGTCTCGGCATCGGCCCGACACCGGGACCGGCCGGGCCAGCGCCCGGCCGGTCCCTCGGTCGCGACCCGGCCGGCCACCCGCCGGCCGCGGGCCGGCCGCGGGTCAGCCCGCGACGCGGCGGGCGGTCTCCGTCAGCAGCCGCACGCCCCAGCCGCTGGGCCCCTTGCCCAGGTACTTGCGCGGCAGGTCGTGCGAGAGGGCGGCCATGTCGACGTGCGCCCACGGCACGTCGCCCGTGAACCGCTCGAGGAACGCCGCGCCCTGGATGGCGTGCGCGACCCGGCCGCCGCTGTTGGTCATGTCCGCCAGGCGGCTCTTGAGCAGCTCCCGGTGCTCGTCCTCCAGCGGCAGCGCCCACACGCGCTCGCCCGTCGCCTCGCCCGCGGCGCGCAGCTCGCCCAGCCACGTCTCGTCGCGACCCATGAGCCCGCCGTGCGAGGTGCCCAGCGCCGTGACGACGCCGCCGGTGAGCGTCGCGATGTCGACCAGGCGCTCCGCGCCGAGCTCGAGGGCGTAGGTCAGCGCGTCGGCGAGCACCAGGCGGCCCTCGGCGTCGGTGTTCGTGATCTCGACGGAGGTGCCGTTCTTCGCGACGAACACGTCGTCCGGCTTCATCGCGGAGCCGTCGACCAGGTTCTCCGTGGCGCCGACGACCGCGACGACCCGGACCGGCAGCCGCAGGCGGGCGATGGCCTCCATCGCCCCCAGCACCGCGGCGCCGCCCGACATGTCGAAGCGCATCGTGCGCATGGAGAGCGGCGGCTTGAGCGAGTAGCCGCCCGTGTCGTGGGTGACGGCCTTGCCGACGAGCCCGAGGAGCGGGCCCGAGGCGCCCGGCCCGTCGTAGCGGGCGACGATGAGCGCCGGCGGCTGCGTGCTGCCGTGCGAGACCGCGCCGAAGAGGCCCATGCCGCGCCGGCGCAGCGCGCCGATGCCGATCTCGACCTCGACCGTCAGCCCCTCGACCTCGTCGCCCAGCGCGAGCGCCCGGCCGGCGAGGGCGCGCGGCGTCAGCACGTTGGAGGGCAGCTGCTGGAGCACCCGGGCGTGGTTCTGCGCGGCGCCGACGGTGGCCCCCGCGACGACCGCCGCGGCCGTAGCCGCGTCGGGCGCCGTGCCTCCGGGCGCGGCGACCTGCACGGCCGGGGTGGCGGGCTCGTCCGGCTCTCCCGGGTCCGCGTCGGCACGGCCGCGGACCTTGGCGGGTTCGTGGAGCGCGACGGCCGCGATCGCCGCGACGGCGCCGGCACCCTCGGGGTCGTCGAGGACGAGGCGGACCGTCGACGCGCGCAGCCCGCGGGCGTGGCGCAGCGCCGCGCCGTACGCCGCGCGGCGGTCCTCGTCCGTGCGCGGCTCGCGCGTGCCCAGGCCGGCGAGGATCCAGCGCACGCCGTCCTCGTCGTGGGTGTGGGCGACCGCGCCCAGCCGCGGGCGCGCCTCGCCGCGCTCCACCAGCCGCGCCAGCGCGGCGGCGGGCGCACCGTCGGGCAGGCCGACGGGGCCGTCCGCGGCGAGCCCGACGACGATCGCGTCCGGCGCGGGGGAGGACGGGTCCACGGGCTGGACGGTGGGCGGCGCGGCGGTGTCGGTCACGCCACGCAGGGTACGAGCCCCGCCCGCGGCGCCCGTGGGGCCTGGCCGGAGGAGCGCGGGTCCCGCCGATCCCTGCCCGCCCCGGACCGGCGCTGCGCGCGCCGCCCGTGCCGGCCGGACGGACCCTGCGGGGCGCCCCCAATACACTTCCTACCCTCCGTAGGCGAGAGAGGACAGCACCACCATGGCCAAGACCGTCATCCTGGGTTCCGCCCGCACACCCGTCGGCAAGCTGGGGGGTGGGCTCTCCACCGTCAAGCCCGTCGACCTCGGCGGCGTCGCGATCACCGGCGCGCTCGAGCGGGCCGGCGTCGCGCCGGACCAGATCCAGCACGTCGTGATGGGGCACGTCATTCAGGCCGGCCAGGGGCAGATCACCGCCCGCCAGGCCCAGATCGCGGCCGGGATCCCGAACCACGTCCCCTCCGAGACGATCAACAAGGTCTGCACGTCGAGCATCCGCTCCGCGGCGATCGTCGACCTGCACGTGCGCGCCGGCGAGTACGGCGTGGCCGTGGCCGGCGGCATGGAGTCCATGTCGCTCGCCCCGTACCTGCTGCCCAACGCGCGCTTCGGCTACCGCATGGGCGACGCGAAGACGCTCGACTCGATGGTCCTCGACGGCCTGACGAACGCGTTCACGCACCGCCAGATGTACGACGAGACCTCCGAGGTCTCCGACGCGCACGGCTGGTCCCGCGAGGAGCTCGACCGCTGGGCGCTGCGCTCGCAGGACAACGCGATCGCCGCCCAGGACGCGGGGCGGCTGGCCGAGGAGATCGTCCCCGTGACGGTCAAGGGCCGCAAGGGCGACACGATCGTCGACACGGACGAGGGCCCCCGCCGCGGCACCTCGCTCGAGGCGCTCGCCAAGCTGCCCGGCCTCACGAAGGGCGGCACCCACACGGCCGGCAACTCGCCGGGCGTGAACGACGGCGCCGGCGCGCTCGTCCTGGCGTCGGACGCCTGGGCCGCCGAGAACGGCCGCGAGGTCCTCGGCGAGATCGTCTCCTTCGGCGCCGCCGCGGGTGCGTTCGACAACCTGCTGACGACCCCGGGCAAGGCCTCCGCCATCGCCCTGGAGAAGGCGGGCCTGAAGGCGTCCGACATCGACGTGTGGGAGATCAACGAGGCGTTCTCCTCCGTCGCCCTGAACACGATCAAGGACCTCGGCATCGACGAGGACCGCGTGAACGTCAACGGCGGCGCCGTCGCCCTCGGCCACCCGCTCGGCGCCTCGGGCGCGCGCATCATGGGCGCCGTACTCCTCGAGCTGCGCCGCCGCGGCGGCGGCTACGGCATCGCCACGGCGTGCTCCGGCACGGGCCAGGGCGACGCCGTGCTGATCAAGGTCGGCTGAGAGGGGGGGGACCGGGCCCCGCCCCGAGCTTCTCGGGCCGGGGCCGCGGTCGGCCGCTAGGGTCCGGCGCGTGCCCGCCGACGAGCCGCAGACCCCGCCCGTCCCGGACGGCCGCTCGTCGTCGACGGGCGTGCACGCCCCGTCCGCAGCGCCGTCGCCGGCCCAGCCCGCCGGGGGCGGTCCGTCCGGACCGCGCGCGGGGGTCTTCTTCGACCTCGACAAGACGCTCGTCGCCGGGTCCTCCGGGTTCCACTGGGCGCGCGCCGCGGCCGCGCACGGGCTCATCACCCGCCGACGGCTCGCCGCGGACGGCTGGGAGAACCTGAAGTTCCGGCTCCACGGCTCGACGGACGAGACCACCCGCAAGGTGTGGGACCGCGCCGGCGCCTTCCTCGCCGGCCAGCGGGTGCGCGACTTCGAGCGGCTCACGCCCCGCGTGCTCGCGGGCGTGCTCCCGCGGCTCTACCCCGAGATGCTGCGGATCGCGTGGGAGCACCAGGACGCCGGCCGGCCGATCTACATCGTGACCGCGTCGACCCAGGACACGGCCGAGATGATCGCCCACGTCCTCGCCTTCGACGGGGGCGTCGGCGCGCCGCTCGAGGTGCGGGACGGCCGCTACACCGGACGCCTCTCGGGCCCCATGACCTACCGGGAGGGCAAGGTCGCGGCCCTGCGGCGCCTGGCCGAGCGCGACGGCCTCGACCTCGCCGCCTCCTGGGCCTACTCCGACTCGGAGTCCGACCTGCCGATGCTGCGGGCCGTCGGGCACCCCGTCGCGGTCAACCCCGACCGCGAGCTCGCGCGCGTGGCGGCGCAGGAGGGCTGGGACGTCGTGCGGCTCGAGCGGCTCGGCTCCCACCTCAAGACCGCGGTCGCCCTCGCGGCGGTCGGCGCGCTCGGCGGCCTCGGCCGCGCGGCGGCCACGCGTACCGCCGGCGCCCGCCGCCGCGCCTGACGGGTGGGGCCCGGCCCGTCGTCCAGTGGCGGGGCCCGTCACACACGCTTCGTCTACCCTTCGACGTTCCATAACCCAGGCCGAGTCCTCGACGCACGTCGTCGGGGAGCGGGGGACCCATTGATCGCCGCGAGGCGGTCGGGGGCGAATCGCCGGAGCACTCCGGTGTAGCGCAGTCTCAAAGCGCGAGCCCGTCAGCTAACCCCGTAGGCGCGAGAGACGAAGGACGGTCCCCGTGAGCCAGACTCGCGAACAGGACTCCACCACCCGGTGGGGTCACAGCCTGCGCGCGTCGCAGGCCCGCCGCGCCGCGGCAGCCCGCGTGCGCCGATGGAGCCGACGACGGCGCATCACCGCCACGACGATGGTCGTGGCCGCCCTCGGCATGGGCGGCGTGGCCACCGCCCAGAGCACGTCGGGCTCCTCCTCGGCCGGCTCGGCGTCGACCCAGGCGCAGGGCGGCGGCGTCGCTGCGGTGCAGCAGAAGCTCGGCGTCACCGCCGACGGCGTGGTCGGGCCCCAGACCCGCAAGGCGCTGCGGGCGTGGCAGCGCAAGAACGGCCTGCAGGCCGACGGCATCATCGGCCCGCAGACGCTGAAGGCGATGGGCCTCTCCGCCGGCGCCGCGACGCGCTCGGCGTCGAAGGGCTCCGCCTCGGCAGCGCCCTCCGGCACCGCGAACGCGACGCTCGAGAAGATCGCGCGCTGCGAGTCGGGCGGCGACCCGACGGCCGTCTCGTCGAGCGGCACGTACAGGGGCAAGTACCAGTTCGACCGCCAGACCTGGCGCGCGTACGGCGGGACCGGCGACCCGGCCGCGGCCTCCGAGGCCACGCAGGACGCCATCGCGGCCAAGCTGCTGGCGGCCCGGGGCACGAGCCCCTGGCCCAACTGCGGCCGCTAGCCGCCGCTTCCCGCTCCGGCCGGCATCGCGCCGGCCGGACGGGGTGTGATTGGGTGTCGCGCGTGCCCGGCCCGCTGCGCGACGACCCGATCGCCGAGGCGCGCCGTCACTGGACGACCCGGTGGGGACCCGAGCCGGCGCGGCCCATGGCGGCCGTCACCTCGATCATGCGCGTCCAGCAGATCCTGCTGGCCCGCCTGAACGACGCGCTGCGCGCCCACGGCCTGACCTTCCCGCGCTACGAGGCGCTCATGCTGCTCTCGTTCACCCGCGACGGCGCGCTTCCCCTGGGCAAGATCGGCGAGCGCCTGCAGGTGCACCGCACGAGCGTCACGAACATCGTCGACAAGCTCGAGCAGGACGGCCTCGTCCGCCGCGTGCCCCACGAGAGCGACCGCCGGGCCACGCTCGCCGCGCTCACGGACGAGGGCCGGCGCGTCGCGGGGGCGGCGACGCTCGAGCTCAACGCCGCGGCGTTCTCCCTCGGCGCGCTGCCCCCGGAGGACCAGGAGCAGCTCACCGCGCTGCTCGAGGCGGTCCGCCGTGCCGAGGGCGACTTCGTCGGCTGACGCCGCCGCGCGCCGCCCGATGCGGTCCGCCGCGGCGACCCGCCGGACGTCGCCCGCCCGACCGTCCCGTGGTCCCGGCGGCGGCAGGGCGCCTCGCCGCCGGGTACGCAAGACTGCCCGGGCGTACACCCCCAAGGAGCCCTGACATGAGCACCATCACCGCCCCAGCCGCGGCCTCGCACCGCCTCGTCCTCGCCGACGTCCTGCCCGGCGCCCGGGTACGCGACGCGGTCCTCGTCCTCTTCGGCGCCCTCTTCACCGGGGCGATGGCGCAGGTCGTCGTGCCGATGCAGCCCGTGCCGATCACGGGCCAGACGCTCGCCGTCGGCCTCGTCGGCGCGACGCTCGGCCTGCGCCGCGGCGTGCTGTCCATGCTGCTCTACGTCGCCCTCGGCTTCGTGCTGCCGATCTACGCGGAGGGCGCCTCCGGCGTCGCCACGCTCTGGGGTTCCTCGGGCGGCTACCTCGTCGGCTTCGTCCTCGCGACGGGCGCCATCGGTTGGCTCGCCGAGCGCGGCGCCGACCGCAAGGTCGCCCTCGCGTTCCTCGCCTTCGTCGTGGCCCAGCTGCTCGTCTTCGTGCCGGGCCTGCTCGTCCTGAAGGCCTCCTCCGGCATGAACTGGGCCGACACGGTCCACTTCGGCTTCACGGTCTTCATCGTCGGCGGGCTGATCAAGGCCGCCGTCGGCGGCGTGCTGCTCCCCGGTGCCTGGCGGCTCGTGCGCCGCTACGAGGGCTGAGTCGCCCCTGGCCCTCCGCCCTCGAGCTCCGGCTCGGGCGTGAGGGCGACCGGCGGCCCCGCGAGCCACGAGCCGCGGCGCCGCCGGCGGCGCCGCAGGACCCGCGCGTCCCCGGCCTTCGCCGGCCGCACGCGCCCAGCGCGACGGTGCCACCGCCCCGTCGCCCCGTCCTGCCGCTGCGCCCGCGACCCCTGCGCGCGCCGACCGTGCCGTCGTCCGGCTTCCACCCGCGGGTAGGATCGCGGCGACGCGCGCCCGGGGCGGCGGCCCCTGCTCCGGCCGCACCCGCGGACCCGGCGTGGCGGCGCCCCAGGCGGGGTACGGGCGCGTGGCGAGGATAGGTCGTCCACCCCCGCTCCACCCGTGAAGTTACCGTCGGTCGGAAAGTGCTTTCATTCGCCCGGGATGTCTGATTGACCCGTCAGTCAACCGCGCTAGACTCCCGTCCGCCCGTTGGCCCCCAAGGAGGCTCACAAAGTGACAAAGATCGTCGTCCTGGTGAAAGAGGTACCGGACGCGGCCGTTCAGAAGCAGGTCGATCCCGCCACCGGTCTCCTGGACCGCAGCGGGGAGAAGACGCTGAACCCGTTCGACACCCACGCCATCGAGGCCGCGCTGCAGCTCAAGGAGAGCGGCGCACTCGAGGTCGATGAGGTCGTCGCCATCACGGTCGGTCCGTCCAGCGCCGTCAAGGCGCTGCACAAGGCCGTCTCGCTCGGCGCGGACCGCTCGATCCACCTGACGGACGACGCCCTGGTCGGCTCGGACGTCGTGGCCACGGGCTACGCGCTCGCGGAGCTCGTCAAGCGCGAGAACCCCGACCTCGTCCTCGCCGGGCAGCAGTCCGACGACGGGCAGTCCTACGCCGTCGGCGCGGTCGTCGCCGAGAACCTCGGCTGGCCCGCCCTGACGCAGGTCATCAAGCTCGAGGTCGACGGCACGACGCTGACGTGCGAGCGCCAGGCGGAGTACGGCTACGACACTGTCAAGGTGCAGCTGCCCGCCGTGATCTCCGTCGGTGACGCGATCAACGAGCCGCGCTACCCGTCGCTCAAGGCGATCATGGGCGCGAAGAAGAAGCCGCTCGAGTCGCTGTCGGTCGCCGACGCCGGCATCGACGCCGGCAAGGTCGGCAAGGAGGGCCGCAAGGCCGTCTGGACCGCCGCGCAGCAGCCGCCCGCGAAGGCCGCCGGCATGCTCATCGAGGACGACGACACCGCCCAGACGGTCGAGCAGATCGTCACGTGGCTCGACGAACGGAAGCTGATCTGATGACGAACATCCTGGTCTACGCGCTCCACCACGAGGGCACGGTCAACAAGAACTCCCTCGGCGCCATCTCCACGGCGGCGAAGCTCGCCTCCGAGCTCGGCGGCGAGGCGCACGCCCTGTTCGTCGGCGAGGACGTCTCGGACGCCGCGGCAGGCTCCGTCGGTGCCTACGGCGCGACGAAGGCGTTCCGCGTCGCGGCGCCGGCCGGCGTCCCGCAGCCCATCGTCGACGCGCTCGACGCCGTCCTGAGCCAGGGCGAGTACGGGTACGTCATCTTCGGCGGCGGCCTGCTCGGCTTCGAGGCCGGCGGCGCCATCGCCGCCCGTCGCGGCGGCGGCATCGGCGTCGAGATCACGGGCCTGCGCGTGGAGGGCGGGGAGCTCGTCGCCGAGCGCCCGATCCTCGGCGACACCCAGATCTCCGACATCCACTTCCGGGGGCTCGGCGTCATCGCCGCGCGCCTGAACGCCTTCGAGGCCGTGGAGTCCGCCGCCGGCAGCACCGTGCCGGTCGAGGACGTCACCGTGACGCTCTCGGACGCCGCGGGCAAGGTCGAGATCGTCACGCGCGGCGAGCAGCGCGGCGCCGACGTGAACATCGAGGACGCCCAGGTGCTCATCACGGGCGGCCGTGGCCTCGGCTCCGCGGAGAACTTCTCCGTGGCCGACGACCTCGCCGCCGCGTTCGGTGGCACCGCCGCCGTGGCCGCCACCCGCGCCGCGGTCGACGCGGGCTGGTTCCCCTACGCCGGGCAGATCGGCCAGACGGGCAAGACCGTCGCGCCGAAGCTCTACCTCGGCCTCGGCGTCTCCGGCGCCATCCAGCACAAGGTCGGCATGCAGTCCTCCGACGCGATCGTCGCGATCAACAAGGACTCCAACGCGCCGATCTTCGAGTTCGCCGACCTCGGCGTCGTCGGCGACCTGCACGCGATCGCCCCGGCGCTCGCCGCGGCCATCAAGGCCAAGAAGGGCTAAAGGAGACCAGGCATGGCTGCTTCCCACAACGGCGGCGTCGCTCCGTCGCAGTTCCCGCCCCCCGTCGACGTGGTCGGCGAGTTCGTCGCCGCGCCGACGGACCCGGAGGACGAGCGCATCGAGGTCGGCGTCGCCATCGTGGGCGGCGGCCCCGCCGGTCTGGCCTGCGCCAACCGGCTCCTGCAGCTCCTGGCCGACGACCCGGAGCTGCTCGAGTCCCTGGGCGAGGTCCCCGTGGCCGTCATCGAGAAGGGCAAGGTGTGCGGCGCGCACAACATGTCCGGCGCGGTGATGAAGCCGGGGCCCTTCAAGACGCTCTTCCCCGACGTCGACCTCGCGGACATGCCGTGGGCGTTCACGGAGGCCGAGGACGACGGCGCGGTCTGGTTCCGCAACGAGAAGAAGGCGGTGTCGCTCCCGACGACCCCGCCGCCGTTCAAGAACAAGGGCAACTGGGTCATCTCGATCGCTCAGCTCTGCCGCTGGCTCGCCGAGCAGGCCGAGGAGGCCGGCGCCTACATCCTCACGGAGACCGCGGCGGCCAAGCTGCTCGTCGACGGGAACCAGGTCGTCGGCATCCGCACGGGCGACAAGGGCCGCGGCAAGGAGGGCGAGGAGCTGCGCAACTTCGAGCCGGGCATGGACATGGCGGCGAAGGCCACCGTCCTGGCCGAGGGCACCTGGGGACACCTGACGGGTGCCGCCGTCAAGCGCTTCGAGCTCGCCGCGGGCCGCCAGCCCGTGACGTGGGAGATCGGGGCGAAGGAGGTCTGGAAGGTCAGGAAGCCGTGGAAGTCCGTGGTCCACACGTTCGGCTGGCCCTCCCGTCCCGAGAAGAAGCACCAGGAGGCCGGCGGCGGCTGGATCTACCCGCTCGGCGAGGACCAGGTGTCCATCGGGTACGTCATCCCGCTGCACACCCCGGACGCCACGGTGTCGGTCCACGACATGCTGCAGGCGTTCAAGGCGCACCCCTACGTCCGCGAGATCCTCGAGGGCGGTGAGCGCACCGCCTGGGGCGCGAAGGCGATCCAGGCCGGCGGCTACAAGGCGATGCCGAAGCTCTCCACCCCGGGCGCCGTCATCGCCGGCGAGTGCGGGTCCATGGTCGACATGGCGCGGCTCAAGGGCGTGCACATGGCGATCGAGGCGGGCCGCCTGGCGGCGGAGACGATCTTCACGGAGCTCAAGGCGGGCTCGAACGACTTCTCCGCCTACGAGACGGCGATCGAGGAGTCCGAGATCGTCGGCCAGACGCTGAAGGAGGTCCGGAACAACCGGCCCCTCCTCGACGCGCACTCCATGCCCGTCGGTGCGGCGCTCTCCGGCCTGAACTTCGTCACGGGCGGCAAGCTGCCCCCGGGCGCCGGGCCCGAGCTGCACCGCGACGCCGAGGTCGACGTCGCCGTGCCGGAGTCCGGTGCGATGAAGGACCGCTACCCGACGCCGGACGGGAAGTACTTCTTCGACAAGCTGTCCTCGGTGTTCATCACGGGCAACGCGACCCGCGACGACGCCCCGAGCCACATCCGCGTCGAGAAGCACGTCAAGCGCGAGGTCGCGGAGGCGTGGGCGTGGATGTGCCCCGCCGGCGTGTACGAGATCGAGGACGACCAGCCCAAGGAGGGCTTCGTCGACGTCACCGTGAACTACACGAACTGCGTGCAGTGCGGCGCGATCACGGCCCGCGGTGGCCGCCTGACCCCGCCCGAGGGCGGCGACGGCCCGGCCTACCAGCTGACCTAGCCCCGGGCCGCATCCCGAGCTCGCCGACGGCGCCGCATCGCGGCGCCGTCGTGCGTTCGGGGCCGTGTCGCTGATCGGCCGGGCCGCGGTCACTCGGCGGCGGGTCCGCCGGCCGTCACCCGTTCGATCGTCGTCCCGGCCGCGCGTACCGCGACCAGGGGCAGGCCGATGGCCAGGACCATCGCGAGGACGAGGGGGGCGTTGACGACGCGGACGGGGTCGACCTCGGCGGCTCGCATGAGCCCGGCGGCGAACAGCGCGCCCGCCCCGCCGGAGGCGGCCACGCCGATCACGGTGGGGAGGGCGACCTCGCGTTGCATCGTGCGGCGCAGGGTCGCCACGGGGGTGCCGGCCATCCGCAGCGCGGCCAGGGTGCGACGGCGGTCGAGCACCGTCCCCAGGGACGTGACGGCCGTGGCGAGGGCCGCGAGCAGCGACGCAAGGACGAGCGTCCCCGTCGCGCCGGCGAACACGGCCTTCACCAGGGCCAGGGTCGGGTCGCTGCGGTCCGCACCCGTCGCACCCGCTCCCGGGAGCGTGCGGGCGATCGCGGCGGCGACCGCGTCCCGGCGGACCGGATCCCGGCCGGTGGTCACGACGAGGTCCACGAGGTCCGCCTTGCGGGCCTGCGCGGCCGTCAGGGGTGACGCGTCGCCCGACGAGCCGAAGGGGTAGAGGCGCACGCGCGGCGCGTCGCCCGGGACCGTCGCGGCGAGGCGGCGCTCCAGGGCGGCCGGGACGTCGCCGCCGCTGCGCCCGTCGAGCGCGACCGTCAGGTGCCGCCCGTTCCAGCCTCCGGCGTCGGCGTCCACGGCGTCCTGGAGGGTGGGGGCGGCCCCGAGCATGGTGGCCGCGACGAAGGCGGCGAGCACCGGACCGCTGGCGATCCTCCAGACCGCCCGCGGCTCGTCGAGCATCCGCCGCGCCGCGAGGAGCGTCGCCGGGCGCCGCCAGAACCGGCGGGCGACGCGGCCCAGGAACGAGACCGCGAGGGGACCAACGACGCTCGTCGTCAGCACCACCGCCGCGAGCGCGCAGAGCATCGGGATGACGCTGCCGTTCTCGTCCAGGCTGCTGAGACCCCACTGCATGAGGCCGGCCGCGACCGGGAGCAGCAGCAGGCGCCAGGCCCGGAGCGGACGGGGCCGGTGCCGCAGGATCGTCCCGAGCGGCCCTGTCGACCGCCGCTGCGCCAACGCGGTGCCCAGGGCGGAGAGGCCGGGCAGTCCGAGGACGGCCACGAGGACGAGCCACGGGGGCGTGGTCAGGTCGCCCGCGTACCACGTCGTCCCGTTGAACGACACGTGCACGAGGGCGAGCCGCGCGACCGGCACGCCGATCAACGCGCCGACGACGGCGCCCGCGGCCGCCGCTGCGGCCGTCTCGGCCACCGCGGCCCGGAGCGTCCAGCCGGGGTCCGCGCCCACGAGCTGCAGCGCCGCTGTCCGCTCCTCCCGGCGCGTGGCGAGCAGGCGCGCGATCTGCAGCGCCAGGGCGACGGTGGGCAGCACGAGCAGGCTCAGGGCGATCCACACGAGGGCGACGTAGAACGGGTCGGGGTGCGCGTCCGCCCCCCGCAGGCCGTCACGTCCCACGACGGCGGAGTTGTTGAGGTCGCCGACCACGCCGTCGAACGCCGACGCCCGCAGGCCCGTGACCACCACGCGCTCGTCGGGGCCGGACAGCGCCTCGGGGCCGAGCGTGCCCACCACGCGGCCACGCAGCGACGACCGGACGACGTCCGCGTGTGGGCCGCGCAACATCCGCGCGACGGCGGGGGAGACGAGGACCTGCCCCGGCCGGGGGACGAGCGGCATGCCGGCGGCCGGGGCGACGGGCCCGCGCGTCGCGATGCCGACCTGCTGGATCCCGACGCCGCCGACGTCGTAGGCGGTGCCCGAGAGGACGACCCGGGAGGTCTCCGGGTCCGCGGCCCGCCCGCCCGGCGGCGGGAACTGCACGAGGTTCGTGGGATCGGCACCGCGCCAGGCGATCCGGTCGGCCCGCTCCTGCAAGGCCCCGGGTACGGCGGCGAGCATGACCATCAGGGCCGTGGCGACCCCGATGGCGACGGTGGTGAGCGCGGCGCCCCGCCGGGTGGTGCGGTCGCGGCGCCAGATCCGCAGGGCGAAGGCGAGGGCGCTCACGACGCCACCGCCACGGGGGCGAGCGCGGCCGGTTCGAGCACCCCGCGGCGGATCGCCACGGCCTCGTCGGCGCGGGCGGCGAGCCCGAGGTCGTGGGTGATGACGACGAGTGCCGCGCCGGTCGAGCGCGCGGCCGCGAAGAGCAGATCGGCCGTCGCCTCGGCCGTGTCGGTGTCCAACGCGCCCGTCGGCTCGTCGGCGAACACGACCGCCGGCTCGTGCGCCAGGGCGCGGGCGACCGCGACGCGCTGCATCTGCCCGCCGGACATCTCGCCGGGACGCCGGCCGGCCAGGTCGCCGATCCCCAGGCGGCCGAGCCACTCCCGCGCCGTGCGGATCGCGCGGTTCCGGGGGGCGCCGTCGAGCAGCATCGGCAGGGCGACGTTCTCGTCCGCGTCGAGCTCGGGCACGAGCAGGCCCTGCTGGAAGACGAACCCGAAGGTCGACCGGCGCAGCGCGGCGCGCGTCTTCTCGCTGCGGTCGTCGACGCGGCGGCCGTCGACGTGGACCGTGCCCGCGTCGGGAGCCAGCACCGCGGCGAGCACGTGCAACAGCGTCGACTTGCCGGAGCCGGAGGGTCCGACGATCGCCAGCGCCCGACCGCGGTGGACGTCGACGTCCACGTCGTGCAGGACGGGCGCGTCCCCGTAGCCCTTGCGGAGCCCGCGGCCCGAGAGGATGGGTGGAGCGGCCGTGCGGCCGTCGGCAGAGGGGTGCATGGGACCCAGCGTGGGGGGCGGCGACTCCTTGTACATCGCCCTCGGGAGTGAGTCGCCCTCGTCCCTGAGAGGGAGCTCGGTGCTCCCGGGACGGACGGGGCCGCCCGTCGGCGGGCGAGGGACGTGAGCGTGGGCGGAGCCGCGCCGCCGCGCGCCGCAACTCCGCGCCGTCTCGCGCGTTTGAAGAGGTGGGCGTCGGGCATGATGGGTCGACGTCCGTCGCCGTCCCTTCCTCCCGGTCGTCTCCGTGCTCCGCATCCCCACCCGCATGGCGCTCTGCGCCCTCCCGCTCCTCGTCCTGACGGCGGCCCCCGCGGCCACCGGCGCCGCGACACCGCAGCGCTCCTCGGACCTCACCGTCTCGAGCGGCAGGTGCACCACCTCCGCCACGGACCCCCAGGCGCGGGCCGCCACCTTCGTGGTGCGGATGCGGGGTCGCGCGGACGCCTCGGCGTACGGGTTCGCGGCCCAGCTCGAGGAGCGCACTGCCGGCGGCACCTGGACCGCGTTGAAGGGCGCGGCCGCCCCGGCCGGGCTCACCGCCTTCAAAGCCGCACAACGCGGGTCCGCGCGAATGGTGCGGCGCCTCAACGTCCGCGGCCTGCGCCCCGGCAGCGCCTACCGTCTGCGCGTCGAGGGCCGATGGACCCGTGCGGCCGCCCCCCGGGTCGTCGCGGTGACGAGCCGCTCCTGCACCGTCAAGGACGTGCGCCCGAACCTCGCCCTCACCGGCGTCTTCGGCTGGCAGCCCAGCACCGCCGGGGGAGAGGTCGCCTACCGCATCGGCGTGCGGGCGACCATGGCCGAGGCGCTCGCGGCCACCGACGTGCCCGTCCTGCTGCGCCAGGGCGAGACGACGCTCGCCACCGGGACGTTCCGGCCGACCGGGGAGGGCTACGTGCTGATCCCCGGCAAGCGGTGCGTCCAGGGTCAGCCCGTGATCGTCACGCTCGATCCCGACGACGTGATCGACGACCGCGAGCCGACCGACGACATCCTGCGCGCCGAGTGCGTGCCGGTCCAGAACTGACACGACTGCTACCGTCTATCGGCCATGAAGTCTGAGATTCACCCCGAATACGCCCCCGTGGTCTTCCGCGATGCCGGTGCCGGAGCGACGTTCCTCACGCGCTCCACCGTCAAGAGCGACAAGACCATCGAGCTGGACGGCGTCACGTACCCCGTGATCGACGTGGAGCTCTCCTCGGCTTCGCACCCGTTCTACACGGGCAAGCAGAAGATCGTCGACACCGCCGGTCGCGTCGAGCGCTTCAAGCGCCGCGCCGCCAAGCGGGCCGAAGAGCAGGCCGCCTCGGAGGCCTAGTGACCGGGCGCTCCGTCCGCCAGAGGCCGTTCGACCAGAACGCCCCGGCGGAGCGCCTACCCGCCGCGCCCCGGACACGACCGTCCGGACGCGCGGCGCCGCAGGACCCCAGCGTCGCCCCCGACCGCGGACGGACGCGACGGCCGTCCGGGCTCCGGGCCGGGCAGGATGCCCCCGTCGGCGCTGACCGCGGACGGACGAGACGGCCGTCCGGTCTCCCGGCCGGGCAGGATGCTCCCGTCGGCGGTCAGGCCGTCGTCGAAGGGGTGATGATGCGCGGCGTCCGCCACTGGGCCGTCGCCGTGCGCAAGCCGTCGCCCGAGCAGCTCGAGGACGGACGGCTGCCCGACGGCGAGGCCGCGCTCGGCCCCGTCGAGGTGCAGGTGATGCCCTTCGCCTCCGCGCTGCAGCGCCACCGCGTGCTGCGGCTGCCGGTCCTCCGCGGGTTCGTCGCGCTGCTCGGCTCCCTGCGGATCGGGTTCCACGCGCTCCGCATCGCGGCGGAGGCCCAGCAGCCCGACGACGATCCCGAGATCCCGCGGCGCGACTGGGTCATCGCCCTCGCCGGCGGACTGGCGCTCGCGATCGGGCTCTTCGTGCTCACGCCCGTCGGGCTCACGAGCCTGATCAAGGAGCAGCTCGGCTCGGGCTACGCGTTCTGGATGGTCGAGGCCGTCGTCAGCACGACGATCTTCGTCGGCTACCTGGCGCTCATCAGCCGGCTGCCGGACCTGCGGCGCGTCTTCCAGTACCACGGGGCCGAGCACCAGACGATCTCGTGCTACGAGGCCGGGCTGCCGCTCACGCCGGAGAACGCCGCCCGCTTCGGCCGCCTGCACCCGCGCTGCGGAACGAGCTTCATGCTGATCGTGATGGTGACGGCGGTGTTCGTCTACTCGCCGCTGGGCATCCTCGCCTGGTGGCAGATGATGATCGCCCGGCTCGTCGGGATCCCGCTCATCGTCGGCCTCTCGTTCGAGGCGATCAAGTACGCCGGCACGCACCGCGGCAACCGCCTGGTGCGCGGGCTCATGTGGCCGGGCATGCAGCTGCAACGGCTCACCACCCGTCGACCGGACCGCGACCAGCTCGTCGTCGCGATCGCGGCGCTCGAGGCCGTGCTGGAGCGCGAGGACCCGCGCACGGCGACCCGCCGCGAGCTGGCGGGCATCGAGGTCGCGGCGTAAGGCAGGACAACGTGCGGGCCCCGCCCCGAGCTTCTCGGGCCGGGTCGCGTCGGACCGCGGCACGGCTCGGGGCACCCGCAGGACGTGCGGGCCCCGCCCCGAGC
>NZ_ATUD01000018.1 GCF_000420025.1 Patulibacter americanus DSM 16676
GGCGACGATGGACACGTAGAGCCAGGCCTGGCGGGCGACGAACTCGTCCGTGCCCTCGGTGTCGCCGCCCTTGATGAGCGCGGCGCTCACCAGGATGCCGACGATCACGGCGATCATCGCGAAGAACTCGGTGGTCTTCGTGGCGTGCTTCGTCTCGGTCGTAAGGCGCTGCGTGCGGCCGCGGGCGACGTCGGTGCTGCGGGTGGTGTCGGTGGCGTTGGTGGCCATGATGGGTCTCTCCTCGGGACGTTCCGGGGTGCGGATGTGCTTCCCCGTTCACCGACACCCGTGCCCCCGGATCCACCGGCCATACGCCTGATTTCGAGGGCGCCCGAACGGGTATGAACCCCGGTTCGGCGCCGGTGTTCAGCCCTCGACGAGGATGCCGCGGAGCACCTCGAGCGCCCGCTCGCGGTGGGCGTCGAGCTCGGCCACGAGGCGGTCGGCGTCGCGGGCCTCGACCGCTGCGACGATGCGGTCGTGGGCGTCCGTCGCCTGCTGCCGCTCGCCCGGGTCGTTGTAGTAGAGGGCCCGGTAGGCCTCGGTCGAGTCCCACAGGAGCTGGATGTGGCGCAGCGCGTGGGGATGGTCGGGCGAGGCGAGGATCGCGAAGTGGAAGCGGCGGTTGGCCTCGAGCTCGCCGGCGATGTCGTCCGTGGTGGCGGCGTCGACGCAGTCCTTCGCCGCCTCCTCGATCCGGCGCAGGTCGTCGTCCGTCAGGCCCGGGAGGGCGTCGCGGGCCACGCGGTCCTCGAGCAGGGCGCGCAGCGCGTAGATCTCCTCGAGGTCGGCCATGTGCAGCTCGGTGACGAAGTAGCCCCGCCGCGGCCGGTAGGTCACCTGGCCCTCCTGCTCCAGCACCCGCAGCGCCTCGCGCACGGGGGCGACGCTCACGCCGATCTCCTCCGCCACGGACTCCTGGTTGACGCGCGCCCCCGGGCGCAGCGCGCCGGTGACGATGGCGCGGCGCAGCCACCCGACCGCGTGCTGTCCCGTGGTGCCCGGGAGGGGGGTGGCCAGCATGGCGCCCACCCTAGAGCGCGGCGGGTCCGTGACCGCGGCCCTCACGCATAGTCGTAGAGCCCGCGGCCGGTCTTGCGGCCGAGGCGGCCGGCGGCGACGAGCCGCTGCAGCAGCGCGGGCGGGGCGAAGAGCTGCTCGCGCTGCTCGGCGTAGAGCGTCTCCGCCACGCCGAGCACGGTGTCCAGGCCGATCAGGTCGGTCAGGGCGAGCGGGCCCATCGGGTGCGCGCAGCCCTTGACCATGCCGTCGTCGATGTCCTTCGCCGAGGCCAGGCCCTGCTCCAGCATGCGGATCGCGGAGAGCAGGTAGGGGATGAGCAGCGCGTTGACGGTGAAGCCCGCGCGGTCGGGGGCGCGGATCGGGTCCTTGCCCAGGACGTCGACGACGAAGTGCCGGGCGCGCTCCGTCACGTCCTCGTGGGTCAGCAGCGAGGGGATGATCTCGACGAGGCTGAGGACCGGCACGGGGTTGAAGAAGTGCAGGCCGAGCACGTGGTCGGCCCGGTCGCCGATCGCGGCGCCGAGCTCGACGATGGGGATGGAGGAGGTGTTCGACGCGAGGATGGCGTCGGGGTCTTCCACGACCTCGGCCAGCCGCCGGACCACGTCGAGCTTCGCCTGCTTCTGCTCCACGACGGCCTCGACGACGAGGTCGCGGTCGCGCAGCTCGGTGATGTCGGCCGTGGTGCGCAGGCGCGCCCGGGTGGCGTCGGCGGCGTCCTGGTCGAGCTTGCCGCGCTGCACGCCGCGGTCGAGCGACTTGACGATGCGCTGCATCGCGGCGTCGGCGCGCTCCTGCGTGGCCTCGACGACGATCACGTCGCAGCCGGCGCGGGCGGAGACCTCGGCGATGCCGCCCCCCATCTGCCCGCCGCCGACGACGCCGACGCGCTGGATGGGTGCGGGGGACTCGGTGGTGCTCATGGTTCGATCGTCGCTCATGGGGTCGTGCGGCCCGGCACGTACGGCGGTTGCGTCCGGCCGTCCGGGTGGGGGTGGGTCACCGGAAGGCCGAGATCCCGGTCAACGCCTGGCCGATCACCAGCGCGTGGACGTCTGCCGTGCCTTCGTATGTCACGACCGACTCGAGATTGTTCATGTGGCGGATCACGGGGTACTCCAGCGTGATGCCGTTGCCGCCGAGGACCTGGCGAGCGGTGCGGGCGACGTCGAGCGCGGCGTTGACGTTGCCGAGCTTGCCCATCGACACCTGCTCGGGGTGCAGCAGGCCCTGGTCCTTCAGGCGGCCGAGCTGCAGGGCCAGGAGCGTGCCGCGGTTGACCTCGAGCGCCATCGTGGCCAGCTTCTGCTGCTGGATCTGGAAGGAGGCGATCGGCTTGCCGAACTGGATCCGGGTGCCGGCGTAGTCCAGGGCGGACTCGAAGCACGCGCGGGCCGCGCCGATCGCGCCCCAGACGATGCCGTAGCGCGCCTCGTTCAGGCAGGAGAGGGGGCCCTTGAGCGACTGGACCTCGGGCAGGGCGGCGGACTCCGGCAGGCGGACGTCGTCCAGGACGAGCTCGCTCGTGACGGACGCGCGCAGCGACATCTTCTTGTGGATCTCCGGGGCGGAGAAGCCGGGCGTGGCGGTCGGCACGACGAAGCCGCGGACGCGCTCGTCGTCGGTGCAGCGCGCCCAGACGACGGCCACGTCGGCGATGGAGCCGTTCGTGATCCACATCTTCTGGCCGTTGAGGACCCAGTCGCCGCCGTCGCGGCGAGCGGTGGTCCGCATCGAGCTGGGGTCGGAGCCGGAGTCGGGCTCGGTCAGGCCGAAGCAGCCGATCGCCTCGCCGGCGGCCATCCGCGGCAGCCATTCCTGCTTCTGCTCCTCCGAGCCCCAGCGCCAGATCGCGAACATCGCGAGCGAGCCCTGCACGGAGACCATGGAGCGCACGCCGGAGTCCCCCGCCTCGAGCTCGAGGCACGCCAGGCCGTAGGCCGTGGCGGACGCGCCGGCGCAGCCGTAGCCCTCGAGGTGCATCCCCAGCACGCCCAGGCGACCGAGCTCGGGGAAGAGCTCCTTCGGGGCGGTGGCCTGCTCGAACCAGTCGCCGACGTCGGGCAGCACGCGGTCCCGCACGAAGGAGCGGACGGCGTCGCGCATGGCCCGCTCCTCGTCCGAGAGGAGCGCGTCGACGTTCATGAGGTCGAGCGGCTTGAGCGGCGGGCGGGTGGCGGTGGGGCTGGACATGGGGATCCTCGGGTCGGGCGGGCGTGGCGGGTGCGGTGGTGCGGTGCCGAAGGGGTGCGGGGCGGCGGTGGCGCCGGGGTGGGCGGCGTGCGCCGGGGTGCGGGTTCAGGGGCGCGGCTCAGCGGGGGCGGACGTACACGGTCTTCGTGTGGGTCACGAAGTCGCGTGCGGCCATCCCCTGCTCGCGGTCGGTGGAGCTCGAGTCCTTCAGGCCGCCGAAGGGCAGGTGCGGCTCGACGCCGGCGGTCTCGCGGTTGACGTGCACGAGGCCCGAGCGGGTCCCGGTCGCGAACCGCATCGCCGTGGCGAGGTCGCGGGTGAAGACGGCGGAGGAGAGGCCGAAGGGCGTGTCGTTCGCGCGGCGCAGGGCCTCGTCGAAGCCGGAGACGCGGGCGACGCAGAGCACCGGCCCGAAGATCTCCTTGCGCACGAGTGGGCTGTCGTCGGGCACGTCGGTGAGGACCGTCGGCTCCACCCAGAAGCCGGTGGCGCCGTCCGAGATGCCGCCGCCACAGGCGACGGTGGCGTCGCCGTCCCGGGCGAGGGCCAGGTAGCCGCCGACGGTGTCGCGCTGCTCGGCCGACGCCAGCGGTCCGATGTCGGTGGCCGGGTCGCGGGGGTCGCCGACGGTGAAGGCGCGGACCCGCTCGACCAGCAGCTCCAGGAACTGGTCGTGGACCTCGTCCTGCACGTACACGCGGCTCGTGGCGGTGCAGCGCTGGCCGGCCTGGAGCATCGCGCCGCGGGCGATCTGCTCCGCCGCGTCGGGCAGGTCGGCGTCGGCGAGGACGACGGCGGGGTTCTTGCCGCCGAGCTCCAGACCGAGCTTGGCGGGGTGCTCGCGGCCGGCGACCGCCAAGCGCAGCCGCTGCCCGACGCCGACGGAGCCCGTGAAGGTCAGCGCGTCCAGCTCCGGGGCCTGGGTCAGCGCCTCCGACAGCGCGCGACCCGACCCCGTCACGAGGTTGAGCACGCCGGCGGGCAGGCCCGCGTCGGCGAGCAGGCGCGCGACGAGGACGGCGGAGCCCGACGCGGCCTCGGCCGGCTTCCACACGACCGCGTTGCCGTAGACGAGCGCGGGGGCGATCTTCCACAGCGGGATCGCGACGGGGAAGTTCCACGGGGTGATCGCGCCGACGACGCCGACGGGCTCGGTGATCGACATGAGGAGCGTGGACGGGTCGGCGCCGGAGAACGTGCCGCCGGAGGCCTGCAAGACCGCACCCGCGTGGAAGCGCAGGATCGCCGCGCCGCGCAGCACCTCGCCGCGGGCGTCGCGGTGGGCCTTGCCGACGTCGGCGATCAGGGCCTCCGTCGCCTCGTCGGCCCGCGCCTCGAGCAGGTCGGCCGCCCAGCGAAGCAGCTCGCCGCGCTCCGTGGCGGCCGTCCCGGCCCAGGCGGGCTGGGCGCGGGCGGCGGCGGCGTAGGCGTCGGCCACGTCGGCGGGGGTGGCCGACGCGTAGCGGCCCGTCTCGCGCTCCGGGGCCGTCGGGTCGGTGCGGCGGTAGCTCTCGGCCGCGGCGCGCCAGGTGCCGTCGACGAGGAGGGTCGCGGGGGCGGTGGTCGCGGGCGGGGTCATCGGGCTCCTGGGCGGGTGGCGGCCGGCCCGACCGGGCGGTCGGCGTGGCCTGGCGGGGCGCCGGGGGGGCGGCGTCGCGAGGAACCCTAACCTAAACCTTCGAAGATCGATAGTGTCGGCGCCATGGCCGCTGCGCTCGACGACCTCGTGATCGTGGACTTCTCCCGCGTGCTCGCCGGACCGCTGGCCACGATGGTCCTCGCCGACCTGGGGGCGACCGTCGTAAAGGTCGAGCGGCCGGGCACCGGCGACGACACCCGCGCGTGGGGGCCGCCGCTGGACGACCGCGGCGTCGCGACGTACTTCCTGGGCGTCAACCGCAACAAGCACAGCGTCGTGCTCGACCTGGCCGCGGACGAGGGACGGGCGCAGGCCCGCGCGCTCGCCGCCACGGCCGACGTCGTCGTGGAGAACTTCCGCCCCGGCGTGATGGAGCGGCTCGGCCTGGGCCACGAGGCGCTGGCGGCGGAGAACCCCGGCCTCGTGTCGTGCTCCGTCACGGGCTTCGGGCGCGAGGGCGGGGCGGCGCTGCCCGGCTACGACCTGCTGGTGCAGGCCGTCGGCGGCCTCATGAGCGTCACGGGCCGTCCCGACGGCGAGCCGCAGAAGGTCGGGGTGGCCCTCGTCGACGTCGTCTGCGGCCTGCACGCCGCGGTCGGGATCCTCGCCGCGCTGCGCCACCGCGAGCGCACGGGGGAGGGCCAGCGAGTCGAGGTCGACCTGCTCTCCTCGCTCCTGGCCGGGATGGTCAACCAGTCCTCGGCCTACGTGGCCGGCGGCGTCGTGCCCGGGCGGATGGGCAACGCGCACCCGTCGATCGCCCCGTACGAGCTGTTGCCCGCCGCCGACGGCGAGCTCGTCCTGGCCTGCGGCAACGACCGGCAGTTCCGCGCGCTGTGCGACGAGCTGGGGCGGCCGGAGCTCGCGGACGATCCGCGCTTCGTCACGAACGACGCGCGGGTGGCCCACCGGGAGGCGCTGCGCGCGCTCCTCTGCGCGCGGCTGGCGGACGACGGCGCCGAGGCGTGGGCGACCCGCCTGCTCGCCCGCGGCGTTCCTGCGGGCCGGGTGAACGACCTCGCGGGTGCCGTCGCCCTGGCGGAGCGGCTGGGCCTGCGGCCGACGGTCGACGTGCCCGACGCCGAGGGGCGCCCGGTGCGCACGATCCGCAACCCGATCGGGCTCTCGCGCACGCCGCCGCGCTACGTGTCGGCGCCGCCGGCGCTCGGGGCCACCTCCTTCGCGGACGCGCTGGAGCTCGCCCGGCAGGCCCGGGGCGCCGTCGCGGGCTAGGACGCCGCGAGGTCTCGGGCGGCGTCGTCCGTCAGCCCGCCCGCGGCCCGTCGCCCGGCGCGACGAGCCCGGTCTCGTAGGCGAAGATCACGGCCTGCACGCGGCTGGCGAGCCCGAGCTTGGCCAGCATCCGCACGACGTACTTCTTGACGGTGCTCTCCTCGAGGTCGAGGGTGGCGGCGATCGCGGCGTTGCTGCGGCCGGCGGCGATGCCGAGCAGCACGTCGCGCTCGCGGGGCGTGAGCTCGTCCAGGGCCGGATCGCCCGCGCGGGCGGGCGCGGCGGCCGTGAACTGCGCGAGCAGCCGCCGCGTGACCTCCGGGGCGATGAGCGCGTCGCCGCGGTGCACCACCCGCACGGCGTCGATGATCAGCTCGGGCGTCGAGTCCTTCACGAGGAACCCGACGGCCCCGGCCCGCAGGGCCTCCAGCACGTACTCGTCGAGGTCGAACGTCGTGATGACGATGACCTGTACGGCGGGATCGTCGCGCAGCCGTCGGGTCGCCTCGAGCCCGTCCATCCGCGGCATCCGGATGTCCATGAGGACCACGTCGGGCCGCTTGCGCTCGACCTGCCCGAGCGCGTCGAGGCCGTCGATCGCCTCGCCGATCACCTCGATGTCGGGCTGACTGCCCAGGATCATCCGCAGGCCCTGACGGGAGACCGCCTGGTCGTCGGCGATGAGGACGCGGATGCTCATGCGCGCAGTGTGGCCGGGAGGCGGGCGGTCACGGTCCATCCGCCGCCGGGTGCCGGGCCCGCGGAGAGGGTGCCGCCGAGCAGGCCGACGCGCTCCCGCATCCCCTCGAGGCCCACGCCGTCGGGGCTCGGCTCCACCCCGGCGCCGCGTCCATCGTCGGTCACCCGCAGCTCCAGCTCCTGGGGCCCATGGGTCAGGACGACCTCGACCCGCGACGCCGCCGCGTGCCGGACGACGTTGGTCAGCGACTCCTGCAGCACCCGGTAGGCGCACACCTCGACCTCGTCCGGGAGCTCCCGCGGGTCCCCCTGGACGCGCAGGTCGACCGCCAGGCCGCTCTCGCGGGCCGGGCCGAGCAGGCCCGCCACGTCGGCGAGCCGCGGTGCGGGCACGCGCTCGGCGTCGTCGGCACGCAGCACGCCCAGCGCCCGCCGCGTCTGCCCGAGCGCCGCGGTGGCGATCCCGTGGATCCGCTGCAGCGCCGCCTTCGTCTCCGGCTCGGCGGTCGTCAGGCTCAGGCCCGCCGCCTGCAGGGCCAGCGCGCTGAGGTGGTGGCCGGTGATGTCGTGCATGTCGCGCGCGATCCGCAGGCGCTCCTCGGCGACGGCCCGCCCGACGTCGCGGTCCCGCAGCTGCTCGATCCGCCGGGCCGACTCGCGCGCGTCGGCGGCCTCGCGGCGGGCGCTGCCGACGACGTCGCCGAACAGCACGGGCACCACGCCGAAGGCGAACGCGCCGACCATGGGCGCGAACACCGGGTCGTCGAGCGAGTCGGCGACGAGCAACGCGACGGCCGTGCCCGCCACGGCACCGACCACCGCCGTGGTCCGGCGGGGCCCCCGGACCCCGGCGTAGCCCGCGAGCAGCAGCGCGACGAGCATCGGCAGCGCGAGGGAGTAGCCGACGCCGAGGCCGAGCGACGTCACGACGACCGCGGCGCACGCCGCGGGCGCGGGCCACCGCCGGGCGACGAGGACCGGCAGGCACGAGAGCGTGGCGAACGCGATCCCGAGGGCGTCGGGGTCGCGGGCGTCGGCGCGGATCGTCCGGTCGATGTCGGCCAGCACCAGCACGATCGAGGCCGCGACGAGCACCACGACGACGGCGACGTCCCGGGCGGCCGGGGCACGACGGCCGCTGAGGACGCGCAGGGTCACCCCTGCACTGTGGCGTGCCCGGGCCTGCGGCGATGCCACCGAAAGGACCACGGCCACGCCCTCCGAGGGCGCCTCGAGGGTGGTCCCCGCGGGGGGCGACGGGACGGGCCCGGCCGCCGAGCATGGAGGAGCACCCGATCCACGACCTTCCGGAACCCGCATGTCACGACTTCTCCAGCGCCTCGGGCGCTTCTCCTTCCGCCGACGGCGCGCCGTCCTGGCGGTCTGGGTCGCCCTCCTCCTCGCCGGTGGCGCCGCCGCCGCGCTGGCCGGGGGATCGTTCTCCGGCAGCTTCTCCATCCCGGGCACCGAGTCGCAGAAGGCCAACGAGCTGCTGGGCGCCCGCGCACCGGCGACGAAGGGGGCGAGCGGCCGGATCGTCTTCGGGGCCCCGGCCGGCGAGCGCCTGACGGGCGAGGCGCGGGCCGCGGTCCGCGACGCGCTGGACGAGATCGACGAGGCGCCCGGGATCGCGTCCGTCAGCGACCCGTTCGCGACCGGCACGGTCTCGGAGGACGGCCGCGTGGCCTACGCCGAGATCCGCTTCGACCGCGAGAAGGCGGCGTTGACCGACGGCGACCTGGCCGCCGTCTCGACGGCCGCCGACGGCGCGGAGTCGCGGGGGTTGCAGATCGGGCTCACCGGCGACGCGGCCCCGGAGACGGCGGGCGGCGGGGCCACCGAGGGCATCGGCATCGTGGTCGCCTTCGTCGTCCTGCTGATCACGTTCGGGTCGATCGTCGCCGCCGGCATGCCGCTCCTCACCGCGGTGATCGGGGTGGGCATCGGCCTGACGGGGATCATGGCCGCGAGCGCGGTCTTCGACCTCAGCTCGGCCGTGATCAGCCTCGCGGCGATGCTCGGGCTGGCGGTCGGCATCGACTACGCCCTCCTCATCACCTCCCGCTACCGGGCGCTCGCGCAGGGCGGCCTGCCCCTCGAGGTCGCCGCCGGGCAGGCGGTCGGCACCGCCGGCACCGCCGTGGTCTTCGCCGGCTCGACCGTCGTCGTCGCCCTCGTCGCCCTCGTGGTGAGCGGCGTCCCGTTCATGGCGGCGATGGGCATCGCGGCCGCGGCGACCGTCGCGCTCGCCGTCGTCATCGCCGTCACGCTCGTCCCCGCGCTGCTCGGGTTCGCCGGCGCCCGGGTGCTGCGCGGCAAGCGTGCGGACCAGGGTGCCGCCGGCACCTCCACCCTCGGTCTGCGCTGGGTGGACGCCGTGGTGCGCCACCGCGGCATCGCCATCGGCCTGGTCGTCGTCGTGACGCTCGCGCTGGCCGCGCCGCTCACGCACCTGCGCCTGGGGCTGCCGGACGACGCGTCCAAGCCGGTCGGCACCCCGCAGCGCACCGCCGGCGACCTCACCACGAAGGCCTTCGGCGCGGGGTTCAACGGCCCGCTGACGATCGTCGCCGAGGTGCCGCGGGGCACGGACGCGAAGGCCGCCGCGACCACGGTCGGGGAGCGGATGGCGCAGCTCGACGACGTGGCGAGCGTGTCGCCCCCGCAGGTCGCGGACGCCGGCCTGGCGATCCTCCAGGTGACCCCGGAGAGCGGGCCGTCGAGCGTGGCGACCAAGGACCTCGTGCGCGAGATCCGCGACGGCCAGGCGGCGCTCACGGCCGGCACGCGCGCCGACCTGTCCGTGACCGGGTCGACCGCCGTGAACATCGACGTCGCCGACAGGATGGGCAGCGCGCTGATCCCGTACCTCGCGGTGATCATCGTGCTGGCGTTCGTCCTGTTGACGATCGCGTTCCGCTCGATCCTCGTGCCGCTCACCGCCGTCGGCGGGTTCCTGCTTTCGATCGGGGCGGCGCTCGGCGCGATGGTCGGCGTGTTCCAGGACGGCTTCGGGGCCGAGCTGATCGGCGTGGGCGAGACCGCCCCGATCGTCAGCCTGATCCCGATCCTGACCGTCGGCATCCTGTTCGGCCTGGCGATGGACTACCAGGTGTTCCTGGTCTCCGGCATGCGCGAGGCCCACGTCCACGGCGCCGGGCCGCAGGACGCCGTGCGCGAGGGCTTCCGGCGCTCGGCGCGGGTCGTGACGGCCGCCGGGCTCATCATGGTCAGCGTCTTCGCCGGCTTCATCCTGCCCGACGACGCGATCATCAAGTCCATCGGGTTCGCGCTCACCGTCGGGGTGCTGATCGACACGTTCCTGGTGCGGATGACGCTGATCCCGGCGCTCATGAGCCTCCTCGGCGAGCGCGCGTGGTGGCTGCCGCGCTGGCTGGACCGGCTGCTCCCCGACGTCGACATCGAGGGCGCGAACCTCGAGCGGGCCGAGGAGGGCGACGGCCCCGTGGCGATGGGCAACGGCGCGGGCGCGCGGGCCGACGCGGACGGTGGGCAGGGCGGGCCCGATCCGGCCGCGGAACGGACGGCGGGGCCGGGACCGCGTACCGCGGGACACTCCTCGGCCTGATCCGTGCGCGTCCCGGGCCCCGCGATCCCTCAGGCCGTGGCCTGCGCCGCCCGGTCGACGGCCTGCAGGCCCTCGGCCAGCGCGGCGCCGATGCGCTCCACGTCGGACTCGTCCACGATCAGCGGCGGCGAGACCGCCAGGCCGCGGCCGAGCGGACGCGCGAGGACGCCGACCTCGCGGACGGCGAGCTGCCACGTCGCCACGGCGCCCGGCACCCGCTGCAGGACGTCGTCGGCGAGCTCGACGCCGGCCAGGAAGCCGGTGCCCGAGCGCACCTCGGCGATCAGCGGGCTGTCGGCCAGGGGTGCGAGGGCGCGGGTCAGCGGCACCTCGAGCAGCCGGCCGCGGCCGAGGGTGTCGTCCTGCTCGTAGAGGTCGAGCGCGGCGAGCGCCGCGGCGGCGGCCGCGGGGTGGCCCGCGTACGTCGCGCCGTGGCGCAGGACCGGGGCACCCGGCTCGCCCGTGAAGAACGGCGCGGCGACCCCCTCGCGGACGAAGAGCGCGCCGAGCGGCTGCACGCCGCCCGTGATGCCCTTCGCCGTCGTGACCATGTCGGGGACGACGTCCCAGCGGTCGATGCCCAGCCAGGTGCCGAGCCGCCCGAAGCCGCTGATCACGGAGTCGGCGACGAACAGCACGCCGTGGCGGCGGCAGATCGCCACGGCCTCCTCGATGTAGCCCGCCGGCGGCGGGTAGACGCCGCCCGCGCCGATCACGGGCTCGCAGAAGAACGCGGCGACCCGCTCCGGGCCGACCCGCAGGATCTCCGCCTCGAGCGCCGCGGCGTCGTCGTAGGGGACGACGGACGTGTCGCGCGCCTCGACGGCGAAGTGCGTCGTGTTCGCCGGGATGCCCGCGATCGCGGTGCCGAAGCCGTGGGTGCCGTGGTAGCCGTGGTTGCGGCTGATGAGGTGCACCCGCTCGGGCTGCCCCTGCAGCGCGAACGAGGCGCGGGCGATCTTCGCCGCCGAGTCGATCATGTCGCCGCCGCCGGACCCGAAGAAGATCTTCGCCCCCGGCTCGGGGAAGAGGGCGGCGAGGCGTTCCGCCAGGTCCATCGCCGGCCGGTTGGAGTAGTCCCCGAAGGTGGAGTAGGCGTCGAGCTTGCGCAGCTGCGCCGTGATCGCGTCGACGATCTCGTGCCGGCCGTGGCCGAGGTTGGCGTACCAGAGCGCGGCGGTGCCGTCGAGGTAGGCGCGCCCGTCCTCGTCCCAGACCGTGGCCCCCTCGGCGCGGTCGATGACGAACGGCGCGCCGGCGACGGCGCCCATGTCGGCGAAGGGGTGCCAGAAGGCGGAGGCGCGGGGGTCGCTCATGGACGGAGCATCGCGGACGCGCAACGGGAGGGGGGGGGGGAAGGCGGGCTCCGGCCACGACATCCGGGTGTCACCCCTGCGACCCCGAGTCCCGCATGCCTGCCGCCGTCATGACCCGTCCCCGTCCGCGCCCCTCCGTCCCCTGCCCGCCCAACGAGGTGCAGACCCCGACCGGGCCGGTGCGCGTGGTGCTCGCGGACGACAGCCCGTTCTACTCCGCGCCCCTCGTCCGGCGCATGGCAGCCGACCCGTGCTGGACCGTGCTGCGCGTCGTCGAGAACGGCGGAGATGCGGTCCTCGCCGCCCGGGAGCTGCGTCCCGATCTCGTCGTCCTCGACGTTCGCATGCCGGGCATGGGCGGCATCGAGGCGGCGCGGGTGCTGCGCGAGGACGAAGCCCTCGAGGGCGTGCGGATCGCCCTGATGACCGGCGACCCGGGGCGGGATGGCGTCGGTTCGGCGAGCGGCGTCGACGGGGTTGTGGACAAGGCCGCGTCGCGTCGGGAGATCCTGCGCCGCCTGCGGGAGATCGGCCGCCGCCGACGGCCCGCATGACACGCCGTCAGGAAAACACCAGCACATACCCTTCGCGGGCGGACGGGAAACAACCGTCAGCCGATTGGCGTAGCGAATGACGTCCGGACCTGCCATCGTTTCGGGCTCGGCTGGCCCGTGCCGTCCCGCACGAGCGTCCCTCGTCGTCCCTTCGTCCCGGCGCATGAGCTCTTGTTCGATCCTCCTTCGTCGCGTGTCGGCCGCCGTGGCGGTCGCCGCCGTAGGCGGGATGGGCATGGCCCCCGCGGCGGCCGGGATGACCGGGACGAACCTCGTCGTCCACGGCGACGGCGAGGCCGCGCCGGGTCCGGAGTGGGTCGTCAGCGGTGGGCCGCTGCTCGCCCAGCGCTACGGCACCGCGCACTTCCCGGCGGCCGTGCTCGTCGGCGGCGACCCGTTCGACGGAGGGACCTCGCTGCTGCAGGGGTCGGGCGCCACGACCGAGGCCATCCAGGCCCTCGAGCTGACCCCCGCCGACCGGGCCGTGATCGCCACCGGCACGGTGCGCGCGCGGCTGTCGGCGCACGTCGGCGGCTACATCTCCCAGGCCGACCAGGTCGGCGTCACCGCCGTGTGGCGCGACGCCCAGGGAGCGACGGTGCTCGAGCAGACCCTCGCGCCGGTGACCCCGGCGGAGCGCGGCAACGTCTCGTCGTTCCTGGCGCGAGAGGACGTCGACGCGGTGCCCGCCGAAGCGGTCTCCGCCGACGTCGTGCTCTCCGGCCGGCGGTTCGACGGCACCTCCCAGGACGGCTTCGTGGACAACGTCGCCGTGCACCTCGTCGGCATCCCGGGCGTCTCTGTCTCGTTCCCGGGCGAGCCGGTCGTCGCCGGGCGACCCACGCCGGTCACCTGGACGATCGCGAACTCCGAGGACCTCCAGGGCAAGCCGCCGTGGCGGTTCGTCGCGACCCTCCCCGACGGGGTCGCCCTCGGGTCGTCCCGGCCCGTCGCCACGACGTGCGACACCGTGCGAGTGTCCGCCGACCGCACGGCCCTGCGGGTCGAGGGGGCCCTGCCCGCCGGCGCCCCCGCGTGCACGGTGACCGCGGACGTCGTCGCCCCGCAGGGGCGGCACGTGTTCGCTCCGGCGGACGTCCGCCAGGCCGAGGGGCTGCGGCGCCCCGCCGAGGCCGCGGTGCTGCTCGTCCGAGCCGCCGCCGACGATGCCGGGGCCGGTCCCGGCATCGTCGGGCCCGTCCCGCCGCCTGCCCCCACGGTCCTGCCGGCTGCCCCCCGCCCCGCTGCGCCGCCAGTGGCCGTCCCGGTCCCCGCAGCGCCCCCGTCACGGCCCGCCGCACTGCCCCGTGCCGCCGACGCCTTGACCGTCACGACGGCGGCCCCGGCAGCGCACCTGCGCGTCGGTCGCCGGACGTCCGTGCGGGTGCGGGTGCGCAATCGCTCCTCGCGGCCCGTCACCGACGTCGACGTCTGCGTCCGCCTCCCGCGGCTGCTCCTCTACCTGCCCACGCGGTCCGGCGCCCAGCCCGTCGAGGGCCGCCGCTGTTGGGCCGTCGAACGTCTGCCGGCCGGGGCGTTCCGCACGCTGCGCCTCGACGCCAAGGCCGCCCGCCGCGGGCGCGCCACCGTGCGCGTGACGGCCGAGGCCGCCGAGCTCGCCGGCATCGCGACCACCGACCGCCCGACCCGAGTGACCCGATGACCCCCGCCCGCCCGGCCGCCCCGCACCCCGCACGTCCCGCCCGCCGCCGGATCCTTCGCCGCAGCGCCCGGGGTGCGCTGCTCCTGGCGGTCGTGACGCTGGCCGTCGGCGGCGTCGTCCCGGCACCGTCCGCCGAGGCGGCGGGGTACACCGTGTGGTCCTGTCGCGGGCCCGAGGGCGAGCCGCGGTCGACGGCCGGATGGGCCGGCGGCGGCGCCGGAACCCGTTCCGACGACTGCGCCACGGGGGGCAGCCTGCGGGTCCGGCTCGCGGCCTCCGACACCGCCGCGGACGTGACGGGCGGCTACCGGTTCGTGCTGCCGCCCGGGGTCGTCATGGGCGGCTGGCGGGTCTGGATGTCCGCGTCCGTCACGCGGACGACGACGAACTCCCGGTACGACGCCGGGGTCGCCGAGACCGACGGCATCGCCGTCCAGGGCTTCACCGCCGGTTGCGTCGCCGCGCCGGAGGGATGCGCCTGGGGGGATCCCCGGGACCCGCTTGCCGCGGGCAACCTCGTCGAGGCCTCCGGCCCGGCCGGCGGGCTCGCCGTCGCCGCGCGCTGCGACGGCGAGGCGGACTGCGTCCCCGTGGACGATCCCGCGGCGGAGGTCCAGCTCCACCGCAGCGCGGTGGACATCGTCGACGATGCCGCCCCGACCGTCGGCCCGCTCGGCGGCGACCTCGTGAGCGGTGCCCCCGTCGACCGCCCGGCGACCGTGGTCGCCCCGGTCGCCGACGCCGGGGGCGGGGTCGCACGCGTCGAGCTGCTCGTGGACGGGGCCGTCGCCCAGGTCGCGGTGAGCGGTGGCGGGTGCCGGGTGCCGTACGAGACGGCCTTCCCGTGCCCGTCCGCCACGGATCGCGCCTTCACGGTGGACCCGGCGGGCCTCGCCGCCGGACCGCACGCCCTCGCCGTGCGCGTGACGGACGCGGCGGGCAACGTCGCCGAGGGCGGCGCGGCCACGTTCGTCGTCGGCGAAAGGCCCACGCAGGCGGGGCCCCCGGGGTCGCCGTCCGCGCCGGGGACCACGCCGTCGACGGGCGGTTCCGGCACGTCGCGCGCACTCGTCCTCGACCTGCCCGACCGCGTGTCGCTGCCGGAGCGGCGCCGGACGACCGGCCGCGCGCGCTGGGCCGGCGGGGCGTCGGCCGCCGGGGTGCGGCTCGACGTCCTGGCGGGAGCCGTCGGCGGCTCCGTGGCCCGGATGCACCGCATCGGCCGCGTCACCGTGCGGGCCGACGGCACCTTCAAGCTTCCGCGCACGACGGAGTCGCGCACGCTCCGCGTCGTGCCCACCCAGGACGACCTCGTGGCCCGTCCGGGCGACGTCGACCTCGTGGCGCCGCTGCGCGTCGCGCTGCGTGTGCCCTCCGGGGTCGTCCGCAACGGCCGGACCGCCACGCTGCGCGGCACCGTCGCCGGGGCGGGCGACGCGGCACCCGATCTGCAGGTGCTGATCCAGACGATCGTGCGCGGCCGCTGGGCGACGGTCGACGCGGTCGAGCCCGGTCGGACCGGCAACGTGGTCTGGCGCTACCGCTTCCAGCGCACCGTGAATCGCTCCGCGTACCGGTTCCGTCTCGTCGTGCCGCCCACGAAGGGCCGGCCGTGGAAGCGCACGGTGAGCGCCAAGCGGGTCGTGCGGGTGGACCCGTGAGCCCCGTCTCCGCCCCGCCCTCGGCCCGCACGGGCCGGATCGCCGCCCTGCGGGCCCGCCGCGCCCTCGAGCGCGACTACGCCGCCCTGCGGACCACGACGCTCCAGGCGTTGGCCGCGAAGCTCCGCCGCACCAGCATCCAGATGGATCCCTCGGATCTCGAGGCGGCCTACAACCTGGCCTGGCACGCGCTCTACTCCAAGCTCTCCGCGGGGGAGCACGTCGAGAACCCCGGCGGGTTCCTCGTGCAGGCGGCGTACTTCCGCGTGGTCGACGAGTACCGCGCGCGGCACCCCGACCGCCACCAGGACACGGATCCCGACCGCGTCGGCGCGACGGAGGGCGACCTCGACGCGCGCCTGGACGACGCGCAGCTCCTGCGCGTGTTCTCCCAGGGGCTCAAGGCGCGCCTGAACGAGCGCGAGTGCCGCGCCGCGGTCCTCTGCTACCTCCACGGCTACTCCCGGGGCGAGGCGGCGCAGGCGCTCGACATCGCGCCGGCGCGTATGGAGAAGATCATGGACCGCGTGTCCAAGGTCGTACGCGGACTCGTCGACGACCTGCGCGACGGCTCCTGGTGCGAGGACCAGAAGTCGATGATGACCGCCTACGCGCTCGGGGTGCTCGAGCTCGACGGTCCCCGCCACCGCCTCGCGTCGGAGCATCTGGAGACCTGCTCGGGCTGCCGGGCGTACGTGCGCCGGCTCCGGGGGATCGGCGCGATCGTGCCCCCGATCGCCCTGCCCTGGGGCGCCGTCGGCCTGGGGCCGTTCGACGTGCCCGGCATCGTCGGCCACGGCACCACGGCCCCGCCCGCGGGCTCGACCGGTCCACGGAGCCGCCGACCGAAGCGCTCTCAGCTGGTGGCAGGTGGATCGGCGGCGGTCGTCGCCCTGGTCGTCGCGGCGCTGGCCGCGGGCGGCGATGACGGTGCCCGGCGGGCCGGCGGGACGTCCGCCCCGTCCGCGGCCGCGGGCGACGCGGCGGGCGGGACGGAGGCCGCGGGTGGCGGCGCTTCGGCGTCCGCGGACGCCGCGGCCCGGGCGCGCGCCGAGGCGGCCGCATCCCGGGCTGCGGCCCGCAGGGAGCGCGTTGCGGCGGAGCGCGCCGCGACCCGCGAGCGCGCCCGTGACCGACGGCGCGCCCGCGCCGCGGCCCGGCGGCGGGCCGAGCGCGCCGCCGCGGCCACCGCGCGCGCCGTCCCGGCGGCGACGCCCGCCCCGAGCACGGCGCCGCCGGCGCCCGTGACACCTGCCCCCGCCACCCCAGCCGCGCCGGCCCCGCAGGCGACCCCGCCCGCGCCCCCGCCGGCTGCGAGCCCGTCCCCGGCGCCGGAGCGCGAGCGCGAGCCGGAGCCGCTCGTCACCGACGCCGAGCAGGAGTTCGGCGTCGAGCCCTAGCCCGGCGGTCCTTCCGGCACACCGGCGACGGGGCCGTCCGCGACGGCGCCACCCGTGACGGGGGCGTCCGCGCCGTCGACCAGGACGAACAGCCCCAGGGCGTAGCCCAGCCCGCGGGCCACGTCGGGGACGGCGTCGCGCGGCCGTCCCCCCTGGTGGGCGAGCGCGGCGGCGACCCGCTCCGCCACGAGCCGTGGCAGGGCCTCGAGCGGTCGCGCTCCGCGGGCGGCGCCGCGGCCCGTCGCGTCGGCCGCCGCCAGGAGCGCCTCGGGGCGCCAGTCGTCGGGGTCGGCCCCGGCCGCCCGCAGCACGGTGGCGTGCCGCACCACCACGGCGGCGGCCGCGGTGCGGGCGCGCACCCGCGAGCCGGGAAGCCCCCCGAGCCCGACACCGACGGAGAGCCGGGCGTGGATCCCGAGCACGTGCGTGGCGGCCGTGAGCTCCACGAGGTCCACGACGGAGTCCCGCAGCGCGGGCCATGGGTCGGCGGGACCGTCGTCGGGCGCCCGCGCGCGGGCGACGAGCGGGAGCAGCTCGCCGAGCGCGGAGGTGAGGTGGACGGCGTCCGGGGGCGCCGGGGCGCGCCGGAGCGCGGCGGGAGGGGAGAGCGGATCAGGCATGTGCTGCCCCCTTGTCGGCCGCGCGGGGGCGCGGCCCCTCCATGAGTTGCAGGGGGGGGGGGTGATTCGGCGGTCTGGCCGACAGGGGGATGGTGCCGCTCCTCCGCGGCCCCCGCCCCATCACGTCCAGGAGCCACCCGTGCCGCACCCCGCAGTCCGCAGTCGCGACCTCGTCCGTCGCCCGTCCTCCGTCGTCGCCCGGCCGCGGACCGGGACGCCGTCGTGGTGACGTGGGCGGTCGTCGGCGTCGCCGGGTGGCTGCTGGCCAACGTCGCCTTCGTCCTCGGGAGGGTGCGCTGCCGCGACCGCGCCCGGCGCGCTGCGGGCGACCGGGTGGCGCCCGCGGAGGACCCGGCGATGCGGACGGACGACGCCGGGGGACGACCGTCGCTGCGCCTCGCCGCGCACGGACGGGGCGGCCGCTGATGGTGCGCGGCACCGCGGACCTGCGCCGCCTGCGGTTCTTCGTCGAGCTCGCCCGTGACCTGCACTTCGGCCGCTCGGCCGAGCGGCAGCACGTCTCCCAGCCGACGTTGAGCCAGCAGATCAAGCGGCTGGAGGACGAGCTCGGCGTGGCGCTGTTCGTCCGCCCGGGGGGGACCGTCACGCTCACCCCCGAGGGGGCCCGGTTGCTGCCGCAGGCGGAGGAGCTCCTGCGCCACGCGGCGTCGTTCAACGCTCTCGCCGCCGGCCTCGCCCGGGAGGCGACGGACCCCGGGACGTCTGCGCGCCGACCCGGGGCCGGGGCGTATGCGGGAGACCCCCGCGGGAACGGGAGGGACAGGATGGGAACGGCCGGCGGGTGACGGTAGGGGGCGCGTCCAGCGCGTCGCCGAGACCGGACGGCGCGGAGCGGACCCACCTCCCGACCCATGCTCTCCGACGCCGACCACCACCCCGACCCGGACGCCGCCTCCGACCCCCGCGTCGGCCCCGGTCCCGACCCGGAGGGGTTCGGCGCCCGCGTCGCCGGGACGGCCGACCTCCGCCGCCTGCGGCTCTTCGTCGCCCTGGCGCGCGACCCCCACTTCGGACGCACCGCCCGCCGGGAGCACGTCTCGCAGCCGACGCTCAGCGCGCAGATCAAGCGCTTGGAGCTCGAGCTCGGCGTGCGGCTCTTCGAGCGCGACGGTCGCGGCTCGCGGCTCTCGACGGCCGGCCGGACGCTGCTGCCCTGCGCGATGGAGCTGCTCGACCACGCCGACCGCTTCAACGCGTTCGCCGCGCGCCAGGCGGAGAGCCCCGGGCTGCGGGGCCGCCGCGCGGCGCTACGCCTGCAGGGCGGACCGCGCTGACGGCCGACCTCCCACCCACGGGTGGGGGCGAGTATGCGGTGGTCGGGCGGGCCGCGGCCGTCTTTCCGGGGTCAGCCTGGATGGGTCCTCCGCCACCCGGCGGGGACAGCGGTCGGGAATCCGAATCGCAGCGATTGGACATCCGAATCGCGCACCGCGTGCCTGAACGCCCTCCCGGTCGCGCGCGAGCGGCATTCCGTGTCCGTCACGGGTGGCGCGCTGCGGCTACGGATGGGTAGACTGCCGCCGCTACTCCCGGTAGACCCGCGGTCGGAGAGGCGTCGTCCTTGAGTGGATCGGCGATGAATCCGAACGTTGTCCATCTCGTCCGATGTCACAGACGTCGTACTACAGTGCTCGCCAGCAACACCACCTCCCCCACCCGGCTTCGGCCGGCATACCCGGTGGCCCCAACCGCCAAATGAGGAATCCCATGACAGCATCACGGCGCCGCACGCGCGCCCAAGGCCTGGCCGTCGCCACGGCGATCGGCATCACCGCGGTGGCCGCGCTGCCGAGCGCGGCGAGCGCCGCCGAATCACCGCGGTGCGACGCCACGACGTTGCAGCTGCAGCTCCTCGGGGGTGACGTGATCGCCCCGATCCGCGCGAACCCGAAGTTCACGCCGTGCGCGGACGACACGAAGGCCGTCGCCAACGTCCCCTCCCTCCTCGGCATCGTCGGGGTCCAGGCCGTCTCGGCGTCGACGAAGGTCGACACCACGAAGCAGGCGACGTCCGAGTCGCGCATCGCGGGCGCGAAGATCGGCATCACCGGCCCGCTCTCCGACGCGCTCACGGGCCCGCTCCTGAACGGCCCGAACAGCATCGTCGGCCAGGTCGACGGGGCGCTCAACGGCATCCTGGGCCAGCTCAACGGCGCCGGCGGACCGCTCTCGGGCCTGCTCTCCGCGCTGTTCCCGACCACCGCGAACGGCGCACCGCTCACGGCCGGCCTGACGTCGAACCTCGCGGGGGCGCTGCAGGCCGCGCTCCCGGACGTGCTCAACGCCGACGTCATCAACGCCACCGCCCAGGCGAAGTGCGTGAACGGCCGCGGCCAGCTCTCCGGGGCCTCCCAGATCGCGGGCCTCCGGATCCTCGGCACCACGGTCGACGTCAACGACGCGACCAACCGGGTCCTGTCCATCGACACGGCGGCGCTGAACCTCGGCAAGCTCGTGTCGGTCGACGACGTGCTCCGGGGGATCCAGCTCTCCGGCGGCGGCCTCGCGGACATCCTGAGCCCGATCCTGGGGCGGCAGACGAACCTCTACGACATCCTCCACACGACGGATCCGTCGGTGCTCGGCAGCCTGAACACGGTGCTGCTCCTGGCTTCGGGCGGCCAGCTCTCGGTCGGCAAGCTGCTCGACCAGGTCACGGCGGTCATCCAGCCGATCCTGAACCAGGTCAACATCAACCTGCCCCCGGGCCTGCTGCGCGCGCAGATCGTGCCGAAGACGCAGACGACGACCGGCGAGCTGCTCACGCAGCAGACGGTCGGGCTCTCCGTCTCCGTCCTCGGTCAGCCCGTCGTGGGCGGCACGCTCGCCCAGGCGCGCGTGTCGACCGCGGCCGCCGGCTGCAACGGCGACGGCAACGACGACGTCGCCGGTGCGGGCGCCATCAAGGACCCGGACAAGTTCTCGTCGCCCGAGGCCGAGGCCGTGCTGCAGTGCAGCAACCGCCCCGCGCAGCTCATCGACGTCTACGGGTCCCGGGGCCGCACGTACGTGCAGGGCGTGGCGGTCCGCAAGTTCGTCGGCAAGACCGCGGCGATCTACACGCGTGACGGCAACAAGCGCGTCGGCTCGGCGAAGATCCGCAAGACGGGCCTCTTCTCCACCCGCGTGCCGCTCCCGCGCGCCAGCGTCCGCAACACGAACACGGCCCGCTACTACGCGGTCGTGGGCGGCAAGAAGACCCGCGCCCTCAAGTTCGCGCGGCGCATGAACGTCCTGAGCCTGACCACCCGCAAGGGCAAGGTCACGATGAAGGGCCAGGTCGTGGCGCCGCGGTTCAGCTCGCAGCCCACCGTGCTGATCAAGCAGCGCGTCACCTGCAAGCGCTACAAGAAGGTCGCCCGGGTCAACCCGGACGCTCGCGGCAACTTCACCGTGACGTTCAAGGCCCCGAGCAAGAAGCTCGGCGCCGCGATCTACCGCGCGGAGACCTCGGTGCCCGCCAACGAGGTGTCGACGAAGTCGTTCCGCACCTACACGCTGCCGCGTCCCGTCGGCCTGTAGGACGCCACGCGGCCGGCCGGGGCAGCACGCCCCGGCCGGCCACGTCGACCGGTCCGTCGCGATGGCGGGCCGTACCGGTTCCCCGCGGGGAACCTGATGACCACGGGGGTCGCGGGCACGTCGCCCGCGGCCCCCGTCTCGTTGCGGGGCGGGCGGGGGTCGCCCCCCGGGCTACCCGCGCAGGCCGCCCTCGACCACCAGCGCCTGCCGCGCGGCCTCCCGCGACACGACGCCGACGACCACGCCGCGGCCGTCGAGCACCGGCAGGGCACCCAGCCGCTCGAGGTCCTTGTCCTTCATGAGCCGGTCCAGGCGCACGTCGTCCGAGGTCGATGGCGTGCGGCCGCGGGGAAGGAGCGCCGCGGCGGGGGTATCCGGGCGCCCCGCGTCGAGCTCCTCGCGCACCCGGGTGCCGTGCAGGATGCCGCGCAGGCGGCCGTCCGGACCCAGGACCACGGCCCAGTCGACGCCGTGGGGGCCGAACGCCTGCTCCTGCGCCTCGGCGGCGGTGTCATCCGCGGCCACCCACACGGGCTCGCGGTCCATGACGGTGCCCGTGGCGATGAGGCTCGGGCCGCGGCGCCGGCGCTCCGTCGGGATGACGGCGGCCGAGGCGTTCTGCCAGATGAACCAGGCGAGGAAGAACGCCCAGAAGGCGGTGTAGAGGCTACTGCCGCGGATGTAGAGGTAGGCCCCGAACAGGCCGATCCCGATCCCCAGCGCCTTTCCCGCCTGGGCGGTGAACGCGGTGCCCTTCAGCGGGCTGCCGGTGACCCGCCACACGGCGGAGCGGGCGATCCGTCCGCCGTCGAGGGGCAGGGCGGGCAGCAGGTTGAACAGCAGCGCGATCGCCTCGACGAACAGCACGAGCCCCGCGACCTGCGAGACGGTGGTGCTGCCGGCGTACTGCCGGCTGCCGACCTCCCAGATCGCGGTGAGCGACCAGCCCTCCTGGGAGCCCACCACGGCCGCGGCGATCGCGGCCGCCACGAACGTCACGGCCGGGCCGGCCGCGGCGACGAGGAACTCCTCCCGTGGCGTGCGCGACGGGCGCGACAGGTGCGCCAGGCCGCCGAGCATCCACAGCTCGACGCCCTCGGTCTCGATGCCCAGCCGTCGGCCCATCAGGGCGTGACCGAACTCGTGGCCGAGCAGCGCGACGACGTAGACCACGACCACGATCAGGGACAGGCCGAACGCGCGGCCGTCCGGCGGCCCGCCGCCGACGGGGCCGAAGTACCCCGACAGCAGGAACACCATGAGGAACAGCCACAGGAACCACGAGATCCCGGCGACGATCGGGATGCCGAAGAGGCGCCCCAGACTGACCTGTCCTCCCACGGTCAGCCGACGTCCGCGACGGCGCGCGGCGCCTCGCCGACGTACTTCGCCGTCGGGCGGATCAGGCGGCCCTCGCGCTTCTGCTCGAGGATGTGGGCCGACCAGCCCGCCACGCGCGCGGCGGTGAACATCGGCGTGAAGAGGTTCGCGGGCACGCTGGCGCTGTCGAGGATCACGGCGGACCAGAACTCGACGTTCGTGGCCAGCACGCGGTCGGGCTTGCGGGCGTGCAGCTCGGCCAGCGCGGCCTTCTCGAGGGCCTCGGCGGCCTCGAAGCGCGGCGCGCCGATCTCCTTCGCCGTGCGGCGCAGCACGCGGGCGCGGGGGTCCTCGGCGCGGTAGACGCGGTGGCCGAAGCCCATGAGCCGCTCGCCCTGGTCCAGCGCGTTCTTCACCCACGCCTCGGCGTCGCCGGACCGCTCGACGCCGTCGAGCATCGCGAGCACGCGCGAGGGCGCGCCGCCGTGCAGCGGGCCCGAGAGCGCACCGACGGCGGAGGACAGCGCCGCCGCGGCATCCGCGCCCGTCGACGCGACGACGCGCGCGGTGAAGGTGGACGCGTTCATGCCGTGCTCGGCGGCCGAGATCCAGTAGGCGTCGATGGCCTTGGCGTGGTTCGGATCGAGCTCGCCGCGCCAGCGGATGAGGAACCGCTCCGCGACCGTGCGCCCCTCCCGCACCTGCGCCTGGGGCACCGGGGGCTTGCCCCCGCCGCGCGCGGACTGGGCGACGAAGGAGAGCGCCATGACGGACGCGCGGGCGAGCTCCTCGCGGGCCTCCTCGTCCGTCGTGTCGATGAGCGGGCGGAAGCCCCACTCCGGGGCGAGCATCGCCAGGGCGGCCTGCACGTCGACGCGCGGGTCGCCGGAGCGGACGGTCAGCGGGTGCGGCTCCGCGAACGGCAGGCCGGGCTCGAAGCTGCCGTCGACGAGCAGCCCCCACACGCCCTCGTACGGCACGTGCCCGACGAGGTCCTCGATGTCGACCCCGCGGTAGCGAAGCGCGCCGCCCTCCTTGTCGGGCTCGGCGATCGTGGTGGCGAACGCGACGACGCCCTCGAGACCCGACTGCACTTCCGGCTGTTGCATACGCACGACGCTATCGCGCCCCGGTGCCGGTGTCGTCACCCGCTCGTGTCCGGCGGCGGGCGTCCCCGTGGAGGCGCGCGCGGGGCGCGGCCCGTCCCGTGCCGCGAGGAGACCGCGGCCGTCCGCCCGGGGTGGCGCGGGCGTGGGCCTCGGCGCGATATGAAGGACGGCGCGATGTGTGAGAACGGGGTACACCGATGAGCCGGACGAGCCGATGGGCGGTCGCCGCGATGGCGGGCGCGGCACTGGGCGGGACGGCGCTGCCGGGCGCCGCGACGGCGGCCGGGAGTCGGTCGGCCGACGCCGAGCTGCAGCGGGAACTGCGGCGGATCGTCCGCCCCGCCGGGAGCCGGGTGAGCGTCGTCGTCCGCGACACCCGGGGGCGGCGGGTCGCCGACGTCCGCGGCGGCAAGGTGCGGCCCCTCGGGTCGACCGCGAAGCTCTTCACGGCCACCGCCGCCCTGCGCCGACGGCTCGTGCTCACGACGGACGTGCTCGCCGCCGGCCCGATCGCCTCGGGCGTCCTCGACGGCGACCTCGTGCTGCGCGGCGGGGGCGACCCCTCCCTGGGGACGCCCGCCTTCACGCGGGCCCGGGGCGCGGCCGGCACGAACGGCGCCGCGTTGACGGAGCGGCTCGTCGCCCTCGGGCTGCGCGAGGTCCGCGGCTCCGTCGTCGGCGACGAGTCCCGGTTCGACGCGGTGCGGGGGCCGGTCGACGAGTACGACGGCGTGCTGGGCGGCCTGACGTGGAACCGCGGCCGGGCGGGCGACGCGGGCGGGCCGCTCACGGACCCCGCCCGGGGCGCGGCCGCGGCGTTCGACGACCAGCTCGAGGCGCGCGGGGTCGTGATCCGCGGCGTGCCGCGGGCCGGTGCGACGCCGCCCGGCGCGACCCCCGTGGCGGCGATCACCGCCGACGCGCCGGGGCTCGTCACCCCGATGCTCAAGGTCTCGGACGACCTCTACGCCGACGCGCTCGCGAAGGCGCTGGCGGCGGCTCCCGGCGCGCCGGGCACCACGGTCGCCGGGGCCGCGGCGGTGAGGGCGGCCGTGCGTCCGCTGGGCCTCCGGCCGCGGCTGGCCGACGGATCGGGGCTCTCCGCCCGCTCCCGCGGCACCGCCCGCGACCTCGTCGCCCTCCTGCTGCGCGCTCGGAAGGGGTCCTGGGGGTCGACGCTGCAGGAGGCCCTGCCCATGGCCGGTACGGACGGCACGCTCGAGAACCGGCTGCGCTCCGTGCGCGGCCGGTGCCAGGCCAAGACGGGCAACCTCGGCAGGGCGCTCTCCGCGCTGGCGGGCCAGTGCCGGTCGCGCGCGGGACGGACCCTCGTCTTCGCCGTGCTCGTCGAGGGGCAGTCGCGGGCCCGGGGCAGCGCGATGGTCGACCGGGTCGCCACGGCGCTGGTGCGCAAGGGGCGCTGACGCCGGCGCGGCGCTCGCGGTCGGACGGCGGCGCCTCCCCCGCTCAGCGCGGTTCGGCGGGCGGATCGTCCGTCGGGCCGATGTCGCGCTGGGTCCAGCCGACGTCGTGCCAGGCGCCGTGCTTGTAGCCGATGCGGCGGTGGACGCCCGTGGGCTCGAAGCCGAGGGACCGGTGCAGGGCCTCGCTGGCGGGGTTGGGGAGCGTCATGCCGCCGAGCACCGTCCGGTAGCCGCGGGCGGCCAGGCGGTCGAGCAGCGCGACGTAGAGCGCGCGCCCGCGACCGGCGCCCGTCCGCGTCTCGCCCAGATACACGCTGGTCTCGCACGCCCAGCGGTACGCCGCGCGGGGCGCGAACGGGCCGCCGTAGGCGTAGCCCGCGACGGTGCCGTCGGCCTCCACGAGCACGAGCCAGGCGTGGGTGGCCGACGCCTTGGCGATCCGGGCGGCCATCTCCTCCGCGGTGGGCGGCTCGAGCTCGAAGGTGACCGCCGTGTCGGTGACGTACGGGGCGTAGATCGCGGCGCAGGCGTCCCCGTCGTCCCCCGTCGCGTCGCGGATCTTCCACGTCGTTGCGCCCGTCATGGCGACGATGGTAGCGCTGAATGTCGCTTATAGTGTCGCCCCATGAGCGACGACCTCTCCGCCGCCCTGGCCGCCGCGCTGCTGGACGCCCGCAGGGCGCAGGGCCTGTCCGCCGGCGCGCTGGCGGAGCGCTCGGGCGTGTCCCGGGCGATGATCGGCAAGGTCGAGCGCGGCGAGGCGCAGCCCACGGCGGTGCTGCTCTCGCGGCTCGCCGGCGCGCTGGGCATCACCCTCTCCGCGCTGATGGCGCGGGCCGAGGCCGACGGCCGCCGGCTGCTCCGGGCCGCGGATCAGCCCGTGTGGACGGACCCGGCGACGGGCTACCGCCGCCGCGCCGTCTCGCCGCCCACGGGCGGGCCGCTCGAGCTCGTCGAGGTCAGCCTGCCCGCCGGCACCGAGCTCGCCTACCCCGCCGACGCGTCGACCTTCGTGCACCAGCAGTTGTGGATGCTCGACGGGCGCCTCCGCCTGACGGAGGGCGAGGCGGAGCACGAGCTGGGGCCGGGCGACTGCCTCGCGTTCGGCCCGCCGGCGCCCACCGCGTTCCGCGTGCCCGCCGACGCGCCCTGTCGCTACCTCGTTGCCCTGACGAACCGGGCGGGGTAGGGCCGGGGCCGTGCGGCACCGCGTGGCCGGGCCGTCGCCGGGCCGTCGCGTCGCCGGGTCGGCGATCCGCGTCGGCTAGCGTCCGCGCCATGACCGTCGAGCCCGCGCTGCTCCGCCGTCCCGCGACGGAGCTCGCGGCGCTGATCCGCTCCGGGGAGCTCTCTGCCGTCGAGCTGACGCAGGCCGCGCTCGACCGCATCGCCGCGGTTGACGGGCGGGTGGGCGCCTTCGTCGACGTGTGGGCGGACGACGCGCTGGCGGCCGCCGCCCAGGTCCGATCCGGCGACGCCCGGCCCTTCGCCGGGGTCCCGACGGCGGTGAAGAACAACCGCGCCGTCGCGGGCCGGCGGCTCACGTCCGGGTCGGAGTTCGCGGGCGAGCACCGCCCGGCGCACGACCACAACGTCGTGCGGCGCATGCGCGAGGCGGGCTTCGTCCTGCTCGGCGCGACCAACCTGCCCGAGTGGGGCGTCACGCCGGTCACGCACCCCCGGCGCTTCGGTCCCACGCGCAACCCGTGGGACCTGGGTCGGACGGCGGGCGGCTCCTCGGGCGGCGCCGCCGCGGCGGTCGCGGCCGGGATGCTGCCCGTCGCGCACGGCAACGACGGCGGCGGGTCCATCCGCATCCCCGCGGCGGCGTGCGGGCTCGTGGGCCTGAAGCCGCAGCGCGGACGCGTCTCGCTCGCCCCGGACCTGGGCTGGCACCTGCTCGTCCAGGACGGCATGCTCACGCGCACGGTCGGCGACGCCGCCGCGACCCTCGACGCGCTGGCCGGACCCGAGCCGGGCGACCTGGCCCCGCCGCCCCCGCCGACCGAGCCGTTCGCCGCCGCGGCGGCCCGCGGTGCCCGGGGCGACGTGCCGCGCCTGCGCGTTGCGCTCGTCCTCGACCCGCCGCTGGACCACGACGCCTCGCCGGCCGACGCCGCCGCGGCCCGCGACGCCGCCGGGCTGCTGGCGCGACTGGGCCACGAGGTCGAGGAGGTGTCGGCCCCGTGGCGGATCCCGGGCCTGCTCGACCTCTTCACGGCGTCGTTCGGACCGGGCATCGCCTCGTCGATCCGGGCGACGGAGCTGCGGGTGGGCCGGGCGGTCACCCCGGACGACGTCGAGGCGCTGTCCTGGGCGCTCTGGGAGCGCGCGCAGGCGACGACGGCGGTCGACCACCTGATCTTCGACGCGCGGCTCCAGGCGGTGGCGCGCACCGTCCTCGCGTGGTCGGCGCGGTTCGACCTCATCGTCACCCCGACGCTCGCCACCGCGCCCGTGCCGGTCGGCGCGTTGGACCCGGACGGCCGCCCGGATCCGATGGGCGGGTTCGCCGACGGCGCGCGCTTCAGCCCCTACGCAGCGATCTGCAACGTCACGGGCGTCCCGGCGATCACCCTGCCGCTCGGTGTGCGGCCCCCGGGCGACGAGGCGGCGGGGATGCCCGTCGGCGTGCACCTGATCGGCGCCCCGGCGGGCGAGGCGGGGCTCCTGGCCGTCGCGGCGCAGGTCGAGGCCGCGGCCCCGTGGGACGACCGCGTGGCCCCGCTCGCGCTGGCCGACTGAGCGTCGGGGCCCGGACCGACCGCGGTGCGTCCCGCGGCCGTCCGACACCGGCGGTCTCCGGGCGCCGCGGCCTTCCGGGGCCGCTCGCGGCCGCCGCGGCCCCGCGTCAGCCCGCGAGGGACTCGACGAGCCCGCCCGGGTGGATCCCCAGCGCCTCGAGGTCGCGGGTGCCGTGGCGACCCGCGGTGTCGCAGCCGAGCACGGCGAGGGCCTCGCGGTCCGCGGCGCCCGGCCGTTCCAGGGCCGCGACGGCGGCACGCAGGACGGGGACGGGCAGCGAGACGGTGCGGCGGGGGCGACCGACGACCTCCTGCAGCGCCGGCAGCAGCTCCCGCACGCCGTACTCCTGGGGGCCGGCGATCTCGTGCCGCGCGGGCGTCTCGACCGGAGGCCGCGCGCCTTCCGTCACCGCCAGCAGCGCGTCGGCGAGGTCGCGCGCCGCCACGGGCCGGGAGCGGCCGGGCGTGCCGCGCACGGGCACCGGGGCGATCGGCAGCAGGGAGAGCGCCTGCGCCCACGACGCCCAGCGCTGGCCGCGGGCGAGGACGAGGGACGGGGCGACGACCGAGACGGCCATCCCGCCCGTCGTGCCGGCACCGCGGACGACCCGCTCGCCGGTGCCCTTCGCACGCAGGAACCGACAGCCCGCCGCCTCGCCCGCGCCGAGCGCGGACACGTGCACGAAGTGCCCGACCCCGGCGGCCGCCGCGGCGTCCGCCAACCGCCAGCTCGCGGTGACGTTGAGCTCCTCGAGGTGCCCGATCGGCTGGTCGCCCAGGGGGCCCGCCAGGTGGATCACCGTCTCGACGCCGCGCAGGGCGCCACCCGGCAGGCGGGTGTCCGTCAGGTTCCACAGCGCGAGCTGCACGTCGACCCGCCGGGTGCCCAGGCGGGCGGGGTTGCGGACGAGGCACCGCACCCGGTGGCCCCGCAGGAGGAGCCGATCGAGCACCCGCCGGCCCGTCGCTCCCGTCGCCCCGGTCAGCAGGATCATGGGGCAGAGCCTACGGTGCGCCCCAAACCACCGGTGGCAGTTAGGGATACCGACAGTCGCGACCGCCCCCAGGGGCGTCGCTCCGCGGGTATCCGGCGTTATGCTTCGCCTCCGCTCCCGCCCCTACGACCCCGCGAGGACAGGCCATGGCCTATGTGATCGCCGAGCCCTGCGTCGGCACGAAGGACAACTCGTGCACCGAGGTCTGCCCGGTCGACTGCATCCATCCGACTCCTGACGAGCCGGATTACGACACCGTCGAGCAGCTCTACATCGACCCGGAGGAGTGCATCGACTGCGACGCCTGCGTCGAGGCGTGCCCGGTCGACGCGATCTTCGCGGAGGACCAGATCCCGGACGAGTGGACCTCGTTCGTGGACAAGAACATCAAGTACTTCGAGAACGCCTAGCGTCCCCGTCCCGCCCTCGCGGCGGGACGACGGCAGGACGCCCCGGTGGTCCGGGGCGACGCAGCACCCGCGCCCCGGTCGACCGGGGCGCGGTGCGTTGCGGTCGGGCGTCAGTCCTCGAGGAAGACCTCGCGCAGGACGCCGTCCTCGACCTGGAAGACGAAGCCGCGCACGTCGTCCTTGTGGGGGAGGAACGGGCTGGCGGCCACGCGCCGCAGCGACTGCCGGACGTCCTCCTCGAGGTCGGCGAACGACTCGGGCGACCACGTGGGCTTGTAGCCCGTCTCCTCGAGCAGCTCGTTGCGCAGCTCGTCGTCCGTGAAGGTCTGCATGCCGCAGCCCGTGTGGTGCACGAGCACGACGGACCGCGTGCCGAGCTTGCGCTGCGAGATCGCGAGGGAGCGGATGACGTCCTCCGTGACGATGCCGCCCGCGTTGCGGATCAGGTGGGCGTCGCCCGTGTTCAGGCCGAACAGGCCGAACAGGTCCAGGCGAGCGTCCATGCAGGCGACGACGGCGACGTGGCGCACCGGCGCGGCCGAGTCGTACGGCGTGTAGCGCGCCGGGAAGGCCTCGGCGGCCTGCAGCATCTCGGGGGTCGGCGGGGCTGGCGTCTCGTCCGTCATGGCTCACCGGGTGAAGTCGGGGGTCGGGACGCGGATCCTATGGGGCACGGCATCGTCAGGCGCGCGCCGCGGCGTGCGGGCCCACGTCGGTGGCTCGCGATGGTCCACGGATCGCGATCGCCGCGGAGCAGCGGGGGTCCGCGGGCGCAGCGGGCCGCGCGCGCAGCGTTCGCCGCGGGAGCAGCGGGCGCCCGGCTCTACCGCCGCCGCAGGGTCACCGTCCGCGCGCGGGTCGCCCCTGCGCCCTTGGGGTCCGCGGAGACCCGCACGCGGACGGTGCGGGTCCGGCGCAGCAGGGCCCGTCCCCGCGAGGTCGGGCGGGCGCGGACGGTCGCCGACTTGCCCGCCGCGACGGAGTAGCGGGCCTGCACGATCGTGACGGTCGAGCGCTTGCGGCCGACGCGGACCTTCTTGGCGGTCCGGACGCGCAGCGTGCCGGTGCACCGCGGTCCACCGGCGCGGCACGAGACGGAGACGGCGACCCGACCCTTGCGGTAGGCCAGGGAGCGCGAGCGGATGGCGGGGACGGCCTTCGGGGTCGGAGCGCTCTTGCCACCGTCCACGGGCGGTGCGGCGGCACGGTCGACGGCCTCGCAGATCGACCCGCCGTCGGCCGGGACGATGTCGGCGGCGTCGATGATCGCCGTGTCGGCGCCGATGCCGCAGTTGATCGACTCCGCGATCCCGTCCCGGGCCTCGATGCGGTCGTTGCCGGGGTAGAGCGTGTCGCCGTCGCCGTCCAGCGCGTCGACGCCGGGACCGCCGATCAGGGTGTCGTTGAACGCGCCCCCCACGAGGGTGTCGTTGCCGTCCCCGCCGTCGAGCGCGTCGTCGCCGCTGCTCCCCAGCAGCCGGTCGTCCCCGCCGCCGCCGATCAGCGCGTTCGGGGTCCGGTCGTCGCTGATCATCTGGATCGTGTTCGGTCCGGGCGTGCCGATCAGGGTGTTCGACGCGCCGCGCGCCCCCTGGATGTCCTCGATGTCGGGCAGGTAGTTGTCGCCCTCGCCGGGGCCACCGTCGTCCGCGATCCCGTCGAGGGAGGCCCGCAGCGTGTCCTGGGGCGAGTCCACGAGCTGCAGCTTGTCCTGGCCCGGACCGCCCGCGACGGTGTCGCCCGGGCTGGCCTGGCCGCCCGAGTCCATGTCGTCGGGCTGCAGCTCGTCGTTGCCTTCGCCCCCGTCGAGCAGGTCCGAGCCCTCCTGGCTCAGCAGGACGTCGTTGCCCGCCTCGCCGTAGAGCTCGTGGCGCTTCCCGCGGGCATTGTCGGTGAACGCGCCGACGACCTGCGCGCGGTCGTCGCCGTCGCCGAGGCGCACCACGACCGTCGCGGTCGGTGACGCGCCCTCGCACTGAACGATCACGCGGCTGCCGTTCTCGTTGCACCCGGGGCCGAAGGTCATGTTGTCCTCGACCTCGGTCACGTCGTCGAACGACGGGCGCCCGGTGCCCCAGTTGACCGTGACCCGGTTCGTCTCGCCCGGGCCCGCCTGGTAGGTGATCACGTCGCCGGTCGTCGTGAGCGACGCCGCTGACGCGGACTCCGCGGCGGCACCGGCCGTCAGCGTCGTCAGGAGGACCGCCACCGCTCGCGCGCGCATGGCCGCAGGGTAGCCCGGGAGCGGGGATCTGGCCAGCGGAATTCGGGTCCGTGGGCGCAAGGGTGGCGGGGCGGGAAGAGGCGGGCGAGCGCGGCGGGCCGGAAGGCGGGGAGGGAGAGGGGACGACGATGTACGTCTCGGCGGTGTCGTCGTGCCCGAAACCTCCATCGACCGCGTCAGGGGCCGTCGATGTACGTCTCGCCCCCGGAAGGGCGCTCGAGACGTACATCCCCGTTGCGCCTGCCTATCTCCCCGCCTCCGCCCGCCTCCGCCGTTGAGCCGGATCGCCTCCCCGCCTCTGCTCGTCGCCGTCGCCCCACCCGGCCTTGACGCCAGGGCAGTCGCGATATATCGTGATGGCACACCGATACAGCAACACGAGGAACTCCATGCAGAGCTTCACCTTCTCCACCCCCTGGGACCGCGGTCCCGACACGCGCGGCCGCGGCCGCCGTCATCACCACCACCTCCACGCCGACGACGCGGGGCACGGCCCCACCCCCGACCGCGGTAGCGGCTCGGGTCACCACCGGCACGGTCCCCACGTCCACGCCGGATGCGGCCCCGACGCCGCTCCCGGGTCCGAGGACGCACACGGCCCGCGGTTCGGCCGCGGCCCCCGGGCCGAGTTCGGGCCCGGCCGCGGCCCCGGCGGCGGGGAGCGCGGCCCCGGCCGCGGCTCCCGCGGGCCGGGCCGCCACGGACGCGGCGGCCCGCGCGGCCGCGGGCCCGGCGGACCCTTCGGCCCCGGGGGCCGCGGCGGCGACCCCGAGCTTCCTGGGTTCCTGCCCGGCGGGGCGCGGGTCGGCCGTGGCGACATCCGGGCCGGCATCCTCGTCCTGCTGCTCGAGGGCCCGATGCACGGCTACCAGCTGCTGCACGAGCTGCACGAGCGCAGCGGCGGCGTGTGGCGCCCGAGCCCCGGCTCCGTCTACCCGACGCTCAAGCGGCTCGCGGCCGAGGGGCTCGTCACGAGCACCGAGTCCGAGGGTCGCGGCGGACGCCGCGCCCACACCCTCACCGACGAGGGTCGCGCCGAGGCCGAGCGCGTGGCGGCCGAGTCCACCCCGTGGGAGGACCTCGGCGGCACCGACGACCAGGACGCCGTCGAGCTGCGCGACCTGATGGTCAGCGTCGTCGACGCCGCCCGCCAGGTCGTGCGGGTCGCCGGCCCGGGCCAGATCGCGGACGCCAAGACCACGCTGGTCGAGGCACGCCGCCGGTTGTACGGCATCCTGGCCGCGGATCCGGCCGAGACCGGTGACCCGTCGGATCCGGCCGGCGACGACGAAGCCCCCGGCGCCTGACACCCCGGGCCCGGGGTGTCGTCCCGGAGAACGCGAACGGCCGCCCCTCGGGCGGCCGTTCGTCGTTCCGGGCGCGGGCCTCGAAGGCCCGCGGCTCAGGCCATCGGGAGCGAGGCGCCCTTGGGCTCGTTCTGCATCACGGGCAGCATGGGCGGGAGCTCCTGCAGCATCGGGGGCAGCTCCGGCGTGGCGGCGATGAGGCCGCGCGCGATCTGCGTGACGGACTGCGCGGCCGCGTCGTCGGGCTCGGCGACGACGACGGGGACGCCGGCGTCGGCCTGCTCGCGCAGGCGCATCGTCAGCGGGACCTTGCCGAAGAGCGGGACGTCGAGCTCCGTGGCGAGCGCCTGGCCGCCGCCCTCACCGAAGATGGCGAAGCGCTGGCCGTCGGGGGACGTGAACCCGGACATGTTCTCCACGACGCCCATCAGGCCGAGCTGCACCTTCGTGGCCATCTCGGCCGCGCGGCGGGCGACCTTCTGCGCCGCGTCCTGCGGGGTCGTGACGAGCAGGAACTGCGCCTGCGGCAAGAGCTGCGCGAGCGTCATCGAGACGTCGCCGGTGCCCGGCGGCAGGTCGATCAGCAGGTAGTCCAGCTCGCCCCACTCGACGTCGTCGAGGAACTGGTTCAGCGCCTTGTGCAGCATCGGGCCGCGCCACACGACGGCGGAGTCCTCCGGCACGAAGAAGCCGATCGACATGACCTTCACGCCCTGCGACTCCAGGGGGATGATCTTGCGGTCGGACGACACCGGCGGTCGCTCGGCGCCCAGGCCGAACATGCGCGGGATGGAGTAGCCCCAGACGTCGGCGTCGAGCACGCCGACCGTCTTGCCCTCGGCCGCGAGCGCAGCGGCGAGGTTGACGGTGAGGCTCGACTTGCCGACGCCGCCCTTGCCGGAGCCGACGCAGATCACGTTCTTGATCAGCGAGACGTTCTCCCCGGCGGGCAGCGAGCCCTGGATGCCGAGCTTCTTCTGCAGCGCGGCCTTCTCCTCCGGGGAGAGGACGTCGAACTCCACGCCCGACTCCTGCACGCCGAGGCCGCGCAGCGCCTTGCGGACCGCGACGACGAAGTGGTTGCGCAGCGGGCAGCCGTTCGTGGTCAGGGAGATCATCACGTCGACGCGGCCGTCGCCGATCGTGATCTCGCGCACCATGCCGAGCTCGACCACGTCCTTCTTCAGCTCGGGGTCGATCACCGACTTCAGGGCTTCGAGGATGTCCTCGCGCGTAGGCATCGATCGATTGTGGCACGCGGCGTGGTTCGGCTCGGTGCGTAGGCGCACCCGCCCGCCACGGACGGGGCGGGAGAGCGGGGTGGCGACGGGACGCCGTCAACCTCGCGGGGCGCCGGCGCCCCGCGCGGGCACGGCCGGCTCGCGCCTGCCGTCACCCACACGGCGTCGCCGGGCCCCACCCGGGACCCTGTCGGGGTGCCTCGTCGTCATGTCGCCCTCGCCGTGCTGGTCGCCGTGGCGTGGGGCCTGAACTTCGTCGTCATCGACATCGGGCTCGAGTCGTTCCCGCCGCTGCTGTTCGCGGCGCTGCGGTTCACGGTCGTCGCGCTGCCCGCCGTGTTCCTCGTCGGGTCGCCGCGGACGAGCTGGCGCACGGTCGTGGGCGTCGGGCTGTTCACCTCCACCGGCCAGTTCGCGCTGCTGTTCGTCGGGATGGACCAGGGCCTGCCGGCGGGGCTCGCCTCGCTCCTGCTGCAGGTCCAGGCGGTCTTCACGATCCTGCTCGCGATGGCCGTGCTCGGCGAACGCCTGACGCGGGCCCGGGCCGCCGGCGTCGCGCTGGCCGTCGTCGGCATCGCCATCATCGCCCTCGGTCGCGACGGCGACGTGCCCCTGCTGGCGCTCGCGCTCTGCGTGGGCGCCGCGGCGTCCTGGGGTGTGGGCAACGTCATCATGCGCGCCGCCCAGCCGCCGGCGCCGCTCGCGCTCATCGTCTGGTCGAGCCTCGTGCCGCCGCTCCCGCTCGCCGGGCTCTCCCTGGCGTTCGAGGGCGGGGGCTCGTGGGGCGACGCGTTCTCCGGCCTCGGCGTCGCGGGCCTGCTCGCGCTCGCCTACGTGGTCGTGATCGCCACGTTCTTCGGCTACGGCACGTGGACGTGGCTCATGGCCCGCCACCCCGCCTCGACCGTCGCGCCCTTCACGCTGCTCGTACCGGTGGTCGGCATCGCGACCGCGTGGCTCGTGCGCGACGAGACGCCGGGGCCGGCGGAGCTGGCGGGGGCCGTCGTCGTGCTGGCCGCGGTGGCGCTCGCGACGGGGCTGGTGGGATCGCGGTCGCAGTCCGCAGCTCCCGCTCCGCCACCGCTGCCGCCGGGCTGACCCGGGCCCCCGAGGCGCCGCCCGGCTGGCCCGGGCCCACGGGCGGCGACGGGCCGCCCGGCTGGCCCGGGCGGCGGGCCGATCCCTCAGACCAGCTCGGGCACCGCGGGCGTCACGGCGTGGTCCTCGGCGGGCTCGTCCGCGTGACCGACGGCCGCGGCGTCACCGGCGGGCGCCGACTCGTTGCGCAGCACGAAGACGGCCACGGCGATGGCGAGCACCACGATGCCGGCGGCGATGAGGTACGCCACGTGGAAGCCGGCGTTGAGCGCCTCGAGCGCGTTCTCGCCGTCGGCGAGCTTCGCCGTCGTGCGCTCGGCGGCGAACGTCGCCAGGACGGAGAGCGCGACGGCGCCGCCGACCTGCATCGAGGTGTTCACGAGGCCCGAGGCGATGCCGGAGTCCTCGGGGGTGGCGGAGGACATCGCCAGGCCCATGATCGACGTGAAGCTCAACCCGGCGCCCAGGCCGAGCAGCAGCATCGAGGGCAGGACGTTCACGAAGTAGTTCCCGTCGACCGGGGTCTGCGTGAACAGGAGCACGGCGGCGACGATCGACGTCAGGCCCGCGATGAGGACGTTCTTGGGGCCGAAGCGCTCCGTCACCGGCTGCGCGACCCGCGTCGACACGAGGCCGATGAGCAGGGTCAGGGGCAGGAACGCGAACCCGATCTGGATCGGGCTGTAGCCGAGGATCTCGCCGGCGTAGCGCGCGCCGAAGAAGAACACGCTGAACATGCCCGCGAGCACCCCGAGCAGCACGAGGTTGGCGCCCGTCACGTTGCGCGAACGGAAGATGCGCAGCGGCAGCAGCGGGTGCGCGATCCGGGCCTGGCGGACGACGAAGCCGACGAGCAGCACGAGGGAGACCGCGGCGAGGCCGAGGGTCTGCGTCGAGCCCCAGCCTTCCTTCTCGACGCCGACGATGGCGTAGACGGCGATCATCAGGCCACCCGTGAGCATGAGCGCGCCGGCGACGTCGACCTTGTTGTCCTTGAAGCCCAGGCCGGGGCGGTGCGGCACCAGGCGGTTGGCGAGGACGACCGTCGCGATGCCGATCGGCAGGTTGACGAAGAAGATCCAGTGCCAGGAGAGGATGTCCGTCAGCACGCCGCCGAGGAGCAGGCCTACGGAGCCGCCTGCCGACGCGACGAAGGAGTAGATCCCGATGGCCTTGCCCTGCGCGCGGGGCTCGCGGAACATCGTGATGATCATCCCGAGGATCACGGAGGAGCCGAGCGCGCCGCCCACGCCCTGCAGGAAGCGGGCGCCGATCAGCATCTCCTGGCTCTCCGCGAGGCCGCAGAGGAGCGAGGCGAGGGTGAAGAGCGACATCCCCCAGAGGAACATCCGGCGCTGGCCGATGAGGTCGCCGATGCGGCCCGACAGCATCAGCAGGCCCCCGAACGGGATCAGGTACGCGTTCAGCACCCAGGTCAGGTTGCCGTCGGAGAAGTCCAGGCTCTCCTTCAGGACGGGCAGCGCGGTGTTCACGATCGTGCCGTCGAGGACGATCATGAGCATGCCCAGGCAGAGCACGTAGAGCGCGATCATGTCGCGCCGGTGGGTTGATGGGTCGGTGGTCATGCGGAGGACTCCTACGGATGTGCGGCCCGGGGCGATTCCCCGGGCGGACGGGCGTCACGGTCGCTCGAACAAGCGGAGCACGTGATCCGGTTGAGACCGTAGCAGTCCGGAGTGGCCGCTCCGTTTCGGCCCGGTGATCGGGCCCGCGGGGGCGGTGCGGCCGGATCGACGTGGCCGCGGCCGCGATGGGCCCCACCGCGCGGCGACCCCGGCGCGGGGGCCGGGGTCGCGGGCGCTGCGTCACGATCGTGGTGCCCCGGAGCCTCCCGCTCCGGAACACCACGTACTCCGTACTACGCGCTAGACGAGCGAGAGGACGCGGGTGCGGGCCTGGCCCGCGACCTCGGCGGCGCGGGTCTGCGCCTTGCCGACGCGCGTCTCGACCTCGCCGCGGAGCTTCGGCAGCTCCGTGCGCAGCTCGGCCGCGGACGGGAGGCCGTTGATGCGGGCCTCGGCGGCGGCGCGACGCTCGCGCAGCTCGCGCTCGAGCTGGGTGCGGGTGCGGGTCAGGTCGCGCTCGAGGCCGGTGCGCGCCTGCGCGCCGCGCTTCTCGAACGTGCCGAGCTGCGCGCGCAGCTGCTGGCGACGGACCTGCGCCTGCTTCTGGGCGGCGTCGCGACGGTCCAGGAACATCTTGGCCGTGGCCTCGCGGCGCTCCACGAGCTCCTTCGTGGCGGCGTCGCGCGCCTCGAGGGCGGCGCCCACGGGGATCAGGACGGCCTTCTCGCCGGCGACCTGCACGCGACCGGCGACCTGGGTGGCCTGGGCCTGCGCACGCTGGCGGGCCTGGACGGCCTGGGCGGCGGCGAGCTGGCGGACCTGGACGGCCTGCTTCTGCGCGTCCTCGAGGTTCTTCGGGGCGACGGCGACGGCCTGCGCGTAGACGTCGCGGGCCACGCGGGTGGCGACGGCGACGCGGGACTCGATGGCCCGGGCGGCCTCGGTCGAGTCGGCCTGGGCGGCGGCCTTGCGGGCCTTGGCCTGCGTCTTCGTGGCGGTGGCCTTGGCCTGCGCCTTCGTCGTCTTGGCGGTGTCGCGCGCGGCGGTCTTCGCGGCGCCGGTGGCCTGCGTCTTCGTGGCCTTCGCCGAGGACTTGGCGGAGGACGCCTTCGGGGCGGCGGACTTCGCGGCCGTCTTCGCGGCGCCCTTGGCCTGCGTGGCGGTGGTCTTCGCCGCGGCCTTGGCGCCCGCGGCCTGCGTGCCGGCGGTGCGGGTCGTCGACTTGCGCGCGGCCGGCTTGGACGCGGCGGCGGTCTTGGCGGTCGCGGCCTTCGCGACGGCCGGCTTGGCCGTCGAGCGCTTCGCCGTGGCGGTGGCGGACGTGCCGGAGCCGCGCGTCGCCGTGGCGCGGCTCGCCGCCGGCTTGGCCGACGTCGTGCGCTTCGCGGACGTCTTCTTCGCCGCGGGCTTCGACGCGGACGTCGAGCTCTTCGCGGTCGTGCTCTTCGTCGCGGCCGGCTTGGCGGCGGACGTCGTGCTGGACGCGGCGGTCGCGGGCTTCACCGTCGCGGTCGGGGAGGCGGCCGGGGACGTGGCCGGCGTGGTCGGGGACTTCGGGCTGTTCGGCGTGTCGGCCATGTCGAGGTTCCTTCGGCTGCTTAGTTCTAAGTTCACCCGGAATGTAGCGGCGAACACCTGTTCTTACAACCGTTCGATGTGTGCGTTACACCGTGCGCCCGACGGAACCGTTCGGGGCACGCGCCCCGACCGTGGGCGACGTCACCAGCCGGCGGGACCCTCCACGCTCTCGAACGTCCCCGTCGGGCCGTCGGTCCCGACGAGTGCCATGCGCACGATCGGCGCGGCGCCCTCCTCGACGGTCTGGTGGCCCTGGTGGCCGTTGAAGTCCGTCGCGGTGTAACCGGGGTCGACGGCGTTGACGCGGATCTCGGGGAGCGCCGTGGCCCACTGGGTGGTGACCATGTTCAGCGCGGCCTTCGACGAGGTGTAGATCGGCATGACGGCGCCCGACTCGACCCGCGAGGGGTCCGTGGTCGCCGCGATCGAGCCCATGCCGCTCGAGACGTTGACGATCACGGGGGCCTGCGAGGCGCGCAGGAGCGGGAGGAACGCTTGGGTCACGCGGACGACGCCGAAGACGTTCGCGGCGTAGACGCCCTCGTAGTCCGCGACGGTCAGGGCGAGCGGGTCCGCGAAGGGTCCGGGGACGCCGGCGTTGTTGACGAGGACGTCGAGGCCGGTCCCCGCCGCGGTGATGGTCTCGACGGCGGCGGCGACGGAGGCGTCGTCCGTCACGTCGAGCTGGACGAAGCGGCCGCCGAGGGCGTCAGCGGCCTCCTGGCCCCGCTCGGCGTTGCGGGCGCCGATCCAGACGTCGTGGCCCTCCGCGATCAGGCGGCGGGCGGTCTCGCGGCCCAGGCTCTTGTTGGCGCCGGTGATGAGGGTGGTGGTCATGGGATCCAGCCTGGGCCACGGGACGGGGGTCTGTGAAGAGGACCCCGCACCCTGGGACTGGCAGGGCCACGATGCGCCGGGCCCGGTACGCCATCATCGATACATGGCGGATGCCCAGACCACGCAGCGCACGACGGACGAGCTGGCCGGCTGCCTGCGTGCGTGGCGCGACCGGCTCACGCCCGAGGCCGTCGGACTGCCCGCCGGCGGCTCGCGCCGGGCGCCCGGTCTGCGCCGCGAGGAGGTGGCCTCGTTGGCCGGCCTCTCCGTCGACTACCTCAGCCGGCTGGAGCAGGGCCGGGCCACGAACCCGTCGCCGTCCGTCCTCGGACCGCTGGCCCGCGCGCTGCGCCTGACGGACGAGGAGCGGATCCACCTCTTCCGCGTCGCCGGCCAGGCCGACACCTCCTGCGGCTGCATCGACCGCCACCTCACGCCCGGCGTCCAGCGGATGCTCGACCGGCTGGCCGACGTGCCCGTGCTCGTCCGTGACGCCGCCTGGTCGATCGTGGCCCAGAACCCGCTGTCCGTCGCGCTCATGGGCGACATGCGGGGCGAGGGGCGCGACGGCAACGTCGCCTGGCGGCACTTCCACCACGAGGCCCCCTCCCGCGCGGTGCTCACGCACGAGGACGTCGCCCGTTGGGAGTCCGGGATCGTGGCCGACCTGCGCGGCGCGCTCGGCACCTTCCCCAACGACGCGTTCCTCCACGCCCTCTGGCGCGACCTGCTCGCCACGAGCCCCCGCTTCGCCGCGCTGGCCGAGCAGCGCTGCGTCGGCTCGCACCGCGAGAGCCGCAAGACGATCGACCACCCGCAGGTCGGGCGGATCACCGTCGACTGCGACGTGCTCGAGGTTCGCGACGGCCACCTGCAGATGGTCATCAACACCGTCCAGCCCGGCTCCCCCGACGCGACGGCGCTGGCGCTGCTCGGAGCCGTGGGCACGCAGACCTTCGCGTAGGGCGGCGGTCCGCCCCCTCAGGAGTGCGGCAGCTCCGCGACCCGCGCCAGCCCGGCCGCGGTGCGCGCCGCCACCACGGGGGAGTGGGGCTCGAGGTCCAGCGGGTTGTTCAGCGGGTCGGCGAGGTCGCCGAAGGCCACGAGCCCACCGGACTCCGTGACCACGAGCTGGCCCGCGGCGGCGTCGACCGCGCGGCAGCGCCACAGCGAGGCCATGCCGTCGACGCGGCCGCCCGCCACGGCGCAGAGCGAGATGGCGATCGCGCCGATCGCGCGGATGCGGTGGACGTGCTCGACGAGCGCCTCGCCCGAGGCCATGACGTGGATCGGGTTGGCGGACTCGATCGCGACGAGCTCGAGCTTGCCGTCGCCGTTCAGGCGCTCCTTCGCCGGGCCCTTGAGCGCGACGCCGTCGAGCCAGGCGCCGCGGCCCTTGATCGCGGTCCAGCGCTCGTCCGGGCCGAGGTCGGCGACGAGGCCGCAGACGACGTCGGCCATGGTTCCGGTCGTGGCGACGTCCTCGCCGGTGGCCACGGCGATCGACACGGCGTGGTGGGGCATGCCGCGCTTGGCGTTCATCGAGCCGTCGATGGGGTCGATGACGACGAGGACGTCACGGGCGCCGAAGTCGACGGTGCCGCGCTCCTCGGACAGCGCGGTGAAGCGGGCGCCGGCGTCGTGCAGTCGCTCGAGCTCGGCGAAGATGACGTCCTCCGCGTCGCGGTCCATCACGAGGGTCCGGTCGCCGCCCTCGCCCGTGGTGCCCGTCTCCTCCAGCCGGTCGGCGCCGGGCTTCACGGCCGCGAGGAGGTCGCGGACCGCGTCGGCGGCCCGGTTGAACGCGGTCAGCCAGGTCTCGGGATCAGGGTGGGAGGACGGCGTCATGAGCCACCTATCCTAGAGAGCAGCGATGGAGCCCCTCGACGCACTCTCGGACGCGCAGGTCCGCGCGGCCACGCATCCGGCGGCCGGCGCGCCCCTGCTCGTGCGCGGCACGGCCGGCACGGGCAAGAGCGTCGCCCTCGCCGCACGCGCCGCGTGGCTCGTCACCGCGGCCGGCGTGGACCCGACCCGCGTGGCGCTGCTCGTCGCGACGCCCGCCGCGGCCGCGCGCACCCGGCGCCGGCTCGACGCGCGCCTCGGCTCGCCCGCGGCCGACGTCGTCGTCACCACGCTGCCCGACCTCTGCCACCGGCTGCTGCGCGACGTGGCCGCCGAGGCCGGCGTCGACCCGTTCGTCGTCCCCGCGACCCGCACGGAGCGCGTGGCGCTGCTGCTCGAGCACCGCGAGGAGCTCGGCCTCCGCCACCACGACGGGGGTCCGGCGCCGATCCCGCTGCTCGCCGGCGCCGTTGCGCGCATCGACCGGCTGAAGGAGTCGCTCGTCGACGCCGACGCGCTCTCGGCGTGGGCCGGCGCGCTCGCCGACACCGATCCCCGGGCGCTCCGCGAGCGCGAGTTCGCCGCGCTGCTGCGGCTCCACGACCGCGTGCTCCGCGAGCGCGGGCTCATCGACCACGGGGATCTCGTCCTGCGGCTGCTGCGCGTGCTCGAGGACGAGACGCCGGGCGGCGTCGGCGCGACCGTCCGCGGCCGCGTCTCCTCCGCGCTGGCCGCGCTGCTCGTCGACGACATCCAGGACCTGCCGACCGCCGCGATGCGCGTGCTGCGCGCCCTCGTGGCCGCCGGCACCGGTCTGACCGCCGCGGGCGACGACGACCAGGCCACCCGCCGCGTCCGCGCCGCCGCGAGCAAGAACCTGCGCGAGCTCGCCGCCGCGCACCCGGGCCTGACGACGGTGAGCCTCGAGCGCTCCTGGCGCTGCCCCGACCGGGTCCTGAGCGCCGCCGAGGCCGTCGTCGCCCCCGCCGCCGACCGGCTCCCGCACGCCTGGCACGCGCCGAGCGGCGGCCGCGTGCGGTTCTGGCGCGCGACGAACGAGCGGGCCCAGGCCCAGGCCGTCGCGGGCGAGGTCGAGCGGCTCGTGCGCGACGGCACCCGGCCGGACCGGATCGCCGTGCTCGTCTCGTCCGTCCGCCGCGAGGGCGGTCCCGTGGCCGCGGCGCTCGAGGAGCGGGCGATCCCCACGCGGCTCGGCGGCGCCGGCGCGTTCCTCGAGCGGGTCGAGGTCCGCGACGTCCTCGCGTGGCTGCGGCTGCTCATCGACCCCTCCGACGCGCCCGCCGTCTCCCGCGCGCTGGCCCGACCGCCGATCGGCCTGCGCCCCGCCGACCTCGCCCGCTGCCTGCAGCTCGCCCGCCGGCGCCGGATGGACCTCGTCGGCGCGCTCGCCGCGTCCATGGAGTCCCCGCAGATGGCTCCCGAGGCCCGCGACCGCGTCGCCGCGTTCCTGCGCCTCTACCGCGGGGCCGTCCGCGCGCTCGACGTCACCCCGCCGGACCAGTTCGTGCACCGGCTCGTGGAACACCTGGGCCTGCGCGGCCAGCAGCTCTTCGGGGCCGACGGCGACGTCGTCGAGCGCCTGCGCGACCTCGCGCGCGTCGGCCAGCTCGCCGAGCGTCACGTGCGCATCGCGCCCCAGTCCACCGCGCGCGACTTCGCCCGCTGGATGGTCACCCTGGCCGAGGCCGGCGGCGACCCGGACGGCAAGGTCGAGGCCGTCCCGTTCGCCGCCGGGATGGACGGCGAGCCGGACGACGCCGGGGCGGACGCGGGCTTCGCGAGTGCCGCCGGGGACCCCGACGCGGGCGGCCCCGGCCCGGCCTCCGTGCGCGTCCTGCCCCTCGAGGCCGCGGCGGAGCTCGAGCTCGACCACGTCTTCGTCCTCGGCCTGCAGTCCAGCCGCCTGGGCGCGGTCGGCGCGTTCGCCGGCCGGCGGCTCGTCGACCCGCTCCCGGACGAGCTGCTCGGCGACGACCGCGTCGTGCCCGGCGCGGAGGACCCGGCGGCGGCCGAGGCCGACCGCGAGCGGCGGATCGCGATGGACGAGGCGCGGCGCGCCCTGCACGTCGCGATGACCCGGGCCCGCGAGGGCGTCGTCCTCGCCTACCCCGCGCACGCCACGAGCGGCGCGGCGCGCGAGCCCTCGCCGATCGTGGAGGACGCCCGCCGCGCCGTCGACGGGGAGTGGGAGGAGCTCGAGGAGCGGCTCTTCGGCCCCGACGACACGCTGCACGCCACCTTCCGCACGCTCCGCGACGGGCTGCTGCGCGACGTCGCGACGATCGGCGCGCGCCTCGGCGACCTGCGGATGGACACCGACCTCGACGTCGCGCACGGGGTCACCCGCTACCTCGAGCTGATGAAGGTCGCGGCGCTCATCAACCGCCCCGACGGCCAGAAGGTCGCGGCGGCGATGCCCGCGATCGACGCGGCGATCCGCCAGGCGGCGACGGCGCAGCAGAAGGAGATCCTGCTCTCGAGCACGCTGGACGAGGAGATCCTGGCCGCGGCCGACCAGACCGCGGAGCGCCGGGCCAAGCGCGGCGAGCCCTCCCTCGAGCCGTTTCTCCCCCTGCGCGGCGACGGCGTCGTCCTCTCGGCGGGCGACCTGTTCCTCTACGGCGCCTGCCCCCTGCGCTACAAGTTCAACCGCGTCCTGCGGATCCCGCAGCAGCCGACGGTGGCGCAGCGGTTCGGCATCGTCGTCCACCAGGTGCTCGAGCGCTGGCACGGCCGCGGCGGCACCCAGCTGGGCGAGCTGCAGGAGCTGCTCTCCGCGAGCTGGCGGCGCTCCGGCCTGACGGGCGTGGCCGACGAGGCGCGGCTGTGGGCGCGCGCCCAGGACGCGATGGCGCGGTACCACGCCCGCACGATGTCGGAGGACTCCGAGACGGTCTGGCTCGAGCGCGGCTTCGAGTTCCGCCTGGGCGACCACACGCTCCGGGGCCGCGTGGACCGGGTCGACCGCCACCCCGACGGCGCCTACGAGCTCGTCGACTACAAGACGGGCCGTCCGCGCACCCCGGAGCAGCTGCGCGACGACGTGCAGCTGCAGCTCTACGCGGTCGCCGCCGTCGACGCGTGGGGCCTGGAGGCGCCCCGCCAGGCCTACCACTACGTCCTGGACGACGTGAAGACCCCGCTCGAGGCCGAGGGCGGCGAGCGCGCCCGGATCACCGAGACCGTTCAGCGGGTGGGCGGCGCGATCCTCACCCAGGACTTCGAGCCGACCCCGTCCTACGAGACGTGCTCGATGTGCGACTACCAGCTGACCTGCCCGGCAGCCGAGACGTAGGCGGGTTCAGCGGTAGCTCCAGTCAGCGCGGTCCCCGACCCGCAGTGGCGACATCCGCGGCGTCGGGCCCGTCGCCGATCAGCACAGCCGGCTCGGGGAGGCGAGGCCGGCGACCGCTCCAGCGGATGCCGCGGGCAGCCAAGGCGCGCCGGAGCACGTCGTCGACCTCGGCGTCAGCCACTGCTCAGGCCTCAGTCCTCGTCGTCCTCGTCGCCCTCGGTGTGGTCCTGCTCGCGCAGGAACTCGAGGAAATCGTCGGCGATGACGTCGCCCGAGGGGAGCTCGCCGAGGTTGAGCTGGATCTGGCTCTCGGCGGCCTCGGCCAGGTCCTCGTCGGACTCCTCGTCGCCGATGACCTCGCGCAGGTCGGCCATCTGCTCCAGGCGCTCGAGCAGCTCGCGCCGCTCCGGGTCGCGCTCCACGGCCTCGGAGACCTGCTGCTCGTAGCGCTCGGACGCGGCGCGCAGGCGGGCCGTCGGCACGGGCACGTTCGTCAGGGCCTCGACGGCCTCGACGAGGGCGAGCGTCGCCTTCGGGCTCGGCACCCCGGCGACGTAGTGGGGCACGTGGGCCAGCAGCGTGGCGGCCTGCAGCCCCTGCCGGGCGGCCTCGAAGTGGACGACGCCCGTCAGGCCGGTCGGGCCCTCGTAGTCCGGGAGCATCGCGCCGATCGGGGCGATGATGTCCGGATCCGTCGCGATGCCGGTGATCGGCACGGGGCGGGTGTGGGGGACGTCGGAAAGCAGGCCGCCGAGGGTCACGACGAACGTGGCGCCCAGGCTCTTGGCCGTCTCGATCAGCGTCTCGCTCAGCGACTGCCAGCGCATGGCGGGCTCGGGGCCGGTCACGAGGATCAGGTCGCGGCCGGCGGTCGGCACCACGGCGGCGCGCAGCTCGACCGTCGGCCACTCCACGTCGGAGGCCACGCCGTCGCGCACGGTGATGTGCGGCCGGTAGGACTGCATCGTGTACAGCAGCTCGGGGTCGACGGTGGCGCAGCGTTGTGCGCCCAGACGGCGCGAGATGACGCCGACGGCAGAGCTCGCGGAATCCCCCGCATCCGTCCAGCCGGTGAACGCGCAGACCAGGGCGGGGTCGCGCAGACCGACGGGGCGGTCGTCCCAACGGAGGGGAATCATCCGGCTGACGGTACAAGATGTCTCACGTGTCACCCGCGATCGAGTCCACCGTCGCTGCTCTGGGACCGGGCGATCGCATGGCCGGGGCGTACGCGTGCGTCCGCAAGGACCGGTCGAATGGGCGCTCCGGGGCGTACCTCTCGCTCGACCTCCGCGATCGCACGGGCACGATGCCGGCGCGCATCTTCAAGGACGTCGACCGCTGGGACGGCGTGTTCGAGCGCGGCGACGTCGTGCAGGTCACGGGCACGGTGGACCGCTACCGCGACGACCTGGTGGCCGAGCTCACCGCCGTGCGCCGGCTCGACCCCGCCGAGGTCGACCCCACGCAGTTCCTGCCGACGGCCTACCGCGACCTCGACGAGCTCGACGGGTTCCTCGAGGGGCTGGCGGGCGAGGTCGGCGACACGGGCTTCGGCAGCCTGCTGCGCGAGCTGATCGACGACGAGGCGCTGCGGCGCGCGTGGCGGCTGGCGCCGTGCACGCAGAACGGGCACCACGCCTACCTCGGCGGGCTGCTCGAGCACACCGTCGCCGTCGGGGCCCTCGCGCAGGAGACGTGCGTGCACCACCCGGGCCTCAACCGCGACCTGCTGCTGACGGCCTGCCTGGTCCACGACCTCGGCCGCACGCGCGAGTTCACCTACGGGGCCGAGATCGGACGGACCGAGGTCGGTGAGCTCCTGGGCCACGTCGAGCTCGGCCTGCGCGTCATCGCCGAGCCCGCCCGCCGCGCCGGCCTGGACGAGACCCGCTGGTCGCACCTCGCCCACTGCGTGCTCACCCACCACGGGCCCGAGCGCGCGGGCGGGCGATTCCGCTCGGCGGAGGCCGTCACGCTGCACCGCCTCAACGCGGTCGACGCGAGCGTGAAGGACGCACTCGAGCACGGACTCGGCCACGGCTGAGGGCCTGGTCCGCGCGGCCGCGGCGCCCGCCACCGGACTGCGGCGGGCGTGCCGGTTTCCCGCACGCTTCGGCCCGGACTACGCACGAGGGACGAGGGGCGACCCCGACGGCAGGGGCGGGCGCCGGTCGTAGGTTGGAAGTGCGCCGTGAAGCCATCCGGCGCACGAGCCCCCACCACCCGGAAGTCGTCATGTCCAGCCTGCTCGATCCCCCCACCGCCGCACCGGTCCCCGACCGGACCATCGACCGGGCCGAGCCCGCCACCGAACGCGCCGCGACCGACCGCACCGCCGAGAACGCCCCGCATCGCGCTCCGCTCGCCCTCGGCCTGGCCCGCATGGGCCTGGGCTTCCTCTTCCTCTGGGCCTTCGTCGACAAGATGATCGGCCTGGGCTTCTCGACCCCGTCGAACATGGGCTGGCTCGACGGCGGCAACCCGACGCAGGGCTACCTCGCCAGCGCCGAGGGCCCGTTCGCCGGCTTCTACCAGTCGCTCGCGGGCGGAGCGGTGACCAACGTCCTCTTCATGGCCGGCCTGCTCGCCCTGGGCGTCGCCCTCATGGCCGGCGTCGCGTCGCGCCTGGCGACGATCGGCGGCGTGCTCATGTTCGTCTCGATGTGGACCACCCACATGTTGCCGGAGACCAACCCCTTCCTCGACGAGCACCTGATCTACGCGCTCGTGCTGGTCGGCCTGCTCGGCGTCGGCGCCGACCGCACCCTGGGCCTGGGCGCCCGTTGGGCCGAGCTGCCCTTGGTGCGGCGGTTCCCGATCTTGCGCTGAGGCCCCCGGCACCCGCTCCGCGGCGCCAGCAGCGCCGCGGAGCACGTGACGAAGACCGGCGACGTGCCGGAACGAGCGAAGGCCCGGCACGCGCGCCGGGCCTTCGCTCGTTCCGGGTCCCACGCGTCCCGGGAGCGCCGCGCACGGCGGCCCCCCGGGGAGCGGTCGTCTAGCGGACGACGACCGTTCCGCGCTTCGTCGTGGAGACGTTGCCCGCGGCGTCGTAGGCCTCGATCGTCAGGGCGTAGCGCCCGGCGGCGAGCTTTCCGCCCGGCTTGAGCGTCCAGGAGGAGGTGCCCTTCGCGACCAGCGCCACGCCGCTGTCCTTCGGCATCGGCTTGCTCAGCTTGCCGTTGCCGCGGACGAACCGCGCGCGCTTGCCGACGGTCTTCGCGAGGGTGACCTGCACCGACTTCACCGTGCCCGCGGCCTTTGCGCGGGTCTTCGCGGCGGAGCACGTCACGTCCGTTGCCTTGCCCGTGATCGTGAGCCGGCGGGCCTTCACGGCGACCTTCACGCCGCTCGTGCGCGGGGCGGTCGTGTCGACGCAGGCGGCCCTCCGCGTGACCGTCGTGTCGCCGCCCAGCCCGATCACGTCGGGGTTCTGGGCCGACGCCGCGCTGCGCGAGACCGCGGCGAGGACCGCGGCGGGGTCGGGGCCGCTCGTGACGGGGCCCGTGGCCGGACCGTCGGCCGTCGCGTCGTCGAGGAGGACACCCGTGCCGGCCGTCGCCTCCTGGAACCGCACGTCGGCCAGCTGCACCGAACCCTGGGCCGGCTTCCCGGCCTCGCCGAAGCGGAACTCGACCTTGCGGACGGTCTTGAGGTCGACCCCCTGGGCGGCGAAGTCCGCCAGCGGCACGCGTACCTGGCTCAGCAGGACGTGGAGCTTCGGCGTCGTCGAGCCGACCGAGGGGTGCAGCGCGTTGCCGTACCGCTGGTCCCCGGCGGAGACCGTGCCCTCGTGGCCGGCCGCGTCCGTCACCGCGATCGTGAAGTCCTGCGACCACGCGGCCGGGTCGTACTCCGCCGCGGAGCCGACGCGATTCGTCGCCGACGGTGCCGACCGGTCCGGGTTGGTCGGGTCGAAGTTCCGCGGGTCCAGCACGTTGACCGCCGCGCCGAGGGCGAGGGCCTTCTTGTCGCTGACGTCGCCCTTCGCCGCCGGGATGCGGGTCGCGAGCTTCGCCGGCCCGTCCCAGGCCGCCGCGAGCTGCAGCCCGTAGGACTGGTTCAGCGGGCTCTGCTCGCGCATGCCGATCTGGCCCCCCAGGCCGCTGATGTTCGGCAGCGGACAGGCCTTCGCGGCCTTCGGGAAGTCCGGCTTGCCGATCGTGGACTCCTCGAAGTGGTCCGGCTCGGGGTTGCACCAGTCCAGGCCGCTCGGCGTCGTCGCCGGGCGCGGCAGCACGCCGCCGTCCTCGAGGTAGGGGTTCGAGAAGCCCGACGCCTCGATCGCCGTGCCGACGGCGCTCGTGCTCAGCGGGGTGTCGGTCTCGGGCCGCAGGACGTCCATGCGCTCGTCCGCCGCGGCGAAGTAGCTCGTCATCGTCCGCTCGGCGCACCCGATCCGGGGGCCGAACGTCCCGGTCGTGACGGGCGGGGTCGCGGTGCTCGTGAACGACTGGGTCTGCGACGGGCAGGCCGTGGCCGGCAGCTCCGTCTCACCGTCCGCGTTGCGCTCGCCCGTCATGTAGCGGTCGAAGCCGCCCTCGCCGCCGACGTAGCGCCGGAAGAAGGACGACATGAGCGCCAGGCCGACCTTCTCCTGGTCCCCCATGAGCACAGGATCGCCCGAGCCGCGGTTGGCGCGCGTGTAGGTGCCGCCCGGGCTCGTCCCGATCGTGGGGCTGGCCGGGTTGCTCGTGGCGGGGCCCGTGCTGATGCCGCCCGAGAGGCGCAGGTTGCTCGGCATGTTCACGCCGCAGGCCTGGTCGCCGTTGGACCCGTCCTCGCCGTCGGCGGACCACACGCTGTTGAACCAGTTGTGGTTCGTGCCGTGGACTCCCACCTGGACGAGCGGGAACGGGGTGGCCTCGCGGTACTGGCCGCGCTCGAAGAAGCGGGCGCCCTGGATGTTGGAGACGTCGCCGTCGCACATCGGCAGCACGGAGAGGAACGGCGTGCCGGAGGGCGCGCGCCGCTCGTAATCCGTCGCCGCGAGCGCGATCACGCCGCGCAGCGGGTAGCGGCGACCCGGGGCCGGGCGGGTCCGGTTGTAGTCGATGAAGCTCGTCACGGCGTCGCCGCCGCGGGAGTGGCCCATGAGGCCGATGCGGGAGAGATCGAGCCTGCCGACGAGCGAGCTGCCCAGGTTCTGGTCGGGGCCCGTGAGGCCCTCCGCGTTGGCCTTGTACAGCGCGTCGAGCGTGGCGGCGATGAGCAGGCGGCGCTGGTGCATGCCCTTCGCCATCGGGTTGTCCTGGTAGTACATGAGCTGGTCCTGGTCGATCGAGACGACCGTGTAGCCCCAGCTCGCCAGGTTCTCGCCGAGGTAGGCGTAGCCCCGGTCGTTGCGCTTGAAGACGGTGCAGTTCGGCGCCGCCCCGGCGTCGCACGAGCCGTGGTTGCCGTGGACGAGGACGATCACCGGCGACGGCGTCGTGCGTCCGACCGGCTGGTACATCGAGCCCCGGATCTGCAGCGTGGCCGCCGCGGCCGGACCGATGGTCCCGCCGCCGCCGGCCGCGGGCTCCTGCAGGTTCACGGTGCCGGCGAGGAACCGACCGGGAGCGGTCGCCGGGTCTGATCCCTCCGTCGTCTGGACGGCGTAGGAGCCGCGGGCCATCGGGTCCGGGTCGGCGGCGCGGGCCCCGGCCGGGAGGACCGCCAGCAGGACGGCCACGAGGGCGAGGGCCGCGGCTGGGAGGGCCCGAAAGGGGGCGCGGACGATGTGCACAGTTCTCCGAGGAATGGGTGTCGAGACCGTCGCCGGGCAGAGCCGCGGGACCGGGGAAAAGCGTATGGACGGTGCCGGCATACGCCCTTGTCCCGTTGGCGCTCCGCGGGGCCTGCGTACAGGACATCCGGGCCGGAAGAGGGCGACGGATCCCGACCTAGACTCCGGGCTCGCCGTCGGCAGACGTGTGCTGCGCTCACGTCTCGACCTCCGGGCCGTCGCCCCGCGGCGCGGCCGACGCCGATCCCGCCGACCACGCACCGAGGTGCCTTGCATCCCATGACGTCCACGCCCCTACGTCGAGCCCTGCGCGTCGCGCTCGTGCTGGCGGCCCTCCCCGCCGTCGCGCCCGCCGTCGCCGGCGCGTCGACCTGGACGGTCGACGACGACCGCACCCAGTGCCCATCCGCCGGCTTCACGTCGATCCAGGCCGCGGTGGACCAGGCCGCGCCGTGGGACACGGTGGTGGTCTGCGACGGCGTCTACCGCGAGGGGTCCACGCCCTACACCAACGCGAACAGCCCGGCCCAGGCCGGCTCGCGCAACGGGTTGACGATCACGAAGCCGCTGACGATCCGCGGCGCGGGCGCCGACAAGGTCACGATCATGCCGGCGACGGCGCTGGGCGACTCCCTGGCCGGCACGGAGCCGTACCTGCGCGACGGCGGCGGCAACGTCATCACCGTCTCGCGCCAGTCCCTCGGCTCCTCGGACGACAACGAGAACTTCTTCGACCTCTCGGGCGTCACGGTGAGCTCACCGGGGGCGTACGCCGAGGCCGGCATCGCGTTCTTCAACACCTCGGGTCGCGTCCGCCGGAGCGTCGTCGGGCCGCTGCGCCGCGCCGCGGCCGCCTCGGCCGCGAGCCAGCCGCACGGCTGGGGCATCGTCATGACGAACTCGCTGCAGAGCGACGTCGCAGGCGGCATCCGCCGCGAGGTCACGGTGGAGGACAGCCTCGTCACGGGCTTCGGCGCCGGCGGGGTCCTGTTCGACGCCTCCGTCGGCGGGGTCGACAACCCCACCGTCGTGGCCCCGGCCGTCAGCCCGCTGCAGACGCGGTCCAACGTCAACGCCTACGGCAACGTGCTCCGCAGCCGCATCGTCGGCGAGCGGGGCGGCGCGTCCGTCCCGCAGACCGGCGTGCGGTACCAGTCCGGGCAGCGGGGACGGGTGACCGACAGCGAGATCGTCGACACCTGGAACGGGCAGGCGGGCACCGCCCGCTCCTCCGTCGGCGTCCTGCTCGCCGACGCCGACACGGGCATGGATCCGAAGGTCCCGGGTGCCCGCGCCCTCGCGGTCTCGGGCACGACCTTCGGCGCGAACGGCTACGCCGTCTTCAACGCGGACGCGGCCAACGCGGCGGTCCGCAACGGCGCGCCGGTGCTCGCCCAGGAGAACTACTGGGGCTGCCCGGCCGGCCCGACGGCGGGCGTCAGCAGCGCGACGACCGGCTGCCAGGGCCGGTCCGGCAACGACGCGGGCGCCCCCGGGGCGGTACCGCCCGTCCTCGCCGCGGCGAGCGTCGACACCGGCGCGTTCCGCACGACGCCGATCGCCGCGCTTGCCGCTCCCGCCGCGACCCCGGACGCGGCTCCCACGGCCGAGATCCTCGAGCCGACCGCCGGCCTCGTCGTGCCGGTCGGCACCGAGGTCCGCCCGGTGGTCGCCGCGAGTGACGACTTCGGCGTGCGCTCCGTCCGGCTCTCCGCCGGCGGCGCAGAGGTGGCGACCCGGTCGACGCGTCCCTACGAGTTCTCCTGGACCCCGACGGCCGCCCAGGCCGGGACCACGGTGGAGCTGACCGCGACGGTGACGGACTCCGCCGGGCAGACCACGACGGCGTCCGTCCCGGTCGCGGTGCCTGCGCTGGCGGCCGGCCCCGGAACGCCCACGACCCCGGCCCCGCCCACGACCCCGGCCCCGCCGGCGAGCCCCGCCCCGAAGGCACAGGTCCGCCTGCTCACGCGCTCCGTCCGGCTCGACGGTGAGGGCCGGTTCGCGATCCGGGTCTCCTGCGGCACGGGCCGGGGCCGCTGCCGCACCCGCGTGGTGGTCCGCCGCGGCAGCACCACGGTCGGTACCCGCACGTTGACGATCGCCGCGGGGAAGACCGTGACGGTCCGCATGCGGCCCACCGCGGCGATGCGCCGCTCGCTTCTACGGGGTCGGACCGTCGTCGTGAGAGTGGCCTTCGACGGCTTGGGCGTCACGCTGGTCCCGAAGGCGGCGACGGTGAAGATCGCCCCGAAGGCGAACGCCAAGCGCTGAGCCCGGCGGTCCGTTCGTGGCCGCCGGACGCCGCAGGCGGCATCGCGGGCGTCGGCGCTTGGCCGGGTGACACACGCGTGGCGGCGGTATGTCCTGGAGACATGTTCTATGTCTCCAGGACATACCCCTGCCCGGTGCGTGTCGATCCGGGACGCGGTTCCGGATCGCGAGCCGACCGCCGGCCGGCGCGGCGACCCGGAACGGGGAGACCGGCGGACCGGGAACGGTTGACCCACCGGGGCAGGAGGGTCGGGTGACCCAACGGCGGGCCGGGGTCGGGTGGCCCACCGGCGGGCCGAGACCGGGTGACGACGGATGCCCAGGCGCGGCGGGCGCGGCGGCCGTTCATCCCCCGATCGGATGACGGCGGATGGCGGACGGGCCCGGGGGCATTCCCCGTTCACATTTCGTAACACCGAGGAAGGTGTACGTCGCTGACCCGCTTTCAAGCCCCGAAACCCAATGGATAACGGTGTATTCGGTATCAGTCCAGGGTCAGTACGGTGAACGTATGGGTCGAACGGCCAGACGGTGTTGAGGGGGAGGCGAGATCCCCCGATGGGTGAACATCAGCAGCGAAGAGGACGGTGTCCTCTCCCCGCAGCGCCCTCTTCATCCTCTCCCCGGAACCGCCGCCATGACCGCCACCCGCACCCGCACCTCCCGCCGCCTCACCTCCGAGCAGCTGCTCGCCATGTGGGAGCGCTACCAGGCCTCGGGTGACCGGTCGGTCCGCGACGAGCTCGTGTTCCTCCTCACCCCGCTGGT
>NZ_ATUD01000019.1:2500-42117 GCF_000420025.1 Patulibacter americanus DSM 16676
CGTGCGTGGCATTGCTCCTGGACAGCCCCGTGCTGATGGTGGGCGCCATGGTGGTGGGGCCGGAGTTCGGGCCGATCGCTGCGGCCTCCGTCGCACTCGCCGACCGGCGGGGGGCGTTGGCGTGGCGCTCGGTGCGGGCGCTCGCGGTGGGGCTGCCCTTCGCGGTGGTGGTGTCCTACGCGTTCTCCGCCGGTGGGCGACTGGTGGGGTTGAACCCCGAGGAGTTCGCGGGAGTGTCGCACCAGCTCGCGAGCACCATCGCCCAACCGGACGCCTACACGGTGGTGGTGGCCGCGGTCGCGGGGGTCGCCGGCCTGCTGTCGATGACGACCGCGAAGTCCGGAGCGATCGTCGGCGTGCTGGTGAGCGTGACGACGCTGCCGGCGGCCGCGAACGTCGGGCTCGCACTGGCCTACGAGGACGTCGGCGGCGCGTTCGGCTCGTTGGCCCAGCTCGTTCTGAACGTCGCTCTGATGTTCGTGGCCGGCGTGGTCACGCTCGTCGTCCAGCGGCTGGGGTACCAGCGGCGCCTGCGCAAGGAGCAGGCCGGCGCCTCCCGCCGGGGTCCCGCGCCCAGCTGAGGCGCAGCCTCCAGTGGCGTGGGGCGCAGCTGCTCGTCGCGGCGCCGCGACCCGCTGTGGACCCGAACCGGTCGGCGAGGTGGACCATGGTGCGGCGCCGAGCCTCGCTCCGGGCCCGAGGGGCACCTGCCGCCGGCGAACCGGCGGCAGTGGGCCGCTCAGTGGGAGCCGAGCGAGGACCAGACGTCGATCTTGGTGCGGACACGGTTGATGACGTCCGTCGTCACGTCGGACGTGGAGGACGCGCCGCCGAGGTCGGCGGTCTTGATGCCGGCGGAGGCACCCTCGAGGACGGCCTCGTAGATGGCGCGGGAGGCGACGTCCGCCGCCGGCACGCCGCGGATGACCGCGCCGTAGTGGAGGACGGCGGCGTTGGCGAGGATCATCGCCATCGGGTTGGCGACGTCCTTGCCCTGCAGCGAGGGCGCCGTGCCGTGGGGGGCCTCGGCCATCGCGACCCGCGGGGCGTAGTCGGCGTCGAACGCCAGCAGCGTGGACTCGGCGCCTGCGATGGAGCCGAAGAGGGGGAGGACCAGGTCGGACAGGCAGTCGCCGTCGCGGTTGAGGGCCGGGATGACGAGCGGGCCGTCGGCGTCGCCCGAGACGAGGCCGGCGTACGTGGCGTCGATCAGCACCGGCTGGTACCGGACGTCGGGGTTGTTCGCGGCGGCGCGGTCGAGCTCCTCCTTGAGCATCCCTTCGTACACGGGGGAGACCGTCCACTTCGGGCCGCCGTAGACGCGGCCCCGCATCTTCTCGGCGGTGCGGAACGCGTACTCGGCGACGGCTCGGCAGGTGCCGCGGTTGACCTTCTCCGTGCGGTAGGCCATCTCGTCCTCGCCGCCCTCGGTGCCCTCGCGCCACTGCTTCGCGCCGTAGGCGTCGTCGACGGCCATGCGGACGACGGAGATCGGGAAGTGGATGCCGGCGGCGGGCGTGACGCCCGGGATGCGGCGGCCGGTGCGGATGATGACCTTGCCGTCGACCTCCTCGCGGAGGATGCGGTTGGGCGAGCCCACGTCGTCCTTGCCCTCCGGCGTGACCGTCGCGGCCTTCACGCCCAGGCCGCTCTCGCGCATCGCGGCGGCGGCGTCGTGGACGATCTGGTTGTTCGTCTCGCGGCGCTTCTGCAGCCCGAGGTCGAACCGGTCCAGCTGGACGTCGAAGCCGAGCACCTCGGGATCGAGCACCCGCAGGGACTGCTCGAGCAGCTCCTGACCGGTCTCGTCGCCTTCGAGGATGGTGATCGTGAGGGAGTCGGTCATCGCCCCAGGAGGGTAGCGCCGAGCGGCCACTCCGCCGGGTTCGGTCCCGACACCCACCGGACGACCGTCCCGGTCGGCCGGCGCGTCCCGGTCGGTGTACGGCGGCCCGGGCGCGCCCCCGGGAAGCCGCCCGGTGCGCTGCTAGCCTCTCCCGTCGGTCCGTGGGCGGACGATCGCGGGCTCACGGCTCCCGCTTGCGCCTCGACACCGGACCCGACCCCTTATGGAGAAGTTCGTAATCGACGGTGGCCGTCCCCTCTCCGGGACCGTCCGCCCCGCAGGCAACAAGAACGGCGCGCTGCCCATCCTGGCGGCGAGCGTCCTGACCGCCGAGGACGTGATCGTCCGCAACGTGCCGCGCATCCGCGACGTGGCGTCGATGATCAACCTGCTCGAGGGCCTCGGCGTCACCGTCGAGTGGCTCGACGAGCACGCCGTGCGGCTCAACGCCGGCAGCCTGAACGCCGAGGACGGCCTCCGTCGCGAGGACGCCGAGCGCATCCGTGCGTCGTTCCTCCTCGCCGGCCCGCTCCTCGCACGCTTCGGCCATTGCACGATGCCGCCGCCCGGCGGCGACGTGATCGGCCGCCGGCGCCTCGACCCGCACCTCGACGCGCTGCGCGCCCTCGGCGCCACGCTCGAGCTCGGCCGCGACATCGAGATGACCGCCCCGAACGGCGGCCTGCGGGCCGGCGAGATCTTCATGGACGAGCCGTCCGTGATGGCAACGGAGAACGCGCTGCTCGCCGCGGCGCTGACGCCGGGCACCACGGTCATCGGCAACGCGGCCTGCGAGCCGCACGTCCAGGACCTCGCGCGCATGCTCGTCTCGATGGGCGCCAAGATCGACGGCATCGGCTCGAACGTCCTGCACGTGCAGGGCCAGAAGGAGCTCGGCGGCTGCGACCACACCGTCGGTCCGGACCACATCGAGATCGGCTCGTTCATGGCGCTCGCGGGCGTCACCGGCGGCGAGGTGCGCATCACGGACGTCGCCCCGGACGACCTGCGGATGATCCGCCTGGTCTTCGGCAAGATCGGCCTGCACTCCGAGCTCGAGGGCACCACGGTGTTCGTGCCCGGCGGGCAGAACCTCCAGACGGCGCGCGACGTCGGCGAGCACAAGATGAAGGTCCAGGACGGCCCGTGGCCGGCGTTCCCCGCCGACCTCACCTCGATCGCCGTCGCGCTGGCGACCCAGGCCCAGGGCTCCGTCCTGATCCACGAGTGGATGTTCGAGAACCGCCTGGTCTTCACGGACAAGCTCGTCGGGATGGGCGCCGACATCACGCTCTGCGACCCGCACCGCGCGATCGTCTCCGGTCCCTGCCGCCTGCACGGCGAGCGGCTCACGTCGCCGGACATCCGCGCCGGCATGGCGCTGCTCATCGCCGCGCTCTGCGCCGAGGGCCGCAGCACGATCCACAACGTCGACCAGATCGACCGTGGGTACGAGGCCATCGACGACCGCCTCCGCGCGCTCGGCGCGCAGATCGAGCGCGTCCCCGAGGACGCCCAGGTCGCCGTCGGCTGAGTGGCCGGCGGCCCCGTGCCGCCGGCCCACGGCGGGGCCCGGATCCCCGGGCGCCCGCCCGTCGGCGGCCCCGTGCCGCCGGCCCACCGCGGCTGCGTGCACCGTCACCACCCGGGACGCGGCGCACCGGGCATCGGGGCGCACGTCGCGTGCGCCCCGGACCCGCGATGATCCACGGCGATGACGCTGCCCATCCCCAGTGGCACGCGCGACGTGCTGCCCGACGAGATGCGTGAGCGCCACGGCGTGGTCGCCGCGCTCCGCGACGTGTTCACCCAGCACGGCTACGGCGAGGTCTCCACGCCGGCCGTGGAGTACGCGAGCGTGCTCGAGCGGGCCGGGGTCGCCGACGCCGGCGACGCCGCGCGCCCGCGCTTCCGGACGGTCGACGAGCACGGCAACACGCTCGTGCTCCGCTCGGACATGACGGTGCCGATCGCCCGGCTCGTCGGCTCCCGCTTCGCCGACACGCCCGCGCCGATCCGCCTGAGCTACGTGGCGCACTGCTACCGCGGCATCGTCCCCGGCCGCGGCGAGGCGCGCGAGCTGCTGCAGGCCGGCATCGAGCTCTGCGGTGCCGGCGGCTCGGAGGGCACCGCCGAGGCGCTCACCGTCCTCGTCGGCGGCCTCCGCGCCATCGGCCTCGACGGGGCCCGGGTGGCCGTCGGCGACGCCGCGATCTTCCCGGCGCTGCTCGAGGCCGTCGGCATCGCGGAGGACCTGCGCGCCGGGGTGCTGCACGAGCTCGCCACCCGCGACATGGTCGGCCTGGAGCGGCAGCTGCGGGCGGCCACGGACGAGGCGACGGCGGTCCTGCTGCTCGACGTCGCCGGCCGCCGCGGCGGTCCCGAGCTGCTCGACGCCCTGACGGACGAGCGGGTGCGGGCGGCCGCCAGCGGGCTCATCGAGCTCGTGGAGCGGCTGGACGACGACATCGTCTCCCACCTCATCCTCGATCTCGGCCTGACCCGCAAGCTCGGGTACTACACCGGTGCGGTCTTCGAGGTCTACGCGCCGGGGCAGGGACACGCCATCGGCGGCGGTGGGCGCTACGACGACCTGCTCGGCCGCTTCGGTCGTCCGCTGCCCGCCGTCGGGTTCGCGCTCGACGTCGACGCGCTGCACACCGCCCTCGTGGGCGCCTCCCGGGGCGCCTGGCGCGTCGGCTGGGACGGCAGCTCCGCCCCGTCGGCCACCGAGAACGCCGCGACCACGGCACCCTCCGCCTCGACCACCGGGGAGGTGGCGTCGTGAACCGCTTCGGCCTGCGCATCGCCGTCCCGCGTGGCGTGATGATGAAGCCCACCCTCGACGCGCTCGACCTCGTCGGGATCGACACGAGCGAGGTCCGCGAGAACGACCGCAAGCTCCTCTTCGAGGACGCCGGCATCGTGACGATGCGGCCCTCGGACGTCGCGACCTACGTCGAGTCGGGGGCCGCCGACGTCGGCGTCACCGGCAAGGACGTCCTGATGGAGCAGCACACGCGCGACGTGGTCGAGCTCGCCGACCTGGGCTTCGGCCCCTGCCGGATGGTGCTCGCCTCCATCGCCGGCGATCCCGATCCCGCCGAGGAGGCCCTGCGCCGCCTCGGGATCATGCGGGTGGCGACGAAGTACGTCGCGATCGCCAAGACCTACCTCGAGCAGACGGGTCGCCAGGCCGAGATCGTCGAGGTCAAGGGGTCCGTGGAGCTCGCACCGCTGACCGGGATGGTCGACGCCATCGTCGACCTGACGGCGACCGGCACGACGCTCCGGGAGAACGGCCTCGTCGTCCGCGAGGAGATCGCGACGTCGACCGCGCGCCTGATCGCCAACCCCGCCTCGCACCGCCTGAAGGCCGCGGCCGTCGACGAACTGCGGGGGGCCCTCCTTGCCGGTTGAGCTCCTGCGCGTCGGCACCGCGGCTGAGGCCGGATCGGCCGCCGCGCGGATCCGGGCCCTCGTCCCGGGTGGCGGACACGTCGCCGAGGGCGTCGCCGCCCTGATCGACGACGTGCGCACCCGCGGCGACGCCGCGCTGGCGGAGCACGCGACCCGCTTCGACCGCGCCGACGGTGTGCCCTTCGGCCCGCTCGTCGTGCCGGACGGCGAGCTCGACGCCGCCGTCGCCGGGCTGGACGCCGAGCTGCGGGCCGCGCTGGAGCTCGCGATCGACAACGTCGCAGCCGTCTCCCGCGCCACGGTGCACGAGGACCGCGACGTGGAGCTGCCCCAGGGGCAGCGGGTCCGCGTTCGCGAGGTGCCCGTGCGCCGTGCCGCCGTCTACGTCCCCGGCGGCCGCGCCCCGTACCCCTCCACGGCGATCATGGGCGTCGTGGCGGCCCGTGCCGCGGGCGTCGACGAGGTCGTCGTCGCCACGCCCTCCGACGACCCCGTGCTGCGCGCCGCGTGCCGCCTGGCGGGCGTCGACCGCGTCTACCGGATGGGGGGCGCCCACGGCGTCGCCGCGCTCGCGCTGGGCACGGAGACCGTCGACCGCGTCGACGTCGTCGTCGGCCCCGGCAACCTGTGGGTGCAGGAGGCCAAGCGTCAGCTCGCCGGCGTCGTCGGCATCGACGGCTTCGCGGGCCCCAGCGACCTGCTCGTCCTCGCGGACGGCGCCGCCGACCCGCAGCTCGCCGCGCTCGACCTCGGCGCCCAGGCCGAGCACGGGGAGGGTTCGCTCGTCGTCCTCGTGACGGACGACGAGGCGCTGCAGGCCGCCGTGCTGGCGCAGCTGGAGGCCGGCGTCGGGGGCGGCGCACCCCTCGCGGGCACCGGCGCCGCGTACGCCAGCGTGGTGGTGCCCGATCCCGAGGTCGGGCTCGCGGTCGCCGAGGCGTTCGCCGCGGAGCACCTCGAGCTCGTCGGGCCGACGATCGAGCCGCTGGCGCCCCGCGTGCGCAGCGCGGGCTGCGTGTTCGTCGGCGGCGCCGCGGCCACCGCGTTCGGCGACTACGTGGCGGGCAGCAACCACACGCTGCCCACCGACGGCGCGGCGCGGTTCGCGTCCACGCTGTCCGCCCGGACCTTCCGCCGCACCATGAACGAGGTCCACCTCGGGGACGCCGCGGGCGCCCTGGCGGGCCCCGGCGGGCGCATCGCCGACGCCGAGGGCTTCGTGGTGCACGCGGCGTCCATGCGCGCCCGGCAGAATGGGCAGGGCCGATGACCCGCACCTCCTCCATCCAGCGCTCCACCGGCGAGACCCGCATCGAGCTCGAGCTCGACCTCGACGGGACCGGCACGGGCACCCGCGTCACGGGCGTGGGGTTCTTCGACCACCTGCTCGAGCTGCTCACCCGGCACGCCGGGTTCGACCTGAAGGTCGGCGCCGAGGGCGACCTGCAGACGGGCAGCCACCACACCGTCGAGGACACGGGCCTCGTGCTCGGCCAGGCACTGACGGAGGCGCTCGGCGACCGCGTCGGCATTCGCCGCTACGGCTCGGCGACGATCCCGATGGACGAGGCCCGTGCCACCTGTCACGTCGACCTCTCCGGCCGGCCTTTCGTCGTCTTCGAGGACCACGGGCTCCTGCCGCCCGGCGTGACCGGCGGATTCGAGCACGAGCTGCTCGAGGAGTTCGTGCGCGCGGTCGCCGCGACGTCGCGCTCGACGATCCACCTCGAGATCGCATGCGGGCGCGGCGCGCACCACATGATCGAGGCCGGCATCAAGGCCCTGGCCCGCGCGCTGCGCGTGGCCGTCTCGATCGACCCCGATGAGCGCGGCGTACCGTCCACGAAGGGCACGCTGACCGCATGAGCGGCGGGACGGACGAGCGGCAGGGGACCGCGGAGGCCGTCTCCGACCGTCCGGCGCGTCTCGTGGTCGTCGACTACGGGATGGGCAACCGGCGCAGCGTCGAGAAGGCGCTGCAGCACGCCGGCGCCGACGCCGTCGTCACGGACGACCCGGACGAGATCGCGCAGGCCGACGGTCTGGTGCTCTGCGGCGTGGGCGCGTTCCCCGCCGGCGCGCAGCGGCTGCGCGAGACCGGCCTGGGCGACCTCGTCAAGGACCAGGTCGCCGACGGCAAGCCGCTGCTCGGCGTCTGCCTCGGCATGCAGCTGCTCTTCGAGCGCTCGGACGAGCGCGGCGGCGCCGAGGGCCTGGGCCTGCTGCCCGGCCCCGTCCGGCAGCTGCCGCCGGTCGAGGGCCTCAAGCTTCCCCACATCGGCTGGAACTCCGTGACCTGGACCCCCGGGACGACCTCGCCGCTGCGCGCGGGGCTCCCGGACGGCACGGCGTTCTACCACGTGCACTCCTACGTGGCCGAGCCCGAGGACCCCGGCGACGTCGTCGCCCGCGGGGACTACGGCCGGCCGTTCGTCACCGCGGTGGGTCGCGGTCGGGTGTACGGAGCCCAGTTCCACCCTGAGAAGTCCTCCAAGGACGGCCTGCGCATGCTGCGCGGGTTCGCCGAGACCTGCACGAGGTGCGCCACGTGATCCTGTACCCCGCGATCGACATCCTGGACGGCCAGGCGGTGCGCCTGGTGCGCGGCGACTTCGACGAGAGCACCGTCTACCGCGACAGCCCGCTCGAGGCCGCCCGCTCCTGGGTCGAGGCCGGTGCGCGGTTCCTGCACCTCGTCGACCTCGACGGCGCGAAGAGCGGCGAGCCCGCCCACCTGGACGAGCTGGCGAAGATCACCAGCGAGCTCGACGTCCCGGTGCAGTGGGGCGGCGGCCTGCGCACGATCGAGGCCGTCCGCGACGCGCTGAAGGCCGGCGCCGAGCGCGTCATCCTCGGCACGGCCGCGATCACCGACCCCGACTTCCTGGACTCCGTCCTCGGCAGCCACCGCGACCGCGTGATCGTCTCCGTCGACACGCGCGGCGGCATGGTCGCCACGAAGGGCTGGCTCGAGACGACGACGATCGACGGGCCCGAGGCGATCAAGCGCCTGCAGCAGCGCGGCGTGCGGCGGTTCGTCTACACGAACGCCGACCGCGACGGACTCGAGCAGGGCCCGGACATGGACGAGGTCCGCCGGATCTCGCAGGCCGTGCGCGGCTCGTGGATCTTCTCCGGCGGCATCGGCACCACGGAGCACCTGCAGCAACTCGCCGACGCCCGCATGGTCAACCTCGGCGGCGTCATCACGGGCAAGGCGCTCTACGAGAAGCGGTTCACGATCGCCGAGGGCCACGCGGCCCTGCAGGTCCGTTGAGTCCCCGCCGAGCCCCGGAGCGTCCATGCACCTGAAGCGCGTCATCCCCTGCCTCGACGTCGACGCAGGGCGCGTGGTGAAGGGCACGAACTTCGTGGGCCTGCGCGACGCGGGCGATCCCGTCGAGCTCGCCGCGCGCTACGACGCCGAGGGCGCGGACGAGCTCGTCTTCCTCGACATCACCGCGACGAGCGACCAGCGGGGGACGATCGTCGACCTCGCCCGCCGCGCGGCGGACGAGCTCTTCATCCCGTTCACCATCGGGGGCGGCATCCGCTCCGTGGCGGACGCCCAGGCGGTGCTCGATGCCGGCGCCGACAAGGTCGCCGTGAACTCGGCCGGCGTGGCCCGCCCGGAGCTCCTGACGGAGCTCGCCGACCGCTTCGGCGCGCAGTGCGTCGTCATCGCCATCGACGCGAAGGCCGTCGCGCCGGAGACACCGCAGGACGAGCGGCCCGAGGGCGACGCCTGGGAGGTCTTCGTCGCCGGCGGCCGCAAGCCCACGGGCCGCGGCGCGGTGGCGTGGGCGCGGGAGGCGGTGGAGCGCGGCGCGGGGGAGGTGCTGCTCACGTCGATGGACGGCGACGGCACGACCTCGGGCTACGACCTGGGACTGACGCACGCCATCGCGCAGGCCGTCCCCGTGCCCGTCATCGCCTCGGGCGGCGCGGGCACCCTCGAGCACCTCGTGGAGGCGCTGGAGGCCGGCGCCGACGCCGCACTGGCCGCGTCGATCTTCCACTTCGGCACGTTCACCATCGCCCAGGCGAAGGAGCGGATCGCCGCCGCCGGGATCCCGGTGCGCCCGATCCGCGTCGACTGACCTCAGTCCCTGCCCCGCCGCGCCGCCTTCAGGCTCGCCACGTCCCGGCGGGCCTGCTTGCGCGGTACGAGGTGGTAGACGCTCGTGTAGGTGTCGAGGTACAGGCGCCGGCCGTCGGAGATGCCCGGATCGAAGGCGCCGCTGCGATGGCTGTAGAGCAGGGCCCCGTCCCGGGCGCGGCGGATCCCCAGCGACTTGCGGCCGAGGTTGGCGTACATCACGAGGTCGCCGATGACCGTCACGCCGCCCGACACCTTGCCACCGAGGTTGCGGGTCCAGCGCGGCCGGCCCGAGCGGGCGTCGAGCGCGTAGAGGACGCCGCCGTAGGAGCCGATGAACACCGTCGGCCCGCGGCCCGCGACCGGCGCGACCGCGGGGGCGGAGTACACGATGCCCTTCGTCCGCCGACGCCACGCCAGCCGTCCGGAGCGCTCGCCGACGGCGGACACGGAGCCGTCGACGTTGCCGACAAACACGCGCTGGTAGGCGACGGCCGGGGTGCTGTAGAGCCGGCCACCGAGGTCCTCGACCCAGCGCCGGCGCCCCGAGTCCAGCCAGATCGAGTGGAGCTTGCCGGCGTAGTCGCCGACGTAGAGCGCGTTGCCGTTGCGCGCCACCGCGGCCTTGACGGGGCCGTCGGCCCGGTAGCGCCAGTCCACGCGGCCGTTCGTGCGCGAGACGGAGAGCACGTCGCCGCCCTCCGTCCCGAAGATCACGCGGTCCTTCGTGATCAACGGAGAGGACTCCGTGCGCGACGCGAGCCGCAGACGCCACACCCGGTGGCCGTTCGTCGCCCGCAGCGCGACGAGCTCGCCACCCTTCACGGCCTTGTTCCGCCGCAGGACGGTGGCGTAGATGCGCCCGCCGCCGCAGGCGGGGGACGAGGCCGCGAGCCGTCCGACGCGCGTGGACCACGCCGTCTTGCCCGTCCGGCGCTCGACCGCGCGGAGCAGCCCGTCGTTGCGCAGGTAGAAGATCCGGCTCCCGCAGAGGACGGGCGGGAACTCCAGCAGCACCCGGCCCGTCGAGCCCCAGCGCTCCACGAGCGGCGGCCGGATCGGCTCGGGGCCGGCGAAGGGCAGGTACCGGGTGCGCTGCGCGTTGCCGCCGTACATCGGCCAGTCGGCGCCGTCGTCGTAGCGGTCCTTCGGGTTCTCGGGCTCGCGCTGCGCCGTCGTCGTGGTGGTCGGCGGGGTCTCCGCGAACTCCACCGTCGGGTCGGACACCTCGCTCGGTCCGCGCAGGCGGTCGAAGGCGACCGCGCCGACGCCGAGCAGCGCGAGCAGCACCACGACGCCGAAGCAGCCGATGAGGCCCCACGGGCGGCGCGAGGCGTTCAGGGGCGAGCCGGGCATCGGGACAGGGTACGGTCCGACGCGACGTGCCCGATCCGCTCCGCACCCTGCGCACCCCCGAGGAGGCCCTCGCCGCGCTGCGCGCCCTGCCCGCCGCCCGGCGCCTGCTCGAGGTCGCCCGCGCCGACGACGACGCGTGGCTCGTGGGCGGCGCCGTCCGCGACCTGCTGCTCGGGCGCGAGCCGCGCGAGCTCGACGTCGCGGTCGTCGGCCCGGTCGACGACCTCGCCGCGCGCCTCGGCACCGTCGTCGCGCGGCACGACCGCTTCGGCACCCTCGAGGTCGCCACGGAGGACGGCGTGCGCCACGACCTCGCGCGCGCCCGCACCGAGACGTACCCGCGTCCGGGCGCGCTGCCCGACGTGACGCCGGCCGCCCGGATCGGGGACGACCTGCCGCGCCGCGACGTGACGGTCAACGCGATCGCGCTGCGGCTCCCGGACGGCGGGCTGGCCGAGGTGCCGGGCGCCCGGGACGACCTCGCCGCGGGCGTGCTGCGCGTGCTCCACGACCGCTCGTTCGTCGACGACCCCACGCGCGTGTGGCGGACCGCCCGGTACGCCGCCCGACTGGGGTTCGCCCCGGACGACGCGACCCGCGCCCTGGCGGCGCAGGCCGACCCCTTCACGATCTCGGGCGCCCGCCACGGCGCCGAGCTGCGGCTGGCGCTCGGCGAGCCGGACCCGGCGCGCGCCTTCGAGACCCTGCAGTCCCTGAACCCGCGCTTCCTGCCGCCGGGGTTCGCGCCGCGACCGCGGGGGCTCGACGACGCGCTGGCGCTCCTGCCCGCGGGCGGCCGGGCCGACCTCGTGCGCCTGGCCGCCTCGTGCGCCGGCGTGAGCCTGGACCACCTGCTGCCGTGGCTCGCCGACACCGGCTTCACGAGCGCGGAGCGCGACATCGTGGGCGCCGGCTCCCGGGGCAGCACCCTGGGCCCGCTGGCCGCCGCCCGCACGCCGTCCGAGATCCACCGCGCCGCCGCGGGTGCGCCGCCCGAGGTCGTCGCGCTGGCGGGCGGAGACAACGCCCGCCGGTGGTTCGACGAGCTGCGGCACGTGCGGCTGGAGATCGACGGGCACGACCTCGTCGAGGCGGGCGTGCCCGCCGGTCCGGGGATCGGCGACGCGCTGCGGCGGGCGCTCGACGCCAAGCTCGACGGCGCGCTGCCCGCCGGGCTGGAGCCGCGCGCGGCCGAGCTGACGGCCGCCCTCGCGCAGCCGCAGGGGACGCCGCGATGACCGCGCCGGTGCACGACACGGATCCCGAGGGCATGCTCCGCACCCCCGACGGCGGGCTGCTGTGCGCGCTGCCGGGCGCCACCGTGCGGTTCACGGGCCGCCGCGGCGGCGCCTCGACCGGCGCGTTCTCGTCGCTGAACCTCGGCACCTGGACCGCGGACGACCCCGCCGCCGTGGCGGAGAACCGCCGGCGGCTCGCGGCCGGCGCCGGGGTGGGCCCCGAGCGCCTCGCCCAAGCCCGCCAGGTGCACGGCACGGACGTGCTCGTCGTCGCGGGCGACGACGACCTGCCGGGGGCGCGGCTGGAGCGGGTGCGGGAGGCCGACGGCACCGCGACCGCGCTGCCCGCCACGCCGTGCGTCGTGCTCTGCGCGGACTGCCTGCCCGTCGGCCTCGTGGCCGACGGCGCGGTGGCGATGGTCCACGCCGGCTGGCGCGGGCTCGTCGGCGGCGTGCTCGAGGAGGGCATGCGGGCACTGCGGGCCGCCGGCGGCACCGGCGCGGTCACCGCCGTGGTCGGTCCCGGCGCCGGGCCCTGCTGCTACGAGGTCGGTGCGGAGGTGCACGAGGCGCTCGCGCCGCTCGGCCCGAGCGTCCGGCACGGGGACCACGCCGACCTGCCCGAGGCCGCGCGGCTGCGCCTGCTCGCCGCAGGGGCCGAGGAGGTCCTGATCGCCGGCGTCTGCACGATCTGCCGCCCCGAGCGCTTCTTCTCGCATCGCCGCGACGACGGCACCACAGGACGACAGGCGGGAGCCGCATGGTTGACGTGATCGAATCGATCGACGCCGCGCAGGTGGCGGAGCGGCTGGCGGCGGTGCGGGAGCGCATCGACGCCGCGTGCGCCCGCGCAGGCCGCGACCCCTCCGGCGTCGACGTGCTCGCGGCCACGAAGTACCTCGCGGTCGACCAGACGCCGAAGCTCGCCGACGCCGGCGTGCTGCTCGCGGGGGAGAACCGCGTGGGGTCGCTCCTGGAGAAGGGCGGCCTGCCCGGCACGGAGCGCCTGCGCTGGGAGTTCATCGGCCACCTGCAGTCGCGCAAGGTCCCCGACGTCCTGCCGCACGTGTCGCGGATCCACTCCGTCGCCTCCGACAGCGTGCTGCGCCGGCTCGAGCGTCACCGCGACCTCGCCCGGCCCGAGCTCGACGTCCTGGTCGAGGTCAACGTGAGCGGCGAGGAGGCCAAGAGCGGCGTCGCCCCGGAGGAGCTCGACGCCACGATCGAGGCGTGCCCGTTCCCCGTCGCCGGGCTGATGACGATGCCGCCGGCCGCGGAGACGCCGGAGGACAGCCGCCGCTGGTTCGCCGCGCTGCGCGAGCTCGCCGACGCCCGCGGCCTGCGCGTCCTCTCCATGGGCACGACCCAGGACTTCGAGGTGGCGGTGGAGGAGGGCGCGACGGTCGTGCGCGTCGGCAGCGTTCTTTTCCGATAACCGGGGAGGAGTTCGCTCCTCGTGGGAGAATCAGCCCGGAGTCATGGCCCTGCGCGACATCTGGCATCGAACGCTCGTGTACTTCGCCCTCGCAGAGGAACGCGATCCGTACGACGACGGGTACGACGACGAGCCGGAGTACGACGACCGCCGCGAGCGGGCCCGCGAGCCCGTCCGGGAGCCCACGCCCGTGCGGCGCATCGACCGCGCCCGTCGGCGCCGCGAGGACTTCGACGACATCTTCAGCGACGAGGACGCCCCGGCCCGCTCCGGCGCCCACCTGCGCCCCGTCGGCGGCTCGTCCCGTCCCGCCGCCGCACCGGCCCCGGAGCGCCAACGCGACGTGCGCGTGCACCTCGTGCTGCCCAAGTCGTTCAACGACGCCCAGCAGATCGCCGACCGCTTCAAGGACGGCATCCCGGTCGTCATCAACCTGCAGACGTCGGACACCGACCTCTCCAAGCGGCTCATCGACTTCGCCAGCGGCCTGACCTACGCGCTGGACGGCGGAATGCAGCGCATCGCCGACAAGGTCTTCATGCTCACCCCCGCCAACGTCTCGATCTCCGCGGAGGAACGCGCGCAGCTGATCGAGAAGGGCTTCTTCAACCAGAGCTGACCGCCGGGCGTCCACGGCTCCGTGGACGCCGGCACCCGCGCACGACGGGCCGCGAGGCCCGTGCGTCGAGCGGCCGGGGCCCACGGGTGGGGTCACGACGGCGGACCGGTACCGTTGGGGGTCGCTCATGCGCTTGGGATTCTTGGGAACCGGCAACATGGCCTCCGCTCTGGCGCGAGGCATCGGGGAGCCGGCGCTCTGCTTCGACCCCGTCGAGGAGCGCGCGGAGGCGCTCGCCCGCGAGCTCGGCGGCGAGGCCGTCGCCGACCCCCGCACGCTCGCGGAGCGTGCCGACGTGGTCGTGCTCGGCCACAAGCCCTACCAGCTCGAGGCCGCGGCCCGTGAGCTGTCCGGCGCCAAGGCGATCGTCTCGATCCTCGGCGGGGTCGACGTGTCGGCGCTGCGCGCCGCCTACCCCGACCGCCCGGTGGTGCGGCTCATGCCCAACACGCCCGTCGGCGTCGGCAAGGGCGTCGTCGCGGTCGCGATCGAGGAGGGCGCCCAGCCCTCGGCCGAGGAGACGCGGGTCCGCGCCGAGGTGATCGCACTGGTCGAGCGCTGCTCCACCGTCCTCGAGGTGCCGGACTCCCGCATGGCGGCCGCGACGGCCATCTTCGGCGTGCTGCCCGCGTACGTCGCCGTCTGGGCCGAGGCGACCGTCGACGCGGCCGTCCGTCACGGCTTCACCCCCGACGAGGCCGGGCGCGTCGTCGCCGCGGGCATCGAGGGCTCGGCGGCGCTCCTGCGCGACCAGGGCCACGACACGCTCGCCGTCCGGCGCGCGGTGACGTCGCCCGGCGGCTCGACCGCCCGGGGCCTGCGAGCGCTCGACCAGGGCGGGTTGCGCGAGACCGTGCAGGACGCCTTCGACGCCGTCATGGACGTCGCATGAGCCTCCTCGCGCAGACCGTCGCCCTCGCCTCCGTGCGGACCGAGGTCGCCTCCTTCCTGGACGCGCTGATCCAGGTCTACATGATCCTGATCATCGCCTACATCCTGCTCTCGCTCGTGCAGAGCGCCGGCGTACGGATCCCCTACAACACGTTCACGAACGCGGCCCAGCGGTTCCTGCGCGACGCGGTCGAGCCGTACCTGAGCATCTTCCGCCGGTTCATCCCGACGCTCGGGCCCTTCGACCTGTCCCCGATCGTGGCGATCCTCGTCCTGCAGATCGTCGGCGGGCTGGTGGTGCGCCTTGTCCAGGGATGAGGCGCGGGCCGGGCGCCTGGCCAACCGCCGCGTGCTCGCGGTGGCCGTGGTCGTCCTGATCCTCGACCAGCTCACGAAGCGCCTGGCCGTCGAGGCGGTGCCGCGGGGGACGAGCGAGCAGTTCCTCCCACTCATCGACCTCGTGCACGTGCGCAACGAGGGCGTCGCGTTCTCGAGCTTCGCGGGGCAGCCGTGGATCGTCGGCCTGCTCGTGGTCGCCGCCCTGGCCGCGCTGACGTGGTGGTTCCTGCGCAACCGCACGGTGCGCTTCGCGTGGCTCGCCGCGGGCATGCTCGCCGGTGGGGCCATCGGCAACGTCCTGGACCGCATCATCGAGGGCGCCGTCATCGACTTCCTCAAGCCGCCGAACTGGCCGGCCTTCAACCTCGCCGACATGGCGATCGTCGGCGGCATGGCGCTGCTCGTGATCGTCGTCGAGCTCGAGAACCGCCGCACGACGGCGGGCCAGCGGCACGACGCCCGGCCGCAGCGCGGATGAGCATGGAACGCCTGACCGTCCCCGCCGACCAGGACGGGGCGCGGCTCGACGTCGTGCTCGCCGAGGTCTGCGGCTCCCGGGCCCGCGCGCAGCGCGCGATCACCGAGGGCAACGTCCTCGTCGACGGCACGCCCGCCAACCCGGCCCAGAAGCGCCTGGCCGTCCACGCGGGCCAGACCGTCGAGGTCGACCTGGGCACCCTCGTCCAGCCCGTCGGCGAGGTCCGCCACGACGCCCCCGACGTCGACGTCCTGTACGAGGACGAGCACCTCTTCGTGGTCGACAAGCCCGCCGGGCTCGTCGTCCACCCCGGCGCCGGGCACGACGGGCCGACGCTCGTCGACGCCGTGGCCAGCCGCATCACCGCCGCCCTGCCGCCGGGAGGCGACGCGGAACGCCCCGGCATCGTGCACCGCCTGGACCGCGACACGTCCGGCCTGCTGCTCGTGGCGCGGACGGACGAGGCCCACCGCCGCCTGCAGGCCGCGATCCGCGACCGCGAGATCACCCGGGAGTACCTCGCGCTCGTCGACGGGCGCCCCGAGTCGCGCACCGGGACAATCGACGCCCCGATCGGGCGCGACCGCCACGTGCGCACGCGCCAGTCCGTCGACACGGATGCCCCGCGGCGGGCGGTGACGCACTTCGAGCTCGAGGAGGCGCTGCCGCGCACCTCGCTGCTGCGCGTGACCCTGGAGACGGGGCGGACGCACCAGATCCGCGTGCACCTGAAGGCCATCGGCGTGCCCGTGGCGGGCGACCCGGAGTACGGCCGCAACGCGGGCACGCCCGGCGGGCACCCGCTGGGCCTGGAGCGTCAGTTCCTCCACGCCCGGCGGCTCACGTTGGACCACCCGATCACGGGTGAGCGGCTCGAGGTGGAGTCCCCGCTGCCGCCCGACCTGGTCGAGGCGCTGCACCGCGCCCGCGAGGGCTCCTGACCCACGCGTGGGGCCGGCGCCCGCACGCGCCGGTCACCTGCGCAGGCCGCGCCGGGCGGAGCGGGCGCTCCGCCGCGCCGGGCGGGCCGCGCCCCACGGCCGTTCCTGGTTGAATTCATGGGCGGTGCGCCCATTCGGACGCGCCGACGTTCAGTCACTTCGACCCCGCTGGGTCACCCCGGATGCGTCCCTGCCCGATCACGTCGGGAACGCGCACCGGTCCGGCGGGCCACCGTTTCTTCGCACCAAAGGGAGTCACCATGGCCGAGATCGGCATCAAGGACCTGCTCGAGGCAGGCGTCCACTTCGGACACCAGACCCGTCGTTGGAACCCGCGCATGGCGCGGTTCATCCACGGCGAGCACTCCGGCATCCACGTCATCGACCTGCTGCAGACGGTCGAGCTGCTCGCCCAGGCGCAGGCGTTCGTCTCCGACATCGCCCAGCGCGGTGGCACCGTCCTCTTCGTCGGCACGAAGCGCCAGGCGCAGGACTCCGTCCGCGAGGCCGCCGAGTCCTCCCGCATGCCGTACGTCAACCAGCGCTGGTCGCCGGGTCTGCTGACGAACTTCCAGACGTCGAGCAAGCGCATCAAGACGCTGAACGACCTCGAGCGCCTCGACGCCGAGGGCCAGCTCGACCTGCTGCCCTCGCAGGAGCGCATCACGCGCCGCAAGGAGCTCGCGAAGCTCCAGATCAACCTCGGTGGCGTGAAGGACCTGCGCCGCGCCCCGGACGCCGTCTTCGTCATCGACGTGAACTCGGAGAAGATCGCGGTCGAGGAGGCCACGAAGCTCCGGATCCCCGTCATCGCGCTCGTCGACACGAACGTGAACCCCGACGGCGTCGACTTCCCCGTCCCGGGCAACGACGACTCCATCCGCGCCTGCGCCGCGATCGCCCACGCGATCGGTGACGCCGCCGCCGGCGGTGCCGCCGCCTGGTGGGAGGCCGAGGAGGCCCGCCGCACCCGCGAGACGGCCGAGAAGGAGCAGCGCCAGGCCGAGGAGGCCGCCAACCGCGAGGCCGAGCAGGCCCGCCGCCTCGAGGCCGAGGAGCAGAGCGCCGCCGCTGCCGCCGGCCAGGAGGCCGCCGCGAACGAGGCCGCCGCCGCTGCCGCCGAGCAGGCCGCTGCCGACGAGGCCGCCGCCGCCCCGACCACCGACACCCCGGCGCCGGCCGCCGAGTAAGGGAGCCACCACCGCATGAGCAACATCACCGCCGCCGACGTCAAGGCGCTCCGCCAGCGCACGGGCGCCGGCATGATGGACTGCAAGAAGGCCCTGCAGGAGGCCGACGGCGACATCGAGAAGGCCGTCGAGATCCTGCGCGTCAAGCTCGGCAACAAGGTCGGCAAGCTGGCCGACCGCGAGGCCGCCGAGGGCACCGTCCAGTCGTCCGTCTCGGCCGACGGCAAGCGCGCCGTCCTCATCGAGGTCGACTGCAACACCGACTTCGTCGCCCGCAACGACGACTTCATCGCGTTCGCCCGCCGCATCGCCGATCACCTCGTGAACGACGACGCCCAGGCGAACCCGGGCACGATCGACGTCGAGGTGCTGCTGCACGAGGAGATCGCCCCGGGCCAGACCCTCGAGGCCGCCCGCGCCGATCTCTCCGCCACCACCGGCGAGAACGTCGTCATCCGTCGCGCCGAGCGCTTCGTGGTCGACGGCGAGGGCGCGATCGCGTCCTACATCCACGCCACGGGCAAGGTCGGCGTCGCCGTCCAGGTCAACGGCGTCTCCGGCGACGAGGCCGCCGCGTTCGCGAAGGAGGTCGCCCTGCACGTCGCGGCGACCCCCGCCACGAAGTACGTCTCCTCGGACGACGTCCCCCAGGACGAGAAGGACGCCGAGCTGCGGGTCTACAACCAGCAGGCCGAGGCCGAGGGCAAGCCCGAGCAGATCCGCGAGAAGATCGCCCAGGGCAAGCTCCAGAAGTGGTTCAAGGAGATCGCGCTCCTCCCGCAGGAGCACATCAACCCGGACAAGCACGACGGGAAGACGATCGACCAGCTGCGCAAGGCCGTCGGCGACGACGTCACCGTCGCGCGCTTCGCCCGCTTCCAGGTCGGCGAGTAGGACCCCAGGGGCACATGTCCGCCTCCGCGACCCCGACGGCCTTCCGGCGCGTCCTGATCAAGCTGTCCGGCGAGTCCCTCATGGGCGACCGGGACTACGGCACCGATCCGGACCGCCTGGCGGCCGTCGCGGCGTCCATCAAGGACGTCCACGACCTGGGCGTCCAGGTGGCGATCGTCGTGGGGGCGGGCAACATCTACCGCGGCATGGCCGGCGCGGCCGCGGGCATGGACCGCGCGACCGCCGACTACATGGGCATGCTCGCGACGGTGCTCAACGCCCTGCCGCTGCAGGACGCGCTCGAGAAGCGCGGGATCACCACGCGCGTGCAGAGCGCCCTGGACATCACCGAGGTCGCCGAGCCGTACATCCGCCGCCGGGCGGAGCGCCACCTCGAGAAGGCCCGCGTCGTGATCTTCGCGGCGGGCACCGGCAACCCCTTCTTCACCACGGACACCGCCGCCGCCCTGCGCGCCGCCGAGGTCCACTGCGAGGCCATCCTGATGGCCAAGAACGGCGTGGAGGGCGTGTTCACGGCCGATCCCCGCACGGACCCCTCCGCCGAGCTGATCCACGAGATCACGCACATGGAGGCGATCGAGCGCCGTCTGCGGGTCATGGACTCCACGGCGCTCACGCTCTGCATGGAGAACCGCCTGCCGATCCATGTCTTCAACATGGACGACGAGCGGAACATCGTCCGGATAGTCTCGGGCGAACGCATCGGCACGCTGGTCCACACCCCGGCGTGATCCCGGCGCTCTGCGCCGGCCGCTGCAGCACCCCCTGTCGTTCAACACTCAAGAGGTCCCTATGCCCGACGACTCGATCATCGAGGAGCTGCTCGCCGACGCCAAGGAGCGCATGACCAAGGCCGTCGAGCAGACCTCGGGTGAGATGGCCACGGTGCGCACCGGTCGCGCCAGCCCGAACCTCCTCGACCGCGTGGTCGTCGACTACCACGGCGTGCCGACCGCCCTGCGCCAGCTCGCGCAGATCGGCGCCCCGGAGGCCCGCCTCCTGACGGTCATGCCGTACGACCCCTCCTCGATCAAGCAGATCGAGAAGGCGATCTCGGACGGCGACCTCGGCGTCACGCCCTCCAACGACGGCAAGACGATCCGCCTCGGCATCCCGGAGATGACGGAGGAGCGCCGCAAGGAGATGGTCAAGGTGGCCCGCGGCATCGGCGAGGACGGCCGCATCCGCGTGCGCAACGTGCGCCGCGACGTCCTCGGCGACCTCCGCACGATGAAGACGGACGGCGACATCGGCGCCGACGACGAGCACCGCGCCGAGGCCGAGCTGCAGAAGATCACGGACGAGGCGATCGCCGGCCTCGATGTGCAGCTCAAGGCCAAGGAAGCGGACATCCTCGAGGTCTGAGGGAGTGCCCGCCACCCCCACGGACGCCTCCGGGCGTCCACGCTCCGTCGCGATCATCACCGACGGGAACGGCCGCTGGGCCCAGCGCCGCGGCCTCTCGGTCGCGGAGGGCCACCGGGCGGGCGCCGACGTCGTGCGGGCCCGCCTCCGCGACGCCGCCGAGCTCGGCGTCGAGGAGCTGACCGTGTTCTCGTTCTCCACGGAGAACTGGACGCGGCCCGTGACCGAGGTCTCCGCCCTTATGGCGATGTTCGGCGAGCGGATCGACCGTGAGACGCCCGAGCTCGTCGAGGAGGGCGCTCGCATGCGGTTCATCGGCCGCCGCGAGGGCGTCGATCCCGCGCTGATCGAGAAGATGGACTGGGCGGAGCAGCAGACCGCAGGCGGCGACGCGATCACGCTCGTCGTCGCGTTCAACTACGGGGGGCGCGCCGAGATCCTCGACGCCGCCGCGCGCTACGAGGGTGGGGGCGAGGACGCGTTCCGCGCGCTCCTCTACGGCCCCGACCTGCGCGACCCCGACCTCCTGATCCGGACCTCCGGGGAGCAGCGCATCAGCAACTACCTGCTGTGGCAGTGCGCCTACAGCGAGATCGTCTTCGCGCCCGAGCTGTGGCCCGACTTCGACCGCGGCGCGTTCGAGCGGTGCCTCGACGCGTACGCCACGCGCGACCGCCGCTTCGGCGGGCGGGTCGGCTGATGCCCGTCCCCCGCAGGGGCCGCGGCGCAGACGACGTGCCCGACGACGAGCCGCGCGCCCCGCGCCCGGCGCCGCCCCGCGGGCGACGCCGCGAGGCCCGCTTCGAGCTGGAGTTCGGCGACTTCGAGCCGGCCGAGCGGACCCGCACCGGCTCCCGCACCCGCGGGGACGTCAGCAGCACCTACGAGCCGGTCGAGCCCCTGGCCGCCCGGCGCCGCCGCGGTGGCGACCCGCTGCCGGACGATTCCGGCACCTACGACGCCCGCCCCGGCGACCGCGACCGCCGCGTGCGGCGCCGCGTCGCCGAGGTCGAGCAGCGCGGGGCCGAGCGCACCGCGGACCCCGTCGCCGGCGAGATCGCGGCGCTCGAGCGCTTCGAGGACGCCATCGAGACCGTCCGCAAGCCGTCGGACCGCGGCGGCGGCAGCGACCTCGGCGCCCGCGTGATCGTGGCCGTGCCGGCCGCGATCGTCGCCGTCTTCCTCGTCGCCCAGGGCGGCCCCGTCTTCGTGGCGGGCATCGTCGCCTTCGGCCTGATCGGCGTCTGGGAGCTCACCCGGATGTTCGCCAAGACGCGACCCTCGCTGGTCGCGGGAGGCATCGGCGTGGTGGCGGTCATCCTCGCCGCGGCGCTCGGCGGACGGGAGGCGATGCTCACGGCGGTCACCGCCGCGATCCCGCTCGTGTTCCTCGCCGTCGCCCTCGGGCACCCACGGGGCAGCATGCCCGGGGTGGCCGTGACGATGCTCGGCGTCGTCTGGATCGGCCTCGCCCTCGGGCACGCCGTCCTCCTGCGCGACGGCGACCACGGCGGCGGGATCGTCCTCAACGTCCTCATCGGCACGTTCCTCGGCGACACCGGCGCCTACCTCGGCGGGCGCATGTTCGGCAGCCGCAAGCTCTGGCAGCGCGTCTCGCCGAACAAGACGGTCGAGGGGCTGCTCATCGGCATCGTCACGGCGATCGCCGCCACCTGGTTCGCCGGGCTCTACCAGGACTGGCTCAGCGGGACCGAGGCCCTGCTGCTCGGCCTCGCGATCGCGGTGGCGGCCCCCCTCGGCGACCTCTTCGAGAGCTTCCTCAAGCGCGATGCCGGCACGAAGGACGCCGGCGGCCTGTTCGGCGTCCACGGCGGCGTCCTCGACCGCCTCGACGCGGCGATGTTCGCGATCGTCGCGGGCTATTACGTCTGGCTCGCCATGGGCGGCGTGTAGGACCGGGCCCCGCCCCGGCTCGGGTCCCCGGAGGGGGCGCCCTTTGGGCGCATCTGGCAGGGTGTCCGCGTCATGCCTCGCCGCCTCCTCATCCTCGGATCCACCGGCTCGATCGGGACGCAGGCGCTCGAGGTCGTCGCCGCCGCGCCGGAGGGCACGTTCGAGATCGTCGGGCTCGCCGCCGCGCGGCAGTGGGAGTCCGTCGTGGCGCAGGCACGCGAGCACGGCGTCACGCGGATCGCGCTCGCCGACGCCGACGCCGCCGCGCGGGCGGGGGAGGCGTGGACCGACGGCGAGGTGCTCCAGGGCCCCGAGGGGCTCGTCCGGATGGTGCTCGAGTCGGGCGCCGATCTGGTCCTGAACGCGCTCGTCGGCGCGGCCGGCCTCGGTCCGACGGTCGCGACGCTCGGCGAGGGGATCGACCTCGCGCTCGCCAACAAGGAGTCGCTCGTCGTCGGCGGCGAGCTCGTCATGCAGCTCGCCGAGGCGACCGGGGCGCGGATCCTGCCCGTCGACTCCGAGCACTCCGCGCTCTGGCAGCTCATCCAGGCCGAGTCGCGGACCGGCACCTCCGCCGCGCGCGAGGCGGGGACGATCGAGCGGCTCGTGCTGACGGCGTCCGGCGGCCCGTTCCGCGGGCGCACCCGCGAGGAGCTCGCGAGGGTCGGCGTCGAGCAGGCCCTGAAGCACCCCACCTGGGCGATGGGCGGCAAGATCACGATCGACTCGGCCACCCTGATGAACAAGGGGCTCGAGGTCATCGAGGCCCAGCATCTCTTCGGCACGGGCTACGACCGCATCGACGTCGTCGTGCACCCGCAGTCCATCGTGCACTCCTACGTGACGCTGAACGACGGCGCCGCGCTCGCGCACCTCGGCCACCCCGACATGAAGGCCCCGATCGCCTTCGCGCTGCACCACCCCGAGCGACGGCCGATCCCGATGCGCCCCCTCGACCTCGCCGAGGTCGGGCAGCTGACCTTCGAGCGGGCGGACGAGGAGACGTTCCGCTGCCTGCCGCTGGCCCGCGAGGCCGGCCGGGCGGGCGGCACCGCGCCGTGCGTGCTCAACGCCGCCAACGAGGTGGCGGTCCACGCGTTCCTCTCCGGCGCGGTGGGGTTCCTCGAGATCGCCGAGATCGTGGAGGAGACACTCAACCGGGTGGAGGCCACGCCCGTGCACGCCTTCGACGCGCTGTACGCCGCCGACCGGGAGGCCCGCGACGTCGCGACCGCCCTGGTCGCCGAGCGCGCCTAGGGCCGCCGCGGCGCAGCCGGCGGTCGCGGGCGCCCGAGCGCCTCGGAACCCGCACGTCCGGCCCTTACGCGCCGGTCAGGACCGTCTGCCACCCTGTCCGCTGTGTCATGGGTCCTCGCCTTCGTCGGCTTCGCCGTGCTCATCGTGCTGCACGAGGTCGGGCACTTCGCCGCCGCCAAGGCCGTCGGGATGCGGGTCGAGAAGTTCTCGCTCTTCTTCGGCAAGCCGCTCTGGAGCACGCGCCGCGGCGAGACGGAGTACGCCATCGGGTGGATCCCGGCCGGCGGCTACGTGAAGATCAGCGGGATGGACCCGCGGGAGGAGCTGCCCGCCGAGGTGCTCCCGCGCGCCTACTACCGCCAGAAGGTGTGGAAGCGCGTCTTCGTCATCGCCGCGGGGCCGGCGGTGAACGTCGTCCTGGCGTTCCTCATCATCTTCGCGGTCTACTCCATCTCGGGCCTGCCCCGGATCGCGCCGGTGGTCAACGCCGTGTCGAAGGACAGCGCCGCCGTCGGCGTGCTGCAGCCCGACGACCGCATCCTGCGGATCGACGGCGCGGAGGGGTGGACCTCGACGCTGGACGCGAAGAACGCCGATGCCCGCCGCACGGCGCTCACGGCCGCGGTCAACAGCCACGCCTGCGCGCCGTCCTCCGCGAAGCTCGGCTGCTCGGCCGCGACGCCCGCACGGGTCACTATCGAGCGCGACGGCCGCGTGCAGACCGTCGACGTGCGCCCGCGACTGACCGAGGTGCGCAACCCGCTGACGGGGGAGAAGGAACGCCGCAACCTGCTCGGCATCGAGTACGGCACGGAGTTCCTGTCCTCGAACGTCGGAGCGGCCGCCAGCGCCACGCCGGACTACATCTGGTTCGTCACCTCGTCGACGGCGAAGGCGATCGTCAAGATCTTCTACGACTCCGAGGCGCGCAAGGAGATCGGCTCCGTCGTCGGGGCGTACGACGCGACCCGGCGGACGATCGAGTTCAGCGCGACGAAGGCGTTCGTGCTGCTCGCCGTGGTCTCGCTGTCCCTGGCGATCATCAACCTCGCGCCGTTCCTGCCGCTCGACGGCGGACACATCTTCTGGGCGCTGGCGGAGAAGGTCCGCGGCCGGCCGATCCCGTTCACCTGGCTCGAGCGCGCGAGCGTCGTCGGCTTCGCCCTCGTGCTGGCGCTGTTCGCGCTCGGATTGACGAACGACATCGGGCGGTTCATGGACGGGACCGCCGCCCAACAGGTGCGCTGACCCCGCGGAGGGGCCGTGGCCCCGTCGCGCGGGTGTGCCTGGCTGGCTGGCCAACTCGAGTGGCGCCGCGCCAACTCCGGTGGTAGGAATGGGCTCCGCCACAGGGGAGAGCAGCATGGGGACGACGGACGCCGCGACCGCGGTCGGGACGATGCTCGAGGCCTTCCGCCTCGGACTGGAGCAGCACCCGGAGCAGGTGCTGGTGCGCACGAAGGACGACGAGGTCTCGTGGACCTGGCGCGAGGTCGCCGACCGCGCCGACCGCCTCGCCGCCGGGCTGCGCGGTCTGGGGGTGGAGCGCGGCCACACCGTCGGCCTGCTCCTGAACAACCGGCCCGAGGTCCTGCTCGTCGACCTGGCCACGATGATCGACGGCGGCGTGCCCGTCTCGCTCTACCAGACGTCGTCGCCCGAGCAGATCGCCTACGTGGCCCAGGACGCCGAGATCGGCGTCCTCGTCACGGAGCGCATGTACGCCCCCGGCGTGCTCAAGGCCCGCGGCGAGCTGCCCGGTCTGCGCCACGTGGTGGTCGTGGACGCGGAGCCCGGCGACGAGGACGTCCTCACGCTCGACGACGTCGTGGCACGGGCCGCGCCCGGCTTCGACGCGCGCGCCGAGGAGGCCGCGCTGCAGCCCGACGACCTGCTGACGCTGATCTACACGTCCGGCACGACGGGCCCGCCCAAGGGCGTCGAGCTCACGCACCGCAACGAGCTGGCCGCCATGCGCAACATCGGCTCCGTCGCGAGCCTCAAGCGCGGGGGACGGGTGATCTCGTGGCTGCCCAACGCCCACATCGCCGAGCGCGGCGCGCACCTCTACGCGCCGCTGATGTTCGGGCTCGAGATCACGGTGTGCCCCGACCCCAAGCAGGTGGCGGCGTACCTGCAGGCCGTGCACCCGACCTGGTTCTTCGCAGTGCCGCGGATCTGGGAGAAGATGAAGGCGGGCCTCGAGGCGATGCTGGCCGCGCAGCCCGAGGAGGCCCGCGCCCCGGTGACGGAGGCGATCGCCGCGGCGACGAAGCGCGTGCGGCTGCTGCAGGCCGGCGAGCCGGTGCCCGACGAGCTCGAGGCGGCCGTCGCGGCGGCCGACGAGAAGATCTTCGCGCCGCTGCGGGCGATGCTCGGGCTGGACCAGGCGGAGTCCGTCAACGTCGGCGCGGCTCCCACGCCGCCCTCGGTCATCGAGTTCTTCCACGCGCTGGGGATCCCGGTCGCCGAGATCTGGGGGATGTCGGAGACCTGCGCCTGCGGCACGCTGAACCCGCCCGACCGCATCAAGATCGGAAGCGTCGGCCCGCCCGTCCCCGGGATGGAGCTCAAGCTCGAGGAGGACGGCGAGGTGCTGCTGCGCGGCGAGCCCGTCATGCGCGGCTACCGCAACCTGCCGGACAAGACGCAGGAGGCCCTCGACGAGGACGGCTGGTACCGGACGGGCGACGTCGGACGGGTCGACGAGGACGGCTACCTCTGGATCATCGACCGCAAGAAGGAGCTGATCATCAACGCCAGCGGCAAGAACATGTCGCCGGCGAACATCGAGGCGACGGTGAAGACGGCGCACCCGCTCGTCGGCCAGGTCTGCGTCATCGGCGACGCCCGCCCGTACAACACCGCGCTGATCGTGCTCGACGCGGACATGGCGCCCGCGTGGGCCAAGGCCAACGGCATCGAGGAGACCGACCTCGCGGTGCTCGCGGAGCACCCCGCCGTGCTCGCGGAGCTCGAGCGCGGGATCGCAGCGGCGAACGAGCGGCTCTCGCGGGTCGAGCAGGTCAAGCGCTTCGAGGTCGTCCGCGGGGACTGGCTGCCCGGCGGCGACGAGCTCACCCCGACGATGAAGCTCAAGCGCAAGCCGATCGGCGAGAAGTACGCCGCGGCGATCGACGCGCTCTACGCCTGAGGTCGAGCGGGGGCGGCCGACCCGGCTGCTCCCGCTGTCGAACTCCCGGGGGTGCCGGTCGGGACATGGCGCGCTGGCACGCGTCGGGCGGGTGTGAGAGCTTGCCTACCCACAAGCATCCGCCCGGCCGCCCTGGCCGGGCGCCGTCCCCCCGGAGAGAACCGCATGGCCACCGCACCGAACGCCGCCGTACCACCGTCGTCCGACCCGCCGCTGAAGCGGGCGGTGACGAAGAACATGCTGCTGCTGTTCATCGTCGGCGACATCCTCGGCGGCGGCATCTACGCCCTCGCCGGACAAGTCGGACTCGAGGTCGGCGGCGCCATCTGGCTGCCGATGCTCATCGCCCTGGTGCTCGCGGGCTTCACCGCCGCCTCCTACGCCGAGCTCGTGACGAAGTTCCCGCAGGCCGCGGGTGCTGCGCTCTACACGAACCGCGCGTTCGGCATCCCGTTCCTCACCTTCATGGTGGCGTTCGCGGTGATGTGCTCCGGCATCGCCTCGGCGGCGACCCTGTCGATCGCGTTCGCCAAGAACTACTTCGGTGAGCTCGTGGGCGCCGTGCCGGCGCTCGTCGTCGTGCTCATCTTCTTCCTCGTCGTGATGGCGATCAACATCCGCGGCATCAAGGAGTCCGTCGGCGCCAACGCCGTGCTGTCCGTCATCGAGGTCGGCGGCCTGATCCTGGTGATCATCATCGGCTTCGTGGCGCTCGGCGCGGGCGACGGCGACATCGGTCGGGCGTTCGAGGTCAAGGCCGGCGGCATCGACGGCGGCGAGGCCTTGATCCCGGCGCTGCTGGCATCGACCGCGCTCGCGTTCTACGCGGTGATCGGCTTCGAGGACTCCGTGAACATCGCGGAGGAGGCCGAGAACCCCGGTCGCGACTACCCCCGCGCGCTGTTCCTCGGGCTCGGCATCGCCGGCCTGCTCTACGTCGTGCTCGGCATCCTGGCCCCGGCGGTCGTACCGCCCGCGACGCTGCTGGCGACGGACGGTGCCGGCGAGCTGGAGAACACGGCGCTCATCGAGCTCGCCCAGCTCGGCCCGATCGGCGTCGACGAGAAGGTCTTCACGATCATCGGCCTGTTCGCGCTCGCCAACGGCGCGCTCATCAACATGATCATGGCCTCCCGCCTCACGTACGGCATGAGCCGCGAGGGCATCGTGCCGGGCGTCTTCAGCCGGGTCCTGCGCGGCCGCCAGACGCCCTTGAACGCCATCCTGTTCACCACCTTCCTCGCCCTCATCCTGGCGACGGTCGGCACGCTGCGCAGCGGCGGTCTCGGCGACCTGGGCGGCACGACGGCGACGCTGCTCTTGATCGTGTTCGCGATCGTCAACGTCGCGGTGCTCAAGCTCCGCGCGCGGCCGGTCTCCCACGACCACTTCGTGACGCCCTCGATGCTGCCGGCCGTCGGAGCGGTCGCGTCCGCGTCGTTGGCGCTCTACACCCTGGTCACGAAGCCGGTGCAGCTCGGGTTCGTCGCGGGCCTGCTCGGCCTCGGCGTCATCTTCTGGCTCGCGAACGTCGTGGCGAAGAACAACGCCGACGGCGACGGCCCCGGCCGCTTCGACACGCAGGCGATCCAGCGCATCGAGAACCCGGACGACCACCGCTCTTGAGCGGTCGCCGGGTGGGCGCCGGGTCGGCGCCCACCCCGGTCGGCGCGGCGCCGACCCCGGTCGGCGCGGCGCCCACCCCGGTCGGCGCGGCGCCCACCCCGCCGGCGCCGCGCCCCGGTCAGCGGCCGTAGCCCTCGGCGGCCATCGCGGTGTCGCCGTCCCCGCCCAGCTCGAGCGCGAGTCGCCGGCCGCGGACCACGGTGGTCGGCGCCCCGCCGTCCAGCGGCACCCGCTCGATCCGCTCCTCCGAGACCGCGAGCACGGCGTTGCCGTCAGCAGGGACGAGGCCCTCGGAGGCCTTCAGGGTCCGCAGGGCCGCACGCGAGGCGGTCGTCACGCGCTCGAAGGCGCGTGCACCGGGACGCAGGCGCCAGGCGCGCTGCGCGAATCCGCTGGCCGTCTCGTCATCCTCGTAGTACGGGTCCTCGAGGGAGAGGTCGGACTCGGGGTAGCACCGTCGCACGCGGCCCCCGCGGCCGCACGAGACCGTACCGGGGCTGGCGGTGACGGTCGGGCGGGTGAGGAGGACGGCCCCACCGTCGCTCAGCGTCAGCAGCGTCAGGCCCTCGCCCCGCCGCAGCCCGGGCGGTGTCGGCAGGACGACGTCCTGGCCCCCGGTGCGCAGGCGCAGCCGGGGCAGGCCCAGGCTCACCGTCGTGCGGTAGCTCGAGGACCGACGCGAGCAGCGCAGACGACCCCGGACCGTGACGGCGTCGGGCAGGTCGAAGGCGACGGTCCCGTCCGCGACGGCGGCGACGCCCGCGGTGGTGGGGTAGACGTCGGACTCGAAGCTGCCGACGACGCCGCGCAGGCGCAGGGGCGCCCCGAACCCGCCGGCCGGATCGATCGGGGCGACGGTCGCCTGCGGCATCGGGGTGCGGCCGGCTCCCCCGCCGCAGCGGACCGGAACGGCCCCGCGGACCGGCGCCGGCGCCTCCCACCGCAGCGGGCCCTGCGTGGCCTGCCAGGCCACGACGTCCGTGCCGAAGGTGGCGGGCTCGCCGTCGTCGGGCAGACGCCCCGCCGGCGAGCAGGCCTTCGTGTCGACGACGCAGCGCAGACGCTCCGTGCGGCCGTAGCTGCCCTCGGTGAGGCTCGTGACCTGCACGAGCACCTGCGAGCCGTCGGGCGACCACACGGGGCGCCCGCCGATGACGCGCCGCGGCGGCTGGCCGGCTCCGGCGGCGCGCTCCTCGACGACGGTGACCCGGGAGCCGCCCCGCGCGTCCGTGACGCGGAGCCACGAGGCGTAGCGCGCGTCCTTGCGCGTGGCGGTGCGGGTGGCCCCGACCTGCGCGATGCGGCGGCCGTCGGGGGACACGGTGGCGGCGGCGGTCGTGCGCGGCAGCTTGACGTCCCCGGCGCCGTCGGGGAGGGCGAGCCGCGACTCGCGCTCCCCGCTCTGCGTGTACTCGGAGTAGACGACGGGCCCGGCGGCCATCGCGACGGTCACGAGGCCGCCGGACGCGACGACGGCCGCGGCCGTCATCACGCGTCGGCGGTTCAGGAACGGTGGGACACCACGGGACACGCGCATGCGGCGCACCCTAGCCGTCGCGTCCGCCGTACGCCCCCGTCGTCGGAGCTCAGCGCACCGTGCGAACGGCGATCCAGCTCTTCGTGAGCGGGCCGACCCGCTCGGGGTGCACGTCGGCGCCGGGGAACAGCGCCGTGACCTCGCCGCGGCGGAGCAGGTGCACGTCCTCCCAGTGGCCCTGGGCACCGAGGCGCCAGTAGGGCTTGCGCACCGCGGCCGGCAGCCAGTGGGCGACGGGCAGCAGGGCGTGGGGCTCGACGGGGAACGAGAACGCCGGGGTCTGCACGTAGAGGCCGCGCCCGACGCGCGCCAGCTCCCGGGCGAACGCCGCGCGGCGGTGCGGGGGGATGTGCTCCACGACCGAGCTCGCGTAGACGAGGTCGAACTCCCCGTCCTGGAACGGCAGCCGCAGGGTGGCGTCGGCGCGGACGAACGGGCCGGGGTACGTCGGCCGGTCCACGAGGTCCACGCCGGTGATGTCGAGGTCGGGCTCCTGCGCGCGCAGGCCCAGGGTGCCGCAGCCGACGTCGAGCACCCGGTCGCCGGGGCGGGCGCCCGTCAGCGCGAACACCAGGCCGTGGCGGCGGGCCCGCAGGCGGGCCGCGATCGGGCCGGCGACCCGGGCCAGGGGGCCCCGGGCGGTCGCGTAGACGTCGGAGGTCGGGCGGCTCACGCCACGGGAGGCTAGTCGGCGGGGGTGCCGGGGGGCCGTCCCGAAGCCTTCACGGTCCCGTGACGGGCGCACACGCGAAGGGGCGTACAATCGCTGTTGTGTCCTCCAAGCGTCAGATCCGCGTCGGTGACGTCCTGATCGGCGGCGGCGCCCCCGTCGCCGTCCAGACGATGACGAAGACCGAGACGGCCAACCTGCCCGAGACGATGGCGCAGATCCATCGTGTCGCCGAGGCCGGGGCCGATCTCGTTCGCGTCGCCGTCCCCCGGAACGAGGACGTCGAGGCGCTGAAGACGATCGTGCGCGACTCGCCGATCCCGATCATCGCCGACATCCACTTCAACCACACGCTCGCGATCAAGGCGATCGAGGCCGGCGCGCACTGCATCCGGCTGAACCCGGGCAACATCGGCGGCCCGGAGAAGGTCGCCGAGGTCGTCGCGACGGCCAAGCAGTACGAGGTCCCGATCCGCGTGGGCGTGAACTCGGGCTCGCTGCCCAAGCACCTGCGCGAGATGGAGTTCACCGACCCGGTCGGCGCCCTCGTCGCCGCGGCGGAGGAGACCGTGGCGCTCATGGAGTCGCTCGACTTCGGCGACTTCAAGGTCTCGATGAAGTCGACGTCGGTGCCGAACACCATCGCGTCCAACCGCCTGCTCTCGCAGCGCATCGACTACCCGCTGCACCTCGGCGTGACCGAGGCGGGCACGAAGTGGACGGGCTCGCTCAAGAGCGCCGTCGGCCTCGGCACCCTGCTCGCCGACGGCATCGGCGACACGGTGCGCATCAGCCTCTCGACCTTCCACGCGGAGGAGGAGGTCAAGGTCGCGTTCGAGATCCTCAAGGCGCTCAAGCTGCGCGAGAAGGGCCCCGTCCTCATCGCCTGCCCGACGTGCGGCCGCCTCCAGTTCGACATGGACTCCGTGGTGCAGGAGGTCGAGCACCGCCTGCAGGCCTACGACGACCCGATCGAGGTCTCCGTGCTCGGCTGCGCCGTCAACGGCATCGGCGAGGCGCGCCACGCCGACTTCGGCATCACGGGTGCGAAGGACGCGGGCATGATCTTCTCGAAGGGCGAGCCCCTGAAGAAGGTCAAGACCTCTGAGCTCGTCGACGAGCTGTTCAAGGAGATCGACCGCTACTACGCGTCGGGCAAGCAGGTGCTCCGCAACGAGGCCGAGGCCGCCGAGGCCACCCAGTGGCTCTCGGAGAACGAGGACCTCTCCGCGATGACGCCGGAGCGCCTCGCCCAGATGGAGAAGGACAAGGCCGCCGAGCAGGCCGACACGCTGGCCGCCGAGGCCGAGGTCGCCGAGAAGGCGTTCGTCGACGAGTCCTCGTCGCCGACCGCCGGCCGGCGCTTCAGCCGCTCGGCGTAGGGCGCGCCGGCGCGCCCACGCGCGCCGGCCTTCCCGCCGCCGTCGTTGGACCGCGCCCCACTGGGGCTCCGGCCCTCGCCACCCCTCAGCGCGCCGTCCAGCCCAGGTCCATCGTCACCGGCACGCCGGTGAACCCGCGGCCGAGCGGGCCGGCGAGCATGCCGACGACCCCGGCCACCTCCTCGGGCTCCAGCAGGCGTTTCACGGCGTGCGGGGCCAGGATCACGCCCTCGAGCACCTCGTCCTCCGGGATCCCGTGGGCTTCGGCCTGATCCGCGATCTGCCGCTCGACCAGGGGTGTGCGGACGAACCCGGGGCAGACCGCGGTGGTGAGGATCCCGTGGTCGGCGCCCTCGAGCGCGAGGGTCTTCACGAGCCCCAGCACGCCGTGCTTGGCCGCGACGTACGCCGACTTGTACGGCGAGGCCGCCAGGGCGTGCGCCGAGGCGACCGCGATCACGCGCGCGTCGCCGGACACCCGCAGCGCCGGCCACGCGTAGCGGGCGAGCAGGAACGGGCTGGTCAGCATGAGCGCGAGCAGCGCGTCCCAGCGGTCCTCGGGGAACGACTCGACGGGGGAGACGTGCTGGAGGCCCGCGTTGGCGACCACGACGTCGAGGCGGCCGAACCGCTCGAGGGCGGCGCCGACCGCCGCCCGGTTTCCCTCCCGCGTCGCCAGGTCGGCCGCGAACGGCACGCCGGGCCCGTCCGGGTCCGGCCGCAGGTCGACGGCCAGCACGTCGTGGCCGTCGGCGACGAGCTGCGCCACGACCGCGGCGCCGATGCCGCCGGCCGCCCCGGTGACGAGGGCCGCCCGGCTCACCCGAGCCACCCCGCGACCGTCGACATCGCCGAGGGCGCCCAGCCCAGCTGCAGGTGGTTGAGCAGCAGCGTGGCCGACGGGGCGCGCGTGGCGATCCCCGCCCCGTCCGCGCAGCTCGCGAGGAACACCGCGCCGTCGGACGGTCCCGTGTGCTCGTTGTGCATGCCGGCCATCGTCGGCGCGCTGCCGCACAGGGTCCGCACCGGGACGGAGCTCGGAGTGCCCGCGGCCTGGATCGGCGCGACGAGCGAGTCGCGGTCGATGACCCACTGGATGCCGCGGCCCCGCGTGTAGAAGCCGTTGCCCCCGTAGTAGGTCGTGTACCAGTCCTGCTCCCCCGTCGACAGCGGGTAGACCCCGTCCCAGCGGGCCAGCATCTGCCCGGCCCCGGGGAACGCGGTGCCCTCGTAGCTCAGCTGGGTCTGCGTGTCCCAGGCCCCGAAGCAGACCATCGCGGTGTGCGGGGCCGGCGCGTTCAGCGATCCGCCGCAGCCGGGGAAGATCGCCGCGTCGTGGCTCCAGCCGTGGCGGTAGCCCCAGTCGAAGCCGCCGCTCGGGTTGCCGAGCAGCACGAGCTGCCCGACGTCGCCCGCGTAGGGCGTGCCCCAGGAGCGTCGCACGGACGAGACGTACTGCCGGGCGTTGAACGCCCCCTTGGACCAGCCGACGACGTCGACCTTCGCCGCGCCGGTGCGCTGGCGGATGAGCGTGATCGCGTCGTGGATCTGCTCCGCCCAGTGGTACCCGTCGCCGCTCCGGTGCGGGAACCCGATCGCGAAGACCCGCTTCCCGCGGGACGACAGCTCCTGCATCATGCCCGTGCTCGGGCAGGAGACGACGCCGCAGCCGAACGGGCCGCTGGCGTTGGGGTTCGCCCACGCCTGGTCCGCCGTCTGGTTGGCGCCGTGGACGAGCAGCACCGGCGTGCCGCTGCCCGTGGACGCGCCGGGGGCGGCGTAGAGCAGGAACTTCGACGAGGCCGGCTTCGCCGCGCCGAAGAACGTGCCGGTCTGGCCGACCTGGTCGCCCCGGCCGTCGGCCGGGTACGCCTCCGTCGTGAACCCGGGGGACGTGTCGCGGTAGCGGTCGACGCGCTCCCAGCCGTTCTGGATGCCGCTCTGGAACGTCGCCTCGTGGGTGACGGTGGCGGTCGCGCCGGCGGTGGCCGGGACGGCGATGAGGGCGGCGAGTGCCAGGAGCACGGCGCGCAGGGCCCGGGGTCGGAACATGGGGGATCCTCGTCCTTCACGGTTGAAACTGACAGGTGATTCATGTCTAGACTGCACCGCGAGGACCACCACGTCAAGGGAGCGGGAGATGGGCGAGATCACGACGCGCACGGTCAGGACCGGGCGGATCGACACGCACGTGCGGGAGGCCGGGGAGGGCGAGCCGGTGCTGCTCGTGCACGGCAACCTCTCGGACGGGTCCGTGTGGGCGGAGCAGCTCGGGCGCCTGCCCGCGGGCGTGCGGGGCATCGCTCCGGACCTGCGCGGCTACGGCGCCTCGGAGCCCACCCCGGTCGACGCGCGCCGCGGTCTGCGCGACTACGCCGACGACCTCGTGGCGCTCCTCGACGCCCTCGGGCTCGACGCGGTGCACGTGGCCGGGCACTCCCTCGGCGGTGGGGTCGCGATGCAGCTCGCCGTCGACCACCCCGGGCGCGTGCGCTCCCTGACGCTCGTCGCGCCCGTCGGCCCGCACGGCTACGGCGGGACCCGCGCGGACGGCTCGCCCTGCTGCCCGGACTGGGCCGGCTCGGGCGGCGGGACGGCGAATCCCGAGCTCGTGCGCCGGATCGCGGCCGGTGACCGCACGGACGAGGACCCCCTGTCGCCCCGGTCGATCGTCCGCACCCTGTTCTTCCCCGGTCCCGACGCCGTGCGGGACGAGGACCTGCTGCTCGACGGCATCCTCGCCACCCGCGTCGGCGACGACCACTACCCCGGCGACACGGCGACGTCGGAGCACTGGCCGGGCGTCGCGCCCGGCGAGCGCGGCGTGCTCAACGCGATCTCGGCGCGGTGGCTCGACCTGACGCCGTTCGCGGACATCGACCCGCGCCCGCCGGTGGTGTGGCTGCGCGGCTCCGCCGACGCGATCGTCGCGAACGGCTCCCTCACCGACCTGGGGCACCTGGGTGCGATCGGCGCCGTCCCGGGCTGGCCGGGGGAGGACGCGTTCCCCGCGCAGCCGATGGTCGACCAGACCCGCGCGCTCCTGGACCGCTACGCCGACGCCGGCGGAGCGGTGCGGGAGGTCGTGTGGGAGGGCGTCGGGCACTTCCCCTTCACGGAGCGCCCCGGGGAGTTCGCGGACCTGCTGGCGGGACAGCTGCGCGAGGTGCGCGCGTGAGCGACTGGACGGTCGACGACGGCCCGGCGCCGACCACGGCCGACGGCCGCGAGGTCTCGACCCGGGGCCGCCGCACGCGCCGCCGGCTGCTCGACGCGGCCGAGGCGGTGTTCGCGGCGTACGGCTATCCCGAGGCGTCGATCGTGAAGATCACCGAGGCCGCGGGCGTCGCCCAGGGCACGTTCTACGTGTACTTCCCCGGCAAGCAGGCGATCTTCGACGAGGTCGTCGACGACCTCAACCGGCGCGTGCGCCGCGCGATGTCGGAGGCCGCCGCCGGCGGGGTCGACCGGGCCGACGTGGAGGAGCGGGGCTTCCGCGCGTTCTTCGCGTTCACGGCCGAGCACCCCGCGCTCTACCGGGTGATCCGGCAGGCGGAGTTCGCCTCGCCCGGCGCGCTGCGCCGCCACTACGAGCGGATCGCCGAGGGGTACGTGCAGGGCCTGGAGCGGGCGATGGACGCGGGGGAGATCGTCCGCCAGGACCCCGAGGTGATCGCCTGGGCCCTGATGGGGATGGGCGAGCTGCTCGGCATGCGCTGGATGCTGTGGGCCGACCCGGACGCGCCGCCCGAGCTGCCGGAGGAGGCGTTCCAGGAGATGCTGGCGTTCGTCCGGCGCGGCCTCGGCGCGGGCGGCGCGGCGTGAGCCCGGGGGCGTCCGACGGCCTGCACACGGTCGGTCGCTGGATCCGCGACCGCGGGCGCAGCACGCCCGAGCGCGTGGCGATCCGCTGCGACGGCGAGGCGACGACCTACGGCACGCTCGACGCGCGGAGCGAACGCCTCGCCGCCGGCCTGCGGGCGCGCGGGCTGGTGCCGGGCGACCGCGTGGCGAGCCTGACGGCCAACCGGCCGGAGCACGTCGAGCTGCTGCTCGCCTGCGCGAAGGCGGGCCTGGCGCTCGTGCCGTGCAACTGGCGCCTGACGGTGCCGGAGCTGCGCGACCAGCTCGGCGACGCCGAGCCGGCGTTGCTGCTCGTCGACCCCGAGCACGCCGCGAAGGCCGCGGAGCTCGGCGTCCCCACCGCGACGCTGGACCGGGAGGGCCTGGACGCGCTCGCGGACCGGACCCGGGACGGCGTCGTGCCTGCTGCCGCCGCGGTCCACGAGCCCGTCGCGGACGACGCCCCGCTCCTCATCGTCTACACCTCCGGGACCACGGGCCGGCCGAAGGGCGCCGTCCTCACGCACGCCAACTGCTTCTGGACGAACCTGGCGCTCGACCGGACCGTCCCGATCGGCCACGACGACGTCGTGCTCGCCGTCCTGCCGCAGTTCCACGTCGGCGGCTGGAACGTGCAGCCGCTGCTGGCGCTGTGGGCCGGTGCCACCCTCGTGCTCGAGCGGAGGTTCGACGCGGAGCGCGCGCTTGGGCTGATCGCCTCGGAGGGAGTCACGACGATGATGGGCGTGCCGGCGAACTACGCCGCGATGGCCGACGCGGCGGGCTTCGCCGCCGCCGACCTGCGCACGCTGCGCAGCGCCGTCGTCGGTGGGGCCGCGATGCCCGAGTCGCTGCTGGCGACGTTCGCCGCCCGGGGCGTCGCGATCGTCCAGGGGTACGGCCTGACGGAGGCCGCGCCCAACGTGCTCTGCCTCGCCCCGGAGGACGCCGTGACCCACGCCGGCTGGGCCGGGCGGCCCTACCCGCACGTCGAGGTCGCACTGCGCGACCCGCAGGGCGGCGGTCTGCTCGAGGGGCCCGGCACGGGGGAGCTCGTCGTCCGCGGGCCGAGCGTGTTCCCCGGCTACTGGCGCGACCCCGAGGCGACGGCGGCGACGTTCGCCGGCGGCTGGCTGCTGACGGGCGACCTCGCGGAGCGCGACGCCACCGGGCGCTACGCGATCCGCGGGCGGCGCAAGGAGATCTACATCTCGGGCGGCGAGAACGTCGCGCCGGCCGAGGTCGAGCGCGTCCTCGCGGCCCATCCCGCGGTCGCCGAGGCGGCCGTCGTCGGCGTGCCGGACGCCCGGTGGGGCGAGACGGGCGCGGCGTTCGTCGTCCCCGCCGCGGGTGCCACGGTCGACCCCGCGGGGCTGCGGGCGTTCGCCGCGGAGCGCCTCGCGACCTTCAAGGTGCCGCGCACCGTGGCCGTCGTCGAGGCGCTGCCGCGGACGGCCCTGGGCAAGGTGCAGCGCGCCGCGCTCCGCGAGCGGGCGGAGGGCACGGCGTGAGCGGCCTGGCGGGCGTCGAACTGGGCCCCTCGGCGTGGCTGACGATGACGCAGGACCGGATCGACGCGTTCGCGCGCTCCGTGGACGACGAGCGCTCCATCCACGTGACGCCGGAGCTGGCAGCGGCGGGGCCCTACGGCGTGGCGGTCGCCCACGGGTTCCTGACCGTCTCGCTCGCCGTCCGGTTCTGGGACGAGCTGACGCGGGAGCGGGGGTGGGGCACCCCCGTCAACTACGGCGTGGACCGCGTGCGGCTGCCCGCGGCGGTCCCCGTCGGGGCGCGCATCCGCGGGCGCTTCCGGATCGCGTCCGACGACCCGGTCGCGGACGGGCGGCACGTCGTGGTGGCAGCGACGGTCGAGCTCGAGGGCTCGCCGCGCCCGGCCTGCGTCGCGTCGTTGATCTTCCGCCTGGTGCCGTAGGCCGCCCGGACCCCGTCGTGCGGGCCTGGGCCGGGGCGGGGCGGGGCCCCGGTCCCCTACTGCTCGCGCAGCGTGGTCGTCCCGCTGGTCGCGTCGGCGCCCGTGGTGGGATCGACGTAGACGAATCGGTAGCGGTGGCTCGCCGACGCGGGCACGCGGACCTGGAACGTGCCGTAGCGGTCCGTCTTCACCGTCTTGTACGCCTTGTAGCTCTTGCCGGACTTGCGCTGCAGGCGGACCTTCGTGGCGCCCTCGCCCGGACGGACCTGGCCCCAGACGAAGCCGCGGTTGCCGGTGCGCCACCCGAAGATCGGGTGCGCGAACACGGCGGCGAGCGGCTTGGGCTTACCGGTCACCGTGTACAGGCCGGACTGCCAACGGTTGAACTGCTGGCCGTCGTCGCCCGTCGGCTCGTCGAACCACTCGTACTGCGTGAGCGTCTCGACCCGCGGGTTGCGGGCGGCGATCGCCCCGGCCCACTGGACCCACGCCGCGGCCTTCTTCGGGGCGACGGTGCCGTCGCCCTGCTCGTCCGGCGGGTTGGTCTCGAAGCCGTACTCGTCGAGCCACAGCGGGAGCTTCTTGGCGTGCGCCACCTTCAGCCGCTTCTTCGCCGTCAGCTTGTCGATCACGCCGGTCAGCCGGTCGAGGTCGCCCATGCGGGCGTTGTTCTTGTCCGGATCCCGCTCGCCGGGCATGAGGCGCTTGGAGTGCGGGTGGTAGGCGAGGGCGTCGCCCGTCACCGCCTTGAAGTCCTTGCACTCGCCGGACTTGATCGGCCGGTAGCGGCTCGAGACGCACGCCATCGTGCGCAGGAACGGCAGCGGCTGGGTGGTGGAGTTGGTGCTCTTCGCCAGCCGCAGGCCCGTCGACGACGTCGCACCGACCGCGACCCGGGCCTTCGGGTCCGCGGCGTTGATCGCGCTGTACCCCGCCTGCGCGAGCTCGCGGTACAGGTGGGGCGCGACGGGCGAGCAGATGTTGGTGATGCCGTTCTTGGCGACGACGCAGCTGTTCTGCGGCTGGAGCCAGCTCTTCTGGTTCGGCTCGTTCCACACGATGTAGCGGTTCACCCGTGCGCCGACGTGCTTGGCGATCGCGGTGGCGAAGTCGCCGAACAGCTTGGGCGACGGCTTCCAGGCGCGGTTGAGGCGGGCCGGCTCGATCGATCCCCAGACGGGACCCGGGCCGGTGATCACGAGGGTCACGTTCAGGTCGTGCTTGACCACGGCGTCGATCCGGCGGTCCAGCGCGCTCAGGTCGTACGCCGCGGGGTCGTCCCCGACGAAGCCGGCGGGCATCTTCGTATCGTCCGGCTTTGGGGCGAAGTCGTCCCACTTGGCGAAGATGCGCACGTCCTGCACCCCGTGCGCCTTCCACTGGGCCACGACGGCGTCGGTGCCGCCGGGCACGGGCTGACCGTCGATCTGGCCCTTCAGCACGTTCTCGTCGGCCAGCCCGATCTCCACGGACGGGGACGCGGCGGCGCCCGCGGGCAGCGCCAGCAGCACGGCCGCGGCGGCGGCGAGCGCCGTGCGGAGGGAGAAGGGGTGCATCTGACGGTGTTCCTCGGGGAGCGGGCCGCACCTGCGCGGCCCACGGCGGGCCGCACCCGCGCGGCGGGGTCGGACACATGGAAACACGACAGACACCGGAAAGGTGCGCCGGGGAGAAAGGAAAGGGAGCGGGCCCCACCCCGTGCGTCTCGGGCCGGGCCGCTCAGGACGTCGGCGCGGCACGGGGCACCCGCATGGGGAGCGGGCCCCACCCCGTGCGTCTCGGGCCGGGCCGCTCTGGACGTCGGCGCGGCACGGGGCACCCGCAGGGGGTCCGGGCCCGGCGCCGGACGGCGCCGGGCGTGGGGGCCGGCGAGCGGCCCCCGGGGACTAGGCGGCGAAGCGCTCGGCGACCCTGGCCCAGTTGACGACGTTCCAGAACGCCTTGAGGTACTCCGGGCGACGGTTCTGGTACTTGAGGTAGTAGGCGTGCTCCCAGACGTCGTTGCCCAGCAGCGGGGTCTTGCCCTCCGCCAGCGGGGTGTCCTGGTTCGGGGTGGTGATGATCTCCACGCCGGAGTCGCCCTTGACGAGCCAGACCCAGCCGGAGCCGAAGCGCGCGACGCCGGCGGCCTCGAACTGGCTCTTGAACTCGTCGAAGGAGCCGAACGCG
>NZ_ATUD01000020.1 GCF_000420025.1 Patulibacter americanus DSM 16676
GACGTCCCGGCCTGCCCCCCTCGTGCCCGTTCCGCGCCGGGCCAACCGCGACGTCAGCGAACGACGCTCACGAGCGACACGCGGCCTCTCTGGGGCTCCACCTTCTCGACGGCCACCGTGAGCGGGTCGCCGATCTTGAGCGTCGCGCCGGAGCGGGTGCCGACGAGCATCGTGCCGAGGTCGCTGAGCTCCCAGAAGTCCTCGCCGATGCGGCGCACCGGCAGGAACCCCTCGAACGCCTCGTCGTCGAGGCGCCCGCCGCCGAAGCGCACGAACGCGCCACCGCCGGCCAACCCCGAGACCTCGCCCTCGAAGCGCTGGTCCCCGCCGTGCTCGAACACCACGCGCTCGAGCAGGAACGCCCGCGTGATCGCGTCGGCGGTGCGCTCCACGTTCATCGCCTCGCGCTCCGTCGCGGAGCACCAGATGCCCAGCTCCTCCAGGCGGCTCGCGGAGCCGGCCGGGGCGTCCTCGCCGCCCCCGACCAGGGAGAGGATCGCCCGGTGGGCGATCAGGTCGGGGTAGCGCCGGATGGGCGAGGTGAAGTGCGCGTAGTGCTGCAGCCCCAGGCCGGCGTGCCCGAGCGGCTTGGGCTCGTACCGGGCCTGCTGGAGCGCCCGCAGCACGAGGTACGACAGGCCCGCGCGGCCGTGGCCGGTCTTCCGCGCGTGGACGTCCACCCGGCGGGAGAGCTCGGCGATCGCCGCGGACGCCTGCTCGCGTGTCGCCCCCTCGGGCAGCGTGGCGGCCCCCTCGGTGGGGATGCCCAGGCTGGCGAGCTGGTCGGCCAGGCGCTCGACGGAGGACGGCTCCGGCAGGCCGTGCACGCGGTGCAACGCGGGCACCCCGCCCTCCTGCAGGAGCCGCGCGACCTGCTCGTTCGCGCTGATCATGAGGTGCTCGATCAGGCGGTGCGACTCCGTCGCCCGCTCGATCACGATGCCGCTCGGGTGCCCCCGCTCGTCGAACCGGAACTGCGGCTCGCCCGTGTCGAGCTCGAGCGCGTTCGTCGTCGTCTCGCGGCGTTCCTGGAGCGCGAGCGCCAGGCGGCGGGCGACGTCGAGGGGGGTCGCCCACGGGTCTTCCGCGCGCTCCTGCCCGGCGAAGATCCGGTCGACGCGCTCGTAGTCCAGGCGCTCGTCGGAGTGGATGAGCGAGCGGAACACCTCGGCGCGCACCACGCGGCCGCCGCGGAACTCCATGCGGACCGTCACCGCGAGCCGGTCGACCCCCGGGACCAGGGAGCAGGCGTCGTTCGAGAGCGCGGAGGGCAGCATCGGCTCGACGGTTCCGGGCACGTACACGCTGGTGCCGCGCCAGCGGGCGTCCTCATCGATGGCGCCACCGGGGCGCACGTACGCGGCCACGTCGGCGATGTGGACCCAGATCCGCGCGTCGCCCGGGCCCGACGCGTCGTCGAGCAGCTCGGCGCTGATCGCGTCGTCGAAGTCCTTCGCCTGGGCCGGGTCGATGGTGAACGTCGGCAGGTCGCGCAGGTCGCGGCGCGGGCGATCCTCCTCGCCCTGCGGGCGGCTGGCGACGCCCTCCGCCTCGACGCCGACGGCGCGGGCGATCCGGCGCGGCAGGCCGCGGTCGAGCAGCAGCGCCTCGAGCACGTCGCGGGCGACGTCGGGCGAGCCCAGCGCGCGCACCACGCGGTGCCCACGCGCCCGCCGCCCCGTGCGCGACGGCGGCGCGAAGAGGCCGATGCGCCCCTCGCCCAGCTCGCGCGCGCCCTGGTCGACGGTGACGGACCGGCCGCGGTCGAACAGCGGCTCGGCGACGTAGAACCGGCCGCGCCGGCGCAGCACGCCGACCACCGGTGCCGACGGCGACTCGTCCCGCCACACGTCGCGCGGCAGCACGGGCTGCCCGTTGCGGGTGAGCTCGATCCCCCCGCGCTCGTCGGCGGTGGCGACGCGGGCGCGCCCCTCCGGCCGGCGGTCGCGCTGCAGGCCGGCGCGACGGGCCGCGCGGTTGGGGCCCTTCGGTGCGGGCCCCGTCGGCCGGCGCGGGCCCTTCGGCTTGACCGGCTCGGCGCCCTCGGCCGCCCGCTTGGCGCTCGGCTTCGCGCCGCGGCCCTTCGCGCGCCCGCTCGGTCCCTTGCGTCCCTTGCCCTTGCCGCTCATCGGGGTCCCCGTTCCTTCGCCGCCTGCCGCAGGGCGCCCTGCAGCGCCTCGTCGGTGCGCGGCGTCTTCGGGTCGTCCTGCGCCCGCACGTCGGGCGCCAGCCCCTTACCCGGTGCGGTGCCGTCGCCGCTCTGCGTCTTCTTGTCGCCCAGGTTGCGGCCCTTCGGCGTGAAGAACTGGCCCGCGGTGATGTCGAGCGCCCCGCCGCTGGCGAGCGGCTCGACGCGCTGGAACACGCCCTTTCCGTACGTGCGCGTGCCGACGACGGTGGCCCGCCCACGGTCCTGCAGGGCCCCGGAGACGATCTCGGACGCCGAGGCGGAGCCGCGGTCGACGAGCACGACGAGGGGGACGCGCGGGAACGCGGGGTCGTCGCCCGCGCGGTACACGGAGGTGCCGATCGTGCGGCCCTTCAGCATCACGACCGTGCCGCCCTTGAGGAACAGCCCCGCGAGGTCCTGGGCCTCGTTGACCAGGCCCCCGGGGTTCGACCGCAGGTCGAGCACGAAGCGCTCGGCGCCGCGACGCTGCAGCTTCTGGAACGCGCCCTTGACCTGGCCCGCCGCGCCGTTGGTGAACTGCGCCAGGCGGACCACCCCGACCTTCTTCCCGTCCTCGGTCCGGAGCGTCGACTCGACGATCGGGATCTCGACGGGGCGCCGCTCGGCGGTGATTGTCAGCCGGCGCTCCTTCTTGCCCTCCTTCCGGAGGACGACGAGCTCGACCTTCGTGCCCGCCGGCCCCCGGACGCGGCTCGATGCCTGGTCGGCGGAGAGCCCCTTCAGGTCCTTGCCGCCGGCCCGCACGATGACGTCGTCCGGCCGCAGGCCGGCCTCCTTGGCGGGCGCCCCGGCGTAGACCTTCGAGATCAGCAGGCCGCGCGGATCCTGGGAGACGACGACGCCGATGCCGTCCAGCCGGTTGTCCTGCGCCTCCTGGAAGCGCCGGTACTCCTTCGGGTCGAAGTAGGCCGAGAAGCGGTCGTCGAGCCCGTCGACCATGCCGGCGATCGCGTCGTCGACGAGCTTCGTCGTGCCCGGATCCTTGTAGTAGTCGTCGCGGATGATGCCCAGCGCCTCGTTGACGGCGCCGGCGCCCTTCCGGTCGACGACCCGGTCGCGGATCACCCCGGGCAGCGACTGCGGCTCGCGGACGCCGACCCAGGCGCCGGCGGTGAAGATCGCGCCGACGACGGCGAGGACGACCACGGCACCGAGGGCACCGCGGACGATGCGGGAGAGGGATGACACCCCCACAGCATGAACCCCAGCGCTGAAAGACGACTCAAGCGGCCGTCGGACACCCGAGAACGACGGCGGGGCGAGGCCATCCCGGCCCCCGCCCCGTCACTCACGGCCCCCTGCGGGTGCCCCGAGCCCGGCCACAGTCCTGCGAGGCCCCGGCCCGAGAAGCTCGGGGCGGGGCCCGCATCAGGTCCTACACCCGCAGGAAGCGGCGGAGCGAGAGGCCCGAGCCGGCGGCGGCGACGCCGATCGACGCGAGGACGAGCACCGCGATGAGCGGGCCGAACTGGATCATGTCCGGGCGCGAGATGAGCGTGGCGACGCCCTCGAGCTGGTTCAGGATCGTGAGCTTCGCCAGGCCCAGGAGGACGATGGCCATGACGCCGCCGATGGTGCCGAGGATCAGGCCCTCGAGGACGAACGGCCAGCGGATGAACGAGTCCGTCGCGCCCACGAGCTTCATGACCTCGACCTCACGACGACGCGAGAAGAGGGACAGCCGGATCGTGTTCGAGATCAGGAGGATCGACGCCACCACGAGCAGGCCGCCGAGCAGGCCGAGCGAGAGCTTGACGGCGCCGGTGATCTGCACGACCTTCGCGGCCTGGTTCTTCGACTCCTTCGTGGAGCCGATCTTCGGGTCGACCGGCGTCGTCTTGCCGTTCACGCCCTTCGTCTGCAGCGCGGCGATGATCGCCGAGCCGTTGTTCGCGTCGTCCGGCGTGATGCGGAACGTGTCCGGCAGCGGGTTGACGTTCCCGAGCAGGTCGTAGGCCTCGGGGTTCTGCTTCTTCTGCTCGGCGTACGCCTGCGCCTTCGAGACGTAGACGACGTCCTTGACGTGCTCCGTGCGCTCCAGGCGTGCGCGGACCCGGGCGACGTCGGCCTGCGTGGCGTTCGTCTTCATGAAGACGTTGACCTGGATGCGGTCGCGGACGTCGGCGGCCGCACCGTTGGCCAGCTGCACGGCGGGGATGAAGATGCCGAGGACGAGCGTGGTGATCAGCACCGCCATCAGGGCGGCGAAGCTCGGGATCGGGTTGCGCCCGATGGAGCGGAGGGCTTCCTTGAGGAAGAACGAGACGCGGTTCATGAAGGGTCCTTCTGGGGCGGGGCGGGCGTGCGGAGGAGCGGCGGGCCGCTACTCCGAGAACGCCTCGTCGAAGAGGTCGGCCGCGTCGGGGTCGCGGCGCACGCGGCGCTGCGGAGCCGGCGCCGGCTCGCCGCGCAGGAGGGCGCCGAACTCGGCGGTCGACTCGCTCGTGGGCTGCGCGCCGTAGCCGCCGGCGACCTCGTCGCGGATGATCTGGCCGCCCTGCAGCTCGATCACGCGGCGGCGCATGCGGTTGACCATGCCCTCGTCGTGCGTGGCGACGACGACGGTCGAGCCCGTCTTGTTGATGCGGTACAGCAGCTGCATGATCCCGATCGTCGTGTCGGGGTCGAGGTTGCCCGTCGGCTCGTCGGCCAGCAGCAGCGGCGGGTGGTTGACGAACGCGCGCGCCACGGAGACGCGCTGCTGCTCGCCACCGGAGAGCTGGTGCGGGTAGTGGTGCAGCTTCGTCGACAGGCCCGTCAGGCGCAGGATGTCCGGCACCTGCTGGCGGATCTGCTTGCGCGACGCGCCCGTCACCTGCAGGGCGTAGGCGACGTTGTCGTAGACGGTCCGGTTCGGCAGGAGCTTGAAGTCCTGGAACACCACGCCGAGGTTGCGGCGGTAGTACGGGACCTTCTTGCGCGTGATCTCGGAGAGGTCGCGGCCGGCCACGCGGATGAGGCCGGAGTCCGGCTCCATCTCCTTCAGCAGGAGCTTCATGAGCGTGGACTTGCCCGCGCCCGTCTGCCCCACGAGGAAGAGGAAGTCGCCACGGTGCACCGAGAAGGTCGCGTCCCGGACACCCGCGTTCGAGTGGTCGTAGGACTTCGTGACACCGCGGAACTCGATGACGGCGTCGGGGTGCGACGGGCGCTCGGCCGCCGGGCGGCGGCTTGGAGCGTCGGCACGACCCTCGGCCTGGCGGAGACGAGCGGCGTTGGAGCGCTGGGTGGCCATACGGATTCCAGAGTTGCACCGGGACGGCTCGAATCCTGCACGTGGGCATGCACTGCAAGGTGGCTTGCGTGCGGCCGGCCGCGGATCCCCCGGGGTCCGTCGCGGTCCCGCGGGCGCCCGCTCGCGCTGCGCGGAGCGGGGTCCGCACTGACTCGCGAGCCTTACGCGGTACGGTCGTGGAGATGCCGCAGATCACGTCCACCGTCGCCCCCAACGGCCTGCCCGTCCACCGGATCCAAATGCCGGGGACCCGCACCCTCACGGCGCTCGTCGCCTTCGACGCCGGCGCCCGCGCCGAGCACGAGGAGGAGAACGGCATCGCCCACTTCCTCGAGCACCTCGTGTTCAAGGGCGGTGAGACCTACGACCACTACCGCAAGGTCAACGAGACCGCCGAGCGCATGGGCGGCGTGCTGAACGCCTTCACGTCCCACTCCATGGTCGCGTTCCACATCACGGTCCGCGCCGAGGCGGCCGCCGAGGCGCTCGACCTGCTCACCGACTTCGCGGGCCGCCCGCTGCTCGACGCGCAGGAGCTCGACAAGGAGCGCGGCGTCGTGATCCAGGAGATCGCGCGCTACAACGACCAGCCCTCCGCGCTGGCCGAGATGCTGCTGGACAAGGCCGCGTTCGGCGACCACCCGCTCGGTCGCCCCGTCCTCGGCCCGGCGGAGCACCTCAAGACGTTCACCCGCGACCAGGTCGTGGCGTTCCGCGAGCGCCGCTGGTCCGGCCGCACGGGTGGGGCGTACCTCGCCGGCGCCGTCGACCACCTGCCCGACGACGCGCGCCTCCACGAGCTGTTCTCGCGCTTCCCCGACATCCACGCCCCGGGCGAGGTCGAGGCGGCCCCGCCCCCGTCGACCGACATCGTGGTCGAGGAGCGCGACACGAACCAGTCGCACCTGCGGATGGCCTACCGCCCGGACCTCGACGCGTCGGACCCGAAGGTCCGAGCCGCGCTGACCATCTACGGCACGCTGCTCGGCGGCTCGATGGGCTCCCGCCTGTTCGACGAGATCCGCGAGCAGCGCGGCCTGGCCTACTCCGTCTCCGCGTCCACGTGGTCGCTCGGCGACATCACGCAGCTGCAGCTCTCCGCCGGTCTCGACGCCACGAAGACGGTGGAGGCGTACTCCCGGATGCGCGAGATCGTCCGCGAGCTGCACGACGACGGCCCGACGGCGGAGGAAGTCGACCGCGCCCGCGCCTACACCGCCGGCCGCCTCGTCCTCGCGTTCGAGAACAGCGGCGCCGTCGCCCGCCACGCCGCGAGCCAGTCCATCCTCTACGGCGAGGGCTTCGATCCGGACACGGCGATCGCCCAGCTCGACCAGGTCACCCTGGACGACGTCCGCGAGGTCGCCAAGCGGATCGATCCGGACGTCGCCTCCGTCGCCTGCGTCGGCCCGCAGACGGAGTCCGACTTCTCGAACTGGCAGTAGAGGGGGTGCGGGCCCCGCCCCGAGCGTCTCGGGGCGGGCCGCGGAGGACCTCGTCCGGGCTCGGGGCACCCGCAGGGGGTGCGGGCCCCGCCCCGAGCGTCTCGGGGCGGGCCGCCTTCCGGGTTACTCGCCGCCGAGCGGGGCGTTGGCGTCCCGGCCGACCTGGATCATGCGCTCGATCGGCAGCTGGGCGCGCTTGGCGATCTCGTCCGGGACCTTGACCACGCCGGTGCCGTCCCGCAGGCAGTCCCGGAGCTTGTGCAGCGTGATCATCTTCATGTAGCCGCAGGCGGCGTCCACGTTGGCCGGCACGAAGTCGACGTCGGGGGCGGCCATCCGCAGCGGGTGCAGCATCCCGGTCTCCGTCGCCACGATCGCCGTGCGGCGGCCGGACGCGGGGACCGGCTTCGCGGCCTCCGCGACGGCGAAGTCGAGCATGCCGCCCGTCGAGAGCATGTGGACGCCGGAGGAGTCGATGTCGCCCGAGGCGACGTACTCCATGGCCTGCGTCGAGCAGCCGCACTCGGGGTGGATCAGGAAGTCCGCGTCGGGGTGCTCGCCGCGGACGCGGTCGATGTCGGCCGGGCGGATGCCGGCGTGCACGTGGCACTCGCCGTCCCAGACGTGGAACTTGCCGGGCTGGTGGTCGACCTGCTTGGCCACGAAGGACCCGAGGAACATGTCAGGCCCGAAGAGGATCTCGGTGTCGGGGCCGTGGTCGCGGTAGATCCGCTCCACGACGGGCACGGCGTTGCTCGACGTGACGCAGTAGTCCGTGAGCGCCTTGACCTCGGCCGTCGTGTTCACGTACATGACGGTGATGGCGCCGGGGTGCTGCTCCTGCCACGCCTTGAGCTGCTGGGGCGTGATGGAGTCGGCCAGGGAGCAGCCGGCGTCGACGTCCGGGATCAGGACGGTCTTCTCCGGCGACAGCACGGAGGCGGACTCGGCCATGAAGTGCACGCCGCAGAACACGATGGTCTGCGCGTCGGTCTTCGCGGCCTCGATGGACAGGCCGAGGCTGTCGCCCACGACGTCGGCGACGTCCTGGACCTCGGGCAGCTGGTAGTTGTGCGCCAGGATGACCGCGTTCTTCTCCGCGGCGAGCGCGCGGATCTCCTCGCGGAGGGCCTGCAGCTCGTCGGCGGGGATCGCCGGGACGCCGGCACGAACGGGGTCGTCGGCCATGGGCAGCTGGATGGTCACGAGCGGGGCTCCAGGATCAACGACAGGTCCAGCACGGGCGCCGAATGGGTCAGCGCACCGGCCGATATGAAGTCTACGCCGGTCGCGGCGATGCCCCCGACGGTCCCCAGCGAGACGTTGCCCGAGGCCTCGAGGGCGACGCGTCCGGCGGAGAGCGCGACGGCCTCGCGCATGTCCTCGGGGGGCATGTTGTCGAGCAGGATCCGGTAGTCCGGGATCCCGAGCTCGAGGCCCGTATCGAGCGCGGTCCGCAGCTCGGCGAGGTCCTGGACCTCGATCACGAGCGGCAGGTCCGGGCGGTGCGCGTGGGCGGCCCGGACCGCGGGGCCGACGCCGCCGGCCATCGCGGCGTGGTTCTCCTTGATCAGGATCTCGTCGAAGAGCCCGATCCGGTGGTTCGCCCCGCCCCCGGCCAGCACCGCGGCCTTCTCGAGCAGCCGCATGCCCGGCGTGGTCTTGCGGGTGTCGAGGATCGTGGCGTTCGTCCCGGCGACCGCGTCGACGTAGCGGCGGGTCATCGTCGCGACGCCCGAGAGCCGGCCCGCGATGTTCAGCGCCGTGCGTTCCGCGGCGAGGATGGAGCGCGCCGACCCGTCGAGCGCGGCGACCGGGCCGCCCTCGCGCCACACGCCCTCCTCGGCCGCCAGCTCGACCCGCAGCGCCGGGTCGACCGCGGCGGCGACGACCGCGAACGCCTCGAGGCCGGCGAGCACGCCGGGCGCCTTCTGCGTGACGGTCGCGCGTCCCTGCAGGTCCTCCGGGACGGTGGCCTGCGCGGTCACGTCGCCGTCACCGAGATCCTCGGCGAGGGCCCGGGCGACGAGGTCGTGCAGCGCGGCGGAGCGGTCGGTCGGCGACATCCCGAGGGAGGATAGGCCCCGCCCCCGTGCGGCCCCGCCCTCACCCGTGATGCGGACCGCGCGTGCGGCGGACGGGGTCGGAGATGCAGCCGCCGGTGGGGGCTGCCGACGGCCGGGGCGTTCCCGCGCGCGGCGGCGGCCCCTACAGCCCCATGACCTTGGCGATGATGTTGCGCTGGATATCGTTCGTGCCGCCGAACGTCGTGGCGACCAGCGAGTGCGCGAGCTGGCCCGAGATCGCGTACTCCTTGGCGTAGCCGTAGCCGCCGTGGATCTTGAACGCGCGGTTGACGACCCGCTCGGCCGTCTCCGTGGCGTAGACCTTGGCCATCGAGGCCTCGCGCGGGAAGAGCGCGGTCGGGTCGCGGTCGACGTCCGCGGCGACCTTGTAGACGAGCAGGCGGGCCAGCTCCACCTCGGTCGCCATGTCGACGAGCCGGTGCTGCTGCACCTGGAAGGACCCGATCGACCGGCCGAACTGCTTGCGGTCCTTCGCGTACTGGAGGGCCTCCCCCAGCGCCTGCTCCGCCTGACCGAGCGCGAGCGCCGCGATGATCAGCCGCTCGGTGTTCAGGCCCGCCATGAGCTGCATCCAGCCGGCGCCCGCCTGGCCGAGGAGCGCGTCGTCGGGGGCGAACACGTCGTCGAGGTAGACGTAGTTGACCTCGCGGTAGCCGCCGATGGTCTCGATGCCGTCGACGCGGACGCCCTGGGCCTTCGGGTCCACCCAGATCATGCAGAGGCCCTCGTGCTTCTTCGTGGCGGGATCCGCGTCGACCTCCGCGTCGCGGCAGACGATGAGGATGCGGTCGGCGATGTGCGCGTTCGAGATCCAGACCTTCACGCCGTTGAGGACCCAGCCGCCGTCGACGCGCTTGGCCGTCGTCGACAGCGCGGCCACGTCGGAGCCGGCCTCGGGCTCGGACATCGCGATCGCCTCGACGCCGCCCGCCGCGATGTTCCCCAGCACGAGCTCCTTCTGCTCCGGGGTGCCGAACTTCTGCACCGCCCCGGCGACGATGAGCGAGACGGGGTAGGCGCCGATCGGCGCAAGCGCCCGCATCTGCTCCTCGAGCAGGATCATCTCCTCCACGACCCCGGCGCCCCCGCCCCCGTGCTCCTCGGCGATGCTCGGCCCGAGCAGCCCGGACGCGCCCAGCTTCGCCGCGAGCTCGGGGCTGTGGTGCACCGTGTGCCCCTCCGTCAGACGCTCGCGCTGCTCCGCCGAGCCGACCTCGCGGGCGAACGTGTCGCGCAGCGCGTCGCGATAGGCCTGCTGCTCGTCGGTGAGGGTGAAGTCGATGGGCATCGGGAGGCTCCGGGGTCGGGATCGGCCACGCCACGCGTCCGCGCGGCGTAGGAGGCGCCACATCCTACTCGGCTCCTGGCTGGCTGGCCAGCCGATAACCGGCGGGCGTTCGCGACCCGCTCGGCCGGCCGGCGCTCGGCGCCGCCGCGCACGGGCGCGCCGACGCCGCCCACCGGGCCCGGGCGGCCCGCGCTACTCCGCCGGTGCGGCTTCGCTCTGGCCCGCCTGCTGCAGCAGCCAGGCGCGGACGAAGTCGTCCAGGGCGCCATCGAGAACGAGCTGGACGTTGCCCGTTTCCACGCCCGTCCGGAGGTCCTTGACCATCGTGTACGGGTTGAGGACGTAGGAGCGGATCTGGGAGCCCCAGCCGACGTCCTGCGACTCGCCCTTCTCCTTGGCGATCTCCTCGGCCCGCTCGCGCTCGGCCTGCTCCACGATCTTGCCGTAGAGCATCTTCATCGCCATGACCTTGTTCGCGGTCTGCGAGCGCTCCTGCTGGCAGGCCACGACGATCCCGGTCGGCAGGTGGGTCAGACGCACCGCCGAGTCCGTCTTGTTGACGTGCTGGCCGCCGGCACCGGACGCGCGGTAGGTGTCGACGCGCAGCTCGTCGTCGCGGATCTCGATGTCGCCGACCTCGTCGACGACCGGGGCGACCTCCAGGCCCGCGAAGGCGGTCTGGCGGCGGCCCTGCGAGTCGAAGGGCGAGATGCGCACGAGGCGGTGCACGCCGCGCTCCGCGCCGAAGAGCCCGTAGGCGTGGTCGCCGACCGCCCGGAACGTCGCCGACTTGATGCCGGCCTGCTCGCCCGCGGACGCCTCGAGCAGATCGACCTTGAAGCCGCGGCTCTCGGCCCACTTCATCTCCATGCGGAGCACCATCTCGGCCCAGTCCTGGGCGTCCGTGCCGCCCGCGCCGGCGTTGATGGTCACGAGCGCGTCGCCCGCGTCGTAGTCGCCGGTGAAGAGCCGCTCCTCCTCCAGGCCGTCGAGGCGCTTCTCGACGGACGCGAGCTGCTCGACGAGCTCGGCGCCGAGGTCGTCGTCGTCCTCGGCCATCTCGAGCATCTCGCCGAGGTCGTCGAGGTCCTGCGCGAGGCCGTCGTGGACCGCGAGCTTGGCGGTCGCCCGGGAGTACTCCGAGTTGACCTTCGTGGCGTGATCCTGGTCGTCCCAGAACCCGGATTCCGCCATCTCCTCCTCGAGCTCGGCCACACGGGCGCGCAGGTCCGTGGGGCGCAGGTGCGGCTCGAGGTCGACGAAGCGCCGGCGGGCGGTCGCGGTGCGTTCGGGGGCGGATTCGGGGACGGCCATTCGTCCTCCGACGCTAGCAGGGGACGGTCAGCGGCGATCCCGAACCAGGCCGGTGGGCACGCGCCCGCCGCCCAGCTCGGCACGACGCTCAGGCGCGCGCTCCGCCGCCACGTCGACCCGCAGGAGCCCGTAGACATCGACGTCGCGCCGGTGCTCCCCGCCCATGCGGTCGATGACCGCCCCACGCAGCGTGCCTTCGTGCACGAAGCCCGTCTTCTCCGCCGCCATCCGGGCCGCGGCGTTGCCCTCCCAGATCCGCAGCTCGGCACGCTCGAGACCCAAGGGCCCCAGGACCCAACGGGAGAGCATCCGCAGGGCGGTGGTCGCGACGCCGGCACCGCGGACCTCGGGCGTGACCCAGAACCCGATCTCGCCCCAGCGGTGGCGCCAGTTGAGCTGCACGACGCCGATCGCGCCGATCAGGAGGCCCGAGTCTGCGTCGGCGATCGCCATCTCGAGCGCCTCCCCCGCGTTCTCGCGGGAGCGCATCGCGGCGATCCACCCGCGGGCGTCCGACTCCCGGTACGGCATGGGCACCCGGGTCCAGCGCTGGATGTCCGGGTCCTGGCAGGCCTCGGTGATGGCGGGGACGTCGGGTCCCCGCAGGGCGCGGAGCATGACCCCGCCGGAGCTCAGCGGGGGACTCGGGGTCCGGAGCGACGGCATCTGAGAGTGAGGATACGACCGTCGCGGACGTTTGCCCCGTCCCGCCCCGCCACCCCCAGCCGGGAGCGGCGCGGCCGTGGGGCGGGTCAGCTCAGACGTTCGCGCCGTGGCACTTCTTGTACTTGCGGCCCGAGCCGCACCAGCAGAGGTCGTTGCGACCGAGCTGGTCGTGGCCCGCCAGAACGCGCTGCTGGACGGCCGGCGGCAGCGGCGACTCGTCGCCGTCCGGGTTGTCGTAGGCCGCCAGCGCCGCGGCGTCGACGTCGCCCGCGGCGACCTGCTCGAGCGAGGTCGGCAGACCGCCGGTGCCGCCGGAGTAGTTCAGGTTCTGCGGGTTCGCCGACGCGGCCGCGGGATCCGGCATCGGGTCCTCGACCTCGACCTCGACGTTGAAGACCATCTGGGCGAAGTCCGTCCAGATCGACGCCATCAGGTCCTGGAAGAGGTCGTAGGCCTCGTTCTTGTACGCGACGATCGGCTCGATCTGGGCGTAGCCGCGCAGGTGGATGCCCTCGCGCAGGTAGTCCATGTCGTAGAGGTGCTCGCGCCAGCGCTGGTCGATGATCGACAGCAGCAGGTAGCGCTCGACCTGGCGCATGAGCTCCTCGCCGAGCTCCTCCTCGCGGCGGCCGTAGGACGCCACCGCGTCCTCGTGCAGCTGGCGGAGCAGCTCGTCGCGGTCCGTGCGGTCCGGGTCGAACTCGTCGCGGTCGAGCGAGACCGGCCAGATCGCCTGGAGCGCGTTGAACAGCGCGTCGGTGTCCCAGAGCTCGAAGTCCGCGGCGGGCAGGTACTCGTCCATCGCCCGCTGGATGACGTTGCCGAGCTCCTCCTGGGCGTCCGTGCTCATGTCACGGCCCTCGAGGATCTGGTCCCGGTAGGCGTAGACGACGCGGCGCTGCTCGTTGATGACGTCGTCGTACTCCAGGACGCGCTTGCGGACGAGGAAGTTGCGCTCCTCGACCGTGCGCTGCGCCTTCTCGATCTGCTTCGTGAGCATGCCCGCCGAGATCGGCAGCTCGTTGCCATCGTCGTCGACCGCCTGGAAGCGGTCGAGGATCTTGTAGATCCGGTCGCCGGCGAAGATGCGGACGAGGTCGTCCTGGGCGGAGAGGAAGAACCGCGACTCGCCCGGGTCGCCCTGACGGCCGGCGCGGCCGCGGAGCTGGTTGTCGATGCGGCGCGACTCGTGGCGCTCCGTGCCGCAGATGAAGAGGCCGCCGGCCTCGACCACGATCTCGCGGTCGCGGGCGCACTGCTCCTTGATGGCGTCGAGGCCCTCGGCGAAGCGCTCGTCGTACCCCTCGTCGCCGGGGGTGAGCCCCTCCTGACGCAGGCGCTTGCGCAGCAGGTGCTCCGGGTCGCCGCCGAGCTTGATGTCGACGCCACGGCCGGCCATGTTCGTCGCGATCGTGACCGCGCCCGGGCGCCCGGCCTCGGCCACCGTCTCGCCCTCGATCGCCGCGAACTCCGGCTTGGCGTTCAGCACCGTGTGCTTGATGCCGGCCTTCGTGAACAGGCTCGAGAGCAGCTCGGAGACCTCGACGGACACGGTGCCGACGAGCACGGGCTGCTGCTTCGCGTTGCGCTCGACGACCTCGCGGGTCACGGCGGCCCACTTGCCGTCCTTCGTCTTGTAGACGTCGTCGTTGCGGTCGAGGCGCAGGACGGGCTGGTTCGTCGGGACGGGGACGACGCCGAGCTTGTAGATCTTCTGGAACTCGGTGGCCTCGGTCATGGCCGTGCCGGTCATGCCGCCGAGCTTCTTGTACATCCGGAAGTAGTTCTGGAGGGTGACGGTGGCGAGCGTCTGGTTCTCCTCCTGGACCGCCACGCCCTCCTTCGCCTCGACGGCCTGGTGCAGGCCCTCGGACCAGCGACGACCCTCGAGGATGCGCCCCGTGTGCTCGTCGATGATCGCGACCTCGCCGTCGATGACGGCGTAGTCCTTGTCGCGCTTGTAGAGGGCCTCGGCCTTCAGCGACTGGTGCAGGTGGTTGACGAGGTGCCCGTTCTCGGCGCGGTAGAGGTGGTCGATGCCGAGGAACCGCTCGGCCTTCTCGACACCCTGCTCCGTCACCGCGACGGTCTTGTGCTTCTCGTCGAACTCGAAGTCGTAGTCCGCGACGAACTCCTTCTTCGTCTTCGGATCCATGCCCTCGGGCTTCTTGCCCGTGGTCATCGTCTTCGCCATCTTCGCGAACGTGATGTAGAGGTCGGCCGCCTTCTCCGGGGCGCCCGAGATGATCAGCGGCGTGCGCGCCTCGTCGATGAGGATGTTGTCGACCTCGTCGACGATCGCGAAGTTGTGCATCGCGACCGGACGGCCGTCCTCGCCGATGCGTCCCCCGTGCTGCACCTTCTCCTCGAGGGACTGCGCCATGTTGTCGCGCAGGTAGTCGAAGCCGAACTCGGAGTTCGTGCCGTAGGTGATGTCGGAGGCGTAGGCGGCGCGCTTGTCCTCGTACGCCTGCTGGTTCTGCAGGACGCCGATGGACAGACCGAGGGCGCGGTAGAGCCGGCCCATCCACTCGGCGTCGCGCGCCGCGAGGTAGTCGTTGACGGTGACGAGGTGGACGCCGTGGCCGGGCAGGGCGTTCAGCGCGACCGCGAGCGTGGCGGTCAGCGTCTTGCCCTCGCCCGTACGCATCTCGGCGATCGAGCCTCCGTGGAGGACCTGTCCGCCGATGAGCTGGACGTCGAAGTGGCGCATGCCGAGCGTGCGCTTGGACTGCTCGCGCACGACCGCGAACGTCTCCGGCAGCAGGTCGTCGAGGCTGCGGCCGTTGCGCGACTCCTCGCGGAGTCCGGTGAAGCGGTCGAGCAGCTCGGCGTCCGAGGCGAGCTCGAGCTCCGGCTCGAAGGCGCTGATGCGCTCCACGCGACGCTCGTACTCGCGCAGCAGCTTGCCCTCGCCGATGCTCAGCGCGCGAGAAAGAAGTCCCATACACCCGAGCGTACCAGCGGGGTTCCGTCAGCTGGTCACGTCCCGCGACGGTTCACCGATCGGTGACGGGGCCGGAGGCTCGTGACGCCGCACGCAGGCGCGGCTCGCAGGGCGCTGCCCGGCGCGCGTCGAGGGGACGCGCGCCGGTGCGGCCTGCGGGAAGAGGGGTCAGGCGGAGGCGCTCGGACCTTCGGCGGCGCGCATGCGCTGCGCCTGGACCGTGTGACGCGCGTCGCGCCGGTGGCGCCGCTGCACGCGGTGGCGCTTGACCTGCCGCGAGAGTTCCTGCTCCATGAGGTGGATCGCGTGCATCATGTCGCGACTGGCGTCATCCGACCTGAGGGTCACGCCCTTCAGGCGCAACGTGGCGGTGGCCCGGAACGGCTCGGCGATCGCCGGGTTCCGTGCCTCCGACAGCTCGATCTCCAGCTCGGCGAGTTCCGAGACCTGGGCATCGACCTTTCGGAAGCGGCGCTCGATGCACTCGCGCACCTCCTCAGTGACCGGGTAGTTGCGACCCTTCACTTCGATCCGCATGGCGCTCCTTTTTGGGGTTGGAATCCAGCGGTAACGCGACGGTAACAGCACGCACAGGCAGAACGCAAGGGGCAGTCGACATTGCGTTTCCAATCCTGGTATGGACCATCGGACCTGGACTCCGGAGGCCCCGCGTGGTAGGCGCCCCGACGCTCTCCGGGATCCGCGTGAGACACCCGGGAACGGGACTCAGAGCCCGGAGCGACGAATCCGAAGAGCACGCTCCGGAACGCCGAACGGCCCCTTTTCGGGCCACCACGATCATGTGGACCTTCGGATGAGGCGGCGGACGCCGGCGCCCCGCCGGCACCGCTTCGCCGTCAATCCTGCTCGGCGCCGGGCAGCTCGCGGATGCCCGGGGTCTCGTCGAGCGGCTCGAGCGCGCCGAGCAGCTCGCCGACGCGGCAGACGAGCAGTCGCTCCTCCTCCACGTCGATCCACGTGCCCGCCGACGCGGGGAAGACGACGTGGTCGCCCGGCTGCACCGGCATCCGCACGCCCGCCTGCTGCCACCAGTCCAGCCCCGGCCCCACCTGGAGCACGATGCCGTGCTGCGGCGGGGGCTCGTGGGTGCCCGGCGGGACGAGCAGCCCGGACTGACGGACGCGGTCGGGCTCGAGCTCCTTGATGACGACGCGGTCGAAGAGGGGGCGCAGCTGTTGCTTCATCGCTGCGCCCGAGGGTAGCCCCTCCGCGCGGGAACGCTCATCGGAGGGTCCGCAGGGCGGTCAGCGCCACGACCCGACGCGCCCCCGCGGCCCGCAACGCACCGGCGGCGGCGCCGAGCGTCGCCCCGGTCGTGTGCACGTCGTCGACCAGGAGCACGGTGGCCGGTGGCGGGGCCAGCACGTCGGGGGCCGCGAGCCGTCGGCGTCCGGCACGATCCTGGGCGTGTTGGGCGGGCGCGCTGCGCGCCCGGGCCAGGAGCGGCAGGCACGGCAGCCCGACGGCCCGGGCCACGTGGGCGCCGAGCAGACCGGCGTGGTCCTCGCCGCGCCGCCGCAGCCGTGCGGGATCCGGGGGCACCGGCACCACCGCCTCCGTGCCGGCGAGCAGCGCCGCGGGCGCCCGGGCCGTCATCGCCGCGGCCAGCCACGGGGCGACGCGCCGGGCCGCATGCTCCTTCGCGGCGAGTGCGAGCGCCCGGGCCGGCCCCTCGTAGGCCAGGGGCGCCCACGCGCCCGAGAACGCGGCCCCACGGGCCGGGCACCGCCTCCGGAGGCAGGCGCGGGGCAGCCCGCAACGGAGGCAGCCGTCCGTGCCCAGCCACGGCAGCGCCCGCCGGCACGCGTCGCACAGCGGCGCGCCGAGGCGCGCCGCGGCACGGCAGTGCAGGCAGCGGTCGGGGGCGACCGCCGCGGCGAGCAGGTCGAGCATCCGCGGCACCGCTCGATGGTCCCGCCGAGGGGTGGGGCGCAACCAGGGGCGGAGTGGAACAATCCGGTGTCGTGACGCCGCCGATCTCGTGGGGCCCCGAGCTCCCGCCGCTGATCCTCGCGGTGATCCTCTGGACGGTCTACATCCGTCGTTGGATCACCGTCCGCCGCTCGCCCGACAAGGCGCACGCGCCAGTCTGGCGGCTGCTCTCCTACGTGTCGGGCGGCCTCGTCCTGGTGATCGCGCAGGGCAACCCGATCGACGGGCTCGGCGACCACCTCTTCGTCTTCCACATGGTCCAGCACCTGCTGCTGCTGGACGTGTTCCCGCTGCTGCTCCTGTTCGGGCTCAACCGCGTGCTGATGCGCCCGATCACGCGACGGGTGCAGTGGATCGAGCAGCGGATCGGCTTTCTCGCCAAGCCGTGGTTCGGCCTGGTCGCCTACACGGTGGGCATGTACGTCTGGCACGTCCCGGCGCTCTACAACGCCGCCAGCCGCTACGACACCGTCCACCTGTTCGAGCACATGACCTTCACCGGCATCGGGTTCCTCTACTGGTGGCACCTGCTGCGTCCGATCCCGTCGCGCGACCGCATGACGGCGATGGGGCCCATGGCCTACATGGGCGTCACGAAGGTCACCGTCGGCCTGCTGGGCATGGCGCTGACGTTCGCGCCGAAGGCGCTCTACAGCTTCTACGAGGACCAGCCGGCCTGGTTCGGGCTCGCCCCGACCACGGACCAGATGATGGCCGGCGCGCTCATGGCGACGGAGCAGGTCCTGATCATGGGCGTGGCGTTCTTCGTCCTCTTCATCCGCGGCCTGCGCGAGGCGGAGCTGCAGGCGCAGCGCGAGGAGCGACTCATGGACCGCCGTGAGGCCGAGGAACGTCGCGCGGAGGAGGAGGCCCGCATCGCGGCCGACACCGCCGCGATGCGGATCTGAGCGGGGCCGGGACGGGCCCCGCTCCGGCGCCTCAGGCGCCCGTGCGGCTCTCGGCGCGCGGGCGCAGGGCGGCGACGATGCCGGTCTGGCCGGTGATGGCCTCGATGAGGATCGTCTTGTCCTGGATCACGGTGCCGGGCAGGACGATGGAGCGCTTGATCGCGGCGCCCTCCCCCACGACGACGTTGTCGCCCAGGACGAGCGGGCCCTGCAGGCGGACGCCCGAGCCCACCTGCACGTTGCGGCCGACCCACACGGGGCCCTCCACGAGCTCGGCCGCGTCGAGCGAGGAGCCCTCGCCGACGACGATCGCCTCGGGGCCGGCCCCGGGCAGCGCCTCGAGGTGCAGCTTGCCGCTCAGGGCGTCGAAGGTGCCGTTGCGCAGCTCGTCCAGCGCGCCGACGTCGTTCCAGTACTCGTCCATCTCGTGGATGTGGAACGGCACGTCGTTCTCGAGAAGCTTCGGGAAGACGTCGTTCGCCCAGTCGACGAAGTCCGTGTCCGGGAAGTAGTCGAAGATCTCGGGCGAGAAGACGTAGATGCCGCAGTTGGCCAGGTCGGACAGCGCCTCGTCCGGGTCCGGCTTCTCCTGGAAGCCCGTGATGCGGCCCTCGGCGTCGTGCAGGACGACCCCGTACTCGCTGGTCTCGGTGACCTTCTTGACGCAGAGCGTCGCGACCCCGCCGGCGGTCTTGTGGCGCTCGACGAGCTTCGTGACGTCGAGGTCGGTGAGTGCGTCGCCGGAGATCACGAGGAACGGCTCGTCGCCGAAGAAGTCCTTCGCGTTGCGGACGCCGCCGGCCGTGCCGAGCAGCTCCTCCTCCTGCAGGTACGTCAGCTCGTCGCCGAAGTAGTCGCGGATCGTGTCCGGGAAGTAGTGGAGGTTGGCGACGATGCGGTCGATCCCGTGCCGGTGCAGCAGGTCGAGCGTATGGGCCATGGCGGGCCGATCCAGCAGCGGGACCATCGGCTTGGGGAGCTCGAAGGTGAGGGGCCGGAGTCGGGTTCCGAGGCCGGCGGCGAGGACCATGGCGGGCAGCACGCGGGCAACGCTACCGCACGCCCCGAAGCCGCCGTGGTCCGCACCACGGCCCGGGGCGGCGGGGCTGGACGCCCGGGGGGCCCGGCGGTTGCCGGGCCCCCCGAACGGGTACCCCGCGCCGGCTCAGTCGTCGGCGCTGAGGCGCACCTTGAGCTGGTCGATGACCTCGACCGGCTCGGGGTCGGTGCCGGACAGCACCGCGAGGTACAGGGAGACGAGGTCGCCGAGCAGCACCAGCGACAGCACGCGCTCCACGGCGGTCGAGCCGCGCGACTGGATGCGATGCACGCCGGCGGCCTGGTCGCGGACCAGGTCGGCGGTCAGCTCGGCGCGACGGACGAGACGCGGATGGGCGTCGCAGTCCTCGAGCAGCACGAGGGAGAGCGGGCCGATCGACGCCGCGGAGCCCCAGCCCACGATCTCGTTGTGGTCCATCTCCGGGAGCTCGCTCCAGAAGGCGGGGGACTGCGCGTTCTCGTTGACCTGGCACTTCCAGCGGTACGCCACGGGCGTCGTGAGGCCCATGCCGGTGAAGACCGGGATCGTGCCGTGCAGGGCGCGGGCGAGCGTCTTCGCGTCGCCGTCGTCGGGACCGCCCGGGCCCCACTCGCCGGCCAGGGTGTCCAGCGCGTCCGCGGCCACGTCGAGCTCGGCGCGCAGCGACGGGCCGGCCCCACAGGCGGCGGCGGTCTCGAGGACGGCGACGAGCATGTAGCCGACGGCGGCGCGGGGCTGCAGCCCCCCGGCGACGGGGATCACCGGCACACCCTCCTCCCGGGCCAGCCGGCCCAGGGCGCCGCCCGAGGTGACGACGACGCGCCGGGCGCCGATCACGCCGGCGGCCTCGAAGCACGCGAGCGTCTCCTCGGTGTCGCCGCTGTAGCTCGCGCAGAGGACGGTGGTGTCGTCCGTCGTCCACGACGGGAGCTCGTAGCCCTTCGTCGAGATGATCGGGCGGCCGGCCTGGTCGCCCAGGGCGGCGCGCGCGAGGATCCCGCCGATCGCGGAGCCGCCCATGCCCGCGACGACGAGGCCGCCGCGGCTGTCCCACTCGCCGAGCCCGGCTGACTCGGCCTTCCACATCGCGTCGCGGAGGTGATCGCCGAGGGCGAGCGTGTCGGCGACCTGGCCCGTCGGGTCGACGGCGGAGACGGCAGCGACGTCGAGGTCGGTGGTCTGGGTCATGGGGATCTCCCTTGTGGGGGCTTTGGAAGGCGTGCTCAGAACCGCAGGGCGCCCGGCGGGAGCACCGCGCCGGGGGTGACCCGGGCGCCGCGGGCGAGCGCGTTGTGTTCCCCGACCGTAGCGCCGTCGCCCACCATCGCGTACTCGCTGAGGTGCACGTGGCCCTCGATGACCGCCCCCGCGCCCACGACGCAGTCGCGCAGACGGGCGCCGGCAGCGACCGTCGCGCCCTCCAGGACGACCGCGTGCTCGAGGATCACGTCCTCGCCGATCGTGACGTCGCGGCCCACGACGGAGCCCGTGCCGATGGTGGAGCGCGCGCCGATCGTGGCGCCTGCCTCCACGAGCACGGCGTCCGCGATCGCGACCCCGTCGGCGACGGTGGCGGACGGGTCGACGGCGCCGTGCGCCAGGCGCTCCGTCACGCGGGTGCGCACGCGGCCCGCGAGGATGTCCTCCGTGCCCTCGAGATAGCGCTGCGGCGTGCCGATGTCCATCCAGTAGCGCCCCCGGTGGACGCAGCCGTAGAGGCCGTCCTCGACGAGCCGGGGCCAGACCTCGCGCTCGATGGAGACCATGCGATCGGCCGGGATCATGTCGAGCACGGAGCGCTCGAGCACGTAGGCGCCGGCGGAGATGAGGTCCGTGTCGATCTCGTCCGGGTCGGGCTTCTCGAGGAACTCGTCGACGCGGTTGTCGGGGTGCAGGCGGACCAGGCCGTAGGCGGTCGGGTCCTCGACGGGGACGAGCGCGAGCGTGCCCGTCGCCCCGGTGGCCTCGTGCTGCGCGATCTGCGCGGTCAGGTCGAGGTCGGTGAGGACGTCGCCGTTCAGCATGAGGAACCGGCCGTCGAGGTGCTCCTCGGCGACCTTGAGCGCGCCGGCGGTGCCGCGGGGCTCGGGCTCCTGCACCCAGGTGATGTTCACGCCCCAGCGGGAGCCGTCGCCGAGCTCCTGCACCATGGAGTCGGCGAGGAACCCGCAGCACATGACGACGTCGGTGATGCCGTGCGAGGCCACCCACTCGAGCATGTAGGCCATGAACGGCCGGTCGACCAGCGGAACGATCGGCTTGGGGCGGTTGGTCGTCAGGGGGCGCAGGCGCGTGCCCTGCCCCCCGACCAGGATGACGGCCTGCACGGTCGCGGACCTACGCGTGGGACTTGGCGGGTGCAGGCTGCGGCGCGGGGCGGCCCATGCCCTCGTACCGCAGGCCGGCGGCGACGGCGGCCTCGCCGTCGAGCGCGTTGCGCCCGTCGACGAGCACGTCGCCGGCCATCGCCTCACGCACCTGCACGAGGTCGAGGTCGCGGAACTCCTGCCACTCCGTCACGAGGACGACGGCGTCGGCGCCGCGCACGGCCGAGATCGGATCGTCGGCGAAGTCGACGCCGCGCAGCATCGGGCGGGCGACGTCGGCGGAGATCGGATCGTGCGCGACGACGGTCGCACCGGCGGCCTGCAGGCGCGCGGCGAGCACGAGCGAGGACGCCTCGCGCATGTCGTCCGTGTTCGGCTTGAACGCGAGGCCGAGGAGCGCGATGCGCTTGCCGACGAGCGTGCCGAGGTGCTTCTCGAGCTTGCCGATGACGCGGCGCTTCTGCAGCTCGTTGACCTCGACGACCGCGTTGAGCAGCTGGAAGTGGTAGCCCGTGTTGCCGGCGAGCTGCTTGAGGGCCGTGACGTCCTTGGGGAAGCAGGAGCCGCCGAAGCCGATGCCGGCCTTGAGGAACTTCGGGCCGATGCGCTCGTCGAGGCCCATGCCCTTGGCGACCTCGAGGACGTCGGCGCCCGTCTCCTCGCAGACGTTGGCGATCTCGTTGATGAACGAGATCTTCGTGGCGAGGAACGCGTTGGAGGCGAGCTTCACCATCTCGGCCGACGCGATGTCCGTGCGGACGAGCGCGCCGAGCGGGGCCGCGGGGCCTTGGCCGCCGTGCTCGCTGTTGAGCAGCGGGCGGTAGAGGTCGACGACGGCGTCGCCGGCCCAGTCGCCGTCATCGCCGACGACCACGCGGTCGGGACGCAGGAAGTCGGCGACCGCCGTGCCCTCCTTGAGGAACTCGGGGCAGGAGACGTAGCGGAACCCGCCCTTGCCCTGCTCCTCGAACACGCGCTTGATGACCTTGCCCGTGCCGACCGGGACGGTCGACTTCATGATCAGGGCGTGCGAGTCCGACGCCGGCATCGCGCCGACCACGGCATGGACGGCGGAGAGGTCGGCGTCGCCCGAGTAGGTCGGCGGGGTGCCGACGGCCACGAACAGCAGCCGGGCACGCTCGAGCGCGACGGAGATGTCCGTCGTGAAGGTCAGGCGTGACCGGTTCTTCTCGACGAGCTCCTTCAGGCCCGGCTCGTAGATCGGGATCTCGCCGCGCTCGAGCCGCGCGATCTTCTCGGCGTCGATGTCGACGCACACGACGTCGCTGCCGAGTTCGGCAAATCCGGCGGCCGTCACCAGGCCGACGTACCCGGTGCCGATGACGCCGATGGGCTCACGCTCTGCGGACATAGACCCGTGAGGCTACACCGCGCGCCCGCCGGGCCGCCCGCAGCCGGAACGCTCGCCGCCCGGCAGCGCCGGGACGGCCAGGCGGCCCCGGCTCAGGCGACCCCGGAGTCGGCCCGCGCGGCCGCGGCGGCGGCCGGGACGGCGCGCACGAACTCCACGAGCGCGCGCCGGTAGCGGGCCAGCGAGGCCACCGAGACCCACTCCTCCGGGCCGTGGTGCCCGTTGCCCGAGGGACCGAACTCGACCGCCGGGATGCCGGCCTCGAGGAACGCGAAGGCGTCGGAGGCGCCGTCGCGGCCGATCGCCATGCCGGCGCCCTCCCCCGTGCGCCCGACCGCGTCACGCAGGGCGACCACGAACGGGTTGCGGCGCGAGACGATCGCCGGGGCCCGCTCCAGCACACGGAGCACCTCGACGTCGGGGATCGCGCGGATCTGCCGGAGGATCTCCTGCGGGTCCTGGCCGGGCACGAAGCGGATGTCGATCGTGATCTCGCAGCGGTCGGGGACCATGTTGAACGCCTCTCCCCCGTCGATGCGGGAGAGGTTGATCGACGGACGGTCGTAGAGGTCGCTGCTCTGCCGCGAGAACGGGAGCGTCTCGATCCGCCGGAAGACGTCGAGCGCCTTCAGGATCGAGTTGTCGCCGAGCCAGGGCGTGGAGCCGTGGGCCGAGACGCCGTGAACGGCCAGCCGTGCCGCCAGCACCCCCTTGGCCTGGACGCCGACCTGCAGCTCCGTCGGCTCCCCGGTGATCGCGAAGTCGCCCGTGAGCACGCCCTCCTTGACGAGCGCGTCCGTGGAGCGACGGTCGACCTGCTCGCTCTCCTCGTCCGGCACGACGACGAGCTGCACGCGGGCCGCAGACATCGGCGTGGCCGCGCCCTGCTCCCGGATCTCGGTGGCGCAGTCGCGCAGCGCGCAGAGCATCGCCGCCAGCCCGCCCTTCATGTCGTACGTGCCGCGGCCGTAGAGCCGATCGCCGTCGAGCTCGGGGCTGAACTGCTCCTCGTGGGCGGGGACGACGTCGATGTGCCCGTGGAAGATCACGGTCGGCGCCGCGGGGTCGGTCGACCCGACGCTGGCCAGCAGCACGGGCAGCCCGTCGTGGTCGCGCTCCTGCGCGTCGATCCCGTGCGATTCGAGCCAGCCCTTGACGAACCCCCCTGCGGCCCGCAGGCCGTCCGAGCGGGAGGTGTCGTACCCGACCAGCCGCTCCGTGAGCAGCCGTTCGTCCATGAGGCCAGGATACGGACGCCGCCGCCGCGACGCGGGTCGCGGGTCGGCGCCGCGTGCAAAGATGCCGGGATCGACCCCGACGGAGCGGCAGCACCATGAGCAACATCGATCACCCCGCCCACAAGGACGAGCAGGTCAAGCTCGGCCCGATCACCCTGCTGTTCGCGATCTCCAACGTGATCGCGTTCGCCGGGATGTTCCTGGTGATGATCTGGAACCACCTCGGCGGCTTCTAGGCCCCGCCGTCGCCGGGCGGGACGCGGAAGACCGCTCCCCCGACCACGGCACCGCAGGAACGACGAAGGGCCCGGATCGGCAGATCCGGGCCCTTCGTCGTTCGGGACCGCGTGGTCCGACGCAGCGAGACGCTGCGCCGGGACCGACTAGCGGTTCTGGAGCGTGTCGCCGAGGCGCACGAGCGCGTCGGCGCGGCGCTTGCCGGCACGGGCGAGGCGGTGCGCCTCCGTGCCGGGCTCCGTCTTCTCGAGGCGCTCATCGGCCTCGCGCTGCTGGGCCTCGGCGTCGGCCCGGTCGTACTCCTCGACCGGGTACGCGTGGTCCACGAGCAGCAGGACGTTGCCGTCCTGCGCGACCTGGAGGTAGCCGCCCGTCTGGATGAAGCGCTTGACCTCGCCGTCGTCCGGCAGGGTCAACCGGAGCTCCGCCGGCTCGAGACGGCCGAGGAGGGGCTGGTGCTTGGCGAGGATGCCGATCTCCCCCGCGACCGTGCGGGTGGAGACCTGCTGGACCTCACCGGCGAAGAGCTCGCCGGTGGGGGTCAGGACCTCGGCGCGGAACGGGGTGTGGACGGCCACGCCGATCAGCCCTTCTTGGCGGCCTCGACGACGTCGTCGATCGAGCCCTTGAGGAGGAACGCGGACTCGGGCAGGTCGTCGTGCTGACCCTCGATGAGCTCCTTGAAGGAGCGGACCGTCTCGGCGATCGGCACGTACTGGCCCGGGGCACCCGTGAACTGCTCGGCGACGTGGAACGGCTGCGACAGGAAGCGCTCGACCTTGCGGGCGCGCTGCACGAGGATCTTGTCCTCCTCGCCGAGCTCGTCGATGCCGAGGATGGCGATGATGTCCTGCAGCTCCTTGTAGCGCTGCAGGATCTCCTTGACCCGGTTGGCGACGTCGTAGTGCTCCTGGCCCACGACCTCGGGCTTCAGGATCGTCGACGTCGAGTCGAGCGGGTCGACGGCCGGGTAGATGCCCTTCTCGGAGATCGAGCGGGACAGCGACGTCGTGGCGTTCAGGTGCGCGAACACCGAGGCCGGCGCCGGGTCGGTCAGGTCGTCGGCAGGCACGTAGACGGCCTGCACGGACGTGACGGAGCCCTGACGGGTCGACGTGATCCGCTCCTGGAGCTGACCCATCTCCGACTCGAGCGTCGGCTGGTAGCCGACCTGGGACGGCATGCGGCCCAGCAGCGCCGAGACCTCGGAGCCGGCCTGCACGAAGCGGAAGATGTTGTCGATGAAGAGCAGCACGTCCTGGCCGCCCTGCTCACGGAAGTACTCCGCCATCGTCAGGCCCGTGAGCGCCACGCGCATGCGGGCTCCCGGGGGCTCGTTCATCTGGCCGAAGACGAGCATCGTCTTGTCGATGACGCCCGACTCCTGCATCTCCAGGTAGAGGTCGGTGCCCTCGCGGGAGCGCTCGCCGACGCCGCAGAACGCGGACAGACCGCCGTGCTCCTGCGCCAGGTTGTTGATGAGCTCCTGGATGAGGACGGTCTTGCCGACGCCGGCGCCGCCGAACAGGCCGATCTTGCCGCCCTTGGCGTACGGGGCGAGCAGGTCGATGACCTTGATGCCCGTCTCGAACATCTCCGTGGTCGGCGTCAGGTCCTCGACCTTCGGCGCCGGGCGGTGGATGCCCCACGTCTCGTGCTGCGCGAGCTCGGCACCCTCATCGATGGTCTCGCCGAGGACGTTGAAGATGCGGCCGAGCGTGACGTCGCCGACGGGCACGCTGATCGGGCCGCCCGTGTCGCGGACCTCGACGCCACGCGCCAGGCCGTCCGTGGACTCCATGGCCACGGCGCGGACGCGGTCGTCGCCGAGGTGCTGCTGCACCTCGAAGACGAGGCGCGTGCCGTCGCGGAGCGTGGACTCGACGGCGTTGTTCAGGGCGGGGAGGTGACCGGCCGGGAACGACGCCTCGACGACGACGCCCTGGACCGACTCGATCCGCCCGGTGGTGGTGACAGTTGCGGCTTCCATCAGATCCTCTTCTCGTGCGGGTACGGGCGGTACTGCGACTGGTTGTGGGTGCCGGGCATCAGTTCAGTGCCTCCGCGCCCGCGACGACTTCCATGATTTCCTGCGTGATGTCCGCCTGACGCGCGCGGTTCATCGCGAGCGTGAGCGTCTCGATGACGTCGGCCGCGTTGTCCGAGGCGCTGCTCATGGCGGTCATGCGCGCGCCGTGCTCGGACGCGGCGGACTCGAGCATCGCGCGCAGGAGCGAGATCTCGACGAACTCGGGGACGAGCTCCGCGAGGATCTCGGCCGGGTCGGGCTCGTACTCGACGAGCGCCTTCGGGCCGTCGGACTCCTCGGCCGGCGCGATGTCGTGCTCGCCGCTGTCGTCGACGATGTTCGCGGCGGCCAGGGGCAGCAGCGTCTCGCGGCGGACCTCCTGGACCAGCGGCGAGACGTAGCCGTTGTAGATGACCTCGACGCGGTCGAGCTTCTGGTCGACGTAGGCCGCGACCAGATCCTCGGCCACGCGATGGGCGTGGGACGCGTTCGGTGCGTCCGTGAACCCCGTGTACGCGCCGTCGATCGGCTTGTTGCGGAAGTTCAGGGCGGACTCGCCGCGGCGGCCCGTCACGTAGTAGCGGACCTCCTCGCCGGACGCCTCGAGCTCCTGCGCGCGGGTCAGCCCGGCGCGCAGGATCTGCGAGTTGAACGCGCCGGCCAGGCCACGGTCGGCGGTGATCAGCACGAGGCCGACGACCTTCTCCTGCTCGTGCGTCTGCAGGACGGGCTGCGACTGCAGCTCGCCGGAGCCGGCCGCCGCGGCGGCCTGGCTCGTCATGCGACGGACCGCGTCCGCGTAGGGACGCAGCGACGACGCACGCTGCTCGGCCTTGCGCAGGCGCGACGCCGAGACCATCTCCATGGCCCGCGTGATCTTGCGGATGTTCTGGACCGACCCGATGCGGGCCTTGACGTCGCTCTGCGCCATGGCTCAGCTCCCGGGGTTTCGGAGGACGGAGGCCATCAGACCGCGGCGCCCTGCTCGATGGGCTCGCCGTCCTCGTCGAGGTCGTAGCCGAAGTCGTTCTTCGTGAAGTTGTCCACGAAGGTCTTGACCTCGCCCACCGTCTCGTCGGACCAATCGCCCGAGGCGATCTTCTCGCGGGTCCCGGTGATCTCGGAGCGCGCGTTCTCGATCAGCCGCGAGAGGTACTCCTCGGCGCGGTCGACGGAGACGCGGTCGAGGTAGCCGTTCGTCGCGGCGTAGATCTGGATGACCTGGTCCTCGACGGGGATCGGGGAGCGCTCGCCCTGGTTCAGCGTCTTCACGAGACGCGCACCGCGGTCGAGGGTCTTGCGGGTGTCGGCGTCGAGGTCCGAGCCGAACTGCGCGAAGGCCTCGAGGTCGCGGTACTGCGAGAGGGCCAGCTTCAGACCGCCCTGGACCTTCTTCATCGGCTTCGTCTGCGCCGAGGAGCCGACGCGGGAGACCGAGATGCCGACGTTGATCGCCGGGCGGACGCCCGAGTAGAACAGCTTCGGCTCGAGGAAGATCTGGCCGTCCGTGATCGAGATGACGTTCGTCGGGATGTAGGCCGACACGTCGCCGGCCTGCGTCTCGATGATCGGCAGCGCGGTCATGGAGCCGCCGCCCAGGGCGTCGGACAGCTTGACGGCGCGCTCGAGCAGGCGCGAGTGCAGGTAGAACACGTCGCCCGGGTACGCCTCACGGCCCGGCGGGCGGCGGAGCAGCAGCGACATCTGGCGGTACGCGAACGCGTGCTTCGTCAGGTCGTCGTACACGACCAGGGTGTGACCACCCTGGTAGAGGAAGTGCTCGGCCATCGCGGCACCGGCGTACGGGGCGATGTACTTGATCGGGGCGGCCTCGTCGGCGGACGCGGCGACGATGATCGTCGACTCCAGGGCGCCGGCCTCGGCGAGCGTCTGGGCGAGCGCCACGACGGTGGCCATGCGCTGGCCGATCGCGACGTAGACCGAGATGACTCCCGAGTCCTTGTTGTTGATGATCGTGTCGATCGCGATCGACGTCTTGCCGGTCTGGCGGTCGCCGATGATGAGCTCGCGCTGGCCGCGGCCGATCGGGATCATGGCGTCGATCGCCTTGATGCCGGTCTGGAGCGGCTCGCCGACGGGCTTGCGGGCGATGATGCCCGGGGCCTTGAACTCGAGCGGGCGGACCTCGGTCGTCCCGATCGGGCCCTTGCCGTCGAGCGGCACGCCGAGCGGCGAGACGATGCGGCCCAGGAGCCCCTCGCCGACCGGGATCTCGAGGAGCTCACCCGTGCGCTTGACGGTGTCGCCCTCGGCGACCTTCTGCCAGTCGCCGAACAGCACGGCGCCGACGTTGTCGGAGTCGAGGTTCAGGGCCAGGCCGGTGACGCCGTGCGGCAGCTCGAGGCGCTCGAGCGAGACCGCGTTGTCGAGGCCGTGAATACGGGCGATGCCGTCCGCCACGGAGAGGACGGTGCCGACCTCGGTGAGCTCGGAGGCGCCGGCATCGAGACCCTCGATGCGGCTCTTGAGGATGCTGGTGATCTCGTCGGGCTTGATCTGCATGGAGTTGATCCTTGAAGGAGGGTCAGCCGGCCGCGACTTGGCGACGGAGCGACTCGAGGCGGTTACGGATGGATGCGTCGAGGATCTGGTTCCCCACGCGGAGCGTGAGGCCGCCGATCAGCTCGGGGTCGACCGAGCTCGTGAGCTCGACCTGTCGACCCGTGCGGCGACCGATCTCGTCACCGATGCGTTGTGCGGCCTGCTCGTCCAGCGGGACCGCGCTGGTGATCGTGACGGCGAGGAGCTTGCGCTCCTCACGCCAGAGGTCGTCGAAGGCGCGCCGCAGTCGCGGCAGCACCGGCAGGCGATGGTTCTCGACCAGGAGGTCGAGGAGGTTCGTCAGAGCGGGCTCGCCGTCCACCACGAGGCGCGACAGGGCGTCCCGCTTCTCGCCGGACGAGAAGTACGGCGAGTAGAAGAACAGGCGCAGGTCGTTCGACTCCGCGAAGGCGTCGTCGACCTGCCCCAGCTGCTCGGCGACCGCGTCGAGGGTGCCCTGGTCCCGGGCCACCTCGAACAGCGAACGAGCGTAGACGTGAGCGATGTCGTCCATGGGCTACCGGCTGCCCTGACCGGACAGCTTGGAGAAGTCGATCTCGCCCAGCGCCTCGTCCAGCAGGCGCTGCTGGTCGTCGGCGGTCAGCGACTTGCGGGTGACCTTCGCCGTCGCCTCGACGGTGAGGGCGGCCACCTCGTTGCGCAGCTCGTCCACGGCACGACGCGTCTCCGCCTCGATGTCGCGACGGGCCTGCTCGAGGAGGTCCTCGCGGGTCTTGCGACCCTGCTCGACCGCCTCACGCTCGACCTGCTCGCCGGAACGGCGAGCACGGTTGACGATCTCTTCGCTCTCGGCGCGGGCGGCGGTCAGCTGCTCGCGGTACTCGTCGGCCAGGGCCTGGGCCTCGGCCTGGGCCTTCTCGGAGGCCTCGATGCGCTCCTCGATGGCCCGCTGGCGCTTGTCGATCACCGCGGTGATCTGCGGCCAGGCGTACTTCTTCAGGACGAGCAGGGAGACGACGAAGACCAGCAACACCCAGATCATCAGGCCCGGGGAGGGCTTGACGAGCGGGTTCAGCTCTTCGCTGCCGGACTCGGCACCGGCCTCGGTCGCCCCCAGGACGATCGTCCCGACGGTTGTGGTCAGCGTCGCCAGCATGGGATCAGACGAAGAACGCGATGAGGCCGGCGACGAAGCCGTAGAACACGGTCGCCTCGGTCAGGGCGAAGCCGAGGAACATCCGGCCCTGCAGGTCGCCGGCGAGGTCGGGCTGACGCGAGATGGCCTCGATCGTCTTGCCGAAGATGAAGCCGACGCCGATACCGGTGCCGAGCGCGGCGAGGCCGGTGCCGAGGCCAAGACCGATGGCGCGGCCGGCGGTCTCGGCGTAGGCGGCGGGGTCGCCGCCGGCCTGGGCGAGCGTGCTGATGATGGAGAGGTCCACGGTGGCTCCTTTAGTGCTCCTCGGCGACGGCGCCGCCGATGTAGATGGCAGTGAGGGTGCTGAAGATGAACGCCTGGAGGACTGCCACCAGGGTCAGTTCGAAGAGGAAGAAGACGATGCCCACCGCCGCGGTGGCGATGCCCAGGATCCCGGCGCCGACGAGGCCCGGCTGCAGGAGGACGACGAGACCGCCGCCCATGAACAGGATCAGGAGGTGACCCGCCAGGATGTTCGCGTAGAGACGCAGCGAGAGCGAGATCAACCGGACGAAGTGGGACAGGATCTCGATCGGGTACATCAGCGGGAGGATCCACCAGGGCAGGCCGCTGGGGACGAGGCCCTTGACGTAGCCGACGAGGCCCTTGCGCCGGATGCCGACGACGTTGTAGGAGACCCACACCACGAGGGCGAGGATCAACGGCATCGAGATGTTCGCGGTGGCCGCGTACAGGGCGAAGCTCGGGATGTCCGCGCCGAGCACGTTGAACGTGTGGTGCGTGTTCGTCGGCAGCGGGACGTACCCGATGATGTTCGAGATCCAGATGAAGAAGAAGAGCGTCGCGATGAAGGGGAACCAGAAGCGCGCGGTCTTCCGGTCGTCGATGTTGTCCTTCACGATCGTCGAATCGACGAACTCGAAGGCCCACTCCACGACGGTCTGCGCGCGGCCGTTCGGCCGGGCCTGCATCCGACGGGCGATCAGCACGAGCGTGAGCACCGTGAGGATGCCGGCGAGGATGACGTAGAGGACGGCCTTGTTCAGCGAGAAGTCGATGCCGAACAGCTCGAGGTGCGGCCCGATGAGGGGCTCGCTGATGTCGAACTCCTCGTCCGGCTTGAACTCCTCTGCCGCCGAGGCGAGGCCCGGGGCGGCTAGGAGTCCGACGAACGGGGTTGCGGCCATCAGGGCGCGGTGGCGCAGCTTCACGATTGCCCCTCCGAGGGGTGCTGGACCGGGACCGGGCGCCCGCCGTGATCGGCGTGGAGCACCAGGTTGGTGACGAAGTGGACGGTGAACACGACGACCGCGAGGACGACGGCGGCGAAGCCCGTCTCCCGGTCGGTCAGGAGACCTACGACGAGCGCCGCGATGCCCGGGATCCAGGCACGGCTGACGACGCCGACGGCGACGAAGTTGAGGGCGCGAGCGGCGTCCTTGCCCTCCGCCTCGGCGCGGGCGACCAGGATCTGGTTCACGACGCGCTGGGCGATCCAGGCCACCGCGATGGCGACCCAGGCGAGGATGGGCAGGCCGGCCGCGACGAAGACGACGAGCGCGAGGGCCAGGACGATCAGGTCCAGGGAGCGGGCGAGCTTCACGCGCTCACCGGTCCCGGAAGCTCAAGTACACGAGCACCATGCCGAGTACGAACCCGACGGCCGCACCGGCCATGGCCAGCGGCAGCGCCAGGTCCAGCAAGGTGCCCACGCCGAAGCCCACCGCGGCGAGCAGCAGGATGGTGGCGATGAGCAGTGCTCCCGCTCCGAGACCGGTTCCGGCTGGAGGAGGCGAGGGCATGGTCAGTCGTGGGGCGGCGGTCGTGCGGAAGCATCGATCGGAGCGCCGGGGATTCGTGCGAATCGCGTCGGACGGGGCGTAGCGCCCCGGCCGAACCCGGCGAGGTGCGCAGACTAGCCGATGCAGCGGCAGCGTGCCACGTCCCTCAGGACGCGGGATCCCCGATGGCTACGGGCGATGCGCACGCTCGCACCAGCCTGCACCAGGGCTCGTGCCGATGCGGCGGAGGCTTCGTGCGCGTTGTCACGAACGTGGCGCGTTGGCATTCGGCCGGAGCGGCGTCACGCAGCGCACGCCCCGATGACCTCCTGCCACCAGCTCGCCTCGGCGTCGCCCCCGGCCGACTGCAGGCGCCGTCGGGCCTGACGCTGCACCGCGCGGCGGGAGCCCACGATCATCAGCGTGCCGGAGACGGCGTAGCGGCCGTCGGCGAGCACGACGAGCGCACCCGGCGCGTCGCGGCGGAGCCGGAGCTGCTCCACCGTCTCCACGCCACCGATCGTGGGCGGCGCGGCCGGATCGCCGTCGCGCGCGTCCCACGGGCCCGTCCGGAAGATCGGGGCGATCGCCACGTGCCGCCGCGCCGGGCGCACCGGTGGCCCCACCGGGCCCTCGCGCCACCGCTGCAGGAGCGCCGGCATCTCGCCGGCCACCTCACGCCGCAGGAGCACGTGGAGCCGGTCCTCCACCTCGAGCATCGTCGAGCCGCGGGGCAGGAGCGCCTCGTCGCCGCGCACGAGCACGTTGACGAGCGCCGCCCGCGGCAGCCCGAGGTCCTTGACGCGCGCGCCGACCATGGCGTCGCCGGGCCGGACGCGGACCTCGACGACCTCCGCCCCCAGCTGCCGCACGGCCATGACCTCGACGAGCGGGCGGTCGATCGCCGGCTGGGTCGTCGTGACGCCGAGGCGCTGCGCGAGGCCCTCGAAGGAGACGCCCTGGACCACCGTCGTGAGCAGGACCACGAAGAAGACGATCGACAGGAGCTCCCCCGACCCCGGCACCCCGGCGATGACGGGGAACGTGGCGAACACGATCGGGACCGCACCGCGCAGACCGGCCCAGGAGACGGCGATCTGCTCCCGGGCGGTGAAGCCCTGCGGCGCCAGGAGCGTGAAGACGGCGATGGGCCGGCCGAGGAAGAGCAGGGCGGCGGTGATCACCAGCGCCGGCGCCCAGACGTCCACCAGGCCGTCCGGCGACACCAGGAGCCCGAGCGAGAGGAACATCCCCAGCTGGGCGACCCACGCGATGCCGTCGTGGAACGCCAGGATCGACCGCTTGCCGCGGATGGGGTACGTGCCGAGCACGAGGCCCGCGAGGTAGGCGGCCAGCAGCCCGGAGCCGTGCAGCGTCGCCGCGGCGGAGAAGGCGAGGATCGCGGTGGCCAGCGACGCGACGGGGTACAGCCCCTCGCTCGCCAGCCGCGCCCGGCGGAACGCCTGCACCGCGAGCAGGCCGATGACGACGCCGACCACGGCGTCGACCGCGAGCTCCTGCGCCATGTGGGTGAAGATCGACAGGACGGAGCCCTCGTCCTGGATCAGCTCGACGAGTCCGATCACCAGGAGCGCGGTCACCGGGTCGTTCATCCCCGCCTCGCCCTCGAGCGTGCGCGCCAGCCGCTTGCGCAGCGTGGAGCCGCGGAGCAGCGCGAAGATCGCGGCACCGTCCGTGGAGGCGACGATCGCCCCGAGCAGGAGCCCCTGCTCGAAGCTCAGGTCGAGCGTGAGGTACGCGACCGTGCCGACCACCGTCGTGGTGATGAGCACGCCCAGGGTGGCCAGGGCGGCCGCCGGGGCGATGACGGGACGGATCTCGCGGACGCCGGAGGCCAGCCCGCCCTCGAAGAGGATGAGGACGAGGGCGACGTAGCCGACGTCGCGGATCAGCTCGGCGTCGAGGTCCTCGACGATCCCGACGCCGTCCGGACCCGCCAGCATCCCGAGCAGCAGGAAGACGACGAGCGCCGGGACCCGTAGTCGGCCCGCGAAGAGCGAGGCGCCCAGGCCGGCCACCAGCAGCAGACCGGCGAGCAGCAGGACCTCTTCGAGCACCCCTTCGATCCTAGTGCAGGCCGCGGGTGCCGCCGGGTGCCCGCCGGGCTAGGGCCGGACCCCCGGCCCCCGCCCCTGGGGCGAACGGCGGCCGTGCTCCGCGGGCTGCGCGCGGCGCGGGAGCGCCGGGCGTGGAGCTCAGTCCTCGAGGAGGACGAACTCGCTCTTCTCGGCGCCGCAGACGGGGCAGGACCAGTCGTCGGGGATGTCCTCGAAGCGCGTTCCGGGCGGGATGCCGCCGTCCGGGTCGCCCTCCGCGGGGTCGTAGATGAAGCCGCACGGCTCACAGATCCATTGCTGCACCCGCGGAGGTATAGCGGGTGAGCGGCGATACCCACCGTGCCACCCCGCGCCGCCCGCGGCGCTCCGGCCGCGGACGGTCTCCCCCGTGCCCGCCGCCGCTACGCTCGACGGGTGGCCCCGACCCCGCGCAGGACCGACACGACGAGCAAGCGGGAGCAGATCCAGGCCGACGTGCTCCGGGCGATGGAGGAGCTGCTGACGGAGGGGCAGACCTACGCGGACCTCAACGTCGAGCGGATCGCGAAGCGCGCCGGCATCTCGCGCACCGCGTTCTACTTCTACTTCCGGGACAAGCGCGAGGTGCTCGAGCGCCTGACGGTCACGGTCGCCGACCAGCTCTACGCCGCCGCCGACGTGTGGTGGTCGGGCCAGGGCATCCGCGAGGACGCGCTGCGCACCTCGATCGAGAACGTCTCGGCGCTGTTCGCGAGGCACGGTCCGCTGCTGCGCGCGATCGTCGAGGTCGGCACGTACGAGCGCGACGTCGCCGACCACTGGCGGGGGCTCATCGGCCGCTTCGTCGACGCAACGGAGCAGCGGATCGTCGCCGAACAGGCGGCCGGCAACGCCCCCGACTTCCCCGCGGGCCCCACGGCGTTCGCGCTCGTGTGGGGCGTCGAGCGCGCGCTGTACCAGCAGTTCGTGCAGGGCGAGGTCTTCTCGCCCACGGAGCTGGTCGAGGCGGTGTCCGCCATGTGGCTGCGGGCGATCTACGGGCGCCCGGACCCGGGCGTGCTGCTCGGCTGACGCCTCGGGCGACGGGTCTGCCCCGTCGCCGCGCCTAGCGGTCCGGCCCCCCCAGGGCGTCGTGGTCGCCCGTCGCGCTGGTGGCGAACGCCTCGTGCTCCCCGGTGATCGCGTCGAACTCCCGCGTCTCCAGCGTGTGCTCGACGTGCTCGTCGATCTCGGCCTCGGTGATGCCCGGACGCACCCGGCGCATCCGCAGCGCGTCGAGGCGGCGCAGCTTGAGGATCTCGAGCACGAGGACGAGATAGACGCTGACGCTCAGCACGGCGAGGGTGATGACGGCCATGACCGCCGTCCAGACCGTGTCGAAGTGGTTGCGGTCGTCCGTGTAGGGCACGAACCGCAGGGCGATCGCCAGCAGGGCCAGGGAGCCGGCCCAGGCGTAGAGGTAGAGCACGGTCCGGCGGGGACTGAACCCGATGCGCGTCAGGCGATGGTGGAAGTGGTTCTGGTCCGCGCTGTAGACGGGCACGCCGGCCTTCAGCCGCTTGAGGACCACGAACGTCGTGTCGAGCATGGGCAGCGCGAGCACGAAGAACGGGATCACGAGCGCGAGGACGGCGTTGGTCTTCACGGACCCCTCCACGGCGATCACCGCCAGGAGGTAGCCGAGCAGGAGCGCACCCGCGTCACCCATGAAGATCCGGGCGGGGTGGAAGTTGTGGACGAGGAAGCCCAGCGCGGCGCCGGCGGTCGCCGCGGCCAGGAGGGACGCGTGGCCGTAGTTCGCGGCGCTGAGGTCCCAGGCGACGACGCCCATGGCGACCGCCGCGATGGCGCTGACGCCCGCCGCGAGCCCGTCGATGCCGTCCGAGAAGTTCACGACGTTCATGAGCGCGACGAAGCCGAGGAGCGTGAGGCCCTGCGAGACCGTCGAGCCGAAGCGCACCGCCTCGATGTACGGGAGGGTGATGTTCTCGACCGTCACCCCCTGCGAGACCGGGATCCACGCCGCAGCGACCTGGCCGGCCAGCTTGACGAACCACGGGAGGTCGAAGCGGTCGTCCACCGCCCCCACCGTCGCGATCAGGATCGCGCCGAGCATGATCGCCTGAAAGCGGTCCGTCCGCTCGATCCACGTCTCGGGCAGGGGCACGAGCAGCAGGGCGACGCCGACGCCGACCAGGATGGCCAGGCCGCCGGAGAGGGGCGTGCCGCCGGCCGCGAGTCCACGGCCCCGTGGGCGGTCGACGGCCCCGAGCAGGGTGGCGAGCCGGCCGACCAGCGGGGTGAGGAGCGCGCTGACCGCGAAGGCGATCAGCAGGCCCACCACCGGGTCGCGCCAAGTCCAGCTCATGCCCGTCGCATCCTAGAGCGCCCTGCACGCACGGCCCGTGCGGGGGCGCGGGGCGCCGCCGCGGGCCGTGCGGGCGGGGTGCTCACCCCAGGTGGGTGTAGAGCGGGTGGCGCGCCGCGACCGCGGACACGCGGGCGGCGAGGTCGCCCTTCGCCGCGGCGAAGCCGGCGTCGTCCGTGCTCACGGCCGCGCGGATGACGCGGCCGACCTCGCGGAAGTCGTCGACCGTCAGGCCGCGGGTCGCCAGCGCGGAGGTGCCGACGCGCAGGCCGCTCGTGACCATCGGCGGGCGCGGGTCGAACGGCACGGCGTTGCGGTTGACCGTGATGCCGACCTCGTGCAGGCGGTCCTCGGCGTCCTGGCCGGTCAGCTCCGTGTCGCGCAGGTCGACGAGCACGAGGTGCACGTCGGTGCCGCCCGTGAGGACCTTCAGGCCGCTCGGCGCGGACGCCTCGTCCTCGCGCAGCAGCTCCTCGGCGAGCACGCGGGCGCCGTCGATCGTGCGGCGCTGGCGCTCGACGAACTCCTCGGAGGCCGCGATCTTCAGCGCGACGGCCTTCGCGGCGATGACGTGCTCGAGGGGCCCGCCCTGCTGGCCCGGGAAGACGGCCTGGTCGATCTTCTTCTGGTGCTCCGCGCGGCAGAGGATGATGCCCGAGCGCGGGCCGCCCAGCGTCTTGTGGACCGTCGTCGTGACGACGTCGGCGTGCGGCACCGGGTTGGGGTGCAGCCCGGCGGCGACGAGCCCGGCGAAGTGCGCCATGTCGACCCACAGGTACGCGCCGACCTCGTCGGCGATCTCGCGGAAGCGGGCGAAGTCCATCTGCCGCGGGTAGGCGGACCAGCCGGCGATGATCATCTTCGGCTTCGTCTCGCGGGCGATCCGCGCGACCTCGTCCATGTCCAGCTGCGAGGTCTCGCGGTCGACCTCGTAGGCGACGATGTCGTACAGGCGGCCCGAGACGTTGAGCTTCATCCCGTGGCTCAGGTGGCCGCCGTGGGCGAGGGAGAGGCCCATGACGCGGTCGCCGGGCTGCAGGAGCGCGTGGTAGACGGCGTTGTTGGCCTGCGCGCCGGAGTGCGGCTGCACGTTGGCGTGCTCCGCGCCGAAGAGCTCCTTCGCGCGGTCGATCGCGAGCTGCTCGACGATGTCGACGAACTCGCAGCCGCCGTAGTACCGACGACCGGGGTAGCCCTCGGCGTACTTGTTCGTCAGCACGGAGCCCTGCGCCTCGAGCACGGACTGCGGGACGAAGTTCTCCGAGGCGATCATCTCCAGCGTGTCCTGCTGGCGCTTGAGCTCGGAGGCCATCGCGGCGGCGACCTCGGGATCGACCTCCGCGAGCGGGGCGTTGAAGAAGTCGGGGGGCAGGGCGGACACAGGGGCTCCTCGGGAACGGTGCGGGGACAGCGGCGGTGGATGCCCAGGCGCGCGGCGGTGCGGTGCGTCGCTTCCCGGTGGTCCGTTCCACCCAAGGCGCCAGTCGCGACGAGCCCAAGCGTAGCGGCCCGACCGGGCGTCCGGCCCCCGCGGCGGGCCGGGCGCCCGGGCGGCCCCGCGCGCGCGCCGGGCGCCGGCCTCAGTGCGTCGGCTGCCCCGGGGGGATGTCCGCCGAGACCGGCGCTGTGCCGTCTCCCCCGCCCTCGACGTCCGCGATCTCGAGGATGCGGCGCTCGTGGCGGCCGCCCTCGAACGCCGTCGTGAGGAACGCCGCGACGATGGGCGCGGCGGCGTCGGCGCTCAGGCGCGCCTGGGAGAGCCCGAGGACGTTGATGCCGTTGTGCTTCCGGGCCATCGCGGCCTCGTCGGCGTCGTGCGCGTTGACCGCGCGGATGCCCGCGATCTTGTTCGCCGTGATCGTCACGCCGTTGCCCGACCCGCACACGAGGACGCCGCGCTCGGCGTCGCCCTCGGAGACCATCCGGGCCGCGCGGGCCGCGTACTCGGGGTAGTCCGTGGACGCGTCGGAGGTCGTGCCCGCGTCGACGACGTCGTGCCCGTCGGCCAGCAGCGCGGCCTTGACCCCCTCCTTGAGGGCGTATCCGGCGTGGTCGGAGGCGACGGCGATCCGCATGCGGCCCATCGTAGTCCCGGCCGGGGCCGCCCGCGCGGCCCGGCCGCGGGCGGCGGCGCCCGTGAGCGGCGCCCGGCGGGGCGTCAGTCGGCGCGCGGGCCGAGGTCGCCCAGCGCGGCGTCGACGGCGTCCGTCGGCAGCGCGCCCGCGCGGACGAGCCGCCACGAGCCCGCCGGCTCCGCGAGGCCGCGCAGGTCGACGATCGTCGACGGCGTGCCGGGCCGCGCGCCCCGGTCGAGCACGAGGTCGCAGGCGCGGCGGATGGGGCGCGGGACCGCGTCGACGGTCGCCGGGTCCGGGCCGCCCGCGCGGTTGGCGCTCGTCTGGACCACGGGCGGCGCGTCGACCGGCGCGGGGAGCCGGGGCACCCGCACCCCCAGGGTCGTCGTGTCGGGGCCGGTGGCGACGGCGAACCGTCCCGCCGGGTTGGGCACGAGCACGCCGACCGGTCCGGGCAGCAGGGCGGCCATCGCCGCCAGCACGCGGTCGCCAGCGCCGTCGACCGCCGCCAGGGCGTCGGCGAGGCGCCAGAAGAGGACGGACGAGGGCTTGGCGGGGTCGCGGCCCTTCAGCCGCGCGACCCGCTCGACCGCCCCGGGGTGCCCGGGGTCGGCCGCGAGGCCGTAGACCCCCTCCGCCGGGAACAGCGCGACGCCGCCCCGCGCCGTCACGCCGGTCAGCTCGGCGACCGCCGCCGGCTCGAGCGGCAGCACGGCGTCGCCGTCCACCGGCGGGCCGTCAGGCACGGCGTCGCCGTCGGGGGGCGTCTCCCGCCCGGGACCGTCGGGCGCCACGGCGTCCGTCACGCGCCGGCGACCCGGCCGACCACCGTCGTGCGGTCGACCTCCTCCAGGATCCGCCAGCCCGGCAGGGGGCTCGGACCCCGGAAGAGCTCGGCGACGACGGACGTGGGACCCGGGAGCCCACGGCCGTGCGGCAGGTCCATGCGCGAGTCGTGGAAGAGGACGACGCCGTCGGGGGCCACGTGCCGGTGGAAGCCGTCCCAGTCGCGGCGGCAGCCCTCGGCGGAGTGGTCCCCGTCGATGAACAGCCAGTCGATCGGCGTGCTCCAGCCCCGGGCGAGGTCCTGGCTCAGCGCCACGTGCCAGTGGACCCGCGGTGCGCCGCCCCGGGCCGTGCCGCCGCGGGCGGAGCGTGCGACGACGCGCTTCGTCGCCTGCTCGAGCGCGCCCCAGCCGGGCGGCAGCGCGGCGTCGTGCTCGCCGAACGGGTCGACGAGGTGCAGGTCGGTGCCCGCCCCGAGGTGCTCCGCCAGCAGCGCGGCCGAGCCGCCCTCGTAGACGCCGAGCTCGACGACGGTCCCACGGCCGGCGGCGGTCCGGAGAAGCAGCTCGGCCTCGGCGTCGGAGTGCATCGACCGCGGCGGGATCAGGCCGCCGCCGACGAAGGCCGCGCGCAGGCGCACGTCGTGCTTCAGGCGCGACGGGGTGGCGCGGCGGACGAGATGGGGCAGCTGCACGTCGGCGAGGCTAGCAGCGGGTTCACGACCGGCCGACGACGACGCGCCCGATGCCCGCGAGGTCGTCGCGGATCTCCGTGGCGGCGAACCCGGCCCGGCGGGCGAGCGCGGCGACGGCGTCGGCCTGGCCCTCCCCCACCTCGAGTCCGACGAGCGTCGCCCCGAACGCCCGCGCGTCCGGCAGCAGCCGGCGGATGACGTCGAGCCCGTCGTCCCCGCCGAAGAGCGCGAGGTGCGGGTCGTGCCGGAGCACCTCGGGCGGCAGCGACGCCCGGTCGGATTCGGGGATGTAGGGCGGGTTCGACAGCACGGCGACGTCCCGACCCAGGGGCGGCACGCCGGCGAGCAGGTCGCCCGCGTGGAACACCACGGACGAGCGCAGCCGGGCCGCGTTCCCCCGCGCGACGGCGAGTGCGTCCTCGGACACGTCCGTCGCGTGCACCCGCAGGTCGGCCCGCTCGTCCGCCAGTGCCAGGGCGATCGCGCCGCTGCCGGTACCGACGTCGACGACCGTGGCGCCCTGTGGGAGCTCGAGGCCGAGCTCGACGAGCAGCTCCGTCTCCGGACGCGGGATCAGGACGCGCGAGTCGACGGACAGGTCGAGGTGGCGGAACCCGCGGGTCCCCGTGAGGTGCGCGACGGACTCCCGGTCCTCGGCGCGACGGCGCCCGAGCGCCTCGACCTGCGCGGCGACGGCCGGGGCGAGCGGGCGCTCCGGCGAGAGGAAGATCCGCGCGCGGTCGATCCCCGCGGCGTGGGCGACGAGCAGCTCCGCGTCGAGCCGCGGCGTCTCGAGGCCGGCGGAGGCGAAGCGGGCGGTCAGGTCCCGGACGGCCTGCCCGACGGTCCGCACTCCGCCGGCGGGCCCGCCGGTGCCGTCCGTCACGAGCCGGACGCGGCCTGCAGCTCGAGCAGGCGACGCTTCTCGTCGGCCTGCAGCGCGTTCGTGAACTCGTCGAGGTCGCCCTCGAGGATCGCCTCGAGCGCGTAGCGGGTGACCTTGACCCGGTGGTCCGTCACGCGCCCCTCGCCGAAGTTGTAGGTGCGGATCTTCTCGGCGCGGTCGCCCGTGCCGACCTGGGCGGAGCGGGCGGCGGACTGCTCCGCGCGCTGCTCGGCGATCGCGTGCTCGTAGAGGCGGGCACGCAGGACGCGCAACGCCTTCTCGCGGTTCTGCAGCTGCGACTTCTCGTCCTGCATCGAGACCACGACGCCGGAGGGCTTGTGCGTGATGCGCACGGCGGAGTCCGTCGTGTTGACGGACTGGCCGCCGGGACCCGAGGAGCGGTACACGTCGATCTGCAGGTCGCTCTGCTCGATGTGGACGTCGACGTCCTCCGCCTCGGGCAGCACGGCGACGGTGCAGGTCGAGGTGTGGATCCGGCCCTGGGTCTCCGTCGCGGGGACGCGTTGGACGCGGTGGGTGCCGGCCTCCCACTTGAAGACGGAGAACGCGCCGTCGCCCTTCACGGCGAAGGTGTACTTGCCGTCCGAGACCTGCAGCGGCTCCGTCTTGAAGCCGCGACGCTCGGCGTACTTCACGAGCATCCGGTAGACGTCGCCCGCGAACAGGCCGCCCTCCTCGCCGCCCGCGCCGCCCTGGATCTCGACGATGACGTCCTTGTCGTCGTTCGGGTCGGGGTCGACCATGGAGACGCGAATCTCTTCCTCGAGCTCCGCGATGCGCGCCTTCGCGGTCTCGAGCATCTCGCGGACCTCAGAATCCTCGTCGTCGTCGAGCATCTCGCGGGCGCCCGCGGCATCGTCGACCGCGCGACGCCACTCGACGGCGAGCGCGTTGGCCTTGCCCATCCGCCGGTACTCCCGCCCGACCTCCGCGTAGCGGAGCCGGTCGCCGATCACCGCCGGGTCGACGATCTGGCTCTCCAACTCGGCGAACCGGGCCTCGATCTGCTCCACCAGCGCTTCGATCACGACCTGCGAGCTTACCCCTCGCCGTGCGCCCGGCCCCCTGCGGGTGCCCCGAGCCCTGCCGCGGTCCGACGCGACCCGGCCCGAGAAGCTCGGGGCGGGGCCCGCACGTCCTGCGGGTGCCCCGAGCCGTGCCGCGGTCCGACGCGACCCG
>NZ_ATUD01000021.1 GCF_000420025.1 Patulibacter americanus DSM 16676
GAGCTCGCCGCCCGCCTGGGCTGCTCCACCGACGAGGTCCGCGGCCGCCGCGACCAGCTCGCCACCTGCGAGGTCGAGTCGCTCGCCACCACCGTCGCCGGCTCCGACGGCATCACCGTCGACCGCGCCGAGACGATCGCCAGCCAGGACCACTCCCTCGACCCCGCCCGCGCCTGCGAGGCCAACGAGGCCAAGGCCCGCGTCGCCGCCGCCGTCGCCCAGCTCCCCGAGCGCGAGCGCCAGGTCGCCCTCATGCTCTACGTCGAAGGCCGCCGCCTCCGCGAGATCGGCGACCTCCTCGGCGTCTCCGAGTCCCGCGTCTGCCAGATCGCCGGCACGCTGCGCCGCCGCCTCCGCACCGCCCTCGGCGCCCACGCCGACCTCCTCACCGCCGCCATCGCCTAGAGCGCCGGCACCGCCGCACCCGGCGCCATCGCCTGGACCCCGGCACCGCCGCACCCGCCGCCATCGCCTGAACCACGGCACCGCCGCACCCGGCGCCATCGCCTGAACCACCCCGGCCCCGGCCACTGCGCCGGTCCCCGCCGCCCAGCGTCCCCGGGGCCCCACCGGCCTCACCGCCCCGCCGGCGCTAGGCCCCCGCCCCCAGGAACTCCAGGAGCGCCGTCGCCGTCTCCTCGGGCCGGTCCTCCGCGAGGAAGTGACCCGCGTCGATCGGGCCGCCGCGCAGATCCGGGGCCCACGCGCGCCAGACGTCGAGCACGTCGGGATAGAAGTGCGGCAGGGCGCCGTTCTTCGCCCACAGGACCTGGACGGGGCAGTCGATCGTCCGGCCCGCCTCGCGATCCTCATCGTCCAGCGCCACATCGCAGGTGGCGCCCGCGCGGTAGTCCTCGCACATCGCCTCGATCGCGCCCGGATCGTCGAAGGCGCGACGGTAGGCGTCGACGACCGCCGCCGGGTAGCGGCCCTCGGCGGCTCCGAGGCCCATCCCGCGGCGGACGGCGAGGTCGAAGAACGCGTCGGGGTCGCCCGCGATGAGGCGCTCGGGCAAGGGTGCGGCCTGCGCGAGGAACGCCCAGTGCCAGTAGCCCTGGGCGAAGGTGCGATCCGCGCGGCGCCACACCTCGCCCGTCGGGACGATGTCGAGCACGGACAGGCGCTCCACGCGCTCGGGGTGGTCGAGCGCCAGGCGGTAGGCGACGCGCCCGCCGCGGTCGTGGCCGGCCACCGCGAAGCGGTCGAAGCCGAGCGCCGCCATCGCCTCGACCTGGTCGCGGGCCAGCGCGCGCTTGCCGTGCCCGGCGTGGCCGGCGGTCGGCGTCGGCCGCAGCGACGTGCCGTAGCCGGCGAGGTCCGTCGCGACGACGGTGCGGTGCTGCGCTAGGCGCTCCGCGACGGCGTGCCACATCAGGCCCGTCTGGGGGAAGCCGTGGAGGAGGAGCAGCGGCGGGCCGCTGCCGCCCACGCGCGCCCGCACGGGGCCGCGGCTCGTGTCGACGTCGTGGGTCGCGAAGCCGGCGGGGAAGGCGCCGTCGGGGTCCGGCGCGCCGCCCTGCCGGTCGGCGGCGCCGGCCGCGGAATCCGGGGCGTTGGCCTCCAAGTCCGGCCCGGCGCCCGGCGGGGCGGGGGCGTTGCTCGGTGCGGGGTGGTCGGCGTCCATGGCGGTCCTCGCTCGGTGGGTGCGTGGGTCGGGCCGTCGGCGCCGCCGGGGCGGACCGACCGCGTGCCTCGACCCCACGCTCGCACACCACGGGACGCCCGTCACCGTCCCGACCGCCCGCGATCCCCCGTACCGGCGGGCCGCCGCGGCCCGCTGCCTACACTCGCTCGGTGAGCATCGAGCGCGGATTCTCCGACTCCGAGCCCGTCGGCCGCCAGGCGCGCGCCCGCGCCGACCGGCGGGACGCGCACGTCGGAGTGATGGCCCACGGGACGCTCGCGTGCCCGCAGTGCGACGCCCCCGTGGCGCCCGGCCCACGCCCGCTATCCCCCGCCGACCCGCTGGCGTGTCCGCTCTGCCTGCACCTCGGGCCCGTGCGCACGTTCCTCTCCCTCGCCGCGCCGACCCGGCCCGCCCGGGTCCAGGTGCGGCTGCGCCACCGCGGCGCGCCCGCCCCGCGGTAAGCGTCCGCCCCTCCTGCACCGGCGTCGGCGGCGCGCCGCCGACGGCCGACCGGCGACGCCCGTCCTACCGCAGCGGCCCGCCCGTCTCGGCCACCATCTCCATGAGCCGGCCGAGGACGCGGTCGCCCGAGGCCCGGATGCCGTCGTGCTCCCACTCGTTCGTGACCCACGCGCGGACGTTGCCGACCTCGCGGGCGGTCTGCAGGGAGAGGTCCGCGTCGACGTAGGCGTCGTCGTGGTAGACGATCGCCGCGACGGGGACGGGGTTCTCCGCCAGCCGGTCCGGGTCGTAGAGGGTCGGCCACTCGTCGCGCGCGGCGAGCGCCTCGGCGGCCGGGCGGAACGGGCGCAGCGAGCGGATCTCCTCGAACATCCAGGGGAACATCGTCTCGCCCGTGAACCGCAACGGGCGGGCCGCCGGGTCGAAGGCCGGGTGGTGCGCCCGCTGCCGCTCGGCGGCCCATCCCGGGGTGACCGCGCCCTGGGCGTAGATGACCTCCTGCAGCACGGCGTAGAGCGGGTTGTCGTCGAACGACGTCCGCGCCGCGACCCCGGCGAGGAACATCGCCGACAGGTCGGCGGCCGGCCACGCAGCGCCGTCCTCGCCCGGGCCCGCCGGGGCGAACGCCTCGTCCAGCAGCCAGTGCACGTCGTCGAAGCCGGTCGCCATCCCGAACGACTGCCCCAGGGTCTGCAGGCGCCGCACGCTCAGGGTGTCGCCGTCGGACAGCACGACCGGTGCGGCCTCCAGACGGTCCGCGATGCGCGCCACGACGTCGACGGCGTGGGGGTAGCGCGCGTAGAACTGGTCGTTCTTGGCCTCCATCCGCGGGAACGTGCGGCGGTAGACCTCGTCCGCGTCGGCGCCCAGGCCCGGGAGCCCGCCCGTCACGTAGCAGGCGGCCAGGCCCTCGGGCGCCCGCGAGAGGTAGCTCAGCGTGAGGAAGCCGCCGTAGCTCTGGCCGAGCGTCTCCCACTTCTCCACGCCGAAGACCGCGTGGCGCAGGTGCTCCGCGTCGGCCACGATCGCGTCGGCGCGGAAGTGCGACAGGTACTCGGCGCCCGCCTCCCCGTCGCCGAGCGCGGCCAGGGTTCGGGCGTCGACCGGCGTGGAGCGGCCCGTCCCCCGCTGGTCCATCAGGATCACCCGGTGCGTCCGGAGCGCCCGGCCGAGCCAGCCGCCCCCGCCGGCCCGCGGCCGCGGGCCCTTGCCGCCCGGCCCGCCCTGGAGGAACAAGAGCAGCGGCAGGTCGTCGCGCCGACGGACGGGATCGACGACCTCGCGCGCGAAGAGCGTGATCGACAGCGCACGGGGCCCACGGTCCGGCGCGTTCCAGTCCAGCGGCACGGCCACCTCGTGGTCCCGCACGTGGACGCCGGGAAGCGTGTACTCGGCGACGATCGTCATGCCTCCATGATGACCGGCGCCCCGGGCCGACGGGCCCCCCGGGGGCTGGCCGCGCCCCCACCCCGAGGGACCGGACGGCGCAGGTGTACAGATCACGTGTCCATGCGCCGTCAAGCGCGTGGGCGAGCGGCCGAGGTACGGGGCGACCTCCCCGGCGAACCCTCCGCCGGACCACGCCGTCGCACGAGCACCGCATGTCCCACCGCCCCACCGCCCGCACCTCGAACGCCGCGATGACGCAGGGCGACGTCACGTTCCTGCTCGTCGCCCTCGCCCTCGGCGCCGTCCTCGCCTACGCCGTCGTGTGGGGCGCCATCTGCGGCGTCCTCCACCTGCCGTCCGGCGAGCTGCGCAGCGAGTCCGCGCACGCCGCACGGCTGGGCGTCGGCTTCGCCGCGCTGCTGACCGTCCCGGTCTACAGCGTGTGGCTCATCCGCGAGGCGTTCGACCGCGCCGAGCACGCCGCCTGCCGCGCCTGCTCCCGCGCTGCGATGCAGACGGCCATGCGGCTCACCGGACCCGGCGAGACCCCGGCCCGACTCGGGACCGCGAGCCCGCTCGGCGGCTGAGCCGGGCCGGGGTCTCGCGCCCCGGCGTCCGGCGGACCGGACGCCGGGCGGCTGAGCCCTAGCGGTCCCAGGGGCTCGGGCGGCTCCCGACCGGACGCTCGACGTACGGCAGCAGGCGCACCGGGCCCACGAGGCCGTAGGCGATCCGCTTGCCGGCGCCGAAGACCGCCGGGTTGCTGACCCGCAGCCGGTTCCACAACGGGGTCGCCACCTCGACCTCGACCGTGTTGCGGCCGCGGCGCAGGTACGGGCCGACATCGACGACGGGGTCGGTCTGGTCCGCGGGCGGCAGCTCGCGGCCGTTGACCCGCACGCGGAACGTGTCGGAGACCGTGCCGAGGTCGAGCAGCGCGCCCTGGTCGGCGTCCCAGTCGCGGCCGAGGTCGACGGTGGCCGTGTAGGTGCCCACGCCCGCGCTGTCCTGCAGTTCCGGGATCTCCGTCCACGCCTTCAGGCCCTCGAGCTGCAGGCGGCGCTTGACGATCGTCGTCTCCGTGGGCGTTGCGCCCGGGGTGCGGTCCTCGACGTCCAGGCGCCAGCTCGTGAGCTCGCGCGCGGCCGGGACCTCGCCGATCGTCGTCTGGACCTTGCGGCCGTTCTCGAGCTGCGTGGTGAACGTGCCCTTCGTCGTGCTGCGCAGCAGCAGGTCACGGCGGGCGACCCGCAGCTCGCCCTCGCTGGCCACGGCGTGCACGCCGCCGCCCGAGAGGATGCCGAAGGTGTGCTTCGGCGCCAGCGCGACGATCGCCGTCTGGCCCGGGCGCAGCTTGAGGCGGAGCCGCACGCGGTCGCGCGCCGGCTCGTCCCACACCGCCACCGGGACGATCTCGCCCGTCCACGGGTCCAGCGCGAAGGGGACCGTGTTCCGCCCGGTGCGGGGCAGCGTGACGTCGTGGTCGGCGGCCACCGTGGCGGAGCCGTTGGCGAAGAAGAACCAGTCGATCGCGCCCTCGACCCGGTGCGTGTTGAGCACCGGCGAGGTCTGGGTCCCGTACTGGACCGCCGGGGCGACGCCGAGCTTGGCGATGCCGGTCGGCATGTCGTTGCGGGTCGGCACGCTGGTGACGGTCGGCTGGGCCAGGAGCTGGTTGACGAGCTCCTTCACCTTCGCGTCCGCGGCCGGGTTCGCCGGGCCGTCGGCGTACTCGCGGGCGTTCGTCCAGTCGCCGACGAGGATCATCCGCAGGCCCGCCTTGGCGTAGCCCAGGAGCTTCTCGGCGGTGTCGAGCGGGAGCACCGTGGCGGAGCCGGAGAACGCGTCGCCCTCGAAGACGAGCAGCCCGAAGTCCGGGCCGTCCGGGGCCAGGCGGCCGTTCCTCACCGTCGCCGACGGCAGGCGCAGCAGGCTCGGCGAGACGAACTCGAGGCTCCAGCCCTGCTGCACGCCGAGCGTGCTGAACCACGCCGCGCCGAAGCCCGAGCCGGCGTAGCCCTTCTGCCGCAGGAACGCGACGTCGGCCTTCGGCGTGCCACGACGCAGGACCTCCTGGGCCCGGCCGAAGTAGCCCGCGATGTCGGGCGCGTGCTTCCACGTCGGCTGCCGCGGGCCCCACGCCTCGCCGTAGCCGGGCGCGCCGTTGTAGGGGCTGAAGGCCGCGAAGCCCGGCCATGCCGCGCCGGGGGCCTCGGCGTAGGCGAATCCGTGCAGCACGGTCTGGTTGACGCCCGCGGTGAAGATCGGGTTGAGCTTCTGCAGGACCGCTCGCCACGTCGTGTTGTACGCGCCGTTGGCGAACGCGGCGGCCTCGTTGGACATGATCGTCTTGCCGGCCATGTCGCGGCCGCCGGCGAGCGAGCGGTAGTCGTCGAGGTTCTTGAACCCGAGCGACTCGCCCTCCGAGATGTCGAGCTTGGCGGTCGAGCCCATCGCGTCCGTCTGCAGGCCGTAGGGCTGCATGCGGAACTTCATGCCCAGGGAGTGCGCCCACCCCTGCATCTCGCCGATGTGGTGCTCGTCGAAGAGCTGGCCGAGGACGTCCCAGTAGTCGTTGAGGACGCGGCGGGTCGACTCGGGGTCGAAGGCGAGGTTGAGCTTCTCCTTCTCGCGCACGATGCACCCGAGCCACGGGGTCAGCGCGTAGCCCTTGCGCTTCTCGAACTCCGCCTCCAGGCCCGGCGTCCAGTACGTCGCGGCCTCGAACTCGAGGGAGTCCTCGAAGAAGTCGCCGCCCGCCTCGCGCAGCAGCCGCTTGAACGACGGGGTGAGGATGTTGTCCTCCCAGAACCCGGTCACGGCGTGGGAGCCGGCGGCGGAGAAGTGGTCCACGACGTACGAGGTCGGGTTCGTGTGCGGGCCGGACTCGGGCTGCTGGCCCGTCCCCCGGATCCGGTAGGCGATGACGTACCACTGGCCCTCGGCGGGCGCCGTCCACGTGAGGCGCTCGTCCGCGGTGACCTGGTCGGTCAGGTCGATCAGGGAGTCCTGGTCGAGGATCACCGTGCGCGCCGTGGGCGAGCTGGCGGCGTTGATGCGCAGCGCCTGGACCGCGAAGAGCTCCTCGGTCGTCACCCCGGGCTCCGCCTCGACGTAGGGCGCGGGGAGCGGGCCGTCGTACGTGCCGCCGGGGGCGACGAGCGTGCGGCCGTGGACGAGCTCCTTCGAGGCCGCCTCGGACTGCGGCGTGATCGTGGGGACGGCCGGCGGCCACGAGGGGCCGACGGTGATGTCGAGCCGGATCCCGCGACGACGCGCCTGCTGCAGCGCGGTCGTGACGGCGGCGATCCAGTGCGCGCCGCCCCAGCCGTACTTCTCCACGTCGAGCCCGACGCCGCGCATGCTGTGGTGGACGTCGGAGATCTCGGCGCCGCCGAACCCGGCGTCGACCATCTGGTCGACCTCGCGGGCGATCTCGTTCAAGTCGACCTGCCCGTTGGGCCACCACCAGCGGAACCGCGGGCGCACCTCGGCGCCCGGGTTCGCGAACCGCCGGGCGATCGAGCCGCCCGTCTTCCACGTGGCCTGCGCCTGGGTGGGCGTCGCCCACGGCACCGCGGCGACCGCACCCGTGGCGACGGCGGCCCCGACCAGCGTGCGGCGGGTGACGGTGCCGCGGGGCGCCTCGCCCGTGACGGCCGTCGACTCGGTGGCCTCCGTGGCCTCCGTGGCCTCGGCGGCGTCTGTCGACTCGGTGTCCGCCGTGACCTCGACCGCCTCCGTCGCCTCCGGGGCCTCCGTCGCCTCCGGGGCCTCGGTCGCCTCCGGGGCCTCCGGGGTCGTGCCGCCCGCGATCGCCTCGTCCTCGGCGCCGCGCGCCACGTCCTGTCCGGCCATGTTCCTGCTCCCTCGCTCCCGCGCGCCGTGGGGGTACGCCGCGTCGGAGCGAACCTATCCGCGCCACGCGAGCGAATGCAAGCGTTCTTGGTCGGTGGTGGTCGAGTTGATCGATCGATCGTGGTTTACGCCAGAAACGACCACAGCCGAACGCCAGGCAGGGCCGACCGGTCGGTCAACCGTCGCCGGGGCCAGCGCCCCAGGGCTATGCGATGAGGCCGAGGCGCAGCGCCGTGGCCACCGCGGACGCGCGGTCCGGGACGCCGAGCTTCGTGTAGATGTGCGCCAGGTGCGTCTTCACGGTCGCCGGGCTCACGACGAGCGCCTGGGCGGTCGCGGCCGTGGTGAGGCCGCGGGCCGAGAGCTGGAGCACCTCGAGCTCGCGGGCGCTGAGGCGCGAGGCGCCGAGCTGTCCGCGGCGCCGGCCGAGGAACTGCCCCAGCTCGTGGCCGATGCCCTGCAGCGAGCGCAGCAGCCGTTCGGTGATCTGCCCCTCGGCGTGGAAGGGCAGCTCGACGACCGCCACGACCTCGGTGCCGTCGAGGGCGGGGATCGCGATGGCGCCGTCGATGCCGTCGGCGCGGGCGGCCCGGGCGCGGGCGTTGCCTCGGGCCTCGAACTCCTTGCCGATCACGTGCAGGGCCTTGCGGCACTCCCACGCCATGCCGGCGAGGCCGGCCCCCATGGGCAGCTCGACGTCGCGCGTCGCCGCCCAGTACGCCTCGAGTGGGTGGGTCGGGTCGCACCAGAGCACGCGCGGGACGAGGTGGCCGTCCTCCGGCGTCCAGAGCACGCCGCCCGCGCACTCCAGCGCGTCGGCGAGGTTGGCGAGGAGCCGCTCGGCCCCCGGCTCGAGCCCGTCCCACGCGGCCAGCGCCTCCGAGACGGCGATGTGCGCCCCGATCTCCTGCTCCGCCCGCCGCTGGTCCGTGAGGTCCTGGACCGTGCCGACGAAGCGGCGGGGGCGACCGGCCTCGTCCGCCTCGACCACGCCGAGCGTCACGCGCAGGTGGCGCAGCCCGCCGGCGGGCAGGACGATCCGGTGGGTCATGGGCTGCATCGCCCGGCCGGCCCGCATGGCGTCGACCTCGGCCTCGACCGTCGCGCGGTCGTCGGGGTGGGTGCGCGCCATGATCTCGTCGACGGACGGCTCGACCTGTCCGGGCTCGAGCCCGAAGACGCGGAAGAAGTTGTCCGACCACTGCATCGCGTTCGTCGTTGGCACGAACTCCCAGGACCCCATCTGCGCCACCGCCTCGGCCTGGGCCAGGAGCGCGGCCTCGCGCGAGCGCGCGTCGCTCGGAGCGGACCGCACGCGCAACCGGGCGCCGTCGCCCTCCGCGCTCACGCGGACGGCTAGCGGGGCGCCGCCGCGTGCCGCGGGCGGCGCCGAGAGCTCGACGACGGACCCCAGCGGCCGGTGGTCCCCGTCGCCGGCGACCGCCGCGTCCAACGCCGCGTGGTGGCGTTCCGCCGCCCACGCCGGCAGATGGAACTCGACCGCGGGGCCGTCCTGGTGGTGGACGACGCGGAAGCCGAAGAGGTCTGGTCGGTGCTCGCCGAGCGCGACGAGGTCGCCCGCGCCCGTGACGGCGATCATCGCGGCATCGGATGCCGCCGCGTGCCCCCGCGCGGTCTCCGAGCCCCCCGTGCCGTTGCTCGTGCCGATCCGCACAACGTAGCCGACAGGTGGACAGAAGTCACCCGGTTCGTCCACCCGCGGGGCGACGGCGACCCGCACGGTGGCGTGCTGGCTCTCCCGCCGCCTCGCGCGGGCGGTGACGTCGCCGTCCGCCCACGCCGCTGCGCCCCCGTCGTCCCTGTCCTCCCCGGCCCTGTCCTCCCCGGCCCACTCCGCCGGGCCGTCGCCCAGCAGGCGCGCCTCGTCGTCCGTCACGCGACGGGCTGCGGGCGTCCGTAGCGGTACCCCTGGGCGCGGTCGACGCCGAGCTCGGCCAGGCGCACGCCCGTCTCCGGCTCCTCGACGCCCTCGGCCGTCGTCGTCAGGCCGAACTCCTTCGCGAGGCCCACGATCGCCCGGACCATCTGCTCGCCGCGCGGGCTGCGCGTCGTCTCCTGCACGAACTCCATGTCGATCTTGAGGTGCTGGACCTGCAGATGCTGGAGGTACGTGAGCCCGCCGAAGCCCGTCCCGAAGTCGTCCAGGGCGATGGGGCAGCCGACCTTGGTCACGCGGCGGGCGAACTCGCGCGCGGCGCCGAGGGAGTCCGTCATCGCCGTCTCCGTCACCTCGACGACGAGCAGCTCGGGGTCGACGCCGGCCGCGGCGACGGAGTCCTCGAGCTGGGCCATCACGCTCGGGTCGCTCAGGGACCGCGCGGAGACGTTGAACTGCACCGCCGTGCCCTCCGCGGCGGCCGCGACGGCCTGGCGGATGACCCAGCGGTCGACCTCGGAGATCAACCCCGAGCGCTCTGCCGCGGGCAGGAACATGCCCGGCGAGACGACGCGACCGTCGCGGTCGAGCATGCGCAGCAGGAGCTCGTTCTGCACCGTCCGGCCGGTCACCAGGTCGATGATGGGCTGGCTGTAGAGGACGAGGCGGTCCTCGTCGAGCGCGTCCCGCAGGCGTCCGAGCCAGAGCGCGTCGTGGTCCTCGGCCTCGGTGGTGGGGTTCGCGGCCCGGACGGGCACGACGTGGGCCAGGCACGTGGGCGTCGACCCGGCCGGGCAGACGGGGATGAGGTGCACGTCGACGAGCACCGTCCCGCCGTCGGGGCGGACGTAGCGCTTCGTGTAGCGGTGCCCGGCGACGGGGACGCCGTCCGGGCCGCGGCGGAGCGTGCGCACGACGCCCCGGTCGTCCGGGTGCGAGACGTCGTCGATCGTCCCCGCCAGCAGCACCTCGCGGGCGTGGCCGGTCAGCGCGCACAGCGCGTCATTCACGCGGACGAACCGGCCCGCGACGGGGTCGACGATCGCCATCGCGGTCGGCGCCTGGGCGAACCCCCGCCAGAACAGCGAGGTGCCGTCGTCGACGGGCATCGGCGCACGGCGTGGCAGCCCCGCCGGGAACGGTGCGGCGCCCGCGAGGTCGGCGGCGCGCACGGCGGGCCGCTCGATGACGGTGATGACGACCTTCGCGACGTCGCCGCCCCGATCGTGCACCGGGTCGACCTCGACCCGGTGGCGACGTGTGCCGACGGTGCGCTCGAACGCCTCGCGGTCTCCCGCGAGGGCGGCGATGCAGGCCGGCACGAGCTCGGGCCACGCGGTGCGCACGTGCGGACCGGCCAGGGAGCGCTCGCAGAGGGCCCGCGGGTCCCACCCGATGCGCTCGGCGAGCCCGTCGCCGGCGTGCACGGCCCGGACCCGCAGGTTCGCGTCCGCGACGATGACCGCGACGACGTGCTCCCCAGCGGACCGCTCGGTGGGCGACGAGACGCGCTCTGAGATCAGCACCATGGGACGAGTATCGGCCGCACGCACGCCTCCGACCATCGGCTGATCGAACGATCCTCGCCGGTGCCGCGTACGCATCCGTGACACGGTGTCCGAGAACGACCGCCGGGCTCGCGATCGCCCTGGGAGCGGGCGGATCCGCCATCTGGCCGAAGGAGGCGGGCCGCCCCGCGCACGGGTCCCCCGACCGGGGGACCCGAGGCGGCCGAGGGACGCCTTCGGCCGCCTCGCTCGGGGTCCCGGGGGTTGCCAGCGCCGGCCGGCGCAGGTACAACCCGGAAGGGACAACCGGAACCCCTGCAGAAGGAGTCCTCGTGGCCGTCCACCTCACCCCCGACGAGCTGGCCGACGCCGTCGGCGTCAAGCGGGTCGACATCATCGCGACCTGCGTCCAGCTCGGTGTGCCCGTCTACAACGGGCGCATCGACCGGACCCTGTTCCAGGCCGCCGTGGAGGGCAGCGGCGGCGACTTCGACCAACTCCTCGAGGACCACGACCCGCACTGGCGCCTGCACTGACGCCCGGCCGGGGCGCGTCGCTACGCTCGCGTCGTGCTCCCCGTATCGCCCGACGACCTCCGCACCGCCTTCGGGCTCGGCGTGGCCGGCAACTTCGCCGGCCACCTCGAGCAGGCCGGCGAGGCGGGGGACTTCGTCGGCGTCACCGCCGCGACGCCCGACGCGCCGAAGGGGATCTTCCCGTTCTGGGCGCCCGGAGCCGACACGTTCCTGGGCGACTTCCCGCTCTCGTCTGACACGGTCGCCCTGCCCGCGTCGGACGAGCCGCTCGACCTGCAGATCGAGCCGGAGGTCGGCCTGCTGTGCCGGGCCACCTATGCCGCCGACGGCACCGTGGAGCGCGTCGCGCCCCTGGCCGTCGGGGCGTTCAACGACTGCTCCATCCGCCGGCCCGGGGCGCGGAAGATCAGCGAGAAGAAGAACTGGGGCTCCGCGTCGAAGGGCGTCGCCGCCGGATTCCTCGCCGCGGAGGACCTGTCGCCCGACGGGCCGACGGCCACGCTGCGCCTGGCGAGCTTCCTCCGCCGCGACGGTGCGACGCACGCCTACGGGGTAGACAGCCCGGTGGTCGGCTACTCGTACTACGGCACGACGCTCCTGGAGTGGCTCGTCGACCGCCTGAACCACCAGGGGGGCGCCGACGACACGCCGCTGGAGGACGTCGGCGCGCTGCTGCGTGACGCCGGCCGGCCCGAGACGCTGCTGATCGGCATCGGCGCCACGCGCTACACGCCCTACGGCGCGTCGACCTACCTCGAGCCCGGCGACGAGGCCGTCGTCGTGGTCTACGACGAGCGCGGTACGTCGCCGGACGACGTCGAGCACGCCGTCGCGGAGGGGCGCGAGGGCGACCTGGAGGACGCCTCGGTCCTCGTCCAGCGCGTCGTCGCGGCGGGCTGAGGCCGGGGCCACCGCCCGCCCGCCGGGCGTGGGGTTCCCGGCCCCGAGGCCCTCGTCGGCACCCCGGACCCCTGGCAGGATCGGTCGATGGCGGCGAAGGCAGCACGGGGAAGCGGCGAGCGGGCGACCGGGGTGGTGTTCCCGGCGGACGACGAGGGCCGCCGCAGCACCGGTGCCCTGGGGCGCGCGGTCGTGGCCGACGCCCTGCGGCAGGTCGACCCCGTGGGGGCGATCGGGGCGGAGCGCGAGGCCACGTGGCGCAGCGGCTACCTCGGCCCCTTCCGCCGGCTCGTCGAGGCGGGCCTGGGGTCGCCGGAATCCGCGCTCGCCGTCGCGCACGGCGGCCTCGACGCGCTGCACGGGCGGATGCGCGTGGTCGGGCCCGACGGCGTCGAGCGTCCCCTGGACGAGCTCTTCGCGCACGCTCCCGAGCGTCACCCCCGCACCGTCGAGGTCGCGGGCACGGGCACCGCGGAGCGCGAGCTGTCCCTCCCCTACCGCGGCACCCGCCTGCGCGGCGACGCCCTGCGCCGGCGGCTCCAGACGTGGGCGACGGAGGGCGTCCTCGAGCCCTCGGCCGTCGACGCGATCCGCCTGGTCCAGGAGCACCCGGAGTGGCTCGCGCTGGACGGCCACCGCGTCGTCGTGCTCGGCGCGGGCGCCGAGATGGGCCCGCTGCCCTCGCTGCTGCGCTGGGGCGCCACCGTCGTGGCCGTGGACCTGCCGCGGCCGGAGCTCTGGGCCCGCCTGCTGCGCACCGCGCGCGAGGGTGCCGGGCGGCTGATCGTGCCCGTCCAGGGCGACGGCGGGGAGCCCGGGGGCGATGACGCCCTGGCGCGGTCCGCCGGGGCCGACCTGCTGCACGACCTGCCCGCCGTGGCCGCGTGGCTCGAGGGGATCGAGACCGGCGGCGGGCGGCTCGTGCTCGGCAACTACGTCTACGCCGACGGGGCGACGAACGTGCGCGTCTCCGTCGCCGTCGACGCCCTGACGCGCCGTCTGCAGGAGCGCCGCGACGACCTGGCGCTCGCGTTCCTCGCCACGCCGACCGACGTCTTCGCCGTGCCAGGGGAGGCGGTCGACCACGCCACCGCCGCCTACGAGGGGCGCTCGCGCACCGCTCGGCTCGCCGGCCGGCCGCTGCGGATGGTCACGGGCGGCCGGCTGCTGCGGCGCCCGTACGTGCCCGGTTCGGACCCGGGCGTGAACGACACGCTCGTGCCGCAGCAGGGCCCGAACTACACGCTCGCGAAGCGGCTGCAGCGCTGGCGGGCCGCCGTCGCACGCGACGCGGGCCTGCCCGTGTCGTTCAAGGTCGCTCCGCCCACGCGCACCCGCTCGGTCGTCAAGAACCGCGCGCTCGCCGCGGCCTATGCGGGCGCGCACCGCTTCGGCGTCGAGGTGTTCGAGCCGGCGACGAGCAACACGCTCATGGCGGCGCTGCTCGTCCACGACCTGCAGACGGGCAACGAGACCTTGGGCCACCCGTGGCGCGACGAGGCGCACGCGGCGGTCCACGGCGGCCTGTGGCGCGCGCCGTACGAGCCGCGCAGCGCCCTGGGCCTCGCGGCGCTGCTCGGCGTCGGCGCGGCCCGCGGCTGAGGCGGGGGCTCCCGGCGGGAGCACCGCGCCGGTGCGGTGGGCCCGCGCCACCCGGCGGAGGCACGACCCCGTCAGGCGGGCGACCCCGGTCAGGCGGGCGCGCCGATGGCGCTCGCCGCCGCCAACACCTGGCGGGCGGCCTCCTCGCCGGCCTCGAGCGCCTCGCGTACGACCCCGACGTCGCGCTCGAGCCGGCTCGGCACGGGCGAGTCCGGCAACGGGCGGACGGACAGCCAGGCCGGGGAGGCGATACGGCCGGCGTCGCGCTCGGCGAGCTCGGCCTCGTCGCGACCCTCGGCGACGGCGCGGCCCAGGTAGGCGCCGGCGGTCGCGGGCGAGATGCGGCGCAGCAGTCCGCCGACGAGCCGGCCCGAGACGCGCGAGGGCGGCTGGGTGATGTCGCCGAGGCGCCGGGAGCGCAGGACGACGACGTGCGTCGCGCCGTCCTCGATCGCCCGGCGGAACGGGATCGCCACCGTGAGCCCGCCGTCGAGGAAGCGCCGGTCGTCGATCGGGACCGGCCCGCCGGCGAGCAGCGGCAGCGCGGAGGACGCCCGCAGGGCCCGCCGCAGCGACGCCTCGTCCGTGATCGTCGGGCGCAGGTCGACCGGCGCGCCCGTGTCGACGTCGGTGGCCATGGGGTGCAGCGTGGCCGGCGCGTCGAGCGCGGCGCGGAAGACGCCCGGGCTGAGCACGTCGTAGCGCTCCTCGACCAGCGTCTCCGTGTCGACGATCCGCCCGCCCCGCAGCGCGCGCCGCGGCTCGATGAGCGTGTGGACGAGCGTCGGATCCCACCACGTCTGGCTGCCCCGCTCGACCCGACCGGCGACGAGCCACATCGCGTTCAGGGCGCCCGCCGACGTGCCGTAGACCGCGTCGAACGCCCCCGTCAGCCCGAGACGCTCGACGGCCAGGGCCATGCCGCCCGTCACCGCGCCGCGCATCCCGCCACCCTCGATCACCAGGGCGACGCGGGCCCCCGGCGGACGTTCGCGGAGCGCGGCGAGGACGGGATGGACGGCGGCGTGGTCCGGCACGCCGACCACGGTAGTGGACGTACGACGGATGCTCCCCGCCCACGATCGGCCGATCAAGTTGGTATCAGCCGGCCCGCCGCTGTCACCGTCCCGATACGAACCGCCCCCGCCATGCCGCCCGTCCACCCCTCCTCCCCCTCCGCCCGACGCGGTGTGCCACGCCTGCGTCGGCGGGTCGCGGTCGCCGCGGCCGCCGTCGTCCTGGCGGTCGTGGCGTTCCTGCCGGGCGACTCGCTGTTCGGGGACTCCGCGCCGGCGTCGTCGCAGGTGCGGACCGCCGCCCCGGTCTCCACCACCGTCGCCCCGGCCTCCACCCCCGTCCGCTGAGCGGACCGCCGCCCCCGCGCGGATCGACCGGCCGGCTCCCGACGCGACAGGCGGCGTTGGGCGCCCCGACGCGGTCCGGGCCGCGAGCGGGTCCCGCGCGACGACGACGGGTAGGAGCGAGCCACGCGTCCGCCGCCCCGCGGCCGCCCGCTCCCCATGTCGCCCGATCGCCCCGCCCCGCACGCCCCGACCGCCGTCCTCGACGTCACCGGCGACGTCTTCGCGCGCCTGTCCCGCCTGCGCCACGGGCGCCGCAGCCTGCACCCGCGCGGCCGCTCCTACCGGGCCACGCTCGAGCTGCACCCGCCGGCCGGAGCCGCCCCTGGCTCGCCGTTCTTCTCGACGCCCGCGACGTACGCGGCCACCGTGCGGTTCTCCCGCGGGTTCGGGCTGCGCCAGCCGCTGCCCGAGCTCCTCGGCATCGCGATGCGGCTCCACGACGCCCGCGGGCCGGGAGTCGACCAGGACCTGCTCGTCTCGTCGTCGGGCCGCCGCCCGCTGCTGCGCCGCGTGCTGATCCCCGGCCGGGAGGGGTTCTTCGGCGGCTGGTTCTCGAGCGTCCTGCCCTTCGAGGTCGGCGGCCGGCGCTCCGTCTTCGGACTCCACGCCATCACCCCGCCCGTCGGTCCGGAGGGCCCGGACCTCGAGCGCCTCGACGCGACGGCGCGTGCGGGCGGCCTGGCCTTCGGGCTCGTGCTCGCGCGGGAGCCGTTCGGCCACTGGGTGCGGATGGGGACGCTGCGCATCGGCGCGCCGCTGCCGCCGGAGGAGAGCGAGGCGCTGAGCTTCGCGGCCTGGACGACGGCGGAGGACGTGCGACCCGTCGGGGTGCTCAACACGTTGCGGGCCGGGGCATACCCGGGCAGCCGGCGCGGTCGCGGGCTGCCGGGATAGGCCCGCCGCCGGCCAGGACCGGGCGCCCGCCACACGTGGTGACGGGGTGCCCGGTCCGCCGGTGTCAGGCCGCCACGAGCTCGTCGGCGGCCAGGGCGGAGTCGCGGTCGTCGCCCAGGTGCTCGCGCATCCTCTCCAGGGCGTCGGAGATGATCCGCGAGACCTGCATCTGGGAGACGCCGATCCGCTCGGCGATCTCGCGCTGCAGGCGGCCGTCGTAGAACCGCAGCAGCACGACCTCCTTCTGGCGCTCGTCGAGCACCTCGCACGCCTGCTGGATCAGCTGGCGTTGGTCCACCTGCGCGAACCGGCGGTCCGGTGCGCCGAACAGGTCGAGCGCCTCCCGGGCGTCGCCCGTCGGGTGGTCGAGCGAGAGGGTGCGGTAGCCGCGGCTGCCGACGACCGCGTCGGCCACCCGCTCCACCGGCTCCTCCAGGTGCTCCGCGAGCTCCTCCACGGTGGGCTCGCGGCCCGTCGTGGCGGACAGCTCGCCCTTCGCACGGGTGATCCGCGCGTCGAGCTCCTGCACCGACCGCGGGACGTGGACCGCCCAGCAGTGGTCGCGGAAGTACCGCTTGATCTCACCCGTGATGTTCGGCGCGGCGAACGTGGCGAACCGCGTGCCCGCCGTGGTGTCGAAGCGGTCGATGGCCTTGACGAGGCCGACCGACCCGACCTGGATCAGGTCCTCCAGTGACTCGCCACGACCGCTGTAGCGCCGGGCGAGGGCACGCACGAGCGGGAGCCCGCGCCTGACCATCTCGTCCCGCGCCTGCAGGTCGTGGTCCTCGTGATACCGGCGAAGCAGCTCGAGGTCGAGCCGATCGCGGTGTGTTGCGTCTTCCAGCATGACTTGGCTCCCACGTATGGAATCTCCGTCCGGTACGAGTCTCCATGGGACGGGGGGAAGCGGCCCAGGAACGCCGTACCTGCTGTGGCTGCGTGCTCGGCCGCCGGGGCTCGGGGGAGCCGTGCGCTCGGCCTCCGTCAGCGCCCCCGGGGAAGGAGGAGCCGACGTCGACGTCGCGCAACGACGGTCGACACGCCGCAAACCTATCGCGCCGATCGCGACGACGGCGGCTGTCGTTCGTCCGGCCCCCAGCGCGCCTCCAGGGGCCCCGATCTGGACGTGCGTCCAGGACGACGGGGCGGCGTTCGTCCGCCCCGCAGGCGGACCGGCGGCGGGATGGGGCGCGCCCGCGTTCGCCCCGCGGACCGCCCGGGTAGCCAGCGGCCCATGAGCCCCCAGGAGCAGGACCACGGACCGGTGCACGGCGCGCTCGGGAAGGCGGAGGACGGGCTGCGCAAGGCGGTGGCGCCCGTCGCGCAGCGCCTCGTCAGCGGCCGGGCGGGCAGCGTCGGCGACGACGCGGTGCTCGTGCGGCAGGCCATCACGATCGGCCGCGACGCCGAGGAGCTCGCCCAGCTGCTGCGCAGCCCCGAGCTCGCCCGCCAGCTCCTGACGACGAGCGACGGCCCGGAGATCTCCGTCGAGCCCACGGGCCCCGACAGCGCCCGCTGGACGGTCACGGGCCCGCTCGGCCTGCACCTGGTCTCGGACGTCCGCCGGGAGTCCGGGCCCACGGAGGAGCCGCTGCGGTGGCACGCCGAGCCCGGCGGCGACCTGGCCCACGAGGGCGTGCTGCGCCTGAAGCCCGCCCGGGAGGACTGGGGGACGGAGCTGCACGCCGAGATCCGGGTGGCGCCGCCCGCCGGACCGCTCGGCCGCCTGGGCCGCGGGCCGCTGCAGACGGCGGCGGGCGCCGTCGCGATGAAGGCGCTGCGGCGCTGCAAGAGCCTCGCCGAGACCGGCGAGGTCCCCACGCTGCGGGACAACCCGTCCGGCCGCACCACCACCACCGAGAGCTGAGGAGGAGCCATGCGCGCGCTCGTCTGGAACGGCGTCAACGACCTGGCGGTCGAGACGGTCCCCGACGCCACGATCGTCAACCCCCACGACATCGTCCTGAAGGTCCTGCGGACGACGACCTGCGGCTCCGACCTGCACGTGATCTCGGGCTACATCCCGAGCGCCCGGCAGGGCGACGTGCTCGGCCACGAGTTCATGGGCGAGGTCGTCGAGGTCGGCTCGGAGGTGACGAAGACCCGCAAGGGCGCCCGGGTCGTCGTCCCCTCGTTCATCGGCTGCAGCAAGTGCTGGTACTGCGAGCACGACCTGTGGTCGGCCTGCGACAACACGAACCCGAACCCGGAGCTGCAGGCGCCCGAGATGGGCTACCCGACGGCCGGGATCTACGGCTACACGCACGCGTTCGGCGGCTACGCCGGCTCGCACGCGGAGTACATCCGCGTCCCCCACGCGGACGCGAACTGCTTCACGGTGCCCGAGGGCGTCACGGACGAGCAGGCGCTGTACCTGTCCGACGCGGTGCCGACGGGCTACATGGGCGCTGACTTCTGCGACATCGCCCCCGGTGACACCGTCGCGGTGTGGGGCTGCGGCGGCGTCGGGCTGATGGCCCAGAAGAGCGCGCTGCTCATGGGCGCCGGTCGCGTGATCGCCATCGACCGGATCCCGGAGCGCCTGGCCCTGGCCCGCTCCCTCGGCGCCGAGACGCTGGACTACACGCAGACCGACGTGCTCGAGGAGCTCAAGCAGACCACGGGCGGGCGCGGGCCCGACGCCTGCATCGAGGCCGTCGGCATGGAGGCCCACGGCACCGGCCCGCAGTACGCCTACGACAAGGTCAAGCAGGCGCTGCGGCTCGAGACGGACCGCGGGCAGGCGCTCCGCGAGGCGATCATCGCCTGTCGCAAGGGCGGGGTCCTCTCCGTCCTCGGCGTCTACGGGCTCATGGACAAGTTCCCGATGGGCGTGATCATGAACAAGGGCCTGACGGTGCGCTCCGCCCAGCAGCACGGCCAGCGCTACATGCCGGAGATGCTCGAGCACGTCGTGGAGGGCCGGCTGGACCCGTCGATCCTCACGACCCACCGGATGCCGCTCGAGGACGCCGTGCGGGGCTACGCGCTGTTCAAGGAGAAGCAGGACGCCTGCATCCGCGTGGCGTTCGTGCCGTAGGCCACGCCGGGCGGGACGGCGGGGTGTCGGCGGGGCGGGGCGCAGCGCCCCGCCCTGACGGTCGCCGTCAGGCCTCCAACGGCTTGAGCAGCTCGCGCTGCACCACGAGGTCGACCCCGAGGGTGCGGTAGCCCGCGTCCTCGAACAGCACGGTCATCTGGCCCTCGCCGTAGCGCTGCACCACTCCGGGGCCCCACTCGCGGTGGGCGACCTCCGCCCCGATCGGGAACGGGCGGTCGGTCTCGTCGTGCTCCTCCGACCGGCCCGCGGCACAGTTGTCGCACGCGCCGCACGGGCCCTCGTAGTCCTCGCCGAAGTACGAGAGCAGCACCTCGCGGCGGCAGTCCCGGGTCTCGGCGTAGGTGCGGACCATCGCGATCCGCGACTCCTCGTACGCGTGGCGGTGCTCGCCGGCGCGCTCGGCCTCCTCCACCGCCTGCTCCAGGTCGTCCGGGGCGCTCAGCGGGGCGACCTGGCCGTCGGGCAGCAGCTCGAGCGCCCCGGCGTCCTCGAGCCGGCTGACCGCGGTCGTCACCTTCGAGGCCGAGAGGTGCAGCTCCTCGGCGATGCACGCCGGGTCGACGGGGTCCCCGTAGGAGGTCACGACGGTCGCGACCCGCTCGATCTGGTCCGCGTCGACCTGCCCCGCGCCCGCCTGGAACCGCCGCAGCCCGAGGTCCTGCGGCCGGTAGAAGAGGATGGCCTGCGCCGCATCGCCGTCGCGCCCCGCCCGCCCGATCTCCTGCAGGTACGCGTCGAGCGAGGACGACGGCGCGTGGTGGAAGACCCAGCGCACGTTCGGCTTGTCGACGCCCATGCCGAACGCGATCGTGGCCACGACCACGCGGACCTCGTCGGCGAGGAACGCGCGCAGCACCGCCTCGCGCTCGCCCTTGTGCATGCCCCCGTGGTAGTGGGTGGCGTCGACGCCGCGGGCCCGCAGCGCGTCGGCGGTCTCCTCCGCCGCGCGGCGCGTGGCGACGTAGACGAGCCCGGCGCCCTCGGTCTCCTCGATCGTGTCGAGCAGGGCGTCGTCCTTGGGACCCTCCTCCTCGTACCGCCGCACCTCGAGCCACAGCTCGGGGCGGTCGAACTCGCCGACGACGATCGCCGGGGAGCGCATGAACAGCCGCTCGATGATCTCGTCACGGACCGGCGGCGCGGCGGTGGCGGTCAGCGCGAGCACCGGCAGGGGCTCGGCGTCCTCGCCGCCCGAGAGCGCGGTGCGCGCCGCGCCGAGGCGCAGGTAGTCGGGGCGGAAGTCGTGGCCCCACTCCGAGATGCAGTGCGCCTCGTCCACGACGAACAGCGCGGGCCGGACCGCCGCGAGCTCCTCCAGCACCTCCGCGTTGGCCAGCTGCTCCGGGGAGAGCAGCACGAATCGCGTGGCACCCGAGCCCAGGTTGGTCAGCGCCTCGCGCCGGCGGGCGGCGCTCATCTGCGAGTTCAGGGTGACCGCCAGGTCGGCGTCGCCGCTCGTGGCGTGCAGGCCCTCGACCTGGTCCTGCTGCAGGGCGATCAGCGGCGAGACGACGACCGTGGGACCGTCGAGCTGCAGGCCCGCGAGCTGGTAGATCGCGGACTTGCCCGAGCCCGTCGCCATCACCGCGAGCGTGTCGCGCCCGGCGGTGATCGCGTCGAGCGCCTCTCGTTGCTCCGGCCGCAGCTCGTCGATCCCGAGCACGTCGTGGGCCAGCGCGTCCATGTCCTCCGGCACGGAGCGCAGATACCCGCCGGGCGCCGGCCGCATGCCGACCCGCCGGCCTTGCGGGAGCCGGGTAGGCGGAAGCGGCGCCGGCGGGAGCGGGGCCGGCGACCGGCTGACCGCGGGAGGTCCGGGCGCCTGCGCGCCCGGACCCGTCAACGGCTACGCCGGGGGCGCGTAGAGCTGCAGGTCGTTGCCGTCCGGGTCCCGGAACGGCGCGATCTTGCCCCAGGGGTGCTCGGAGAGCTCGCCCGTGAACTCGACGCCCTGGTCCTTCAGCGCCCGGACCTCGTCCTCGATGTCGCCCGTGACGCCGAACGCCAGCACGGCGCCGCCGTCGCCGGACGGCGACTCGCTCTTCGACCCGTTCAGGCCGATCTTCTGGTCGCCGGCGGTGACCTCGGACCAGTCGCCGTCGTGCTCGAGGACCTCGAGGCCCAGGGCGTTGCGGTAGAACGCGACCGCCCGGTCCATGTTCGTGACGGGGAGCCAGACGGTGTCGATGCTCTTCAGGGCCATGTGTTCGCCTCTCGGTTGGGGACTGCCCTGCCCCTACCCGTGGCCCGGCGCGCCGACACCGCGACGCGCCGGCACGGACGCCGCGACGACGGCCGCGGGGACCGACGTGCACTGCCCAGCGCGGGCACGGACGGGCGCCTCGCGGGGCCCGAGGCTGCCGAGGATGTCGAGCAGGGAGGCCGGACGCGGCGACGCGGCGGCCGACGTCGCGGGGCGGAGGTAACCGGGGAGCTGGGCCATGCACCGCAGTCTGCGGCCGGGGCCTGTCCGCCACCATGGGGAATCCCCCCGGGACGGCCCCCAGGGTGCCCCGAGGGGCGTCCCGTACCCCGCCCGGGACCCGTCGCCGGGCGACGCTTCCCGGGCCCGCCCCTCCCCACGACTAGAATGCCCGGCGATGACGACCGGAGCGGATGCGCTCGCCGTCCGGGGTGGACGTGCTGCGACGCTCCGCCCGGACGACGTGCCCCAGGCACCAGAGCGGATGACGATCCTGCTCCTGGTCGTCGCGCGCGTCGCCACGGCCGTGGCGATCGGCCTCCTGGCGTTCCTCGCGGACGACCCGGACGTGCCCCTCCTGGCCGCACTGGGGGTCGTCGCGGCGGTCGAGGTCGCCGTCACGAGCCTCCTCGTCTGGCGCTCCGACACCCCGGCGCGGTCGCCGGTACTGCGGCCCGCGCTCGTCCTCGACCTCGCCCTCTGGCTCTCCGCGTGCGCGGCCTCGGGGGGCGCGGACAGCCCTGCCCTGCTGATCTACGCGGTCCTGCCGTCGATCGGCGCGCTCGTCCTCGACGTGGGGTGGCTCATCGCCTGCGGGACCCTCGTCGCCGCCGTCCGGCTCGCCCTCGGCGGCCCCGACGCCGACCTCGCCGTCTTCTCGATCGTCGGGGTGTGGGCGGTCGCGATCGCCGTCGCCGCGTCGCGCGGCCGACGGGTCTTCGCCAAGCGGGTGGCCGGCCTCGACGCGGTGTGGACCGCCCTGGCCGGCGGGCACGGTCCGAGCGAGATCATCCGCGAGCGCGTGGCCGACGACCTGCGCGAGCGGGCCCTCCGGCCGGTGGTCGAGATCCGCGACGCGTGTGCGGACAACGACGACGGACACAGCCTGCAGGGCCTGACCGGACGAATGTCCACCGTCATCGCCCGAACCCGGGCGATCGCGCACGAGCTGCACGCTCCCGCGGCCCTCCACGGCGGCGTCGAGGAGTCCGTCCGGCACGTCGCCCAGCTCCGCGCGCCCGCCGCCGACGTCGTCGTCCGGCTCGTGGGCGACGTGCCGGACTCCCTCGCCGAGCCGCTCGACGCGGTGGTCCGCGACGCGCTCGGCATCGTCGCCGGCACCTGGACCCGCGAGGTCGTGGTCGAGATCGACGTGGAGGACGAGGAGCAGGGCGTCCTCGTCGGTGTCACCGCGACCCCGCTCCTGGACTTCGACACCCAGCGCCGAGCCCTCCGCCGCGCCGCGCTCGCCGCGCGCGCCGAGGTCGGCACGGTCGACGTCGGCTCGACGGACGACGGGGGCGCGCGGGTCTCGCTGCGCCTGCGCGGCGTGACGCCCCCGGAGGACCGGACGGGCCAGGTCCGCCAGTTCCGCGAGCTCGGCCCGTACGTGGTGACCGTGCGGCTGGGGATGGCGCCCGTCATCGCCGCGATCGCCCTGATCCACGGCGGGACCGAGCCCGGGTTCTGGTGGGTGCTGGCCGCCCTCTGCGCCGACCTCGCGTTCTTCGGCATGTACTTCCGGCGACGACGGACCTCCCGGGTCTACATCGCCGTGGGGGTGCTGGACTACGCGCTGCTGGCGGCCGGGTTCGCGCTGGCCGGTGACGCGCAGTTCGCGTACGCCGCGGTCGTGCTGCTCGTGCCGATCACGAACGCCGCGATCCTGCGCTGGACCACGATCCTGCCCGTCACCGTACTGGCCGGAGTGGTGCTCGCGGTGACCGGCGACGGCCTGCCGCAGCCCGCGGTCTCGATCGCCCTGGCGTGGGCCGCCGTGGTCGCCTACCTCGAGTCGACGGCGCGCACCCGCGACGCGGAGCGGTTCGTCGCCATCTCGCGCCGCCGCAACGAGCTGCTGCGCGGCCTGCTGCACGAGGAGGAGGTCGAGCGTCGTCGCATCGCCGGCCAGCTGCACGACGACGTCCTCCAGCGCCTGTTCGTGGTCCGCCAGGACCTCGAGGAGGCCGGCGAGGAGCAGGGCGGCGCCGAGGAGTGCCGGGCGCGCAGGCAGGCCGTCCAGGGGCTCGAGGGCGTCATCACCGTGCTGACGCGCACCGTCGGCGACCTCGACGTGGACGAGGGCGCCGCGGCCGTGGCGGGCGGCCTGCACGCGGCGCTGGCGACGACGACGGCGCTGCGCGACGGGCCGGCGGTCGAGCTCGAGATCGACGAGCGGGCCGCGGGCGTGCAGGACGGCCTGATCGTGCAGCTCGCCCGCGAGCTCTACGCGAACGTGACCCGCCACGCCGACGCGGGGCACATGCGCCTGACGGTGTCGCGCCAGGAGGACGCCCTCGTGCTCGACGTCGTCGACGACGGCGTCGGCTTCGACTGGGGCCGGGTGCACGCCGGCATGCTCGAGGGCCACATCGGGCTGCCGACGATCCGCGCCCGCGTGGCCCAGCTCGGCGGCGCCCTGCTGCTCGGCGACGCCCCCGGCGGCGGCGCCCACGTGCAGATCCGCCTGCCGCTGGACACCGCGCCGCAGGCCACGGAGCGCCCGACGGTCACCAGCGCCTGACGTCGCCTCCCCTTCCGCCGCCTCGGGCGACGGAACCCGGCGCGCACGGGGGGCCGGGTCCTGGTCCGTTACGGTCGAGGGCATGGACGTCGTCATCGTCGGAGGCCACGGGAAGATCGCCCGCCAGCTCGGGAAGCTGCTCGCGGATCGGGGGGATTCCCCTCGCGGGGTGATCCGCAACCCCGACCACGCGGACGAGCTCCGGGCGGACGGGATCGACCCCGTGGTCGTGGACCTCGAGGCGGAGGAGACGACCGGCCAGTCGCTGGCCGGCGCCTTCCGCGGCGCGAGCGCGGCGGTGTTCGCCGCCGGCTCCGGACCCGGGCAGCCTGCGGAGCGCAAGTGGTCCGTCGACCACGGTGGCGTCGTCAAGACGATCGATGCCTGCCGGCACGCCGGCGTCGACCGCATCGTGATCGTCTCCTCCATCGGTACGGACGACATCCCGGAGGGCGACGACGTCTTCACGGAGTACCTCCGCGCGAAGGCCCAGGCCGACGCCGACGTCCGCAAGAGCGGCCTGCACTACACGATCGTCCGCCCGGCGATGCTCACGGACGAGGAGGGTCACGGCCGCGTGCACGCCGCACGCCACGTCGAGCGCGGCCCCATCCCCCGCGAGGACGTCGCGGCGACCCTTCTCGCCGTCCTCGACGACCCGTCGACCGTCGGCCGGACCTTCGAGGTCGTCGGCGGCCCGACCCCGATCGCCGAGGCCATCACGGGCCTCGCCGCGATCGACGAGACGCGCGACAGCCACACGAACCAGGGCTGATCGCCCGCGGTCACACGACCCGGATCGTCATCCGCATCAGCATGGCGTGCAGGGAGCACTGCAGGCGGTAGGTGCCCTTGCGGGTCAAACGCTTGGACCAGCTGCCGCGGCGCTTGGCCTCGGAGGCGAAGCTCGACGGGCCGGAGACGACGGTGACGTCGTGGAAGACCTTGCCGCGCCACACGAACTTGACGGTGGTGCCGCGGCGGACGGTGATGGTCTTCGGCGCGAACGCGAAGTCCTTCACGTCGACGGTCCGCGTGCCGGCGGCGGGCGCGGGCGTCGGGGTCGAGATCGCGACGCCGACCACTGCGGTCGCGACGACGGCGACCGCGGCGGCGGTCATGGTGGGGGTGCGGATGCGCATCGACTCCTCCGGGAGCAGGAGCCGGCCGGACGGCCGCTCCTGCCAGGGAGAACGTCGAAGCCACCACCCCGGATGCCCTGCGGTGGACCGTGCCCCGCCGCAGTCCTCCGCGCCCCGAGCCCGAGACGCACGGGCCGGGGGCCGCACCCTTTCCCTCGATCAGGCCTCTTCTTCGTCCTCGTCCAGCGGCTGGATCTGCGCCAGGAGGTCCGGGAGGACGTCGTAGAAGATCTCGACCTGCTCGTCCGGGACGTCGATGGAGACGCCCTCGAAGTGCGAGTGGTCGCCGTGCTCGCGGATGCGGGGCGAGACCGTCGCGCCGGCGATGACGAAGAACGGGCAGTAGGAGAAGTACGGCAGGCCCTCGAACTCCTCCGGCTCGAGGCCGGTGGCCTCGAGGATCTGCAGGAAGCGGTCCTCGAACCGCGTCTCCTCGAGGGTGATGGACGCCACTTGGGTCATGCCCCCAGTGTCGCAGGGGCGGACGCAACCGGTCCAGCCACCGGCGGCGGGGCCGGCCGCCGCGCGGTGCGGCATGCTGCGGGCGATGGATCCCGCCGAGCTCCGTGCGCTCCTCGCCGCCCATCCCGCCGTGGCGATCGAGCCGTTCGGGGTCCGCCGGGACGTGCGGTGCGTCCGCATCGCCGACGCGCTGGCCCTCGTCGAGCGTGCGGGGCACGTGGTCGACGAGGCCGAGCTGCACGCGCTGCTGACCGCGCTCGGGGGCCAGCGGCTGCGGCTCGTCGATCCCGCCGGGCCCGAGGGCGCCGGCCCGACGGGGCGCACCGGGGCCCGCCCGCCGCGCGCGCGGCGCGGCCGGGTGGCGCCCCAGCCGCGACGGGCGAAGCGCGGAGCGCCCCCGCTGGAGGCGCTCGACGTCTACGAGCTCCCGGCCCGGGTGTTCACCGCAGGGGCGTGATCGGTCCGCGGATCGCCCGCGGCTTTTCGCGCGATATCGGCGGTCGGCCGACGCGCAGGGTGCCGCGGGAGGTCAGGTGGTCGTCGACGAAGGCGCGGGCCGAGGTACCGGGCAGCAGCTTGATGAAGAGCGTCGAGCCGCCGATGCAGCCGGGGCGGGTGATGGAGCTCGTGACGCCGAGCTGCACCGGCCCCGTGGGCGTGATCGCGAAGAGCGGGCCGCCGCTGTCGCCGTAGCACCCGGTCGGACCCCGCTTGAGCTCCCCGGCGCACGCGACGCCGCGCGAGGTGGGGTACGCGCCCTTGATCGCCTTCGCGCACCAGGCGCTCGTGCGGAGGGGCAGGGCGACGCTGCGCAGGCTCGTGCCGCCCGGGTCGCCCTCGAGGCTCTCGGCGTCCGTGATCCCCCAGCCCGCCATGACCGGGCTGCGGCCCGGGAACAGCAGCGGCGTGCTCTCCGGCCCCGGGAGGGCGACGGGCGGCACCTCGCGCACCGGCCGGGCGAGGCCGAGCAGGCCGATGTCGCCGACGAGGCCGGCCGAGGCCCGCTGGGCCCGCACGAAGCGCTCGTCGTAGGTCGTGCGTGCGACGCGGACGCGGAGCCCGCCGGGACCCTCGGAGCGCTGCCGGCCGATCACGACGCCCTTCGGGGCGTCGCCGGCCACGCAGTGCGCGGCGGTGAGCACGACGGAGGGCGTGATGAGCGTCCCGGTGCACGAGATCTCGTCGCCCGTCCCCACCTGGACGATCCACGGGAAGGCGCCGACCGGCGTGACCGTGCCGCCGACGACGGCCCCGGCCGGGGCGACGGCGCCCGCGAGCACCAGGAGGCCGGCGAGCAGCGCGGCGTGGAGGGCGGTGAGCGCCCGTGATCGCAGGGGACGGCGCATCAGCGGCGCAGCTTAGCGGCGCAGGTCAGGCAGAGCACGCTCTCGGGCATGGCGGCGAGGCGCCGCGGCGCGATGGGGGCGCCGCAGGAGTCGCACTGCCCGTAGGTGCCGTCGTCGAGCTTCTCGAGCGCGCGGGCGACCCGGGCCTGCTCGAGCTCGAGCGTCTCCCCCACGCCGACCTCGGTGAGCCGGCCGACCGCCTCGATCGTGCCGTCGCCGATGCGCTTGCCGAAGCTCAGGGTGCTGCCGCGCTCGGGTGCCTGCGCGAGCGTGCCGATCCGGCCACGGAGCTCGGCGTCGCGGGTGCGCAGCGCCTCCTCGACCGCCTCCAGGTCGAGGGGCGGGACGGGCCTGGTGTCACGAGCGGGACGAGCGGACATCGTCTACGTCTACCCGATCCGGCGGGGCGGCACCGGACCACGGGCCCGGTGCCCCGCCGCCCCGGGCCGCCTGCCGTCCCGGGACGCCGCCCGCTCCTCCGCCGGGGGCCTACGGGAAGGCGGGGACCGGGCCCTCGACGCCCTCGACGGTCGGCCGCCGGCGCGGCGGCTCGGGCGGGGCGACGTACGGCGGCGACTTCGGCCGCTCCTTGCCGCCGGGGAAGGCCAGGCGCAGGATGGAGCGCTGGACCATGAGCCACTGCTGCAGGAACGGCCCCGTGTTGTACGGCAGCCCGTACTGCTCGCAGACCGCCTTGACCTTCGGCGCGATCTCCTTGTAGCGCGAGCTCGGCATGTCCGGGAAGAGGTGGTGCTCGACCTGGTAGCTGAGGTTGCCGCTCATGAGGTGGAACGTGTCGGAGCCCTCGATGTTCGCCGCGCCGAGGAGCTGGCGGACGTACCAGCCGCCACGGGTCTCGTCGGCGACCTCCTCCTCCGTGAACGTGTAGGCCTGGTCGGGGAAGTGCCCGCAGAAGATGATCGCGTTGGACCACACGTTGCGGACGAGGTTCGCCGTGAAGTTCGCCTTGAGCGTCTTCTTCCAGTGCTTGCCGGAGAGGGCCGGGAAGAGGATGTAGTCCTTCAGGATCTGGCGGCCGGCCTTGCGGCCGATGCCCTTGAGCTCGTCCTTGAGCTGCTTGGGGTCCTTCTTGCCCTTGCGGACCGCCTCGAGGTCGAGGTCGTGGATCGCCACGCCCCACTCGAACGCGAGCATCACGATCACGTTGAGGACCGGCTGCAGCAGGAAGAACGGCTCCCACGGCTGCTTCGGGTCGATCCGCATGAACTCGTAGCCGACGTCCTTGTCCTTGCCGACGATGTTCGTGTACGTGTGGTGGATGTAGTTGTGGGAGTGCTTCCACGACGCGGACGTCGACGCGGTGTCCCAGTCCCAGGTCGAGGAATGGATCTGGGGGTCGTTCATCCAGTCCCACTGGCCGTGCAGGACGTTGTGGCCGATCTCCATGTTCTCCAGGATCTTCGCCACGGAGAGGCCCGTCGTCCCCAGCACCCACGCCGGGGGGTAGCGCGAGGCCATCAGCACGATCCGCGAGAGCGCGGCGAGCCGACGGTGGAACTCGATGATGGAGCGGATGTAGTGCGCGTCCCGCTCGCCGAGGTCGGCCTTGACCTCGTCGTGGATCCGCTGGAACGCCTCGCCGATCTCCTCGATCTGCTCGGGCGAGAGCCGGTGCAGCGGGCTCGTGGCGCTCGGGTCGGCCGCGCGCTCCGAGGCCCCGGGGCGGGCGTCGTCCTGCGTGTCGGGGATGGTCGACGTGCTGGGTCCGGTGGGGGTCATGGGTTCCTCGTCGTCCTCGTCGTACGGGTGCTCGGGGTCCTTCCGCCGCCGCCCGGCGGGCGGCGGGTCCTGCTGACGTGTGGTGCTACAGCTCGATCTCGACGTGGCCCTCGGGGGCGTTGACGCACGTGCGGATCGTCTCGCCGTCCTCGCCGTGGACCTCGCCGGAACGCAGATCGCGGACCTTGCCCGAGCGCAGGCGCCCGACGCAGGTGTGGCAGATGCCCATCCGGCAGCCGTAGGGCAGGTTCGCCCCGGCCTCCTCGCCACCGACGAGGATCGAGACGCCGACGTCGCACTCCGCGTCCTTGTCCGTCACGCGGAAGCGCACGGTGCCGCCGGAGCCGACCTCGGCGTCGCCCGTGCCGATGACGGGCTGGAAGCGCTCCGTCTGCAGCTGGTCGGCGAGCCCCTCGGACTCCCAGTGCTCGACGAACGCGTCGATCATCTCGCGCGGGCCCGAGAGCGAGGCGAAGCGCTCGCGCCAGTCCGGCACGAGCTCGTCGAGGTCGGTGGCCTTCAGGCGGCCGTTCTCCGACGAGAGCTGCTCGTGGAGGCGGTAGCCCTCGTGGTCGTCGGCGAGCTCGCGGAGCATCGGGCCGAAGATGAACCCCTCCGCCGTCCGCGTGCCGTGCAGGTGGACGACGTCGTCGAGCCGCCCGCGGCGCTGGAGCTCGCGCAGCATGCTCCAGATCGGGGTGATCCCCGAGCCGGCGCTGATCATCAGGAGCTTCTCCGGCAGCGGGTCGGGCAGGCCGAACTCGCCCTCGACGTCGCCGAGGAAGACGACCGTGCCGGGCCCGCAGTGCTCCGTGAACCACGGCGACATCTTGCCGTCCTCCACGTGCTTGACCGTGACGCTCACGAGCCCCTCGGGGTGCTCGGGGTCCGAGGTCAGGGAGTAGGCGCGCCAGTGGCGGATGCCGTCGATCTCGGCGCCGATCCGCAGGTACTGCCCGGGCCGGTGACCGGGCCACGGGTGGCTCGGTCGGACGATCACGGTCGCCGCCTCGTCCGTCTCGGACCGCACGCGCACGACGGTGCCGGTGAGCTCGCGGGTCGACCAGCGGGGGTCGAGCAGCGCGAGGTAGTCGTCGGGCAGCAGCGGCGTCGTCATCGCCCCGGCCATCTGGAGCAGCTTGCGCCGCCACCGCGATATCCGTGGTGCCGCTGCGGTCTCGACCATCGTCGTCCTCTCGTGCCCACTCCGGCACCGCGGGACGCGGCGCCTTCCCGGGCGAACCTACGCCGCTCGGTGCACGAGTGTCAAACGGCATCGGCAGTTCGTGTGTGATCAGGTCCGAACGCGCTCCGCCCGCGGGTCCGCGCCGCCCCTACCCGTGGGTATACCCAGGACCCCACCGACGGTGCCCCTCGCGGACGCCGCGCGCTACGGAGCCGTAGGCGCGGCGGGGACGGCGGCGTTCATGACGCCGCGCCCTCCGGCGTGGGGACCTGCGGCCCCGGCGGCGACGCGCGGGTGAAGCGCTCCCCGAGCCGGCGGACCTCGTCCGCGAACTCGGGCGGCCCGAGGACCGTGAAGTCGACCCCGACGGTCGCGACGTAGACCGCGAGACCCCCGAGCCAGCTCGCGCTCGCCTCGAGCAGGCAGGTGCCGTCGTCCCGCGCGGTCAGCTCACCGGCGTAGGGCGGCATGCGCGGTGCGACCTCGTCCTTCGTGGCGTGCAGGAGCACCCGGGCCCGGTAGCGGTCCTTGGCGCCGCGCAGGTTGCGCATGACGTAGGCGGCGAGGTCCGGGTCCGGCGGCTCGCGACGGGCGACGCGGCGGCCCGTCAGCAGCTTCGACGTGATGCGGTCCACGCGGAACGTCCGCCAGTCCTCGCGGGTCGTGCACCAGGCGACGAGGTACCAGCGGCCGTGCACGTGGACCATGCGGTGCGGCTCGACCAGGCGGCGGCTCGCGGTGCCGTCGCCCGCCCCGTAGCCGAACCGCAGCTGCAGCCGGTCGCGGCACGCTCCGGCGATGGTGGAGAGCGCATCCGGATCGACCTCGGGCCCCCAGCCGGGCACGGGCACGGTGAACGCGTGCACCGCTCCCACCCGGCGGCGCAGCTGGGGCGGCAGCACGCCCTCGAGCTTGGTCAGCGCGCGCAGCGAGGACTCCTGGATGCCGGCGACGGACCCGCCCGCCGCGGTCCGCAGGCCCACCGCGACGGCCACGGCCTCGTCGTCGTCGAGCAGGAGCGGCGGCAGCTCGCTGCCGGCGCCGAGCCGGTAGCCGCCCGCGACGCCGGGGGCCGCGTTGACCGGGTAGCCCAGGGAGCGCAGCTTGTCGACGTCGCGGCGGACCGTCCGTGCGGTGATGTCGAGCTCGTCCGCCAGCTGCGGGCCCGTCCAGTCCCGGTGCATCTGGAGGAGCGACAGGAGACGCAGCAGGCGGGCCGAGGTCTCGAGCATGGCGGCAGCCTCCCACGCTTTGCGGACTCTTTCTGTCCGCATGCGGCGTCGACGGGGCGGGGACGGGTCAGGCGGGGGCGTCGCCCCCGGTCGCCTCGCCGTCCATCCGCCGGCGGATGAACCGCCGCTCGCCGGCGTTGTCGACGAGCTCGAGGGCCCGCACGTAGGCCACCCGCGCCTCGTCGGTGCGGCCGAGGCGGTCGAGCGTGAGCGCGCGGGCGAGGTGGAACGGGTGGTGCCGCACCAGCTCCGGCTCGTCGCCCAGCTCGTCCAGCAGGGCGAGACCCTCCGCGAACCCGTCGCGGCGGCCGACGGCGACGGCCCGGTTCATCCGCACCACCGGTCCGGGGTCCAGCCGCAGCAGCAGGTCGTAGAGGGCGACGATCTGGGCCCAGTCCGTGCCGGCGAAGGTGGCGGCCTCGGCGTGCACCGCCGCGATCGCCGCCTGCACGGCGAAGCGTCCGGCGCCGGCGACGGCCGCCCGTTCGGCCAGCGCGGTGCCCTCCGCGATCAGGTCCCGCGCCCAGCGCCCGCGGTCCTGGTCCTCCAGCGCCACCGGAGCGCCCGCGGCGTCGGTCCGCGCCGGCGCCCGGGCCTCCGTCAGGAGCAGCAGGGCGAGCAGCCCGGCCGGTTCGGACTCCCCGGGCAGGGAGCGGTGGAGGATCCGGGCCAGGCGGATCGCCTCCGCCGTCAGCTCGGCCCGCAGCGGCGCCTCGCCGCTCGTGGCCGCGTACCCCTCCGTGAAGACGAGGGAGACGGCGGTGAGCACGAGGGGCAGCCGTGCGGCCAGGACCTCGGGGTCGTCCGGCACCGTCAGGGGGATGCCGGCGCCGCGGATGCGCCGCTTGGCGCGCGTGATGCGGGCCTGCATCGTCGGCACGGGCACCAGCAGCGCCGCCGCGACCTCGGCCGTGGTGAGGCCGCCGACGAAGCGGAGCATGAGCATCACCCGGTCCGCGGGGGCGATGGCCGGATGGCAGCAGCCGAGCAGCATCGTCAGCCGGTCGTCCGGGATCCGGTCGCCGTCCGGGCCGTCGACGGTCACCTGGTCCGCAGCGGGGGCGTGCCGCGCGCCCTGCTCGATGTGCAGGAGCGCCAGTCGCTGGGCGTACACGGCGTCGCGCCGCACGCGGTCGAGCGCGCGGCGCTTCGCCGTGGTGATCAGCCAGGCGAGGGGCTCGTCCGGCACACCGGACTCCGGCCACGTGCGCAGCGCCGCCTCCATCGCCTCCTGCGCGACGTCCTCGGCCAGGTCGAGGTCGCCGAAGCGGCGCACCAGGGTCGCCAGCAGGCGCGTGTGCTCCTCGCGGTGGAGACGGGCGATCGTCCCGTCCCCCGGCGACCCGTGCTCCGGCACCGACGGCTCAGAACTCGAGCATCGGCCGGACCTCGACCCGCCCGCCGTGGCGGGCGCCGGGGCTGCGGGCCGCCCAGCGGATCGCCTCGTCGATGTTCGCGACGTCGACCACGATCGTGCCGCCCACGAACTCGCGGCTCTCGGCGTACGGGCCGGCCGTGACGAGCGGTTCGTCGGAGCCCTCGGGGATCGTGACCGACGTGCCGAGCTCCGGCCCGTCCAGCCCGAACCCGCCGGCGAGCACGCCGGCCTCCTCGAGCTCGCGGTCGAAGGCGATGAACTCCTCCATCGTCGCCCCGTCGTCCTCGGCGCCGCAGCGGGCCTCGTCCAGGGTCCCCATCAGCAACATGACGTACTTCATGCTCGACTCCTCGTGCAGGTGTGGGACACGACTCCGTCGTCCGTGTCACCAGCATGACGAACGGGGTGGCCCCGAATCGACAGCGGGCAGGGAATTCGTGCGGTCCGCCGCCGACCGGGCACGCGAGGCGCCCGCGGGGCGCGTCACGTCGCGGGACCAGCGCGGCGGCGAGGTCCCGAGGCGGGGAGCCGTCGTAGCCTTCGGCCATGCCGCTGGACGCGCTCGCCCCCTTCCCCACCGTCGGCCGCGTGTACGAGCAGGGATTCCGGGTGGGACCGGGGGCGACGACCGTCGCCGGCCGCGCGCGCCTGGACGCCGTGGCGGAGTGGCTGCAGCAGGTGGCCTACGAGGACGTCGTCGATGCCGGCCTGGAGGGCGAGTCGGTCTGGATCATCCGCCGGACCCAGGTGCGGGTGACGCGCTTCCCCGTCTTCGGCGAGCGGATCGCGGTCCGCACGGCCTGCAGCGGCCTCGGCACGCTCGTCACGGAGCGGCGCACGTCGATCACGGGCGAGCACGGGGCTGCGGTGGAGGCCGCGGCGCTGTGGGTGCCGCTGGACCCGGAGACCCTGCGCCCGCGACGCAGTCCCGTGATCGAGACGGTCTTCGGGCCCTCCGCCGGCGACCGGCGGGTGAAGGCGCGCCTGCGCCACCCCGGGCCACCCGAGGGTGCGGGCGAGCGGCCGTGGACGTTCGTCGCCGCTGACCTCGACGTCGCCGGGCACGTGAACAACGCGGCCTCGTGGCGGACGCTCGAGGAGGAGCTGGCGGACCACCCGGCCCATGCGCCGCTGGCGGTCGACCTGGAGCACCACGCCGCGGTCTTCCGCGGGCCGGCCCGGATCCTGGCCGACGGACCCGCGCGCTGGATCGCCGGCGAGGAGGACGGGGTGCTGGTGTCGGCGGTGCTGGACCCGGCGCCGGCGGGCTGAGGGTTCCCCGCGGGCCGACGGACCGCCGCACGCACCCCGCAGGTCCGACCGCGCCGGCCCTCAGCCGGGCGCGGCCGCCCGTGGCGTCGTGGCCGTCGGCCGCTCGCCGCCGTCGGACCGGGACCGGTGGCGCCAGGCGACGAGGTGCGACGCCCCGAGACCCAGGAGCGCCGAGACCGCCCAGTAGAGGAGTACTCCGGTGGGCATGGCGGACGCCACCGGCACGAGCACGAGCGCCGGCAGGGCCGCCATCCACAGGGGCGCGGGCGGCTGCCCGGGCCGCCGCGGCGCACGCAGCGTCGCGACGGCCTGCGCCGCGACGACCACCGCGATCAGCCCGACGAGCAGCGCGCCCGTCCCGGGCCGGGTCAGGTCGGCGATCGGTCCGAACGCGGCGGCCCCGTGGGTCAACGCGGTGTCGCACGTGCCGGCGACGCCGCGGCAGATCTCGACGCGCAGCTCGTCGCGCAGCGTGCCGTAGAGCGCGAAGAGCACGACGCCCTGGACCGCGATCGGCAGGAGCAGGCCACCGAAGGGGCCGCAGCCGGCGCCCGCGAGCTCGGGGTCGGCGGCCGCCTTGCGGGCGTCTCCCCCGTGGCGCGCGGTCACGACACGGAGGCGCTCGGCGTGGTCGCCCATCCGCAGCGTGGCGCGGTGGGCGGAGGCGGTCGCCGGCAGGAGCGCGACGCGGACGACCAGGACGAGCAGGACGATGGTCCACCCCCACGGCAGACCGAGGGTGTGGTGGGCGGCGCCCATGACGTGGGCCAGGGCCTCGTGGACGGGGCCGAGGACGGCGAGGGCCGCGGGCCCGGACGGATCGAGGTGGACGGGGGCGACGTCGGCGACGGCCGACGGGAACGAGAACGGGTGCACGGGGTCCTCCGGTGCTGTGGGCGGACCCGCCGGCCGCCGGGGCGACGGGGGTCGTCGAAGCGCCACGGGAACGCCACGCCACGCGGACACCTGTCCGCCCGGGGGGACGCCGACCGTCGGCGCGAGCTCAGCGCACAGCGGCCGCGCAGGGCGGCCGAGGGGACCCGCCACGCGCGGCGGGGGGCCACGACGCGAACGTCGGGGCGGAGGGGGACGGGACCGACGGCCGGCGCCCCGGTCCGGCGACGCCCAGCAGGGGCGCCGCGAGCACCGCGACGACCCGCGCGGCCTGCCCGCTGCCGCGGACGAGCAGCGGCACCGCCAGACACGCACCGACCAGGACGACGCTCGCGTCGTGGGTGGCGACGGCGACGGCCAGCAACCCCAGCAGCGCGAAGAGCTCCCAGAGCACGGCGACGCCCGTGGGCGGCAGCACGGCGTCGGAGCGCGGATCCACGGGCCGAGCGTACACCGCCCCACGGCGGCTGACCAGCACCACCTCGCGGCGCGCGTGCGGCGCCGCCGCCCCGTCCCGGCGGGCCGGACCGCACCGCCCCGTAGCCTCGGTCCCATGAAGGTCGAGATCTGGTCCGACGTGGCCTGCCCGTTCTGTTACATCGGCAAGCGCTCCTTCGAGCAGGCCCTGGAGGGCTTCGAGCACCGCGACGAGGTCGAGGTGGAGTGGCGCTCGTTCCAGCTCGACCCGACGGCGCCGGAGAAGGTCGAAGGAGGCCTGAACGCGCTCATCGCGCAGAAGTACGGGCGCACGGAGGACGAGGCCCGCGAGATGAATCAGCGCGTCATCGACATGGCCGCCGGGTTCGGGCTGGAGTACGACTTCGACCGCGCGCAGCCCAGCAACACCCGGGACGCACACCGCCTGCTGCACCTCGCCCGCGCCCACGGGCGCGAGGACGAGGCCGAGGAGCGGCTGTTCCGCGCCTACTTCGTCGAGGGCGAGCGCCTGAGCGACCGCGAGACCCTGGCGCGGCTCGGCGAGGAGGTCGGACTGGACCGCGCCGAGGTCGAGCGCGTGCTGGCCGGGGACGACCTGGGCGACGCGGTCGACGCCGAGGTGGCCGAGGCACAGGGCCTCGGCCTGTCCGGAGTCCCGGCGTTCGTGCTCGACCGGCGGCTGCTCGTCTCGGGCGCCCAGCCGCCCGAGGCGATCCGCGGCGCGCTCGCGCAGGCCTGGGAGACGCGGGAGGGCTGAGGCCGCGCGGGGCGCGGCCCCGGACGCTCAGCCCGCGACGGGCGGCGCCGTGAGGTACGCGCGGATGCGCCGGCCGAAGGCCTTCGGCGACTCGGCGTAGACGCGCGCGCCGGCTGCTCGGGCCGCCGCCTGCAGCTCGGCGCGGCGGTCCGCCACCAGCGGGAGCAGCGCGTCGGTGTCCGCCGGCACCTGCGCCGCCGGGCCCTCCGGGTCGCGGAGCAGCGCGTCGAGCTCCCACAGGTCGTGGTCGTCGCCCAGCAGCTGGGAGAGGTCCTTGGCCTGCTCCGCCTGCGCGTCGAGGACCGCGGGCCACGCGTCGCCGATCAAGGCCTGCTGGTACCAGAGGTCCTTCACGCGCTTGCGCCACTCGTGGAGCAGCTCGCCCGTCGGGTCGGCCTCGGCGGTGGCCCGGGTCTCGGTGCCGCGCGTGTAGCTGCGGACGAGGCCGGCGACGAGCGTCTCGCGGTCGGCGACGTCGAGCTTGCCCGCGTCGATCCGCCCCTCGATCGCGCGCAGCGCCTCGAGCTCGGCCTCCGTGTCCTCCTCCGCGTTCACCGCCGAGGCGCGGGCGAGCAGGGCCTCGCGCAGCCCCTCGAACGTGGCGGCCGGGACCTGGCCGGCAGCGTGCTCGTGCAGGGCGTCGACCGCTTCGACGAGCGCCACGGCCTCGCGGCGGGCGCCGAGGGAGCGCGAGACCTCGCGCAGCGCGTCGGCCTCGCGGCGGTAGCGCTTCTCCGACAGGCCGGGACGGAGCAGCCGCACGAGCGAGCGCAGCCGCTTGAGGTCCTTGCGGGCCTCGTGGATCGCCTTGCCGGAGTCGGCGTCGCCGTCGCCCGACAGCTGGCCGATCACGCGCTGCAGGCGCTCGTGGGCAACGGCGCGGACGGCATCGGGGACGGGGCGGTTCAGATCGAGACGGAAGCTCATGGGAGCGATCCTCCGGGGTCGGGGTCACCGAAACCCCTACCCGTGCCGGGGACGGCGAACCGCGACCACCGCAACCCCTCGTCGCGCGACCCCCGCGGGAGTAGGGTCGCCGGCATGGCCCCCGTCAAGCTGCACCGCTGCAACTACACCTTCCTGCACACCGACCTCGACGCCTGCTGGCGGGTGCAGCGCGCGCTCGACGAGCAGGGCATCGCCTACGAGGTCGTCAAGGAGGGCTGGGGCAAGGGCAAGCGGCCCCGGGTCGAGGCGCTCTCCGGGCAGAGCAAGCTGCCCGTCCTCGAGCTCCCCAACGGCGAGGTCTACCGCGCGGAGTCGAAGGAGATGGCCGAGCGCGTGCGCGCCGGGACGCTGCCCCTGAGCTGAGCGGGAGCCGGTCGGCGGCGCCCGTCCGTCAACGCACGACGGTGCCGCCGCCCGCGGGCGCGCCGTCGGCCGTCACGCCCTCCGCGGCGCGCTCGCGCTGCAGGCGGCGGTACTTCTCCGCCGTCCGCCGGCGCCCCGGGATCGCGATCGGTGCGCGGCCGCGCACCTCCTCCATCACCCGCAGCACGAAGGCGCCCGGCTCCTCGCCCTCGGTGAGGCCGCCCCCGGCGGGCGGGAAGAACTCCACGCGGATCCGCGGGCGCTTCGGCACGCGAACGATGTCGACGGTGCCCGTGACGGTCACCGCGACGACCGTGGCCTCGGGCACCGCCGCGGCCAGGCGCCCCACGCCGCTGCGGGGCCGGAGGTAGCCGCCGCGCGAGATCGTGCCCTCGGGGAAGACGCCGATGCAGGCGCCGGCACGCAGCTCCGCGACGGCGGTGTCGAGCGCGTGGGCGTCACCCTTGCCGCGGTTGATCGGGATCTGGCCCATGCCGTTCAGCACGAACGCGAGCGGCTTCGTCTTCCACAGCGTCGACTTGGCGAGCGCGCGGATCTGGCGCACGGGCAGCCCGGCGATGCCGATCGCGACCGGGTCCCAGTTGCTGTCGTGGTTGCCGACGACGATCAGCGGCCCCCCGGCCGGCAGGTGCTCCAGGCCGACGACCTCGAGGCGGCCCCACCAGCGCACGACGGGCGTCGTCGCCGCCATCGCCAGCCGGTACATCGGCGTGATGCGCTCCGTCCGGCGCGGGAGGGACGGGGTGGACGTCGACGGGGTTCCGGTGGCCACGGGCCGCATCATGTCAGCGCGACGGCCGGGGGCGGGCGGGCCCGCGAAGACCGGCGCTTTCCGGTCCGACCCCGGGCGGACCGGTGCCGCTCGGGCCGACCGGCGCCTGCGCGCCGGGGACGGACCGTCGGCGCCCGGGCCGTCGCACCTTCCGGACCCGCCATCCGTCCGTCCGCTCCTCGCCGGGCACGGCGGGCCAGCAGACTGAAGCGTCGCCGGCGGCCTCGAGAGGTCGTGCGGCTCCCGCCCGCCCGTCGCCGGTCCTCCGGCCGCCACGCCCTCCGAGGTCCGAACCCATGACGTCGCCCCTCTCCTCGGCCCCGGTACCCCGTACCGGGGTGGCCCCCGACCGCCCAGGCCGTCGCAGGCGCATGCCCGTCCCGGTGCTCGGGCCGGCGGCGAGCCTGGCGATCCTCGCCCTGGCTCCCGCGGTCGCAGCCGCCGCGCCGGCGACCTTCGCGCCACCCGCGACCGTCGGCACCACGGGCGCCAACCGGCAGGCGGTGGCGATCGGCGACCTCAACGGCGACGGACGCCCCGACATCGCCGCCGTCAACTTCGGCGGGAACTCGGTGACCGTGCTGACGAAGAACGCGACCGGCGACGGCTACACGGCCACGCCCATCGGTGGCACCGGCACCAGCCCGGCTTCGGTGGCGATCGGCGACCTCAACGGCGACGGACGCCCCGACATCGCCACCGCCGACAGCAACGCCGACTCGGTGACGGTCCTGACGAAGAACCCGACCGGCGACGACTACACCGCCACGCCGGCAGGCCCCACCGGAAGCATCCCGCTCTCGCTGGCGATCGGCGACCTGAACGGCGACGGACGCCCCGACATCGCCACCGCCAACGTCATCGGGAACTCGGTAACGGTGCTGACGAAGGACCCGACCGGCGACGGCTACACCGCCACGACCGCCGGCACCACCGGCGAGGGCCCGGTCTCGGTGGCGATCGGTGATCTGAACGGCGACGGACGCCCCGACATCGCCACCGCCGACTCCGGCGACCGCTCGGTGACGGTGCTGACGAAGGACCCGACCGGCGACGGCTACACCGCCACGACCGCCGGCACCACCGGCGACGGCCCGTCCTCGGTGGCGATCGGCGACCTGAACGGC
>NZ_ATUD01000022.1 GCF_000420025.1 Patulibacter americanus DSM 16676
CGGCGCAGGCTCGGCCGCCTGCGACCCGCCGGGGCGCGACTGCCCGACGGGCACCCCCTCGACGCCCACGGGCGACGGCTACGGCGAGACGGGCGCGTCCGGCGTCCTGCCCGGCAGCGCGGCCGCCGACGCCTGCGACCCGCCCGCCCCGGACTGCGTGACAGGCGCGCCGTCCACGCCCACGGGCGACGGCTACGGTGAGACGGGCGCCTCCGGCGTCCTCCCCGGCAGCGCGGCCGCCGACGCCTGCGACCCGCCCGCCCCGGACTGCGTGACGGGCACTCCCTCGTCGCCCACGGGCGACGGCTACGGCGAGACGGGCGCCTCCGGCGTCCTCCCCGGCGACGCGGCGAAGGCCTGCGATCCCGCCGACACCACCACTTGCACCCCCGGCACCCCGGGGTCGCCCACGGGCGACGGCTACGGCGAGACGGGCGCCTCCGGCGTCCTCCCGGGCCGCGACTGCACCACCCGCGGCGGGTCCGCGACGCCCGACGACGACGCGTCCGCTGGTCGGGGGACCGCGGACGATGACGTCGCGGGCGCCCCCGCCGTGGACTCGGACGACGCCGCCGGGGCCCCCGGCTCCGGCGGCGCGGACGGGTCCGCCACCACCACCGAGAACGGCGCCACGTCGACGACGACCACGGGCGCCACCACCCCGACGCCCGCGGCCGCCGCCGACGCCGACGCCGACGGGCGCGCCGCGACGGGCACGACGCCCGCGCCCGCCGCCGGCAGCACCGGCACGACGCCGGCGCCCGCCGCCGGCAGCACGGGCACGACGACCGGGACCTCCGACGCCGCGCCCGCGGGCACCACCACGAGCGGGGGCGGCGACGCCTCCCGCGGCGGCCTCCTGGCCGACAACACGGCCGCGCAGGCGCCGTCTCGCGGCAACACCGTCCTGGTCGTCGGCGGCCTGGTGCTGCTGCTCCTCGCCGTGGCCGTCGTGCTGCGCCGCGGGCGCACCGGCGAGTCCTGGTAGCCGGCCCCGCTGCGCTGGCTGGCCCCGCTGCGCTAGCCGGCGCCGCGCGAGGCCCCGCCGGGCCGGCTAGGCGCCGCGGCGCCGACGGCGCGGCGGCCAGCTCGGCACGATCGACGAGGGCGCCGAGATGCCGAAGACGTAGTCGATGAGCGCCGCGTGGTCCACGATCCCGAGCTCGTCGCGGACGTGGGCCTCGACCTCCTCGCGGGAGCGGCCGTTCGCGGCCATCGACAGCGCCACGAGCCGCGCGCTGTCGATCTTCTCCGGCGCGTCCTGCGGGTAGGGGGCGCTGTCGCTCTCGGCGATGATCGGCATGTCGGCGAGCTCGTCGGGCGAGGCCTCCGGGGCCGGCGAGGCGGCGTCGCCGGCCGGCGACGCGCCCTGCGCCGCGGGGGCGCTCCCGGCGGGGGAGCCTGCGGGGCCCGCGACCCCCGCCGACGGCGGCACGGTCGTCCCTCCGGCGCCGGCGGGCGCGCCGGACGCGCCGGGGTCGGCCGCAGCGTGCTCGTCGCGCGAGGCGGCGTCCGCCGCGGGCTCCGCGCGGCCGGCGGGCTCGCCGAAGCCCACCCACTCCGCGGGCCGGTGCAGGATGCCGGCGCCGCCGGACGACGACCCGCCGTTGCGCGGGGCGTCCGGGCTCGCGGCTGCGTCGTCGGCGCCCGCGGCTTCGGGGGCGGCGTTCGCGGCGTCGGGGGCCGGGGCCTGCGGCGCCGCGGCGTCCGGGGCTCCCGCGTCCGGGGTCGCTGCCTCCGGAGCCCCCGCGGTCAGGGCCAGGGCGCCGTGCGCCCCGCCGTGCGTGGCCGGCAGGTCGAGCGGCTCCAGGGCGCGCAGGCGCTCCAGCCCCGCCTGGGCCGCGGCGGCGGCGGCGACGAGGCCGGCGGCGATCTCCTCGAGCTCCTGCGAGCGGGCCTCGAGGAGCCGGGCGCTCTCCGCGTGGACCTCGGCGGCCTGGCGATCGGCCTGGGCCAGGATCTCCGTGACCTGCCGCTCGGCGGTCGCGAGGATGTCGCCGATGCGGGAGGCCGCCTCGGGGGCGGTGGGATCTGGGACGGGATCGGTCGACATGGGGCCTCGGTTCGGTGAGCTCATCGCGGAAGCTCCGCGCGGAGCGGATCCGACGGCGTCGGCGTCCCCGAAGGGGCCGGGTCGTCGGGGGGACGGATGGGAAGGACGACGCGCAGCGTGCGGTCGCCGTCGACGCCGCGGGTCACGGTGAACGCGCCGGTGACGGCACGCACCCGGTGGTCGACGGCGGCCAGGACATCGTCCTCGTCGTCCGACGTGAAGTCGAGCCCGAGCGCGAAGCGGCGGTCGTCGTGCACCATCGTCAGGACCAGCATGCCGTCCTGGGCCGCGATCCGCACCGCCAATCGCGTGGGGGCGCTCGTGCGCTCCGCGTCGCGCAGCAGGTCGCGGACGACGGAGAGCAGCAGCGGGTGGTGGATGTCCTCGAGCCGGCGGTCGACCTGGACCTCGGCGGTCGACCCCCGCCGCGCTGCGGCCTGCTCCGTGAGCAGCCGGACGCCGGCGCCCAGGCTGTGGGCGGCCACGCCCTCGGTCCGCAGGCCCCCGATGGTCTCGCGCAGGCGCCGCGTGGCGGCCTCGAGACCGGCGCGCGCGTCGGGCAGCAGCTCGAGCTCGCCGTCCATCGCGTCGGCGATGTCGTGGCGGGTCGTCAGCAGGATCTGGAGGACGTCGTCGTGCAGCAGGTCGGCCACGCGCTGGCGCTCCGTCTCCTCCGCCCGGATGGCCTGCCGCAGCATCTCCTGGACGGAGCCGGAGAGCTCGGAGATCCGAATGCTGCGCCGCTCGCGCTCCACGGCGATGAGACACGCGACGAGCCCGCACCAGCCCAGGGCGAAGGCGACCAGCAGCAGCGCGCCGTCGCTGAGCCCGTAGGCATCGTCGAAGAGCACCCCGGTGGTCCAGAGGGCGAAGGCCGCGGTGACGCCGGCCGCGGTGATCCCGGCCACGGCCGACGCCGTGAGCGTGAGGCTGTGGCCCAACGGGATCGCGCAGAGGAAGAGCAGGACGGCGGTGCGCGGGTCCTCGACGGTCGCGGCCACCGCCGTGATCGCGACGACGTCGAGCAGCGCCCGGCGCAGGTCGGCGACCGTGCTGACCTGCGAGACGGGGATCCGCCACACGAGGACGCTGGTGACGGCGATGTAGATCGCCGTGGCGTAGAGCGCCACGAGCGCCGCGGTGTCGGGCTCGGTGGGGGAGCTGACGACCACGATCCCCAGGGCGGCCGCGACCATGACCCGGATGACGGCGCGGCCGCGGTTGCGCGAGCCGGCCAGGGTGTCGTCGAACGTGGCCGCCGCGGTGCGGGGCACGAGCTCGGGACTCCGGTGGTCGGGCGCGACGGCCATCAGGCGTCGGGTCTCGGTGGCGCGAGGCGCGTGACGGCGTCGCAGATGTCGCGGCGGGACTGCGACTTCTCCAGGAACCCGACGGCGCCGGCCTCGAGCGCCTGCGCGGCGAACTCGTCTTCCGCCCGGGCGCTCAGCAGGATGATGCGGGTGGCGGCCAGCGCGGGCTCGGCCCGGACGGTCCGCGTGAGCAGCAGGCCGTCCAGGATGGGCATCCGCGCGTCGATGAGCGCCACGTCCGGGTGCAGGGCGCGGATGACGTCGAGCGCCTGCGCGCCGTCGCTCACCGCGTGGACCAGCTCGAGGTCATCCCGCCGCTCGAGCGCGCGCACCATGCCCGCGCGGAAGTGATCGTTGTCGTCGGCGATCACGACCGTCGCGACGCCCGGATGACGGGCGTCGGATCGATCGCGCTTCGCGAGCGCTCCATGAGTCATCGGCATCCTCTCGAACCTGCGCGAGTATACGCCGCACTCGACGGGATGCCGAGACCGGGCGTACCTCTCCCGTGACGTCCAACGACCGCGCCCGCTCCGCGGATGCCCTCTGTGCCCGACGTCACAGAGTTGGAACGTCGCTGGAGACCGGCCCCGCGGGCGGCGCTGCCGACGCCCGGCCAGCGGGTACCCCGATTCGTTGCGCCGGACACTATCGCCGAGCGTACTCCCCATGGGGGGTGCCGGAGGCCGGAACGGACGTCCGATCGGGTAACGGTGGTCACGAGCAGTCTGGATGGGGCATCCGCGGCCCCCGACGGGCCGCCGTCGGGCCCGTCGGGACGCGGATCCGGGCCTAGGCCCCGGCCTTCCAGCGCTCCTGCAGGTTCTCGACCACGGACGGGTCGGCGAGCGTCGTGACGTCGCCCAGATCGCGCTCCTCCGCGATGTCGCGCAGCAGGCGGCGCATGATCTTGCCCGACCGGGTCTTCGGCAGGTCCTGCGTCCAGACGATCCGCTTCGGGCGTGCGAGCTTGCCGATGCGGTCGGCGATCCCCGCGTTGATCTCGTCGCCGACCTCGTCGGAGGACTTCGTCTCGCCCTGCAGCGTCACGTACGCCACGATCGCCTGGCCCGTCAGGTCGTCCGCCTGGGCCACGACGGCGGCCTCGGCGACGTGGGGGTGCGCGACGATCGCGGACTCGACCTCGGCCGTCGACAGGCGGTGACCCGAGACGTTGATCACGTCGTCGACGCGGCCGATGACCCAGATGTAGCCGTCCTTGTCGATCCGCGCGGAGTCGCCCACGAAGTACGTCGACTCGCCGAACCGCTCCCAGTACGTCGACCGGTAGCGGTCGGGATCCTGGTAGAGCGTGCGCAGCATGGAGGGCCAGGGGCGGGGGATGGCCAGGAGGCCCTCGCCCTCGCTCACGGGCTCGCCGGTCTCGGCGTCGAGCACCTGGACCTCGTAGCCGGGCAGCGGGGTGCCGGCGGACCCGGGCTTCGCGTCGTCGAGCCCCGGGAGCGTCGTGACGACCATGGCGCCGGTCTCCGTCTGCCACCAGGTGTCGACGACGGGGCAGCGCTCGCCGCCGACGACGTGCCAGTACCAGAGCCACGCCTTCGGGTTGATCGGCTCGCCGACCGAGCCCAGCAGCTTGAGGGACGTGAGGTCGCGGCCCGAGACGTGTTCGACGCCCCACTTCATGGCCGCCCGGATCGCCGTGGGGGCGGTGTAGAACTTCGTCACCCCGCGCCGCTCGATCAGCTCCCACCAGATGCCCTTGTGCGGGTAGTCCGGGGCGCCCTCGTACATCACGGACGTGATGCCGTTGGCGAGCGGGCCGTAGACGATGTAGGAGTGCCCGGTCACCCAGCCGACGTCGGCGGAGCACCAGAAGACGTCCTCCTCCGGCTTGAGGTCGAAGACCTGGCGCAGCGTCGTCGTGACGCCGGTGAGGTAGCCACCCGTGGTGTGCTGGATGCCCTTCGGCTTTGCGGTCGAGCCGGACGAGTAGAGGATGAACATCGGCGCCTCGGCGTCGAGCGGCACCGGGTCGACGGGGTCGGCGGCGGCGACGACCTCGTCGAAGAAGACGTCGCGACCCTCCGTCATCGGGACGTCGTCCAGGCCGGCGTGGCGGACGACGACGATCTTCTCCAGGCCCTGCAGGCCGCCCATCGTGCGGTCGACCTCGGGCTTGACCGGGGCCGTCTTGCCCTTGCGGCGCGAGCCGTCGGCCGTGACGAGCACCTTGGCGCCCGAGACCTCCATACGCTCCGCGACGGAGCCGGCGGAGAAGCCGCCGAAGACGACGTTGTGGACCGCGCCGATCCGGGTGCACGCGAGCATCGCGACGGCGACCTCGGGGATCATCGGCAGGTAGATCCCGACGACGTCGCCCTCCTGCACGCCCAGGTCGCGCAGGGCGCCCGCGAACCGCGCGGTCTGGTCCAGCAGCTCCGCGTAGGTGACGTCGCGCTGCTCGCCCTCCTCGCCGTGCCAGTGGAACGCGACGCGCTCGCCGTTGCCCGCCTCGACGTGCCGGTCGAGGCAGTTGTCGGACACGTTGATCCGACCCCCTTCGAACCAGCGGTAGAAGGGGGCCTCGGAGTCGTTCAGCGCGGTCTCCCATGGCGTCGACCAGCGCAGCTTGCCGGCCTGCTCCTCCCAGTACGCGACGGGGTCCGCGGCGGCGCGGGCCCGCAGCTCGGGGTCCGTGATCTCGGCCTGCGCGGCGAAGCCGGGCGGCGGCGGGAAGCGCTCCTGGCCGAGGAGCTCGTGCAGGCGCTCCTCGACGGCGTGCTCGGTCAGGGTGCGGGGGGTCTCGGTGCTCATCTCGTCTGCGTCCTCCGTCGAGATCTGGTGCGCGCCGCCGGAGGGGCGGCGCGTTCCTGTGAACCTACAAGGGTGCGCCGGCGCACAGAGCGCGCCGGCGAGGTGTACCGCCCTTTCGGGCGAGTGGGTGGACCTGCGGGTGGGCCGTGCCGCGTCGGCGTCCGACGCGGCGCCGCCCGAGACGCACGGGCCGGGGCCCGCACCGTCTCCACCTGCCTGGGCTAGTGCGAGACCGCTTCCTCGGCGCCCAGGCCCGTCTCGGCCCGCACGCGGAGCTCGTCGAACTTGTCCTGCGTCGAGGAGTCCGAGGAGAGCACCGTGCCGAGCCAGCAGCCGAAGAAGCCCAGCGGGATCGAGACGATGCCCGGGTTCTTCAGGTCCCAGCCCAGCGGCGAGCCGCCCGAGCCGGGCCACACGCCGGGCGAGATGACGATCAGCAGGATCGCCGAGATCACGCCGAACGCCACGCCAGTCAGCGCGCCCGTGGTGTTGAACCGGCGCCAGGTCAGCGCCAGCAGCAGCGCCGGGAAGTTCGCCGACGCGGCGACGGCGAACGCGAGGCCGACCATGAACGAGACGTTCAGGCCCTCGCCGCCGATGACGGCGACGACGATCGCGATCACGCCGACGATCAGGGCCGCGACGCGGCCGGCCCACATCTCCTCCTTGTCCGTGGCGGTGCCGCGCTTGACGATGCCGTTCCAGACGTCGTGCGCCATGGCGCCCGAGGCGGAGATGACGAGCCCGGCGACGACCGCCAGGATCGTGGCGAACGCGACGGCGGCGATGATCGCGAGGAACAGGTCGCCGCCGAACGTGCCGGCGCCGCCGCCGATGAACTCGGCCAGGCGCGGCGCGGCGAGGTTGCCGGCCTTGTCGATGCCGGACGCGAGCTCGGTCCCGCCGATGAGGGCGCGGGCGCCGAAGCCGAGCGCCGTGGTCATGAGGTAGAAGGCGCCGATCAGGCCGATCGCCCAGACCACCGAGGTGCGGGCGGCCTTCGCCGTCGGCACGGTGAAGAACCGCATGAGGATGTGGGGCAGGCCGGCGGTACCGAGCACGAGGCCCAGGCCGAGCGAGACCGTGTCGATCGGGTTCGTGTAGTTCAGGCCCGGCGCCAGGTACCGCGCGCCCTCGGGGCTCGCGTCGCGCGCCTGGGTGAAGAGGTTCAGCGGGTTGCCGCCGACCTTGATCAGCACGAGGATCGTGAGGATCGTCGTGGCGGTCATGAGCATGACGGCCTTGACGATCTGCACCCACGTGGTGGCGAGCATGCCGCCGAAGATCACGTAGGAGAGCATGAAGATGCCCGTCAGCACGACGGACAGCTGGAACGAGATGCCCATGAGGGCCTGGATCAGCACGCCCGCGCCGACCATCTGCGCGATGAGGTAGAAGGCGGCGACCGTCAGGGTGCCCACGGCCGCGGCGGCACGCGCGGGCCGAGCGTTCAGGCGGTGGGAGAGGACGTCGGCGATCGTGAACTTGCCGGCGTTGCGCATCCGCTCCGCCAGCAGGAACAGGACGGTGAGGAACGCGACGAGGAAGCCGACGGAGTAGAGGAAGCCATCGAAGCCGAAGTAGTAGATGAGGCCCGCGATGCCGAGGAACGACGCGGCCGACATGTAGTCGCCGGCGATGGCGAACCCGTTCTGGCGGCCCGTGATGCCGCGACCGGCGGTGAAGAAGTCCGTCGAGGACGTCGTCTTCTTGCTGGCCCAGAACGTGATGGCGAGGGTGATGCCGACGACGAGGGCGAAGATGCCGACGGCCAGGCCGTTGACGCCGTCGGACGCCTGGGCGAGGAACGGGCTCATCGGTGGTCCCCTTCGTGGTGATCGGTCGGGTCGGTCGGGTGGGGGCCGGGGGTGGCGGGATCGGTCGATCCGGCCGCGGTTCCGCGGGCGCCGGGAGTACCGGCGGTCCCGGTCGTCCCGGGAGCGATCGGCTCGTTGGCGATCTCGGCGGCGCGCTCGAGCGCGCGGACCCGCAGCGGGTCGAAGACGTCGCGGGAGCGGCGCACGTAGGCGAGCGCCAGCCCGAACGTCATGACGAACTGCGAGAGGGCGAAGACGTAGCCGACGGTCAGGCCGTCGACGAGGAACTCGGAGCCCATGAAGTCCTCGGCGTAGCCCGCCATGAGGATGAAGAGCAGGTACCAGAAGAGGAAGAAGACCGTGGCGGGCACGATCCAGGCGCGCTTCTTCTGCACGAGCTCCTGGAACTCGGGGGTCTCGGCCACCTGTTGCCAGGTGGCCACCTCGGGCGTGGTCCCGCGCGGTGGCGGGGCGGCGTCCGTCGGGGGCGTGTCGGGGGTGTCCATGGGACCGACGCTCGTCGCCCGGCCGTTCGTCGTCCACGGTCCTCGGTGGACGGTGTCCACCGCGCGACGAACGGCGGGTGGAGCGCGACGAACGGCGGCCGGTGGACCCGTCGTGTGACGCCGGGCACCCTCGGGATAGGATGGCGCCGTGGTCCTGCTCCTCGGCATGGCGCTGGGCGCCGCGCTGACGGCGTCGCTCCTGGCCCTCTCCCGCCTCGTGCGTCATCCCCGTCGGCTCCTGGCCCCGGGCGACGAGGCCACGCGCGCGGCGCTGCACCACGTCGCCGCGATGCTGCCCGACCTGCGCCGCGGCCTGACCGTGCGCAGCGCCCAGCGGGCCGTGGCGCACGTGCGGGCCCTCGCGCAGGCGCCGACCGTCGTGCTGCTCGACCGCGAGCAGGTGCTCGCCCGCGCCGGGTCCGGCCCGCTCGATCCCGGCGATCCGCTGCCGCCCGTGGTGTTCCAGGCGTCCGCGGAGCGCGTGCACGTCGAGCCGCTCGTGACGCTGGGCGACGTGACCCAGCCGCGCGCGGCGGTCGTCGTCGCGCTGCGGGTGGGGGAGGAGCACGTCGGCTGGCTGCTGGCGCTGTTCCCTCCCGGCCGGGTGCGGGCCGAGGACGCGCGGGTCGTCGCCGAGACCGCGGCGCTCGTCTCGGCCCAGGTCGGCCTGTCGGTGCTGGCGGAGCAGGAGGCGCGCGCGTCGACGGCCGAGCTGCGGGCGCTGCGGGCCCAGATCTCGCCCCACTTCGTCTACAACGCGATGGCCGCGATCGCCGCCCTGATCCACACCGCGCCGGACGAGGCGCGCGAGCTGTTGACCGAGTTCGCCGACTTCACCCGCTACGCGTTCCGCGAGCAGCGCTCGTACGTGCCGTTGGCCGACGAGCTGCACTACGTCCAGAAGTACCTGCGGCTCGAGCAGGCGCGGTTCGGTGACCGGCTCGAGGTGCGGGTCGCGGTCGCGCCCGAGATCCTGGGTGCCGCCGTGCCCGTGCTCTCGCTGCAGCCGCTCGTGGAGAACGCGATCCGCCACGGGGTCGAGGGCCGCGCGGCCGAGGGCCCGGCGCACGTCGAGATCGTGGGGGTCGACCTGGACCGCGACGTCGAGCTGCGCGTGACGGACGACGGGCCCGGGGTCGACCCCGCCGTCGCTCGCTCCGCGCTGGCCGGCGCCCGCGGCGGCATCGGCCTGCGCAACGTCGACGCGCGGCTGCGGGCGTCGTTCGGCGAGAGCTACGGCCTGCGGGTCACGGGGCGCCCGGAGCAGGGGACGGTCGTGCGGATGCGCGTGCCGAAGTTCCGCGCCGAGGTCCGCGCCCAGATGGCCCACGAGGTCGCCCCGGCGGAGGTCGCACCGTGAGCGCGCCAGGTCCGATCCCGACCCTGCCCGGCCCCACTGCGACCGTGCCCGGCCCGGCCGAGGCGACCCGGTGAGCGTCCCGGCCGCGACGGCGACCGCCGGCCTGCGCGTGCTGGCCGTGGACGACGAACCACTGGCGCTCGCCGACCTCGAGCGGATGCTCCGCGCGTCCCCCTCCGTCGGCGAGGTCGTGACGGCGTCGGGCGGCGAGGCCGCGCTCGAGCTGCTCGGCGACGGCCAGTTCGACCTGCTGCTGCTCGACGTGCGGATGCCGGGCCTCGACGGCGTGCGCCTGGCGCGCGTCGTGCGGCGCTTCTCCGACCCGCCGGCCCTCGTCTTCGTCACGGCGCACGAGAGCGCGGCGGTCGAGGCGTTCGCCCTGCAGGCCGTGGACTACCTGCTCAAGCCGGTGGCGACCTCGCGGCTCGAGGAGACCCTGCGTCGGGTCGGCGACGCGCGGGCGGCGGACGCGGCCGCGGCGGCCGCGGCCGGGCGGGCAGGTGCCGTGGCACCGTCGGCGGGCGGGCTCGGGCACGGGTCCGGGATGGAGCCGCCGGGCGGCGTCGGCACGGGGATCGCCGCGGGCACGAACGCTGCGGGGGCCGCTGGGGCTCCGGTCGCGGGCGCGCCGGGCGACGCGCTCGACGGCGAGCTCGTGCCCGTCGACAACGTGCGCGGCGGCGGCACGCGGCTCGTGCGGCGCAGCTCGATCCTCTACGTCGAGGCCTACGGCGACTACGTCCGGATCGTGGCCGACGACGGGCGGTTCCTCCTCCGCGCGCGGCTCGGCGACCTCGAGCAGCGGTGGGCGCCCCACGGGTTCGTCCGGGTGCACCGCGGCTACCTCGTCGACCTGCGCCGCGCGGTCGAGCTGCACCCGCAGCTGGGCGGGACGGCCGCGTTGCGGTTCGCCGACGGCAGCGAGGTGCCCGTCGCCCGTCGGCAGGTCGGCGAGCTGCGGCGGAGGCTGCGCGCGTGAGCGTCGACCGCCGCGAGCTCGACGAGGCGACCCCGCACGCGCAGCTCTACCTCGACCGCCTGCGCAGCGCGCACCTCGCGCTCTCCGGCGTCACCGTGCTCGCGTTCGGCGGGCTCGTCGGCGCGCTGCCCCTCGTCGCCCTGGCGCTCCCCAGCCTCGAGGAGCACACGATCCTGGGCGTGCCCCTCGCGGTGCTCCTGATGCTGGCGCCGTACCCGGTGTTCGTCCTCATCGCCTGGATCTACGTGCGCCGCGCGGACGGGCTCGACGAGACGTTCGTCGCCCTCGTGGCGGAGGACGACCCGGACGAGCCGCTGCGGTTCGGCGGCATCGGGGGGGCCAACGGTGCGCCGTGGCGCCCGACGGGAACCCTGGGCGCGGGCGGTCCGGGCGTCGGCGGACCGGGCGCGGTCGGGCGGGATGCGGGCGGGCGGCCGGAGACGGACGGGCCGCCGGGCCCGGGCGCGGCGTAGTGCTGGCGCTCGCGGCGATCGTCGCCGTCACGGGCGGGGCGCTCGGCATCGGCGCGTGGGGGGTGCGCTGGGCCCGCACCACGTCCGACCTCTTCGTCGCCTCGCGGGCGATCACCCCGTGGTGGAACGCGGCGGCGATCTCGGGCGAGTACCTGTCGGCGGCGTCGTTCCTCGGCGTCGCGGGCCTGACGATGCGCTCCGGGCTCGCCGCGCTGTGGCTGCCCGTGGGGTTCGCGGCGGGGTACCTCGCGCTGCTGCTCTTCGTCGCCGCGCCCCTGCGGCGCTTCGGCTCGTACACGATCCCCGACTTCGTCGAGGGCCGTCTGGGCAGCCGCACGCTGCGCACGGCGTCGGCCATCACGCTGCTGGCGATCGGCGGGCTCTACCTCGTCCCGCAGCTGCGCGGCGCGGGGCTGGCCCTGGGCGAGGCCGCCGACGTGCCCTACGGCGTCGGCATCCTCATCGCGGCCGTCATCGTCTGCGCGAGCGTCGCGTTCGGCGGCATGCGCGCGGTCACCTACGTCCAGGCGTTCCAGTTCTGGGTCAAGCTCGTGGCGATCAGCCTGCCCGCGTGCCTGATCGTCGCCCACCTCGGCGGCCTGCCGGAGCGCGCCGCCCTGCTCGGCCAGGAGCTCCCGAGCGCACCCGAGGGTGGCCTCGTCGTGCGGATCGACGTGCCGCACCCGGTGACGTTCCCGCGCGCGGCGACGTACGAGACGGTGGCGGACGGCGGGACGTTCGGCGGGCGAGGCGCGGCTGCCGGCGGCGGCGCGGCTGGGGGCGGCGGCGCGGCTGGGGGCGGCGGCGCGGCTGCGGGCGGCGGCGCGGCTGGGGGCGGCGGCGCGGCTGCGGACCGCGTGACGCGCCACCGCGTCGCCGCGGGGCAGCGCGTCGTGCTGCCGCGGGGCGAGGTCCGGCTGCCGGAGGGCACGGCCGTGCCGGTGGCCGACGGCATCCGCGCGCAGACCGGGGCGGAGTGGGCCCGGCCGGCCGGCGGCGAGGGGCGGGGGAGCCCGCTCTTCATCTACTCCCTGCTCATCGCCACGTTCCTCGGGACGATGGGCCTGCCACACATCCTCGTCCGCTTCTACACGAACGCCACGGGCTCGGCCGCGCGGCACACGACGGTGCGCGTGCTCGGGCTGCTCGGGCTCTTCTACCTCTTCCCCGTCGTCTACGGCCTCGTCGGGCGGGCGTTGACGCCGGAGCTCTACGTCACGGGCGACACGGACCTCGTGGTCCTGCGCCTGCCCTCCGCGGTGCTCGAGGGCTGGACGGGCGAGCTGGCGACGGCGTTCGTCTCGGCGGGCGCGTTCGCCGCGTTCGTCTCGACCGCCTCGGGCCTGCTCGTCTCGACCGCCGGGACGGTGGCCTACGACCTGGCGCCGCGGCGCGGCGGCCCCGACGACGACCGGGCGCGCCGCCGCCGCTACCGCGCCGCGGCCGTGGTCACGATCGCGGTGCCCTCGCTGCTCGCGGTCGCCGCGCGCGGGCTCGACATCACGATCCTCGTCTCGTGGTCGTTCGCGCTGGCGGCGTCGACGTTCTGCCCGCTGCTGCTCCTGGGCATCTGGTGGTCGCGCCTGACGCCCCGCGGCGCGCTGGCGGGGATGATCGCCGGCGGGTTCTGCGCCAGCGGCGGCATCGTGGCGGCGGTCTTCGCGGGTGGCGCGGCGGAGGAGTCCCTGCTCGCCCAGCCCGCGCTGATCTCCGTCCCCGTCGCGTTCCTGACCATGGCCGTCGTCTCGCTGCGCGACACGCCCCCGTCGCGGATCGCGGTCGCGGGGGCGATGCGCGCGCTGCACGTGCCCGAGGCCGCGGCGTCGCCCGACCCGGCCTTCGGGGCGGCGGGACGGGGATGACCGCGCGCGGCCGTACGAATATGCACAGCGCGCTTGTCATATTCGTACTGCCGCGGTCGGGAGATCGTTGGTCCGGGGTGATGCGAGGGGCGCGGGCTGCGTGGGGGCGGGCTGCGTGGGGGACGGAGCAGCGCCGTCCGGGCCGGGCGGGGCGATGGTGCGACAGTCCGCAGTTGCACGGTCCGTCGGGCACACGCGAAGTGCGGGTGGGGGCGCCCTGCACCGAACCGTCCGGTGTCGCGCGCGCCACTGAAGTCCGGGACCATGGATGCCGATGGACTCCCGTGATGCCTGAACGCCCACGCACCCTGCTGCTGGGCGGCGCGACCGCGGTCGGCGGCGCTCTGCTCGCCCTCACGGTCTCCGCGCCGGCTCTCGCCGCGAGCACCGCGACGTGCCGGACGGCGTTGACCGGCACGCTCGACACGCGCGACCCCACGACGCTGCAGGACCGCCCCGTCGCGACGGTCCGGCTGTCGGGAGCCCGCAGCGCGACCGGCGTCCGCGTGACCGTCACCCGCCGCGGGCGCACGCTCGCCACCGGCCGCGCCGCCGGCACGGTGCGGACCGGCACCGCGCCCGTCGAGCTGCGCCTGCGCGGCACCCCGGCGCGCGGCCCCGTGCGGATCGTCGTCCGGGGACGCGTCGCCGGCTGCGGCACGGTGCGGGGCACCGCCTCGTGGCGGCTCTCCGCCCCGTCGCTCCCGGTCCGCGCGACGCTCCGCGCCACGACCGTCGTCGCCGGCCGCTCCGTCGTGCGGGTCCAGCTGCGCCCCGTCGCCGGTCGCCGCTCGCGCGGGGTGCGCGTCGCGCTCCTGAACGCGGCGGGCAAGCGGGTCGCGTCCGCCAACGTCCCGGGCACGCTGTCGGGTCCGACCGAGGTCGCGCTGCAGGCCGCGGGGACCTTGCCGTCCGGGGCCTACCGCGTGACGGCGTCGGGCCGCGCCGGCGGCTCCGCCACGATGCGCGCCACGGCCGCCGTGGTCCTGTCCGCGGCGTCGACCGATCCCTCGGCGGCCTCGGCCACGCCGTCGCGTCAGCGCGCCGTCGTCGACTGGTCCGGCGGCAAGCCGACGGGCCGCGACGTCGCCGGCTTCGTGCTCCCCGGCATCGGCCACGGCGAGATCCTCTGCCGCCCCGACGCCCAGGGGCTGCGCGTCTACCCGACGGACCTGCGGCGCGAGACCTCGCTGCTGAACTGGACGTACAAGGACTGGGGCGCCACGGCCGACACGCGCGAGAAGGCGCTGCGCGAGGCGCTCGCCACCACGGGCACCGGCCGCGACTTCTCCGAGGGCCTGAACAAGTTCACGCCGCCCGAGAAGACGTCGACGGGCGAGTTCGTCGCGCTGCTCACCGACCGCGGCACCATCGCGGGCCCCGGCGACGCGGCCCTCGCGGCCCCGGTCGGCGTGCGCGTCACCTGGGTGTGGGACTTCACCTCGACCGGCTCCGCGCGGTGCCACGCCGAGGCCGAGGTCGTCGCGCAGACCGCCGGCTCGACGGGCATCGCCTCCGCCCAGGTCGTGTGGCGCGGCGACGCGGCCGCGGCCGGCCGTGACGTGGCGGGCACCGACATCCCCGGCGTCGGCCGCCTGACCGTCGTCTGCCAGGCCGGTCCGGCCGGCATCCGCAACATCACCCTCGCCACGGGCGCCGGCGGCACGGTCACCACCCGCCAGGCCTCGGAGGACGTCGCGGTCCCCCAGACCGCCGGGCCGATCATCGCCGAGCTGCCCAACAACGGCCAGGTCCAGATCGAAGCCGCCGGCGTGCGGATCCTCGTGTCCTCCCGCTGGAAGGTCAACGACCCCGATCCCGGTCAGAACCGCTGCTCCGTGGCCGCGCAGGCCGTGGTGGGGTAGGGCGCGGGCGGGTAGCCTCGCCCCCATGCGCCTCTACGTCTGCTGGAACACCTCGGTCGGGCCGATCGGCGACGGCTTCCACCCGTGCGGCAAGGCGTACCGGGCGCTGCGCGAGGCCGGCCACGACCCCGAGGTCGTCAAGGCCCGCGGGCTCCGGCTGCTGCCCGACGCGCTCTTCAACCGCACCGAGGGACGCCGCGAGGTCCGGCGGCTGACCGGGAGCACGACCGTCCCGGTGCTGGTCACGGACGACGACGAGGTCATTGCGGAGTCCGGGGCGATCGAGGCGTGGGCGGCGGCGCACCCCGTGGGTTCGCGCGCGGCCGGCTCGGGGAGGGGCGAGGCGGACGCGAGCGCGTCTGTGTAGTGGTTTGCCACCTCAGAGGTGGCAAACCACTACACAGACGCTCGGTGTCGGCCCACCCCGCGGTTCGCCCGCACGCCGGCCTGCCTCCCCACGCCCTACCGCGTCGCCCGCGCCCGCGCCCTACCGCGCCGCGCGCCCCGGAACCCGCCGTAGCTTCAGCGGCCCGTCCTGGACGTAGCGCGTGACCTGGCGGGCGAGGTAGCCGCCGTCGTCGGGGCCCTTGCCGGCGTAGAGGTCGCTGCGGACGCAGGCGCAGGTGTCGTTGGGGAACGCCGAGCCGAAGAGGACGGCGGCGACACCGGCGTCGCGGTAGGCCTTCAGCAGCGGGCGGCCCTTGCGGCCCAGGAGGGTCTGGACCTTGTCGTCTCGGTAGTGGCCCGGCTTGTCCGTCATGACCTTCGAGACCGTGTTGCCCGGCGGGACCTGCCAGAGGATCCCGGCGCGCCCCGTCGCCCGCAGCACGAGCGAGACGTACTCGGCGTGGCGGGCGTAGTTGTCGCGGGTCCACCAGGCGTCGGCGCGGGCGACCCCGTCGACCTGCTCCTGGTAGCCGGCGTCGCGGTTGGCGTACTCGAACGTCATGACGTCGAACGGGCGGCCGAGGGCGCGCCAGAAGCGGACGGAGGACGCCGCCATCGTGCGGATCTGGGCGGCGTCGGGGTCCGAGCCGACGATGTCCTTGTTCGTGCCCCAGATGCTCACGGGGTAGGCGAGCAGCACGTCCGGCGCGACCTGGTCGCGGATCCGGCTCACGAGCTGGGCGAACCCGGTGAGCGTGTTCGGCAGCCCGGCGGCCGCGGGGTCGGTGCCCTGGATCTGGGTCGTCGTGTCGACGTCGCCGCGCTCCTGCTGGACGTAGCCCCACAGGTCCGGCTCGACCTGCAGGACGGGGGCCCGCCCGCCCCGGCCGCCCGCGCCGCCGCCGTCGGCCGTCGACTGACCCAGCCGCGTGAGGGCCAGGCGCAGGTCGGCGACGACGGCCTTCATGGTGGTGGGGTCCGCCAGGCCCTTCAGGACCTTCTGCGGCTCCTTCTCCTCCTGCGCCGCCGGCGGCGTCTCCTGCAGGACGTAGTAGGAGAGGAACGGGACGGTGTCGTTGGCGAGCGAGTCCTTGGCGTAGGCGGTGGCGAACGAGCCGTCGCCGGTGCGCCACGCGTCCCACGAGCCCTCGGTGCCGGCCCCGCCGGAGAGGTAGTGCCAGCGCACGCCGAAGGGGGCGCGGGCGCCCAGCGCCTTCGCGCCGTCCTCGGGGTCGACGAGCCCGATCTGCAGGGTCGACGGCCAGCGGCGCGTCGGCGCGCTCACCGGCGTGGTGGCCGGGCGGGAGGGCGCCGGGCCCGCACCGTCACGGCTGCCGGACGGACCGGGGGCGGCGGCCACGCCGGGCGGCGGCGGGCCCTCTGAGGCGGACGCGGGAGGCTTCACGCCCCCGCAGCCGCAGAGCAGCGCGAGGAGGGTGACCGCGACTGCCGCCCGGGGGAGGCGACGCCGCACGCTCACCGGCGGGCCTGGCGGGGGTCGGCGGCGAAGGCCGCTGCGGGGGGCACGTGGGGGATCACGGAGCGCTCGGGGAGTTGATGCCGGGGATGCCGCCGCTCGGGGCGGACGGCGCGGCGGGGGACGGGACGGGGGCCGACCCCGGGTCCGTGGTCGTCGCGGACGGCGTCGGCAGGTTGAACAGGCGGCGGTAGCGGGTGATGGTGTTCGCCGACAGTCCGGCGAGGTTGCGGTCGCGGGCCAGCGAGGCGTTGCGGTCCAACAGCCGCGTCAGCAGCCCGCGGGCGGCGGCGCCGCGCATGGTGCGTAGGTCGCCGTACAGGTAGACGGGCAGCGTGAGGGGGTAGGTCCCGTTGACGATCGTCTGCTGCGACGGGAACCGGCAGTCGGGCCGGCCGGTGCCGGAGGCGCGACGTCGCGGGTCGATCTCGAGCGGACGCAGCACGTCGCTGTGGGACTCGTAGAACGGGTAGGACACGACGGCGAGACGGCCGGGGGCCAGCGCGGCGGCGAGGCGCTCCTGGCGGTACGTCTCGCCGGCGCGGCGGATCGTCTGCCGCACGGTGCGCTCGGCCTCGCGGCGCGCCGCGCGCTTGGCGGCGTTCACGCGGCGGGCGTTGCGGGCCTCGAGCGCCTCGGGGTCCGCGACGGTGACCCGCTCCGCGCGGCGGCGGCGGTTCTCGACCTCGATCTGGGCGACGACCTTGCGGGCCGCGGCCGCCTCGGCGCGCCGGACGGTGGCCGAGCTCGCGGCGCGGCGCTGGGTCGCCAGGCGCTCCTCGTACGAGCTCTGGGCCGCGTCGAGGGCCTCGAGCCGGTCCTCGTTGGTCACGAAGCGGCTGAGCCGGTTCTCCGTGGAGTAGGTCTCGAGGTCGTCGCGGAAGTCGGCGCGGACCGTCGTGCCGACGGGGCGCCCGAGCGCCACGGTGCCCAGCACGAGGTTGACCGTGTCGGGGGTCGGCAGGGCGCCGACGGAGAACGGGTGGTTGCCGAACCCGATCTGCTGCCAGCCCCTGACCCTCGACCCGCGGGCGAGCAGGGAGCGCACGCCGCCGAGGGTCAGGCAGTCGCCGCCGATGTCCTGCCCGTTCTGCGTGACGAGGACGGCGGTCGCGTACGCGACGATCATCGGCTGCTCGACCTGCAGGCCGTTGGCCTCGCACTGCGCGAGCTCGGCGCCCGTGATCCGGCGGGCGCTCTGCAGCAGGTCGGTGCGGCCGGCGCAGAGGTCGGAGAAGCCCTCGTCGGGTGTGTTGACGGTCACCCGGAACGACGTGGCGGTGCCGCTGCTGCGCACGCTGCGAACGGCGTTGTCGACGATCGTGCGCGGCCGGCGGACGGAGACGGCGAGCTCGTCGCCGTCGCGGGTCGGGAGCGCGGCGCGGCGGCTGGCGACCGCGGCGGCGTCCTGCTTCTCGCGGACCTCGCGGGCGGAGACGGCCTGCTGGTCGTCGCGGACGATGTCGGCGCTCGTGTCGACCCCGCAGCCCGCGGCGGCGAGGGCCGAGACGGCGAGGAGCGAGACGGGGAGCGCGCGGCGGGAGGAGCGCATCACTTGGCCTCCGGCGGGGCGGCGGAATCGGTGCGCCGGCGGCCGAGCGGGAGCACGTCGAAGTCGGTGAGCTTGAGCTCGCTCAGCGCGTTCTCGCGCAGGTAGCCGACGTAGTTGCCGTTGCGCTGGGCGTAGAGGGTCGGGGCGTTGGCGCGGTCGACGACGATCGCACCGTAGGTGTAGAGCGCCTGAGCGACGGTCAGGGCGCCCGGGTTGCGGCTGCGGCTGGTGCTCGCGCTGCGCTGCAGGCGGGTCAGGGCCTCGCCGCGCAGGCGCAGCCGCGCGCCCTCCGGGATCGCCTTCGTGCGGCTCGCGAGCCCGTTGGTGGTGGACGCGGGCGCGACGAAGACGTCGGACGCCGGCCCCGGGATCGCGATGGCCAGCGCGTGCGGGATCCGGCCGGCGCGCAGCTCGCGCGGGCGGATCAGGCCGGCCAGCATCGGCAGGCCGGAGCCGCGGATGCTCGGCGTGCGGTCGGCGAGGGTCGCCGACACGGGGCCGACCCCGCTGCCGTCCAGCCGCCACTTGCGGGCGAACGCGTACGACAGCGTGTTGCCGGCGCGCCGGGCGCGCCACAGGTCCCAGACGGTCTTGTTCGCCTCGTCGACGAGCACGAGCCAGCCGTCGTGGCCGGGGTCCGGCACGGCGTCGGAGCCGAGGCGCAGCGTGTCGGGCGGCGGGTCGCCGACCTTGCCGCAGCGGCTCTGGCGGCAGATGAGCTTGACGGGCGAGCCGTTCCCGACGCCGTAGACGCCGGGCGCCCAGCCCGTCAGGTTGATCGCCAGGTTGCGGCGGGTCAGGCGGCTCTGGAGGTACGTCTGCTCCGACTCGTCGACGGGCTGGCGTGCCGACACGCGGATCATCGCGGCGGAGTTCGGGTCGGCGGGCAGGCTCTGCACCTGGGCGTTCCACGGGCTCGAGCTGTCGAACGGGTTGCGTCCGCCGAGGTCGGCGCCGCCGGCCGCGGCGCCCGTGGCCGCCGTGCGCGCGGCGGGCGTGCCGCCGACGGTCACGGTCTTCGTGGGCTCGGCCGTGCCGCAGGCCGCGAGCGCGAGGGTGGTGCCGGCCGCGGCGAGCGCCGCGGCGGTGCGGAGGAGCGGGGTCACGGAACGGGGGTGAGGATCGGGGCGTCGAGGCCGTCGGTGCCCGCATCGTCGGCCGGGGCGGTCTCGTCCTGCCCGGCCGCGTCCGCGTCGCCCGCGGAGGTACCGGGGGTGGCGGCGGTCCCGTCGGACGATGACGTGCCGGGGTCGGCGGCCGCGCCGGCTCCACCCGTCGAGCCGGTCGCGCCCTCGGCGCCGTCGGTGGCTCCGGTGGCGCCCGGCGTGCCGGTCGCCCCGGTCCCGCCCGTCGTCCCGCCGGCGCCGTTGCCCGCGGCGGCCGCGTCCATGGCGTCCTGGGCCTTCTTGGCCGCGATCTTGGGGTCGGTGCCGGCCACGGAGAGCAGCACGTAGCGGCCGGCCGCGAAGACGCGCTGCAGGCCGGGCTGGCCCCCGGCGGCGGCCTTGGGGTACAGCTCGTTGATGCTGCCGTCCTTCGCGCCGCGGGCGACGACGATGTAGTCGACCTTGCCCCACGGGTTGCGCAGCACGCGCAGGAACGGCCCGTCGCCCTGGTCGACACGGTCGAGGAACACCTCGGGGCGGCCCGTCAACAGGATCACGCCGCCGGTGGTGGCGTTGTCGGCCAGGACGGAGTTGCCCCGCGTGCCCGCGAGGACCTTGATGAACGCGGCCATCCGCTGCTCGGGGCCGACGCCGACGGAGTAGCCGCCGCGGGACGACGTGCCCTCCTGGTCCTGCTGCGTGAGGACGCCGCGGACGAACGCCTGCTCGAGGTTCTGGTACGGGTAGCGGTCCATCGCCAGGGCGGCGATCGGGATCGCGGCGATCAGCGCGGCGAACGCCATGAACTGCCCGATCCCGCCGTGCGTGCGCACGAGCCAGGCCGCGGCGGCGATGCCGAGGACCATGAGCGGGAGCGCGGAGCGGATCGTGAGCAGCGAGACGTCGTCGTGGATGAGCGCGTTGCCGACGACCACGAGCACGCCCGTGACGAGCAGGAACAGCTGGCCGCCGGCGATGCGGTCGTCGTCCTGCGAGCGCCGCCACACGAGCCCGACGAGCGAGAGCAGCGCCACGGGCGCGACGCCGAGGAGCAGCTCTCCGAGGCTCTTGAGGACCGCCTCGGCGTCGGCCGGCTGCGTGCGGCTGTCGGAGCTGACGCCGCCGAAGGGCTGCGCGTCGAGCACCCAGCCGAACGGCTCGCCGGTGATCATCACGCACGCCAGCACCCAGATCAGCAGCGCGGCGGCGATCGGGGCGAGCATGGTGACGAGCAGGCCCTCGCGCTCGTCGTTGTCGGCGTTGCGGGCCGCGAGCACCACGCTGGCGACGACCGCGACGGCGAGCGCCCACCAGATGAACCCGAAGCGCGACATCGCCATGAGGGCGAGCCCGAGCCCGACACCGGCGACGAAGCGTGGCTGGTCCTCGACGATCCAGGTGAAGACGAAGTAGATCGTCGCGGCCAGCGCGGCCAGGTAGATCATGTCCGGCATCCCGACGCCGGCGTAGAAGAGCCAGAGCGGGTTGAGCGCGATCAGCACGGTCATCGCCACGCGCCGCAGCAGCGGGATCCCGCAGCGGGCCATGGTGCGGTGGAGCATCGTCAGCGTCAGCGCGCCCCAGAACCCGGAGGCGATGGGCAGCGCGACGAGCCCCGAGGCCAGCGGCTTGACGATCGCGAAGGGCAGCAGGCCGACGGTCTGCAGCGGCGGGCCGGTGAAGCCGACGGCCGCGAGCTTGGCCGGGTCGTTGTGCCACACGTAGAACGCGCGGCTCATGAGGTTCATCGCGTCCGAGGGGACGATGTGCTGCATCACGACGGCGCGGTAGCCGATCGCGGCGAACACGGCCCAGGCGAACAGGAAGACGAGCAGGGTCTCGAACCGCCGCGTCTCGACGGGCGCCGGGACGTCGTCGGGGCGGCGGTGCGACTCGCCACCGTCGACCGGCTCGGGCGGCGCGGGCGCGGCCGGCAGCAGCCGCGCGACGGGGCGCGACGGGACGGGCAGCTGCGGCGCGTCGACGCTCACGAGCTCTTCCCGGCGCCGACCTGCGGCGCGGCCGCGGGCGTCTCATGGTGGCTCGCGTCGAGCCCGTGCTCCGTCTTCTCCCAGTAGAAGGGGTTGACGATCAGCTGCCAGAAGCCCTTCCAGGCGGCGATCGACATGAAGCCCCAGTAGATCGGGGAGAACAGCGCGTGGCGGACGAGGCGGAAGTACCCGCGGTGGATCGTGCCCGCGATGTTCGCGTAGATGAAGACGAAGTTGCCGATCACGAGCTGCGCGATGGCGGCGTAGAAGACGAAGCCCGGGAAGAGCTGCCGGATCACGTCCCACTGCGTGAGCGTGAAGAGCGTCGTCAGACCCCAGAAGATGGGGTTGATGAGGAACGTCAGCGTGCCGCCGATGACGAGCTGGAACGAGATGAAGCCCTTCGGCCCCATCTGGCGCCACAGCCGCACCGGGTTGCGCATGTGCACGAGGTACGTCTGGAGGTAGCCCTTGATCCAGCGCGAGCGCTGGCGGATCCAGTTCGGGAGGTCCGAGTTGGCCTCCTCGTACGTCGTCGAGTCGATGACGGCGGTGGAGAGGCCGGCCTTGTGCAGGCGGATGCCGAGGTCGGCGTCCTCCGTCACGTTGTACGGGTCCCACGCACCGAGCTTGAGCAGCTCGGCCGTCTTGAAGTGGTTCGACGTGCCGCCGAGCGGGATCGGCGCGTTCGCGCTGTCCAGGCCGGGGAGCATGAGGTCGAACCACATGGAGTACTCCGTGGTGAACCAGCGCGTCAGCAGGTTCTGCTCGGAGTTGAAGTAGTTGAGCTTCGCCTGGATGCAGGCGACGGTCTCCGGCGACTTGCGGAACGCGGCGATCGCGCGCTTGAGCTGGTCCGGTGCGGCGCGGTCCTCGGCGTCGTAGATCACCGTGATCTCGCCCGTGGCCTGCAGCAGGCCGTAGTTGCAGGCCTTCGGCTTCGTCTGCGGCAGGCTCGTCGGGACGATGACGAGGTGGAAGTGCGGCGGCAGGTCGAGGGAGCGGATCGCGTCGATCGTCTCGTCGTCCTCCTCCTCGCAGAGCAGGCGCACGTCCAGCTTGTGCATCGGGTAGTCCAGGCTGTGCACGCCGCGGACGAGCTGCGGGACGACCGCGGCCTCGCGGAACAGCGGGACGAGGATCGTGTAGACGGGCAGCTCGGTGTCGTCGAGGGCCGCGACCTCCTCCTCCGTCACGTGGATGCCGGCGTGGGCGCCGAGGCTGCCGAGCACGAGCCGCAGCTTGTAGAGCGACACGGCCAGGTGGAAGATGCCGAGGATGCCGACGAGGACCGTGACGGTCATGATCGGCCAGAAGACGGCGTTGACCGCGATCGCGATGCCGAGGAGCACGAAGAAGCCGATCTGGGGCTTCGTGAACACGACGTGGCCGGAGTCGTCCGGCGTGGTCTCGCGCAGGAGCGAGGTGGCGGTGCGCGAGTAGGACTCGCGGTTCATCCGCTGCTGCAGCAGGTCGATGGCGCTGGCCTGCGCGAGCAGCTCGCGCGGCTCGAGCGTGGTCGTCGCCTGGATCCGCGCGCGGGCGTCCGGCGAGAGCACGTCGGGCGTGGCGATCCAGAGGACGGACCCGCGGACGAGCAGCGGCACGATGCGCAGCTCGCGCTGCAGCGGCTCGGGGATCTGCTCGAGCGCCTCGGCCTCGGGCTCGATCGCGCCGAGGTCGACGGCGACGATGCCGTGCAGCTCGGAGAGCGCGCGCAGCAGCTGCGCCTCGTCGAGCAGGCCGTCGTGGAGCAGCTGCTCGCCGAGGCGGGCGCCGGTGGCGCCCTGGTCGTGCAGCGCGGTGTCGACCTGCGCGGCGCTGACGGCACCCTGCGCGATCAGCACGTCGCCGAGCATGGACTGCCGGCGCGGGCGGTCCGTGGGCGCCGGGACGGGGATCTCGAAGCGCTCGTCGATCGCCTGCTCGAGCGCGTCGCCCGGGGCGACCTCGAGCCGGACGGGGTGCCCGAGCCGCATGCGCAGCCGGTCCTCGAGGTCGGGGTGCTGCGGGTTGGCGACCGCCACGGTCACCACGCCGTCGCGCAGGGCGATGGGCAGGGCGAGCAGGTCGCGGCAGGTGGCCTCGTCCAGCAGCTGGCTGACGAGCGGGCCGATCTCGCGCTGCGAGAGGTCGACGTACGCGAGCCCGTGTTGTTGCGCGGCGCGTCGGGCCCACGCCTCGGCGAGCGAGGTCGGGCCCTCGTCGCCGGGGTTGGGTGCCATCCGCAGTGGGCGGCTCACGCCGGGGCCCCCTCGGGCTTGCCGGCGGGCTCGACGGCGGGCCGGGCGGCCGCCCGGGCCTTCGCCTTGCGCGAGAGCCGCTTGTGGTGCCAGGTCATGCCGAAGTAGGCCACGAGGATCACGATCGCCGGCGCCACGAGGAACACCGTGAAGAAGAGGGCGAAGAGCAGGGCGACGACCACCGCGGTGATCAGCGCCTTCACGTAGCGCTCCCGCGGTGGACGAAGGTCACGACGATCCGGCCCTCGACGAGGCGGCAGGACGCCACGTCGCGCCCCAGCTCGGTGCGCAGCATGCTGGCGAGCGGGAGCGGGCGGTCGAGGTCGACGCTCATGAGGACGTCGTGGCCCTCGAAGGCGGTGACGGTCGCGGCCTCGACGCCCGGGAGCTCGAGGATCCGGCCCTGCAGCGCGTCGAGGTCGGCGAGGCTCGTGACCGGGCCGACGAGCACGTCGACGGAGCCGGCGCTCAGGAGCGGCACGTCGGCCAGGCTCGAGGCGTGGTCGGGGCCGTCGAAGGGCGAGCCGGACCGGCCGGAGGAGCCCTCGTGCACGGGCCGCGCGCCCGCGGACGGGGACAGCTCGGTGATCACGCCGGGCGACGGGGCCGGCGCGCGGTCGAAGACGTCGGCCATGCCGGGCTGCCGCTCGAGCGACGGTCCCCGGTGCTGGAGGGCGGCCTGCTGGCGCATGGGCGGCTCGGCCGGTAGCGGCGTGGCGCCCGAGAGGACGCCCGGGCCGGCGGCCTGGGGTGCCGGGGTGGGAGCCTCGCCGAACGGGGCGGCGACGGGCGGGGCCGGGGCGATGTGCGGTGTCGGGGCGGCCGGTTGCGCCGGGGCCGCGTGCTGGGCGGCCGACGCGGCGTGCTGGGCCGGAGCGGCGTGCGGGACCGGGTCGGCGTACTGCGGGGCCGGGGCGGCGTGCTGCGGGGCCGCGGGCGGCACGGCGGCGATGGGCGGAGCGGCGGCGATGGGCGGCGCGGCGGCGACGGACGGCGCGGGCGCGGGGCGCGCGGGCGTCTCCGTCGGGGCGGGGGAGATCACGGCGTGGTCGCCGCGGCGGGGCGGCAGGTTGGGGGCGGCGTCCTCGGCGGCATCACGGGCCACCGGGGCCGGGGCCGGAGCGGCGGGCTTCGGGGCGGGCGCCTCTGCGCGCAGGCCGGCCCGGGCGATCTCCGTGGTCAGCTCCTGGACCGCGATCTGCGTGGACGCGAGCTCTGCGGTCAGCCGCTGCGCCGCGGAGAGCAGCCCCGCGATCGTCGCCGCCGAGGGCGCCCCACCGGGCGCGGCCTCGTCCACGTGGAACGCGTCGGGACCGGGGCGAAGAGGAGAAGAGGAGTCGTGGGTGCTCATGGCAGAGGCGAGGCATCGTGTCCCGCTGCACGGGACAGTGTTCTCCCTCCGTATCGAAACCCTTTCGCCCGAGCTTCAATGTTGTGACGAATACCTGCCGAATGTCCAGTTTTGTGAACGCGGGCACGTTGGGGGCGTCAGTCCGCTCGGGCCTGCGGCTGCCGCTCGGTATCCGCCTGCGGCGGGTCGGAGGGCGCGTGCGTCTCCGCGTGCCCCGGCTGATCGCGCGGGAGCTGCGGATCCGCGGGGCGCGTACGGACGAAGACCGGGCCGCGGTGGTTGCCGACGACCCGCAGGACGTACGCCTCCCGCGTGTAGGAGAAGCGCAGGGCAGGACGCAGGAGCGCGAAGGCGACGGGATTGATGTGGTGCCGCGGCCGTGGGGTGGTGCGCATCGGGAGCTCGGTTTCTGGACGGGTGACGGGGGACGTCGTCACTCGTTCCTACGCTCCGTAGCGACGGCTCCTGACGGATCTCGGGCGTTTCGTCGCGCCCGTTCGTCGCGGTACGAGCTTGGTCCTAGACCGAACGTCCGTTTGGGCCAGGTGGCGGACCGCGGCGGGGTTCGGGCGGAGTTCCGCCGGCCTCGCGTGCGCGGCGCGGCGGGGGGGGGAGGCGCACCACTCGACCGGGTGGCTGCCGCCGGTGGTGAGGCGGATTCCCGTCGGCTGACGACACCAATCGGCCTCGACCCCTTCCGCCGGCCCCGCACCGCGGGTGGTGAGGCGGATTCGCGTCGCCTGACGACACCGATCGGCCTCGACCCGCCCGCCGCGCCCGCCCGCCGAGCCCGGCCGCCCGCGCGGCCCGCCGCGTTCCGCCGCGCCCCGCCCTGCCCGGCCGCGCGACCCCGTCAGCCCAGGGGTTCGAGCGGCACGACGCCCGCTCGCAGGGCGATGACCGCCAGCTGCGTGCGCGAGCGCGCCTCGAGCTTGCGCATCGCCGCGGCCACGTGCGACTGGACGGTGCGCGAAGAGATGTGCAGGCGCTTGCCGATCTCGGGGTTGGTCAGGCCGTCGACCACGAGGGTCACGATCTCGATCTCGCGGGCGGTCAGGGGGGACCGGCCTCCGGGCACGGAGCCCTGGTCGTGCACGGGGGTGGGGACCTCGTCGGAATGGGACAACACGGCGCCTCTCAACTGGGGATGGACGGCGTGGTCGGCGACGGGGGCTCGTTCGACCGCGGGTGGAGCATATGGCGGACACCGCATACCCGGTGCCGGCCCGCGTGAAAACCGTGTTTCGGAACGGTGCACCCGTCGATACCGACTTGGTACGAACCCGAGCCCGAATCGACGCCGAAGGCCTCCAAAGTCCTCTCCATGAACACCGGCGAGCCGCTAGCGGCGGGTCGGGGTTCAGAGAGATTCTCGACTTGCGTTCGGCACCGGGCCACGGCCCGCAGGGCCGAACGACCGAGCGGCGCGGGGGCGTCGCACGTGCCGTCGAGAAGGTGATCCGGGCGTCGGGGGACGGCCCGGGCACCACGCAACCTCGGCCGCGTTCGCACTGCGAACGCGGCCGTCGCGCGTTCTAGGGGCCTTCGCCTCGCGCCCGACGCACGCGGCGCACGGCCCGCGCCCCGCGCCTGACGTCCGCCCCGCCCCGCGTTCCCGCACCCGTACGCCCTTCGGATCGCCCGCTGGACGCTGGGCGCCCGGAATCTGGACGGACGTTGCGAAACGCGTTGCAAGGCTCAGGTTCTGGTGGCGAACACCGATACCCCACCATCGGCGCCGCAGGGTGTCGGGTCAATCGGACACGTCAGGACGGATCAGATGCAGGCAGTCATCCTCGTCGGCGGCAAGGGCACCCGCCTACGCCCCCTCACCGCCGATCGGCCCAAGCCGCTCGTCCCCGTGGTCGACCGGCCGTTCCTCGGGCACGCGCTCGAGTGGGTCGCCCGCCACGGCCTGACGGACGTCGTGCTCTGCTGCGGCTTCCGCTCCGACGCCGTGGTCGAGGCCATCGGCGACGGTTCGGCCTTCGGCGTCCACGTCACCTGGGTCTTCGAGCCCGAACCGCGCGGCACCGCCGGCGCGCTCAAGATGGCCGAGGAGTACCTGCAGGACCGCTTCGTGCTCATCAACGGCGACGTCCTCACCGACATGGACCTGACCGCGCAGCTGCGGGCGCACGAGGAGACGGGCGCGCGGGCCACGCTCGCCCTCGTCCCCGTGGAGGACCCGAGCGCCTACGGCCTGGTGCGGCTCGAGGACGACGGCCGCGTTCGCGGGTTCCTCGAGAAGCCGAAGCCGGAGGAGATCGACACCGACCTGATCTCGGCGGGCGCCTACGTGCTCGAGCGCGACGTGCTCGACCTGATCCCGGCCGGCCGCGAGGTCTCCATCGAGCGGGAGGTCTGGCCGCGGCTGGTCGGGGAGGGGCTCTTCGGCTTCGTGCACCAGGGCGCGTACTGGATGGACATCGGCACGCCGCAGCGCTACGTGCAGGGCGTCGGCGACGTGCTGAACGGCGCGGTCCGCACGGAGACCCTCGAGCGGCTGGCGGGCTGCCCCGTGGCGGCGGGCGCGCACGTGGACGACACCGCCGAGGTGGCACTGGGGGCGCACGTCGCGTCGGGCGCCCGGGTCGGTCCCGACGCGCGGATCGGCGCCGGAACCGTGGTCGCCGAGGGTGCCTTCGTCGGCGCGGGCGCCACGCTCGACCGCGTGGTGCTGCTGCCGGGGGCCTGGATCGGCGCCGGCGCGGTGCTGCGCGACTGCGTGATCGGAGAGGGCGCCACCCTCGGCGACGCGGTGCGGGTCGCGGACCACGTGATCATCGCCGACGGGGCCAAGGTCGAGGCCGGGACGATCCTCGGGCTCGCGGGCGTCGCGCGGCCGCGGGACGCCGCGGGGCGGACGACGCCGGCGCGCGAGGCCGCGGCGCACTGAGGACGAGGGGCGCCGGTCCGCGGCGCGTGGTGGCCGGCGCGAGGCCGCGGCGCGCTGGGCCGCCGGCCAGGCCGGAATCGAGGAGGGCCGCCCCCGTTGAGAGGCGGGCCCCCGACCGACATCCTTCGTACCGCTGGTACGGCCGTCGCCCGAAGGACGTCGTTCGCACCTTCACCATCGCAGGTGAGACGGGGGGTCCCGGTTGCAGTCGGGTAGCGGACCGGTATCAGCGACCCAGCGGCGTCACGGCGGAGGTGCCCGAGGGCAGGTGGCTCAGCCGGCGAGGTCAGCAGGCTACGCCGCCTCAGGGGGTTCCGGGGTGCTCGCCGGCAGCGGGCTTCGTCCGCCTCCAGACGCCGACGCCGCAGGCTCGCGGCCCCTTGGCGCAGGACATCTGTTCGCGCCGCGTACCGCTGTACGCTGCCCGCAGTGCGTACTGCGTCGGCACCCGACCCGTCGACTGGGCCGGCATCGTCCGGGGACGACGCTCGTGTCCTGCGTCTCCTCGAGGCGGTGGCCGAGCAGGCGCGGATCGCCCGGGCCGTGGTGGCCCGCGAGGCGCGCGACGCGACCGTCGCGGCCCGGTCGCGCTGCGTGCGTGGGCACGCCGCGGTCATGGCGCGCACGGCGGGGGCGGCTGAGCACGGCGCCGCGTTGCTGCAAGGGCTGCTCGCGGACGTCGAGGGCCGGGCGGCCACGGCCGCCGGCAACGGGGCGCCCCCGGAGTTCGTGCCCATCGGTGAGGTGCGCGTGCGACGGTTCACGGAGGCCACCGACCCCGTACGTGCTCCGGTGCTGGTGCCCGTCGGCGTTCGAGGCGGCCTGCAGCTCGTCGTCGGCGACGACCGCGGCCGGCGTCGCGAGGTGCTCGCCGTCGCCGAGGCGTTGATCGCGGCGTCCGCGGCGGCCACGGACGTGATCGTGCACGACCCGTGCCGGCGCGGCCTGCGGCCGGGCGCGACCGCGGCCCCGGGGGTCGTCGTCGTGCACGACCGAACGGCTCTGATGCGGGCGGTCGGCCGGGCACGGACGGCTGCTCGGCCCGCACGCCTGGTCCTGCTCGACTTTCCCGGGGGTCTCCGGGCCCGGGACCGCGCTGCTCTGCGCGACGTGTGCTCCGGGGACCGGTCCGGGGTCCGACCGCTCCTCGTCGAGGTGCCTACCGGTGCGCCGGGCGTCGACCTCGTCCACCGGCGCGTGCGGCCGGGGACCGCCGCGGCCGGCGCGCCGGTGTGCGTGATCCAGCTCTGGGACGCACGGGGCGGATGGCGGTGGCCGGCCCATCCGGGGCTCGTCGTGCGCCTGCCCGACGTGTCCCGGTGGCCGAGCGCGAGCGGGCCGGGGCACTCCGGCCGTCCGGCGGCGGAGGCGGCCGCGGCGGTGGGGCGGCTCCTCGAGGCGCTGGCGGCCGTCGCCCGCCGTCACGACGAGGAGATCGCGAGGGTTCGGGCCCACGAGCGCACGCTCCTGGACGGTGCCGCCAACCGGAGGCGGGTCGCCGTCGCCGAGATCGAACGCCACGAGCGCGCCGCCCGGTTCGTCGCCGCACGCACGGGCCTCTCGGCGGAGTTCGGGGCGTTGCTCGCGCCCCGGGACGGTGACGTCGATCCACGCCTCGAGCAGGACGCGTGCTTGGCGAACCTCCGCGTGGCGGGCGCGGAGCTCGTCCGTCGCCTCCGCTGACGTCCTGGACGTCGGCGGGGCGCGGGCCGCGGCGGCACCTCGACGGCGGACGGGGGCGCGCCCGTCCTCACCGCGGCGGCGCGGTGCACCTGCCGCCGCTCAGGCGGTGCCGTCGCGCTCGTCCTCCGGGGTGCGCGGCACCCACGCGGCCGAGGCGGTCGCGCCGTGGCGGCCCGGCGCGGCCGGGTCGTCGTGGTGGGGGACGTCCGGACCGGCGACGACGAGGACGGGGCGGCCCGTGCCCTCGAGGACGCCGCGGACGGTGGGGCCCAGGCGGGCGTAGCGCTCGCCCTCGCGTCCGTGGCCGCCGAGCACGATCAGATCGGCGTCGAGCTCGTCGGCGACGGTCAGGATCGTGATGGCGACGGCGTCCGTCGCCGCGGCGGCGCGCGGCGTGGCGGCCACCCCGGCGGCTGCCGCGTGGCGGGCGCCGACGGTCGCCCGGGCGAGCGCGAGCTCCTGCTCCTCCTCGTCCGTCCGCGACGCGACGGCACCCCGCTCGGGGTCCGCGGGTCGCTCGCCGCTGGGCCGCCAGACGGCGAGCACCGTCATGGCGGCGTGGGGCACGAGCCGGGCGGCCTCGCGGATCGCGGCCTCCGCGTCGGCGGAGCGGTCGAACGGCACGAGGACGACGGGCCGTTCGATGCGCTCTCGGGGCTGGGCGGGACGGACGGTCGGTTCGGGCATGGCGCGCTCCACGATAGGGGTGCCGGCGGGGCGGGCCGCGCCGCGCCTCAGGCCGTGCCGCCCTCCGGGGTCACCCCCGCCACCGGACCCGGCCGACGGGCGTGGTCGCGGTCGAACGCGTCGGCCTGGGCGGTGGCGCGCTGCACGGCGCGGCGCGACGGCCACGCCAGGCTGAGCAGCCGGCGGGTGCGGTCGGAGCAGCCGAGGATGAGGATCACGACCATCGTGCCGTAGATCGGGAGGTGCCCGAGCAGCTCGACGTCGCCGAAGAAGAACAGCGTCAGGTTGAACGGGATGCCGATCGCCACCACGCCCACCTGGGGCATGGCGCCCGAGATCAGCATGAGCCCGAAGAAGACCTCGGTGGCCCCGGCGATCCGGGTGAACTGCAGGTCGGTGACGTTCAGGCCGAGCTCGCGGAAGACGTTGAAGTGCGGGTACTCCGCGAGGAACTTGAGCGCCAGGTCGGGCTGGGCGAGCTTCTCGTTGAACGCGACGATGATCAGGCAGACGCCGACGGCGACGCGCAGCACCCAGGCGGCCTGGGCGATCGTGAGCGGGGTCAGCTCGCGGGCGTGGCCGCGCTCGTGGTCGACGGACCAGCGGCCGGCGCCCGTGTAGTAGAGGAACGCCGCGCAGCCGAGCAGATCGATGCGCTGGACGATCTCGAGCGGGCCGTACTGCAGGATCGCGATCGGGCCGGCCAGGATCAGGGCGATGGCGACCTCGCGGGTGCGCCAGCCGGCGAAGAACAGGATCGCGAGGACGAGCACGACCGCGCCGAGCAGCACGCTGGGCACGTCCCACGCCAGCTCCATCGGCGGGGCGAGGAACGCGCCGAGCGACAAGAGCCCGACGAGCGACACGCCGAGGTGCATGCGCAGGATGAACGGGGTCCAGTCGGCGAGGTGCGCGACGGCGGGGACCTCGACGCCGGACCACCAGCGCGCCGCGACGAACCGCACGGCGAGGGTGATGAGCAGGGCCGCGACGAGCATGCCGATCGTGGCGGCCTGGAACACGAAGCCCCAGTCGGCGCCGACGTCGTCGTGGACGAACCAGGTCTCGTGGGCGAGGGGTAGTCGGGGAGTCATGCCCGGAACGTACGGCGGCGGGGCGGCAGGATCATCCGGCGGGAGCCGCGCGCCGTGTACGGGGTTCTACGGTCAAGGCTCGATCCCGCGTCGTGGTCGGCGCCGACCGAACACCGGTCCAGGAGCCGTATCGGCGGCATCCGGAGCGGGGGACCCTCCCGTAGGCCTCGAAGAGACGTGGGTGCGTGGGGCGGGACGAGGATCCGAGAGGGGCATGCGGTGAACGTGGGAACGGTGGCGGCACGGGACGGGGCAGGCGGTCAGCTCGCGGCGCGGCGGGCGCTGGCGGACCAGATCTCGGAGGAGGTCCTGCAGCTGCTCTACACGGTGCACGGCGACCTCGCCGAGGTGTTGGACGCGGGGGAGGACGGCCCCGACCCGGCGTTGATCCGGTCGGCGGCCGAGTCGACGCTCGGCGCGATCTCGATCCTGCGGGTCGTGGTCGAGACGGTCCTGACGGCGGCGTGGGGGCCGGCCGAGCGGCGCTCGCCGTCCGACGCGTCGTGGCCGGGCGCCGAGGGCGTGCTGTTCGACGCGCTGTCCGACGCCTGGGTCGTCACCTGCAGCGACCGCGACCTGCTCTTCGCCAGCGGCCCGGCGTGCGAGCTTCTCGGCCGGTCGAGCGAGGAGCTGCGCGAGCTGTTCCGCGACAAGGCCGAGGTGCTGCGGCGCGTGGAGAGCGGCGGGCGCGTCGTGGCCGACGACGGCACGGTCGAGTCCGACGTCGAGGTGCCGCTGCCCGACGGCGACTCGCGGCGCGTCCACGTACTGTCGCACCCGCTGCCGGCGGTGCCGGGCGTCAAGCGGTCGTACCTCTCGCTGCTCAGCGAGCGGTTGTGAGGGCCCGCGGCGGGGCGGGCGACGGACGGATCACCGGCTCAGCCCCGCCGCGTCCCGCCGATAGATCGGCGGACGACCGTGATCGCTGACGACGGACATCCCCTGCGGCCCATCCGCCGCCCGCCGCCCGCGGCATCCACCGCCGGGAGCATCGGCGCGGGCGAGACGTGGCGTGCGCCGGCGGCCCCGGAGCCGTGCCCGACCCTCGAGGTCGTCGACGGCGTGCTGCGGCTGGTGGACGAGCCGGCGGGCCTGCCGGGTCCCGTTGGACCACAGCCGACGCCCCCGGATCCGCGGCCGGAGGAGTCGGCGCGCGCCGAGGCCGACGACGCGGACGCCTGGATCGAGTTGCGGCCCACCGCCTGGCTGATCACGCGCGAGTCCGGCGGCCTGGTGCACGCCAGCGACCTCGTCTACGGGCTGCTGGACCGCACGCCGGACGAGCTGGCGCTGGTCCTGGACGACCCGGGCGATTCGTCCCCGGGCTTCTCGTGGATCCGCCGGACGGTCATCGCCCACGGCCGCGCCCACGTGCTGCTGCGGGTGCCCGCCCGGGACGGCACGGTGCGCGAGATCGACGTCGTCTCGTACCGCCTGCCGGCGCGCAGCGGCGAGGACGACCGCTTCTACTCCGTGCTGACGGCCCGCGAGGGCTGAGGCCGGTCGGGGATACGATCCGCCGGTGCGCCGGCTCCTGGCTTCCGCCGCGGCGTGCCTCGCCGCCGTCCTGCTCCTGCGCCTCTGGCTCGAGCTCGTGGGTCCGCTGCCGGGCGATCGCTGGTCGCTGCGGTTCGAGCCGTGGCCTCCCCGCCCGCAGCCGTGGCGCGACGTGGGCGTGCTCTTCGACCTGCTCGGCAAGCCGCTGTTCGCCGTCCTCGTGGTGGGGCCCGCGGTCGCGCTGGTCTGGCGCGGGCTCGGGCTGCGGTCCGCGGCGTTCGTCGCCCTCGGGAGCGCGGTGGTCGTCCCGAACGCCCTGCTGAAGGTGCTGCTCAGCCCGACGCCGCTGTGGGAGGCGACGCACGCCGACCACGGCGCCAACTACCCCAGCGGACACGTGGCCTACGCCGTCGGTCTGGCGGGCGCGCTCGCGTGGCTGGCGTGGGAGCGGGGCAGGCGCGACCTCGTCGTCCTCGCCCTCGGGTTCGTGGTGCTGATGGGCCCCAGCCGCGTGTGGACGGGCGCCCACCTGCCCAGCGACGTCGTGGCGGGCTACCTCGTGGGGGCGGGGTGGGTGCTCATCGCGCGGGCGCTGCTGCGACCGGGCGGCACGGCACCTCGCCGTCGTCCCTGAGCAGGACGGTCCGATGTACCCGCGTCGGTGGGGTCACATCCCCATGAGCATCTGACGAATCAGGCGCTCGCGTTCGGCGTCGAGCGGCATCGTGGGGAGCCGCCGAAGAAGCGTGTCGCGATCGACCAGACCAGCACGCATGGTGTCACGCGCGTAGTCCCAATCCCGTTCCCTGCAGGCGTAGCACTTCGACAGCACCAGGTCGTGCATCTCGAGGCAGAGCGCGGTAGCGGAGACGGTGGAACCGGGCCGCGGGGGAATCTCGAGCCGTACCAGGCGGTCCTGCCAACCAAGAGGGGGCTTTGCGGTCTCGGGGCCAACCCCGTGGGCGTAGAAGCCGAACGCCAGGTGGAAGTTCGAGCCGTCTCCGAAGACGCCGTCGATGAGGTCGGACTTCTCGGGGGCGTCCGGGACGTAGATGTCGGCCTCCATGGATTGCAGGAGGCTCTCCGGTGGGTCTTCGAAGGTCCCGAGGATCGCCTGGCTGCCGATGACGACGAAGACGTCGGACTTCACGACTTGGGCGGCGGCGGCCAGGATGTGCTCGAGCTCCGAACGTTGCATGGGTCACCGGACCTCGGAGAGGATCTTCCGACGCTCGGCTTCGCTGAGCATGCCCGCGAAGGGCGAGTTCTGCCGCAGATCCCGCGCGTCCTGGGTGTCCGCCCCGATCGCTCGACGGATGACCGGGAGCGGTTGAGCGAGCAGCGACTCCCATCGAGCGGCGTACTCCTCAGCGACTCGGCCCTGCGATCGCCAGCGGGCGAGCACCTGGCGTGCCTCGGTGACGTCGGCCCGCCGCAGTCGCTCGGCGACGGCGCGGTGATAGGCGAGGGCCCGCCGTTCCGGTGTGCCGTGCCCGCCCTCCTCGAACTCCGCCTGCGACAGCAACCGCCCGGTGTCCAAGGCCGATGCCGCCGCTCGGTCGGCCAGAACCTTGGGCTCCAGAACGTGGCGCCGACGGCCGAGCCGCGCTAGCTCGCTGTGTTCGTGCAGCTGGAGGAGCGCGTCGACGGGCACTTCGGTCTTCGCGCTCTGCGTGTAGACCACCGGGAGATCTCCGGATTCGATCCAGCGCGCGAGTGCAGGGTGCGTGACGCCGAGGTATCGCGCAGCGAGGCGGCGCGACACGGTGGGCCCGAGCTCGGCCTCGAGAAAGGTGCGAACCGCGCGGATGTCGTCGTCGTGGGGGTGCAGGCGTCCTGCCCGACGAAGGCGGGTCAGAGCATCCAGAAGCCCGAGCTTTCGGTCGACGATTCCCACGACGGGAAGCCTACGCAAAGTTTCCAAAAAAAGCGATTAATGGAAACTTTGAACCCGGGAGACCGCGCGTTGCATGGTCGGCATCGAGGCCGAGACGGAGAGGCCGGCTCGGACGAGCGGCGGAACCCGATCAGCCCGGCGCAGCACCCACCAGCACCCACGGCGTCTCGCGGTCGTCCGTGAGCGCGAGCGTCCAGCGCTCCTCCCGCGACACGACCCGATCGCGCGACCCGTCCCGCACCGCCTGGGTGTCGCGGTCCTCGCGGTACCACGCACCGCGGTAGGCGACCACCACGCCCATCGCCGGGGGCGCGCTCTGGCCGTCGAGGGTCCCGATCGTCACCGTCCGCACCTGCAGGCCGCGCACGACGGTGCGCACCGTGCGGGTCGCGTCGTCGCCGTAAAGCAGCGCGCCCACGGCCTCCGGCGACGCGCGGCGCTCCAGGGCGGCGTCGTCCCCGTCGATCGCCTCCGTCCACGCGGCGACGACGCCCTCGACGGCGACGGTCAGCACGTCGGGGCTGAAGCGGTCGTCGACGAGGGAGAGGTCGAGCGCGGCGACGTGCGCGTCGCGGCTGAACGTCGTCGACGTGAGCTGGGCGATCTCGGCCGCCGGGCCCGCCGCGTCGGCGACGGCGAGCTCGGTGCGGCTCCGGCCCGCGAGGGTCGGGTCGGCGGAGGGCACCGCGATCAGCTCGCCGTGCAGGTGGTGGTGGCCCTCGGCCTCCTCCTCGATGGAGAGCAGGATCCACTCGTCGTCGGTGCGGCCGAGGGTCCAGTACTGCTGCAACGCGAGCTCCGGACCGTCGTTGCCGTCGCGGAACCGCTTCTTGCCGTCCTCGGTGATCACCCACGAGTGGATGTCGCAGGCGACGAACACGACGATCCGGTCGTCCTCGTCCGCCGCCCGGTTGACCAGCCCGATCAGCCGCACCCCCGGATCGCCCTTCACGACGACCCGGCTGTGCCAGCCCTTCTTGTCGAAGTCGTCGAGCCGCCGGCGCCACTCCTCGAGCAGGTCGGGCCCCAGTAGGTGCGCCATCGCCGCTCGGTCGCGCGTGTCCCAGGCCTCCTGCACGGCGAGGAAGAGGTCGCGCGCCTCGGCGACCACCGAGTCGGGGTCGAACAGCGCGTCGTCCTGCGCCGCCTCGGCGGCCGCCAGCCGCACCTGCTCGTCGCGCGCGGTCCGGGCCTGATCGGCCTTGCGTCGCTTCCACACGCGATACAGCGCCAGGGCGGCCATGCCCAAGACGATGATGAGCACGATGACGTAGCCGCCGCTGCTGATCTCGCCATCGCCTGACGATCCGCTCCCGGAGAGCGATCCTCCGCCCCCGCCGCCACCCCCGCCGGAGAACCCACTGGACCCGCCCCCGGCCTGGGCGAGGAGGGTGGCCAGGAGCGGGACGGGCGAGACCACGGTGGGCCGCATGCTTGCAGCGTCCGCGGCGGCAGCGGGTGCGCCGAAGGTCCATCCGGTGAATGGGATCTTGCGCCCTAATGTGTATCGCGGGGCGTTCCCGGGGAAGGGCACTCGCGACATGCTTTGGATCGCCGCGCTGCTCGTCGCCTGGGTCGTCATCGACGCAGTCGTCGTCGCGGTCGTGGCCCACTTGGCGGCGGGGCGACGCGAGCTGACCGCCGGAGCGCTGCCGTCCCTGCCCGCCCCCGCCTCGCCGGCCGACAACACCGCTGGCCCGTACTAGGTGCGCCGGCGCACACATTGATACGGGATCGATTCCGTATCGACCGGTCCTCGACCGGCGCTGGGAAGAGCATGTACCCATGCTCCTGTTCGTGGCGATCGCGATGTGGCTCACCCTGAACGCCGGGCTCGCGGCCGCCGCGGTGCTGCTGGGCGGCCCCGCCGCGGCCGCGCGCCGGGAGATCGCCGCCGCCCCGGGCGTCGGCGTGCGCTGACGCCGGCGCGCCGGCCGCGATCTGCCCTTCGCGGGGCGCGTGGACGCAGCCCCTCGACGGTCCCGCGAGCTCCAGCCACAGGCCCGTACGAGGTAACGCACATTTCACACCAACGGCGGCGAACCGCCCCCAAAAACGGGCTGTGATGGTGACGCCTGTGTCACGTCGGTGACTCTGGTCGAGGGTCCCTTCCCCAACGCTGCCCAATCTGGTTTGCTTCCGCCTCGATGCCTTGGGAACACGCCGTTAGCCGTATGTACCGACAAGCGGCCGACGCGCCCCTCGTCGCACAGCGAGCTGGTCACCACCGCGGTGCGGTCGTCCCGGCGGCGCTGGCTTTGAGCCGGGGCGCTGCCTGATGGCCACGTGTCTTGTCACCGGCGGCGCCGGGTTCCTTGGATCTCACCTGTGCGACGAGCTGCTCTCGCGCGGACACCGGGTGATCTGCACCGACAACCTCGAGACCGGATCGCTGAACAACATCGAGCACATTCGCGGCTCGGAGTTCGAGTTCCGGCAGCTGGACATCGTCGAGCCGTTCTACGTCGACGAGCCCGTCGACTTCGTCTACCACGCCGCCTCGCCCGCGTCGCCGATCGACTACCTGCGCCTGCCGCTGCACACGCTGAAGGTCGGCTCCTACGGCACCCACCACGCCCTCGGCCTGGCCAAGAAGCACCGCGCCCGCTTCCTCCTCTTCTCCACCTCCGAGGTCTACGGCGACCCGAAGGTCCA
>NZ_ATUD01000023.1 GCF_000420025.1 Patulibacter americanus DSM 16676
CCACGCGCTCCAGCGCCGAGTCCGCCCAGCAGACCGTGCAGGCCGCGGTCGAGGCCCGCGAGGTCGCCGCCGAGGGCGAGCGCGCCGTCGAGCGGGCCACCGAGGGCATGCGCCAGATGCGCGAGTCCTCCAGCGCCGTCACCGCGACGATGCAGGGCCTCGCCGCCAAGAGCGAGCAGATCGGCGGCATCGTCGACACGATCACCGGCATCGCCGGCCAGACGAACCTCCTCGCGCTGAACGCCGCGATCGAGGCCGCCCGCGCCGGCGAGCAGGGCCGCGGCTTCGCGGTCGTCGCCGAGCAGGTCCGCAAGCTGGCCGAGGAGTCCCAAGACGCCGCCGCGTCGATCTCGCAGCTCGTGCAGGAGATCCAGGGCGAGACCGCCCAGGCCGTCGTCGCCGTCGAGGACGGCGCGCAGCGCTCCGCCGAGGGCGCCGTCACGGTCGAGCAGGCCCGCGACGCCTTCCAGCGGATCGGGACCTCCGTCGACGACATGAGCGACCGCGTGGGCTCCATCGCCACCGCCGTCGCGCAGATCGCCGCGAGCGCCGACCGCGTGCAGAGCGACATGGCCGAGGTCGCCTCGGTCGCCGAGCAGTCCTCCGCCTCGTCCGAGCAGGTCTCGGCGTCGACGGAGGAGACGAGCGCGAGCGCCCAGGAGATCTCCTCGAGCGCCCAGCAGCTCGCGGTGACCGCGGCCGAGCTCGAGCAGCTCGTCGGCCGGTTCACCGTCGCGTCCTGAGGCACCCACGCTCGGGGCCGGGCGACCGCCCGGCCCCGCACCCCGACCACCATCCCCGCCACCACAACACCGGAGCACCAGTGAGCACCCCGACCACCCGCGCCGCCGCGCCGACCACCCAGCAGCTCGTCGTCCTCGCCCTCGGGTCCGAGGAGTACGCCGTGCCGATCGGCCACGTGCAGGAGATCATCTCCTACACCGCCCCGCGGCCCGTGCCGTCGAGCGACCCGTGCTGCCGCGGCGTGATCAGCCTGCGCGGCAAGATCATCCCCGTGTTCGACCTGGCGATGCAGCTCGGCGTCTTCGCCGAGCCCGCCGACGACCAGCGGATCGTCATCCTCGAGGGTCCGGCCGGCATCGCGGGCGTCATCGTCGACGACGTCGATGAGGTCCTCGAGGTCGACGAGTCGGATTTCGAGCCCATGCCGCAGTCCGGCAGCGCGGCCGTCGAGTCCGTCGTCGAGATGAAGGATCGCCTGATCGTGCTGCTCGCCCCGGATCGCCTCCTCGAGGGGCTGATCTAGGACCGGCCCCGCCGAGACTCCGCACAGGGCGGCGGAGTCTCGGCACGAAACGGCGGGGGAGAGTTCGCAGGGCCCCCGGGTAGACCCGGCATGAGCCAGCTGCCGACCGCTCCCCTCCTGGTCGTCGAGGACGACGAGCTCACGCGCTCGTTCCTCGTCGAACACCTCGCCGCCGACGGGTACGACCCGATCGCGGCCGGATCGATGGAGGAGGCCATCGCCGCGCTCGAGCGCGCGTCACCGTGCCTCGTCCTCTCCGACCTGACGCTGCCCGACGGCTCCGGCCTGGACCTCGTCGCCCGCATCCGCGCGGCCGACGGCATCGTCTCCCGCGTCGACCCGGCCACCCCGGTCCTGTTGCTCACTGGCCGCGGGAGCGAGATGGACCGGGTGCGCGGCTTCGAGCGCGGCTGCGACGACTACCTCGTCAAGCCGTTCTCCTACGCCGAGCTGCGGCTGCGGATCGCGAGCCTCCTGCGCCGCGCGGACGACCGCCCCGCCGCCGGCATCGTCCGCATCGGGGCCCTCGTGCTCGACCCGTCGCAACGGTCCGTCACCGTGCGTGGCGACGAGGTCGCGCTCACGCAGAAGGAGTACGCGCTGCTGCTCGCCCTCGTCCGCGAGCCGCTGCGCGTGTTCCCGAAGGACGAGCTCCTGCGCACGGTCTGGGGCTTCCGCGTCGCCGCCGTCACGCGCACGATCGACTCGCACGCCTGCCGGCTGCGCCGCAAGCTCGGCGTCCACGGCGACTCGTTCGTGGTGAACGTGTGGGGCGTGGGCTACCGGCTGGTGGACGCCGCTCCCGCGGTGGTCGACGCCGAGGCGTCCGCTGCGGGGGCCCGTGGCACGGCCGACGCGGACGCGGGGCGGGTGGCGGCATGAGCGCGCTGCTGGCGCTCGGCTGGCTCTGCGCCGTCACGGCCGCCAGCCTGCTGCTGCTCTCCCGCCACGCGGCGCACCGCAGCACCGAGCGGGTCGTCCGCGCGTGCCACGAGCTGCGGGGACCGCTCACGAACCTGACCCTCGCGCTGGGGGAGGAGGGCGGGGACCGTCCCGCTGCGCTGCCCGCACTGACCCTGGAGCTCGCGCGGGCCCGTCGGGCGGTCGAGGAGCTCAGCGCCGCCGCGGCCGGCCGCGTCGCCGGCGACGAGCGGCGGGGCGTCGAGGTCGGGCCCCTCGTGCGGGACCTCGTCGCCGTTCACGACGTCGCCGCGCGGGCGCGCGGCCGGCGGGTGGTCCTTGCGGACGTGCTGCCGGCTGACGCGCACGTGGTCGGCGACCGCGCCCGGCTGGCGCAGGCGATCGGAAACCTCGTGCAGAACGCGCTGGACCACGGGGAGGGGACGGTCCGCGTGGCCGTCGACACGCACGACGGGGCCGTCCACGTCGAGGTGGCGGACGAGGGGCATGGCCTGCGGGTGCCGGTCGACGCCCTCCTGCGTGCACGCCGACGCGGCCAGCGCGGGCGGGGGATGGGGATCGTCGCCGACGCCCTGGCCGCCCACGGCGGCCGGTTGCGCACACGGCCGTCGGCGGGTGGTGCCCGCATGGTGGCCGAGCTCCCCGCCGCGCCCCGGGCCCGCCGGGCGGTCGCGCCGTGAACCGCCGGCGCCGCGCCGCGCTGCTGATCGGCCTGGCGCTCGTGCTCGGCGCGCTCGCAGCGGCCGACGTCGCCCGGCGCGAGCGGGCGCTGGCCGACACCGTCGGCCCGAGCGTGCCCGTCGTCGTGGCCCGGAAGAGCCTGCCCGTCGGGCAACCCGTGCGGGTCGAGGACCTGGCGGTGCGCCACGTTCCCGGGCGGTATGCCCCCGCCGAGCGGATCGCCGTCCCGGGCGAGGCCGCCGGCCTGCGTCCGCGCGTCGCCGTCCCGGCCGGGGGCGACGTGGTGCTGCCGCTGCTCGACACGGACGGCGGTCCCCGGCTGCGCCCCGGCGAGCGGATCGCCGACATCGTGGCCATCGGCGACGGGCGGCTCGTGCGGCCCGGCACGCGGGTCGACCTGCTGGTGACCCGCGACGACGACGGCGGCGCGGGATCGACGAAGCTCGCGCTGGAGGACGCCGAGGTCCTGAGCACGGACGACGCCCCGGCGGAGGGTGGAGGGGGGACGGGCGGCCGCCTCGCGATCGCGCTGCGCGTCTCGGTCAAGCAGGCGGTCTACCTGGCCGCCGCGCAGAACTTCGCGTCGGAGTTGCGCGTCCTGCCGCGCGCCGCCGACGACGACGACCGCGGTGCGTCGGGCACCACCGCCGGCGCGAGCCTCGAGGGCGTCCGGTGAGCGTCCACCGCGAGATCGCCGCCGAGCTCCACGGCCGCCTCGTCGCCCTCGCCGCCGCCCCGGCGGAGGGCGGCATCAGCCCCTCCCCGGAGGAGCTCCTGGAGCGGGTCCTGCGCCGCGACGCCCCGCTGCTGCCGCCGGAGGACCGGGCCGAGGTCCGGCGGCTGCTGCTGGAGCGGACCGCCGGGCTCGGCCCGCTCGAGTCGCTCCTGGACGACCCCGAGGTCGACGAGATCATGGTCTCGGGCACCCGTCCCGTCTGGGTCGAGCGCCGCGGCCGGATCGAGGAGACGGCGGTGCGCTTCGCCGACGAGCACGAGCTGCTGCACGCCATCGAGCGGATGCTCGCCGGCGCCGGACGGCGCGTCGACCTGGCGGACCCGCTCTGCGACGCGCGGCTCCCCGACGGCTCCCGGGTGCACGTCGTGCTGCCGCCGCTGGCCGTCGACGGCCCGGCGGTGACGATCCGCCGGTTCCGCGCCCGTCGCTGGATGCCCAAGGAGCTCGTCGCCCGCGGCACCTGGTCGCCGGCGCTCGCGGCCCTCGTGGCCGAGGCCGTCGCGGACCGCCGGTCCATCCTCGTCTCGGGCGGGACGGGCGCGGGCAAGACGACGACGCTCGGGGCGATCGCGTCGCTGCTGCGCCCGGAGGAGCGAATCGTGACCGTCGAGGACACCGCGGAGCTGCGGCTCGGGCAGCCGCACGTGATCCGGCTCGAGGCCCGACCGGCACGCACCGACGGCCGGGGCGCCGTGACGATCCGCGACCTCGTCCGCAACGCGCTGCGCATGCGGCCGGACCGGATCGTCGTCGGCGAGGTCCGTGGCGCGGAGGCGCTCGACATGGTGCTCGCGATGACGACGGGCCACGACGGATCGCTCTCCACGATCCACGCCCGCTCGCCCGAGGCCGCGCTGCGCCGGCTCGAGACGCTGTGCCTGATGGCCGACGTCGCCCTGCCGCACGTCGCGGTCGCCCGCATGGTGGGCGACGCCGTCGGCCTGGTCGTGCAGCAGACCCGCACGGCCGACGGGCACCGCCGCGTGACGGCGGCCGGGCGGGTGGTCGCCGGCGGCGACGGCTGGCGGGTCGAGCCGGTCGACATCGGAGCCGGGGTGGCGGCGTGAGCGTCGCGGTGCTGGTGTCGGCGGCCGCCGGGGCGCTCGGCGGTGCGGGGCTCGCGGACCTGGCCCCGGACGCCGCGCGGGCGGCACGCGGCGCCGTCGCGCGTGCCCGGGACGGGGCGCTGGCCGCGGGCCGCCTGGACCGCATCGTCCCGGCCGGCGTCGTCGTGGCGCTGGTGCTGCTCGTGGCGGGCGCGCCCGCGCTGGGGCTCGTCGCCGGGCTCGGCCCCGCCGTCCTGCGCGGCGTGCTCGACGCCCGCCGGGCCCGCCGGCGCCGCGCCGTGGGCCTCGGGGCGCCGCTCGTCGCCCGCGCGGTGGCCGACGCGCTCGACGCGGGGCACGGTGTGGGCCGGGCGATCGGCGAGGCGTCGCGGGCGTCGGGGCTGGGCGGGCCGGCGGCCGAGGAGCTGCGTCGGGTGGCCGCGCGGCTCCAGGCCGGGGATCCGCTGGCCGCGGCGCTCGACGCCTGGCGGGCCCGGACGGACGAGCCCGCCCACCGCACCCTCGTCGCCGGTCTGCTGCTGCACGGCGAGGCCGGCGGCGAGCTCGCCGACGTCCTGCGCGACCAGGCCTCGGCGCTCGAGAAGGCGCGCCGCGCGACCGCCGAGGCCGAGAGCGCGATCGTCCAGTCCCGCGCCGCCGCCCGCATCGTCGGCGGGCTGCCCGCCGCCGTCATGGTCGGGGCCGTCGTGCTCGCCCCGGACACCGTCCGGCAGATCACGGGCAACCCCCTCGGCGCCGTCCTCGTCGTCGTCGCCGTGCTCCTGCAGATCGCCGCGGTCGTCGCCGTCCGCCGGCTCACCTCGGGGCTGACCCGGTGAGCGCGGTGGTGCTGGCGGCCGCGGCCGGGGCGGCGTTCGGCGTCGGTGCGGGCGAGCTCGTCGTCGCCCGGGCCGAGCGCCGGAGCCGGCGCGAGCCCGCCGGGTGGGTCGAGGTGGCGCCTCGGCGGGGCGGGGGGCTCGGGGTGCTCGGAGCGTTGCTGCGGCTCTCGCGGCACGTGGGCCGCGGGACCGGTCGCCGCCTCCCGGCGCCGTCCGACGCGGCGGGGCGCCTCGACGCCGCCGGCCTCTCGCCGCGGATCGGGGCGGCCGACCTGCGGGCGGTGCGCGGGGCGGCCACGACGGTGGGCATCGCCCTGGCGGTCGTGGGACTTCCGGCGTTCGGCGCTCAGGCCATCGTCCTCGCCGCCGTCGCGCCGCTGGCGCTCATGCTGCTGCCCGACCTGCTCATCGGCCGGCTCATCCGACGCCGGGCGCAGGAGATGCTGGTCGAGCTGCCCGACGTCGTGGACCTGCTCCGCATCGCGCTCCGCAGCGGCCGGTCCGTCCCCGAGACGCTGGCGCGGGTCGGGGCCCACCACCCGGGGACGCTCGGCGCCGAGCTGCGCCGGTCGGCGGCCGAGATGCGGATCGGCGTGCCGACGGACCGCGCGCTCGTCGGGCTGCGCCGCCGCTGTCCGGCGGAGGGCTCCGCCGAGCTCGTGGCGCTGCTGCTGCGCACCCACCGCCACGGCGGCTCGGCCGCCGAGGGCCTGCGAGCGCTGGCCGAGGACCTGCGTGCGCGCCGGGCGCGGACGGCGATCGACCGGGCCTCGCGGGCCGCCCCGAAGGTGCAGCTCGTGGTGGCGCTCCTGCTCGTGCCCGCGGCGATGCTCCTGATCGCCGCGGGGCTCCTGCAGATGCGGGGCTAGCGCGTGGCGGCCCGACCCGCGGCCGCCGGGCCGCCGTGACGGCCAGACGCGGTTGCGCGGGCCGATGCCCGCGCGACCCCGTCCCCCCTACGGGGTGGTCGTCGTCCCGCCGGCCTGCTGCGACGCGTCGTAGTCCACGACGAAGGTGCCGCGCCAGGTCGTGGCGCCCGTGGACTCCTGCGAGCCCGCGATGAGCTTCAGGCGCTGCAGGGCCTCGACGGCCTGACGGGCCTCGCCGACGCCGAGGCTGCCGATGAGGTTCGTCAGCGGCTTCGGGTTGATGACGACGCTCGGGGTCGCGCCCCCGAGGGCCTGCTTGGCACGGTCGTACGTCGGGTCGTCGCCGAACTTCGACGACGGCTTGAGGATCGACGTGACGGAGTCGACGCCCAGGCCGATGGCCACGCGGTCGCCCTTCTGGCCCGCGGCGATCTGCAGCGGAAGCCCCTGCGGCGCCGCGACGAGGCCCGCGTCGGCGCCCTCGATGTCCTGGCTCCGGACCGGGAACCCGGTCTGGCGCTTGACGAGCCCGCCCATGCCGTCGAGCAGCGCCTTCGCGGAGGCGTCGTCCTCCGTCTGCAGCACGACGCCGCCGGCCGCGCCGAGCAGGCTGTCGCCGCGGGCGGCACCCGAGACGCTCTTGACCTTGCCGAGGGCGGCCTTGAAGTCCGCGGGCAGCTCGCCCGTCACGGCCTCGAGCTGCTCCCACACCTCGGGGCCCGTGGCACCGAGGCCGTTCATGCCCGAGATCGGCGCGCCGAACGCGAGCCACGAGCCGCCGGGCAGCGCCGCGACCGCGTCCGCCCCGGCCTTCGCCTCGCCGCCGAGGCCCTCCGGGGCGGTGCCACCGGTCGACACGGTGGCGCGGCCCGGACGCAGGCTGAGCGCCATGGCGATCGTCGCGTCCGTGGTCGGCACCGTGGTGGAGGCGTCGAGCGCACCCATGCCGCCCGACGTGCCGAAGCCGCCGCCCCCGCCGGAGGACTCGAGGCGCTTGCGCACGGACGGCGGCAGCTGCTTCAGCTGCGACTCCGTCAGGCCGCTGGCGGGCTTCTTCGCGCGGCTGCCACCCTCGTCGGCGGCCTTGGCGATGGCCCCGTTGAGCGTGGGGGCCTGCTGCAGGTCGACCCAGGTCAGGCCGAGGGGATCGGACGCGCGGACCTGGGCGATGGCGGCCTTGTAGCGGGCGTTGCCGTCGAGGGTCTCGCCCTCCGTGGCCTCGATGGTCGCCCGGACGGCGTCCTCGGTGCCCATCGCGAAGAGGTCGTCGCCGATCCAGGCGGCGGCCTGGCTGTTCTTGTCGCGGTAGACCTGCTGCCCGGCGACCGTGACGACGCGGGACTCGTCCTTCAGCGCCGGCTCGAGCGTCGCCCGCAGGGCGTCGGCGTCCTTGACCTCGGCGACGATCGCGCCCTGCGGCTTCTTCGCGGCCGACGCGGAGGCGGCCTGGAGCAGGAACGCCCCGACGTGGTCGCCGAGGTGGGGGAGGACGTCCTTCTCGAACGTCTTGCCGCTCTCGAGCTCGTCGTCGAGGTCGAGGCTCTTCATGAGCTCGCCCCCGGGATCGGCGACCCCGAACAGGCGCGAGAGCTCCTCGATCGCGGCCTTCGGCTCCTGGCCGGGCCGGAAGGTCGCCTCGGCGTAGGCGGCGACCTTGGCGGGCACGTCGTCGGCCAGGAAGGCCTTCGGCGCCGCGCCGGTCGTGGTCGCGGCGGCGGCCGCCGGGGTCGCCGGCTTGCCGGATTCGTCGTCACCGCCGCCGCATCCGGCGAACGCGAGGGCACCCACGGCGATGGCCGTGAGGGGGACGGCGCGGCGGGCCACGGTGCGGGGGAGCGAGGTCGAGGTCATGACGGTCCTTCCTGTCCGCCGGGGCGGGCGGGGTCGAGGTCCAGCGAATCGTACGGCTCCGCGGCCCGCTCGGCGCTCCTTCCTCGCGCGCGAGGAAGAACCGGGCCGTGGCGCACCGCCGTTCATCGGGCGCGAACGGTCGCGCGCCCGCCCTCGGAGGTCGCGCGCTCCACCGCGCCCCACCCCGACACCCCACATCGCCCCACCGTCGGGCCCACGGCGCCCCACTGCGCCGCCTTCGCGGGCGTCACACACACCGTAAAGCCGCAATTTGCGGGGTTTCCGACGGTGCCCGCAGAACCGAACACCGTCGAACATCAGCGAACGGTCGACGAACGGGTGTTCCGATTTGCGACTGCAATCGATCCTGCACCAGGCCCCTGATACGGCCCGTCTCGGATTGGATACGCCGTTCTTGCAGGGGATCCAGGGCACGAACATATGTTCCGTCGGATGCCGGGGTACGGTGGAGTGGGGCAGAGGGGGCGATTTGTGGTGCGTGGTGGGGCGCGGTGGGCTATGTTCCTCGCAGCGAGTCGGGCCGGACGCGGTTCCTCCCACTGCTTCCGGCCCGGCTCGCACCGGTCATCTCCCGGCCCACGCTCTTGCCGGACCTCCAGCTCCAGTCCCAGTTCGAGCTCACGCTCGACGCGAAGAACCGCCTGACGATCCCGGCGCGTTTCCGCGAGCCCTTCAAGGCCGGCCTGGTGCTCGTCCGCTCCTTCGATGTCCCCGCCGTCGGCATCGAGCCGATCGAGGACTACCGCCAGTTCGTCGAGGCGTCCCTCCGCGGCCGCCATCCGCTCGATCCGCGCACCCGCCAGATCGAGCGCTCCCTGAACTCCGCCGTCACGCCCGGCGACCTCGACGGCCAGGGCCGCGTGACGATCTCCGGCCCGCTGCTGGACCACGCGAAGATCTCCGGCAAGGACGTCCTCCTCGTCGGCTCCGGCCGCCGCTTCGAGCTGTGGGACCGCGAGGGCTGGGCGAACTACGCGCCCGAGCTGCAGGGCGCGATGCTCGACATCGCGAACGAGATCGGCGGCCAGTCGTTCCCGTTCGACCCGCAGAGCGGCGCGTAGCCGTGCCCGGCGAGCCGACCGGCCACCATGGAGGGGTGGACCCGGACCGCCCCGACACGCACGACCTCGACCCCGCGACGCCGGCTCCCGAGACCGACGCCCCCGCCCTCGAGTCCGACCCGACGACGGGGGACGCGTGGCACCTGCCCGTCCTCTGGCACGAGACGGTGGACATCCTCGAGCCCCGTCCCGGCCAGACGATGATCGACGGCACCTTCGGCGCCGGCGGCCATGCGCGGCTGATGGCGGAGCGGCTCGGGCCCGACGGCCGGCTCGTCGTCGTCGACCGGGATCCCGTCGCGCTCGAGATCGCGGAGCGCTTCGCCGCGACCGCCCCGTGCGAGGTCCGGATCGTCGCCGCGCCCTTCGCGGAGGCGTTCGAAGGGCTCGCCGCGGAAGGATTCCGGGCCGACGGGGCGTACTTCGACCTCGGGATGTCCTCGATGCAGATCGATCAGGCGGAGCGAGGCTTCGCGTACACGCGGGACGCGCCCCTCGACATGCGCATGGGCATGGGGGAGAGCGACAGCACGCTCATGTCCGCCGCCGAGGTGGTGGCCACGTGGGACGCGAAGGAGCTCACGCGCGTGCTGCGCGAGTACGGCGAGGAGCGCTACGCCCCGAAGATCGCCCGCGCCATCGTCCGCGAGCGCGAGAAGGCCCCGATCGACACGACGGGCCGGCTCGTCGACGTCATCACGAACGCCATCCCGACCCCGGCGCGGTTCGTCGGGGGCCACCCGGCCAAGCGGACCTTCCAGGCGCTGCGCATCCTCGTCAACGACGAGCTCGGCCAGATCGACCGCGCGCTCCCCGCGGCGTGGTCGCTGCTCGGCGTCGGCGGCCGCCTGGCCGTCATCTCCTTCCACTCGCTGGAGGACCGTCGCGTGAAGCGGTTCGTGTCCGACCTGCTGCGGGGCTGCACCTGCCCGCCCGACATGCCGGTCTGCGTGTGCGGCAACGAGCCGCAGGCCGAGACGCTCGGCAAGCGCGGCGTCGTGCCCTCGCCGGAGGAGCAGCAGCAGAACCCGCGCTCGCGCTCCGCCCGGCTGCGCGGCGCCCGACGGATCGCGGTGCCCGCATGAGCGCCGCGCCCGCACCCCGCGACCGCCCGGCGGCCCCGGGCCGCCCCCCGCTGCGTGCCGTCCCGCGCCCGTCGCGCCCGGCACCCGCACGCCCGTCCCGTCCGGCCGGCCCCGGCGGCGGTCTGCCGCTCGGCGTCAACCTGGCGCTCGTACCCGTCCGCCTGGCGCTCGTGCCGGTACGGCTCTTCACCGCGCTGCTCGGCCGCCTCACCGGCGGCCGGCCGTGGCTCGCGCTCGTCCTCGTGCTGGGCTGCGGCGTGATCGCGCTGCACGCCGCGACGCTCCAGACGAACCAGACCGTCGCCCAGCGCGACGTGCAGATCAGCAAGCTCGAGCGCAACAACGCGACCTTGCGCAACGAGGTCGCGGGCCTGGGCTCGCCCGACCGCGTGTCGGAGTTCGGCCGCAGCATCGGGATGGTCCTGGCCGACCCCGAGGGCGTCGGGTACCTCGACGCCCGCAAGACCGACGCCGCCCGCGCCGCCGGGCTCATCGGGCCGCCCAGCCCGAGCTGGAAGCCCGCCCCGAACCGGTCGGAGCAGAACGGCGACCCCGCCGCCGCCGACGGCACCGCCGCGGCGGACGGCACCGCGGCGGCGGACGGCACCGCGGCTGCCGGCGCCGGGACGGGCACCGCGGCCGCAGGCACCGCCGGGACGCCCCCGGCGGCCGGCGCGGGCGCCACGCAGGGCGCCGGGGCAGCCACCCCGTCCGGCACGCCGACCCCGTCGGGCGCGGCCACCCAGTCCGGCACCGCCACCCAGTCCGGCGCCGGCACCGCGTCCGGCACCGGCACGACGTCGGGTACCGGCACGACGTCGGGCACCGGCACGGCCGCGCCGTCGGGCGCGGGTCGCTCCACGACTCCGGGTGGGGGCGCGGCCTCGGGCACCCCGTCCGGCGCCACGCAGTCCGGCTCGGCCTCCTCGGGCGCCACGCCGTCCGGGGCGGCGACCCAGGGCCCCACCCCGGGCACGGCCGCGGCCGGCGGCGCCGCGGCGGGCACCACCGGCGGCACCGCCGTCGGCGGCGACTGACGCACCCCGCGTTCCCGGGCGCCGGAAGAGCGGCTCCCGCGGGGGACACCCGTCCTCGCACCCCGGGAGCGTCGAGCCGTCGACCCGCCTGCCCCGGGAAGGAGCGCGCGGGCGCGCGGCGAAAGGGCGGGCATGTACGCAGATCGCCGCCTGCGCGTGCTCTTCACGATCTCCATGGTCCTCGTCGCGCTCGCCGGGCTGCGCTCGGTGTGGTTCGCGATCGCGAAGGCCGACAGCCTCAGCGTCCGGGCCGCCGGCCAGCAGGTCACCGGCCGCGACGTGCTCGCCCTCCGCGGCGAGATCTCCGACCGCAACGACACCCCGCTCGCCGTCTCCGAGCCCGCGGCCGACGTCATCGTCTCGTCGAAGACGGTGCTCGAGCTCAAGACGATGAACCCGCCGCAGCAGCCGCAGAAGATGGCGTCGCTCGTCGCCCGAGCGCTCGACCTGCCCGAGGACGAGGTGCTCGCCGCGCTCACGTCCGGCAAGAGCTTCGAGTACCTCGGGCGCACCGTGCCCGACCGCAAGATCCAGGCGATGAAGGATGAGGCCAAGAAGCTCGAGGTCAACCTCGCCGGCCTGTCCTACGCGCCGCGCAACCGGCGCATCTACCCGGGCGGGCCCCTCGCGGGCCAGCTGCTCGGCGCCTACGGGACCGACGACAAGGCGCTCGCCGGCCTGGAGTACGCACTCGACGACACGCTTCGCGGCACGATGGGCCGCAACGTCCTCACGAGCGCCGGCTCGGGCAACCCGCTGCGCACCCGCGTCGAGAAGCCGATGGTGCCCGGCAAGTCCGTCGGCCTGACGATCGACACGAACATCCAGAAGATGACGGAGGACGCGCTGCAGGAGCTGGGGCAGACGTACCGCCCCAAGCGCGCGACCGCCGTCGTCATGCAGCCCGACGGCCAGGTGCTCTCCATGGCCAACTGGCCGCGGGTCGACCCGAACCACCCGGCCGGCTCGCCGCAGGAGTACAAGAACAACCTGGCCCTCTCGCTGAACTACGAGCCGGGCTCCACGTTCAAGGCCCTCGCGGTCGCCGGCGCCCTGCAGGACCGCGTCGTCACGCCGCAGTCGAAGTTCGTCGTCCCGTACGCGCTGAACGTCGCCGACCGCGTGATCAAGGACTCGCACCCCCACGGCACCGAGGTCATGACCCCGGGCGAGATCCTGGCGGAGAGCTCGAACACCGGCGCGATCAAGATCGGCCTGCAGCTGAACGCGAAGCGCGGCAAGGGCGCGTTCGACGGCTGGATGCGCAAGTTCGGCTTCGGCAGCCCCACGGGGATCGGCCTGCCGGAGGAGCAGGGCCTGCTGCCCAAGGTCGAGGACTATTCCGGCTCGACGATGGGCAACCTGCCGATCGGCCAGGGGCAGTTCGTCACGCCGCTGCAGATCGCCGACCTGTACGCCACGATCGCCAACGGCGGCGTGCTGCGCAAGCCGACGATCGTGCGCACGGTGAACGGCCGGCTGACCGAGCGGCCGAAGGGCACCCGCATCCTGCGGCCCGAGATCGCCCGCGAGCTGCGCGGCATGCTCACGGGCGTCTTCGAGGCCGGCGGCACCGCCTCGGCCGTCAAGGTCCCCGGCTACGACCTGGCGGGCAAGACCGGCACCTCGAACATCTACGACGCCAAGCTCGGCGAGTACGTCGAGAACCGCAACGTCGCGTCCATCGCCGGGTTCGCGCCCGCGCAGAACCCCAAGATCGTCGTGGTGGTCGTCGCCGACCAGCCCGCCGGCGGCGGCTACGGCGCGACCGTCGCGGGCCCCGCGTTCGCGAAGATCGCCCAGTACGCCATGCAGTACCTCAAGGTCCCGACGAACAAGTGAGCGCCGTACGCCGCCCCGCCCCGGCCCGGTCGACGTCGTGGCCGGGCCAGGGCGGGCCCGGCGGCTGCTCTAGGCTCCGGTGCGCATGACGCTGGGGGAGCTGTTCACACAGACGCCCGCGGACGCCCTCGGCGTCCCGGTCACCGCACTGGCGTACGACGACCGGCGCGTGGCGCCGGGCACCGTCTTCTTCTGCGTCCGGGGCCACACGCGCGACGGGCACGAATTCGCCGCCGCCGCGGTCCAGCGCGGGGCCTCCGCGCTCGTCGTCGACCACCCGCTCGGGACGGACGTGCCCGAGGTCGTCGTCCCCGACGTCCGCGCCGCGATGGCGCCGGCCGCCGCCCGCCTGGCCGGCGACCCGACCGCCCGCCTGCAGACCGTCGGCATCACGGGCACGAACGGCAAGACGACCACGGCGTTCCTCGTGCGCGAGCTGCTCGAGGCCGCGGGGCGCTCCACGGGGATCCTCGGCACCGTCACCCAGGTCGCCGGGGGCGTGGAGCGACCAGCCGGCCGGACCACGCCCGAGGCGATCGACCTGCAGCCGCTGTTCGCGGAGATGGTGGAGGCGGGCGATCAGGCGTGCGTGATGGAGGTCTCCTCCCACGCGCTCGCGCTCGGTCGCGCCGACGCCATCCACTGGGCCGCCGCGATCTTCACGAACCTCACCCAGGACCACCTCGACTTCCACGCGGACATGGAGGAGTACTTCCTGGCGAAGGCCCGCCTGTTCGACGCGGCCGGGGACGCTCCGAAGGTCGTCGACGTCGACGACCCCTACGGCCGCCGGCTCGCCGGCATGCACCCCGGGGCGATCACCGTCGGCCTGGAGTCCGAGGACGCCCGCGTGCGCGCCACCGACGTCCGCACCGGCCTGCGGGGGAGCACCTTCGTCGTCGACGGCCGCGAGCTCTCCACGCCGCTCACCGGCCGCTTCAACGTCATGAACGCCCTGCAGGCGTACGTCACGGTCACCGCCCTGGGGGTCGACGCCGACGTCGCCGCCGCCGCGCTGGCCGACGCCGGCCGCGTGCCCGGGCGCCTGGAGCCGGTCGACGCCGGCCAGCCCTTCGCCGTGCTCGTCGACTACGCCCACACGCCCGACTCGCTCCACAACGTGCTGGACGCCGCCCGCGGCGTGCTCGAGGCCGACGCGGCCGCGGGTGCCGAGCGGGGCCGGTCGATCTGCGTCTTCGGCTGCGGCGGCGACCGCGACCGCGGCAAGCGCCCGCTCATGGGCGGGATCGCCGCGCGCGAGGCCGACGTCGCGATCGCGACCTCCGACAACCCGCGCTCCGAGGATCCCGAGGCGATCCTCGACGAGGTGCTCGCCGGCGTCGAGCCGGGCGGCCCGCCCGTCGAGCGGATCGCCGACCGCCACGAGGCGATCGCCCGGGCCGTGGCGCTCGCGCGCGCGGGGGACGTCGTCCTCATCACGGGCAAGGGCCACGAGCAGGGCCAGACGTTCGCCGACGGCACCGTCCCCTTCGACGACCGGACCGTCGCCCGCGAGGCGCTCGCCGCCCTCGGCCATACCGCCGCCCCGACGGAGGACGCCCGTGCATAGCCGCGACGCCGCCTGGATCGCCGCCGCTGCCGGCGCCGAGCTCGTGCTGCAGTCCCCGCCCGCCGGCGCGCCCGCGGATCCGCAGGCGCCCGGCCCGTCCAGCGTCGTCATCGACAGCCGGGGGGATTGGCGGACGGCCCCCGGCGACGCCCGCCCGCTGTTCGTCGGCATCCCCGGCGCCCGCGTCGACGGCGGGAGCTTCGCCGCCGAGGTGCTGCTCGCCGGCGCCTGGGGCGTCCTCGTGCGGCCCGAGCACGCCGCGGCGGCCGTCGAGGCCGGCTACGGCACCGTCCTGACCCACCCGGACCCGACGGTCGCCCTCGGCGCGCTGGCCCGGGGCTGGCGCCGTGAGCTCGGCGCGACCGTCGTCGGCATCACGGGCTCCGTCGGCAAGACGTCCACGAAGGACCTGCTCGCCGGGATCCTGGCCACGCAGCTGCGCGTCGTCGCGACGGAGGCCAACCTCAACACGGAGATCGGCCTGCCGCTCACGGTGCTGGGCGCCCCGGAGGGCACGCAGGTGCTGGTGCTCGAGATGGCGATGCGCGGCCGCGGCCAGATCGCGGAGCTCGCCGCCATCGCCGAGCCCGACGTCGGCGTGATCACGAACATCGCGCCCGTCCACGTCGAGCTGCTCGGCTCGCTGCAGGCCATCGCCGACACGAAGGCCGAGCTGCTGGCCGGGATCGTGCCCGGCGGGACCGCGATCATCCCGCGGGACGAGCCGCTCCTGGCGGCCCACCGCCCGCACGGGGTGACCGTCGTCGAGGTCGGGCCGGACGATCCCGCGCCCGCGGGCCTGCGGATCGCCGAGGACGTCTCGCCCACCGTGCTCCGCAACCTGCCGGCGGCCGTGGCCGCCGCCCGCGCGGTCGGCGTCGAGCCCGACGGCCCCGTCGACCCCCGGATCTCGGCGATGCGCGGACAGCGTCTGCACCTCGCCCGCGACGTCGTGGTCGTGGTCGACTGCTACAACGCCAACCCGATGTCGATGACCGCCGCCCTCGACGACCTCGCCACCTCGGCCCCCGGCCGGAAGGTCGCGGTCCTCGGCGACATGCTCGAGCTCGGGCCGGACGAGCTGCGCTTCCACGCCGAGCTCGGCGCCCACGCGCGGTCGGCCGGCGTTGAGGAGCTCGTGGCGGTCGGTCCGCTCAGCCGTCACACCGGCACGGGCTTCGGCCGCGGGGTCCACTGGGTCCCGGACGCCGCCGCCGCGGCGAAGCTCGTCCCGACGCTGCTCGAGCCGGGGGACACCGTGCTCCTCAAGGCCTCGCGCGGCATCGGCCTCGAACGGGTCGCCGACGCCCTGCAGGGCGAGGGCGCCTGAGCCGTGCTGAAGATCCTGATCGGCGGCACCGCCGCCATGCTCATCTGCATCTTCCTGGCGCCACGCTTCATCGACTGGCTCCGGCAGAAGTCGTTCGGCCAGTTCATCCGCGAGGAGGGCCCGTCGGGCCACCAGAAGAAGGCGGGCACGCCCACGATGGGCGGGCTCATCATCTTCGTCGCGATCGCGGTGCCGTTCCTCATCCTCTGGGACTGGACGGACCGCGACTGGCGGGCGATGGGCGTCTTCATCACGGGCGCCGGCTTGGCGCTCGTGGGGTTCGTCGACGACTGGACGAAGGTGGTCCGGAAACGCTCGCTGGGCCTCAGCGGCAAGGGCAAGCTCGCGGCGATGGTCGTCGTCTCGCTCGTGTTCTGGTGGTTCGTCGTCGGGCCCGCGGACCTCGAGCCGACGGTGAAGATCCGCACGCTGGACCTCACGATCGACCTCGGCTGGCTCTACCCCGTCTGGATCTACCTCGTGGTGGCGTTCGTCTCGAACGCCGTGAACCTGACGGACGGCCTCGACGGCCTAGCGGCGGGCGTGACCGCGATCGTGATGACCGCCTACATCGGCATCACGTACCTCGCGACCGGGGCGTCCGACATGGCGCTGCTGGCGGCCTGCACGGTCGGCGGCTGCGTGGGGTTCCTCTGGTACAACGCCCACCCGGCCACGGTGTTCATGGGGGACACCGGGTCGCTCGGCCTCGGCGGCCTGGTCGCCGGCATCGCGATCATGACCAAGACGGAGGAGCTGTTCCTCGTCATCGGCGGCGTGTTCGTGCTCGAGGCGCTCTCGGTGATCATCCAGGTCTTCTCCTTCAAGACCTTCCGCAAGCGCGTCTTCCTCATGGCCCCCCTGCACCACCACTTCGAGATGAAGGCGTGGTCGGAGACGAAGGTCATCCTGCGGTTCTGGATCGTGGCGATCGCGTTCTCGGCGATCGGCTTCACGCTCTTCCAGCAGTCGATCAAGTAGCCGCGGGCCCGGACGCCACGGGCGTCGCGGGGGAGATCGACCGGGCGCCCGAACGCTCACGGGTTCGGGAGGGTTCATAAGCCCCGGGGCGAACACGCCCCTGATGAAGCGTCCCGCCGCCTCCGAACCCGAGCTCAAGCGCGAGTACGAGCGCCTCCTGGGCCTGGTCCTCGTCCTCTGCGTGCTGGGGGCGATCTGGGTCTACTCCGCCTCGAGTTCGGAGCAGATCCTGAAGGACGGGTCCAACGGCACCTCGTTCCTCATCCGCTACGTGCTCTTCGCGGCGCTGGGGTTCGCCGGACTCGCGTTCGCGTCCCGCTACGGCGTCGCGGTGATCAAGAAGATCACCACCCCGATGCTCGCCATCTCGATCGTCCTCTGCATGGCGGTCGTCCTGCCTGGGATCGGCAAGGAGGTCAACGGCGCCTACCGGTGGCTCGGCGGCGGACCGCTGACGTTCCAGCCCTCGGAGCTGGCGAAGTTCGCGATGATCGCCTTCCTCGCGCTGCGGCTCTCGTCCCGTCGGCGCCCGATGCGGACGCTGGGCGACCTGCGCATCGAGCTGCTGGCGCTCGGCCTGCTGATCGCGGTCGTCGCCGGCGTCCAGCGCGACCTCGGCACCGCGATCGTCATCACCGGCGCCGCCGTCTGCGTGCTCGTCGTCGGCGGCATGCCCGCCCGGTTCTTCCTCCCGATCGGCGCGGCCGGCGGCGTGGCGCTGCTCGTGCTCGTCGCGATGCACCCGTACCGCATCGCCCGCCTGACCTCGTTCCTCTCGCCCGGGTCCGACGCCTCCGGCACGGGCTACCAGTCGCTGCAGGGCCAGCTCGCGATCGGCACCGGCGGGTTCACCGGCACCGGGCTTGGCAACTCCGTCCAGAAGGCGGACTGGCTGCCCGAGGCGCACACGGACTTCATCCTCGCGGTCGTCGGCGAGGAGCTCGGCGCCATCGGCATCATCATGCTGCTCGTCCTCTACGCGGGCGTCGCGTACACGGGCCTGCGGATCGCCGACCGCACGAAGGGCAGCTACCAGAAGCTCCTGGCCGTCGGGATCACCGGCGTCGTGCTCGTGCAGGCGATGCTGAACGTGTGGGTCGTGCTCGGGATCTTCCCGTTGACCGGCGTCCCGCTGCCCTTCATCTCGTACGGCGGCACGAGCCTGATCGTGCTGCTGGGCGCGGTCGGGATCCTGCTCAACATCGCGCGCGGCACCCCGTACCTCGAGGTCGCCCCCGAGCCCGAGCTCGACGGCCCGCCGCGCGGCCGCGCCCCGCGGCCCGCCCGCGACGCCCGGCCCCGGCCCGTCGGCGGCGCGCGCCGCGCGCCGGGTCCGCGCCCCGTGCGCGGCCCCGCGCCGGCCTTCGCGTCGGCCGCGGAGCGGTCGGACGCCCGCCGCGCCGCGCGTGCGTCACGATCCGCGGGTGACGCAGAGGACGTTCGTGATCGCAGCCGGCGGGACAGCGGGGCACGTGGTGCCCGCGTTGGCGGTCGCCGACGAGCTTCGTGACGGCGGCCACCGCGTCGTCTTCGTCGGCGGCGACCGCGAGGAGGCGCGGCTCGTGCCCGAGGCGGGCTACGAGCTGCACCAGATCCGGGTCGAGGGCTTCAGCCGCACGCACCCGCTGAAGGCCGCCCGTGCCGGCGGCCGCGCGGTCGGCGCCGTCACCGCGGCGCGCAGGATCCTCGGGCGCGTCGCCCCGGACGCGGTGATGGGCGGCGGGGGGTACGTCGCCGGCGTCGTGGGGGCCGCCGCGGTCTCACGCCGCATCCCGCTCGTGCTGACCGAGGCCGACAGCCACCTCGGCGTCTCCAACCGCCTCCTGCACCGGCGCGCGCACCGCGTCTGTCTCGGGTTCCCGATCGCCGGGCGCGACGAGCCGACCTTCCGGGTGACGGGCCGCCCCGTGCCCGAGCCGTTCGGAGACCACGCCGGCGCCCGCGATCGCTTCGGCCTGGACGAGCGCACCCCGACGGTGCTCGTCTTCGGCGGCTCGCTCGGAGCGCGCTCCGTGAACGAGGCCGCGATCGAGGGACTGCGGGACCTGACGGCGCCCGCGCTCGACGGCAGCGGCGAGGTGCCGGTGGCCGTGATCCACGCCTCGGGGCGTCGCGACCACGCCGCGCTGCGCGACCGCGTGCCCGAGGACGGCCCGTACCGGCTGTTCGACTACCTCTCGCCGCTGAGCCCCGCACTGGCGGCCTGCGACCTCGTCGTCTCGCGCTCCGGCGGCTCGATCGCGGAGGTCACCGCCCACGGCCGCCCCGCGATCCTCGTGCCCTACCCGCACGCCGCCGCCGACCACCAGACGGCCAACGCCCGCTGGATGGCGGACGCCGGCGCGGCCGTCGTCATCGGCGACGGCGAGCTGACCGCCGAGCGCCTGCGCACCACGGTGGCCGAGCTGCTGGGCGACCGCGAGCGTCTGGAGCGGATGGCCGGCGTCTCCGCCGGGCTGGCCCGGCCGCAGGCCGCGCGCGCGATCGCGGACGAGGTCCTGGCGGCCGCGGGCGGTCCGGCCACGGCTGCCGCCTGACGGGACGCGGTCCGGGGCGTCCGTCGCGGTGGCCGTCGGCGCGGCGCCCGGGTCGCCGTGGCCCGCGGTCGTCGCCGCGGCGGCGTGACGCGATCAGCGCGGCGCGGTGACCCGCACGGTCCGGGTGACCGTGCGGGCGGCCCAGCCGGGCTGCGGGGCGAACCGCACCCGCACGACCCAGCGGCCCGGCCGCAGGCGCCGGAGGGTGAACGTCCGGACGTCCCCGGCGGCCTGCGGGCCGTTGACCGTCGCCCGACGCCGGCCGCTCGCCGCGGTCACGGAGAGCCGGCCGCGCGCCTCCGGCGCGGTGCGCACGCGGATGCGCGCGACCGTGCCCCGCACGCGCGAGGAGCCGCTCGCCCGCAGCGCGGGGTCCCGGAGGCCCCCCGCCTCGGGGGCATCGCCGGGCGCCTGCGGGCCGGGCGACGGTGCCGGGACGGGGGTCGGGACCGGGACGGGCACGGGCACGGGCACGGTCGTGGTGCCGCCGCCCGGATCGGTGCCGCCGGTCCCCGGCGCGGCCGCCGTGGTCACCGTGCGTTCGGCGCCGCGGACGGTCCCGCCGGGGCCGCGTACGACCAGGCGGTAGCGCAGCCCGGTGCCGGACGGCAGCCCGTCGACCGTCGCGGCGACCGTGCGCGGCCCGACGCCCGCTGCGGCGACCTCCGGGGTGGTGGCCTCCAGGGCGTCGCCCGTGCCGTGCTCGAACCACCAGACGACGTCGGCGCCGGCCGGGTCGACCACGCCGGTGAGCGTCGCGCCGGTCGGGGTCACCCCCTCGGCCGGCATGGTCAGGGCCGCCGGGGCCACGGGCGGGAGGGCGTCGCAGAGGGGCGCGCCGGGCTGGGCGGGCGTGACCCGGACGGTCGAGCCGTCGAGGATCCACGTGAGCGTCGGCCAGTCCTTCACGTTCCACAACACCGTGAGCGCCGCGCGGTGCTCCCCGGGCAGGAACGTCTCCGGCTGGCCGCGCAGCACGGGCGGGGGCGAGAAGAAGTTGCCACTGGCGCCCGGCGGGATCCTGACCGGGCCCGGACCGTCGTTGCGGTACCCGAGGCGGGCACCGCCGAGACCGGTGGTCGGGTCGTGCACGACGCAGGTGACCTGGGGGACGACGGCCGCACCGGCGACCGTGGGGGCGGCGAGGCCGGCGGCCGGCACGCAGGCGACGGCGACGGCGCCGGCCAGGCGACCTCGGGGGGCATGGTGTCGTCTCGTCCGCGGGCCGCGCATGGCCCGATCGTAGAACCCGATCGCCGTGCGGTCGAGGGCGCAGGTGGACCCGCGGCAGAGGGCACCGGCGGACCGGGGTTCAGGGGCGGGGACGCCCGCGATCGGGGCGCGCGGTCGGCGGGACCGCGGGCCCGGCGGATACCCTCCGCGGCGATGCCTTCGCAGCCCTGGAGCGGTCGCCGCCTGCACGTCCTCGGGATCGCCGGGGCCGGGATGAGCGCGCTGGCCGTCCTCGCCCGTGGCCTCGGCGCCGAGGTCACGGGGTCGGACCGCTCCGAGAGCCGGTACCTCGCCGGCGTGCGCGAGGCCGGGATCCCGGTGACGATCGGCCACGCGGCCGAGAACGTGCCCGCGGGCGACGACGTCGTGGTCGTCGCCTCGACGGCGATCCCGGAGGACAACCCCGAGCGCGTCGAGGCCCGCCGCCGCGGCCTGCCGGACCGCTCCCGCCACGGCCTGCTGCGCGAGGTCTGCGCCGAGCACCGGGTGATCGCCGTCGCTGGCGCCCACGGCAAGACGACGACGTCGGCGATGACGGTTCACGCGCTCCAGGGCGCGGGCGAGGACCCGTCCTACCTCGTCGGCGGCATCCTCCGCTCGACGGGCCGCAACGTGCACGTCGGCACCTCGGGCTGGCTCGTGGTCGAGGCCGACGAGTCCGACCGCTCCTTCCTCGAGACCCACCCCGAGATCGCGGTCGTCACGAGCGTCGAGCTCGACCACCACGGCACCTACGCGGGGCGCCCCGACCTCGACGACGCGTTCCGCGCCTTCCTGGCCGGCGCCGGCGAGCGCGTCGTGTGGGACCGCCCGGAGCTCGACCGGCTGCTGCCGGCCGACGCCGACCCCGCCCGCGTCCACCGCTACGACGTGACGGACACGGCCGCCGCCGACGGTGCGCAGCGGTTCGCGTGGGACGGCCGCACCGTCGCGCTCCGCCAGCCCGGCGTCCACAACGCGTGGAACGCCGTCGCGGCGCTGACCGCCGCGACGCTCGCCGGCGCCGACCCGGAGCGTGCCGTCGCGGCGATGGTCGACTTCCCCGGCACCGGGCGGCGGTTCGAGCAGGTCGGCACGGGCCCGGCCGGCGCGGTGGTCGTCGACGACTACGCGCACCACCCGACGGAGGTCGCCGCGACGATCGCGGCCGCCCGCACCCTCGCCCCGCGGCGGGTCGTGGCCGTCTTCCAGCCCCACCTGTTCTCGCGCACCCAGATGCTGTCCGACGCGTTCGGGCGCGCGCTCGCCGGCGCCGACCTCGTCTGCGTGCTCGACGTCTACCCGGCGCGCGAGCGGGCGGAGGACTTCCCCGGCGTCGACGGCCTGACGATCGCCCGGGCCGCGGCCGACGCGGGGGAGGGCGTGCCGGTCGTCTGGCTGCCCACGGTCGCCGAGGCGCTCGGCCGGCTGCCCGCCCTGCTGCGCAGCGGCGACCTCTGCCTGTGCATGGGCGCCGGCGACGTGGACGGCGTCGCGCACGGCCTCGTCGCCGGCTGAGCGGGCGGCCTCGTCCGGCTGAACGGGGCAGCCTCGTCCGGCTGACCGGGCGGCCCGTCCGGCTGTCCGGCGGATCGCGCGGGCCACGCGATCCGCGCGCTGAGCAGTGGCGCGCAGGAGGGACGAGCCGCCCGGCGGCGAACGTGCGAGTGATGCCGCCCGAGCCCTTCTCCGCGCGACTGCACGACTCCGGGACCACCTTCCGCCGCACGCCACTGGCGTGGCGCGGTCCGCGTCCCGGTCGCGCCGCGCTCCTCGTGCTGCTCGCCGTGGCCGGCGTGCTCGCGATCGTCTACCTCGTGCTGCGCCTGACGCCGCTCTCCACCGTCCAGAACGTGACGGTCGTCGGCGTGCAGGGACCGAAGGCGTCCCAGATCCGCCACGCCATCGAGCGTGCGGCGACCGGCCAGAGCACGCTCGGGTTCCAGGAGGGCGCGATCCGCGACGCCGTCGCCGGCACGCGGAGCATCACCGGCGTCGAGGTCCACACGCGGTTCCCGCACGGCGTCCAGGTCGAGGTCCGCCAGCTGCTCGCCGTCGGCGCGATCGAAGCGGGTGGCCGGCGCGTCGCCGTGTCCTCCGACGGCCGCGTGCTGCCCGACTGGACCCCGGGCACGCTGCCCGTGATCCGCGGCGGCCAGCAGCGCGGCGGCGAGCTCGTCGGCGGCGCCAAGGTGGCCGCCCGCATCCTCGGCGGCGCCCCGGGGCCGATCCTCGCCCGCGTCGCCCGGATCGACGGCGGCTACACCGTGCGCCTCGCCACCGGCCCGGCGCTGCTGTTCCGCGACGCCCACCGCCTCGAGGCGAAGTGGGCGGCCGCGGTCGCCGTGCTCTCCGACCCCGGGACGCGCGGCGCCACCTGGATCGACCTCCGCGTGCCCGAGCAGCCCGTCGCCGGCAACGGCGCCCCGCCGACCCTCCCGGCGCGCGACGCGAAGGTCGGCAAGGTGCCTGTGAGCGCGGACGCTCTGGCCACGGCGGAGGGCCGGACGGCCGCGGCGACGCCCGCCGGCGGCGCCACCCCGACGGCCGCCGAGGCCGGCGGCCCCGACCAGGCTCCGGGCGCTGCCGCGACCCCTCGCGCGGCCGCTCCGTCGGGCACGACGCCGGCCGCCGGAACCCCCGGCGCGACCCCCGGCGCGGGCCCCATGACGACCGCGCAGTCTCCTGCGCCGTCGGCGGCTTCCGGGACCGGGGGCGGCGCGCCCACGACGTCCGGCGCATCCGGTACGGCGTCCACGACCCCGACCGAGAGCACGAATTCGGGCGCCGCTGCGACCGCGGCCGGCGCCCCAGCAGGAGCAGGCGCCGCGGTGCAGAACGGCGGGGGTACGGCGCCGGGCGCCCAACCCGCACCCTAGACCTGAGGCTTAGGCCGGACTGGTCCAGCCTTTGGTCGACGTCGAGAGATGGGCCTGCAATCCCTGTTGCGTGCCTATCATTGACGTTGACAACACGGCCGAAGCACACCTAGCTTGGTCGTCTGGGCGCTCGTGGTCGGGACGACCCGCTCGTTCCCTCAACCCAGCGCACCCACAGCACCGGAGACAGACACTTCTTATGGACGCCACCGGCAGTTACCTCGCCGTCATCAAGGTCGTCGGCGTCGGCGGCGGCGGCACCAACGCCGTCAACCGCATGATCGACGCGGGTCTGCGTGGCGTCGAGTTCGTCGCCTGCAACACCGACGCCCAGGCGCTCGCGATGTGCGACGCCGACATCAAGATCAACATCGGCACCGAGGTCACCCGCGGCCTGGGCGCCGGCGCGAACCCCGAGGTCGGTCACGCGGCCGCCTCGGAGTCCCGCGACGAGATCCGCGAGGCGCTCAAGGGCGCCGACATGGTCTTCGTCACGGCGGGCGAGGGCGGCGGCACCGGCACCGGTGCGGCCCCCGTCATCGCCGAGATCGCGAAGGGCGAGATCGGCGCGCTGACGGTCGGCGTCGTCACGCGCCCGTTCTCCTTCGAGGGCAGCCAGCGCATGCGTCAGGCGGAGGACGGCATCAACCGTCTGCGCGAGGTCGTCGACACGCTCGTCGTGATCCCGAACGACCGTCTGCTCGGTCTCGTCGAGAAGCGCACGTCGATCCTCGACGCCTTCCGCTCCGCCGACAACGTGCTGCGCCAGGGCGTCCAGGGCATCACCGACCTGATCACGATCCCGGGCCTGATCAACCTCGACTTCGCAGACGTCCGGACCGTCATGCACGACGCCGGCACCGCGCTCATGGGCATCGGCCAGTCCGGCGGCGAGACCCGCGCCGGCGAGGCCGCCAAGCAGGCCATCTCCTCGCCGCTGCTCGAGGACTCCGTCGAGGGCGCCACCGGCATCCTCCTCAACATCACGGGCGGTCGCGAGCTCGGCCTGTTCGAGGTCAACGAGGCCGCCGAGATCGTCCAGCAGGCCGCCGACGGCGACGCGAACATCATCTTCGGCGCCGTCATCGACGAGGACATGGGCGACGAGATCCGCGTCACCGTCATCGCCACCGGCTTCGACAAGACGCGCGCCGCCCGCGCCGCCGCCTCCAGCGCGCCCGCCGCCCGCCCGGGCCGAGCCACGGAGCGCTCCGACCGCTACGAGCGCCCGGAGCGCCCGCGCCGCAGCACCGAGGGCGATCGCGTCCCGCGCGCCGACCGCCAGCGCTCCAACCTCGAGATCGGCGACGACGACATCGACATCCCCGCCTTCCTCCGGTAGGCGCTCGGGCCGAGAGGCCCACCGGGCTCCGAGGCGGATCACCCGCGCACCGCACGTCGGCGCGCGGGGGATCCGCCTCTTCGTCGTCCCGGGCCCGCGGCGGCCCCCCGCACGCACGCGGGGGCGGGAACGCTGCCGGGGACGGGTCCCGGTCGGCGCTAGGCCGTCGTCGGCGCGGCGCCGTCGGTGACGGGCGTCGCCGACGCCGCGGTCGCCGCGGCGGCGGTGCCGGTCGCGGCCCGGTCGCCGTCGCGCGTCCCGTCGAAGAGGCCCCGCGCCAGCGGCATGACCGCGCCGGCCAGGCCCATGGTCGAGAGCAGCCCGCGGTGCAGGCCCTCGGCGCCGTCGAGCACGGTGAGGTTCTCGACGTTGTCGTACTGGCGTGCCGCGGCCGTGACGATGGCCGGCAGCTGCTCCGCGATCTGCTGGGCGACGACGCCCTCGGCGTTCTCCGCGAGGGCCCGCTGCCGGGCCTCGATGCCGGCGGCCTCGGCAAGGCCCTTCTCCCGGGTGCCCTGCGCCTCGGCCAGGAGCCGCGCCTTCGTGGCATCGGCGTCGGCGACGCCCAGCTTCTGCGTCGCCTCGGCCCGCGCCGACGCGTCGAGACGGGTGGCCTCGGCCTTCGCCTCGGCCTCCAGGCGCGTGCGCTGCGCGTCGCCCTGGGCGGCGGCGATCGCGGCCTCGCGGGTCGCGTTGGCGTTCGTGACCTGCTCGTAGGCCTTGGCGTCCGCGGGCTTGCGCACGGTCGTCTGCAGCCGCTGCTCCTCGAGGTTCGCCTCGAGCTCGGCAGCGCGCGTGTCGGCCTCGACGACGGCCTGCCGGGCCTCGGCCTCCGCCAGCGGGCCGGCCTGCGCGGCCTCCTGCTGGGCGCGGTCGGTCTCGGCCTTCGCGGCCGCGCGGCGGACGTCGGCGTCGCGCTGCGCCTCGGCGACCTTGGCGCTCGCCTCCGCCTCGCGCTGCGCGGCCTCCTGCTCGCGCTCGGCGGCGGCGATCCGGGCCTCGGCCGCGATGCGTGCGGCCTGCGGCTTGCCGAGATTGCGGATGTAGCCCTCCGGCTCGCCCTGGGGGTCGCGGATGTCCTTGACCTGGAACGAGTCGATCACGAGCCCGAGCTTCTGCATCTCGACCGCGGTGGCGTCGCGGACCTCGTCCGTCAGCGCGTTGCGGTCCTTGATGAGCGACTCGACCGTCAGCCCGCCGACCACCGTGCGCAGGTGGCCGTGGGCGATGTCCTTGATCGTCTGCTTGATGACCTCGTCGGGGGTGTCCTGGAAGCGGGTCACCGCGTTGGCGATCGACGCCCGGTCGTTGCCGACCTTGAACGCCATGACGGCCTCGACCTCGACGGGGATGGCCTGCTGCGAGACGCAGTGCAGGCCGCGGCCGTGTTCCCCCAGGTCGACGGTGCGGGACTCCAGCGACAGGCGCTGGGCGCGCTGCAGGACCGGGAGCACGATCGACCCGCCGGAGGTCACGACCTTGAAGTTCATCGTGTTCTCGACGACGGGCGCGTTGGGGTCGTCGACGCGCGGGCGGTTGTCGCCCTTGGAGCCGGCGCCGGTGATGATCAGCGCCTCGTTGCCCTTGGGCACCTGGTAGACGGCGAAGGCGAGGACGACCAGGAGGAGCACGATCACCGCCAGCGCCGCCAGCGGGATCGCGAAGGTGGGGACGGCGGCGACGGGTGGCACAGGGGCTCCTGGGTGTGGGACTACGGGGACGGTGCGGACGTGGGCAGCGCGGTGACGAGCACCGTGCGGGCGAGGGACGGGTGGTGCTCGACCACGACGCACTCCGCGCCGCGGTCGATCGTCTCGAGGCCGTCGAAGGGCACGGCGTAGTACGCCTCGACGCGGTCTCCGACCGCGAGCATGGCCTCGCCGATGCGTCCGGGACGCACGGCGCCGGTGACCCGGCCGATGCTCCCGGCTGATGGTTCGCTCCCCACGCGCGGGCCAGTCTATTGCCGGGCGCGGCGTTCGCCCGCAGAATCCTCCACGCCGCGGGCCCGGCGGCGTAGCGTCGGGCGGTGGCGACGGAGCAGCGGACCGACGACCTCTCCCACGTGCGCGGCGGCGACCAACCGCCGCTCCTGACGGAGACGATCGGGGCGGCCCTGCGCCGCCGCGCCGACGGGCAGCCCGAGCACGAGGCGCTCGTCTCGTGCTCCCAGGGGATCCGCTGGACGTACCGCGAGCTGCTCGCCCACGCCGACGCCGTCGCCCGCGGGCTGCTGGCCGCGGGCGTGCGCCCCGGCGACCGCGTCGGCATCTGGTCGCCGAACCGTGCGGAGTGGACCCTGGTGCAGCACGCCACCGCTCGCATCGGCGCGGTCCTCGTGACGATCAATCCGGCGTATCGGTCCAGCGAGCTGCGCTACGTCCTCGATCAGTCCGGCTGCCGGGTGCTCGTCGCCGCCCAGCGGTTCAAGAGCTCGGACTACCGGGCCATCCTCGCCGAGGTCCGCGACGAGCTCCGGCACCTGGAGCGCACGGCGTGGCTCGACGACCCGTCGTGGGAGGCGCTGATCGACGGCGGCGCCGCGTCCGACGACGACGCGGTGGAGCGGATCGGGGCGGGCCTGGAGCCGGACGACCCGATCAACATCCAGTACACGAGCGGCACGACGGGGCTCCCGAAGGGCGCCACGCTGACGCACCGCAACATCCTCAACAACGGCCTGCTCGTGGGTGCGGCGTGCGGCTACGGACCGGCCGACCGCATCTGCGTGCCGGTGCCCTTCTACCACTGCTTCGGCATGGTGATGGGCACGCTGGCCGCGCTGGCCCACGGGGCGACGGTCGTGATCCCGTCCGAGGCGTTCGAGCCCGCCGCGGCGCTCGAGGCGGTCGCCCGCGAGCGCTGCACGAGCCTCTACGGCGTCCCGACGATGTTCATCGCGATGCTCGCCGACCCGGGCTTCGGCGACCACGACCTCGCGACGCTGCGCACCGGGATCATGGCCGGCTCGCCCTGTCCCGAGGCGGTCATGCGGCGGGTGATCGACGAGCTGCACATGCCCGAGGTGACCATCTGTTACGGCATGACGGAGACCTCGCCCGTGTCGACCCAGACGGCGGCCGACGACCCGCTCGAGCAGCGGACGGGCACCGTCGGCCGCGTCCATCCGCACGTCGAGGTCCGCGTGGTCGACCCGGCGACGGGGGAGACGCTGCCGCGCGGCGAGACCGGCGAGCTGTGCACCCGCGGCTACAGCGTCATGCGCGGCTACCACGAGGACCCGGAGCGGACGGCCGAGGCGATCGACCCCGAGGGCTGGATGCACACGGGCGACCTCGCGACGATCGACGCGGAGGGCTACGTGCGCATCGTCGGCCGGTCGAAGGACATGATCATCCGCGGCGGCGAGAACGTCTCGCCGCGCGAGATCGAGGAGTTCCTCTACGCCCATCCCGACATCGCCGACGTGCAGGTGATCGGCGTGCCGGACGAGCGCCTCGGCGAGGAGATCATGGCGTGGGTCGTGCCGCGACCGGGAGCGTCGCCCGACCCCGAGGCGATCCGCGAGCACTGCCGCGGCGCCATCGCCCACTACAAGGTCCCGCGCTACGTCCACGTGACGGACGCGTTCCCCATGACGGTGACGGGCAAGGTCCAGAAGTACCGGATGCGCGAGATGGCGGTGGAGGAGCTCGGGATCGGGAGCGCATGAGCGCCCGGTGCCGTTGGTAGGCTGGCGCGGTGAGTTCGACGACCGATCTGCGGCGCACACCGCTCTACGAGCGCCATCAGGCCGCAGGCGCCCGCCTCGTGCCCTTCGCGGGGTGGGAGATGCCCGTGCAGTACGCCGGGGTCAAGGAGGAGCACATCGCCGTGCGCACGTCCGCCGGCGTGTTCGACGTCTCCCACATGGGCGAGATCCGCACCTCGGGCCCGCAGGCCGCGGAGTTCCTCCAGCGGATCCTCTCGAACGACGTGGAGAAGATCGCCGTCGGCGGCTCGCAGTACTCCGTGCTCTGCAAGGAGGACGGCGGCGTCCTGGACGACCTCTTCACCTACCGCCTCGCCGACGACGTCTACCTGACCGTCACGAACGCGAGCAACCACGCCAAGGACCTCGCCTGGTTCCAGCGCTGGGCCGCCGACTTCGAGGTCGAGGTCGAGGACGCGTTCGACGAGTTCGCGATGCTCGCCGTCCAGGGCCCGACGGCCCGCCAGGTCGTCACGCAGGTCCTCGGCCACCAGCTGCCCGCCGCGTTCAAGACCGGCGGCGCCGTCTGGAACGGCGCCGACGTCCTCGTCGCCGGCACGGGCTACACGGGGGAGGACGGCGTCGAGTTGCTCGTCCCGCCGGCCGTCGCCCCGCAGCTGTGGGACGCCCTGCTCGCCGGGGGCGCCGTGCCCGCCGGCCTCGGCGCCCGCGACACCCTGCGCCTCGAGGTCGGATTCCACCTCTACGGCAACGACCTCTCCGAGGACCGCGACCCCATCGGCGCGGGCCTGGGCTGGGCGTGCAAGGAGGCCACGGGCTTCGTCGGCTCCGAGGCCGTCGCCGCGGCGCGCGAGAACGGCTCGCCCCACGGCGAGAAGCTCGTCGCCTTCCGCTTCACCGAGAAGGGGATCCCGCGCGGCGGCAACCCCGTCGTGGGCGGCGGCGTCGTCACGAGCGGCACCTTCTCGCCGACCCTCGGCGCCGGCATCGGCCTCGCGTACGTCCCCGTGGAGCGCGCCGAGATCGGCACGCCGATCGAGGTCGACGTCCGCGGCCGCGTGCGCGCCGCCGAGGTGGCGAAGAAGCCCCTCTACGCCCGGCCGCGCTGAGCACCCGCGCCACAACCGTTCCCCTCACAGACCCCGTACCTGGAGACGACATGGCCGAGGCCTCGTACCCCGAAGACCTGAAGTACCACCCCGAGCACGACTGGGCCCGGATCGACGGCGACGTCGCGACGTTCGGCATCACCTGGTTCGCCCAGGACGCGCTCGGCGAGGTCGTGTTCTTCGACGCGCCCGAGGTCGGCTCGACGGTGACCAAGGACGAGTCCTACGCCGAGATCGAGTCGGTCAAGGCCGTCTCCGACGTCATCGCCCCGCTGTCGGGGGAGATCCTCGAGGTCAACCCGGCGCTCGAGGACGCGCCGGAGTCCATCAACGAGTCGTCCTACGAGGACGGCTGGCTCGTGAAGGTCCGGCTCTCGGACCTCGCCGAGCTCGAGCAGCTGCAGGACCGCGACGCCTACGTCGCGTCGCTGGACTAGCACCACCCGCCGTACCGCCCCCGCCCGACGCGCTCCCTCACGCGTGCGGGCGGCGGGGCCGGAACCCCGCTTCCGCCCGACACCCCTCCGAAGGGCCCTCTCCGTGACCCGCTACACCACCGCCACAGACGCCGACCGCGAGGCGATGCTCGCCGCCGTGGGCGTCGGCTCGATCTCCGACCTGCTCGCCGAGCAGATCCCGCAGGCGCTGCTCCTGGACCGCCCGCTCGAAATCCCGGACGGGCTCTCCGAGCAGGAGGTCTACACCCACGTCGCCGGCCTGGCCGCGCGCAACACGTCCGCGGAGGACGAGGTCACGTTCCTCGGCGCCGGGATGTACGACCACTACGTCCCCGCGATCATCGACATGCTGATGGGGCGGTCGGAGTTCCTGACCCCCTACACGCCGTACCAGCCCGAGGTCTCGCAGGGCGGGCTGCAGGTCATGTTCGAGTACCAGACGGCGATCTCGGAGCTCACCGCGCTGCCGGTCTCCAACGCCTCGGTCTACGAGGGCCCGAGCGCCGTGGCCGCCGCCGCGTACCTGGCGAAGCTCGTCAACGGCAAGACGCGCATCGTCGTCTCCGCCGGCGCGCACCCGCACACGATCCAGACGCTGCAGACGCTCGCCGTCGGCTACGGCTCCGAGGTCGTCGTCGTCCCGCTGAAGGACGGCCGCACCGACGCCGAGGCGTGGGCCGCCGCGTTCGACGAGGACACGTCCGCCGCGATCGTCCAGCAGCCGAACTTCCTCGGCGCCGTCGAGGACGTCCAGGCGCTGTCCGACGCCGCGCGTGCCGGCGGTCCGAAGGCCGTGGTCATCGGCTCCTACGACCCGCTCACGCTCGGCGTGCTGGCGCCCCCCGGCGAGGTCGGCATCGACGTCGCCGTCGGCGAGGGCCAGTCGCTGGGCAACCGCCTCGACTTCGGCGGCCCGTCCTTCGGGTTCTTCGCGGCGCGCGAGGCGTTCCTGCGCCGCATGCCGGGCCGCATCGCGGGCGAGACGACCGATGTCGACGGCCGCCGCGGCTTCGTGCTGACGCTCCAGACCCGCGAGCAGCACATCCGTCGCGAGAAGGCGACGTCGAACATCTGCACCTCGCAGGCGCTCAACGCGCTGGCCGGCGTCGTCTACCTCAGCTGGCTCGGCCGCGACGGGCTCCCCGAGCTCGCCAACCTGCTCGTCCAGCGCACGCACTACGCGCGCACCACCCTGGCGGCCGTCGAGGGCGTCGAGCTCCTGCACGAACAGCCCGTCGTCCGCGAGTTCGCGCTGCGCCTGCCCGGCGTCGACGTGCAGGGGGTCGTCTCCTACTGCCAGGACCACGGCGTCAACCCCGGCCTCGCGCTGTCCCGCACGCACGGGGGCCAGTTCGACGACGGCCTGCTCGTGGCGATCACGGAGCAGCGCACGAAGGAGCAGATCGACGAGCTCGCCCGCCTGCTCGGCGACGCCGTCGCCGCCCAGCGAACGGGCACCCGTCAGGAGGTCTCCGCATGAGCACGACCGAGAGCAGCGTCCCGGGCGAGGCCGTGGCCTACGGCGGCGACGGGCCCGGCGCCTCCAAGGTGCCCGCGCACTCCGTCAACCCCATCCAGCGCGACGTCGCGAAGACGATCTTCGAGAAGAGCGTCGAGGGCCGCCGCGCGTTCGTGGCGCCGCCCTCCGGCGTGCCCGAGGTCGCCCTGGACGAGATCATCCCGGCGAACCTGCAGCGCAAGGCCCCGGCCCGGCTGCCGCAGATCACGGAGCCCGAGATCGTCCGCCACTACGTGCGGATCTCGCGCCGGAACTTCGACCTGGACTCGGGCTTCTACCCGCTCGGTTCCTGCACGATGAAGTACAACCCGCGCCTGCACGAGCGCGTCGCCGGCCTGCCGGGTCACGCACGGCTGCACCCGTTCCAGACGCAGGACCACGCGCAGGGTGCCCTCGAGCTCATGTACGGGCTCGAGCGGCAGCTCGCCGAGGTCTCGGGTCTGCCCCACGTGTGCCTCCAGCCCTCGGCCGGATCGCACGGCGAGCTCGCCGGCGTGCTGCTCGCCCGGGCCTACCACGAGTCCCGCGGCGAGAAGCGCACGAAGGTCCTCACGCCCGACACCGCGCACGGCACGAACCCGGCGACGGTGACGATGGCCGGCCTCGAGGTCGTCAAGGTCGCGACGAACCCCGACGGCGGCGTCGACATCGACGACCTGCGGGCGAAGGCCGACGAAGACGTCGCGCTGATCATGCTCACGAACCCCAATACCCTGGGGATCTTCGACCCGAACATCGAGGAGATCGCCTCGATCGTCCACGGCGTCGGCGGCGTCCTGTACTACGACGGCGCGAACCTCAACGCCATCATGGGCATCACGCGCCCGGGCGACATGGGCTTCGACATCGTGCACTTCAACCTGCACAAGTCGTTCACCCAGCCGCACGGCGGCGGCGGCCCGGGCTCCGGCCCGATCGCCGTCTCCGACCGCATCGCGCCGTTCGTGCCGGTGCCGGTGATCCGCAAGGAGGAGTCGGCCGACGGCGCCGCCCCGCGGTTCTCGCTGCTCGACGCCCCGGCCGACGGCCCGGGCTCGCGGACGATCGGCAAGCTGCGCGGCTTCCAGGGCAACTACGGCGTGTTCGTGCGCTGCTACAGCTACATCAAGTCGCTGGGCGGCACGGGTCTGCGCGACGCCTCGGAGATCGCAGTCCTCAACGCGAACTACCTGCTGGCCAAGCTCGACGAGCTCGGGGTGCGCAAGCACCTGCCGCTGGCGTTCGGCACCCGCTGCATGCACGAGTTCGTGATCTCGGGCGGCCCGATGAAGCGCGAGCTGGGCATCAAGACGCTCGACCTCGCCAAGCGGCTGCTCGATCACGGGTTCCACCCGCCGACGGTCTACTTCCCGCTGCTCGTCGAGGAGGCGCTCCTCATCGAGCCGGTCGAGACCGAGGCGAAGGAGACGCTCGACGCGTTCGCCGAGGCGCTGGCCGAGATCCTGGCCGAGGCCGCGGAGGATCCGACGATCGCCCAGAACGCCCCGTACTCGACGCCCGTCCGGCGCCTTGACGAGGCCGGCGCGGCGAAGAAGCCGCGGATCCGTCAGCCCATCGCATGAGCGAGGTCAAGGCGGTCACCGAGCAGCACATCCAGGCGCCCGCGGCGACGGTCCGCGCGGCCCTGGCGGACTACGCCACGGTGCGGCCCAAGATCCTCACGGAGCACTACCGGGACTTCCGGGTGCTCGAGGGCGGGGTCGGGGACGGCACGGTCGCCGCTTGGACGCTGCAGGCCACGCAGAAGCGCTCGCGCGACGTGGTGGCGGACGTCGACATCACGTCGACGGGGGACGTCGTCGAGCGCGACCGCAACTCGACGCTCGTGACGACCTACCGGGTCACGTCCCACTCCGACACCGTCTCGCACGTCCGCGTCGAGACGACGTGGAAGGGTGCGGGCGGCATCGGCGGGTTCTTCGAGCGCACCTTCGCGCCGAAGGGCCTGGACCGCATCCACGCCGCGGTCCTGACGAACCTCGACCGCGAGCTGTAGGCCGGGGGCGGGGCGCGGTCGCGTCCCGCCCGCAGGCGTCCCGCCCGCAGGCGTCCGACGACGGCGCGGCGTTCGCTCCCGCGAATCCGGGCCGCGGTCGACGGCTCCCTACGCTTGTGCTGATGCCCGAACCCAACGCGTTCACCGGTGCCGAGCTCGACCGCGCCGCCGACCGGCGCCGCCGCGACACCGACTGGCTCGCCGCCCAGCGGGCGGACCCCGCGGCGCGCGCCGTGGTCCTCGGCGACGCCGGTGTGCGGGTGCAGGGCGCCGCGCTCGAGCTCGTCCCCCTCGGCGACCTGCCCGAGACCGCCGGCGAGGCCGACGAGCGCCTGCTGCTGCTCGGCGTGGACGCGACCGGGCCGCTCTTCGCGTTCGACGAGAACCCGCCGCCCGAGGGGCGCCGGGCGCCGCTCGTGGGCGCCGGCGGCATGCGCGGCGAGGCCGCGCCCGAGGCCCCGGGGCGGCTCGGGCTGCGCCACGCCGCCCAGGGGCTCCCGCAGGCCGACGGCGGGCTCGTGGCCTACGCCGCCGCGCTCCTGAACTGGCACCGGGCGAGTCGCTTCTGCGGCGTCTGCGGCGGCCGGACGGTGACGGAGGAGGCCGGCATGTCGCGGGTCTGCACGGTCTGCGGCACGCACCACCATCCGCGCGCCGACCCCGTCGTGATCATGCTCGTCACGGACGGCGACCGGGTGCTGCTCGGCCGCCAGAGCGCGTGGCCCGCCCGCCGCTACTCGACGCTCGCCGGGTTCGTCTCTCCCGGGGAGAGCCTGGACGAGGCGGTGGCCCGCGAGGTGCTCGAAGAGGTCGGCGTCCACGTGGGGCAGCCGATCTACCACAGCTCCCAGCCCTGGCCGTTCCCCGTCTCGCTCATGCTCGGCTTCGTCGTGCCGTACCTCTCGGGCGAGATCGGCGAGGGCACGGACGACGAGCTCGAGGACGCCCGCTGGTTCACCCGCGACGAGGTCCGCGACGCCGTGCGCGACGACTCGTGGGACGACGAACCGGGTCCCGGTGACGGCCTGCTGCTGCCGCCGCGCTCGGCCATCGCCCGCCGGCTCATCGAGTCCTGGGTCGACGGCTAGGGCGCGACCCGGCGTCCGGCCGGCGCGCGGCCCGGCCGGCACGGCGGCCGGCCGGGCTGGCGCCGACGCTGCTCAGGCCTCGGCGGGCGCGGTGCGGGGCACCACGACGACGGGGCAGCTCGCCCGGTCCAGGACCGCGCGCGAGACGCTCCCCAGCAGCACGTGCTGGACCGGACCGAAGTCGCGCGAGCCCAGCACGAGCAGGTGCAGCTCGGCGGAGTGGTCCGCGAGCCGGTCGGCCGTGCCGCCGTGGAGGGTGACCGCGCGGGCGCGGGCCTCGGCCGGCAGGGTGCCGGCGCGCTCGGTGAGGAGCGCCTCGACCTCGGCGTCGACGTCGTCCGGGCTCGGCGGCAGCGACGGGATCGGGGCGGGGCCGCCGAAGCCGTCGGTCTGCGGGGCGATCTCGAAGTCGGCGACGCCGATGACCTCGAGCGGACGGTCCATCGCGACCGCCAGGCGGGCCGCGAGATCCGCGGCGGCGTCGGCGACGCCGGATCCGTCGTAGCCCACACCGATCGGACCGATCGCCCGGGTGGCGTCGGCCTCGTGGGCGTGGCCCTCCGTGCGCGGCGGGATCGCCACGGGGCACGGGGCGCCGTGGACGATGCCCGTCGAGTCGCTGCCGAGCACCAGCCGGCCGAGCGCGCCGTGCTGGCCGGGGCCGACGACGATCAGGTCGGCCTCCCGGCCCTCCGCCAGGTCGTGCAGTGCGTAGGCGGGGGAGGAGACGGGGAGCGAGAGCAGCTCCACGCGCTCCTGCTGAGCGGCCGGCAGCGTGTCCCGCAGGCCCTCGAGCAGGCGCATGCCGTCGCCGTGCAACGCGTCGTCGAGCTCCTCCCGCTTGCCGCGACGCCCGAAGCGCGTGGCGTTCGGGGAGTACGCGTGGACGAGCACCAGCTCGGAGTCGTCGCGCAGCGCGGCGAGCTCGGCGGCCAGGCGCAGAGCGTCGCGCGTGCCGGGGCCGTCGTCGCACCCGACGAGGATCTGCTGGAACAAGGGAGGCCTTCCGGAAGGGGTCGTACTGCTCGCCCACGG
>NZ_ATUD01000024.1 GCF_000420025.1 Patulibacter americanus DSM 16676
CCGCGGCGTCCTGGGACTCCTCGGCGAGCTTGCGGACCTGCTCGGCGACGACCGCGAAGCCGCGGCCCTGCTCGCCGGCGCGGGCGGCCTCGATGGCCGCGTTGAGCGCCAGCAGGTTGGTCTGCCCGGCGATGCCGGTGATCGTGTCGACGATGCCGCCGATCTCGTCCGACTTGCGCGAGAGGTCGCCCATGGAGACGACGACCTCGCCCGTGATGCCGGCCATGGCCTGCATCGCTTCGGTCGCGCCGAGGGAGGCGGCGGTGCCCTCCTCGGCCGCGGCGCGCGTGGCCTCGGCGGCCGAGGCGGTCTCGCGGACGGCCTCGGCACCCTGGGCCGTGGACTGCGACATCTGGTCGGCGACCTCGCGGGTGGACTCCGCGGTGCGGGCCTGGCGCTCGGCGCCCTGGGCGACGTCGGAGACGGCGTGGGCGATCTCGCCGACGGCGCGGCCGGCCTCCTCAGAGGTCGACGCCATCTGCTGCGACGAGGCGGAGAGCGCGACGGCGGACTCCGACACCTGACCGATGGTCCTGCCCAGCGCGTCGGCGCTCGAGTTGTAGCTCAGGACGGACGCCACGGTGCGGTCGCGGATGTCGTTGACGGCGCGGGCGATGTCGCCGATCTCGTCGTTCGAGATGCGGTCGATGTGCGACGTCACGGGCGTGACGCGCTGCGTCAGGTCGCCCTCGGCGAGCTTCGCGAGGCCGGCCTCGAGGTCGGTCAGGCAGTGGTCGGCCAGCGAGCGGCTGCGCGAGACGATGTCGTTCACGCCGCGGCGGACGCCACGGGAGACGAGGTACGCGAGGGTCAGGCCGACGGCGAGGCTGACGACGAGCAGCGCCAGGATGAGGTTGCGGCCCGCGGTGTGCGTCGACTCGGCCGAGGCGCTCAGGGTCCGGGTGTTGGCCTCGAGGGCGGTGCTCATGTCGGCCAGCGCCTTGCTGGCGTCGGCCCAGGAGCCGTCGAGGAGGCGCGTGTTGGCGGCCACGGAGGCGTCCCACGCGGCGATGGCCGTGGTGTCGGAGCCACTCGTGAAGTTCACGCGGCGCGCCTGGGCGATGACGCCGTCGCGCTGCTTCGTGTAGTCCTGGACGAGCTTCGTCATGGCCCCGAACTGCGTGCGCAGCTCGGCCGTCGGCAGGTTCTTGCCGGCGCGCTCGAGGGCGGCGAGGGAGACGGCGCGGTTGGCCTTGATGGCCTCGATCTGCGCCTCCGGGTCGACCTTGCGGGTCGTGACGCCCTTCTCGTTGATGTAGCGCGACAGGCGGGCGGTGTTCTCCTGCGCCAGCGCCCGCACGGTGGCGAGCGCGGCGAGCGGCGCGGCACCGCGTTGCTGCATGGTGTCGGCGTCGTCGTCCATGTTCTGGAGCGCGACGATGGCGAGTACCGCGATCAGCGCGGTGAAGGCGAGCAGGATGCTGCTCAGCCCCATCAGCTTGGTCTGGATGCCGACCCGGCGGTTTGCAAAGGGCACGAGGGGGTCCTCGGTCGTGATGGACGTGATGCACCCGATGATCGGCGGGGGGAGGAACCCCTTGACCTCGCAACGACCCGTGTGCGCCCACGCACGTGGAGGCGGGCGCGAGGGCGCGACGGCCGGCACGGGGGAGGGCCCGCTGCAGGGCCACGGGCCTCGCCGCCGCCCGGCGCGGCGTGCCCGGGATGCTCCGAACGGGGCCTGCGCCCGATTTCGAATCCGATCCCTCAGGTTTCGCAACGCCGGGCCGATGACCCCGACCGATGAAGGCAGCTACGGGAATCGGAATCGTCGTCGCGGTCGTCGCCATCCTGGGCGGCGCCGTGGTGGAGGGCACCTCACTGGGGACCCTCATGAATATCCCCGCGATCATGATCGTGTGTGGGGGTACGGCCGGCGTCACGCTGGCCGCGGTCGGCATGGACACCTTCAAGAACATGCCGAAGCTGATCCTGCGGGCGGCCAACACCGCCTCGCCCGACCTCGCCAGCCAGGCGACGCAGCTCGTCGGCTTCGCCGAGAAGGCCCGCAAGGACGGCCTGCTCTCGCTCGAGGGCGACGTGTCGCAGATCGACGACGCGTACATGCGCCGCGGGATGCAGCTCGTCGTCGACGGCACCGAAGCGGCCGCCGTGCGCGACGTCATGGAGGGCGAGATCGACGCGATGGCCGCCCGCCATGCGCAGGGCACGGGCGCGTTCGAGAAGGCCGGCGGCTACGCGCCGACGATCGGCATCCTCGGCGCCGTCTTCGGCCTCATGCACGCCCTCGGCTACCTCGACCAGCCCGAGAAGCTCGGCCCGGCCATCGCCGGCGCGTTCGTCGCCACGCTGCTCGGCGTCGGCGTCGCCAACGTCGTGATGCTGCCCGTCGGCAACCGCCTCTCGGCCCTCTCCCTCGAGGAGCAGGGGCTGCGCGAGATGACGATGGAGGGCATCCTCGCCATCCAGGCCGGCGAGAACCCGCGCACCGTCTCCGAGCGCCTTCAGACCTTCGTGTCCCCGGCCAAGCGCGCCGGCCTGGCCGACCCGGACGCCCCGGCGTCCATCGACGAGGCGCGCGAGCGTCGCGCAGCATGAGCGGCCGCAAGAAGCGTGGCGGCGGAGGCCACGAGAACCACGAGCGTTGGCTCCTGACCTGGGCCGACCTCCTCACCCTCCTGCTCGCCCTGTTCATCGTGATGTACGCGGCCTCGGCCGTGAACACGAGCAAGGCGGAGGCCGTCACGGACTCCCTCCAGCAGGCGTTCTCCGGCAAGGTCCTCACCGGCAACGGGTCGATCCGCCAGGAGCAGAAGTCCGAGGAGCCCGTCGAGGCGATCGCCCAGATCGCCCCGCTCGCGCCGACGGTCGTCTCCGAGGAGGAGCTGCCGAAGGACAAGCGCGCCGCCGCCGCCGGTCGCGCGGAGCAGGACCAGCTCGAGGCGCTCAAGCGCCGTCTGGACGCGAAGATCAAGGCCAAGGGCCTGGGTGCCAGCGTCGTGACGACCGTCGAGCGCCGCGGCCTCGTGGTCCGCGTCATCACGGACCAGATCCTCTTCGCCTCCGGCGACGCGACGCTGTCGCCGCAGGGCGGGGCGCTGCTCGCCGAAATCCGCGGCGTGCTGCGGATCGACCGCAAGCACCCCATCACGGTCGACGGTCACACGGACACGCAGCCCATCGCCACCGGGCGCTTCCGCGACAACTGGGAGCTCTCCGCCTCCCGCGCCGCGTCCGTCGTGCAGTTCCTCGCCGGCTCCGAGCTGGACCCGAACCGCTTCTCCGCGACGGGTCACGGCTTCCAGGCGCCGCGCGCGTCGAACGGCACCGCCGAGGGCCGTGCCCAGAACCGCCGGGTCGAGATCGCTCTCACCCGCATCCACCCCACTTCCTGACCTCCGAACCCCCCTACGCCCGTGCCCAAGAACAAGCTCATCATCATCGTCGTCGTCGCCCTCGTGGCCGTCGGCGGCATCTACAAGTTCCTGCTCGCCGGCTCTCCCGAGGCGGAGGCCAAGCCGAAGATCGACGGCTCCGTGTACGTCCTCGGCAAGGAGTTCCTGGTCAACCTCTCCGACGACCGCTACGCGAAGTTCACCGTCGGCCTGGTCCTCGACCACGCCCCGGTCGCGGACGGCCACGCGGAGAGCCCGCCCGAGGGCTACGGCGTGATGGCCGAGGAGGCCGTCGTGCGCGACATCATCACCGACGTCGCCGGGTCCGCCACGGGCGAGACGCTCTCCCACGCGGAGGGCCGCGAGAAGGTCAAGAAGGAGATCAAGAAGCACCTCAAGAAGAAGACCGATCTCCACGTCCACGACGTCGTCTTCCCCGACATCACGGTCCAGTAGGAGCCTGCACGTGTCGAACACCGAATGGACCGCGGACGAGGAGCTCGTCCAGGACGCCGCCGCTGCGGCGGCCGGCGGGGACCTCTCCCGCCTGCACGACGTCCCGATCGAGCTCTCCGTCGAGATCGGCCGCACCGTGATGACGCTGGGCCAGGCGCTGCGCCTGGGCCCGGGGTCGATCGTGGAGCTGCGCCGGCTCGCGGGTGAGCCCGTCGACCTGCTGGCCGGCGGCAAGCCCATCGCCCACGGCGAGGTCGTCGTGGTCGACGAGGAGTTCGCACTGCGGATCACCGACATGGTCTCGACGTCGCACGGCCCGGCCGCGGCCGCCGCCGACCAGCAGGATCTCGTCGGCGCCACCGGCGCGACGGAGTAGGGGTCGACGATGGAGACCATGTCCCAGGAGGCGATCACCGCCCTCGTCGAGGCCGCGCGCAACGGCGAGGACGTCGAGGCCGCGGTCGCGGCCCCCGTCGGCCGGCGCGCCCGTCGGCTGCGTCGGATGGACTTCACCCGTCCGACGAAGTTCACCAACGACCAGGAGCGGCGGATCCGCCGCGCCATGGAGACCTTCTGCCGCGCGTCGACGACGCGCATGTCGGCGGAGCTGCGGATGCAGGTCGAGTTCGAGGTCATCGACCTCGACCAGCTCGGCTGGTCCGCCGCCCACTCGGCGCTGCCGGGCGACGCGATCGGCGTCACGCTGACGTCGAACACGAACGGCCGGCCGGTGCTGCTCGCCGCGGAGCAGCCGTTCGTCATGAGCGCGGTCGAGCTGCTGCTCGGCGGCGCGACGACGCCCGCCAGCTCCGTGCGCCGCCTCGGCGACATCGACTGGGCGCTCTCCACGCTGCTCTTCGAGCACCTCGTCTCGCAGCTCAGCCCCGTCTGGGAGGACCTCTGCGGCATGGGCTTCGCGATCGACCGCCTCGACCCGACGTCGGAGACCTCGCACCTGACGAGCGTGTCCGAGCCGACCCTGGTCGTCACGATGGAGGCCCGCCTGCAGCGGCGCTCGAGCGCGTTCGTGCTGCTCGTGCCGCACGTCGCGGTGGCCGCCGTCGCCGACGCCCTCGGTGGCGCGTCGGAGCGCGACCGCGGTGACGAGAACGACCCGGACGCCGACGCCGCCGTGCGCGCCGTCGAGGTCATCGCCCGCGCCGAGGTGGCGCGCGTGCGCGTCACCCTCGACGACGTCCTGACGCTCGCCCCGGGCGACGTCGTGCGGCTCGAGGCCCCGACGTCGGCGGGCGTGGAGCTCTGCGTGGAGGACACCGCCGTCTTCCGCTGCCGGCCAGGACGCCTCGACGCCCGTCGTGCCGTGCTCATCGAAGGCCTGCTGGAGGACGGCGCGTGAGCACCGAGCGCGTCCTCACCGAGCTTGCCGCGGTCTGCGCGGAGGCCGCCGCCGACGCCCTGCGGGCGTTCGCGCCCGACGCCGTCCAGGTCGGCACGCCGCGCGTGATGGAGCCGGGCACCGACCCGCTCGCCAACCTCCCGCTGCCGTGCTTCGCCGCCGACGTCTCCTACGTCGACGGCGTGACCGGCGGCAACGTCTTCGTCGCCCCCGTCCGCGGCGCCCAGTACCTCGCCCAGGCGATGGTCGGCGGCGAGGGCGAGCCCGAGGGCGACGAGCTCTCCGAGCTCGACCGCTCCGCCGTCGCCGAGGCGATGAACCAGATGATGGCCGCGGCGGCCCACGCCACCAGCGGCGTGCTGGGCACCGAGGTCGACATCGCGCCGCCGCGGACCCGCGACGTCTACACGGACGCCGACGCGCACGAGCTGGCCGAGGCCAGTCCGCACGCGACCGTCGTCCCGATCACCGTCTTCGGCGAGGTCTGCCGCCTGATCCAGCTCGTCCCGTACGCGTTCGTGGTGCGCATGACGCGCGCCCTGGACGAGCGTGACGCCGAGGTGCTCGGCGAGGAGCCCACGACGGACCGCTCCACGACCGGCATGGCGCTCGCCCTCGGCGGCGCCCACGTCGACCTGTGGGTCGAGCTCGGCCGGACGAAGCTGCCCGCCGGGCGCCTCGCCGGTGTGCCCGAGGGCGAGGTGATCGCGCTGGACCGCTTGGCGGACGACGCGGTCGACCTGTACGTGAACGGCCTGCGGGTCGGCACGGGCCGCCTGCTCGTCGTGGACGGCTCGGAGTGGGCCGTGCGCATCGAGACCATCGAGAGCGGCTCCGTCGCCGCACCGGGGATCGCCGCATGAGCACCGTCGAGGAGCTGGAGCTGGCCCCCGTCGCGCTGCGCCACCTCGTGATCGTGCCGGACGTGCAGGACGACGCCCCGGAGGACGACGCGCCGCGGGCGCGGCCCGCGTTCCCGGTCGACGACCTGCTGTGGCGCGACCTCGCGGCGATCGCGCCCGAGGTGGCCCGGCGCCGCCGGCGCACCGGCCGCCGTCGCCGCGACGACCGCGCCGTGCTCGAGGGCATCCTGCACGTGCTCGCCACCGGCATCGCCTGGCGCGAGCTGCCGCAGGAGCTCGACTGCGGCTCCGGCGTCACGTGCTGGCGCCGCCTGCACGAGTGGGTCGACGCCGGCACCTGGGGCGCCATCGAGTCGCGCCTGCGCGCCGCGGTGCCCCACGGGGTCCAGGTCGACTGGGTGCGCGCCTCGGGCGGGACCACTCGGCCCGGGCAGGCCCTGTCGCTGCCGCACGCTGCGCACGATCCGGGCGCCACGTCGATCGCCGTGGACCGTCGTGTGGCCTGGGCGGGGCCGTCGCTGATCTGAGCGGCGGTCCAGCCGGTTTCGCAACCCGTTGCGAAACGTCTCAAGTTCTCCCTGGGATCGCCGATCACCCCGGTCGACGGAGCGCACCTGCTCCGACGCACCGCGCATGACGATCCCTGAGACCAGCCCCCACTTCCTCGATCGCGCGACGCGCAGGGCCCCGGCCCTCGCGCTGTTCGCCGGCACCTCGGTGCTCGCGACGCTCGCGCTCCCCGGCACCGTCCTGGCGTCCGTCGCCAAGGACTACGCCGAGAACGCGCCGCTCGAGCTCGACGACACGGCCTCGGGTGAGGCCGCCGTCGGCAGCGCGGACGTCGGCACGAGCGGGGGCTCCATCGCCCGGGTCGTCATCGGCCTGCTCGTCGTGGTCGCCGCGATCTACGCGCTGACCTGGGTCCTGAAGCAGATGAAGCGCTCGAAGGACGCGCCGGACACGGGCGCCGGCATGGAGGTCATCTCGACGACCGCCCTGCACGGCGGCTCGGCGCTCCAGCTCGTCCGCGTCGGCGACGAGCTCCTGCTCCTGGCGGTCGGCGCGAACGGCGCGACGGAGCTCAAGCGCTACACGGAGGAGGAGGCCCGCGAGGCCGCCCTCTGGCCCGAGCCCGTGCCCGTCCCCGAGGACGAGGACGGCGACGACGTCGCCGGCGGCACCGGCGGGGGCGGCAACGCCTTCGCGCTGTTCGGCAGGAGCATCCGCTTCGCCGCGCCGACGCCGTTCCTCAGACGGTTCTGCACCGTCATCGTCACCCGCCTGCGTGAGATGACGGTGCGCGGATGAACCTCGAGGGCTCCAACGCCGTCCAGATCCTCCTCCTGGTCGGCTCCATCTCGCTGATCCCGGCGCTGCTGTTCTGCGTCACGGGCTTCACCCGGATCCTCATCGTCCTGGGCTTCGTCCGCGCCGGCCTGGGCACCCAGACCACCCCGCCGAACCAGGTGCTGGTGGGCATGGCGCTCTTCCTCACGCTCTTCGTGATGGGCCCGACGCTCGACGAGGTCAAGGACCGCGCGATCGAGCCGGCGCTCGCGGGCAAGATCAGCACGCTCGAGGCGATCGACCGCGGTCAGGCGCCGATGCGCGAGTTCATGTTCAAGCAGACGCGCAAGAGCGACCTGCAGCTGTTCATCCGCCTGGGCAAGGTCGAGAACCCGCGCATCCAGCGCGACATCCCGACCCGCGTCCTGATCCCCGCGTTCATCATCTCGGAGCTCAAGACGGCCTTCCAGATCGGGTTCCTCGTCTTCCTGCCGTTCCTGATCATCGATCTGGTCGTCTCCGCGACGTTGATGAGCCTCGGCATGATCATGCTGCCACCGGTCTTCATCTCGCTGCCGTTCAAGATCCTGCTCTTCGTCCTCGTGGACGGCTGGGCGCTGATCACGAAATCCCTCGTCCTCTCCTTCGGATGAGCGGGGGCGTCGCATGAACCAGGACAGCGCCGTCTCGATCACGATCGACGCGATCACGCTCGCCTTCAAGCTGGGCGCGCCGCTGCTCATCGCCGGCCTCGTCGTGGGCCTCGTGGTCTCCGTCTTCCAGGCCGTGACCCAGATCCAGGAGCAGAGCCTCCAGTTCATCCCCAAGCTCGTCGTGGCGGCCATCGTGCTGCTCGTCGCCGGCCCGTGGATGCTGGACTCGCTCGTCTCCTGGACCACGGAGCTCTACGGCTCGATCCCGACCGTCGCGAGCCCGTGAACGTCGACGCACCCACAGCGCTCCAGGCGGTCCTGGGCCTGCAGCCGGCGGCGATCATCCTCGTCCTGGCGCGCGTCACCCCGCTGTTCATCCTCGCCCCGATCTTCTCGGGCGGGATGATCCCGGCGCGCGTGCGCGGCCTGATCGCCGTCGCCCTCGCCGTCGGTCTCACGTCGGTCGCCCTGGGCGACGACACGACCGTGACCACGGCCCCGGTGGCGTACTTCGAGCTGCTCGTGAAGGAGCTGCTCGTCGGCACGGCCTTCGCGTTCGGCCTCGCCTGCCTGCTGGCCGGCTTCCAGGCCGCGGGCGCGCTGCTCGACATCCAGATCGGCTACGCGTTCGGCGCGACCGTCGACCCCGTCACGGGCTCGCAGGGCGCGGTCATCGCGAACCTCTACTCCATGGTCGGCGTCGCGATCCTCGTCGCGATCAACGGCGACGCGATGATCCTCTCCGGCCTCGCGCGCACCTACGACCTCGTCCCGCTCACGGAGTTCCCCGTGCTGAAGTCCATGGTCTCGGGCACGTTCGAGGCGTTCGCCGGCATCTTCGTCGCCGCGCTCGCCGTCGTCGCGCCCGTGATGCTGACGCTGCTCCTGACGGACGCCGCGTTCGGCCTCGTCTCCCGCGTCGTCCCGCAGATGAACATCTTCGCCGTGGGCTTCCCGGCCAAGGTCATCGTCGGGATGCTCATGATCATCGTGACGCTGCCCTTCGCGGCCGGGTGGTTCTCCGACCGCCTCGGCCCGAGCGTCGCGGCCGCCCTCCGCAGCCTGCAGGTCGCACCGTGAGCGACGACAAGACCGAGGAGGCAACCCCGAAGCGCAAGCTCGAGGCGCGGATGAAGGGGCAGGTCGCGCGGTCCACCGACCTCACCGGCGCGATCATCCTGCTCGCGGGCGGCGCCACGCTGGCGATGCTCGGACCGAAGACCTGGGGCACGTTCCAGGAGCTGATGCGCGACGGCCTGATCCGCGCCGGCCACCCCGAGATCACCGAGGGGAACGACGGCATCGCCGCCCTCGGCGGCGAGATCACGATGAGCATCCTGGGTCTCATGACCCCGATCATGTTCGTGGTCGCGATCGCCGGCATCGTTGCCAACGTCGGCCAGGTCGGCTTCAAGATCACGCCGAAGGCGCTGAACCCCGACTTCAAGAAGCTCAACCCCCTCCAGGGTGCGAAGAACGTGTTCGGCAAGAACGCGCTCGTCGAGGCCGTGAAGTCCCTCGCCAAGGTCTCCGTCGTCGCCTCCGTCGTCGCGGTCGCCGTCCTCCCGAAGATCGAGGAGATCGCCGGGATGACGGGCACCGAGCCCGGCGTCCTGGCCGCCACCCTCGGCACGGACGTCAAGGGCATCGCGATCCGCGCTGCCGCCATCTACCTCTTCATCGGTGCCGCCGATCTCGTCTGGCAGAAGCACCGCCACGCGAAGGGACAACGCATGAGCCATCAGGACATTCGCATGGAGCACAAGCAGGAAGAGCTGCCGCCCGAGGTGCGCGGCGCCATCCGCCGCCGCCAGCAAGAGGCCTCCCGCAACCGGATGATGGCCGCCGTACCCACCGCCGACGTCGTGATCATGAACCCCACCCACTTCGCAGTCGCCCTGAAGTACGACCCGGACAGCTCCGCTCCGACCGTGGTCGCCAAGGGCCAGGACATCATCGCCCTGAAGATCCGCGACCTCGGCCGCGAGAGCGGCGTCCATGTGATGGAGGACCCGCCGCTGGCCCGTGCGCTCTACGCCCAGGTCGAGGTCGGGCACGCCATCCCGGAGGAGCTCTTCCAGGCCGTCGCCGAGGTCCTGGCGGTCGTCTTCCGCGCGGCCCGCCGCCGGACGGGGGCGGTCGCATGAGCACCGTGCCGCAGAAGGACGCCGGGGGCGCCCTCTCCAAGATCATGCGCCACTCCGACCTGCTCGGTGCGGTCGGGATCATGGTCGTCGTCGGGATGCTCATCGTCCCGATGCCTCCAGCGCTGCTGGATCTCTTCATCACGATCAACATCGCGGGCTCCATCGCGATCGTGATCGCCGCGCTCTACGCGAAGAAGGCGCTGGACCTCTCGGTCTTCCCGAGCCTGCTGCTGCTCTCGACGATCTTCCGCCTGGCGATCAACGTGTCCGTCACGCGCCTGGTGCTCGCCGAGGGCGAGGCCGGAGCGGTCGTCCACGCGTTCGGCGAGTTCGTGATCGGCGGCAACCTCGTCGTCGGCCTCGTCATCTTCCTGATCCTCATCATCATCCAGTTCGTCGTGGTGACGAACGGCGCCGGCCGCGTGGCCGAGGTCGCCGCGCGCTTCACCCTCGACGCCATGCCGGGCAAGCAGATGGCGATCGACGCCGACCTGAACTCCGGCCAGATCACGGAGGACCAGGCCCGCACCCGCCGCTCCGAGATCTCCCAGGAGGCCGACTTCTACGGCGCCATGGACGGCGCTTCGAAGTTCGTGAAGGGCGACGCGATCGCCGCGATCATCATCACGCTGATCAACCTCATCGGCGGCCTGACGATCGGCGTCCTCATGCAGGGCATGCCGTTCGGCGACGCGGCCCACCAGTACTCGCTGCTGACGATCGGTGACGGCCTGGCCGCGCAGATCCCGGCGCTCCTGATCTCGGTCGCGACCGGCATCATCGTCACCCGCGCCGCGTCGGAGAACGACCTCGGCTCCGACGTCGCCCGCCAGGTGCTGGGTAACGAGAAGGCCCCGCTCGTCGCCGGCACCCTGGTGCTCGTCTTCGCGATGATCCCGGGCCTCCCGAAGATCCCGTTCATCCTCGTCGGCGGTGGCCTCGTCGCCATCGGCCTGGCCCTGAGGAAGCGCAAGAAGGCGGCCGGGCTCGCCACGGACCAGCTCGCGCTGGACGAGGCCGCCCAGCGTCCCGCGCTGGCGGCCGGCAGCCCCGAGCTGTCCGTCGAGGCGCTGCCGCCCGACCCGCTCGAGCTCGCCATCGGCTACGGCCTCGTCGGCATGGTCGACGACCGCAACGGCGGCACGCTGCTCTCCCGCATCTCGCACGTGCGCCGCCAGCTGGCCACGGAGCTGGGCATGGTCGTCCCGCCCGTCCGCGTGCACGACGAGCCGGGCCTCGAGCCCAACGGGTACGTCGTGCGGCTGCGCGGGGGAGAGGTCGCCCGCGGGCGCCTCCTCGCCGGCCACCACCTGGCGATGGATCCGGGCGACGCCGTCGGCGAGCTCGGCGGCGTGCCGACGATCGAGCCGGCGTTCGGGCTGCCCGCGGTGTGGATCGCCGACGACTCCCGCGCCGAGGCCGAGGCCCTGGGCTACACCGTCGTCGACGGCGAGTCCGTGGTCGTCACGCACCTGACGGAGCAGATCCGCCGCCACGCCGGCGAGCTGCTCACCCGCCAGGCCGTGCGCGATCTCTTCGAAGGGCTCAAGGAATCCAACGCTGCTGCCGTTGAAGAGGTCGTGGGAGACACCCTCACCCTCGGAGAACTTCAGCGGGTCCTGCAGCGGCTGCTCGCCGAAGGCGTCTCCGTCCGCGACCTCGGGACGATCGTGGAGGCCGTCGGCGACCGCGCCCGCCTCACCCGCGACCCCGACCTGCTCGCCGAGCACGCCCGTCAGGCGCTCTCGCGGCAGATCACCGCGCCCCACCTGGACCAGGACCAGCGCATGCGCGCCCTGGCGCTCGACCCGGGCGTCGAGCAGGAGGTCGCCGGTGCGCTCGTGCAGACGCCGGAGGGCGAGGTCCTCGCCCTGGATCCGGCCCGCGCCCAGACGCTCGTGCTCGCCCTGCGCGACGAGAGCGACAACGCGGCCCGCCGCGGCATCCACCCCGTCCTGCTCTGCTCCTCGCGCGTCCGCCGCCACCTGCGGCGCCTCGTCGAGCAGGCCCTCCCCAGCCTCCCCGTGTGCTCGTACAACGAGATCGGGCCCGGAATCAACGTCGAGACCGTTGGAGTGATCACCGCATGAGTTCCACGATGACCCCCCAGGACAGCGTCGGCACCGCCGGCACCACGGGCGTGCCGCGCGCCTTCCGGGGCAAGAGCCTCGAGGAGATCCTCCCGCAGATCCGCGAGACGCTCGGCGAGGACGCGATCATCCTGCGCCAGCGTGAGGGCCTCTCCGGCGGGGTCGGTGGCTTCTTCCAGCAGCGCTTCGTCGAGGTCGAGGCCGTCGCCGGTCTCGTCCGCGGCTTCGACGCCTACGACGACGAGCCCGCGTTCCCGGACGACGAGCCCCTCGCGGGCCCTGCCGCCCCGGCCGACCGCGCGCCGCTGCCCTCCGGCCGCCGCGTCGAGGTCCGCGAGGACTCCCCGGCGCCCGCCCCGGCCGCCGGCCCGGTCGCGGTCCCCGGCGAGCCCGCGGCCCCCGAGGCCGCCGCGCCCCAGGCCGCCCAGGCGACGACCGAGCTCGACGGCCCCGCCTTCCTCCGGCACCTCGACGAGGCACTCAAGCGCCGCCAGGAGGAGGCGCCCGCCGAGGAGCCCGTCGCCGACGCGCCGGCCGCCGGCGCACCCGTCGCCGCCCCGGCCGCCGAGCCCGCGCCCGTCGCGCAGGTTCCGGCCGCGCCCGCCGAGCCGCGCCTCATCACCTACAAGGCCGCGCGCGGCAAGATCGTCAAGGCCGCGCAGGTCACCGAGACGACCGCCGCAGCCGCCGCGCCGGTCCCGGCCCCGCAGGCCGCCCCGGTCGCCGACGCCGCCCCGGTCGTCCCGGCCGCCGCGCCGTCCCCGACGCCCGCCGCCGAGGTCGCGGAGCCCACACCGGCCGCCGCGACGCCGGCGCCCGCCGTCAAGCCGTGGACGCCCAAGCGCACGGCCGTCCGCGACGCCGGCGCCCGCGCGCTGGCCGGCATCGCCGCCGCGCCCGAGCACCTGCAGGTCACGGTCCCCGCCGACGCGACGACCGACGACGAGGAGCTGGCGCCGCGCCGCCGCAACGTCCGGGTCCCGCGCCCGGCCGGCACCGTCGACACGCCCGTCGCCCCCGCCACGCCGACCGTCGACGTCGACATCGCCGAGTACGTGCTCGTCTCCCGCGGCCTGGCCCCGGAGATCGCCCGCCCGGTGCTCCGCGAGGCCGCGACCGCCGACGGTTCCCTGGACGCCGCGACGCGCGCGGTGCTCGAGGCCCGCATCCCGGCCGTCGCCGAGCGGACCGACGTCCGCACGATCGCCGTCGCCGGCGGTCCCGGCTCCGGCCGCACCGCGGCCGTCGGCGCCCTCTGCCGCGCCTACGCCGCCGAGCACCGCTCCGTCCTCGTCGTCGCCCTGCGCCCGACGGACGACGGTGCCGCCCTGCGCGCCGCCGTCGCCGGCACCCGCGCCCAGGTCTTCGTCGCCGAGACCGGCGAGGAGATCGCCCGCGTCCGCGACGCCCGCGACGCCGACGTCTGCCTGATCGACACACCGGTCATCCGCAAGGGCCGGGCCAAGCTCATCGCCACCGTCACCGCCGACCTGCAGGCCGCCGGCGCGGACGAGATCCACCTCGCGATCCCGGGCACCGACGCCGCCGTCGGCGTGACCGCCACGATCGACGCGTTCGCCGAGCTCGGCGCCGACGCCCTGCTGATGACGCACCGCGACCTGGCCGACCGGCCCGGCGGCGTCGTCTCCGGCGCCATCCTGCGCCGCCTGCCCGTCTCCTACGTCACCGACGGCCGCGGCATCGCCCTGGCCGATCCCGCCGGCCTGGCCCGGATGGTCCAGCCGTGAGCGTCGACGGCCACACCCGGGCGATGCCGCTGGTGCCACCGGCGGCGGCCAAGGGCGGCAAGAAGGGCAAGAAGGCCAAGGGCGGCCGGCGCGCCGGGGACGGGCAGACCGTGTCCGTCGCCGGCCACCCACGGGTCGCCGCGCGCGTACGCGCCGCGAAGGGCTGGGGCGCGCTCATCGCCTTCGGCCTCGTCGCGATGGCGTCGGCCAAGGCCGGCGCCCCCGCGTTCGACATCCTGCTGCGCGCCCTGATCGCCGGGTTCGCCGGCTGGGTCATCTGCTGGGTCGCCGCGGTGCAGGTGGGGCAGGCCGTGGTGCGCGCCGAGGTCGAGGCGCACGTGAAGGCCATCGAGGCCGAGCACGCCGACGACGGCGAAGACGGCGAGTCCGGCACCTAGGCCTGGGCGCCCACCCGCCGGCCGGCGCGGTCGGGACGGGGATCAAGCAGGACGATGAGGACGCCACGGGCGTCCTCGACGCGTTCCGGGGCCCGTTCGGGGGCGGGACGGCGGCGCGGCGGCGGCCTCGCCGAGCCCGGGCGAAGGTCGCTCGGGAAGTTCGTCAAGTTCCCCCGGACCGCGCCGATCAAGGGAAGGCAAGGGGCGACACGGATGTCGCCTCGGGAACAGCACAAACCCAGCCGATCAAGGAGATCAGCGCATGTCCCTTCGCATCAACACCAACGTCGAGGCGTTTAACGCGCATCGCAACCTCAACGGCACCAGCGACAAGATCGCTAAGTCCATGGAGCGCCTGTCCTCGGGCCTGCGCATCAACCGCGCCAGCGATGACGCGGCGGGCCTGGCGATCTCCGAGAAGATGCGCGGCCAGATCGGTGGTCTCGATCAGGCCAAGCGCAACGCCCAGGACGGCGTCTCGCTCGTCCAGACGGCGGAAGGTGCGCTGACGGAGGTTCACTCCATCCTGCAGCGTGTTCGTACCCTGGCCGTGCAGTACCAGAACGGCAC
>NZ_ATUD01000025.1 GCF_000420025.1 Patulibacter americanus DSM 16676
CTTGGAGTTCGTCTGCAGCAGCGTGCCCGACGTGAACGTGTTCGCCGCGTTGGCGGTGCGGGAGGAGAACGTCGCGCCGGACCCGACGGCCACGCCGGTGGCGGCGAGCAGGACGACGAGGGCGGAGAGCAGACGACGGGGCGAGGAGAGCAGAGCGCGAAGCATGAAGAGGAGTCCTGGGGGTGGGAGTCGGAGAGCGTGGTGCCCGGGTGGGCTGCGCTGATGGACTGCATCCTGGGACCCCGTCGTGGCGAACACGCATCCGCCATGTAGCGGTCGTGTATCGCGTTACGAAACCCCCACGGCGGGTGTGTGGGCGCGCACACCGGCAGGCCTCGGTGAGCGTTCGGGCGGGCACACGGGCGGGCCTCGTTGCGTGTTCGGGCCCGCACTCCCGGACCACGTGGTGGCTCTCCCGGGTAGGTGCGGGCGGGCCCGCCCCCGGGGCGCGGAGGCGACGATGTACGTCTCGGCGGTGCGTCGGGAGGCGAGACCTCCATCGTCCGTCCCTGGCGCCGTCGATGGAGATCTCGCTCCACGACCGCCCACCGAGACGTACGTCGTCGTCCCCGCCGTCCGACGCTCCGCCACCGCCCGGTCAGCCGTCGGACGCTCCGCCATCGACCATCGACCGGCCCCGCCACCCCCGAGAACGACGAACGCCCCCGGGAGAGTCCCGAGGGCGTTGGCCGTGTCCCCCTGCTGCGACGACGCACTCCGGCCAGGAGCGTGCCGCCGATCTCCCCGTGCGCACCCCCGGACCAGGGGTCTGGTGGGCGCGTACGGGGAGCCGTGTTGTTCGGGAAGGTCAGTTCTGGGTGGAGGTGGAGTCCCACTCGTAGTTCGCCGTGGCCGTCTTGGCCTGGTCGGCGTTGCCCGCGTCCTTGCCCAGCGTCACGCTGAAGCGGTACGTGCGGGCCTCGTTCACGGCGAAGGCGCCGAGGCTCTTCCTGGCCAGGCCGCCCATGTCGCCCGTGTAGACGTTGCTCGGCGCGGCCGGGTTCGTGATGTCGTCGACCTTGACGCTCAGCGCGCCGGCGGTGAAGGGGTTCTGGACGCCGCTCTCCGTGAGGACGAAGTCGCCGGCGAGCGTGCCGGTGTTCTTGATCGTCACCTCGCCGGTCTTCGCGTCACCCGGCTTGAGGTTCGTGCCGGTGACGACCGACGTCCCGGCCTTCGTGTTGCTCTGCAGCAGCGTGCCCGACGTGAACGTGTTGGACGCGTTGGCGGTGCGGGACGAGAACGTCGCGCCGGACCCGACGGCCACGCCGGTCGCGGCGCCCACGACGACGAGGGCGGAGAGCAGACGGCGGGGAGAGGAGAGCAGAGCGGCGCGAAGCACGGAGGGGGTCCTGGATGAGGGAGCGTCGTCCGGTCGGACCGCGCTGATGGAGCCATCGTGCGGGCGACTCGTCGCAAGGCCGGATCGGCGCCGTGTCGGTCGCGTATCGCCTGCACGCGCCTCCCCGCCGCGCCCGTGGCCGGGTAGCGTCCGCATCCATGCCGGAGCCGCGCGGACGCCTCATCACCATCGAAGGCCTCGACGGCTCCGGCAAGACGACGCTCTCCGTGGCGCTCGAGGAGGCGATGATCGCGCGCGGGCTGCCCGTCGTCCGGCTGCGCGAGCCCGGGGGCGTCGCGCTCAGCGAGCGGATCCGCGAGCTCGTCGCCGACCCCGAGCTCCAGGTCGACCCGCGCACGGAGGCCCTGCTGTTCGCGGCCGCCCGCGCGCAGCTCTGCGCCGAGGTGCTGCGCCCCACCCTCGACGACGGCCGCTGGGTGCTCCTGGACCGGTTCGTCGACTCGTCCCTGGCCTACCAGGGCGGCGGGCGCGAGCTCGGGGTGGAGGCCGTCGCGCGGATGAACGAGCTGGCGACGGAGGGCTGCGTCCCCGACCGGACGCTGCTGCTGCGCGTCGACCGCCGCACGGGGCGGGAGCGCCTCGCGTCCCGCGGCGAGGAGCAGGACCGCATGGAGCGCGAGCAGGACGCGTTCTTCGCGCGCGTGGAGCAGGCCTATGACGGCCTGGCGACGGCGGACCCGCACCGCTTCCGGGTTCTCGACGCGCACAAGGACGCTCCCGCGGTGCTCGCCGACGCGCTGGACGCCCTCGCCGACGTGCTGCCCCCGGCGTGACCGCCTCGCCGCCGGCCCGGTCGCGGCCGAGAATCGCGACGGTGACGGGAGACGTGCACGGGTGAGCGACCGTCCCCCCACGACCGCCGCCGGGGCGAGCCGCCCACCCGAGGACCGGGCCGGAGCGCTCGAGGCCGCCCTCCGGGCCGAGCGCGCGCACGCCGCCGACGTCCGCGCGGCCGCCGAGGCGATCGCGGAGGAGCGCGACGCCGCCCAGGCCGACGCCGAGCGCCTGCGCGGGCTGCTTCAGGCCGTGCGCGTCGCCGAGGAGGAGCGCCGCCGCGAGGCCGAGCAGGCTGCGGACGACCTCTCCGTCCTGCGCGACGCGGGCCCGGACGACGCGACGGACCGGGACGAGGCGACCGACCGGGAAAACGCCGAGCGGCGGGCCGCGGAGGAGCGCGCCGTCGCGGCGGAGGACCGCGCCGTCGCGGCCGAACGCCGGGTCGCGGCGCTCGACCACCGCGTCACGATCGCCGAGCAGGAGCTGGCGCAGGCCGACGGGCGCGTGAGCGCCGCCGAGACCCGCGCCCAGCAGGTCGAAGCGCTGCTCACCGCCGCGCGCACGGAGGCCGAGACCGCCGGCCGCGACGCCGCCGAGGCGCGCGCCACCCTCGCGCGCGCCGAGGACGCCGCGGCGACGGTGGAGGAGCGCGTCGTCGCCGCCGAGGCCGAAGCACGGGAGCGGATCGCCGCCGCCGAGGCCGAGGCACGGGAGCGCGTCGCCGCGGCCGATGAGCGGGCACGCGCCGCCGGGGCCCTGTCCGCCGCCACGGAGCGCGAGCGCGACGAGGCCACGGAACGTGCCCTCGCCGCCACCGACCGCGCCGCCGCGGCCGAGCGCACCGCCCTCCGGGCGCTCACCGACCTCGCGGACGCCGAGACCCGCGTGCGCGAGGCGGAGGCCCGGGCGGAGGAGCGCGAGACCGCCGCCCGCGTGGACGCCGACGCGCGCGTCGCCCGGGACCGGGAGCAGGCCGCCGTCCGCGTGGCGAAGGCGCAGGGCGCCGTGGACGACGCCCGCCACGAGGCCGACGTGGCCCGCCGCGCGCGGGAGGACGCCGAGGCCGCGCTCGCCGCCGCGGAGGACCGGGCGGCCGAGGCGGTGCGACGGGCGCAGGCCGCCGACGGACGCGTCGTCGACGCCACCCGGAGCTCCGCGGCGGCGATCACCGACGCCGAGGCCGTCGCCGTCGCCGCCGCCGGTCGAGCGGACCGCGCCGAGGCCCGCGCGGCCGAGGCCGCCGACGACGCCGCCCTCGCTCGCCAGGAGACCGCAGACCTCGAGCGCCGGCTCCAGAACGCCGCCGCGTGGATCCGCGACCTCGAGGAACAGCTGACGGCCGGCCCGGCCGACGGTGCCGCCCTGCGCCGCGACCGCGGGCTCTCCCGGGACCTCGCGGAGGCCGTCGCCGAGCGCGACACCGCCCGGCGCCGGCTCACGGAGGCGCAGGCCCAGGCGGAGCGGACGATCGAGCGCCTGACCGCCGACCACGGCCGCGAGCTCGACGCCCGGATCCGCGAGCACGACCGGCGGATGTCCGCGGCCGCCGAGCTGCAGGCGCGCGTGATCGAAGGCCTGCGGGCCGAGCACGCCGCCGCCATGGAACGCGCGACGGGCCACGTCCCCCGCGAAGGCTGACGCGGACGAGACCCCGGCGCGCGGGGCGGGCATCCCGCCGGACCCCCATCCCCCCGGCCCCGACGGAGGTCCCGTCCCCCACGACGCCCGTGCCCACAGGGCGCGCGGAGGGCGGCGTGCGTACGCGGGCCCGCCGCTACCATCGACGCGTGCGAACCGGTCATCCCCGCCCGGGCTCCCCCGCCGCCGCGTCCGCCGCACGCCGGGGCCGCCCGTTCCTGCTGCGCGCGCTCCTCCTGGCGCTGCTGTCCGTCGTCACCGTGGCGGGCCCGGCCGCGACGCTCGCGGGCGCGGCCGATGCGGCCGGCGCAGCCGCCGCGGCCGGGACGACGAGCACGGCCGCAGGCACCGCCTCGACCCCGGACCTGCCGACGGTCACCACGACGCCGGGCCAGGCTCCCGCGCCGGGCCCGACGACGGAGGCCGCCCCCGTCGCCACGCCGACGACCCCGGCGCCCGCGGCGGCCGGGACCCCGCCGCCCGCCGGCACCCCCGCCCCGGCCGGCACGCCCGCTCCCGCCACCCAGGACGGGGCGGCCGTGGCCGCCGCCGAGACCGCGGCGCGCGACGACGGACCCGAAGCCTGGACGTGGGCGGTCCTCGCAGGCGCCATCGTGCTCGCCGCGCTGCTGGGCTGGGCGCTCGTGAACGCCACGGGTCGCATCCGCTGGCTCGCCCCGGTCGGACACTCCATGGGCGAGGCCGGCTGGCGGATCAGCCTGCGGTGGGCCGAGTTCCGCGACTGGCTGCGCTTCGGCTCCGGCCGCTGAGCCAAGGACCGCAGACCCGGCCGCACGCCGCCTCCGGACCTCCCGCAGACAGCGGCCACGCTCCGCCGCCCCCCTCCCCCCATGGACACCGGCCACGCGTCGCTCCGGGACTCCCCCGCGACGCTCCCGCCACCCTGCTCCGAAGCGCCCGCGACACCCGTCACCGGCCACCTACACCACCCGGGGCCCGACCCCGTCCGCGGCTGGAGATCGAAGCGGAACGGCGCTAGAATACGTCGTACGGACGATCTCGTCGGCGACCCCGCCGTCGTCCTCCGCACGGTGCGGGCGCCCATCGGCTCCACTCCCCCGGGGCCCACGGCGGCCCGGGATGTGCACCCCGTCCACAGGTCCTCGGCGGCCACTCAGCGTGGACGGATGGCATTCCGAAATTTCTTTTCGCCCGTCTTTGCAGGGGATCCGGGGCGGCGGCGCGACGGAACGGTGTCGACCGGGCTCGGTCCGTCTGGCGGGTGCGTCAAGGTGTCCATCCGTCGCCCTCGTGGTCACCACGAGGCCGGGGGAAATCAACCTTCTACCCGGGCGGCCTGCCCCCGTGAAAACGGGCGCCGACCGACATCCGGGACCGGTATCAGCACGGCAATCCCTAGGAACGTAGGCAGGCATGGACTCGGCGAACTCGCCCATCATCAGCGACCAGCGAGCGGATCAGGCGCTCAGCGTGCGCCGCCGCTTCACGACGCCCGGCGTCCACCCGTTCGACCAGGTCGAGTGGGAGATCCGCGACGCCGTCATCGGCAACCCGGAGAAGCCCGCCTTCGTCCAGCGGGGCGTCGAGTTCCCGACGACGTGGTCGCAGAACGCGACGAACATCGTCACCCAGAAGTACTTCCGGGGCCAGATCGACACGCCGGCGCGCGAGAGCTCCGTCCGCCAGATCGTCGGCCGCGTCGCCGGCACGATCGCCGACTGGGGCCGCTCCCTCTCCTACTTCGCGACGCCGGAGGACGGCGACACGTTCGAGGCGGAGCTGACGTTCATCCTGCTCAACCAGCTCGCGGCGTTCAACTCGCCGGTCTGGTTCAACGTCGGGTTCGAGGAGTCGCCGCAGTGCTCGGCGTGCTTCATCCTCTCCGTCGACGACTCCATGGACTCCATCCTGGAGTGGAACACGAAGGAGGGCCGCATCTTCCGCGGTGGCTCCGGTTCCGGCATCAACCTGTCGAACATCCGCGGGTCGATGGAGCCGCTCTCGAAGGGCGGCACCGCCTCGGGCCCCGTCTCCTTCATGCGTGGCGCCGACTCTTGGGCCGGCACGATCAAGTCCGGCGGCAAGACCCGCCGCGCGGCCAAGATGGTCGTCCTCGACGTCGACCACCCGGACATCCTCGAGTTCGTGCAGTGCAAGGCGAAGGAGGAGGACAAGGCCGAGGCCCTGGCCAAGGCCGGCTTCGACATGTCCATCGACGGTGACGGCTTCACCTCGATCCAGTACCAGAACGCGAACAACTCCGTCCGTGTCTCGGACGAGTTCATGCAGGCCGTCGTGGACGGCGAGGACTGGCAGACCACCCCGCGCAACCCCGTCGCGCAGGACATCAAGACGCCGAAGTACCCCGCCCGCGAGCTCATGAGCGAGATCGCGAAGGCCGCCTGGCGCTGCGCCGATCCGGGCATCCAGTACGACACGACGATCAACCGCTGGCACACGTCGCCGAACTCGGGCCGCATCAACGCGTCCAACCCGTGCTCGGAGTACATGCACGTCGACGACTCGGCCTGCAACCTCGCGTCGATCAACCTCATGAAGTTCCGTCGCCCCGACGGCACGTTCGACGTCGACACGTTCGAGCACACCGTCGACGTGCTCCTGCTCGCGCAGGAGATCATCGTCGGGCCGTCGAGCTACCCGACGGAGCAGATCGGCGAGAACGCCCGTCGCTTCCGCCAGCTCGGCCTGGGCTACGCCAACCTCGGCGCGCTCCTGATGTCGAAGGGCATGCCCTACGACTCCGATCACGGCCGCGCGACCGCCGCCGCGATCACCGCGCTCATGACGGGCCGCGCGTACCGCCGCTCCGCCGAGATCGCCGCCGCCATCGGCCCGTTCGAGGCGTACGAGGAGAACCGCGAGCCGCACAACGCGGTCATGCGGATGCACCGCGACGCCGCCTACGAGATCGATCAGATCGACGCCGGCGACAAGCCGCTGCTGCAGGCCGCCCAGCGCTCCTGGGAGGAGGCCGTCGAGCTCGGCGAGCTCCACGGCTACCGCAACGCCCAGGCGACCGTCCTGGCGCCGACCGGCACGATCTCCTTCCTCATGGACTGCGACACGACCGGCATCGAGCCGGACTTCTCGCTCGTGAAGTACAAGGAGCTCGTCGGCGGCGGCAACATGGTCATCGTCAACCGCACGGTGCCGCTGGCGCTGAAGGAGCTCGGCTACTCCCCGGAGGAGGTCGACCAGATCATCGCCTGGACCAACGAGCACGGCACGATCATCGGCGCGCCGGGCCTGAAGGACGAGCACCTCTCCGTCTTCGACGTGGCGGTCGGCGAGCGCGCGATCTCGCACATGGGCCACATCAAGATGATGGGTGCCACGCAGCCGTTCCTCTCCGGCGCGATCTCCAAGACGGTCAACATGCCCAAGACGGCGACCGTCGAGGACATCGCCGAGGCCTACACCGAGGCCTGGCGCCTGGGCGTGAAGGCCCTCGCGATCTACCGCGACGGCTCCAAGACGGCGCAGGCGCTGCGTACGGACGCGCAGAACGACGACGACGTCGTGGCCGCTGACGAGGTCGAGCAGCTCGTCGCGAAGGCCGTCGGCAAGGCCGTCGCGGAGACCGAGACGCGCCTGCGGGCCGAGCTCGGCCCGCAGCGTCGCCGGATGCCGCGCGAGCGTCAGTCCATCACGCACAAGTTCTCCATCGGCGGCCACGAGGGCTACATCACCGCCGGCAAGTACGAGGACGGCACCGTCGGCGAGATCTTCCTGACCGACATCGGCAAGGAGGGCTCGGCCGTCCGCGGCATGATGAACTCCTTCGCGACCTCGGTCTCGATCGCGCTGCAGTACGGCGTCCCCCTCGAGACGCTCGTGCGCAAGTTCGCGTACATGCGCTTCGAGCCGGAGGGGATCACCACGAACCCCGAGATCCCGTTCGCCAAGTCGATGCCGGACTACTTCATGCGCTGGCTCGCGAGCCGGTTCCTGGACGCCGACATCCAGGAGGAGCTCGGCATTCGGACCGACGTCGTCCGCAACCGCCAGCAGGCGCAGGACGCCGCGTCCAGCAACGGTGGCGGCGACACGGCCCGCCCGGCCGCCCCGCAGGTCAGCGCCTCGTCGCCGGCCGTCACGGGCTCCGCCGGCACGGTGACCCCGCCGTCGAGCAAGCAGGCCCCGATGAACGCGGCGACGGACACGCCGCCGGTCGTCCCGGCCCGCGTCCAGGCCTCGGGCCCGGACATCGAGCTCGGCCCGGTCTGCGGTGACTGCGGCGGCATGATGCAGCGCACCGGCGCGTGCTACACGTGCTCCAGCTGCGGCAACAACACGGGCTGCGGTTGAGCTGCCCCGTCAAGCCGGTGGCACCGAGGGTGCCGCCGGCTTGACCGCGCGATGACATGACGGGTCAGCGGGGCCGCGAGAGCGGCCCCGTCGCGTTACCCGGGCGGCTTGAGAATGGGCACGCGAACCCGGAGACGATCCCCGTCGCGAGGCTCCCGCTGGACGGCGGGCCGCCGACTCTGGTGGACCGCTACACGGGCAGCTCCGCCACCTACATCGTGCGGTGAGTGCGGTCGTGACCGCCGCGGAGTGACGGTCACGACCAGGATGCCCTCAGATCTCGATCCGCAGGGACGAGATCCGGTCCTCGTCGAACGCGAAGTACCAGCGGAAGACGAGCGGGCTGCCGGCGAAGTCGCCCGTGGTCGTCGTGGTGACGACGGTGTCGTCGTCGGTCTCGTCGGGGGCGGAGGACACGGCGTCGACGACGAACGCCAGGCCGTAACCCATGGCGCGCGTGGCCCAGCGCTCGACGCCCGCGGGGCCGTGGACGACCTCGCCCTCGTCGGCGATCGCGGCGTCGGGGGTGAAGGCGGCGTGGACCGTCTCCAGGTCGCGGGCCTCGACGGCACGCAGGAGCGTCTGGACGACGTCGGGGACTACGGGGGATCGCATGGCGGTCCTTCGGTCGGGTGGGGCGGTGCCGGGTGGCACGCCGGGCCGAGGATGCGCCGCTCCTCACGGTCGGTCAAGACCTCGGGGCGCAGACCAGGGCATCGACCAGGGAGTCCCTGGGGACCCGTGATTGCGCCGGTCGCTACCCGCGCGCCGCCGTCGGCAGCGCCTGCTCGAGCTGGGTCCGCGAGGTGATCTCGAGCTTGGAGAAGACCTTGCTCAGGTGGTACTCCGCCGTGCGCGGGCTGATGAAGAGCCGCGCGCCGATCTCCGGGTTCGAGAGGCCCTGGCGGGCGAGCTCGGCGATCTGCGCCTCCTGCGCCGTCAGCTCCCCGCGCGTGTCGTCCGTGCGCCGGCGCGCTTTCTCGCCCGTGGCCAGCAGCGACCGGCCGGCGCGGTCGGCGAAGGCCGCTCCTCCCATCGCCGCGAACATCTCCTGGGCCGTGCGCAGGTGCTCGCGCGCGTCGAGGCGCCGGTTCTCGCGGCGCAGCCACTCCCCGAGGTGCAGGTGCGTGCGGGCGAGACCGACCCGCATCCCGGTCCGGCGCAGCCGGGTGAGCGACTCGTGCAGGAGCCCCTCGGCGGCGTCGTGCTCGACGAGCGCCCGCGTCCGCGCCTCCGTGCCCAGCGCCCAGTCGGTGCCACTGGCCTGGGTCAGCGGCACCAGCTCGGCGAGACCCGCCGCCGCGCGCGCCTCGTCGCCGCTGAGTGCGGCGGCCTCGATCAGCTCGACGAGCGCCCACGTCGAGAGGCCGAGCTCCTCCGGGTACTCCCGTGTCTGTTCCGCGGCCTCCAGGGCCTCTTCGAACCGGCCGAGGCCGTTGAACAGCACCGCCCGCGCCCACTGCGTCGTCGTCAGGAGCTGTCCCGAGCCGTGGGCGACGATCTGCTCCCGGGCCAGCTCGATCGCCGCCTCGGTCGCCTGCTCGCGGCCGGACCACGGGGCGAGCGCGACGGTTCCGTACGACGCCATGATCCGCCGCCCCGTCGCGTCGCTCACGGCCTCGACCTCCGCGTTCAACGCCGCCGTGACGTCGAACTCCCCGGCGAACAACCGGTTCAGGAGCCGGAGCACCAGAGCGATCGGCAGCACGGCGATCGCGCCGGCCTCGCGGGACCGCTCGACGAGCCGCGCCGACAGCACGTCCCAGCTCTCGAAGTCGAAGACGTTCATCGCCATCCGGCAGGCGACGGGCAGCCAGTCCAGCTCCTGGCGGAGCGGGAGCTCCTGGGCACGGAACCCCGCCAGCGCGGTGCCGACGAGCGGCGCGCCGGCGACGTACCCGCCGAGGCCGCCGGAGCCGCCGAGGCCGCCGAAGCCGCCGTGCATGACCGCCATGCCGTCGAGCAGGAGCTCCGGCGGACCAACCCGGCCGTCGGCCGGCGGGAGGCCACGGGCGGCCACCGCGACCGCGCGCGGGCCCCCGCCGTGCCGGAACCGGCCGGCCGCGAACGCTGCGTGGAAGGCCTCGAGGTACGTGTCCCGCGCCCGCGCCGGATCCACCGGCCGCAGGCGCTCCGCGGCCTCGATGAGCAGCGGGACCGCGTCGCTGATGCGTCCCGCGACGAACGCGACCTGGCCCCGGAGAAGGGCCGCCTGGGCGGTGCCGAGCGGGTCGAGGCCTCCGGACGACCCGGCCAGCCCGAGCAGGTCGATGGCGTCGTCGAAGGCCCCCGCCGCGAACTTCGCCTGGGCGCTCGCGAGGGCCCGCTCGGCGCGCCGGCCCGGGTCGAGCGTCAGCGCGGTCGCCCGCTCGAGGAACGCTGCGGCCGCCGGGAAGCCCCCACGGACCTGCGCGCGATCGGCCGCCCGCTCGAGCTCCTCGGCGACCGCCTCGTCGGGTCCCAGCGTGGCCTGGGCCCGATGCCACGCGCGGCGATCGGGGTCGACCTGCGGGTCGGTGACGTCGGCAAGCGCGCGGTGCGCGGCACGCCGCCGGTCCGGCGGGGCGGCACGGTAGACCGCCGACCGCAGCAGCGGGTGGCGGAACGTCACCCGTGCGCCGGTCTGCAGCAGGCCGCCGGCCTCGGCGGGCTCCGCCGCGTCGACCGGGATCTCGAGCTCCGCCAGCGCCCGCCACAGCAGCGTCGGGTCGCCGATCGGCTCGGCGGCGGCCACGAGCAGCAGCCGCTGCGTCTCCGGCGGCAGCGCCCCGACCTGCCGGCGGAAGCTCGCCTCGATGCGGCTCGGCAGCGGCACGCCGGGCCCGAAGCCGCCGTCCATCGCGCTGGCGGCCAGACCGCGCGGCAGCTCGAGCAGCGCCAGCGGGTTGCCGTGCGTCTCGGCGACGATCCGGTCGCGGATGCGCTCGTCCAGCGGGCACGCGGCTGCGGTCGCCAGCAGCGCCCGCGCGTCCGCGTCGCCCAGGCCCCCGACCTGCAGGGTCGGCAACCCGGCCAGCGCGTCCCGCTCGACGCCGGTGCGTTCGGCGAAGAGCAGCCCGACCGGCACGTCGCGGATGCGCCGGGCCACCAGGCCGAGGACCTGCGCCGAGGACGCGTCGAGCCAGTGCGCGTCGTCGACGAGGCAGACGAGCGGGCCCTGCTCGGCCGCCATCGACAGCAGACCGAGCAGCGCGAGGCCGAGGACGAGCCGGTCCGGCGAGGCCCCCGACCGCTGTCCGAACGCGGCCGCGAGCGCGTCGCGCTGCGGCTCGGGTAGCGCGTCGATGCCGCCCAGGAGCGGGGCGCACAGCCCGTGGAGGCTCGCGAACGGGAGCTCCATCTCGGACTCGATTCCCGCCATGCGCAGCACCCGGCATCCCGTCGCCCGTTCGGCGACGTGCTCGATCAGCGCGGACTTGCCGATCCCGGCCTCGCCGCGGAGCACCAGCACGGCGCTCCGGCCGGCCCGAACAGTGGCGAGGGCCCGGTCGAGCGTGGCGCTCTCGGCGGCACGTCCACGGAGCGCCGGTCGGCGAGCTTGGAGGGCGTGGGCGGGCATGCGGCGAGCCTAACCGGCCGCGGGCCCGAACTAGGGGGCCGGACTGGGGAGTCCCTGATTCCTGTGGGGCGGTGCGGACGGAAGCTGCTCCCGACACCACGCACGGCGACCGCCGTACGGAGACCACAGGAGCGTCGCTCATGCCCCAGATCCAGGTGGGCCAGGAAAACTCGGCCCCCATCACCATCCACTACGAGGACGTCGGCTCCGGCCGGCCGGTCGTGCTCGTCCACGGGTTCCCGCTCAGCGGTCGCTCGTGGGAGAAGCAGGCGTTCGCGCTGCTCGACGCCGGCTACCGCGTCATCACGTACGACCGTCGCGGGTTCGGACAGTCCAGCCAGCCGAGCACCGGCTACGACTACGACACCTTCGCGGCCGACCTGGACCGGCTCATGACCGAGCTCGACCTGCAGGACGTCGTCCTCGGCGGGTTCTCCATGGGCGGCGGCGAGGTCGCCCGCTACCTCGGCACCTACGGCTCCGGCCGCGTGGGTCGCGCGGTGTTCATGGGCGCCGTCCCCCCGTACCTGCTCAAGACGGACGACAACCCGGAGGGCGTCTTCGCGCGCGCCGACATCGACGCCGGCGTGCAGGCGATCCGCGACGACCGGCTGGCGTACCTAACGGGGTTCTACGCCGACTTCTACAACCTCGACGAGACGCTCGGCTCGCGCATCAGCGAGGAGGTCGTGCGCGACAGCTGGAACGTGGCCGCCGGCGCCTCGTCGGTCGGCACCGCGGCGTGCCCGCCCACGTGGATCGACGACTTCCGCGCCGACCTGGCCAAGATCGACAGCCCCACGCTCGCCATCCACGGGGACGCCGACCGGCTCCTGCCGATCGAGGCCACCGCTCGCCGGCTCCCCGAGTTCGTCGCCGACTGCGAGGTCGTCGAGATCGCGGGCGCCCCGCACGGCATGCTTTGGACGCACGCCGCCGAGGTCAACGACGCGCTCCTGGCGTTCCTGGCCCGCGACCGGGCCGCGACGCCGGCCGAGGCGGCCGCGTGAGCGACGGAGACGTCCGGGAGCGGCTGGCCGCGCTGTCGGCGGCCGCCTGGACCGCGACCGCGGTCGGCGTCGCGATCGAGCTGGGCGTGCCCGCGCGGCTGCGGGAACCGACCGGCGCGGAGGCCCTGGCGAGCGGGGCGGGCCTCCCGGTCCCGCTCGCCGCGGCGCTCGCCGAGGCGCTGGTCGCTGCCGGCCTGGCCCGGCGCACCGACGGCGGGTTCGTCGGTGCGCCGGCCCTCGTCGCCCTGACCGACGGGCCGGCGGGGCGCTACGTGCAGGCGGAGACCCGCGCAGGGCTGCTGCAGATGGCGGCGTTCTTCGACGCCGCCACCCGCGGAGCGGCGCGGACGGGCTGGGCGCACGCGGACGAGCGGATCCTCGACGCGCAGGGCACGATGTCGGCGGGCGCCATCGAGACGCTCGAGCGGGACGTGCTGCCGTGGATGACCGGCCTGGGCAAGCGGTTGGACTCCGGCCGCGGCGCGTTCCTGGACGTCGGCGCCGGCGTGGGCGCGGTGACGCTCGAGCTCTGCCGGCGGCACCCGGCGCTGCGGGCAGTCGCGCTCGAGCCCCTCGACGCGGCGCGGCACCTCGCCGAACGCAACGTCGCCGACGCCGGCCTGGCCGACCGCGTCCACGTGCGCGGCACGCGCATCGAGGATCTGGACGCCCACGAGGAGTTCGACCTCGTGTGGCTGCCGGGGAACTTCCTCGGCCCCGACCTCCTGCCCGGCGCGTTGGCGACCGTCCACCGCGCGTTGCGGCCGGGCGGGTACGTCGTGAACGCGTCCCTCGGCAGCGCCGGCGACGACGAGGGCGCGGTCACCGCCCGGCTGCGGGCGATCCTGTGGGCGGGGGACACCGTCGAGCCCGAGCGCGTGGCGGGGTGGATGAAGGAAGCCGGCTTCTGCGAGGTCGTCCTGATGCCGCGCCAGCCCAACGGGCTCGTGCCGATGCGGGCCCGGAAGCCGTCGATCGCCTGAGCGGTGCAGGGCGGGCGGCTCGCTCGGTGTCTCCCGCCCCCGGCCGCTCCGCTCGCCATCCCCCGATCGGATGACGCCATCCGGCGCCCCGGGCCGGATCGCGGCGTTGCGAAACGGCGGGGAAGTCGTACAGCGTGACCCGCTTCCAAGCCCCAAAACCCCGTGGATAACGGTGTATTCGGTATCAGTCCAGGGTCAGTACGGTGAACGTATGGGTCGAACGGCCAGACGGTGTTGAGGGGGAGGCGAGATCCCCCGATGGGTGGACATCAGCAGCGAAGAGGACGGTGTCCTCTCCCCGCAGCGCCCTCTTCATCCTCTCCCCGGAACCGCCGCCATGACCGCCACCCGCACCCGCACCTCCCGCCGCCTCACCTCCGAGCAGCTGCTCGCCATGTGGGAGCGCTACCAGGCCTCGGGTGACCGGTCGGTCCGCGACGAGCTCGTGTTCCTCCTCACCCCGCTGGT
>NZ_ATUD01000026.1 GCF_000420025.1 Patulibacter americanus DSM 16676
CAGCTCCCCGAGCGCGAGCGCCAGGTCGCGCTCATGCTCTACGTCGAAGGCCGCCGCCTCCGCGAGATCGGCGACCTCCTCGGCGTCTCCGAGTCCCGCGTCTGCCAGATCGCCGGCACCCTCCGCCGCCGCCTCCGCACCGCCCTGGGCGCCCACGCCGACCTCCTCACCGCCGCCATCGCCTAGAGCGCCGGGCCCCTCAGTCCTTCGCGAGCCCGCGCCGCGCCAGCCGCTGCGCGACGTAGAGCAGCAGCAGCGCGAAGCCGACCTGCAGGACCCGCACGGGGAGCGCGTTCGCGAGCACCACGCCGAGCAGCGCCCCGGGGATCGCGACGAGGCCGAGCGTCACCGAGGTGCGCAGCTCGAGGTTGCCGTAGCGGTGCTGACGCCAGGCGCCCAGCAACGACATCGGGATCATCGCCAGGAGCGACGTGGCCTCCGCCTCGACGTGGCCCAGGCCCAGGACGAAGACCAGCCCGGGGACGAACAGGGTGCCGCCGCCCACGCCCAGGAGGCCCGAGACGACGCCCGCGGCCAGCCCGAAGGCGCCCCCGAGCAGGACGTGGCCCGCGTCCCGGGACACCGCGCCGGAGCCGTCGCCCGTGTCGCCGGAGAGCACCATCGAGATCGCCACCGCTACGAGCAGCACGGCGAAGATGAGCGACACCCGGCGCGCCGGGATCCGCTGCTGGAGCCAGGTGCCGAGCACCACGCCGGCGAGCGCGGGCACCCCGACGAGTGCGGCCTCGACGAGGTGCAGCTGGCCGTAGGCGCCCTGCGTCAGGGCGGCCGCGCTCGCGATCAGGACGATCGCGCCGAGCGACGTGCTCGTCGCGCGCCGCTCGTCCATCCGTAGCACCAGGATGAGCAGGGGCACCATGACGACGCCGCCCCCGACGCCGAACAGGCCGCTGAAGACGCCGGCCAGGGTGCCGATGCCGGTGATCGCGAGGGTCCGGCGCCGGTCCACCCGCGCCATACTAGGTCGCGTGATCGACGCCCGGCTCGGCGACCTCGTCGCCCCCCTGCGTGCGGCGCCCGCCCGCAGCGCCCTCCTCTTCGACGTCGACGGGACCCTCGCCCCCATCACGCAACACGCGTCGGAGACCAAGGTCCCGGACGAGACACGCGACCTGCTGGAGGAGCTGGCGGGCCGCTACGGGCTCGTCGGCTGCGTCACGGGGCGGCGCACGCTCGACGCCCGGGCGATCGTCGGCCTCGACGGGCTGGAGTACGTGGGCAACCACGGCATCGAGGCGCTCTCGCCCGGCGAGGACGCCCCCCGAGTGCGGCCCGAGGTGGCGGAGTGGGAGGACCGCGTCCGCGCGCTGGCCGGCGCCCTGCTCGACGACAGCCCGGAGGCACGCGAGCTCGGCGTGTGGATCGAGGACAAGGGCCCGATCCAGGCGCTGCACTGGCGCGGCGCGCGCGACGAGGACCGCGCCGACGCGCTCGTCGCCGAGCTCGGGACCCGCGCCGAGGCGGAGGGCCTCAGGCTGCACCGCGGCCGCATGGTCCTCGAGCTGCGCCCGGCCGTGCCGTTCGACAAGGGCGCCGCCGTCCGCTGGGTGCTCGAGGGCCGTGACCTCGACGGCGGGCTCTTCGCCGGCGACGACCGCACCGACATCGACGGCTTTGCGGGCCTACGCGCCCTGCGCGCCGAGGGGGCGATCACGCACGCGGTCTGCGTCGCGGCGGCCGACCCCGGCTCGCCCGCCGTCGTCGCCGAGGCCGCCGACGGCTCCGTGCCCGGCACCGACGGCGTGCGCGACCTGCTGCGGGAGCTCCTGCGCTCGTGACCTTCCGGCAGCTGCTGCACACGACGGTCTTCCTCTCCGGCGCCTCCGCGACCGTCCTGGGCCTGCTCGTCGTCCTCTACGCGCAGATCAAGGGCGAACCGACCCCGGCCCTGATCTCGGCCGGCTGGTGGGTCATCGCCGCCGGCATCGGCATCCACACGGGCCGGATGGAGGCCGCGAACCCGCAGATCGCCCGGGTCCTGGCCCAGGCGCGGGCCGCGAACGAGCTGGAGGAGCCGCGGCCCGTCCTCACGATGGTCAACCGCCTGTGGCCGCTGTTCCTCGTGACGATCCTCTCCGGCGTCGCGTCGATCTGGTTCCCGCAGGTCGCGGGCGTGGCGACGGGGTTCCTGCTGATCTGGGCGCTCGCCTGGCGCAAGCAGGAGCACGCCGTGCAGGCGATCGAGGAGCGCGACGGCGTCGAGTTCCGCGTGGAGCGCACCGGCCCCACCCAGCCCCTCAAGCTCATCCGCATGCCGGGCCTGCGCCGCGACCGCCCGGAGCACAAGCGGCAGTCCACGGCGGGCGTCTAGCGTGGTGGGACTGCGACGGCTGCGCGGCGGCGAGGGCCTACCTGCCGACGTGCTGTTCGTCTCGCTCGGATCGACCCAGGGGCTGCGCGAGGTCGACGACGCCCTCGCCGGCTCCCTCGAGCGGGCCGGCGCCCGCGTGGTGCTCGTCCGCCCGAGCGCCCCCCGCGCGGTGAGGACGATGGCGCTGACCGACCTCGCCTGGGCGCACGCGGCCCGGCGGGTGGCGGAGGACGGCCTGCGCGCCCACCGGCCGCGCGCGGTCCTCTACGGCAGCATGGGCGCCGCCCTGCTCTGGCCGCGCCCCGGCTCCGTGCGCATCGACGCGGCGATGGCGGCCAACCGCCCCGGCCACCACGGCGCGTGGCAGCGCCCCCGCGAGCAGCTGCTTCTGCGGAGCTGCCCGCTGCTCGTGCCCCAGTCGGCCGAGGCGCTGGCCGAGGTCCCGCGTCCGCGGCCCGGTGCCGTCGTCGTCCCGCCGCCCGTCGACATCGGCCCGGAGCCGGTGCCGTGGGGCGCGCGCGACGTCGCCGCGGTGACCTACGCCGCGGACCCGCACAAGAAGGGCCTCGACCGGGTGCTGGCCGCCTGGCGGATCGGCCGCCGCGACGGCGAGGAGCTCGTGATCTGCGGCGGCACCCGCGCGGGCGTCGCCGAGGCCGCGGGTCCCGAGGGGGTGCCGCCCGGCGTCCGCCACACCCCCGCGATGCCGCGCGACGCGTTCGTGGCGCTGCTGCGCCGCGCCCGGACCTTCCTGATCGCCCCGCGCCGCGAGGACCACGGGCTGGTGCAGCTCGAGGCCCTGGCCGCCGGATGCCGGCTCGTGACGACGACCGCCCCCGGCGCGTACGTCGCGCTCGGCGTGCTGCGGGCGACCACGCCGCGCCTGGTGGTCGACGACCCGGACGACGCGCCCGCGCTGGCCGCCGCCCTGCGCGGGGCCCTCGACGCGCCGCGCCGCGCCGAGGCCGACGACGCGGCCCGCGCGCGCCGGATCCTCGACGAGCGCTTCGGCGCCGCCCGGGTCGATCGCGTCGTCGCCGACGAGCTGCTGCCGGCGCTGCTCGGGTGAGCACCCCGGAGGACGGCTCCCGGGGTGCGCACGTCACCCCGGACCGCGAGGGCGCGTCCTCGGCCCCCCACCCTCTAGCGTGTGCGCCCATGGCAGCGTCCTCCCACGTCCCGTGGGTCGTCATCCCGACGTTCAACGAGGCGGAGAACGTCACGCGGGTCGTCGGCCTCGCGCAGGAGGTCCTCCGGGAGGCGGCCCCCGAGGGCTTCCGCATCCTCGTCGTCGACGACCGCTCACCCGACGGCACGGGCGAGCTCGCCGACCGGCTGGCGGCGGAGCACCCCGACGAGGTCGTCGTCCTGCACCGCGAGCGCCCGACGGGCCTGGGGCCGGCGTACCTCGCCGGCTTCGACGTCGCGCTCTCGGCCGGTGCGACCCACGTGATGGAGATGGACGCCGACCTCTCCCACGATCCGCGCGACCTCGCGAAGCTCCTCGGCGCCGTCCGGGACGGCGCCGACGTCGCCCTCGGCTCGCGCTACGTCCCCGGCGGCGGGGTCAGCGACTGGGGCCTGGTACGGCGGATCATCTCGCGCGGGGGCTCCTGGTACGCGCGGCGCACGCTCGGCCTGAAGGTCCGCGACCTCACGGGCGGCTTCAAGTGCTTCCGCGCCGACGTCCTGCGCACCATCGAGCTCTCGACCGTGCGGTCCGTGGGCTACGCGTTCCAGGTCGAGCTGACCTGGCGGGCGGTGCGCTCGGGCTACCGCGTGGTCGAGGTGCCGATCGTCTTCCGCGACCGCACGGCGGGCACGTCGAAGATGAACTGGCGGATCGCGCGCGAGGCCGTCGTCCTCGTGCCGGCCCTGCGCCGCTCGCGCTGGCGGGCGACCCTACCCACGCCGCCGGCGGGCGAGGGTGCGGGAGGAGCGATCCCGCGGGCGGCCGAGCGCGCGGGGGGCACGGGCGCCGTGCCCGCCGATCCGTCCACGTCGGGCGAATCCTCCTCCGTGCGCAGCCCCGGCCGGTAGCCTGGCCGGGCGTCCTGCGGCCTGCCCCGGCGAGCCGCCACGCGCCCCGCCGATCCCGTCAACGGGCCCGGGCGGCGTGCGTTGAACCCGGCGTACTTCATTTTGTATAGTGCCTGTACGAGGGCGCACCGGCCGGAGGGCCGGCGCACCGCACAGGGTCCCTACGAGGAGCATCACATGGCGACGGACGTCACCGACACCAACTTCCAGGCCGAGGTCATCGAGAGCGACCAGGCCACGATCGTCGACTTCTGGGCCCCCTGGTGCGGTCCGTGCCGCGCGGTCAGCCCCGTGCTGGAGGAGATCGACTCCGAGCGCAGCGACGTCCGCGTCGTCAAGCTCAACACGGACGACAACCAGCAGACGGCCGCGAAGTACGGGATCATGTCGATCCCGACGATGATCGTCTTCAAGAACGGCGCGCCCGCCGGCCAGATCGTCGGCGCCATGCCGAAGCCGCGCCTGAACGCCGAGATCGACCGCATCCTCGGCTGATCCGCCGGCCGCCCGCCGGCGGCCGCACGCAGCACCAGACCGGGGCAGGTGGGCATCCCACCGCACCGGCACCACCG
>NZ_ATUD01000027.1 GCF_000420025.1 Patulibacter americanus DSM 16676
TGCTCGCCGGCGCGGGCGGCCTCGATCGCGGCGTTCAGCGCGAGGAGGTTCGTCTGGCCGGCGATGCCGGTGATCGTGTCGACGATGCCGCCGATGCGCTCGGACTTCTCGCCGAGCTCCTCCATCGCGGCGATCGTGCCGGCCGAGACCTGGTTCATCTCGGTCATCGCGGCGGCGGAGCGCCCGGCGGCCGTCTGGCCCTCGAGGGCGGCGGCGCGCGCGGCCTCGGCGGCCGAGGCCGTCTGCTGCACAGCCTCGGAGCCCTGCGTCGTGGCGGTCGACATCTCGTCGGCGACCGTGCGGGTGGACTCGGCGGTGCGGGCCTGGCGCTCGGCGCCCTGGGCGACGTCGGACACGGCGTGGGCGATCTCGCCGACGGCGCGCCCGGCCTCCTCGGAGGTCGACGCCATCTGCTGCGACGACGCCGACAGCGTCTGCGCCGTCTGCGCGACCTGGTCGATCATGCCCGTCAGCGACTGGCGGCTGGCGTTGTAGCCCTCGATGGAGGCGCCGGCCTTCAGGCGCATGTCGTTGATGGCCTGGGCGATGTCGCCGAGCTCGTCGTTCGGGAAGCGCTCGATCGGCTTCGTCACGGGGGTCGTGGCGTGCGTCAGGTCGCCCTCGGACATCTTGGTCAGGCCGATCTGGAGGTCGGTCAGGCAGTTGTCCCCGAGCGAGCGGACGCGCCCCAGGATCTCGCCGACGATGCGGGTGATGCCGCGGGCGACGAAGAACGCGATCGCGAAGCCCGCGATGAGCGCGAGGACCAGGAGGATGATCGACGTCGTCCGCGACGAGGTGAACGTGTCCTGGGCCTGGACGCTGCGGTTCTTCGCCCAGGCGGCGACCTCCTCGGAGAACGCGCGGTTGTTCACCTTGATGAGCCTGTACGGCTCGCCGTTGAGCTCGCGGTTGGCTGCGGCCACGACGCCGAACTGCCGGACGGTCTCCTGCGTGGCGGGGCCGTTCGACGTGTTGGCGGCCGTGATCTGCTTCAGGACCGCGTCACGGGCGGGCAGGTAGGTGGCGTAGCCCTCCTCCAGGCCGGTGAGGCGCTGGCGGAGCTTGGGGTCCTTGACCGACGTCTCGAGCCGCCCGAGGCGCTGCTTGATCTCCGCGTCGTTCTCGGCGATCGTCTCGAGGTCCGTCTTGCGGTTCTCGGCGGTGTAGCCGGGGTCGGCGGTGCCGAGCAGCAGGCCGGCGACGAGGCGGCGGTTGTCGTTCGTGCGGGAGCGCAGCGCCGAGATGTCGGCGAGCGGGGCGGCACCCTGGTCGTACATGGCGCGGGCGTCGTCGTTGACGCCGCTCAGCGAGCGGATGCCTACGAGGGCGATCAGCGCCGTGAAGGCGAGGAGGATGCCGCTCAGCCCGAAGAGCTTCATCTTCAGGCTGATGCGGCGGTTGCGGAGTGACATGTGGGGTCCTGGTGTTCCGAGGGGTTGACGCCCCGCTGATCGGCGTAACCGGGGCACCTTTGAACCGGTGTCAAACGGGTGTCCAGACGGCGCATGGGCGCTCAGGGGGCCGGGGTCGCGCGAGTACCGGGTCGAGCAGGCCGCTCCGCCGTTCCTCGCCGCCTACGACGGTGGTCCGTTCGTGCGCGTCCCCGGCCCGCTCCGGCCGATCACCCGGTCGTCCGCTCCGGACGCGCAGGATCCCCGCCGTGTTCGACCACCCCGCCCAACCTCTCGTCCCGCCCGGGGCCGTCGTCGACGGCGCCGTCGCCGCGGGCTGCATCGCCGACGCGTCGGCGGCCGCACACGCCGAGGGCGCCGCTCCCGGCGGCGCGTCCACGGGGACGGAACCCGTTCTCGATGCGGCGGCGGAGACCCCGGCCGCGCGCTGGAGCACGGCGTTCGCCGCGCTCAACGGCGCGGTGGAGACCATCTTCGACGAGCTCCCCGTGAGCCTGGCGGTCTGCGACACCACGGGTCGACTCCTCGAGGTCAACGCTGCGTGCTGTCGCATGTTCGCCAGCACCCGCGACGACCTCCTGGCCACGACGGTCCACGCGCTGAGCCTGCCGGACGAGGTCCCCCCGACGTTCGAGCTCGAGCGCTCGCTGCTGCTCGGCACGATCCCGCAGTACCGCCTCGAGCGCCGCTACGTCACCGCCCATGGCGAGGTCCGCCGCGGCCTCTTCTCCGTCACCCGGGTCGGCCGGGACCGCATCGTCATCCAGGGCGTCGACGTCTCGAACGTCGTGGGTCGCGACCTGCCGCCCGTCCACGAGCTGTGGGATCCGGCCCGCTTCGCCGTCGCGCTCGAGCGCCAGATGCTGCGGGGCCGCCACTTCGGCGAGACCGCCGTCCTCCTGACCCTCGACCTCGGTGACCTGGCCTCCGTTCCGCAACCGGCGCCGGGCACCTCCGCCCGCCGCGGCCGCCAGCAGGCGATCCGCGAGGCGTTCACGGCCGTCCGTGGCCCGCTCGACCTGGCTGCGGCGCTCGAGCCGCGCCGGTGGGCGCTGCTGCGCCCGCAGGTCGCCCGGGACGACGCCCGCGCCGTCGCCGACCGCTTCGCCCGCGCCATCGAGCGCGGCTCCGTCGTCGCCCGTGACGACGGCCCCACCTTCCGCGTCTCCGTCGGCGCCGTCCTCCTCGGCCCGGCCACCACGGACGCCTCCGCCGTCCTGGCTGCTGCCCGCGCGGCGGTCCTGCGCGCCCGCCGGACCACCGGCCGGTTCGTCCTCCTGGGCGACCGCCTGCTCGCCGACCGCCCGGCCTGAGGCAGGCCGAGCGGGGCCGTCGGGCGGCCTGGGGCCGTCGGGCGGCGCGGGGCCGTTAGGCCGCGCGGAGCCGCCGGGCCGCACGGGGCCGCCGGGAGCACCGCGGCCGGCCCCGGCGCACGCCGCTCCGGCACGCGAACGGCCACGAACCGGCCGCCCGCGCGGACGCCGGCGGGCGGGGATCGCACACGCATCGCCGCGTTATGTCCTGAGGGACATATCCCATGCCCCCGGGACATGTGCCGGCACGGTGCGCGTGGTCTCGGCGTGGCGCCGGGAGACGGGCGCGCGCTCGCTGCGCCCTAATCGCCGCCGTGCCCTGATCGCCGCTGCGCCCCGATCGCCGGCGCGTCCCGATCGCCGGCGGCCAGCCGGGTCGCCTGACGGACGGGCCGCCGGTTGGGGTGGTCGGTCGGCCCCGTGCGGCCGGAGGCTGGCCGGCGTCAAGGGGGAGGGAGCGCGCTGGCTGCGGTCGATGTACGTCTCGGCCGCCCCGCTGACGGCGAGACGGCCATCGACGGCCTCTGGCGCCCACCATCCAGGTCTCGTTCGTGCGCGGTCGCGAGTCGTACATCGCCGCCATCCCACTGGCGGCTTCGCGTCCCCCCGTGGTCACGAGGTGCAGCGGATCGACGTTCGGTGACGCAGCCGGCCCGCGGCCCGGCACGTCGTGACACCACGACCGCGTCCCGCCACCCACGACGACGCCCCGCGGAGAGCCGCGGGGCGTCGTCGTCGGCCGGCGGAGTCTTCCGGCCGGCAGGGGCGCGAGCGCGCTCGCCGGCGCCCCCGTACCGGGGGGGCGGCGCGCCTTCCGGCGCGCCGCCCGCTGGGGTCTGCCGTCAGTCGGCGTCGGGGCCCGTGAGCACGAAGCCGGCGCAGAGGCGGTCGAGCTCCTCCGCGGTGCGGGCGAGCTCCTGGGCGGAGGCGGCGACCTCCTGGGTGGAGGCGCTCGTCTCCTCGGTGGACGCCGAGACCTGCTCGGACGAGGCGGAGGACTGCTCCGCGACGGCGGCGACCTCGGCCACGTCCTCGCGGACGCGGTCGGCGCTGTGGGCGATCTCGTCCATCACGACAGCGATCTGGTCGATCCGGGCGTGCACGTCGGTGACGGAGCCCGTGATGCGGGAGAACGCCTTGGTGCTCTCCGTGGAGGTCGCGGTGCAGACCTCGATCTGCTCGTTCGCGCGGCCGATCGTGGCGCTCGTGCGCCCGGCGTCCGCCTGGATCTCCTCGACGAGTGAGGCGATGGAGGCCGCGGCGTCCTGGGACTCCTCGGCGAGCTTGCGGACCTGCTCGGCGACGACCGCGAAGCCGCGGCCCTGCTCGCCGGCGCGGGC
>NZ_ATUD01000028.1 GCF_000420025.1 Patulibacter americanus DSM 16676
TTCGCGGTCGTCGCCGAGCAGGTCCGCAAGCTCGCCGAGGAGTCCCAGGACGCCGCGGCCTCCATCGCGGGCCTCGTGCAGGAGATCCAGGGTTCGACGGCCCACGCCGTCGAGGTCATCGGCTCCGGCTCCGCCAGCATCGACGAGTGCGTCGCCGCGTCCGCCGTGACGGAGGAGGCGTTCACCCAGATCACGGGCTCCGTCGACGACGTCCACGGCCGCATCGAGCAGATCGCCGTCGTGATGGGCCAGATCACGGCGAGCGCCGACCGCGTCCGCGACGACATCTCCGACGTCGCCGCGATCGCCGAGGAGTCCTCCGCGTCGTCCGAGCAGGTCTCGGCCTCGACGCAGGAGACCAGCGCCTCGACCCAGCAGGTCGCCGCTTCCGCCCAGGAGCTCGCCCGCACCGCGGAGGAGCTCGAGGCGCTCTGCGCGCGCTTCACGCTGACCGCGTCCTGATCCGCCACGGCGGGGGGCCGCGGCGACGCGCTCCCCGCCCCCACCGAGGACCACCGATCCGGGCCCCGCGACGACATATCGCGGGGCCCGAATCGTTTCCGGGGGGCTGCCTCGCCTAGGCCTATCGGCCGATCGGGCTAGTGCGTCCGTCCATCCCGCTCAGCTGTACACGGTACACGCCGATCTACGGTGGACCAGGAACGCGTGTTCTCACCGATCCGACCGAAGAAGACCCCATGACCCGCACTCCTCGCCGGATCTCGATCCGCGCGAAGCTCCTCGCGTTCGGCGGCACCCTGCTGCTGATCACGACCGTCCTCACGATCGTCGCTCTCAGCGGGCTCTCCTCGCTCAACGAGGACACCGAGAACCTCTACTACCGGGGCGCCGAGCCGCTGGCCGACGTCTCCGTCCTCCGTGCCCGCACGCAGGAGAACCGGCAGAACGTCAGCGCCCAGATCCTCGCGCTCGTCGACCCGACGAGCACCGCCGCCCAGCGCCGACAGACGACCGACCGGATCGCCGAGAACGACCGCGAGATCGCCAAGCGGCTCGCCGCCCTGCAGCGTGGCGTGGCGCCGGAGATGCGCGACGACGTCGCGGAGGTGCGCCGCGCATACGCGGGCTACACGCCCGATCGCGACGCGCTCCTGACCTCGACCGCCCGCCTCGAGGGTGCTCCCGACGCCGCGCGCATCGCCGGTGCGCCGCCGCTCGTGCAGCGCAACCGGGCGCTGAACGCCACGGTGGCGCAGCCGGTCGTGACCACGACCAAGCGCCTGTCGGACGACCTCGACGCCGCCGCCCTGGCCACGAACGACGCCGCGAGCGCCACCTACGCCTCGGGCCGCACCCTCTCCCTGGCCCTGCTCGCCGGCGCCCTGCTCGCCGGCCTCGTCATGGCGTGGCTCTTCGCCCGCAGCATGCGGCGCACGGTCGGCCGGATCCAGGCCAGCGTCGTCTCGCTCGCCGACCACTGCCTCACCGAGCTCGACCAGGGCCTCGGCCGGCTCGCCGCCGGCGACCTGACCTACGCCGTCCAGCCGGTGACCCCGCGGATCGAGGGGTGGTCGAACGACGAGCTCGGCGACATCGCGCAGTCCGTCAACACCATCCGCGACAAGACCGTCAGCTCCGTGGGCAGCTACAACGACTCCCGCGACTCCCTGACGGCGATGATCGGACAGGTCGCCGAGACCGCGCAGTCGCTGTCGGCGTCCTCCCAGGAGATGGCGTCGACGTCCGAGGAGGCCGGCCGTGCCGTCGGCGAGATCGCCCACGCCGTGTCCGACGTCGCCCAGGGCGCCGAGCGCCAGGCCCGCACCGCCGAGTCCACCCGCGGCGTCGCCGACGCGATGTCGACCGCCACGGGCGAGGGCTCCGAGGCCGTCCGCGAGACGTCCTCCGCCGCTGACGCCACGCGCACCGCCGCCGAGGAGGGCAGCCTCGCGTCGCAGAGCGCGACGGAGGCCATCGAGGCGATGGCCGGCATCACCGGTGACGTCTCCGTCGCCATGTCCGAGCTCTCGCGCAAGTCCGAGCGGATCTCCGGGATCGTCGACACGATCACCGGGATCGCCGGGCAGACCAACCTGCTGGCGCTCAACGCGGCCATCGAGGCCGCCCGCGCCGGCGAGCAGGGCCGCGGCTTCGCGGTCGTCGCCGAGCA
>NZ_ATUD01000030.1 GCF_000420025.1 Patulibacter americanus DSM 16676
GGAAGAGATTCTCACTCTTCTTTCGTTACTTATGCCAGCATTCTCACTTCCCAAGCCTCCACGGCTGGCTTCCGCCGCCGCTTCAATGGACATGGGAACGCTCTCCTACCGCTCCACCACTAGGGTGAAGCCCGCGGCTTCGGTGGCATGCTTGAGCCCCGTTGAATTGTCCGCGCCCGAACACTAGACCAGTGAGCTGTTACGCACTCTTTCAAGGATGGCTGCCTCTAAGCCAACCTCCTGGTTGTCTATGCACTCGGACATCGTTACCCACTTAGCATGCACTTAGGGACCTTAGCCGGCGATCTGGGCTGTTTCCCTTTTGACGCTGAAGTTTATCCCCCAGCAACTGACTCCCCGGGTCGACGTATCGGTCTTCGGAGTTTGCCTGGTTTCGGTAACCTGGTAGGGCCCCTAGACCAAACAGTAGCTCTACAGCCGACACGCAATAAACCGGAGGCTATACCTAAATATATTTCGGAGAGAACCAGATATCACTGAGTTTGATTAGCCTTTCACTCCGACCCACAGGTCATCCCCGCAAATTTCACCTTACGTGGGTTCGGTCCTCCACGAGGTCTTACCCCCGCTTCAACCTGCCCATGGGTAGCTCACTCAGTTTCGGGTCTGCCGCATACGACTATGTCGCCCTATTCGGACTCGCTTTCGCTACGGCTCCGCTCATCGCTTAACCTCGCCGCATACGAGCAACTCGCTGGCTCGTTATGCAAAAAGCACGCCGTCACAACACAAAGTGCTGCTCCGACCTCTTGTAGGCACACAGTTTCAGGTTCTATTTCACTCCCCTTCCGGGGTTCTTTTCACCTTTCCCTCACGGTACTAGTCCGCTATCGGTCACCTGGAAGTACTTAGCCTTGGAGGGTGGTCCCCCCAGATTCAGTCCGCGTTTCACGGGCGCGGACCTACTCAGGAACAGCTGCGAGAGACTCCACAGTTTCGGCTACGGGACGTTTGCCCTCTATGGTGCGCGGTTCCACGCGCTTCGCCTACCATGAAATTTTGTAACTCTCGGCCAGCCGGCTACGACTGACATCGCTGTCCTACAACCCCGCACACGCAACATGTAGCCACTTACACGTGCACGGTTTAGGCTGATCCCTTTTCGCTCGCCACTACTCAGGGAGTCTCGGTTGATTTCCTCTCCTCGGGGTACTGAGATGTTTCACTTCCCCCGCTTACCTCTACCCAGCCTATGTGTTCAGCTGGGAGTAACGCCCAATTACAAGCGCTGGGTTTCCCCATTCGGAAATCCACGGGTCAAAGGCTGTTAAACGCCTCACCGTGGCTTATCGCAGTCGTCCACGTCCTTCATCGGCTCCAGGTGCCAAGGCATCCACCGTGTGCCCTTACTATCTTGACGGTGATCCCAGCTACGTCTTGCATAAAACCGTAGCCGGGGTGATACCCGTTCCCACGACGTCGTTAAGGAGCGCCGTGGGAATTATTTCGCTGTGTAGTTTTCAAAGACCGCCGAAAGGACAAACCAACGCACCAGCGCCAGCCCGGTCCCTCAAAACGCAACAGCATGCACAACTACC
>NZ_ATUD01000031.1 GCF_000420025.1 Patulibacter americanus DSM 16676
CCGTACGAGGAGCCGCTCAAGTCCTGCGCGCTCCCGCCGATCACCCGTGCGCAGGGGCGACACGGACGTCGCTCCAGGAACAGCACACACCAAAGCCGATCAAGGAGATCGACGCATGTCCCTTCGCATCAACACCAACGTCGAGGCGTTCAACGCGCATCGCAACCTCAACGGCACCAGCGACAAGATCGCCAAGTCCATGGAGCGCCTGTCCTCGGGCCTGCGCATCAACCGCGCCAGCGATGACGCGGCGGGCCTGGCGATCTCCGAGAAGATGCGCGGTCAGATCGGTGGTCTCGATCAGGCCAAGCGCAACGCCCAGGACGGCATCTCGCTCGTCCAGACGGCGGAAGGTGCGCTGACGGAGGTCCACTCCATCCTGCAGCGCGTCCGTACGCTCGCGGTCCAGTACCAGAACGGCACCGTCGGTGCCGACGACAAGGCGGCCATCGACGCCGAGGTCAGCCAGCTGACCACGGAGCTCGGCGCGATCGGCGACCGTGCCGACTTCAACGGCACGAAGCTGTTCAACGGTTCGACCGCCACGGTCACGTTCCAGGTTGGCGCGAACGACGACGAGACGACCACGGTCAGCCTCGCCACGCTCGCCGACAAGCTGGGTTCGGTCTCGGGCGCGACGACCCTCTCGGGCATCACGCTCTCGTCCATCGATGCGGCCATCAAGGACGTGTCCCAGGTTCGTGCCGACTTCGGTGCTGTGCAGAACCGCCTGGAGCACACCCTGAACAGCCTCTCGGTGACGCAGGAGAACCTGACGGCGTCCGAGTCGCGTATCCGCGACGTGGACATGGCGTCGGAGATGGTGTCGCTGACCAAGAACCAGATCCTGTCGCAGGCCGGTACGGCGATCCTTTCGCAGGCCAACCAGGCCTCGCAGGGCGTGCTGTCCCTCCTGCGCTAGATCTAGCCGGTAGCACCGCAGGACCCATAGCACCGCAGAACCCGCAGCACCGCAGGACCCGCAGTACCGCAGGACCCAGCAGCATCGCGACGCCCCCGGAGCCTCGGCCCCGGGGGCGTCGCGTCGTTCCGGGCCCCGCGTCCGTCCGGGCCCGGGCCGCGGGACGACGACCCGCCGCCCACCTGACCGCCGCCGCGTCTGCGGCGGCCGCAGAGGCGACCGCCGAGCGGGCTCAAGTTCCGCAGGCTCGCGCCGATCACTCGTGCGCAAGGGGCGACACGGATGTCGCCTCGGGAACAGCACAAACCCAGCCGATCAAGGAGATCAGCGCATGTCCCTTCGCATCAACACCAACGTCGAG
>NZ_ATUD01000032.1 GCF_000420025.1 Patulibacter americanus DSM 16676
GTCTCGCTCGTCCAGACGGCGGAAGGTGCGCTGACGGAGGTTCACTCCATCCTGCAGCGTGTTCGTACCCTGGCCGTGCAGTACCAGAACGGCACGGTTGGTACGGACGACAAGGCCGCCATCGACGCCGAGGTCAGCCAGCTGACCACGGAGCTCGGTGCGATCGGTACGCGTGCGGACTTCAACGGCACGAAGCTCCTCAACGCGGACAGCACCGTTACGTTCCAGGTCGGCGCGAACGACTCTGAGACCACGACGGTCAGCCTCGTCTCCCTCGGTGACAAGCTCGGCTCGGTTGCCGGTGCTACCACCCTCTCGGGCATCACCCTCTCGTCCATCGATGCGGCCATCAAGGACGTGTCCCAGGTTCGTGCCGATTTCGGTGCAGTGCAGAACCGCCTGGAGCACACCCTGAACAGCCTCTCGGTGACGCAGGAGAACCTGACGGCATCCGAGTCGCGTATCCGCGACGTGGACATGGCGTCGGAGATGGTCTCGCTGACCAAGAACCAGATCCTGTCGCAGGCCGGCACGGCGATCCTTTCGCAGGCCAACCAGGCCTCGCAGGGCGTGCTGTCCCTCCTGCGCTAGATCTAGCCAGTAGGACCGCAGTACAAGGGTGATCAGGACCTAGGACCCGCAGCACCGCAGGACCCGTAGGACCGCAGGACCAGCAGTACCGCAGGACTGCAGGACCCGAGGACCGCAGGACCCGTAGGACCGCAGGACCGCAGCACCAGCACCCAGCAGGACCACGACGCCCCCGGAGCCTTGGCCCCGGGGGCGTCGTCGCGTTCGCGGGGCCGCGGTCCCGGGCCGGCGACGCGGTCCGTCGCCGCGTCGGCCCGCGTCGGCCATCGCCGCGTCGACCCCGTACGAGGAGCCGCTCAAGTCCTGCGCGCTCCCGCCGATCACCCGTGCGCAGGGGCGACACGGACGTCGCTCCAGGAACAGCACACACCAAAGCCGATCAAGGAGATCGACGCATGTCCCTTCGCATCAACACCAACGTCGAGGCGTTCAACGCGCATCGCAACCTCAACGGCACCAGCGACAAGATCGCCAAGTCCATGGAGCGCCTGTCCTCGGGCCTGCGCATCAACCGCGCCAGCGATGACGCGGCGGGCCTGGCGATCTCCGAGAAGATGCGCGGTCAGAT